>CAWGYD010000006.1:0-1120711 GCA_963826785.1 uncultured delta proteobacterium
GACACCCTCAGCGATTAATTTTACCTTCTGCTGCTTTGGAGTTTAAGAGATAGCTGAAATTCTTCACAATTCATGATGATAGAAAAAGAATTCACCATGGAAAAGTATTGATTGCTGGAATAAATAAGATGACTTCGCAGGAGTGGTGCGGGCTAACCTTGGGATGCTCAGGGTTGTTAAAATTAGCCATGCGCCGGCCACGGGGAAGATGATCAAATTTGAGGAATGTCTTTTGCAAAGTGCAGGGGAAAAAATTCAGCAAGAACAATGTGGCTATATGCAGTCTGAACCGAAAATAATCGTGGTGAAATTTTCTAAATTCGATTAGAGGTCCCGTAAATCGCATTTAGAAGTTCTTCGGTGGATGCGGTTTTATTCACAAATGCTTCGGCCCCGGCTTCGCGCATGGTTTTCGCGATCTGTTCATTTCCATGCATGGAAAGGCCGATCACGCGCACTCCAGGCAATTCGGCTTTGATGTGCCGGGTCGCCTCCACACCATCCATCTTCGGCATTAAAATATCCATTATAACCACATCGGGTTTCAGGCGGCGAGTCGATTCCAAGGCTTCTTCGCCATTTTCTGCTTCACCCACCACCTGGATATCCGGCTGTAATGAAACCATGCTGATCAGGCCCTGCCGGATGACCCTATGATTGTCGGCAAAAAGCACCCGCGTTTTGGGCCGGGTTGCTGAAGGTGGCGGTATAGATGCAGTCGGCCGATTTTCTGCCGCCGTAGCGGCTTTGTCCGGTTCACCCATTGTCACAAGGTTTAGCGGAACCGTTATGGTAAAGCGGCTGCCCTTGCCGGGCGCGCTCTCAATGTTCAGACTGCCCCCGATGGAGCGGGTGCGCTCTTTCAGGCCCGTCAGACCCAATCCGATTTTGCCGCTTGTGGAAAGCGCCTCGGGGATAAACCCCTGTCCCTGATCGCTCACCTCTATGATCAGGTTGTCGCCGTTTCGGGAAAGGACCACCTGCACGCTGTCTACCCCGGCATGCTTGGCAGTGTTGAAAAGCAGTTCCTGTACGGCGCGGAATAAAAATACTTTCAGGGGGGCGTTTTCGATTTGCTGCATGGCTTCTGTTTCGAGGCGGACATGAAGGCCGAATTGATCCGCCATCCGATTGGCCAGCCACTCGACGGCGGTGGACAGATTTGCATGTTGAAGTACCGGGGGAGTCAACTCGTGCGATAGATGCCGGGACTTTTCAATGGATTCGGTCAGCAGATGCTCGATTTTTTTGAGGCGATCGATGGCAGGATGCGCATCTCTTGCCGACTGCACCTGCATCCGCGCACCCACCAGGAGTTGCTGCAGATCATCATGCAAAAGATTGGCAATCCGCCGGCGCTCCCGCTCTTCGGCCTCAACAAGGTCCATGGCCAGTTTCTGTAGCTGTCGCGCCCGGGTTTTTGCCAGTCTGGTGCGTTCAACCACCTGCTGCTCAAGGGTATCCGTCAGATGCTGCAGGGCTTCTTCGGCTTTTTTGCGCTTGGTTATATCTTCAATAATGGCGATTTCATAATCCGGTGAACCGTGACTGTCCCGCACCATGGAAAGCGTCAAGGACGCCCACACATAGTGGCCGTGCTTATGAATAAAGCGTTTTTCAACCGAATAGCTTTCCAGATCACCGGCCGCCATCTGCCGGAAAGGGATAAGGCCCAAATCGACATCCTCCGGATGCGTAATATCCGGCCAGGGCGTCGCTTGCATTTCTTCGCGAGTGTAGCCAAGCATACTACAAAATGCGTCATTCACATCGATCCAGCGGGCATCGGTGAAACTGACACGCCCCATGCCGATGGCAGACTGTTCAAAGACGGACCGGAACTTCGCTTCACTTTCCCGCAGGGCCTCCTCGGTCTGCTTGCGTGCGGTAATATCGTTGATATAGATAATTGATCCAACTTTTTTGAAGTCAGTCTCATATTCAGGTTCCACTTGTATCATTACAAACCGATCGTCATATGCGATTTCAATTGCCTGATCCTCTTTTTTCAGGAAAGCATCGTCAACGGCCTTGTTTAGCGGACCGAGAATATCCTCCGGCAGTCCTGTCTGGTCCAGGATGGCGCCTTCGATTGCTTCCGCTTTTTTCCCCACCAGTTCGGCAAAGGCACGATTGGCAAACCGGCAGGTTCTTTCTGTATCAATGCCGAGTATCGCATTTTTTGATGCGTTCACGATATTGAATGCCTCCCGGGCTTGCCTCCTGAGATCACGCACAGGCGTCATGTCGTTGCCGTCAATCAAAATGGAAGTTTCATTATTTTCAGGGTCCGTAAAAAGGCGGCTGCTCCAGGATATCCAGATCTTCTCGCCATCCTTTGTGCGCCCTTCGCTTTCATTGAAATAATAGCGTTCCGGGTTGCGAAACAGATCGGCAATAAGATTCGTATTGTCCGTTCCCTGACTGTCCCGCTCGGGCAGAATGGTGCCGACTATGTTTTTCCCGATGAGTTCATCGCGTGAATAGCCAAATATTTTTTCTGTGAACCGGTTTGAAAATCGGATCTCGCCATTGCGGTTGAGTTCAATGATGATGCTGTTGATTTCTTCCACAAATTTTCGAAGCCGGGCTTCTGCTTCCTCCAACTCGCGGCGGGATTCGATTTGTTCGGTAACATCCTCAATGGCCAGCAGGATAAGATTCTCTTTACCGCCTTTCTGGTCTAACTTCCGGGCATTGAGCTGCATGATCCGGTGGCCGAGATCCGGAAAATCATGCTCCATCTCGAAGTTTTCAAAATTGGCATTTTCCGGAATAATTTTTTCAAGCAATTCTCGTAGTGCCGGAATATCCCATTGGCGATTGCCCAGGGTATAGATGCGCTTACCTTCCGTTTCAGCCTCTTCCGCTTTGAATTTCCGGTAAAAGGCAGGATTGGCGGCTACCACTTTCAGGTCTTTGCCAAGCACCAGGAGGGGTTCCCGAATGGTTTCGACAATGCTCTCGGCAAATAGACGCGCATCTTCTATCTTTTGAGTACCTGAGTCATTCATGTCCATATCGCTGTTTTGTTTGGTTGATTTCAATTGAGTGAATACGGCTCATTAAATATATACATGTCTGTTTGAATTGACAGGTGAATCATCCCATGATTAAAGCTGCACAATATTGATGGGCTAAAGGACAGGAAGCCATGCGGCTATGGTCTTCCAGTAATGCGGAAATTGGCCCGCTGAGGATTGTCAGATTAAAGTTTCATGGGGAAATGCAGCAGGATTGCGCCAGGGGATGGCAAGTTTACTGCCTGGATGCATTGCGATACTGCCGGAATAGTTATGTGCAACCGGGGCCGACGCATTGGTTCTCACTAATGAGCGGAAAGATAGAAAAACGGAAGGGGAACACATAGAAAGATTATCGTAATTGGAGGGGGTTCGGAAATAAATCCGGTGTATTTACGGTCCCTAAGCATCCATAAGTTCAACATGGAGCCTCTTTCCTAAAACTATAGCGGCTCGATCCATGGTCTGGAGTGTAACCGAAGTATTTCCCGGATCAAGCAGCCGATCCAACGCAGAGCGGCTGGTTTTCATCCTGGCCGCCATTTTCGTTTTGCTCAGTCCCTCTTTTTTCATAGTTTCGGTGATCTGCCAGGCAAGGACCTTTTTCAAAGCCCGGGTCGTCACCTCAGTCTGAATCCCTTCTTCTTGAAGGAAATCATCAAATTTTGAGCCGATATGCCTGTTATTCATGTTTATTTTTCCTCCAAATCATTCTTACGTTTTAAAGCCAAATCCAGATCCGCTTTTTCAGTTTTTTGAGTTTTTTTGATAAACCCATGAAGCAAAAACATCTGTCCTTCCTTGACACAAAATAGGACTCGGGAAATTCGGTTGCCGGGAAGGTTGGTCCGGATCTCAAACAACCCTTTTCCCATCGGTTTACATGTTGGCATTCCAATAGGCCAACCGAACTCCACTGTCATGATGTCCTCGCCGATAAGCGTGCAATCCGGCCGGCCAAGTTTCCTTAACCACTCCCTAACTGGTTCGCCTCCGGATTCTGTCCGATAAAATCTGGCAGTGAGTCTCTTCAATTCATTCATAAATAATAAGTACCAATTTTGGTACAAACAAGCAAGGAAATTTTTTACCAAAAAATATGCTGAGGCAACGTTTCATGCGAACTTTCCAAACACGATGAAGGCGCAAGATCAAAACACTCGCGATGCATCATGCGGCTATGGCCTGACAGTAATGCAATCATCAGTGTGCCGAGGATTGTCAGTTCAAATTTTTTTGAGGCAGACAAGGCAGAATTGCTGTAAGCACTGGAAAGAATTCGTGGCTCTGATTTAAATATTGAATGGTTGTATTTTATGGTGGAGGCCCGAAATCCATCAAGTTAATAAGAAATAAAATAAGGCTTAAAATAAACAGGAAAAAATTGAGTAACAGCCCTGCTAAAGCTATTTTATTGATACTTTCTTTATCGGATATGTTTGAACCTAATACCGAGGCCGATAATGCTATGCAAACTATAAATATTAACGGTGAAAGGAAAAGAGTAGTAAGGATTAAAGATCCATCTTTGATTATTCCGAATATGGTGAGAAGAAACAAGAATAATATCGCCATAGGTAATATTAGGCGATAAAACGCAATTGGATTTATTCCCCTCTTCTCCAGTGTATTCTCTCCATGTATCCGGTGTAATTTTTATCTGGTTCTTCTGAGAACCGTACAAAGAAAAGAATTACAATGTCAAACAATTAAAATAACATAAGATTGGCAAAAGGATCTGGCCAATGGTTCACGAATGCAACATGCGGCTATGGACCGACAGCATTGCTGGGTCTTTCAGCTGGGAGGACTATCGATAACATACCTGAAATTAATGATTCAGAGATCAGCACAATATATTGTGAAAAACTTGACCTCCGGACTTTGATTGATAAAAATCAAGAACTCTACTGATATTGCTCGTTCTAAACACACTTAAATTCACGGCATGGTTGCCATAGCCCCTTCCATTATCCCACTTTTTCAAGCGCGCTCTTTAAAAAAATCCGGCTTTTTTCACCATTTCCATTGCTGTTGAAGTTAATGAAAACCATCCTCTCCCCGCAGGCGCTTTTCTTTCCTGTACTCGTTGCCGAAGTCAGGCTACCATCTTTTCACACGATTTCTTCCTGAGTGAGTGGGTTTGAAATCGAGGCGCTGCCAGGGTTTGGCGAATCCGGATCTGTCGTCCCGTTTGGAAAGGCACCCGAAGCACGTGTTATTGCAAACAGGAGACGGGATTTTCTGATAGGTTTTGTAATGATGCCCATCCAGTGCTATTGTGCACGGCGGCAATAATCAGGCATAACTATAAAAAAAAACGACGGATCCCGCAACGGAGATGCCCGAGGGTGGGCAAAAACTTGAGGCGGGTGGAATCGTTTTTCAGGGGACACAGGGATGAAATCAGGCAAACAGATGATTGGAAAACTCCTTTTGGAATCGCTCACCACCGAGCAGCTTTCCCTTTTACTGGATGCGGTTTTTACCGTAAGCGGATAAAACCGCGCTGATGGAACGTCTGCGCAAGTCCGATGCGGATATGGCCGAAGCCGTGGGCAAAATCCTTACCCTTGGCAGAGACAAAATCACGGATATTACCGGGACCCCGGCACGGAATATCAAATCGGAAGGCCGGATGCTTGCAAACTGGGAAGCATTGTGGGGCAAATGGTCTATCATCATATCCGAACTCGGCGATGAAGCGGGAAGATACGCATACCAGGAGAATTCCTGGGAGGCGCCGTATTTTGACGGGCCCACGCTTGCCGCGGACCTGGAAACCGGGGCAGCGCAGATGCTCGACTGCATAGATGAAGTATATGATCTGGTTCAGGAACCGGATCTTTTCAGGGACGCGCTGGAACAGATTGTTCTCGGGATCCGTGACTATCCGGAATGGATGGGTGCGGAATATCAGGATGGATGTGATCTGGAAGCAAACACCACCCGCTGTGTTTTGAAATGGTATTGGCTGGGAGCGAAAAACGAAGTCAATGCAGGAGGCATATTCCTTGAAAAGATATTTTCGCTTGGAAAATCAATTGATCTTGTTTCTCTGGATCGAGAGGAATGCATCTCTTTTTTCTCCAGCCTTCCGGAGGAGGTATGCCGGCATGTTCATACCTGCCTTGGCGGGGAACGCGACCGGTTTGACGTGGAAATGACCTATAGCCTCTGGCATGATATTTTCCATATGTATTCGGGCCGATTCGATCCAGCGGAATTTTTAAAGACCTGCCGGACCCATCTTGCCAAAAACTGGCGCTACGGCCCTCCGCTTGTAAATGATATATTTCAGAAAGAAGATTTTGCACAAACCGAATCCTGCCTGGTGGATACATTCTCCACTTTCCTTCATCTTGCGGATGGAAAAGTTTGGTATCCCGAGGATTGTCTGTTGGGAAACAGGTTCCTCTGCAGGGAAAGGGACCCGGATATCTCCACGATGCTGGAAATCTGGTCCAAGGCAGCCGCTTCGACCGGAAACCCGGGAAGGAGCGCCGCGGCCAGACTTCAGCGGATCATTTTCATGGACCGTCAGAACTGGGATGCGGTCGCTGACGCCTATAAGGAAGAATCCGGCAGCGAAATTCAGAAATTTCTTGAACCGCTGATTCGTGAATGGACGGACGAAATGGCTTCGAGCAGTGTCCGGATGCGGATTGCAGGCAAAACACCCCACTGGTATGGCTGGGTCCATTGGCTGATCGAGATTCTTCTCGATCCGGCAGTGCAAAAGGAGGCCTTTTTCCAGAAATTAGAAGCATGGCTGAACCGGATGGCATCGGACAAAAAGATTTTCCGGGAACAATGGCCCCTCCTGGCCCGTCTCACCAAGGATCTCTCGGAAACCGGGAACCTGGAAATGAAGCATCCGGCATTTTGCAAAGCGGTGTTGTCTGGTGAACCCGATGACCGGATGCTGGACAAATGCCGCCGCGAGGCACTGTGCGGAATAGAGGCGGACCGCTTCTTCCCGGCAATCATGGAAATCTGGAAAAGTCGCATTTCAGATCTCATTCCCGATCCGTCCCAGGCATCTGGCTCCAATTACGAGTCACACGCCAAGTGGATGAAGGCCCTTTTAGAATTGAACTGCAACGAATACCACCGCACCCTGGTGAAGTGGCGAGAGGTACATAAACGCCGCCGCAACCTCTGGCGCGACTTGCAAGCGGCCGGCTTACCCCTGCAAACTTCAGCGACGGACACGGCCGGATGGCGTTGAAGCCCCCTGGGCTCCCGGCCAGCATGGTCATGATCAGCCGTATCATGATCTCTTTTTTTGCGGGATCGGATTCGGCCACCAGCAGCGTGAGGGCGGCCAGTCCGATATCGTTTACCACCGGCTCCCCCCTGTGGGTTTGTCAGCCGCCCGTTCCGTTGGAGAAAATCGATAAAGAGGAAAGCGGCACTGCGCGGGCGGGTGTGTCAATCGGAACATTTTGGAAAACGTTGGAAAAGAATGTTGAGGGGGACGGGTTGGCCGGAATCTGAAATCCCCCCCCGCCCCCCTTTGAAAAAAGGGGGGAGAAGGGAACACAACCTACAGTTACATGGATAAGACATGCCAGAGTGAGCCGAAATGTTTTATGCCGGCTCCACCTCATAATACAGCGTGTAGCGCGACAACACCTCGGCGATTTTTTCCCTGACGGCGGCTATATCCGTTCCGGCGGCGGGCTTGACGGCGATCTTGACGATTGTACCGTGGACTTTGTCCTCGCCCACGGTTACAGCGACCGATTGGACCATATCGCCCAGGGCGGCCAGTTCCTGTTCATAGACCCGTTTGGTGGCATCCCAGCGTAGGGCCGGTTTGAAGATCTTACCCACCGGGGTCAATGGGATCTGGGGCGTGATAACCACCTCCTTGGGTACGGCCGCTTTTTCACCCACGTGGTCCCTTGCCCAGGCCATGACCTGGTCCGCGTTCACACCCGATCCTTCCGCCACCTCCACGTAGGCCACGGGCACCTCCCCGGAATGGGGGTCCGGGCGGCCCACGGCGGCCACCATTTTGATGTTGGGCATCTTGTAGATCGGCTCCTCGATGGCGGCCGGGTCGATGTTGTGCCCGCCCCGGATGATCAGCTCTTTTTTGCGGCCGGTGAGCCAGAAATAGCCGTCCGCGTCCATCCGTCCCAGATCCCCGGTGTTGAAAAATTCGTCGGGCAGCCAGATCTTCTGGTTGTGGATCTCCTCCACATATCCTTTAAACACATTGGGCCCCTTGATGGCCACCACCCCGATCTCGCCCACCGCGGCATCCCGCACGTAATTTCCCTCATCATCTAAAACGGCGGTCTTCATCTGCTGGTAGGGCATGCGGATGCCGATGCTGCCGACTTTGCGCTCGCCGTCTCTGGGGTTGATGGCCGAGGCCACCGCCCCTTCAGTCAGGCCGTATCCTTCCAGCACCCGCATGCCGGTGTGGGCCTCGAACCGCTTGAACAGCTCCACGCTCAGAGGCGCAGCCCCGCAGATGGCATAACGCAGCGAGGAGATATTGGCATCCCCCACCGGGATGTCCAGCAGCACGGACAGGATAGTGGGAACCGCGGAGAAGGTCTCCGCACGGTAGAGATCCACGATTTTATAAAAATTTTTCATGATGCCCGGGTCCCGGTACCCCATGGGAGAGAGCATCACCACGTGGGCGCCGAAGGAAAAGGGGGCAAGCCCGGTGACGATGGTGCCGTTGCAGTGAAACAGGGGCAATCCGCACAACAGCGTCATGCGCGGCTCGAACCCGCCCATGATGATCAGGTCATAGGCCATCACCACTTCGTTGTAATGGGTCCGCCGGGCCAGTTTGGGCGTCCCCGTGGTCCCCCCGGTATGATAGAGGGAAGCGATGTCGTCTTTATCGATTGTGCGATCGAATATGAAGCGGTCTGCGGGAAAGGTTTCCACCGCCTCCTCGTATCCCGTGATATTTTGGGCCGGGTCACTCTTGCCCATGATCTGCACCACATGGGTCAGGGTGGGGATCTGGTAACGGATGGCATCGATTTTCTTCCACATCTCCGTTCCCGGCAGGTCGGCCAGGGTTACCAGGACCTTTGTTTTTGCCGCATTGCAGATATCCCGGATGGTGGCCCCTTCCAGCAGCGGATTGATGGGATTGGCAATACCCGCGGCTTCCGCCCCCCAGAGCACATAGTGGGTCTGGGGAAGATTGGGGAGCACATAGGTGACCACATCTTCCGGCCCCACCCCCAGATCATGAAACAGATTGGCGGTCTGGCGGATTTTGCCCATGAGGGTCTCGTAAGTGATGGGCATGGGCTGATCATAGGTGTCACCGTTTAAAAGGAAACTGATGGCCACCGCATCCGGGTTGATCGCGGCCCCCTTCTCCAGCAGTTCCACCGTATTTTTTTCCTTTACGCGTTCGCTGCAGGGAATCTTTTCGATTTCCTCGATATCGGCAAGCCCCCGGATCGTATACTTTTCCATGATCGCGCTCCTTTGTGTTTTCTATGGTTGTCGAATCTAATCGTATTGGCTGATCATTATAATACGGGGATATTATCGGGAACCACCATATCTCCCTGCTGAAGTAGTGGATTGTTCAAATAATTAAATTACTATATTGGTCGATCCAGTATGACTTGTATTCTGAATCTACTTCAAAAATAAATCTTGACATCAATTGAACCTGATTCTAATGTTGAATCAGATTTTAGTTATGAACTGTATTAAAAAGCATAATCGCTTTAACCTATCGGATCCACGTTCAATTTAACCGGAAAAAAAGCATGGGAGACGCAGATGGATTTTGAATTCACCAAAGAACAGCTGATGTTCAAAAAGGAGATCATCCGGTTCGCCAAAAAGGAGATCGTCCCGAGGGTCCAGGAGTTTGAACTCAAGAAGCAGTTTGATTTCGAATCCTTCCGCAAGCTGGGGAATTTCGGTATTCTGGGGCTTCACTTTCCGGAAGCCTACGGGGGGGGCGGCGCGGACGTCATTACCACCGTCATGGCGGGCGAAGCCCTGGGCGAGGCCGGAGTGGACGGCGGTTTGACGCTGGCCTACGGCGCCCATACCTTTTTGTGCGCGGACACCATCTTCCGCCACGGCACCGAGGAACAGCGGAAAAAATATATCCCCAAACTGGCTTCGGGCGAATGGATCGGCTGCATGGGGCTGACCGAACCCAATGCCGGCTCGGACGTGGCCTCCATGGCCACCACCGCCGAGAAGCAGGGCGACTCCTATGTGTTGAACGGCAGCAAGATATTTATCACCAACGGCCCCATCTCCGACGTGGCGGTGGTGTACGCCAAGACCGAACCGGAAAAGAAGCACGCCGGCATATCGGCCTTCATAGTGGATAAAGACACCAAAGGCTTTTCCGCCGGCCCCAATCTCATCAAGATGGGGGTGTGCACCTCCCAGACCTCGGAGCTGTTCTTCAACGACTGCGTGATCCCGGCCGAAAACCTGCTGGGCAAAGAGGGCGACGGGTTCAACATGTCGCTGCAGACGGTGGAATGGGACCGGAGCGCGCTGCTCGCCCCCTTTATCGGCGCCTCCACCTACATGCTCAACCGGTGCGTGGAATATGCCAAAAAGCGGGAGCAGTTCGGCCGCACCATTTCCCAGTTTCAGGCCATCAAGCACAAGATCGCCAACATCCGCATCTTCGGAGAAGCCGCCCGCAGCCTGGTCTACCGCATCGCCTGGTGCAAGGACCAGGGCCGGCCCTTGAACCACCTGGAAGCGGCCGTGGCCAAGCTGTTCGTGGGCGACTGGAGCATGGCCCCGGCAAACGATGCCATGGTGCTGTTCGGCGGCTACGGGTACTGCCATGAATACGACATGGAGCGGATCTTCCGGGACAGCCGCCTGGCCCCCATCGGCGGCGGGACCTCGGATATTCAGAAGATGATCATTTCCAAATTGATTTAATATAGGAGAGCCCGCATGAACTACGACTTCACCGAACAGGAATTCACCTTCTTCATAAAGCTCCATGAACTGGTCACCCCCTATGCGGATGAAAAGGCCGCCGCCTTAAACGATCCGGACCAG
The DNA here is from genome assembly GCA_963826785.1 of uncultured delta proteobacterium. Lineage (GTDB taxonomy): Bacteria > Desulfobacterota > Desulfobacteria > Desulfobacterales > Desulfosalsimonadaceae > CAWGYD01. Next base: position 11,070 of record CAWGYD010000006.1, read on the forward strand.
AGCCGGGCATACCTGGACCCGGTCCTCTCGCTGCTGGCCCTCACCCCCTATCTGAAACTGGGAATCGAACCGGTGGCGGGCACAAACGGCCTGATTACCCTCATGGGCGCAATGGAAGTGGTGGCCGCCATCTCCCCCTCCCTGGCCCTGTCCGTGGGGCAGAGCACCCACGTGTTCGGCCGGATCATCTCCTCCTGGGGAAACGATGCCCAAAAGGAAAAATGGCTGGCCCCTCTGCTTTCCGGAAAACTGCTGGGGGCAGTGGCCTTATCCGAGGACAGCCTCAATATCGACAACGCCCCCCTGGAAACTCTCGGGGTAAAAGACGGGAATTTCGTCACGGTCAACGGCCGAAAGCAGTATGTGATCAACGCCCCCATCGCCGACTGGATTGCGGTGGCCGGAAATTATGAACGATCACCCGGTGATCTTCATGATCGAAAAGAACACGCCGGGCCTGACCGTGGGAGCGCGCAAGCACACCGTGGGCTATGACGGCGCACTCATTGCCGACATCGAGCTGGACAGCTGCCAGATCCCGGCGGACCAGGTGATTTCTGCCGGCAGCACCGATCTGCCGGCCCGGATCCGGATGTTCGAAAACCAGGTGCTCACGGGTATCAGCCTGGGACTGATGAAAAGCGCGTTCGAAACCGCCAAAACCTATGCCAAGACCCACAAGAGCGGCAAAAAGCCCATCATTGCCTACCAGGAGATCGGTTTCAAGCTTTCAGAGATGCTGACCCTCTTCCAGACATCCCAGCTGTTTGCCTTCCGGTCGGCCTGGACGGTCCAAGCCAATCCCCGGGAAGCCGAATCCCTGACGCAATGCGCCAAGGTGTTCTGCACGGAATCATCCGAAACCGTGACCGGCGAAGCACTACGAATTCTCGGCGGCGCCGGGTACCTGGCCGGAAACGACGTGGAGCGGGCCTACCGCTGCGCCAAGTACGGCCAGATCGCCGGCACCTCCACGGAAATCGCCAGGGTCAAGATCGGCGACAATGCCCTGGGGCTCCGCAATTAGGAGAAAGGAGCAATATGCCCGGAAAGAAAGAAAACAATACGGAGAAGCTGTCCAAATCGGCGCTCCGGCGCCAGCGGGAGCGGGAGCACCGGTACCAGACCATCCTGGCGGCCGCGGAGAAGCTGTTTGCCCGGGAAGGCTACACCAAGGCCAGTATGGAGCAGATCGCCGATGCGGCCGAAGTGTCGGTGGGAGCGGTCTACTTTTATTTCAAGAACAAGGAGGACCTGCTGGTCCATTTGATGGACGAAATCGGCTACCTGCTCAGGAGCATCCTGGGCAAGGCCTTCAAAGCGCAGGGATCCACCAAGGAAGCTTTCAAACGCGCGGGGTATGCCTTTTTCGAGGATTTCTGCGTCAATTACCCGGAAAAGTGCGCCATCCTTTTCCGGGAATCGGTGGGCAAGAGCTCCGAAGTGGAGCAGCACCGAAAGGCCCTGTTCGACAAGTGCACGAACGACGTGCTCACCGCCCTGACCACGGTCTGTGAAAAGCAGGGACTGGTCTACACCGGCAAATTTTCCGCAGAAGTGGTCGCAGTCTCCATCATGGGCATCTACGAGCGGGTCGCCTACCAGTACATCATGTGGCAGAACCGGGCCGAGGACCTGAAAAACATCGGCCGGGATGCGGTAGAGTTCATCCTGGGCGGCGTCGACAACCTTTTCGAAGAATCTTCATCGTAAATCATGCTGTTAAAAGGGGCACTTCACGTACACACCACCTGCTCGGACGGAGAATTGAGCGTCGAAGAGGTGGTGAAAATCTACACAGCGCTGGGATTTGATTTCATCGCACTGACGGATCACGACTATCTGCTCCGGCCCAACTGCTATGATGTCATCAAAACGATTCAAACCGACATGATCATCTTCAAGGGGCTGGAACTCACGGTGTTTGAAAAAGGATACGTCCATGTCAACCGGATCAAGGGGGACAAGGAGCGGCTGCACATCTTCAATCACCCGTCGGAACTCGACCTCCCCATGGAGAAAGTGATCGATCGCATCACCTCGGTGGCCAAACGGTTTCCCATCGACGCGGTGGAGGTCACCTCCAAGGGCTTTCGGACCCCCGAATACGAAACCGGGGAAATTCCGTTTTCCAAGGTGGCCACCGACGACTCCCACACCCGCTTGGGGTGTGGCCGGGCCTGGATCGAAATGGACTGCAAGCGGAACAAGGACAGCATCATCCGGGCCATCCGGCGCGGCGACTTCTGGAACTGCTACACGGAGGGGCATCACCAATTTACGCAGAATGGGCGATAAATTGTGAAAATAACCTTTCGCCAGTGCCGAAACACCCCCCTACCCCCCTCGAGGGGGGAATAAAAAGGGGATGTACCCTCAGGGGGGAATAAAAAGGGGATGTACCCTCAAGGGGGGAATCAAAGGGGATGTTCCCTCGAGGGGGGAATTTTCCATGGGATATAAAGCCGAATCCCCCCTTGAGGGGGGTTGGGGGGTGTCCCATTGAGGGGAGTTGGGGGGTGTCCTCAGCGGTTTTTGCGAGAGCCATAAACAGGAGCATAAGTAAGAAGAACAGCTGAGTGCCGGGAAATCTATCCTTCAGCCTTCAGCCTAAATACCGACCAATTCAAGGAGGGGCACGACATGGCAAGAAAAGTTGCAATTTGTGCGGTTGCGCAGACGACATACGAGCGCAGCAAGTGGGACCAGCGGTTCCAGGGCATGGCCCTGGAGGTTTTGGAAAAGCTAAGAGAGCAGGTGGAGGTCACATTTTCCCGCCACCGTCCCGAAGTGCAGGGAATCGACATGTCCATCAACGTCTCCGATGACATATTCGACGCCCGCACCATTTCAGACAATGCCATGACCGACGTGCTGGGCGCCCATTTCGGATGCGAGGAAAAAGTGGCCCAGGAAGGCATCCAGGCGGTTTACTACGGACTGGCCGCCATCGCCTCGGGGCACAACGACATGGTCCTGATCATCGGCCATTGCAAGGAATCCCAGGGCAAAAGCCGCAACATGGTCACCCATGTGGCTTTCGACCCCTTCTACACCCGGCCGGTGGGGCTCGACTTCTGCGCGGCCGCCGGCCTCCAGGCCCAGGCCTATGCGCAAAAATCGGGTATTTCCGATGCACAGCTGGCCAGGGTGGTGGTGGAAGCCCGGAAAAACGGCGGCAAAAATCCCTATATTACCGGCCTCGATCCGGTCACCGCCGATCAAGTCATGAAATCCGACCTGCTGGCCGATCCCATCCGGCAGCTCCACGCCTACCCGGTCTCCGACGGTGCGGTGGGCCTGGTGCTGGCATCCGAGGAAATCGCCCGCAAGATCACCGACAAACCCGTCTGGATCACCGGCACGGGCAACTGCATGGACAGCTTCTTTCTGGGCGACCGGGATCTGGCCGGAAACTTCGCCCTGAAAAAAGCGGCCGAACGCGCCTGCAAGCGCGCCGGCGTCAGCGACCCCAATTCCTTCGACGTGGTGGAACTCTCCGATCAGTACGCCTACCAGCTTCCCCTGTGGGCCGAGGGCCTTGGCCTGTGCGGCGAAGGGGAAGGCGCCAGGTGGATCGAAGCCGACGGCCCGGCCCGGCAGCACGTGAATCCTTCCGGCGGCATGCTTTGCGGCAACCCCCTGATCCTGGGCGGGCTGGTCCGCACGGCAGAGGCCGCGCTTCAGCTCCGGGGCGAGGCGGGCGAGCGGCAGGTGGACGGCGCGAAAACCGCCCTGGCCCACGGGGTCATGGGACCGGCCGGACAGTTTCATTCCATCATTACACTGCAACGGGATTAGGAGGGCGATCCATGAAGAAGAATCGAAACGTCGGCATCATCGGCGTCGGACAGTCGGTATTTTCGAGTCACCGGGAGGATGTGAACCAGCCTGAATTGATCCACGAGGCCGTGGCCGAAGCCCTGGCCCATGCGGGCATGACCATGGATGATGTGGACTGCGTAGTCCACGGCAACATGGAACTGTTTGAAATGGTTCACCAGCCGGACTTGTGGCACACCCTGGGGACCGGGGCCTTCGGCAAGGAAACCCTGCGGGTGACCACCGGCGGCACCACCGGCGCCACGCTGTGCTGCACGGCCGACAACCTGGTGGCCTCGGGCCTGCACGATGTGGTGCTGGCCATCGGGTTTGAAAAGCTCCAGGAGGGGCACACCACCGGCGGCATCACCAACATGGCCGACCCCCTGTGGGCCAGGCAGCTCCAGACCGGGGCGCTCACCGGCATGACCGCCGCCGATGTCATCGAAGAGTTCGGCGAGGAGCGGGCCAAGAAGGCTTCCATGAAATACCGCATCCTCATGGACAAGCACGCCATGAAAAACCCCAAGGCCCATCGCCGCCTGGGGCTGGAATTCGACCAGGCCGATGACCTGATGGTCAACTCCCCGGCCCTGGTGGGGGAACTGCGCATGATCCACATGTGCTCACAAAGTGACGGCGCCTGCGCCATGATCTTTGCTTCTGAAGAAAAGGCAAAACAGTTCCGCAAGAACCCGGCCTGGATCAAGGACCATATCACCGTGCACCGGGAAGAAAGCTTCTGCGCCTTCGGGGACGCCCCGGTGCTCATGAGCCACCGGTATGCCGCGGAAAAGCTGTTTGCCCGAAACGGCATCAAGGATCCCCGCAAGGAGATCGACGTATTTGAGATGTATGATCCTTCCTCCTGGTGGGGGCTGGACTGGATGCGGGAATTTCTGCTCCTGGAAGGCGACGAGCACCTGCGGATGGTGGAAAACGACGCCATCACCCTGACCGGTGATTTTCCCATCAACCCGTCGGGGGGCGTGACCGCCTCCAACCCCATCGGCGCCACCGCCATGGTCCGGGTGGCCGAGGCGGCCCTGCAGATCATGGAAGATGCCGGCGAGCACCAGGTGGCCCGGAAAGTCAACCAGGCCCTGGCATCCGGATTCGGCGGCACCCTCTGGACGGTTTTGTTCCTGCTCACCCGGGACGTCCCCTGGCAGACCGAAGCGAAGTAGTTGGCAATGATAATGAGAGCCCTTGCAATCTGCCAGGCAGCAACACCCCCCTTTAATTCCCCCCTCAAGGGGGGATTCGAGGAGTGTTCCCCCTCGAGGGTCGGTTCGATGATTGTTCTCCCCTCGAGGGTCGGTTCGATGATTGTTCTCCCCTCAAGGGGGGACTCGGCAACGACCCTCCAGCAAGGGGAATTCGATTGGTTTCCCTCTGCAAAGGGGATTGTGTATTTATTCCCCCCTCGAGGGGGGATTAGGGGGGTGTTCGGCGATTCGAACAGCCATTGGAATTTCAACGGGCCAAACTGATATTTTAAAGAAGGAGACCGATCATGGCGCATAATCTTGGTCAATATATCGATGACGCGATAGCGAAATTTGCGGACAAGCCCTACATCAATTTCTATGACACCGTCTACACCTATACGGAACTTGCCCAGAAGATCCACACCCTGGCAAACGCCCTGACGAAACAAGGTTTTAAAAAAGGCGACTTCATCCACGTCTGGGTCCAGAACAGCCCGGAAACCCTGATCGCCTATTACGCCATCATCAAGATCGGGGCAGTGGCCGGACCCATCAACGGCTGGTGGAAAGGGTCGGAAGTCCAGTACCTGTTAAACGACTCCCAGGGGTCGGGGCTCATCGTGGAAGACCAGTACCTGTCGATTTTCGATGAAATCAAGGGCAATTGCCCGCATCTCAAAACCGTCATTGAAATCGGAAAAACACCGCGGCCCGAGCACGTCTCCTTTGACAGCCTGATGGCCCAGGGGGATGACACGCCGGTGGTCTGCGACGCCGATGCCGAAGACACCGCCTTTATCTTCTACACCTCGGGCACCACGGGAAACCCCAAGGGCGTGCTCCTGTCCCACAAGAACGTGGTGGCCGACGCCAACGGCATCAACGCGGCTTTAAATACGGCTGAAAATAAAAATTTTCTCTGTTTTCTCCCGCTGTTTCACGTCAACGCCATGCTCACCTGCACCTCCTCCATGGAAAAAGGGCACCAGATCGTTTTGCGCAAGGCGTTTTCCGCAGGCGAGTTCTGGGAGACGGTGGCCAAATACCGGATCAATTTCTGGTCCGCCGTTCCCGCGGTCTACCAGATCCTGCTGTCCGACCCCTCCGCCCAGAAATACGACCTGTCCTCCATCGAGTTCGGCATCTGCGGAGCCGCCCCCTGACCGAGGAGGTGATGAAGAAATTCGAGAACACCTTCAAGATCCCCATCGTGGAAGGCTACGGCCTCACCGAGGGGACCTGCGTCTCCACCATCAACCCCCGGGAAGGGGTGCGCAAAATCGGTTCCATCGGCATCGCCCTGCCCGGCCAGGAGATCAAGATCGTCGATGAACAGGGCAACGAAGTGCCCACCGGCGAGCGGGGCGAGATCATCATCAAGGGCGACAACATCATGAAGGGATACTACAACAAGCCCGAAGAGACCGCAAACACCATCATTGACGGGTACCTGCACACCGGGGACGTGGGGATCAAGGATTCGGACGGCTACATCTTCATCGTGGACCGGATCAAGGACATGATCATCCGGGGCGGGGAAAACATCTACCCCAAGGAGATCGACAACCTGCTGGCCACCCATCCCAAAATCTCCGAAGCCGCCACCGTGGGGGTTCCGGACAAGACCATGGGCGAGGAGGTCAAGGTGTTCGTGGTGGCCGAAGACGACAGCCTCACCGAAGAAGAAGTCATCGAGTTCTGCAAGAAAAACCTGGCCAAGTTCAAGGTGCCAAAATTTGTGGAGATCCTGGACGAGGATTTTCCCCGAAACCCCGTGGGCAAGGTCCTGAAAAAGACCTTGCGGCAGTGGGGGATGGACGGCGCGCCCACTAAAAAGAAAGGCCCTGAGGTGACCGTGGCCGACATCTTCGGTACCATGGAAAGCCGGGCCATCCCGGAAAACTTAAAAGGCATCAAGGCCAATTACGGATACAAGATCACCGGCACCGGCGGCGGCGAGTGGAGCGTGTGCGTGGACGACGGCACCGTCAAAGTGGTGGAAGGGATCAAGGACCCCAGCGTCACCACCACCGTGGCCGCCAAGGACTGGATCGCCATCACCCTGGGCAAGCTCGACGGCATGACCGCGTTTACCTCCGGCAAGCTCAAGGTGGAAGGCGACCTGGGGCTGCTCACCAAGGCCACTTCTTTCTTTAAAAAATACACCCCGCCCGCGGCCGCCCCCGAGGTGACCGTGGCCGACATCTTCGGCACCATGGAAAGCCGGGCCATCCCGGAAAACTTAAAAGGCATCAAGGCCAACTACGGATACAAGATCACCGGCACCGGCGGCGGCGAGTGGACCGTGTGCGTGGATGACGGCACCGTCAAGGTGGTGGAGGGGATCAAGGATCCCGATGTCACCACCACAGTGGCCGCCAAGGACTGGATTGCCATCACACTGGGCAAGCTCGACGGCATGACCGCCTTTACCTCCGGCAAGCTCAAGGTGGAAGGCGATCTGGGGCTGCTCACCAAGGCCACTTCCTTCTTTAAAAAATACACCCCGCCGGCCCCTGCCGCCGAGGTCACGGTGGCTGACATCTTCGGCACCATGGAAAGCCGGGCCATCGCCGAAAACCTCAAAGGCATCAAGGCCAACTACGGTTATAAAATCAATGGCACCGGCGGCGGCGAGTGGACCGTTTGCGTGGATAACGGCACTGTCAAGGTGGTGGAGGGGATCAAGGACCCCGATGTCACCACCACCGTGGCCGCCAAGGACTGGATTGCCATCACACTGGGCAAGCTCGACGGCATGACCGCGTTTACCTCCGGCAAGCTCAAGGTGGAAGGCGACCTGGGGCTGCTCACCAAGGCCACAAAATTCTTCAAGAAATATACCCCGCCGGCAGGTGAAATGGAGGAAAAGGGAGAAGAGCTGATCGTGAAAAAGCAGGTTCTCTCCATTCCCCAGAAGTTCTCCACCGGCCCCGTGATGGGAAAATTTCTAAACGCTTTCAAGGAGAAAAAAATACTGGCCAACAAATGCCCCTCCTGCGGCCGGCTCCAGCTTCCTCCCCGGGAAGTCTGCGCCGAATGCGTGGTTGCCGCCGATGAATGGGTGGAAGTGGGACCCGAGGGGGTGATCACCATCATGGACATCACCTATTACGCCAGCCCCGACCCCCTGACCGGTGAAAGCAGGGAGACCCCCTATGTGTCCGCCCATTTTCTGCTGGACGGCTGCAAGGGGCACGAGACCCTCTGGCACGAACTCAAGCCCGAGGACCGGGACCGGGCCAAAAAGGGCGACCGGGTGCGCCCCGTTTGGGAAGATAACCGGAAGGGCGCCGTTACCGACATCATGTACTTCGAACTCATTGACTGATCCACTTGACTGATCCAATTGATTGATGCACATAAGGAGACCCATTATGACCGCAAAAGAAGACAGCTATGTCGTCGATGGAAAACTCGCCCTCCCCTACCAGTACTTTGCCGGGAAAACGGGAAGCCGGTTTCTCATCAGCCTGCGCGATGACAAGAAGATCCGCGGCTTAAAATGCGAAAAATGCGAAAAGGTGTTCGTCCCGCCCCGGTCCACCTGCGAGCTGTGCGGGGAAAACATCGCCGACAACTGGGTGGATGTGAAAAACACCGGCATTATCACCGGATACACCGTCATCCGCTACGAGGAGCCGCACCAGCCGGTCAAGCCCCCCTACATCCTGGCCATGATCAAACTCGACGGTGCGGACACCCCCATCGCCCACATCGTCAAGGGCATCCCATTGACCAAGGTCAAGACCGGCATGAAGGTCCAGGCGGTCTTTGCCAAGAAAACCACCTCCTCCATCATGGATATCGACCATTTCCGGCCGTTGGAGGAAAAACCCAAGTTCGAGCTGGGGTATTCCTATGATGAGCTGGAAGTGGGGATGAGCGCCTCGTTTTCCAAGACCATCTCCGAAACCGACGTCTACCTGTTTGCCGGCATTTCCGGGGACTTCAACCCCATGCACTTAAATGAGGAGTTTGCCAAACTAACCCCGTTTGGCACCCGCATCGCCCACGGGGCCCTGCCCCAGAGCCTGATCGCGCCGGTGCTGGGAATGAAGCTGCCCGGCCTGGGGACGGTGATCCCGGAACTGACCGTGCGCTTTCGCAAACCCACCTATTTCGGCGACACCATCACCGCCATTGGCGAGGTGGTGGAAAAGATCGAAAAGCGCCGATGGGTCCGCATGGACCTGCGCTGGCTCAACCAGAACGGCGAACTGGTGGCCGAGGGGAGTTGCCTGGCCATTCCGCCGACACCGATGCAATAACAAGCATTCACCCCAAAATCCCCCCTAACCCCCCTTTGAAAAAGGGGGGAACTTGGTTTGTACTCAACTTTGAAAAAATGGGGAAGAGGGGTTTGAAACCCAAGTAAATGGGTGAATGGGAAGACAAATTCGATATGGCACAGCCTGAAGTCCCCCTTTAAAAAAGGGGGATTTAGGGGGATTTTAAAAAAGGACAAAAATCATGGCATACGACTTTAAAACCGAAAACACCTGCCAGGAGTACTTTACCAAGGCCCATGACATGGTTCGCAAATCCGTGCGGGATTTTATCAAAAAGGAAGTGCTTCCCTTCATCGATGACTGGGAGGAGGCCGGCGAATTTCCAAAAGAGTTGTATAAAAAGGCCGCGGACGTGGGAATCCTGGGGATGGGGTTTCCCGAGGAATACGGCGGCACACCCGGCGACGTCTTCTTCAAGATCGCCGTCAGCGAGGAGCTGATGCGCTCGGGCTCCGGGGGATTTTGCGCGGGGCTGGGGTCGCTCAACATCGCCATCCCGCCGATTCTCGCCCTGGGAACCGAAGATCAGAAGCAGAAATTCGTCGTTCCCGTTCTGGCCGGTGACAAAATCGCGGCCCTGGGCATCACCGAGCCCGGCGGCGGGTCCGACGTGGCCAGCCTGACGACCACGGCGGTAAAGGACGGCGACGATTACATCGTCAACGGCTCAAAGACGTTCATCACCAGCGCCTGCCGGGCCGATTTCGTCACCTGCGCCGTGCGCACCGGCCCCGAGGGGCCCACGGCGTCAGCCTGCTGGTCATCGAAACCGACACCCCGGGCTTTTCCGTGGCCAACAAGCTCAAAAAAACCGGCTGGTGGGCAAGTGACACCGGGGAGATCTTCTTCGACAACTGTCGGGTGCCGGCACAAAACCTCATCGGCAAAGAAAACGAGGGATTCTACGGCATCATGATCAACTTCCAGGCCGAGCGGCTGGCGCTGGCCATCATGGCCAACATGACCGCCCGCATGGCCCTGGAGGAATCGATGAAGTACGCCAAGGAACGGATGGCCTTCGGCAAGAAGCTGACCGGGTTCCAGGTGACCCGGCACAAGCTGGCCGACATGGCCACCCTGGTGGAGGCCAGCACCGAATTCACCTACCGGGTGGCCGCCAAAATCGGTGCCGGGGTGGACCAGATCAAGGAGGTCTCCATGGCCAAGAACTTCGCCTGCAGCGTCTCCGACAAGGTCACCTATGATGCGGTCCAGATCTTCGGCGGGTACGGCTACATGCGGGGCTACCTGGTGGAGCGGCTCTACCGGGACAACCGGATACTGTCCATCGGCGGCGGCACCACCGAGATCATGAAGGAGATCATCACGCGCTTCATTCTATAATTTTTCTGAGGGGAGAAAATGGAAAAGACCATTAACGAGGTATTCGCCAGTCGGGCCGCCAAGTACAGGGACCGGCTGGCTATCGAGAAAAAGCGCAGCGGCGCGTGGGAAAAAGCCAGTTGGAACCACTACTACGAATCGGCGAGGGCCGCCGGCCTTGGGCTGTACAGTCTGGGGCTGCGCAAGGGGGACATGGCGGCGATTCTGTCCGAAAACCGGCTGGACTGGCTCTATGCCGATATGGGCACGCTGGGCATCGGCGGCGTGGTGATCCCCGTATACACCACACTGGTGGCCGAAGAGGTTAAATACCTCATCCAGAATTCCGGTAGCAAAGTGCTGTTTGTGGAAAACCGGCTGCAGCTGGAAAAGGCCCTGGAATTTGCCGATGAGGCAGAAACCCTGGAGAAGATCGTGGTGTTTGAGGCATCCGATGCGGCCGACCATCCCAAGGTCATAAGTTTCGATGAACTCTGCGCATTGGGCCGAAAAGCCCATGAAGAAAGCCCGGATCTGTTCACTCAACTGGCCGCCTCCGTTTCCCCTGAGGATCTGGCCACCATCGTCTACACCTCCGGGACCACCGGGGTGCCCAAGGGCGCCATGATCACCCACAAGAACATCATGGCAGTCATTCACTCCCTGGACAGCATCCAGCCGAAATTTGCCTTTGAAACCGACCAGACCGTCCCCTTCCTGCCGCTGAGCCACGTGTTCGAGCGGATCGCCGGCCATTTTTACGGCATGTACGTGGGGCTCACCGCCTCCTATGCGGAAAGCATCGACACCTTTGCCAGTGATGTAAAGGAAAGGCGGCCCACCGTGGTCCTGGCCGTCCCCCGGGTCTGCGAAAAGGTCTACCAGCGCATCCTGGGCCAGGTCCAGGAGCAGCCGGCGTGGAAGCAGAAGATGTTTGCCTGGGGATACAATATCGGCTTAAAAATCAGTGAACTGCGCGAGCAGAAAAAGCCGGTGCCGCTGCTGCTGGATCTTCAGTACAAGCTTGCCTATAATTTAATTTTCAAGAAACTGGCCGACGCTTTGGGGGGCCGGGTCCGCTGGATGACCGCCTCGGGCGCGCCCACCTCGCGCGACATCGTCCTGTTCTTCAATGCATCGGGTATCACCGTGATCGAGGGATACGGCATGACCGAGACCTGCGCCCCGGCCACCATGAGCAGCCTTGACGACTACAAGATCGGCACCGTGGGCAAGCCCATCCCAAACGTTTCCGTCAAGATCGCCGAAGACGGCGAGATCCTCATCAAGGGGGACAACGTCTTTGCCGGGTACTGGAACATGGCGCGCGAAACCAAAGACGCATTCACCGATGACGGCTGGCTCATGAGCGGGGATATCGGCAGGTTCGATGAAGACGGCTTCCTGATGATCACCGACCGGAAAAAAGATTTGATCATCACCTCTGGCGGCAAAAACGTCGCCCCCCAGAAGATCGAGGGGATATTCAAGTTCGACCCGCTTTTCGCCCATTTCATCGTGGTGGGCGAGCGTCAGAAATTTCTTTCCGCCCTGATCAACATCAACCTGGAGCAGGCCGAACACCTGGCCCAGCAGAACAACATCGCCTACACCCGGCCGGAAGAACTGCTGGACAACCCGGCCTTCTTGAAAATCGTAGATGAACACGTGGCCGAGAAGAACAAGCAGCTGGCCCGGTACGAGACCATCAAAAAATACCGCATCCTGAAAAACGAATTCTCCCAGGAAGGCGGGGAACTGACCCCCTCCTTGAAAATGAAGCGAAACGTGATCTATAAAAAGTATGCGGACCAGATTGAAAAGATGTATGGGGAGCCGGCGCAGCCTGCAAACTGAAAAAATGGAAAATTGGAGTTTAGAAAAGCACAAGACTGACGGGAAGGGGAATGCTTATGAGTAGAGTCGCTGTCTGCGCGGTGGCGCAGATCAAGAACGAGCCCGATATCTGGTACCAGCGGTTCCAGGGAATGCTCATGGACTGCTTCGAGTCCATCATGGGTCAGACCGGGGTCACCTTCGACATGGAAAAGGGGATCCGCAACGTGGTCACCTGCTCCGACGACGTGTTCGACGCCCGCACCATTTCAGACAACGCCATCACCGACGTGGTGGGGGCGCACTTCCGGGGCGAGGAAAAGGCCGCCCAGGACGGCGTCAACGCCCTGGGGTATGCCATGGCCTCCATCCTGTCCGGCCATGACGACCTGGTCCTGGTGATGGGGCACTGCAAGGAATCCCAGACCGAGAGCCGGCTCATGAACACCAACCTGGCCTTCGACCCCTTCTACTGCCGCCCCCTGGGGCTGGATTATCTCAATGCCGCCGCCCTGCAGGCCCGGGCCTACATGAAAAAGTCGAACATTTCCGACGCACACCTGGCCCGGATCGTGGCCCGCTCAAGATTGAACGGCGCCAAAAACCCCTATGCCCGGAAAAACGACCCAGTGCAGGAAACCGACGTGATGAATTCGCCTTTCATCTCCGACCCCATCCGGGAGCTGCACGCCTACCCGGTCACCGACTGGGCGGTGGGCATGCTTTTGTGCTGCGAGGAGCGGGCCCGTGAATTCACGGACAAGCCGGTGTGGCTCACGGGATTCGGCAGCTGCATGGACAGCTATTTTCTAGGGGACCGGGATCTGACCTCCAATTTCGCCCTGAAAAAAGCCGCCCGGCGCGCCTATGACATGGCCGGCATCTCCGATCCCAAAACCGCCTTTGATCTGGCGGAATTAAACGACGCCTACGCCTACCAGCTCCCCATGTGGGCAGAAGGGGCCGGGCTTGCAGACGAGGGCGACGGCGGCCAGTGGATCGACAGCAACGGCATGGACAATGCCAAAGTCAACCTTTCCGGCGGGATGCTCAACGGCAACCCCATCATGCTGGGGGGGCTCGCCCGGGCCCTGGAGTGCGTCCTGCAGCTCAAAGGCGAAGCCGGAGACCGGCAGGTGGACGGCGCCAAACGGGCCCTGGCCCACGGCACCACCGGCCCGGCCGGCCAGCATCACGCGGTCATCGTTCTTGAAAAGTAGAAGCATGATATGGGTTTACTTTTTGAATGGCCTGATACTTCGCTGCTGATAATGGAATGATGGAATATTGGAAAAGACATTGTTTATGCTCCCCAGCTATCTATTCTCAAACGATTTTCAGGGGGAACCCATTATTCCACCATTCCATCATTCCATTACTCTGACTTAATGAAAGGTTATACCTAACTAAAGATAAGGGGCAGGAGAATGGCATACAAACAAAAAAACAGACACGTGGGCATCGTGGGGATCGGCGAGACCAAGTTTTCCAGCCACCGGGAGGACGTGAACCAGCCGGAGATGATCCACGAGGCGGTCCGCCAGGCTTTGGATGACGCGAAACTGAAAATCGACGACATCGACTGCGTGGTGCACGGGAACATGGAACTGTTCGAAATGGTCCACCAGCCGGACCTGTGGCACACCCTGGGAACCGGCGCATTCGGCCGCGATTCCTTTCGCCTGACCACCGGCGGCACCACCGGCGGCACCCTGGTGTGCGCGGCGGACAACCTGGTGGCATCGGGCATGTACGACACGGTCATGGCCATCGGATTCGAAAAGCTCCAGGAGGGGCACACCACCGGCGGCATCACCAACATGGCAGACCCCCTGTGGGCCCGCAAGCTCCAGTCCGGGGCGCTCACCGACCAGGCGGCCCGCAAGCTCATCGCCGAATTCGGGGAGGACCGGGCCCGGCGTGCGGCCATGACCTACCGCATCATCATGGACAAGCACGCCTGCAAGAACCCCAACTCCCACCGGGCCTTCGGCCTGGACTGGGACCAGATGGACGACCTGATGACCACCTCGCCGCCGCTCATCGGCGACCTGCGGCTGATTCACATGTGCTCCCAGAGCGACGGGGCCTGCGTCATCATCTTCGCCGCCGAGAAGAAGGCCAAAGAGATCACCGACTCGCCGGTCTGGATCCGGGACCACATCACCATCCACCGGGAAGAGACCCTGAACCTGTGCAACAATTACTACCCCACCGACACTACCCATAAGTTCGCCGCTGAACAGCTCTATGCCCGAAACGGCATCGATAATCCCATAGCGTACTTCGATGTGTTTGAGATGTACGACCCATCGGCATGGTGGGGGGTGGACTGGCTGCGCGACTTTTTCCTGCTGGAAGGCGACGAGCACCTCAAGCTGGTGGAAGACCACGAGATCATGATGGACGGAAAAATGCCCATCAACCCGTCGGGCGGGGTAATCGCGGCCAATCCCATCGGCGCCACCGCCATGGTCCGGGTGGCCGAGGCCGCCAAGCAGATCCGGGGAAACGCCGGCCCGCACCAGATCCCAAAGCCGGTCAACCATGCCCTGGCTTCCTCGTTTGGCGGCACCATGTGGACCGTGCTGACCATACTTGAAAAAGAACTCAACTGGCAGGGGGTGTGAACATGAGTGCGTATTTCGGCGTAAACGTTGAAGATATTTTTAATTCCATGAAGGAGCGGTTCCGGCCGGACGGGGCGGCGGGGGTGGAAAACACCTTCGGCTACGATATCAAGGGCGAAGGCAAATGGAAGCTTGACCGTCAAGGACGGGCAGATGGCTCTTGAAAAGACAGACGACCTGTCCGGGTGCGATGTGACCCTGATCACCGACGGAGAAACCTACGTGGGGATGAATCTCGGCAAGATCGACGGGATGCAGGCCCTGACTGCGGGCAAGCTCAAGGTGGAGGGCGACATCAACACCTTTGCCCAGACCAGCCGCATCTTCCAGAAATACGTGGCCCCGGGGGAGGATTCCGAACCCCAGCAGGAACTGCTGGTGCTGAAAAAAACCATCTCCGTGGACCAGGTTTTTGCCACCGGCCCGGTGTTCGGCAAATTTTTAAAAGGGCTCAAAGACAAGAAAATCCTGGCCATCAAGTGCCCTTCCTGCGGCCGGCTCCAGTCGCCGCCCCGGGAGGCCTGCGCCGTCTGCCGGGTGCGAAACACCGACTGGGTGGAGATCGGCCCCAAAGGGGAGATGCGGATGATGGAATACTGCTTCTATGCCAGCCCGGACCCGCTCACCGGGGAAACCCGGGAAACCCCCTATGGCGCCATCGGCGTCCTGCTCGACGGATGCAAAGATGAAGAGGTGTTCTGGCACCTGATGCGGCCCGATCAGCTGGATCAGGCCAAAATGGGGATCGTGCTGGGGGACAAAGTGGTGCACGGCAGCCGCCTGCGGCCGGTGTGGAACGAAAACCGGACCGGCAGCATCAACGACATCAAATATTTCGAACTCGACGAATAAGGAGGCCGCCCATGAAAGACCAATTTGACACATCCGACTGCTACACGGTCAAGGGCAAGCTCGCCCTCCCCTACACCTATTTCGCCGGCCGGGTGGGGAGCACGTTTCTCACCACCATCCGGGACCAGCACAAGATCATGGGGGTGAAATGCAACACCTGCGGCAAGGTCTTCGTCCCGCCCCGGCAAACCTGCGAAAAATGTATGGAGGACATCCGGGACAACTGGGTGGAGGTGGGCAACACCGGCATCCTGGAAAATTTCACCGTGGTGCGCTACGCGGACAAGCACCTGCCGAGAAAGCCCCCCTTCGTGCTTGGCCTGATCAAACTCGACGGTGCGGACACCCCGCTCACCCACATCGTTTCCGGCGTCGACGTCAACGAGGTGGTGGAAGGCATCAAGGTAAAGGCGATTTTTTCCAGCAAGCCGGAGAATACGATTCTGGGGATTTATCAATTCGAACCGGTGGAATAGATGACATAGAAGCCAGGAGCCAGAATCCAGAAGTCAGAAGCGTCAGATGTCGCTTCGCTCCGCATTTTTTAAAATGATTGAGCCGGAGGCGAAACCGCTATTCTGAATTCTGGATTCTGGCTCCTGAATTCTTTATCAGCATACATACATATCCAGCCCATAAAAGGACACGAAATCATGGCCCTGATCTACGAAAAGAAAAACCACATAGCCTACATCACCTTAAACCGCCCCGAGGCCCAGAACGCCTTCGACCCGGAGACGGTTGTGGACATTTTAGACGCCTGGACCGACTACCGGAATGACGATTCCCTCCGGTGCGCCATCCTCACCGGATCAGGGGATGAAGTCTTTTCCTCGGGGGCGGATTTAAAGCGCCTCATCCCCCTGATGACCGGGGCCCGGCAGCCGGAAACCGAGGCGGACCACAAGATCCAGAAAGACCCCTACATGACTCAGAAAGCCTTTCTGCGCAATTTCAAACTCTACAAGCCGGTGATCGCGGCCATCAACGGCCACGCCATCGCCGGCGGGTTTGAGATCCTCTACGGCACGGACATCCGCATCGCCGCAGAAGGCGCCCGGTTCGGGCTCCAGGAGGTCAAGTGGTCCATCGTCCCGCTGATGGGATCAACGGTGAAACTCCCGCGGCAGATCCCCTATGCCATTGCCATGGAGCTCATGCTCACCGGCGAGCTAATCGACGCCGAGGAAGCGCTCCGGATCGGTTTCATCAACAAGATCGTCCCCAAAGGCCAGGTCATGGCCGAAGCCGAGCGGTTTGCCGGCATCATCGTGAAAAACGGCCCCCTGGCCTTAAAAGCGGTCAAACAGTCGGCCTTGGAAGGCATCGGCATCCCGCTCAAAGACGGCCTGGCAAAAGAACTCGAAATCGGCATCCCGGTTTTTCTGAGCGAAGACGCCAAGGAAGGCCCCCGGGCCTTCAAGGAGAAGCGGGAGCCCAAGTTTCAGGGAAAATAGAAGATGTTGTATTCTGTCAGAGGAAGTGCGTAAAAAGCTACGAACTTGGCTTCACCGCGTTTTTACAGAAAGAAACTGTCCAGAACAGGGCGTCATGCCGGACTCGATCCGGCATCCAGAGCTGCAGGACACGCTTTTCTGGGTGCCCGCCTTCGCTGGCAAGACGGTCGAAGCTTTGAAATAAATTCCTCCGAAGCATTTTACCCTCTTGCGTGGTACTTTCACGCATTGTCAGTGAAGCGACAGCGCAACGGTTGTCAATCGTAATCGAATTGATACAACGATTACGATTGCAGCAACCACAACTGGTAAGAAGCAAAAGTGGGCAACGCCCCATGTGAATCGCCGATATCTGTTTGTAAACTGAATATAAAAGCATTATAAAGAAATCTGAACTTATATCATTCGCCTTCTCTTCGCTTTTGAAAAATTCAATAAACCACCTGAATGGAGGATGTATGCCAGAGCAATCCTTCGATCACGACCACATCGTCATCGGCCCGGGATCCGGGGGGAGCGGGAAATAAGATGGAAACCAGTAACCTGAAAAAAATCGAAAATGCCCTGCGAAACAGACGAGCCGAAATGGCTCGAGATTACGGGGTTTCAGAAATTGGAATTTTCGGATCACATGTCAGGGGAGAATCTTCCGCCGACAGCGATATTGATATCCTTGTCGAGTTCGATAGACCGATCGGGTTTTTTAAATTTCTGGAGTTCGAGGAGCGCCTGAGTAAATGGCTGGGCACAAAGGTGGACCTGGTCACAAAAAACGCGCTCAAACCGCATATAGGTCAAAATATCTTGAATGAAGTAAGGAAGATATGAAAAGAGACTATCGGGATTACCTGAAGGATATTCTGACCGCTATCGATGAATCGGCCGAATTCACGAAGTTTTTTGGTTCGTGGATTTGAGCATTGTAGGATGGTCTCAGGGAAGAATTGATTGCGTGAAGCTACAAATGGAAGGCAGGATGTAAATCATCTCAAAGAAAGGATAGGGAATGGCCACCAGGTACAAGGGATACATGGGCAGGGTGTTGGACATCAACCTTTCCACCGGCAGCATTGGCGAATACCCGCTGACCGACATCGACCGGGAAAAATTTTTAGGCGGCCGGTTCATCAGCACCAAGATCCTGTGGGATGAGCTTTCACCCGGCGTCGACCCGCTCTCGCCGGAAAACATCCTGGTGGTCATGACCTCCCCCCTGACCGGCACCAACGCCCCCTCCACCAGCCGCTTCGACATCTCCGCCAAGAGCCCGCTGACCGGGGGCATCGGTCACTCCAACTCCGGCGGCAGCTTCGGCATCCATTTAAAGCGCGCCGGGTATGACGGCATGGTCATCCGGGGAAAAGCCGAAAAGCCGGTTTACATCGACATCGAAGAAGATGCGGTGCAGATCAAACCCGCAGACCACCTGTGGGGCAAAAACACCGAAAAGACCCAGGAGGCAATGGAAAAGGCCGGCACGCTGGTCATCGGCCCGGCCGGGGAAAACAGGGTCAAGTACGCGGTGGTGGTGGCCGGCGAGCGGGTCCACGGCCGCACCGGCATGGGGGCGGTCATGGGATCCAAAAATTTAAAGGCCATCACCGCCTCGGGCAAGAAGAAGATTGAGCTGGACAAGCCGGAAAAATTCAAGTCCGGAGTGAAAAAATGGATCGACATGATCAAGCGCCACCCGGCCACCGGCGATTCCACGCCCAGGCTCGGCACCGCCCAGTTCGTCAACATCCTGACCAAAGAAGAACGCCCTGCCCACCCGCAATTTCTCCCGGGGCTCCTTTGAAGGGGCGCAAAACATCAGCGGCGAGCGGCTGGCCGAAGATTTTCTGGTCAAAAACTCCGGGTGCACCTCCTGCCCCATCCGGTGCGGCCGGGTGGTGGAACTCGACGGAAAAGAGATCAAGGGTCCGGAATACGAGATGCTCTGCCTGATGGGATCGAACCTCGAAATCGACGACCTGCCCGCCATCATCCGGTGGAACTACGAACTCGACCTTCTGGGGCTGGACACCATCACCACCGGCAACACCCTGGGGTTTGCCATGGAATTAAATGAAAAAGGGATCTGGAAAACCGACCTCGAGTTCGGCAAAAAGGAGAACATCTCCCAGACCATAGAAGACATCGCCTATCGCCGGGGAATCGGGGATGATCTGGCCGAAGGGGTGCGGTTTCTGTCGGAAAAATACGGGGGCAAGGAGTTTGCCGCCCACTCCAAGGGGCTGGAAATCGCCGGATACGAGCCCCGGGCCGCCGTCGGCCATGCCTTGGGGTATGCCACGGCCAACCGGGGGGCCTGCCACCTGGACGGCGGGTACATGATCTATTTCGAAGTCTCCGGCCCGCTCACCCTCAAACCGTCCCATTACCGATCCAAGCCCTCCTGGACCATCCTGGACCAGAACCTCATGGCCGCAGTCGGCGCCGGCGGCAACTGCCTGTTCACCGCCTGGACCTTTGTCCCCGGCTTCGCCTACAAGCTGCCCGGCATGAAATGGACGTCTAAAATCGTCACCGCCATGCTGACCTACACCTGGTTTCTGATCACCCTGACGCTCAAGATGCCGCCCATGCTGCTCAAATTCAACCTGCCGCTGCTGCCCCACCCCAAATTCATCCGGCTGGCCACCGGCATGAAGATGGACTTCGGCAGATACATGCGCGCCGGCGACCGGGGCTACAACCTGGAGCGCCTGTTCAACCTGCGAGAAGGCATCGGCAAAGAAAAGGACAGCCTGGCGTCGCGATTCACCGACGAGCCCCTGCTCCCGGGAAAACCCAAGTCCATCGTGCCTTTGGATAAAATGCTCCCAAAATACTACAAGATCCGCGGCTGGGACGAAAACGGTATCCCCCGGCAAAAAACGCTCAAGAAACTGGGGCTGGAGTTTGCGGATGAAAGACGGATGAACTGACAGGAATTGTTTTTCGTGATGCCCTCAGGTGTTTGATCAAAATGCCTGAGGGCGCATCCCCTCCTCCCTGCCGCCCCGGCATCATCTTGAATGCAAAATTAAATAAGGTCAGCTGCAATTCCGATTCCTATCTTTTCCGGACCCATATGGGCGTTGGACCTGATTGTCCCCTCCCGACGACTTCTGTAGCTTAATCAAAGGCATACCGAGTTTTGAAACCCTGCGGCAGGTGAACACCGCCGCAGGGACGGATATATCTGAACCGCAAAGGAGGAAGAACCGATGCGCGAGCATATGGATCTGCCCGGCGGGGTCCCGGTGGAAAGGACCATCACCATCGACCGGCCGGTGCAGGAAATGTATCAGTTCTGGCGCAGGCTGGACAACCTGCCAAAGATTATGCAGCACCTGGAAAGTGTCGATGTTCTGGATGAAAAGCGCTCTCGCTGGAAAGCACAGGGGCCCATGAAATCATCTTTTGAATGGCATGCGGAGATCATCAGCGATGTGCCGGATCAGCACATCGAATGGAAATCCGTGGAAGACTCCGAAATAAAGACCGCGGGCGGTGTCTATTTCAGCCCGGCGCCCGGCGGACGGGGGACCCAAATCAAGGTGGCCCTCTCCTATGTGCCGCCCGGCGGCACCGCGGGGGCCAATCTGGCCTGGCTCATGGGCCAGGAGCCTTCCCAGCAGATCGCCGAAGACCTGCGCAAATTCAAACAGCTCATGGAAGCCGGGGAAGTCGCCACCATCGAGGGGCAGCCGTCAGGCGCTTCCCGCCCGGAAAAAAAGGAGGCATGATATGAAAGCCGTATGCTGGTACGGAATAAACGATGTGCGGGTGGAGGAAGTGCCGGACCCGAAGATTCTCAACCCCAGAGACGCCGTCATCAAGGTGACCCTCACCGCCATCTGCGGATCGGATCTGCATCTTTACGACGGCTATGTGCCCACCATGGAAAAGGGCGACATCCTGGGGCATGAATTCATGGGCGAGGTGGTGGAAACCGGAAGTGAGATCAGGTCCCTCAAGCCCGGCGACCGCGTGGTGGTCCCCTTCCCCATCTCCTGCGGCCGGTGCTTCTACTGCAAGCAGGAACTCTGGTCCCTGTGCGACAATTCCAATCCCAATGCCTGGATGGCCGAAAAGCTCTACGGCTATTCCGGCGCGGCCCTGTTCGGCTATTCCCACATGCTGGGCGGATATGCCGGCGGGCAGGCCGAGTACGTGCGCGTCCCGTTTGCCGATGTGGGCCCCATCAAGATCCCCGAAGGCACACCGGACGACAAGGTGCTGTTCCTGTCGGACATTTTCCCCACCGGCTACCAGGCCGCGGAAAACTGCGGGATCAAGCCGGGCGATGTGGTGGCGGTATGGGGCTGCGGCCCGGTGGGGCTGTTTGCCATCCGCAGCGCCTACATGCTGGGCGCCGAGCATGTCCTGGCCATCGACCGCGATCCCCGAGCGGCTGCGCCTGGCGCGAAGAGTTCGGCGGTGCGGAAACCATCAATTACGAAGAAACCGACGACGTCATCGAGACCCTGCGCCAGAAAACCGGCGGGCGCGGACCGGATGCCTGCATCGATGCGGTGGGCATGGAATCCCACGGCACCGGGATGAGCTACTACTATGACAAGATTAAGCAGACCCTGCGGCTGGAAACCGACCGCCCCTATGCCCTGCGGGAAGCCATCCAGTCCTGCCGCAAGGGGGGCACCCTGTCGGTCCCCGGCGTGTATGCGCTGTTTCTGGATAAATTTCCCTTCGGGTCCGCCTTTGCCAAGGGGCTGAATTTCAAGATGGGCCAGACCCATGTGCAGAAATATTTGCCCACGCTGTTGGGCCACATCCTGGAGGAGCGGATCGATCCGTCGGCCATCATCTCCCACCGCCTCCCCCTGGACCAGGCCCCTGAAGCGTACAAAAACTTTAAAAACAAGGAAGACCAGTTCATCAAGGTGGTGATGACGCCATAAAAAATCATTTGCCTGGGCCCGCGCCCATGCCGCTGTATACCGTCATCCGCCGGTTTGCCGCCGGCAGGATCATTCTGGAAAGCCGGCAATATCCGGTGGGCCCCAAACCGGATCCACGCCCTGGCGGCACCCGGGCCGCATGCACCGGATTCGATCCCCGTGGTCCTGGTGCACGGCCTGGGCGTCTCCGGCCGATACATGATCCCGCTGGCCGGGCAGCTCGGCGCCTGCCTCCCCACCTATGTCCCCGATCTGCCGGGGTTCGGCAAAAGCAGCCGGCCGGCCGCCACGCTTACCCTGGCCGAACTGGCCGACGCTCTGGCCGCCTGGATGGATGCGGCGGAAATGGATACGGCGGTGCTGCTGGGAAACTCGTTTGGCTGCCAGGTGATCGTCGAGCTGGCAATGCGCCGAGCCAAGGCGCGCCGCCGCCCTGGTCCTGCAGGCCCCCACCATGGATATCGATGCCCGCAATGCCGGGGGGCAGCTCCGGCGGTTCATCATGGACAGTTGGCGGGAGCCGCCCGCCCTGATTCCGGTGGTGGTCTCAGACTACCTGAAGGCGGGTCCCAGGCGCATCCTGGCCACTTTCCGGGCAGCCCTGGACGATCCCATCGAACGCAAGGTGCCCGGCATCGAGGTGCCCGCCCTGGTTATCCGGGGGGAATCCGACCCCATCGCCCCGGAGCGCTGGACCCGGGGACTATGCCGGCGCTTTCCCCAGGCCCGGCACGCGATCCTGCCCAAAGCGGCCCATGCCGCCGTCTTTTCCGCACCGGCGCCCTTCTCCCGTCTGGTCATTTGCTTCATCGCCCGCCACGTTTTCCAGGCGGTATCCGGCCCATAGGAGATGGCCCAGCCCGCCTGGGCATGGGGCAACTTCCCCCGCCTGACCTCCCCCATAAAGAAAGAAGTATCTCCAGATCGGGGAAAATTGTTCAGCGGCGATATCCGATATAATGATTATATTTTAGGCATTGCCTTATTGGGCGATGATATAAGGAGATATTCGGCGCCTGATAATTGAAAACGGCATCTGCGCGCCGGTTTGCGTCATTTTACATACATACAAGGAGGCGTCCATGAAAATTTTGACCGTTTATTATTCGATGTACGGGCACATGCTTGAAATGGCCAAGGCCGTCCACGCGGGGGTTCAACGGGTCGACGGCGTTGAAGCGGTGCTGCGCCGGGTCCGGGAATTCGATGAAGTGAACAAAATCATCGACGGGAATGAATTTGCCGCAAAGATCCGGGAAAATCAGAAGGAAATCCCGGTGTGCACTTTAGACGACCTGCGGGAAGCCGAGGGGTACATCTTCGGCTCGCCCACGCGCTACGGCAACATGACCGCCCAGATGAAACAGCTGTTCGACAGCACGGCCGACCTGTGGAGCAAGGGCGAACTGGAGGGCAAACCCGCCGGCCTGTTTACGTCCACCGCCTCCACCCACGGGGGCCAGGAAACCACCCTGCTCACCATGATGCCGCCCCTGATTCACCTGGGAATGATCATCGTGGGGGTGCCCTATTCCACCAGCGGCATGCTCCACACCGAGGCCAGGGGCGGCACGCCCTACGGGCCATCCACCATTGCCGGCCCGAAAGGCGAGCTGACGCCGCATGAAACCGACCTTCAGATCGCCTCGTTCCTGGGCGAACGGGTGGCCAACATCGCCAAACGCCTCCGGGGATAAAAGCGGCCGCGGCTTCCAGGGAACTTGACCCGGTAAAACGTTTTTCACCGTTTATTTTTTGATTTCGCAGGGTCCAACCCCCCCTGCCTTCCCTCGATGGGGGAATTTGAGACCTGCTCCCCCTCGAAGGGAGAATTCGGTCGCAATTTCAAGGCCTAATCCCCCCTTGAGGGGGGAATTAAAGGGGGGTGTTCCTTCCGGCTGCCGTGAAAAATTCATTCCGGCAAAAATACCGCCCTGCGGGGTCGAAAGCTTTCAAGAAAAGAACCTGCACCGGCACACAGGGGCGGCCCTGCGGGGGGGCACCGCCCAAAAGTCCCCTTTTGTCGAGAGTACCTTGGGGAGAAAAAATGACCCGATCCACAACTGATGCACGCCATGCTTCAACGCTGCTGCTGATAGCTGTCCTTCTGGCCGCGCTTCTTCCGGGCTGCGGCCGGACATCGGAACCGGTGCTGCAGATCCCGGACTGGATCATCGGAACGTGGACCGGCGCCTTTGGATTCGAACACGAGCCGGTCGAATACGCGTTTGTCATGAAACTGGAAAAAAACGGAAAAGGCACCCTCACCCTGTCCGGTCGCGGGGCCAGTTTCAGGTTGACGATGGAATCGGCTTCACCCCGCCAGGTGCGGTATAAAATGACATCGGATGATCCGGATGCGGACGCCATCGTCTCGCCGGGGATTATGGACCTGATCCGTCTGCCGGAACAGCCGCAAGACGTCATCCATGTCCAGTTTTACCCGGCCGGAAAAGAAGAACTCTGGCTGGGCCGGGCCAGAAGAATGAAATAACAGGCCGCTGTTCAGAGCCCCGGCACACCCGCGATCAAGCTTTTCAGCCGCTCGACCGGCTGCACGCCGGACAGCACCACCTTTTCGTCCATCACAAAGGCGGGCACCGCCCGCACATTGAACCTGGCCGCGTCCTGTACATCGGCAGCAACCGATTTTTCAAACAGCCGCCGCTCCAATGCGGCTTCCAGCGCGCTGCCGTCAAGGCCAAGGTCGGCCGCCAGCCGGACCAGGACATCGATTTCGCCGATATTTTCCCCGCGCTCGAAAAAGGCGCGGAAAACCGCCGCGTGATAAGTCTCGAATGCGCCCTGTTCCCGGGCCCAGTGGGCCGCCTCGTGTGCCTGCCGGGACCGGGGCTGCACCGGCGGCAGGTTCATGGTGACATTCAGCCGCTGTGCCAGCGGCTTTACCGAATCCCTCCAGGCGTTCTGAATGTACGCGGAATTCGGGTCCAGAACCGGCACGGGCTCCGGCCGCAGCTCAAATGCCCGCCACCGGAATTCCACATCCGGGTTTTCGGATTTAACGATTTCCATGGCCGGCTCCGCCAGCCAGCAGAACGGTCAAAGATAATCGGAAAAGACCTGTATCACCAGATTGCTCATTTTTCACTCCTTGCAGCAGCAGCTGATTTCCTTCATTCGCTTGAGTATTAAACCTGCGCGAGCCTGGCTTGCCGGGTCCGGAGGCAGGTGGCCCGGCAGAGCTTCAAAAAAAGAACGATTTTTCAATAAAGAAATAATGCGCCCTTTGAGATAAGCATTCAACTTAGAATCCGATGCATTTACTTCTTCAACGATTTCCGGTCTGCCATCGAGTACGGCAACAATATCTTCCATGTCCCGGCTCATCAGGTAATCGGCATTCCCCCTGCCATCGAAGGCTTCCAACTTCGTCGCCAGAAAATAAGGCGCTGGCAATATCCGGATTTCGGTGCCATCTGAAAGGCAAATCCATTTAGATGCCGCAAATGCCGGACCATACCATTGATTTCCGAAACCAAGTATCTGAGAATCTACCGGCATAACATCCAGTATAATAATTTCTCTAATCCATCTGCATATCGGCGCTCCAGGGCTCAAATCTTCTTTAAATCCCCGGTCACGTAATGTTTCCGACAGCTTGTGATATGCGGCCAAAGATGAAACTTCAACTAAAACATCGACATCAATTGTTGGTCGAACCGGGGCGGCTGCGGGATCTGTTATGAGCAGACCGGTTGCGCAACCGCCGAGAAAGACCATTTCATTTTTCATAGCGCCCAAAAAGGAAGCGGCTTTTTCCAGCAGAATGATATTGGGATGCCGGCTCGACTTCATCATTCAAGCTTTCTCCTGATTTCATGAACAGCCATTTCTTTTTCTCTTGCCCGGCCTCCCCTAATGGCATCGACCAGTGATAAAAGCGCATACAACTCCTGATCCTTCCGCGCCGCTTTCGGGACGGATTTGTACAGCGGTGAAAAAGCCGTACCCCTTGTTTCCCCCATTGGATCCGGCCAGATCGGGCAAGGCTCATCGGATGAAAGAAGAATGCCATTCAATGGCGGCACATTATAGATGGTGGGCATTCCACGGGTCATTTCGCCGCGTTCAGGAACAAAGACATACTTTAACCCATGACAAAGGAATTCTTTTAAAGCGCTTTTATTAACAGTGATATTCTCCTTAATCGAGGTCAGTAAATGTGCAGTAATGGAGCGTTTAACGGCTGCATGCACTTCCGAAGAACTCATCGAAAGATCCACCGCCAATTCATTATACGTCCATTGCGCCTGCTCCAGAGTAACAAGCTTCAGGACCACCAAAACATCCTGCGGTTTTAATATCATGATGATTACCCCTATTCTCTATTCGCGATTCGCAAATAGAGAATAGATAATTCAAAGGGCTTTTTCAACAGTTTTTTAGTTAACCGCATCTTCTTTGCGGCAACGCACTGTTAAAAAACGTATCCTTGATTTGCCATTCTTTTTATTCTACTAAATTTCTATGCATCATATTCACGTCACCTGTGCAATTCTTGA
Organism: uncultured delta proteobacterium; assembly: GCA_963826785.1. Lineage (GTDB taxonomy): Bacteria > Desulfobacterota > Desulfobacteria > Desulfobacterales > Desulfosalsimonadaceae > CAWGYD01. Next base: position 37,926 of record CAWGYD010000006.1, read on the forward strand.
GCACGGCGGTCGCGTTATGGCAGCCCAAAGGAGTGCTTCAATGAAGATGCCTTTCAAATGGGAGTTTCCCGGTGGAAAGATCAATCCCGGTGAAAGCCCTGAAGCCTGCCTTCAACGGGAACTTCTGGAAGAACTGGCTTTGACCGTATACATTAAGTTAGCGCTTCCGCCGACTACACACGATTATCCGAATATGCGCGTGACCCTCTATCCCTATGTCTGTGCCATCCAGGAAGGCGAGCCGAAGCTGAACGAACATGCCGCACTAAAATGGCTTTCGCCGAAAGCGCTTGGCACGCTTGATTGGGCCGAGGCCGATCTACCCGTTATTGACGCCTATCGGCACTGGCTGGAAAAGTCATCGCAATGACTTCCAAACTCCCCTTTGGCATCTATGATGCGCTGATCGACCGGAATCTGAGGGAAACCCTTGCGCAATATCCAGATCTGAGGGCAGTGCTGGGGAAAATTGATACTGAGGAGCAACCGGCGCGGTATGCGGATTTCATTTCCAGAATCGTGGAGCAGGTCCTGCGCGAAGAATCCGACCCGGAAAAGCGGCTTGCGTTATGCAACACGATTCTTGAGCACATATCAATAGATTTTGGCCATGAGGATGGAAAGAACCATCTGGTTTCCGGCAAAAAATCCCTGCTTTTGGAAATAATGCCGCCGCATTATGGTGCTGCGGGGCTTCCCCGCCCCCATACGCCTATATCAGAAAGCAGTCTCTTCACCGGATCACCGCGCGACCCCCAGCTTGTTCATGAACTGCAGGCTGAAATGCGCTCCGCCGACGCAGTAGACATTCTGGTTTCTTTTATCAAGTGGTCCGGCCTGCGCCTGTTGATGCCGGCTTTTGAAGACCTGAAGGACCGGGATGTGCCGGTGCGGGTGATCACAACTTCGTACATGGGGGCATCCGATGCCCCAGCAATTGAATGGATAGCGGGCATGCCCAATGTGAACGTGCGGGTCTCCTATGATACAGAGAGAACCCGGCTTCACGCCAAAGCCTATCATTTCAAGCGCTTCTCTGGCTATTCTACCGCGTACATCGGTTCCGCAAACATGTCCCAGGCCGCCATGACGAGCGGCCTCGAGTGGAATCTGAAGGTTACCGAGCAGGACATGCTGCACATTCTTGAAAAGTTCGCGGCAGAATTCGAGACCTATTGGAACAGCCGCGAGTTTGTCCCTTTTGATCCGTGTAATCCTGCTCCGCTGCGCAATGCGATCAGTCACGCCCGAAATCCGCAGGCACAGCAAATGGTATTTTTCGACCTGCGGCCCCATCCCTTCCAGGAGCGGATCCTCGAAGCCCTGGAACGGGAGCGCAGCATTCGGCAAAACCATCGCAACCTGGTCATTGCAGCAACCGGCACGGGCAAAACCGTGATTGCCGCTTTCGATTACCATCACTTTTATGAACGCAAACAACGCCAGGCGCGATTGCTCTTTGTAGCCCATCGGCTGGAAATCCTGCAGCAGGCGCTGGGAACCTTTCGAAATGTCTTGCGGGACGCCAATTTCGGGGAACTGCTTGCCGGCACCCATTCGGCGGATCGGTACGACCACCTGTTTTGTTCGGTGGGAATGCTTACCAACCGGCGCCTGTGGGAACAGGTAGGGCGAAACTTTTACGATTACATCGTCATCGATGAGGCGCATCATGGCACGGCAGCCAGCTACCGACCGATCTTCGAAAAATTCGATCCGGAAGTGCTGCTTGGTCTGACAGCCACCCCGGAGCGGATGGACGGCGGCAATGTGCTCGCGGATTTCGGCAACCGATTTGCCGCTGAAATCCGGCTGCCCGAAGCGCTGGAAGAAAAACTGCTCTGCCCGTTTCACTATTTCGGAGTGGCAGACCCGATATCTCTGAAAGAAGACCGATTCTGGACGAACGGCAAGTATAACATCACAGAACTTGAAAATATCTATACCGGCGCCCACATGCTGGCCCGCCAGCGCCTCGACCTTATTCTCGACGCCCTCAAAAGATATGAGCCCGAGTGGGATCTGATTAAGGGAGTCGGCTTCTGCGTTTCCATTAATCATGCGAAATTCATGGCAGAGATGTTTACCCATCGTGGATTGGCATCGGCTGCATTCGTGTCCGGCATAAACGGAGACGACTGTGCCGCCCTCTTGAAAGATCTTAAATTCGGGCGATTGAAGTTCCTGTTTACGGTGGATAAATTCAGCGAAGGCATCGACCTGCCGGCAATCAATGTTGTCCTGTTTTTGCGGCCGACCGAAAGCCTCACCGTATTTCTCCAGCAGCTGGGTCGCGGGCTCCGGTTTGCACCGGGAAAAGACTGCCTCACGGTCCTCGACTTTGTTGGCCAGGCCCACCGGAAATACCGCATCGATACCAAGCTAAAGGCGCTGCTGCCCAAACACCGCTTTTCCATCGACCGGGAGGTCGAAATGGATTTCCCCCATCTGCCCGCGGGATGCGCCATCCAGTTCGACCGGCTCTCCCGGCGGCACGTGCTTGAAAATATCCGGGAAAACCTGCGAAATCTGGCGCTGCAGGTACCCGAACGCATCCAGACATTTGAAAATGAAGCCCACCAGGAACTGACCTTCGGCAATTTTATCCGGCACCACGATTACGAACCCGAGCGACTCCTGGTCAAAGAAACATGGACCGGCTGGAAGGCAAAGGCGCAGCTAACTGCCCCGCCAAAAGACCCGGACCTGCAAAGGCTGAAAAAGGCCCTCGTCCGGTTCGCCTTCATTAACGGGCCACAGGAAATCGCGCTGCTGCAGCAAATTATCTCGCGGATACGGCAGGGGGCCATTGCCGATGCCATGGCCCTTGCCGGAGATACTGGAATTTTGGTGCACTTCCGGATCTGGGCGGACAAGGGGGAAAATTTGGGGATGACTTCACTTGCAGATTCCTTCCGGCGTCTTTCCCGAAATTCGTCGATCCTTGATGACATGGAAGAAATCCTGGCATGGGCGGAATCAGGAACGCCGGTGAGCGGATTGGTCCCCGATCTGCCGTTTTCGTGCCCGCTTGAGCTGCACGCGCAGTATGGATATACCGACATTCAGGCTGTGCTGGGGATGGCCAACCTTGACACGGCAGGGCAACGGGGCGTCGGAATTGTGCATCTCTCTGATCTCAAGGCCTATGCCCTCATGATCACTTTCCAGAAAACCGAGCGGGAGTTTTCGCCCTCCACCATGTACGCCGACTACCCCATCAGCCGCGAACTCCTGCACTGGGAATCCCAGTCAAACACCACCCAGACATCCCCGACCGGGCAAAATTTGATTTACCATGACGAGCGAGGGTACACCATCCTTCTCTTTGCCCGCGGACAGAAAAACCAGAACGGCTGTACCGTCCCCTTCACCTATCTCGGCCCGGCCGACCGAGTGAGTTTTGAAAGCGAACGCCCCATCAAGATGATTTGGCGTTTACAATATTCGATGCCAGTGGAAATGTTTGAAGAGAACCGAAAAGGAGGGTAGATATTTCGGAGTCAGACATGAAAATTCTTAAATTAACGGTTTGGTCGCTGATCGGGCTGTCGGTTTTCGCTGTGGCAGTGTATCTCCTGCTGCCCCGGGGGCCGAGAGATCCCATGGCGTTTGATGATCCGCACCAGGTGCCGCGGGCGTCTGTTTCGGCCAAAAAGTATATGGCGGCGACCGGCACCCCCTGGGCCACGCGGGCCGCGATTGACATCCTGGACGAGGGCGGCAACGCGTTCGATGCCGGCATGGCGGCCCTGCTGGCGCTGAATGTGACGTACCCGGAGGCGGCCAGCTTCCCTTCGATTGCGCCGACCCTCATCTATGATGCAGAGACGGACGAGATCTGGAGCTACTGCGGGGTGGGAACGGCGCCGGCAAAGGCGACCATCGATTACTTCACCGCCAAAGGGTACGAGACCATCCCCGAGATGGGCATCCTTGCGCAGCTGATCCCTTCCTCTCCGGACGCCATTATCGCTGTTTTAGACAAGTACGGGACCATGAGCTTTACAGAGATCAGCGCAGAAGCGGTTCGGCTGGCAAAAGAAGGTTTTCCGCTCCATGAGATGACGGTCGAGCACCTGGATCTCAACATCATCGAGCGCATCTGGTATTCTTATGCGATGCCCTACAATTCCGAAGTCTACCTGAAGGGCCAATGGTGGCGGCCATTATACCACAAGGACCGCTTCCGCCAGCCCGACCTGGCCCGGACGCTCAAGGCCATGGCCGATGCGGAGCAGAAGGTGCTCACGGCCGGGGGAAGCCGCTCCGATGGGCTGAAGGCGGTGCGCGATTACTTCTACCGGGGGCCGGTGGCCGACGCCATCGTGAAACTGCATGAAGAGCAAGACGGATTGATCACGCGCAAGGACCTGGCCGATTACACGGGTTACTGGGAGCAGCCGCTTGCGGGCCGGTTCGGCGACTACACGATTTATGCGAATCGCACCTGGTGCCAGGGCGCGGTGGTCCCCATGGCCCTGCAGATCCTGGAGGGGTGCGATGTGGGATCGATGGACCGGGAGTCTCCCGAATATATTCACACGGTGATCCAGGCCTTAGAGCTGGCCATGGCCGACCGGGAGGCATTTTTCGGCGATCCCGAATTTGTGGATGTTCCGGTCAAAGGGCTTCTCGAGCAGGGAATACGCGGACCTGCGGCGCAGGGCCATGACGCCGGGCCGGGCATTCGGGAAGATGCCGCCGCCCGGCGACCCCTCGACATTTGATGTGGATGGAACTCCGGCGGTGGCTGATCCCGGGGGGCGGCCCGATGCGCGGCCCGGCCGGCAGCATGCATACAGACCCATGGGGGAAATCGACACCAGCTACCTGGCGGTGACCGATCAATACGGGAATTCCATATCGCTTACGCCCAGCGACTTTCCCCTGTCGCCCATGGTGCCGGGAACGGGCCTGTGCCTGGGCATACGGATGACGCAGTTCCGGCTCGATCCCGCTCATCCGGCCGCCCTGGCGCCGGGGAAGCGGCCGCGGGTCACGCCCAACGCCAGCATGGTCACCAGGGACGGCCATCTCTTCATGACCTTCGGGACCCCCGAGGGGGACCAGCAGCCCCAGGCCCTGGTCCAGGTCTTTCTCAACCGGGTGGTTTTCGGCATGGACATCCAGGACGCCATCGACGCGCCGCGGTTCCGTTCGCACAATTTCCCGGATTCCTTTTCGCCCCACGAATACACGCCGGGGGTGGTCGAGCTGGAACAGGGGCTCTATGACAAGGTCGGCAGGGCGCTGGAACAGATGGGGTACACCGTCAAGGTGGTTGAGGACTGGCACTATGAAATGGGCGCCGTCTGCGCGATCATCCGGGACCCGGAGACGGGCCAACTCATCGGCGGCGCTGATCCGCGGCAGGAGAACTGGGCAGAGGGGCGTTAAACTTTTAAAATTTCCTGAGTGATCCGGATTATTTCGGCAGGAATTAATGTGAGATGGAAATTTCGATATCTTCGACAGGCCAGGCTGCATATCGAGGTGAATTTAATTTAATAAATCCTGATTCTATTGTCGCCATTTCCACTATTTCGTTAACCAGCTATCAGTTACCTGCCAGATCTTCGATGATACTTCTTTTGTTCGCTTGGACCTTCATATGCCTTTCGCATACAATAAAAATGGCCTCTTCATTAATGTCAAAATAGTGATGACTGATGATGTCGCGTAAGGCCTTGGCCTTTGTCCAATCAACTTCAGGATAGTTTGGCAATAGCCTTTTGTCAGTTACCTTGTCGAGGTTTTTCAGCCCCTCTCCGATGGCAATCAGTTGCATGCAAATGGCATCCAATTTTACCAGACCGGCTTCGGATCCGGTGAAATCATCCGGAGATTGGATCGATTCAAAGCGGCGCAAAACGGTCTTTGATGATTCAAGGATTTGCGATAATATCTCAATCGCCAATTCCCGATCATACATAGACCGCCTCTTGGTCGATTTTTCTACGAAGGAAAGGGTTCATTTTGCTTCTATAGCTGACAATATCCACATGGCGGTTAAGCCTGTATTCGAGCTCTTGTTTAATCCCAATCAAATTGAATAAGTCCTGGTCATCAAGGACGACAACAACATCCACATCACTTTCGCGATCCATCCTGTTTCTGGCACAAGAGCCGAAAATACCAATTTTTCGGATGTAATACTTCTCTTTTGCCTGATCGTAAAATTCATTGATTACGGCGAGAACATCCTGTTTGTTCATGGCTCGAAGTCCCACACACAAATAAAGTCCAAAATTAAAAGCTTTGTCGGTTTGGGAGTAATTTATCGTTATTTCTATAAATTGTCAACTGCCGGGCATGGTCAGCTCGTGAACGTCACGCCAGGATAAACCATGGGCTTTTAGCTGGTTTCCTCCAGGGGCCGAGGCGATGAGCCATTTTTCTGCATAATTTGTAAATTGAAGTTACAAATTATCCGTGAACGCTTGCTGGCGCAATGCGTCAGTTTCTGTTTTGAAACCGTTTTTTCGCCCCCTTCGAAGATCGATTTCATTGCAGCGGCCAAAGGACTGGGGTATACGGTGGTTCTCGTCTGCATCCACCTGAACACCCCCGGCCTGAACGAGGCCCGCGTTTCTCAGCGGGTTTCCGAGGAAGGGCACAGCGTCCCCATCGAAAAAATCCACACCCGCCTTCCCCGCACCCTGAAGCGCATTTCAACCGCTCTTCCGCTGGCCGATGATGCCAGGCTCCTGAACAACTCCTTCCGGGATGATCCTTTCCGGCTGGTGGCCATCGTGAAGAAAGGCAGGCGCAAATGGACTTGCGACCGTCCTGCCGGATTGGGCCGGGCAGATAATGGAAGGCATTCCATGATGGGGCGGGTTTTGCCTTTTCAGGGACTGGAGATTTCCCCCAGGAATTTTAAAAAGTTCCATTGAAAAAAGGAGAAAAGGTATATACGTTTGATTATTAAATTAATTTTAGAGAGGGCCAACCAATGACACGAGAATTTAATGTTGTAATTGAAAAAGATGAAGATGGATATTTCATCGCTTCAGTTCCTGCGCTTCGAGGATGCCACACGCAGGCAAAATCACTGGATGTTCTGATGAAAAGGATTAAAGAAGCCATTGAACTGTGTGTCGAAGTTGAGGAACCTGTTTTAAATGAGTTTGTCGGTGTTCAGCGGGTAGCGATCAGCGCATGACATCATTTCCATCTATTAAAGGAACTGCTTTAATCAAGGCCATTCAAAAAGCAGGATTTGAAGTAATCCGCACCAAAGGGAGTCATCGTTTTCTTAAACACCCGGACGGGCGTTGTACTGTCGTTCCAGTTCATCGGGGTGAGCCTATCGGAAGAGGGCTCCTTGCCCAGATTCTTCGAGATTGCGAGATTTCAAGAAAAGATCTCCAAGATTTGCTTTAAGCTAAATCGATCTACTCGACTCCAAAGACTGTCCGACCGTCTCAGGCTTTCTTGTATAGACCCCTTTCCGGGGTGACGATCCTGCCCGATTTTCTCAGTTGAAAGATGATGTTGCGGAGCCGGGTTTCCGCAATCCCGGTTTTTTTCAGCAAGGCCGGGAAGCCGATCCCTTTGCGGCTTTTGCCGATCACCGCTTCCACCCGGCCGCTGTCGCCGGCAAACGATAAAACCTGTTTTACTGCATCTGTTTTTGCGCCGGACGCTTCGGCGGTTTTAGGCGTTTTTTTCCTTCCTGCTTCCCGGGCCTGCTTTTTTCTTCCGGCAGGCTTTGCCCTTTCAGGGGGCTGCACTTCCCCTTTTTTCACCGTCTTCTTTCGGCGCGGTTTTTCCGGTGTGGCTGCCGCTTTCCCATAGGGCGCAACCGGTTCGTCCAGTTCGATGCCGAAGATATCGGAAAGATTTCCCTCGTTGATGACCCGGGCGCTTTTCCGGCCGGCCTTTCCCAGCAGCTGGCGGGTTTTGTCTTCGACGGCATGGGAGATCAATTCGTTTACATCCGCGTTTCGCAGGGTGAAAAAGAGCATGGGGTCATGGTCCAGGCGCGCGCCGATGCCATAGAGGGCGGCGGCCACGTGCTTGCACATGGAGGCCCAGTCCGGGCAGGAGCAGGAAAATTTAATCTCATTGGGCGTGGGGAACAGCCCTTTGCCGCTGGCCATGAAGATTTCGCCCAAAGACTTTGGGAATTTGCCTTCCAGAAGCTCCGGCAGGGAGCCGAAGGTCCCCTGGCAGGCATTTTTGATCTGCCGCCAGTTTGCTATTTTAATGGGCTCGATCTGCACGGAAACTGAATAGGGCTTTGCCCGGGTCCCCTGGACCAGGGCGGTGACTGCACCGGAGGCGATCTGAAGGTCGAGCACCATGCCGTTGCACACATAGCTGCGGCCCCGCCCGATGCGGTTGCTGTAGTCGGCGTACCGTTCCAGGTTGGTGTTCCAGGACTTGCCCCACCAGGTCCGGGCGATGGTGCGCCCCTCCACCACCACGGGGGCGATGTTCGGGTTCTTTTTCATGAGCTGTTCCAGCTTTTTTGCCGCCTTGGCCTTTTTCTCCGCCACGCTCACGTAGGGCGGATATTCCCAGTACGCCATTTCACCCTCGATTGTTAAAGTTTAAAGAAATCTGCTTATCCATGAAACTCCAGCAGCATTTTTGTTCTTTTATTTTCTTCCCCCCTTTCTTCAAAAGGGGGGCCGGGGGGGATTTAAATTTCGGCGCGTCAACATCTCTTGAAATCCCCCTAAATCCCCCTTTTTCAAAGGGGGACTTTTGTGCCCGGTTCTCGACTTAAAGAGAGTTCATTTACTTGTTATCCGGATAACCAAGTTGATAATGTAAAGGGACCATGGCCGAAAAACAATTGAGAACTATCAATTACCAGTTGTAAATTATCAATTAGCAAATCAGACCCACAGCCGATCATAGTGTCAGCCGGAACATGTCCATCAACTCGTCGGTCTTCATTTCGGTGATCCAGCTCTCGCCCGTGGCGGCCACCACCTCCCGGGTGAGTTTCTGCTTTTCTCCAAGCATCCGGTCGATCTTTTCCTCGACGGTTCCCCGGGTCAGGAATTTGTGCACCATCACGTTCTTCTTTTGCCCGATCCGGAAGGCCCGGTCCGTGGCCTGGTCCTCCACCGCCGGGTTCCACCAGCGGTCGAAATGGATCACATGGTTGGCCGCCGTCAGGTTCAGTCCTACGCCGCCGGCCTTGAGGGAAAGGACCATGAACGGCACGTATTTTTCATTCTGAAAAGTTTCGATGAGCTTCTTTCGTTTCCCCACGGCAACGCTGCCGTGAAGGATAAGCCCTTCCCGCTGGAACACGCCCGCGAGAAATTCACTCAACGGCTGGGTCATTTCCTTGAACTGGGTGAACACCAGGACTTTTTCGCGCTTCTCGTAAATGGTCTCGCAGATCTCCTTGAGCCGGGCAAATTTGCCGCTGTCCGCTTCGTCAAATCCCCCGGTCCCCAGGTACTGGTCCGGGTGGTTGCAGATCTGCTTGAACTTCATCAACGAGGCCAGGATCAGCCCCTTTCGCGCAATCCCATCGGTTTCGTCGATGATCCGGGCGAGGTCGGCCACCAGCTGGCCGTACAGGACCACCTGCTTTTTGCTCAGGTCCGCATAGGTTTTCATCTCCACCTTGTCCGGCAGGTCGCTGATGACCGCCCGATCGGTTTTCATCCGCCGCAGGATATAGGGGGAGATGATTTTCCGGAGCCGGCCATAGCCGGACGCATCGGTGCCGATGTTTTTGGCAAATGCGCCAAACTCTTTGGAGGTCCCCAGGAGCCCGGGGTTTAAAAAGTCGAACAAGGACCACAGATCGGAGAGCCGGTTTTCGATGGGGGTGCCGGTCATGACGATCCGGTTTTGGGCTGAAAGCTTCTTGACCGCCCGGGTCTGCCGGGTCCCCGGGTTCTTGATGGCCTGGGCCTCGTCCAGGATCACGTAATTCCAGGTGTGCGTTCGGAGCCAGTCATATTTCTGGGCCAGGGCATAGGTGGTGATCACCAGGTCGAGGATATCGGTGTCCTCGGGTGGTTGGGCTTTTTTTCCATTGGCGCGGTGTGCCGACGGGTGGGCCACGTAGAACTTGAGATCCGGGGCGAACCGCTCGATCTCGGATGTCCAGTTGGGGATCAGGGATGCGGGGATGATCAGCAGGCTGGCGTTTTGCTGATTTTTCGGGTCGGTTTTGAGGGCGCTTAAAAAGCCGAGCAGCTGCACGGTTTTCCCCAGGCCCATGTCATCGGCCAGGCATGCGCCGAATTTCAGCGAATGGAGAAACCACAGCCAGTCCAGGCCCTTTTGCTGATACGGCCTCAGTTTTGCGCAAAACCCCTCTCCGGGGTCGGCCGACGGGATATCCACGGGATCGATCAGCTTGGCCATGACCGATTTCAGCCACTGACCGTTTGAAAATTCTATTTCCTTCGCGTTCTTTTCATCCAGGAAATTCTCCGGGTTCAGTTGTAAACGCAGGGCGTCTCGCAGGGTAAACCCTTGGGCCATCAACGCTTTCGCCTTTTCATAGGCTTCAAGGGTCTGCTCGATTTTCTCCGGGTCCGCGGCCACCCACCGATTTTTGATAAACGCCAGGCCCTCGGATTCCTCGAGCAGTTTTCTGGCCTCGGCCTCGGTGATTTCCTGGCCGCCCAGGAGAAGCTTCGGACTGAAATTCAAAATGGCATTCATTCCCACAAACGAAGGCTGCTTATCGCCGATGCTGATCGTAAGGCCCAGGCTGGAGGTCTTTGCCTTCCACCAGTTGGGAATCCGGCACAGGATTCCGGCCTCCTCATAGAGGGGGACTTCCTTCAAAAAAGTAAACGCCTCCCCGGCCGTCCAGCCCAGGGGGTGGAAGAGTTCACCGGAATCGAGGATCTGTGCAATCAGCGCGCTCTTTTCCGCGGCCCGGTGGACCGTGACCAGAAGCTCCAGTAGCTTTGCGCTCTGCTCCCCGTATTCCTGGAGGGCATGGCGAAGGGGAAGATGCCTGGATTTTCCCTCCGCGTCCAGCCGGGTGGAATAAGTGGCCAGAAACGCAAAGGGGTACTCGCCGTCCTTGTTTTCCACCAGGTGAAAATACACACGGCCGGCCACGTGCACATCCGGGCGGTAGGATCGGATGAACGCCTCCACCGTGCCGTCGAAGGACTCGACCGCTACGGCAAAAGCGTTCTCCAGCCGATCCCACACGGACTGCAGAACCCCGGGATTGACGTACTCCGCCCCGGTCATCAGGGGCATGCGTTGCAGAAATTCGAAACGTTCCCCTTCTTCCAGGGGGATATGCGCCCGGTGCCGAAGCGTCTCGATATCCGGGATGCGCCGCAGTTTTCGGACAAAGGCGCTCGCAAAATCCCTCAAATAATCAAGAGAAGGCGACAGCGTGATGCTTTTGTCGCAAAACCCGATAAACAAAAGGCATTCATCCGGATCGGCCGTCCACCGGCCATGGATTTTTTCCTGTAGCTGCTGCGAACGGGGTGAGGCGGCTGCCTCGCCGGTGCCGTATTCCAGGTTCAGCGAACCGTCGGGCATGATGACAAGATCAAGCTGTCGGTTTAATCTCTTTTCCAATGGGTTCCGAATGCTGAAGAATCATGTGCGTTTTTTACACTGCAGGATGCGTGTTTCGGGGCGCGCCCTTTCCATCCGCAAATGATTATTATTTCATGCCGGCTGGAAATTTTCAACGCCAGTTTACAGGGAAAAATCGATTTGCAAGCAGATGCTCCAGAAAAGCATTTTTCCTTCACACTACTTATTCTGATCCAGTTCTTCCTGGATCCGTCTGACCGTTTCATTTTCCAGCAGCTTCATGAAATCCGGATTTTTGATCAGGGCCGGATAGTCGTTTTCATCGATTGCTTTCATGATGTCCGGATCATTGAGCGCTTTGATAAAATCCGGGTCATGCTGCAGGGCAACAATCATATCCATGATCTGCTGGTCACTCATCATGCTCTGCTGCAGGCCCTGGACTTCCTGCGGGATATTTGCGTTTGCATCAGAGTCGCTATCCGGATTTTGGGCATACGCGTGCGCTGCCAGAAAAATGGAAAAAATGCACAATATGATCATGGAATATGTTTTCATAGAAGGTCTCCTCAATTGATGAGCAGGTCAAAGCCGCGTTAACGGCGGATCAAAAAGCCTATCTTCCCCGGTTTCAAGAAATGATGCGCGTGCGAAAAGACCGGAAGTGATGCAAAGATGACAACAGGCCTTTTCGCCGGCACCATCAGGAGATGAACTAATAAATAATCACTGGATGGTTTGATTGCCGCCAGTTTTTGTCTTCCTGGATTCCGGCTTAGAGATTGGCGGAATGACGCATTGTGTTTCGCAATCGAACTGGAGTTTTCCGGATAAATAGAAAAAAAACCAAAAAAGGATTGAAATTAAAAGGTTTTGTGATTATTTATAGCGTTGAATAAGGTTTTACCATCTGCGGGGAAACAATGAATTTAAATTCAGGTTGATGATGGATAAACAGCAGGTTCTTGAAAAATTAAAAAACGAAAGACATCAGTTGAATGAGTTCAATGTGGATGCTTTATACCTTTTCGGGTCAATCGTAAAAGGCGGGCAGAACCCCCAAAGTGATGTCGATATTTTAGTCGAGTTTGAACCGGACGCGAAAATCGGATTTTTTACATTTGTCCGTCTGCAAAAATCACTTGAAATCATTCTGGGATGCAAAGTCGATCTGACCACCCGTGAGGCGCTAAATAAACACCTGAAAGATAAAATCCTGAAGGAATCGGTCCGTGCAGCATAGGGACTGGAAATTTAGAACAGCAGATATCCTTGACGCGATTGCCGCTATTCAGAAATATTCCGATAACATGAATTTTCAGCAGTTTGTATCTGATCGCAAAACCGTGGATGCAGTTATCCGCAACCTGATCATCATTGGTGAATCAGCTTCTCATATACCCGAAGAAATATACCGGGAATTTCCGGAAATTCCATGGGCGGAAATGCGCGGAATGCGTAATCTGGTGGTTCATGAATATTTTGGCGTAAACGATAAGATCCTGTGGGATACCATTCAAATTGATCTTCCGCAACTCTTGAAAAAGCTGCAAAACCTGATAGATAGAGGACCTGCTCCGTTCTGAAATTCCCCCGCCCCCGATACAAGAGGAAAAATCGCACATCCTTTCTTTACATTCCCCTATTGTATTGATATAGCGTGCTTTCCATTTACCTGAACTTCCATCAAATTATTTGAAGCCGGAATTTACGCAGAAATGCACGGCGTTTCGGGGTATAAAGCCGGAGGCGATCGTTTCCGATGGCCCTGTGCGGGCATGACATTAAACCTGAATTGTATAACAATAGAAATATAGAAGTATGGACAAACATTTTAAAAAAGAAATCGACCGGCGCCGTACGTTTGGGATCATCAGCCACCCGGACGCCGGGAAAACCACACTTACGGAGAAAATCCTGCTTTTCGGCGGGGCCATCCAGCAGGCGGGGTCGGTCAAGGCCCGCAAGGCCCAGCGGCACGCTACCAGCGACTGGATGGCCATCGAAAAGGAGCGGGGGATCTCCGTGACCTCGTCGGTGATGAAATTCAATTACCGGGACTATGAGATCAACCTGCTGGACACCCCCGGCCACGAGGATTTCTCCGAAGACACCTACCGGGTGCTCACCGCCGTGGACAGCGCCCTGATGGTCATCGACTCTGCAAAAGGGGTGGAACCCCAGACCGAAAAGCTCATGGCGGTCTGCCGGATGCGAAACACGCCCATCATCACCTTCATCAACAAGCTGGACCGGGACGGGATATCCCCCATCGACATCCTGGGCGAAATCGAAGACAAGCTGCAGGTGGAATGCACGCCCCTTTCCTGGCCCATCGGAATGGGAAAACTTTTCAGGGGGGTATACAACCTGTACCATCGGCGGCTGCACCTGTTTTCCCCGGGAGAAGCCACCCGGGACCAGGACGGCATCACCATAAATGATCTTGCCGACCCCAAGCTCGACGAACTCCTGGGCTCCCAGGCCGATGCCTTGAGGGAGGACATCGAACTGCTCGAAGGCGCGGCCGACCCCTTTTCCATGGAGCACTTTCTAAACGGCAGCCAGACCCCGGTCTTCTTCGGATCGGCCATCAACAATTTCGGGGTGCGGGAAATGCTCGATGCGTTTGTGGAAATGGCCCCCCATCCCGCGGCGCGCGCTGCAGTCGAACGCGACGTGTCCCCCTATGAGGAGGCGTTTTCCGGGTTTGCCTTTAAGATCCAGGCCAACATGAACCCGGCCCACCGGGACCGCATCGCCTTTGTCCGGATCTGCTCGGGGAAATTCACCCGGGGGATGAAAGTAATGCACCACCGCATCGGAAAGGAAGTGGCCCTTTCCAACGCCACCATCTTCATGGCCCAGGACCGGGAAAACGTGGAAGAAGCCTATCCCGGCGACATCATCGGCATCCACAACCACGGCACCATCAAGATCGGCGACACCTTCACGGAAAAAGAACCCCTGAAATTCACCGGCATCCCCAACTTCGCCCCCGAGCATTTCATGCGGGTGCAGCTCAAAAACCCCATCAAGGCCAAGGCCCTCCAGAAAGGACTGGTCCAGCTGGCCGAGGAAGGGGCCGTGCAGGTGTTCAAGCCCAAGAACGCCAACGCCTACATCCTTGGCGCCGTGGGCATGCTGCAGTTCGATGTGACCATGGCCCGGCTCAGGGCGGAATACGGGGTGGATGCGGTTTATGAACCCGTAAGCTTCACCGTGGCCCGCTGGGTCGAATCCGACGACCGCAAGAAACTGGCCGAATTCGAAGCCAGGCATCCAAGCAACATGGCCGTGGACGCCGAAGGCTGCCTTTCATTTCTGACCACCAGCGAATGGCAGCTCGGCTATGCCGTGGAGCAATGGCCGGCCATCCGGTTCCACAAGACCCGGGAGTTCAACCTGTAGGGGCGTGCCCCTGTGCCCGGCCCTCCTGCCGACGAATGACGGAGCATCTTCCTACGACATGGTGTGGATCCCGATGCGGTTTCCTTCGCTGTCCTGAAAAATCCCGATGTATCCATATTCCCCGATACGGGTGCGGCTCAGCAGGACCCGGCCCCCCCGGGTTTCGACACGGGTAAGGGTCTTCATGATATCCGGCGTACTGAAATACACCAGGACCCCGCCGGAAGAGGGCTCATACCCTTCGCCTTTGGCCAGTGTCCCTGCGGCCCCCGGCACCCCTTCCCGCATGGGAAACCACGCCATCTGGACCTCGCCCACCATGTGCTCCTCCAGGTTCATTTCAAATACATGCTCATAAAATTTTCGGGCACGGTTGAAGTCTTTCACCGGGATTTCAAACCACCCCACTGGATTTGTCTTTTCGCTCATGGCCGTATCTCCTGTATACTTGCCGGGCACCGGTTTGCCAGCCATATACCTTTGACCAATCTGCCGGGCCCGGCCATATGGTGATGATAATGTTCCTGATGAACCGCCTTAAAATCCATCAGCCCCTTGCGCATAGGATAGAACCGGATGCCCCGTTTTCAATTGGGCGCCTTCAATCAAACTTGTCAATCGGGGAATCTTCATTTAGAGTGATACCTTTAATCAATCGCTATCGTTTAGCCTCCGCTGGCGGTCCGAACACCCCCCTTGGTCCCCCCTCGCAGGGGGGAATAAAAAAAGGAGTCCCCCCTTGTATGGGGAAGAAAGAACTCGGAGGGTGGAGTTAAGGGGGGGGGTGCTGGCGACGGCCGTTAGGATTCAAAAATTTCCTTGCTGCAAAACACCGTCCGGCGGGGGCGGAAGAGTTTATGATTTCATCTTAACGGATGCATGGATCAAAGGGAGAAAAATGGCGTCAGCCGGCAAAAAATATAAATGGATGATCGGGATGATCATCGTGGCGGGTCTTATCGGATGGGTCGTTTCCGGCCGGTTCGGTCATCAGTCGGAATCCGGGGGTCGAAACGATGCGCCTGAAGCGGTGCCCGTAAAGGTCGCTCCTGTTCGGCACGGCCCCATTGAACTGCGGCGCATGTTTTCCGGCGCCCTGGAAGCCACCGCCCAGTTCGTGGTGGCCCCCAAGGTGGGCGGCCGCGTGGAGCGCCTGGCCGTGGATCTTGCCGACCCGGTGGACCGGGGCCAGGTGGTGGCCCAGCTCGACGATGACGAGTACGTGCAGGCCGTGGCCCAGGCCCGGGCGGATCTTGCCGTGGCAAACGCCAACCTCTCGGAAGCCAAAAACGCCCTTGAGATCGCCAACCGGGAATATAACCGGCTGGAAACCCTGCGCAAGCGCGGGGTGGCCTCGGAATCCCAGCTGGATGTGGCCCGGGCGGGTCAGCTGGAGAAGCAGGCCGGGGTGGAGGTGGCCGAGGCCCAGCTGCTCAAGGCAGATGCATTTCTCGAAACCGCCAACATCCGGCTCGGGTACACCCGGGTGACCGCCGACTGGACCGGCGGCAATGAACAGCGGGTAGTGGCCGAACGGCTCATCGACGAAGGCAACATGGTATCGGCCAACACCCCCCTGCTGGCCATCGTGGAACTCGATCCCATCACCGGCGTCATCTTCGTCACCGAGAAGGATTACGCCCGGATGGCCCCCGGACAGTCCGCCGACCTGACCACGGATGCTTTTCCCGGCGAAACCTTTACCGGCCGCATTACCCGCATTTCCCCGGTATTCCGCCAGGCCACCCGGCAGGCGCGGGTGGAGCTTTCCATCGACAACCCGAACCGCCGGCTCAAGCCGGGCATGTTCATCCGGGCCACGGTGGTGCTCGACCGGGTGGATGATGCCCTGATCATACCGGAGCAGGCGCTGACCCGGAGGGGGGATCGCGAAGGGGTGTTTGTGGTGCCGGACGACGGACAAACCGCCAAATGGCGCGAGGTGGAGCTGGGCATCCGGGAGGACGGCCAGGTGCAGGTCAAGGGAAATGCGCTTTCCGGCCGGGTGGTGGTGCTGGGCCAGCAGCTCCTGGACGACGGATCGACGGTCACCATTCCCCGGGAAAACCCGGCCGCCGAGGGTTTTGCACAATGAACCTCCCGCGCTTCAGCGTTCAGCGGCCCATCTTCACCACAATGGTCACACTGATCGTGGTCATCATCGGAGCGGTTTCTTTAAGCCGCCTGCGGATCGATCTTCTGCCCGATATCGAAATGCCCACCGTCTCCGTCTCCACCGAGTACGAGGGGGCAAGCCCGGAGGTGATGGAGCGGCTGGTCACCCGGATTATCGAAGAAATCGTGGCCACCGTTCCCGGGGTGGAAGAGATCACCTCCCAGTCGTCCGAGGGGAGCAGCACCATCCGGGTCAGCTTCGTCTGGGGAACCGACATCAACACCGCCGCCCTGGATGTCCAGTCCAAGATCGAAGACGAAATCAACGAACTGCCCGAAGATGTGGTCCGCCCCGGTATCCGGAAATTCGACATCTCCGGCTTCCCCGTGGTGATCCTGGGGGTATCGAGCAATCTCGACCCCGTGGAGATGACCGAACTGGTGGAAAACCAGATCCGCTACCGCTTCGGCCGCATCCCCGGGGTGGCCCAGGTGGACGTGTGGGGGGGGTTCAACCGGGAGGTCCGCATCGAACTGGACCCCGACCGGATCAAAGCCCTGGGCCTTCCGTTAAACCTCGTGATCGCATCCCTCGAGAACGCCAATGTCGACCTTCCCGCGGGCAAGATCGAGCAGGGCCGCTTCGAGGTGACCCTTCGGGCCCCGGCAGAATTCAACAACCTGGACCAGATCCGCAACACGGTACTTGTCACCCGAAACGGGGCCGCGGTCACTTTGGGACAGATCGCCGACGTCACCGACACCTATGAGAAGATCACGCGGGTTGTCCGGGTCAACGGCGAACGCGGCATCCGGGTGGGCATCCGCAAGCAGGCCGATGCCAACACCGTTGAAGTCTCCAATGCCATATTAAAGGAAATCGATGCCGTGAACCGGGCCTTTCCCCAGGTTCACATCGTGCCGGTGATCAACCAGGGAAACTTCATCGAGCGCTCCATCGACAACGTGGCCAACTCGGTGATGTACGGCGGCGGGCTGGCCATCCTGGTGCTGCTGTTTTTCCTGCGCAACATCCGCAGCACCGTGGTGATCTCCCTGGCCATTCCCATATCGATTATCGCCACCTTTGCCCTGATCTATTTCGGGGGATTCACCTTGAACCTGATGACCCTGGGCGGCCTGGCTTTAGGGGTGGGCATGATGGTGGATACCTCCATCGTGGTGCTGGAAAATATCTACCGGCGCCGGGACGAGGAGCATGAATCCGCCGAAACCGCATCCGTGGAAGGCACCCGGGAGGTCAGCGCCGCCATTGTGGCCAGCACACTGACCACCCTGGTTATTTTTCTGCCCCTGGTATTCGTGCGCGGGGTGTCGGGCATCCTGTTCAAGGAACTGGCTTATGTCATCATCTTCTCCCTGATCTGCTCCCTGCTGGTGTCGCTGAGCCTGGTGCCCATGCTGGCCTCGAGGCTGCTGCGGGCGCCCGGATCGGCAAAGTCCGGGGGGTTCGGAAAGTTCGCCGCCGCATCGGAGCGCTTTTTCACCGGTTTGACCACCGCATACCGCAACCTGCTCTCAAAGGTGCTGGCCCACCGGCTGATGACCGTGGCTGCGGCCGCGGCGATTCTTGGCGCCAGCCTGCTGCTGCTCCCCCTGATCGGCACGGAATTTCTCCCTCCCAGCGACGAGGGGGAGGTTCGGGTGACCGGAGAAATGGAGATCGGAACCCGCCTTGCACTGGTGGATCAGCAGACCCGGAAGAT
This sequence comes from uncultured delta proteobacterium, assembly GCA_963826785.1. Classification (GTDB taxonomy): domain Bacteria; phylum Desulfobacterota; class Desulfobacteria; order Desulfobacterales; family Desulfosalsimonadaceae; genus CAWGYD01. Next base: position 56,681 of record CAWGYD010000006.1, read on the forward strand.
GGAATCCATCGTCATGCCCGCAGTCCCCGAAGCCATTTCATCTGTGGTGAGCGTGGGCGCCTCCGGCCGCCACGCCGCTGAATCCGCCCAGGGCGAGATCCGGCTGTCGCTCACCCCGTCGGCCCAGCGCAAGCGCTCCAACGTGGAGATCGCGGCAGACCTGCAGGCAGCGCCTGGCCGGCAAAATCCCCGGGATGGAAATCCGCACCCGGGCGCCCCAGGGCCAGTTTATCCTGGACCGGATTTTAGGCGGGGACGAGGGGGTGACCATCGACATCCGGGGATTTGAACTCGATACCCTGGATGAACTGGCCCGGCAGGCCGCCGGGGCCATAAAAGACGTGGAAGGGATCACCGACATCGATATTTCCAAGGAAGCCGGCATTCCCCAGCAGGAAATCCAGGTGGACCGGAACAAGATCGCCGATTTCGGGCTTTCCGTGCGCGATGTCACCGAGGTGATCGAAACGGCGGTGGCCGGATCAAATGCCGGCGAATACCGGACTGAAGGAAACTCCTACCGCATGCTGGTGCAGCTCAAGGATGCACAAAAGCGGTCCCTGGATGAAATCCTGGACCTTACCCTGGCCACGACATCGGGAGACCAGGTGTCCCTGCGCAACGTGGTCTCCACCGAGTCCGGACGGGGCCCCATCGTCATCGACCGCAAGGGGCAGCAGCGCCTGGTCACGGTTACCGCAAACGTGGCCGGACGGGACCTGGGATCGGTGGCCGCCGACGTGCAGACCCGGCTGGACAAAATCCCCCGGCCGGTGGGATATGACCTGACGGTGGCGGGCAATTTCGAGGAGCAGCAAAAGGCCTTCGGGGAACTGATCGTCTCCCTGCTGCTGGCCCTGGTCCTGGTTTACATGGTGCTGGCCTGCCAGTACGAATCCCTGATCAATCCACTGGTGGTCATGCTCAGTGTTCCGGTGGCGGCCGTGGGCGTGCTGGTCACCCTGTTTCTGACCCACACCACCCTGAATATCCAGTCCTACATCGGCTGCATCATGCTGGGCGGCATCGTGGTCAACAATGCCATCCTGCTGGTGGACCAGGCCGGGCAGCTGGGCCGGACGGGGATGGGGGTGCGCGAAGCCGTGGCCGAAGCCGGCCGGCGGCGCCTGCGGCCCATCCTGATGACCACCCTGACCACCATCCTGGGGCTGATGCCCCTGGCGCTGGGCATCGGCGAAGGGGCCGAAGCCCAGGCGCCCCTGGCCCGCGCCGTGGTGGGCGGGCTCACCGGATCGACCTTGATCACCCTGGTGCTCATCCCGGCGGTCTATTCCCTGTTCCACAGGGAGAAGGCCGTCGGATAGAAATTTCTACATCGTGAATATGACGTACACGGAAATTTGATCAAGTCCCCCCCGCCCTCTTTGCGAAAGGGGGGAGAAAGTGCACCCAAACGCAATGCTGGAGTCATATAGATACGCACAAAAAATGTATCATGGGACATCGGGACATTGGGCAAGAAAAGGAAACCGAAGAAGTATGCTCCAGAAAAATTTTTTAAATTTGAGGTCTCTTTCAGCCCTCCTGCTGATCCTGTTCATATCCGCCTGCGCCCCCGACCGATGGGCGATTTTCTCCTATGATCAAAACCGGTATGCGCCGGAGAAAATGGATTCGCCCGTCGACATCCCGGATACGGTCAAACCCGAATTCGCCGAAAAACCCATAGAGGCAGGCTCCCGTGCCTGCCCTGTCAACGGCACCCTGGACCTCTCCATCGAACAGGCGGCCATGCTGGCCCTGGGCCAGAATCGGGATCTTCGGGTCCGGCAGCTCAACCCGGTGATCACCGGCACCTTCGAGCAGATCGAGCGGGGGGTGTTCGACCCGGAGCTGTTTGCGGATTTTGAATACTTCGATGAACGGGCCACGGAAACCTCCCGGGCCACCGGCGAACAATTTTCAGTGGAAGGAAGCGATACCATTTCCGAGGCCGGAGTCCGTCAGGACCTGCCCACCGGCACCACCCTGGAGGCATCCGTCGCCCAGCAGCGCAGCGCCTCCAACCGCACCCCCGAGGAGCAGACCGCCCGGGTGGGTTTGAGCATCACCCAGTCGCTGCTGCAGGGGTTCGGGCCCGCAGTCAACCTGGTGGATGTTCGACAGGCCGAACTGGAAACCGAAATCAGTTTTTATGAACTGCGGGGGTTTGTGGAAGCCCTGTTGGCCGAAACCGAAACCGCTTACTGGAATTTCGTGCTGGCCAAGAAGGAAATCGCCATTTTCGACCAGTCCCTGGCCATTGCCGAACAGCAGCTCAATGAGGTGGAGCAGCAGATCTCGGTGGGGCTGCTGCCGGAAGTGGAGGCCGCCGCGGCCCGGGCCGAAGTGGCCCGGCGGAACCAGGCACTGATCGAGGCCCGCAGCCTGCTGGAGGAGCGGCGCTTGAGGCTCCTGCGGCTGATCAATCCAGCAGAGGACGGATTTTCCCTCCACGTGAATGCCGTCAGCGAACCGCTTATCGATCCGGAGCCGATCACGGACCTGGCCGACCGCATCGAGCTGGCGCTGCACTCCCGGCCGGACCTGAACGAGGCCCGCCTGCGCCTGCGGCAGAACCGCCTGGAAACCATTCTCACCCGAAACGGGATGCTGCCCCGCCTGGACTTGTTTGCCGCCCTGGGACAAACCGGGTATGCAGACAGCTTTTCCCGTTCATTTAAAGAACTCGACGGCAACACCTATGATTTTTCAGCAGGTTTCCGCTTTTCCCATTACCTGGGCAACCGGGCCGCTAACGCCGCCGACCTGCAAGCCCGGGCAAGCCGGCTCCAGGCAGCCGAATCGGTGGAGAACCTGGCCCAGATCATTCGCCTGGATGTCCGGCTGGCCGCCAACGAAGTGGAGCGCACCCGGCAGCAGATCGGAGCCAGCCGGGCCACCCGCATCCTCCAGGAGCAGTCCCTGGCCGCGGAAAAGGAGCGCTTCAAGGTCGGCACCTCCACCTCCCTGCTCATCGCCCAGGCCCAGCGAGACCTCCTGGCCGCCAGCATCGTCGAAGTCACCTCCATCGTCAACTACCGCATCGCCTTAGTCCAGCTCTACCTGGCTGAAGGGACATTGCTGGAACGCCGGGGGGTGAAGATGGCCGAAATCGGCAGATTGTAAATAGAAAATTCGACGCCGCCGCCCCCGGGCATCAGTCCCCTTTGCCCGCTTCAGTGTCTAACGCGGTTACCCTGGGCAACCATGAGTTCGACTGGGGGCCCCAGGGGCTGGCGATGCTGCTTGGCAACGGGCTGGCTAACGGATTTTCGGTGCCCATTGTGGCATCAAATATGGCCTCAAACGGTTCGGCCCTTGATTTGCTTCCGCCGGGCACAATTATCAACAAAAAAATATCCATTTTGCCCAACGGCTTTAAAATCGGACTCCTCGGCCTGACGGGGCCGGATTCGGATGAAAAGGCACCCGTGGCCTCACCGGTGACCTTTAATCATGACTACGTTTTTATCCAGAACTGCGTAAATGATCTGCGGAACAATGACGAGGTCGACCTGGTGGTGGTGCTGTCCCACGGCGGAGTGGAAAACGACGGGTCCGGAGACGACGCCGACCTCGCTGAAAATGTCAGCGGCATCGATATCATCGCATCGGGTCATTTTCATACGGCAACGGAGGGAGCCGTGGTTTCGGGCGCTTCGAATTCCATCATCTTTTCCCCCGGTGAATACGGTGAATTTTTGAGCCGGCTGGATGTCACCTACAGCCCGGATCTGGACCGGGTGGTTGGATTCAATTTGAACCTGCTGGCTGTGGATGATACCGTGCCTGGAAATGAGGATGTCCAGGAAGTGGTGAACGAATATAACTCAAAGATCAACCTGGCACTCGCCAGTGGAGACCTTCCCCAACTGGCCGACACCGTCTCCAATACCGGTTTTGATCTCACGCTTTCCCCCTTCCAGGTGACCGGACTGGGCAGCCTCTGCGCGGACGCGGTGCGAAACGTGTCCAATGCCGTGGCAGAATTTGACTTTTAGGGACCCCCATTGACATCGGCATCGTACCCAGCGGCGTGATCCGGGATCCGATCCTTGCCGGAAACACGGGGGTTATATCTTTTATGGATACTTACAACTGCCTGCCCTTAGGGATATCGCCCTATCAAAACCCGAACGACCCTCCCGGCTACCCTCTGATGCATGCCTATCTAAATGGTATGGAAGTCTACACCATGTGCGAGGTCGGGATGACGCTTTCCCGGATGATCGGGTCGGATTATTACCTGAATTTTTCGGGACTCAAAATCGACTATGATCCATCCCAGGCAATGGACTTCCACGGGGTGCAGGCGGTATACCTCTATTCACCTGCGGACCCGTTCTGCACGGGAACACCGACCGTGATCAACCCCTATGATCCGGACAATCTCTATCATATCGCTGTCGACCTCTACGCCCTGCAAATGTTAAATGTAGTCACAGGTTATGGATTTCCCCTTGTTCCCAAAAAAGCCGATGGAACACCCCTTACCTCGGCCGACTACATCAACTACCGCATCGATGCGACACCCGACGCCGGTGTGATGGAACTCAAGGAATGGCTGGCCCTGCTCGAATATCTTCCAACTTTCGGGGGTGCCGTTCCTTCTGAGGTTTATGGTCCGGGCGGAGCAGTTATGGGCCGCGTAAATTACACAACTGCACCTTAAGTTTTAACTTCCAAGCATCCCTCTTGGTAATGATTAACGTTTGGAACCGGCAAGAGATCCCTCCGCTTGCGGCCAAGCGCATTTTTCAGCGCAACTTCAGCACCAAGGCCGAGTACGGCCGGGGGATCGGCACCTATTCCATGAAAATCATCGGCGAGCAGATCCTGTCCGGAAATGTTTCCTTTTGCAGTTCGGCTGCGGAGGGGACGACGTTTTTTCTCAGCCTCCCGCTTTGAGCGCCTCGTATTCCCATTCCCGCCAACCCGCCAGCCGGGGATAATACAGCCCCAGACGGATGGGCCGGTCTTCCGATGCGGCCATGAGCCTGGCGTATTTCTGCATCTGGGGGAGATAGCGTTCCTGTTCCCGGTCGAGAAATTCGGCCGTGGATCCGCCTTCGTGGGTTCCGGTCTTGTAGTCGATAATCCAGCGGGTGCCGTCCGGGTCCACAAACGTCCGGTCCATCACCACGCTGATGACCTCATCGTCGATTCTGCCGGTCAGGGCGAACTCGCAGGCGCTTTTCTCGTGTTTCGACAATATCCAGGTTCCCCTTTCATCTGCCAGCATGTTGATTAATGCGGACATCACCTGGTTTGCCGCTTCCCCAATCGGGCTTTTGTTTTCAGGAGGGGCGCCCGGCGGCGGGTCGGGCACCATACCGGCCCGAACCAGATCCTGCTCAAAAAAATGGCGCATGTTCTTGATCCGTTCGACGGGCCAGCGTTCTATCCCCTGCTCACAGATGATCCGGAGCCAGTCATGAATGACAATCCCCACCAGCCGGGCGGCTTCCCCCGCCCAGTCAAATACCGGCATTGCGTCGGGCACCTTTATTTCCGGGTGGTGCCGGTATTCGGGGCTTTTTTCTGCATCCGGCGGCGGCGCCGGCATTTTCCAGGTGCGATTCAGACGCCGGATATGGGGAATGGTGATCTGCCCCCGCGTGTCTTTGGAAGCCGGGGAAGCACATTTACCCTCTTGCGCCGCGGCACGGGTGAAACTGTCCTCCACCGCCGGCCAGAGGGCATGAAGCAGCGATTTTGAATCCGGGGACTTTACCCGCCCGGGTTCTTCCGCCGGAGCGGCGCCGCCGATCACGTGCAGCTGTTTTCTGGCCCGGGTGACGGCGACATAGAGGAGCCGGGTATCTTCGAAGGCGCGCTTTTTCGAATGGAGTGCACTGATAAAGTCATAAATGGGATTTTGCTGCCCCCCGGCCCCGGAGATGGGCGCCAGCAGCAGCCGGCTTTCCTCATTTACGCTTCGCTCCAGCCAGAGCAGAAGCTGCTTTTCCGAACCATGGGGTTTGCGTTCCAACCCCGGCAGGATGACCGTATCAAATTCCAGCCCCTTGGCCTTGTGGATGGTCATGACCTGGAGATTTTCCTCCGACTCGGCATCGAAAACCGCATACAGCTTCGAAAGCGCCGATTCCAGGGCGGCCGCATCAATCCAGGGGTCTGCCTGCTGATCCAGAAGATCGAAAAAAGCCCTCGTATCCGTAAGATCGGATATGGAGAACACGCAGGCCGGTCCGCCCAACGCCAGCCAGGCCCCTTCCACCTGCCGCCGGAATGATCTTTTGGACCGGTTACCCATAATCGGCGCCAGGACACTCATGACCCGGGTCAGCCGCTCCCGGCCGTCTTGGCTCAGTTCCGCCAGGCGCGCGGGATCTCTTGCGATTTCATACACGGTCCGCCCGGGGGCGCCGTCCACCAGTTTGTACATATCCGAAAGCAGCAGCCCGCACCAGGGGGCCCTCAGCACCGCCAGCCATGCGATCCGGTCCGCCGGGTGGGAAAGGGCCCGGGCCAGGGAGACAAGGTCCCGGATAACGACCCGGTCCTTCAGGGATTCAATCTCCACTGCCCGGAACTTAAGCCCGGCCTCCTTTAATTTTGGCACGATCCGTTCCAGGTGGGGACGGCTTCGCACCAGGATGGCGATGGTTCCATCGGGGTCCCGGCGGCGCGCCTGATGAATGCATTGGACCACAAGTTTGGCCTCCCCTTCCTTGTCCGCGGGCACCAGCGGGTGGACGGCCACGGATGCGCCCACACCTTCGGGATGAAAGGCCGCGGCTTTCGCATAGGAGACCGCACCGGTGGTGATATTCTCTACTGCCGGCATGATGACGGGAAAACAGGCGTTTACCCATTCCACGATCTGCTGCTGGGAGCGGAAATTGACCGAAAGTGTAAGCGGATGCAGGTCGATATTTTCCAGGCCCTGCTTTCGTGCCTTGAGAAAAAGCCCCACCTCGGCCTCCCGGAAGGCGTAAATGGACTGCATGGGATCGCCCACGGCAAAAAAGGTGCGGCCGTCACCCGGTTCCCACCCGGCAGTGAGCTGTTCCAGGAGTTTGAACTGGGTAAAGCTGGTATCCTGAAATTCGTCAATCAGGATATGCCAAAGACGGTAATCCATTGACAGCGTCAGATCGGTGGGCTGGTCCGGGGGGCCCAGGGCGGCTCCTGCCCGAAGCGCCACCTCGGCAAAATCCACCTGCCCCGCCTGGGCAAACACCAGCTGCAAGTGGCCCACCGCCACGGTGAGGATTTCAAACAGAGCGCGCATGATCTGCCACTGATCGTCCTCATACCGGTCCGGAGGCAGCCCCCTCACCCCCTGCAGAAGTCCGGCCAGCTCCGCATCGACGCTCAGCGATTCAAGCAAATCCTTGAATGCCTCTTTTTTTTCCTGATACAGGGCCTTTTTTGCCGCATTGCCTTTGACGCCGCTGGGGGCGGGAAATCCGTTTTTCTTGGTTGCGGTTTTCCGCCATTCACCCTTCTGGGTCAGCAGCAAGTCGCAGAGGCCCCGCCACCGGGGCACCTGGTCCGCCGTCTCCCCGGGCATCGCTTTTATGCCCCGGCAGGTGCACAGGGGGGAATCGGGTTCGGTTTCAATGAGGTTTTCTGCCGCAAAGCAGGCAAGATCAATGACATTTTCCCATTGCTGCTCTTGAAACCGGCAGCAGACGTCATTGAGGTGTTCCTCGATGATTTCTTCAAGATTTTTTTCCAGCATCTCCCGCTGGCGCACCTCGTCATCTGCGGCGGCCACATGGCGCAGCCACTGGTCTCTTCGGGCCAGCATGCCGGCGATCAGTTCCTCCACCCGGTCCAGATGGTTATCCAGGTGCCGGATCAGGGATTCAATGGACGGGCTCCACCGGGCGCCCGACTCCAGATCCGCCACGGTGTTTCCGGCGGCCTCCCGGTAGAGGTCGTCCGCCTGCTCGGTAATCGCCGGGGATGCGCCCATCCGGGATAAAAAGGGCATCTGCCTGACCAGGCCCGCGCACAAAGAATCAATGGTCTGCACCCGCAGCCGGGAGGGATTTTCAGAAAGGTTCCATTCTTTCTGCTCGTTGCGCAAAAGCGCATCCCTGGCCAGCATCCAGGTCCGGCGGGCATGGGGGGCCTGGGGCGGGTCTGGGCATTTTGCCGCTGAAAGCGCCTGCATGATGCGTCCGCGCATTTCAGCGGCGGCTTTCCGGGTAAAAGTGATGGCGATGATCTGCTCGGGCTCCTCCACCCGGGAAAGCAGCTTGAGATACCGCTGGGTCAGCAGTTCCGTCTTGCCGGACCCCGCCGGCGCCTGGACGATAAACGACTTTTCCGGATCAAGTGCGGCTTCCCGCTCATTTGCATCGACGATTTTGTTTACCATTTTGTGCTCATCCATCCGCCGGGTCCGGGCGCGGTCCTTCGCTCATCTTGAAACGAAAGAGGGGTTGGCTGCATTTTATTCCTCCAGCAGGTCGGCCTCGCCAATACGGCACAACGGCCCCAGGTCGCAGTACCGGCAGCTTATTTCTTTGGACACGGGGGCCACCGCCGCCTGGCCTCGGCGGACCTCCATGGCCAGGGACTCGATCTTGATCCGCCAGCAGTTCATGATCTCATCCATTGACGAAAACACTTGCGAATTCTTATTGGCTGCCTGAAGCCCCCGGATCCCCGGGGCAACGGTCTCATCGAAGGCAATTCCCCGGTACCGGGAATCGCCCCTTCGGACCTGGGCGAACAAAACGCCGGCCACCGGTTCTGCGGCCATGGTGCTGTAAAGGGGCAGCTGCGGTTCAGTCAAACGTTCGGAAAACCAGTCCGATTCACTGGTTGTGCCGGTTTTATAGTCGATGATGACCAGTCCGCTATCCGTCTTGTCGATTCTGTCCGCAAAGGCTTTGAGTGAAATACCGCCGATCACCATTTCAATTCGTTTTTCCCGGTCCGCCACGGAAAAATCGCCTCTTTGCCGCTCCAGGCCCAGCCATTCATGCATCAGCGCCACCAGCCGTTCCTGTTCCAGGCGGGTAAATGCCGGGGTAAACACCTCCGGATGCTTTTCTTTCAACATGGCGATGGAGCGATCAACCGCATCGCGGACAGCTTCGCCCAGCGCGTCTTCCGCCCTGGACAGCAGTCCCGAAAGGGATGCCAGATCCTGCCACAGGTACTCCAGCGCCCCGTGCACCAGTGTACCCCGATCCCTGGCGGAAAGCCCCGAAACCGGTGTTTCCAGACCCTCGGCGCATAACCGGTATTGCGCAAAAGCGGAAAACGGGCAGAGGGCCTGGGCTTTGAGCAGACCGGTTCCGCCCCGGGCACCGGCATTTTCCGGTATTTCGGGGCCGGTCATATCCTCAATCTTTTCCATTTCAGCCGATGCCGCGATTTGGGCCCGCCAGTTCGCAGAGCGATTTTCGAACTCAATCGGTCCGCTTTCGGCCAGGTGGGTGACCAGCGGACTGGGGAACAGCTGCGCATCGCCTTGCGCTGCCGGATAGCTGACTACAATGTGATCCGCGGACTGGAGCAGGCGGTCCGTGATTGTTTTGGCAAAGCGGCATTCCCGGCCGGCTGAACTGTGCGCCACATCATATTTTCGCTGAACCCCCACCGGCAGGAAGGGATTGGGATCGGCGGGTTTGGGCCACTGCCCGTCGTGCATTCCCATGATCCAGAGATGATCGAAATGCTCACCGGCCGCTTCAAGCACCCCCATGATCTGGACAGGGGCATCGGCGGATTCCGGCTGAAAGGTCTGTGCGCTCAAGAGGGTTTTAAAATCTGACAGCGCAGTGTGCAGGTCTGTTTCTGCACCGGTACGGTCCAGGCCGCAGAACTCGGACAGCGCCGCCCGCCAGGCCTGAAGGGTTTGGAATTCAATGGAGGAGAGCGGGCGGTCCCCCGGCCACCCCAGGGCATCGAGCAGAAGGGAAAAGGCGCGTGCCCATTGGGACGGATGCTGCTGTTCCGGCTGCTTGTCCATCAGGGCAAGAAAATCTTTCAGACGGGCGGATAGCGCCGGGCAGATAAAAAATCGCGGATGATGCCCGTCGGTGATCCGCCTGAACAATTCCGCATAACTGATACAAGAAACATTGTCTTTTCTCAGCCGGGCGTCCAGCACGGCCCGGCGCGACCCTTCGGCCGATGCGCCGCCGATATACTCCGAGCATAAAAACGCGCTGTATTGATTCACATCCATGGGCTGCATGGCAAAGACCAGCATTTTGAAGGCGGCGCTGATAACCGGCAGGCTGTAAAGCGCCTCGCCCATAGAGATGTTATACAGCCGGTTCGGTGCCTGATCCAATGACAACACCCGGCCGGGATGAAATTCATCATCAAAGACCCGGATCATTTCCCGGCGCCGGGCCTGCAGGTCCGGGACAATAATCCCGATGCGGCCGACTCCTTTTTCCACCAGGCTCCGGGCCCAGCAAGCCGCCGCAGCCGCTTCGGAGGCGGCATCTGCAAATTCATGGCGTGCGGCATGCCCGGTCTTCAAAGGGGATTTCAGCACAAATACCCGGCCGCCTGCGGCTGAAAAGGCGTCCAGCAGGGTCTTTTCTCCGGGGGTAAATTCGTCAAACCCGGCAAAGACAACTGTTTTGGGCGGAGGCAGCGTCCCGGAGGCGATCATCCCCGCAATCTTTGCCGGAAGGGCGGCGCTGTCCACCCACCTGTTTTTTTCGCAGCGGGCTTCGAAAGACTCCGCCCATTTCAAAAACACCGTTGTCTCCGGCCCCGGCAGCTGCCGGATTTCTGAGACCGGAATCTGCCAGGCGTGCATGATCTCCCAGGCCTGCCGGGCAAGGTTGGCGGCCTCGGTAATATTGAGCAAGTGCGCGCCGGATTTGGAATGCAGTATGATCTGTGTCCAGAGGTGCCGCTCCTGAACGGAAGAGAGCAGGAGCATCGGGGATGCCGTACTTTCGATTTTCTGTAAAGAGACGGCCTGATCTGCCATTTTTCGCAGAAAGGCGGCATAAGGAAGAATATCCGGGGTTTCCCAGACCGCATGCCCGGAGCGGATTTGATGGTCGGTGTACTGATCAAACAGGTTCCGGGCAAGTCGCCGGTTTACGGTGACCACCGTGGCCCCGTCCGTCACCAGCGGCAACAGCCGGTCTTCGGGAATGTTTTCCGGATGCGTCATCGCCATATTTGAAGAATCGGGCATTTTAATCGGTTTGAAGATACCCCATGACCTTCAGGGCTGTTTTAGAAAACGCGTAGCGGTCAAGGCTTTGCCGCCGCACCCACTGGTGGCTGATCCAGCCGTCCAGATTCACGCGGCCTGAAATATACTGGCAGATAAAAATCTGCGACACAATCTTAAAATGGGTGAAGGCATGCCGGACCGCGGCCGGCTGTGCGACGATCCTGGCTTTCACGTTAAGACTCAGAAAAATCAGTCGTTCGCAGGCGCTTTGCGCCCTTTCGCCCGCTTCCACGCGGGCGCCGGGGAACTCCCACAATCCGCCCAGCAACCCCTCTTCCGGCCGGCGCACGATCAGCACCCGGTCATTTTTTAAAATCACAGCCGAAACCATCTGGTGTTCGGGAACCGGACGCCGGGGCTGACGCCGGGGATAATCGTCGACGACATCGTCTGCACAGGCCAGGCAGCATGTATTCAGCGGACATGCCGGGCAGTTTGGGTTTTTGGGCCTGCAGATCAGGGCCCCCAGTTCCATGACCGCCTGGTTATGCGCGGAAGGGTCCTTGCGGCAGAGGAGGTTTACGGCAAGGGATTTGTAGATGCCATGTGATGCAACGGCATTGACCGGTGCATCGACCCGGTAGAGGCGGGAGAACACCCGCTTGACATTGCCGTCCACCACGGCATGCGATTTGGCAAAGGCAATGCTCAATACGGCCGAAGCGATATAATCGCCCACCCCGGGCAGGGCAATAAACGTCTCCCAGTCATCGGGCACCCGGCCGGACCACTTATCGGCCACCGTCTTTGCCGCCCGGTGGAAATTCCGTATCCGGGCATAGTAGCCCAGCCCTTCCCACAACTTGATCACCGTTTCCAAATCCGCATCCGCCAGGGATCGGATATCGGGAAACCGGTCAATAAACCGCTCGTAATAAGGAATCACCGTATTCACCTGGGTCTGCTGGAGCATGATCTCCGATACCCAGATATAATACGGATTGTCTGTCCGGCGCCAGGGAAGGTCCCGCCGGTTTTTGATGTACCAGGACAGAAGATATTTTCGGATTTTTGCGGTGTTATCGGCGCTTGGACCGGGGCGGATGCTGTCTTCTTTCATGCCTGCAGTCTATGGGATGAGATCGAAAAAGTCCATTCAAATGCCCGGATAGCCCCTCCCCTTTCATAATGATCTTTACCAAACAGGGAATGGATATCGCTGGCTGCCTGCTCATTTCTGGATTCCGGCTTAAAAACGGCCGGAATGACGGAGAGGATAATCGTGGAATGACGAATCGGGTTTCACATCAATGGTGTATATAACACCTCAGTCATTGAGTTTGCATTTGTGCCTTGCATGGCGGGCGCGTGAACAGGGATCTGGAGAGCGGATTTGAGATTTTTGCATCGAAGCCGATCCTGATACAGTCTGCCGATGCCGAACTTGAATTCCTGGCCGATCCCAATTGCCACGGGCGGCAAAAAGATCATTGAGCGGCCAGACCCCTGTTTGCGCGACCCGCCAGACCAGCACGGCCAAACTGCGGAAATTTCCCATGCAAAAGACTGCGGAGGTGGTGAAGGTTTTACATTTCTGCCCCGCAAAATCGCCCCCCGCCCCCCTCGAGAGGCGGAATAGCGCGTACATAGCAGTTTTGGATCGGCTTCTATGGACTGTGCCCGGCCTGCCAAGGGGGATGCTTTTTCTGCAGGACACAGCTGATCGGGATATATGATCCAGCCGTTTGGTTTTTACTTGAACACCGTCTTCAGCAGCTTCAGGCTGTTTGAAAACGGCGGGTACCGAAACGGGTTGTCGATCAGGAAAGAATTTTTCATGATGCTTTTCTGATGGGAAAAGGCGTCAAACCCGAATTTTCCGTGATAACTGCCCATGCCGCTGTTGCCCACGCCGCCGAAGGGGAGCTTGGGATTGGCAAAATGGATCAGGGTGTCGTTGATGCAGCCGCCGCCGAAGGGCACCCGGTTCAGAACAGTCTCGGCCGTGCGGTCGTTTCGGGTGAACAGGTACAGGGACAGGGGTTTGGGCCGGCGGTTGACCTCGGCCATGACATCCTTCATGGCGTTAAAGGTCATCACCGGCAGGACCGGACCAAAGATCTCCTCTTCCATCACCGGGTGGGACCAGTCGATGCCGTCGAGCACCGTGGGTTCGATATACAGCTGATCGGCATCCGTTTCCCCTCCCCGCCAGAGCTTTTCCCGGTCGATTAAGGCCGACAGCCGGTCGAAATGCCGTTGATTGACAATGCGCGGGTAATCGGTGCTCTTTTTGATATCGGCCCCGAAAAATGACCCGATATGCTTTTCCAGCGCCCCCAGGAATTCTTCCCTGACGGTTTCATGAACATATACATAATCGGGGGCGATGCAGGTTTGTCCGGCGTTGATGAATTTTCCCGATGCCACCCGCTTTGCCGACAGATCGATATCCGCATCCGCATCGATGATGCACGGGCTTTTGCCGCCCAGTTCCAGGGTGACCGGGGTGAGGTGTTTTGCCGCCGCCTCCATGACGATCCTGCCCACCCCGGGGCTGCCGGTAAAGAAGATGTAATCAAACGGCTGCTCCAGCAGGGCTTTGCTCACCCCCGCATCGCCCGTAACCGTGGCGATGTAGTTGGGATCAAAATACTGCTCACAGAGCCATGCAATGATATCGGATGTGGCCGGCGAAAACTCGGAAGGCTTGATCACCGCGCAGTTGCCCGCTGCCATGGCATTGATCAGCGGGTTGACGGCCAGCTGAAACGGGTAATTCCAGGGGGAGATGATCAGGGCCGTCCCATAGGGTTCGGGATAGATGTAGCTCTTGACCGGAAAATGATAAATGGGGGTTCTTACCCGCCTGGGCCGGGCCCATCGCCGGGTATTGCGGATCATGTGCCGCACCTCGTCCCGGGCCAGCCCCACCTCGGTCAGATACCCCTCGTAGCGGGTCTTTTTCAAATCCTGGTGCAGCGCGGCCAGGATCTTTTCTTCATTCTGGATAATGGCATGCTGCAGCAGGCGCAGCTGCTTGACCCTGAAGGAGATGTCCCGGGTCCGCCCCGATAAGAAAAATTCCCGCTGCCCCCTGAACAGTTCCGAAATATCGGTCATGATGCCCCCTCTCGACAGATGGTTGTCAAATTTTTATTTCCGCATGGCCGCAACTATTAAAACATGATTATGACAAATACATAGGCTCCATAAGGCCGCCCCGCAAATATGGGCCGCATTTGAAAATGCCGTCTCCGCCCGGATTTACGTCCTCTTTAGCAGATGATAATCATTGCATCAGATAATAAAAAGGCACAGCCGGGCTAATGAGTGGGCATTTTTATCAATTGCGGAAATGAAATCCTTCAAAGTTCCGGTGCCGGGGGGGGACATTTATGATGTATGTGTAGAAAATCCATCATTTATAGATGGACACAAATCTTTTTTTGTCATATCAGATCTCTTGACATGTAAACGGGTATCTGGTCTGTTAAACAGATTGGAGCCAGACAAAATCATTATGCAGACATTTACCGAGATGAATTCACAGTACAAAGAATCGGCCAATAAGGAACTGGTAGCGGACTGGGATCGGCTGTTCAAGGTGTTTATCCGACCCGAGGATGACGACTGCCAGGCCGTTTTGATCAAATACATGGAGCGGATCCTGTTTGAGCTCCATGATTTTCTTAAAAAACACGTGGGCATCACCGAAGCCAGGAGCTTAAAAGAGCTCTCCGAGAGGTTCACCGATACGGTGATCAGTGAAAACCCGGAAAAGAAACTGGCCGACGTGATCACCTGCCTGATCAAGGACATCGCCCCCCAGGCGGTAAATGTGACCTCCCCCTATTTTGTGGGGCACATGACCTCTGCCATCCCGTTTTTCATGGTGCATCTCAAAACCATCGTGGCGGCCTTAAACCAGAATATGGTCAAGCTGGAAACATCCAAGGTGGTCTCCATCATCGAAAAACAGGTGATCGCCAAGATTCACCGGCTGATCTTCGAGGAAAGCGAGGCCTTTTACCGCACCCACGTGCAGAACACGGAAACCACGCTGGGCGTGTTTGTGGAAGGGGGCACCACCGCCAACCTGACCGCCCTGTGGGTGGCCCGCAATGCCAAATTCCCGCCGAAAAACGGCTTCCACGGGATTGAATCAGACGGTCTTGCCGCCGCTTACCATGCCTATGATATCAGCCGCTGCGTGGTTCTGGTCTCCCGGCTGGGGCACTATTCCCTGCGCAAGTCCGCCGGCGTGCTGGGGATCGGCAACCAGAACATCATTCCCATCGACATCGATGATAACAACCGGGTCGATCTGTCGGCCCTGCGGCGGACCATTGCCCATTTCAAGAAAAACGAACCGAAAACGACCATTCTGGCCATTGTGGGCGTCGCGGGAACCACTGAAACCGGAACGGTGGACGATCTTGAAAGCCTGGCCGACATTTGCGACGAAAATGGCATCCATTTCCACGTGGATGCCGCCTGGGGCGGCCCCACCCTGTTTTCAAAACAGTATAAATATTTGCTGAACGGCATCAAGCGTGCCGACTCGGTCACCATCGACGGCCACAAGCAGTTCTACATGCCCATGAGCTGCGGCATGCTCTATTTAAAAGACCCGACACACATGGACATGATCGCCTACCATGCCAACTATGTGAACCGCTGGGGATCGGTGGACCTGGGCATCAAGTCTTTAGCCGGCTCCAGGGAAGCCAATTCCCTTATCTTAGACAGCGCATTGAAAATCATGGGCACCAGGGGGTATTCCCTGCTCATCGACCATGGCATCGAAACCGCCCGGGAATTTGCCGAAGAGATTGAAAAAAGGGATTTGTTTGAACTTACCACCCGGCCGGAACTCAACATCCTTACTTACCGGATCTGTCCCCGGCCGATTCGGGAAAGACGAGCGTCTGCAGACCCTGTTGAGCGCCGCCAGATCGACGAACGCTTGAATTCCGTCAACCGCAACCTCCAGCGCATCCAGCGGGAAGCAGGATTCAGCTTTGTATCCCGCACCAAACTGAGGCTTCACGAAGACCCGGGAAATGAAATCGTGGTGCTCAGAAGCGTGATCATGAATCCCATGACCAGCATCGACATTTTAAAAGAAATCCTGGACGAGCAGGAAAAGATCTTTAAAACCCGACTGCAGGGAAAGCTGACGATGGAGGCCCATACAACGGCATCTGTTTAAAAGATTTCAAAGACCATCGTAATATCGTCTCCATGACGTATTGATGTTGTTTTACGCATCAAATTCTAATTGGCAGGAATCTTTGCTCTTGAATATGAATCAAGGCATTTCCCATAGGAGGCGCATCATGAAGCTCAAGTACTGGATTCCGTTTATCTGCTTTATCATCCCCACCCCGGTCATCACCTACTTCATGTGGGAAACCCATGTCTGGCAGCCCTTTCCCTTTGAAGAAACAAAAGCCATTATCGGAATGCTGGTGATGTGGTTTTTTGTGGGCGTAACTT
The DNA here is from genome assembly GCA_963826785.1 of uncultured delta proteobacterium. GTDB lineage: Bacteria > Desulfobacterota > Desulfobacteria > Desulfobacterales > Desulfosalsimonadaceae > CAWGYD01. The sequence goes on from CAWGYD010000006.1 coordinate 73,323, forward strand.
ATTTTTCGGGCATTCATGCTGTTTTAAAGGATGTGAAAACAACCGGATAAATCGGATGTTTTCGCTACGCTATCCCGTCACCGCCTTCCGGCCCAGTTCAAAGGCCTTGAGGTTGGTCTCCACAAAGGCCTGCTTGGTGGTGTCGGCGATGGCCGCGGTCACATTTTCTGCAGTGATGGGAAGAACGCCGGTTTCGATCAAGGCCCCCAGCAGCACGATGTTGACCGCCAGTTCGTTTCCCGCCTCCCTGGCCAGGGCATTGGCATCCAGGGTAATCAGTCTGCCCGTTTTAGACGCGATCAGGTCCTTGATGGTATCCAGGGTCGGATAGACGCCCTTGCCGATGGCCGCGGTAAATGGGGGAAGCGGCGAAGTGTTGGTGATCACCACAGTTTTTTTGTGGCACTTGTTCAGTGCCCGCAACGCTTCCAGGGGTTCGAACCCCAACAGGATGTCGGCCTCGCCATCGGAGATAATGGTGCTTTTGGCGTCGCCGAAAATCATGGCGGACTCCACCACGCCGCCCCGCTGGGCCATGCCGTGGATTTCGCTCATCCGCACCGGGATGTCCTGCCGGGCCGCGGCCTCCCCCAGCACCTTGGAAGCCAGCAGGTTTCCCTGACCGCCCACCGCCACTATGATCAATCGCGTTGTTTTCATTCGATTTTTCTCCTATTCCTTCAACGGCACGATGGCGTGTTCCGGGCACACCTGGGCGCAGACGCCGCAGCCGGTGCACAGGGATGCATTGATCTGCACCCGGTCATCTTCCACGAAAAACGCCGGGCAACCCAGGTCATTGATGCAGCTGCGGTGATTGGCGCACCGGTCGCTTACGGTAAAAGGCCTTCCCGTCAGCCGTTTCATGTTCTTGTCCATCAGGGTGCAGCTCTGCTTCGCAATCACCACGGAAATACCCGGGTGGGAAATGGCTTCCTTTATGGCCGCGATGCTCTTTTTGACATTGTATGGTTTGATGACGCTGACATGGTCCACCCCGATGCCCCGGACCACCGATTCGATGGACACCCGGCCGTAGCCCTCGCAGTTGAAATTGGCCATGTCCACGCCCGGGTGGGGCTGGTGGCCGGTCATGGCGGTGGTCTGGTTGTCTAAAATCACCAGGGTGAAATCATGATTGTTGAATACGGCGTTGATCAGGCCCGGGATGCCGGAATGGAAAAAGGTGGAGTCGCCGATAAAGGAGATCACCTTCTTGTCGATGACCTGGGAAAACCCGCACCCGGTGCCCACGGACGAGCCCATGCAGATGAGAAAATCGCCGTTTGAAAGCGGCGGCAGAAATCCCAGGGTGTAACACCCGATATCCGTGGGCCGGATGTTGTCGATCCCCTCCGTGGCCTTGTTCACCGCATAGAAGGTCGCCCGGTGGGAGCATCCCGCGCACAGGTTGGGCGGCCGCTGGGGCAGTTCGGGAAGGTCCGACAGATCCGGCGTATCCGCCGCCTCGCAGGCAATGCCGAAATACCCGGCTATTTTGGTCCGGACCAAGGCAGGGTCGTATTCAAACAGCCGGGAAAAAAGCGTCTCACTCTTTCCGGCAATGGAGCGGGTAAATCCGATCTCCTGGGCAAAGGCTTTGACCGCCTCTTCCATGTACGGCTCGCCTTCTTCCACCACCAGGACTTTTTCACACCCATCGAGAAACGATTTGACCAGACCCGCCGGCATGGGATGGGAAAACCCGATGCGCAGGATTTTGACCTTCTTTTCGATCCCCAGATCCCTTACCGCATCGGCCACGTAATTGTAGCTCACCCCGTTGCAGATGATCCCCCAGGCGCCGGTCCCCTCGGTGAAATTGTAGGGGGAATTGACCGCCAGCTGCTCGGCCTCCCCGATCCGCTTGAGCAAACGGATGTGCAGTTTGCGCGATACGGCGGGCACGGTGACGAAATTGAAGGGATCTTTGGAAAAATCGCCCCGGGTGACGGGCTTTCGCAGGTTTCCGAATTCCACGGTGGCCGTGGAATGGTTCAGACGGGTGGTGGTCCGCAAAAACACCGGCTCCTGGAGTTTTTCGGACAGATCGAAAGCATAGCCCATCATCTCCTTGGCTTCCTGGGCCGAGGACGGCTCCAGGACGGGCAGGCCGGACAATTTGCCATAATAACGGTTGTCCTGCTCGTTCTGACTGGAAAACATATAGGGATCGTCGGCGGTGAGAATCACCAGACCGCCTTTGACGCCCACATAGGCGAGCGTCATCAGGGCGTCGGCGGCCACATTAACGCCCACGTGCTTCATGATGCACATGGAGCGCACGCCGGCGTTTGCGGCCGCGGCCGCCACTTCCAGAGCCACTTTTTCGTTGGTGCTGTATTCGAAATACAACTCGCTTTCCCGGCTGATCTGAAAAAAATTGGCCGATATTTCAGACGAAGGCGTGCCCGGATAAGTGGAAGCAAAGCCGATGCCCGCTTCCAGCGCCCCCCGGACGATGGCTTCATTGCCCAGCAGAAACATCTTTTTGCCGGGCGCATCATGTAAAAGCTTGTGCATGTCTATTCCTTACAAATAGGGGTTACCCGAAAATCCGCACCTTGCGTTCAGGTAAGCCAAGGTGTCTCAAATGGCGGCGATCCGCCGCTTTTTGCGATTAAAACGCCAATATACCAGCCATTCCCGATGTGTAAAGTCTTTTCTATTTTTACCCGGCATTTCGCCCGGGGAAGCCTTTTTTGATCTTCATTGAAAAAGCTTCATGTTTTTCAATGTCATCGTTTCTGTATTTCAGCAGTCGCACGTATGTTTGGGGAAAAAGGTCTTTACAACCCGGACGACAAGGGATATAGTATAAAATATAGTTATTTACAAAGCCCGCATCGACCATGGTGCAATTTACGATTGGCGATGCTCATTTTTTTTTCATTTGCGGTGCGCACACCGCATTTTTTTTTAAAGGAAATATATCGAGTCATATGGAACCTTACGCCACGATCGTCATCGCCTCCCGGAATGCGGGGAAAACCAGGGAAATCAGGGAGCTTTTGGAAGGATTTCCGGTGGAAATCAAAAATCTGGATGATTTCGGACCCATTCCGGAAGTGGAAGAAGACGGCAGCACCTTTGATGAAAATGCCTACAAAAAATCGAGCTTTACCGCGCGAGTTCTCGGATACCCGGCCCTTTCCGATGATTCGGGACTCTGCGTGGACGCACTGGGCGGTGCGCCCGGCGTCCATTCGGCGCGGTTTGCGGGCGAAAACGCCTCAGACGATGAAAAATGCATCCGACTGCTTGAAAAACTGAAAGGGGCCCCGAACCGCAGCGCCGCTTTTGAGTGCGTCATCTCCCTGGCCGTGCCTTCCGGTGCGGCCCTGACCTATGACGGCCGATGCGACGGCATCATCACCGAAGAACCGCGGGGCGAGAATGGCTTCGGTTACGACCCCGTGTTTTTCTATCCCCCCATGGACAAGACATTTGCGCAGCTGACCCGTGAGGAAAAAAGCCGCGTCAGCCATCGCGGCAAAGCCCTGCGGGAGCTGCGGAACGAATTTGAAAAGGTGCTGGAATGGATCCGGCAGCAGATGGAATAGAAGAAAAGTCAGGCGTCAGGAATCAAAAGGAGCCGCCATGATCGAGGATTTAGTCAAAAGGACCCGGAGCTGCCGGCGATTTAACCAGGACCGGCCCGTTTCGATGGAAATGCTGGAGTACCTGGTCAACCTGGGCCGCCTGTCCGGGTCGGCCGCCAACCGCCAGCCGCTGAGATACGTCATTTCCTGTGATCGAAAGGTCAATGCGGAAATTTTTGCCTGCCTGGCCTGGGCCGCCTACCTGAAGGACTGGAAGGGGCCTTCGGAAGGACAACGCCCCGCGGCCTACATCGTCATGCTGGGAGATACCGGGATTACCAGCCAGTTCTGGTGCGACGACGGCATCGCCGGACAGAGCATTCTATTGGGGGCGCGGGAGAAGGGAATCGCCGGGTGCATGATCGGCGCCATCCAACATGACAGGCTCAAAAAAGTGCTTAGTATTGAAGACAGATATAAGATCATGCTGGTTATCGCACTGGGCGAACCGGCGGAGGAAGTGGTGATCGAAACCGTTGCCGAAGGCGGAGATATCCGGTACTGGCGGGATGAACAAGGCGTTCACCACGTTCCGAAGCGGCCGATGTCCGAAGTGATCATCGGCAGATATACGGGATAGGATTATGAAACGGCCCTAAATTCTAAAATGGGGAGAGGGATATGAAGCTCCAAGCCGAACTCAGAAAAATCAGAAACACGCAGTACAATGTGTACAATAACCTGAAACGATCGGATTTGATCCGGCAGGTGGTCCAGTTCAATGAAGCCATCCTCACCAGAAACGGCGCCCTTTCCACGTGGACCCCGGCGGATTCCACCGGTCGCTCACCCAAGGACACGCTGATTGTCAAGCGCCCTGAATCCGAGATATTCATCGACTGGAGTTCGCCCAACAACCTGCCCCTCGACCCGGAAACATTCGACATGCTGCTGGCCGATGCACTTGCCTGCATCCGGAAAAAGGACCGGCTCTATTTTACCGACCGGGTGGTGGGCGCAGACCCGGCATTCGCCGTTCCGGTGAGAACCATCACCGACCGTGCGCTCACCAGCCTGTTCACCAAGAACATGTTTCGCCCCATCCCCGAAAATATCGATTCCAGCGTATTTATCGAAAACGACTTCACGCTGATCGTGCTCCCCTATGACAAGCTGGACAAGAAAAAATACGAAGGCCGCCTGCGCAAGACCGAAAACGGCGAGACCACCGACATGGTCATCGCCATGGATTTCGTGCGAAAAGTCGGGCTGGTTTACGGTTCGGCCTATTGCGGCAGCGTAAAGAAGCTCATGTTCACGGTCATGAACTACTACCTGCCTTTTGAGAAGATCCTGCCGCTGCACTGTTCGGCCAATGAGGGATCGGCCGGTGACGTTACCCTGTTTCTGGGGCTTTCCGGAACCGGCAAGACCACGCTTTCCGCCGACCCGCACCGGGCCCTGATCGGGGATGACGAGCACGGCTGGAGCGACAACGGCATCGCCAACTTCGAATATGGATGCTATGCCAAGCTGATCGATCTGGACCCCAACAATGAGCCGGAAATCTTCCATGCCGTCTTCCAGGAACGCGAGTATCTCAATCACGGCGCCATTATCGAAAACTGTATGACCTATCCCGACGGCAGCGTGGACCTGTCGGACGACAGACTGACCCCCAACAGCCGGGCATCCTATCCCCTGTCCTTTTTGCAGAACATCAAAAAAGAGGCCAAGGGGGGGCACCCCAATACCATCATTTTTCTGACGGCGGACGCCAACGGCGTACTCCCCCCGGTGGCCCGTCTGAATCCGGAACAGGCTATGTTCTGGTTCCTGATGGGATACACCAGCAAGCTGGCCGGCACCGAAACCGGCGTGGTCACCCCGGTGTCCACTTTTTCGCGCTTCTTCGGCCAGCCGTTCATGCCCAAGAATCCGGGCAACTATTCCTCCCTGCTGGGACAGAAAATGAAGCAGCACAACACCCGGGTCTACCTCATCAACACCGGGTGGAGCGGCGGACCGTTCGGCGAGGGCCGCCGGCTCGCCATCAAGAATACCCGGGCCATGGTGGACGCCGCCATCGCCGGCAAGTTCGAGGGGATCGAGCACACCCGGGACGACCTGTTTCACCTCGATGTCCCCCATTCCTGCCCGGGCGTTCCCGACGAAATCCTGCAGCCGAAGAACACCTGGGACAACAAAAGCGCCTTCGATGACCGGGCAAGGGCGCTGAGCCATGAATTCTGCGACAGCTTCACCAAGAACTACAAGGACAGCGATATCGATGAGTCCGTCGCTTCCCAGTGCCCCGGGATGTAAGATTTTACGATATTGATGTGCAGCAAAAGCCCCTGTGCGGTGAAAACACCCGCACAGGGGCTTTTTCATTCGGCCTTTCCCCCGCCTCAATACCCCATGATCCCATTCCCATCCCGGTCGCCCCACTTCCCCCGAACAGGCAGATGAACACCCCGTATTGCAGCAGCAAAATACAATATGCACCTTATCGACTGTCCTCTTGACAAAATTTATCATGTGTCCAGATGCGCCGCATCGGATTTGATACGAATTTACATTGGAAAGCGGATCGAAAATGGCGATAAAAGGGGAAATCCAGAGTTATGGCGAATTCAGCAAACGCGTGCTCATCGCGATGGCGATTGCCATATCCATGGTGGGGGTCATGGCCCTTTTATGGTACACGGTGCGCGTTCTGGAACTGATCTTTTTTGCCATTCTGGGGGCAGCTTTTCTAAGAGGGATCGGCGGTTGGGTGACGAGTTGGTCCAAGCTTCCCCACAGTGTTGCCATTGCACTGGTCCTATGCTTCATTTTTGCATTGATCGGCATAGCGGTCTGGCTTCTGTCCCCCCACGTCCAGGAGCAGGTCAATAAAATGCAGCAGGAACTGCCCCGCGCCATCGATGAGATCAACAGGTTCATCCGGACGTATGCGGACGGGTTGGCCGGACAGGAAAACCCGGAAAAAAAACTGCTGGGAAACGTCGGGGAGGCCGCCGGCAAAGTGGGAAAGGTTTTTTCGATTACACTGGAACTGGTGGAGGATTTCGTTATCTTCTTTTTCCTGATGCTGTACCTGGCCTTTACCCCGGAGACTTACATCCGGGGGATTGTCCTGCTGTTTCCGGTCGACCGCCGCCAATCCGCCGCCGCAATCATTGAAGATCTGGGCTCCACCCTGAAATGGTGGCTGATCGGAAGATTTTCCACCATGACCATAGTGGGCGTCTTGAGCGGCATCGGGCTGTGGCTGCTGGGCATACCGCTTGCCCTGACGCTGGGCATTCTCGCCGGACTGCTCACGTTTATCCCCTATATCGGCGCGATTATCTCCGGCATTCCCGCAATTTTGATCGCCCTGCTCATCAGTCCCACGTACGCCACTTACGTCATCCTTCTTTATACCGCCATCCATGCGGTGGAAGGATATATTCTGGCCCCGCTCATCCAGGAACGCACCGTTTTTGTCCCCCCCATGCTCCTGTTGTCCATGCTCACCGCAATGACCATTCTTATCGGCATCCCGGGCCTGGTCATTGCCACACCGCTGACCGCCGTCTCCCTGGTATTGATCAAGAAGATCTATATCGAAGGAATACTGGGCGATCACTCCGTGCTGCAATCAGAATGAGACCGGCGTCTTTCGGCCGGAAGCAATAGGGCCGGCAAGCAGCCTTTTGCCCTTCCATCTTTTTAAATCATCATCTCCTCAAAAACGGCAGCTTCTGATTATCGGCGAAGGTTGGCTGTCTCGCCGAGAAGACCCCAATACCAACCGCTTCGGACGCAAAGAAAAAGACTTGAAGTCCGTATGTTAAGCTGATATAAAAAGTACCACAATGTGGTAGCTGTACACATGCCCGATTTTGGATGCCCAACTCTTACCAAAGGCCACTGAACTGAACCGGAATCGCCCCCCCGCCTCAAACTTCCTCAGCCCGATGACAAATGTGAGGACGACAACACATGTCCGGAACACATTGAACTTACAGCCTGGTTGCGCATCTCCATGTGATGCATACCTTCGATATGAAGCCATGATCCCGTTTTCGTGGCCTGTTCGTGATGAAACATGCACGTAATTCCAAAAACAAGCAGGAGGTCTTATGCGAAATATCGTCATTCTCGGCGCCGGCGCCGGCGGAACCATTGTTGCCAACCAGCTGCGCCGTGAGCTGGACGACAGCGAATTTCGGATCATTATCATCGACAAGGACGAACAGCACCACTACCAGCCCGGGTACCTGTTCATTCCATTTGGCATTTACGGCAAGCAGGATGTTCTGCGGCCAAAACGCGAATTCATCCCAAAAGACGTTGATTTTGTGATCGACACGGTGACCCGGGTCGATCCGGAAAAGCGGCAGGTGACCACTCAAAGAGGCAGTTATGATTACGACTGGCTGGTGATCAGCACGGGATGCCGGATCGCGCCGGAAGAGGTCGATGGCCTGCCCGAAACCTGGCAGGAAACCGCCTTTGATTTTTATACCCTGGAAGGGGCCCTCAATTTGCGCCGGCAGCTCAAGTATTTCGATTCCGGCAGATTGGTGCTAAATATTGCCGATACACCTTATAAATGCCCCATCGCCCCCATCGAGTTCGTGTTCATGGCCGATGCGTTCTTCACCCGAAACGGCGTCCGGGACAAGGTGGAGATCGAAATGGTCACCCCGCTGGACGGCATTTTTACCAAACCGGTGGCCACCCGGGAGCTGACCCAGATGGCGGTGCAAAAAAACATCAAGCTGCGAACCCACTTCACCCTGGCGGAGGTTGACGGCAAAAACAAGACCATCATTTCGGCCAAAGGCGAGGAGGTGGGCTACGACCTGCTGGTCTCCATTCCGCCGAACATGGGAGACAACAGCCTGCTCGAATCCGAGCTGTCCGATCCCATGGGGTTCATGCGGACCGACAGATACAGCCTGAAATCCCTGGATTTTGATCGGGTTTACATTCTGGGCGACGCCACCAATGTGCCGACCTCCAAGGCCGGTTCAGTGGCCCATTATGAATCCTATACCGTTACGGAAAATATTCTGCGCGAGATTGACGGTCAGGAGCCGAAGGGAACCTTTGACGGCCATGCCACCTGTTTTCTGGCCACGGGGTATGAAAAGGCCACCTTGCTCGATTTCAGCTACACCGTCGAGCCATTGCCGGGCAAGTTCCCCCTGCCGGGCCTGGGGCCATTCAATCTCCTCAGTGAAAGCCTGGCCAATTACTGGGGCAAAATGCTTTTCCGTTGGGTTTACTGGAATCTGATGATGCCCGGCCATGAACTGCCGCTGGAACCGCAGATGAATCTGGCCGGTAAAACCCGGCAGTAGAAGAATCGGTTGTTTAAAGGAGGAAAGTCCGTATGCCAACCATGGAAGATATTGATGCGCGCCTGGAGCGCATAGAGGAAATGCTTCTGCCGCTGAGCCGTTCGGCCAGGGCGGCAAACGAACTCAAGCATGAACTGGAGCCGCGGGTCAACGAAGCCGTCAAAGCCATTACCATCGAACTTGCCGAACTCGAGCCGTATTTTCAAAGTGAGGATCTGGTTCTTTTGATCAAGCAGATGGCGATGAGCGTCCGGCATTTGACCTACGCTTTAGGGATGATGAACAAGGGGATCGATTTTATAGATGTGAGTGAGCCGTTGCTGCGCGACAGCATGCGCCAGCTGATCGAAACGCTTGACCGGCTGGAAAGAAACGGGGTGTTTGCGCTTGGCAGAAGCCTTCTTCAGGTGGCCGAAGAATTCGCGAAGCACCACAGCGAAGAAGAGATTGACGGGCTGCAAAAAACCATGCTGGGGCTCATGAAGGCGGGCGTAAAGCTTTCCGGCGATCGCTCCCTCCAGAATATCGAAAAACTGGCTCAGATTCCGGGCCTGCTGGAACTCGATGGCGTGCAGAAAGCCGGCTTCCTGGATCTGTTTAAAGCCCTGCGGGAAGACCGTGTCAAGCAGGGGCTTGGGGCGCTTCTCAACCTGATGCGCGCATTGGGGGCGGCGGTGGAAGCGGGCCAGGCCCGATAATGACAGCGGCTCGGGTATTTAAGCCATTCCGGCCTGACATTTCGTCTGCCCATGTGCGGCTATATATTGGTGATCAAAGGCCACACCGATTTCCCGGGCGGCCAGGCGTGCGATTTTGCCCTGGGCCCGGATATATCTTCCCATCCGGGGGTGTTTAAAATTCAGCGTGACCGGGTCGCCGGGCGCGTATTTATGCATTCCCGCCTTTTCCGTACGGATGGAGATGCCGCTGTCGCTGATGTTGTGGGTAAACTCGCACTGAAGAAATCCTTTTACGGAAAAATGGACAGGCGTCATGTAATCTGTGCGCGCAAAGCGCCTTCGGGAACTCCCCGAGACTTGATTTGCAGATGCCCAGCAGCCGGCATCGCTCAGCCAGGGACATCTTCATGATCATATCGATCAGCTTCTTGGTGACCCCACCGGAATTTTTGCCGGCAGGATGATCCGGATGGGGGGAGTTGGCCTGCAGCAATTGCAGCTTTTCGCCATCCGGCATATTCATTACCGCCTGGATCAGCTCCCGGGTGACCTGTGAAATATTGATGTTCTGCAAAGCGCGCGGGCGTGGGGATTTAGAAGATCCGCCAGTGCCCGGTTCGGCAGTCTTTAACGGAAGCGAAAATGTCTTTGTTTCCGGTCCGGTGTCTGTACCTGCAGGTTGAAATGCACGGGTTTCCCGGAACAGAACAAAAGGTTTGCCACCATTACAAAAATCGTTTCCGCCCCCCGCATCCATTTCCGGGATCAGCAATTGCCGATTTTCCCCCATAAACAGCATCAGCCCGACGGCCGCCCCCACCAACAGGATAAACAGAATTATCAACAACATGACAGCACCCCTGCAAGAACATTTCAGATACAGATAAATGGAAGCTGGTCAGCAGCCCGCCCACACCAGAAAAAACGGCTGCCCAAAATCCATTTAAAAACCCCGTTCAATTTTTCATCGACGCCTGGGTTTCACCAGATCATAATATCAGATCCTCTGCATCAAATTTAAATATCCATTTCCTTTGCAAAATAAGTTTATTTGATGCGGATTGTCAAATTTTGAAACGCAAAAAAAAATCTCTCTTTACGGCCATTAAATGCTATACATTTTGTTTTTAAACAACCCGTCACATCCCAGACAGCTTTGAATCGATGCTAATTGCGCAGAACAAATCCCTGATCCGGATCATCTTTACCCGAAGGATGCTGGTGGCACTGATGATGGGGTTTTCCAGCGGGCTTCCCCTGATGCTCACCTTATCCGTGCTCCAGGCCTGGATGACCCTCGAGGGGGTGGATCTGTCCGTGATCGGGCTGATGGCGCTGGTGGGGCTTCCCTACACCGTCAAATTTCTGTGGGCGCCGGTGCTGGACCGCTTTGTCCCGCCGGTTTTCGGGAGGCGCCGGGGATGGCTGCTGATCGCCCAGGCGCTTCTGGCGGGGGCCATCATCTGGCTGGGGTTTTCGGAGCCGGCCGGGCGGCCGGCCCTGACCGCCTTTGCCGCATTCCTGGTGACCTTTTTTTCTGCCTCCCAGGATATCGTGGTGGATGCCTACCGCCGGGAGGACATCCCGGATGCCGAACTGGGGTTCGCCTCATCCCTGTACATCAACGGATACCGGATGGGCATGCTCCTTTCCGGCGGCGGCGGGCTGATCCTGGCGGGCTACCTGCCTTTTCGCATGGTCTACCTGGTGATGGCCGGGTGCATGCTCCCCGGCATCATCACCACCCTGCTGGCCCCGGAGCCCGCCATGCATGCCGGACCGCCCAAAAGCATGCGGGCGGCGGTGATCGATCCCCTGGCCGAATATTTCAGCCGGCCCGGCGCCGTCTGGATTCTATTGTTTATCCTGCTCTACAAGATCGGGGATTCCATGGCCTCGGCCATGACCACGCCCTTTTACCTGGAAGTGGGATACACCACCGCGCAGATCGGGGCGGTGGTCAAGATTTTCGGGTTCTGGGCCGTTCTTGCCGGGGCCCTGCTGGGCGGTATCATGACCCTGCGGGTGGGCATTTTCGGAGGGCTGTGGGTTTTCGGCATTCTCCAGGCCATTTCCACCGCCTGCTTTGCCTGGCTGACCCAGACGGGGCCGAGCATTTCCGCCCTGGCCGCGGTGATCGGGTTTGAAAATTTAACCAGCGGAATGGGGACCGCCGCGTTTGTGGCGTTCATGGCCCTGCTGACGGACAAACGGTTCACCGCCACACAGTATGCGCTCCTGAGCAGCCTGATGGGCGTGCCCCGGGTGTTTGCCGCGGCCCCCACCGGTTTTCTGGCCGGCGCTGTGGGGTGGGCGCCATTTTTTCTCATCTGTGCGGCCGCCGCCATTCCCGGACTGTTGCTGCTGTTTAGGTTCGGCGGCTGGCAGTTCGCCTCAACGAAACCGGACGCCGCCCATGCGGCCGATACGGCGGCATAAAACCGGGACCCAGCGCGCCTTATTACGCCTTTATTTTTCCGATCCAGTGATTATGTTTGCAGTTCATTGCCTTGTTACGGCGATCATCCGCTTACTCCCCTGTGATCCCCGATTGGTATTGAAAAGCCGGGCGATCATGTTAAGATTGAACCGAACCGGAACCATCTCCGGTGTGAAATTAAAATCGACTTGGATAATAAGCATTTATTATGACGCAACATATAAGTGATGTACAGGAATGGCGGCAGCATCTCAAACGGATCGAGAAGCTGACTGAACAACGGCGGCGGATCCTTTCGCTGCCGCCGGAACAGGCCATCAACGATATTCTCGATCACCCCCAGGCCACCGCGCTGGTCCATTCGTTTGCAGAAGAAGATTTCTTTTTCCTGATCCACGATATCGGCCCGGGCGATTCCCTGGAACTGCTGTCCCTGGCTTCGGACCGGCAGTGGGAATTCATCCTGGACGTGGAAACGTGGCAGCGCGACCAGCTGCATCTTCCCGCCATGATTCACTGGATGAACCTGATGATGCAGGCGGACCCGAACCGCTTCGTGCGCTGGGCCATGTCCGACAAGCAGGAAATGATCGAATACTGCCTGTTCAAGTCCATCGACGTGATCATCCGGGAGCATGACCAGGACCCTTCCGACTTCGATGATGGTTTTACCACCGTGGACGACATCTTTTATTTCCGCATTCCGGAGGCATCCGATTCGGACATGGAGGCTAAATCAGAAGCGGATAACAAAGACGATCCCGATACGGATGATGCCGAGGATACCCGCAAGGCGTTTCTCACCAATATGCTGCACCGCATGGCATCAAACGACCATGTGGCCTTTCAGCAGCTGCTGCTGCGTTCCCTTACGGTCATTCCAGCGGAAAGCGAGGAAGAGGCCTACCGCTTTCGGAATGTCCGGCTGGCAGAAAAGGGCTTCCTCCCCTTTGACGAAGCCGTGGGCATCTACCAGCCCATCAACACCGAATACCTGAAAAAGCAGAAAAAGCATGTCGCAGAGCGGGTGGAGGAAGGCTTTTTTATTCCGGCCCCCATCAACCATGCGGCGCTGATGGGGGTGGACAATCTCTTCAGCCGGAACCTGGCCCGGATCACGCTTGAGGATTCCTTAAACCAGATCCAGATCGAATTTGCGGCCCTGTGCAACCGGATCATCGCGGCCGACCAGGAGCCGATCCGGAGCCGGGAAGAACTCCGGGCGGTGGTCAAGAAGACCTGCGCCTACCTGGAAATCGGGCTGGAAAAGATGGCCGGCGGCAAAAACCGGGCCGACGACAGCCGGATTGCGGCCTACATCCGGACCTACCCGCTGATGGATATTTTCCGGATCGGGTACTCCCAGGTGGCCAATCTGCGGAACAAGGCCCTGAGATGGCGCAAAAACAGCTGGTTTGCCGAAAGGAAGCTGGCGCTGAGCTTCTGGGGAGAGCACCTGGTGGGCATGATCGGCGGACTGCTGCTCAAGCGTCCCCGGTTTTTCGATAATTTTGAAACCGGCGTGATGTATCGGGAATTTGAGTCCATTAAGGACGTCAAGCGCGCCCGGGCCGCCCTGAAGGAAGCGATGGTCTTCGACGACCTGCTCTCCTGCATGGCCATCCGGACCGATATCTTCCCGGAAAATCATTTCATCACCTTCAAGAACCTGCTGCTCACCCTCTGGGCGCGCCATGAACTGAAAATGGCGTCCATCCCGCAGGAAATCCCGGTGGAGCGATTCCGCTCCTTTTTCGAAGATCTGTGGGAAACCGGGGGGGAGACTGTCGCCATCCGGGAAGAAAAGAAAACCGGGTTTTTACGGTGGCTGTCCGCGGAATCCGGATTCACCGATGGGGAAATTTCGGAAAACATGGGACATTTCCTGGAGGGCCTGTTTGCGGAAATGGCGGATGAATACCGGGAAGTGCGTGCAAAAGAACTGGAACCCCGGTTCGTTCATCTGTTCCTGCTGAAGGATGGCCATAAGGCCTGATTCCTTTGATTTCACATCCGGACACGATTGACCGATTCGTCCGGCAGGACTATCCGCTGGGGGCTGCCTCTCTGCCGGGATAACCCCATTTAAAAAATCTTTACTCATTTAAAAACGGAGGAAACAATGAATGGCAACCAATTGAACGACCTTGACCTGTCCGTCGACAAACAAAACCTTTACCGGGAAGAATCCATGACCGACCTGAAGGTGGCTTCCATCCGGCAGCTGATCCCCATCAAGACCGACGGATCGGTGGATCCGGAGCGAAAACCCGTATTCATCGGGCACACCCAGCTCATGTCACCCGATGGCCCCCTGCCCGTCCAGGCGCACCTGGAAGCGGATTCGTTCGAACAGGCTTTGGAGAAATTTCCGGCCATCATGAAGCAGGCCATTTCGGAGATGATCGATGAACTCAAGAAATGGCAGCAGGAACAACAGCAGCAGGGAAAAGGCGACGATTCCCGCATTATCATTCCCCGCATGTAAACAGCCCGCTTCTCCGATTGCCCCGATTGCCCTGCGCCGGCTCTAAGCCGCCGCAGGGCAGCACCTCATACATCCTGGCAGGGGCATTACATGTTCCTGCCGGTGATCAATTTCTTGCAGCTCCCCCTGCCCCCCTCAAAAGGCGGGTTAAAATTTTTCATGGCAGCGATTGCTGAGGGGCAGGGGGCTCAGACCCATCTTTTCATCTGTTTTACCGCTCAAGATAATGGTTGTATCCGGGTTTTGCCCGTGTTATTAGCTCTGACCGATTAGAACATCCGGAAAATCCGTCCGGGCAGTACAACTGAAAATAAATGTCATGGAAAATTTCTTCACGTTCCCGTCCCCCCGGCGATATCGTCAGATGCCGCCGTTCTCGACGTCCATGTAAAAAAGTCTGAAGAAAACCGTTCCCAGCCCAGTTCACATGCGCTTTGCGTTTTAATTTCCATTGAGCCCGTATGCACGATTCCCATTGGACCGACCTGAAGTATTCCTTTATTGACGGAGTGTTCGCCCATATTTTCGCCACGCTGACCGGCGGGTTGTTTCTGACCGGTTTTGCCCTGTTTCTGGGAATGAACGAGCTGATGATCGGGATGCTGGCCGCCATTCCGTTTTTGGCCACCATATTCCAGTTTCCGACCTGCTATTTCCTGGAGCGCCGGGGAAGCCGAAAACGATTCACCGGAAGGGCCGCCCTGATCGCCCGGACCCTGTGGATGCCGATCCTGATAATCGCCCTGCTGCCCGGAAACGGATACGGGGTGAAAGGATGGATCATCCTCGGGCTCATCTTTGCCTCCCATGCGGCTATTTCCGTCAGCTATGTTTCCTGGCTGTCCTGGATTTCCGATCTGGTGCCCGCGGGGATACGGGGCCGATTTTTCGGTTCGCGAAATATGCTCTGCGGGGCGGCGGGCATGACGGGCATGCTGGTGTTCGGCAATCTGCTGGATCATTTGCGGCACAACGGCGACCCGGCCATCGGGTTTTCCATCGTACTGACAGCAGCGGTGCTCTCCGGGCTGATCAGCCTTTTGTTCCAGAGACGCATTTCAGAACCGGCCTGCAGGATTTCTCCTGAACCTTTAATCCCTTTTGCCAAGGGGATCCTGCTGCCGTTTAAACGGAAAAACTTCCGCCGGTTCATCCTGTTTTCTTTTTTCTGGAATTTTTCCGTCTATTTCGCCAGCCCGTTTTTCACCCTGTATTTCCTGAGAAACCTTCATTTCAGCTATTCATTTGTGGCGCTTCTGGGAACCGTGTCCGCCCTGGCCGACCTTCTGGGAATGCAGGTATGGGGCCGCATTGCCGACCGGGTGAAAAACAAGGCGGTGATCCGGCTGGCGATGGGGTTTGTCGTCTTTCTCCCCCTGGCATGGTCGGTGATCGGGCCGGACAGCCTGGTTCTGCCGATCCTGTTCCATTTCCTGGGGGGAGGCTTCTGGGCCGGCATCACCCTTTGCACCAACAACCTGCTGTTCGGCCTGGCTCCGGCGCAAAACAAATCCTTTTACCTGTCGGGCTACAATCTGGCCGCCGGTCTGGGAGCGGCCATCAGCCCGGTGGCCGCCGGACTGATCTTAAAACTCATCGACGGCATGCCGTTTCAGATCGGAGCCATCCCCATCCTGCCGCTCCAGATGATCTTTATCACCTCCAGCGTCCTGCGGCTGGTCAGTTCCCAGCTCATCCTGGCCGTGCGGGAACCGGAAGAGGCATCCCCGGTTCAGGTGATCCGGATACTCAAAAATGTCCGGGTGCTCAATATCGCTTCCGGATTCAACCAGCTGCTGCATCCGTTCGTGGAAATTTCCAAAGAGGCCCAATGCGAAAAACATAGATAAATTATCTGTTGCAGCTTCCGCCGATTCGTGAAAGATTTGACAGAATATTTTTCGGAACCTATTTTATTAATAAATCCAATATAAAGGGAGGTCTTTCATGAATGGTGAGCAGCAGTTGGACAGCATCAGTTTCACGGTGGACGAAAACAATCTGTACCGGGAGGAATCCATCACGGATCTCAAGGTGGCATCCATCCGGAAGCTGGTTCCCATCAAATCCGACGGAACGGATGATCCGGGCAGAAAGGCGGTTTTCATCGGCCACTCCCAGCTCATGTCCCCCCAGGGACCGCTGCCCATCCAGGCCCGCCTGAATGCTGACAACATCTCCGACGCCATGAAGGAATTTCCCGGGGCCATGAAGCAGGCGCTGGCCGGCATGGTGGAAAAATTGAAGCAGTACCAGGATCAGCAGGCCCGCCAGAAACAGCAGGGCGAATCCCGTATCATCGTCCCCAAAATGTAATCTCCTCAATTCTCATTACACTCCGGA
The DNA here is from genome assembly GCA_963826785.1 of uncultured delta proteobacterium. Taxonomy (GTDB): domain Bacteria; phylum Desulfobacterota; class Desulfobacteria; order Desulfobacterales; family Desulfosalsimonadaceae; genus CAWGYD01. The sequence continues at coordinate 90,176 of CAWGYD010000006.1, forward strand.
AGAAGAAAGGCGCTTTTGATGCCTTCGCGACTTTGTCTGCACAATACCCTGACCGGACGCAAGGAAATCTTCAAACCGGCGGATAATCACCATGTAAAGATCTTCACCTGCGGCCCTTCCATTTATGACTGGCCGCATATCGGCAACTACCGCACCTTCCTGTACGAGGATATTCTCCAGCGGTATCTGGAATATAGCGGGTATGAAGTCGAACGGATGATCAACTTCACCGACGTGGAAGACAAAGCCATCGAGCGGGCCCGGAAGAAAGGCATTTCCCTGGATCAGCTCACCCAGCCGGTGGCCGATGCATTCCTGCAGTCCTGCCGGATTCTCAAGATCAAGCTGCCCGCAGACATCCCCCGGTCGTCCACCACGGTGGAGGCGGCGGCGGAGCTGACCCGGGCGCTGATGGAAAAAGGATATGCCTACCGGCACGGACAGGATGTTTATTATGATCCTTTGAAATTCAAGGGTTTCGGGAAGCTTTACGGCCTGGACATGAGCAAGTGGCCCAAAAAGAAAGTCCGTTTCGGCAGGGACACGTACCCGGGTCAGCGGTGGAACCTGGGAGACTTCATCCTGTGGAAAGGGGGGCGCTGCCGGCCGGAAGACGACGCCTGCTGGGACACACCCCTCGGCCAGGGGCGTCCCTCCTGGAATATCCAGGACCCGGCCATGATCTCAAGCCGCCTGGGCTTTCAGGTGGACATCAGCTGCGGCGGCGTGGACAACCTATACCGGCATCATGACTACATCATCGCCATCATGGAGGGTGTGTCCGGTAAACCGTACGCGCAGTACTGGCTTCACGGGGAGCATGTTCTCTCCGACGGGAAAAAAATGTCCAAGAGCCGGGGCAATATCCTCTATATCAAAGATCTGCTCACCTCCGGATACCTTCCTCACCATCTCCGCTTTTTCCTGATCTACGGCCATTACCGGGAGAAAATGAATGTCTGTGACGATCAGCTGCAGCTTGCCCGGGGGAAAATCGACACCTTTGCGGACCTCGCCTGTTACCTGAAAGATAACATATCGACGTATGGCGGCTCCGAAAAGGCCGCATCCCATCGGGTCGACCGCATCAGAACCGATTTTGAAAAGCACATGAACGATGATCTTAATGTCCGGGCCGCCTTTGACGCCACCTACGAAAATTTGAAAAAACTGGTCCAATTCAAAACCGAGGGCAAACTGAAGCAAAACGACTGCGAAAGGGCGCTTGCGGAAATAAAACGGATCGATCAGGTGTGGCAGGTTCTCAGCTGCAGGATTTTTAAGGACTGAGGTTTCAATTCCCGGCTTTTGCGGTCTGCCGCCTATCCAGATCGTAGTGGAACATCTCGATGCGCGTGTCGTCAAGGCCTGCGCCATGAACTTTCCGGCAGGCCTGGTGAACGAAATTGACGATCTGAGGATCGACGAGATAGCTGTATGACGTTTCCCAGGTAATCCAGCCGCACCGGGTGTTTTTCAGCAGCAGGACAAAGTCGATAAAATTTCGGGGCAGATCCTTCATCGACTTGATCGGTTTAGATTCTGAATCATAGTAGTATGGTCTGAAATAGGGCCCCGCCACCAGGGTTTCCCTGTCCGGGTTGTATTCTTTCTGCAAGGTCTTGTAGGCAACCGATGGGCTGCCGTAGAGCGGGTGACGATTGTACAATCCGTCATATTCCATGTAGAAAACAAATCCGACCCTGGCCAACAGCAGAAAGGTCAGAATAAAAAGCGCGGTTTTCGATCTGAAACTGCGGCCCAGAAGAATAAACAGATATACGATCAGCATGATCCCAAAGACATTGCAGTGGGCGCTGTACTTGAAACCCGGGTATCGATTGGCCGTAAAGACGAAGAAAATAATGGCCACCGCCGTGATCAGGTACAAAAAAGCCAGACGGTCCCTGAAGGATTTCTGCTTTATGCAGCATACGACCGCCCCGCCGATGAGCAGGATGGAAATGCCGGCTTCCATGGAAAAAGGGTAGGCAAACAGGTATTTGAAATACACATAGTTGTGGATTTTAAAAAAATGCAGGTTGTCCAAAAACCATTTCATGGGAAGATAGTGGATCAACACCGGCAGGGTCAAGGCAGACAGCATGAAGATAAAAATATATTTCTTTTGGGGTGCGGTGACGGCAAGATATAGAAAAAACAAAAACCCGATCGGCAGGATGAGAAGTGAATTCGGGTGGATGATATACGCAAGGGGCAGTAGTGCCAGTGCCGCCAGAAAATACCCGTAATGAAAATTCATGAAGGTCTTGTAAAAACCGGCGACCCTTCCCGAATGTTCACCGATGTCGAGTTCCTCGGTCAGCGTCCGGTAAACCGCATAGCCCAGAATCAGAAACAACGGGATCAGCAAGGCGTACATCCGGGTCCACCGGAAAAAATCCACGTATTTCGGATAGAGCATGATGGTTGCGGCAAAGATATACGCAGAAAACCGGTCCCTTGAGAAATGATGCGCCACGATATAGGACAGGAGCACGAACAGGACACCGAACAGGACCGAAATGATTCGGGAGGACCATTCCGATATGCCGAAGATTTTATATGACTGGGCCACCAGCCAGGTATGTGGCCATGACCGGGTATAAACGTTTTCTGAAAGCCGGTTTTCCAGAAAATCCCACTGGTTGAATTTTCCGGCATGGTAGTACCCGGCCGCACTGCCCACCACCAGGTACTCATCCGTCCGAAAATCCAGATTGTCCAGTTTATAGCTGTAAATCGCCATGGATGCGGCCACCAGAATCATCAGGCCGGCTGCATACACCCGTTTCCCGGAATATGTTGCGGACCTGGAACTTCCAGATGCAGTCCTGCATTCCCCGGCAGGCCTTTCGCCGCTTTCTTCTGCCAGAAGCGCATTGATCTGCTGCCGATGGAAAAATACATATGCGATCCCGATCAGCGTTGTCAAAATGGCAAGACTGACGCGTAATATTGAAACCGGCGTGTGATAGAGGGTGCGGTCATAATCGGAAAAAGAAGCGCAGACCGACAGGACCAGCAGCACAAAAAACAAGGCCGTTAAAATTCGGCCGGCAGTAAACCATGCATACGCATTTCCGTCCTGCCCGGGCGGCGTATTTTTTGGGGAGGCCGCTTTTGTCCCGGCTGATTTGGAGGCAGAATTATTTATTCGGCCATTTTTCTGCCTGCTCTTTTTCACCGCCGGCCTCCGGGAAAAACGCGCGTTGAAATAGCCGCTTCAGGGATCTCACGCATTTCTTCCTTTACTGTTGTCGGGGCAAGCATAAATTCCACGAAAAGTGGTTTGTGATCCGATGACACGGCACTTTCCAGCACCACCGGGCTTCCCGGCTTTACTGAAAGATACCTGGGGCTGTAGAATATGTGATCCAGCGGGCAAATGAATGCTTGCATCTGGCGCGATTCCGGGTTGAAGCCGACCGGAAAAAGCCCCAGAGATTTTGCAATGTCTTCCAGATAGCGCATCCGACTTTTTTTCCAGGTATTAAAATCCCCTGCCAGGATAACCGGCCCTTCATGGTTTGCAATCCGCAGTGCGATATGCTGCAGCTGTTCCTGAAATTCGGCAAAACTCCCGAAATTAAGGGCGTGCAGATTGGCCACCATCAGCTGGGTCTTCGATGGAGAGAGGACATAGCGGGACAGCAGGGCGGATTTGGGCGTGTTCAGTATCGGCTCCAGGCCATTTGAAAGCAAGGCATCGGCATCCACGGGCTTTGCCCGGGAACCGGTGAGAACCCCGGAATAGGCATTTTGATCCCCCTGGAAAATATTGGGGGAAAAGGCCCATCCCACGCCCGTCACAGACATCATTTGAATAAATGTTTCTTCCAGGCAAACTTCCTGGAGCAGAAAAAGATCGGGTTTTTTAAATTCGACAATGTGTTGAAATTCCCGCTGCCACCCGGGTCGGCCGCTCTGCTTGTAAACGTTCCACGAAAGCACCCGGATGGCACTTTCATCGGTACACAACGCCGGATAGTCCGGACTGCTGACGACAAAGGCATTTCGAACCGGGACCAGGGTGCAGGCGGCCAGAAGCAGGATAGAAATTAAAATGATCCGGCAGATGGATTTCATGAACCCTTTTCGCTCCCGCCGTTAACCCGGTTCAGGTTACTGCATTTTTCTAACCCGTTATTCCTTTAAACGCAACCCGTTGTTTATCGTTGCCCATTAATTGACAACGGCCTTTCTGCTGCCCTTCCGGACCAGGCGGATGGTCTCCTTGATCTCCTGGGGGGAAACGCCTTTTCTCAATGTTTCCATCTTTTCCATCACCCTGGCAAACACGATGCCCTCGGCCGCGCTGATCCATTCCAGCTGGAGCCGCTCGGTGCGGATGCCCAGCTTCTCCATTTTTTTATGAATCTTCTCGATCCGCTTTTCGGTCCAGTGGTTGGCATTGATGTAGTGGCAGTCGCCGATGTGGCAGCCGCTCACCAGGATCACCGGGGCGCCCTTGGCAAATCCGTGCCAGATGTACTTCTCGTCCACCCGGCCGGAGCACATGGTGCGGATGATCCGGGCGTTGGCCGGGTACTGGAGCCGGGAAACCCCGGCGTAATCGGCCCCCGCATAGGAGCACCAGTTGCAGGCGAAGGTCAGCACCTTGTCTTCGGGGTTTTCGGCCAGCATGGCATCGATCTGGTCCGTGATCTGCTCGTCGGTGTAGTGGTTCATGATGATCGCGCCAAACGCGCATTCGGCCGCGCAGGTGCCGCACCCGGCGCAGGCCGCCGAATTGATCACCGCGGGCGTCTTCTTTTTCACATCCACGGTGATGGCATTGTAGGGGCACACATCCGCGCACTTGCCGCACGACTTGCACTGTTCCGCCACCACCTCGGAGGTGATGGCCTCGGTGGTGATCTTCCCCTGGTGCATCAGCCGGATGGCCCGGGCCGCGGCGGCCGAGGCCTGGGTGACCGACTCCTTTATGTCCTTGGGGCCTTCCGCGCATCCCGCATAGAAGACCCCCCGGGTGGCCGCGTCCACGGGCTGCAGTTTGGGATGGGCTTCCAGGAAAAAACCGTCCGGGGTCAGCTGCAGCCCCAGGATTTCCTGGAGCCGGCGGGTGCCCGAAGACGGCTGCATGCCCAGGGCCAGCACCAGCATGTCCAGATCATGAAACTCGATTTTGCCCGTGGCCGTGTTTTCCACCGCCACCCGCAAACTGCGGTCGGCGGTCTCCTCCACGGTTCCGGGAAGGCCCCGCACGTACTGCACGCCCTGGCGGCGGCTCCGGGTGTAGAGGTCTTCAAAGCCTTTGCCGAAAGCGCGGATATCGATATAAAACACCTTAATGTCGATCCCGGGATAATGTTCCTTGAGCACAAGCGTACTCTTGACGGTGTTCATGCAGCAGGTATTGGAGCAGTACTCCTTGCCCTTGCGGGCGGAGCGGGATCCGACGCACTGGATGAACCCCACCGATTTGGGATGCCTTCGATCCGTGGGGCGGATGAGTTCCCCCTGGGTGGGCCCGCCGGCATTGACCAGCCGCTCGAATTCCAGGCTGGTCAGCACGTTTTCAAAACGGGTATAGCCGTATTCGTCAAGTTCCGTGGGATCGTAGGGGGAAAGCCCCGTGGCCACGATGATGGACCCCACGCTCTCCACGATCTCCTCGTCGGACATGCTGAAGTTGATGCAATTTTTGTCGCAGGCCTCCATGCACTTGGCGCACACGGTGGGGTTGTGCCCCAGACATTCGTTGACATTGACCACATAGGCGGAGGGGACCGCCTGGGGAAAGGGCGAATAAATCGCCCGCCGGGAGGACATCCCCATGTTGAACTCGTCGGGGCGCACCACCGGGCAGACCTTGGCGCATTCGCCGCAGGCGGTGCATTCCTTTTCCTCCACGTACCGGGCTTTCTTGAGGATCTTTACATCAAAATTGCCCACATATCCCCTGATATCCACCACCTCACTCATGGTGAGGAGTTTGATCCGTGGATGCCGACCGGCATCCGTCATTTTCGGACCCAGGATTCAGATGGAGCAGTCCATGGTGGGAAAGGTCTTGTCCAATTGGGCCATGACCCCGCCGATGGAGGGTTTTTTTTCCACCAGCACCACTTCGTAGCCGTTGTCTGCCAGGTCGAGTGCCGCCTGGATGCCGGCAACCCCGCCCCCGATGACCAGGGTGCGCTTGGTGAGCGGCAGGGTTTCCTCGAACAGCGGGAACAGGCGATGGACCCGGGAAACAGACATGCGGACCAGGTCTTCGGCTTTTTTCGTGGCCGCATCCGGCTCCTTCAGGTGCACCCAGCTGCACTGCTCCCGCAGATTGGCCATCTCCAGCAGGTAGGGGTTTAAGCCCGCGGACAGCATCATCTGCCGGAAAGTGGGCTCATGCAGGCGCGGCGAACAGGAGGCCACCACGATCCGGTCGAGGCCGTTTTCGAAGATGTCGTTCTTGATCTCCTGCTGCCCCGGCTCGGAACAGGCATAGGCGATGTCCTTGGACACCACCACCCCGTCCAGGGCCGCGGCGGTTTCGGCCACTTTTTTGCAGTCCACCGTCTGGGCGATATTCAACCCGCAGTGGCAGACATACACGCCGATCCGGGCCGGCGGGGCGCTCTGCGTGTTGGGTAGAATCGATTCCATCATGGTTCCCTTTTCTTGATTACTGTTTTATGATGATTCGCAAAAGGTCCAATATCTGCCGTTTTTTCTCATTGGACGCTCGATGTTCGGTGTTCGACGTTAATTCTTCATCTCTCTATGCCCAATAGATCGTTCTTGCGATCATGCTCACCAGGTCCATGGTCTCGATTTGGAGCTCCGGCCCGAAGAACGGATCCTCCATGGCGCATTTCAAATGGATCTGGCACTTGGGGCACGAAGTGATCATCAGGTCGCTTCCGGTGGCGCGGGCCTGTTTCAGGCGGCTGACCTGCAGCGCCTTGCTGTAGGCGTCGCACCCGGTCCAGCCGGTGTTGCCGCAGCAGATGGCCGCCCCGCTCCGGTCCTGCATTTCGGTAAAACCTTCCGGTTTCAGCCGATTGATCAGGCCGCGGGAAAGATCCGGCCGATTCTCGAACCGGCTTAAGCGGCAGGAATCCTGGTAGGTCACCCGGCGTGCGTCCTCCTTGAAGGCCACGGCCCCTTTTCCGATCTCCATTTCCAGAAAATCATAGATGTGGGTGACCGTAAACGGCATATCCACCCCGGCGGCCGGATAATCCCGGGAAAGGGTATAATGGCATTCCGGGCAGGCCGTGATCACCTGCTCGATACCATGGTCCGCCAGCAGCTGCGCGTTGAGCGCCGCCAGCTTGATGAAGTTGTCCCGGTCCCCCGTCCACAGCAGATCGTGGCCGCAGCAGCGCTCCTGGTCCAGGACGGCCGGGAACACATCGAAAAAGTTGAGCAGCCGCAGACTGTCATGGAGGATATTCAAGGTCTTCACACCCAGCGTGCTGCTGAAATACGTATCATAGTAGGGCGCGCACCCGCCGAAAAACAGAATGCGGCTATCCGGGTCCGTACGGATATCCCCGGGCAGGTGATTGTATCGCTTAAGCTCCAGGCCGGGTTCGGTCATGGTCCGCATCAGGGAATGGAAGAAGCCCCCGTGGGACTGGTGGCCCTTCTCGCCGGTGGACTGGAGATAATGACGGATATCGCGCACAAATTCGGGGAAATTGACGGCCGAGGGACACCGGTCGTAGCAGAGACCGCAGGTGAGGCAGGCCCATATTCCATCCTGAACAGCCGGTGAATCGACCTTCCCGGCGATGATGGCATTGGCCAGGGCGCGCGGGGAGAACGGTTTTCCCGCCAGGGCCAGGGGGCAGGCGGACGAGCATTTCCCGCAGTCCTGGCAGGCGTAGACATCATGCGCGGAAACAATGTCGGTGATCGGCCGTGGGCTTGTTTGTCCGTTTCTCGCCAGGGTTACCGGGCTGTGCCCCAGGCTGCGGATCTGTTCGCAGAAATTCTTCAAAAACTGCAGCAGGTCATCGGCCTCCTCCGGCAGAAAGGTAGCCAGCTGAAGACGCTGGTTGCTCAGACCCAGCAGCTCCAATATATCCCGGGTATCGTCCGTGTTGATCCGGGCCGTTTCCGTACCGCTGCCGTATCGGCAGGTTCCCGGTTTGCACCCCACCAGCACGACGCCGTCCGCCCCCATTTCAAACGGTTTGAACAGCATGGATTTGCTGATCCGCCCGGTACAGGGGATCCGGATCATCCGGATTTCGGCGGGAATATCGGCACAGCGGTCCTGAAGCGTCTGAAACGCCGCATGGGGCCCCCAGTTGCAGAGATATAAGACGATGTTGTATTGATTCATATTGTAATCTCTTCGACTCGTGTAATCAAAATGGATTCACTATACATATCTACGATTCGATCAATCCTGAATCCGAGGGCGCCTTCGGACATGCCCCCTCCCCTTTCACCCCGGAAAGCAGTTCCGCCAGGGTCTGTTCCAGCACGGCCTGGTTGCGGTAGGGGCTTTCGGCTGCGCCGGACGGGCATACGGAGATGCAGTTGCCGCATCCCTTGCAGAGGGCTTCGTCCACTGCGGCATACCAGCCATTGATGTCATTTGCCTTAAAGGAAACCGCATGGTACGGGCAGACCCGCATGCAGCGGCCGCACCCCCGGCATATATCCGGATCCACGACCACGGTGTATCCCTTGTTCTGGCGGGGCCCGCGGGGCATGACGGCGGCGGCCTGGATGGCGGCGGCATATCCTTTTTTCCGTTTTGAGATGGCGATGTTCGGCGGATCGGCCAGAAACAGGCCGGGAATGGCCGTCGCCCCCGGATAGAAAAACGGGATGCCGGTCACCCCCGCGGTCTGTTCGCGGGTGGTCACGGTAATGGCCGGCAGGCCTTTTTGATGAATGTACTCGATGGTCTTTCTCGATTTTTCCCCCAGGATCACCGCCCCCACCTGCAGGGTTTGATGGAAGCCGCCCGACTCGAACATGATTTCAAACTCGCCGATGGTGCCGCTGATGCTTTTCACCCGGGCGCCGGCAAAATGGTGGATGTTGGGATGGGGAGCAACCCGATCGTCTGCCGAAAACAGGAATACATCCAGCCCCGCATCCGCCAGGGCCTGCCCGCTGGTCCGGGCCGATTCGGAATCCCCGATGACCGCGGTGGCGAAGTTGTAGTTGCGGGCCAGCGCGGGAAGGGCCTTCAATCGCCGGGCCCGGACCATGGACCGGTCGATCAGGCCGGTGAATTTTTTCAGCGCCGCCTGCGGGTCCGATCCCACCAGACGAAGGACCTCCCCCCGCAGGTTGCAGGTTTCCACCATGGACCGGCTCACCCCGGTGGCCGTGAACAGGGCCTGCTTGAGCCGGCTTTTCTGGTCCGTGCAGGAGTTGCAGACGTAATTCAGGGGGCAGCAGACGCAGGACGCCAGCACCACCCGGGTAATCCCCTTGTTTCGGATGGCACGGAGAATGAGCGATGCGCCTTCGGCCGTGCACGCGGCGGTGATGGTTTGCACGTGCACCACATCCGGCCGGTGTCCCATGGATTCGATGTAGTCGTCCATTTCGGGCATCCAGCCCATGGAATCGTTGCACCGGCAGGCGAATACGCCCAGGCGGATGACCGGTGAAAGTCCCTGGTCCGGCATGAGAAACGACAGGCCGTGCCCCTTGGTCCGGTTGGACTTGCGCCGGTCGAGCATCAGCAGGGCCCGGGCCGCGGCATCGAATCCTCGCACGAACATGGCCGAAACATCGGTGTCATCGGCTTTGCGGCCGTAGGCCCGGATGACGTCCTCCCCCTTGATGGAGGAAGCCACGGCGGGATCGGCGATAATGATGATGCCGGCATGCTCGATGCTTTCCGCTTGCCTGTCGGCATGGTTGACGGCGCCGATGGCGGCGCAGGCCGTCTCGCATTCCAGACATTCCGAGCAGACGCCGCACTGGAGGCACCGGCCGGATTCGGCTGCTGCCTGGTCTGCGGAAAAACCGGAAGCCACCTCGGCAAATCCCGTTCTTCGCTCCTCCAGGGCACACTCCGGCATATTGGTGCGGCCGCAGCGGGCAAGATCGGCCGGTATGTCTGCAAAATTTCTGGACTGCGGCCGAACGGGCGATCGGTCGGCAAAAATGTCGTCACCGGCATTCAACGCCTTCTTGCAAAGATCCCGGTGCACCGACCGGGCCGCCGCCTTTCCCGAGGCCATGGCGTCCACCACCGATCTGGGGCCGGACACCGCATCACCCGCCGCATACACGCCGGAAATGGCGGCATGCAGGTACTCGTCCGTGCCGATGGTCCCCTTGGGGGTGACGTCAAAAGGAAGCGCGGCCTCACGCCCGGAAAATTCTCCCTGCTGGCCGATGGCCACGAAGGCATGGTCGAAGGCCAGTTCAAAAGGTTTTTCGCCGGGCACCGACACGGGCCAGGCGATCCCGTTTTCATCTTCAGGACCGGGTTGGGTGGGCATGCAGCGAAGCGCCTGCAAACGGCCGTTGGAGGACATGAATTCGATTACCCGGGTGCGATCGATGATGCGGATGCCTTCCGCCCGGGCCGCCTCCACCTCCAGGGCGTCGGCCGGGATCATCGATTCCGGAAACCAGGACACCAGGGTGACCTCCGCGCCGATGCGAGACAGGGTGCGGGCGAGATCGAAGGCCGCGTTCCCGTCCCCGATGACCGCCGCCTTTCCATCCAGGGTCTTTTTTTCATCCCGGAAAAATTCACACAGAAACGACAGGCACCCGTGCACCCCTTCGGCATTCTCGCCGGGAACGCCGAGCTTCCGGTCCTTCCAGGTGCCGGTGGAGACGATGACGGCGTCAAATTCAGTTTTCAGCGTTTCCAGGCCGCTGGAAAGATCCACCGGATGGCCGGTCGTAAATGTCACCCCGAGATTTTCGATGTATTGAAGTTCCCGGTCCAGGATATCCCGGGGGAGCCGGTGGGGGCCGATGCCGTAGCGGAGCAGTCCGCCGGCTTCCTTCTCCTTTTCAAAGACGGTCACCGGATAACCGTACCGCGCCAGTTGCGCTGCTGCGGCCAGACCGGAGGGGCCGGAGCCGACCACGGCAATTTTTTCCTCTTTTGGGGGCGTCTTTAGCGGTGCGGGGAAAGGTTGCCCCGCCTCATGGTCCGCCACGAACCGCTTGATGTCCCGGATAGCCACGGGTGCATCCACCTCGCCCCGCCGGCAGGCGGCTTCGCAGGGATGGGTGCAGATGCGGCCGCAGATGGAGGGGAGCACATTTTCCCTCCGGATCAGCTCCAGTGCCTGGGCATAGCGACCGGCCCGGGTCAGGGCGACGTAGCCCTGGGCATTGACCCCCAACGGACAGTTTTCCTGGCACAGGGGACGCTGTCGCTTGTCGATCATGACGCGGCCGGGCAGGCTCTGGCGGCCGTTGAATTTTACCGCCTTTTCCCCCTGCCCGGTTTCCACCGGGCAGACGTCGGCACACTTGCCGCACAGAATACATTTCTCCGGATCCACGTACGAGGCGGCCGCCTTCAGGCTGACCCGAAAACCCTGGGGGCTGTGCTTGATGGAATTGATTTCGGCAGGCAGAATATACTTGATGCCCGGATTGCGCAGAATCCGGATCAGGCCGGGGCGGTGCGCGTAATTGAATGCAAGCCCGGACTGCAGCCGCCATCCGTTTCGGGAAAGCTTCTGGTCCAGATCGGCATCGGCATCCACCAGGGTCACGGGAATACCCAGTTCCCCCAGTTTGTTGGTGGCGGCGATTCCCGCCGGGGTGGCACCGATGACCATCACCCGGTGCAAACGATCTTTCAGGTGTTTCATGCAATGGCTCCTGTTTTTCCTGCGGCTTTTTTCTCCCGCCCCTTGAGCTGCGCCAGGCCGAAATCATATCCTTTGGTGAAGGCCTGGGTGTTTTTCTCCTCGGTTCCCTTGGGCACGGATTTGACCACCGTTTCCCGGGCGGCCTCCAGGGAGATCTGCCGGGTGATGGCCGTGAAAAATCCGATCATGATGATGTTGGCCATCATTTTCCGGCCAAGCTCTTCGGCCAGGCGGGTGGCGGGAATGGCGAAGGTGTCGTTCCTGACTTTACCCGGCGACACCAGGTCCTGGTCGATCAGCAAAAGGCTTTCGGGCTTGATCTGTCCGATGTATTTTTCGAACCCGGACTGGGACATGCAGACCAGGATGTCGGGCCGCATGATATACGGATAGTGGATGATCGCATCGGAGATGACGACCTGGGCGCTGCAGGCCCCGCCCCGGGACTCGGGTCCGTAGGACTGCACCAGTGTGCTTTCCCGGTGATCCCCGATGGCCGCCGCCTCTCCCAGAATTTTTCCGGCCAGAACGATCCCCTGGCCCCCGAACCCGGTGATGATCACCTCGGTCTTGTTTACGGTTGTCTGAATATCCGGCATGAGTTCAACCTGTTTTGTCGTCTTCAGTTTAGTCGTTTATCTGCCTGAACTGCCAACATCCCCCTTTAATTCCCCCATCAAGGGGGATTGGTTCAGATCCTTTTCCTCCAAATTTCAACTTCAGAGGGACTGAGGGATCTTTAATCCCCCCTTGAGGGGGGCGAAGGGGGGTGTCTCCCGCCTCCTTCTACACCAGCCGGCAGGTCTTGTCGTAATTTTCGATGCATGTGGGCCGCTGGGTGTCAACGAACTTGCCCAGGATGATGCCCTTTTTGAAATCGATCTCCGAATCCGCCGGGTGGGCATTGTTCTTGATGATGCTTTTGTCCTGGTAGAGCTTCAGGGTATCGATGGATTTCTCCTTGTTGCGCCGGCCGTAGTTGATGGGGCAGGGGGAAAGCACCTCGATGAAGGAAAACCCCTTTTTCCCCAGCGCCTCCTGGATGGACAGGGTCAGGTCCCGGGCGTGCAGGATGGTCCACCGGGCCACGTAGGTGGCGCCGGAGGCATAGGCCATCAGCGGCAGGTTGAAGGGGGCTTCCGGGTTTCCCGTCGGCGTGGTGGTGGTCTTTGCTTTAAACGGCGTGGTGGCCGCGGCCTGTCCGCCGGTCATGCCGTAGTTCAGGTTGTTTACGCAGATCACCGTCAGGTCCATGTTCCGGCGGGCCGCGTGGATGAAATGATTGCCGCCGATGGCGAACAGGTCGCCGTCGCCGGAAAACACGATGACGTTGAGTTCCGGGTTGGCCAGCTTCAGCCCGGTGGCGAAGGGTATGGCCCGGCCGTGAGTCGTATGGAATGAATCCAGGTTGATATACCCGGCGGCGCGGCCCGAGCAGCCGATCCCCGATACCATGGCCACCTTGTCCAGATCCACGATGGTGCTCTTGATGGCGGTGAGGCAGGCGGAAAATGCCGTTCCGGTTCCGCAGCCCGGGCACCAGATATGGGGAATGCGGTCCGTGCGCAGCAGATCATCCAGCGGATGATGATTGTCCGGCAGCATGTCAGCCGCTTTTTTGGGTTTTCCGGTCATGTTAAAACGCCTCCTTCAACATCGAAATGACCTGTTCCGGAGAAATGATGGTCCCGCCGGTGTGCCCCACCAGGTAAGCCGGGGCCTTCCCGCCGGCGCACCGCTGGACCTCCAGGTGGATCTGGCCCAGGTTGATTTCCACCGTGACAAACCCCTTCACCTTTTCGGCCAGCTCCCGGATCTTTTGCTCCGGAAACGGCCAGACCGTGATCAGCCGCAGCAGGCCTGCCTTGATCCCCATTTTCCGGGCCTCATCCACCGCCGCCAGACTGGTGCGGGAGGATACCCCATAGGAGACCACGACGATTTCGGCATCATCCAGCAGATAGCCTTCCGTTATGATGATGTCATCGAGATTTTTCAGAATCTTCCCGGTGATCCGCTCCATCATTTCGGCCTGGGCATCCACGGTCATGGCGGGATATCCCTTCTCGTCATGGGTCAGTCCGGTGATATGGATGTGATAACCCTGCCCGGCCACCGCCATGGGGGCCACTCCATTGGGTCCGGGGGTATACGGCTTGTAGCGATCCTTGCGGCCCTTGGGGCCGGGCCGGGAAACCAGGCGGATCGCACTGGCTTCCGGGATCACCACCTTCTCGCTCATGTGCCCCACGATCTCATCGGCCATGATCAACACCGGCAGCCGGTAGGTTTCGCTCAGGTTGAATGCGGTAATCGTCTGGTAAAAGGCTTCCTGTGGAGAAGCCGGGGCCAGGGCGATGATCTCGTAATGCCCGTGTGATCCCCACCGGGCCTGCATCATGTCCGCCTGGGCGCCCATGGTGGGCAGCCCGGTGGATGGCCCGCCCCGCTGGACATTGGCCACCACGCAGGGGGTTTCGGTGACGATCCCCAGCCCGATATTCTCCATCATCAGGGAAAAACCCGGGCCGGAGGTGGCGGTCATGCTCTTCACCCCTCCCCAGGAGGCGCCCAGGATGGAGGCCATGGCGGCGATTTCATCTTCCATCTGGATGAACGTTCCGCCGATGCGGGGCAGCCGGGCCGCCATGCGCTCGGCGATTTCCGTGGCCGGGGTGATGGGGTATCCCCCGAAAAACCGGCATCCGGCTGCAAGCGCCCCCTCGGCACAGGCCTCGTCGCCCGTCATGAAGTGTTCGCCCGTTAAAACCGCTGGTTTCATATTTCCTCGTTGCAACTTCTCATGTGATTATCATCTCTCGTGCCGGATGTGCCCGCGTCAATTTCGCTTCCGTTCACGTTTTGTCAAACCGCTTCAGCCGGCTGTTTCCTGAACTGCCGGATCCGCTTCGACGGAGTACACCGCAAACTCCGGGCATATGTTTTCGCAGTAGTGGCAGTTCACGCAATCGTCTGATTTGACCATCTCCGGCGGATGATACCCTTTTTTATTAAACTTCTTTGAAAACGCCAGGACCTGCCGGGGGCAGTATTCAATGCAGTAACCGCACCCTTTGCAACGATCCTCCAGGATGTGTACGACTCCCCGGACGATCTCGATATCTTGCGCATCTAATGGAATTCGCCAAAACGCCATATCATTTTTCCGCCTGCAAATAGGATTTTGTGGTCAATGATTCCAGCCCTTCGCGGACCGGAAGATGGGGACTGGATTTGCCTCAATCCCGCACTCCCCCGGGGGTTCGAAGCGCAATTCCCGCGAAAATGCAAAATGGGGGCTGTCCACGAATTTTAAGTTCTTTTTCCGCAACATCTCCCAGCGGGCAGAACGCTTTTCACATGCCATCGGGATTGCTGAAAAAAGATTAATATTATCCTCAACGTCAAGATGTAATCAAGTGATATTTTGGCACCAGGTGATAAATTCTGGCTTACCCCCTTAAATTTTGCCGGGGTTTCGATGTGCATTTCGCCGGCCGGGAGAAACTTTCACTGTTCTGCCGCCCGATACGCACTTTTTTTCGTCTGTGAAATCAGCATTATGAGATAAGGCTCAAAAAAAATTGGATACCATATGATTTTCAGGCTGGTTTTACGAGCGGTTCAACATGAAAAACATAAAATTGAGATAAGTGGCGAAAAGCACCCAGGCCAGGTAGGGGCACAGAAGAAAAGCGGCTATGCGGCTGCTGTGGTAAAAAAGAGCCAGCAATCCAAAAAGCGTGATATCCAATACAAGGATATCCGCCAATGCGGCCAGGGGGTTCTGGAGGCTGAAAAAAAGCCAGGTCCAGATAAAATTGGAAATCAGGTGAATGCTCAGGATGGCCAGGGCAGCCATGGGGAAGATTTTTTCCGGGGAGCGCAGGTACAGAATAATGGAGATGGTGATCATGGCATACAATACCAGCCATACCGGGGTGAAGACCCAGTCCGGAGGTGTCAGCGGCGGTTTTTGCAGGCTCTGATACCAGGGATTCAATAGACGATCTCCTCAGGAAAAAATCCGGAAACGCACATCATGAACCATAAAGCTTTATTTCAGATGCCGCAAATCGGATGCGGCCGTAAAATAAATGGCCCGGGGTTTATACCCCGTCATCGTTTTCAAATGCCCCGAAACACCGGTACCACCAGAACAGGGTCCCGAAAAACAGCACGTACAGCTCGTGCCCCCGATCTTCAAATTCCGTGATGATACCCGCGTTGAAATGCATCCGGAACAAATTGATGGCGTTTTTATAATAAATGGTGCCGATGGGTGAACCCTCCAGCAGAATGCTGGAGGTGAAATGGCTTTTCGAACCCGGACCGCTTTTTCCAAGATACGATAACGTGCGATCTCCGATGCTCAGAAACTCGGGGAAGTACAGCCACTTGTCCTTGAGTTCATTTTCGATTACGCCTGCCGGCGATCCTTTGTATGTCAGTTCCCTCGATGTTGTAAACCGCAGCACCTCGGTTGAGCCTCCGGTGATGGAAAAAACCGGATTCCGGGTGCTCCCCCTGACGACAAAGGGTTTCAAGGCGCCATCATTGATATCCCTGAGTGATGCGGAAAAGGTGTTGAACCATCTTCTCGGACGGCAAAGATAATACTGTGTTTTCATGGGCGTGGCTTTCATACGGCAGATCCGGAAAATGACTGACTTTACACAAAATCAATCTGCCGGATCAAGCAGTATTTTACCCGATTTTCAACTGCCGCAAAATACAGGCAGCCAAGACCGCCCACCCGCATGGCATCCAAAAGAAAAGGTTCTCTTTTTTCCCGCGAAGGCGGGTAGGAAAAACCGTTCACCCTGTTTTTGCGATCCCTCAAAAAGCCGGGACCAATTGATGAACGGATCCCCAAAACCAGGGGCGCGGATCAGATCAACGGCGCCATGAAAAAATAGGGGTGGCTTTATGTTCCCCCCCATATTATGTATTACGGTAAAAAACATACGCAACACAGGAAAACAAACACTATATTTTACAAATGAGCCCATCATCGGCCATGCGGACCGAATCCGCATTCATTCGTACCAATATGCCCCTGCTCCTGGCACGTTTTTCCCTGTCCTATTATAAAGAGGCATCCTGCGTCGAATATTTCATCAACAGGCGCGATATTCCGGATACGGTGTCTTCTTCGCTGGTCTTTTCCTGCAACTCCGCGGCAAGGGATCTGCATGTATCGAGATTTCACCCCGGACTTTACCTGCAGCCCGATTCAAAATACCTATCCGCCGCGTGCTTCTACCTTCTCATCCATCACTGCGCAAACGCTTACGAAATGGATGATGCCTTCCACATCAGCCTTGAAACCATCCCCGTGATCAGCGACAGCTTTTACATGCAACTCAAGGATTTCAATTTCCATATCCGCAGATACGGCCTGGGCAATGTGGTTGAACTGATCAGCGATATCATCCGGCTGCCCGTGGATACGAGCATGATCAAAGCACACATTTTCGGCGAAGGCGAAATCCCGTTTCTGAAATAGCGTTCGAGTTTGCCTGCACCTGAAGAAACAGGCAGGGATCGGCTTACTCGGATTGGGTCAAATCGAGCCCCCGGCGAATCTCCCGGGCAAGCGCATAGGCATCACCGCTTTTGATCATGTGATCGAAATAGAGCTGGGGCTGCTCGCCGGTTTCCTGGTTGTACAGGCATCCCTGGTACCATTGCAGTTCATTGTACATGAGCTTGACCACCGGGTCGACCTCTTCCGCCCGCATGGCGAAATCGGACATGACTTCCGCATTATCGCCACCGGTCGGTTTGAATTCGATATTGGTGGAAATATTCGCCTGGGGATTCACGAGGGTATTTCCGATGGTGATCGGGTCTGATCGGTACACCCAAACGGTGATCACACCATTTTCGCCGGTTTCGGCGTGCCCCCGCAGGATGTTGGCCAGCCGCTTCGGATCCAGCGGGGAGGACGTATTTTGCGGCGACTGCTGGGGAAAGGGCGTGGCGGTGACCCCCAGTGCGGCCTTGACCGACCGGGCAAGCTTCAGCGGATCATCCGTTCCCCGGAAATGGACAAACCAGATCTGCGGGTCCGTCGGTGCATGCTGATGAAAGGCCTGAAAAACCAGTCCGTTCTCCAATAGAGCCCCAATAAACGGGTTCACCTCATCCTCCAGAAGCGCCACATCTGCATTGAGGAAGGCCTTTTTGTTTTCAAGGGGCTGAAAGAAAAGGTCCCCCTCGATTTCAAAATCCGACGAAAACGTAACCCCCTCCGGCCCCTTGACCTGACCGATGTCTTTGCGCCCGAAGCTAATTTGAAGCACCTCGTTTACAACTTTTCCCTTGGCCCCGATAATGTCTTCGATACCTTTGACCGGCAGATTCGCAGGCTCATTTGAAAATGCCTGCCCTGCGGCAAAGACCCAGAAAACCAGGCTTGCAATAACCAGGGCCAGACTTTTTTGATGATTGATTCCCATTTTGACTGTCTCCTTTATAACGGCTCGATAAACGTTGTGCCCATAAAATCCGGCGGCCCGCAGGCATTCATTTTCCTGCAGGGAGAACCGGATTTCCCGTTTCTTAATCATAACCAATCCGCTCCCGCCCGAAATCAGGTTTACTCCCTAAAATCAGAACATGGATGCGGTATTTTGTGAGCCTGCGCAAGTAAGGAGATTTGCCGAAAAACCGGATGGGTGCGGGATCATCCGGAAAAAAAGGAAGGATGTGAATAAAAATCTCGTCGTCGAACCACGACGCATGGCGAAACTCAAATGACGCGCGGCACTGCGGCGGCAGCAGGGAAAGGAATTCCTTTAACCGCGGCACGCCTTTCTTCAGGTTCGGCGGCAGCTGAAACAACAGTGCGCCCAGGCGCTCCTTCAGCACGTCTGCCGTGGCCAACAGGGTGGCCAGCGATTGATCCGCATCCTTTAGCCGCTGAATGTGCGTAATCTGCCGCGGCGCCTTGAGCACGAATCGAAAATCCGCCGGTACGGCATCCGCCCAGGCTTCAAGGACGGTTACCGTCGGCATGCGGTAAAAAGTGCTGTTGATCTCCACCGCCCGAAAATGTCTCCCGTAATAACCCAGCATCCCCTTTGCCGGCAGGCCTTCAGGGTAGAAGGACCCCTTCCATTTTTTGTATGCGTATCCACTGGTGCCCGCGTAGAAATGCATGATTCAATTGGATTGAGTAGAGGGGGCGGCCTGCCCCGCGTCCAGCAGCTGCTCCCGGCCGGTTTTGACAAATTCCTGCCGGATCTGTTCGTAGGCGGCCGGAGTCAGCAGATGATAGGTATCGTCTCCCCGGCGGCGAAAGTAGATGGTCATGTCCGGAAAGGATTCAATATTGAAGTGTTGACGCTTGAAGGGGCGCACCAGGAGTTTCTGGGTATTGGTGAGAGAAAAATCGTCGATGATCCGGATGTAGTCGGGCATCCATTTGGGGTCCATGCCGCCCGCCTTCTGCTGGCGGTCAAACCAGGAAAACGCCGCCGCCGGGTCGAAGGGGGCGCCGTCGTTCAACTGCAGCGCCACCATCACTTTTTCGTCGGACACTTCAGACGGCGCCCCGAAGGCGATGGCCAGTTTCACGCCGGGCAGCCGGGAAGCATACTCGGCCACGTTTTCGGCGGAAAAGTTTTCCCCGTCCTTTCTCACCCAGTCGTCGGTGCGGCCGTTGAAATACAGGTAGCGCCTGGAGTTTACGATCCGCACATGGCCGAGGTCTCCGGAGTGGTAGTAGCCGTCCCTGAATTTTTTTTCCGTGGCGCGAAAATTTTGGAAATAGCCTTCAAACCGCAGGTTGTTCCGGCCGGTCTTTTTGGCGATCTCACCCACCGCCTGGGCGTAGTTGACCAGAAAGCCGCTGTCATTGACCAATCCCGGCGGACAGATCCCCCCCGTTTCATTTAAGATCACCACATCCTTTTGGATTTCCCCCACCGAGTCAATGGGATCGCCGGGCTTGTTTACGGTCGTAATCACCGCTTCGGTGGAGCCGTATATTTCATAGATGTGCTCCATCCCCAGATAGCCGATCAATTTTTGCCGGTCCACGGCCGGGGCGCCATTTCCATAGGCCGCCCAAAACCGGTTGTTCGGATGCCGGGCCAGGGCGTTCTCCACCGCTTTTCCGCCGCCGTATTTTTTCTCCAGGGCGGCGATGATGTAATGCAGCGGCTGACCCACGTAATTCATGAAGGTGACGCCGTATTTCAGCATATCCTCTTCAAAGGCGCTGGCGCTGAAGCTGCGCTTCAGGACAAAGCCGGATCCGGAAACCAAGGCGGTCAGCACCCCGATGAACCAGGCATTGGAATGAAACAGGGGATTGGCGATATAGCCCACATCGTCTTTTTTCAGGCGGACGGCGCTCTGCACCACGAACCCGGCCCCGAACATCTTGAGATGCGCGCAGGGCACCCCCTTGGGCATCCCGGTGGTGCCGGAGGTATAGATGACCAGCACCGGAGCGGTATTGTCCATGGGCGGCTTGTATTGGGCTAAACTTCTGCCCTCCGACCGGAAAAGGGCATCTTCGAGAAAGGTGAAACCGCCGGACCGGGCATCCTCGCCACCGCCGGCCACCAGGATGTTTTCAGCTGAAAGGCCGTTGAAATCATCCAGGCCGGCCTTGATTTCGTCGGCCCAGGCAGGCGTGGTCAGCAGCATTGAAATACCGGACTGGTTGATTACATTGGCCAGGGTGGTCCCCCTGAATCCCGTGTTGATGCAAAACAGCACGCTGTTGCTCAGCGCCGCCCCGAACGCCGCAAAGAGAAATTCAGGGGTGTTCTCCTGGTAGATGCCCACGGCCAGCTTTTCGGTTTTGCCCAGCCGCCCCTGCGCCAGGCGTTTTTTTCGCTCGCAGAGAAACAGGTCTGCAAACCGGCGGGCCTGCTTATAGGTGCCGCCATAAGTGTAGCGGGTGTCTTCAAAGATGAAAAAGAGACGGTTTCGCCGAAGGGGGCTGCCGGCGGTCAGCCGGACCAGGGTCCCGAAATTGACAAACGGCAATGCATTACGAATGACGGTTTTGACGTTCATTGGCGCAATCCTGTTTGGCCGGCACTTCCGATGGGATCCTTATTTTCTGGTATTATGAATAATATGCGCAAATGACTGCGATGACAACCTGATAACCCATCCATGTGATTCCGGTCTCCTCCCGACAGAAACCTGTTGATCGCATCCTTGATTTGCCATATGAGTGTCACCACAATAAAAAAGAGGAATGATATGGTTATTTTACGCAAAAAAGCGGATAAGCCGCCGGAGCCGGAAAAGCCGGAGTACCTGTACCAGAAAAAACCCCGGTATTTCGCCCAGGTGGCCGATACGTTGAAGGACCTGGCGGTGACGGAACTTACGGAACTGGGGGCGAAGGAACCGGCACCGTCTTTCCGGGGCATCTATTTTACGGCGGACAAGGCCGCCCTGTACCGGGTCAACTACTGCTCCCGCCTGATCTCCCGGGTTCTGGCGCCGGTGATCTCGTTTAACTGCCCGGACACGGACACCATCTACAACCGGGTCAAGCGGATTCAATGGGAACATTTTTTCTCGGAAGACAACACCTTTGCGGTCTTTGCCAATGTATCCGACAGCCGGGTGGATCACTCCAAGTTCGCATCGCTTCGCGTCAAGGACGCCATCGTGGATTACTTTCTGGGACATGCCGGCCAGCGGCCCAACGTGGCGCCCATGAACCCGGATGTGGAGATCAACCTGCATATCCTGAAGAACCGGGCGGATTTGAGTATCGACACGTCCAACGGGTCACTTCACCGGCGGGGATACCGGGAGGCGAGCGTGTCCGCCCCCATGCAGGAAACCGTGGCGGCGGCCGTGATCCGCATGTCCGGGTGGAACGGATCGATGCCGCTGTATGATCCCATGTGCGGGTCGGGCACCATGCTCTGCGAAGCGCTGATGCACTACTGCCGGATTCCGGCCGGAATTTTCAGAAAAAATTTCGGATTCGAGCACCTGCCCGACTTTGACCCGGCGATCTGGCAGCGGGTCAAGGAAAATGCCGACCGCCGGATTCGCGGCATCGCCGAGGGGTTGATCTCAGGAAGCGACAGGGCCAAAGAAGCCGTCAATGCGACGAAAACCAACCTGCTGGGGCTCCATCACGGAAACCAGGTGCGCATTTCCCAGGCCGATTTCATGGATCTGCCCCCCCAGGAGAATAAAATCATCGTCACCAACCCGCCCTACGGCATCCGCATGGGCGCCGACGAAGACATGGGGGCGCTGTATAAAAACCTGGGCGACTTTTTGAAGCAGAAGTGCAAGGGGTCGACAGCCTATATCTATTTCGGAGACCGCCGGTATCTCAAGTACATCGGGCTGAAACCCGAATGGAAAAAACCGCTCAATTCGGGCGGGCTGGAAGGCCGCCTGGTGAAATACCGGATGTATTGATTCACGCCGGATGGGTTGGACTGACCCGCACCGGCTTGATGTTGGGCAGAGCCGCAATTTTATCCATTACCGCAAGGCCTTCCACTTCGCAATTATCGATCATCTCCCCGCTCACTTCGAAAGGCTCGCCCACCGAAATCCCGAGGGTGGCCGGGTGCAGCTGCCAGCCCCGGGTCAGGTCCGACCCGCCCACCAGGTTGACGGGAACGATGTAATCCCCGGGCCGCATATAGGCCTGCATGTATTTTGGATTCACATATTTCATCACCACCGCGCCATCCGTCTTATCGATATACGATCTGGACCCTTCCGGAAAAAGCAGGAAGCATTCATGCATGACCTTTCTGAACAGGTCGAAATCATCCCGCTTCAGTTCACTCAAGGCGGATGCGTACGCATCATCTTTGCGATACTCCGAAAGCGCGCTCACCTTCTTTGGGTCCATGCCTGCGGTATGGCGTAAAAACGCTTCTTCGTCCTTCATGGCCGCGCGGAAGGTTTCATAATCGAGCATGGCTGCAAGATCCAGCCCGGCATCCGGCATTTTGATCAGGCACTGGGATTTGCGCGCGGTTTTGCGCAGTTCATCGGCCAGCCCCTGGGTTTTGATGGCGGTGGTTTTCTGGGAAGGGACGGCGATGAACAAATTGCCCACATTGGCCGCCCCGTTTCGGATCACCACGTTGGAAAACATCCGGGGCCCCACCACCGTGTTGCAGTTCTTCGTCAGGTCGTCAAACCCCAGCTTGCGGATGACGCTGCGGACAAAGTACGGCCCCAGATACCCTTCATGGTGGCCGATGAAAAATATACGGCGGCCCGATGCCTTGATACTGGAGACCTGCCGCAGGGTCCGGACCACGTCCGTTGCGGCGATCTGTTTCGGGGAGCCATGCTTCCAGGAGATCTTATCGCCGTTTGCAGAGACGATGACGATGTCGATGACTTTCTTGCGCTCCGCATATTCGAAGAACCGGTGCCAGAATGCCGAGTCGGGCAGCACCGGATAGATGCACCGGTCAAAGGCGAAGGGGACCGCCAGCAGCTGTTCCAGCCGGGACTTTGAAAATTCCTGGAAAAACTTGTGCTGCATCAGCTGGTGCCGGGTTTCCAGAAACTTTTTGCGGGCGGTGGGAAAATGCCGGTTCACGTCAAAGCCGTGGGTGGCGGCAAACTCCATGATCTCCTCCACCACTTTCAATGCCTTTTCATTGTGCGGGGGCATTCTCAGGGAGTAGAGCTTGACCCGCACGAATTCGGTGAGTTCCCCGAAATTGAGCTGGTTTTTCCAGCCCCTCATTTTTGCGATCCCGTCGGAAAGTCCGGGAACCCGCATGAGCCGGCGCTGGGTTTTCATGGACAGCCGGTCGGCCGCCGCCGCCAGGCGGGAAAAAAAGGAAAACATCCGGTTGGAGGTCCTGTACAGCATCCGGTTTCCATCCAGATGCGACAGAAATTCCTCGAACTTGTCTTTGTTCTCTTCGAAAAACCGGGCCACTTCATCCGGGTTATATTTCTCCCGGGCCTCTTCCCACCATTTAAACAATGCCGGATTTATCAGTTTCAAGGGTCATCCTTTTTTTCGTGCCTGTGTACAAATCGGGTTTTTCACAGACACGGATAGTTCATGTCTCAGTTCACGCGCAACAGGAACGGCGGCATGGGAAGGTCCAGGCGGTAGGCGATCGCGCGCAGCAGTTCCGCTTCTTCAAGGGAGACGATCCTGTCATACAATACACAGTGAGCGCAAGCATTAAAGATCATTTCCCGGACGGCCGGCGTGGAAGCGCCAAACCGGGAAAGGGCGCGCCCCAGTTCGGTAAAGTCCGCCTCCGGCATGGCTTGGGGGAAAAGCCCGTCTCTGACCGCGGACAGGGTCTGAATGCCGGCATGGTAGGCTTTCTTGACGGTGTCCGGGTCCGCATGCCCGGCCCGGGCCAGGCGGGAAACGAGGCGGGCCGCATCGTCGGCCAGGTATTCGATGCTTTTGTACACCCGCTTTTTCACCTTCGGGTAAAAAGCGGAATCCAGGCGATGGGTGATGATCTGCAGCAGGCAGTATTCAAACAGGCTCATCTGCCCGTCGGACTCGGCCAGCACCGAGAGCCTTTTTTTAAATTCCATATACTGCGCTTCCGACAGGTTTCTCAGGGAAGGCAGGGCCAGGTCCAGCAGGGGAAGCTTCAGGCGGGGGTCGAGCCCGGCCAGCGCGGACCGGCTTTTACGGGTCCGGGCAACCATTGCTTCCGGAGCCGAGCGCGTAAAATGTTCCAGCTGGGTCTTTCGCGCTGAGGGATCATCATCGAGCAGCATGGCGTAAACCACGCATGACGCCCCCAGCGGCTGGTTCAGTTCGTCTTTGACTGGATCGGGGATGTGGCTCAGCAACTGTTTCATGTAGGCCAGATGCTCTCCGGACACGGTCCCCACCTGGTCCACCGCCGAATCCGCCTCAATCGACGCCTGCCCGCCCGGACCGGCCAGGGCCATGACGGCGGCGGCATCCAGGTCCAGTGCACCGCTGACCGGCGTCAGGGCGGAAAAATCGCCGGCAAATCCCGGCTCCAGGTACCGGATGCGGGCAGCCAGGGGGGGATGGGTGGAAAACAGGGAGGAGACCGCGGTGGAAAAAAACATGTGGCTGGCTTCGGCGGCCAGAGGTGCTTTTATCCTGGAGCCGCCGGAAAAACCGCCGATTTTCTTCAATGCATTGGCCAGACCCGCCGGATTGCGGGTGAACTGGACCGCCGAGGCATCCCCCAGGTATTCCCGTTGCCGGGAGACCGCGCACTGGATCATTTTCGCAAAAAACACGCCCAAATAACCGATGACCACCAGGGCCAGACCCATCCCGATCACCGGGGCCGCCCCCTTCCGGGATCGGGGCCCGGACCGCAGCATGATCCGGCCCACCGTGGCAAGCACCATGATCCCGCTGAGCAGTCCGATCAGGCGAATGTTGAGCCGCATGTCGCCGTTTAGAATATGGCTGAATTCATGGCCCACCACCCCCTGGAGTTCATCCCGGGACAGCCTTTCCAGACAGCCTCCGGTGACCGCCACCACCGCATCTTCCCGGTTGTATCCCGCTGCAAAGGCGTTGATCCCCGCCTCCTTGTCCAGCACGTAAACCATGGGAACGGATGTTCCCGAGGCGATGGCCATTTCCTCCACCACGTTGAGGAGCTGTTTTTCCTTGAAATCTTTGGTGGACCGGTCCACCAGCCGCCCGCCCAGGCTCTCTGCAATGTACGGTCCGCCCCGGCGCAGGGCCAGCACCTTGACTGCGCTTGCGCCGATGATAATGGACAGGGTGGCTGCGCTCACCCATGCAAAAATCTGCGGATCGATCCAGCCGCGGGTGCCGGCGGGCCCGCCGATGTAGTGCTGAAAGAAGAAATGGACCACGGCATAGACCGACAGCACGATGCCGGTCACCGCCAGGATATAAAGGAAAATCAAATATGCGCTGTTTCGCCGGGACTGTTCCTGCCGGGCGAAGAAATTTGCAGCCATGCCTCACCTTTGGGATCGTATTCAATCCGCCGATCGCCGGAAAAAAATCAGTTCCGGCACGGCAGGAAATGGCCAGAAATCCTATAGGGGCGGGCCTTATGCCCGCCCGGGCGCTGAAAGTCGCCTTATCAGAAGGAGACTTTCGGGGCTTTTTTCTCTTCTGCGGATTCGGTGGATTCCAGAAGCTGGGCCTCCTTGAAATTGAACATGGTCGAGACGATGGTGTTGGGGAATTTCTCCCGGGAGATGTTGTAGGACATGACCGCGTCATTGAACGCCTGGCGGGCGAACGCGATGCGGTTTTCCGTGGAGGAAAGCTCTTCCTGGAGTTGGGAGACGTTCTGGTTGGCCTTGAGATCCGGGTAGGCCTCGGACAGGGCGAACAGCCGCCGCAGGGTGCCGCTCAAAACACCTTCGGCTTCGGACAGCTGCTTCATCCTGGCCGGGTCGCCCGGCTCCTGGGAGGCCTGCCGGGTGGCGTCCACGGCGGCGCTCCGGGCCTTTATCACCGCCTCCAGGGTGCCGCGCTCGTGCTTGATATACCCTTTGACGGTTTCCACCAGGTTGGGGATCAGGTCGTGGCGCCGTTTGAGCTGGACATCGATCTGGGAAAAAGCGTTTTTATACTGGTTCCGGTTCGTGACCAGGGAGTTGTAGATGGCAATCACGGCCGCCACCAGGGCGACGATCAACACGAGAAGGACGATACCCGCCAATGTTCACCTCCTTTATGATGGACAAAAATTCAAGGAAACACAGGCATTCGTATCATCGAAACTGCGGGTTGATCAATCTTTTTTCGGGTATCCCACCGTCTGGGCCAGGGTGATTTCCTGCCGGGGTCCGAGTTTCATGGCCTTTTCCAGGGCGTTTCGGTCCACGGACCCGCGCACCACCGTGCCCAGCCCTTCGGATGCGGCAAACAGGTAGACGTTTTGGGCGATAAATCCGGTGTCTGCGGCCGCATAGAACTTTTTCTGATCTTCATCACCAGCCGATATTTTGGCAAGGTCGGCCACATAGACCAGGTTGACCGGGGCGTTTCCCACAAAATCCTGGGTGCCGGTTTTGGCGCGGATATCGGCTGACGAGATCTGCTTCAAGGCATTGGCCGCGGCATCATAGAGGAAAAGGCCGTCTTCTTTGGCCACGTAAATGCTGATTTCCTGCCAGTTGCGGGCCGATGGTGCCGTGCGCTTTCCCGAATCCTTGCGGTTGACGCCGAAAGCGGCCCAGAGCAGGTTGGACAGCACCTGGTCGGAGAGCTTCTGATCGGAAAAATCCCGCGTGGTGTGCCGCTTTTCGAGCGCTTCCATCAGGGGCATGCCGCCCTGGGTCTGAGGCGCGGGAAGTTGAATGGTTTCAACGGTTTGGTTTTCGGCGACGACCGAAGAGGGATACAGCAGGAAAACCCCCACGGCAATGACCGTCAGTATCAAAAAAATTCCGATTGCGATTTTCATTTTTTTCCGCTCCCTTCATTCACACATTTTGATAAACCAAGGTTTTTGATCCGCACCGCTTTGCGTCGGTTTCCTAAACGTAATCCGAAATGTGTTCAAAAACAAGTTCAACCCAAGCGTTATTCGCCTATCGTATCCTTGCTGCCTAGTTTCGATCAGTTGCTTTGCGGCGCTAAAAATCCCGATACACCGAAACGTAATAGGAGAAACGGTTGCCCGAGGTATGCGTCAGCCCCCTTCCCGCGGAGAATAAAAGCTGAAACCCGTTCATCAGGGGGACGGTGCCGCCGCTGTTGAAATTAAAGTTTCCTTTACCGTCCACCGTATCCGCCGTCTGATGAAAGATTTCACTGCCCACGGTGAGGCCTTCGGAAAATGCGTATTGCACCAGGATGCCGGAAAACCAGTAATCGCTGTTGCCGGCTCCGGTATTGATCCAGTAACCTCCGCCGCCGTAAGCCGTCCATTGACCGAAATCCTGCTGCAGCCAGACGGGAAGGAAATACTGAGCCTTCCCGTTTCCGAGCCCCTTGTCCTGATCTCCCGTGGGAATTTCGACAAGCGGGAAAATCCCCATCATGGGAAGGCCATCCGATCCATGTATCAATTGATATTTCAACCCGAGTTCCGTGTCCCCGTACCCGAAATGGGATCCTTGATCATCCGGTGAATCATAGGCAAACGGTGCGATGATGTGAAACATCGTATTCGGCAGGATGCCGTAATTATATTCCACCGCCGGACCCACCCCGCTCACCCCCCCGGCTTCGTTGGTCCCGGCTGAAAAGAGATAAAACTCGCTGTGGAGGTAGCCGACCGGCACGGGATCATCGGTCACATAGGGCGGGCCGGCAAAGGCAGACGCGGCCGAAACCAGCCACAACAAGATGCAGGCGGATATCCTCATGATGGTTTCCTTTTTCAGCGATAAAAATACGCATCCGGAAAATATATTTCAAAAGGCATGGAAATATCCGCGGAAAGAGGGGTTATATCGGCAGGAATGGGGGGACATGCTATTGATAATGGAATTAGGTGGCAATATTATTAAGCAATACGGATGGAAATTTTTTTACCGAATTTGGAGGAAGCAACATGAAAAAACTGGCCATTTACATGACAATCGTTTTCTTTGCGGCGGGGTTGTTGTTCAGCTGCACGTCCGGCACACCCAACAAAACAGCCACCGGCGCCGGTGTCGGTGCGGTGACCGGAGGCGTTGTCGGTGCAGTGATCGGGCACCAGTCCGGACACAAGACACAAGGGGCTGTTATCGGGGCGGTTGCCGGCGGAGCCATCGGTGCGATCATCGGCAATCGTATGGAAAAGCAGGCCAAAGAACTGGAACAGGTTCAGGGCATGCAAGATGTCTCATACGACCCGGAGCAAAAGAAAATCGATGCCACCATGGATGTCCTGTTTGATTTCGATTCGGCGGCCATCCGGCCGTCTGAAAAGCCCAAACTCGATGAACTGGCGAACGTCTTTGCCAAATATCCGGAAAATATCGTGGTCATCGGAGGGCACACCGACAGCATCGGATCCGAGGCCTACAATCTCGAGCTCTCGGAGAAGCGGGCCCAGAGTGTGGCCGCGTATCTTCGATCAAAAAACATCAATATTTCAAGCCTGACCGCAAAAGGCTATGGTGAAAGCCAGCCGGTGGCGACCAACGAAACCGCCGAAGGGCGGCAGAAGAACCGCCGCGTGGAAATTCAGATCACCGCCGATCCGAGCCGGGTACCGCAGAACACCAATAAGTAACCAGAGGGATGCGGCATCAGGTCCAATCAAGGCAAAACTTCAGATGGGAACATCGTCGACTTTTTCGGCCACGGCATCGATGGAATCATGGGCGGAATTGCCCAGCACCGGCACGATGGAGACGACGGCTGCCCCCACCCGCATGGGGACGGTGACCAACTTGGTGAACACGCAGCCGCCGACCGGGGCGAGCATGAGCAGAAGAATCAGAAATATGAGCCGCTTCTTCACTGAATGACGCCTTTCTTTAAATGGATCATCAGGCACCCCGCCTGGCCGCTATGGTTTCCATCAGCGCTTCCAGCCGGGTAAAGGTAGATTCCTTGCTGTATTTTCGGACATCGGCATGATCCACCTCGATCATGACCGAAGGGATGTCAAACCGGGCGCTCATGATTTTCTGCTGGTCCAGCTGGGTCACGGAATAAGGCTTGCAGCTGCGGTTGCTGGCATACACGATACCGTCGATGCCAAGGCGCTGCACTGCTTCGCCCATGGCCTTTGCCCTCAGCCGAAGGCCATGGGGGCAGACATAGGCGTTCTGGGTCCGGGCCAGGTGCTCCAGCGGGTCGCCCGCATAGGGATAGGGATTGAAACTTCCCTCCACCGTGCCGATGCAGGACGTGTAGGTGGCGCCGACGATGTTGGCCTTGAGCCGGGCCAGGGTGGAAGACATGTCCCGGAGCTGATGCCAGGGGGCGATATTGTCCCAGAACAGGCGGTATTTTTCGTCCGGTACCGGAAAATCGTCCGCCGTTACCCGCTGCTCGGTTTCTTCGGCCAGCAGCCGGTAATGTTGTGCGAACTGCTCGGTGCCCCGGGCGATGAGAAACGGCGCCATCTGCACAAAGGAATCAAAGGCGGTGATCCCGGAAGGCCGGTGCTCGGCAAAACCTAAAAAACGCTTCCAGTGCTTGATCCCCTCATCGGTGTAAGCGACGGCCCGGGCCGCCCGATCGGCGTCGTAGGTCTGCCCGGAAAGGGTTTTAATGGTCGCGATCAGGTCTTTGAACTGGGCCTTGATGTATGCCCGGTCCTTTTCTT
Source organism: uncultured delta proteobacterium (assembly GCA_963826785.1). Lineage (GTDB taxonomy): Bacteria > Desulfobacterota > Desulfobacteria > Desulfobacterales > Desulfosalsimonadaceae > CAWGYD01. The sequence goes on from CAWGYD010000006.1 coordinate 120,177, forward strand.
TCTGGGGCGAATAGGCAAAAGGGACATCTATGATGAAATGGGGGATGCCCAGTTCCCGGTGATGCACATCGAACCACTTGACCAGAAGGGAGCAGTTGTTGTTGTCCGACACCAGCAGGTGGGGCCTGGGAAGCCCGAAGGTGGGGGAATCTTTGCCCCCGTCGGCAAAACACCCGATATCGATGCGCGCATAGGAGCACAGGTCCATGGAGTAGCCGATGCGCTCGGCCTTTTCACACTGGAGCGCGCCCACCCCCTTGCCCGCGTTCATGGCCGCATGGCTTTCGGGGACGGCATAGACCACGTTTTCAAAGCCGGCAAACAGCTCGGCCGGCACATTGATGGCGATCCACACCACGAAAGCCCCCTGGCCGGCCCGGGTATGCAGGTCCATATAGGTGTCCCTGATCAGGCCGGACAGATTTTTGCCGGCCTTCGTCTTTTGAAAGGATGCCATATCATCTCCGATTCAAAATTTCGCCAAAGGCCCGGATGCGGGCATCATGGGCGCCGGTATGCGCATCGTCGTCCATGGCGATCTCCAGCTGCAGTGTAAAAATCCCGTCTTCCTTCAATTTCTTTTCCAGAAAAGGAAATTCGAAATATTCGTATTCGCAGAATTTTTCTCCAATGAACACCACGCCCGCGGCCCCGCTTTCCCGCACCCGCCGGATCAGGGCATCTACCCGTTGGTCTGCGGCATACAGCAGGGTGGAACAGGGATAATGACGGCGGTAGAAGTTGTCATAGTATTCGGCGGGATCGGGATCCGGCCCGGGAAGGTCCGCATGCGCGCGATGCAGAAAGGCGATGTCATTTCCCACAACCCGCAGCCCGGCTGCATGGATGGAAGAGAGCACCGAAACCGGCGGCGGCAGGATGCCGCTGATGACCACCCCGGCATGTGGGCCCCCGTTTTCCGGTTGATGCCCGGATGCGCCGGAAATTAATGTCTCCAGCCGGTCTACCCGATCCTGCACCGGCGCAAATGCACCGCCAACCGCTGCATCCACCAGGTCGGTAAACATCAGCGCCCCGGAAGCGGCCTGCTGCTGCGCCGTCTGGAAAAGGGCTCCCAGGCGCCGGTACAGATGGATTCCCTCCACGAACTTTTCCGGTGAAAAACCGACCGCAAACCGGTCTTCCAATTCCCGGACCAGGCGATTGATTTCATTTTTCAGGTAATGCGATGCATCGGTCTGCTCCGGCGGGACCATGGGGACATGAATGCGGAACAACGGCATGGACCGGCCCTTTTCTAAATGATGATTTTCAATGATCTCGGGCAGATTGCGCAGGGTATCGCAGGCATTGTACATGAACAGCCCGTCAAACCGGTCCCCGGCCTCCGAAAGGAGCAGTTCGGTCATGTGCCGGGCCACGGCGCATGAATAGTTCTGCAGGTGCCGATCGCTTGCGGGGGTCTCGCGGATATCGGCCCTTAGCCCCCACAGAACCACCGGGACCAGGTCCAGGGCGTAAAACAGCGCCAGGGGCGGATAGAGGGGAAAGCAGCCGATGATTTTGCCCCCGTTGCTTTTCAGATGGTCGAGCTTGTCGATGGGATTTAGCGGCATGGATTTCAACAGAATGATTTTATGATATTAAAATATGGTTCAAACACTTATCACGGGATTCAAGTTCACATTGCCGGGCTTTCACCGGGCCGCCGTCCGCCGCAGCGCAAAAATCTATCATTTAAATCCGGAAAGCGTGTTGGTTTTGTATCATAGAAGGCCTTGATGCCGCAACATCCGAGTCGGCTTTCACGATAAATTCCGGTGGACGGCATCGTCCCTGATAAAATTTCATCTTATTGATTTTAAGACATTTTTGATTTAAAGGAGAAAATTGGCCCGGCCGAAACCCGCAACTCGTTGACACAACGTGTCATTGAAGATATGGTTATTTTTTTTTCTTCGGACACAAGGAGTGGTCATGTTCAGACAAGATCGTTGCGACCTCTGCGGGGACTGCCTGGTGAACTGCAGGTGGATTGAAGCCGGGCGGGACCAGGCGGCCGAATGGATGAAAGCCATGATGGAGGGCCGGCCCACCCCGGTGCCGCAGCAGTGCATCACCTGCTATGCCTGCAATGAAACCTGCCCGCAGGACGCCAATCCCTTCGACCTGATCGCCGCCCTGCAGGAAAAAGCCGCCATCGTTTCCCACCAGCAGATTTCAGAGGCGGAAAACCGGCTGTCCTTTTCCGGCGAACTGCGGGATCTTCCGGCCGCCGACCGGATCATGAGCATCTGCGTTTTCGGCAAGACCGACGGCCACCTGATCCAGGGCGAACTTTACGACCTGCCGAAAATCGGTGGAAAACCCTACTTCTGCTGGATCCTGTTCAGCCACATGGGCGCGGAAAGCATCCAGCACCGGCACGCCAGGGAATTTGTGGACCGGCTGACCGCCACCGGCGCAAAAGAGGTGGTCTGTTTTCACGACGACTGTTACGCCATGCTGGCCAAGATCGCCCCGGAATACGGCATCGAGGTCCCCTTTCGCCCCGTCCACCTGGCGGAATACCTGGTGGAATACCTCAAAGCCAATGCGGGGCGCCTCCGGCCTCTCGATCTTGCCCTGGCCTACCAGCGTCCCTGCGCCTCCCGGCATACGCCGGAGAAGGAGCATTTCATCGACGCGCTTTTTGAACTGTGCGGCTCCACCCGGGTGGCGCGCACCTACGACCGGGGAAACGCCATGTGCTGCGCCGGGGTGAAACTGCTGCTGGGCATGGGCGACCCAACCCCCGAGCAGGAAAAAAATATCGCCGATGCCAAGGCGGCGGGGGCCAAGGCCATGGTCTGCCTTTGCCCCATGTGCATGCACTCCTTGCATCAAATGGCCGCCGATGCGGGGCTCCCCCTGATTTTCATCGGTGACCTGGCCCGGATGGCGCTTGGCGAAATTGATATGCCCCCTTCATTATAAGGAGAGTGAAATGAGTTCCCCCAAGCCTCCCCGCCGGATATCCGGCGACGACTTCTATGATGCTCAATTTTTTGAAGGGTACCGGCGGATCGGATATCCGGAAGAGTGGATCGAAGAAGGCCGGCAGCATGATCCGGGGGATGCCTATGTCATCAGCCACCCCAGCTGGTTTTCCGAACCCATGCCCGAAGTGCCCATGGTCTCCATCTATCAGCTGTTCAAGCAGACCGTGGTCGCCCACCCGGACGATACGGCCGTCATTTTCCTGGACAAGCCCATCACCTATGCCGCCTTAGATGACATGATCGGGCGCTATGCCGCCCTCCTTTGCGATCTGGGCATCAAAAAAGGCGATGTGGTGGCCACCATGCTCCCCAATTCCCTGCAGCACCTGGTGGCTTTCTATGCCGCGGCCATGATCGGCGCCGTGCACAGCCCCGTCGATGTCATGTACCAGGCCAAGGAGATCGAGGCCCAGCTGCGTGATTCCGGGGCCAGGACCATCCTGATCATGGACCTGCTCTACGATAAGATCGAAAAACTCAAACAGGAAGGGCTGATCGATCATATCATCATCACCCGGGTGAGGGACTGGTCCAAGCCGGATGCGCGGGCCCCCCGGGCGCTGAAAATCTATTTCGACATCCCCAAGCGCCCCATGCCCGGGGCCATCGACATGTTCGCCGCCATTGAAAAGCTTTCCCCGCTTGCCGAACCGGCAACGGTCGCGCCGAAAACCGATCCCGCCCTCCTTTTGTACACCGCCGCCATTACCGGCAAATCAAAAGGCGTCATCGAAACCCATTTCAACCTGGTGTTCAATTCCATTTCCCATGCCCATGCATTCCGGCCATCCGGAATGGAGCGGGAAGTGAATTTTTCCATCATGCCCATGTTTCACACGTCGGGGTATCTGCTTCACCAGCTTCCCGCCATCTACCAGGGGGGAACGGTCATCCTGATCCCGATATTCGACGTGGAAGATTCCTTCCGGATCATCGACACCTACGGGGTAAACGTCATCTTCGCCCCCCCCACGTTCTTCATTGCGCTGATGGCCCGAAAGGACCTGATGGAAGCCTATGAGCTCGACCGCATCCGGGTCACCATCTCCTGCGCCGCACCCGTCAAGAAGGAGGTTCAGGAACAATGGCGAAAAATGACCGGGCTTACACTCATCAACGGGTGGGGGATGACCGAAACCAACAGCGGCGGGATCATTTCCATTTCCGGGATCAAGGAGAAACTCGACTCCATCGGCGTTCCGCTCTATTCCGAAGTCAAAATCACGGACATGGAAGGAAACATCCTGGCCCGGAACGAGGAAGGGGAAATCTGCTACCGGGGGCTTCAGGTTGCCGCCGGATACCTGAACCAGCCCGATGAAACCGAGTCCACGTTCATGCCGGACGGCTGGCTTCGCACCGGTGACCGGGGATATATCGATGACGAGGACTTCGTCTTTTTTTCGGGCCGCATGAAAAATATTGTCATTTCTTCCGGCTACAACATTTCCCCCCTGGAGGTCGAACACACGCTGTATCTGCATCCGGCGGTGGAGCAGGCGGTGGTGGTGGCCCAGCCGGACCCGAAACGGGGAGAGAGCCTCAAGGCGGTCATTTCGCTGAAGCCGGAATACCATGGAGCCGTCACCGAAGAGGACATGATCAGCTTCTGCCGGGAGAACCTGGCGGCTTTCAAGGTCCCCCGCATCATCGAGTTCCGGGAAACCCTGCCCAAGAGCGCGGTGGGAAAAATCCTGCGCCATGCGTTGCGTGATCCGGAATAGGAAGTCGGCCCTGAAATTAATTGGCGTTGCCAGCGTCGGGTTCATCCCCTGGCCCAAAGGACACGAACCGGCGGCATAAACCAGATGGTGGCCGGACGAAACATAGATATTTGATCAAAAAGACGGTTTCGTTCCGCCACTGAATATTGAGTGTCCCATATCCGATGAATACCAATTCAAAGTTCTTCTCCGGACTCGCTGCGGCTGTCTGCATCTTTTTTCTGACGGGCGCGCCGGCGGCTTTTGCCCAAACGGAGACATACGCCCTTTCCGACCTGTACCAGGCGGCCCTGAAATCCGCCCAGCAGATCCGCATTGCCAAAAACCAGTTGTTTATCGCCGAAAAAGACCAAAACCGGGCCTTTTCCGTGCTGCTGCCCCAGCTGTCCGCCTTTGGCGATTACATCCGCTACAGCGAAAGCAGCCTGATTCAGCCGGAAACCAATTATGATTACGGCATCAAGCTCCAGCAGCAGTTTACGTTAAACGGCAAGGAACTGATCCTGCTGAGGGCGGCAAAGGACACCATCAAGCAGCGCCGGTATGACCTGGATTCGGTTAAGGAATCCTATCTTTACCAGGTGGCGGTGGCCTATTATGAAGTAGTGAACCGGAAAAAGCAGGTGGAGATTCTCAGGGAAAATGTCAAGCGGCTGACCGCCTATCGGGATGCGGTCAGGATCAAACTCAAGCTGGAGGAAGTCCCCAAGACCGACCTGCTTCGGACGGAAGCCGAGCTTTCCGGCGCCGCGGCCGAGCTGATCCGGGCGGAAAATGAATGGGTGTACGCCCGATCCGCCCTGGCCCGCATGGTGAACATTTCCCCGGATTTTTCCCTGTCCCCCCCGGAAACGAGAGTAAACGCGCAGATGCCCATCCAGGGGCGGCTGGATGAGTTTGTCGATATCGCCCTGAAAAGCCGGGCGGACATGAAATCCGCTGAGATGTCGGTGAGCCTTGCCGATGATGACATTTCCATATCCAAGGGAGACTACTGGCCGGTGGTGGGGATCGAAGCGGGCTACCTGGCCCAGGAGACCGACCCTTCCGTGCTGTCCCAGGACAGCATATACGGCGCCGCCAACATCAACCTGATCCTGTTCGACTGGGGACTTCGCAAGGGAACGGTCAGCCAGAACCGGGCCCGGAAACGCATCGCGAGCCTCCAGGCGGATGAACTGGCCAAGCAGATCGCCCTGGAAGTGGAAAGGGCCTGGCTGGCCTTGAACACGGCCCAGAATACCATTACCGCCCTGCAGGATAAGCTGGTTTTTTCCCGGGCGGCTTACGAGGCCGTCACCCTGCAGTTCAAGCTGGGTCAGGCCGACAGCCTGGACGTGCTGGACGCCAATACCACCCTGCGCAATGCCGAGCGCGAACTGACGGAAGCCGAATTCGTCCTTTCCCTGTCTAAAATCGCGCTGCAGCGGGCCCAGGGGATTTTTCTCGATCAAATCACCGCCGGCGACATGAGCCGCGGCTGTGCTCCCGAAAAATCAGATGATGCCGCGCAGCGGGGTGGGGCGCTTTCAAGGAACCTGATAAAGAACTCTTTTTAGATTTCGCCAAAGTACGTGCACGGACTGCGGGCCGCATTCCCCTTGAAGTGAATCAATTTTGTATTTTCAGAGCGTTGACAGGAAAAACCATTCCGGGAGATCATGACAGATGACGGACGACCGACAGGACACACCCGCCCCCCCGTTTGCCAAAAAACTGCTGAAACGGCTGTGGGGGCTTCTTCCCATTGCGGCGCTGGTCGCAATCATCACGGTGCTTTCCATGATGATTGCGGCCAAAACAGACAAGCTCGATGCCCTGAAGAAGGGGATCGACACACTGGAGGCCATGGAACTGGCCATCGGCCAGGCCGATGGCGTGGTGTCCGTGGTCCAATCCGCAAAGGATCCAAACGACGCCGCCCAGAAGCTGGCCGAGAAGTTTTCACTTACCCCGGATCAGGCCAAAAGCATCCTGCACATGTCCATCGCTTCTTTGGCCGCATCTGAAAAGGCCCGGCTGGAAAAGCAGATCGCCTATATCAAGGGGCAGATCGCGGCCAACAAGCTCGACATCGAACCCGAGCGCCTGGATGTGAACGTGGTGGCCCTTGCGCTTTCCCCCCGTGAACTCAGGGACCGGATCAACCTGCCCGGGGTGGTGGAACCCTGGGTGAAATACAATATCGTGGCCGAGGTCCGGGGGGAGGTCAGGGAAAAGCGGATTGAAAAAGGGACCCGGGTGAAGAAAGGGGATGTCATCGCGATACTGGATGACCGGGACCATGAAATTGCCCTGGAGGCGGCCAAAGCCTCCTATGACACCGCCCTGGCCTCGAAAAACCGGCTGGAAAAACTCTATGCCGAACAACTGGCCAGCCGCTCCCAGTTAGACGATATCACCGCCCAGATGGAACAGTACAAGGCCCAGATGGACAGCGCCCTGCTCAACCTGGAGCGCTCCACCATCCGCAGCCCCATCGACGGGATCATCAACGACCTGTTTGTGGAAAAAGGAGAGTACGTCAACGTGGCCGAACCCGTGGCCGAAGTCATCCGGATGGACAGGATCAAGGTCAGCGTGGGGATTCCCGAATCCGACGTGAGCGCGGTGGGCAGAGTGTCGGAATTTACGGTCGCCTTCGATGCCTTGAACGGCCGGGCGTATCCGGCAAAAAAGCACTTCCTGTCGCGCTCCAGCGATCCCAATGCCCGGCTCTACAAGCTGGAACTGGAAATCGACAATCCGGACAACGAGATCCTGCCGGACATGTTCGCCCGGGTGGATATCATCAAGAAGGAGGTGCCCGAAGCCATAACCATCCCCCTTTATTCCATCATCACCTTAAACGATGTCCAGACCGTATACGTGGTCAACGACAATTTCGCCCATGCCCGGCAGATCAAGACCGGGATCCAGGAAGGCTGGCGCATCCAGGTCACCGAAGGGCTCTCCCCCGGAGACCGGGTCATCGTGGTGGGACACCGCCGGGTCAGCGACGGCCAGAAGGTCAATCTGATCCGCACGATCGACAGCATGACGGAATTGTAACATGCAGGAGTCTTTGATTTGATTATTTCCGATACCGCCGTTAAAAACCGGGTCAGCGTGGTCATCCTGTCCCTGATCATCCTGGTGCTGGGGATCTACTGCTACAGCGCCATCCCCCGGGAGGACGAACCCGATATCACCATCCCCTATGTGTTCGTGTCCACGCCGTACAAGGGGGTGGCCGCCTCGGACATCGAGACCGCCGTCACCATTCCCATCGAAAAAAAGCTCAAAGGGCTCGAAAACGTCAAGAACATCAAATCGGTGAGTTCCGAGGGCATCTCCAACATCAACATCGAGTTTATTCCCGGCACCAACATCGATGACGTCCTGCAGAAGGTCCGGGACAAGGTGGATGAAGCCAAACGGGACCTGCCCACCGACCTGGAGAACGACCCCATGATCTATGAGGTCAATCTCTCGGAACTGCCCATCGTGGTCTATTCCCTTTCCGGAACCGCGGGGATGATTGCGCTCAAACGGATCGCCGACGACCTGGAAGAGGACATCGAGTCGATTCCCGGGGTGCTGGAAGTCGATATCACCGGCGGTCAGGAACGGGAAATCATCATCGAAGTGGACCCGGACAAGATGGCCTACTACCGGATTCCCATCACCACCTTCCAGCAGGTGGTGGCATCTGAAAACACCAACACCTCCGGCGGCGCCATCACCCTGGGCCACGGCCGGTATCAGCTGCGGGTGCCGGGCGAGTTTACCACCCCGGATGAAATTTACGGGCTGGTGGTGGGAAGCTTCAACGGAAGGCCGGTCTACCTGAAGGACATGGCCAAGGTGGTGGACGGGTTCAAGGATGAAGACAGCCGCTCACGTTTGGACGGAAGGGATGCGGTCAACATCGCCGTGAAGAAGCGCGCGGGGGAGAACATCATCCAGATCGTGGACGCGGTGGACCGGCTCATTAATGATCAGAAGGGCGCCTGGCCCCGGGGTACGGAAATCATCAAGCTGATGAACAAGGCCAAGGGCATCCGCCTGATGCTGGCCGACCTGGAAAACAACATCCTTTCCGGGCTGCTGCTGGTGGTGGTGGTGCTCCTGTTCGCCCTGGGATTCCGCAATGCCACTATGGTGGGACTGGCCATCCCGTTTTCCATGCTGCTTTCCTTCATGATCATCTATGCCATGGGGATCACCTTGAACATCGTGGTCCTCTTTTCCCTCACCCTGGCACTGGGCATGCTGGTGGACAACGCCATCGTGATCATCGAAAACATCTACCGGTACATGGAGCAGGGCGTTCCCCGCAGGGAAGCCACCATGCGGGCCACCTCCGAAGTCGCCTATCCGGTGATCGGCTCCACCCTGACCACACTGGCGGCGTTCGCCCCCATGATCTTCTGGCCGGGGATCATGGGCGAATTCATGAAATTTCTGCCCATCACCCTGATCATCACCCTCACCTCCAGCCTGTTCGTGGCCCTGGTGATCAACCCCGCCCTGGCTTCTTATTTCATGAAGGTCAAAACACCCGCCGACCGGCCGGCGATAAGCGCGGAAGAGATCGAGGCCGTGGGAGAAAAGCCCATTGCCATACAGGGCGTTATCCTGAGGATGTACCGGCGCTTTCTGGAATATGCCCTGGATCACCGGCTGTCGGTGGTGGCGGCATCCTTTCTGCTCCTGGTCATCCTCATGCAGGTCTGGAAACTGACCATCGGCCTGGAAAAGCCGGTGGAATTCTTCCCCAGCCTGGATCCCAAGAGCGCCTATGTGAACGTGGACCCTCCGGAAGGGGCGGACCTGGACTACATGGACCATGTGATCCGGGAGATTGAAATCGCGGTCAACCACCCGGATTTGCCCCCGGGGCTCTCATTTGCGGAAAAATACCGGCAGGCCTATGTTCCGCGACAGCATACCCGGATGTCCGGCGAAACATTTGAAGGGCCGTCGGACATTTCCAATATCGAACACATCTATGCCACGGCCAAAAAGAAGGCCGGCAGCTCCCTTTTTTCCGAATATTCGGATAACCGTCTGGGCATCCAGTTTTTAGATTACGAGGACCGCAAAACCCCGTCGGCCAAAGACATCGAAATCATCCGGCAGCGGGTGGCCGAAATTCCCGGGGCCCGGATCACCGTGGCCGAGGAGAAGGGGGGGCCGCCCACGGGCGCGCCCATCAACATTGAAATCGCCGGCGAGGATGTCCGCCTGCTGGGGGAAATCGCGGCCCAGGTGAGAAGCATCGTCGCCAAAATTCCCCACGTAGTGGATGTAAAAGACGATTACATGGATGCCCTCCCCTCGGTGCAGATCGATATCGACCGCCAGAAGGCGGCCCTGTTCGGGCTGTCCACCAACCTGATCGGGTTTGCATTAAAAACCGCTTATAACGGCCTGGATGTGTCCACCTACCGGGAGGGCGGTGACGACTATGACATCACCGTCAAATTCACCGAGGATGACCGCAGGGTCACGGATGTGCTCCGGAAGCTGATGATCCCCACCCCGGTGGGGCAGCTGGTGCCCCTGACCACGCTGGCCAGCATCAAGTACGCAGGCAGCATCGGCGACATCAACCGCATCAACCATGAACGGGTGGTGACGGTCAAGGCCGACGTGGACGAATCCAAGGTCCCCGGATCGGTGGCCAAAAACCAGGCGGAAGCGCTGCTGGCCGATTTCGTGCTTCCCCCCGGGTATGCCATCTCCTTTACCGGACAGAACGAGCATGAGAAGGAATCGAGCGAATTTCTCACCAAGACCTTTGTCATCGCCATATTCTTGATTTTTTTGATACTGGTCACCATTTTCAATTCCGTGGGCCAACCCCTGATCATCATGACCTCGGTGATCCTCTCCCTGGGCGGCGTCTACCTGGGCCTGACCGTCATGCGGTATCCCTTCGGCATCATCATGTCCGGGGTGGGGGTGATCTCACTGGCCGGGGTGGTGGTGAACAACGCCATCGTTTTAATCGATTATATCAACAAGCTGCGAGACCGGGGCATGGGTCTGCGCGACGCCATCATCTCCGGCGGCGCCACCCGGCTGCGGCCGGTGATGCTCACCGCCATCACCACCATTTTAGGCCTGGTCCCCATGGTCACCGGCATTTCCATCAACTTCAGGGCGCTGTCCATTTCCCTGGTCAGCGAAACCTCCCAGTACTGGAAATCCATGTCCGTGGTGGTCATTTTCGGCCTGCTCATGGCCACCCTGCTGACCCTGGTGGTGGTCCCCACCCTCTATTCCCTGTTTGCCACGGCCCCGGACTGGTTTTCTCTCCAGTACACCCGAATCAAAAAATGGTACTGGAAACCTTTTTCGACCCTGTAGCCGTTCGGGTATGGTGAGATCAGATTGGAAATCGTGCGCTTAAACGGCACACGTGCTCGTGCACGATTTCAGAAAAATTGAGCGCCTGTCGCACGATTACACGGCGCACTTTTGCAGCCGACTGTTTCTCCGTATTTGCAAGTCCGCAGAAACCTTCCAATTTGCAATTGAATTTTCCTGTTTTTGTCTTGTATAGTGTATTGTGAAAATTCGTTCACGTGCATAACCACATGTACCTTTACGTGCACGTCAAACCAGGGACCTGAATGCGCTAATCGTGATGCCTCTCTTAGAAATGACATATCGGCCGGGATTCTTTATGGGTAAGGCGCCATGAAATACCAGAAACTCCTGTATTTCATGCAAAACGTGGGAAAAGACCCCTCGGCGCTGATGTTCGAGGATTACCTGACCGGCCTGAACAACCGCCGGTTCCTGCTGCATCACATGAAACACAACATCAACTGGGAGACCTTAAACGAAACCCCGGTTTCCCTGCTGATGATGGATATCGATTTTTTCAAGCGGATCAATGAGCAGTACGGCCATGGCGTGGGCGACCAGGCCCTGATCCATATCACCGGCCTCATCAAGGAGGTGGCCAAAAACAAGGGGATTCCGGTGTTGTATGCCGGGGACCAGTTCATCATTCTCTGCCCCAACTGCGCCAAGAAGGACTCCCTGGCCATGGGCGCGGAGCTTGTGCGCAAGGTCAATGAGCATCTTTTTTTCTCCGCTGAAGCCGGCACCGCCATCCCCGTTACCCTGAGCATCGGCATCGCCACTGCCCCGGACGATGCCGGCAGCGGCCGGGACCTCATCGGCCAGGCCGCCAATGCCTTGAACCACGCCAAGGAATTCGGCCGCAACCGCCATGTGGACGCCGGCATGGTGAGCCGCCAGGCCCTGCAATACCTGGAAAGCGCCGGCATCGTCGGCCGCAAACGCCAGTTCGAGCAGGTCGGCGCCGTACTGAAGCAATTCAGTGAGGGCCAGAACCCATTTTTGATCATCGACGGCGCTCCCGGCATGGGAAAAACGAGTTTCCTGGACACCCTCCAGCGGAACCTTGAAAAATCCAAAGCCAGCCCCGTCCGGGTGGCCGGGGTGCACCAGGAATCATTTCGGCCATATTACCTGATATCCTACATCATCATCGAGCTGATGAACCGGCGGGAGGACAAGGGCACCGGCATCTTAAGGGCCCTGGACGAAAATGAGATCGACCGCCTGGCCCATATCATCCCCCAGATCGAGGATTCCGAGGTGCCCATGCCCGAAGATGATCCGGCGCACCGGGATGAAATCTTCAAATCGTTTATCCATTTCTTCGCATCGCTTACGGGGGATGCCCCCCTGATCCTGCTGATCGACGACCTGCATTACGTCGACCCGGCCTCGCTTCACCTCATGCGGGTGATCATGCGGGAAAAATCGATCCGCCTGTTTGTCTGCGCCACCGCCGCCGAGGAAAAGGAGACCCGTCCCGAAGCCATTCCCCTGGAGCTCTTCCGCACGGCATACGGCAGCGAACTGCGCATCAGGCAAATCCGGCTGACGCCCCTGTCCGGAGACGACATCACCAAATACATGACCATCACGTTTCCGGGCATCGAGGTACCCCCGCGGCTGACCCGCGAACTGCTGGAGATCTCGAGGGGAAACCCGCTGTTTGTCATGGAAATCCTGCGGCGGATGATCAATGACCGGAAGATCGTCCAGTCCGATCACCAGTGGAAAATCACCCGCCTGGAACGGCGCTACTTTCCCCGTTCCCTGGAAGACATCATCCAGAATAAACTCGATGCGCTGGATATCGAGAGCAAACGTTTCCTGGAATGTGCCGCCGCCTTCGGGGAATCGATTTCACTTTCCATGCTCACCGGCAATTACAATGAAAAATCCTCCCGTATTCATGATTTCTTAAATCAGGGGGTCAGCCAGGGGATCGTTCGGTCCGATTTTACGGATAATGATGAAAATATCCGGTTTTTGAGCAAACGCATCCGGGAGATCATCTACGACGGCATCCATACGGACCAGCGCAAGAATCTCCATGAAGAGATCGGCGCCTATCACGAAAAACTCTACAAGCAGCACCTGCTGCCTTCCGCCTCATTTCTGGCCTATCATTTCGCCCATTCCCCCAACACGGAAAAAGCCAAGACCTACGACCAGCTCCAGAGCGAACTCAACCGCCGGGTATTCAACCACAAGGAAATCGACAAGTATGTGAAGGAAGCGGCGGGAGACGATGCTGCGGGTGTGGAAGAGATCGGCGACGAAGCGGTCAGCGAGGAAACCCGGGGCGTGGTGCCGATCATGCTGCGGTCTTTGATCGTGGCCGTACGAAACATCCGGCTTTACCCGGCGGACAGCAAATCGGTCACCAGCGCCGTGGATCAACTGGAGCAGCAGATCAACCAGATACTTGCCGATGTGGACCGGTTTTCCATCATAGAGGAAAAAGGGCACCTCTTGATCAACCAGGAAGAGATCGACACCGGCAATTTCAAATCCATCGCCGAAAAGATCATCGGCCTGTGGGATCAACTGCAGCTCAAGAGCCTCACTTTCATCAGGGGCGTCACTGCCGAAGAATTGCGCAAGGTGCTCGACCGCATCAGCCGGCTGGAGGTCAAATCCATGACCCCGGATTTCTGGCAGATGGCGATGCGCGAGCTTGGCCTGTCGCATGTCGTTCCCCGCCAGGTGAAATACACCAAGGTTTCCGGGGAGGCTTCGACTCCCGGAGATCCGGCAGCGGTGGAACTGCCGGATGAAGCCGAGGAACTCTACAGTCTAAGCGAAAAACCCATCGACGACAAACAGCTCAACCAGATCCAGCGGGTGATCGCCAGCATACTGGGGGCGCACACCAAATTGAAACTCTACCCTGACAGCGGCCCGGTGGCCAAAAATGCCGTTCAGCAGGTCGTCTTTGATCTGAAGCAGTATCTCGCCCGGCGCCAGGCCTTGACCATTTCAAGGGTGGATAATACCCTGCTCATCAACGGCGTCAAGGTCGACACCTCCCGGTTTGAAACCCTGGCCGCCGGTCTGCACAAATTTCTGCGGGATGCGCGCCTGTACAGCATCACTTTTTTAAAAACCGTCACCCCCAAGGAACTCATTGCATTTTTTCCCGCCTCCACTCAACCGCCGGACGATGCGCTCACTTCCGGGTACTGGCAGAAATTCGCCCAGGATCGCAAGATCACGGGGATTCTGTTCAACCGGCGGGTCTATGATGTCATGGATGCCCTGCCGGGAAGCGCGGACAATGAAGCGGCGGAACCGGCCGTGGGGCAGAAAAAAGGAAGCGTCAAAGAGATGGATGAAAAATCGCTGCCCGAAAGACTCCGGGAACTGTTCCTGACCGGCCAGTTCAAAATGGCCAAAACCATCCTGGACCGGCTGGTGACGGAATACCAGAAAGCGGATGCCGCGGGTCGAAAGAAACAGATCGCCCTGTTTAAAACCATCGTGCACCCGAAAAAATGGCGGCCGACCGCTGCATACCTGAAGTTTTACCTCTCCCCGGTCATGGCGATTTTTGATCTGGAGAAAACCCCGGAACACATCCGCCAGATCGCCGTACTGCTCCAGGAGAGTGCCGTTAATTTCATCGTATTCGGAGAATACGCACTGGCATCCTGGGTGTATGGGGCGCTTCAGGAGAAATCGGGGAAGGACGCCGTCTTTACCCGATTCAAGCTGGAAGCAAAAGTCGCCGACGTCATCGCCCATGACCTGAGGTCAGATGATGCCGCACGGCAGCAGGAAGCCTATCAGCTGTTGAGCAGCATGGATCAGACCGCAATGCCCATGCTCATGGATGTCATCCGGCAGGAGGAGAACGTCAGGGCAAGACGCCTGGCAGCGGATCTGCTGGCTAAAAACCGGGTGGGCGCCGAGGATCTGATGAAAAAAACATTGATGAATGATCCCGATCCCCGGGCCCGCGCGCGCATCCTGGAGGTGATCGATACCGTCACCACCGATCTGAGCTCTGAACTCGCCTATGTCCTTTCGGACACCCGGGAATCAGTGCGCAGAGCGGCGCTGCTTCTGGCCGAACGCTTAAATTCGCCCCCTGTGATCGATCTGCTGATCCAGTTTACCCGCACCGAAGACACGGAACTGGCCGTATCCGCCATCAATTGTCTGGGCCGGTTGAAAGCATCGGCCGCAGTTCCCGAACTGACCCGCATCATTGAGACTTCGGATGTCAAAGAACGCCTGATCGCCGCATGCCGGGCCCTGAGCCAGATCGGCGACAGCTCGGGAGCCGCCGCCCTGAATCGGATTCTTTATCCCAAACGGCGGCTCTTCTTCCGGCCCAAATACGATACCGCCGTGCGTATCGCCGCCGCCTATGCCGTATCCCAGCTGCCCGATTCCCAATCGGACGCTTTGATAAAGGCTTTGTCCGAAGACCCCGATCCGCGGATCCGGGAAGCGGTAAAGAACGTGAAAAAAAGCTGACCCGTTTCTCCCGCTTCGGCCCCTGTTCCTGCGCTTCATCTGTAAAAGAGCAAGCGCAGGATCTGAAAACTCAGGCGACTTCCCGCCGGCTTTTTTTATCACCCCCTGATTCTTCTTTCTCATATGCGCCCCTGTACAAACGCCCAAACTATGACCATACTTGTAGTATGATGATAACGTGAATAAACTATCAAGGAGGTCGCCGATGCCAGATGACAAACTTTTTTCCCCCTTTTCCCTGAAAAACCTGAATCTCAAAAACCGGATCGGGCTCGCCCCCATGACCCGGGTATCTTCGCCGGGAGACAGCATTCCCCGGCAGGATGTGCTCGACATGCTGGTGCGGCGGGCGCAAAACGGATGTGCCATGGTCTTCACCGAGGCCATCCTGACCGATTATGAAAGTGCCCAGGGATACCCAAACCAGTCCCGGCTGGTGACTGACCGGCAGATCCGGGCCTGGCAGAAAGTGGTCAAAGCCATCCGGGATGCCGGTGCGGTCGCCATCATGCAGATGTTTCACTGCGGCCGGATCTCCTTCCCGCAAATCAATCCGGCCGGCCGGGTGATCGCGCCCAGTGCCGTGGCGCCCCGCCAGGTCAACAGACTCACGAACAGCCCGTTTACGCTTCCCGATGAAATGAGCCGGTTTGACATCGACCACGTTGTCTCCGGTTTTGCGGAAACCGCCCGGGGGGCTGTCGCCGCCGGATTTGACGGCATCGAGATCCATGGCGCCCACGGCTATCTGATCAACCAGTTTCTTTCCGCATATTCCAACCGGCGCACCGATGATTACGGCGGCACGGTAAAAAACCGCTTCCGGTTTGCCCGGGAGGTGATCGCTGCGGTCTCCTCGGTCATCCCCCGGGAAATGCCGCTGACCTTTCGCATCTCCAACTGGGGGGTGGCCGACCCGGAAGTGTCGCTTTTTGAATCTGCCGATGAATGGCGGCAGATGATCCGGTATCTGGATGAACAGCCGGTGGATGCGATTTCGGTATCCACGAAAAACTTTGCTGAAAAGGTCTATGGAACGGATCGGAACATGGCGCAGATCACCCGGGAAGCCACCGAAAAGCCAATCCTGATCTGCGGCCGCATCTATGACCGGAGCACGGCGGACGAGGCGTTGAAAGACGCCGACATCATCCTGTCGGCCAAGTCGCTCCTGCTGAATCCGGACTGGGTGGCCGATATCAAGGCCCATAAACCACTTGAGCCGAAAACCGAGGAAGAGGCGAACGTGGCCTATACCGAAACCCCGTTGCCGTGATTTCACAAGCGCCAGGGAGAAGGATCATGTTCAAATTTCTGATGACCGGCAACAGCCCGGCCCAGTTCTTCATCCGCGTCGCACTGGGCGTGGTCTTTTTTCCTGCTGGTCATCGGCATCTGCCTGGCCCTGGTGGTCACCGGGGGCGGATGGCTGTCTGTGGACCGCGCCATACAGCCAAAATAAAAAGAGGCGCGGTTTAATCCCAAGCCGCCCCGGCAATCTTGACAGTCGTTTCCTTTTGGGCGATACTCAGGGCCTGTCTGAAATGAAATAAAGAAAGGTCAAGATTGCATGAATAAAATATCTGTTCTTCTGCTGCTCACTGTCGGAATCATAACCGGCTGCGCGACCGGCCGGTGGGTCAACGACCCGATCATATCGGATCAGTACGTCAAGGTGGGCCTGGAGCACCGGGTTGGGGATGATGCGGTTTCCAATCCGCAATACCGCCATCCCGTCCAGATGGATCCCGCCCAGGTACGACAGCTCTTAACCGGCCTGACCTATCAGGAATCGGCCGTGCTTCTGGGAAAGCCCAAGATTGAGCCGGTTTTCCAGGATTTTGAACTGGCACGGCTGGCGCCGGGTATTTCCGAAGCACTGGCCAAAGCCGGCCCCCGTGAACGGGTGGCCTTCACCTCTTTCAATAAGGGCGGCGGTCTTCTGTTCGCCAAGCGTCGGATAACCCAGGGCGTTATCTTTATGGACCCTGAAGACCTGCTCAATATCGCCTTTACCTGCATCAACTGTGAAACCCGGCCGGACGAACCCCTTAACCGATCCTCCGATCCGCTGCAGCGCGATCCGCTTGAGATCACCAAGACCGAGCGCCCCCTGATGTTGCAGCATCCCTTCACCACCATCCACATGGATGCAGATGGCCGTCTTCACCCCGATTGGGTGGTCATTGACCTGGATGAATTTTCAGCTTCGGCGGCGCGCGGTCCGGTCAACCCGGTACCCGCCTCACCTCCCGCGGCTGAAGAACCCGGATTGAAAGCCCCGGCACCCCAGGTGCCCCAGGCGCCAGATGCCGCCGTGTCCGCACGGGAAGCCGAACCTGAATTGCAGGCCGCGCCTGACCAGACCGGCAGCCGGTGGAACAGCCAGAAAGAGAAAATTAAAAGAGAATTTTCCCTTTTAAAGGAACTCTATGATGAAAAGCTGATTACTTCCGAAGAATACGAGGCCCGCAAAGCCAAACTGCTCGATCAGCTTGCCATCGATCAGGCGGACTGATGCGGGACTTGAAGGATCTCTTTTACTCGAGGGGGTGATCCCATGGATTTAAACGGACTGATAAATTCCGTGATGAACCTGCTCCAATCCTATGATCTGGCTGTCATTATCGTCATCTTGGGTTTGGCCGTTCTTGTTTATGCGAAGCCCAAACCCATGCTGAAGATGGGGGCCATGGTTCTGGCCATTGCCGTCGTGTTTTACCTGATCTCACTCATGGGCGACATGACCTTCACCGGGGTGGCGGAAAAAGAGCGGATGGTTCACCAGACCCCCTGAGGAATCGAGTTAAAAAGCGTATTCGAAGCTGGCGTAGAACAGGTTGTCGTCCTGGTCGGTTTCCTCGGGGGCGCCGTAGAGGCCTGCCATCAATGATTCGGTATATTCCCGTTCGATCCACTGATAGCCGGTCCTGAACTGGAGGCGATTGGCCACCAGGGGCTGAATCCAGTACAGTTCAACGACATCCCCCCGGGTGTTGAGTTTCTGGTACGGATCGAGTGCGGCGATGTTCAAGCCTACCCAGTATTGGGATCCCGTGAAATATTCCACCCCGATTTTAGGCTGCAGGAACTGCTCGGAAGCCACATTGTACCGCAACCCCGTATAGACGGCCCATCCGCTTTCATCATTCTGGTTATCCGTCGACACCAGGTACAGGTATCGGGTATAAGGCTGCAGATCCGGCGGCAGAATGGCCGGGTCCAGCACGCTGCCGTTTACCCGCACCTGCTCCCCGTTGGCATTTGACCGGCTCCAGCCCACACTGACGAAGAAATCAAGTGGCCAGTCAAAAATTCGCTCATTGTCCAGCTGCAATGTGTATTTATCCACAAACCCCAGGGAATCCGGAAACTGGATGCTGGCGATGGGCAGTTGATAAAATGCGATCATGTCGCGAATCAGGTCGTCTCCCGTCACCCGGATATTGTCCACCCTGAGCCATTGAAACACCAGCCGGGAGTGATCCATGAAATACAGGTCCGAGTTGAGCTGGACCGCATAAAAATCAATGTCATCGAGCCCGTTGGGGTCGGACTGGAAGGGATACATGTCCGTATCGTCCTCGCTCCGGGCGTAGACCAGGTTCAAAGACTGGGCCATGGACTGATTGAAATAAAAAGACAGGGCCGCGCCGTCGGATTCCGCATTGAACGCCAGATCCGGGTAGGTGGTCTGGCTGGGGCGGTTATACCGGTACTTGGTCAGATATCCATCCGATGTGGGCAGCCGGCCGAAAGTCAAATTGACGCTTTGACCGAGCCAGTGGGGGCGGTAATCGACATAGGCCCGCTTGACCCGGATGCCGGCGTCGGAAGGTTTGGATGAATAATTGAAATCGGCGCTGCGGACGTCCTGGGGAGAATTCCACGCCCCCCAGAGCTTGTACATGGTGAGGGTGGAATTGAACTGGAGTTCTTCGGTGGGAATGGCCGAAAACTTCAGATCGAAATAATTCACGAAGGCATTGTCGTTGTTCTCGGTCCCGGTATCATTGTTCTTCCTTGTCAGCGCATAGTAGGAGGACCTGAGGTAGGCTTCGCTGGCCAGGCTGTATTTTTCAATGGTGCCGGTATCGGCCAGGGCCTGCTTGTAGACAAAGGCGATATTCTGTTTGAGCGTTTGGATCTGCTCCTGCTGCTCCTCAACCGTTTTTTTCAAATTCTCTATGTCCGCCTGCTGTCTTCGAATCACGGCCCCGGCCGAAGGCGCACCATTTTGCTGCGCCATACAGGGGGTGCTCAAAATCAGACTGAATAACAGGACGGTCAGAGCTATGCTTCTGGTGAAATGCTGCATGAAATACCTCCGGTTGATCAATAGGGAGAAACAATGCCGTTTATAATATGCTGCTGTATTATTCCATTTCATATTCAGGAAAGTGCGATTGGAATAAATGTCTACTCCCAGACGCCGATGCCACCTTCAAGGGATGTCCTTGAATTTCCGGCGTTGCGGAGAAGATAATCCATGATTTCGGCTTTCTGGCGGGGGGTGTCCCATTCGATGGGTTCGAAAATGGCATGGCCCTCCTGCTCGATGAGCAGCAGCCACTGCTTTTTCGTCTTGTCCGAAGCGGAGAAGTCTCCGGTTTTGTGGCACCCGGTAAAACAGACCGAGCGTTCAAATTCATCCGGGCGCAGTTCATGCGCCGGTTCGGCCGGTTCTTCCTTTACATGCACGGAAGGGGATAGGATTTCCAGATCCTGGTCGTCAAGCATTTCGATCTCTTCGATTTTCCAACGGACCTGTGCCGTGGCCGCAGGGCTGGATGCCGCCAGCGATTCGTCATCAATCGGCCGCAGCGCTCGTGAGCGGGCCGGAAATAATATGAACCCCGATAAAATCGCCAGGCAGATTAAAAGCTTCACCCCGGATCCGTTGCTGACTTTCATGACGCTGGTGCCTTTTCAAATTAAAATTGTGCCATCCCCCCGAAAAAAAAGGGCATCTTCTTTTGAAATTACGGCCTGTTATCCATAATTTTAAATGTTTATATCAGAATCCTCCTAAAAAACAAAGTATAAAATGGGCCGTCAGCCGCGCGGACGTAGTGTTTTTACCGGGGCAAGCCAATATTTATTGCCTCCATGACTTGACCCCGAAAGTCCCATGATCAGGGGAACGGCAAATGGCGGATGATTCATCGGATGATATAGATAATCATTTTAAAAATCGGCTATATAGGAAAAGATCAACATTCTTTTTATTGACAGCCGATTCGATTTTTATTATTTTTAAGCCTGTACTCGGCTCTGTCTCTGTACGAACGGTCCGGGTATGGTACTGACTTTGATTAAGGTAGTTTCGGAGTTTTGTCCAATTTCGATCTTTCGCTTTTAAAGCGATGCCTCTGACAGCTTCCGAAGTGTCACCTACGAAGTTGTACGAAAATTACCAATGAAAGGAGGTGCTTTTTTGTGGAAGGTCGAGTGAAATGGTTCAACGAAAAAAAAGGATTCGGCTTCATCGAAACAGAAACACACGGCGATGTGTTTGTCCATCATTCAAATATTGAAGCCGACGGTTTCCGGACCCTGAAAGAACTCGAAAGAGTATCCCTTGACGTGGAGAACACGCCCAAGGGACCCCAGGCCATCAAAGTCAGAAAGTTATAAAGACGGCACTGATCCAGACGCAAAAGGCAGGTCCTTGAACGGACCTGCCTTTTTTTATGATCATTTTCCGCATCCACCGGGCCGGGCGGCATCATCTCGCCTCACCCCCTGTTTTTCCGGGGCGGCATCGGCCGGGCAGTTGCCGGCAATGGCCCAAACCAGCCGGACCAGCGCGACAAGATGCGGGCTGAACAATGACTTGCCGGTGGTCTGCAGTGAAACCGCGATATCCCGCTTCGGGTCCGCCCAGCAGAGAATATTGATAAATCCCACATGGCCGAACGCTTCTTCAGAAGACGGCCCCCACAATCCCACCGGCCAGGCACCCAGCATGAAACCGGCACTGTAGCGCATGGGAACGATCATGGTCCGGTCGATTCCCATGCGCCGGGCCGGCTGAACCGCGCATCGCACGGTACCGGGCGCAAAAATCCGGACCCCGTCGAGTTCTCCTTCATTGAGCAGCAACTGGAAAAACCGCGACATCTCTTCGGCCGTCGCATAGAGGTTGGCGGCCGGGATAATGGCCTGTTTGAACCGGGGATCATCGGCGATGTCCACCACCTCCCCCCAGGACAGGCTCAGTGCCCGCCGGGTAATGGCGGAGAGGGGAAATACCTGGGGCGGACCCGTGTCATAATTGTGCGCTGCTTTTTCCAGGTCCGCTGCATTTAAGCCATAATTGAAATAGTTGAATCCCAGCGGCTCCTGGACATTTAGCCGGAGAAATTCGCGAAGGTTCATTCCGGTGACCCGGCGGACCACTTCACCCAGGATCGCCCCGCCGGTTACGGCGTGATAGGCGATCTGCATACCGCCGGCGGCCTTGGGTTTCAAATCGCAGATCAGCTTCACAAAGGCGTCCGGATCGAACAGGATTTCCGGATCGGCATCCGGCGGGGGGGCGGGAATGCCGCCCTGATGGGAAATCAGCTGATAAATGGATGTCTCCAGTTTGCCATGGGCGGCAAATTCCGGAATATACCGGGCCACCGGATCCAAAAGCCTTACCTCACCCCGCTCGGCAAGCAGGTGGATCATCATGGCGGTGACCGCTTTGGATGCTGAATACTGACAGACAGGCGTATCCGGCGTGATGAGCACCTTTGGCGCATCAATCGGATCCTTGGGGCCGTTTCCCCGGCTGTGTCCGATGGCCCGGTTCATCACGATCCTCCCCCGCCGCCGCAGGCAGAAGGTAATCCCGGGATGGATGCCGGTCTGGTAAAGGGCGCAAATTTTGGCCCAGATTTCCGCCACCCCTCCGGCCGTCATTCCCACTTCTTCCGGATCCGTCTCCTCGAAGTCGTTTATGGTGGATACGGCCAAGAGATCATCCGGGACCCGGATGGACCGGCATACGCTTCTTTTCATCGATTCAATGATCTTCATGAAATATCCGGCTCCGAAGCGGTCATGCGCTGTTTTTTAAAACATGCATTTTATAGAGCAGGCTGTATCCGAAGGCTTTCAACAGCGCCTGCCGGTAGGTTATTTCCCCGGTGGTGAAAGGAATGAACAATTCCCTGACTTTGCGATACTGCAGAAAAAGATACATCGACGGAAACCGTTTAAACAACCGGTGAAAGCGCGACGCATACACCAGTTCCGGTATGATGGTCCGCTCACACAAAGCGCTGTAGCCTGGCCTGTATTCAAGTCTCGTCCCGTTCGCCCCTGCGTTTAAGTTCGCTGCGACCGCCCGGTGCACCAGATCCGCACTGGACAGCGCGTAATAGATCCCCTCGCCGGTCCAGGCGTCCGCAAATCCGGCGGCATCCCCTATGATAAAGACATTCTGCCGCTCCAGCATCCGCCGGCGCCCCGGGGTGAACAGCGGGATGGGGGCTGCGCCGATGCGGCTCCATCGGATCGGATCGGGGGAAATCCGGCTTAAAAGCGCTTCAAGCTGCCGGACCGGGGCGGCACTCGATATGTTTTTCGCCCAATTGCCGTCTGTCCTCCCGTCGGCACCAATAACCACCCCGACGTTGAACCGCGCCTTTCCGGGAAACGCCCAGCCATAGAGCACCGGCGGCTTCATCTGGAAAAACAGATGGCAGGTTCGGGGATCAAGCGATGCCAAGGCATTCTGCGCCACGTCGCACTCGACGCCGAACATCATGGGCAAATCCTTAACGGGCCGGCCCGCCTCGAGCGTGAGCTGCTTGTGCACCCGGCTGTAATAGCCGTCCGCCCCGATCAGCGCCCGGGCCGCATAGGCGGAATTGTCGGTGACCACCTCGATCCGGTCCGCCCGATGCCGGCTGTAGCGGACAAAGGCTTCAGAGGTCTTGAAATGCACGCCTTTTCGGACCGCTTCTTCGGCCAGAGCCCGGTCGAATGCCCCCCTTTTCACCGTAACCATGAAATCATTTCCGGATTTCATGGTGCAGCTTCTTTTAGAAGAGCAGAAGTACATGGCCAGGTCGCGAACCGGCTGCTCGACGGGGATGCGCTCAAAACAGCCGGAGCGTTTAAGCAAGTCTACGGTACGACGGGTCAGGCCGCCCCCGCAGCTCTTGCCGCCCGGGGCCGGCTTTTTTTCCAGCAGCAGCGTCGACAGCCCGCTTCCGGCGCATTGCATGGCCGCCATGCTGCCGGCCGGACCCGCCCCGATGATGATGACATCATATTGTTTCATTTCGATGATCCACGACGGATTATACCCGAAGCACCTGCCCCGCCCGCATTGATTGGATGTAGCGGCCGTTTTCCACCACCTGGGTGCCGTTGATAAAAACATCCCGGATGCCCCGGGGCCGGCCGGCGGGCCGGGTGCCGGCCGCAGGGGTTTCATCGATGCTGGCGGCATCAAAAATCACCACATCCGCCTTTTTTCCGGCGGCCAGCACGCCCCGGTCCTTGATGCGAAAGCGGTCCGCACTGGCCGAGGTCATCCGGCGCACCGCCTCCGGCATGCCGATGAGTCTTCGCTCCCGGACATAGCGCCCCAGGATTTTGGGAAACGTTCCCACGGCCGCCGGATTGGGCCAGCCACCGTAGCGGGTGATGGCATCGGTCATAAACAGGCACAGGTCATGGGAGAGGACCGCTTCGAGCGCTTTTTCGTTTCCGGGCGCGCCGCTGTACCCGTGCAGCAGGGCCACGGCCTGGCCGCGGGTCTCTTCACTCAGCCGCATCATGGCCTCAAACGGCGTGACCTTCCATTTGGCTGCAATCTCGTGAAAAAAATACCCGTTGAGGGATTCAAAAATCCCGGCGCCCCCGTCCATGAGCTGCAGGTCCCTGTAGGAGAATCCCACCAGGGAAAACCCCAGCTGCAGTTCCGCCCTGAGCACCGCCCGGGCCCAGGCGCTTTTGTATTTTTCAGGAAGTCCGGCCAGAAACCAGTAGGGAAGGATCACGTTGACGGTGGTATTTCCGCAGGTATAGGGAAAGGCATCAAACATGATGTCGAGGCCATTCTGGCGCTCTTTTTCGATGATCTCCAGGCAGGCCCCGGCCGTGGGCCAGGTCCGGCGGCCCACGAAGATCAGGTGGGAGACCTGCAGGCGTACGCCGGTATGTTTCGCCACGGCAATCATTTCCTTCAAGGCCCGCACATTGTGAGCCTTCAGGTAGGTGACCGGGTAGGTGGGGGAGAGCCGGCTCAATGCCTTTAAATGAACCGTCACCAGCTTATCCGCTTCTGCCGCCACTTTGCAGAAGGCTTCCAGTTCATCCATGGGGGAGTACATGCCCGGGTCGTACCCCAGCCCGAAGCTCAACCCGCAGGCCCCCGCATCCAGCGATTCTTTCAGCGCCCCCAGGCAGGCATTCATTTCATCGGCGGGCAAGGCGCCCCTCGGCGTATCGGCGTGGGCGAAGCGGATGGAGCCGTGCCCCACCAGATGGGCCGTATTTACCACCGGGCGGGTGTTTTCCACGTGCTCAAGATACGCTTCCATGGTATCCCAGTGATAATCCAGCGGCCGGTCCACCATGAGGCTGAAATGGTCCATGCCGGCAAGCCGGCGGGTCCGGTCCGTGACGGGTGCCGGTGAAAACCCGCAGTTTCCCCCCACGATGGTCGTTACCCCCTGCTCCAGGAGACACTTTAATGCGATGTCATGATCCTCGAGCGGCAGCACCCAGTCGGAATGGGAATGCATGTCGATAAAACCGGGAGCGACGCAGAGACCGGCCGCATCGATCACCTTGTCTGCGGCCGGCGGTTCCCGGCCGATGATGATCGTTGAAATTACATCCCCCTCAATCAGCAGGTGACCGTCCACGGGCGTCGCCCCGGTTCCGTCGATGATCCGTCCGTTTCTGATCAGCATCGTTTTCACGGAAGTCTCCTCTGTTTAGTGAAAATTCAATATATTATCCGCAGCCGTTGGTGGGATCGCCCTCCGCCATCATTTCGCGCAAGACCGCTCTTTCCGGCTCCCCGGGCAGAAACCCCGAAAGTTCGGCTTCCATCACCACGATGCCATCCTGATTGGTCAATACGGCCTCTGCCGCCGCCGAGCGGTTCCGATCCACCCGGGTTATCACCATTTCGCAGCGGATGGTCTCTCCCGGGTAGACCGGACGCTTGAACTTAAACGCCATGCCCGTGGCCAGCCACCCCACCTGCCCGCCGATTTCGGTGATCATGGAACCCACCAGCAGCCCGTGGCAGATGGTGCCCTCAAACTTCTTGGCACTGGAAAACCGATCGTCGAAATGAACCGGGTTATAGTCCCTCGTGATCCTTGCAAAAACCTCCGTGTCCGGGCGGTCAAATGTCCGGGTCAACACGAACCGGTCCCCCGGCCGGATCCCCTCCACCGCTTTTCTTCTCAAGGCGGTCAAAAAGCTGCTCCTCTTTTTTACAGATGATAAGCTCAGGAATGGGTGAGCCGCTTCATGAATTTCATGAATTCGCGCTTCTCATGGGCCATGGCTTCGGACAGCGTCGCCTGGTTCCGGAATTCAATGGCATCCTTCACCAGGGGCAACATTTCGGAGTTGGCGGCGCAGATATGGGCAGCGATCTGCTTCACCCGGGGGATCAGCATTTCCGGGGCGACCACTTCGTTTACCAGTCCCCAATCGAAGGCGGTCTGTGCGGTGATGAACTGGCAGGTGAGCGACATCTGCTTGGCCCGGCGCTGGCCGATGGCCTGCTGGAGCAGCTGGGTCATCCCCCAACCCGGATGAATCCCCACCCGGGCGTGGGTGTCTGCAAACGAAGCGTTTTCGGAAGCGATTAAAAAATCGCAGTTTAAGGCCAGTTCGAATCCGCCGGTAATGGCATGACCGTTGACGGCGCCGATGAGGGGCTTTTGAAATTTCGCCAGGATATCCAGCAGGTCGGAGCCGTCTCCACGGGGGTCGAACAGGTTTTCCTTTAATAGTACTTCCAGATCGAGACCGGAGCAGAATGATTTACCGTTTCCGGTAAGAACAGCCACCCGCACCTGCGAATCGGCCGCCGCAGCCTCCAGGTCATCATAGAGATGGGTCAGCAGCGCCTGGTTGATGGCATTGCGGCGCTCCGGCCGGTTCAGGGTGATCCACGCCACCTGGTCTTCCACCTGATATAAAACCGGGGTTTCCATTTTCCCTCCTGTAAGTCCGTCCGTTCAATTCTTTTGATTCTCCGCCGCATCTGCCGGTGCGCTCAGGTGAAACTCCTTTTCCACCAGCTTGCGGCCATCGTACCACAGTTCCATCTTCCAGGCTCCCGGAACCAGTTCATAAGGCTGCTCCAGGACATACCCCTGGATATAGTTGATAATCCCGAATGAATCCGTTCTTTTTTTAACCACCCGCGAATACCCGGTGGATGTCTTGCCGTCCGGCATCGTCATTTCCGGATAGGCATAGACCTCCTTTAAATCGATTAGCTGGTTAAACGGCAGCCCCACGACCAGGTACTCGTAGCCGAAGGTTTTGCCGATTTCGGCGGTCACCTGGTCCGTTTCCCCGATGATTTTCATCCCTTTTGCATTTACGCTGGTTCCGCTCGGCGTGGATGGATCTTTCACCCGGGTGGCGGACTCGGTATTGATCGGCCCGAAGGTGACGATTTTTGCAGATATGGACTCCCCTTCCGCCTGCACTTTTGCGGCCCCGGTGACGATAAATATCATCATGACCAGCCATGCCATTTTTTTCATGCGAAATTTCATTGTCTCTCCTTGATTTTTTCGTTCATCCGATTTCAAGTCTTAAAAACACCGGTACAAATAATAGCAATTTCGATAATTTAAAAGGATACTACCTGTAACCGGCGCTTGAAAAACTCACTTTCTTGTTGGTTATGAATTCTTTTATCGGTATTTATAACTGATCACAATAGAGAATCTCAAGGCTTTGCAAATCGGATACCGGGCCCGGACAACCACTTTAAAATATGGGTTTGATCGGGCCGAAACACAATCGCCCGGGAATAAAGGAGAACTGAAAATGGATATCATGGAAGCGATTTTCAGCCGAAAAAGCATCAGGGGATACAAGAAAGATCCGGTCAGCCGGGAGGTGATTTCTAAAATCCTGGAAGCCGCAGTGCGCGCGCCTTCGGCCATGAACACTCAGCCCTGGGAATTTTTCGTGATCACCGGAGACATCCTGGAAAAGATCAAGAAAGGACTGGTGGAAAAACTGGCCGCCGGCGCCCCCATGAACCCCGATCACCTGGTGGTGGGATGGCCGCAGGACAGCATCTATCGCCGGCGGCAGGTGGATTTGGCCAAGCAGCTGTTTACGCTGATGAATATCGCGCGCGAGGACAAGGAAAAGCGGGCCGAGTGGCTAAAGCGGGGTTTTCGCTACTTTGACGCGCCGGTGGGGATTATCGTGGTGACAGACCGGACCCTCAGTGAGTCCGGCCCCCTGTTTGATATCGGTGCAGTCGTCCAGACCCTTTGCCTGGCAGCGCTTGAACACGGTCTGGGCACTTGCATCGAGGATCAGGCCGTACTCTACCCGGAGGTCTCCCGGGAACTGGCGGGGATTCCCGATTCCAAACGCATCATGATCGCCGTTTCCCTGGGCTATCCGGACCCGGATTTTCCGGCAAACCAGGTCCGGAGCGAGCGCGAACCGGTGGACAAAATCAGCACCTGGGTCGGATTCGATTAAAAGACGCCCCAGGCGTACCGGGTAATCGCATACTGGCGTATACGTTCATTTTTCCTCGCCGGGGCCCAAATGATTTTCTTTGCGCCCCGGCGAGCGCATTTTGATTTCAAAGGATGAAAAACCGGGGGTAAACGGACAACCGCAGTTGACTATTCGCCGGCACCGATCAGCGGCAGTTCCTTGTCAATTTTAAAAAATACAAGGTATCGGGGTCCTTTCTGGGCGTCATCAGCCGGGTCGGGGCATCTGCGCCGGACTTGATCGAGCAGTTGCGTATCCTTTTCTTCCCGCAGTTTGGTCAAAAAGAACCGCTTCCCCTTGTATCCCGGACCCTCCTCCTTGAACAGGTAAGCCGCATGGGGATTGGAATTAAGATTGGCATGACTCAGCCGATCACGCATGACCATGGCCACGCTGCCGTCATCCATCAGGTGAGGGCGGGCATAAACCGCCACATCGACTTTGCCGTCACTGTCCGACGTGGCCAGCACGCCGGTGCCTTTCGTGTTCTCAAAGTAGTCTTTCAGGGTCATGGCATCCTCCTGCTATCGCCGTTTCGATTTATCTTTTCGGGCGTCCGAACGTCATATCTAATTAGAAACAAGATAGACACGATTGCGCCGTATGCAATGATACGACTACTAATAAAGGAAGATGCCGCTGCGGGTCGACTCACCAGCTGCCGTGAAGTTTTTTGAGCACCCAGGCGATGTTCTCACCCAGCAGGGTCATGGTCTTCATGCCTTCCTCATCTTTGGCCACATCGCCTTCGTCCAGACCGAATCCCATGTTCCAGTAGTTCGATCCGGGGATGATCATCTGGCTGATCAGGAAAAAATGGTTTATGGAATCGAAGGCATGGATGCACCCGCCCCGCCGGGCCGCTACCACCGCCGCCCCGATCTTTCGCCTGAAGATGTCACCGTTGGCCCTGGATACCAGTCCGGCCCGGTCGATCAATGCCTTCATTTCCGTGGTGATATCGGCAAAATAGGTGGGCGAGCCCAGGATGATGCAATCCGCATCTTCCATCTTTTCGATGCATTCGTTTAGAACATCGTCTTTTACCGCGCACCGCTGATCCTTGTTTTGGAAGCACTTGTAGCAGGCGATGCACCCGTGGATCTTTTTGCCGGCCAGTGAATACAATTCCGTCACCATTCCCCTGCCCTTGAGCACATCGAGCACCGTGTTGAGCATCAGGGCCGTATTGCCTTCTTTCCGGGCACTGCCGTTGATTGCGATGACCTTCATAAATAATTACCTCTTTTTGCCTGATTGGAGCAGCGCCGGAATAAAGAGAGATCGCCCCTTTTCAGGCGCTGATATGTGGGTATGAATCCTACAGCAGGGCTGCCAGTTCTCCGTCATCTAACCCGAAAAATTTCTCGATGCGTGCGGCCTGGCCCTCGGTGGGGACCCGAACGCCCTTCTCCAGTTCGCTGTAGCGGGACTGGGGGATGCCGACGGCTTCGGCCAGATCCCGGGTGGTCAGATTTTTCTCCTCCCTGAGACCTTTTATCTTATCACCGAATTGACTCATGCTCAAAACCTCCTGGAAACAGGTTAATCCTCTTGAAAAAAATTTCCTGCCCCGATGATAAATCCCGTAAAGGGCGCAACGGGAAATAAGTGCATCCAGCGGGGCCTGGATGTGTTTTGAAAATCATTTCTATTTACAATAACAGAGATTGGCAAGCCATTTTTAGGCGCAATCATTCCTTTTGCCCATCCGGGTTTCGATTCACAACCCGGCCGTTGCAAATGACGGCATGGATGTCCTGTGTCCGGGAGATATCATTTCGAAAATCGCCGTTTAAGAGCACCAGGTCGGCGGGCCCGCCTTCTGCAATGCGGCCGAGGCCGGTTTCACCGGTCAGCAGCGCCAGGTGCGCCCCGGATACCGAAGTGGCGGCCGCTACGGCTTCTGCCGGCGTGAAACCGCATTTTTCCACCAGCAGCCGCATTTCCGTGTGCAGGGAACCGCCGGCCACGGTGCCCACATTGGGGCTGTCGCTTCCCGCGATGATGGTAATGCCGGCATTCTTCATCCGTCGGACCGCATCATATTTCATGTCCCGGTAAATGAGAACATCATGGACCCAGCTCTCCAGCTGGGGATCATCGGTTGTGAGCGCCCCTTCAGGCACATTGACGTAGGATTCAAGGATGTGCGGATCCACGATCTGCCGTTCCAGATCGGTAAATGTCAACTCATTGCTGAAAAAATCAGCTGAATTTTCAAAGACCACCAGAGTGGGAATGACAACCGCATTTTTTGCTTTCATTTCTTTGATGGTGGCATCGGAAACGGAGGACCGGTAAGGCACATGGGCGAAAAAAGTCACGCCGGAATGCAGTCCGGTCAGCAGATCCGATTCCGATCCCACATGGGCGCCCACCACCAGGCCCGATTTCTCTGATTCTTCTACAATTTTTCTGATCAGCGCCTCATAGAGGCTCGGAATGCCCAGGGGGATCTGGTCCACCATGATCTTGGTCAGCGTCGCGCCATGGGCCCTGTTTTCCGAAATGGCGGGCGCAACATCGCTCACCTGGTTGATCAGGTAACAGACCTTGGAGATGTAAATTGAATCCATGGGCCAGGGAATCAGTTCCCGCAGCATCCTGTCGGGATGACCGCCTTCACGGGTCAGACACTTTCCGGCGTAGAAGAATCGAGGATCGATCTTCTGCTCTGCCCCGATATCGGCTTTGAGTTTTTCCAGGTCATTAAGGGGTCCGGCCATATCATAGACGGTGGTGATCCCTGCGTAAAGATACGAAGAGAGATTTCTGCGGATCAAGCTGTCGTTGGGCAGCACCGGGTCCCAGGGTGCGGACCCCGGGGATGTGATGTGAATATGGGCATCGATAAGCCCGGGAATCACCATCTTCCCTTTTCCGTCGATCACCCGAACACCGTTTTCCGGGACAGCGAGATGGCCGATGGCCTTGATCCGCCCTTTTTCGATGAGAATATCGATACCTTCGAGTACCGCTGTGTTCGGATCGCCCGTGAACACATCGGCATCACAAATGAGAATCGGCCCGGTTTCCGCCTCTTTTTCCACCAGGGGCGGAAGCTTTGGGGAATATACACACCCCGATATCATCAGCAGGATTGTCGAAAGGACAAGAAATAAAAAAATGGTGGTTTTCCTGGCGTGATTCAATTTTTTCCCCCCTTTTCTTCCTCTGGCATAAGGTCCAAGCATAATTATCAATGGATGGCAAAATGACACGGTGGCCATCATAGTTGAAAATCTGCTTTTTTCAAATAAAAAGGTCACGTTGTTCTTCCAAGATGGCCTCGGCCCTCATGCGGGCATTATCGAAAGGATTTGCATGCACGGCTTCAGCCTTTTTCTCAGTTGAATCCATGAAGGTGAAATACAGCGACTGGACCAGAAAGAACATCCAGATGCCCAGGGCCCAGGTCAGGGCCGAATGGGGGTTGAACCCGGCCACCAGGGCCCCGCCCCCGATGCTGATGAAAAGCTCGGCAGCCAGTGCCCGGGCATGCCCGTTTTCAAAGCAGATGCCGCTTCTGACCCAGCTCAACAGCCCCAGGGTCAGGAGCAGAAAAGCCGCGTTCGACCCGGGAGAAAACAGGAACAGGAACAGCAGGAAGGCCGGAAAGAGCACCGCCGCCCGGCGCCTGCCCCCCCAGCCGGCCAGCATGAGGCCATAGGCGCAGAAAGCCGCGAAGATAAACAGGCGAAATACCAGCGGCCACCATCCGCTGTATGCAAACACGATTTTAAGCGGGATAAACACCAGGCCGAGCAGCAGGCCGAACAGGATGGTGGTCCGCACGGGTCTTGTGTGCGCATCCATCATGAAACACCTCCTTTCAAGGCATCCTTTCGCCGGAGCAGTTCCAGTTCCACCTCTTCATCGGAAAACCGCCTGCCGGCCGCATGCGGCATGACCCGGGAGACCGTTTCTTCCCATTTTGCGTTTTCCCGGCTTCTCACCCAGGTCTCCGACCGGAGCTTGAGCTGATCGTATTCCTGTTTCCTATCGCTAAGGTCTGCTGACAGGGCCGTAATCTGCTTTTCCAGTTGTCCGGATTGGTCCGCCAGCACCTCCAGGTGCGCCGCCAGGGTCTTGATTTTTTTGATGAGCATGCGGGCAATGGCGTCCTTGTCCTTTTTAATGGCCGCGGTCACATCCTGTTCGAGCTTTTCGCGCTCCCGCAGGCACTTCTCCCGGCCGCCCTCCAGCTGTTCCAGGCTGTTGCGCAGCCGGGAGAGCCTGGCCTGATCGCCGGCAATGGACGCCTCCATCTCCCGCAGGCACTGCTTGAGCACCAGCCCCTTGTCCTCCAGCTGGTCCATCACCCCGTGAATGTCCGCCCGGCAAAGCCGAGCAAATCGTGTCATGATCCCCATGGTTGAGCCTCCTTTTGTTTATGACAGTTGTTGACAAATGATGTGGTTATTCGGGATGCCCGCACACCCCCCTTTAATTCCCCCCTCAAGGGGGGATTGGGCCGAAATTACGTGATCATTCCTCCCTCCAAACGGAGATTTTGGCCGAGAGTTCTTTGCTCAGAAGAAGAATCTTGACAAAAAAATTCCACCCCAAGGCTTGCGACTCCCCAAATTTCACCCCGAGGATTGCGACTCCCCAAATTTCGCCCCAAGGATTGCGACTCCCCAAATTCCCCTCTTGAGGGACACACCCCCCTTTAATTCCCCCCTTGAGGGGGGCAGGGGGGTGTTGCGGCCATGCATCATTATTTCATCCGCCGTCCGGCATACCCCTCGTACTGGACGGCCTTGGCATTTTCTTTCTGTTTCTGGCGCACTTCGGCCTCATTGCCGGTGAAGGTTTCCGTCACCGTGCTGCGCAGGACATCCAGATCATCCTTGAGATTTTTGGCCACCGCTTCGGACTGAACCTGGGCGTTGACCGACTGCTGTCTGGAATGGTAACTGTCGATCCGCTCCATGGCCGCCTCAGGTCTTCCCGCCTTGATCTCCCCGGCCACTTCCTCCCGCAGCCGGTTGAAATCCTCCGTGATCACCTTATCGGCCCAGGTCTCCTTTTTAACGGAAGCCAGGGCCGCATCCGGGTCCTCCACGCAAGCGATGACAAACGGTTTTGACAAGGCAACCCCGCATAGTTCTTTCCCATAGCGGTACTGCGCGTCGATCCCGGAAATCTTGAATTCAGCTTCCCGGCCGGTGGGGACTTCAAAGGTCAGATAAAGCTTCCGGGTTTCTCCGGACCGGAGATCGCCCGGGGTGATCACCGCCCGGCCGGATTCATGCGCCACCGGGTATCCGCCCGCTTCCACCAGGCGAATGCCGCCGCTTTCCGGGACCCTGACCTTCACGCCGGATACGGCAATGGCCCGGGTGCGGTAAAATTCATCCTTGAACACCGAGGCAAACGCGCCCGGATTCTCCAGAAAATAGTAGGTGCCCGCCCCCCGGTCGGCGATCAGCGTCATCAGCTGTTCGTTGAAGTCGTATCCCACCCCCACGGTGGTGACGGCCATATGATGCTCCGGCGCATTGGCGGCCATGCTCCCCAGTGCCTCGGGGGCGGTGATCCCCTGGTTGGCCAGCCCGTCCGAGATGAGGATGATCCGGCCGAGATTGCCGGCCTTGTCCGCCATGGTCAAAAGCCTGATGCCCTCTTCCAGTCCCCGGCCCAGATTGGTCCCGCCGGACGCCCGGATACCGGCAACGGATTCCCCGATGGACCGCCGGGTTTCAGGCGTAACTGCAGTCAATCCGGACACCACCTGCGCCTGGTCGGAGTAGGCCACCAGGGCAAACCGGTCTGCGGGGGACAGATCGGCCAGCAGATTGAACACGGCCTGTTTGGCGTCATCTAGCTTTTGGCCGGACATGGAGCCGCTCCGGTCCAGCACGATAACCATGTCCGCATGCCGTTCGGAGGTCTCTTCGGTTGAGACATCATCCGCCTGCAGGTTCAGAACCAGCGACACCCGGCCGTCGCCGCCGGCATAGATCCGGTCCTGGGTGAGATTGCCGGAGAGGGTGATAATGCCGTTTTTTGCGCTGTTGACCGGCCCTGGTCCGGGTGCGGGAATCATGGGTGCGGGTTTGTCCGAATACGCCATGGCCGCGCAGGTGGCTGCGATGAGCCCGGCCACCAGGATCAATTGTCGGATGCCTTTTTTCTTCATTGTCTTTCCTCCTTCTTTTGGGTTTCGGGTGATATTGCCGCACATTTGACTTCATTCTAAGCCAATGAAATCAAATGACAATTCAAAGAAATGCAAAAGATGTAACCGATTTTTTTACATAAGTTTTGCTTTTATCCGGATCTAAAATCTCATAGGATGGGGTGAAAAATGAGTCTGAACACCCCCCTAACCCCCCTCGAGGGGGGAATAGAAGAAAGGACAAGCGATGACCCGGAAAAAAGCCCGCATCCTGGTGGTGGAGGACGACCCGGCCATTCTGCACGGGCTGCTGGACGTGCTGGTGTTCAACGGCTACGAACCGGATGGGGTGGAAGACGGTGAACAAGGGCTGCAGAAGGGGCTTGCCGGAAGGTACGACCTGGTCGTGCTGGATGTGATGCTCCCGTCCCGGGACGGGTTTTCCATCTGCCGGGAGATCCGGCGGCAAAAACCCGACCAGCCCGTCATCATGCTCACCGCCCGGGGGGCGGAGGCGGACATCGTTTCCGGATTCAAGGCCGGGGCTGACGACTACATCAGCAAACCCTTCTCCCTCCGGGAACTGATGGTCCGCATCGAGGCGGTGCTGCGCCGGGCCGGAAAGCCCCTGGGGGATGAACAGTACACGATCTGCGGCATCTTCTTCGACGGAAACACCCTGATCGCCGCCAGAGACGGCGCATCCATCGAACTGACCCGCCGGGAGATGGACATCATCGTCTACCTGCACAACAACAGCAGCCGCATCATCTCCAAGAAAGAGCTCCTGTCTAAAGTCTGGCAATACCGGGACGCGGACATCGAAACCCGCACCGTGGACATCCACATCCAGAAGCTGCGCAAAAAAATATCCGGACTCGTCGGCGAGGCCCCGTTTTTAAACACCATCCGGGGCGAAGGCTACCGCCTGGAAAACGTATCATGAAACGCTTCCGATGGCTTATTCTGACATTCTGTGTGTTGCTGTCCATCCCCTTGGGGTATTTCATCTTCCGGACCCACCAGGCCCTGGCCCAGGAGGAGCACGCCGAGCTGCGCTATTTCGCCGACACCCTGTTTCTGGAACTGGAAAATGAATTGGGCGGATTCATCGCCCGGGAGGAGGCACGGGAGATCGACGCCTACACCCGGGCCTCGGACCTGTCCAGGCTCCCGCGGGAAAGCTATATCCTCGGGTATTTTCAGAACAACCCGGACGGCAGCTTCCAGACGCCGCTGGCGGTCGATGGCGGCGCCATGACGCCGGCGGATAAAGGGTCCATGGATAAACGCGTGGCGGATCTTGAGGGCATCAACCAGATCTTCAATACCCGG
The DNA here is from genome assembly GCA_963826785.1 of uncultured delta proteobacterium. GTDB lineage: Bacteria > Desulfobacterota > Desulfobacteria > Desulfobacterales > Desulfosalsimonadaceae > CAWGYD01. The sequence continues at coordinate 155,945 of CAWGYD010000006.1, forward strand.
CGCACGGATGTATCGGCCCGCACCGATGTGCGGCCTCCGGAAAAGATTGCCGCCCCAAAGGAGGAATCCCTCCATTTGCCGAAAAATACCTGGACCTGTCCCGGTCCAAGAAGCAGAAATCCGTGCTGGGCCAGGAATCCAGGCGGGTGGAGGAGATCACCCCCGGCAGGCCTTGAACCTGGCCAGCAGGGACCGGCAGGCTTTTGAAGAGGACCGCCAGCAAAGCCCGGCCCCGGCCGCCCGGCAGGCCGGGGAGACTTTTCGGGAAGAAGAAGCGGAACGCGCTGAGGATAAAACCATGAGCTGGGACGAAGCCCTTTCCGGGTCCCTCTCTGGCGCACCGGCGGGCAGCGCCGCGCTATCGCCCGGCAGCATGGCGCAAACGCATGGTTTTGCGGATGCCGCCACCTTCCGTGCGGAGATCGACCCCCTCCAGTCGGTGTTTGTCTCCGGCGACCAGGTGGTGCTGTTTCGCCGCATCGTCATCGACAATCAAATTTACCGCCAGGGGGTGGTGATCCGGTTAAACGCCTTTGCTTCCCATCTGGCCGAGACCCATTTCAACGGCCAGCCCATGGCCCGGTTCACCCGGCTTATGCTCTCGGTCCGGGACCAGGGAAGCGACCGGCCGCTGATTCAGGCCGGCGCCGCCGCAAATCATCCGCAGTTCAGCCTGGCCCGCACCTTTCCCCGGCCGTTTGCCTTCCTCACCGCGCAGATCGACTGCGACCGCATCCCCCGCTCCAGCGGACGGCAGACCTTGAACATCATGCTCATGGGCATGGGGCTGGTCATGCTGGTGGGGCTCTTTGCCATCTACCGGAGCGCCGGCGCCATCGCGGATCTCTCCGAGCGGCGGTCCCGGTTCGTCTCCTCGGTCACCCACGAACTCAAAACCCCGCTCACCAACATCCGCATGTACATCGAGATGCTGGAGCAGAAGATCGCCCCCAACCCGGAGCGGGAGCAGGAGTATTTCAGGATCCTGGGGGCGGAGAGCACCCGGCTTTCCCGCCTGATCGGCAATGTGCTGGAATTTTCCCGTCTGGAAAAGAAGAACCGGCAGCTGAACCTGATTGAGGGGACTTTCGACGAGGTGATCAGCGAGGTGGAATCGATCATGGGGGAGAAGCTGCGGCAGGAAGGGTTTTCATTTCATGCGGAAAACCGCACCACCCAGCCCTTCTGCTATGACCGGGAGGCCATGGTCCAGGTGCTGGTCAACCTGGTGGAAAACAGCATCAAATTCGGAAAAACCCAGCCGGTCAAAAAGATCACCCTGAAAGTTCTGCCGGCCGGAAAACGGGTTCAGATCCGGCTGTCCGACACCGGCCCGGGAATTCCCCGCCGGGCCCTGAAAAAAATATTTGACGATTTTGTCCGGGTGGATGCCGGGGCCGCCAAAACCGCCGCCGGCACCGGCATCGGCCTGGCCCTGGTGCGCCGGTTCATCCGGGCCATGGGCGGAACAGTCTGGGCGGAAAACAACCCCGGCCCCGGCTGCACCATCGTTATCACCCTGCCGGCCCATTTTGTCAAATATACGGGGTTTTTCGCCCGCGTTTAATCGTGTTTTAGGACTTCGGTGCATCGTGGGGCCGGGGCATCGGGTTTCCCCTTTTCGGCAATGATCGGTTTCTGTTTCCATTTTACCGGGATATTATGTAAGATCCTTCAGGTGTATCTGCGCATGATGAATAACGCGGTGATTTATGAAATCCATTCGAGACTTCCGGCTGGAAAAAGAGATCAACAGACGCTTTTGCTCCACTTTTTACCTGGCGCACCAGAATGTCTCAGAAAAAGCCGTTTATATCGAAGTTGTCGATGTTTCCGGTATATCTGCGCTGGAGAAAGCGCGAATCAAACAGGCCTATGAGCGGATCAAAGCGCTTGATCATCCCCATGTCGTTTCCATCTACGACATATTTGAGCATCAGACTTTCCTCGCCATTGTAACCGAACCTTTCGCAGGCTCCCCCCTCTATGCCGGCCTTGCGCCGGGCGAAATCGACATGGATGAGTTTCTCCGGGTTGCCGTGGTCCTGAGCCGGACCCTGGGCGACATCCATGGCCGGGGAATCACCCATCAGTCCATTACCCCGAATGCCGTTTTATACGATGAATCCAAGGATTTGATCAAAATCACCGGATTCGGTGTTTCAGGCCTGATCAATCGGATCCATGAGGATATATATGATCAGGCCGTCATCAAAACCGTCCTTCCGTACATGGCGCCGGAACAGACCGGCCGGATGAACCGCTCGGTGGACTACCGGGCGGATCTTTATTCCCTGGGAATCCTCTGTTATGAGCTGCTCACCGGGGTCGTCCCCTTCGCATCCGAGGACCCGGTTGAAATCATTCACGCCCAGATCGCCATCATGCCCCCGCCGCCGGTGGAAAAAAACCCGGCTGTTGCCGAAACCCTCTCGGATATTGTCATGAAGCTGATATCAAAGACGGTTGAGGACCGGTATCAGAGCAGCTACGGCGTGATGCACGATTTTATGGAATGCGCGCGGCAAATCACCGAGAACGGCAGCATCGGGCGCTTCGTCATTGGATCACGGGATATCGCACCGGGTCTGCATCTGCCGGAAAAGCTGTTTGGCCGGGAAGTGGAAATGCGGATGCTCATCGATGCATTCGACCGTGCGGCAAGGGGCGGCAATGAAGTATTTCTGGTGGCGGGCCCGCCCGGCATCGGAAAATCGACGTTGATCAATGAAATACAGAAATCAGTCGTGGCCCGGCGGGCGAATTTTATCTCCGGGAAAGCGGAACGCGATAAGCAGGATATCCCCTATTATCCCATTATCCAGGCGCTCGAAAACCTGGCCCAGAAAATCCTCTGCGAACCCGATGCGCACATCCAAGCCTGGAAAACGGCCATTCTCCAGGCCGTCGGGGCCGGCAGCCGGATGATTACTGACCTGGTTCCCGCGTTTTCCCACATCATCGGCCCGCAGCCGAACCTTGCGCCCACCGGGACGGACCTTACCCATCACCGTGTCAGCTATATCTTTAAGGAATTTGTCAACGTCTGCGCCACCCGGCAGCATCCCCTGATCATTTTTGTCGATGATCTGCAATGGGCGGATGCCGCAAGCCTCGGCTTCATCCGGATGCTTTCTGTTGAGCCGGAAATTCAATGTCTTCTCATCATCGGCGCATATCGGGACAATGGCCTCGATCTTTTGCATCCGCTGATCCACTGGATGAACGAAATGCATCAACAGGGGGCGGTGGTCAATACCGTTGTGCTTCCGCCGCTGCCGGTGCCAAATGTCCACCAGATGGTGACCGGCCTGTTGAAGCGAGAAGACCCGTCATCTTTCGGGTTTGCCGAAATGATTTGCCGGAAAACCGGCGGCAATCCCTTTTTCATCCGGCAGTTTATCAAGATGCTCTATGAAAAGAACGTTTTGATGCTGAATCCGGAATCCGGATGGATGTGGGATCCCGGAAAGGTCGCCGATATCCGGGTCACCGACAACGTGGTCGATTTCATCGCGGCGAAAGTCGCTTCCCTGCCGGATGCCATCCGGGAAACATTGAAAATCTGCGCCTGTTGCGGCAATCGCTTCAATCTGGAAGCGGTCACCGCCATCGCAAGCCGCACACTGGAAGCGGCGGTTGCGGAGATCACCATTGCGGCCGACAGGGGAATGGTCTTTTTTGAGGCAGGCACCGGTGTGTTTACCCATGACCGGATCAGGGAAGGGATTTACCAGTTGATTTCCCCGGACGAAAAGATCCGGATGCATCATCGCATCGGCCGGTATATGCTTGAAAATACCCCCCCGGCCCAACTGGATGAAGCCATTGAGGACATCGTCAATCACTTCAACATGGCACGTGATTCAATCACGTCCGTTTCCGAACAATGCCGTGCAGCGGACCTGAACCGACGGGCCGGTGAAAAGGCCATTGCCTCGGGGGCGTTTGAATCCGCCTATCAGTATTTTAAAGCCGGCCTCGGGTTTATTGAAAAAGACCACCAATCGAACGGAGATGCCGGATCCGGCTGGCAGACCGACTACGACCTGATGCTGGCCCTGTATAGCGGTTGCGCCGAGGCCGCTTATCTCAATACCGATTACGATGAAATGGACCGGTATACGGATGAAATTATCCGGCGTGCCCGGACCATCAATGATACGATCCCCGCCCGCATCGTCTTGCTGCACAGCCTGATGGCCCGAAACAAGCTCCACAGCGTCATCCGATCAGGATTGTCGGTGTTGAATTCATTGGGGGTTATCTTTCCCGGCCGGCCCACCAAACTGCATGTGCTGTTGGCGTTTTTGCGGATAAAGCGATATCTCAGGGGGAAATCGCCGGAAGATTTTCTGGATCTGCCGATGAATGAAAATCCGGCCATCCAGGCCCAGGTGGACCTGATGGCGACCCTCACCTCCACGGCCTTCTGGACGACTCCGAATCTGCTGCCCCTCATTGTTTTCCGGCTGATGCGGACCTTTTCAAGCCACGGCAACACCGATTTTTCGCCCTATGTGTATGCCGGGTACGGGTTCATGCTGTGTGCCCTCGGCGACATCGATGAGGGCTACAGTTACGGCATGATGGCGCTTGAACTGCTGAAGCGGATGGACAACCCGAAATACAAGGCGCGCACCCTGATGGTGTTCAACACCTTTATCCAGCACTGGAAGGAGCATGCCCCCGAAAAGATACCCGGCCTCACAGAAGGATATTTCAGCGGGCTGCAGCAGGGCGACCTGGAGTTTGCCGGCCATAACCTGATGGTCAAGGATGACAATCTCTACCTCATCGGCACCCCGCTTCCCGAAATGGATGCGGAGCTTCGCAAAAGCAAGGAAAGCTTGAAAAAACTCGGCCAGGTATCCGACATGCACCTGGTGCAGATCCTTCATCAGGTCGTCTTGAACCTTCAGGGACATGGCCTTTTGCCGGGGAGGCTTTCGGGGGAATCCTATGATGAAGAAAAGATGCTGGACATCCATCTGGCCGCCAATGACAAGACATGCCTTTTTCATTTCTATGTGAACAAACTCATCTTGAACTACCTGTTCGGCGATGATGATCAGGCCTGCCGCATGTCGGAGCAGATGATGAAATATATTGACGGGGCCCGGGGCATCTTCTTCTATCCCGCCGCTTTTTTTTATGATTCCCTGGCCCGGCTCCGCTCAGCCGGGCCGGGGGGCCGGATATCAAAGGTGAAAGCCCTGCTGCGCGCGGCGCGAAACCAGAAAAAAATGAAAAAGTGGGCCGGTCACTGCCCGGAAAACTACCTGCACAAGTATCATCTGGTGGAGGCCGAGATCGCCCGGATCAAAAGGCGGGACCGGCGGGCCGTCGAGCTGTATAAACGCGCCATCGAGGGTGCCCGGAAAAACGGGTTTTTCCAGGAAGCCGCGCTTGCCTGCGAATGCATGGCTCGATTTTATCTCGATCGCGGCATCGCGGAATTTGCCGGTGCCTGCATGACTCAGGCCCGCAGTTTGTATGCGGACTGGGGAGCCCACGCCAAGGTGCGGCACCTGGAAGAAAACTACCAGGCGCTTCTGCCGGCGCCCCTTGAGCCCTCTGCGGTTGACGAAATCCGGGATGAAGCGCCATCAAAGGGTTTGTCCAAGGGTGACCGGTTCGATCTGTCGGCCATGATCAAAATATCGCAGGCCATCTCCAGTGAAATTCATCTCGATAAGCTGCTGATCATCCTGATGCATTTGATCATGGAAAATTCCGGTGCGGAAAAAGCCCTGCTGGTCCTGGACCGGGAGGGCCGGCTGGTGGTGGATGCCAGATCTGTTGCCAAAACAGACGAAATCGACGTCCTGCAGTCCATTCCCGTTGAAGAAAGCGAAGATCTCTGCACCGGCGTCATCAATTACGCAAAAAGGACCGGGGCGCCCCTGGTATTGGACGATGCCCTGGAAAATGACCGCTTTTCCCGGGATGCCTACATCCGGCAACACAGGATCCGCTCGGTGCTCTGCCTGCCGCTCATCCGCCAGCGGCGCACCATCGGCCTGATCTACCTGGAAAACAATCTTACCCCCAATGCCTTTACCCCGGACCGGCTTGAAATGATCACGCTGCTATCGACCCAGGCCGCCAACTGCCTGGAAAATGCCATTTTCTTCGAAGCGGCCCTGGAAGCGGAAAAACAGGCGCGGAAACAGCAGGTGCAGTACCAGAAGCTCATCGAAACCATGAATGACGGCCTGGCCATCATCGATCCGGAGCTGCACATCGCCTTTGTCAACCCCGCCCTCTGCCGGATGACCGGTTATGCGGCGGAGGAAATCATCGGCCGGCCGGCCATCGATTTTCTCGATGATCAAAACCAGGAGAAACTCGAAGAAGAAGTCTCCAACTGGACGGACCGGGATCGCCATGTATTTGAAGTGGATGTGCTGGGCAAAAACGGCCGGGCGATTTCCACCATTGTTTCCCCGAAGCCCATTTATGACGCGGATGGCGAATTTGCCGGATTTCTGGGAATCGTGACCGATGTCACGGATCTCAAAAAAGCGGAAAAGGAAAAAGAACTGGCCCAGACCCAGCTGCTCCAGAGCCAGAAACTGGAAGCCATCGGCACGCTGGCCGGCGGAATTGCCCATGACTTCAACAATTATCTCACCACCATCCTGGGGTCCATCGACCTGATCCAGATGAAGATGGATCGGCCGGAAAGCCTGAAAAAGAATCTCGCCCACATCAGGCATGCCGCTGAATCTTCCGCCGCGCTGACCCGGCAGCTGCTGGCCTTCGGGAGGGTTCAGATGCTGGAGATGACGCCCATAAATTTAAACAGGGTGGTTCCGGTCATCGAGATGATGCTGAAAAGGCTCATCGGAGAAAATATCCAGCTGATCACCCGTCTGTCTCCTGATTTGAAGCCGGTCAAAGCGGACTTCGGGCAAATGGAGCAGGTGATCATGAATCTTGCCGTCAATGCCCGGGATGCCATGCCCGACGGCGGCTGTTTGTACCTGAAAACGGACAACGTCGTCATTGATGCGGCTGTTGCACAAAGGATCTCGGATGCCGCGGCCGGAGAATTCGTCCGTCTGACGGTTGAAGACACCGGTTCGGGAATGGACAACCCCACCTTAGAAAAAATATTTGATCCATTTTTTTCCAACAAAGCCCTCGGCCAGGGGACCGGGCTGGGGCTGTCCGTGGTGTACGGCGTGGTCAAACAGCATCAGGGCTGGATCAATGTTTACAGCGAACCGGGCAGAGGAACCGCATTCAACATTTACCTGCCGGTCTCAGCGGGCGCCGCATCAGATATCCAATCCGATGCCGGTGGGGAAACGGGGATTGAAACGTGCCCTTATGCGGGAAACCAGCAGCGGGTCCTGTTGATCGAGGACCAGCCGGAAGTCCGGGAAGTGGTGAACATCGCATTGACTGAAAGCGGCTACATTGTGCGGGAGGCGGCAACCCTGCGCGAAGCCGAGGCCCTGATGGCGCAGGAAGACGAAAATTTCGACCTGCTCTTCAGCGACGTCATCCTGCCGGACGGCAACGGCATGGAATTTGCCGTCAAAATTACCGGCCGGAACCCGGAAATAAAGGTCCTGCTCTCTTCCGGCTACACCGAAGAAAAATCCCGTCCGGACACCATCGCCCAAAAACACTTTCATTTTCTCCAGAAACCGTATCCCCTGACCGTCATGCTCGAAACCGTGAACCGGATACTGTCGGGCAATCATGAAATCAGACGGCCGCCCGCCATATCCCGATCATGACGGGCCTGGCCATGGCTTTCCAGATGCTTCAGAATCCGCTTTTTCCGATTCCGGGCCGTTCACTGATGCTTTCTGGCTGCTGATGCCGTAGTTGCTGCGGACGGGATACTGCATTGACGGCAATGGGGGGGCGGTTGTTGAATCCGTCTGGGAGCGCGGCTATAATGAAAAGACCAGGGCGCTCATCCGTGAATGGCTGTTGAACCGGGTCAAATTGTTCGGAAGAATCTCACTGATAAAGGATAAACCATGGACAACCCTGCCTATTTGAAAATCTGGGAAAAAATAGAGGAATACTTCATGACCGCCCCCAAAGACGCCGAGGGCAATCCGCACCCGTCTTTTTTAAAATACCTCGCCCTGGTGTATGCGCCGGAAGAGGCTGAACTGGTGCAGCACATGAAGCGCCCCGGTCAGTTCACCACCACCGGGGAGATCGCCGCGGCCGCCGGCAAACCGGCCGATGCTGTCCAGGCGGTGCTGGATGCCGTGCACCGGCGAAACGGGCTGATCGGGATGGGCGACTGGTTTTCGCTGCCGCCCATGCCGCTTCTGGTCAACAATCACACCTTTTACCCGGAGATCAAAGAAAACGACCTTCAGGCGGCAGCCCTGTACCAGGATTTTTTCATCAGGGACGAATATTACCGGTACTACGAAGGCTCCAAAAAAGGGACCCCGGTGTTTCGAACCATCCCGGTGGAAGCCGCCATTGAACCGGAGCAGAAAGTCCTCTCCTCCGAAGAGGCGCATGACCTGATCATGAACCGGGCGCCGGCGGAAATGGCGCTGGTCCCCTGCCCGTGCCGCACCCGCGACCGAAAAAATGAACATCCGCGAATGCAGGGACAAAAACCCGGTGGCCAGCTGCATCATGATGGGGCCCATCGCCCTCCATTTCGAAATGCTGGGCCTGGGCCAGGCGGGTCACCCGGGAGGAGGCCGTGGCCTACTTCGATGAGATGCAGGAAAAGGGACTGGTGGGCCAGACCGACAACGCCATGGACGGCGTATCGATTATCTGCATGTGCTGCGGCTGCTGCTGCTCGCAATTGCGGGGCCGGACCCGGTGGGACAACATGTCGGCCATTCTGCCGTCGAATTTCATCCCCCGGTCCGGCGATGACTGCGCCGCCTGCGGCATCTGCGTGGACAGATGCTGGTTCGGGGCGCTCTCCATCGACGAGGCCCAGGAACGATCCGTGGTCGACCCGGAAAAATGCATCGGCTGCGGCGTCTGCACACTCGCCTGCCCCCAGGAAACCCTCAAGCTTTACCGCTATGAAAGGGCAACACCGTTTGAGACGGCAAAAGAGATGGTCAAAACCATTGCGAAGGAGAACAGGGAGTAAGCGGGAATAATTGCATACTGTCTTCGCCTTGAAAGTCTGCCTACCGTTCTCTTCCTTTTCTGATAATATCCACAATTTCTTTTGTTGTAATTTTCGCCTTGATGGACGGCACATCGAGCGGAGAAGCCATATTATTCTCCTCCGGAACCAATGCAAAAGTTCGGCCGTCTTTTCTTCGAATCAGTACTTTTCCGGTGCTTTCCGCCTGCTCAAGCACCAGGGCCAGCTTTTGTCTGGCCTCTGAATATGTATAGACCTGCATTTATACATCCAATATCAAATACATTTTATCCGCTTGACAACTGTCACGTGATTGTTTACAGTGCATCTATGATAAAAACGTTTGCTGATAAAGAAACCCAAAAATTATTCGTTTCCGGCAAATCAAAACGCATACCTTCCGATTTATTGAGAAGGGCAATAAGGCGTTTAGAATCTATCCATTTTGCAAGTGACATAAATGACCTTTTGGTGCCTCCCAGCAACAGGCTCCATGCGCTAAAAGGCGATAGAGACGGGCAGTATTCCATATCGATAAATGACCAGTGGCGAATTTGTTTCCGTTTCATCGAAGGCGATGCTTACGATGTTGAAATAGCCGATTACCATTAAGGATTGAAACCATGGCCATCCCCAATACAATAAAGCGAGAAATCAGACCGACTCATCCCGGTGAAATGCTCAGAGAAGATTTCATGCCGGACTATGGTCTTAACACAGCCTCAATGGCAGAGGCTTTAGGCGTATCACGCCAAACCATAAATGAAATTTTAAGAGAACGACGCGCTATCAGTCCTGCTATGGCGCTCAGATTGTCACGTCTTTTTGGCAATTCACCCGAATTCTGGTTGAATATGCAGCATTCATGGGATCTTTGGGAATCAGCACAGCGATATAGTAAGGAATTATCACAAATCCAACCTCTGAATGCCGCACGAACGAATAGATAGAAATCTCCTCCGCCCGGACATTCATAGCATGCATTATGAAATTCTCGCGACTTTGATGTTAAGCGCTTCGGCAATCCGGTTTGCCATATCAGGTATAAGTCTGCGTTTACCCCGTTCATAATCACTGATCATATTTTGCCGAATCCCAAGCTGTTCGGCAAGTTGAGATTGTGACAGGTTCGCCTTGAGCCGGGCGGCGGAAAGAAGGTTGCCGATCCTGTTTGACTGCATTTCCTTCCAGAAATCAGTTTCTTCGATAGCAATGCGTTCATCGCTATCGGAGGTAAGAATGTTCACTTCATATTTTTTACGGTCCATTCAATGTGCTCATAGATTTATCTATTCTCCGGCCTTTCTCGCCACGATCCGGCCGCTGCTGATCACGGTATGGATATCTTGCGTGCGGTCAATGTCTTCTCTGAAATCGCCGTTTAAGATCACCAGGTCGGCGGGTCCGCCTTCGGCGATGCGGCCGAGCCCTTTCTCCCCGGTCAGCACCGCCAGGTGGTCCCCGGATACCGAAGTGGCCGCGGCCACGGCTTCTGCCGGCGTAAACCCGCATTTTTCCACCAGCAGGCGCATTTCCGTGTGCAGGGAACCGCCGGCCACCGTGCCCACATTGGGGCTGTCGCTTCCCGCGATGATGGTGATCCCGGCCGACTTCATCCGGCGGACCGTATCATATTTCATCTCCCGGTAGATCACCACGTCATGTATCCAGCTGTTCAGCTGGGGATCATCCCTGTCCAGGGCGCCTTCGGGCATGTTGACGTAGGCGTCGAGAATGTGCGGATCGATGATCTGATGCTCCATTTCGGTAAAGGTCAGTGTATCGCCGAAAAAATCCACCGAATTTTCAAACGCCACCAGGGTGGGGATCACCACCGCATTTTGGTCTGCCATTTTCAAAATGGTGGCATTGGACACGGATGACCGGTAGGGGGCATGGGCGAAAAACCGCACCCCGGCATCCAGTCCGGTGAGCAGGTCCGATTCGGAGCCCACATGGGAGCAGACCGTCAGCCCCGCTTTTTCCGATTCTTTTACGATTTCGGCAATCAGATCTTCGTAAAGGCACGGGATGCCCAAGGGAATCTGATCCACCATGATCTTGGTCAGGGTGGCGCCATGGGCCTTGTTTTCCAATATCGCGGGGCCCGCGTCGGCCGGTTCCTCGATCAGGTGGCAGACCTTGCCGATGATGATGGTATCCATGGGCCAGGGGATGATCTCCCTTAACAACCGGTCGGGGTGCCCCCCTTTCCGGGTGAACATCTTCCCCGCATAGAAGAACCGGGGATTGATTTTCTGCTCCGCCTCGATGTCGGATTTGAGTTTTTCCAGGTCAAGGAGTGATCCGCCCATGTCGTAGACGGTGGTGATCCCCGCAAACAGGTAGGAGGAGAGATTTCTGCGGACCAGGTGGTCATTGGGCAGGACCGGGTCCCAGGGGGCGCACCCCGATGAGGTGATATGGATGTGGGCATCGATCAACCCCGGGATCACCATCCTGCCGGCCGCATCAATCACCCGGGCATCGAAATCCGATGGATTCATATCTCCAATGGACGTGATCCGGCCGTCTTCGATGAGAATATCAACCCCTTCCATCACCGCCGCGTCCGGGTCGCCCGTGAACACGGCCGCATCGCAAATCAGGATCGGCCGGTCCGCCGCCTCTTTTTCGGCCAGGGGACCCAGCTTGGGGGAATATACGCATCCGGCCAGGAGCAGCAGGACTGCCGAACAGATGATCCCGATTCCGATGGCGGTTATTCCGGCACGATTCATTTTTTCCTCCCCTCCATTATAAATAGCCGAATGGCAATGCACTGAAAATTTCTGCTAATCTCAATTCATTTCCTTTGTTTTCCGGGGGCTGACTTTCGATAAAATTTCTTCACCTTTGCTTTGGCTGCATCTGCTTCTTCCCCTTCAACCAACTCACGTTTTAGGACTTCTGTCCGAATGATTTGTTCAATATCAGAAGTTTCCACCTTGACCCCCTCCGCAAGGCGCCGGATTTCGCGTCGAAGTAGGTTAAGAACGGGTTCGCTTAAAATCAAGTTTCCGATCACATAACGATTAATGTTTTGAACCTTTTCATAGAAATCCTCGCGGACATTTTTGCATAAGCCTTCTTTTGATAGCATGAAGAGACATTCAATATCTTTTGGGTCCTTAGGGTTTAATTTCGAAAAATCAAAACTGCATACAAGATCATGATTTATCGGCTTTTCGAAACGAATACGATAAATCCGCCATTCAAGGCCGTTTGTAAGAATTACCCACTGAACGCCTTTATTTGCCCCGTAATCTATTGCCTGCTTTACGTGGGCATCTTTCAGGTCAATCCCAATAGCTTTTGCTTCGATCAGGAACTGAGTTTTATCTTCTACCTTCACAGCCAAATCACAGTATGTTCCTCTGATTGCCAGCTCACTCGTGACTTCAAGATATTTGTCGTATCCGAAAATATCCCCGAAAATATCGTTTATAACAGATACAGTATCTGACTCATTGACATCCCGATCTTTTGCGAGCTGGACGATTTTCTGAAATTTTGGAAGATTACTCGTAAAGCGATTAAGAACTTTCTTCGGAGCACTCGCCATGTGACTCTCCTTCCTTTTGGGATTTTACATCATTCACCAATTTATTGGCCTATTCTCAGCAGGATTAAGAATCCACTCTGCAGGGAGTGGTTCCATCAGCAGTGTCGGTTTTCAAATACTCAATGATCGTACGTCGAAAATTTTCTAAGTCCGTGCCACGATTTTATTTTGGCAGGCCAAATTTTTTTTCTTACAATAGGTATGCTGTCCCCCGACAGTGTGTCTTCCGACGAATTCAAGCGAATATTTTGCTGGCATTTCGGCTTTCACTATACCGCATCTTTTTTTTACGGAATTGATTTCCGTTTGTCTTCCAAGTTTCGATAGCTCGTTTGCCCAAGGTGAGCGAAATTTCGTGAAGCACATCTGGATGAGATAGCTCCTTCCACGTCTTAAATATGAAATGATCGAGGGAGAATCCATCGTCCCTGCGACGGAATATCCACAGCCCACGCCTCGCTGCAAGCGCCAGCACCGTTGACTGAAGCCGCAGTGCGTAAGACTTGGCTTGAATGAAGGCTTCCCTTAGTTCCTTCTTCGTGAATATTTCAAGTTTGCATTCTATAATTGCAACAGCCTTTTCTTCACCAGGGTGCGGGTCACCTCCCAATACATAGTCAGGGAAATTGCGTTCCCCGCGACCCATTCTACTGGGAACTGACGAATCCAATCATTCTCCTCAAAGCCAAGGCGTTTTAGTAATGGTTCAACGAGCATCTGCTCAACAGCACGTTCGTTTTCCAAATCAATATCCGGTAATTCTTCCGCAGCAGGTGCCAAAGGCAGCAGTGAGCAATCGAAATCCTTGGAACGTAACAAAGCGCATATCGCAGTATATTCCTCGGTGGAAAACGGTGTGCCGCTTGCCCCTTGGAAATGAGCTCGAACGACAGATTTTTGTCCGAGTACTGGATGGTTACGAAACTCCTTAAATGGAATAGGAACGATCCTTACGGGATGGCCAACACGAATTGCCGAATAGAAATAAAAAAAGGGATCGTTAAAACCGTTATCCAAAGCGCGCCAAATAGAATGAAGAGAACTTCTTGGCGAAGCGCACCACATTAAAACGATATCTCCCCGGCGAGTTTCAAGGCTGCCTTGCCAAAAGCTCACGGATTTTTCTGATATCGTATCAAGGTACTCGAAATCATCATTCCCCACGCCGCCAATAAAAACCATACGCGGGATGGTAACGGCAATGGATTACTGCTGTGAATTGCAAGATACTTAGGAGCGAAATCATATAGAAAGGCATTGAGTTCTTGTGGCGAAAGCTGGTGACGCTTACGGAATTTATAAAGTGCGCGATTGACGGCCAGATAGTAGAGCGCGCGAGCACGTTTCTGCAGCTTGCCTGGGATATCCGGAAGTGTGATGTCAAAACATTCACAAATTTTCACGAACTCGTCGAACCGCCTTGAAAAAAAATAGGGGGCGAAGATCTCAGGGTGAGCGTCATGTAGCCCCGCGGACACAATGTCTATTGCGCGAAAAACTTCACTGTAACCTGTTGAGTCGGGTTGCCCTCCAGCAAACACTCTCACAAAATGCTTGCCTTCAGCGGCAAAGGGCCACTCCAATCCGACATCCGCAATTTCGGTAAAAAGGTTTTCCCCATCATTCAAATCTGTAATAGTATGATCACCTGCGTAGTCTCTGATCATCCCGCGCAAATCAACTTCTTCTCGTCCACAAATTCCATTTTCCTCAGCCTTCCCGTTCGACTCTTCACAGAAAAACATCTGGAATGTATCTGTCTGAGGAACTCCAGAAGCGGAAGCCAAGTGGCCGGATAGGTCACGTTCAATAGCCGAGTGACCGTCTTTAGAATCGCGATACAAAGTCCATAAGAAACGATTGAATTCCAATGTTCATTCTCATAGATATTCGATGAATAGTATTATGCTTGTCCGGGCTAACGACCAAGGTTACCTGCGCCGCCACTGAGCTTGCCGCGTCAGGGCCGCCACGCTTCTCGGCGTCAAGTGAACCGCCATATAGAGGTTCGGCGTCAGCCGTTTATTTTAATTCATGGCTTTCAATGGCTGTTGCCACCTTCTCCATCCAGCCAATAAGTATTTGAATTTCTATGTTGTTGAACTTGCGGTTTATCAAAGCTTTGAGTTCTCTGCCTGCCGGTTGAAATAGACCTGTTGCCTGCGCCTCTTGCCAAAGTACATTCATTTCTGATTCTGGGACGTCCAATTTACTCAGGAGCCCGCCTCTACCGATAAGGGCCGTGTAAACTGACTGTTTGAAAACTGCTTTTGGCGGATAGCCGTAGCAAATGGCGACATGTACACCATTTTTGTCAACGTTCAGTGAGAAACCCTTTGTCCCCCAGTGAAGGGGAAATGATTTCTCTGCTGCAAACTTGAGCAGTTGGCCGAAAACTTCTTTGCCGTTCGTGTCCAAAGACTCCATGAATGAATCTTGCGAGACAATCGGCAAGGCCCCGGAGGTTATTTGTTTTATTTTTGTTGGTTCTTTCCCAACTACAATGTCATAGGAAAAAGATGCTTGCCTCCATTCGCCTGAAAATAAGAAAACTCAAGGCATGTGACTCTCATGCCTTTTCTGCGTAGGAAAGATGCCGTTTGTCGAATTTCTCCAGTGACTCGTTGGCCAACGAGGACAATACGCTGCTCTTTATTGAAGGAAACAGCTTCATCTGAAGTGAGTTCAAAATAATTTCTATGATAGCTGGCAAGGTTTAGTGCCTCGTCACTTACATAACGCTGGAGAATTTCTTCTAACTGATCGGTGTCAAGTTCCTCCACAAATGATGCATATTCCAATGCCTGGGCCAAAGTGTCACGAGGGGTTCTGTCCCGTTTCAATTCGATAACGACAGTATTTCCTTCCCTGTCAATTCCTAAAAGATCGATTATACTCCCAAGATTTGTTGTGACCTGCCGGCCAATAATGAGGAGTTTGCCGTCTTCAAGAATATCGTCGGCGTTACTTTCAAGCCAATTTTCTAATATCGATTCCTCATGGTCGACATGGAAATGGGTTTGAGAGAACTCCTCAAATTTGCCGTCTTCTTTGATGCTGAATATTCTCATATGCCTTTATCGCCGAACACTAAAATCACAGGCGCATGCTGTTTTGCGTCCTGCGCTTATGGTTAGAGCGCAACCAGCTCGGCGAGCTTGGCCGCGACGTCTGCCATCGACTCTTCTGCAGTGCTCAGGCCGCTTCGCGAGGCCGAGCAGGGGGCTGACTTCGCGGAGAGCTTCATACGTCGTCCCGTGCACGAATGGGAACGAGCCGCTCACGCGCGAGGAGTGCCGAAAGTTCTTTGTCAGCGATGCCCTCTGCTGGAAGGCGGCGCAGCAGCGCAGGGGTCACCAGCACGATCCCGACTTGCGAGTTCGCCAAGCCCTTGTCGATTGCGCGGAGCAACGGCACGCCGAGGCCAACGTCCTTCTCGCTGAACCAGACCGAGACACCGCGTGACTCCAGCAGATCGTGCAGCTCCTTGGCGGCCCCCTGCCGGTCGTCCCACGCGTGGCATAGGAAGACATCCCGAAGGTCAGGCAGCTTCGCTAGGTTCTCGACGCTGTTGCGGACCGGCGTGAGTGCCCGCACCTCGTCAGGCGTGTAAGCACACTGACGAACCGGCTGGCGACCAGCGCGGCCTTGCGCTGCTGCCGGACCCGCCGCCGCTGCTCCGGCCGCCCCCGCTGCTCCCGACGAGGAGTAGGACGGGGACGAGTACGACCCGTAGCTGCTGTAGCCGCCGTAGCGGCCATAGCGGCTACCGCATGCAGGGCAGTTCGCTGCGGCGCTCGCTGAGCGATGGCCCTATACTGGTGCTGTGCATCTAGCCATTTCTTCTACCTTCCAGTTGTACTGATTGCTCTAACAATTTCTTCTAAGGATTTACGCCAGATATCACGCAGCCAGGCATGTTATCCAGAAAGAAAGCAGTTTCATCATCCCAACGCCCCATTCCACACCTCGAAATGGTACTGATTGTTCTCCTCCTTGCGGTAGAAGGCAATGTAGGTCAGCACTTTCCAGCCGATGAACTCCCGGTTGGCCGGATCCAGAGCGACCCGGTTCCAGGTCTGGCGCCAGGTGCCCGTGTTGAAGTAGATCCGGTTCCGGATGTCGCCGGGGCCGGCCGGGACCTGGTCCATGGGCAGGATCAGGTGGTCGTGGGTGTGCCCGTATATCACGCAGTCCGCCTCGCCGGAGCGCACTTTCGGCTCGGCAAGGGCGCGCCGGTGATAGTCGCCTTCCATGGCCGACGGGAAATACCGGGTTTTGAAATCCGCGATCGATTCCAGGAGCCGCTTGGAGATCCGGGAGGAAAGGTGCAGGGCGATCTGCAGCTTGTCGATGGCGTCCGGCCGGAAGGGGACATCCATGTGTTTGATGAAGGGGATTTTGAAAAATTCATCCACGCAGGCGCACCAGACCGCTTCGACGGCCTTGCGGGCCGCATCGTTTTGGATGCGGTTGAGCGTCATCAGGACCCAGCAGGGAACATCCAGCAGGGGGCGGACGTTGTCGATCTCCTTGAGATTTTCCACGATCTCCGCCCTGCCGCCCGGCGTGACCGCCCCTTTATCCACAAGGCCGTCCAGCGCCCGCCCGGCCTCCTCCGGGAACCGGTTCAACAGGTCGATGACAATGGCGTCGCCGATGGAGGAGCTGTCCCGGCTCCCCATGCAGTTGAGGTCGTCGTACCTGTCGCCGTGCCGGGCGATGGTCCGGTAAGCCGGGTCGAAAATCTCCTCCGGGAAGGTCGGGGCGGCTGCGGCATCCGGCATCCCCAGGGCTTCGGCTGCCAGGCGCCTGGTTTCCGGATACCGGTTGATCAGCCAGTCGTGGTTGCCGATGACATAGTGCATCTCAAAATTGATCGACTGTTTTTGCGCGAAATCCCGAAGGGCGTTCAAGTGGGAGAGCGATTTTTTGTTTTCCCGGATGATCCCGTCCAGGATGGCCGTGACCATGGCCTGCTGCTCCGGGCCGGGGTCCGACCAGGGCCGGACCGCCCCATCCAGCCACCGGGTGGACCGGATCACGTCAAAGATATCCCCCAGCAGCACGATTTTGAGCTCGGACACGGTGCTTTTCCGGTTGACGGTCTTGACCAGGTTTTTCAGGTTGTCGCAAAACAGCGCAAAAGCCCCCGGGCGGATGGTCCGGCCCGAGGTGCCGTCGGTGAGGTGGGTATCGCTGATAAACACTTGCATTTTGCGGTGATGCCCCTGTAGCATGGGCAGGCTGGCGGGATTTGAGGGATTTTCCGCCGGCTGCCGCGGATGGTTCGCCGGAATTGGAACAACCGTGGTGATTTCGTTTAACGAAAAAGTGATGATAATGATAAAGAGCAAATTTGTTCTGATAACTTGCCGGACTGATAGCATAAATATCATCAGATCACAAGCACTTATCTACCAGGCGGGGCACTACTCTGTAGGCCGTCCGTGCGGGATAAGCCTGCAAATTTTACATAAGTTCGCTTCCGGATTGGCGCGCCGTGCTTGAAGATGTTTCTCAGATGCCTGCCGCAAACCGAGATGTCCCATGCGGAAGCGGATGCACACTGTTTTAAGTTGACGCGGTAGCCCGCGGATGCCGGGAGAGGATTTTCCGCGGGAGAAGGTTGTTTCCCATTGCCTCGGAAAACAAACCTCGTCTGAAACGCTTTTGTGGAAGGCTTAGAACCTGCGTAATCTACTCCACATGCAAGGCATCAAGAACAGCGCCGGGGTTTTTTGATGCGATTCGCAGCAAGGCCTTGGCCGGGCCTTCGGGTTTTCTTCTGCCCTGCTCCCAGTTCTGTAATGTACGCACACTGACGCCAATCATAAGCGCGAATTCATTCTGGGACACATTGAGTTTTTCTCTCACAGCCCTGATTTCAGGTGGTTTGATTTCAGATACACGGCCTGGCGCCTTGCGGCCGGCCTTTATCTCGCCGGCTTCCTTGATGCTGGCGAACTAATTTTTCAAATTTTTCATTTTTCATGATAATAATTCCCTGACCAGTTTACGGAGCAGCTTGAGCTGGTCCGACGTCAAATCTTCTTTTTCAGTCTTCCGATATGGAAAGAGCATGAAAATTTTTTCAGGAGGATCCCAATAATAAATGATTCGCAATGCACCTCTTTTCCACGAGCAGGGAGATTCCAACGAATTTTCCGCAAGCCGCCACTTCCCTTTATCAGATTTCCGGCATCCGGCCGAAGCATCAATGAAGTTTGAAGCATCCGATAATGATCGTCGGATATCAGAGTTTGAATTTCCTTCGTGAAAATGGAAGTTTCGATGAAAATCATAACAGGATGATACGCCATTGGCGTATTTTGTCAAGCCATCCTATTTGAAACAAATAAAAACAGGTACTCCTATGAATCTTCCCATCTACCAGATCGATGCGTTTACGGGCAAACTGTTTGCCGGAAATCCGGCGGCCGTGGTGATTTGCGAATCGAAGCTTTCGAGCGAGCTGATGCAGGCGATTGCCTCGGAAAACAACCTCTCTGAAACCGCTTTTGTGGAGGGCCGGGAAGGGGCGCTTCAGATCCGGTGGTTTACGCCGGCAGTGGAGGTGGACCTGTGCGGGCATGCCACCCTGGCCGCGGCCCATGTCCTGTTCAACCATCGCGGTTTTGCCGCGCCGAAGGTGACCTTTTCCTCAAAAAGCGGGCCCCTGCATGTCCGGCGGGAGGGGGAGGTGCTCTATCTGGATTTTCCGGCCGATTCGATTTCTGCGGTCGAGCCGCCCGGGGAATTGATCCGCGGGCTGGGGGAAACGCCCTCGGAAGTCTTTCGGGGCAGAGACGACTACCTGGCCGTCTTCGATTCCGAGGCGCAGATTGCCGCGCTGAATCCGGACATGGCGCATGCTTGCCCGGGTGCCTTCCCGAGGGGTGATCGTCTCCGCCCGGGGCAGCGACGTTGACTTTGTCTCCCGGTTTTTTGCGCCCCGGGTGGGCGTTTCCGAAGACCCGGTGACCGGGTCGGCCCACACCACCCTCATCCCCTACTGGTCTGCGCGGCTGTCCAAAAAGGAGATGCGGGCGAAGCAGGTCTCAAAGCGCGGCGGGGAGCTGGTCTGCCGGGACCTTGGGGAGCGGGTGGAGATCGGCGGGAGGGCGGTTACGTATCTTACCGGGGAAATCCGGATTTGATTTTTATGATTTCGGCTCCAACGAACCATTCAGATATTTATGCACAATGCTTGAAATAAGTGTTTGATAAGGTATGCCTTCTTCAATTGCCTTGATCTGGATTCGATGATAATCCTTTTGAGAAAGACGAAGATTGATTCGTTTATCCTTTTTCAAAGTATTTCGAGCAGCTTCTATTGCTTTTTTTCTTTCCTGATCAGAATTTTTAACCGGCTGCCACTCATCACGTTCAATTGATTCCATCAGGTCTTTTTCTTCCTGATCGATTGGCTTAAATGCCTTTTTTTTGATTTTATTCATCTATTCCCCCTTCAAGCCATATTTTTTGGTGTATTTCCGGCTTGGAAAAGCTGTTTTTAAAAATATCTCATCCTCATTTTCCACGTAAGGTACGATGATGGCATAATGGTCGATTTCTAAAACATACATCCTTTGATCGGGATACCCTGGATTTTCCTCGATTCCGATTACCTGGCCAGACTCGATTAAATATGCGATTTCCTCAAAGGATATCCCTCTTTCGCGTTTTAAGATTTCATTTTTCCCCAGATTCCAATTCAAATATTTCATGCAGAAAACATATGTTCATGTCTGCCTTTTGTCAACCGATTTTTGGGATAAATGGAGGGAGGGCGGCAGGGTTCCCCCATGGGGGGATCAGTGAGCTGTCGGGTTGGCGCATGGTGCGGAAATGTTTATTTTTTAATTGCAAATGTGCTTTCAACAAAGTAAAAAATCTTCCACCAAGACGCCAATGCATAAATTTGCAGTCGTTTGGTGGAGTCTCCCTTTATTGTTAAGGATTACCAGACAGGGGGAATTTACATGGCAAGAGTCCTCATTATCGGCGCGGGCGGGGTGGGCAAGGTGGTCACCCACAAGTGCGCCCAGATCCCGGAGGTGTTTTCAGACATCTGCCTGGCCAGCCGGACGAAGGAAAAATGCGACCGGATCGCCGCGGAGCTGTCCCGGCCCATCGAGACCGCGCAGGTGGATGCGGACGATGTTTCCCAGACGGTTGCGCTGATGCAAAAATTTAAGCCGGACGTGGTGATCAACGTGGCCCTGCCCTACCAGGACCTGCATATCATGGATGCCTGCCTGGAAGCCGGGGTCGATTACCTGGATACCGCCAATTACGAGCCGCCGGACGAGGCGAAATTCGAATATCGCTGGCAGTGGGACTACCAGGACAAGTTTAAGTCAAAGAACCTCATGGCCCTGCTGGGCAGCGGGTTTGATCCCGGGGTGACCAACGTGTTTACCGCCTATGCCAAAAAGCACCATTTCGACGAAATCCACGAACTGGACATCATCGACTGCAACGCCGGCGAGCACGGCCAGCCCTTTGCCACCAATTTCAATCCGGAAATCAACATCCGGGAGGTGACCGCCAAGGGCAAATACTGGGAAAACGGCGACTGGGTGGAGACCGAGCCCCTGTCGGAGGCCAAGACCTATCGATTTCCCGGAGGGCATCGGCCCCCGCAAAATCTACCTGATGTACCACGAGGAGCTGGAGTCCCTGGTCCGGCACTTCCCGGAAATCAGGCGAGCGCGGTTCTGGATGACCTTTTCGGACAACTATCTCAAGCACCTGGAGGTGCTCCAAAACGTGGGCATGACCCGCATCGACCCGGTGAAATTCGAAGGCTGCGAGATCATCCCCCTGCAGTTTTTAAAGGCCCTGCTCCCGGACCCGGGGTCCCTGGGCCCGGTGACAAAGGGGCGCACCTGCATCGGCTGCCACATCAAGGGGGTCAAGGACGGCAAAGAGAAGACCTATTACATCTACAACATCTGCGACCACCAGGCAGCCTTCAAAGAAGTGGGCTCCCAGGCCATCTCCTACACCACCGGCGTGCCGGCCATGATCGGGGCCATGATGATGGTGAAGAACCTGTGGCGCGGCGCCGGGGTGTTCAACATGGAGCAGTTCGACCCCGACCCCTTTATGGATGCCTTGAACCAACACGGACTGCCATGGACCGAAATTTTCCTTTAAACCTCGACCCGCACCGGGTCCCCTCCCCCAGCTACGTGGTCTGCGACGAGGCCCTGGAGCAAAACCTTGCCGTGCTGGCCCGGGTCAAGCAGGAAACCGGCTGCCGCATCCTGCTGGCCTTGAAGGCCTTTGCCATGCACAGCGTCTTTCCCCTGCTGCGCAAAACCCTGGACGGCACCTGCGCCTCAGTCGCCCTTCGAGGCCCGGCTGGGAAAGGAAATGTTCGGCAAATTGGTGCACACCTTCGGCGCGGCCTACAGCGAAGCCGATGCTTGCGGCGGTCGTCCGCTATTCCGATCACCTGATCTTCAACTCCTTTGCCCAGTGGCGCCGATTTCGCCCATGGTGGAAAAATCCAGAAAGACCCATCGCCTGCGGGCTGCGGGTCAACCCCGAGCATTCCGAAGCCCCGGCGGCGATCTATGATCCCGCGGCGCCGGGTTCCCGCCTGGGCATCCGGTCGGGAACAGTTTGAGGGACAGTCCTTGGACGGGATTTCCGGGCTGCATTTCCATACCTTGTGCGAACAGAATGCCGACGCCCTGGAGCGCACCCTGGCGGCCTTTGAGGCCCGGTTTGCCGAATTTATGCCGCAGATGTCCTGGTTGAATCTCGGGGGCGGGCACCACATCACCCGCAAAGACTATGATGTGGACCTGCTGATTGAACTGGTCAATGGACTGAAGCGAGAAATACGGGGTGGATATCTATCTTGAGCCGGGGGAAGCGGTGGCCTTGAATGCCGGGGTCCTGGTGGCCACGGTGTTGGACATCGTCTACAATACCCTGCCCATCGCCATTCTGGATGCGTCGGCGGCCACCCACATGCCCGATGTTCTGGAGATGCCCTACCGGCCCGGGGTGATCGGCGCCGGCGAACCCGGCGAAAAACCCCACACCTTCCGCCTGGCCGGCCCCTCCTGCCTGGCCGGGGACGTCATCGGCGACTATTCCTTTGATGCGCCGCTGAAGGTCGGATCGAAACTGGTGTTTTTGGACATGGCCCACTACACCATGGTGAAAACCAACATGTTCAACGGCATCAATCTTCCCGCCATCGTCCGGTTCAATGCAGGGGCGGACACCTATGAGGTGGTTCGGAAATTCGGATACGAGGATTACATCGGCCGGCTGTCATGAGGGATATCTGACTTTATTTTGTGGCAACCGGAAAGTCTAACACCCCCCTTAGCCCCCCTCGAGGGGGGAATCGAACAGGGATGGGGAGGGCGTCCGGATGGCGGCCCGGCATTCCCTTCATCCAGTGCGTCCAGATCGGGGGGAATCAAACAGGGATGGTGGGCGTTCCGGATGGCGGACTCAGGGCATCAGGACCAGGCCGATGACGATGCCGAGCACCAGGATGAGGCCGCCCCAGAGAAAGAATTGGCCAATGGGGAGTTTCGGCTTTTCCATGGGGTAATGGGCCCGCGGCGGTATGGGTGGAAATCTGGGCTCGGAAGCGGGTTGAGCATCGTTTTTGAGCCCTTCGCGCAGGCGCGCCAGCTGGGAGGTATTCAAAACGGTGGTGCCGTCCAGGTCCTCCCTTGAGATCTGGCCGCTTCTGGGCTTTACTTCATCCGTATCCGCCAGGATCATCCGCAGGGAAAACTTGCCGATGCTGATGACATCGTTGTCATGAAGCGTGGCTTCTCTGATCTTCTGATCGTTTAAAAAGGTGCCGTTGGTGCTGCCCAGGTCTTTTACCGCCCAGGGGCCGCCAATCGTCCTTTCCAGCCGCGTATGCTCCCGCGAAATACCGGTGTTGTCGATGAAAATATCCGCCGTGGGAAGGCGGCCGATCAAGACGTTGTCCTGGGTGAATGCATACGTCTTGATAATATGATCCTTTATCATCAGATCGATTTTCAATACCTGCTCATCACTCATCGATTTTTCTCCTCCCCCGATAGTCCACCCCTGTATGCCCCCTCAGGCAAGTAGTATAATTTCATATTATAATTCAGTAGATTGCATTATTTCGTCGGCATGTCAAGCCCAAACAGAGGCCTTTTTGCAGTCAAAACAGGGCCTGAAATCGATAAACATGATTGCTATTTATTCCATTTTCTTGTATTTTTCCGATATGTAGCCTGTAGTGAGGATATCATCGGAAAGCAAAGCTTAAGATGGATTTTTCCTTCGACTTCGTTTGCTTTGCCGGAAATCAGAAAGCGTTGTCCGCCAGATCGCGATTATGCATCAATTAAATTTCGGGTTCAAAACCCATGTCGGCAATGTGCGTTCCCACAATGAGGATTGCCTGCGCACGGTGCCGGAGTCGGGGTTGTGGGTCGTGGCAGACGGCATGGGCGGCCATGAAGGCGGTGAAACCGCCTCCGCCATTGCCGTGGAGGTCATCGTCAAACAGGTCTGCGGCGGCATAAGCCTGCAAGAATCCATCCTGAACGCCCATCACGCCATCAAGCAGGCCAGCCGGGAAGGCAAAGGCCCCGAGGGCATGGGCACCACCGTGGTGGCATTAAGCGCCATCGAGGACCGGTATGAAATCGCCTGGGTGGGGGACTGCCGGGCTTATTTGTGGGACGGCGGCCACCTGCAGCTTCTGACCAGGGATCATTCCTACGTCCAGCACCTGGTGGATACCGGCGTGATCTCCGCCGGGGAATCCGACCGCCACCCCTACCAGGATATCCTGCTTCAGGCGCTGGGGGCAAAGGACATCCCGGATGTCACCGTGGACCGGCTGACCAAAGATTGGCACCGCAGCGAACAGGTCCTGCTCTGCAGCGACGGGCTCACCAAGGAACTCGACCATCAGGGCATCTCCGATATCCTTGCCCTCGATATAGACGAGCAGGCAAAAGTGGAGCGCCTCATTAACACGGCCCTGGAACATGGCGGAAAAGACAATATCACGGCCGTCCTGATTTCGGCAAAGGACACGGCGCCCGCAAAATCGCAGGCTGACGATACCGTACCCATCGATACCCGGCCGCTGCAGCCCGGCGGATTCATCTCCAGGCTGCGCGCCTTTTTCAAATGCATCGGATACAGATCAAGGATGCAATGATTTAAGATATCCGGTCCCGAACCCGGGAATAGTCTGCCCCATGATTGAAATCCCCAATTACGAAATCGGCAAACTGGCCGGCCGCGGCGGCGTGGCCGAAGTTTACCTGGCCCGGCACAAGCTGCTGGACCGGACGGTGGCCATCAAGCTGATTGCCCCTGCGCACGCCGATGATCTGGCGGACAAGCGCTTTCTCAAGGAAGCCAAAGTGGTGGCCGGGCTCCGCCACCCCAATATCGTCTCCATCTATGATGTCGGCGTTCTGGCGAACAAGTATTACATCATCATGGAATACCTGGAGGGGGGCGACCTCAAACAGCACGTCAAACGCGGGCTTTCCATCACCCAGAGCCTGGCCATCACCCGCCAGATCGCCTCTGCCCTGGCAAACGCCCACGACAAGGGGTTCATCCACCGGGATATCAAATCGCAGAATATCATGTTCCGCGGGGACGGCACGGCGGTGCTCACCGATTTCGGCATCGTCAAGGACCTGAGGGCCGAAACCGGGTACACGCTGGACGGCACCAGCATCGGCACCCCCCATTATATGAGCCCGGAGCAGGCCCAGGGCGCCGCGAAAATCGACTGGCGGACCGACCTGTACAGCCTGGGGGTGACCTTTTACGAAATGCTCACGGGATCGCCCCCCTACAATGCCGATTCCGCCATCGCGGTGGCCTTGAAGCACATCAAGGATCCGGTTCCCCGGCTGCCGGACCACCTGATCCGGTTTCAACCGGTCATCGACAAATTGATGGCCAAAAATCCCGAGGACCGGTTCCAGTCCGCCCATGACCTGATTGTCGCCATCGAACGCCTGGAAGGCAAGGATACGCCCACCGAAGCCTTCGCAGCCGTCACCCAGGTGCTGGTTCCGGAGAAAAAAATCAGCCCGCTGAGGATCTTTATCGCCGTGGCCGCCATCAGCATCGTGGGCGGAATGGTGATGCTCAACTGGCCGGACATTGTGGATTTAATGGACGGCCATCAGCTCCTGGAAAGATCCCAGGCCCGGGAGGATAATCGCAACGGGTCCGCAGACGGGAAATCCACCGGAGCGGCATCCGGCTGGAAAGGCGTATTTGCCACCGGCCGGTCCGGGCGAATCAACGAGAAGCTGCTCTCCAGGGCCATCTCCAACAAGGACTACGCTTCCGCGCTGGATTACATTTTGAAAACCCGGAAGGAAATGCCCGCGGTCGAAAATGAAATGATCATCAAAGCCGACCGGTTCCTGGCGTCGGGACAGCTGACCAATGCCGCAGATATTTACAACACCGTTATTTCCGTGGACCCGGAGAATGCATCGGCCGTGCTCGGCCTGATGAATGCAGCCATTGAAAAGCAGGTGGAAATCACCGGCCGGGAAAAGCCCTCCATTGCCGATCATGAATCGCTGCTGGGACTGCAGAACAAGGCCATCGGGAGCACCGGTTTCAATGTTTTCAAGCTGCTGCAGATCAACACGGTGGAATCGCTGTTTGAAAACGCGAAAAGCCGCTATGCGCAGTCGGACTTCCAGTCGGCCGACCGCTGGGTGCAGGCCGGATTGAAATATGCCCCGGACCACCTGCGGCTCAAAAAGTTAAATTTTCGCATCAAGGCGCAGATCTGCTTCGATCAGGACCGCCTGACCCTGCCGGAGGAAGATAACGCGCTGACCTTTTACCGGCAGATCCTGCTTCTTGACCCGGAAGATCCCGGGGCAAAAGAGGGCATCGCCAAAATCGTCTCCCGATACCGGGACATGGCCAAAGCCGCCCGGGAGGAGAAAAAATATGCGGATGCCGCCGAACTCATGGCCAAGGCCCGTTTGATCGCACCGGAAGACGTGGAGCTAAAGGCCGCCGAATGGATGATCCTGGGGGACATGTATTTTGAACAAGGAAGATACACGGCCCCGGAAAATGAAAATGCGCTGAATTATTACCGCAAGGTGCTGGTGCTGGAGCCGGGGCAGCCCCGGGCGGCCGAACGGATCGCTGAAATCGAAGTGCGTGCGCCGCTGCAGCAGGTCCGGCAGGCAAAGACCACCGCGGAAAAAATCCCCGCATACCGGAATCTTTTTGCCTCGATTGAATCCGCATCGGGACAGAACACTTCCCGGCAGATGGATGCGCTGCAGGACATGATCGCATCCCAGGTTAAATCCGACATCGATGATCTGAAGAAAAAAAAATCGCTCATTCCGATCGAGTTTGTCGAACTGATATCCGCCCGCTTCCCGCAGATGAAGCCGGACCTGGCAGCCGCCCGGTACGACATTCTACTGGCCCGGGGCGATGCCTCGGCGCCCGAAGCGAAAAGCGCCGAATTCTACATCCAGGCCCTGGCCCTGAATCCCGACGGCGCCCCGGCCCGCAGCCGGATCGAAAACCAGGTCACCCGGCTCTATGACAGCGGCAAGAGCAGCGAAGCCGAGGCCATTTTGAAACAGGCGATGCAGACCACGGGCAAAGACGCCGGATTTGACCGGATGTTAAAGACCATCCGGGCGCTCCAGGCGGAAAAAACCGGGTTGTATGAAATGATGCATCGCATAAAGCAGCTGCCGTCCCTGCCGGAAAAGGCCGACACCTATTTCGCTCTTTTTTCCCGGATGGATGCGGCCATGTCCCGCTACGGAGCCAAAAAGCTGACGGATGTAAAAACCGCCGTTGCCGCACAGATCAGGGCCGATGTCGACCGCCAGAAACAAAACCGCCAGATCATCCCCCCGGCGTTTCTGGCCCAGGCGGCCAGAAATTTCCCGGAGATCAGCGATGATCTGTTCCAGGCCCAGTATGACATCCTGATCGCCCGGGGAGATGCCGGCGCAACGGCCCACCCGGAAGCAGATTACCTGGAAGCGCTGAAACTGGCCCCGGACAGGGCCGACGCCAGGGTCCGCATCGAACAGATGGCCCTTCAACTCGATCGGACCGGCAGCAACGCCGATGCGGTGGCCCTTCTTCGACAGGGGGCCGGCATCGCCCCGGATCATGAAAGATTTGCGGAACTGGTTCGAAAAATTCAGCGGGTGATCCGGGTATTTGCCACCGCCCAGGGATGCGGAAACCAGAACATCATTATCTATTCGGCCCCGGTTTCCAGCGAGAGCATTGACCTGTGCATTCAATATGCAAATACAAAGCCCGACACGGTCATCAGCGTGCTGCTGGAAAACCAGAACGGCCAGTCCGTCGAGGTCCCGGTGGTCTTAAACAACGCGTCCGGCAACAAGGGGGTGACCATAGATGCCCCGGTGGAAGGATTTATGACCGGCACCTATTCAATCTCTGTGAAACAAAACGATAAGATCTTATCGGAAACCCAAATCGAATTTGTTCCCAAACGGAGGTGATTTCTCATGCGAAAGATTCTTCTGGCCCTCATCGTGGCCGCGGCGTGCACGGGGTGCGCCGCCAACTGCAACAGCATCCAGCAGCAGCTGGACGGCTGCCAGAAAACAATGACCGACCAGGATTTCATCATCAAGAAACAGGATTCCACCATCCGGCAGAAGGACCAGCAGATCAAGACCCAGGAGGAAACCATCCAGGGCCTGCAGGCCGAAGTTACGGAACTCAGCCGCCGTCTGGAGATCAGCGCAAAGGAAAAAGACCGGTCCAGCGACCGCATCAAGAACATCGCCGCCGGCGTCCGGGAATATCTGAAGAAGCAGATGCAGGAGAACCGCAATTTTCTGACGGACGTGGCACTGGAAGACTTCATCGGCAATGAACTGATCGAACGGGCGCATGCCGGTGAAGAAGGCATGTTCATCATCGACATGGCCAACCCGATCCCCAGCGGGGGGCAGGTCAACGGCATCGGCGGCTATTTTTCGGGCCCGGCGGACATTGTGGTCAAGCTGCTCCGGCCGGTGGGGCTGGAATACATTGTCACCTACAACAAGCAGGTCCACGTGGATGCCGAAGGGCCGGGGAGAAAACCGTCGATTTTGACAAACCGCTGATCGTCAAAAAGGATGACATCCTGGCCTATTATTTCCCCGAAAAAGTGAATGTGCCCTTCGACATCAACATCGGCACCAAAACTTATTCCCGCATGCGTTCGGACAAGTTCGACCAGGGCACCCGGATCACCGCGGAAGATATCTGGAACGAGGACCAGGAAAGCCGGAAGTATTCACTGAACTACTATGGGGTATTCTACACCCGGTTCGAATCCTCGGAATTTGATGTCATGAGTATTGTGCGGGAAAAAGAAAAATCAGGCACAGAATAGCGCGCATCGATTCTGCTTTTCCTGCGCTTTGGCAATTCTTCGAAACCCTTTTTCGGAGACGATCCTATGACACGCCAGACCCGACCCGTAGCCGTGGTGTTCGCAGATATTTGCAAGAGTTCCAATCTCTATGAACGACTGGGAAACCAGTCGGCCCGGGAAATCATCGGCCGGGTGCTCAAACGGCTTTCCACCCTCACCGGCCAGTTCGATGGCCGGGTGGTCAAGACCATTGGAGATGCCGTCCTGTGCATCTTTGATTCCGCGGACAATGCGGTGGAGGCGTCCGCCGCCATGCAGGCCGCCATGGCAGACGCCCTGCCCGGCACCCGGGACATGCCGGCGGTCAACATCCATATCGGAATTCATTACGGGCCCGTTATCATCGAAAATGACGATATTTTCGGTGATGTGGTCAATGTCACCGCCCGGGTGGCGGATTACGCCAACCCCCGGCAGATTGTGGCCACCCGGACGGCCTTTGATCACCTTTCATGCACTTCCCTGCGGTGCAAGAAATTTCTCTCCAGGATCACCGCCAAAAATATCACCGGCGAGATCGAACTCTATGAAGTGCTTCTGGAGGACCAGCAGACCACGCTGGTCCTCGACTCCCGCAGATTATTCGATGCCTCCGGCATCAGCCTGTTTCTGGTCCGGGGCGGCCAGGTGCTCATCATCGATGCACAGCGCCCCACGATATCGGTGGGGCGCGAGGAGTTCAACGACATCTGCATCAAATGCTCCTGGATATCCAGGACCCACGCCTACATCGAAAACCGCAGCGGCACCTTCATGCTCAAGGACAAGAGCACCAACGGGACCTATATCTACCCGGAAGATGCCAGGCCCATCTATATCAACAAGGGCGAACACCCGCTGACGGGAAAAGGCGTCATCGTTTTCGGCCGGCAGAAAACGGAAGCCGATACCGCCGACCTGGACATCCTTCAGTATTCCGCCAACGGCAGCCCGAGTCAGAATTAGAATCGAATCCGGAATGAAAATAATGTCATCGGATGCCCCTGCTCCGGCCGATGGGGTCCGCATCACCTGGCTGGGCACGGCCGGCTGCTTCATCACCGATGGGCAGACCGCTTTTTTCATCGATCCCTTTGTCAGCCGGCCCGGGCTGTTAAAAGTGGCCCTGGGCGTATCGCTTTCACCCCTAAAAGACCTGATCGGCCACTGGTGCCAGAAAACCTGCGGTGCATCGGCGGATGCGGTGATCGTCAGCCATTCCCATTACGACCATGCCATGGACGCGCCCTTTTTTGCGGCAGATACCGGGGCGGTGCTGATGGGGTCCCAAAGTACGGCCTGGATCGGCCGCGGCGCCGGGATGGCCGAAGACCGGATCCGGATTGTCGCGGCAGACGACCGTATCCGGCTGGGGCGTTTTGACATAAAATTTCTGGAAAGCCGGCATGGTGCGGCCCTGTTCGGCAGCGTGCCCTGGCCCGGGCAACTGGACAAACCCCTTATCCCGCCGGCAGCGGCATCAAGGTACCGGCTGGGCGAAACATTTACCCTGGTCATCGAACATCCCGCAGGAACCCTTGTGCACAACGGCAGCGCGGGATATCTGCCCGGCATGTTTGACGGCATCCGCGCGGATGTGGTTCTGCTGGGCATCGCCGGCCGAAAAAACAGCCGGTCGCTCATCGAAAACATTGTCCTTCCGCTAAAGGCCCGCGTGCTCATCCCCATCCACTTCGACCATTTCTTTTCTCCGCTGCCCGGACCGGAAGAATCCATCCGCAGCCTGTGGGGCGTTGGTTTAAAGGAATTCACCCGGTCCGCAGCCGCATACGCAGACATCTTCGGGGTGCGCTGGATTCCCATTGGAAAGCCCGTGGCTGTATTTTAAAACCGCTTCTGCAGGCCACTCAAAAAGCAGATAGCGGGCTGTTTCCTTTTTTGAAGGGTCTTGCCATTGACAGCAGAGGCGCGGACCGGCATATTCAATGTTTTTACAGATGGAACTTTCGGTCTCCCCTGTGAACGTGATCGTGCACGTGCACGAAAAACCGGAACTTTCTTGAAAGTGCCCCACCCCGTTGCGCGGTGTTTTTGCAGCAAGGAGTTTTCGGATCGTAACGGCCACCGCCGGTACACCCCCCTTTAATTCCCCCCTCAAGGGGGGATTAGGGCTTACGATCAAATTCCTAACTTTAGGGGGGAACTCCTTTTCTTATTCCCTCCTGCGAGGGGGGACTCCTTTTTTAATTCCCCCCTGCGAGGAGGGATTCCTTTTTTAATTCCCCCCTGCGAGGGCTCCTTTTTTATTCCCCCCTTGAGGGGGGACCAAGGGGGGTGTTCGAACTGACGGAAACAAAAAAATAAAACTTATTTAAACCGCTTGCCAAATTAAGTCCCTGGAATCCAAATTAAATCCATCTTAGAAAAGGGAGGAATTTTGGCACGCCAATATTTTAAATCCCCCCCACCCCCCTTTGCGAAAGGGGGGAGGAAATGACACCAAAACGACTAGTGGAGTAGCAATCATATGGACAAGCAGGAATCCTTTTATGAATCCATCCAAAGCATGATTCCCAAAAATTTCCCCGAAAACGTCATAGCGATCCACCGCCGGGTCGACGCCTGTGCGGCCGGGCTTTCAGGACGACATGCGGGCCGGCTCAAATGCCGGAAAACCTGTCATGACTGCTGCAGAGACGAGATTACCGTCTTTGAAGTGGAGGCCGAGGTCATCCGGATTTTTCATGCTGAATTGCTGAGAGCGGGAATGCCGCATCCGAAAGGAAAGTGTGCATTTCTGGATGCCGATGGCATTTGCCGGATTTACGAACACCGCCCTTATGTCTGCCGCACCCAGGGGCTTCCGCTCCGATGGATCGAGGAGCAGGAAACCGAAACAGGCGAACTGGAGATCGTCGAATACCGGGACATCTGCCCCCTCAACGAAGAAGGGGTGCCCGTCGAACGGCTTGACGAAGATGACTGCTGGACACTCGGTCCGGTGGAAGGGGAACTTGCCGCCCTGGAACAGGCACTCGACAACGGAAAAATGCGGCGAATTTTACTGAGAGATCTCTTCACCCGCAGATGAAACGCAATTTCCAGAAATCATTAAGCCATTAATATTTTATCGAATAGTCTATGAAAAAATCATCATTTTTTGACAACAGCGAAAAGCCGATTATTTATGATTTTATGACACGTCTGTTGGAAACATCTCTTCGCTGAATAGAAAATTATTCTTCGCTCTTCCTCCTGAATGCCGGCAGGCATGTCGCAGTCACCATCCCTTTTTCAAAAAATTGAAAAAAATAATAAGGTTGGCCGAAGCAAGCGGCACGTGTCGATCATCCACCATTTCAAAGGGGGAAAACAGCAATGAAAATGTTCAAATTATTTATGGTACTGATCTTAACATCAGTTTTACCGATGGCCCTGGGCGGATGCAGCTGGGATTTCAACAATCCCTATGCCGACGAGTGGGATGTCCAGATCGTGGGCGATTCGGTGTTTGACCTTTCAGGGGATATTCATGATGTCCTGCAGTATCTTTCCGGCAAATCCTACAAAGACCGCTCGGTCAGCGGCGCCAAGATCGCGGCCATCGACAGCCAGCTGGCCAAAGCTGAAAGCCGGTCTTCCCTGAAAAGCGTTATTGCGGACGGCGGCGCGAACGATATCCTCCAGGGCACTGCGGATTGCGATACGGATCCCCTGACCTCGGGCTGCCTCGACGTGCTGGACTATGTGAATGACAAGATGTGGAACATGATCCTCGACATGTATTACGGCCCCTCGGACAGCCACGTCTGGATGGGCTATTATCATGTCAAGGCAAGTGAAGTTGAGAAAAATGAAGCCATCGACTATGTCTATGACAACGCATACCCTGACCTGTTCGATTTTACACCATACGGCGGCACCGCGTATGCGGGGACGGTTTCCGGTTATGGCGAATATTACGGCAGCACCTTGAATGGATTTTCAATTGCCGTGGCGGACCCGAGGGACTTCATTTTCCCAACAGACATTAAATCAGATGATATCCATCCCACCTACAGCGGCTCGGAAAAACTGGCCAACCTGATCTGGGGTGTGATGGTGCAGAAGAACTTCTATCGTTAAACAACTGCTTCTCAATTTTTGATCCGGCGCTGCCTGCTTGCTAGGCCAACATGTCAACGCGCCCGGATTTCAATTGTGTCATACCCCCTTGAAGTGGTCAGGGGGTATCCCTCGAAATCATAACGCATCACCATTTGATGAAGCCGTAAAAAGTCGGATTTTACGCTTTCGTCATTCCGGCGGAGGCCGGAATCTACTACAAACTAAGGTGGTTATAGACTCCGGTTTTCACCGGAGTGACGAACTTCGGACTTTTTACGGGTTCATCATCATCTGAACTGATTTAAAAACATGCAAGGGTAAAAAAATGGGGAAAAAAACAGCCATTGTCAGCATCGTATTATTGG
Source organism: uncultured delta proteobacterium (assembly GCA_963826785.1). Taxonomy (GTDB): domain Bacteria; phylum Desulfobacterota; class Desulfobacteria; order Desulfobacterales; family Desulfosalsimonadaceae; genus CAWGYD01. Next base: position 189,502 of record CAWGYD010000006.1, read on the forward strand.
CCGTCATGATTGCAGGCGGCATCCTCGTCTTAAAGTACGATAATCCGTCAATTCAGGATAACCTATCAGAACTCAAGGATATTTCACCGGATAAGGCCATACGCCCCGGGCAGGAAAAGGCGCCGCTTCAAAAAAGGCCTGTTCGGGAATCGGAATCAGCCCTTAAACCCGTGGCCGCAAAAACTCCCGGAAAAATGGGCGCAGATGGCCTCAAAACGCTGGAACAGCCGGCTGAACCCGCGCCGGTCGTTCATCCCGAATACATCGAGGAGATCAAGGAGCAGATTTACGCCAGGGAGATCGAAAGCGTGGAGCAGATTGAGCTGCTTGATGAACTGGTCCAGACCGGAGACAAGGATACCCGGGCGTTCTGGGGGGACGGCTGGACCAGCGTGGACGACTGGAAAGAAAACAACAACGGCTTTGTGCTTGAAAAAAAGGATGACGGCACACTTGTTTTTGATCCGGATTCCGAGACGGCCAAAACCTACACCTTCTTCGAGAATCCCCAGACCTACAAGTATGATGAGGAAAACAGGGAATTTGTCAACGAGGTCGATTATTACGGCAAAACCATTTACAATGTTGCCAAGTTCATCAACAACGATGTGCTGGTGATGATGACCATCAGCGGGCGGAAGGTGGATCTCAATATCTACCAGAAAAACGCGGGCCAGATCGCCAATTGAGCATCCGCATCACTCGCCGATGCGACCTTCGATCCGGATCTTAAATTCCGGACGGGCGCTGTTGTCGGTCTGCACGAACAGCACATCCTGGTAGGGCCCCGGCTGCTTGCGGGTATTCCTGACGGTTATTTCATAGGCTTTTTGGCCGTTTTCGCGGATTTCTTTATAGTCGTAGTCAAACCACACGCCCTTTCGGGTTTTGATGCCGGTAATGTTAAACGGGTAATTCTCGTTGGGGATGACGATCGATTTTTTGACGATTTCCTCCCCCGGCGATCCTTTCAGCCATATGCGGTAGGGATTTAAGGCCGCAAACTCCTTGACGTACAACGAAATATCAATGGTGATCTCGGGGCGCGCCGGGTCATTCGTCTCCGCCCGGATGGTCCCGTTGATCTCCTTGCCGCCCCGGGAATCGGTGAGCAGAAGCACCGAAATTCTCCCGGTCATGCCCGGCCCGATGGTCTGGGAGTATGACGAAACCACCGTTCCGCAGCAGCCCTCGGCCTTGGTCAGCTTGAGAATCTCGCCGGAATCATTTTTGATGATAAAGTCGTGCTTGATAATATCCCCCTGCAAAGCCGGTTCAAAAACATAGGAGCTGTGCGGCTTTTCGACAACGGAGCTGGAGTAGATGGGCTCCATATCGCGTCCGGCATAAAAATTTATTTCTTTTCTGCCGCTGTTTTCCGAGGCCTTTTTATCATTTCTGCAGGAGGGAAAAATGATCCCCATTATCATCAGGCCGAGCAGGATCATGCTGAAATTCTTTTTTAATCGCATCTTAAAATCCTTTTAAACGGGTTGACGATTTATCCAAATCTATATTGATGAGATGATACGATGTCAAGTCGCCGGCTTTCCGGCATATCCGAAATACTCGATGCAACTGTTGATTTTTCAGGTATTTTATGGCCGTTTGACACCCGGTCGCATTAGTGCCATATTTTCATAATCCGACACATGGCATCTCGCCCCGGCGACACCCCCCCTGCCCCCCCTCAAGGGGGGAATCAAAAAGGAGCGTCCCCAAGAGGGAATCGAAAGAGTCCTCAAAGGGGAGTCGAAAAGGGGCCTCCCACCAATCCAATCCCCCCTTGAGGGGGGCCAGGGGGGTGTCGGGGTGTCGGGGGCGTCCCCCAAAGGGAAATCGATAAAGTCCCCAAAGGGGAATCGAAAGAGTCCTCAAAGGGGAGTTGAAAGAGTGTGTCCTCAAAGGGGAGTCAAAAAGGGGCGCCCCCCCAATCCAATTCCCCCCTTGAGGGGGGCCAGGGGGGTGTCGGGTGTCGGGTGTCGGGGGTGTTCCCCCGGCAGCTGCTGCGCGCAAATCTTGCCGCTCCACGCCGCCTAGCTGACAGTTTTACAAGGGTCATCCCGTGGTAAAAAGAATTATCCAGATCGTCAATCTCCTGCTGATCATGGCGGCCGTATTCTTCTGCGTAAAAGTATTCTATCTTTTCGTCGAGGCCAGGCTGCAACACCTGGATTTTAAACTCGTCTCGGTCCAGCCGACGGCCGCCGCAGAGATGAAGCCCGCCGCCCGCCCGCTGTTTGCCGATTATTCCGCCATCGTTGCACGGGACCTGTTTAAAACCGAAAAGGCGATTGACTCAAACATCCCCGAGCCGGCCGTCGACATTGACAAACTTGAACAGACCCGCTTGAATTTGAAGCTCTGGGGGACGGTGTCGCCGAAGGATCTGGCCTCCGGACTGGCCTGGGCGGTGATCGAAGACCGCAAACTCCGGACGCAGAATCTCTACCAGGTGGGGGATACGATTCAGCAGGCAAGAATAGCCGAAATATTGCGAAACAATGTGGTGCTGGATGTAAACGGCAAAAAGGAAAAGCTGACCGTAGAGGAAGAGGTTATTTCCCGCCAAAGCAGCCCCGTATCGGCAAAGATACTTCCGTCGCCCGCGCCCCGATTCTCCTCGGGGGCGCAGATTGCGCTCAAGCGCTCACAGATCGACGATGCCCTCAAAAATATCAATCAACTCATGAGCGAGGTTAAAATCAGGCCGAATTTTGAAGACGGCAAACCCGCCGGATTTATCGTGTCGAATATCGCCCCCAAATCGGTGGTCCGGGACATGGGCATCAAGAGCGGCGACATCGTGACCAGTGTCAACGGCAGGCAGATTCAATCCGCAGATGACGCCATGTCGTTCTATGAAAGCCTCAGATCCGGCGACCGGCTGTCCATTCAGCTGAAAAGGCGCGGCCGGCCCCAAACCATTGAATACACCCTTGAAGGCGAGATGCCGAAATGACGAAAGCATTCCTTTTAATCCTCAGCCTGACCGTGCTGATCTGCCTGGCAGCACCGCTGAACGCGCTTCCCCTGGTGGACGTCGAAGTCGCTGTCGGCGCCTGGCGGCAGTCGCCCAGCGGCGTGGTCTCCTATAAATCCGATGACGAGTTCGACCTCGAGGATACCCTGGGCTACGACGATGAAACCGCATTTTTCGGGCGCCTGAAGATCGAGCTTCCCTTTCCCGTGCCCAGCATCTACCTGATGTACTCCCCCCTGAAGTTCGAAGCGACCAGCGTCACCGATGGTTTTTACGACTTCGGCGGCATCACGGTGGTGCCGGGGATTCCTTTCTATTCAAAGCTTTCCGCCGATCAGTATGACATCGGCCTCTATTACCGAATCCCCCTGCTGAAGCAGGCCTCCTTCAACCGCCTCAACATTGAACTGGGGATCAACACGAAAATCATCGATGCAGAAGCCGAAGTGGTCCAGGACACATTTGCCCCCATTTACGTGCTCCGGGAAACCGAGCAGGATACCCTGGCGGTGCCCATGGCCTACCTGGGCGCCCAGTTCCGCCCGCTGCAGCGGCTCTCCCTCGAAGGGGAATTCCGGGGGCTATCCTGGAGCGACAGCAGTTTCTACAGCTTCATCGGCCGGGTGAAGGCCGATATCTGGGGGCCCCTGTTCGCGGCCGGCGGATATCGATTCGACACCGGCGACTCCACCGAATGGGCCCTTAAATTCGATGCTGATTTCCAGGGCCCTTTTATCGAGACCGGATTCCACTTCTGATAAGCACATTCTTTGATACGGGGCCGCCCTGCTTTGATCCAGAGAGGGGCGAAATGCCGACCATTTCAGATTCTCCTGCCGGGCCAAATCCATTAACCCGCCTGTGTTTGCCGAAATGATACCTGTAATGAGATGATAGATCTGTTTGAAACCGCCCGGATTGTCTTTAAGCTTAAAGAACAAGGGATGGCCGGAAAAACGTTTCAAAGGATTTTTCGAATATGGCCCCAAAACAGTCCAGCCCGTTTGACGCCATCGTCGTCGGCTCCGGCTTTGGCGGATCGGTTTGCGCCGCCCGCCTGGCGGAAAAAGGGATGCGGGTGCTCATCCTGGAGCGCGGCCCGTGGTGGGGCCCCCTCAACCGAAAATTTCCGGCCAGAGACCGCCGGGAATTTCCCCGGGGGTTTTTCGGCGCCCGCAAGCTGGTGCGCAATATGCGAATCGCCGGCACCCGGCGGCGTGCCGAATGGCTGATCAACCATGACGGCCTGCTTGAAAACCACGTCTTTGAACACCTGAACGCCCTTACCGCAAGCGGGGTGGGCGGCGGCTCCCACATCTACACGAACATTCTGGAGGCGCCCCCGGCGGAATTCTTTGCGGCCTATCCGGAAGAGATCACAGAAGCGGAAATGCGGCCCTATTTTGACCGTGTGCGGCAGATGCTCCGGCCGGCCCCGGTTCCCGAGGCGCTGGAGCGGCAGCGGGTGTTCGCAGAAGCGGTGGATGCGGCCGGATTGCCGGCTGCAAAATACCCGGACCTGGCCATCGCCTGGGGAAAGGATCCTGAAAAACCGGAAAAAGTCATCAATGCGGCCGGCGTGGAGCAGTCCACATCCACCTACCGGTGCGATGTCTTTGTGGGCTGCGAAGACGGATCCAAAACCACCCTCGACCTCACCTATGTTCCCATTGCCCTGCGCCACGGGGCAAAGCTGCGCCCCCTGTGCGAAGTGCTGTCCATCGGGGGCCACCGCAACTACTGGGTGCATTACCGCGATTACCGCAGCAAAGAGGAGCACTTCGAATCGGCCCCGAGGCTGATCCTGGCCGCCGGCGGTCTCAATACCCAGCGGCTGCTGTTCCAGGCCCGGGATTCCGCCCGCACCATGGCGAACCTGCCAAAGACCCTCGGGCACCATTTCTCCCCCAACGCCGATTTCGTGGCCCTGCTGTGGAAAACCAGCACCATCCGGGATTCTTCCCGCGGCCCGGCCGTGGGGGCGCTCACCCGCACCGGCAGCGTCCATTCCAGAAACTTTGACATGGGCGAGCTGGGGCTGCCGGTCGATGCATTGACGCTGCCGGAGTTCATGCGCCAATGGCTTCGGCACTCGGCATTTCTCTTTTGCATGGGCCAGGATGTTGCCACCGGAAGAATGGGGTTTGACGGAAAAGGCCTGGTCACCTCCATGGGACGGTCTTTTGACAGGCAAATCTACGATGAAATGGAATCGTCGGTTGCACTCGTGGCCGGCCACTACAAGGCCCGGCGGCTGGTTCCTAATTTTCTTTCGGGCAGGGGACCGGAAGGGCTCTTCACCGTCCATCCCCTGGGCGGCTGCTCCATGGGCGCAAGCCCTGAAACAGGATTTACCAACCACATGGGCGAGGTATTCGGCCATCCCGGGCTTTACGTCGCCGACGGCTCGCTCTATCCCAGATCCCCCGGGATCGCCCCCAGCATGACCATCGCCGCCCTTGCCGAACGCCAGGCCAACCTGATGGAATAAAGAAGTTCACAGCGGTCATCGCAAACAGACGCCTGGCAAGGATCTGCGCGAATTTCGAGGGGCCCCATTATCATTTCCGCCGTGAGTGGAACCCACAACCGATTCCCCCCCGTGAGTGGAACCCACGACACCCCCCAGCCCCCCTCGAGGGGGGAATTTTAATTAAAAATTATTAGTTAATCCCCCCTTGAGGGGGGCAGGGGGGTGTCCCTCCCACCCAAGAACCCCAAATCAAAACCCACCACCCCCGCCCCTACAACGTCCCGCTTCAAAAACTGCTTCGCCATAGCCCGCGCTTCCTCGAATTTTTCCCCTTCCAGTTCCGCGGCCACATCTTCCAGCAAATCCGGAATGGCAAGCCCCTGGGGGCATTTCTCCAGGCATTCCCCGCACTGGACGCACTGGGAGGCCAGGCCGGGCTCATCATAGAGGACGGCCCCCAGGCGGGCGGCATAGCTGAACAGTGCGCTTTGCGCATCCTTGAACATATGCAGGTTGTTGTACACCTCAAAGCAGGTGGGGATGTCCACACCGGAAGGACAGGGGGCGCAGTATCCGCAGCCGGTGCAGCCCACTTTCAGCAGCTCCCGGTATTTCTGTGCCACCCGGTCCACCAGTTCAAGCTCGCGGGCCGAAAGCGAATCGGGCCGGGCCTGGGCCGCGACCGCCAGGTTCTCCTCCACATGGGCTTCTTCATTCATCCCGGACAGCACCAGGGTGACCTCCGGATGGTTCCACACCCACCGCAGGGCCCATTCAGCCGGCGTGCGCGGATGTTTCGCCTCCTCCCACAGGGCCGCCACCGGCTCCGGGGGCGTGGGCCGGCTCAGAAGCCCGCCCCGCAGCGGCTCCATGATGATCACGGCCAGGTCCCTTTCCGCGGCATACTGCAGCCCCTCCGTGCCGGCCTGGTTTTGCGTATCCAGAAAGTTGTACTGAATCTGGCAGAACTCCCAGGGCCGTCCATCCACGATCCGCTTGAAATCCGGCAGCCGGCCATGAAAGGAAAACCCGGCATTTCTGATCCGCCCGTCCGCCATGGCCCGGTCCAGAAACTCCATCGCCCCGAACTGTTCAAGCCGGTCCCACAGCGGCCCGTTGAGGCCGTGGAGCAGGTAATAGTCGATGTGGTCCGTGGCCAGCCGATCCAGCTGCGCATCCAGGTATTTGTCCATGTCCGCCCGGCTGGTGATGAGCCAGGAAGGCAGCTTGGTGGCGATCCGCACCTTCTCCCGGTACCCGCCGGCCAGGGCCCGCCCCACAAAGGGCTCGCTCGCCCCGGCATGGTAAGGCCACGCGGTGTCCAGGTAATTCACGCCGTGGTCAATGGCATGGCGGACCTGCGCGCCCGCCCGCTCCTCATCGATCTTCCCGTCCTTCATGGCCAGGCGCATGCACCCGAACCCCAGAATGGAAAGTTCATCTCCGGTTTTGGGGACTTTTTTGTAGAGCATGGAAATTCTCCGGTTTAGAAAAATTGTAAAATATAAAGCGTTCCTGAAATTTGGGGCTTAATTCGCTTTTTTTCAACACCCTGTCCATCTTCGCCCAATTTCAGGAACTCTTCCGTCGTGGTCCGCCAAGGGTTCCGTTTTTGTTTGTCTGAAGATTCCAATTCGTATATGACAAGACGTATCAAAAATTCTGGAACAACTCAAAACAAAGGGCCGAACAAGGATGAATGGAGTTCAGATAAACGAAATACTGGATGCATTTAAAAACAATGATGGCATTTACAAAAAGGCCGAGGTCGACGCCGCAATCTCTTTAAAAGACGAAATCACCCCGCACCTGATCCGGATACTGGAAAACGTGCTGGCCCATCCGGAAACCTCTGCGGAAGACGATAATGCATTCGATCACATCTATGCATTTATGCTTCTGGGCCATTTCAGGGAAACCGCAGCGCATCGGGTCATCATCGATCTGTTCAGCCTGCCGGACGACATGCCAGGCAAATTGTTCGGGGATCTCGGAACGGGTTATCTGCCGAACATACTGCCGGCAACCTGCGGCGGATCATTAGAACAAATCAAGAAACTGGCCGAAAACCGGAACGCGAATGTCTATATCCGGGCCAGCGCGCTTCAAGCCCTGACCTATGCCACTGCGGCCGGCATGGCAGACCGCATGGATATTCTTTCCTATTATGAAAGCCTGTTCACCGGCGACGAAGCCGATAGGGATTCTGATTTCTGGAGCTTTATGGCTATGTATGCCCATGATCTCCATCCGATTGAAATCATGGATTCCATCGATCGCGCCTATGAGCAGGGATTGATCTTTTCTGGAATGATCGCGCCTGAAGATTTCAAGAAAGCTGAGGCCAGAAATTCGGAAGAGTGCATGGAGCGGCTGAAAGAAGAATATGAAGAGTTCTTTGGGGACATTCACGATATCATGGGGCGATGGTCATTTTTCGGCGGCAATGCTGGATCATGGGAACCCACTCTGTCGGCAAATCCCCGACAATTTAACAAACCCGCCAAGAAGAAAAAAGCGGACAAAAAAAAGCGGAAAATGGCCAAATCTTCAAAACGGAAAAACCGCAGATAGGCGTTTGCTGGCTCTCTCGCATGGCGGCCACCGCCTCCGGAGGTGTGAGCCTGGCTCAGCAGCCCGCCCGCAAAGGGCTCGCTCGCCCCGGCATGGTAAGGCCACGCGGTGTCCAGGTAATTCACGCCATGGCCAATGGCATGGCGGACCTGCGCGCCCGCCCGCTCCTCATCGATCTTCCCGTCCTTCATGGTCAGGCGCATGCACCCGAACCCCAGAATGGAAAGTTCATCGCCGGTTTTGAGAATTTTTCGGTACAACATCGGATTTCTCTTCATATTTAAAATTTCGAAAATCGTACATTTCGATGATATGTCAAAAATTCAGTATCGGGCAAAAACCGATAAGGAAGTTTGATTTGTTTGTTTTCATAGGCCAAAAAATAGCTCTCAACAACCGCTTTGTCCATGTCCTCTTTAAGCCTTTTCGAAACAAGAAGATTGTAATCATTGGTAAGACTGATCAAACCTTTGTCGAAGGCTTTATCATGAAGCGCATTTAGGCATAATCCATTCCTCGGATTCAATCTGTTTTTTTCGTCTTCCGCCCATGATTTTATATGGCTCGCGATTAACAACTCCGGAACAGAAATTCCTGTAATACAGCATTTGAAAGAATAGGCAGAAAGAATATTTTTTCGAAAAAAGGCTTGATTTACTCTTGCCTTGACAATTGTTTCACGGTCTAATCCCTGAGTAGGAAGATCATCAATACAAATTTCTGCTGATTTCTCTAAAGATTCATTTCGATATTCAGCCATCAACTTTTCGCTCTCAAACCCAAGTTCTTCCCAGTTCTCATAAAATTCATTCCAAATTTTCCTATCCATTTTACTGCAATTCTTTGCCCCTGAAATTCCTCTTGCTTGCAAAGAAGGATCTAAACTTGCAAAATTACAGAGCTTCCAAGAAACAGCGGATGGAGTTCTATCGATCATTTTCGCTAATCCAATTATTTCAGGATTTCGATGATCGATCTTTCCAAAAGGAATCTTGCAATACTGATTTATTGCAAGAATGAGTTCATTTCTTGTCCAAAGAGACTTGGCCATAGATTTGCTCATTTCGAAAATGTGGTTTTCCTATGCCATTCCAGATTTTCCTGCGCCGGCCAGAAGGATTGATCCGCCGGCCGGAAGATGGTTCTGTCGGACAGGGTCAGAATATGTCCAGGGTAGTTCTTTTCAGTTTTCACCAGCTTTGAAACCATCACCTCATAATTGTTGCCGACGCTCATCAGGCCTTCATCGAAGGACCAGTGGCATAGCCTGCACAGGGACATGCCATTTGTCGGCAGGTCATCATAGCTTTCACTCCACGGCTTTACATGTGCCGCCTCAACAACCGTATGGCCTTCGGGCGTGAGCATGCGGATGCCGCAGAGGGCGCACCGGTGTTCATAGAGCATGACCACCGCTTTGCGGAACCCCTGATCCCTTATTTTTCTGTCCCGCGTGTCCTCTTTCCGCTCGGCTTCAAACGGGATGACTTTCTCTGAAACCTTCAGCAGATTCTGACTGTATTCATATGCTTTGATATTTACGTACCCGCATTCTGCCACCGCCGGCCGAATCTGCTCGGCAAAATGATGGTTGATGACGGCAGCCCTCAGCTGCTCCCGTGTTTCCATATGGCTAAACAGCAGGAATAGCTTTTCATCGAGCCGCGCACCTGCGGATACTTCCCTGAGTTTTTTCATGGAGGTGATGGACTGGATGTCTATGCGGCCCTTGAAGTCCGGATTCGAAACCAGGGTAAGAATGCCGTCATTTTGGAGGCGTGGAAACGGGTAGGCCATATTGCCGGTCGTGCCCAGCGGCATGATGGCCTGCCAGTAGAGATTGAATGTCTCTACGAGTTCGAGCGAGGGCTCAATAAAATTTTCTGTAATCAGGCCTTCCGCAAAATGGTCCATGACGGAAAGCAGCAGGAATGGCTTGTGCGGCGCCTGATAGCACGTCAGCGCGGACCATTTGCTGCGGTTCTTGTCCGTCCGCAGACGGGTCAATTTTCGGGCGAATTCTTCGAGCATAGGGCCGCCACTCTTTTCAACTGAACATCATGATTTTTTTTCGCAGCTCAGCCGCCAGGCCACTGTAAACCGTCTCATTATAAATATCCAGTACCATTCGCTGATACGCCTTCACCGCCTCCTGGAAGCGAAACCATTTTGAATTTTTGTAATTTGCGGGGGAGCGCCATTCAAGGCGTATTTCATTAGGCAGATCGTAATTCAATACTTCTTTTTCTACGATGACTTCCGTCTGCCATTGGGCCAGGCTGAAATCCGGGAGTTTTCGGCCGTTGTATTCCGGCCGCTGTGCCAGCAGGCCGTATTGCCGGATGCGGCCTTGTCTGCCCGTGTTCCACGGGTTTTCCCGGGCCGGGCCGAAGGCCGTGGAAAAATCGCTCAGCATGGCATCGCGCTCCGCCGGGACCGGCGCTTTGTCCAGCACCGAGCAGAATTTATCATAGAGGCGCCCGGCGGCAGACAGAAACCGCTCGTTGTTGCTGATGGTCCGGCTGCCGGGCATCAGGCGCGGGTCGGTCCAGATGTGGGCCGGCCGGTCCGGGTTTGTTTTGGCGTCCGCATGGCCGATGCTGGGAATGAGGTGATTGACAAAGCCCTCCAGGTCATTGAACGCATCCCAATATCCGACAAAGTTCTGGTGGGACCAGGTGTCCGCATAGGCGTGGGAGGCGATGCCGATCTGCATCAGGTCCCCGGTTGCAGCCGCCGCATCAAAGCATTGGTTGGCCAGCGGGCTGTCCGGGGTGGTGTTCAGGGGATGGGTCCGGCCATCTGCCCGGGATGCCGGTGGGCTGTCCGGTTCGCCGGGGATGAAATGAAAGACCGGGTAAATGCGCATCCGGCTGTAACGGGGTTTGAGCAGGTTCATGGTCTGGCTGACGTAGTTGGCATAGTGGTGCGGCGTGCCGGGGTCGATGTCCAGGATATGGGTGTTTTCATCCACCGCCTGGCAGGACCGGGCGATGGTGAGGGCATCCTCGAAGGGAAAGCCGGCCCGGGCGGCGGTCAGATAGGTGAGGTGATAATGAAATTCTTTATCCATGTGAATGGTTTCTCAACGTGCGCTTCTTGTACACCCCCCTGGCCCCCCTGAAGGGGGGAATTTAGTAGAGGAACCGCCCCTGAAAAGGAAATTCAGCGGGGTTGCCCTCAAAGGGGGGCATTGAGGGTTGCCTAAAGAAGAAAGGACATACCCCAGCCAAACATCCTTCGAGTTCATAACCGACTCTCTGCTTGAAAAATCCGTCACTGCAAAGCGCAGGTTCTTGAAAATCGTTCTCAGCTGTGCATCCTGCCACAGGTAAAATACCCGGCCGGTATCGTCGGTTTTCGTGCCCTCTCCTTTTTTGATGAACCCGCAAAAAGTCCGAAGTTCGTCACTCCGGTGAAAACCGGACTCTATAACCAACTTAGTTTGTAGTAGATTCCGGCCTCCGCCGGAATGACGAAAGCGTAAAATCCGACTTTTTACGGCTTCATCTTTTTTCAGCGAGATGTAAAACCAGCCGCCGGGGGAAAGTGCCCGGGCAACATTTTCGATGACATGGGCCAGCCGGGCATGGGGCACATGGACAAAGGCGCCGGAGGCCAGAATGGCATCGAAGGAGAGGGCGGCAAAATCAAATGTTTCAAAATCGCCTTCAATCACTTCGCATCCGGAGTGCTTTCGGGCAAGCGCGGCCAGGCCGGGGGACTTTTCAAAACCGGTGGGGGCAAATCCCCGGTCTTTCATCCACAGCAGGTCGCGGCCGGATCCGCACCCCACATCGAGGATGGCGGCGCCTTCGGGCAGCGCCCGGACAAAGGGGGAGAGAAAAGAAGACGGATCGACGGAAAAAGTCCGATCGAAAAAGGATTGAGAATGCCGGTGGTAATAGTCTGCCATCTATTTCTGCGGTTATGCGTGAAGAAGGATTTGACTGAATTTTAAAAGAGCAGGAGAGAAGCGGCCCGGATTTAAACGGGCATCGGTTTGAGCATATGCTTTTCTAAAATTAAATTGACGTGCGCGTCAAGTCATATGTGTGTTTTTGGCGTAAGGTTGGCTTTGGGATTTGCTGTCTGCGGGCGGGGGAACACTTCCCTGGCCGGGAACACCCCCCTGGCCCCCCTCAAGGGGGGAATTGAAATGGGTATGTTTGGGTTGCAAGTGTGAAAACACTCTGGGCGCTCCCCGCAGAGGGAATGATGAATGGAGGGGCGGTTTTGGCGCTTGGAGTTTTGGGCTTGGAAGGAATTTGTTATTTGTGGCGGGTTGAACACCCCCCTGGCCCCCCTCACAGGGCTAGGCGCTAATTAAGAATGCGATATCTTCTAATTTGTCAGTTCCTCTTAAGAGCGTCATTCGGGCAGCTCCTCCAGAAGAGAAATGAACAGGAAAGCGGTATACATTCTTGCAAATAAGAATCGGAGTTTATGGTTGACCTGAAAGCGAGTTTGGGAATATAATTTGTGGAAGGGTTCACCAAAAGTATGGAGTCCATTTTTGGGTTTTATGAGAATTCATGGAAGTATAGATTTGCTATCCAGCGAGAAAACGATTGAAAGACTGGAACGAAAGTGGAAAATGATTGATTGAGAGAACGAATCTCGTTGGAGGATTTGTATCCGAATATTTGATGGATTCCGGTAAAATGGAATTATGATGATTTACGGGTTGGATACTATGCTTAAGTAGCCCTGCCCTCAAGGGGGGATTTAGGGATAGAGGGACGACTTAAGAGTCGGTCATCGGCAGCTTTGGCCGCTCTCGCAGGGGGAATTGGTATGGGTGTTGTTTCAGATTGGATGTGTGAAAGTCTTGGGGCTCCTCGCAGGTGGGGAATTGGAGAATGGGGGACGTATGAACCCGGTATGATTCATGGGCGGGCTTTTTAGCTTTTAGAATTGATTTTAATCCTTCCGGTCGATATATGTTGCAGTAAATCCGGTCCTAAAGAGCGTTTCCATTCGGCCAGAGGGGAAAAGATGATGAAATCGGGTATCATACCGGGAATAATCGGAGGAGTTGTCGGCGGATTTCTCATCGGATTTGACGGCCTGCTGTTCGGCCTGGCGGCGGGGTTTCTGGCGGGTGCGGTCCATGCAATAAACGGCCGCGTCAGGAATCTGGAGAACCGGGTAGCGGATTACGAGCGGCGGTTTCACCCGGCGGAAAAAGAGGCGATTCAGCCGGCCCCGGCGCCCGACTGGCCGGAAACGCCCGTCGAAGCCGCACCGTTTGAGCGCCCCCTTTCCCCTGGACCCGCGGTCTTTGCCGATGATTTCAAATTCCCGGATGCCCGGCCTTCCCCGCCGGCGGCCGGCCCGACGCCTTCCCCCGCGTCTTCGGGGGCGGCCGCCCATGGCTCCGTCAGCTTCAATGAACAGGTGATCGGGCACATCAGGGATTTCTTCACCCGGGGCAACGTGGTGGTGCGGATCGGCCTGGTGGTGCTCTTTTTCGGGGTGGCCTTTCTCATCAAGTACGCGGCGGAGCGCAACATGCTCCCCATCGAGCTTCGGCTCTGCGCGGCGGCGGCCGGCGGCATCTTCATGCTGGGGCTGGGCTGGCACCTGAGGCTGCGGCGGCCCGGGTATGCCATGCTGATCCAGGGCGGCGGGGTGGGCATCCTTTACCTCACCGTGTTTGCCGCCGCCCGGATGTACGGGCTTCTGCCGGCGGCCCTGGGGTTCTTCCTGCTGGTGGGGCTGGTTTTTCTGAGCGCGGTGCTCGCCCTGCTTGCCGATGCCCGGGCCATGGCCCTGTTCGCCACGGCGGGCGGTTTTCTGGCGCCGGTGCTGATGTCCACCGGCAGGGGCGACCACGTATTCCTGTTTTCCTTCTATGCCCTGCTCAACGCCGGCATCCTTTGCATCGCCTGGTTCAAGGCCTGGCGGGAGCTGAACCTGGCGGGGTTTCTCTTTACCTTCGTGATCGGCACGGCATGGGGGGTGACCCGGTACCGGCCGGAATTCTTCGCCTCCACCGAGCCGTTTCTGGTGTTGTTCTTTCTCTTCTATGCGGCCATTTCCGTCTTGTACGCCCACCGGCAGCCGATCAACCTGAAGGGGTATATCGACGGGCCGCTGGTGTTCGGTCTGCCCCTGATCATCTTCGGGCTGCAGGCCGCGCTGGTCCGGAATTACGAATACGGGATGGCCGTCAGCGCGGTGGCCCTGAGCGCCTTTTATCTCATCCTGGTCCAGGTCCTGTGGAAACGGCGGCTCGAAGGGATGCGGATGCTTGCGGAATCCTACCTGTCCCTGGGGGTCGTGTTTGCGTCGCTGGCCATACCCCTGGCCTTCGACAGCTCGTGGACATCCGGGCTGTGGGGGCTGGAGGGCGCGGGGCTGGTCTGGATCGGGCTGCGCCAGAACCGCCTGAAGGCACGCTGTTTCGGGCTGGTTCTCCAGGCGGGCGCCATGATCTCGTTCCTGCACACCGCAAAGCTTGCCGCCGGCAGCACCCCGGTTCTAAACGGCGTTTGCATGAGCTGCCTGTTCATCAGCCTGGCCGGATTCATCTCCAACTACTGCTACGTCCATTTCAAGGACCGGCTGCGGGGCTGGGAAGATCCGATCCACATCCTGCTGATCATCTGGGCGCTGGCCTGGTGGCTCGGCGGCGGAATCAACGAGATCGAACGCCATATCGGCATCACCCACGAACTGCACGCGGCCCTGCTGTTCATCGCGGCAAGCGCCTGGGTGACGGGGCTTCTGCATGGACGGTTCAACTGGTCGGACATGGCCGCACCGCCCATGGGGCTGCTGCCGGTGATGACGTTGATCGCGGCGGGCGCGTATGCGTCCGGCATCTGGCGCCATCCGTTTTCCGGGTGGGGCGGACCGGCCTGGGGGATGGCCATTGCAATTCAATACCATCTGCTGTGGCGGCTTGAGAAGACCTGGAAGGAACTGGTCATCCGCTGGCATCATTCCTTTGCCTTCTACCTGGCGCTGTTTCTGGCGGCCTGGGAATCCGCATGGGTGATTGAAAAATCAACGGGCGGAGCCATTTGGGGATTTGTGTGCTGGGGTGCGATCCCCGCTCTTGCCGCCCTGCTGATGATGCTTTATGGAAGGCGCATGGCCTGGCCGGTGCGCCGATTTGCACCGCAGTATCTTTCAAAGGGAATGGCGCCCGTGATGGGCTGCCTGTGGGTGTGGGTGCTTGCCGCATGCGTAAACGAGGGAAACCCGGCCCCGCTCCCCTATGTCCCGGTCGCAAACCCGGTGGAGATCGCCCAGGTCTTCGCCCTGCTGGTGATCACCCGGTGGTGGATGCAATCCCGCGGGGAAATGACCGACGCCCTGCCGGAATTGCCGATGCATGCGGTGCCCTTTGCCATCGGCGGGGCCGCCTTTTTCTGGCTGAACGGCGTCATCGCCCGCACGGTGCATTTCCGGGGCGGGGTCCCCTATGACGGGGCGTCCCTGTTTGACTCGGTTTCGTTTCAGGCGTCCATCAGCATCATCTGGACGATCACGGCGCTTTGCATCATGGTCGGCGCCACGCGCAGGGCCAGCCGCATGGTGTGGTTTGTGGGATCGGTGGTCCTGGGCCTGGTGGTGGCCAAGCTTTTCCTGGTGGATCTGGACGGCATCGGCACGGTCGCCCGGATCATCTCATTTCTGGTGGTGGGGGTGCTGATGCTGGTGATCGGCTATTTTTCCCCGCTGCCGCCCAAACAGGCAACGGAGGCCGCGGCATGAAGAAGCGGGTGGGTGCAATGGCGCTGCTGGTGATGGGGGTGCTGATGCTGATGACAATTTATGGCGATCCGGGTGCGCATGCAGAGCAGCCGGCAGCTGAACCGGCTCCGGATGATTTTGCATACGGCATGTCCATACGCCTGGAAGGAGAGGCCCCCATCTATGAAATGGCGATGCCCGAGGCGGTGTACCGGCAGGTGACGCGCCCGGATCTCGGGGACATGCGGGTGTTC
Organism: uncultured delta proteobacterium; assembly: GCA_963826785.1. Lineage (GTDB taxonomy): Bacteria > Desulfobacterota > Desulfobacteria > Desulfobacterales > Desulfosalsimonadaceae > CAWGYD01. The sequence goes on from CAWGYD010000006.1 coordinate 205,493, forward strand.
AACGGCGAAAACGAAGCGGTGCCCCATGCCGTCGCCCGGCCGGAGCGGCCCGTCAGCCAGAACCCGCCGGTGCCGGTCCCCTTTTTTCCGCTGCCGGAAAACCTTGCCGCCAACGGGAAAAACATCTCGTTAAACATCACCACCGATCCGGCGGGCACGATCATCGATGTGGAAACCGACGGCCGGGAAGCGCGCGTCAAAAAAATTTCCGCATGGCTGCTGGATCTGAGCGGCATCGAAGATCCCCCCGAAAAAATCGAAATCAACTGGAATCGGCAGTCCGAGAATTTTTCAGCCACCGTGGCCGTTTACGGCAGCAATGACTTAAATGACTGGCGCCTTTCGGTTCCCGCAGCATCCATCGCCCAGCTTGATTTTTCCGGCCATCAGCTCTTCAAGAACGAAATCGATCTGCCGGCCGCCCGGTTTAAATACCTGAAATTGACCTGGCCGCAGGAAGCTGCGGGGCACGCGTTGACGGACGCAACGATCTTTTTTCCGGAAAAGGTTCAGGAGAATTCCCGGAACTGGATTTCCATCAGCGGAAAACAAACGGAAAAAGACAACCGCGCCTGGACGTTTGACAGCGGCGGCGTGTTTCCCGTGGACCGGATCGACCTTGCGCTGCCCGGGAAAAACAACCTGCTGCAGGCCTTGATCCAGGCCCGCCGCAGCCCGGAAGAAGTTTGGCACGACCGGTGCGGGGGATTGTTTTACCGCCTTTCGATGGATGAGACCCTCCTCGTCAATGATCCCGTGCGGCTCAGCGCCGTGACCGACCGGTACTGGCGGATTAAAATCGTTTCCGATGACAGCGGCCCGGGCGGCGAACCGCCCCGGCTGAAATTGGGCTGGACGCCCCACCGGTTGATATTTCTGGCCCGGGGCAACCCGCCGTTCACCCTGGCCTTCGGCAGCGCCGGGATCGGGCCTGCCGCCCAGACGGTCGACCTGCTTTTTTCAAAAATTTACAAAGACGGCAAACCCGAACTGATCAAATCCGCATCCGCGGGCGAAATGTCCGCCCTCGGCGGCCCCGACCGCCTGAAGCCGATCCCGCCGCCGCTCCCCTGGAAAAAATGGCTGCTGTGGGTCATTCTGGTCTCAAGCGTCGCCGCCCTGGCCTGGATGGCGCTGAAACTGTACCGGCAGATGAACGCTATTTCTAGCTGTTGAGCCAGCCGCCGGTGAAACCGGCCTGCTCCAGGCCCTTTTTGATGTATTTGTTTTCTTTCATCAGGTTCCAGATAAATCCTGTCCGGTAATTTTCGATCATCAGAAGGATGGGGCCCTGGTCGATGGCAATGTACTGATTGTCAAACCATCCGTCCGGACTGGTCGAATCGTACGTGTATGAAAGATTGAACGCATCCTTGAAACCATATTCGCCGTAAACATCATTGCCGAATCGATCTTTCAGGTGCCTCAGGGTGGGGATGGTGATATCCGGTGCGAACGGGATGGAGCCGCCCACGGCCGTGGGGGCGATGGTTCCGTCGTCGCACAGGTACGCGGCGCCGGCGCCGCGCGCCCAGTACCGATGATACACCCGGGCATCCTCCCCCTGTCCAACGGCGGCATCCATGGGACCGTCCGACGCCGTCAGCCCCCAGACCTTTTGGCCGTATCCCTTCCAGTCATTGGGATTGTCGATGCAGTAAGCCTGTCCGGCATATGTCGCCCGCCTGGAATTGATGAAATAATCGATTCCTTTTGACCGCATGTAGTCGTCCTGAATGCCGCGGAAATCGATCCAGGCCTGGGAGTACTGGTGACCGAACAGCGGTCCGAAATTCACATACGAATGGTCATAATAGGTTTCCCACTTGTACGTATCAGTCCATTTCCCCCATGAATCCGGGGAGATCGGATGGGTCGGCGATCCAAGCGCCAGAATGTAGAGGATCATTCCTTCATTGTATCCGCTCCAGCAGGCATCGGTATAACCCTTTTCCGGGTACCACCCCATGTTGAGCAGCGGCTTGTGCTGCTTGTCATAAAACCAGGGCCAGACGATCCGGCGATACAGGATGTCGGCGCAAGACCGGATCCGTGCCTCCGTGGGGTTGTCCGCATCAAAATAGGTCTGGGCCGAAAGGACGCCAGCCATCAGCAGGGCCGTGTCGATGCTGGACAATTCAGTATCCCCCACCCGGGCCCCGCTGTCCATGTCCAGAAAGTGGTAGAAAAAGCCCTTGTAACCGGCAACATGGCGCGATTCGGGCCCCTGAGGGGCGTCCTTTAAGAACTGCAGCGTGGTCAGGGTCCGCTGCGCCGCCTGGGCCCGGGTGATATAATGCCGCTGCGCCCCCACCAGGTATGCGGTAAGGGAAAAACCAACGGCGGCCACACTCGACAGACGGTTGTCCGGAAAACGGTCCGGGGTGAGGCCGTTTTTCGGATTGGGGGTGTTCCAGAAGAAATCAAAGGTATCGCGTTCCAATTTATTCAGAAATTGCTGCTGATGCGCCGTGAGTTTCCCATGAAGGGGCGCCGATGCGGCTGATGCCGGGACAGAAGACAGGCAAAAGGCGGGAATCAGAAATAATGTGACGAGCACATATATGCGTTTTCTCATGAAAAATTACCTCTCGAATCCCGCATATATCCCCGCTGGCGGGCATTTCCGGCCGCCCACCCGGCACGCGGGCAAAAAGGCGCAAAAACCCCCTTGCGGATCAAAACATCGCCCATTTTGATAACCATCCGGATTACCGCAAATGGAGGATGCCTGATGCGCAGTTACTCATATGCTTTTCAAAATTTCGTAACTTGCAGAAGAGTTTCTAAAGCACAGCAGGTTTACAAGCGAGATAAATGCATTTGATATTATATGATATGTTTCCGGGGATCGGAACTACACGCCCAGGGCCGGATTGTCAAGGGAATAAATTGGGGAACACCATGCCCCCTGTTAGGGGACATCGATGGAGATCATGATGCTCAGGGTGGTAATGGCCAGTATGGAGAAGCGGTAGAGTTTTTTGGCCCAGGGGCGGGGATCGGTGGGATTGAAGCCCCTCCATGCCATATACAGCCAGCACAGGCCCAGTGGCAACGCCACGGCAAGGGTGATGCAGCCGGTGCGGCCCGCAGCGGTCAGCAGCGGCACGGTCAGCGTAAAGGCCAGGATATAGCCGATGATGTGCCTTCTGGTTGCAATCGTTCCCCGCGCAACCGGCCAAACCGGTATGCCGGCGGCGGCATAGTCATCGAGCCGGTAAATGGAAATGGCATAGCAGTGGGGCATCTGCCAGAGGCTGAACATTAAAAACAGGATCAGTCCCCCCATATCCAAACGGCCGGTGACCGCGCAGTAACCGGCCAGGGGCGGGACGGCCCCCGCCAGACTGCCGGCCAGGGCACCGTACACCGAACGGCGCTTCAACAGCAGGCTGTATAAGACCACATAGACCCCGAATCCGGCGCCCACGAGGGCCACGGCCAGGAGGTTGGTTTCCGCCCAGAGCAGGGCGATCCCCGCCGCCCCCAGCAGCGACGCAAAGAGGGCAGCATTCTTGACCGGCATGCCCTCCCGGGCCAGGACCCGGTTTTTCGTCCGGACCATTTTCCGGTCCATGCCCCTGTCAATGCAGTTGTTGTAGACACAGCCGGAGGCGACCACCAGGGATATGCCGGTGATCGCCGGCACGAGCAGAGCCGGGTTCACCTGGCCCCCGGAGGCCAGGAAAAAGCCGGCCGCCGCCGAAACCAGATTGCCCAGGACGATCATCGGCTTGGTGACGCGCAGATAGTTTTTGGCCGTATCCCTCATTACCATTTCAGCCGGTAATTCATGTTGTACATGATCCAGAGGGTTCCCCCGACAAACAGGACCATGATCAGCAGGGTAAACAGCAGGGCCGCCACGTTCCAGCGCATGGAAGACGAGGTGTCCAGGTGCAGGAAAAAATGGAGGTGCACCAGGATCTGTAAAACGGCCGCGGAGAACATGCCGGCCAGGGTGGCCCGAAGGGAGACCGCGCCGCTCATGACCAGCACAAACGCCATGACCGTCAGCAAAAGGGACAGGACAAACGCAATAAGATAGGATTTGAGGCTTCCCCTGCTTGCCCCGATCCGCTCAGCAGATGCCGGATTCATTTATAAGACCCCCATCAGGTACACAAAGGTGAATATGCCGATCCAGATAACGTCCAGAAAGTGCCAGAACATGCTCAGGCGCATCAGCCGCGACTGGACGGGGGCGGTCAGCCCCTTGACGGCAACCTGCCCGATCATGACCGCCATCCACAGCAGCCCGAAGCTCACATGGGTGCCGTGGGTGCCCACCAGGGTGAAAAAGGCCGATAGAAAGCCGCTGCGCTGGGGTCCATGACCGGCGGCCACCATGCCGTAGAACTCATGGATCTCCATGCCGATAAACCCCAGTCCCAGCAGAAAGGTGATGCCAAGCCCCGCCAGAAGCAGCCGCCTTTTCTCATTGTGCATGGCCACCATGGTCAGGCCGTAGCTGGTGCTGCTGAACAGCAGGAACATGGTTTCACCGAAGGTGTAGCGAAGATCGAACAGGTCCTTGCCGGTGGGGCCGCCTGCATAATTGCGGCCCACTACGGCATAGGTGGCAAAGAGCGCCGCAAACAGCACCAGGTCGCTCATGAGGTAAATCCAGAACCCGAAGGCCTGGATATCCATGGTGTCATGGTGTAGCGCTTCCCGGGAATAAGTGGAGGCGATGGTCGAAGCGTCGGTTGCAATCATGATTTACCCCTGCGGTGAAGGTTCGGACCGGGCCGGTCCGCCGGAAACGAAATTGCCGGCTGCCGCTGCCATCTTGCGGTATCGCTCTTTCTCGATCCGCTCGACTTCAGCGGCGGGTATGGTATATTCTGTGTCGTCATTCGATCCGCGGGCAATCACCATGATGAGGATGCCCAGGGCGCATAGAATGGCCAGCCACCAGATGTACCAGATCATCCCAAACCCGAACAAAAAGGCCAGTATCCCGATGAAGAAGCCGTTGGGTGCGTTTTTGGGCATAGCGATATCGTAGTACCGCCCCGGGTGAGTATGGGCGGTCCCCTTTTCCTTCATGTCCCTGAAGGCATAAATATCGTGGACGACCGGTATCCTGGCAAAATTATAGACCGCGGGCGGCGAACTGGTCTTCCACTCCAGGGTGTGCCCGTCCCAGGGGTCTCCGGTATCGTCGCGAAGGGCCTTGCGGTCCCTGATGCTCAGGGCGAGCTGAAGCAATTGGAAGATGATGCCCAGCAGGATGACGGCCACGCCTGCGGCGGCCACCAGCAGGTAGGGCTTCCAGGCCAGTACCGAGTAATGCTGCATGCGGCGGGCCATGCCCATGAAGCCCAGCACGTAAAGGGGAATAAAGGCCAGATAAAAGCCGATGAGCCAGCACCAGAAGGCGAGCTTGCCCCAGCTCTCCTTCAGATGGAAACCAAGGGCCTTGGGAAACCAGTAATAGTATCCCGCGAAGAACCCGAACAGGGCCCCGGGGATCAATACGTTGTGAAAGTGGGCGATGAGAAACAGGCTGTTGTGGAGCACCCAGTCGGCCGGGGGCATGGACAGCAGCACCCCTGAAGCGCCGCCGACGGCGAAGGTCACGATAAAGCCCAGGGTCCAGTACATGGGCACGGTGAACCGGATGCGGCCCCGGTACATGGTGAACAGCCAGTTGAAGATCTTCACCCCGGTGGGGATGGCGATCATCATGGTGGCCACGCTGAAGAAGATGTTCACGTCGGCGCTGGCCCCCATGGTGAAGAAATGATGCAGCCACACGGAAAATGACAGGATCATGATCACGCCGGTGGCGTAGACCAGGGAGCGGTAGCCGAACAGCCGCTTGCCGGAGAAGGTGGACACCACCTCCGAGAAGACGCCGAAGGCCGGCAGGATCAGGATGTAAACCTCGGGATGCCCCCAGATCCAGAAGAGATTGATATACATCCGCATGTCGCCGCCCATGGTATTGGTGAAAAAATGCATCCCCAGGTAGCGGTCGAGGGTGGTCAGGGCCATGGCGACCGTCAGCACCGGAAAGGCCCCGATCATGAGCACATTGGTGAAAAAGGTGGTCCAGACAAACAGCGGCATGCGCATGAACTTCATGCCGGGGGCCCGCATTTTGACGATGGTGACCAGAAAATTAATGCCGGTCATGAGCGAGGCGACGCCGGCAATTTGGAACGACCATACCCAATAGTCCACTCCGGTGCCGGGGCTGTAAGCCTTTTCCGTCAAGGGGGCGTAACCGGACCAGCCGGCCTTGGAAAACTCGCCGATACCCAGCGACACCATCACCAGCAGGGCACCGGCAGTGGTCAGCCAGAGGCTCACCGAATTCATGAAGGGGTAGGCCACATCGCGTGCGCCAATCTGCTGCGGCATGGCGATATTCATCAGCCCTACCAGAAACGGCATGGCCATGAAGATAATCATGATGGAGCCGTGCGCGCTGAAGATCTGGTCGAAGTGTTCGGGCGGCAGGTAGCCGTGGGCGGCCCCCAGGATGCCGGGGGAGGTGACCGCGCCCAGGGCCTGCTGGGAACGCATGAGGATGGCGTCTGAAAACCCGCGCAGCAGCATGATCAGCGCCAGGATGATGTACATGATGCCGATCTTCTTGTGGTCAAGGCTGGTAAACCATTCCCGGTAGAGGTATCCCCATTTCCGGTAATACGTGATCAGGGCCAGAATGATAAACGCCAGCACCAGGGCCCCGCTCACTGCGGATATCACGATCGGTTTGTCATAGGGTACGGCCGAGAGGCTTAATTTTCCAAACACGTTAATCTTTCTCCAATACGCCGGCAGTCGGGTTCGTTAAAACAAAATCCCTGTTTTCGGGGCCTGGATGATGGTATTTGCGCATGACGTGTTCAAACAGGCCGGGCTGGACCGACGAGAAGGTCACCGGGTGGGACGTACCGGGTTCGGCGAGCTTCTCGTATCTGGGCAAATCGAGTGTTTCCGGTGACTGCCGGGCCTGTTGCACCCAGGCCTCAAATTCCTCACGGGATGCGGCGATCGCCTTGAAATGCATGTCGGCATAGCCGCTGCCGCTGAATTGCTGATTGTGGCCGCGGAAGGTGCCCTCTTCGTCGGCCAATAGATGAAGCCGGCTCTGCCCCCCCGGCATGGCGTAAATCTGGCTGCCCAACTGGGGGATAAAGAAGGATGTCAATACCGTGCCGGCGGTGAGCTTGAAGCTCAAAGGGACATGGGCGGGGAAAACCAGCTGATTGACGGCCGCGATATTCTGCTCCGGATAGATAAAGAGCCATTTCCAGTCCAGGGACACCACCTCGATGGTCAGGGGCTTTTCGCCGTTATGGATCGGCTTGTAGGGATCCAGATGATGAGTCCGGGTCCAGGACAGGTAGGCAAGGGCTGCCACGATGGCGACAGGGACCAGCCACATGGCCAGGTCGATCTTGACGGAATAGTCCCATTTGGGCATGTAGGTGGCGCGGGGGTTTGAGGCCTTGTACTTTCGGGCAAACCAGTAGGCCATGACAAAAACGGGAACAACCACGATCATCATGAGCGCGATGGCGACCACGATGACGAACAGTTCCCCGCTGCCGATGGGTCCCTTGGGATTGAACAGAATGATATCGCTGCAGCCGGAGAGCGGCCCCGTAACTAAAAGTGTATATCCGAGGAGAACAGCATCCTTTTTTCTTTTCATTGAGCCGCTCCAATCCGCCGCATGCCTTTGCCGGCGCAAAATTGCAGCACCGGATGGTGCATCTTTTCTCGCACCCCAGATGCTATCCGCTCAAGCTGATAATTTTCTACGAGGGTTATTTTCTGAAAATATAGGATTCATAGTTCCATCCTGCAAATCTGATGTCAGGGGAATCAGGGGATGGAAATGGGGGAATGGCAATGGGGGCACCAGCCTTATTTCTGCATTTGGTGCAAAATTCGGGCTGATTTCAGTCGATTTTTCTCATCGCCGGCAGGGGACGGGTACGGTGTCCCCGAAATTACCGGCATCAGGCGGAATCAGGAAGAAGAGGATTGCAAGAATCCGATCAAATTAAGAGGGGGTGCTGTGCTTGTAGCCCCTGCGGCCTTTGTAGTTTTTTACGCAGTTGCCGAGGCCGAGCATCAGGGCGAGGCGGGCCTGAAGGCAACTCGGCAAAAGGCCGCGGGCGATGATGCCAAGCCGGATCTGCCATGGAATGACGACCATGTAGCGCTGCTTTTTGAGCCCCTTTTCCACGATGCCTTTTGCGATAATGTCGTGGTCTTTGACCGGAGGGGCCATCAGCCGTCCCAGAAGATTGAGTGAAAAGCCTTCGAACATGCCGGTGAGGATGTTTCCCGGGTGCACCGAGGTGAATTTCACCCCGTTTTTGCCGGCGGCCATGACTTCCAGGCGCAGCACATCGGTAAGCCCCCACACCGCCCACTTGGAGGTGGTGTAGGCGGCCAAGCCGGGTGCGCTGGTCACGGCCACGCCGGAAGAGACATTGACGATGTGTCCTGAGTTTCGCGCCATCATGTCGGGCAGAAACTCATGAATGCTGTAAAACAGGGCATTCACGTTGACATCCATCTGCTTGACCGCATTTTCGACGGGCTGCTCCCAGAACATGCCGTTTCGCACGTAGCCGGCATTGTTGATCAGGATATCCACCCGGCCCATGTCCTTTGTCGCTTGGATGGCCAGTTCGCGGACCCGGTCCTTGTCGGAGACATCGCACACCCAGGCAAAGACCCGGCCGCCCATTTCTTTCAGCTCGGCTGCCGCCGCCGCCAGATCCTTTTCGGCAAGGTCCCAGATGGTCACCTCGCAACCTTCTTTCACCAAACGCCTGCAAACGGCCAACCCGATCCCCATGGCCCCACCCGTCACAATCGCCTTTTTCCCCTTCAAATTCATCATAGGGACGCCCTTTACATTTTTATATTTTTCAAAATCTCCTGCAGCACCAAACCCTCTTTTTGAGCCAATCGAATTCCCCTTTTAACCGCAACGCTTACAGTGGGCACCGAGATTTTCAAACTGCCTGCCACATCCGTCATGGACATACCCAGCCCGCGCACCGCCCAATGACAGACAAGGGCACGCGCCTTCGTGATGACGCGCACTTTGGACGGCCCGACAATCTCTTCCGGATCGATCCCGAGAAAACGGGATACGGCTGAAATAACATGTTCCAGTGTCACGCCCCTGGCGACGGGCTCGTATCGCGTTTGCATGCGCTCACGGGCATTGGCCAAGACAGATTCGACAAAGTCCCCGTCCCCGAGAATGCGCTCATCGCTTTTTTGGAAAGCTCCGGTCCTGCGCAGTGATTGAACTGATGTCCATCCGCCGGCGCTTCGAATCAGTCCGCCGCCAACAAGCTCCGGCTGTCGCCCCTTTTCGATACCCTTTATAAGATATTCCCGATAGCTTTGCCGCGCCGCATTTTTCTTCCTGCCGAAAAATGCCAGCACGTCCTCGATTGATTGCCAGTCGTTGCGCCGTTTTGCCATCAGGTAACTATGCCCTGCAAATTGATAATGGTCCAATTCGCCAATATCATAAACCAATCCGGCCCTGAGCGGGTTAAGATGGATGTAGCGAACCAGTTCTTTCAAATATACGTCTTCCTGGCACAGAATCGATTTGTACCTGTTCTGAAAAACGTGCCCACATCGCTCGTGGCGCCGGTTATAACTTACTGCATAGCCGGTCAGAAGTCGGCGCATGACAGTGGAAATCGGTTCATTTCCGGTTTTCAGCAGCAGGTGGAAGTGGTTGGGGATCAATGCCCACGAGAAGCATTTCGTTTGGGTTTCAATAATGATCTGGCCGAGACGCTTCAAAAAATTTTCACAATCCTGATCATCACGGAATATCCGGCCTTGCTCGATCCCCCTGGCAATGATGTGATGCACCGCCCCCGGCGCGTCTATGCGTGCTTGTCTTGGCATACCAAATCCATAGCACATGATCAGATTAATATAAAGTATAAAGGGCGTCCCACAATTGAGGGACGCCCTTTATACTTTATATTTAGCTGTTGCGGTTGAGTCCGGTTGTTTCTCGATCCAGGGGTTGGTGTTTGTGCAATACTTCATCACACTTTACCAGAGCGATATCTGAAATGTAAAATGTAAAGGGCGTCCCTATCTATTGGATTTGAAATTGTTCGATGAAGATGACTTCGCAGGCGCCGTTGCCGGTATCGTTTCGGGACAGGGAGCTTTTCCACTTCCAGTTGTCTTCTCCCGTCACCTGCACCAGGTATCCGTCAAAATCGACGATGTCGCCGGTTCGGGCCGCCTTTATCTGTTTTAATACGGACGAATCCGCCGGGATCAGGTGCATGTTGGCGCTGTGGGTTTCAATTTCATTTTTGGGGATGGGAAACTGATCGGTCGACCAGAAGTAAAACCGGTTGGATTGATGAATTTTGAGTTTCTGAAGGACGGATTCATCCGACATCCTGCCCCAGCCCAGCGCCAGATCAATGGGCGCCAGGTCCGACTCACGGCCGAATGAATATTTCTTCTTGCTCAGCACCCGGGCATTGACGTGAAAATCGGCCAGCGGGGTCACCTGGTATGCTTTGAACGCAAAAGGCGCGGTGGAGGGGGCGGTCTGTTCGGGCGGATCCTGCGCCATTACACCCGGGCCATGGGAAACCGGCCGGCTGCTCCACCAGTCGAATGCCCCGTAAAGGATGATAATGAGGGAAAGCAGGGCGACCGCGAAGGATTTTACCGGAAGACCCGAAGACGTGTCCTTCGGGGATTGCGTTTCAGGGACGGAGCCCGGCGGCGGCCGCATCGGATGTTCATTGTATTTGCGGATGATAATTCCGCACGAGATGCATTCCAGGGCTTGGGGCTGCTCAAAACCGCATTTGGGGCACTTCATGAAAACTCCTTGTGTGCGGGGCGCGGGCTGAAATTTCAGAAACGATGGACCTTTGCCCGAATTTAGAAGTCGGCCCAGTCAGTGACGGGCCGGAGCGGCACCGGCGGGTAGATCTGGCCATGGCTGGGGGGCATGGAATTATAAACCCAATCGATATCAATTGTTCCCAAATTCAACAACCGTATACGATTGAATCCGTTGAATTTGCCCCGGGTCAAAACGTCCTCCATTTTCATGGTCAGGCCGAATACCGAAACGGTTTGTCCGGCGGGGATGGCTTTCAGTTCGGATCCGTATGCATAGGGGGTGAAGGCCAGCCGGCGGCTGTCCGCGGCCTGGCACTGGAGCATGGGAACGATCTCCGGAAACCCGTCCGCTTTCACCCAGGCGATGAATTTGAGCGAATCGATGGCGTTGAACAGGTTTTCGGAAAACGGGGTCAGAATGCGGCGGTCCTTCCCGGTGGCCGCTGCACTCCTGGCAATCCGGGTCGTCAGCGAGGATGCGATGATCGACGCCAGCGGAAGCCCGTCCGGGCCGCGCAGATCCACCAGGTCGAGGTAATGGACGGTGTTGATCCCGAAATAGGAATTGTACCGGAACATGGGCAGGTTGTTGTAGGCCTCATATTCCGGCCCCTCGGTTTTGAGATGCGTCCAGGACGCATGCCCCCGCCACATTTTCCGGTTCATGGTCAGCACCAGAAAGGCAACTCTGGGGTTCTTTTGAATAAAGGACTTGCTCTGCCCCTTGCAGAATTCGCCCAGGGTGATTCCGCTTTTGCCGGCGGCCCGCAGGGAGGTGATCAGGGTGATGTGGGGCAGGCCCGCGGGGTTGATCGATGCCACCAGCCCGATCTTTTCATTGGGCGAAAACGCTTCGATGGTCTGTTCATCCATTTCATTAAGATCGTAGCTCACCTTGGGGCTCCTCCTCTGTGTTTTTCTTTTCCAGCCGGGCCGACCCCGACCAGGATACGATATCCGGATCGACGCCGGACGCCTTTGCGGTCCGGGCAAAATCGTTCATTTCCGCTTCGCTGAGCAGCGGGGTATCATGAAATTCCCATTTTCTGTCCAGGCGCAGGTACTTGTCTCTGCACAAATTGTTGAACGCGCACAGTTCCCAGCGGCTCACCACGTCTTTTATGTTTTCGGCGATGAACCGGCCGATGGCCGCGATGTTGTCATGGTGTGCCGTGGCCCCCGGGATGACGGGCGTGCGGATCCACAGTTCCCGGGGATACAGGTGCGAACGGATGTAGTGGGCCGTATGCAGCAGATTTTCATGTATGTTTTGATTGCTGTGTCCGGTAAAGCGTCGATGGGCTTCCTCATCCATGATCTTGAGATCGAACAGCACCAGTGCCGCATGGGGAAGCAGGTGATCCAGCGCCTCGCGGCTGCACTGGCCGCAGGTGTCCATGGCGGTATGGAGCCCCGCTTCCCGCAGGGCCTGTAAAAACGCCCCCGCAAACCGGTGCTGCAGGGTCGGCTCCCCGCCGGATATGGTGATGCCGCCTTCGGATGCCTCAAAATACGCCCGGTCCTTGACCACCTCGGCCACCAGTTCGTCCACACGCCATTTTTTGCCCAGAAGTTCCAGGGCCGTGCCGGGGCATTCGGCCGCACACGCGCCGCACCCCTCGCAACGGGTGCGGTCGATGGCCATCCCCTGCTCCGAAAGTGTCAAGGCGCCGTTTTCGCATGTCTCAAGGCAGGTGCGACAGCCGATGCACCGGTTGCCGATCCAGCAAAGCTGGGGTGAAATGGAGATGCTTTCCGGGTTGTGGCACCAGGCGCACGAAAGCGTGCATCCTTTGAAAAACACCGTGGTCCGGATCCCCGGCCCATCCTCGGTGGACATGCGCACGATCTCCAGGATGGTGCCGGTCAGATTTGAATTTTTTTCCTTTTTTCCGTTTGTCTGTAAAGACGGTTTATCCTTGCTCCCCCCTTTCGCAAAGGGGGGCAGGGGGGGATTTTTTGCAGGATCTGCTCCAAATCCCCCTAAATCCCCCTTTTCAAAGGGGGACTTTTCAGTTGCAGGCGCTTGTGGATTCATCCGCTTTTCCTGGCAATGCATTTTGAAGTTCTCTCAATACCGGCTGTGGCTCAGCCTGGCGATCACCTCGTTCTGGAGTTCGCGGCCCACGGCGGTGAAATAGGCATTGTAGCCGGTGATCCGCACCAGCAGGTGCCGGTAGTTCTGGGGGTGCGCCTGGGCGTCTTTGAGCATCTCCGGGTCAAGCATGTTGACCTGGAGGCAGGTGCCGCCGTTTCGGTCGTATCCCTTCAGGAAGGCCTTGAATTTTTCCCGGTGGGCCGGGTCCGCGATGATGGACGGGTTGAAGGTCATGGTATGACTGGCGCCGTTGGGGAGGCAGTTGAGATACCCGCCCCAGTCCCCCTGCCCGTCTTTGGCCCGGCCGCCCAGGGCCTTGCCCACGGAGTTGGCATTGGCGGTGGGGCCGTTGATGTCCGCGCCATTGGACGGGCAGATGGCGTTGGACAGGAACTCGCCCTTTCTGCGGCCGTCGGCGCTGGCGGCCATGACAAACCCGTCGCCCGCCCAGTAATTCCAGCTCAGCATCCCGGGGCGAAACTGCCGGCCCGTGCTTTTCGTCCTGTGCTTCCAGGCCTCGGCCGTCCAGAGGTCCATGACTTTTTGCGCCATTTCGTCTGCCGCATCATCGTCCCGGCCGTACTTGGGCGCCCGGTTTCTGGCCAGGGCGCGCAGCTTGTCGTGGCCTTCCCAGTTGTCGCGCAGGGCGGCGATGAGTTCGGACATGGTGCATTTTTTTTCGTCAAACACCAGGTACTTGACCGCCAGCAGAGAATCGACCGTGGTGGCAAAGGTCACCGCCTCCAGGGTGACAAATGAAATCTCGGCGCCGCCCCGGGTGACGTCGATCCCTTTTTCCGCGCACCCCTTGACCAGGCAGGAGAGATAGGGGGTGGGCAGATACGCCGCCCGAACCGATTCGGAGCGCTCATAGAGGTCCACGCATTTTTTGACGATATACTGCGTCTGGCGGGCATAGGCTTCCCAGAACCGGGCCCAGTCCGCAAAACGGGCGGCATCTCCGGTGTAGGGGCCGTCCTGTCGGATCTTTTCGACTTTGCCGGTGAGAATGTCTTTGAAGGGGATGATGTCCGTGCCGCCGGTAAGGGCGAGTTCAACGGCCTTGAGCAGGTTCAGGTTGCAGTCCACCGTGCCGGAGCGGTCGTTTCCCGCCATGGTATTCTCCAGGCATCCCACCGGCGCGTAGTCGTGAACGTTGTCCCGGTTGATCAGATGGCCAATCCCTGCTTCTTTGGCCTCCCGGAGCATCCCGGCCATGGAGCGCTCATCGAAATTGATCAGAAAGGGCGCCCCCTGGCTGGATGAAATCATGTCCACCATTTTTTCCAGGAGGGGCTCGGGCGAATTTTGGTGCAGGCGGACATTGGGCTTGGGCTCCAGGATGGGGCTCATCTCGTCGATGACTTCAAGGATGACATAGGTGAGGTCGTTGGTGGTGTCCAAGCCGTCTTTTCCGATGCCGGAGAGGGTGAGGAGCTGCCCGAACCCGGCGGTGATCCCCTGGTTGCCGTTTCGGATCATGGCGTCATAAGCGGTGTTGGCATGCACCCAGAAGCATTTGAGGATCTCCTTGCCGAACTCCCGGTCCATGCCGGCATCGATGGAGGCCTTCCAGAAGGGGAGCAGGTACTGGTCGATCCGGCCGAAGGAAACCCCCGGGCCGGGATAATTTTCGTCGCTCATGACCAGCATGTGGGTCAGCCAAAGGGACTGGACGGCCTCCCAGAAGGTTTTTGGCGGCTCCCAGGGCACCCGGTCCAGATTTTTGACCATCTGCATCAGTTCGGCCTTGCGCTCCGGGCCGGTTTCCCTTACCGCCAGTCCCCGGCAGACCGTGGCGTATTTGGCCGCAAGTTCCCTGGGCAGGGTTGCCGATGTCATCATGGCCTTCAGCTGGGCACCCTTTTCGCCTTTCTGCTCTTCCGGGGAAAGGGCCTGGAAGAGATGCTCCAGTTCCTCGTGAACGCCTTTCCAGCCCATGGCCAGCACCTTCGGGTAATCCGGGATCAAGTGCCCGGAAGTGGCGCCGGCATTGCCGTATCCGTGGTCGTGAAACCATTTCACCGCGGCCCGGGCGCCCTTTTTGCCCGTGGTCAGCGCATCGAATGCCGCCTGCTCTTCCCGGTCCAGGCACATGGAAGCGATAATGTTGAACCGGCCGCCGGCAATGAGGTCTCCGGGCAGCATCTCTGCGGGCAGGCAATTGACCATGACTTCCTTGATGAACACGGCCCGGCGCTCCACGATGGATTTTTCCCAGAAGCCGGCGGGAAGATCCACCATCCGGGCGGACTGCCTGAAGGAACTGCGCAGGGTCTGCATCAGCATGTAGGTTTCCGGGACGATGTAGTAGGTCATCTCGTTGAACTGGACATCCCAGGGGGTGCCCGTGGTCCAGGCGGTAAACTCGTTGTTCCAGGCCCGGTCGGTTCCCTTGAAGTAATAATCCCGCAGTTTCGTGATGCGATCGGAAAGACCTGCGGGTTCCTTGATGCCGGGCTGCAGCCGGGCGGCGGATGTGGCCATTTTTCAGTCCTCCTGTCTGGATACGATGTTGCGCAGCCGGTCTTCGCCATGCTTGAGCATGCGCCACATGACATCTGCGGCGGCGGGCTCGTCTTGATCGGCGATGGCGGAAACCAGCTCGCTGTGGAATGCAAAGACTTCCTCAACCACGGATGTATCGGTGAAAAACTGCCGGGAGAGGTTGGTGTAGACCGGCTTGAAGGAATTGATCAAAAGGGGATAAAGAAGGTTGTCGGTGGCGATGGTCACCGTAAGATGAAATTCGAAATCGAGCTGGGTCACGGCATCGATGTCTGCGGCCGAAGCCGCCTGCTCCCGGCCGGTGATGCGGTGAAATTCCAAAATCTGTTCATCGGTGCGGTTTTTCGCGGCCAGGCGGGCGTTTTCCGTCTCCACCAGCAGCCGCATGTTGAGCATCCCCTCCAGCAGCCGGGGATCGAGCTTGCCGTCCTGGTACGCCAGAAGGGAGGTGAGCAGGGTGATCGATCCCTGCCTGCGGTAGTCGTTGATGATGGTGCCGATGCGGGGGGTCATGGAAACCAGCCCCTTGGCGGCAAGATCCACCAGTGCCTCGTGTACGACGGGGCGGCTCACCCCCAGATGCCTGGCCAACTCGCGCTCCGGCGGCAGCTTCTCCCCCACGGCAAGCGCTCCGGAGAGAATCAATTCCTCAAATCGCCTGACACATGCTTCCTTCAAGCTGTCCGATCTGACCGGCCGCAATCGGTCGAGCATCCGTTCTTCCTCCTTTATCTGGCTGGTGGTAAGACCACAAATATCAGATTAATCCTCTTTTTCAACTAAAACCAGCAAGTCGACATAAAAAATGTACGGACGCCCTGAATGCGATTGCTTGACGCATCTGCCCGTGATACGTTTTGATGACTTGCAGACTTCTGTCCCACAGGCGGATACCCGTTGAACGGCAATTTAAACTTGAGGAATCCGATCCATGCGCTCCCCTGAAATATCTTCTCCCTCGCGTTTTGTTTTTCTGCTCTTTGTTCTGGCCGGCTTCCTGCTTTTCTTCGGATGCGCCACTACACCAAAGGACGATTTTACAAAACGGCTCCGCAATATGCCCGATACAGAACTTATCGCCTACTATAACGGCATCAGCGAACGGCTCAAGACCATCGACAACCGGACGCGTGATATGCGCAGCGCAGAACCCCGCCGGGAGCCGGAAAACAGCTTTAATGGAGAATTTTATTACGGAAGTCCCGGATACGACCTCATGCAGAAACAAAAACAGGTCGAAAAAGAATTGAAGTGGCGGAATCTGGCACCCTGACAACAAAAAAACCCTGCCGGATGGGAATCCACCGGCAGATCAAACAGAAATGAAAAGAAAAGGAACTGCAGATGAAGAAATTAAAACTCTGGGTATTGATCCTGGTGGCTGCAACGGTAACCGGCTGCGCGACCCCCTTTCCGGTCGGCGTCATCTACACCGATATTCAAGTGCCCTATCCGGTGGCCGGAGAATCATCGGCCATGGAAAAGTCCGGAACCGCGGAATGCACCAGTGTGCTCGGACTGGTGGCGGTGGGGGATGCCAGCATCCGGCAGGCGATGCAAAACGGGCACATTACCAAAGTCAGCTACGTGGAATGGTCGGCCAATAACATCCTGGGCGTTATCGGCACCTATAAGGTGACGGTATACGGCGAATAAACTGATGAATCAACGCCGGGCGGAACCGCCCGGCGGATCACACCCCTCACGTCCCGCCATAGCCGACCGATACGTTTTCGCCATCCACGATGACCGGCACTTTTCGTTGTCCGCCGGTAAGCTTGAGCATTTTGTCCAGTTCATCCCTGTCGGATTTCACATCGATGTACCGGTGCTCCGTATAGGCCCCACGGGCCTTTTCCGTGTAGGGTCAGCCGGATTTCCCGTAAATCAGGATTTGCCTGTTCATGGTCGCCTCCCTGGCTGCGTGGCATGCAGCGGTTAAAGAAAACATGTTTCCACAAGCCATCTCAAAGCATCTCAAAAAAACGCCCTTCCCCCCGACAGCAGCGTTACGACATTTGAAAATAACTCACACAGGGACGATATGCTCGCGTTTTCATTGGCCCCATGCCGCCCTGCGCCTGGATGTGACCGGCATTTTTGAAAGACTTGCAATTGCTATAAAAATAAAGTCGGATCTGCGGAATTTCAAAATAAACGCATCCGGCAACGCCAAGGATACGTGCGAATCGTCCCTAAACGGCCGGGGCTATCGTCACCGGAATGCCGTTTAGCACCGCGGTTCCGGTGATGCGGTCGGTTTCGGCCGGGGTGATCCGGTTGGTATTGACCCCGGGATGCTGCCGGGCCACATCCATCTGAATTCCATCTACATCATGCCCCCACCCGTGGGGCAGGCTGACCACTCCGGGCATGATATCGGAGGTGATTTCCACTGCTGCGGCGATGGACCCGACGCTGGACGTGATCTGCGCCGGGACATTGTCCGCCAGCCCCAGGCGTTTCGCATCATCTGGATGAACCAGCAGGGTGCACGGATTTTTCGAAACGAGGGATTCGATGTTGTGCATCCAGGAGTTGTTGGTCCGCAAATGCCGCCGGCCGACCAGAACCATCCGGCCGCGCTCCGGACCGGCCGCCGCACCGATTGATTGCGTCAGTGCTTCGATATCGGCCTTCATCGCTTCCGGGAAAAGATGGATTTTGCCGTCGGGGTTGGCCAGGGCATGTTTGATCCAGGATTTGAGCGGCCCGAGATCGATGCCGTGCGGGTTTTTAATCAGCTTTTCAAGATTGATCCCGTCCGGCTTCATTCCAAAATTATCCCCATAGGGGCCGATGCGCAGCAGGAAATCGAGGATGCGCTCCGGTCCTCTGCTGCCGGACAGGGGGGTTGTCAGCATCTCCTTTGTCACCCCGGATTTTTCTCCGCCCATGGCCTTGATAACGCCTGCGGCCAGTTCATCGACCATCTGCGCCTCCAGTTCCGAAGGCGAAGCTGCGGCCCCGCGTCCGCCAGCGATCAGGGCCAAATGGGCCAGGATCTCCCACTTGTCCTTTTCATCTAAGGCCCTTTCAAACACGGGCGGGGAATAGCAGGCATAATTGTGCACGGACAGGGCATGGAAGA
Organism: uncultured delta proteobacterium; assembly: GCA_963826785.1. GTDB lineage: Bacteria > Desulfobacterota > Desulfobacteria > Desulfobacterales > Desulfosalsimonadaceae > CAWGYD01. The sequence continues at coordinate 224,086 of CAWGYD010000006.1, forward strand.
AAAAATCATAGTGGCCGTGGCACAGAATCGATGCGGGCGGCAGGATCACGTGGGCATGCCGGGTGGACTCGTTGATGTAATAGTCGACCGACACCATGAAATCGAGTCCGGCCAGGGCCGCATCCAGCCGATCGCTTTGGGGGGTGGCCACCACGGGATTTCCGGCAACGGTGAGCAGCGCGCGGATCCGGCCTTCGCCTTCGGTTTCCATTTCTTCGGGCATCACGGCCACCGGCAGTTCCCCGGAGACTTCCGGTGCGCCGGACACCCGGGACGTAAAGCGCCCCACCGCATACCCTTTTCGGGGAATGCTGCCGTCCGGGAGATGGGCCGGCCGGACAAACATCGTCCCGCCTTCCCGGTCCAGGTTGCCCGTCAGGATATTGATCACCTCGATCAGCCAGGAACTCACCGTGCCGTATTTTACCGTGCTGGTGCCCATACGGCCGTAGACCGCACAGGTATTCGCCCGGGCAATCTGCCGGGCCAGCGCGGCAATCTGATCCGGGGCAATGCCGCAAAAAGCGGCGGCTTTTTCGGGTGTAAAGGGTTTTACCGCTTGCCTGAGCAATTCGGCATCATCGATGAATGCATCAATATGCCCTGTTTTTACCAGGCTTTCTGAGAACAGGACGTTCACCAGGGCCAGCAGCAGGTAGACGTCGGCTCCAGGCCGGATGAACAAATGACGGTCTGCCGCTTCTGCGGTGCGGGTCCTGATCGGGTCGATGACAATCAGTTTTCCGCCCCGCTTCTTAAGCGCCCGGATGCGGCCGGGCATATCCGGTGCGGTCATCAGGCTGCCGTTGGAGACAAACGGATTGGCCCCGAACACCACGAACAGATCGGTGCGGTCGATATCGGGTATGGGGATCCGCATGGGGCTGCCGTAGAGAAATCCGCAGGCGGCCATCTTGGGCATCTGGTCGACGGTGCTGGCCGTGTAGAAATTTTTCGTCTTGAACGCCTTGATCAGCGGCCGTATGAACACGCCGCCGGCCATGGTGTGGGTGTTGGGATTGCCCAGGTATACCGCCACGGCATCGTTGCCGCCGGCCTGTCGAACGGCGGTGAGTTTCTCTTCCACCCGGGCGAGAGCTTCGCCCCAGCTCGCCGGTCGGAATTTTCCATCCTCCCGGATCATGGGCTGCCGCAGCCGGTCGGGATCCTCGTGCAGATCCTTCAACGCGATCCCCTTGGGGCAGCAAAATCCTTTGCTCATCGGGTTTTGCTCATCCCCGCGGATTTTTTCCACGCGATTTCCGGAAATGGTAATGGCAAGCCCGCACCCGGCTTCGCACAGGGGGCAGATTCGAAAAGCAGTTCTGGTATTCATGGCGCTCCTTTTTTATTTGGCTTCTTCAATCATCCGCAGCAGAACAGCAGAAGCATTCGTCTTGCGAAGAACGTAAAAAACGGTATTATATAGTATAATTTCGGGTATGACAAATTCTATAACTGGTGTTGCACGAAAGGAGAGCTGTCATGAAGCGTTTAGCACTTGTAGTGATGTTTTTTTTCCTGTCCGCCACAACCGCATTTTCCGAGGGTTTCACCCTCACCAGTCCCGATGTTTCCGGGCAGTTGTCAAAAGCACAGGTCTATTCCGGATTCGGGTGCACCGGGAAGAATATCTCGCCCGCCCTTTCCTGGAAAAACGCTCCCGAAGGGACCCGGAGTTTTGCCGTGACCGCCTATGACCCGGATGCGCCCACGGGCAGCGGATGGTGGCACTGGATCATATTCAACATCCCGGCCTCCGTTCATGAGCTCAAAGCCGGCGTGGGCAACCCGGATAAAAATCTTGCCCCCGAAGGCGCCGTCCAGAGCATCAACAGCTATGGAAAGCAGGGCTACGGCGGAGCCTGTCCGCCCGAGGGGGCGCCGGCCCACCGCTACATCTTCACGGTCTATGCGTTAAAAACAGACAAGCTGGATATGGGGCCGTCCACCCAGGCGCCCCAGGTGGGTTTTGCCCTGCATCAGAACGCACTGGCCAAAGCCTCCGTTATCGGCTACTATGGCAGATAGAAAACAGCCGACAGCCATGACCCGAGACATCATCGCAGACAGCTGGGCAGCCCTCCAGGAAGAACTCTTCCGGGAATCCTGGAATGAGAGCATTTCACGATTCAGGTCGCCCTTTGTTTTCCGGGGACTGTCGGACGCCTCCTATCGGCTGCTGACCTCCCTGATCCGCCTGGGCGGGCCTTACCCCACCCTGGAGCGGCACCTGCTGCGCAATTTCCGGAAATACGCCCAGAACATTCCCCAGGCCTTTTCATCTTTCTGGCAGCTGCTGTCCATCGCCCAGCACTACGGGCTTCCCACCCGCCTGATGGACTGGACCTATTCCCCATGGGTGGCGCTCCATTTCGCCACGGCCAATCATGAACGCTACGATCTGGACGGGGTGATCTGGATGGTCAATTTCCAGCAGACCCATGAACGGCTGCCCGAAGACATGCGCTCGCACCTGCACAGGGAAGGCGCCCAGGCGTTTACGGTGGAGCTTCTCACCAGTTTGTCCAAATTCCGCGCCGACAGCTGCACCACGGATGACACCACCTTCTATGACGTGATCCAGACGCTGGAGGAATTCGACCGGGTGGCCGACAGCGAGGAGTTCCTGATGTTTTTCGAGCCGCCTTCTTTAGACGAGCGGATCATCAACCAGTTCGCCCTGTTTTCGGTCATGCCCAATCCGAGACGGGCAATCGACGAATGGCTGGACCGGCGTCCCGAACTGTACCGGCGCATCATCATCCCTGCGGCCATGAAATGGGAATTCAGGGACAAGCTGGACCAGTGCAACATCACCGAACGGGTTTTGTTCCCCGGCCTGGGAGGACTGAGCACCTGGCTGCGGCGGCATTACAGCCCGAAAAATTGAGGGGCGGCAACAAAGATGGGGAAAAACGAAGGGCTTGATAATATTTGCCGAGTCGCCGGAACACCCCCCTGGCCCCCCTCGAGGGGGGAATAAATTATCATAAATTAAAAATTCCCCCCTCGAGGGGGGAATAAATATGTTGATGCATTCCCCCCTTGAGGGGGGCGAAGGGGGGTGTTAAATCGCGGCCGGCAGGCAATACTCAAATTTCGCAGGGGTCCGTCAAACAGGACGGGACCCCTGCAAAGAAATGGATCAGGCGGAATGTTTTTCCTTGTACAGCGGGGACATGTTGCGCAGGGTCTTGACCGTCTGCTGAAGCGATTTTAAAAACCGGTCCACATCGTCTCTGGTGTTTTCAAGGCCCACCGAAAGCACCAGCGTCCCCTGAGCGTCCGCGTGGCTCAGTCCCAGGGAGAGCAGCACATGGGAGGCCCGCAGGCTGCCGGTGGCGCAGGCCGATTTGGTGGAAACGGCGAAATCCTCCTCATCTAGCATCAGCATCACGCTTTCGCCCTCGATGTACTTTACGGATACGGACAGCAGGTAGGGCAGGCTGAACTCGGGATGGGTGTTGACGATGCATTCATCCACATACTTGGGCAGTTCGTCCATCAGGTACTGCTTCAGGCCGGAGAGATAAGCATACCGGTCATCCATATCCCGGACGGCCAGTTCCGCCGCTTTTCCCATGCCGATGATGCCGATGAGGTTTTCCGCACCGCCTCGCTTGTTGTTCTCCTGCACCCCGCCTTCCAGCAGGGGAAAAATGCGGGTGCCCCGGCGGATGTAGAGCCCACCCGCGCCGGTGGGGCCGTAGAAGGTGTTTGAAGCGAAACTGAGCAAATCCACGTTGAGCTTGTTGACATCGATGGGCATCACCCCCACGGAGTCCACGGCATCCGTATGAAACAAAACCTTTTTCGCCCGGGTGATCTTCCCGATTTCTTCGATGGGCTGCAGCGTCCCGGTTTCGTTGTTGCTGTGCATGATCGATACCAGGATGGTCTTGTCGGTGATGGCGTTTTCCACATCAGCGGGATTGACCCTTCCGGTCGTATCCACCGGCAGGGAGGTCACTTTGTATCCATACGCCTTGAGCCGCTTGACGCTGCGGATCACCGCATTGTGCTCGATATTGGTGGTAACGATATGGTTTCCGGTTTCCCGGTTGGCCATGGCCACCCCTTTGATGGCGTGGTTGACCGACTCGGTCCCGCCGGAGGTGAATACGATTTCTTTAGGGCTTTCCGCATTGATGAGCCTGGCCACGGTTTCCCGGGCGGCCTCGATTTTTTCGGCCGCAGCCTCACCGGCCTTGTGCTGGCTGGAAGGGTTGTGAAAGTCCCCCTCGATCGCCTCGATCATGACCTTTTTGACTTCCGGCAGCAGCGGGTTGGATGAAATATGATCAAAATTGGTTATCCGCATCAGTCTTCCCCGGCTTTCTGGTTTAGTGTTCTTCGGTCAGATCATGCTGGCACGCCTCACAGAACGTGGTGGACGGCTGGATCTGAACATCGCAGTAGGGGCAATAGCATTTTTCGCCATGGGAATGCTCGTGCTCGTCTTTACGGACCGGTTCGGGACGGGTCTTTCCGGATTTCCGGTCCTCGTAGTTCTGAATGGCCATGTGCAGCGCATCCGCGCCCAGGTTGGAACAGTGCATCTTGTTCTTGGGAAGCCCTTCCAGGGCTTCTGCCACGTCCTTGTTGGTGATCTTCTTGGCTTCTTCGATGGTCTTTCCTCTGGCGATCTCGGTGAGCATGCTCGACACCGCGATGGCGGACCCGCAGCCGAACGTCTGGAATTTGATGTCCTCGATCTTTTCATCGCTGATCTTGAGATAAATGGTCATCATGTCCCCGCACAGCGGATTTCCAACCTCGCCCACGCCATTGGCATCCTCGATGACCCCGACATTCCTGGGGTTCTTGAAATGATCCATAACGACTTTGTTGTACATGATAAGTTCCTCCGAAACCGTATATATTTATTACTAAAACGTAAACACGATCGATCAATTGTAAAGAAAGGCCGAATCCGGGGAAAAGCGCGGCAGGGCATCCCTTATGCTTTTTTCCCCCGGTCGATCGGCTATCCATTATTTTTAAAACCAATCAGATAACAAACTACAAGGAAATCAAAATGTCAATTGATCATTTGATGGGAGTCGATCCGGACGGATCGGGAACGGACCCGCTGCGTTTTCATGAGTTTGCAGACGGCCGGCGGGTGCTGAGGACACCGTCCATGGAACCCGGGCGAATTTAACTTCACGGCCGGTTTTTGTCCGGGAGAGGGCCGCCTAAAGATTGCCGGCCAGGCGGAGCTGATTTTTATTCAAAGCCAGCCGGAGTTTATCCTGAACCAGTTCATGGGTCTTTTCCCGGAAGGGGACATACACCAGCTGCGCTTTTTTGGGGCGGATGGAAATCCTGGGCAGCAGCTCGGGAATCGACTCCCGGGGCCGCAGAAAGGCTGTCAGCATCAGCTTTAAGCTTTGGAGGGCTTCGGTGACATCCAGGTTCACCGATACCATGCGGCCCCTGGGCATATTTTTAACCAGTTCCCGTTGCAGCTGGGCATGGGTCATGCCGGTGGAAAGCGCCAGAAAGGTCTGCGGCCGCACTTTAAAGGCCATGGCCCAGAAGGTAAACGGCTGGTTTTCCATATCCGGCTGCACCACTTTCGGCAGGTTGGCCGCGCGCACCAGATCGGCATAGGTGTTTAACGCAATCCCGTTCGTTTCCGCACGGATCCGCCAGAAGGGGAGATAGACCACATCCGCCCCCGCCTCGGGGATATGGGCTGCGCTGATGGGTTTGAGCCGACCGTCTGCGGGTTTCCAGGAGGTTTCACAATTCCGGCAGCACAGGACCGACGAGTCCCGGTGGCCCTCCAGGTCCCATCCGCAGGCCGGGCACAGGGTGGGAATGAATTGGATTCCCCAGTCGGGCCGATCACCGGAAAACGCATCCAGGGAGAAGTCATCATCTGCCATTACAGCCGGGACCGGCCGGTCGAGGATGCCGTCATAGAGGCGGCCGCTGAGGTAAAAGGGGGAGTAGATCAGGCTGGCGGACTCGCCGATAAAGGTTTTGTAGATGATCGGCTTGGGAAATGCCGGATCATACCGGCGGGAAATGGATTTCAGCACTTCGGACATAGGCTGGACCGGTTTTAAAAACCGGCCGTTATCCTCCGGGGTGACGAACTTGAGCTTCAGCGCCTGGCTCCGGATGCCCACGGATACCGGAAAATACCGCGAAGATATGGCCTGGTGGCTGACATCGACAAACCGGTGCTTCACCCCGGCCGGCACCGATGCAAACAGCATCCCCTTGTAATGCCAGAAGGGAAAATAGACCAGCCCCTCTTTATCCGGATTCTTCGGCACAAACCGGTAGCGGAACACCCCCCGGGCCGTCAAATAGGATTTCACCCGGCAGAAGGCGCAGGAAAACAGACGGTCGGTTTGCTCCAGGGTGGCCGGCGCCCCGCACTGGGGGCACTCATAGGAAATCTGATAGCCCACGGATCACAGTTTTTCGCCGCACTGGTTGCAAAACATGGCTTTGGGCAGGTTTTCGCTGCCGCAATTGCCGCATTTCTTCGGGCCCGGTTTCTCTTCGGCACCGGTCCCGCACCGGGGGCAGAAACGGGCGTTGGCGGACAGGTTCTTTCCGCAGTTCTGGCATTGACGGATGACCAGCTGCTGGTGGCCGCAGAAGGGGCAGAATTTGGCCTCCGCGGGAATCGTCCCCCGGCAGTCGGGGCATGAGGCAGTGCCGGCCGGCGACGGTCCGGGTCCGGGCGCGCCCGGGCCGGACGGCATGCCGCCTCCGGAGGGATTTGGACCGGCCCCGGCGAAATACTGCGCGAACATGGCCGGCATCATGAATCCCATCCCCATGCCCATTCCCTGCCCGGCGCCGCCTTCCGCAGAGGCGGCTTTTTCCATGGCCATGGCCGCCTTCATCTGCATCAGCTTGTTCATATCGCCAAATACCCCCATGCGGCTGCGGTCGTCGATGGCCTGCTGGACCTCGGGGGGCGGGGTGATGGCATTGATATACAGGTGGTTGAGCCCCAGACCGAAATGGCTGAAATCTTCTGCCAGCCGTCCGGCAAGCTTTTCGGACAGCTCGTCATACCGGGAAGGGAGGTTTAAAATGGAATCGATGGTTTCGCCCATGTAATCGTTGAACCGGGACACGATCACCCGGTTTAAGTATTCCTCCACCTCGGCGGTGGTGAAAATTCCCTGGGTGCCCACCATGGAATTGACGAACAGGACCGGCTGGACCACCTGCAGGTTGAATATCCCGAAAGCCCGCAGCCGGATCAGGCCCAGTTCGGAATCCTTGAATGCCACCGGGTCCCGGGTCCCCCATTTCAGGTTGGTGAAGACCTTCATGTTGACGAAATAGACTTCCGCCCGAAGGGGACTGCTCAGCGCCCAGGGGATGGACATGATCTTGTTGAGCACGGGGATATTGCCGGTCTTTAAAGTATGCCGGCCCGGTCCGAAAGCTTCGATGGCGTGTCCCTTGTAGAAGAACACCGCCGCCTGGCTGTCCCGGACGGTCAGCTGGGCCCCCCACTTGATTTCACCGGAGCCCTGCTCCGGGATGCGGTGGACCAGGGATATGCCGGTATCATCAAACCATTCGATATTCTCAAGAAAAATGACATTGTCCATTCCCATGGGCCAATCCCTCCTTTTTTCCGTTCGATGGAAGCGCTTCTATGGCATCAGGTTGGGGGCGCAGTTGATCAGGGCCGCACGTTCGAGTGCATTTTCCCGATCCTGCTGTACCTTCATGTAGGATTCCGAGGAAATCATTTTGATAAACGCAGCCTTGGAGGGATATTCCACCAGGAGCACGTAATCCCATTCATCGCTATTCGTCCCGATGAACACATGGTTGACGTTTCCGGCCCAGACGACTTTCGCCCCGACCTCCTTTAACAGCGGAAAGACATTTTCGGAATACCGCCGGTAGGACTGGCGGCCGGACATGGATCCGTCATCCACTGTTTCCTTGAACTTCAGCAGGTTGACCATGACCATGGGGCCTGCATCCGGCGCGTTGATAAACGCGTCAAACTGCGCTTTCGTGGGATTGACCGGGCTCATTTACGCTCCTTTCACTGCACGTGACAATACTTGGATGAAATATCCATATAAAATCAAATTCGTATTAAAAGAGATCCTTTAGAAGATGCTATTTGCGCCGCCCGATTTTGTCAAGCCCTTTACTGATGTTGCCTTTGAGCATTCCTGACGGTCGCAATTTGATGGGCGCACCGGAATGTTTATGATGTTAGAAAACCCTTTTGCCGATCCCGGATTCGGGCGCCATTTCCTGAAAGGACATGGCTTCGGGCAATGAAACCAAAGAGAAAAAGGAGACCGATGGATCAATCCAAAAAAAGACCCCGGCCCGGCAACGTTCCGGATACATCATCGTCCTTCCAGGGGTGGTGGTTTCTATTTGTGCTGATGATCGCCTATTTCGGCTGGAGTCTTTATGCCTCCAATTCCGGATCCGAAAATATCTCCTACACGGATTTTAAATCTTATGTGAAAAACGGGAATGTATCCAAGATCACGGTCCAGGGCCAGACCATCCGGGGCGAATTCAAGCATCCGGTTCCCCGGAATGAAAATGAAAACAATTCACAAAGCGCAAGTTCCCCGAACGCCAATAAAGCATCCGCCAATTCCCAGTCGGAGCCGGGTGCCAAACGATTCGTGACCTATCTCCCCTCATTTAACGATCCCAGCCTGATCAACATTCTGCAGGCCAACCATGTAGAGATCCAGACCAAGCCCCAATCCAATTCATCCTTCTGGCTGATCTTTCTCATGCTGCTGCCGTTTGTCTTTATCATCTGGATGGGATTTGCCCAGTACCGCCGCATGCAGGGACAGGGCGGCGGCGGCGGCGGCTTGTTCTCCATCGGACAGAGCCACGCACGGCTCTACCGGAAAACCCAGGAAAGAACCTCCTTCGATGACGTGGCCGGCGCCCGGGGAGCCAAAACGGAACTCAAGGAACTGGTCATGTTCTTGAAGGATCCGGAAAAGCTGCGCAACCTGGGGGCCGAGGTTCCCAAGGGCTATATGCTGGTGGGGCCTCCGGGGACGGGAAAAACCCTGCTTGCCCGTGCCGTGGCCGGGGAAGCCGATGCGCCCTTCTTTTCCATCACCGGGTCGGATTTCATGGAGATGTTCGTGGGCGTAGGGGCCAAGCGTGTCCGCAGCCTGTTCGCGGATGCCAAGAAAAGCGCCCCCAGCATCATTTTCATCGACGAAATCGATGCCATCGGACGGCAGCGGGGGACCGGACTGGGGGGCGGCCACGACGAACGGGAACAGACCTTGAACCAGCTGCTTTCCGAACTGGACGGATTTGAACCCAACGAAAATGTGATCGTCATGACCGCCACCAACCGGCCTGACGTGCTCGATCCCGCCCTGATGCGCCCCGGCCGGTTTGACCGGCGCATCGTGGTGGACCTTCCCTCCACCTCCGACCGGGTGGCGATTTTAGAAATTTATGCCAGGAACAAGCAGCTGGACGCCGATGTGGATTTGAAGCAGACGGCCCAGGGGACCCCCGGATTTTCAGGCGCCGATCTCAAAAACATGCTCAATGAAGCCGCTCTGCTGGCGGCAAGGCAGGGCCGGAACAATATCGGTCCGGACGACATCGAAGAAGCCCGGGACAAAATCATGATGGGACTGGAACGGGAAGGCCTGATGATCACCGATGAGGAAAAAAAGATGGTGGCCTACCACGAAGCCGGGCACGCCATCGTGGGCGCATGCCTTCCCCTGGCCGACCGGGTGCACAAGGTCTCCATTGTCCCCCGCAGCCAGTCCATGGGGGTGACCCAGCAGTTTCCCGACCACGAAAAATATATCTACAGCCGCCGTTACCTGAACCACCGGCTGGCGGTGATGATGGGCGGCCGCTGCGCCGAAATGATGATTTTTAAAAGCCCCACCAGCGGCGCCGGCAACGACCTTCAGCAGGCCACCGCCACCGCCCGGAAAATGGTGCTGGAATGGGGAATGAGCGGCCGGTTCGAACACATGGCCATGGGCTCGCCCCGGGAGCACGTCTTTTTAGGGGAGCAGATGGCCAAGCCCAGGGAATACAGCGAGGCCACCGCCCAGGAAGTGGATCGGGAAGTGGAGGTTCTGCTCCAGGAGGGCTACTCCACGGCTGAAACCATCCTGAAAAACAACCGCACTGCCTTAGATGAACTTTCAAGTCATCTGGTGGAGGTGGAAGAGGTGCCGGGCCAATATGTCTATGACCTGCTGGGCCGGCATGCGGAAGAAGGCAAAAAATGCGGCGACGGATAACAAATTTAGCGTCGAAAGGTGACAAAGTTTGTCACCTTTCGACAATCTGTATATAAAATCATAACTTCAGGCAGCCCTTCCTGCCCCCTGCCCGGCGAAAATTCATCCAGCGATAAAAACGGGCCGCTCACTTTCTTTTAACTTTTCCCACGGTCCGCCACCACTGGATACCACAGGTACGGGTACCCGGTCATTTTCATCTTTCCGGGGACACGTGGTTTCTTTTGTTTTCCCCCGACAATCAATTCAATTCACTGGCAGCGGTCCTTTGCCGATACTTCAACGGATGGTTTTGCCGCCGGCGGATATCGCCCATGGAGGCCCCGCCGGATGATCACCTGACAATGGCATATATTGTGCAACATGCGAATAGAACTTTTAATTAAACGCCGTTTCATCATTTTCGTGAGCCATGTCGATTCGCACCAAAATTGGCATCATCCTCCTGCTCGCCGTATTCGGGATCGGTATTGCCGAATACTGCATCCAGCGGTGCGTCGTCCTTCCCGGTTTTTTTGAACTGGAGCAGGAGGAAGCGCGTGAAGACGCCCACAGGCTGGTGAAAAACGTTGAAAATGAAATCAATCACCTGGGCAGGGTCTGCACGGACTGGGCACAATGGGACGACACCTATGCATTCATGGAAAACCATTCTCCCCGGTATATCCAATCCAACCTGGTGCCGGAGACCTTCATCAACAACCGCATCAACCTGATCTGCATTTACAGCCTCTCCGGCCATCCGGAGTACTCCCGGATCTATGATCTGAAAAGTCAAGTCCCCTTATGTTTCAACCGCTTTTCCCGAAGAGGGTCTGCCGGAGGGTCACCCAATTTTCCCCCGGCTTCCGCTGAAGCCGGAGGATTATCCCATCAAAGGCTTTCTCGCCACTGACATGGGTCCCATGATGGTGTGGGCCAACCTGATCCTGACCAGCACTGCAAAAGGTCCTCCCCGGGGGCTGTTGGTCATGGGGCGGCTGATGGATGATCAATTGGCGGGCAGCGTATCCGGGACCACCGGGATTAGAATCGAAACGCTTCCCGCGGCCGGAAAATCACTCCCCTGGCATGAACAGCCCTCGGGCAGCACTGCGGCGATTGCGATTGAATCCGCCAGCAGTTCGCTTCTAAAAGTTCATGCGATTTTCCCGTACCTTTCGGGAAAAGAGGCTTTTTGCCTCACCGAGGCCATTCCTCGAAATATCGTCGCCAAGGGCTATGTCATTGTCCGCTATGAAATGGTGTCTCTCCTGATCGCCGGCCTGTTTATTCTGATACTGGTGCTCATCGGACTGGAAAGATCCGTGCTCAGCCCGCTGGCGCTATTTACGACGCATGCCCGCCGGATCGAAGAAACCATGGATTATACGCGGCGGCTCTCCTTTACCCGCAAGGATGAAATCGGGGTCATGGCCCGGGCTTTTGACAAGATGGTCTCCAGAATACAGATGTCCCTGGAGCGGCTGAAAATCTTAAATGATCACCTGCAGGACGATATTGAGAAACGAAAACAGGCGGAGAATGCCTTGAAGGAAAGTGAGGAGCGGTTTCGGCTGGTGGTGGAGCAGGCGCCGGACGCGGTTTTCGTCCATGACCTGTCCGGACGGTTCCGTATGGTCAATCAGGAGGCCTGCCGGCGGCTGGGATACGAGCGCCACGAACTGCTGAACCAGTCGGTGGCGCTCATCGATCCGGATTACAGCCGCCGGGACGATCCGAATACCTACTGGCGTCATATCGATCAGGGCGCCCCGGTCATCTTCGAATCCCGTCACATCAATAAAGAAGGGTCGTACCTGTCCGTGGAAGTGAGCTTGAGCCCTATTCTATACCAGGGTGAAAAACTGATTCTGGCCATGGTCCGGGATATCTCCGAAAGAAAGCAGCTGGAAGAACGCATCCGGTATGCGCATAAAATGGAAGCCATGAGCACCCTTACTGCTGGAATCGCTCATAATTTCAACAATATTTTGTCCGTCATCGTCGGCAATACCGACCTGGCCAAATACCAGGCGGCGGACAACGGCAAGGCCGGCGCATCGCTAAACAATATTGAAAAGGCCTGCCTGCGGGCCAAGGAAATTGTCTGGCAGCTGATCAGCTTCAGCCAGGACTCCATAAACCCGATGAAGGTCATTTCCCTCCCGTCAACTGTTGTCGATGCGATCTCTCAAATGGAAGCCGCGCTGCCGACTCACATTCAGCTCAAGACCGCCATTCAGGAAAATTGCCGCCCCATCATCGGATCGGCCGAACAGATCCGCCAGCTCATTGTCAGCCTGTGGCAAAATGCAGTGGAAGCTATCGGCGAAAGTCAGGGCACCATCGACATTTGCATGGAAAACATCACCGTCGGAGATACGCCCGCCCTTCCCGCAAGCAGCGATCTGCCGGCCGGCGGCTACGTTCGCATCACCTTCGCCGACACGGGCTGCGGCATCGAAAGCAAACACATGGACCGGATCTTTGACCCGTACTTTACCACCAAAAATTTTGCCAACGGCGCCGGCATGGGATTGTCCATCGTCTACGGCATCGTCAAGAGCAACCGGGGGGCCATCCGCGTGGACAGCAAACCGGGAGGGGGGACCCGGTTTACCATCTATTTTCCGGTGAAATAAGAGATTTACATGGGCGGTCAACTTTCAAAAGTAACGGCGGTCTTGATGGCCCGGTGCCTGGATTTTTCGAGGTTGGTTTCAATCAGGGCTTCGTAATCGTCTATGGCAAACTTGTGGGTGAGCATTTTTTCCATTTTGATCTTTTTGTTTGCCACCATGTCGATGGCCATTTCAAAGACATGTTTTTTCCCGCCGCCCGTGTCGGTCATGCCGTAGGCGAACACGCCCTTTACGGTCTGGAGCTTCAGCCAGAGCGGGGTGAGGTCCAGCTTGACATCGTGGCCGATCCCCACGATGCTCAGCACGCCGCCCACGGCCATGCAGCGCATGGCGGTATTGAGGGTGCCGCTGTTTCCCACGCAGTCGAATACGCGATTAAACCCGCCCATGAGGATGTCCTGGCCCATCATCGGCTTGTATCTTCTGGCGCCGGTGATTTTCACCGTGCCGGAAAACAGGTCCCCGTCCGTGATCAGGTGGTGGGCCCCGGCCGATCTGGCCATTTCAGCGGAAAACGGCGAGGGCTCGGAAACCGTCACGGTGCACCCGCAATCCAGGGCGGAGATCACCTGCACGATCAGCGTGCCGATCACGCCGCCGCCGATGACCAGCACCTGGTCCTCTTTTCCGGGCCGATTCTCCAGCACAGCCGCCAGAGCCACGGAAAGCGGCTCGATCATGGCCCCTTCCTCCGTTAAGACCCCTTCGGGCAGGACGAACACCTGGCTTTCATGGGCCACAAGGTATGGCGCAAACCCGCCGCCGATCTCGCTGCAGATGCCGCTGAACATTCCCGGCGCCAGTTTTCCTTCGGCGAAATTTTCGCAGCTTCCCACCCGGCCGGTGCGGCAGGCCCGGCATTCGGGCTCGATCTGCCGGGGGCGGCAGTTGAGATGCGGTGCGATGGTCACCCGGTCGCCGACGTTGACTTTTTTTACCGCAGGGCCCGCCTCTTCGATATCGCCGCACACTTCATGCCCCATCACGCAGGGAAACGATCCGAACGGGCTGGCGGTGGGGGAATCTCTCAAGAAGATCAGGTTCAGGTCGCTGGCGCAAAATCCCGTCAGGCGGGTTTTGATCTTCACCCAGTCCGGACCGGGAAGGACCGGATCGGCAATATCATCGAGTGAAACAGTGGCCAGCCTTCCCCTGTAGTAAACCTCTTTTTTAAACGTTCCCAGGGCCTTTAGCGCCAGCCATCGGGGGACATTGACATTAAACCGGAGTGCTTTCATACCATTTCTCCCTTTGCGGAAAGTAAACTGGAAATACGATCAGGTCGCGTGCCGATGTCCCGGCCGGCGGAAAAACCGGGTGTTAAAAAATTTGAATATCAGCGCCAAATACCCATTTATAATCCGGGAATGGCGGCCGATCAAGTGCTTTTGGAAATACGCCTGGCGGCGGTTGGCGTTTTGACCAAATGTATTATCTTCTAAGAGTAGTGATTTTTATGCACCTGAATTCAAAGGTGATCGGATAACCTCTCACAAACCTGATGGTGACAGCCATGATGATATGGAGCCTGATTTCCGGCATCGCGGGTGCCGGCACGACCGAAACGACATCGCCGGATGCAGACCGGCTGAAAACAGCCACTTTTGCCGGCGGATGCTTCTGGTGCGTTCAAGCGCCTTTTGAAAAAATAGACGGTGTGGTCAATGTGGTTTCCGGCTATACCGGAGGGGAAACAGAAAATCCCACCTACCCGGAAGTCTCCTCCGGCACCACCGGCCATCTCGAAGCCGTTCAGATCACCTATGATCCCGGTAAAGTGACCTACGAAGAATTGCTGGCGGTATTCTGGCGCCAGATCGATCCCACCGACCCGGGCGGATCATTCGTCGACCGGGGCAGCCAGTACCGGTCGGCCATTTTCTACCATGATGATCAGCAAAAGAGGGCAGCGGAGCAGTCGAAAGCGGAACTGGCGCAAAACGGGCCCTTCCATCAGCCCATCGCCACTGAAATCATCCCTCTTACGCATTTTTACCCTGCTGAAGACTATCACCAGAATTATCACCGGAACCATTCCATCCGGTACACATATTATCGCCACGGTTCGGGAAGGGATCAATTCCTGAAAAAAATCTGGGGCGAGATCAAAGACCCGAATGACATCATCGCGCAAACCCGCAATCCGCATCAATCATATGAACGGCCCGCCGATGCGGCGCTGCGGGAGAAACTGTCGCCGATGCAGTATGCCGTGACCCGCGAGAATAAGACCGAACCGCCCTTTGCCAACGCCTATCACGATCATAAAAAAGAGGGGATTTACGTGGACATTGTCTCGGGAGAGCCGTTGTTTTCGTCCACAGACAAGTTTGACTCCGGCACCGGCTGGCCCAGTTTTGTCCGGCCCATAACAGATGATGCCGTGGTGGAAAAGGAAGACCAAAGCCTTTTTTCCGTCCGCACGGAGGTTCGCAGCCGGCAGGCCGACTCCCACCTGGGGCACGTGTTTTCAGACGGTCCGCCGCCCACCGGGCAGCGCTACTGCATGAACTCGGCGGCAATGCGGTTTGTGCCCAAAGCGGATCTGGAGAAGGAAGGATACGGGGAGTTCCTCAAGCTGTTTAACTGATCGCTTCCGGTATTAAATGCGAAATGACCAATTGAGTTACTTATGACTTTGCAAAACCGGCCTGGGCTCCTCGTAGACGGTGGTTTTCTTCTGCAGCCGCTCAAAGTCGATCATTCCGCCCCATCCGGTTTTCAAGGTATCGGCCAGGATTTTATCGAAATAGCCCTTTGCCACCAGGTTGCCGGACCCGTCTGCGATGTCCTGGAGAATGGGTGCGGGGCCGCAGTCGGTATATTTTTCAATGACGGCATTGCTCTTTTCGTTTTCAAACACCTTGTAACCGGTAATGTACGGGAAGTAACCCTCCAGCAGGCTGATCCCCTTGACCAGCTTCTTAAACCGCCGGTTCCGGGTGACCGTATACAAAACCTTGTAGGCGGTTTTCTGCGCGTTGATCATGGAATAGAAAAACCATCGGGGGACGAACCGGATCCTGGGAATGACCCGGCCTTCCACCGGATCATGGTTCACATAATAATTATACCCGACGTGATGCAGGTACCCGATGGGGACGGCATTTTTACCTGCCGCCAGCCGCACGACGCCCTGGTGATAACGGTCGCCGTCCATGATGGCCGCGACCACCCGGGCCACCCAGTCCACGGGAACGATATCCAGGGTGTTGTCCGCGGCGGTCAGGAAAGGGAGCTTGCCCATGTATCCCAGCATCATCACGATGTAATGGAGGTTGTAGGTCCTGGTCCGCCCGGTCCGGGCCGAGCCGCCGATGATGGTGGGCTCGAAAATGACGATCCGGTCGTTATGGGCGCCGATTTTTTCCAGGATAAAGCGCTTGGCTTCGGCTTTGGTGGTGGCATAGGTGTTGTCCGGTTCGCCGGGATGAAAGGCCGGGAAATCCTCCGGGATGGGCTTCTTGTAAATCCCGTAGGCATACCCGGTGGAAATATAATAAAGGGTGGGGTCCGGCTGACCGTTGTTTTGCCGGTGGGCCTTGATGGCGTCGAATAATTCATAAATTTTCCGGGTGAAGACCACGTTGGGAATCCGGATCTTCTCATAGGGCTGATCAAACCGGACGTCTGCGGCCCCGTGTAGAATCTTTCCGGTGCATTCCACCAGTTCGGTGTAGATATCCGGATCGATCCCCATTTTTTCTTTTTCGATGTCGATTTCCACCAGCCGGGACGCGTCCATGAGATTGCGCTTCAAGTTGTGCTCCAAATCCATGGAATCGATCACCCTTTCAAAGCGCTGCTGAATCCCGTTTCCTTTGGAATCTGAACGGATGGCAAAATAAAACCGGGCATCGGCTTCCTTTTTCATCAACTCTTCGATAACGACCGGGACCACCGTGCCGGTTATGCCGGTGACAAAATAGATCATAAAACCCCCTTTGTATCGAGCGAAAGCATATTAGAAGACATTGGCCAGCTTGAATACGGAGATGAGTTTGACCGCCGGCAGAAACCATTTATGGGCGCAGTAGAATTTATTTTCCCGGCCCATGAAACGGGATTTGGTGAAACTGATGCCCTTGAAGTTGTAGATGAAATTGCCGTAGCGGAAGATGAGCCGTTCGATGTTTTTCAGCAGCAGGGCCTCACTCTTCTTGTCCGCTTCGTCCAGCACCAGGATGGACAGCCCCAGGTTGATCTCCCCGAGGCCTTCTTGTTTGAACTGGTCCATGGCCGTCAGCATGATGGCATAGAAGATGCCCTGGCGAAATTCATGTGAAAACCTGGAGATGTTGGGAACATAGCTGATGATTTTTCCATCCTGATAGACCGGATCGAAAAAGATGAACCCGATGATCTCGCCATCGAGATAGGCGAAAAACTTGCGGGTTTCATGCTGGTGGTCCATGTTCATGGGCCGGATCAAAAATCCGATCTCCCGGTTCTTGATTTTGCGGGTGGACATCCAGTTTTTCGACAGCTCATGATAGCAGTTTTCACCGGGGCATTCCCTGATCTCCACCCCCATTTTCTTCGCCTGGTTCAACGCGGTGCGCAGCACCTGCTTTTTCTTGCCGGAAATGCTCCAGGTGTTTAGGTCGATGATGGTCTCGATGCCGAACTGGGTGGCATAATACCCGAACTGGTGATGCATCAGGTCGGCCACCGGCTCGGTGATCTGGATGAACCCGGTGCGGGGGTGGATCTTTAAAAAATCGCCGATCAGGCGCTCCCGATCCCCATCGGCGCACACGGGATCAGACAGCACCATGGCGGATCCCCACTTTGGCATGAAGGCGATAAACCCTTTTCCCGGCACATCGAAATACTGCATGCCCGGCTGCAGGGTGGAAAACGACATGCAATGGTTGCCGTAGGCACGGATATAATCGAGGCGCTCCTGAAAATGAAACCGGTTTACCGATCCGGTGACGGCGATTTTTTCCGGAAAATGGATAACCCGGGGCAGGGCAAGTTCGCCTGCCGGGCGAATCATTTCAGAGATCTGGGCGGTCGGCGGCATATTGTCAACTCCCGTTATTTATCGTTTCCTGATACCCTTTTCAGGGCCCCTTTCGATGAATAATAGGATTACACATTTCAGACAACATGCAACGCTAAAAGAATGCGGGGCGATTACTAGGTAAAATCTAGTAGGCTAACGGCGGGAATCCTGGAAAGATCTGAAAATATAAAGTTATCACCCGTTGAGATTTTCAGATCGGTAAAAATCGGGGATCTATAATTTACGCATCAGCGCCGGCCCTGCCGCAGCCCTGCGACGGCCCCGGCCACCACTTCGATGGCCCGGTCGATTTCCGCTTCCGTGGTCATTTTCCCCACTGAAAAACGGACCGTTCCTCTGGCCCACTGATTGTCAATGCACATGGCGGTGAGCACGTGGGAGATCTCCACCGAGTCGGCATGGCAGGCGGCGCCTGCGGATGCGGCCACATCGAGGCCGATCTCTTCGAGAATCCGGTTGGCATCCAGACCGTAAAAGGAAAGGCTTAGTGTATTGGGCAGCCGGTTTTCCGGGTGGCCGTTGAGGCGAACCGATGAAACATTTTCTTTGATTCCGGCAAACAGGCGATCCCTTAAGCGCCGCATGCGGTGCGCATTGACGTTCAGATCCCGGCGGGCAATTTCACAGGCTTTTCCCAGGCCGGTGATTTCAAGCACGTTTTCCGTACCGGCCCGGCGGCCACTCTCCTGGCCCGCCCCGTGGCAGAAGGGTTCCAGCATAAGCCCGCCCCGCACATAGAGGGCCCCGACGCCTTTGGGGGCGTACAGTTTATGCCCGGCCAGGCTCAGCAGGTCCACTTCCAGGGCATTGACATCAACTTCGATTTTGCCTGCGGACTGGGCGGCATCGGTGTGCATCAAAATGTTTCGCCGGCGTGCGATCCTTGCGATATCGGCCACCGGCTGAATCACGCCGGTTTCGTTGTTGGCGTGCATGATGGAAACGAGTATGGTCCCCGGCCGGATGGCCGCCTCAAGATCGGCGATGCCGACCCGGCCGTCCGCATCCACCGGCAGATAAGTGGTTTCAACCCCTTCGGTTTCAAGGTACCGGCAGACATTGAGAACGGCAGGATGTTCGATGGCCGAGGTGATGATGTGATTCCCCCGGGTTTTCATCCCCCGGGCGATGCTCTTGATGGCGTGGTTATTGGATTCGGTCCCCCCGCTGGTGAACAGGATCTCTTCCGGGCGGCACCCCAGCAGACCGGCGGCCTGGGCGCGGGCGGTCTCCACCGCCTGCCGGGGCGCAATCCCGTAATAATGTCCGCTGGAGGGATTCCCGAACTCGGTTTCCAGGTACGGTCGCATGGCCGCGATCACTTCCGGATCATGGGGCGTGGTGCCGTTATAATCCAGATAGATGGGGCGTCTCATAATACCGTTATATACCGTTACTGCACCGTTTCAAATGACTGAATCGTAATTTCCAACCCTTCGGGCATGGGCGGGGGTTCGCTGCCCCTGGCATAGATCAGGGCCACGTCCTTGAAATTGAAATCTTCATCGCCTCCCACCGCCAGATAGCCGATGACATCCTTCTGATCATCGATCTTTTCCACATCCGGAGATACAAACCATTTTCCCATGATCCACTGATCTCCGCATGTCTTGCAGCCGCCGGTGACCACCACATTTTTAACGTCCACCGCACCCACGTTCTTGACCCGGCCGCGTGCTTCGATGGTCCAGCTGGTGTCGCTGAACTTTCGCACTGAAAACTGCTTGTCTGCGACAACGACCTTTCCTTCCGCTTTCGCTGTCTTCTCACAGGATGCCGTTCCCAACCCAATCAGTGAAACTGCGATCAGCAGCGCGATCTGCCGAATGCCTGAAATTCTCATGTCCGCCCTCCCCTATGATGGTTTCGTGTCTGATTTCATTTAATGTATAAAAGGCATATGCGCCGCTTCTATGATGAAAGATGATCCCGGACGGTGAAGAACGCAAAATTCGGTTATCGTTTGCAATTAGTATTAAAACCGATCTTCGTTCATTGTCAACGAAAACAAAACCGGCATGCATTATGAGTGAAGTCACTTTTCTCCTGCGGATATCTCTTCCTTCGATCAAATTTCCTAATAAATAATTTGACTTGCGTGCTTTTCACCGGTATAAATACCCCAGCCGATTTGATGTTGAAGATGCGAAACTCCGGACACGGCCGCCAGGACCGTCATCCGGCAGATGTGTCAGTCGATCTTTACATAAGGCGAATCCCCCCCGCCAGCCATTTTCCCACGCTTGACTGATCCCAAGAGGGGGCATAGCCTTACCATGATTTTTCCGGAAGAATTATCACTGCGAGGGGAGTGTACATGATTCAGGAAAGCATGATGAAATTTTTACGCCTGACCCGCCCGCCAAAAGAAGGCGAGTCCGTGGCGGGCAAAATGGATGCGGTGCCGGCTCACGATCATCTGCAGTTTCAGTCCATACTTGACCACATCGACCAGGGAATCATCGCCGTTGATGCCCGCGGAAAAATCCTGTCCATCAATGCCGCCGCCTGCGTGTTATTTGACCTCGAACCTGAACGTCCGACCGCTTCCATCGACGAACTGGCCGACACCTGCGAACTTTTCGATGAATCCGGAAACATCATTGCCCCCCACCTCTGGCCGCATACGGAAATCCTCAAAGGAGAACTGTATCCCGCCCAGAATCTGAAGGTTGCGCACAAATCCCAGGCCAAATCGCACATCGTCCGATTTACCGGCATGCCGGTCATGAATGATAACGGGGAGCCGGTTCTGGCGGTGATCACCATGCGCGACATTTCCCGGGATGTCCGGGTGACGGAAATGCTGCGAAATACCCGCAACCGGCTTGCCGCCATTCTGTCGAGCATTCAGGAGGGCTTTATCGTTCTGGACAGGGAATGGCGGCTTACCTACATCAACAGCTCGGCGGCCCAGTTGCTGGATTCCACCCCTGACGAAATGAACGGCCGCATCATCTGGGAGGCTTTTCCCCAGTTTTCGGACACCACCTTTGCCCAGCAGTTTCTTGCGGCGGCGGAAAAACAGGAACTGACCCGTTTCGAGGCGTACTACCCGCCCACGGCCCGCTGGCTCGAATGCCGCTGCTATCCCGTTCCCGGCGGTCTGACCGTCCTGTTTACGGACAACACCGAACAGCGCCGCCTCAAAGAAATGCTGAAAAACCATAAAGACCAGCTCGCCGACGTACTGGAAGGAAGCAACGACGGATACTGGGTGTGGGACCTGACCACCGGAAAAGTTGAAGTTTCGCCCCGGTTCCTGGAGATCCTCGGAATGGAGCAGGAAGATCTTACCCTGGAATACGAGATACTCTATGAAACTGCGCACCCGGAAGACATAGCGGAATTGAAGGAGGCAATCACGGGGGCGCTCAAGGGAGAAGAAGGGGACCGCTATGAAGCCGAACACCGGATGCGCCATGACGAGGGAAATTACCTGTGGGTTTTCAACCGGGGAAAGGTGACCCGCCGGAACGAGAAGGGGCGCGCCGTGAGAATGAGCGGGACCATCACCGATGTCACCGACCGGGTTTATGAAAAGGAGCTGCTCGCCTTGAGCGAAGAACTCGCCAGGGGGCGCCTGTCTGAAATCGAGGCGATTTATCAGTCCGCACCGGTCGGTTTATGCGTCTTGGACAAACGGATGCGCTACATCCGCATCAACGACCGTCTGGCCGAAATCAACGGCATCGAGGCCAAGGAGCACATCGGCAAAACCATCCGGGAAGTGCTTCCCGAAACGGCAGATGCGACCGAGCCCCAGTGCCTGAAGGTGATCGAAACCGGAATGCCGGTGCTCAACGTGGAAATCAGCGGCGAAACGCCGGCCCTGCCGGGGGTGATGCGCTACTGGATGGAGCATTTCTTTCCCTTGCAGACCCCGGATGGAAAAATACTGGGCATCAATGTGGTGGTGGAGGACATCACCCAGCGCAAACATGCCGAAGCGCAGCTCAAATCATTAAACGCCACCCTGGAATTGCGGGTCAGGGAGCGCACACAGGAACTCCAGTCTTTGAATGCGGACCTGCAGAAACGCTCCCGCCAGCTCCAGAGCCTGACCCTGATGCTTTCGGAAACCGAAGACAATGAGCGCCGCCGGCTGGCAGAAATTCTCCATGACGACCTCCAGCAGCTACTGGCTTCGGCACGGCTTCACCTGGGACGGCTGGACACCTGGGCACAAACCGACAAGAAAGCGGAGGATATCTTAAAGCAGGTCAACGACATCCTGGCCGATTCCCTGAAGAAGACCCGGAATCTGTCCCATGAATTAAGCCCGGCCATTCTCGGCCGGAACAGCCTCGCCGAGGCACTCGCGTCTTTGTGCAAAAAAATGCATAGCAAACATGCCCTTTCCGTGTCGCTCGACGCCGATGAAGATGCCGAACCGAGCACCCTCGCGCTCAAAACATTTCTGATCAAGTCGACAAACGAACTGCTGTTCAACGTGGTCAAACACGCGGGTGTCGATCATGCGCAGATCAGAACCCGGCGGACATCTAATGGCATTGAAGTGTTTATGTCCGATGACGGGAACGGATTCGACCCGCAATGCCTTCAATCCGGCGGCGGCAGGGATGTCGGAATCGGCCTGCTGAGCCTGAGGGAACGCATCAGCCTGATGGAAGGCCACCTGCACATCGACAGCGCACCGGGACGGGGATCGCGCTTTACCCTCTTTGTTCCCGATTCGGCAAAGAAATGCCCCGAAACCGACCCTGCACAACCGGTCATATCCACTGAAATTTTTGCCCCCGGAGATGAAGACACGGGCTGCGGCGGAAATTATGCCATCCTGCTGGTGGACGACCACCAGATGGTCCGGCACGGTCTGAAGGATATCCTGCTGAAGCACCGGCAGATCGGGGTGGTATATGAAGCGAAAAATGGCCGGGAAGCCCTCGAAATGGCCGAAAAACACCGGCCCGACCTGGTCCTGATGGATGTTTCCATGCCGCAGATGAACGGCATCGAGGCCACCTGCGCCATCAAGGAGCGGTGGCCCGACATGCGGGTGGCGGCCCTGTCCATGTATGATGAGCCCGATATCCGGGCCGCCATGCTCAAAGCCGGCGCCTGCGCATACCTGGACAAGTCCGGCCCCTCCGAACAAATCATAGAAGGCCTGCGCAAGGTGTTTGATTCCCCGGATCGAGCTGAGAACTGAATACCCCTGCTTTCATTGCCCCGAGCGTTGACTTACGGGCAAAAAAAATAACGCCCTTTGCTTGCGTAAGGGAAATACCGGGGTTAAAATTATCAGTTGCAGGTGTTCTTTAATCAATTTGCGACCGTTTTCGAACGGCGCCGGATGCAATGGACGGAAATATTTTAAATGAATGAAAATCCATCCCCGAAGGAGGATCTGCGCGACCGGGCGAAACAGATCATTGAAAAAAAGGCCGGCCAGCTGAGCAGCCGCTTCGGCGCCGATAAAGAGGCCCTGGTGGAGGAACTCAAGGCCTACCAGATCGAACTGGAGGTCCAGGCGGAGGACCTCAGGCAGGCTCAGATGATGGTGAACATCACCCTCCGGCAGTACCAGGATCTCTATGATTTTGCGCCGGTGGCTTACGTCGGCCTGGACGGGGACGGAAAAATTCAGGAGGCAAACCTGACGGCCTCACGCCTGCTGGAAACCGAGCGCGACCGGCTCAAGGATCGCCCCCTGCGCCGGTTTGTGGATATTGAGGACACGGATGCCTTTCTTCTGTTTATACGCCAGATGATGAATGGCGGCATGCAGCGCATCATCGACATGCGGCTTTTCGTCCCCTCAGGCCGTCCGGTCTGGGTTCGGGTAAACGGCCGGTTCATTTCCGGTGCGCCGACGGGACAATCTCTGCTGCTGACGCTGACCGACATTACCGAGCAGAAGGAGGCCGAAGAAGCCCTCAAAAAGATGCGCGATGAACTGAGCGCCCGGGTGGCGGCCCGCACTGCGGACCTGGACCGGTCCGTCAGGGACCTGCGGACCGAGATCGACCACCGCAAACAGGCGGAAACCGAACTGCGCCATTCCCGGGAAAATCTTCGGGACCTTTCCCATAAGACCCTGCTGATGCTGGAAAATGACCGCAAGGCCGTGGCCCGGGAAATCCATGACAATGTCGGAGGCAGCCTGGCGGCCATTAAATTTTCCCTGGAGCACGCCATGGCCCGGTCGCCGGTCAATTCGGAACTCCTGCCCGATATGGAAAAGGCGATCGCCAATATCCAGACCACCATCAAACAGGTCAAACTCATGGCCGCAGGCCTGCGGCCCACCGTGCTGGATGATCTCGGACTCGTCGCCACCATCAAATGGCTCTGCCGGCATTTGTCTGAAATCAATCCGGCGGTATCGTTTACCACAAATATCGACATCGCCGAACAGGAGATCCCCGACTCCCGCAAGATCCTGATTTACCGCATTCTCCAGGAAATCATGACCAATGCGGTGACCCACGGCAAGGGCGACAATGTTTTTCTTTCCCTGTCCGGCCCCAGCGGGGAACCCGACGGCATCATCGAGATCGATATCAGGGACAACGGAGACGGGTTTGACCTTCGGCCCTCCGAACCCGTGAAGGACCGGCTCACGGGATACGGTCTCACCACCATCCGCGAGCGGACTGAACTGGCCGGCGGATCATTTTTCATGGACACCCGCCAGGGCCATGGCACCCGCGTTCACATCACGCTGCCCACTGAAACCGCCTGACGCGGGTTTTGATGCAAGCAACGCCTATTTGCTCTTGAAGTCGCCTGTTCACATGCTCTTCAGAAACTATTATTGCTGAAATTGCAAAAATCCCTCATCGTTTTTCATGTTTTTTCCCTTCATTGACATCGCAGTCCACTTCGATTAACGTGTCCCCCATGAATTGATAACCGCGCCTTGAACCCCTATTTGAGAAAATCGTTATTTTATGGCTTCGCATGAATTGAGCGGGTCTGACCGCGAATTTTTCGTACAGATCAGCCGGGCCGGGTTCATCAACCCGTTTTCCGAAGCCCGCGACGAAATCGATCTTGAAATTTCGGGACTGTCCCCATCCTCGCCCCGGCGGGAGCGGATTGAAAAAGTGGTGGCCGTCACCGCCGGCCGGATCGCCGCCCTGGAGCGGGAAGGACTGGCGAATATCAGCATGTACAGCGGCGAAGACCGCCGGCTGCTGGAGCGGGCTTTTCTGTTTGAGCTGTTCTACCGGTTCAAGGATCGCTTCGATCAGTTCATCGACGCCCAGATGCAGGCCGGCGACAGCCCGGTCAAGGTTCCTTTTTACAACGAGGCCATGGCCGTTCTGGAAAAACGGGGATTTGACGAAGAGGCCTGCCGGCGCTATATCGCACTGGGATTTCAATTCCGCCGGGCCTACTACTTCATCGACCGGAGTCTGGCCGGGACCAGCCCCTGCATGAAGGCCCTGCGGCTCAACCTGTGGAACAATGTCTTTACCCGCAACATCGATCTGTACGACCGTTTCCTGATCAACCGGATGGAGGATTTTTCCACGCTGATTCTGGGAGAAACCGGCACCGGAAAGGGAACGGCCGCCTCGGCCATCGGCCGCTCGGGATTCATTCCCCTGGATAAACGCAAAAAGCTGTTTGTGGAAAGCTTCACCCGCTCTTTTGTGGCCTTGAATCTCTCCCAGTTTCCCGAAACCCTCATCGAGTCCGCCTTGTTCGGCCATAAGAAAGGATCGTTTACCGGCGCGGTGGAGGATTACCAGGGGGTATTCGACCGGTGCAGCCCCTATGGGTCCATTTTACTCGACGAAATCGGTGAAGTCTCCAAACCCATCCAGATCAAGCTCCTCCAGGTCCTTCAGGATCGGGTATTCAGCCCGGTGGGGAGCCAGAAGGCCAACCGCTTCAACGGACGGGTGATCGCGGCCACCAACCGCCCCCTGGACCGGATCCGGAAGGAAGGGCTGTTCAGGGATGATTTCTATTACCGCCTCTGCTCCGATATCGTCATGGTCCCGCCGCTGCGGCAGCGCATCGCCGAAGATCGAGCCGAACTCGATATCCTGCTCGGCATCACGGTCACCCGGCTGATGGGCAAGGCTTCTCCCGAACTGGTCCGCCTGGTCAAGGATGCCGTCAGCCGCCAGCCGGGGCCCGATTATCCCTGGCCGGGAAACGTCCGGGAACTGGAGCAGTGCGTGCGCCGGGTGCTGCTCAAGGGGATGTATGCGGGCGACAGCGCCATTGCCGAAACCGGTCTGGAAGGCCATCTGATCAGCGGCATCGAACAGGGAAATATCGATGCGGCCTCGCTCTTGTCCGGATACTGCTGTCTGCTCTACCAGCGGCACCAGACCTTCGAAGAAGTGGCCCGCCGCACCGGCCTGGACCGCCGCACCGTGAAAAAGTATATCCAGGACTGGACCAGTGGAGAAGTTGCCGCAGAAGAACCCGAAGCAGACCCGCAGGCCTGACCGCCAAACCCGATCTTCCTTCTCCCCCATACCTCTCTTGTACATAAGCTGTGCACTGCGTGCTGCCCGAATTGAAACCCCGGTCAGCGCAAAGAAATCACATCACCTGAAGTTTAGCGCACTTGGAAAAAACCTGCATTGTTTGGCACAACCCTTGTATTCTTAATTGGGACGTTCAACCGGAAAAAGAATCCGTTGAACCGGTAACTTCCCATTTGAACAAAAAGGCGCACTTGCGCCTGCCACCCCCATGAAACAGGAGGAGAAATGAAAGTACAGCAGATCATTATCAGGGATTTGGATGATATTCTGGCCGAACTGATGGAAGTACTGGCCCGGCTGAGCAGTTGGCGGCCCCTGGGCGACGAAATGCTTCGTTAATTTTCAATTCGACTCAGGCAAAAACACAAATAAGAGACAGACAACCGGCCCGGGATGCGCTTGCATGCGATAAAAACCGCAATGGCATACCCTGGCCGGTGCCGTTTGTCCTGCTGCAGCCCTCCTGCATTTTCACGGTCCCACGTTAGATTTGGCGGTCATACCCGCGGAAAAATTCATTCATCAAAAGATAACCAACTGTTAATACAAATTTTTCAGCAAAAGAGAACTCACCCGATTTGTCATTTGCGATCAGGCGCCTATAATGTTTAGGAAAACGGCGCCGTCCCGGTTTCAGGGAACGGCTATTTTGACTAACCTGCCCGGTTATTCCGGAGTGAAATGTCAGGAGGATCAGCAAATGAAGAAATATGGTTTAATGATGATAATTCTTTTATTCGCCGCCCATGCGAATGCCTCAAACATCGACACCTTCGGCATCGGGTCGAAAGCCACGGCCATGGGGGGCGCCTTTTCGGCCTATGCGGATGACGTGTACGCTCCGTATTACAACCCGGCGGGATTGACCCAGATCAAAAATCCACAATTTTCCATCGGAGCGATTGTCGAATATCCCGATCTCAAGGTCCAAAACTTCGCCGTTCCGGCGCTGGGGATCGGCCCCACGGACGTGGAAGACGATTCCCCCGTTCTGCCCACGCCCCATCTGGGTTTTGCCATGCCTTTAAATGACATGATCGGCATGGGAATTGCCGTGTATGCGCCTTTTGGCTTTGACCTGAAATGGCCCAAAAACCCGCAGGAGAATCCGGCCGCCTACAACGCGTTTGAATCCACCACCGCCCGCCTGGTGGCCACCCCCACCGTCGCCTTTAAATTCAGCGACATGTGGTCGTTCGGGGTGGGGGCATCTCTGGGCACCGCCCAAAACACGGCCAAACTCCAGTCATTTGACCTGGCGGCGCTCGGTACCGCCGCAACCGGAACACCGATCACCGCATATGAGGATGTGGACGTGACGGACGATTTCAACTGGTCCGTCAACGCCGGTGTCATGTTCAATCCCTCCGATGCGGTCACCATCGGCGTCACCTACCGCAGCCGGACCAACACGAATTATGACGGCGACCTTACGTTCAAGGATCTCGACGCAGCCGAAGTCGCAGTTCTAAATGGATTGATCCAGGCCGGCTCCGGCGGAGCCGTCGCCGGGCTGACCAAGACCAAATTCGATGTCAGCCTGGACGGGCTTGATTTTCCGGATCAGGTCCAGGCGGGTTTGCGCTATCATGCCTGTGAAGATGTGTCCGTGGAGTTCGACGTGGTTTGGACCAACTGGGGCATTATCGACAATGAAATACTGACAATAGATGATCCCCAGCTGCAAACCGCGCTTGCGGCATTGTCCCAGCTGGGCGGAAATCCCACCACCGGCCAACAGATCGTCACCCCCCGGAACTGGAACGACACCGTGCAGATCAAAACCGGCATCGAATGGTGGTTCTGCGACAACTGGGCCCTTCGCGCCGGCTTCTTCCATGATCCCACGCCCATTCCCGACGACACCTTCGATGCGGTCTGGGCCGATGCAAATAAAAACGCCTATTCCGTAGGGCTGGGCTATGTCCTCAATCAATGGACCATCGACACCGTCTTCCAATACACCAAGACCGAAGGCAAACGCTACATCGGCGGTGAAAGCGTGAATCTGAATGACTCCTTCGGCGGCGCCCCCGTTCAACTCGAAGCCAAGGGGCAGATCTTCGGCGGCGGGCTTACCGTGGGATATGCGTTCTGATTTTGCTCTTCGTGAAATGTGGGAGGCGGTATCCGCCTTCCACATTTCACACATTCCCACTGTTCCGGTAAAAACTCGATTTAACCCTACCCATTGCCGCCATCCTTGACATTTCTCTTATTTTTCCCCATGTTTAAATACAACGATCGATAAGTTCACCTAATCTTGATGAAGCCGTAAAAAGTCGGATTTTACGCTTTCGTCATTCCGGCGGAGGCCGGAATCTATTACAAACTAAGTTGGTTATAGACTCCGGTTTTCACCGGAGTGACGAACTTCGGACTTTTTACGGGTTCATCAATATTGCATCTTAAATAGAGGATAGACGAAAACCATCTATTCGGGTTTTCGCCGGGCCACTAAAACTCAGAATGGCCGGTATTCGAAACCAATGGCACAAGTCCGGTTTACCAACCATGCGGGCGAATGTTTGAGCGCCACCCTCCATGAACCCGGCCGGCCAAACGGCGGCGGCCTGGTCATGGGGCACTGCTTCACCTGCTCCCGGCACACCCGCATCCTGGTTGAACTGGGAGAAGCACTGGCCGGGGCTGGATTATCGGTGCTTCGATTCGATTTTTCCGGAAACGGAGCAAGCGAGGGCAGGTTTGAACAGTCCACCTATTCAAAGCAGGTGGCCGAGCTTTCATCCGCCATGGATTACCTGGAAGGACAAAAGGTAACGACCTTGTTTCTGGCGGGGCACTCCATGGGCGGGATGTCCGCCCTGTTTGCCGCCGCCCGGGAGCTCCGGGTCAAAGGAGTGGCGGCCCTCGCGGTGGGGCTGCGGATGCTCTCACCGGAGCGCCTTTTGAGCAAAGATCAGCAGGCCGCGCTGGAGGAGAACGGATCGGTCCGGTTTTCCAGCCGGGGGCGCGACCTTGACTTGACCCGGGAATTTTTCGACGATGCCGCCCGGTTTGACATCCCCGCTGAAATGGGCAGGATCACCTGCCCCGTGCTGCAGGTACATGGCGAAAAAGATGAGATCATGCCCGTTTCTGCCGCCCGGCAGCTCCATGCCGCCCTTGGCCCGGAATCCGAATGGTTTGAAATCGCCGGCGCCGATCACATGTTTTCAGATCCTAAACACCGAAAGGCGGTGTCGGAGCGGGTGAGGACATGGATTCATAAAATTTCAACAGTGTGAGACCTGAGCATTTAATATATCATCGAATCACTAATCAGGAGTTCCCCTATGACATGGTCCGGCCCCTGGAGCGCCCAATATATCGAAAAGCAATATGCGCTGTGGAAAGAAAACCCGGAGCGTCTTGAAAAAGACTGGCGGTTTTTTTTCGAAGGCTTTGAACTGGGGCTCTCCCCGCCGGAATTCTTCCAGGAAGGCGTCTGCGATGAAGCGACCGCCCGGCTGCAGTCGAAAGTCGAAGCCCTGATTTACCGGTACCGGGATATCGGCCATTTGATGTCCTGCCTGGACCCCCTGGAATCGTGCCCCACCGACCATCCGCTGCTCAACGTGGAGGCTTTCGGGCTTTCCACAGACGATCTGAACCGGCCGTTTTATGCCCCGGACCTGTATCCGGACGGATCCGTCCCTTTGAAGGAAATCATCGGGCGGCTCAAAAAGACCTACTGCCGTTCCGTGGGTGTGGAATACATGCACATCCAGGACCCGCAGGAACGGGAATGGCTGCAAAGCCGCATCGAAAATCCGGATCCGGCCGGCGCCGGTGCCGAGGAAAAGATCTGGATCTTCAAAAAATTATCCCAGGCCAACCGCTTCGAGCAGTTTGTGCACAAAAAATACCTGGGCCAGAAGCGCTTCTCCCTGGAGGGGGCGGACGCGGTGCTGCCCATGGTGCATGAGCTGTTCAACCACGCGGCCGGATACGGCTGCGAGCGGGTCATCCTGGGCATGTCCCACAGGGGCCGGTTAAATGTCCAGGTGAACGTGTTCGGCAAATCCTACGAGGATCTCTTCCGGGAATTCGAGGACCAGCACAACCCCGAAGGCGAGGTGGGCACCGGGGACGTGAAATATCACAAGGGGTTTGAATCGACGTTTATTGCCGCCAGCGGGGAAAAAATCCATGCGGTCATGGTCGACAATCCCAGCCACCTGGAGTCGGTGGACCCGGTGGCACAAGGCATCGCCCGGGCCTTTCAGGACCGGTTGACCGAAAAAAACGGCGGGGCCGAACAGATCCGGCAGAAGGTGATGCCGGTCCTGCTTCACGGGGACGCCGGATTTGCCGGCCAGGGGATCGTGGCCGAAACCTTGAACCTTTCCCA
Organism: uncultured delta proteobacterium; assembly: GCA_963826785.1. Classification (GTDB taxonomy): domain Bacteria; phylum Desulfobacterota; class Desulfobacteria; order Desulfobacterales; family Desulfosalsimonadaceae; genus CAWGYD01. The sequence continues at coordinate 254,850 of CAWGYD010000006.1, forward strand.
GCTTTCCGGGTATGCCACCGGCGGGACCGTCCACATCATCATCAACAACCAGATCGGATACACCACCCTGCCCGAAGACGCCCGGTCCAGCCGGTATTCCACGGATATGGCCAAGGCGCTGATGATCCCCATCTTCCACGTCCATGGGGAGGACCCCGAGGCGGTGCTGCGGGTGGTGCGGCTGGCCTGCGACTACCGGATGCACTTTGGAAAGGACGTGGTCATCGATGTGGTCTGCTACCGCCGCTACGGCCACAACGAGGGGGACGAGCCGTACTTCACCCAGCCCACCCTGTACGAGCGGATCCGCAACCGGCCCACCCTGGACCGACTCTATGCCGAAACCCTGGTTCAAGCAAACGTCGTGGAAAATGACGCCGTCGAAAATATCCAGAATGATATCGACCACTGCCTGGACACCGCGCTGGAAAAAGCCAGAAATCAACCGCCGCCTTCTTCCGGCAAAACACCGGATGAGGCCGCCGACGCTGAATCTGCGGACCGCCTTGACGGCAGGACCGCGGTCGCCAAAAAAGAGCTGACGGCCCTTGCCGAAAAGATCAATTCGGTGCCGGACGGGTTTCATCTGCACGCCAAACTCAAGCGGGTGCTGCTGGACAACCGGCTCAAGGCGGTAAAAGAAGGCAAAGGGATCGACTGGGCCAATGCGGAGGCCCTGGCCTTTGCCACCTTGCTCAAAGAGGGGCGGCCGGTGCGGTTAAGCGGCCAGGACAGCCAGCGGGGGACCTTCAGCCAGCGCCACAGCGTTTTATTCGATACACAAACCGGCGACCCCTATGTGCCCCTGGCCCATATCGGCGAAGATCAGGGGCCGTTTTATACGGTAAACAGCCCCTTGTCCGAAGCCGGGGTAATGGGATTCGATTACGGCTATTCCCTGTACCGCAGGGAAGGGCTCACCTTATGGGAAGCCCAGTTCGGCGATTTCGTCAACAACGCCCAGGCCATCATCGATCAATATCTTTCCAGCGGGGAGAGCAAATGGCAGAAGAAAAGCGGCCTTACCCTGCTGCTGCCCCATGGCTACGAGGGGATGGGACCGGAGCACTCCAGCGCCCGCATCGAGCGTTTCCTGCAGCTGGCCGCCGAGGACAACATCATCGTCTGCAACCCCAGCACCCCGGCCCAGTATTTCCATCTGCTGAGGCGCCAGGCCGTTTACGAAATCTCAAAGCCCCTGGTGATTTTCACCCCCAAGAGTCTGCTGCGAAACCCCCTGGCAACATCCGGTCTGGCGGACTTCACCCGGGAGAAGTTTTCACCGGTGATCGATGATCCGGCCCCGCCTGAAACCCCCCGAAAATGCGTGTTTGTTTCCGGCAAGCTCTACTACGACCTGATCAAGGCCGCAAACGATCAGAAAACCAAAAGAGCGGCGCTGGTGCGGGTGGAGCAGCTCTATCCCTTTCCGGAAAAAGAGATTTCGAAAATATTGAAAAAGTATACCGCCTGCAAAGAATTCATCTGGGCGCAGGAAGAGCCGGAAAACCAGGGTCCCTGGCGCTACATGGCAGCCATCGGTTCCAGCAGGCGTTTTCCATGACGCCGGCATACGTCGGCCGGAATCCCGCGGCCAGCCCGGCCACGGGGTACCACCACGAATTCGTGCGGGAGCAGGAAGAGATCGTCGGGAAGATAACGGGTAAATGACACACGGAGGCGATATGACGATAGAAATCAAGATCCCCGAGGTGGGGGAATCGGTCCAGGAGGCCATCCTGGCCGAATGGTACAAATCCGACGGGGATTACGTGGAAAAAGACGAGCCGGTATTTGTCCTGGAGACGGACAAGGTGACCCTGGAAGTGCCCGCAGAGGCCGCCGGCGTCCTTCACATCCGGGTGGCGGCGGGCGAAACCGTATCCATCGGCCAGGTGGTGGGCGAAATCGATGCCGAAGCCGCCAAGGAAGAGGGCCAAAAAGCGCCCGAAAAGGAAAAAGAGGCCGATAAGCCGGCGCCGGAACCGGAACCGGAACAGACCGGGGAAAAGCCCGCTGAAAAGAAACCGGAGACGGTAAGTAAAGAACCAGCGCCGGCAAAACCCGAAGAAGGGCAAACAAAACCGGATGCGGAAAAGAAAGACCGAAAAACCGCCCCTGCGGAAAAGCCGCTTCTCTCCCCTTCCGTGCGCCGACTGGTGGCCGAGGAAAACCTGGATGTCGAAAAAATCAAGGGCACCGGTCCGGGAGGCCGCGTCACCAAAGGGGATGTGATCCTGCATCTCGAGTCCGGGGAGGGCGAAAAAAAATCCGCCCAAACCGGTCAACCCCCTTCGGAACCGGCTGCCAAGGCTGCACCCGAAGAAAAGACCACCCGCAAGGCCATGTCCCCCATCCGCAAGCGGATCGCCGCGCACCTGCTCGCCGCCCGCCAGAACACCGCCATGCTCACCACCTTCAACGATATCGACATGAGCGCCGTGATGGGCCTTCGCAAACGGTTCAAGGATGATTTTGACCAGCGCTACGGCGTCCGGCTGGGGTTCATGTCCTTTTTCATCAAGGCATCGGTCTCCGCCCTCAGGGAATTTCCCGAGGTGAACGCCTATCTCGAGGAAAACGAGATCGTCTACCACCATTATTATCATATCGGCGTGGCCATCGGTGCAGAGCGCGGCCTGGTGGTGCCGGTGATCCGGCATGCGGACGCCTTAAGCTTCGCCGATCTGGAAAAGGCGGTTTTAGAATATGCCGGAAAAGTCAAAAACAACACCTTGAAGCTTGAAGACCTGGAGGGGGGAACCTTTTCCATCACCAACGGCGGCGTCTACGGATCCCTGCTCTCCACCCCCATCCTCAACATGCCCCAAAGCGGCATCCTGGGCATGCACCGCATCGAACAGCGGCCGGTGGCCTTCGACGGCCAGGTGGTGATCCGGCCCATGATGTATGTTGCGCTTTCCTATGACCACCGCATCGTGGACGGCAAGGATGCGGTCACCTTCCTGCGCCGCATCAAGGAGCTCATCGAAAACCCGGAACGGATGATGATGGAGATATGAACATGGCACAACAGACCCGATACGACCTGATCATCATCGGCGCGGGCCCCGGCGGATATGTGGCCGCGGCCCGGGCCGGGATGCTTGGCATGAAGGTGGCCTGCGTGGACAAAGAAGAGCGGCTGGGGGGCGTGTGCCTGAGGATCGGCTGCATCCCCAGCAAGGCCCTGCTCGATTCCAGTGAATACTATGCCCTTTCCCAGAATGCCTTTGCGGAGCACGGCATCACCGCAAAAAATGTAAAAATCGATCTTAAACAGATGATGGCCCGCAAGGACGACGTGGTCAAGGTGCTCACGGACAATGTGGCCAAACTGCTGGAAGGCAACAAGGTGACCATTCTTCGGGGGACGGCCCGGCTGCTGGATGCAAACCGGGTGGAGATTTCGCCGGCCGACGGGTCCGGCAAAAAGGGCAAAAAACTCGAGATCGCCGCAGACCATATCCTGCTGGCCACGGGCAGTGAACCGGTCGAACTCAAAGGGCTTTCCTTCGACGGAAAAAACATCGTGACCTCCACCGAAGCGCTCTCCTTTACTGAAATCCCGAAACATCTGGTGGTGGTGGGCGGCGGCTATATCGGACTGGAACTGGGATCGGTGTGGTCGCGGCTGGGATCGAAAGTCACCGTGCTGGAGATGACCGACCGCATCGCCGGGGTCACCGACGGCCAGATCAGCCGCACCCTGATGCGGGTGCTCAAAAAGCAGGGGCTTGACATCCAGGTAAACACCAAGGTGGTAAAAGCGGATGTGAAAAAAGGAAAGGTGTCGGTTTCCGTTTCCCGCAAGGACGGCAACGAAGAGACCATCGCGTGCGATAAAGTCCTGGTGGCGGTGGGCCGCCGGCCCATTACCGGGGGGCTGGGGCTGGAGAATGCGGGCATTTCGCCCGATGCCATGGGCGCCATACCCGTGGATGCCGCCTACCGCACCCGCGCGTCATCCGTTTATGCCATCGGCGATCTCATCGCCGGCCCCATGCTGGCCCACAAGGCCTCGGCCGAGGGGATCGCGGCCGTGGAGAACATGGCGGGGAAGGCAGGGGAGGTCAATTATGACGCCATTCCATCCGTGATCTACACCTTCCCCGAGGTGGCCGCGGTGGGCCTGACGGAGGAGCAGTTAAAGGAAAGAGACATCCCCTACTGCAAGGGGACCTACCCGTTTTCCGGGGCCGGCCGGGCCCGGTGCATGGGGGAAACCGAAGGGCTGGTCAAGATCCTGTCCCACGAAAAGACCGACCGGATACTGGGGGTGCACATCATCGGCGCCCGGGCCTCGGACATGATCGCCGAAGCCACCCTGGCCATCGAGATGAACGCCTCGGCAGAAGACATCAGCCGCACCATCCACGGCCATCCCACCTTTGCCGAAGCCCTGCAGGAAGCGGCCAGCGTGGCCCGGGAATGTTCGATTTATTCTGGATGAAGGAACAATGCGGGCTTGCGCCTGCTTAAATCCCTTCAGCCTATTTTCCTTCGGCCTGTCTTTTCTCCATGGGCACGAATGCGCACTCCTCCGGGCCGCAGTATTCTCCCACGTAATCGGATGAGGGGCGGTAGAGAACCGGTTTTCCAGAGGCGCCGCCGAACTGCTCCTCCAGGACGTGGGCCGTCCACCCGGACACCCGGGAAATGGCGAACACCGGGGTGAACAGATCGATGGGGATTCCCATCATGTAGTAGACCGCCGCGCTGTAGAAATCGACATTGGAGTAGATTTCCAGACCCTTTTTCTCCTTGAAGGCGCGGGTCGCCTTCTTCTCCAATTCGATGGTCATGTCGTACCACTTGGTGTCGTGGTTCCGCTCCCCCAGCTTCCGGGAGATTTTTGCCAGGATTTTGCCCCTCGGATCGCCGGTCTTGTATATGGCATGCCCCAGCCCCATGATCTTGCCCCCCTTTTCCAGGGTGCGGTCGATGTAATTATCGATCTGGTCCAGTGATCCGATGTTGAGCAGCATCTGCATGACCCGCTCATTGGCGCCGCCGTGCAGTTCTCCGGAGAGCGACCCCACGGCTGCGGAAATGGCCGCATAGATGTTCGCCCGGGTGGAAGCCACTTCCCTGGCCGCAAAAGTGGAGGCATTGAATGAATGCTCCGCGTGCAGGACCAGGCAGGTGTCGAACCAGCGGGCGACTTCTTCGTCGGGCGTCTCCCCGGTGAGCATGTACAGGAAATTGGCGGCATGGGAAAGATTTGAGTCCGGCGCAACCGGTTCAAGGTTGTTCCGGATCCGGTGCCACGCCGCAACCACACTGGGAAACCGGGCGATCAGCCGCAGGCCGATATCCAGCACGTTCTGCTGCTCCAGTTCGGCGGCATTGGGATCATGATTGGCCAGCATGGCCGCCGAGGCTTGAAGGATCACCATGGGCAGGGACTCACGCGGCTGGGTTTTGAGCGCATCGATCAGGTCCGGGGGCAGCTCCCGTTCGGCTTTCATGCGCCGGTCCAGTACCTGCAATTCATCTTTTGCGGGCAGCTTTTCAAACAGCAGCAGGTGGACGATTTCCTCAAAAGTGGTGTTTTCGGCCAGGTCGTTGATCAAAAATCCGCGATAGATCAGCTTTCCCGCCTGGCCGTCCACGTGGCTGATCCGGGTGGTGGCCACGGTCACTCCCCTTAATCCGGTATTTACGATTTTGCTGCTTTCCGCCATTTCTCATCTCCTAATCGTTTTATGTCTGAATCCCAATCCGCACGAATCACTCCGGTCTATTTCTTGGGTCTGTTTTGCCATAAAGCAATCTTTTGAGTTCGTCTTCCGGCACGATGTTTTCATCTCTTGCCACTTCCTCGACGGTTTTTCCGCTACCGTAGGCCGTCTTTGCAATTTTTGCCGCCCGGTCATATCCGATGCGGGGCACCAGATTGGTGACAATGGCCAGGCTCTGCCGAACATTGGCTTCACATTTCTCCTTGTTGGCCGTAATTCCCGCCACGCATTTTTCGGCCAGGAGAAAGGCCGCATTTCCCAGCAGTTCGATGGACTGGAGCAGGTTGAAGCCGATCAGGGGCAGCATCAGGTTGAGTTCGAAATACCCGCCCAGGCCGCCCACTGTAATGGCGGCATCGTTTCCGATGACCTGCGCCCCCACCTGGATCACCGACTCGCAGATGACCGGGTTGACCTTTCCGGGCATGATGGACGACCCGGGCTGGAGCGCGGGCAGATTGATTTCCCCCAGCCCGCAGCGGGGTCCGGACGCCAGAAAGCGGATGTCGTTGGCCATCTTGGAGAGGCTGACGGCGATGGTTTTTAAAACGCCGCTGGCCTGCACCGCCGCGTCTGCCGTTCCCTGGGCCTCGAAATGATTGGAGGACTCCGCAAAGGAAATTTCCGTGGCCTCGGCAATGCGGGCGATGACCCTGGGGGCAAACTCCGGGTGCGCGTTTAGCCCCGTCCCCACCGCCGTGCCGCCCAGGGCCAGTCGGCACAACTGCCCCTGGACCCATTCCAGCCGTTGAATGGAGAGTTCCGCCTGTCGGGCATATCCCGAGAATTCATCGCCCAGGGTCATCACCACCGCATCCTGCAGGTGGGTCCGGCCGATCTTTTCAATATTTTTAAATTCAGATGCTTTTTCGCCCAGCCGGGAGTTGAGCGTGGAAAGGGCGGGGACCAGGTGCTGCCTGATCCGCCGCATGGCTGAGATATGAATGGCCGAAGGGATCACGTCGTTGCTGGACTGGCAGCGGTTCACATGATCGTTGGGGTGAACAGGGGAGAGGGTTTCTTTTTTCCCGGTCAGAATTTCGTTGGCCCGGGTGGCGATGACCTCGTTGACGTTCATGTTGGTGGAGGTCCCGGACCCGGTCTGAAAGACATCGATATCAAAATTGCCGTCAAATTCCCCCGCCCGCACTTCCTGGGCCGCCTGGATGATGGCGCTGGCCACATCCGGCCCGATCAAGCCCAGGGACTGGTTCACCTGGGCTGCGCATTTCTTGATCAGGGCAATGGAATCGATAAAAATCTGGGGAAACCGCAGCAGGCTCACCGGAAAATTGTCCATGGCCCGTTTTGTCTGGGCGCCGTAATAGGCCATTTCAGGTACCTGGACCTCACCGAGGCTGTCGGACACATTTCGGTTGCTCAACTCGGACCTCCACTGTTTTCCACTGTTTGTTCAATCCACCTTCGCAGCACCTGATAATATAAATTATGGGACTTGTGTCCCGGTTTGTCCACCCCGCCGCGCTTTGCCCGTGTATGGCATCATCCGCTTGTGCATTTTGCCGCCCCGCCGGTTTGGGTTGATCTATTCAAACGAAATGCATAAACTAATCCCGTTTGATCATTGTTCATGGAATCATTATGATATTCCTAATATAGCTCATTTTGACGCAACATCAAGACAAGAAAGGGAATACCAATGAACGCCGATTCTTTCGATACCCGGGACAAACTGACCGTCGGAGACCGTACGCATACCTACTTCAGCCTGCCCAGGCTGTCAAAATCCATCTGGCAAAGATCTTTCCCGGCTTCCCATCAGCTTGAGAATCCTTCTGGAAAATCAGCTGCGTCATGAAGACGGCCGGCTGATCCGGAAAGATCATATCGAGTCGCTGGCCGGGTGGACCGGCAGTACCAATGTCAAGGATGAGGTTCCCTACATGCCCGCCCGGGTGCTGATGCAGGATTTCACCGGCGTTCCCGCGGTGGTTGACCTTGCCGCCATGCGCGACGCCCTGGCCGATCTCGGGGGGGACCCCGGAAAAATCAACCCCAACATTTTCGTCCACCTGGTGATCGACCATTCCGTGCAGGTGGACCGGTTCGGCAGTGAGCGCGCCTTTGCCGTCAACGCCCAGAAGGAATTCGAGCGAAACCACGAGCGCTATGTATTTTTAAAATGGGGCCAGAAGAACTTTGCCAATTTTTCCGTAGTCCCGCCGGCCACCGGCATCTGCCACCAGGTAAATCTGGAATACCTGGCCCATGTAGTCATGGCGGACAGCGAAGGCACCGCCTATCCCGACACCCTGCTGGGCCTGGATTCCCACACCACCATGATCAACGGCATCGGCGTGCTGGGATGGGGGGTGGGGGGCATCGAGGCCGAAGCCGTGATGCTGGGTCAGCCCTACTATATGCTGACCCCCCAGGTAATCGGGTTCAAACTGACCGGCCGTCTGCCGGACCACGCCACTGCCACCGACCTGGTGCTCACCGTTACCCACATGCTCCGCAAAAAAGGGGTGGTGGGCAAGTTCATCGAATTTTTCGGCGAGGGCCTTTCTTCCCTGACCCTGCCCGACCGGGCCACCATCGCCAACATGACCCCGGAATTCGGCGCCACCACCACCTTCTTTCCGGTAGACGACCAGACGCTTTCCTATCTCGAATTTACCGGCCGGCCCGAATCACAAATCAACCTGATCAGGCAATACCTGAGCGCCCAGGGGCTCTTCTGGACCCCGGATATGCCGGTCCCGGATTTCACCGACACCATCGAACTCGACATGGGAACCGTGGTTCCCTCCCTGGCCGGGCCCCGGCGGCCCCAGGACCTGATCCCCTTAAGCCGGCTCAAGGATTCCTTTGCCGAGGATTTTCACAAAGTGTTCGATACGACTGAACCCCATGTTGACACCAACGAGCGGTGGGAAAGCGAAGGCGGCGCGGTGGTGGAAAAATCCCAGACGGAGCGGACCACGGTGCACCGAAAATCCTTTGACGAAAAAGGAGTGCCGGTCAACCGCCCCTATGAGAGCTTTTTCCTGGATCACGGATCGGTGGTGATTGCCGCCATCACCAGCTGCACCAACACCTCCAATCCTTCGGTGCTTTTAGGGGCCGGGCTCATGGCCAGGAAAGCGGTTAAGCTTGGGCTCCAGGTCCGGCCCTGGGTCAAGACCAGCCTGGCCCCGGGGTCCAAGGTGGTAACCGACTACCTGGCCGCATCCGGGCTGCTCCCCTACCTTCAGGCGCTGCGGTTTCACCTGGTGGCCTACGGCTGCACCACCTGCATCGGCAACAGCGGCCCCCTGGATGCCGATATTGAAAAAATCGTGAAGGAGACCGGCCTGGTGGTGGCTTCGGTGCTGAGCGGCAACCGCAACTACGAGGGGCGCATCAACCCGCTCACCCGGGCCAACTACCTGGCCTCGCCCCTGCTGGTGGTCGCCTTCGCCCTGGCCGGCAGCGTCAATGTGAACCTGGAAAAAGACCCCCTGGGATACGATCCCAACCAGGAGCCGGTCTATTTGAGAGATATCTGGCCCACCCGAAAAGAGCTTGCGGAAGCCATGGCGCACCTCGATCCGGCCATGTTCAAAAAACAGTATGCGGACGTATACGAAGGCGAGGCCAACTGGCAGGATCTGCCGGTGTCCGAAAGCCAGCGCTACCCGTGGGATGAAAAATCCACCTACATCCAGGAGCCGCCATTCTTCACGGGCATGAACGCCGATGTGCCGCCCATGCGCGACATCTGCTCCGCCCGGGTGCTGGCGCTGCTGGGGCACACCATCACCACGGACCACATCTCACCCGCCGGCGCCATCCCCGAGGACAGCCCGGCAGGGAAATTCCTGCTGTCCCACGGGGTGGAAAAGGCGGATTTTAATTCCTACGGCTCCCGCCGGGGCAACCACGAGGTGATGATGCGGGGGACCTTCGGCAACGTGCGGCTCAAAAACCTCCTGGCCCCGGACACCGAGGGCGGGTACACCACGTATTTGCCGGACGGCGAGGTCATGGCCATCTATGATGCGGCCATGAAATACCAGGCAGACCAGACCCCGCTGATGGTGATTGCGGGCCGCGAATACGGATCGGGCAGTTCCCGGGACTGGGCCGCCAAGGGGACCCTGCTGCTGGGGGTGCGGGCGGTGATCGCCGAAAGTTTCGAGCGGATCCACCGGAGCAACCTGGTGACCATGGGCGTGCTCCCCCTGCAGTTCTCAGAAGGCGAAAGCGCCCAATCCCTTGGACTTACCGGGAAAGAAATTTATCACATCGAAGGCATTGCCAGGGGGCTTGCCCCCAACCAGAAGATTTCGGTGCGGGCGGAAGCCGAAGATGGAAAGACCAAGAATTTCGACGTCATCACCCGGCTCGACTCCGAAATCGAAATCGACTACTACCGCCACGGCGGCATTCTGCCCTATGTGCTGAGAAATATGCTGAAGGGATAGAGGGAGTCAGGCTGAGTATACTGAGGCGACCTGCCTGCGGGTTTCTCCCGCTCACTGTTCATTATTTTGATGCTTCTAAGGCTTGCTCCGCTGCATCCTGGAAACTCGCCTGTCGGCTCAGACAATCCAGGATGCGGTCGCTGTGCTTCGCCAAGAAGCATTTTCAAAATAATGAAGCAATGTTCGCCGAGAGAAACCCGCAGACAGGTCTCAGTGCCCGTGCAAACCAATTCAACTCAGAAACCCAATGCTTGGACCGGACTCCTGACGGACGCGTGGACATGGGTCTGGGGAGCGAATTGTATATTTTTGCCCTCATCGCCGGGGACGTGCGATCCTCAATTTCCACGAATGAATTCAACTGATCGGCTGCCCTGGCCGGCAAAAAGATTCTGAGCGGACCAGATTCATGTCCATGCGCCCCGTCAGCCACGGCAAAGCAAAAGATCAAAAATCCTTCAAGGAACTTGCTTCTGGAAAGGTGTTGTTTTTTTTGCAATGACCGGTTGAACACCCCCCTGGCCCCCCTCGAGGGGGGATTTAAAAGGGGAAGCACCGGCGGCATTCGCGGCATTCATTAGGTTAGGCGTCGCAAGTTCCTTGAGGCAAAACACCGCGGCAGGGTGGAGGGCTTTCAAGAAGCTCAGGAGCCCTCCTGCTCATGATATTTCGTAAGCCGGGCTCCTGGCGGGCGCGTGGATATGGGTCTGGGGAGCGAATTGTATATTTTTGCCCTCATCGCCGGGGACGTGCGATCCTCAATTTCCTGTCACGGGTGAATCCAACTGGCCGGCTGCCCTGACCGGCAAAAAGATTCTGAGCGGACCAGATTCATGTCCATGCGCCCCGTCAGCCACGGCAAAGCAAAAGATCAAAAATTCTTCAAGGAAGTTGCTTCTGGAAAGGTGTTGTTTTTTTTTGCAATGGCCAGGCTGAACACCCCCCTGGCCCCCCTCGAGGGGGGATTTAAAAGGGGAAGCACCGGCGGCATTCGCGGCATTCATCAGGTTAGGCGTCGCAAGTTCCTTGAGGCAAAACACCGCGCAGCGGGATGGAGGGCTTTCAAGAAGCTCAGGAGTCCTCCTGCTCATGATATTTCGTAAGCCGGGCTCCTGGCGGGCGCGTGGATATGGGTCTGGGGAGCGAATTGTATATTTTTGCCCTCATCGCCGGGGACGTGCGATCCTCAATTTCCTGTCCGGGTGAATCCAACTGGCCGGCTGCCCTGGCCGGCAAAAAGATTCTGAGCGGACCAGATTCATGTCCATGTGCCCGTCAGCCACGGCAAAGCAAAAAATCCTTCAAGGAACTTGCTTCTGGAAAGGTGTTGTTTTTTTTTGCAATGACCGGTTCAACACCCCCCTGGCCCCCCTCGAGGGGGGATTTAAAAGGGGAGTAGGTGGCATTGCGGCATTCATCAGTTAGGCGTCGCAAGTTCCTTGCTGCAAAACACCGCGCAGCAGGAGTGGAGGTGCTTTCAAGAAGCTCAGGAGTCCTCCTTCTCGTGATACTTCTCGATCCGGCGCTTGGTTTCGTTGATCAGCTTGGTCACCTTGATGCTTCTCGGGCAGGCTTTTGTGCACTCGAAAAAATTCTGGCAGGGCCATACCCCATTTTCTTCGTCCAATTCCGGCAGGCGGGCCTCAAATCCCCGGTCACGGCTGTCCTTGTTGAACCGGCTGGCCTGGACGATCACGCCGGGGCCTAAGAATTTTGGATTTTCGCCCATGACCGGACAGGCGGACATGCAGGCGGCGCATAGGATGCAATTGGTGGGGTCATCGAATGCTTTTCGCTGCTCGGGGGACTGGATCCGTTCTTTTTCCGGAGGCGGTTCGTCGTTGATCAGAAAGGGCTTTACCGAGCGGTATTTGTCCAGAAACGAATCCTGGTCTACGATCAGGTCCCGCATCACTGTAAAATGGCGCATGGGCTCAATGGTGATCACATCCCCGTCGGCTTCGGCCACGTCCTTGACCAGGGTCTTGCAGGCCAGGCGGTCATGGCCGTTGATGCGCATGGCATCGGACCCGCAGACCCCGTGGGCGCAGCTTTTACGAAAATTCAGAGTTCCGTCCTCATCCCGTTTGATACGCATCAACACGTCTAAAACCCGGTCGGTCGGGTCGGCCGAGACTTCATAGTTTTGAAAATGGGCGGAAGCCTCGGTTTTAGGATTGTAGCGCTGTATTTTAACTGTAATGTCCATGCCTGCTCCTGATAATTTTTCGGCAAAATGGGTTGTTCTCCGCTTTTTCCTGACCCTGATCCTGCTCCAAACGCTTAAAAGCGGCGTTTAAGATCAAATCAGCCGCATGGCCAGATCTGCTTTAATACACCCGGGGCCGGGGTTCCCACCGGGAAAGATTCACATCCAGGTATTCGATGCGCACCCCATCGTTTTCCAGAAACGCCAGGGTATGCTTGAGCCATTTTTCATCATTTCGGTCCGGAAAATCCGTCCGGGAATGAGCGCCCCGGCTTTCGGTGCGGTTTCTTGCCGATACTGCGGTGATCAGCGACAAATCCAGCAGGTTTCCCAGTTCCAGAAGTTCCAGCAGATCGGAATTAAACGCATTGCCGGTATCCCGGGCCCGGGCGGCCTTGTGCTGCTCCCGGAGCCCTGAAAGACGCTTTACGGCCCCGGCCATTTTCTCCTCGTTTCGGTATACCCCCACGTTTGCCGTCATCTGGGCTTCCATTTCCGCCCGGATGTGTCCGTTTTCCGGTCTTTCGTTCCCTGCGGACATGGCGGCGATCTTTTCCCGGACGGGATCGGCCGCCGCCTCCGGAACACGGGGACGGTCCGAGCCTTTCACGTAGTCGGCGATATGAATGCCCGCCCGTCGTCCGAACACCACCAGGTCCAGCAGGCTGTTGGTTCCCAGGCGGTTGGCGCCATGGACCGATACGCAGGCGCATTCCCCGGCCGCATACAGCCCTGCCACCATGTTGCCGGACGCGTCGGCCCGGACCCGGCCGTTGATATCCGTCGGAATGCCGCCCATGGCATAATGGGCCGTGGGATGCACGGGGATGGGTTTTTCCGCCGGATCGACATCCAGGTAATTTTTGCAGAATCCGGTGATATCCGGAAGCTTGGCCGCCAACGTCTCTTTTCCGATTCCCGTAGCGTCCAGGTACAGGTAATCGTTCATCTGCCGGTCCCCCCGGATGCCTCTGCCTTCCAGAATTTCCGTCATCATGGCCCTGGACACCATGTCCCGGGGGGCCAGATCGAGCAGGGTGGGGGCGTATTCTTCCATGAACCGTTTGCCGTCCCGGTTGCGCAGGATTCCGCCTTCGCCCCGGACCGCCTCGGAAATGAGGATGCCCATGTCCCGGATGCCGGTGGGGTGAAACTGGAAAAATTCCATATCCTCCAGGGGAATCCCCCGCCGGGCCAGGATGGCCGGGCCATCGCCGGTGCTGGCATACGCGTTGGAAGTGACCTTGAACATGCGGCCGAACCCGCCGGTGGCAAAAAGGACCGCTTTGGCGGCAAACACATGGATGTCACCGGTGGCAAACTCGAGTGCCACCACTCCGGAGCATCGATGATCCTCGACAAGGATATCTAAGATCTGATACTCGTCAAAGAAGGTGACATCGTTTTTGATGCACTGCTGATAGAGGGTCTGCAGGATCATGTGCCCGGTCCGGTCGGCCGCATAGCAGGCCCTTTTCACCGCCTTCTCCCCGAAATTGGAGGTATGCCCGCCGAACCGGCGCTGATCGATGCGTCCTTCAGGGGTACGGTTAAAAGGCAGGCCCCGGTTTTCCAGGTCGTATACCGCCCGGACCGCATCTTCGGCAAGGATCAGGGCCGCATGCTGATCCACCAGATAGTCGCCCCCCTTGACCGTATCAAAGGCATGCCATTCCGGGCGATCCTCTTCCACGTTCCCCAGGGCGGCGCTGATACCCCCCTGGGCGGCCCCCGTGTGGCTCCGCACCGCATACACTTTTGAAAGTACGGCAGTTTTAGCACGATGACTGGCTTCCAGGGCCGCATACAGCCCTGCCCCGCCCGAGCCGATGACAACCACATCAAATTCATGGATCATGTACATCTCCCTTAAGCAAATGCGTTTAAATACACTTCATACGAAAATGATAATCCGCGGATAAGGATCTGTCGAATCGATCCCTCTGTTCGGGCACGACTTCTAATTTGACGAATTATCTGATAATCATCATATTATTGATAAATGGCCGAAGTGGATTTCTTTACCTTCAAAACAACGAGCGAGGGATGATGAGCCATCATATTACGCTGATCCCGGGTGACGGGGTCGGACCGGAAATCTCCGACGTGGCGAAGCGCTGCGTTTCTGCGCTGGGCGTCGATATTCAATGGGATGTGCAGACCGCCGGCGCCGCGGTAATCGATAAAGAGAACACCCCGCTTCCGGAACGCGTGCTCGATTCCATCCGCACAAACCGGGTGGCCTTGAAAGGTCCCATCGAAACCCCCATCGGAACCGGGTTTCGAAGCATCAACGTGCAGCTTCGCCAGATACTGGACCTGTTCGCCTGCGTCCGGCCATGCCGCTTTTATAAAGGGGTCCGCACCCGCATCACCGATCCGGAGCGCATCGATCTGGTGATTATCCGCGAAAACACCGAGGATCTCTATGCGGGTATCGAGTTCATGGAAAAATGCGGGGAGGACAACGAACTCATCTCCTTTATCAACAAGCAGGCCGGAGTGGACCTGCACTGCGACACCGGCATCAGCATCAAGCCCATATCGCGGCGGGGTTCGACACGGATTGTCACCTTTGCCTTTGAATACGCGAAAAAGCACGGCCGCAAAAAAATCACCGCAGTGGACAAGGCCAATATCATGAAGGTCAGTGACGGGCTGTTTATGAACGTGGCACTGGAAGTCAGCCGGAAATACCCGGACATCGCCTATGACCACAAGCTGGTGGACAACATGTGCATGCAGCTGGTGCAGTACCCGGAAAAATATGACGTGCTGGTGCTGCCCAATCTATACGGGGATATCATTTCCGACCTGGGCGCCGGCATTACCGGCGGACTGGGGATCGCCCCCGGGGCCAATATGGGGGATGACTACGCGGTGTTCGAAGCCACCCACGGCAGCGCCCCGGACATTGCCGGGCAGAACAAGGTGAACCCCACGGGCCTTCTGCTGTCCACCGTCATGATGTTGAGATACATCGGAGAAACCAAAGCCGCCGACCGTCTTGAACAGGCGGTCGCCACGGTGATCGGGGAAGGCAGAAATGTCACCTGGGACCTGAAAAGCAAAGATGCCCCGGATCCGCCGGTGGGCACTAAAGAAATGGGGGAGGCGATTGTGGAGAGGATTGAAAGCCTTTAGCCATAGTCACTTTTGTATCCCGTCCCTCCCTTGGGCCAGGAAAAGATCACCGCTCCGGCATCGCACACGTACCAGCAGGACGCACATTCCATGCAGGTGGCCAGCGTCCGGATGGCGGCTTTCTGGTTCACCAGGTGCCAGCAGTCGCCCAGGCAGGCATTGACGCAGTTTGCGCACCCGGTGCATTTTTCCCGGTCCACCCGGATGAACTCGCCGGTGTCGCCGGACCATTTTACCCCGGGAAAATCGTTTCGGGTCAGGTTCATCGATCAATTCCTCCTGAAATTATTCAAATAACTTCGGATTTGCCCGGCCCACGAAGTTCACCAGTCGCTGGGACAGCCATTCGCCCAGCGGATAAAGCGGCTTTCGCAGGAAGGTGTAGACGGGCCGGATCACCGGCAGCAGGACTTTTACGACCGGGTTCACCAGGCCGGAGAGGAAGCCCCCGGCAATGGCCAGCAGCTTGAACACCGGGCTGCCGATCCGCAGCAGAAAATCGAGCCCTCCCACCAGCACCCGAAAGATGATTTCCCCCGCCACCGGCCGTTTTGACGGATGGTAGGAAAGCGACTCCCGGCCGAAGAATTCATATGCGTTGTGTATATAATTCTGGTAGTACCGGAAATACATCTTGATCCAGCGGGTGATCACCCGGGGGTCCCTGCGGATGAATTCGCAGGCGGTTTTGAGCACCGGGGAGAGGGAATGGGCCAGCTGCCCCATTCCCCAGGCGTCATGCACGCATTTTCGAAGCTGCCGAATGTCGTGTTTCTCCTGGGCATAGCGCAGATTGAACCGGTTTTTCGCCGATATGGACCACTGGATCACCGCATGGTTTTTGATCCGTCGATCGTATTCTTTCAAGAATGACCGGGTCGTATTATTGACGCGGATGGCTTCAATGGCGACGTCGGCTGCTATATCGGCGGAAAACCAGGCCGCGGGCACACCGTCGCACAGCTCCGTGGATTCAAGACCCGCCGCATCGCCAATGAGCAGAATGCCGTCATCATGGTTGGGCATGTTCCGCAGCTTGGGGTCGAGGCCCACATAAATTTCGAATCCCTCCCACATGCGGGCCCGAACGCTGCTTTTGGGGGCCACTTCATCGCGCCACCAGGGAAGCTTGGTGGTGATGTTGTCGTGGTACTCCCGAAAGCGCTTCTTGAGATTGGGCACTCTGCTTCCGTCCAGGCGGAGGCAGTGGTCCTGGATATAGTGGATGCTTTCCCGATAGGGCCATACCATCAGCCCGTTTCCATGCCCCAGGGGCGGAGCGATCTTCTGCTCGTCCCAGCCCCAGCAGAAGCGCAGGGAGTAGCCGAAGAGCCGGTCTACATCCGCCTTGTCCATGACATAGTCATAGGTGTCTGAAAGGGAAATGACCTCGGGCGGGTATTTCTCCCGGATGCCGGCTTTGACCGCCACCAGGCCCTGGGAGCCTTCCCCGTCGATGACGATCCGGCAGCGGATGCGGGTGCCGTCTTCCAGAACGACGCCGATGACGGCCTTGTTTTCCCGGATCACATCGATCACGGTGATACAGGTGCGGAGTTCCGCTCCCGCTTCCACGGCCTTTTTCGCCAGCCACTCACAAAAGGGTTTGCAGTAGGTATTGTACCCGAAAGCCACCACAGGAGAAAAAGGTCTGGGCACCCGCAGGGTGTCGTCGATTTCGATATCCCCCGAGTCGATATCTTTGATGATGTAGTTGATGATCCCGTCCGCAGGCCGCTCGAACGGCGGGTTGCCGTCCCGGATGAAATCAGGGCCGAACAGGAATCCGTAGATGGGAATGGTCAGGCCCGAGATGACCTTTTCCCCCACATTTTCGGCGCGCTCCAGCATCAGGGTCTTCAACCCGGCCAATGCGCACTTTCGGGCTGCCACCGGGCCGCCGAAGCCCGCACCGATGACGACAACGTCGTATGTCTGGTCCATTGATCATCCTTTTTGCCGTGCTGTTCGAATTATTCGTCACCATACTAAACCGAACAGAATCTGGCAAGGTCTTATATTATTTCAGGAACGGCAAAAGGATGATCGTTCCTTTGATCTTATACCGACGGTGAAATGTCTTCACCGGGCCGATGTGCAAACAGATCCCGGAACTGCTCCGGAACCTCTTTTGGATTCCAGAAAGGACGCGTCCGGGATATTTCTTCCAACTCCGAAATCAGCGCCTTGAAATAATGCTGGCACTTGCTGGCATAATCTAAGTCCAGACGCCGCCGAAACATCTCGCCGGAGAATAATTGGGCGATATTTGCCAGGGGAAGGATGGCGTCCTCGGTGCCCGGGACGAACCCGGACCAGCTTCGGATATGCTCTTCCGACCGGAAGAGGTTCATGGTACTTCACGAGTAGGGGAGCCGGTCCATCCATTTGGCGAAGGGGACCGCCACGTACCCCATGATCGTGTCGGGTTTGGTGGAACGGATCTTGCCGTTGACCATTTCGATGTGAACGGGTTCGGCGCAGTCCAGGCAGGGGGCGTCGATCTCCACCCGCTGGTCCTCGAATAGCCAGCTTACAGCCAGCGATTCGAACCCTCACTGCCCGAACCACTTCTGCTCGCCGTCCACCGTGATCCGATACTGGGTGGGAATGTTTGAAAACGGGGCAAAACTGGCGATGTAATCGGTGTCGGTGGCGGTCCAGGTTCCCGGGATTCCCAAATCCATGAGTTCATGCAGCGCCTTGCGGGCATCTTCCACCGGCAGATTCAGCACCGCCGACAACTCCGTGTAATGCGGCGCCTGGCCGGTCATTTTCATCTTTTCAATGATGGTGTGATAGGTTTTGTCCATCAGGGATGTGGCCATAAACGTTCTCCTTTCTGATTTGCAGATTGAGAGCCCGCCGGAAAGTCCTGCAAAGGCGGGAAAAGGACGCATGCGTGCCTTCGTTGTCCTTGCCGGCATATAACACCACTAATGACAGTGGGTCCGCCGTCAAGGCGCAGAGGGGCAAAACGTGCTTATGAAGCTGATATTAAAGCAGATGGGAGGAAGGAATATTTTTTTTTGGCTGCCATTTTTTTTTGCGCCTGACCTTTGCGTTCTCCTGCGGGGGAAAAGATGGAGCGGAAAGAAAATCCTCCTTTATGATATCAGCCCGGGGGAGGCCAGCTCAAAGGCCCGGTAAGCTTCGTATTTTTCCGGGTCCAGGGGATAATCCCAGCATCCCTGCCGGTGAACCAGGCGGCCGCCGAAGCCGGTCTTGAACCGGTACAGGCCATACATCCGGTGGCAGGGGTCCGGTGTGGGGGAGATGCCGAACAGGTCGTAGTCGCGGCAGCCGGCTTTCCTGGCCATGCAGATGGCCTTCCACTGAAGGGCGTATGAGGCCATGAGATGGCTGTATTTCGAGGATGAAGCCCCGTACAGATAGGTGGCCCGTTTTCCGGCCAGCACGAGCATGATTCCGGCCGCCGGCCTGCCATTTGCCTCGGCCAGCAGCAGGTGGACCTTGGCCGGGGAGTTCGTATCCGTCGAACGGACTTCTAAAGCCGCCCGGAAGTAGTCCAGATCATTTACGGCCATGCCGTGCCGGGCGGCCGTTTCACAGTAGAGGTCGTACCAGGCCCCAAGATCGGAGATTCCCCCTTCCCGGACCGAGATCCCCTTTCGGGCCGAGACGCGAATGTTATAGCGGGTTTTGGGTTTCATATTCTTCAAGATGTGGTCCCGGTCCGCATGCAAATTGACGATTACCGTATCGGGCGGGAGCAGGTCGGTGGGGGCCTTGCGAAGATTCCACCGTTTGGTGTCGAAATTCATGCGCATTTCCCGGACCCGGACCTTGGGTGCGCCCATCCAGTGATGATCTTTCGTGTAACGGTTTTTATCCTCGCACCAGGGAGATTTCCACGGCAGGTCATACCGGATAAACAGGCAGTTTTCCGGAAGATGGGGCCGGAGCCGTTCGGACAGCTGTTCCAGCCAGCGGCCCCGGCGTTCTTCATCCGGCAGCAGCTCGGGGCCAAAAGGAACATAGGCCATTTGCGCGGCGGCATTGATCGGCCGCATGACCACCAGCATGTCCGTACATGGACCGATACCGTCGGCCGGCGGTTCGCCCGATTTGAGCAAAATGTCAAAGGCGATGGTTTTTCTTCCCTGCTTCTTTTTCAGGCGGTCCCAGAAGGCCGTCTGCTGGAGGATCGGCGTGGGAGCAAGGTGCCGGGATTTTTTCGGAGCGATTTTGAGATTCATGATTCCACGATTCATCTGGTGCCGGGACTTGTATCATCTACCCGTCATAAACAAAAACGCAGCCGGGCGCTCAAGCTGCGTTCAAAACATGAAAAGTTGCAACAACGGAGGTCTTCATAACAAAAAATCAAGGGACATGCAAGGGACCGGTCAATGAAAATCAAGGCAAAACATGTGCTTGACCCGCCATGCCTGTCCCGGTTATAAAAGAAAATCGATTGTTTGCTGAAATTGACGATCATCGACCTTAATAGAAGATATCGACCATGACCGTTCCCGAATCTCGATTCGTAGTGATACAGAACCAGAACTGCCCGCTTTACAAACTCGGGGATGAGTTCAAACAGGCGGGCCGGAGCCTGTCCATGATGGGCAAATCCGCGTGCCTGACCCTGATGGATGATATTATCCAGGCACTGGACACATCCCAGGGCAAGGAGAACGCGGAACCCGAAACCATCGAACTGCTCACCTGCAGCGGCGACCGGGCCGGCTGCTACGGTAATGTCAAGCTCCGGCATTACCTGGTGACGAAACCCGTGATCGACCTGGTGGAAACCGTCGAACCCCGTTATTTATCCGTGGCCCGGGAGTTGAGCCGGTTCCCCATGTTCAAAGCCCTCACCGAAACTGAGATCACCGAGGTGGTCCCCTTCTTCAAACTCAAGGAGTTTAAGGAAAAAGAAATTGTTATCCGAAAAGGGGACCCGGGGGTGAAGCTCTATGTGGTGCTGTCGGGCAGTGTCGACATTATCGGGGATTACGGGATGACCATTGCCAGTCTGGGCCAGGGGGAAGTATTCGGCGAAATGAGCCTGCTGTCCGGAAATCCGGTCAGCTCCACGGTACAGGCCGCCCAAAAATCCCGGATTCTCTACATGTTCGGCAGTTATTTCCGCATCGTCTTAAACCGTTATCCCGCCCTGCAGATGTACTTCGCCCGACTGCTGGTGGAGCGGCTCGCCAGGTCCAACATGGAGCGATCCATGGAATTTGCCTCCGGAATGGCGGGCAGCCTCTCCGAGATATCCCCGGCCGAGCTGTTTCAGACGCTCAACATGACCCAGAAAACCGGCGTGCTGGACGTGAGCCGGGCCGATCAAAAGGGCCGGGTGCTGTTTCACACCGGTGAAGTGGTCCTGGCCGAATTTGCGGGCAAAACCGGCCAGGACGCCTTTTTCGAAATGGTCAAGCAGAGACAGGGAAATTTCAAATTCCAGCCGGGCCTTCCCGCCGGTATGGAAGACCGGCCGGTGCTGGGGGATTTCATGTATCTGCTCATGGAAGGCCTCAACCGTCTGGACGAAGAATCCGCCACCTATGATTAAAACAGCCGCTTATCGCTTGCTTGAAAGCCGGATCCAATATGGTGATATATTCTTGTGGTGTTCAATATATTGCTTTTCAATCCCCCTGAAGAAGGAGCCCGCCCGTGAACGATGCAATTTACCATGAACTGGCCAAGGTGCTCGATACACTGCCCAACGGATTTCCCGTTACCGAAAGCGGGGTGGAAATCCGGTTGCTGAAAAAAATTTTCGCCGCCGATGAAGCGGAGCTGTTCTGCCGGCTCAAGCTCAAATTCGAGACCGTGGATCAGATTGCAAAACGGACCGGCATCGCCGCTGCGGTTCTATCGGACAAACTCGACATGATGGCGGACAAGGGGCAGATCTTCAAGGTGGATATGGGCGGAGTCAGCATCTACAAGATGCTTCCCTGGGCATTTGGCATCTATGAGATGCAGCTTCCCCACATGGACCGGGAGATGGCCGAGATGTGCGAAGAGTTCGGAAAAGTGTTCGGCAGACACTTTTTCGACAACAAGCCGCAGCTCATGCAGGTGATCCCCATTGAAGCGGAGATCGAGGGCAAGCACGAGGTTCTGGCCCATGAGCGGGTGTCGAACATCATCGAAAACAGCCAGGCCTTCATGTATTTCGACTGCATCTGCAAGAAGGAAAAGAAGCTGATGGATGATCCCTGCGACAAGCCCATGCAGGTGTGCACCGCATTTGCCCCGATTCCCGGAATCTTCGATGACCATCCCTACGGCAAGACCATGACCCGGGAGGAGGCCTACGCGCTGATGAAAAAAGCCGAAGACGCCGGCCTGGTCCACCTCACCTGGAACGTTTCCTCCGGCCATTACTTCATCTGCAACTGCTGCGGATGCTGCTGCGGTGTGCTGCGGGGGATCAACGACCTGGGCCTCGATGCATCAAACGTGGTCCATTCGGCCTATTACGCCGTCATCGATCCGGACAGCTGCACCTCCTGCGGCCTCTGCGCGGATGAACGCTGCCAGGTGCATGCCATCAAAGAAGGCGAAGACGCCTATGAAGTGTTGCCGGAAAAATGCATCGGCTGCGGACTGTGCATCACCACCTGCCCCGGCGAGGCCATTTCCCTGATGCGCAAAGAACATGTCGAGACCCCGCCCCGGGACGAGATGGACTGGTATGAAAAGCGGGCCCAGCTGAGGGGAGTGGATATCAGCCCGTATAAGTAGCGGCTGGACGAAAAGGGCTATTTCGGCTCCGCCCCTTTTTTGAGTTCAATGGCCTGTTTTAACAGTTCTTCGGAGTACTGTTTGCCGGTCAGGTCCTTGCATACCTGGTTTGCGGCGGCGGCGAGTTCCGCCACGTCCTGTTCGGACCACTCTGCCGGTGCCACCCCCCGGGCTTCCATGACCCGGGTGGCCTCGATATTCTGTTTTCGCACCAGCTGGTTGAGCCGTTTGAAATGGCTTTCCGCAAGGTCCATCAGCGTCTTCTGATCTTCTTTGGATATCTTGTCGAACACGTTTTTCTTCACTATCAGGGTGGCGGTGAAAAAACCCACCGGCGTGGTGGAATGGTACCGGGTCTTGACGTACCACTGAAACGACACCGCCCCTAAAGGTGTATTGTAAACGGTGTCCACCATTCCGGTCTGCAGCCCCATCATCACATCCACCACGGAAAGCGGCACCGGGTCGACCCCCAGCTTCTCCCAGCAGTACTGGGCCAGAGAATCACCATCCCATACCCAGATTTTGGTCGATTTGAGCGCTTTCAGATCAGCAATGGGCGAAGCGGAGTAAAAATAGACCGATCCCAGATCCATCCATCCCACCAGGACGTATCCCTTTTCCGCAAGCTTCTTCTTGAAATACGGGGCCAGCCCTTCCCGGATGCGGTCAAATTCGCCTTGGTCGGCCACAAAAAACGGTAGATCCAATATCCGGATTTCCGGCAAAATTTCGCCCATGCCGTTTCCGGTAAATCCCCCGCCGTCGAGTTGTCCGATGCGGATTTTGCTCAGGACCGCTTTTTCATCGCCGGCCACCCCGCCCGGATAGATTTTAAAGCCCACCCGGTGATCGGTTTTTTGCATCAACTCCGCATTGAATTCCTGCAATATCCGGTCCCAGGTGGACCCTTCCGGCGCAATGGTGGCGATCTTGATGGCCACATCGCATTTCTGTGCGGCTGCGGTGCCCAGTCCGCAAAAAAACCAAACCATGGCCATAGTAAAGCCGACAAGATATCGACTACAATTGATCCGTTTCACTGGGGACCTCCTCGGCGAAATAATCGTTTTCCTGTTCCAGCAGGCGCACGGCACGCTCTTTGGCGATGACATTGGACAGGGTGGTTTCCGGCAGGGTCGAGCCGGTGGCCGCCATCACCTCGGCCAGCAGGGATTCAAACAGTTTCCGGTCCTGGACCTGAACAGCATAGGAGCGGGCATAGAGCACCTGGATCATGTAGGATTGCCGGTGGGTAAGGGCGAGCGCCCTCTCGAAATGCATCTTCGATAGCTCGGGCCGGCCGCCGAGGGGGACCGGGACGCTGCCGTGGTAAAACCCCAGGAAGGTCTCGGGTCCGGCAAACCAGTACGCGGGATCCAGGCTGGCGGCCTCCTCCACTATCCGGATGACAAAGGGCATGTCCGCCAGGGCCGCAGGCGATTCCCGGTCCAGCTGAATCCGGCCGCCCCAGGCAAAGGCGGTCCAGAACAGGGCGGGCACGTCCTTTTTTTCCGCTCGGGTTAAAATAGCGCTCCACTGGTCCAGGTCAAACGGGTTTTCCGGAACCAGCCCGCTTTGTGAAAGCAGTTTGAGGCCGTACTTTTCGCCCCGGCTGTAAAGGCCCATGGCGCGAGCCGGATTCTCCGGCTCGATGAACATGAACGCATGCGCGGAAAATCCCTGGGATGCCAGCAGCAGCAGATCCGGATTGCCCGGATCATTTTCCAGAAAGGCTTCTATGAACTTGAGGTTTGCGGCCATGGAATTTCTCACCAGGACCGGATCGTCATCTTTTAAATACGCGGCATGTCCGGTCTGCATTATATCCGTCACCTGGCTGACCGCAAGCTTTCTGACGCTGCAGGCGGATAATGCCGCAAACGTCAGAACAACTAAAATCATAACCATCCATCTGTGACGTGTGTGAATTTTTGTGTCCATGCCACCTCCTTTACATACAGATCTCATTGAATCGCCAACGGATTTTCGGTCAGCCACAGCCGCTCAAAAGGGGCCAGTTTCCGGTCCAGTCTTCCCGGGGGAGCCAGATCGATCCACCGGTTTTGCACATTATCATATACCCTGCCCATCTCTTGGATTCCCATTTCCGGCAATACGATGCGCGTAGTTGTTTGCCGGTCCACGATATTGACCAGGGCAAGCGACCAATGCTTTCGGCAATGATTATATACCAGGGCCGCCGTTTTTCCGGCCGAACCGGTGCGCGCCTCGTGTCCCCGAAAATTTAAGGCCGGGTCACTATCCGCCAGCGAGATCAGGCGGTTGATCCCGGCCGCGACAGCATGGTGAAAGGTGGACGGGTCCTCTATGATTCCGGACAGATCCGCATATTTAGACCGGGTGCGCTTGATGTCTCGCAGCTCGCCGGTGGCTTCCATCCGAAGAAGATCGTTGCCCAGCCCCATCAGGTCGTTGAAATAAATAGTGCGGATATTTCTTCCGGTCAGGGCAAAGGCCAGGGTGTAAAAAGCCAGATACCGGTCGACTTCCAGTTGCCGGTCCTCCAGGCGCACCATGGCATCCCGGGTGGAGACGCATAATTCATAGGGCTCGCGGCCGAAAAGCATCTTGTCGGCCAAAAATTCGATCACATCTTGAGCCGCCGCCCCGGATGCGGGCGGACCTGTTGCAGCGAAAATATCTGCCGGCGTCCTGATTTCATCTTTTAAAAAAAGCGTTTCCGATTCGGCCGCACTATCCCCAAACAGCCGCCTTATAGCCTGTCGGGCGTTGAAGCCGGCCTCCCTGCACAGGTTTTCAAATTCGCTTTTTCCGATCTGCCGGGCCGGAACAGACTTATACTTGATGCGGCCGCCGTTTTGCATGGCGACCCGGGCCGATTGAGCGCGTTCGGATACATTCAGCAGGTCCAGGCTTCCCCGGACGGATTTGCCGTCGTGGCTTTCGGCCACACTGAACCGGATGCGATCGGGGGGGATGTCGAAACGGGCGGTCATTTCCTGGATGCGATGAAGAATTTCGGCGTTTTCCAGGTTGAATACCGCCGGCAGCATGCCGGCCAGGTGAAAATCATACATCACGGGCGGGGCATCGGGCGCCGCCAGCTGGGACAAAACGTTCGACAAGGTATCGTTGACTTCCAGGTTGGCGCTGATCCGGGGGGCCGCGCATTCCATGGACAGATAGAGGATGCGCATGAGGTGCCGGACCTCGGGCAGGCCGAAACAGGGGGTTTTCCATTTCTTGAAGGCATAATTGGCCGCATCCAGCCGGAGCAGGTTGAGATCCAGGCCGAGATACCAGGAAAAATCATCGGCCAGCAGCACAAGCCCCGCCAGGGTGGACGTGTTCACATCCACCTGGACATGGCTGAAAGTGGTCAGCGCCCGGATATATTCGCCGAAAATCTCACCCTCCAGCTTTTCAAATGCCTGGCAAAACTGCCTTGCCTTTCCGGCCTCATACCCGACGGCGACCAGCAGGTCGGTCCGGGTCCTGATATGCGGCTTGAAGATATAGGGTGGATGGCGGGTTTCCTGGATGGAAGAGAGGGTAAAGACCGCATCGGGCGAAATGCTGTTGGCCCGCAGATACCGCCTGAACCCGCTTACGATATCGTAGTCTTCATCTAGCAGCATCTGGTCATTTTTGATTTTACTGAAAATGGAAAAAATTCTGATGACCGGCAGGGGCAGTTTAAACGGCAGCAGGTCATCCATTGCCATGATCCGTCCTTCCGGGTCGAATCCGGCGTAAGTTGAATTTCTGGGCCGGCGGCGAAACAGGGTAAACAGCGGAAAGGGCCGGGGCCTGAAGAC
The DNA here is from genome assembly GCA_963826785.1 of uncultured delta proteobacterium. Classification (GTDB taxonomy): domain Bacteria; phylum Desulfobacterota; class Desulfobacteria; order Desulfobacterales; family Desulfosalsimonadaceae; genus CAWGYD01. The sequence continues at coordinate 280,912 of CAWGYD010000006.1, forward strand.
ACGGTCAAAATCCCCCCGGTCCAGGTGCTGTTGATACGCTTTTTCGGAAAAGACGTAAAAGCATTCCCCGGCAGCATCGTCGCCGTCCAGGTAGGCACGGAATTTCGGATGGGCGATATCCACATGGTTTAAGACAAAATCGGCCATGAAGCAGCACCGGCCGGCAAGGCCGGCAAACAGGTCGTTGGTGCCGAAGGCGGGATCGATGCGGTTTCTTTGGACCTGGGAAAAATAGCCGTCGTTGAACCGGTCTTTGACGACCCGGCAGGCCGGCAGGATGTGCAGCCCGCCGGCAGCCGGGAAATACTGCGACAAAAACCGGCCCAGAACCGCAAGCGTCGGCAAATCTTTCTCCCGCACACTGTCGGGATAGGCGATCACGACCGTTTTCTGCCGGAATCTGGAAAGCGGATCGGAAGGGGCAAAGCCTACATCTTCCGACTTGATGCGCACATCTTTTTCCTGCCAGACCGAATTGAGCATGTGAAGCCAGTAGTCGGTGATTTGGGCGGCCAGGCCGCCGAAATCGGACCGGGGAAACATGATTTCGAACAGGCGTCCAATTTCCGCGAGCTTTTCGGGGGCAAGGGGCATCCAGGGGTTTGCGTCCATGTTCACCTTCAGACAAATTATCTGCCGATCAGCACATGATCTGATTTAACGGCAAAGGCGCGCGATCTGCAGGTTCAAGCGCATAACTGCAGCCATTGATCGCACCGTTTGAACGCTGCCAAAATCATATCCGTTTGACGCGTCCGGGTTCTTGTACTATACGACAAAAATCTGGCTTTTGCTCAAAAAGGATAATATCTTTGTTTGCAATGCGCACCTGTTAATTACTCTGGAGCCTCCCATGAGAATCAGAACCAAGATCATTCTGGGATTTTTTATCCTTGCGGCCATGCTTGCGGTGGCGGGGGCATACTCGATCTACGAATTGACGACCATCAGCACATCCGTTCAGCAACTGCTGGACGACAACTACCGGAGCATCAATGCCTCCAAGCAGATGATCGAGTCGCTGGAACGGGAAGACAGCGGATTGCTGCTGCTGCTGTCGGGAAAATGGAAAGAAGGCCGTGAAACCATCCTCGCGGCGGATCAGAATTTCAAACAGGCCTTTACTATCGCCAGCCACAATCTGACCCTGCCCGGTGAAAAACAGAACGTCGAGCGCATATCCGCATTTTACGACCAATACCGCCGGAAATGGGACCAGCCCATCGTGGGCACGGCGCTTGAGGACAACCTGAACTGGTATTTCAGGGAGGTCCACGATGCTTTTTTAAAGGCCAAAGGGGCCGTTCAGGAGTTGATGGCCGCCAATGACCAGGCCATGTACCAGACGGCTTCACAGCTCAAAGACCGGGCACATCGCGCGGTGATGCCGGGGATCGTGGCCATCTTGAGCGCACTGGTGTTTACGCTCCTGTTCAATTTTTTCGTCAACCTGTACATCGTCAATCCCCTCCTGGCCATCACCCATGCGGTGAATCATTTCAATCAGACCAATGAATCGATCCGGCTGAACATCGACACGAGAGACGAGCTGCATGACCTGGCATCGGCGGTCATGGACATGTCCGTTCTGATCCGGACGCAAAAATGAGATTTTTGCATACAGACATGGCCGAAATATCCGCACCTCCAATCCAGGTTGTCCGGCCATGAGAATCCAGATCATCGCCCGCTACCTGGGGATCGTTCTGCTGTTCAACGCCCTGTTCATGTTCATTTCGGCCGCAATTTCCGCCATCGGCGGCGACGGCGGCATACTTCCGCTCCTCTTCAGCGGGTTTGTCACCGCCCTTCTGGGCATATTCCCCCTGGTCTTCGTGCCGGCCACCTATGATGTCCGCAAGGAGGAGGGGCTGGCCATCGTGGTGGCCGGGTGGCTCTTTTCCTCCCTGATCGGAACGGTGCCCTATATCCTCTGGGGAGGTGAATTCACCTTCACCAATGCCTGGTTCGAGAGCGTGTCGGGATTTACCACCACGGGATCGACCATCCTCAACAACATCGAAGCCCTTCCGGCCGGGCTGCTGTTCTGGCGGTCCACCACCCACTGGCTGGGGGGAATCGGAATTGTCATCTTCGTCCTGGCCATCGTTCCTACCGTGGGACAGACCGCCATGGTGCTGTATAAGGCGGAAATTTCCGATCTTGCCGTGGACAACCTGCAGTACCGCACCCAGAAGACGCTGCAGGTGCTGCTGGTGGTCTACGTGGGGCTGACCATTCTGGAAACCGTTTCTTTGATGATATGCGGCATGAGCCTGTTCGATGCGGTCACCCATTCATTTGCCACCGTGGCCACCGGCGGGTTTTCGCCGAAAAACCTGAGCGTCGCCTATTACAACAGCCCCGCCATCGAAACGGTGATCATGATTTTCATGATCCTCTCGGGCCTGCATTTCGGCCTGATATTTGTCGCCATCAGCGGGGCCGGCGGCAAACTGTGGGAATCCACCATCGTCCGGTATTACCTGCTGGCACTGCTGATCGGGATTGTTTTGATCAGCATCAATGTGCACGGCCGGATCTATGACAGCTGGGGGGCGGCTTTCCGGTATGCCTCCTTCCAGCTGATATCGCTTGGCACCAGCACCGGATTTGCCACCACGGACACGGCGTTATGGCCCGGATTTTCCATTCTGATCCTGATCTTTTTTTCCCTGCAATGTGCCTGTGCGGGTTCCACCTCGGGGGGGATCAAGGTGGACCGTATCGTCATCTTCTGGAAAGCAGTGGCCGCCAGGTTTAAACGGCTGCGGCATCCCCGGGCGGTAATCGTCATGAAAGTGGATGCCTCGGTGATCGGACCGGATCTGATCGAAGCCAGCCTGCTTTACATTTCACTTTACCTGGGAATCGTGTTCATCTCGTCGCTGCTGCTGGCCCTGATGGGGATGGATATCATGTCGGCTTTTTCCGGAACGGTGGCGGCCATGGGCAATGTCGGACCCGGATTTTCGACGGTCAGCTCCATGAGCAATTTTGCAAACGTCCCGGAAGCGGGGAAATGGGTGCTTAGCCTGGTCATGCTGCTGGGGCGGCTGGAGATATTCGGATTTTTCATGCTGATCATATACCGGCTGACCCGATAGATACAAGGTCCTGGAGAATGAGGGAATTTTAATTCTTGCAGGCGGGGGCGATTTCCGGTGATTCGATGACCACCCGGTTGCGGCCCAGCCGTTTGGCTTCATAAAGCGCTTCGTCCGCAGTCCGGACCAGCGATTCAGGGCCTTTGCCGGATGAGGGAATTCGGGTGGAAATGCCCACGGAAACGGTGATCACCTCTTCTGCCGGGTTCTCCCGATGGGGGATATGAAGATCCTGGATCTGCCGGCGGACATGTTCGGCCACTGTCTTTGCACCCGCGCAGGGTGTCTCCGGCAGGATCACGGCAAACTCCTCCCCACCGTATCTCGCGGCCAGGTCCGCCGGCCGGTGAATGCAGCTGCGGATCACTTCTGACAGCCGCCGGAGGCATTCATCCCCTGAAGGGTGGCCATAGATATCATTATACCGCTTGAAGTGATCCACATCGATCATCAGCAGCGAAATCTCGCTTTTCCGGCGAAGCGCCCGTTTCCATTCTTTTTCCAGCATATCGTCAAAATGGCGGCGGTTGAACAGCATCGTGAGCCCATCGGTAATGGCCATTTTCCGCATGTCATAGCGCAGATGAATGGAGGCGATCAGGATCCGGTGGATGCGCCGGCTGTTGGCCACCAGCGCCACAATCAGAAACAGAAGCGCCGCACTGTAGGAAAAGTACTGGGCCTTGCCTTTCAACAGGAACTGGAACGCTACAGGAGAGATGACCACAGCGGTGTAGGCACAGTAAATCCGCGCAAACGGCGCCTGGCTGTGACCGGCGCCGGCCACCACCCCCGCCAGCACCGCCACCAGGTAAATCTGAAACTCCGTTTCCCCGGTAAAGAACAACAATGCGCTTGCGCCCCAGACCATGGCGGATACCAGTGTTCCCGCGGCGTAGGCCCGATACCAGAAGCGTACCGGACGGCCGCCGGCCCGGTAATACCGCCGGCTCAGCATCACCCTGAAAAGGGTCGCCACCAGGAGCGCAATCAGCCAGTACAGCAGAATCCTGCCCGGCACGGCCGGCAGGAGCAGGGCGCACATCAGCACGCCGCAGGACATGTTGGTCAGCAGAGAACCGACAGGGTCCTGGAACACATATGCCACGCTTTCAGCAAAAAGATAGGCGCGACGGTTTTCAGGCATCCATATCTCCTTTATGCCCAGCCCTTGGCGCGGGAGCCGGTCAATTGATGCCGGGACACGACGGGGATTCTGCCGACCCGTGATCATCCTCCGGGCAGAAGGTGTTTATGGCGCGCAGGTACTCCCCGGAGCGGTCCAGGTAAAACGCCAGGGGTTTTGAAAAATGTCTCCCCACGATGCCGTCGATGAACATCTGGCTAATTTCGCGCTCCATGGTCAGGATCTGCTGGGATTTGATCAAGGCGCTTCGCTCATCGGCGGACATCGTGCAGATGAAATTCTTGAACGCCGTTCTGGAGCGGGGCTGGTACATCCAGAAATAAAGCAGGTCCAGTGCATTGATGATCAGAATATTGATCAGTTCCCGGGACTCTTCGCCGGCATCCAGCAGCCATTGCCTGGGCTTGTCGAGAAGATACAGCACGTCTGCATCCGGATACAGGATTTCCAGCCGGGCATAGGTGTCCATGAACTGGGCCATTTTCTGCCGGTAATCGGACAGCCGGTTTTGGATATTCTTGGCCCGGTCCACCGAGCCTTCGATGAATCCGGCCACGCAGTCGGAAGCGGCTTTTGAAATCACCGCCGCCCAGCTCTGCAGGATTCCTTCAATACTGGATGCCCCCCACAGGATGAGGATCCCCCCCGCCATTTCGTTGAAGGCGAATGCCACGGGGATGGAAAACAGGCTGCGGAAAAAATTGCCGAATGCCGCTTCCCGGGGAAGCCCCCGAAACAGGTTATGGGTGGTCAGGTAGATGCCGTTCACGGTAGCCATGATGGCATAGAGCATTACCGGGTGGGTGGTGGTATTGATGCCGAACCCATGGTTCAGCAAAAGCGTTTTCACCAGATAATCGAGCAGGGGCACGGAAAAGCCGGTATAGAGAAGCGAGTCCGTCAGCCGCTCCCAGCTGACGTAATCGTTCCACTGGAGCAGGGGGGATCGGCGGAAACCGCCGCCGCCGATGACGGATTGCAGAATATTGCGCAACCCGGTGATGCCAAACCAGATAAACGCACCGAACCAGGCCAGCACCCACCAGTCGTGGGTGATGACAAATGTCAGAAAGGCGGGGATGAATCCGACAATGACCTTCAGGGTATTTTTAACCGTGGTGTTCAGGTTGTTAAAGGAGCGCCGGTCTTCCTGAAGCCGCGGGGTTTCCGGGAGAAGCGCCAGTTGGTTGGTGGTCCCTTTCTGCTTCCCGCTCACCGTCACGATGTTGCCCCTGGGGACCATCCGGGTAAAATCTTCCAGCGCCACCCATTCCCGGGCGGGTTTCAGCCCGATCCCGGAAAGCCCTGGGATCATGCGGATCCTTCTGAGCAGCCGGTTCATCGCCCGGTTGTCTTCCGGCATGGGGGGGTAATTTAAGCGCAGGTAGGTATCCACGTGAAAGGGAAGGACCATGCGGGCGTTATCCGACTGCCGCACCGCCTCCTTCCGGGCGCGCCGCGGCAGGGACTCCATTACGGCAAGCCCCATCTCGTGCAGGCGGGGGGAATGGCCGGTGGAATCACTGCCAATTCGTGATTTGAGTGTCTTGATCCGGTACAGGTTCTTAAAAGTTTCGATATTCTCCAGGATCTTGCGAAACTTTTCGATCCGGGAGCGGGCATAGGGGCTTTCATCTTCCTTTAATTTCTGGATCATTTCGATGATCAGCCGCTTGAGCTGAATGACATTTCCGGAGTTGATGGCCTGCTGCAGCTTGTCGATTACCGGAAGATGGCCGATCTTTCCCTCGGCATAATCCTTGAGATTGAAAATTTCAAGGCGGGTGATCCGACCCCGGCAGTCATAGAGCAGTTCCAGTACATCCTTTCCCCGCATGTTGCTCAAATTGAGGGTGATGCGGTATCCCGAATTGAGCTGCGTCAGCTGATCGATCAATTCACATGGCGACAGGGTCATCAGCGACGGCCGGTCGTTGCTTTCCTGGGGATTGTTGATGTCCGGAACCGATGGGTTGTTCTTGGCCTTCAAAAAAAGATCATGGATCGCATCCGAGTCGAGCCGGTTCATCTGATTTACCCGTTCCTCGATGTCCAGTCGTTCTTTTTCGTCAGCCTTTTCATATTGGTGCTGCAGATCGGCCAGTTTTTCCTTCATCAGCGGAAGGAGCCCGGCATGGATGAATTTGGCCAGATGCAGCAGCGAAGCCTGCCCGATGCCCACAAAAGACATGAACGCCGTCGGGTCCAGGGGCGGCATGTCGATTTCGAAAGTCTGATTGAGGACATGCCGGTGGCGCTGATTGAATTGCGCCAGGATGGCCAGGACATGATCCCTTTGAAAATCGGAAACCTTGCGGCCCTCTTTCATCAGCGCGCGGACCGATGGTTTGTCCAGAAAACGAAGGAAATCCCTGGCATCGGCAAATCCCCGGGGCACCCAGATGATCTGGGCGTACTGGTCATAAAAAGAAGCGAAAAACTCGATGCCGATGCGCACCATGATCCCCATGACTGCGGCGGCTTCCATGAGTTCCCCCGCGGTTTCCGGGGTGATATAGTTGTAATAGATCACCCGCAGGCGGCGGATGCCCTTGATCCAGGCATCCATGATCAGGTGGGTGGCGGATTTGCGGCCCTTGGTGTTGGCATCATGCACATGATCGTCAAACACCAGCTGGTTCCACTCCTCCGGCATCTCCAGGAGGTCGTATTTTCTGAGATAGGAGCGGACCACACGGGGTTTTCCGGATGCCACCACCCGGAAATCATGGGCCAGTCCCAGCTGGCGCTGGTAATCGCCCTTCGCCCGGACCAGGTCTTTCATGATCTCGATGAGCACCCGGGCGGTATTCATCTGCAGCTCCGTGCTGGTGGAGCACATCACCTCATCCCTGAGCGCCCGCAGGGCATTGATGCGATTTTCGATCTGGCCGCTTTCCAGTGATTCCAGCAGGTGAATCACCGCATAGGCGATTCTCAATCCCTTGGATTCGGCCATCTCCTTTATGCCCCGGGGATGGAGAAAATGGAAGAAACGCCGCTGGGAGTGAATCTGCAGCTTGTCGCTTTCCAGCATCTCATTGACCATGGTCAGCAGGAGATGATCCCGGCGGTCGAAAAAGACCTTGGGGATACGGGGCGGGGCCATTCGTTTCACGTCATGTTTTTGGGTCATTGGCTCGCAACATTATAATAAATCTGTTAATTTGATTCATTTTACCTTTTTTGCCCGGGCGTGTCCATTTAAAAGAAGCCCGGGCCTGGAAGGCTCAAGGTGAAAAATCCCCCTTGATTTCCAATACACGGGCTGATAACAACAAGAGCCTGAATCCAAATGACAAACGAACGAAGAGCTGCCATGTATAATGATAAAACAGTGATTGTCATCATGCCCGCCTACAATGCAGCGGCGACCCTGCGCCGGACCTATGATGAGGTCATGGCCCAGGGGATTGTGGATCGGGTCATCGTGGTGGATGATGCCAGCAGCGATGAGACCGTGCAAATCGCCCGGACCCTGCCCCATGCCCTGGTCCATCCGCATCCGCAAAACCGGGGATACGGCGGAAACCAGAAAACCTGCTACCGGCTGGCCCTGGAACAGGGGGGAGATATCATCATCATGGTGCATCCCGATTACCAGTATACGCCGAAACTGATTCCGGCCATGGCCTCCCTGATTGCAAACGACCTGTATCACTGCGTGCTGGGATCGCGCATTTTAGGGGGGTATGCCCTAAAAGGCGGAATGCCGGGATGGAAGTATATCGCCAACCGGGTGCTCACGTTTGCGGAAAACCTGCTGACCGGCGCCAAGCTGTCGGAATATCACACCGGCTACCGGGCCTTTTCACGCAGATTGCTGGAACAGCTGCCCCTGGATCAGAATTCCGATGATTTCGTCTTCGACAACCAGATGCTGCTGCAGATCCTGTGGCAGAATCACATGATCGCAGAAGTTTCCTGCCCCACCCGCTACTCCCCGGACTCCTCCTCCATCAATTTCAAGCGAAGCGTCACCTACGGATTCGGCTGCCTGTTCATGGCGTTAAAATTCCGCCTGGCCCGGATCGGGCTGATCCGCGCAAATGAATTTGCCGGCAGGTGACTCAGGGATTTTTCTCTTTTTTGAAGATTTGCCGCCTTTTTATAATTATCACTTGCAATGGCGCTTTCCGGAAATTTTTCCGCGGCTTCCCTGAAACAGTCCATGGCTTTTTCAGTCTCCCCCATCTGAAACAGCGTCACACAGAGATTATTCATGGCCTGCTCGTAATCGGGTTTTTTCAATCTTGATATCTTTTTCTTGGATGATCATCTCCCATGCGCATTCATATTTAAAGCAGCCACGCCGGTTATACAGCCGGGTCATCTGGCGGCGGTTATTCTTTCATATACGTTGACGTATTTTGCAGCCACCATATCCCAGGAAAATTTCTCTTCCAAACGCTGTCTTGCGCTCCGGCCCAGGCTGCGGCACAGATCAGGATCAGAAGCCAGTTCAATAACGGTCGCCCGCAGCCCCTGGACGTCCCCCGGATCGATCAGCCGCGCCGACTCGCCGACCGCTTCCTGGCAGCCCGTTCCCCGGGTGGTGACGATGGCCAGTCCGGCAGCCATGGCTTCCAGCAGAACCATCGGAAAATTTTCGGACATGGAGGGAAAGACAAAGATCGAAGATGTTTCAAACAGCTGAATCAATTGTTCGCTGCTGTTTTCCAAATGGCCGTAAAATCTGATCCGTGGGCTGAGGCCAAGGCCTTTTGCCATCCGCTTGAGATCACTCAGGTACGGACCGTCTCCCACGATGTGGATTTCATGATCGAGGTTTAATCCGTCCACCGCCTCCAGAAGATGCTGAATGCCTTTGCGCTTGAACATTCGCGAGACCACCAGGATTTTCCGGGTCCTTTTCCCTTCTCCCTTAAATCGCAGCGGATCGATCCCGTTGGGGATTACTTTCACATTGGCGGAAGGCAGGGCCCGGGCAACCAGGGTTTCAAGATACCGGCTCAGGCAGATGATATTCGTACTCGACCTGACGATGATCCGCCAGAAGGGCAGCAGCAGGCGATGAAGCATCTTGAATCGATCCGGATTGTACCCCGGAACGTCCGAACCATGAGCGGTGATGATATAGGGCAGCCCGGTCGCCTTGGAAAGCATATAGGCCAGGACCCCGTCAGGGAAAATAAAATGCGCGTGGATGAGGTCATATTTCTTTTTCGACGTCATCATCAGTGCGATGGGAAAAGCAGCGCATATATAGCTGATCATCTCCGGGCTGTGGCTTAAAACTTTACTGGTGCGGATAGAAGGGATGCGCCGAAGGGAAAAATTGCCGGCAAATTCCGTTGCCGGCAGCCCTCGATATTTCATAGACAGCAGGTCAACCAAATGGCCGGATTCCGCCAGTTGGCGGCACAGACCCGCCACCACATGGCCGCCGCCGCCGCCCAGGGGCGGGTATTCATAACAGCACATGAGGATCTTCAAGATTCGGCTCGTCCTTAAATTTCAATTCACTTGGCTTTTGACAATCATCATCCGGTCAACTATACTCCGGAACTTGAAACGACGTGTTACGATAACCGAAAAATAAACGCAAATTCAACCATCATTTCATGATTGCAACCGGTCCGTGGCGGAGCCCCCCATAGCGCCAGACGCCCGTTGGCTGACCGGGTGTGCCGGAATGGATCAAAAAGTGTCCCTAAATGAGCAGACGCAAAAAGAAGTGCGCACCTGCGCCATCCGATAAGACAACCGCCCCCTGCCCGATGCCCCCTGACGTTGCGCCGATCTCTGTGCCGGATCGGTTAACGGAAAAAGGTGCGTTCTTTTTGCTGTTATTTTTGATTCTCATGGTCCAGCTGTTCGTCTATTCCGATTTCATCCTGTTCAACCGGTTATACCTGTTTCTGGATATCGGGAGTGATTCATACAACCTGTTTTATCCTGGATTTGTGCACATCGCCAGTTATCTGCGCACAGAAGGCCTTCCCACCTGGTCGTTTGCGGAAGGCATGGGCAAAAACATCTTTGCCGGGGGGATCAACAATCCGTTTCAGCTGATCTTATACCTGATCGGTCCGGAACGGCTGGCATTCGGCATCGTGTTTGTGGAGATGCTCAAGGGGCTCATTACCGGCATCCTCTTTTTCCTCTACCTGCGCATCCGGCAGTTTTCCGGCGCGATCTGCCTCTTTGGCGGGATACTGGCAGCATTTCTGGGGTACCTGGTGCTGGGCGGCAGTGGCTGGTACGGCCATTCCACCAATGTGGTCTACTTCATGCTGCTGGTATATGCCTTTGAGCTTTGTTTCCAAAAAGGCAACTGGCTGCTGCTGCCCTTGGCCGTATTCTTTGTGGCCACCAACCCCTTCCGGCTCTACATCTTCGGCGTCTTCATGCTGACCTACGTTCTTTTTCGCATGATGACGAAAAACGAATACGACTGGAAGAAAAGCATCTTTTTTCTGCTGCGGCTGGGTGGTTTCGGCCTGCTTGGTATCGGGCTGAGCGCCCTTTTTTCATTCGATAATCTGATGGGTATGCTCAACAGTCCGAGGGTTTCCGGAGACGTCTCCGCCGTCGGTGCGCTCTCCGCATCTCCGTGGTGGCATCTCCCCGACCGGTTGCAGGGGGCGACGGTGCTCATGCGGATGTTTTCCAACGACCTGATGGGGACCGGAAGCGATTATCGCGGCTGGTACAATTACATGGAAGCGCCGATCTTCTATGCGGGCCTGCTGCCGCTTATTCTGATTCCCCAGGCATTTTCCGTATCCGACCGGCGCAGACGGATCGCATATCTGTCGTTTCTCGCGTTGTGGTCGATTCCGCTGATCTTTCCATATGCCCGGCATGCCCTGTATGCGTTCATGGGCGATTATTACAAACATGGGCTTTCCATGTTCATCCCTTTTATCATACTGATATTTGGCATGTGGGGCCTTGAACGGGTCTGGCGCCATAAACTCCAGCCGCTTGTATTGGTTTTCACCACGGCGATTCTTCTCATCATCCTTTTTTACCCCTATTTTGACGGAACCGTTTATGAAGGGCAGACGATAATCGACAACCACCTGAGACTTATCATCAGCCTGTTTCTGATCACATACACGGGGCTGCTTTATGCCATGCAGTACAAGGCCCTGAAACACTACATTTTCTATATGCTCTTACTTACCATCTGCATTGAAGCCGCTTTTATGTCCACCATCACCGTCAACCACCGGTCGACAATGACCCGGAAGCAATTTGAAAGCCGGGTGGGATATAACGATTATACCCTGGAGGCGATCGAGTACCTGAAAACCATCGATACGGGATTTTACAGGGTCAACAAGGATTATTCCTCCTCTCTTGCCGAGATCAACAGCTTAAATGACGCCAAAATTCAAGGGTATTTCGGAACGCCGTCCTATTCATCCTTCAACAGCCAGGATTACATCGAGTTTTTAAAAGCAACCGAAATCATTCCCAAAGGTCAAGAGACTAAAACAAGATGGGCCATGGGTCTGCTCCAGCGCCCGCTCCTTCAGGCCCTTGCCGGGGTGAAGTATAATCTGGTAAGGACTGAAGAACTGCCAAAAAAAAGAATGGACGCGCTGTTTGACAAAACCTATACACCGATGGCGCAATTTGGGGATATCACGGTATTAAAAAACGAATTTTCGCTCCCCCCGGGCATCCCCTATGATGCCGCCATAAATTTAGCCGAGTTCAATCAATTGTCCCGGGTCCAGAAAGACATCATCCTGTTTAATGCCTGTATTCTGGAATCAGACCTGCCCGGCATCGACTTTCTATCCAGGGATGAAATCAAAACCATTCTCGGCGATGCCTCCTTGAGCCGCTTTTGGGAACTGTCAGCTCAGAAACGATCAGACGCCATGCAATTGACCCGTTTTACTCAAAAGCGATTCAAGGGTTTGATGACGCTGAAAAAGCAGAAGCTGGTCTTTTTTGCCATCCCCTTTGATGAGGGCTGGCAGGCGTTTGATAACGGCGCCCGGATTCCCTGATCAAAGCCAACATCGGTTTTACAGGTATTCTGCTTGGAAAGGGGGAACATGCCATAGAACTGAAGTATAAGGTGAAAAATCTGCCCCTGCTCATGTCTGTTTCAATGATTTCATTACTGATCTATTCTGGATTGGCGCTGATGCATGTCCGCCGTAAAGCTTAACCGGCAAATCGCGGCCTGCAGGATATTCTGAAATAGAATTCCTTGATCAGGGTCAGTATCAGATAGGCAATCGATGTGGCATACGCCGCACCGATATACCCCATGCGGCTCACCAGGATGAAATCGAGCCCCAGGTTGATGAGAAGTGCAAAAACAGTGGCGGACTGGAGAAATCTGAACTGTTTCAGGGTGTCGAAAATGGGATCATAAAAGATGCCGTATAAGTTAAACATGGATCCTGCCAGCAAAATCTGCAAAACAGCCGCGCTTTCTGCGTACTGCGGCTTAAAGAACCAGGAGACCAGAATCGGAATCATCAAAAAAACAGCCCCGAAACCCGCTCCACCCAACATCAGGAGCTTAGTCCGCTTAACGTGCAGATAATAGCGGATTTTGTCCGGATCATGGATGTGGCCGGCGATAAACGGCAGAAAATAAATCTGGAGGATGGCGGAAAGAAAAATCGTCCCCTTGAAAAACTGGTATCCCAGATTGTAAATACCGATTTCGTTCATGCTCGAAAAGTGCCGAAGGATGATATTGTCTCCCCAGTTCAGCAGGTAGACCGCAGTGCCGCCCAGGACCATCCACTTGGTCAAATCGGCCATTTTAAAAAGCATCTTCTTGTCATATGCCGGGGGGAGAAGTTACTTGGTTTCTATTTTCGGAAGCATCAGCCCCGCTGAAAGAACTGCCGAAATCAAAAACATCATGAATGCAACCCCGATCGTGATCTCAAAAAAGAGGAAGAACAGCAGCAGGTACAGGATGGAAAACAAAGCTTTCAAAAAATGAAAGATCGACTGCAGGATCAGCCGGTCAAGGGCGATGAACAGTGAACCGATGAGCGCTTCTATTATTTTGCCGATAAAGACCAGCATGAGAAAATAGACCTGGGACTCGGGTCAACCCGGTAAATGCCATGATCTGGTTTTGAACTGAAAGCAGGATGACCAGGAATATGCCAAGCGCCGCCGCAAGCATGACGGTTCGGGCCGTAATCGAAGCATTGATGCGTCCACTGGCCTTCAATTCCTCGCTTCCCAGAATAATCAGCGGCTTGTTGGATGAATTGACCAGCACGGCAACGAAAAAATAAGCGATCATCATGGAAAGCGAATAGATGCCGAAAACTTGGGGGAAAACCGGGTGGCCAGAAGGATGGGAACCACAAAATCAAGGCCGTACCCGAAACTGCGGATCGCGCCATAGGAGATCAGCCTTTTTCCCTCTTGCAATTCTTTTATCAACCAGTCAAATAGTTTAGAATTGAAAATGGCCAACAAGAACCTCTTTATTAAACCGCGACTGCCTTTAAAAATGAAGGCCGTATCCCCTGAAAAAACCAATACGTTCTTGGCCCGCCGAAAAATAACCAGGAAAAATTCCCCCCGGGGGGGGGGCAAGGGGGGAAAATGACCGACTTGATCAGAACACCGCCCTTCAAAAGCCAGCATTTCCGGGCCGCAATCTGATCATCGCAATTATGCTGTGCCTCGGCACCTTCATGCTTTACAGCCAAGTCACCCATTTTGATTTTATCAACTATGATGACATCGATTATGTATCACAGAATCCCCATATTCAAAACGGCATAAATATCGAATCGATCACCTGGGCGTTCACCGCCTTTCATGGGGCAACTGGCACCCCCTGACCTGGATTTCCCATATGCTCGATTATGAGATATACGGGCTTGACCCCGGGGGACACCACCTCACCAGCCTGATCTTCCACATCCTCAACACCTTGCTGCTGTTTGCCATCCTATTTCAGATGACCGGGCGTTCCTATGCTGCCGGCTTTGCCGCAGCCCTGTTTGCCTTGCACCCCCTGCACGTGGAATCCGTGGCCTGGGTGTCGGAGCGAAAGGATGTGTTGAGCGCCTTTTTCGGCCTGCTCACCATCCGGGCCTATATCCGGTATGTCCTAAAGCCCGCTCTAAGCCGCTACCTGATGGTAATGATTTTCTTCGCCCTGGGTCTGATGAGCAAACCCATGCTGGTGACCCTTCCCTTTCTCCTGCTGCTGCTGATTCCTGGCCTGAACCGGTTTGGGCATTCAGAAATACTTCCCCTCCAAAGCAAGAATAAAAATTCGCCCAATTCCCCCCAGAAGGCCACATCCGCCAGCCCCCCCTTGAAAACATCCCCTCCGACCGATCCTTCCGTGAGAACGACCGTCCCCAATTCCCCATCGAGGGGCACAGTCCTTACTTCCCCCTTGAGGCCCACCCCTCCCACTCCCCCCTTGAGGGGGGAATCAAAGGGGAGATGTCCGGGTGCATGGAGGAGTGTCCGGGGTGCCATCCTCGAAAAAGTCCCCCTGATCCTCCTGGTGATCCTCTCCAGCATCATCACCCTCTATGCCCAGGAGCACGGCGGGGCCATCCGGACCCTGGAGTTCAGCCCGCTCCATTTCCGGATTGCAAACGCCCTGACGGCATACTTACTCTACCTGGTCAAGATGGTCTATCCGGTCAACCTGGCCTTTTTGTATCCCTATCCGGACCACCTCCGGCCTGGAAAATCGCTGGATCGGCCCTTTTGCTGGGAATGATCACCTTTTTTGCCTTCAGGTTCCGGAAAGACCGACCCTGGCTGGCGGTGGGATGGGGATGGTATCTGATCAGCCTGGTGCCGGTGATCGGGATCATCCAGGTGGGCATGCAGGCCATGGCGGACCGCTACACCTACCTTCCCCTGATCGGCATCTTTATGATCATTTCCTGGGGAGCGGGAGATCTTGCTGCCAAACTCAACTTGTCCAAAAAGGTGACTGCAGCTGCAGCATTCATGGTGATAGCCGTCCTGACCGCGCTTTCTTTTGCCCAGATCGGCTACTGGAAAAACAGCATCACGTTATTTGAACACGCCATCGCCGTAACCCAAAACAACTACATTGCCCATTACAACCTGGGAAATGCGATAGCGGGAAAACAGCAATACGAGAAGGCACTTGCGCATTATCTTGCAGCCGTCGAGATCCGCCCCGCGTTTGCCGATGCCCACAATAATGCCGGCAACGTCTATCTCCTGCAAAAAAATCTGGATTCCGCCATCGAGCGCTATGAGAAGACGGTAAAACTCGACCCGGGCCGCACCGGCGCGCACTATAACCTGGGAATCGCCTATGAAAAAAAGGGGTGGACGGCAGAGGCGGCAATGCATTACAAACAGGCCCTGGCGTTAAATCCGGAATGGGAAAGTGCCTGGTATAAGCTCGGCATTGCGCTCTACCATCAGGGGGATATTGAAGGGGCGGTTGAAGCTTTCCAGGAGGGATTGAAAATTAATCCGGAAAATTCAGATGCAAGGCAAAACCTGGAGAAATTGCAAAAGCTGGGATAAAAAATCATTGGAAGTATCGAAGAAGTAAAAATCAGATGCCAGAAAATTCATTTAATCAGAGATCTTGTATCTATGTCGTCTTTTTACCGGTTTGAATCCGTTTAAGGTATTTTACATCAACCCTATCCTGGTCTCTGCCGGTTGCTTCTTTATTTCTGATAAGGTCTTCCCTTGAAAGATACCACACATCAACATCGCCGTATTTTCCCATCGCCCGGCGGGTCCAAGCGTTTTCAAAGCCGGTGATTCCGGCAATTCTTGCCATCAAATCGATACGAACCGGTGCAACGCCCAATTGAACAATGGACTCGGGATTGCAAAGATCATCGGCGGTTAATCCCATGTCGGATCCGCCAAAAAATTCCCGGATGGTTTTTAAAATGGCGTTTGCAGATGAGGGGATGGCTTCATGGAGAATATCGATATCCTTGGTCGCCCTCGGACGGGCATGAAAGGCAACCGCGTGAGCACCGATGATCAGGTATTTAACGTGATTTGCGTTTAATAACTCGAAAAACTCTTCGTAGTCTTTCTGTGCCATGCGCACCCTTTGTTTTCAGGCAGCCCTGCAGACATTCATCCACGGCATCGACCCGCTCTTCCGGAGAAAGGCCTTCAAACCAGAACCGAAAATCCGCTTCTTCGGCCTTATCCATGGGAACGACCCTTGCCGTCCACAGCCGGCCATATTTATCTTTTGCGCTTCCCCGTTCATCCATACTGAAATACTGCCTCAATTTTTGATCAGTTTAACCATAATACCATCATTTCTTGCAAAAAACAAAATGGATCTGCAGTAGATAGAACCCAAAGACGGCTGAAAAGAAGCGCTTTCGTGGAAAAGGTGATCGAGTCGTTTCCCATATATATATCCTTTTGAAGTTCCCGTCGCCAGAATATATGCACAACTATAGGCAAATCTGATCCAGCGAGGATTGCAGATCGGCGCCCATGAACTCATCATCGGCGCCACCTCCTTATCCCTCGAGTTTTCAGTCGCAACCTTCAGTAAAAGGCATTTTGAACGTATCGAGGGGCTTTCTGACCCTTGACAATTTCCAAACAATATGTAAATTTTGATTATCATATTTTACATGGAGGCTGAAGAATGGAAAAACGTATCTCCGCTACGCAGACGGTAAGAAAATTTTCAGAAGTGCTCAATACCGTGATTTTTAAAAAAACGCGTTACATCATCGAAAGAGGCGGTAAGCCAGTGGCCTCGATACAACCCATTGGCGACAAACCGGACTTAAAAACATTGGATGAACTAACTGACCTGATGAAAAAACTGCCAAGGCTGGGGGATGAATTGGATGCCTTCGCCAAAGACCTTGCCGATATTGGAAAGGAGCAGCCGCCAGTGACAGCTGAGGATTTATGGGCGTAATCCTCGACACAAGCGTTCTTATCGAAGCTGAACGACAGGCCTCCGACATCCGGGTATTTATCGAAAATCGGAGAGAAGAGGTCTTCGGGTTAAGTGTGATATCGATTGCCGAACTCCTTCACGGCGTGCACCGGGCTGATTCAACCCAAAGACGGCTGAAAAGAAGCGCTTTTGTGGAAAAGGTGATCGAATTGTTTCCAATCTATCCTTTTGAAGTCCCCGTCGCCAGAATATATGCACAACTCTGGGCGGATCTGATCAAGAAAGGATTGCAGATCGGCGCCCATGATCTCATCATCGGCGCTACCGCCTTATCCCTCGGGTTTTCAGTCGCCACCTTCAATAAACGGCACTTTGAACATATCGAGGGGCTTAAAATTGAGATGATCAATTTGTAAATTTAACGCGGTTTGCGTTTAATAACTCGAAAAACGCTTCGTAGGTAAGTCAAGCCACTCCAGAACATGCCGAAGGGCTCGCGGTAATCTGACAATTCCGTATCAATCCATCTCACTATCAAACCCAAATGCGGAGGTGCCCGACCATGGCTTCTTATGGCCGACCGATTCCAATTTATCAATTTTAATGATTTGATCCCGCTCAGACAAGAAAGCAGTCCGCAACACCTTTCCGGAATTACAATAACAGGTATACTGTCCCCCGAATTCCACTGCGGTGCTCGGCTGCGGGACAATGGGAAAGAACAAGCACTATGGCTCTCTAATGGGTATTATGTCCATGGAATTGGGACCGGAATTGAAAGATTTTATAGCCAGAAACAGTCTCTGGCCGTCATCTCTTAATGGATTAAATCCAAAACGCTCATAAAAACGCTTGGCATTATTATTGACGGCATCCACAACCAAGGCATAAACGGCGACTTCATCACTGACAGACAAAAGGCGCTTAACTGCGTCAGCAAGCAGCATTTTGCCGACTCCCTTTCCCTGGGCGAATTGGCTGACCGCCAGCCGGCCAATCAAGACGGCGGGGACCGGGTGTTTAGGTAATTTTCGAGATAGATTTTCAGGTAATTGGCTTAACTCGATCGACAAGCTGCTCAAAGTATAATAACCAACCACTTCCTTGGGGCGGTCTTTTTCCACGGCTACAAATACACGGCTGATATGGCGTTTAATATCCTGTGTTGCCTGTTTCTGAAGGTAGTTGTCGAATATTTCAATCCCGCAAGAAAAATTTGGCCGGTCATGAGTCGTGTTGAGCGGTTCAATGATCAAATTATAAAAATCATTCATTTGCTAATGACACGCTGAGAGTGTTCTTCAAGGGCGTCCGTCAGTTCGCTGTTGAAGCGACCCTTAGCTGCCAAAGCATCGAAGAAAGCCTTTGAGTTCTTGGCATTTAAAGATATAAACTCATGATCATGAACGGTTTTTTTGGCCTGCTCCAAAGCACTATGTAAAACAAATTTACTGACACTCTTTCCTTCAAGGCCGGCAGCACGCGTTAAAAGGCTTTTAACGCTACTCTCCAACCGGATGTTAATCCGTTCTTTATTGGTTTGCGTCGAATTTTTCAAAATCAATGTCCTTTTATTTCAAGGTATATTGGCGTTGACAAAAATGTACGTCATAATGGTGCCTTTGTCAACAGGGGTTTGGTCGGAGATTTTCAATCAATATATTGTGGCCTGTTTTTCAGATTACAGTGAGATTAATTGGTTACCCACTCATACATTGCCCTGCTGCGGGACGATGGGAACAAGCAGGCCTTATCCCTCCTCCCTAATAATTTAGTATTATGTCCCCGGAATTCCCTATCCTATTTAATCCCCGCTACGCCCAGACCGCCACTATATTTCAGATCCTGCTGGTCGGATTATTTTTTAATTTCTACTCAATGTTCTATGACCCGATCTTCGACAGTCTCAAGCGCTACCGGTTCATCCAGACCGCCACCATCGCCTGCGTAGCTTTCAACCTGCTGCTCGACTATATCCTGGTGATGCGCATCGGCTATACGGGCGCGGCGGTTGCCACCGCCCTGACCTATTTTCTGTTTGCGGTGATCAAGGAGGTTTACTTCAGGACCCGGTGCAAAAATGCTTTGCCGGATTGAAAGGTGAAATTATGGCATGGTGCGGGCGGTAATCAATTTTTTCTTTTTTTCCGGACTAAACCGGTTGGTATTCAAGATGAGGATTTCGGATTTGGGTGTGGCTTCACGGAGAATATCGATATCATTAGTCACCCCAGGCCGGAATGTACGGCAGCTGCATGAGTACCGATGATCAGGTTTTACGAGATTTGCGTTTTATAACTCAAAGAACGCTTCGTCGCTTTTCTTGCCATGCTCACCCTCTGTTTTCAGGCAGCCGGACGACATTCATTTATGGCGTTTAGCCGCTCTTCCGGAGAAAGGCCTTCAAACCAGAACCAAAAATCCGCCTCTTCGGCCTTGTCCATGGGAACACCCCTTGCCCTCCACTGCCGGCTATAATGTCTTCGCGCTTCCCCGTTCTTCCATACTGAGGTATCGCCTGAAATTTCAAGATTCCGTTATAATTCATCATTTCAGTGGGGAACAAAAGGATTGCGGGATAATTCGAAAAATCACGGGGACTTTTCACAAAAGATAACGACCTACGCATGGCGGCAGGTTAAAGGAGGGAAAGGCGTGCAAAGGAGGCGCCTATTAATTCCAGGCGCCTCCTTTTTCATAATTTAACTATGATCTATTAAGGCACTGTTCCACAAGGTAGCACATTAAAGGGTGATTCTGGGAACGCTTCTGCAATCACTGATTTTTCACTCGTCATGAGCGGTAGCCATTTCCGGGAATTGGTAATGTATTCCGTTCCGTATACCATACAGATGGCGGTAATCTGGTCCTCGACCCACCAAGCGTATTCCTTTTGGAAGATCAATTTGAAACTGGCCACACCGCTGTCATCGGTCATCACGGATGCTGGGATCGTGCCAGCTGCCGACTGACCTGGGGTGAGCGTGCCATTTCCCAAACCCGGCACCCGGTCACCTGAGGCCATATCCATTGAAATAATCCGGTAAATTCGGATTTCCGATATTATGCAGTCGCCGCATCTTCATCACCGTCAAGAAAAGCATTGTTATTGAGATCTTCATTGACGAAGTAAAAGGGAGGTTCCCGCGAGAGGATCTCGAGTATACAGTCGGTATTTGATTCCCGTCGCAGGGATTATCATAGCACAACATTCCACTCGTCATTCCAGTATTTCGTCCAGAACCCGTGGCATAACGCGTCGGGCATCAAGACTAAGAGATACCAAGAGTATCCCGGAACAGGATTGCCGTTAGTATCAGCGACCAAAAGAAATCGTCTGCTCATAAAGAGTATTGTCGGATTGGAGATTTGATATTGGTGGCATATCCGATGAAATATTCGCCACCCGGCCGGTGATCACTATAGAAACACCGTTATCTTCGCGATATCCCAGATCCTCACCTTGAATAATATCATTAATCGTAAAGCCAGTGCCGCCCCGATCATCACATCTGCATCCGTGACATCCCCGCAGGTTTCTATATGTAGCGTGCACTTCTTATCAGAATAATAATAAAACCGGTGGATTCCGGGCGCAGCATGGTTGGTTACAGGCCCCGCGGAAGTTACTGTAACTGTACTCCCGCTAATTGTTGCATGAAACCCGGAATTAATTCAAGCGCATTCCACGTATTCTGAGCTATGCCCGTTGCAGATTCATTTGCGGCAATGGGAACTTGAACTCCGGTCTCCCAGGCACAAGGGATCGTATAAGGAACATATGTCCACCAGAGACACAATACCACACATAATAATTTCGCCTGGGGTTGAAATTGTAAAATTTTACCAAGCAGACTTTCCGATAAATCAGCTTCGCATGTAATGGTGGTAATTTCCCTTTCGGTATAAGATGAATCAAATCCTGCCATAGCGTCAATGGCATTCTCTTGTTGCTGAAGTCACTTCACACTGGGATGCCCCAGAAACGATCCAACTTCAATCGGCGTTGATCCCGCCGGTGCCGGGTCAGTCCCCATCCCATCGATATTATACAAGTAATAAGGGACATCGGGTTCGGCGGCATAGAAGCAAATAAATGGTGAAATAATCGTTATTGTCCAGTGTCGCTTCATCGACACACTGGATTCAGTGGTTTCATTTGCACATCCCTTGGGATTCGCCCCCGGGCCCTGATCCGAACTGCGGATGCAGGATCGCTTCCGGTGCTCAATGAACGGAAGTAAACGTTGTCCTGGCGATGCCTGCGGAATTGGTTACCGCGGAAACAGGAGAAATATACTCTCCGCCACCGGTGGTATTCTCCAGATAAAAATCAACAACCGCATCCCCAACCGGCCCCATACAAATCGATGATCTTTGCCTCAATAACAAGGCTATATTTAGATATCTCTGTACTGGGCGGAATATTGGTCTGGTTTGCATTAATCATGATATCATGTGCCTGACTGGCCGGTGTATAAAATGAAATCTGGGTAAGATCGACCAATCAAGGATAAGTGGCTTTATCTCAGCATACGACCTGAATGGTGGCCACTCCGGCTTGCGCACTGGACAGATTCAATGTCACATTTAGATTATCATTATTGATCAGGTATTGGCTTTATGACTGTTTTTCCAGTTTCACCTTCCCATGCCCCAAAACTCGTGACAAAAACAATATTCTCTAATTGTTCATTCCGCCGGCGTGAATGGTGACCGCTACGTTTCCGCCGCAGCTGGGGCGGAATAGGGGCTGATACTGGGCATGGTAATATTGAATAGGTCATCTGGCTCACCAATGGTGTAAGTCCCCTCGACCGTCATATCCAGGCCTGTAGCAATGATGGTAGCTTCTCCTGTCAGGTCTCTCGCAGTTAAAACAATGCTCGATTTCGCCGTGCATAATTGGTTTTTGGATTACCGGTCGGCGGTAAGCCGGAAAGGGTAGCGTTGCTTAAACCAGCATTAAAGGATACAACAAATTCCGCATTGTAAATGGGCATGCCATTTTCCGCATCCACTACTTTAATGATGATCTCCTGCTGTTCATAGGGCGCTGTCAGACTTGTACTGAGTTGTGCAGTGGAAGGAGTGATAGTGACTTCCGTTCCATATCGTTGAATCGGGATACTTGCGGATTTTTCGGCCAACTTGCGGTGATAGATGTATCATTGAATGGTTATCAGGTCCTGGATTTGATGATAACGGAAGCTTCGCCAGCTGCATCTGTATCCACGCTGGATGCGCTCATCTGACCACCGGTGGTTTCAAAGCTGACGGCCACACCTTCAAGGGGGACAAAATTATCGTCCAGGATCAGCGCGGTGGTAGTCGCACTGTCTGTCCCATTGGTTTTAATGGATGTCTTAGATGCTGATAAGGTAACGCTGTTTACAATAGGCACACCGGATGATCCACTGATGGAAACAGATCGGACTGAGTCACGTTTCCGGATTTTGCAACCACTATCTGATTGCCCGCAATGTCCCCCGCAATTAGAGAGGTATCAACTACGCCGGTATCCGTAATTAAAAGGATTGATATCAGAAAGCGTGCCAAAATCGTAAAGCAACGAAAATTCGATCAAATGTTCCTATCGGCACCGGCTTTCCATCCGTCCCCTTTCACAGACGCCGTGATCTTCGATAAACTCCTTGCCGTCTGCCGGAATCTCATCCCGAAAAGCTGTTAAAGTTATGGAGCTCACAATAGTCGGATTGTAAAATAAAACCTCAATGTCTGGGTGACACTTCCCGAAGTCGCTTTTACAATGGCAGTCCCCAGGAATAGCACTCGAAATCAAAGAAACGAAAACAGTACCGTCGTTTCCGGCTATGGTCGCAGAGTCAGGAACCAAGGTCCCTATTGCTCCGCCCGTACCAAAGCTAAAGATGATTTCGGTGCCCTGTGGCATCGGATCGCCGTTGGTGTCTGTAACAACGGCTTTTATGGTAGTTGAACTGATACCATTCGCAATTATAGTGTCATCAGGGGTTGATAAAGAAATCCCCCCAACGACAGCATCATTTGTTCCTTCGCCGGTAAATGTGATCAACATGGATTGCGATTTGGATCCAGCCGTGGCTGTCACCTTGGCCACATCAGGCGAATCGGCTGCAATTAATGATGTGGTGACCGTGCCGGTGCTTCCGGTGGTATAGAGGGTGACAGACTGCACCAGCGGCAATGTCCCAAAAGCGAAGCTGCCGCTATTGGTTGTAAAGACTACCGGGGTTCCCACGGGCACCGGATTGCCTGAAGTATTTTTAACGGTTGCGGTGATGGCGGTTGAACTTGAACCGTCAGCCGGAATGCTGGTCCTGGAAGCAGCCAGTGTAATCGAACCGACGACCACCGAACCATCATCGATGATGATATTGAGCACCTGTGTGACGCTTCCGGAAACAGCGGTGATTTTGGCCACTCCGCCATCTTCGCCGGCCATCAGGGACGTGATGATGGTTCCGGAATTATCGGCCGTATAAAGCGTTCTCTGGCTGGTTAAACGCTGTGCCTTCGCCATCCGGGTCGGTTCCGCCGGGGAATTCCCCCCGTGTGGTCTTGAAGGTGATGCCGGTTCCTTCCGGCATGGGGTTGCCGGTGGTATCGAATACTTTGGCGGTAATCGATGTCGAACCGGTTCCGGCCGGAATCGTGCTGGCTCCCGACGTAAGGGTCATATACCCCACAATTCCGGAAGGGATTCGGACATCAACACTGGTGGTGTCCACGATGCTGCTGTTGCTTGCGGCCCGGACGCGGATCCGGTCGGTTCCTTCGGTAACACCGGCAATATAATTGACCGTGGCCCGGCCGTTGACGTCGGTGGTCTGTTTGACGGCGGAAAGGCTGCCGTTGGTGTTGTTGTCGTAAAGATCGAAGTAGAGCATTTCCCCTTCCACCGGCTGTCCGGCGCCGTTGTTGAGTTCGGCGATGATGGTGGACTGCGCGCCCGGCAGGACGGTTTCCGGCACGGCCTCGACATTCATGCCGCCGGCTTTTCCTGAGGTCAGCAGCACATCGACCCGGGCCTTGAATCCGTTGGCGTCTGCGGTGACGGTGGCGGTGCCCCAGGTGGTGCCGCTGCGCAGGGTCACTTCGGCAAAGCCGTTCTGGTCCGTGGTTTTCTGGGACAGATTCAACGATCCCAGGGTGGTGGAAAAATCCACCGTGATTCCCGGCGCCGGCTGGTTGTTGTAATCCAGCACGGTGGCCCGGATGGTGGTGGTCGACCGGCCGTCCGCCTCCATTTTATCGGTACCGGCTTTGACGCTGATGGCGCCGACAATAACGGCATCGGGATCGACGGTGACGATTACCTTCTTGTTGACCCCGTTGCTGACCCGGGCCATGATCTCCAGATCAAAATTGCCGTAGACAGCGCCCAATGTCGAACGATAGACGCCGTCTTCCGCCTGGTCCGGTGTCATTTCCTTGGAATCGAGCACCTCGCCATTGCCGTAAGCCTGCCGCACCAAAAACGTCAGCCGCTGGTCATCCAGGCGATTGTTGTAATAATCCATGACGATGGCGGCGATGTTGAACTGGCCATTGGGCGGAACGATATCGGGAAGCGCATACATGACGATGTGATCGGCGGGACCGGGGATGAACTGGATATCCACCTGGGCGATAAAGCCGTCGCATTCCGCGCTGACCGTGGCCGGTCCGGCAAATGTCGAGGAGAGCAGCATGACCTCGGCCAGGCCGATGTCACTGGAGGTGGCGCTTGCGGCTTTCAGCACCCCCGCGGTGGTTTTGAAGGTCACGGTCTTTCCGGCGGCGGGATTTCCGTCAATGTCGGTTACGGTGGCCCGGATCTTGACCTGGCTCTTGCCGTCCGCCACGATGGAAGGTGATCCGGAGACTTACGGTAATCTCTCCCATCACAATGGCGCCCGGCTCGACCACGATGGTTGCGGTCGCTTTCATGCCGGCATCCTTTGCCAGCGATCCCTGCACCACATCGGATCCGGCATCTTTGCCGCAGGTGAAGGGCACTTCGGCCACGCCATTCATATTGGTGACAGCGGAAAGCGTATCGAGCCCGCCGCCGCTGGCGATGATCAGATTGGAAAAGTTGACGGTGACGCCCTCAATGGGGTTGTCATTGATATCGAGAACCTGTGCGTAAACGGTGGTGGCCCCCTTCGGACGGACGGTGGATGGCGCGGCCCGCAAAGCCAAGGTGGCGGGATCGCCGGCGGTGAAGGTGACGGATGCGGCTGCAAAGAGACCGTTGGTCGAAGCGGTGATATCGGCCGTACCGATGGATGTGCCGCTGATCAGCATTAAGGGCGCTTCACCATCCACATCGGTCACTGCCGTCTGGTTCCGGTTTAAAATACCCGGATCGATGGGGTTTTCCTCAAAAAACTGCCCCAGGGTGGTTTTGAAATGAACGGTCACCCCGGGTTCGGGATTGCCGTTGGCATCGAGAACGGTGGCAATGACCGCCACCTGGCTGCTGCCGTCGGCCTGAATGGCGTCGCTGCCGGTCCGCAGGGTGATGGTGCCCACCTTGTGGGGATCAAAAAAACGGACCTCGACTGCCTGGCGGGACCCATTGGCTTCCGCCGTCACCTCGGCGGTGCCGGAGGCATTGGCGGCGATCAGCTGGGCGATGGCAATTCCCGAGGCCTCAACGGTGGCCACCGCATATTTCTTTTCCCCGTTGGGGAATTTTCCCAGGTTGGTCCTGAAGGTGACCTGTGTCCGTTTGTCCACCGGCTTTCCTTCAAAATCGGTCACCAGCGCCCGAATCGCGGTTGAAGATACCCCGTCGGCAGGCAGTTCAGCTTCTGCTGCAGAGAGACTGATTGACGCCGCATCATAACCAGGAGTTCCTTGATCGCTGCACCCTATCAGTAAAAATGCAAGAAAACTTACCAGTAATAAACGAAAAGTTATCTTTGCATATGCGTTTCTCATGGAAAAGATCCTTTCAATTTCTATTTTACGGCGGCCTGCCTGTTTCACTTTTCGTCTCATTACCGGGTCTCCACCTGAACCAGATTTTTCTGTTCAAGCTGTACAATTCGGGGGGTTATGAATATCAGCAGTTCATTCTTGGTATTTTCCTTGCTCACACTTTTAAACAGCCACCCGACGATGGGCATGTCCTTTAATACCGGGAATCCGGATTCACTTTCCTGCAGAGTGGTCTTCACCACCCCGCCGATGACGATGGTATCACCGTCATCCACCAGGAGGCGCGTCTGGGCCTCATTGGTGGAGGTGATCAGATCGCCGCTGGGGGCTTCGCCCACGATCTCATTCTTTGTGGTGGTGATATTCAATGAAATTCGGCGATCTGCGGTCACCTGGGGTGTGACTTCCAGCAGCAGGTCCACATCCTCAAACGCGATGTTGACTTCATTGTCTTCAACCGTCTGGTAAGGAACCCGCAGTCCCTGCTTGATCATGGCGGACTGATTATCCAGGGTGAGAATTTTAGGCGAGGAAATGATCTTGCCCTTGCCTTGCTGCTCCATCGCCCGCAGGGCGGCGTCAAGAACGAAGGGGGTCCCCCACGCGTCCAGTCTCTCGAAATTAAAGGCAAGCAGCCCGGTGCTGTCGTTGTTGCCTTTATAAGGCGTATTCATGACCAGATTGTATCCGTACTGGCCGCCCAGGTCATTGCTGTAGATCTCCTCGCCCGAAGCACCCCATTGAAATCCGAGTTCCCGGGTATAATCATCATTGACTTCAACGATTCTGGCCTCGATCTGGACCTGCATCGGCACCGTATCAATCTTTTCGATCACCTGTTTGGCTTTTTGAATGGCATCCTGCGTATCGGTGATGATCAATTGGTTGTTGCGCTTATCCACCGTGATTTTGCCGCGGGGGGTTTTGATGTCGCTGAGATGGCTGACAATTTCCTTATCCGCATTCGCATAACTGATTTCGATAAATTCCGTGAACAGGGGTTCCAGTGTCTTTTCCTGCTCTTCCCGCTCCTTCATGGCCTTAATCTGCTCCTGGCGGGCTTTTTCCTCATTCTTTATCGTACTCAGGGTGGCCACCCGGATGATATCGCCTTCCGGAATGGTTCCCAGCTGATTCATCCGGCAAACCAAATCCAGCACCTGGTCCCATGGGACCGGTTTGTCCAGAGAGATGGTCACTTCCCCGTTGACATTCTTGTCAATGGCGTAATTTTTACCGCTGATCTGCTGCAGGATGCGAAATACGTTCTTGATATCGGTTTTGTAGAAATCAAGAGCGATTTTCTGACCTTTATAATCCTTCCGGGCCATCACCAGTTTCGCATAGGGGTCGTCGGAAACCGCCTGAATGTCGGTCACCTGAGCATCAGATGTCGATGCGGTTGGAATTTCATCAACTGTTTCCGCTTTATTCAGAACCTGCTGCCAATCGGGGAGATTTGCCGCCTCCAATGGCCGGGGGCCGATGGAAGACGGATCAAAATACACTGTGATATCGGTTCCGTCCTGAATGGGACGGTAGGGAACGGTTTCCCGCAGCTCGATAATAATATCGGTGATGTTTTCTTTTTCGGATGTCTGTACCGGGCTGACGCGGTCCACGGCGCTTTCAAACCGGGTGGTGATCAGGGGCCGGTTGCGCCTGAATTGCGGCAGTTTGCTGTTAAACAACCGGATCCGCAGGGTGCGATCCGAAACTTTACTGATATCAAACTCGACCGGTTCGGTGGTGCCGATAATCACCGCTGATTTTCCGGATTCCTGGCTGGAAAAATCAATCCGGTCGATTACCGCCGGGCGGCCGCTCTTTGCCAAGGGGGCCTGTTGTTTCTGCGGGGACTGTTGCGCCGGGATGATTTGGGCCAAAGCAACCGGTTCTTCTTCCAGCGCCAGGATCGGCTGCGCTTCAGATAACATTGCGCCGGACTGCTCATCGATCTGTTCGACGCCAATTTCATTTTCCATTATGGGATTACTGACGGATGCGGCGGCGATGGCGTTGAACAAGACCTCGAGATCCGGCCCTTTGCGCTCCACCGTGTATTCCGCATCCTTTTTCAGATCGATTTCGATCCGGGCGTTGTTCTGATCCGGCTGCTGATACGTTTTGATCGATGCGATGATATTGCTGTTCGGCTGTGTTTCAGCCTGAATATCGGCAAGCGATGTCTGCGGAAAATAAAGAACCACACCGACGGGCTGGTTCTTTTTGACGGACGTATACTGAAGTTCTGTGTTTCCGCTGATGATGAGCCGATCCAATGCGGTCGAATCCGCGCTTCGGCTGCCCGATACCATAATCCCGGTAATCTGCTTGGGAACAGCGGCCTTTTCAGCAACGGCATCTTCCTTGGCCGGCAGGGACCGGCAGCCGGCACCGCATGCCACCAGGATCAGCAAGGCACATAAAAAATTTCCTACATGGCGCTTCGTCGACATCACATTCCTAAGATCATGCATCTTTATGTTCTCCAGGCTAGTTCTGAAGTTTCAATTCTTTTTCTCGAACAGCTATTTTTCCAAACATGTCCAGATACTTTTCCTCAACCACGATACGGTCCTTCAATATCTTTGATATCTGACCGCCTTTATTGCCGATATAGGTATTTTCAGATACCACATACCCTTTCCCCGATGACTCTTCCACCAGTGCGCTGTTCTTGCTGGGGGTCCGCAACACGGCAGTCAGTCGAAGCTGGCTGAGATCGACCATTTCCAGAGGCGTCTGAGGCGGCCGGATCTGAAGCTTCTCCTTGTCGGTGGAAGTGATTTCGGGCTCCGGCTTTTTTAAAAACGGTTCAAACGGGTCAATCCGGTCTTTGCGGCTGTACAATCGCTGCTTTTTCCCGATGAGGCTTTCGATTTCCGCCTTGATGGACTGGGTTTCATCCTTCTTATCGTCACCGGTTCCATCTACCGAAACGGCCGGGTTGCTCTGACCGGGAACTTCGGAATCGACCTGCTGATCAGGTGAATTCGTGCGGTCAATGGCGGCGGTTTCAATGGGTGCAGCGGAGGGGCTCGGGGCGGCGGCCTCGGGGCTGGCGGTCGGCGTTGCTTCGACAGAGGGGGGTTCAGGCCGCTCGATTTTGATCCGATTGCTGATAAACCGCACGGATTCTGCGGCAATGGAGTCGGTGAGGCTGCCCCATAAAATCATTCCCATACAAACGAATAAACATAAATAGCGAATGATCCTGGTCATAATTATCTTCTCTTCTTTTTCTTGCCCTTGGCGGGTTTGCTCTCAGGGGCGGATTCGATGAACTTGTAAGTTTCGGCCATGCAGGATATCGAGAGGGCCGCGCCTCTTTTGGTTTTCATGTCGAAATCCTTGATGTTGACGATTCGGCTCATGCCGGCCAGCTGGTCGAAAAATTCACCCAGATCATGATATGTTCCGTCCAGCTGCATCCGGATGGGAAGCTCCGCGTAAAAATTCTGCTTTTTTTCCGCTTCCGGCTTGAACAGCAGAAACGTGAGCCCCGAGTCTTTTCCGGATTCGGAAATGCTGGTCAGCAGGGACGGAATTTCATCGGTTACCGGCAGCGCCTTTGCCACTGCATTGAATTTGGCCTGGGCTTCCTCCATCTTCTTCTTGTACATGGCATACTGGGCGGCGGTGGCTTTGGTCTTTGCCAGTAGGTCTTCCTGTTTCGAAATCTCGGCTTTGAGCTTCTTGATTTCCTCAAGCTGAGGCTTGAATGCGAACCAGCCGAACAGGCCGATAATCACCACAAAGGAGACGATGCTGATAATGATCCGCTGAACCCGGGTGAGGTCACTGATTTTCTGGATAAGCGGTTCAATCGAATTTAATGAAAAACTGATCTTCTTCATTATCTTTCTGCCCTTTTATTTTGCGGCCAGTTTAGCGGCCGGCGGCTTGTCCTTGGCCCTTTGACATACGATCTGAAACTGTTTCATATTGATGCCGTATCTGGAAACCTGCTTGGCACTGGTCAGATCGACCTTGCTGAACTGCTTGGATTGTTCAAGCCGGATCATGAACTTGGCCACCGTTTCATTGTCCAGGGCCACACCGTCGATAACGGCCCTGGCCGAATTGACATTGAGCCGGAGAAGTTCCATTCGGCCCGGAA
Organism: uncultured delta proteobacterium; assembly: GCA_963826785.1. Lineage (GTDB taxonomy): Bacteria > Desulfobacterota > Desulfobacteria > Desulfobacterales > Desulfosalsimonadaceae > CAWGYD01. The sequence continues at coordinate 311,097 of CAWGYD010000006.1, forward strand.
CCACGGTCTCGGTCATTTCGGAAAGCAGGATAGGTGGTTTTTCGCGATCGGCCTTCAGCTGATTGACGATTTCAATCTGCTTTTCCAGTGTCGCCAGCTTTTTCTTGATATCCTCGACTTCCTTGGCCTTGGCCTCATAGATGGCGACTTCTTTTTTAACCTGATCCAGCCGGCCGGCAAGTTGTCCCACCTTTGATTTCAGAAAACCGAACCCGACCCCCAAGATGACGATTAAAAGGACAAGAGACAGTAAAAACACCGACACCTGTCTCCGGATATTCTCCTTGGTCCGCGCCGCCCGGTAGGGCAGTAAGTTAATGCGTATCATTTGTCGTCCACTCTTCTAATTGCAAGCCCCAGGGAGATGGCCGCCTGTGGTGCCATCTGTTTCAGAAAAGCCGCATCCAGCTGATCATCTCCGATTTCAAATTTCTCGAAAGGATTGATCGATTTTACCTCAGCCGAGGACTGCAGCGCCAGCAGTTCACGAAATTCCTTGATGTTGGCGCCGCCGCCGCTCAACACAATCTGTTTGATTTCCTCTTCGGGATTGGTGGAATAGAAAAAATCAAGCGCCCGTCGGATTTCATCACACCAGTCGGATACAACCGAAGAGGTGATTTCCTTGAGTTCCTCGGGAGAGATTTTGTCGGGCTTTTCGCTGTACTTGATTTCCTCCGCTTCCGCCATCGAGCAGTTTGCAGAAGATGCGATCCGCTGGTTGATTTGATTGCAGCCCAGGGAAACATCACGCATGAATACAGATGTTTTGCCTTTCAGGATATTAACCGATGTTTTACTCGCCCCGATATCGATCAGGGCGATATTGCCGCCCATGGCTTCATAGTTGAGTTCATAAATATTCTGCAGGGCGAACGCATCGATATCGATGATGCACAGGTTCAGGTTGGCCATATCGATTAAGTTTATGTAATCGTTAACCATATCCTTTTTGGCGGCCACCAGCAGGACGTTCATCTGGTTCGGATTGCTCTCACTTTCGCCCAGTATTTGAAAATCAAGATTCACATCGTTAATGTCGAATGGAATGTACTGTTCGGCTTCGAAATTGATGGATTCAAAAAGCTGGTCTTCCGGCATGTTCTGTATGGAGATGTTTTTCACGATGACCGAATACCCGCCGATGGATATGGCCACATTGTTCTGCTTGAAATTATACATCTGAAACAGCTGCCGGATCGCATTGGCCACGTTCTGAGGGTCTTTGACAACCCCTTCCTCGATCACGCCGGGATCGATGTCGATTGAACCGAACTTCTTCAAGGTCCAGCCTTTTTTGGATCCAACCGCTTCCGCCGCCTTGATTGTCCGGGATCCGATATCCAACCCGACCAGTTGATTTTTGGGCCCAAATACCATAGTTTTTTCTCTATTCGTCCATGAAAGTTCGCATCTACGGACAACCTTGGAAAACAGAAGCGGATGCCCATTGACAGATCATATATCGTTGATACGCGTGTTGGTATGTGGCCGGATGAATATTCCGGTTAATGAACGGAAGGGAAAGAAAAGAAAAATGATCGGGATTGCGGGCTGTGCAGTAACGATTTTCTGAAGCTGTATCCTTCAAATCACATACCTTACATTTAATCGGCTGCTTGGTTTCATATGCCAGTGTCCATCAATGCCCGCTTTAGGAAGCCGCCCGTCCTCATCATGCCAAACAAAACAGGGCGGGTAGTACGTGTAGGACCGGTATAAGCTTAAATTGTTGTTATGTCAAGGAAATTATTGTAACAAATATTTCACTCCGCATTTATTCCCAATAAAAACCATTATATATTTTTCCGTCCCCGCTACACGAAATATCAAACATTGCCGGGGCGTATTCTGGCCTGAATATGCAAGGTCGAGAATATCTTCAACTGATTTGCAGGGTCAATATAAATAATCCGTATGCTTTGAAAAAAATTTAAATATAATTCCACTATCGTTTGCTTCAGTATCATCTGGTGAAAAGCCCAATCTGATTCCGCAGCTCAGTTGGATAAAGAAATTCATACGACGGGATGCAGTTAAGTCTGCAAGTCCAATGCCAATTACGACTATTTATCTAAACAAACCGACACGGCCTCAAGGCATTTTAATCAAAAAGGCGTGCTGACTTCTTTTGGCGAACAATGTCTTGAATTCACATCCATATGATCGAGCAACTGAAAATTCATTTGTATGGCTTTGGCCGGAAATACCCGGACTTGCGCGCAAGGGTTTGGTTTTGCCGATTCTAAGGCGGGACGATGCGTGTACATTAATGCACCATAGTGATCAAATGTATACAATCATAGTATTGGGCGATCGAACAGATATGTTGAGGGGAAAGAAAAAGCGAAAAGATTTGCAGGAAAGACAGCTAAAAGGCGAATGCGCCGTACACGGGTTCGAACCGGCCGGCCCGGCACAGATCCATGAAAATATGGACGATTTCCGGATCAAACTGCGTTCCTTTTGCGGAATCGATGATCTTTAAAACTTCTCCGTGTGACATTTCTTTGCGGTATGCCCGATCCGAAACCATGGCATCATAGGCATCGGCAACCGAGAGAATCCTGGACAACAGGGGAATCGTGGACTCTTTTAACCCGTCGGGATAACCCGAGCCGTCATATCGCTCATGATGGTGACGGATAATTTTCTTTTCCCGGTCCCACATGCCCAGTTGACCGATAATGCTCTCGCCGATGATGGGATGTTCCTTGATCTTCAGGTATTCCTCGCCTGACAGGCGGCCCGGTTTCAGCAGGATATCATCTCGAATTCCGATTTTTCCGATATCATGGAGACGGCCGGCGAAATTGAGAACATCCAGCTCCTCCTTGGAGCACCCCATTGCGCCGGCGATAATCATGGCGGTATCCGTTACCCGGTTGGAGTGTTCCTTGGTATAAGCGTCCCTTGCCTCCACCGTGGTGACGAAAGCGGAAAGCGTCGAGAACAGATTGTCATAGATATTTTCGTACAGCGCGATGTTTTCGATCAGGAAAGCCGCCTGCTGGTTCATGAAGGAAAGATAATACAGGTCTTTTTCCGTCAGGGTCCGGCCTGCGGTATATGTCAGAACAATCTGCACGCCAAAGACCTTATCCCGGATTTTCAAGGGAATCCCCACCAGGGACCGAACCTCCGGCATCAGCGCCTGGCCGGCATTTTCCGAAATCAGCAGGGGCATTTCTTCTTTTGCAATGTCATGAATCAGACGATGCAGACCGTTTCGGTCTCCCCGGGCGATGAGCGCCGGTGCATTTTCCGGTTTATCATCATTTTTAAAGCGGGATATCAGCTCAAAAGGCAGTTCCACGGATTGACTGACGATGTAAAAAGAAGAAAAATCAGCCGGTGTGATGGAAATGGCCATATCGACAATGTGATTGAAAATCTCGGTGCCGGTTCGCACGGACATCAGTTCGGACATGATCTTGTTGAGCACCCGGAGTTCATCCACCTTGACCACCAGCTCACGGTTTAGCCGCTCCAATCTTTGCTTGCCCTCCAGCTCCTTGTTGAGGATGATGTTGCGGATGAACAGATCGCGTTCACGGAGCACCCGCTGAAGGCAAAGCGTCAGTTGGCTGAGGTTCACCGGCTTGATCAAATAATCGACGACGCCATTTTTTAAGGTGCGGATGGTGTTGTCCAGAGAAGGATATCCCGTCATGATCACCACGGGGATGGTGTTATCGGTTTTCCGGAGATATTCGGCCAACTCCAGGCCGTCCATCTCCGGCATATTGATATCCGTAAAACAGCAGTCAATAACGTTTTCAGGTTTTTCGATGATCTCGATGGCCTCTTTCCCGTTCCGGGCCGTCAGCACATCATATCCCATGTTCTGAAAGTGCTCGCTGGCCACTTCCAGAATGGATTCCTCATCATCGACAAACAGGATTGATTTCTTCGATTCGCTGTCCATCATGCATCCAAGTCACTTTGGGTCAAAAGAAGTCCTGCCGTGCTGCATCCATGTGGATCAACCACATAGAAAGAAAACGTTACCATCGTTGACGCCAAGTCAACGCCCATGATTTCAAATTCCGACATATGGCCGTTTTTGTCAAGATTTATGCCGACTTGAACCGTCTTTACTTGAAAATCGAATAACCTCAGGTTATGGTGCAATCTTTCATATGAACAACCGGGCGGAAACACACATCAGGAATTTTCCGCCTTCAATAAGGAGACGTTCCCATGCCCATGTCAAATGATTTCAGAAAGCGGCTGTTTCCGGTGCTGCCTGAGATCGCGGATCATTTTGGCACCCCCTTTCACCTCTATGATGAAAGGGGCATCCTGCAAACCGGGGATGCGCTGAAAACTGCATTTGCTTCCATGGCCGGCTTTAAGGAGTATTTTGCCGTAAAAGCCCTGCCCAATCCGCAGATACTGCGGATCATGAAAAAAATGGGATTCGGATTCGACTGCAGTTCCGGGCCGGAATTGACGTTGAGCCGCATGATCGGCGCTTCCGGTGAAGACCTGATGTTCACTTCCAACAATACCACCGAAGCAGAATTTTTGCAGGCATTTTCCAACGGCGGCAGCATCATCAATTTAGATGATGTCAATCTGATCCAAAAGCTTCCGGAAATCCCGGACCTGATCTGCTTTCGATACAACCCGGGGCCGCGGCGGACCGGAAACGCCATCATCGGAAATCCGGTGGAAGCCAAGTACGGGGTGAGCCACGATCAGATGCTGGATGCTTACCGGCTGATGCGGGAAAAGGGATCGACCCGGTTCGGCCTGCACACCATGCTGGTATCAAACGAACTCCACCACGAATATATGGTGGAAACCGCCGCCATGCTTCTGGACCTGGTGGAGTGGATATCGGACGAACTCGGCATTACCTTCGAATTTATCAACATTGGAGGCGGGCTGGGCATTCCCTACCGGCCGGAGGACCCGCCGCTGGATCTTGCAGCCCTGGGCGGGCAAATCGGCAAGCTGTTTGCGTCCTTTCAGGACCGGCACGGATACATGCCCAGGCTGTTCATGGAAAGCGGCCGGTATATGACCGGTCCGCACGGCATCCTGGTCACCCGGGCGATCAATGAAAAAAACGTTTACCGGAAATATATCGGGGTGGATGCGTGCATGTCCGCCCTGATGCGGCCGGGCATGTACGGCGCTTATCATCACATCGAGGTGATCGGAAAAAATAACGATTCGCACTCCGAGGAAACCGTTGATGTGGTGGGTTCCCTGTGCGAAAACATCGATAAATTCGCGGTGCAGCGATCCTTGCCAATCATCGCGCCCGGCGACCTGCTGGTGATTCAGGACACCGGCGCCCATGGACACGCCATGGGATTCAACTACAACGCCAAGCTCAGACCCCAGGAACTGCTGCTGAAAAAAGACGGTTCGGTCGAACTGATCCGCAGGGAAGAAACCGAGGCCGATTATTTCGCCACCCTGCAGTTTCCCCAAAACAGATGGACACACAACAGCTGAGGCGGCAGGAAGCCCCGCAACGCACACCCGGAGAATAAATCCGATAAAGTCTTTACGAATTAAATTTTTCCATCAATGAAAAGGGGCGGCCTGGGCCGCCCCTTTTCATTATTTTAAATGCGCAACCAAAAATTTACATGGAGAAGAAATCCTGCAGATCCATGGTATCATCGAGGGTGATGATCTTTGACATCATGGATCGCATTTCCTCGGGCACGATGTCCTCATACTGCTCAAAATTTTTCAAAAACTCGGCCACCAGCCGGGCGGCGCGGAACTCATATTCCCCCACATCCTCGGCCGATTCTCTGGGACTTAACGCACGGGGCGCCACCGCATCTCCCGGACAGCATCTGGGGATTTCAAACTGAAATACCGGGTCGGTCTCAAATTCCACCCTGGCCAGTTCCCCGGAAATGGCCGCCCGGATCAGGGCCCGGGAGGTGGCGATGCTGATCCGTTTTCCGCGGTGGCTGGGCTCTCCGCTCCAGCCGGTGTTCACCAGCCAGCAGGTGATGTTGTGTTTGACTATCTTTTCCAGCAGCAGCCGGCCATAGACGTAGGAGGGCTGCGCCAGCATGGTATCGCCAAAGGCGATGCTGAACAGGACATGGGGTACAAATTCGCCGGTTCCGGTCTGGGTGATGGTAGACGTGTACGCCGACATGAAGGCGTACACCGCCTGTTCCGGGGTCAGCCGGGCGATGGGCGGCAGCACGCCCATGGCGTCGCAGGTCATGAGGAACAGGTTTCGGGGATGGCCGAAAACTTCGCCCCGGTTGGCCCCGGGGATATGGGAAATCGGGTAGACCGCCCGGGTGTTTTGCGCCAGGCTGCTGTCATTTAAATCAATACGCCGGTTATTCTGGTTAATGGTGACGTTTTCCAGAATGGTGCCGAATTTCCGCGTGCACTCATAGATAAGCGGTTGGTCCTCTTTTGCCATATTCAGAAGTTTGGCATACCCGCCCCCCTCGAGATTAAAAATCCCTTCTTCGGTCCATCCGTGGGCATGATCGCCGATCAGTTTCCGTTGCTCATCCATGGCCAGCGTGGTCTTGCCCGTTTCTTCCCGGCCCAGGAAAATGGCCACATCCCCATCATGTCCCACGTTTGCCGAACATCTCATGCAAAACACCGATTCGGGCATCAGGTAATTGGCTATGGTAAACACGGCGTGCTTGATGTCCCCGCCGTAGCCGGCGCCGCCGATGAGGACCAGCTTCCGGCTTAAATTCACGATCATGAATTTCGAGGAATGGGTGCCGTCCGCCTCCGGAAGGGTGCGAAATCCCGGTATATGGATGATGGTGAACGCGGGTTCGAAGCCTTTTAATTTTTCGTCATCCTTGATCTGAACAAACATGTTCCGGGCAAAGAGGCTGTGCCATGCCGTTTCGGTGAGAATCCGGATGGGGATGCCGTAATCGGGCGCATTGCCCACCATGCAATCCTGCACGAAGGCTTCCTTGTCGTCCATATAGGACAGGAGCCGGTGGAACAGATTATCGAAATGCGCTTCGGACAGGGCGTTTTTTTCTTCGCTCCAGATAACCCTGGAATCACTCATATCGTCTTTGACGATAAATTTATCTTCCGGCGACATGGGAAACTGCTGGCCGGTGCGGATCACGATGGGACCCAGATGGGCCATCTGGCCTTCCCGGTTGTTGACTATTTTCTCATAGAGCATCGGCGTGGGCAGATTCCGGTAAATCCGCCGCAGATGTTTTTGCCCGTAATATTCAAGATTGATGCGTTCGGTCATGGTATCTCCTTTCCCCTAAATTAATAACCTTCTCAAATGCTTCCCTGGGCGGACAGGGCGTAAATGACCAGCTTTTGCATCATTTTTTCCTTGGCCGATTCGGGCTTATCCAACCCCAGCCGTTCCAGGTAGGGCCGGGCCGTTTCCGGAACCGTCCGGATGGTCATGGCCTTGCCCAGTCCCTTGACCTTGCTGAATCCTTCGGTCATCTGGGCCTTGAGCCATTTTAACGATTTTCCGATCACCAGTTCTTCATCGGTGAAATCGGTGCCAAAGGGAAAGGGCGGAAAATATCCTTTTTTCTTATAGGGTGCCAGCTCATCCTCCAGCCGCTGGGGATAATTGTTTTTAAACCGGTCGGGGATGGCAAAATCGGCCGGAACTTTCTTCGCATCCTTGACTTTTTGCAGCAGTTCATCCTGGAACCGTGAATCCGTGATCTGCAGCAGCTGCATGACCACTTCCTTGTCGGTCTTGCCCCGCAAATCCGCAATCCCGTATTCGGTGATGACAAAATCCCTCAAGTGGCGGGGGATGGTGGTGTGTCCATAATTGAACACGATATTGGAGGCCACCTGCTTGCCGCTGGCCCGAACCCCTTTGCACATGAGGATGGAGCGCGCATCGGCCAGGGCATGTGCCTGGGATACAAAATTATACTGCCCGCCCACGCCGCTGACCACCTGTCCGTTTTCAAGGCCGTCGGACACCACGGCACCGAAAAGGGTAACCATCAGGCAGGCGTTGACGAATCTGCCGTGTCTTCTCTGCAGGATTTTCAACTCCTCGCTGCTGTATCGATTGTTCCCGTAAAGCTGATTGACATTTAAAACGCTGGTCATGAATATTTTCCGGCGCTGCTCCTCGGTCATGTCGTTGAGCATTTTATAAAACCCCTCGGGCCCGAGGAAAAACCCGCCGTGGATCAGAATATCGTTTTTCAGCACCGAACCCAGGCAGGTTTCGGCCACCTGTTTCAGGTTGGCGGCATCGGACAGGTCGGCACTGAGCTCGGCCGGCCCGTTTCGGATGACACCGTTTTCATAAGTGAGGCCGTCTTTGAAGATACCGAAATATTGCAAGAAATTAAAATCCTTCTCGGTCAACACCGGACAAACCGCCCCTTCTTCCAGCAGGCAGGAAAGGGTGTCGGGAGTGACGGTTTCGGTGATTTTTTTCTCATTGATCAGGCGCTGAATCGCCACATGATTGTAGGTCTTGCGTTTGACCACACCGCTGTTGATCAGGTGAAGGTAGCCGTCCACCAGCATTTCCGTCGAACCGGTGATGCCTTCTTCAAACGTCCCGGTGCCGCCGATGCGATCGATCACACCGGCAAATTTCTTCGTAATCCCTGAATCTTCCAGAAACCTGCGGTATTCGGAATTATTCTGGTTTCTCCACTGCAGTCCATAGCACAGGGCATCCCCCAGGGAACCGATGCCGATCTGCAGCGTGCCGCCGTCCTTGATCAGGGTGCTGGCATGCAGCCCGATCATATAATCCGGTGTGGTGATGGACATTTTCGGGGCGCCGAACAGGCGGGTATAGTACTTGGGCGTATCGATCACGGCATCGAATGTTTCGGGCGGGACCACCGCATCCCCGTACATGAACGGCAGGTTCTGATTCACCTGGGCGATGATGGCGATCTTGCGCCCCTCTTTCTCCAGTTCCCGCATGGCCGGGGCAATATCCGAGGAAACTTCCGGGTTGCAGCTCATGGAGAGCATGGTCTTGCCGTCGATTTCTTTTTTGCTGACCATCTGGGCGATCACATTCACCCCGTTGTCGATGGTGTCCCGCCAGGCATGGGTGTAATTGGAGCTGATATAGTTCTGCTGGGTGTGGGCCACGTTCAGGTAGGAACCGGCCTTGGCATAAAATTCCCGCAGTTCGAAATTTTCAGGCAGGGCGCCCTTGCGCAGGTCCAGCATGTATTCGAGTTCCACATACCCGTTGAACAGGCGCTCCACAAAGGGGCCCAGAAATTTTTGTTCCAGGTCGCTTGATCCTTTCGGCTTCTCCAGGGAAAGGGCAGTGCAAAAAACCAGCTGCATGGAGGGGTCTGCTTTGGCCCGGCGGTACAGGGCATTGGCGAACTGGTTGGGCTTTCCCAGCCCCAGGGGCATTCCAAATACGATGTTTTTGCCTACCTTGCGGATCACATCATCGACGCACTTTTCCACATCCTGATAATACAACGGCTGTTTTCCCTCCATTTTACCCTCCGGGACCTCACCTCATTTTCGTGAACGATGCTTGTTGCCAAACATCGATTGCCAGTGTCCGTTACACATCCACATGCGGATGACGCGATGATAACTGACGATGCCTGGGCGGCTTTTGAATTGTTTTGAATTTACGGGCTTGATCAAACTGAAACGAACTTTACGAGATCATTTTATCCCAAAAAAGTCAATATCATTTCACCAGCATAGGACCGGCACGCATGGGAGCTGTATGGGAAAATTCAGACTCAGCGGGTGATATCTTTTGTCGCCTGTTTTTAATATCAAGCGCAGAAAAAATAGGGTTTCTCAATGAGATTCGGAAAATGGGTTTGATTTTTTCATGGCGGCCCGGACGGCCCGGCGCGAGCGCTGCCGGCCATACTCGGTTTTAGTCGGCCCAGAGTTCGATGACGTGCCGGACCGGGATCGGCCGGTCTGTTTTGGACAGCAGGTCTGTCAGCTGGATCATGCAGGCGGGGCAGGCGGTGGCCACTTCGGCTGCGCCGGTGGCATGCAGAGAAGCGATTTTCTTTGCCCCGATCTTTGTGGAAAGGTCGTAGTGCTTGAGAGAAAAACTGCCGCCCATGCCGCAGCAGCTGTCGGCTTCCCGCATTTCCAAAAACCGGTATGCGGGATTGGCCATGATCAGCCGGCGCGGCTGTTCAAATATGTTCAGTGATTTCCGCAAATGGCAGGGATCATGGTAGGTGACGGGAATGGCGGATGCACCCTTTTCAACAGATAGCTTCAAACCCATGATATCCACCAGGAATTGACTGATATCCATTGTTTTTTCCGAAAGGCGGCGGACATCCCCCCCATCGGAAGGCAGCATGGCCGGCCAGAGGTTTTTGATGGTGGCGGTGCAGGTGGCGCAGCCGGTGACCAGATAATCGCAGGTATCCGGCGAGAAGAGGTCTATATGGTAGCGGGCCATCCGGTGAAATGCGTTCATGTCACCGGCGGCCAGGGCGGGAATGCCGCAGCACCCCTGGGCATCCGGGATGATCACCCGGGCGCCGCGGGCGGTCAGCACATCCGCGATTTTTTCGGCGACCCGCGGAAAAACCTTGTCGAGCAGACACCCGACAAAGAAGGCCACCCGGATAGCCTTGCCATCCGAAACGGCGATCGGCTTCTTCATCTGATGATAGGCAATCGGCGCCAGAGGCATGATCCGGCGGTTTGACAGCAGCGGGGATACCAGCCGCGCACAGGATGCATCCGGATACGGTGCGGATGGTTTTAAGATCAAATGCTGCCATTTCGACCCCCATGCCACAAACCGGTTAAAACGGGAGGGATCAGCCATCAGTCTTTGAAAAAGAACTTTCTGGCCCACCGGCAGTCCCTGATAAGCACGGATAATCGACCGCGCCTGTAAAAACAGGGCTACGGCATCCACCCCCCTGGGGCAGTTTTTTGCACACGACCCGCACAGCAGGCAGCGATCCAGGCGATCGTACGCCCCCCCCGGATTTGAAAACAAATCCCCCATCAACCCCTTCAGCAGTTCCAGCTTGCCCCGGGTTACATCCGCTTCTCTTCCGGTTACCCCGTAGACGGGACAGACCGCCTGGCACATGCCGCATCCGGAACAGCGCGCCACTGCATCGGCCAGTTCATTCATCATTATCGCCAGTCGGGCCATTCCGGTTTTTCTTGTTTTCATGATCAATCTTCGGGTAAAGAACGATTTTGTGTTTTTTCAATTCGCATGAGATTGCATCCGTTTTTAAAACACCTTATTTGCAATATCATCATTTACACTCATTTTTAAATGGTGATCAAAAAAATTGCGCTCATAAATGCGTCAATATGGAAAATAAGTAAAAAGGAAGCACACAAATGGAAGACCAGCAGGGAAAATATTATTATCCCTTTCCCCAGAACCGGCGGGTCCGCATGTATGTCAAAAAAGACAAGGGCATGATCTGTTTCCGGCTCTGGAGCGCCGAAGACGAAAAACTGTGGGAAGAACACGGATGGGTGCCCTATGAGGCGATTAAGCAGGCGGCCTCCCGCTACGACGGGAAATCGTTTGATCCCGGACAGGCCTATGACATCGAAATTGCACAAGCCCTGCTGAAAGAATCCGGTTTGTAAACTGTAATCAGTTGGCCGTATATTTTGCCTTTAATACGGGCTTTTCGATTTTTCCGGTGGGGTTTCGGGGAACTTCACCGAAAAAAATCCTGCGGGGCCGCTTATAGCGGGGCAGGGCTTCACAGAACCGGACGACTTCCTGCTCTGAAAGGCTTTGGCCGGGCTTGACCGAAATCACGGCGGCCGCGATTTCCCCCAGTCGGCTGTCCGGAAGCCCGAATACGCCGGCATCCAGAATCCGGTCATGGGACATGAGCACCGATTCGATCTCCACCGGGTAAATGTTTTCCCCGCCGGTGATGATAATATCCTTCTTCCGGTCCATCAGCCAGATGAATCCGTCTTCGTCCATGCGGCCGATGTCCCCGGTGTGCAGCCATCCGCCTTGAAGGGCCGCCCGGGTAGCCTCCGGGTTCCGATAGTATTTGTTCATCACCCCCGGGCCCCGCACCAGGATTTCCCCGGGGTGGCCTGCCGGCACCGGCTGATTCTGGTCATCGACGATCCGGCATTCCCAGTCAAAGCCGGGGATGCCGATGGACCCGATTTTATGTGAATTTTCAATCCCCAGGTGAATGCAACCCGGACCGGTGGCTTCGGTCAGGCCGTAATTGGTATCATAGGCGTGATGCGGAAAGATTTTCATCCATTTATCGATCAGGGCGGGTGGAACCGGCTGGGCCCCGATATGCATCAGCCGCCATTGATCCAGTCGAAATTTTTTAAGATCGATGTCACCATTTTCAATCGCCACCAGAATATCATGCGCCCAGGGAACCAGCAGCCACACGATGGTGGCGCTTTCTTCCGAGACCGCCTCCAGAATTGCAGCCGGACTCACCCCTTTTAAAATGACGGCTTTGGCCCCCACGATGAAATTACCGAACCAGTGCATTTTTGCACCGGTATGATACAGCGGCGGAATGCACAGGAAATTGTCCGTGTGGACCTGGTGATGATGATGATTTTCCACGTAGCAGGAAAACTCCAGCTGCCGATGAAGCAGATAAACCCCCTTGGGACGGCCGGTGGTCCCCGACGTGAAATATATGCCTGCGCCGTCGCTCAACTCCAGGTCCACATCCGGGTCCTTGGGGGAGACGCCCGCAATCAGATCTTTTAGCGAAAGGGCGTAATCAGGGAGAAGATGATCCTCTCCAACGAAGATATAGGTACTGACGACGGCATCCAGATCGGCTTTGATGCGGTTGATCCGCTCGGTAAATTCAGGGCCGAATATCAGCACCCTGGCTTCGGCCAGGCTGCTGCAGCGCAGGATATCTCTGGAATCGAACCGGAAATTCAAGGGGACCGCCACTGCACCGGCGCGCAGGATGCCGAAATAGACCGGTAGCCACTCGATGCAGTTCATCATCAATTGCACCACCCGGCCGCCTTTTTCAATGCCGAGGGCGCCCAGGGCATTGGCGAGCCGGTTGGATTGCGCATGAAACTCGCTCCAGGTGATTTCCAACCGGCGGCCGGCAGACGGTTCGCGCTCGACCAGGGCGGTTTCGGTCCCGTACAGCCGGGCATTTCGGGCCAGGATATCGGTTATCAGCATTTTTTACCAGGAGCCGTTTTTAGCGGTGATTCACATTGGATTTTCGCCGCTGTACAATAGTAAATAGAAGTTGTCTTTTCATTAAGTGAAAAAAGCACCTATCATATGGGGCTGAAAAGTCAACCGGAATCAAAATAAGATCCATGCCGGCGGTGATTTGAGCTCAGACAGGATCTGATTTGTCGGGGCAAAAAAAGAGCGCCCCGCCGGAATCTCATCCGACGGGGCGCTCGTGTTTTTATGTAAGGCCGGATTTATTTGTTATCCTGCTTTACCTCTTCATAATCGGCATCCACCACGTCCTCGTCTTCTGCCCCGGCCTGGGCCTGTCCGCCCGCTTCCTGGGCACCCGCCTGGGATGCCTGCTGGTACATGGCTTCGGCCAGCTTATGAGAAGCCTGGGTCAGCTCTTCGGAAAGGCGCCTGATTTCGGCGCTGTCATCCCCTTCCATGGCCTTTCTCAGATCCGCTGAAATCCGCTCGATGTTGGTTCGGGTTTCGCTGTCGACCTTGTCACCCAGTTCCTTCATGGATTTTTCCGTTGAGTATACCAGGGAATCCGCATTGTTTTTGGCTTCCACCAGTTCTCGCTGCGTCTTGTCCTCTTCCGCATGCATCTCCGCATCCTTGACCAGCCGGTCAATCTCATCCTTTGACAGACCCGAAGATGCGGTAATCCGGATGGACTGCTGTTTGCTGGTGGCCATATCCTTGGCCGACACGTTGACGATGCCGTTGGCGTCGATGTCAAAGGTCACTTCGATCTGGGGCACCCCACGGGGCGCCGGCGGGATATCGGACAGCTCGAAGCGGCCCAGGGTCTTGTTATTGGAGGCCATTTCCCGTTCCCCCTGGAGCACGTGAATCGTCACCGCCGGCTGGCTGTCCTGGGCGGTGGAAAAGATCTGGCTCTTCCGGGTGGGGATCGTGGTGTTCTTCTCGATCAGCTTGGTCATCACGCCGCCAAGGGTTTCAATTCCCAGCGACAGCGGAGTGACATCCAGCAGCAGCACGTCTTTGACGTCGCCCTTGAGCACACCGCCCTGGATGGCTGCCCCGATGGCCACCACTTCGTCCGGATTCACCCCTTTGTGGGGCTCTTTTCCGAAAATCGATTTCACCCGGTCCTGAACCGAGGGCATGCGGGTCATGCCGCCCACCAGGATGACTTCGTCGATCTCAGATGCGCTCAGTCCCGAATCCTTCAACGCGGTTTTGCAGGGGCCTTCCAGGTTGTCCAGAAGGTCGCTCACCAGGGATTCGAGTTTGGCCCGGGTAATCTTGATATTCAAGTGCTTCGGACCATTGGCGTCTGCAGTGATAAACGGCAGGTTTACATCCGTCTGCAGGGCGGAAGACAACTCCATCTTGGCTTTTTCCGCCGCCTCTTTCAGCCGCTGCAGCGCCATCTTGTCACTTCTGAGATCAATACCGTTTTCGCGCTTGAATTCGTTGGCCAGGAAATCAATCAGCCGGAGGTCGAAATCGTCGCCCCCCAGATGGGTGTCGCCGTTGGTGGCCTTGACCTCGAATACGCCGTCACCGATTTCCAGAATGGAAATATCAAAAGTTCCACCGCCGAGATCGAATACGGCGATTTTTTCATCGGCTTTTTTGTCCAGCCCGTAGGCCAGGGATGCCGCGGTGGGCTCGTTGATAATCCGAAGCACGTTCAAGCCCGCGATCTGTCCGGCATCCTTGGTGGCCTGCCGCTGACTGTCATCAAAATAAGCAGGAACAGTGATGACCGCGTCGGTCACTTTTTCACCCAGATATTCTTCCACCGTATGCTTGATGTCGGCCAATATAAAGGATGAAATTTCCGCCGGACTGTGCTGTTTGCCCCGTAAATTGATCCTCAGATCGCCGTTGGGCGCCTTTTCGATTTTATAAGGCAGGTTCTTGATGTCCCGCTGAACTTCCGCGGATTCGAATTTCCGTCCGATAAGGCGTTTTACTCCGAAAACGGTATTTTCCGGATTGGTGATGGACTGGCGCTTCGCCACCTGGCCCACCAGCCGCTCACCGCTTTCCGTAATGGCCACAACCGACGGAGTGGTCCGCCCCCCCTCGGGGTTTGTAATCACAACCGTTTCATTCTGCTCCCGAATAGCGACACATGAATTGGTGGTTCCGAGATCAATTCCGATCACTCTTCCCATTATTCATCCTCCTTGTTATCCATATATCATTAATTTATTACGAAGTTCTAATTGAAGCGTCATTTACCCTTGGAGACGATCACCATCGCCGGTCGAAGCAGCCGGTCGTGGATCATATAGCCTTTCTGGAATTCATTGATGACGGTGTTCTCAGGGTAGGCATCCGTCTCTTCCTGGAGTACGGCCTCATGAAATGCCGGATTGAACATCTCTCCCACAGATTCGATCGGTGTAACATGATAGTTTTTGAGGATTTTCAATATGTCATTCAACGTCATTTCCACACCCTCAATCAGGCAGGCTTTGCTGTTGGCGCCATCTGAATCAGATGCGGTCGAATTGAGCGCCCGCTCGAGGTTATCCACCACCGGCAACAGGTCCTTGAAGAGGGATTCATTGGCGTATTTCTTGAACTCCTCCATTTGCCGATTCATCCGTTTTTTGTAATTTTCAAATTCGGCAGATACGCGAAGCAAATGATCCCGGGCTTCCATGCTTTCATTTTTAAATTTTTCCATTTCGGCCCTGATCTCTTCCGCCGCACTCAGATCTGTATCGTCTGATGAATCGGATTCATCGTTTTGCGACGCCTCTTCTGGTTCGCATCCTTCCTTTGCATCTTCCAGATCATCGAAAAACGCATTTTTTTTCTCATCAGATCTTTTTGCCAATTTTTACGCTCCCTTGCACTGGTTTCAAAGAATTCTTATCCCGTTTTTTGCGACTGAAAAAACGCTCAAGATATTCAAACCACATTGAATTTTTACAAAAAAATAAGGCTGAAAAGGCCGATGTCAAGCTTGGAATGATCTGAAAAAAAGTCTGAAAGAAAGGATTCTTTCAAGAGAAAGGGGGGAATTTTCAGGGTGTGAACCGCATCGAGTTCCTGACAGAACCTGAAGCATAACTGAACCGGGATCGATCCGCGACACAGACGAAATTACTTATCGCTGCTTCCTTCCGGACCTGACGAGGTTCGCAACCGTCTGTTGCACGGCGGCCGGATAGAATGCCTCAGGCTCTGTCAGAAACTCGATGCGGTGGGATTTCGAAACCGCATGAATTCCAATTTCGAGCGCAGGGTATTAGTACAATACCCTGTCCATCAGAATCAAGACCTTCAATATAACCCCCCTGGCACTTGTTTTCAAGTCCTATTCCCATCCACATGCATCCGATGGAATTGAAACCGGGGATCTATGCCTTTATTTATTCCATTTTCTGTTATATATTCGTTGAGTTGAAAAAATTTTCGCAGGCAGATGCCGTGAATACAGATGAAAGGAAGTAAAAACGGATTGCCCCGGTCAATTTTAGAATCAGCATGGAACATTGTTCGAACACATGAAATGCTAAAACCGGGTATGGCCGTCCTGGTGGGCGTATCCGGCGGGCCCGACTCCGTTGCCCTCCTTGATATCCTGCTCGAATTTTCGGCTTCCCTGGAACTCCGTTTGGGCGTTGCGCATTTAAATCATGGCCTGCGGGGGACGGAAGCCGATCTGGATGCAAATTTCGTTCAATCGCTTGCCAAGGACCGTGGACTGCCTTACCTTGGCCAGTTAAAAAATATTCGCGATGAACAGAAGCGTACGGGACGGTCACTGGAAGAGGCCGCCCGGGATGCCCGGCTCAAATTCCTGCATGAGGAGGCAAAACGCCACGGATATGAAAAAATTGCACTGGGCCACCACAGGGATGACCACGCCGAACAGGTGCTGATCAACCTGCTGAGGGGAAGCGGGCCCGATGGTTTATGCGGCATCCCCCCCATACGGGGCAGGATTATCCGCCCCCTGATCCGTTCCACCCGGGCAGAGATTTTAGAATATCTTTCCTCCCGCCATCTTTCTTTTCGGATCGATCGTTCCAATGAAGATTTGTGCTTTTTGCGAAACCGGATCCGCTTGCATTTGCTGCCGGAACTCCAAAACAAATATAACCCGGGCATTGCAGACGGACTCAGCCGTCTGGGAGAAATTCTGCAGGCGGAAAAAGAATGGATAAGCGGGCTGGTCGATCCGATTTTTGACTCGATCGTCTGCTTGCAGGAGGCCCGAAGAATCGAAATCCGCATATCAGCCATGTTGCCCTGCCATCCGGCCTTGCAAAGGCGGCTGGTGCGAAAGGCCATTAAGAGGGTAAAAGGGGACCTAAGACGCATCACCCTTTCCCATGTGGAATCGGTGACAGACCTCATCAAACCGGACCGCGATGGTTCCCGCATCGATTTGCCGGACCGCATCCGGGCTTCGCGCAGTCCCCATCGGTTGGTCATCACCCGGGAAAACATGCCCCTGCGGTCGATTCCGAAAGAAGAAGCGCCAGGCGCCGAAGCCTATGCTTATATTGTTTCGAAAGATCGGATATTGACGAAACAGCCGATCTGCGTCCCTGAAGCCGGCGTTTTTCTGACGTTTGAAAAAATTTCAGCTTCAGGAAGCGCGATCATGGCCGATCTCCGGAATATTAAAAAGGAAGAAGCCTTCCTGGACCTCGCGAAGCTGACGTTTCCCCTGACCATCCGGAATTGCCGGCCGGGGGACCGGTTTGTCCCTCTCGGGATGCATGGCTCGCAGAAACTGAAAAAATTCTGGATCGATCATAAAGTGGAAAGCAAAAGACGCAACATCCTGCCGCTGCTGGTCAGCGGAAATGATATCGTCTGGGCAGCCGGTTTTCGGATTGCGGAATCCGTAAAGATCACTCCGTCTACCCGAATGGTCCTGCGGGTGGCATTATCTATCAAGTAATTGATTGATTTTTAAAATCCAGTGTTTAATTTAACCATTGTTGTAATATACGCAGACCGGTGCCGGGACGGTCTTTTTGGAAAAAACTGAAAATAATTGACAATATATCCAAAAGGACCGATTAAAAAAAGAAAAGCCCTGAAAAAATCGTGTATTATTTATCTTGCCACATCGCGTGGCAAAGAAGCCTTTTTTCCGCTGATCAAGGGCACGATAGCTATTCAATATATGCCGCATGTGGCAAGCATTCGGTCTTTTTTAATATTTTACTATTTTCACGGGGGAAAAAACCCCTCGAATAAATTTACGGCTGTAAAGCGCATCTTTTCCGATCTGGAGGTAATCCGTTGAACCCTTTCAATAAAAATTTAGCCTTGTGGGTCGTGATCGTCCTGATGATGGTCATGCTCTATAGCATATTCAGCCAGCAGCAGCATACGGACGCCCAACTCAATTACTCCGAATTTCTGAACCGGGTGGAGAGCAACAAGGTCAAAAGCGTGACGATCGAAGGCGACAAGCTGAATGTAATCGACGACAACGGCAGCCAGTTCAGTGTATACGCCCCGGCGGACAATGATCTCATCAGCACGCTGCGCAAGAATAACGTGATCATCAAAGTCAAACCGGAACAATCCACCCCCTGGTTCGTGTCCGTGCTGATTTCCTGGTTTCCCATGATCCTTTTGATCGGGGTATGGATTTTTTTCATGCGGCAGATGCAGAGCGGGGGCGGAAAAGCGCTGTCTTTCGGCAAGAGCAGCGCCCGGATGCTCTCGGATCAGGCGGAAAAAGTGACCTTTGCCGATGTGGCCGGAGTCGATGAAGCCAAAGAAGAAGTCGGTGAAATTGTCGAATTCCTGAGAGATCCCAAGAAATACACCCGGCTGGGCGGGCGCATTCCCAAGGGCGTGCTCATGGTGGGCGCGCCGGGCACGGGTAAAACCCTTCTGGCCCGCGCCATTGCCGGAGAAGCCGGGGTACCGTTTTTTTCCATCAGCGGATCGGATTTTGTGGAAATGTTCGTGGGGGTGGGCGCTTCCCGTGTACGGGATCTGTTTGTCCAGGGGAAGAAGAATGCCCCCTGCATCATTTTCATCGATGAAATCGACGCCGTGGGCCGTCATCGCGGTGCGGGGCTTGGCGGCGGTCATGACGAACGGGAACAGACCCTGAATCAACTCCTGGTGGAAATGGACGGTTTTGAAGCCAACGAAGGGGTGATCCTCATCGCCTCCACCAACCGGCCGGATGTGTTGGACCCGGCGCTCCTCCGGCCCGGCCGGTTCGACCGGCAGGTAGTGGTCCCCCTGCCGGATATCCAGGGGCGCAAGGAAATCATCAAGGTCTACCTGAAAAAATCCCCCATTGGTCCGGACGTGAATCCGGACATCCTGGCCAGGGGAACGCCCGGCTTTTCGGGCGCGGATCTTGAAAACATGGTCAACGAAGCCGCCCTGATCGCCGCTAAAAAGGATAAGGAACGCCTGGCGATGGAGGATTTTGAAGATGCCAAGGACAAGATCTTCATGGGCCTGGAACGCAAATCCAAGGTCATGCGGGAAGAGGACAAGCGGACCACCGCCTACCACGAAGGCGGGCATGCCATTGTGGCCCGTATGCTGCCGGAAACCGACTCCATCAATAAAATCACGATTATTCCCAGGGGACGCGCTGCCGGGGTGACCTGGTTCCTCCCCGAGGAAAAGGACTTTATCTTCAAGGATCAGCTCCAGAGTAAACTGGCGGTGGCTTTAGGCGGCCGGGTGGCGGAGGAACTGGTATTCAACCGCATCAGCACGGGGGCATCCAACGATATCAAGCAGGCCACGGAGATTGCATCCAACATGGTGCGTTCCTGGGGAATGAGCGATGCACTGGGGCCGCTCTCCTATGCCAAGGGCGAGGAACAGATCTTTCTGGGCAGGGAAATCTCCCAGCACCGGGATTATTCCGAAGACACCGCTAAAAAAATCGATGATGAAATCTCACGGTTCATCAACGAAAGCTATGTTCGGGCCAAAGGCGTTTTGACCGAAAACCGTGACATTCTGGATAAACTATCCGAAATGCTGCTGGAAAAGGAAACGGTCATGGGCAAAGAACTCGATGAGCTCATTTATGCCCTGCGCCCGGGGATCAAGCTTCCATCTTACCAGAGCACGGACACATTGAAGGAAGCGATTCACCATCCGACAACCGCCTCTGAAGAAGGAAGCAGTGAAAACCTTTCGTCTTGAATGGGCCGGTCATCAACTGGAACTGGGCGCCACCACCCGCATCATGGGCATTTTAAACGTCACCCCGGATTCCTTTTCGGACGGCGGCCGGTTTTTCGGCCTGGATGCGGCATTGCGGCAGGCCGAACGGCTGGTGGGAGAAGGGGCGGATATTCTCGATATCGGAGGGGAATCCACGCGCCCGTTTTCGGATCCGGTTTCGGTTGAAGAAGAGCTGCGGCGCGTCCTGCCGGTGATTGAATACCTGGCACCGAAAATCCCCATCCCCATTTCCATAGATACCTGCAAGGCGGCTGTGGCCAAAGCGGCCATTTCCGCAGGGGCATCCATCATCAACGACATCAGTGCGCTGCGGTTTGACCCCATGATGGCGGACACCGCCGCAAAGCACCCGGTGCTTGCGATTCTGATGCACATGAAGGGTACGCCCAAGAATATGCAGGCCGAACCGGTCTATGATGATCCGGTAAAGGAGATTCATGGATTTCTCTGTGATGCGGTTTTCCGGGCAGAGGCTGCCGGTATTCCAAAGAAGCGTCTCATCATCGATCCGGGCATCGGCTTTGGCAAAACCATGATGCACAACCTGTATCTGATCAAACATCTCGATGCATTTCTGGATATCGGCGTCCCGATCATGATCGGAACCTCGCGCAAAGCGTTTATCCGCAGACTGTTAAAATCAGAAGCGGGAGCTGAACTATCTCCCGAAGATGACCGCGTCATTACCGGCACCCAGGCGACGGTCGCCTGCGCTGTCTTGAAAGGCGCCCATCTGGTGCGGGTGCATGACGTGGCCGCTGCATCGGCCACCTGCAGGATTGCCGATGCAATTAGAGCCGCGGTGAATGCCTGATCGAAAAACCGCATATTTTTGTTTTTTGGCCCAGACCTCGAATTACAGGACCGCTCATATGCTGCTGGTAGTAGACGTCGGCAACACCCACACGGTAATCGGATTGTTTGAAAACGACCGCCTGAAAAAAGACTGGCGCATTCATACCGAACCGGCGGCCACAGAAGATGAACTCAACATCCTGCTTTCGGGTCTGTTTGCCGCCGAATCCATTGAGCGCAAACAAATCCGGCGGACAGTGGCTTCCTGCGTGGTCCCTCCCATGATGAAACTGCTGGATGCTTACTGCCGCAAATATCTGGGGCATGCCCCCGTTTGGATTGAGGCGTCGAATGTCCGCATGCCGGTACTTTACGATAATCCGGGGGAAGTGGGGGCAGACCGGCTGGTCAATGCGGTGGCCGCCTATCACCTTTATCCCACCAGCCTGATTGTGATCGATTTTGGCACCGCCACCACCTTCGATGCGATTTCGGCAAAAGGGGAATACATTGGCGGGGCCATCGCGCCCGGGATCGGAATTTCCGCCGAAGCCCTGTTTCAGAGGGCTTCGAAGCTCCCCCGGGTGGAACTCTTCAATCCTCCGGCCACCGTTATCGGCAAAAATACAGCCAACAGCATGAAATCGGGCATTATCTATGGATACGCGGAAATGGTGGATGGCATGGTCGGCCGCATGGCCGCGGAAATGGGCGAACCTGCGCCCAGGGTGATCGCCACCGGGGGGCTGGCGGTGCTCATCAAACCCATTTCACGCACCATCGAACAGGTGGAGACCGGATTAACGCTGGAGGGGTTGAGGCTGTTGAGCAAGGATCTGAACTGATTTCTAAATATCAAAAGGGCGTAAACGGGCTCTATCGCATCTGCATATCGGTTTCCAGCTGCGCAATTTCATGTTGCAGCTGTTCTTTTTCCGCATCCGTGAGTCCTTCCCGGTTCAATCGCCTCCGCAGCCCCAGCAGCATCATTTCCTGACGGTATTCATTGCAGGTGTAAGGACTCTTTTTCCCTTCCATCAGGCCAGCCCCATCCGCTTCTGGCCTTCTTTGAACACCGCATAAAAGAGCTCGTATTCACGGATACCGCGGCTTAAAACCCGGTCCAATTCTCCCATATCATTGGAATTGAGAATCATGTTGACGCTGTTTAAAAATGCGGCCATGTTGTCCATGGTGGAAAAACGGCGGGTGATGAGGACGACAAAGATATTTCGCCGAACATCCATGCTCAGCCGCTCCAGATAGATCAGCACCCCGTTGGTGGCGGGATCACTGCCGGCAAATGAATCGTTTACCATCACCAGATCATAGGTGTGATATTTCATTTTTCTCAGCGCATCCCTGACGTCTTCAGCAACGGTGATATGGTATTCCATGATGTTGAGCACCGTTTTGATCTGCTCCAGCGCAATCGGATCCTCCTCGCACAGGATGGCGGTCTTGCCTTCTTCTTCCAGAAAGTCAAACGGCTTTTCGGAGACATCGTACTCGTCTGATTCCGGGTTTGCGTCAAAGCCGTGGGCCTTTTTCGCCGGAAGCGGCTCGGCAGTGCCCGACACCGACCGGTCCACCACGATCCGGCCCTTGCATTTCGGGCATCTCAAGGAAGAAACCTTGCCTTCGGCAACCTTTTCGTCGGCAATGGTAAACTTGCTTCTGCAATGCTCGCAGCTGATATCCATTTGTTCTAATATCCCCTTTGATTAAAGAAAGCGACTGCGGTTAAGGATCGATATGAATTTTGTTCAGTATTCCGGAGGATGTCTTACCACCGCTTTTTGCCGTATCCCATATCGATTTCCAGCTTGTCGATTTCGGTGGTCATCTGGCCCCGGGAGCTTTTGACCGTATCGATCCCCCTTCCCACAATCGACCGGCGGGAGGAATAGCCGATGGCGGTTTCTTCGGAGATCAGTCCTTTTTCGAACAGGCCGATGATGTAGTTGTCAAAGGTGGTCCAGCCAAACGCTCTGCCGGCCTCCATCATGTCATAGAAGGTCTTCCCCTCATCTTCTCCGTTCAGGATGGAATCCTTTACCCGCAGGCTGGTTCCCAGGATTTCAAAGGCGGCGATCCGCCCGCCGCCGGATTTGGGGAGCAGGCGCTGACAAACCACCCATCGGAGGGTATCGGAGAGCCGGGTCCGGACCTGATTTTCCTCTTCGGTTGAAAAAAGGCCGAGTACCCGGTTGATGGTCTGGCCCGCATCCACCGTATGAAGGGTGGTCAGCACCAGATGTCCGGTTTCTGCGGCGGTCAGGCCAATTTCAACGGTTTCCCGATCCCGCATTTCACCCACCAGGATCACCTTGGGCGCCTGGCGAAGCGCGGCCCGAAGCCCCTTGGAAAACTCGCTGAAATCCTTGCCCAGTTCCCGCTGGTTGAAGGTGGCTTTCTTGTGAGAATGGATATACTCAATGGGATCTTCCAGGGTGACGATGTGCACGGCCTTGTTTCTGTTGATTTCTTCCAGGATGGCCGCAAGGGAGGTGGTTTTACCCGTTCCGGTGGCGCCGGTAAAAATAATGATGCCGTTTCTTTCCTGGGCGATTTTAAAGAACACCTCCGGCAGGTTCATCTCCTTTACCGTCGGGATCTTGGTTTCCAGCTGCCGGAGGACGATGGAATAATTGCCGGACTGAGAAAAGACGTTCACCCGGAACCGGGCCTTTCCGGGAAGCGCATAGGACAGATCGCAGGAGCCTTCTTTTAAAAGGATTTCCGTCAGCCGACGGTCCCGGTTGACCAGGTTTAATGCCACGGTCTCGGTTTGAAACGGGGTCAGCGTTTTTAATGCCGGCTTCATTTCCACCGGCGCCAGTTCCCCATACGATTCCACCTGAAGCGGTTTGCCCACGGTAAAGTTAAGGTCGGAGACGCTTTCATGCGAATCGAGCATGGTGGTCAGTATATGATCGATTTCCGGTTTTTTCATACCTCAACCCCTTTTTGATGTTTTAGATCAAGCCTCGGTGAAATCGACGGGCGGCGATTTCAGCAACGGTCTAAACCGCTGTTTTTCATTGGACTTGCTATAGGCATCCTCCGCGCTGATCCACCCCTTGTTGTAAAGATTCATGACGGCATCATCTAAAAGCTGCATGCCGTATTTCTTCCCCGTCTGCATGGACGAGGGAAGCTGGTGGGTCTTGGCCTCCCGGATCAGGTTTCTCACCGCCGGGGTGGCGATGAGGACTTCCAGGGCGGGACATCGGCCCTTGCGGTCGATCCGCTTGAACAGCACCTGGGCAATCACCGCCCGGATGCTGTCGGACAGGGTGGACCGGATCTGATCCTGCTTTTCGGAAGGGAAAACCTCGACAATACGGTCCACGGTTTTCATGGCGCTGGAAGTATGCAGCGTGGAGAAAACCAGATGCCCGGTGGAAGCCGCTTCAATGGCCAGCTGCATGGTTTCCAGATCCCGCATTTCCCCCACCATGATCACATCGGGGTCTTCCCGGAGCGCACCCCTCAGAGCAGACGCGAACGATTTGGTATGCACCCCGATCTCCCGCTGGTTGACAATACAGCCCTGGCTTTCATGCACGAATTCGATGGGGTCTTCCACCGTGATGATGTGATCCTTGCGCAGCCGGTTGGCCTCGTCGATTACCGCGGCCAGGGTCGTGGATTTGCCGCTTCCCGTGGGGCCGGTGACAATCACCAGTCCCCGGGGGAGGGTGGCCAGTTTGGCGATGACCGACGGCAGGCCGAGCTGTTCACAGGACATGATATTGTTGGGAATCTGCCTGAACACCGCCCCTACGCCGTTTCGCTGCATGAAAAAATTCGCCCGGTACCGCGCCAGGCCGGGAATCTCATAGCCGAAGTCCACGTCACCGGTTTCCTCAAAATGCTTGATCTTGTCTTCCGGCGCGATTTCATAGACCATGCTGCGCAGATCATTGTTGTTCAGGACCTTGTACTTGATTCGCTCGATGTCTCCCCGGATCCGCAAGGCGGGCTGCTGCCCGGATACCAGATGCAGATCGGAGGCGCCCTGATCATTCATCAGCTTGAAAAAGGCATCAATTTTGGCCATGCACGATACTCCTGATAAAGATGAATTTTGAGATTAAACCGCTTGAACGATTTCGTGCTTACAAATATCAGGTGATGGTAAAGCCGATTATCGGATCGGGACAAAACCCCTTGCGCCGACCAGGTTTCCGGCGGCCATAAATAAGGTATCGACGATCAGGACACGCAAAAACACGATGGCCAGGATAATGAGAATCGGTGAGAAATCGATTC
Source organism: uncultured delta proteobacterium (assembly GCA_963826785.1). Lineage (GTDB taxonomy): Bacteria > Desulfobacterota > Desulfobacteria > Desulfobacterales > Desulfosalsimonadaceae > CAWGYD01. Next base: position 336,511 of record CAWGYD010000006.1, read on the forward strand.
CGCTGAACACCGTGGGGATACGTGATCGGACCTGATACAGCACCGGTTCCGTCGCCTGATTGATAAACCGGACGATGGGGTTGTAGGGATCAGGGCTCACCCACGACAAGATGGCATGCGCGATGATGATCCACATGTACAGGGTCAGGCCGATATCGATCACCTGGGCAATGGCTTTGATGAAGTTCGCAAGCACTATCATTTTAGAACTCTTTGCGGGTGCAGGGTGTCGGGAAGTGCGTTATCAAAGAATAGAACAGACATTGCTTATAAATAAGGTTTTTTTCCGTTTAAAGTCAAGTCCATTTCCAAGTTAGCAATTGACATTAGCGCCCATAATGACGATATTAAGCGTTAATTGTAAAATCTCTTCGAAACCGGTTCAATGCTTAAGTGATTGTATTAATGGGATTAAATGAAAATGATTGAGGTGAACATCGGATTTATCGGCGCCGGCAACATGGGCGAGGCCATGATCGCCGCTTTGCTCTCGTCTGGCCTGTCCGCACCGAAGCACCTGTTTGCCTGCGATGCCGACGCGTCCCGAATCGATTTTCTGAAAACCAAATATGCCATCCATGCTCTGCCCGCCGCCAGCGACATCGTCAGCGCCTGCGACGTCATCATTTTCGCGGTAAAGCCCCAGTCCATGGGGGAACTCCTCAATACGCTGCAGTCCAAAGGCGTGTTTAAAACCATTGCCGGCCGCAAGCGCTTCATCTCCATTGCTGCGGGCATCCGAATCGAAAAACTGGAAGAATCGATCTACGCGGGCCTGGACAAAAACATGCAATCGCGGCTGCCGGTCATCCGGGTGATGCCCAATACCCCTGCGCTGGTGGGCGAAGGCATTTCAGGCATTTGTGCAAATGCGCATGCCGATAAAGAGGATCTTGAAATCGCCAAAGCGATACTTTCGGCCATGGGGAACGTTTTCGAGTGCCGGGAAGCGGAAATGGATGCCGTGACCGCCCTGTCCGGATCCGGGCCGGCCTACTGTTTCTATCTGGCCGAAGCCATGATCAACGCCGGATGTCATCTGGGTTTCGACCTGAAGCGCTCCAGCGAACTGGTGCTTTCTACCCTGAAGGGGGCGGTCGCCCTCATCGAAAAGCTTGGCCAGCCGGCAGAAGAGCTCCGCCGACGGGTCACATCTCCCGGCGGCACCACCGAGGCTGCCATTCGGCATTTAGACGACCGAAATGTCAAGCAGGCCATCGAAGAGGCGATCTTCGCTGCGGCAAAACGTTCCAGCGAACTCAGCGCCTGATTTTATCAACCCCATTTATCCCAAAAGATATCGATGTTTACCGAGACCGTATCATACTCCGCCGCATTTTTCTTCGGCCTTCTGTCTTTTCTGTCCCCCTGCGTGCTGCCGCTGATCCCGGCATACTTCAGTTTTATCACCGGATTATCCCTCGATGAACTCCTGAGCGGAAATGTCAGCGGCATCCGGGGAAAGGTCTTTTTCTCCACACTGTCCTTTGTCTGCGGATTTTCATTGTTGTTTATCATCCTGGGCGCCTCCGCCACATATCTGGGCAACATCATCGCCCAATACAAGGAGTACATCCGCATCATCGGCGGCGTCATCATCATCATTTTAGGAATTCACCTGATGGGGGTATTGCGCATCCGGCGGCTGGATGCGGAAAAACGGATCCATCTGGAGAGAAAGCCGCTTCATTTCCTGGGCGCTTTTGTGGTGGGGATGGCCTTCGGCGCCGGTTGGAGCCCCTGCATCGGACCGCTTCTGGGATCCATTCTGGTGATTGCCAGCAGCAAGGAGACCATCCAGCAGGGAATCCTTCTCCTGGGGATCTATGCGGCCGGTCTGGCCCTGCCGTTTATCCTCATTTCCCTGTTTATCAATTTCATGCTGGAATTTTTGCACCGGGCATCCCGGTTTTTAAAATATGCCAACCGGGCATCCGGGGCATTGCTGATCATTGTCGGCATCCTTCTGATCACCAACAGCTTTACCTTCATCAGCACATGGTTTGTTTAGGACTCAACCCATAAGGAGATTCTCATGCAGCGCAAATTCATATATATGCTCGGATTTTTGATCTGCCTGTCTTTGCTGGCGGGTCCGGTGATATCCGCTTCGGACAACACCGCTTCCACCACCGCCACTGCCGAAACCGGAATCAAATGGATTTCGTACACGGACGGCATCAAGAAAATCAAGGAGGAGAACAAAAAAGGATTCCTTCATTTTTACACCGACTGGTGTACCTACTGCAAGATCATGAACAAAAATACGTTTGCGGACAAGGCCGTGATCGACTATTTGAATGAAAATTTCGTTCCCATCCGGGTCAATGCGGAAAAAGAGCGGGACCCGGCCAAGAAATACAATGTCGACCGGTTCCCCACCAACTTCTTTATCGCCGGGGACGGAAGCACCATCGGCAACCGTCCGGGATACATCCCTCCGGATATGATGCTGAACATGTTGAAATACATCAAGACGGACAGCTACAAAAGCATCAGCTTCAGTGATTTTCTCGCAAAGAAAAATTGACGGGGATTTCACGCCCCATGCAGACCCCGAAGCTGCCGCGGTTTGACGCTCCTTTTTTAAAACAACTGCTCGGTTCCGCCGCCCACCCGGGCAGCCCCGCTGCCGCCGCCGATTATGACCTTACCTGCGTGTTCATGCTGATTTTCCACAAAGGAGGGGAGCCTCACATCCTGGCGGTGCTCAAAGCCGACACGCCCGGTTATCCCTGGCGAAACCAGGTGGCTCTGCCGGGTGGGCATGTGGATCCTGAAGACATCGATTCCCTGGCCGCCGCCTACCGTGAGCTTCAGGAAGAAATCGGCATTGACCGGAAACACGTGGAGTATATCGGGTCAATGGGGCATTTTCAAACGATTCGGAACAAAGACATTCAGGTCTTTGTGGGATTGTGGAAGGAGGACCGTGCCGAACTTCGTTGTGAGGCCAAGGAAATTGCAGAAATAATTGAAATCCCAATTGAGTCCCTGCTGAAGACGCATCTGCAGGGAAATTTCAATGGATGCCTTCCTGATATACCGGATCTGCTTTATCCCTATGGACGGGTGACGGTCTGGGGCGCGACGGCCCGCATCTTCCATTATTTCATGGAGCTGATCCTGGCCAACTTGGACCCGAACATCATAGAGGGGCTAAATGCCTGAAGCGGCGGGAATTCCTACATCGGCGGTTTATGAAAATGACGCCCGACCAGGCGAATGAGAATGGAGACGCCTGTGCCGGCGCTCAAAACAACGATGAGCAGCGGTATCCAGACGTGGGCACGAAAATCGGGGCAGAGTCGCGCCACCTTTATCCCGGTAAATCCGAACAGCGCCGCTGCCAGCATAAACAAAAAAACAATCGCACAGGCCAGATCCGAATCATACCAGGGGATCAGGTTTTTGCGGAAAAAAGGGTTCGAATCGATTTGCATGGCGCATGTCTTTCAAGCGATCATCGGTAAGACGCATATCGCTGCTAATCTGAACTGGGAGGAGGCCCCTCATGGACTGCAGACATGTAAATACCATATCTTCCGAGCGCACGCAAGCACGACGATCAGGCCTTCGGATACCGCGCCTGATGGGCTGCATTCTAATCTGCCTGTGGCTTGCCGCCTGTGCGGCAGGGCCCAAGATGCTTAAGATAAAAGAGATTTCCACATCCTATCCCCCGGGAACGATATTTTCCACTCAAAAGAAGGCGGTGGTCTCTTTTGCGGAATTGATGGCCGATCTGAACACCGTTCGTGTGGTGTATGCGGGGGAGCAGCATACCAATCCCGCCCATCATGCCATTCAGCTCAAGATACTGACGGCTCTGCACGAGCAGCATCCGGGCCTGAAGGTGGGCATGGAGATGTTCGATCAGACCTATCAGCCGGTGCTCGACCAGTGGTCCGCCGGAGACCTGGACCGAAAAACATTCATTGAAAAAGTGCACTGGTATGTCAACTGGAAATTTGATTTTGACCTGTACAGCGGTATTCTCGATTATATCAAGGCAAACCACATCCCCCTGATCGGCTTGAACATCCCGCCATGCATTCCCCCCAAAATCGCCGCCGGTGGGATTGATAACCTTCAGAAAAGAGACAAGGCCTTTTTGCCCGAAACACTTCACCTGTCAAATTCCGGCTACCGGGACTATCTCCAAAAAATCTTTAAAATGCACCATTTCATGATGCATAGTAATTTTGAAAATTTCTATGTCGCCCAGAATGTATGGGACGATGTCATGGCCGAATCCGTGGTATCTCACATAGACGATCATGTCATGCTGGTATTGGCCGGAAACGGGCATCTCATATACGGATTCGGCATTCCCGATCGGGTGAATCAGCATTTGGCGGTGCCTTATCGCACCATTCTGCCGCTGCCGGCCGGCGAGTCGGCCGATCTGGATATGGCAGATTACCTATGGGTAACCGCATCTGAAACCGACCATGGGCTCACCGAATAGAAACACAATATATTGATTTTTTTGTTTGACAAAATCCAATATATTGTGATAGCTTGTTTTCTCACATCATTGAAAAATCCCGTGTGCATCCTTACTTTAACCTGAAGAAACGGCGGCGCCCCTGAATGCAGCGCCAGGGAGTCACAGAAGGAGTCGAAATGTATTATACCACGATCAAAAAACGGAACGGGCGGGTTGTTGAATTTGATTCTTCCAAAATCACGGCGGCCATCGCCAAGGCGGGACAGGCCTCCGGGGAATTTGACGATAAGGAAGCCCGAAAGATGACCCTCCGGGTGATGACCCTGGCCCATGCCATGCGGCTGGAAACACCACCGGATGTAGAAGAGATCCAGGATATCGTGGAACGGGTGCTTCTCGATTCTCCCTACTATAAAACCGCCAAGGCCTATATCATCTACCGGGAGCAGCATGCCCAGATCCGCAGCATTTCCACCAGGGCCAATGTGGCGCTGGTGGAAAACTATGTGCAGAAGCTGGACTGGAAGATCCGGGAAAACAGCAACATGAGCTATTCCCTGCAGGGGCTGAACAATTATATTTCATCCGATATCACCGGGGAATACTGGCTCAACCGGATTTACCCGCCCGAAGTCCGCAACGCCCATAAAAAGGGGGATCTGCATATCCATGACCTGAGCCTGCTGTCGATATACTGTGTCGGATGGGATCTGCAGGATCTGCTCACCGTGGGTTTCCGGGGGGTGCCGGGAAAAGTGGAAAGCGCACCGCCCAAGCATCTCCGTTCGGCCCTCGGCCAGATCGTCAATTTTTTCTATACCCTCCAGGGTGAGGCGGCCGGCGCACAGGCCGTCTCCAACTTCGATACCATGCTGGCGCCCTTCATCCGCTACGACCATCTGTCGTACAAAGAGGTGAAGCAGGCGCTGCAGGAATTCGTGTTTAATATCAACATTCCCACCCGGGTGGGCTTTCAGACCCCGTTTACCAACATCACCATGGACCTGACGGTTCCCTCCACCCTCAGGACCTTCCGGTGATTATCGGCGGACAGCACCAAAAGGAAACCTATGGGGAGTTCCAGGAGGAAATGGATATCCTCAACAGCGCCTTTGCCGAAGTGATGATGGAGGGAGATGCCAAGGGGCGCGTGTTCACCTTTCCGATCCCCACCTACAACATCACCAAGGATTTTGACTGGGACAATCCCGAAACTGGAAAATATCTGGAAAATGACCGGGAAATACGGCATCCCCTATTTTTCCAATTTCGTCAATTCGGATATGTCGCCGGAAGACGCCCGGTCCATGTGCTGCCGGCTTCGGCTGGACAACCGTGAACTCATGAAACGCGGAGGCGGACTGTTCGGGGCAAATCCCCTGACCGGTTCCATCGGCGTGGTCACCATCAATCTCCCCCGGATCGGATACACGGCCACCACCATGGACGAATTCCTCAGCCAGCTCAAACGGATGGTGGAAGTGGCCAAAGACAGCCTTTCCATTAAACGCAAGGTTCTCGAAAAGTTTACCGAAGAGAAATCTGTACCCCTACTCGAAATTCTATCTGCGGGACCATCAAGGAAAGATCCGGCGCCTACTGGACCAATCATTTTTCCACCATCGGCATCATGGGGATGAACGAAGCCTGCATCAATCTTCATGGGAAAAAATATTGGAACGCCCGAGGGCCATGCATTTGCGGTGGAGGTCATGGATTTTCTGCGCCAGGCCATCGAAAAAATACAGGAAGAAAGCGGCGAGATCTACAACCTGGAAGCCACTCCCGGCGAAGGGACTGCTTTTCGCCTGGCCATGCTGGATAAAAAATCACATCCGGACATCGTGTGCGCCAATGACGTTCAGTTTCAGAATGGAGAAGATCCGTTCTACACCAATTCCAGCCAGCTGCCGGTAAATTATACCGATGATATTTTCGAAGCGCTGGAACTCCAGGACGAGCTTCAAACCAAATATACCGGCGGAACCGTATTTCACATCTTCCTGGGCGAACGGATCGGCGATACGGAAACCACCAAAAACCTGGTCAAAAAGATTACCTCGGGTTTCCGGTTGCCGTATTTCACCATCTCCCCCACCTTCAGCATCTGCGATACCCACGGATATCTGACGGGCGAACATGATATTTGTCCCACCTGCCTTCATAAAACCGAGGTGTATTCCCGGATCGTGGGGTACCTGCGTCCCGTCAACCAGTGGAACAACGGAAAACAATCCGAGTTCAAGATCCGGCAGACCTTCAAGGTGGCTTAAATCTCAAGATATGATTATCGGCGGCCTTCAAAAAAATTCGCTTATCGATTATCCGCCGCATATCAGCTGCGTGATCTTCACCCAGGGATGCAACTTCAGGTGCCCATACTGCCATAATCCGGATCTGGTCGCGGAAGTGCCGCCGGAATATCTGCCCCTGGAGGAGGAGGATATTTTTGAATTTCTGGCCAAACGCAAGACATACCTGGACGGGGTGGTCATCTCCGGCGGGGAACCCACCCTTCATCCAGACCTGTTTTACTGGTGCCGGCGGATCCGGGAAATGGGCTATCTTGTAAAGGTCGACACCAATGGCAGCCGGCCCGAAATCATCAGTCGGCTGATCGACGACGGACTGGTGGACTTCATCGCCATGGACATCAAGACCGATCCGGAGCGGTATGCCCCGCATATCGTTACAAAGATCAACACCGACCGGATTCGTTTAGCTGTCGATCTGATCCTGGACTCCGGCGTGCCCCACGAATTTCGAACCACCTGCGTCAATCCCATTGTAGACGAAGCGGCCATAACCGAGATTGCAAAGCTGATCACCGGCGCAAAGCGGTATGCGCTTCAGCGGCCGAACCTGAAAACCACGCTCAATCCGGCTTTTTTTGAAAACATGATCCCCCATGATGAATCCACCCTTCGCTTTTTCCAGTCCATTGCCGCCCCGCATGTAGATTCCTGCATCCTGCGGTAATCTTCGCCAGATTCCACTTAGCGCAAATCCTTGATCTCAATCGACGCAAGTTCAAAATTCGCTCATATATGATTGACAAACCGGTCAGCATGCCGCTAAATTGACGTAAACGTCAACCTTGATGCGTCATTTTCATTTAATCTTCTGCTGAAGGAAACATATCGATGATTGATCACCTGCTGTCAAAAGAGGCCTTGAAGATCCGGGATGAGGCCAGAGAACTGGTCCGCTGGGTTCCCCGCCAGATGATCCTGGATATGGACCAGGACAAAATTCGATTCCCCAGGGAATTTCTCCAGGAAGCCGGCCGCCGCAATCTGATGGGATGCCGGTATCCCGTGCAATGGGGTGGGCGGGGATTGGACTGGGTTACCACCACCGCTGTTATGGAAGAAATCGGCACCCTGGGATATATTTTCGCCTGCACTTTTGGCGTCGGCGCCGAACTGGTCTGTGACGCGATCATCCAGCACGGGACCGATTTACAGAAGGAAAAATATGTCAAACCCCTGCTCAAGGGTGATATTTTTGCCGCCGAATGCCTGACCGAACCCCGTGGTGGATCGGATTTTTTCGGCACCACCACGACCGCCGAAGACAGGGGAGATCACTTCGTGATCAACGGGCAAAAACGGTTCATCGTGGGAGCCGAGGGCGCGGACTTCTTTTTGGTATATGCCAGGACCGATCCGGCCGCCGAACCCCACAAGGCCCTGACCTGTCTGATTGTGGACCGGGTGCCGGGAGTGGAAACCCAGTATCTTTATGGCCTGATGGGTTGCCGGGGCGGTGGTGCCGGTCGGCTTGTCTTCAAAGACGTGAAGGTCCCCAAGGAAAATGTTGTCGGGAAAATCAACGGCGCCTACCCGGTATTTAAAACCATGATGATTCCCGAACGGCTGGGGACGGCCGCCATGACCATCGGCAGCGCCCGGCCGGCCCTGGAAGTCGCCACCACTTATACCACCCGACGAAAGGCATTCGGCACCACCATCAACAATTTCCAGGGCGTCAATTTTCAGATCGCCGAAGCGGTCATGCTCATGGATGCGTGCCGTTCCATCATATATACCACTGCCAGCGCAGTGGACCATCAGGTCGATCCGGCAAAGGTCCGTCGGATGGTTTCGGAGGCCAAGAAATTTGTCACCGAATCGTGCCAGAAGGTGGCGGATCGGGCCATGCAGGTGATGGGCGGCATCGGCTACACGACCGTCTTTCCGATTGAAAGGATCGTGAGGGATCTTCGCCTGGCGACGATCTGGACGGGAAGCAACGAAATTATGTCGGTGATCATCGGCCATGAATGGTACCGGGAGCACGCTGCCCATAGGGGCGGCGCACCCCGTGATCATGAATTCGATGCGGCCGAAGCCGATGCTCCTGACGAAAAAATATACGAATAGGCGAAAAATCAATGCTGTTAGATTTGATCAAAGTCGCAGCGGTGCTCACTGCTGCCGGTATTCTGGGATCTTCCTTCCTGGCCGAGGTCAAGAAAAACAAACTGCAGGGCGGCGCATGGTATCGGCCGTACATCTCCTTTCCCGGCCTGATCATCTGCTTCGCCATCCTTCTGCCGGTGCTGGTGTGGTGGATCAATAAAGGATGAAAAAAACCCCCGACTTAGCCGAACGATTTCGACCGGCAAGTCGGGGGTTCAAATCATGCTCCATCAAGGACGGCATCAAAAATCCGGCGTCCATCGTATTGAACTAAAAAGTGCGATGCGCTTCAAGGAATTGCGGGATTACATTTTGCATTCCTTGCAAGAAAGACTTTCAATTTTATGATCAGCTGATCGATTTTTTTTGCGATCCCTGGAATTTTCGACTTCCTGAAATCGCTAAAATCAAGCGATCACCGCCTCTGCCATAGGCTGATATTCCCGCAATGGCGGCTGCCTATATGAAGACGTCAGCGCCTTAAAAACGGTTTTTCTTTCTGGAAGCACAGCGCCCTGACTGAAGATCCGTACCAAATGATCATTATCGGATCATATCTATTTTTCTTCAGGAGTCGGCCCCGAATTTCGGATCAATGCCGAATACCAGCAGGCGAAATCGAACATTCCCATGAACCGATCATCTTCATTGATAATACCCAGGCAAAGGTCAAACGCGCCTTTTCCGTATTCATTGTTATATTTCTTCGGATCGACTGTCTGCATGAATTCCCGAATGAGCGTCTGGGTGGTCCGATTGGTCTGATCTTTTCGAATATCAATGGGATCATTGGGCAAAAGGAACGGGTCCCATTGTTCATAACCCCGCTTCAGAATCTGTTTCTGGCGTCGGGGAGCCATACTGTCGAATATCGCTTTTTTTCGAATTTCCGCATCATCATGCTGCTCCATGATTATTTTTCCTCCTTACAGACCGCTTGTTCGTCCGATGCTTCCGGTAACCCGAGATATTTTGCATCATATTCAGTGAGCAGCGCCATGGACACGGGCACCAGCATATCTCCCATCCTGGAGTTCTTGGATTTGAGAAAAACGATCAACTCCTCGGAAAGCGCGAGCAGTTGATCGTGAATGATGTCCTGATTTAAGGTGGGGTAACGCTCGCCTTCCTTGAACCCCGAAATCCCACAGGTGTGCCCCTTGCCGCCAAATGCCGTGGGAATGCCGTAACTCCGGCAGGCAATGGGCCGAAAATCATAGAGGCTGCACATCTGTTCCTGATTCAACAGGGGGCATTCAATCCGCTCCAGGGCAATTTCCCGCAGGATCGTTTCATCGTCTTTTCCGGCCTGGGACGCTTTAAATGCCGCTCTTTTGATTTTGTGTATCCGACGGTCTGCCGTGTCGGCCTTATCCATGATCTGCGCCCCCTTGCCATCTCCGTACACCCGATTGAAACGATTATTCAAATACATGGCCTCTATGAGCGTCAAATCAAAAAGCGCATGGCAGCAGTCCGAGCACCCCTGCTTGCACGCAATTTCGTTGGGGTAGGACGCTTTCATCCGGCTGAATGCCGCTTCTACTTTTTCCACCAGAGCTTCGTATCGCTTAAAAAATGCTTCAATTTCAATATTCATATAATCGAGTCCCCCTCATCAGATTTCAGATTGTATATAGTTTCTTTATTGTTTCACGTGGAACAATAAATCGGTCGAGACGTCGGTAAGAATTGCAAATGACCTTCGAGATGTCATATGGCTACTTACCGATACAAAATTGATTGAATATGGCATCCAACACATCGAAGGAAACGGATTGCCCTGAAATTTCCGCCAGCGATTGCAGCGCCGAGTTCAAATCTATTGACAGCAGTTCGGGCGGGGCGCAAGCCGCTATCCCGTCGGCAAAATGCGTTAACGATCGAAAGCAGGCATCCAGCGCAATCTTTTGCCGGACGTTGGGCACGATTGGATCATCCATGTCAGGAATCGGGCCGGTGATGATGGATGTCATGAGCGTTTTTAGCCTCCCGATGCCGGTACCGTGTAATGCAGAAATCTCCACCTTGGGGATCTTTTGCCAATCGAATGGCAGCGGGCAGGCGTGTTCGGGTGACAGCAGATCGATTTTATTGATCACCAAAACCCTGTTCCTGTCCGGCAGGCTTTTCAGGAGTGAAATTTCCGATGCGGAAACGCCCCTTCCGGCATCAATCACAAACAGCAAAAGATCTGCAGATTGAGCGGCTTGCCAGGCCCGATCGATTCCAAGCTTTTCGATGGGATCTATCGAGTCGTGCAGTCCGGCGGTATCGGTGAGGACAATGGGCAGGCCCTGCAGGGTAAAGACATCTTCGATAAAATCCCGCGTGGTGCCTGGCGTATCGGTTACGATTGCGCGTTCACGCTCAACCAGCCGGTTCAGGAGGCTGGACTTGCCGACATTGGGGCTCCCGGCGATCACAACCCGGATGCCGTCACGGAGGCAGTGCATGGATTCATGTGATTCGATCAGGCGATGAATGACCGGAAAAACGGATTCCTGTAAAAGCAGCGTAAACTTAGCGGGATCATAAGCCCCTTCCATATCCTCCGGAAAATCGATGTCCGCTTCCAGTTCCACCAGGATATCCTGCAGGATCACCCTAATTCCGGATAGCGCTTCACCGAGCTGGCCGCTTAGATGTGCCGCACCCATCTCCATGGACCGAAGGGTTTTGGCATTGATCAGATCGATCACCGCTTCGGCCTGGCTGAGATCGATGCGACCGTTTAAAAACGCACGACGGGTGAACTCTCCGGGCTCCGCGATTCTGGCGCCAGCGGCGATCACCAGGGAGAGAAGGACCTGCATCACCAGGGGGCCGCCGTGGCACTGTAATTCCACGACATCCTCGCCCGTATATGTGTGCGGAGCAGACATATACACCCAAAGGGCCTCGTCAATGACTGCGCCGGTATGCGGATGGATGATCCGCCCGTAATACATGTACCGGGGAACGGGAAATGGATTGCCGGCGTGTGCGGTCGAACCTGCGGCGGTGTTTGGCCTAAACAGGGACAGGCCGATTTCTGCGGCACGAAGGCCGGAAATTTTGAGGATCCCGATCCCCCCAGTTCCTGGCGGGGTGGAGATGGCGGCGATGGTTGACAATGGCATGATAAAACATCAAAGGATGCTCAAGAGGCTATTCCGTCGAGGTCTCCTGGTTTTGAGCGGCCTTTTTCTTTGGATAGATGATCAGTTTCCGAAAGTAGCCGCTCCCTACGCTCTGGGTACGGACCGCTTTGTTGTTTTTCAGGGCCATGTGCACCACTCTTCGGTCCTGGGCATTCATCCGGTTGATGGATGCCGGCTTGCCGGTATCCTGGGCCTTCTGAGCCATGCGGACGGCCAATTCCTTGAGTTCCGCTTTCCGGCTTTCGAGATAATCTTCGATATCGATGACCACCGGGTTGGCCTGATTGCATTGCTTGTTCACCACTTTGTCTACCAGGTACTGAATGGCCTCCAGGTTCTGCCCTTTTTTGCCGATCAACATCCCGGCGTCTTGTCCCCGGATATGAATGCGGGGCCGTCTGCCCGGCCTGGATTTTTCCACTGTCACTTCCGCCCCTGCAGCCAAAGAATCGACAATGGTGCGGATCAAGGCTTCGGCCACGCCGATGGTCGCCTCCCGGGCTTCATCCGTCATGGGCTGATCAGTTTCCGTTTCCGGCGGTGCCTGCGCTTCCGGCCGTGCCTGCGCTTCCGGCGCTTCGGGCGCTTTGGGCGCTTTGGTCCGGGTTCGGCGCCGGCCCTCTCCGCGCGTCTTTGTTTTTTCTGCCTGGGGCACAACCTTGGTTTCCGCTGCGATTTCGGGTGCGGGGGCCCTTTCGGTTTCCGCCGGGGCAATGCCAAAAGCTTCATCCACGAGTGCGCTGACCGCTTCACGGTTGGCGGCTGCGATTTCCGCATCGGATGCCACTGGAGCGATGGTCTCTGTGGCGGCTGTGGCCATTTGGTTGTCGGTTACCTGGACCCGGATCAGCGCTTTTTTGGCGCCGACCAGACCGAAAATTCCCGATGAACCATGAGAAATAATGTCATACTTTAATTTCTCCGGTGCAATGTTGAGTTCCGCGCATGCTTTTTGAACGGCTTTTTCGACGCTCTTTTCTTCAAAGTCCATGGAAGACTTCATGAAAAAATCCCTCCGCACTAAGCTATTTTCCTTGTGATATAGTACTGTTGCGCAATAGACAGGACATTGTTGACCAGCCAGTAAAGCACCAGCCCGGATGGAAAATTGATGAAAATCACGGTGAAAACCAGTGGCATCAGCATCATGATTTTGGCCTGGGACGGGTCTCCGGGCGGGGGTGACAGTTTCTGCTGCAGAAACATGGTGGCACCCATGATAATGGTCAGCACCGGAATACCATAAGGCGGCGCCATAAAGGGAATGGCAAAATTAAAATGCAGCAGCCGGTCCGGTGCAGACAGATCGTTGATCCACAGGAAAAAAGGCGCATGCCGCAGTTCAATGGCCCCATACAACATCCGATAAAACGCAAGAAATACAGGTATCTGAACAACCATAGGGAGGCATCCGCTCATGGGATTGACCTTGTATGTCCGGTACAGCCCCATGATCTCCTCATTCATTTTTTTCTTGTCGTCCTTATATTTCTTCCGGATTTCGGTCATCAACGGCTGCAGCTTCTTCATCTCCGCCATCGATTTATAGCTTTTGGAGCCCAGCGGCCAGAAAATCAGCTTGAACAGAATCGTCAATAAAATAATGGCAATTCCATAATTTGCAATCAAATGATCGTGGACATAATCCATCAGCCTCAGGCAGGGCTTGGCAATCACGTCAAAGAAACCGAAATTCACCGCCTTGGTCAGATGATGACCGAATTTTTCCAGCAGCGGCAACCGCTTGGGACCCAGAAACATTGAATACTCGGATGTATGCTGAGCGCCGGGCGCGATGGCCGGCACGGGATCGGCATACGCTATTTTAACCAGCTCACTTTGCGGATCGACAGACAAATGAATCATCGACTTTTCGGAGATGGTTTCCGGAACCAAGGTGGTGATGAAATACTGCTCTTCGATGCCGGCCCATGCAATCGAGCCGGTATAGGTATTCTTTTTCTTAATATCTTTTATCTTGATCTGTTCCAGATCATTGTTGATCAGCGAGACCGGTCCGGTGAAGGAATAGCTGTTGTTTTTGGAGACCGGATTGGCGAGCATCACCGCCAGGGGTTTATCAACGGGCTGATCCGAAAAGTTTTTAACCGTGACGGCCAGATTGATCTTATAATCGTCCGGAAAGAAGGTAAATCGCTTTTCGATCGCAATACCGGACGGCGAGCGCCAGTAAAAAGTAACGGACTGGCTTTGTGCATCCACCCGGATCATATGAGAAGAGGCATCGGTGGTGAATACCGACCGTGGAGACAGCAGATCGTTTCCGACAAAATCGAGCAGGGCGGTCCCGATTTCATTTTCTTTCGGAATCAATTGCTTCGGCCCGGAATTTTGCGCCATGGTTTCTTTATAGTCTTTCAGCAAAAAGCTGGTGAAAGCAGCGCCGTTTGCTGAAATTTCCGCCGTGTACAACGAATTTTCCACCCGCAGGGTCTCGAAACGGGTGCCGGGCTGGTCAGCGGGGACCGGTTCGGCCGGGGGCGGCTGCTCCTTTTCCACAGCCACCGGGGGGCGGGGTTCAACCGATGGCGCCGCGGGAGTTTGTACGGCCTTATCGGAAACAGTGCGGGGAGGGTGTTCGGGTTTGGGTTCAAAAAACAGTCCCCAAACCAGAAACACCAGAAATGACAAGGCTATGGCAATCAGTAATCGCCCTTGTTCCATAATTTACTCCTGATCGCCGCAAAGGGCGAATTTAAATTTGCTCGGTCTTGAATTTAACCAATTCGTAAATTAAACAGATACCCGTGGTGATGGAAACGGTGTTGCGCAGGACGAAACGGGAGGCGGATGGCATGATGAAAAAAGGGGATCGCCCGTCTTTAGACGCGGTGTTTACGGGATCAGCATAGTCGGCTTTTTCAGAATCAACCCTGTCTGTCGGCATCGGGAAATCGGGCGATGATGCGCCGGCGGTTCTATGGACGGGCGGAAACATCATCGATTCCCCTGCATAGAGGCCGGGTTTGAAATCATATGTTGGCGATACGGTTCAGGGAACAGGATCCACTCCGCCCGGATGGAACGGGTGGCATCGCAGGACCCGTCTTACCGCCAGACAGCCCCCCCGGATGATGCCATGGCGCAAAATCGCCTCATAGGCATACTGGGAACACGACGGATAAAACCGGCAGGCAGGTCCCAGCAACGGTGAAAGCACCACCTGATATATCCGGATCAGAATCAATGCCAAATATTTAATGAGCGATCTCCCTTGTCTTCTCAAACAATCGCGTCAGCGAGGCGAATATCTGTGCAGTGGATAGATTCGCGGCCGCCTGCCTCGCAATGACATTCATGTCCCATGAGCCGTTCAAAAGGTTCCGGTTCACCCGAAAATGTTCCCGCACCAGCCGCTTGATCCGGTTGCGGGTCACGGCATTTCCGACCCGCTTGGAAACGGTCAGGCCGATTCGGCTGGAACCCGCAGGATTGCAAATGAGTATCAGGACAAAGTAACGATCGGCGATTTTCTTTCCATTTGCCGATAAACGCAGGAATTCGGAACGCTTGCGCAGCTTGTCGTTTTTCTGAAGCCCGTACTTTGTCACTGGTCTTCGGTTTCATCGGCGGGATTGAAACATTATAAATCCCTGCGGCCCACTGAGGTGGCATAAGCCGGATCGAGAAAATTCCATTTCACATTCAAGGGCGATCCTGTTTTCCCGGCGCCTTTGGTATCCGCTGGTGTGCAAAATGGAATTAACTGCATAACCCCCCTCTAAAGCGCCAGCCGCTTCCTTCCCTTTGCCCTGCGCCGATTGATCACCTGCCGGCCCTGCTTTGTAGACATCCGCCGTAAAAATCCATGCCGGCGGGCCCGTTTAATTCTGCTTGGCTGATATGTTCTTTTCATTATGTCCTGCTTTCTATTCAGCACCCCGTTTTATACAGGGCTTGTGTTGATCTTTGAAATTAGAAATTAATCATAAAAGATAATATATTATAAATCATATTGTCAATATTTATGTTGCATGGGGTTTCCCTCGTTCCGCGGCTTCCAAAAATGGAAATTCGTTTGAATGGAAACTAATGAAGAATTTCAACAATATCAAATTCCTCGAGGTGAAATTCCACGGCCGGATAAATGACCACCTGACGCTGAAGCTGTTTTTCCAGCAGGATGATGATCTCCTTGGCCTCCCCGAGCAGGAGGTCTGCGATTTTGGCATTGACCCGGACACTGATCCGCTCACCCTTGACGTCCTGGGACAACCGGAGCACTTCCCGGTAAATATTGTTGCAGATGGTCTGCTTGGAAAGCAGAACCCCTTCTCCGTCGCAGTAAAAGCATGGTTCGCAGAGCATCCGGGTGAGGGATCTGACCACCCGCTTGCGGGTCATCTGGATCAGCCCCATGTCCGACATGGGCAGCACATTGGTCTTGGCCTTGTCTTTCTTCAATGCATCGATCAACGCATTATAGACCTTCTCCTGGTTGGATTTTCGTTCCATATCGATGAAATCGATGATGATGATCCCCCCCAGGTTGCGAAGCCGGATCTGATATGCGATTTCTTTGACTGCCTCCAGATTGGTCTTTAATATGGTTTCCTCAAAATTGTGCTTTCCCACATAGCGGCCGGTATTGACATCGATGGCCACCAGTGCCTCTGTGATTTCGATGATGATGTACCCCCCGCACTTGAGCCAGATCTTCTTTTTCAGAGCCCGACGGATATCGCCCTCGATGTTGTAGGCATCGAATATCGGCTCCGCCCCGGTATACAGCGATACGGATTCCGTCAGACGGGGCATGAATTTCTCGATGAATGACAGCACGGATTTATATACCGCCTGTGAGTCGATGGTCACCTTGTCCGCATCATGGGCCAGCAGATCCCTCACGCTCCTCAAGGTGACGGTCAATTCCTCATGGATCAGGGTCGACGTCGGGGCTTCCTTGAACCGTATCTGGATATCCGCCCAGAGATTGGTCAGAAATTCCATTTCCTTGAGCATCTTATCCTCACTCAGACCCTCTCCGGCCGTTCGGACGATGTATCCGAAATTCTGCACCCGCTGGGTTAGGACCAGATCTTTCAAGCGCTGCCGCTCGGCTTCATCCGTGATCCGACGGGAAATGCCGATGTGGTCCACCGTGGGCATCAGCACCAGAAACCGGCCGGGTATCGAGATATATGAAGTCAGCCGGGCCCCCTTGCTGCCGATGGGAGAGCGCGCCACCTGCACCAGGATATCCTGGCCATCCTTTAATAGCTCTTCAATGGGCGATTTGTTTTTGGACGGCGCCATGTCCTGATCGGCCACAGGATCTGCCACCCGGGTGATCAGATCATTTTCTTCCTCCACTGCGGCATTGGATAGAAAGATCCGGTCCGGATGCGCACTGGCCCGTTCATCGATTACATCGTCCACATAAATGAAAGCGGCCTGGTTCAGGCCGATATCCACGAAAGCGGCCTGCATGCCCGGCAGCACCCGCTGGACCCGCCCCTTGTAAATATTGCCGGCAATATTGGATTCATCACTGCGGTCCACATAAAGTTCGACAATGGTTTGATCTTCCATGAGGGCCACCCGGATTTCCGGTCCGATGGCATTGATCACCAGTTCCTTGTACATATGGGTTATTCCTTAGCTTTAGATTCTTTAATTTGACGGTTTCGTAAACAGTCGTCCGCGGTTTGACGGACGACTGCTTGCGGGACCCCCAGATTGGACGGGACTTCATTTATCCACCTCGAGTTTTATGATCCGGGCCCGCCGGAGCGTCTCATCCGACAGATGGAAGATCGCACCGATGGTTTCAGCGGGACGGACGGTAATCCCGGGCTGATGTCGAATCATCAGCTTCAGGCGGTTGGCCGCCACCTGTTCGATGGAGGCGACCGCCGGCTTTAAATCGATGAGGCGTCGGCCCCGCTTCGATTTCTTTTCGATCATCATCTCCGGGGCCGCCGCAAAGGCCGCAAGCAAAGCCGGATCAAATACCCCGTCGGAAAGTTCAACGCGGTAAACCACCGAATCGGGCGGCATCAGATCTCCTTCCTTATCTGCTTCCCGGCAGGCAAGGATTTCAAGGCCATCCGGCAGCTGGGAATTGACCCGGTCGGCAAACCGCTCAAGGTCTGCCCGGTTCTTCAACGTCAGAAAAAAGATCTCCTTTTCACTTTGCATCCCCACCGGCAGCGGGTCGTGAAACGAAAATTTGGGTTTGGGATGAAATCCGCCGGTAAATTCCACCTCGATTCCCGACCGCCGGACGGCCCGCTCAAAGATCCTGACCAGTTCCAGATGTCCGAAATAATGTGCCGGGTCCCGTTTTGAATAATGAACAGCCGCCCGAACCGGTGCGGATACGCTTTCAACCGACGGAGCCCGGGGAGTCGGCGGGACCTGCCCGGGGGCATGGATCTTGGGCATCAGCTGCTCAAAATCGCACACGCCGCAGTCCTGGCAAGCCTCAAAACGGCAGTCCGGGGTGGACTGACCGGAGACGGCTTTTTCATATTCACACACCAGAAATTGCTTGGAGACCCGCACATCGATATGCGCCCAGGGAAGATCATGGGCCCGGTCTCGCTTTTCCGTATAGTGGTTTACATCGATGCCGGTATCCGCCAGGGCGGCTTGCCAGGCCGGAAAATCAAAAGAATCGGTCCACCCGTCAAACCGGCATCCCTTTTCAAAGGCGTTTATCAAAAGCCTGGACAGCTTCCGGTCCCCCCGGGCAAACAGGCCCTCCAGCAGGCTCACTTCGGGTTTCTGCCATTTGAATTCCACTCCGGGGCGGTTGAGCTGCTTTTTCAGATACTGGATCTTCTCAATGGATGCGGCCAGTGACAGCTGGGCCTCCCACTGGAACGGGACGTGCGGCTTGGGAATGAAGGTGGCCACGCTCACATGGAGACTCCCCTTTTTACGGCCATGCCGGCCGTTTCTGCGGATCTTTTCCACCAGATCCACGATGGCATCGATATCTTCATCGGTTTCGGTGGGCAGCCCGATCATGAAATAGAGCTTGACCGTGCGCCATCCCAGATCAAAGGCCTGTGCAACGGTGGAAAGAATTTCCTGTTCGGTGATGTTCTTGTTGATGACCTGCCGGAGCCGCTCGCTTCCCGCTTCCGGGGCGATGGTAAAGCCGGTCTTTCGCACCCGGCGGATCAGGTCCATCAGGTCGGCTGACAGGCTCCCCGCCCTGAAGGACGGCAGCGACAGGGCCACATGATCGGCGGCATAACGATCAAACAGCGTATTCATCAGGGGCGCGAGACACCCGTAGTCCCCTGTGCTCAGAGAGAGCAGCGAAATTTCATCCATGCCGGTGGCGTTTATCGATTTTTCTGCAAGGTCCAGCAGGTTTTGAACACAACGCTCCCGAACCGGCCGGTAGATCATCCCGGCCTGGCAGAAGCGGCAGCCCCGGGTGCATCCACGGGCCACTTCCAGGCGCAGCCGGTCGTGAACCGGCCTGCCATAGGGAACCACCGGGGAAACCGGAAAGGGGGCGCAATCCAGATCGGCGACCACGGCCCGGGTCACCCGCGGGTATTCAGGAAGGGTCGGCAGCGCCCGGGTAAACCCTTCCGGTGTGTCGCTGATTTTAAACAAAGAAGGGACATATATCCCTTCAATTTTCGACCAGGCGGACAGCAGCGCCTGTTTGTTCCGGCCGGGATCTGAATTCCATTCCCGCCATGCTCGGGCCATCTCCAGCACCACGGCCTCGCCGTCTCCGACCACCATGGCATCGAAAAAATCGGCCACCGGTTCAGGATTGACCGTGCAGGGACCGCCGGCAATGATCAGCGGTTCTGCTTCATCCCGGTCTGCAGCCAGAAAAGGAATGCCGGCAAGATCGAGCATCATCAACACATTGGTGTAATTGAGCTCATAGAGGAGGCTGAATCCGATGATATCAAAACGGCTCAACGGCGTGCCGGTCTCCAGGGATGCCAGCGGCAGGCCCTCCTGCTTCATTTTGGCCGCCATATCCGTTCCCGGGGCATACACGCGCTCTGCGGCCATGCCGGGTTGGCAATTAATGATATGATACAGGATCTGCAGTCCGAAATGGGACATGCCGATCTCATAGAGGTCGGGAAATGCCAGGGCGAATCGAGGCGCCGCGTCCTTTTGGCATTTTACCGCGTTGATTTCATTGCCCAGGTAACGGCTCGGCTTCTCAACCAGAGGGAGCAGATGTGAAAATGGTTTCAAAAATGGTCCTAAACTTCAAAAAAGATGAATGCGCATCAAAAAAAATAGGAATACAAAAATTACTGCATGCTGGCCTGCACGAACTCAAGGGTCTGGCGGACGCTGCTGTCGAAGAAACAGCTCATTCCTTCCTGCCAGTTTTCCTCGGCCAGTTTTTTCCGGATCCGCCGGGCCGTGTCCATCCGGAGCAGCTGCTTCATCCGGATAAACGGCCGGTTGGGGGTGTCGATCCATTGGGCCACCACCTGCTTGGCCCGGCCGAGCAGATCTTCTTCGGCCACCACTTCGTCGATCAGCCGCCTTTCTTTTGCAGTGCGGACATCCACCATATCGCCGAAGAACATCACATCCCTGAATGTGTGGTTGCTGTCGAACCCGAAGCGCATGACTTCGTGCTGGGCAAGGGTCAGGGGGAGTCCAATTTTGATTTCACTCATACCGATCTTGATTTTGGGGTGATCCTTGGCGATGCGGTAGTCTGCGGCCATGGAATAGATCAGGCCGGCCGCCGCCGCATGTCCGTTGATGGCCGAAACCACCGGTTTGCTGCAGGTAAACAGAGACAGGAGCACTTCTTCCTCAAAGTTGAAAAATTCCACGGCCTCCTCAACATTCTTGAAACCCAGGAAAATGGGAAGATCAAATCCGCTGGAAAAAAACCGTCCCGACCCGGTCAGAATGATTCCCTTGGGCGTCGCATTCCGGTTGACCTCATCTACGATCTCCTTTATCCGGAGCAGAATTTCCCGGTTGATGGGGTTGGTCTTCCCGTTTTTAAAGGTCAGAATCTTGATATCCTCTTCGAGGGTTTCTTCAAACATTGAATCTCTCCTGCCTTTTTTGAATTTGTTAATCTTGATGAAAAATATCCGGGCGTGCCGTTTTTTCGATTTAACCGAGCGTGTCTACCCTTATGCGAAAGGGAGCCGTTCTGTCAAGGAGAAGCCCATATTCCTCCTGATGACGATCGGTTACATTCCATGGGCATTGACAGCGGCGCCTGAGTTTATTATAACGGGCTTTCGCGAATCCCTGATTTCAAAAAGTGCATAATTTCTAATATATACGGATTAATATCCATCCGTCAACCGGATAGAGGAAAGATTTCACGTATCCACATTCGATTTAAAAGACTGAAAGGCCGCCGTAATTTACGATGGCAGGACTTGCCGACGGCCGCCTTTTATACGAAATCGCATTAAGAATAAGGAAAGGCCCCCATGATCAAAATCAACGAACATTACCTCAAACTCGAAGCCTCATATCTCTTCTCCACGGTCGCAAAGAAGATCGACAGCTATCAAAAGGCGCATCCGGAAGCCGACATCATCCGCCTGGGCATCGGAGATGCCACCCAGGCCCTGCCCCAGGCCTGTATCGCCGCCTTCCACCGGGCCGTCGATGAGATGGCTGATGACGCCACCTTCCGGGGTTATGGACCGGAGCAGGGGTACCCGTTTCTGCGGGAAAAAATCGCCCGGCACGACTTTCAGGCGCGGGGGGCGGATGTTTCGGCTGACGAGATCTTCATTTCCGACGGGGCCAAGTGCGATACCGGCAATTTTCAGGAAATCCTTTCCGCCGACATCTTGGTGGCCCTTCCGGACCCGGTATATCCCGTGTATGTGGACACCAATGTCATGGCCGGCCGGACCGGCAACAATATCGACGGCCAGTACCAGAATCTGGTTTACCTGAAATGCACGAAAGAAAACGGTTATCTTCCCGGTCTTCCCGAAAAGCCGGTGGACCTGATCTACCTGTGCTTTCCCAACAATCCCACCGGCGCCACCATCACCCGGGAAGCCCTGTCCGAATGGGTGGCCTACGCCCGGGAGCACAAGGCGCTGATCCTCTTTGACGCCGCCTATGAAGCCTTCATCCGGGATGATTCCATTCCCCATTCCATCTATGAAATAGATGGCGCCCGGGAAGTGGCCGTGGAGTTTCGCAGCTTTTCCAAAACCGCCGGATTCACCGGCACCCGGTGCGCCTATACCGTTGTTCCCAAAGACTGCTGCGCCTATGATGCCGCGGGAAAACCGCATTTCCTGCACGCCCTGTGGAACCGCCGGCACTCCACCAAATTCAACGGGGTCTCCTACCCGGTGCAGCGGGCCGCTGAAGCTGTATACAGTGAAGAAGGAAAACGCCAGATCAGGCAGATCATCGATGTCTACATGGCCAATGCCGACCGGATCGTCAGGGAGGTTAAGGCTCTGGGGTATGGGTATGCAGGGGGGGCAAATTCGCCATACATCTGGGTGGAATCGCAAACAGAGTCCTGGTCGTTTTTTGACATGCTGCTCGAAAAGGCCGGCGTGGTCTGCACGCCGGGGGCCGGGTTCGGATCCTGCGGCAAAAATCACATCCGGCTGAGCGCCTTCAACAGCCCCGACCGGGTGGAACAGGCCATGCAGCGCATTAAAAAGGCATTGAAATAAACGCTTTTTGATTCAATCCCCCGAGGCATTGAATTCCGACAGCAGCGACTGGAGCCCAAAAGAGCGCCCCGGGAGTAAATTTCCATCAATGCCCAAAACCAGAACGGCCCCCATCAGTGAGTTGGTGGCCAGCACCGCATCGGCGGCATACAGATCCTCGACCTTGACGGGATGGCAGCATTCGCTAAACCCCTTGCCGATCAGAAATGAAACGGCCTGCTCCTGCATTATACCCGGCAGGACGTGGGAGGATGAGGGCCGGATCACACGTTTATCCTTTATCAGCAGGAGGCTGGCCGTATGGGTCTCCGAAACGCTGCCGTCCGGGTTTAAGATCAGGGCCTCATCCGCCCCTTGGGCCGCCGCCCATTTGCCGGCCAGATAATAATAAAGATAATTCAATGACTTGTAGTCAGCCAGCGGCGTCTGGCGGGGGTGGGGGTAAACGGCCAGGTGAAGCCCGCCTTTGTTCATGAGCTGCGGCCGGGGGCGGTAAATCCGGGCCGACACCAGTATCTCCGGATGGCGCCGGTCTCCGGGCGGACCATAGGTGGCCAGGATCTTTACGGCGGCCGTGTCGTTTTTGAGGCCGTTTTTGCAAATCACCATGCCGATAATCTCGCGCCAGCTCAGGTCGGGCACCGTCAGATCCATCATTGCCGCCCAGGCGATGTTGAACCGGCGCATGTGAGCCTCCAGGAATTCCGGTTTGCCATTGTTTACCCTCAGGGTTTCGAAAATCCCGAACCCGTACTGCAGCCCCAGATCGTCATAGCAGACCGCCGCCTGCCCTTCGGGGATCAAAAACCCGTTTTTCCACACATGGGCGGCCGGCTCGGGTGTTATCGCCTCTTCCTGAAGCACGCCCGCCAGGGAGCGGCCCTTGTGCAGGGTTTCTTCAAATTCGTCCCCGGGGTCTGAATCATAGACGATGCCGCCGCCAACGGAAAAGAAAACCCGGTCCTTGAATATCGTGGCCGTGCGGATGGCGATGGAGAGATCCAGGGTATCATGAAATCCGATATAGCCGATGGATCCGGTGTAAACATGGCGCCGGCAGGGCTCCAGCTCATCGATGATTTCCATGGCCCGGATGCGGGGGCACCCGGTGATCGATCCGCCGGGAAAGGTGGCCCTGAGCAGGTCCACCACATCCCTGTCCGGCTGCAGCCGGCCGGTGACCACCGATACCAGGTGGTAGACGTTGCTGTAGGCTTCCAGACGCTTGTGCTGCGCCACGCAAACGCTGCCGCCGCGGCAGACCCGGCCCAGATCGTTTCGCATGAGATCGACGATCATGGACAGTTCGGCCTCATCCTTGCGGCTCTCTAACAGTGCCGCGGCGTGCGCCCGGTCTTCTTCTTCGCTTTTTCCCCGGGGGCGGGTTCCCTTGATGGGCCGGGTCTCCACCAACTCTTTCTGCCGCCGCAGAAAGCGTTCGGGCGAGGTGGAGACGATCCAGTGGTCCCCTGCATGGACATACGCGTAAAACGGCGCGGGCGCAGACCGGTACAGGGACCGGAACATGGCATAGGGATCTCCTTCAAAACCGGCGGTAAACCGCTGGGACAGGTTCACCTGGTAGATATCGCCGGCGGTGATGTAGTTTTTTGCGGCATTTACCGCTTTTAGGTACTGATCTTTTGAAAATGACGAAAAGAGCGCGGGCGCATTTCCTTTGAATACCCCGGCCGGAGGCGCTTTCCCCGACAGGATATTTTCAAACCGGGAAAACGCCTCCTGCGCATCGGCGGTTTTCGGCAGGGTCCGCCGGATGGCGCATATATGCCCTTTTCCGGCCTGCTTGTCATAGACGAGGATCACCGATGGCGCATACAGGCACATCTGGGGCAAATGGTGGTCATCGACCGTGGTGCGGGGAAGGGTTTCGATATGATCCTTTAAATCGTAGGCGAAATATCCGAACAGGCCGGCTCCCACCGGAATGGACGGATGTTCGAAGGTCTGCGCATACAGACGCGTCAGCTGCCGTACCAGTTCAAAGGGGTCGCCTTCGTATGAAATGGCGTCTTCTCCGGCCGTAATGACATATCGATTGCCATATCCCTTCACGGACAGCCAGGGCAGGGCCGCCAGGATATGAAACCGGGCGCAGTCCAGATCGCCTCCGCTCAGCAGCACGACGCTCCCTTCCATATGCGAAAATCGCGCGGCCACCTCTTCAAACGGCGCATCCGGGCAATACGATTTGACCTCGATGGCCGAGATCCGACCGGTCAGGCGGGCAAGCGCTGCGGTAATGTCCATGTGGTATTTTCCTCCCTCTGCCGTGTCAGGGCAAACGGCCCTTTGCGCAAAAAATTTTCGATCAGCACAAAACCGCATTCGGTCATGAAACTTTCCGGATGAAACTGGACGCCATAGAGGAGACGCTCGGGATGTTCAAACCCCATCACCACCCCGTCTTCGCTTCTTGCGGATATGACCAGACCGGGATAATCGACGTTGACCATCAGGGAATGATAGCGTGCCGCCGTAAACGGGGACGGGATCTTTTCAAAAAGCCCCTTGCCGTCGTGATACACCCGGTCGGTTTTGCCGTGCACCGGAACGGGGGCTGCAACCGTCTTTCCCCCCAGGGCTTCGCCGATGCACTGCATGCCGAGGCAGACGCCCAGAATGGGCAGGGTGCCGGCCATGGTGTTTATCAAAGCGATGGAAATGCCGGCGCTTGCCGGATCTTTGGGTCCGGGGCTGATCAGCAGGTAGTCCGGACAAAAAGCGCGCACCTGACCGATATCGGTCTTGTCGCTCCGGGCCACGATGATGTCCAGGTCATAGCACATGAACATCTGCACCAGGTTGTGGGTGAAGGAATCATAATTGTCGATGACGAAAAGTTTTGCCATATCAAGCCGCTCCAAATAAAAAACGCCGCCCTTGAGTCTGGGTGGCGTTTGCCTGAGACATAACTCATCTGATTTTGAATGGTCTAATGTGCTGACGTTGTTTACGGTTTACATAACGGATCGGGGAAAAATTGCAAGTAAAATCACGGACTTGCTCCGGCAGCGAAAAAAAAGCAATAATCCCTGTATATTAAAAGGCTTTTCAGTCTTGACAAAACCATAGCCCCCCATTAAGATGAATTAGTTCTTTTATAAATGTGCTCCCGGGCACATCGTTCAAGGCGGTCCACCCCATAGGAATTACAATGAGAAACAGCTTCTTAGTGGTCAGCATGGGTTTTTTGATACTGATGGGCCTGCTGTCGGTCATCGGTTGCCGATCATTTCAGACCGCCTACTTCGGGGTGCAGGACAGGGCCGTCTATGCCCCCAAGGAATTCAACCAGACCCGGGAGGTCGTCGAAACCGCCAAGCAGACGGCGGAAAGCCCCTATGCGGGAAAAAAGATCGATGAATCCATGGCCTACGGCCGGGAAGCAGCCACCGTCTACTGGGCCTGCCATGACCAGGAAGCCAAAGATCTGCTGGCCCTGGCCCGGCTGTCCGCCTATGATGCGGAACTCTACCACCCCCAGCCACCGCCGCCCCAGACCCACCGGTCCTTCCATACCCCCTTTGTCCCTGAACCCACCGAGGCGATGGCGCCGAAAAATACCTTTGCCGCGTTAAAGGCACTTCCGCCGCGGATGGTGATCGCGTCAGTCAGCTTCGGATTTAATTCCTATCAGCTGGGCGAACATGGAAAAGATATCCTGGACGGCAATCTTCCCCTGTTTAAAGCTTACCCGGACATCATCTATGAAATCGCCGGGCACACCGATTTCATTGGGTCAGAAGCATACAACCAGAGACTTTCCGAAAAACGGGCCAAAAGCGTTGCCTCGCATCTGAGGGCCCGGGGAATCCCGCGCGCCAACCTGGTCACGATCGGGTACGGTGAATCCGATCCGGTGGCTTCAAACGAAACAGAAGCGGGCCAGGCCCTCAACCGGCGGGCGGAAGACCGGGTGCTCGGATCCCTGCTGCCGGATTTCGGCATTGAAAATTTAGAACTGCTTCCTGCCGGAACCACCATCGAAGTCATTCATTTTACCCACTATGGCAGCAGCCTCCTGCCGATCTACCAGTCGCTTCTGGATAAATCCATACCCGCCTTGAAAGCACATCCCCGCGTGAAACTTGCGATTACCGGCCACAGCGATGTCACCGGTACAAATGACACCATCGCGGCCATCTCCTTTCAGCGGGCCCTATCGGTTTCCGATTACCTGGTCTCCAAAGGGATCGACGGAAGCCGGATCATCATCAAGGCGGCAGGGTCGGCTTCCCCCGTGGCCACCAACACCACCACCGAGGGAAGGGCCTTAAACCGGCGCGTGGAAATCAAAATCGCCGATTAACGGATCTTTTTTAAAACCGCCTCCTTGCCCGCCACCCGATCTTTTCTGTTGACAATCAGAAATATTGCCATTAATTAAAAAGATTTACGCTTTTTAGCCATCCGAGGAAGTGCGCGGCCAGCGGTCTAATATTTTTATATTTTTCATGATCATCAAGGTCAGGAAGAAAAAATGCATTTTAATTTGGACAAGGTTCAGACGATCAAACTATTCGAGGAACTGAGCCCCGAGGAACTGGATGAAATTTTTCCCCTGCTTCATCCCATGCGGGTGATCGAAGGCGAGCAGCTTTTCCGGCAGGGGGACAAGGCGCATACTTTCTTTGTCGTAATGACCGGCAATTATATGCTTTATTTCGATGACGGGCGAGCGTTTACGTTTCACCACCAGGGAGATATCTTCGGCTGGTCCACCGTTATCAGCCCTTTTCAATACACGGCCTCTGTTGTCGCCCTGACCGAGGGTGAAATTCTGCGGATTCCCGGTGAAGAATTTTTCCAGCTGCTTCAAGGAAATGTCTCCCTGGGCGATAAACTGATGAAAAAGATCGATGCCATCGTTTCCCAGCGGCTGGCATTTGCCCGCGGCCCCGGCAAGACAGATTCCGGCGCCTCACTTCACAAACAGTAAGGCATTCGATGTCGATGAGACATCCTATCAGGAGGTATCCCATTGTACGGATTTGAGGCAATCGCCTTTTACAATGGCTGGGCCATCTCGGCAGTCGGCATCAGCATTGTTTTCACCGCCCTGGTCACCCTCTCCTTCATTATTTCGCAGCTGCATAAACTGCTGGCCCTTTGGGAAAACAGGGAAGTGCACGTAAAAAAGATCAAGGGCCTGTTCGCCGAAAAGAAAACGCCCGTATCGCCCAAAAAACAGGTGCTCACCCAGGATTTTCACGAATCGGCCCGGCAGTTTTCCATCCTGATCAAGTCCCTGGGCGAACCCTTCTCACTGCCCAAGCTCATTGAAATGGCGGAAATCATCGGGATCGCAAAACCCCATTCAACAGTGAACTCGCTGATTCAGGCCAAATTGATTCGCCCGGATGAACATGGATTGTTTTACCTCGATCATGAGGCGTACCAGACCTTTCAGACGCAGGAGTAGACGACATCATGGAAATGTTTTTAAATTTTCTTGCCAATACCGGCTTTGTCCTGGGCGATTACCGGAATATCCTCATGATCGGCGTCGGCTGCTTCTTCATCTACCTGGGGATCGCCAAGCATTATGAACCGCTGCTGCTGGTCCCCATCGGGTTCGGCATCCTGGTGGGCAACATCCCGGTTTTCAAGGGTCTGGGCCTGGGGATCTATGAAAACAACAGCGTCCTGCACTACCTGTATTTCGGGGTAACCCAGGGGATCTATCCCCCGCTGATTTTTCTGGGGATCGGTGCGCTGACCGACTTTTCAACCATGCTGGCCCGGCCGGTGCTCATGCTGCTGGGCGCGGCGGCGCAAGCGGGGATATTTCTGACCTTCCTGGGGGCGCTGGCCCTGGGATTCCTTCCCAAGGAGGCGGCCTCCATCGCGATCATCGGCGGGGCAGACGGCCCCACCGCCATTTTTCTCACCGCCCAGCTGGCCAAGGACCTGATCGGCCCCATCGCCGTAGCGGCCTATTCTTACATGGCCCTGGTACCGGTCATTCAGCCGCCCATCATGAGGCTTTTGACCACCCGCAAAGAGCGGCTCATCCGCATGGAAGACCCCCGAGAGGTCTCCAAAACCGAAAAGGTGGTTTTCCCCATCGTGGCCCTGATCCTCTGCTGCTTCGTGGCACCGGCCGCAATCGCTCTTTTGGGAATGCTCTTTCTGGGCAACCTGCTCAAGGAATCAATGGTCACGGAGCGCCTGGCCCAGGCCGCCCGCACCTCTGTACTCGACTCGGTTACCATCCTGCTGGGATTGACCGTGGGGGCCAGCACCCAGGCCGATGTTTTTTTGACCGGAAAATCCGTGGGGATTTTCGTGCTGGGGGCCACCGCCTTCGGCGTGGCCACGGCGGCCGGGGTCATCTTCGCCAAGATCATGAACCTGTTTTTAAAGGAAAAGATCAATCCGCTGCTGGGAGCCGCCGGGGTCTCCGCGGTTCCGGACTCCGCCCGGGTCGTCCAGATTGTGGGGCAGAAAGAAGATC
This sequence comes from uncultured delta proteobacterium, assembly GCA_963826785.1. Classification (GTDB taxonomy): domain Bacteria; phylum Desulfobacterota; class Desulfobacteria; order Desulfobacterales; family Desulfosalsimonadaceae; genus CAWGYD01. Next base: position 365,661 of record CAWGYD010000006.1, read on the forward strand.
CCACCAATTTCCTGCTGATGCATGCCATGGCGCCCAATATCTCCGGGGTCATCGGATCGGCAGTCGCCGCCGGCGTGATGTGGAGCCTTCTGGTAAAATGATAACCCGGGATTTCAATTTGCGAACATTGGAACAGACCTTATGGTATTATAAATGACCGGCGGCCATCATGTGCGCCGATATGAACCATTGAGCAGTGACACATTTGACGAGGCCGGTTCTTTGTGGGGTTGACCAATACAGAAAAACTCAACCGGTTCTACCAGATTTTCACCGGTTCCGACCATGTGCTGATCATCATCAATGCCGACCCGGATGCCATCGCAAGCGCAATGGCGGTTAAACGGATGTTGTGGCGTAGGGTGACCAATGTGGCCATCTCCAATATCAACACCATCGTCCGTCCGGACAACATGGCCATGATCCGGCTGCTTGGACGTCACTTTGATCCATATTTCCAAGGTCGAGCCCCACCGCTTCAATAAAATTATCATTGTAGACTCCCAGCCCTCCCACCATGAATGCTTTGCCGATTACAACTATGCGGCCATTATCGACCACCATCCCGACAGCGGGCACCCGGCTGAATTCAGGGACATCCGGGCGGACTACGGCGCCAACGCCACCATTTTAACCGAATACCTGCGGGCCGCCAAGATCACCCCCACCGCCAAGCTGGCCACCGGACTGCTTTATGCCATCAAGACGGACACCGCCAATTTCGAACGAAACGCCACCAACGCAGATATCCGCGCCTTCCAGTTTCTGTTTCAGCATGCCAACATCCACCTGGCCCGGCGCATGGAGCAGGTGGATCTGCGGGTTGATTTTCTGGACTATTTTAAAAGGGCCATCGAGGGCCATGTCATGAACGGAAACCGGATCTTTTCCAACCTGGGCAATATCAAAAATCCGGATATCTGCGTGCTCATCGCCGACTTTTTCATGCGGGTCAACACGGTTACCTGGAGCATCGTATCCGGCCTCTATGAAGGCAAGCTGATCATCATCGTCAGAAATGACGGGCTTCAGAAAAGTGCCGGACAGTTCCTGTCAAACCGCTTCGGCAGCCTGGGAACCGCCGGCGGACACGAAAGCATGGCCCGGGCGGAGCTTCCGGTTGAAAATCTCGGGGACCTGGTGGATTACAAGCAGGACGAACCGCTTTTAAACTGGATCATTTCAAAATTTGACAGCAAATGAATACCCCGTCCCGCAAGTCTGACATCCGTGTGACCCTCCTGGGCTCCGGGACCTGCGTCCCCTCCCTGAAGCGCAGCTCCTCTTCCGTGCTGGTCCGGATCGGGACGGCGGCCATCCTGCTGGATATCGGGGCCGGCACCATCCACCGGCTGCTTCAGGCCGATTTTTCCATATTCGATGTTACCCACCTGTTTATCAGCCATTTTCACCCGGATCATAGCGGGGAGATGGTCTCTTTTCTATTTTCAAGTAAATACCCGGACACCGGCCGTCGAAAAACTCGGCTGGTGCTTGCCGGCGGGCCCGGGTTCTGCCTGCATTATGACCGGCTGAAATCGATTTACGGGGAATGGATCGACCTTTCCGGAAAACTCGACCTGGCAGACCTTGACCCGGCCGTATCCACTGATTATTTTTACACGTCTTTTTCCATGCGTGTTGCCGCCATGGCGCACCGGGAGGAAAGCATCGCTTTTCGCATTACTGCGCCGGACGGAAGGGCCATTGTCTATTCAGGGGATACGGATTATACTGAAAACCTGGTGGAAATTGCCAGAAACGCGGACCTGTTGATCTGTGAAGCGGCCCTTCCCGATGCGCTGAAGGTGGAAGGCCACCTGACGCCGTCTGTTGCAGGACGGATTGCCGCCCGGGCCGGGGTGAAAAAGCTGGTGCTTACCCATTTTTATCCGGAGAGCGACCGTGCGGATGTGGCAGGCGAGTGTGCAAAAACCTATGACGGTCCCCTGATGCTGGCCGAGGACCTGATGGAGATCCGTCTTTAAATGCCGTATTACCCCGTAAATCTCGATATCAACGGACGTTCCTGCCTGGTGGTGGGCGGCGGTGCCGTGGCCACCCGAAAGGTCAAAGCGCTTTTGGACTGCGGCGCCCGGGTGACCGTGGTCAGCCTCGAATTTACCGAGGCCCTGCGGGAAATGGGCCGCCTGAAACAGGTCGCGCTCATCGAGCGCACCTATGCGCAAAAAGACCTCGACGGCCGGTTTCTGGTTATCGGCGCCACCAGCGACGAAACCCTCAACCGCCGCATCAGCGCGGATGCCGCATCGAAAAACATGCTCTGCAACATTGCCGACGTGCCCGCCATCTGCAATTTTATCCTGCCGTCTGTCATCCGCCGGGGGGACCTGGTGATTGCTGTGTCCACTTCCGGCAAAAGCCCGGCATTCGCCAAAATGCTCCGGGCCGGCCTGGAAGAACAGTTCGGCGAGGAATATGCCCTGTTTCTCACCCTGATGGGTGCAATCCGCAAAAAGCTCCTGTCCACGGAACATGCTCCGGAATTCCATAAACCGCTGTTTGAACGCCTCATCGACAGCGGTCTGCTGGATATGGTCAAGCACCGCCGCACCGGGGAGATCAACCGGCTGTTCGCCGAGGTGCTCGGCAGCGGATATGATTATGAAACCCTGTTATCCGGGACTGGACAACAAACACCATGATGCTTTTACATCTCATGATCATTTTGATGTACCTGGTCAGTTCAGCCGGTTACCTGGTATTCCTCTTTGCCCAGAAAGAGTGGTTGAACAAGGCGGCATACGGCTCACTGGCAGCCGGATTTGCATTGCACACCGGCCGGATCGCAGCCGCCTGGATCCACCTGGGATACGTACCGGTGCAGAACCTGCACCATACCCTGTCCTTTGCCGCATGGACCCTGGCAGGCGCTTACCTGCTGCTGAAATACCGCTACCATCTTAAAATACTGGGCCTGTTTGCGGCCCCCCTGACCGCACTGATCATGATTATTGCGTCTTTCGTCCCGGACGTAGCACCCGCAGAACCGTCATCTTTGTTCAAAAGCATCTGGCTGGTTGCCCATGTGATCATGATTTTCCTGGGGGATGCGGCCCTGGCGCTGGCCTGCGGCACCGGTATTTTGTATCTGCTACAGGAGCATGCCATCAAAACCAAATCCAACCGGTTCTTTCTCAGGCGGTTACCCTCTCTGCAGTTTCTTGATTTCACCGGCTATTCCTTCGTCATCACCGGCTTTACCCTGCTGACCATCGGTCTGATCACCGGCATGGTATATGCCCAGGCCGTATGGGGACATTTCTGGAGCTGGGATCCCAAGGAAATCTGGTCCGGCGTCACCTGGCTGATTTACGCCGCCCTGCTGCATGAACGCCTGGTGGCGGGATGGCGGGGCCGGCGCGCCGCCATCATGTCCATCATCGGGTTTGCCGCGGTGTTGTTCACGTTCTTCGGCGTCAATTTTTTTCTGGAGGGACACCATGACGTCTTTACCCGGTGGTAAACCCTCCCCGATCCCGGTACCGGAAAACGGAATCGAACTCGCAGACATTGTCCTGATCGGGGTGAACCACCGCACCGCACCGGTGGAACTTCGTGAAAAACTGGCCTTTTCCGCCGATGAAACCACGGAAGCCCTTGCCAGCCTTCGGCAGTCCGCCCATGTGGAAGAAGCCATTCTCATTTCCACCTGCAACCGGGTGGAATTTCTGCTCACGTCCCGGGACCGCGAGGCCGCTGCCGGGGCCGTGACCGCCTTCATCGCCAAAAGCAAATCGATTGCCCCGGCCAAACTGACCCCCAGCATGTATGTGCATTCCGGGGAGTCGGCCGTCCGGCACCTTTACCGGGTCGCGGCCAGCCTCGACTCCATGATGATTGGAGAACCCCAGATTCTGGGCCAGGTCAAAGATGCCTACAAAAACGCGGTGGATCGGAAAAGCGCCGGCGTCATTTTGAATCGGCTGCTGCACAAGGCATTTGCCGTCGCCAAGCGGGTCCGCAGCGAAACGGGTATCGGCGGACACGCGGTCTCCATCAGTTATGCGGCCGTGGAACTGGCCAAGAAAATATTTGATGATTTAAACGGCAAAACCGTGCTCCTGGTGGGCGCCGGGGAAATGGCCGAACTGGCGGTGGAGCACCTGGTGCGAAACCGGACCCGGGGCCATATCCTGGTGGCCAACCGGACCTTTTCCGTTGGACTGGAACTGGCCCGGCGCTTTAACGGGGAAGCCGTCCGGCTGGAGGAGATCGGGGAAAAGCTGGTGGTGGCCGATATCATCATCAGCTCCACCGGCGCCCCCGGATACGTGATCTCCAAAAATGATGTCCGGCCGATCATGCGCACCCGGAAAAACCGGCCGCTGTTTTTCATCGACATTGCCGTTCCGAGAGATATTGATCCCGAAATCAACCGGATCTCAAATGCCTATGTGTATGACATCGATGATCTGCAGGGGGTGATCACCGAAAATATCGAAGCCCGGATGAAGGAGTCGATCAAGGCGGAACGGATCGTGGATGAAGCCGTCATCACCTTTTTCCAGTGGTACCACAACCTGCAGGTGGTTCCCACCATCGTCGCCCTGCGGGAGAAATTCGATGCGCTGGCCGACACTGAACTCTCGCGAACGCTGCAATCGATGGAACTTGCGGAAAAGGATCGAGAGGCGCTTTCGAAGATGATGCACGCAACCATCAACAAGATCCTGCACGACCCCACGATCTTCTTGAAACACCCCGGCTCTCACCGCAGCAAGTCCGTCTATATTGATTTTATCCGCAACCTGTTCAAGCTGGATGAATAACTCGAAAAAACCGCACCTTTTTGCCCGCACGGTCGAGACAGGCGCCCCCGGGCGGCCATGCCGGTTCTATGATGTCCAAATTTCTGGTTTTTTCCTTTTTCCGCGCAGTAGCGATTGACGATTTGCGTAAAAACTTTATTCTTTACAATTGAAAAAAAATTATGATAATGAATCCTTCTTTATAAAAGCTTTATAAATATCTGCTCTCATGAACCCGATATTACCAAGAAAGGGGATCCATGATCATGAAAAAAAAAGATCTTGAATTCTTTAAAGCTCTTTTGGATAAACGCATGGAAGAACTGCTCAGCCAGGCGGGGGATACCGTCACTGACATGCACGCGCCCAAAGGCAATTTCCCGGACCCCACGGACCGCGCCTCCTATGAAGCCGAGCGCAATTTCGAACTGCGTATCCGCGACCGGGAGCACAAACTGATCAAGAAAGTCAAAAAAGCCATTGAACGGATCAGCGAGGGATCATTCGGTATCTGTGAAACCTGCGGCGAGGATATCTCCATCGAGCGGCTCAAAGCCCGGCCGGTGACCACCCAGTGCATCGATTGCAAGACCAAAGATGAAAAATTAGAGAAAGCGCTTGGATTATAAGGACAAAATTGATCTTCACCTCCATTCCACCGCATCAGATGGCTCGCTCGATCCCCTTGAGGTCGTCAGCCGGGGTATCCGTCTCAATCTCAAGGCCATTTCGCTGACCGACCACGATACCGTCGCCGGGGTCCAGAAAATACTTGCCCGGGGCATTCCGAAAACGGCCATCGCATTTCTGACCGGGGTGGAAATCAGCGCCCAGCCGCCACCCTGGTTTTCCTCATCCGGCAGCATCCATATCCTGGGGTATGGTTTTTCGGCTGATGACGCCGCTTTGAATGATGCCCTGGCGGCCCAGCAGGAAGCCCGTAAAAACCGCAACCCGCTCATCCTTTCCCGGCTAAACGCGATGGGAATTGATATTTCGCTTTCAGAAGTCGAAGCCGCTTCCGGGAAGGATAACCTCGGCCGTCCGCATATCGCCTCCGTTCTGGTGGAAAAAGGGATCGCATCATCCATCGACGATGCCTTCGACACCTTCCTGGGAAAAGGCAAGCCGGCATACGTGGAAAAACCGCGCATCGCCGCAGCCGATGCCATCAAGCTGATTAACAACGCCGGCGGCATCGCCGCCCTGGCCCATCCGGGCCTGCTCGAGGCCCAAAAAGTTGAAAAACTGCTGGTGGACCTGATGGCCCGGGGCCTCCTGGGAATCGAGGTCTATTACCCGGACCATACCCGGGAGCAGACCGACAATTTCCTCCACCTGGCCCGAAAACACCACCTGCTGGCCACGGGGGGGACCGATTTTCACGGCGACCTCATACCGGACATTCAAATGGGTACCGGAAGGGGAGATTTTTACGTCCCCTATGGCGTATACGAACAGATCGCCGCCGCACTCCACCCGCATTGAACCGCTGTTCTTTTCAAAAATGACATGATTGAATCATCCCTGACCGAACTGGAACGCCTTCTGCCCTATGGCTTTAAGAATAAGGACCTGCTGGACAACGCCCTTCGCCACACCTCGTTTGTCAACGAACAACAACAGCCCGGGATATCCGACAATGAACGGCTGGAATTTCTGGGTGACGCGGTATTGAATATCATCATCAGCCATATGCTGATGGTCCGATTTCCGGAGTTAAATGAAGGCGATCTGTCCCGGACCCGCTCCTTTCTGGTCAATGAAACCCGGCTGGCGGAGATCGCACTTACCCTGGAACTGGGCCGGTTTATCCGCCTGGGCAAAGGGGAGATCCTGTCCGGCGGTCAGACCAAAAAATCAATCCTTGCCGATGCCTATGAGGCGGTGGTGGCGGCCGTATACCTCGACGGCGGCTTTGACTGCGCCTTTGAAATGGTATCGAATCATTTTGCCGATCATTTCGACGACATTGCCCAGTCCCCCCGGAACACCGATTATAAAAGCCGTCTTCAGGAGATGGTTCAGGCCACCATGAAGCTGGCCCCGGAGTACCGTTTGGTCAAAGAAAGCGGGCCGGATCATGACAAGACATTCGAGGTCCTGCTGGAGGCAGGCGATCTGTGTGCTTCGGGCACCGGAAAAAGCAAGAAAGCCGCGGAGCAGCAGGCGGCCCGCCGCGCATTGAAACAGCTGTCGGCGGGCCCATAGGGCCTCACATGGGCAGACCTCCCCGCCCCCTGATCATCCCTGTATTCATCCCCCATGCCGGATGCCCCCACCAGTGCGTGTTCTGCAACCAGCATGCCATCACCGGCGCAGCGACAGGGCCCCTGTCGGCAGCGGCCATACAGGAGACCATCGCGGAATTCCTGGCCTTTCGAAAAAACCGGCCCGTGGCGGAAATTTCGTTTTATGGTGGAAATTTTCTGGGTCTTCCCGCACCGGAAATCACCGCACTGCTTGAAATTGCCGCATCTTACGCGTATGGCGGCCAAATCGACGGCATCCGGTTTTCCACCCGGCCCGACACCGTCACCCCGGAACGGCTGGCCCTTCTTTCCAACTACCCCGTTTCCACGGTCGAACTGGGAATCCAGTCCATGAACGACCGGGTGCTGTCATCGGCCCGGCGGGGGCACACGGCAGCCGATGCCATCCGGGCGGCCGGGCGCATCCGTGAAAAAAATTACAATTTGGGCCTGCAGATGATGACCGGGCTGCCCGGCGACACACCGGAAAAATCGATTGAAACCGCCACCGCCCTGGCCGAACTCCATCCCGATTTCGTGCGCATCTACCCCACCCTGGTGATCGCGGAAAGCCCCCTGGCCCGATGGTACCGTGAAGGAACATATGTGCCCATGTCCATGGAAGAAACGGTGAGACTGGTCAAGGATATCTGCAAGATATTCGAACACCGCCGCATCCCCGTAGCCCGCATCGGACTGCAGGCATCAAAGGAGTTAAACGATTCCGCCCGGATTCTGGCCGGCCCCTTTCACCCGGCCCTGGGGCACATGGTTCGATCCGAAATGATGCTGGATGCCGCCGTTGCAAAATTAAAGACAAATGCCGGCCCCACCAGCACCGTCACCCTCACGGTCCATCCCCGCAGCCTGTCGCGCATGCAGGGGCTAAATAAAATTAATCTCGATATTCTCAAGCGCGAGTTTAAGATAAAAGACCTTCGCCTGCAGACCGATCCTGCACTGGACGACCAGGAGGTCCGTTTGAATTAGAACCGGCCGGCCTATCCAATGGCTATCTTTGAAAAATAAGGATTTACGGTGTAATAATGACTTATCTGGCAACTCTCGCCATTGGAAATCGCGGCACCGCTTCCGACCGGTAACGCTTTCGTCGCCGCCCTATACAAAGGCCAGAAAGAGGCGGCCCCGGACCTTGAGGCGGTCAGAATCCGGGTGTTTTGTCCATCATCCTCCCCCTGATTGTTCCAAGAATCATCACCAGCATCCTGACTATCCATAATAACGACCAAGCCCGGCAACAATCCCGACGTCAAAACCCTGATCACTGGATCTGGCCATCATCAGCAGGCGAATTTCCGGATTAGCGGTAATCCATAGCCGGTATTACGCAAGTCCATCAGATGAAGATCTGGAAAAGAGTTGTCACCGAATTTCAATTCTTTATCTGGAGTGAAAAGACGAGTAGTCGATAACCATCATTAGTAATTTTTGAATTCTGGGGCTTCCCATATCTTGTATTGGCCAATTTTCAAGGAATGCTGGATGGCTGCTATTGTATGGTGCACTGGAAGGTTGGGTTATAGGGGTGAAGACTGTTGAACACCCGGCATACGGCTCGGCGTCATTTCATATTGGCCCTACTGTTTTAGAATTCCATTGCGCTTTTCAGGAATGGAGATTATTGGATACAACCGTCTTAATCTTGGAAAGTTCACCTGCCATTTTGTTTTCAGCGTTCCACAGATCATAAGCCTGTTGCATACGTAACCAAAGCCCAGGCCCATTTCCTGCAAACTTGCCAATCCGGAGCGCCATTTCAGTTGTAATGGGGTGGGTGCAAGCTAATATTCGATGAAGTTGCTGGCGGGAAACACCAAGACGCCTTGCTGCATCGCTGACAGACAGGCCAAGAGTTTTAAGAACATCTTCACGTAAAATTTCACCAGGATGTACTGGTTGTCTTTTAATAGGGCGTTTAACTACATATTCTCCCATGGTTTTTACCTCAATGATATTGTTCAAGGTCAATCTTAAATGCATCACCAGATTCCCATTCAAAGGTAATGCACCATGGACCATTAACATGAATACTATAACGTTTTGGCTTTCCTTGAAGGCCGTGAAAATTAAAGCCAGGAACATTTAAATCCGTCAATGATTCCGCTTGATCAAGAGCATCTAAACGTCTTAGGGACCGCTCTTGTAAATCCTGACTTAACCTTCGGGATCGGCCACCTTCAAATAACTCGGCAAGTCCCTTATGCCTGAAACTTTTTATCATAGATTATATTGTATCACATATTGTTACAGTGTCAAAAGAAATGTTCCACAAATTCAAAAACAACGCTTGGTTTCATTAAAGGGGCAAATCGTTAGAAGTATTTCAAACATGATGTATTTCCAAATTTTTCCAGCAGTGCGGCACAGTCGATAAGCCTTACCGGCAATTCTTGATTTTGGGCTTCCCCCATATCTTGTGGTTGCCGGTTTTCAGGAATGCTGGAGGGCTGCTATTGTATGGTGCACAGGTGAGGATGGTTTTGGTGGTGAGGACTTGTGAACGATTTAATAAGTGGCGCGGCTTTTTGCGTCCACTTATTAAATCGTTCGCTGGCCGTAAGCGCTGTTTTTCGATTCGTGAATTTTAGAAGGCCAGTTTAGTACACTATCCGATATGTTTCTCCTTTGTTTGTCATCGCCATACCATATCCGTGCGGTGACCACCCCATTTCATTATGCATAAACAGCACTTCCATAACAGTATCATTATTTCCAGTTAAAATCGCATAGCACTTGTGTTGGCCTGATCCAGAAACCGTTACTAAGCTGGATAGCTCGTTTTGATAAGTCAAAATGCCAGCGCTCAATTGTGTGTCCGAACTGCAAGCCCAAGTTCCTCTAAGTATTTCGCCCGACATCAACTTTACTTCCATAGAAAGATCCCCCATCCCCAAAGTACCAGGTAAAGTTTTCGATGTCTGAAACTCAACGAAACGAATTGGATAGGAACAACCATAAAAGGATAAAATCATAATAACCAGAAGAGCGCTAAATATAGTATTCTTTATTTTAGACATTTTTTACACTCCCATACTCATACTTGCAACATGACAGGATGAATACAAATAAATATGTTGTTACAGCGAACGTGTGCATCAGGCGCGGCGTTTAGCCGTCGCCTGATGCAATGTTATGTGATCATGTTTACTCTTGTTGCCATTAACTGTAACAATTGAGGATTTCTTATCATTTCAAAATAATGGATATTTGTTTCATCCTTAAGAATTTCACTGATTATTCTCCTCTTTTCGCTATCCATTCTCAAACCAAATGTGACAGTCTTGATTTGACCAGGTAGCGGTACCAACTGATTCCCTTCATTTACAACAATCCGCCACTCTTTCTCATTCTCCCAATCATTATGCTTTGAAAATATCCATTTGTAATCATTTTGGGTCGGCCCACCCTCTAAGAGCTCAGAAAAATTTACTTTAGGTGCTTCCGAAACGTACGAAACTTTCTCAGCAAATTCATTTAATAGAATCCCTATGCACAACCCACTATGGTTGCTGGCGTAATGTGACCACATTGTCACATTCGTATTCTCTTCGGCCAGACAATAGACACCAATATTTTTTATCACATCAAGCGTGCTTGAGGCTATATTGTCAATCACCTTTTTAGCATCGTCGGTCACAATTCCATCTTGAGAAATTAATTTCCTGATATCACGGTCAATTTGATCTTCAGAACGACCTTCACGCTTTAATTGCCACCTTATGCACTTTTCATATTTATCAAGCGGGATATTATTATCGAAATTTAAGTGGCAATCGAAAGGATCGTTAAAAGCTTCAGGTTTTGAAAACCATATTTTTTTTGTTATAAGTGCTTCAAGCAAATATTCGTTGTAAGGATAATATCTATAAAAAAGTTGATCTGCTTTCATAGTTAGGCCATATTAATATATTTATTGTCCTGAACCATCTTGGCAATAGTAAGCATCACCGATCATTCTCGTCCCGCCCATTGTATTTGATATTACTTGAGTTAGTAGGACATTTGCTCCCAACTCCGCCGCTTTATTTTTTAATTCATTCATAGCGCTTTCAAAGCCAACTCCAGTAGCTGCAAAACCACCCCAACTTGAAGATGAAGAAACCTGACCTAAGTATTTACATCCATTGATGTTCTCAGATTGGTTTGTAACTCGAACAAGTGACCCTTTATTTGACAACATTGTCGCACAACCGGATAGAACTATGGTAAACATTAAAGAACATAAAAACACTATCAAATAAGTTTTCTTATTCATATTACTTCTCTCCGTATTTAAAACATAACTGATGTTTATCTGGTTTCCAGATAATACGCCTACATGTGTTTTCCCATCCAGATAACACACAAGACTGTAATCGAATAGATCTATGTTAAATCAATTAATTATGTAAATTTGAGTACTATATATGCATATTATCTGGTTTCCTGATAATATGCAAAAAGCTCTCTTTGGTATGGTAGTGAATAAAAAAAAGGTAACCATTCAGCGAAATTCAAATACTATCCTTGGAAAAGGCCTTCCGGTAGTTTCCCGTCAAACAACGAGCGTAAGGCTTCCGTTGACGAAATTCCATGCTTGCGGCAAGTTGACAGATAACCCCGGACACGGCAGAATATTTTTGCACCTTCAATCGAGCGAAAGCATCCCGATATCTTCTGCTGCACCTTGGTCATCCGGATATCATTTTCGGCCATATTATTGCTGAACGGCACGTATTCAGTATCCATAAACCGAAGTGTGTCGTTTTCAAAATCCCGAAGACGTTCCAGCAAATTCCTGGATTTGGATTTTTTAATCCGTCCTCTTTTTCCTTTCTTGGGTCTTTCTGGCTCCGGACATTCAACTTCCGCTTTTTTGATCAGATCCCTGTATTTTTGCCGGTATTTCAACGATATTTCAGCATCCAATGCACCGCCGGCATCGGAAACCGCGCGATGAGTCGTTTCAAGGAACGTTTTCATCTCAAGCGCCCACTTCTGGCCATCCTGCTCCCATGATCTCGTCAACTCCCGCAGATGATGGGCATTGCAAAGGGCGTGATCGCATTCATATTTATAGTAGGGCTTCCAATGATCATGACACAATATCCCTTTGAATACCGGCAAGACGCTCATTTCGTTCATGGCATCCGTGCCCCGCTTTTCATGAGGATGGTAAAGCGTCCACAAATCGTTGGATAACCCGTGCAACCAATGCCTTTTGCCGTTAATATTGATGCCTGTTTCATCTGCATGAGCCAGATTGGATGCAGCCAATTCGGCTTTTGTCAGATTCTCAAAGTCGCCCAAGAGTTGCCAGGCTTCTTTGTTAAAGTTGAAAATCGATCCTTCACCGATCGGTATCTGAAGCTGATCCGCAAAATAATCGCAAATACGGTTATACGGCACGAGTTGAAATTGCGACATATAGACCGAGTGGGCCTTTATACCGGCCCCATATTGTACCGCTTTATTCACGCCCTTCGGAAAAGGGGCGACAAATCGGCGTCCGCCCTCATCTTCAAGAATCTGAGCCCGGTATTCGGTAACCATTCTTGAAAAATCGATATCAAATACCTGACGCGTCTCAAATCCTGCCTGCCGGTATTGTCCGGCCGGCAATTTATGCCGGTCAATCCGGATCACCTTGATTCTGTCAGGTTTGTCAACTTTCTGAAGGGTTGTACCAACATGACCGGTTTGTCCGCCGGCCTTTTTTCCGGTCTTTTCCCGAGTCCCCTTTTTCCTGTTTGGATCGCTTGACGGCGGCTTGCTGCTGTTTGTGCTGTTTAAGCCCAAACGATTGACAAGCAGGGTGATGATCAGGATCAAAACCTCAAACATTGATTTCGTGGCTGTCGACAATTGCTTGTCTTCATGCACTATGGACTGTGCTTTTTCAATCGCTGCCTGTATGTCAATGTTTTCGATTTTCATTCGGCCTTTTCCTGTGTCGGTTATTGAACGTACTATAACACAGGTTTTGAAACCGAAATTTTTCTCCTTGTATGCTGTTTTGGCGTGTTTAAATTTTTCAGACCGGACAGGGTATGCGTTCGAAGAGAAAGTCCTTAATTCGTCACGTGAAGCAGTCTGATCGACGAATTACAGGGATTCACTGAATGATATCTGAATTCCGTGTTTTTCTCCAAAACCCTTGTCAAGTCTTTTTTTCACTTTTTTCGCTGAATAGTTACACTGCATTCTCACTATCTCAAAACGCTCCGGTGGCGTTCATTTGGTGAAAAACATGGTCAGCACTTCGGCTACGCAGGCGGGCTTTTCCTGGTTCTCGATTTCCACCGTGTGGATGGTGGTGGTCAAAACCCTGCCGCCGCCCTTTTCCTGCACGTCCGACAGGACGATGCGGTCCCGGATGCGTGAATCGACCGGCACCGGGTTGAGCAGCCGGAGCTTGTTCATCCCGTAGTTGATGGCCATCAGGGTTCCCTCGGGAAGCAGCACATGATTTTCCGAAAAGTGGGAAAGCAGCGACACGGTCAAATAGCCGTGGGCAATCGTCTTGCCGAACGGCCCCCTGGCGGCCGCTTCCGGGTCCACGTGAATCCACTGGTGGTCCAGGGTGCAGTCGGCAAACGCGTTGATCCGGGCCTGGTCGATCTCCAGCCAGTCGGTCACGCCCAGTTCTTCCCCGATCCGCTCCCGCATCTTGTCCAAAGACAGCACTTCAACAGGCATGGCAACTCCTTTCCAGTAGTATTAAATTCAGGTGTTTTTGCTCCTCTGAAAGCAATATCTCAGGGCGAAAGGCGGGTGCGCTGGATGATCTCCGCCTTCACCGTATCGGGCAGGTCGTCGAAATAGGCGCAGTATCCGGCCACACGGACCACGATGCCCGGATGCCGGCCCGGGTGGCACCGGGCCGCTTCCAGCAGGCCGGGATCGATGACGTTTAGCTGCATCTCCATGCCGCCGGAGTTGAAAAAACCTCTGGTGAGTGCGCTGAGGACCCGCAGCCCTTTTTCTCCGGAAAGGCTTGCTTTGTCGAACCGCAGGTTTACGGCATATCCATTCATGGCCAGGGTGGCGTCCACTTTGGCCACTGAATTGAGCAGGGCGGTGGCCCCCCGGCGGTCCATGCCGTTTGCGCATCCAAGGGAAGCGGCAAAGGGCGACCCTTTTTTCCGTCCCGAGAAAAGGGCTTCGGTGTGATTCCCGAATCCCACGTGGCAGGTGGATGAGTAGAACCCGGGGACATACCGGCCGCCCCGGGTGTTTTCAAACGGCGCCAGTGCATCGTGAAATATCTGCGCCACCTGGGCGGCGTACCCGTCCGGCAGGGACAGGTCGTTCCCGAACTTGGGCGCGGCCAGAAGGTGGGCCCGCATCTTTTCAAAACCGATAAAATCGGCTTTCATCGCATGTAAGAGGTCCGGAAGGGTGTGCATCTTGCGTTCAAACACCATCACGTGAATGGCGGCCAGGGAATCGGCCGTATCCGCCACGCCCACCCCCTGGATCCCGCTGGAGTTGAACATTGCCCCGCCGGCGGTTACGTCCCGGCTGGTCTCCATGCAGCCGTCCACCAGCATGGAGGAAAAAGGGGTGGGATGAAAATCCCGGTTGCCGGTTTCCACCACGGCCAGATCCCCGATCATCCGTTTGACCATATGATGGACCTGGGCGGCAAAGGCTTCCATCACGTCTCCCATGCCGGCAAACGATTCCGCCGGCGGCGTCGCTACGCCGATGCGGCGGCGGGAGGCAAGCCGTCTGCCCTGGTTAACGGCCAAAATGAGGCAGACCGGCAGATTGAACAGGGCCGCATCCGTGGAAAAAAAGCTTTTGCCCGGAAAGGACGGCTCCACGCACCCCACAATGCCGTAATCCCGGGCCTGTTCTTCAGCAAAGCCGTGGCGGACCAGGGATGCCACCGTGGGCCCGTCATTGAACAGCCCCGGCACGCCGTTTCCCTTTCGGGCCACGTCCACGGCACGGCGGAGATATTCCGGGGGTGATCCGGCATGGATCCGGGCCATGTAGTTGGGGTCCCGCAAACCGGCATGTTCCATCACGTCCAAAAACAGCCAGGTCAACTCATTTACGGCATCGTTTCCCGCGGCATCCGTTCCGCCGATCGTGGCGGCCTGGGCCACCAGGAACCCGCCGTGGTACTGGCTGGTCCGCTCGGAGACCAGGAATACGTGTTCGGTGGTCTTGGCGGAAAAACAAAGCAGCAGTTCGAATGCACGCTCCGGTGTCAGGCGGCCCCGGGCGAGATCGCGCCGATAATACGGGTAGAGGTACTGGTCCATCCGGCCGAAGGAGACCGCAGAATTGAGCCCTTCCAGGCAGACGGCCATATGGCTGAGCCACAGGGACTGGAGCGCCTCCTGGAAGGTTTCGGCCGGCTCCATGGGCACCCGGGCGCAGATCCGCGCAATTTCCATCAGTTCCGACGCCCGGCCCGGGTCAGACGTCAGCCCTGCCTGCCGGGCCGCCTCATCGGACAGGCGGCGGGCATATTCAGCCACCCCGTCGCAGGCGATCTTAACCGCCCGGTGCAGGTCGCCGTCTTTTCCCGCCATTTCCTTTACATACCCGGAAATGCCGATGTTGAGCATCTTTTCGTAATTCGGCAGAAAATGGCCGATGCCGCCGGCCTCGTTGATCAGGTAATAGGTGGCCTTGAGCTGCTCGGGCACATACCGCAGAAATTGTCCGGGGTGTCTTTTAAAGGCGCGCACGACCATGTTGCGGAATAGCCAGTAGGGAAGGACCGTCCGGGCCACCTTGAGCCGGTCGCGCAGGGAGATGGGATGGGGGGTGGTTTTGCGGCGATTGATCCACAAAAGCTCCTCGGCCATGAACACCCCGGCCAGTTCCGGCTGGATGATTGCCGACTTGCGCGCACTTCCCATATTGCCCGCGATCAGCTCATCCGGCCAGATCTTCACCGATTTGTTTGCCAGCAGGTGCCGAAGCGCTCTTGCTTTGCGCACGGCCATGGGCTCGGCTTTGCGGTCGTATTTCTTGAAGAATCGGGTGATCAGCAGCGCCCGTTCAGGGCACAGGTGAACGGGTGAAGAGAGCAGTTCCGATCTGATTCTCAAAAACCGCTCCGGTGCACAAACGTCGTTGATTTTCAGTGCCGCCTTCGGGGCCATCTGGGTGACCTCCTGTCAGGATGGATGGTGACGACATGAAGGAGATGGGCAAAAATGAAAACCGCAATTTATCGACTTGATCTTCCCGACCCGCTTCTTCGCCTTCCTTTTCCCTTGTCGGGAATTTTGGACCGGGGCGCCCGGGCCTTTTTCGGCCCCGTCGGCTCCGGCAGGACCAGCCAGTCGTCTTCGGGCGGGATGCAGTCAATTTTGCGGCCGATCAGGTCCTCGATGCCCGGCAGGTAAAAGGCATCCTCCTCATCGGCGAAGCTGATGGCCGTGCCCACGGCGCCTGCCCGGCCGGTGCGGCCGATACGGTGCACGTAATCTTCGGGATCATGGGGGAGGGTGAAGTTGACCACGTGGTCCATCCCTTCGATGTGAATCCCCCTGGCTGCCACATCCGTGGCCACCAGCACCCGGATTTTTCCCGCCTTGAACTGATCCAGCCGCTCGATCCGCTTTTTCTGGGGGATATCGCCGGAAAGCTCCGAGCACTGGATGCCGTACCGGGTCAGCCTTTCCGCCAGCCGGACCACCTGGTCCTTCCGGTTGCAGAAAATCATGACCCGGCTGAGGTTCTGGCGGTCGAGGATGTTGAACAAAAGGGCGAATTTTTCATACTCCGTGACGATATAGACGATCTGGTCCACCGTGTTTACCGCCACCTGCTCCGGGTCGATTTCCACGGTCACCGGGTTTTTAGTCCAGCTTGCGGCCAGTCGGGTGATCGCTTCGGTCAGGGTCGCGGAAAACAGCATGGTCTGCCGCTTTTCTTTCGGCGGGGTGCTGTAGATGATCTTGCGGACATCGGGGATGAACCCCATGTCCAGCATCCGGTCGGCTTCATCGAGAATCATCACCTCCACCCGGTCCAGGCGCAGGTCCCGGCGGCGGCTGAAGTCGAGCAGGCGGCCCGGGGTGGCCACCATGATGTCCACCGGTTTTCCGGACAACAGTTTCTTTTGCTTCTGGTAATCCATGCCGCCGAAAATGGAGACCAGATGAAGGTCCACGTATTTCATCAGCTGCCGGCCTTCTTCGCTGATCTGCAGGACCAGTTCCCGGGTGGGGGCGATAATCAATACCCGGGGGACGCCGGGCTTTCGCTTTCCCTGGATGGGATTTGCCAGCATCCGGGTAATCACCGTGATCAGGAAGGCGGCGGTCTTGCCGGTTCCGGTCTGGGCCCGGCCGAAAGCATCCCGGCCGGACAGGGCCGACGGCAGGATCTCGGCCTGTATCGGCGTGCAGTAGGAAAAACCGAGATCAGATATGGCATGCATCAGCGGATCGGGAAGATCAAAATCGTGAAATCGCGTTTTTGATTCTTCCGGGGGGACTTTGAATTGGGAGGGGCTCCATGTTTCAATTTCAACCGGGGCATCCGCAACCTGCGTTTCATCGGTTGTCTGGAGATCTTTTTTGCGGCTGCCCTTGGGCCCCCGGGTGCGGGCGGACTGACTTTTGGGTGTCGTTTTTTCCGGTATATCCGTTTTTTTCATTCGTTGCTCACTGCCTTTTAAATCCTGTGGGTCCAGTAAATATCTCGACCGTAAAATTCGAGTTTTTGCGCATATATTCATTCAAGTTACCAGCATCGACAGAAATATGCGAGTTTTAAATCATTTTATCTAAACTGAAATGATAAACATTTCCTGCTTATCGGAAAAGCGTTCCGGAAATTTTTTCATAAAGGACGAAATCTCTTAGAACGGCCCTCAATGGAAAAAAAGCACTACTGGTGTATTTGCGAGAAAAATCGGAGTTTCGATTGTAAAACGCTCGGGGTAATCTGATGGCAAATCGGCGCTGGAAGGCGTTTCTCTACGAAATGTCGGGTCCGCTAAAGATCGGGGTGGACGGGAATTTGAAGGGGGTGAAAAAAATCACTGCCGGCTGGCGGAGGCTTCGGCAACGGTCTGGCTTAGATTTTCCAGCATATTCAAATGCTGCAGGAAGAACCGGTCGGATACGGTTTGAAAATCGGTGCCGGAAATGGCGGTATCGGTCACCAGCAGACTCCGGACGATTTTCAGCAGGCCGATATAACGGCTGATGATGTTTTCCCGCTCCTGGATATCCGGGATCATGGACGCCCCGCCCGATGCCGGAAGGGGGTGGGTCAGGTTCGCTTCGAATCGATCGGGATACATGAGGGTGTGTAAAAACGAAGCGCAGAATTCATCCAGGTTTTCCTGGGGGTGCCCCCCCTTCATCCCGTTCAGGAAATTGCGTTCGCTGATGAATTCAAAGAAAAACCCGTCTTCCCCCTTATCCAGCCGGACCTTGGAAGGGGTATGCCCCCGGCTGACGATCTGAAAACGTTCGATGGAAAAGTCATTGAACCCTTTCAGGTCGGCAAACATCTTGCGAACATCGGAATTTGCCGTGAGATTCAGCTTGTCCACCAGAATGTGAAGGGCCTCGTGTTCGGCGATCACGGCCAGCTCATTGACCGGTTCATCTTTGAATGTATTGATATAAAACCAGATGTCATTCTGATTCAAGCAGGTGACTGCATTTCGGATATCATCATAGGCGATGACGTGAACCGTTTTGACCAGATCCGTATGAAAGGCCGACTCGACGGCGGCCACACCATCTGAAATTGCCTGAAGCCGGTCATCCGAATCCGCAAGCGCATGGTCCAGATCCGTTTTTTGCAGTCCGATGTATCGGAAACCGCACACCCCCTCGGACGCGCACGCTTGCGTGTCGATGCCGCCGCTGTGGGATATCCCCAGTCGATATGCCGCATCTCCGGTTGAAATCTCCACCCGGAAATTAGATTTACTGCAGACGGTGTCCCCCGGCACCGAGGGAAAAAAGGAGTACACCTCCGGGCAGTCCGACCGCGATCGGCTGTTTTGGGTCAAAACCGCAGATTCAGTCACCAGCAGGTCAGAGTTGCCGATGGGATTGGATTTAACCAGCTGGGCCGGATTAATGGTGCCGTAATATCCAAGGGAAAATTCGCCGTTGGCCTCTTGCCGGACCGGCGACATGGATTTGCCGTCTACCCGGATGTCAAGCCCCGGTTTTCCCACCGCCACGATTCCGCTGACATATCCCGATATGGACAGAGAACCGCTCTGCTTAAGCGAATCGCCGTCAAACACCCGGGTCCCCATTTTACCATTTTCCACCCGGTAAATCTTGAGCGCCAGCAGATCGTCAGGCATCTTTGCGGCTGACGATGGTTCCGCGTCAGATACTGATCCTCCGCCGGCCGGGCATACCCCCGTCTCCGTGTAGCCCATGACGGGGCCCATAAGGAAAAACCACGACAAGGTCATCACAACAATAAATGAATATTTAAAAAGATGTTTACAATGTATATCCGGTACAGCCGGTATGTGCGCGGACCGATATGACCAATTCAAAACAAACCCACCCCGATAATGAAAATGTCCAATTTGCAAATTTCATATTTAATTTCCGTTTACGTGAAGCAAAAAATATACCAGAGGGCCGGGCGGTTGCGGAATCGGCTGCTTTCGGGGAATACGGCAAGGCCGCATCCGAATAAAATCGGGGCGGATAGGGCTGATTTCGAATTTGTAAAATATTGTGGGTGAAAAAGGCAGGGGTAGAGCCGCTTCAGTCAGCTATTTACAATAATTGTCACACCTGATTACAATAATTGTTACTATTTGGAAGCGAATAGAAACGCAAATACTGAATTACCAAAGATTGGCGGAAGATTTCAGATCAAAAAGAGACCCGTGAATACCGGTATGGATAATTCCATTCTGGTATCCCGGGTCTCTTGCACGCCTTAAAACTTAGGGTGACCTGTGGTTTAAGCCTTCTTGAACCTACTTGTTCTCAAAATTCGATTACTTTTTTGACTTTATTGTCCCTCCTGCTGGGTTCCCTGCTGTCCCTGCTGATCCATCTGCATATCACTCGGCTGACCGGACTGCGATCCGGACTGACCGGTATCCTGCATCATCTGGTCCTGCTGGGAAGGCTGTGCGCCCTGGGAGCCGTAATATCCCCGGACCTGCTGATTCATGTCGCCCTGGGTAAAAGACTGCCAGTCATTCTTGCTGAAAGACGGCGCATTCTGAAGCTGATCCTGGTTAACGGAAACGGTTATGGCATTTTGATCCTGGCCGATATTCTGGGTCTGAACCTTGTCCCAGGGGATCGGTTTCAGCTCACCGCCACCGCCGGTTCCCAGGAATCCGCCACCTTGTGACAATACGATGAACTCGGCCTTGCCATCCTGGCCGATCACCACGTCAGACACTTTTCCGATATCCTTGCCCTGTTCATCCTGTACCGACTTGTCCATCAATTGGCTGACCCTGATGGCGCTCTGCTGGGAGCCCTGTGCCATCTGGCCCATCTGATCCGAACTGGATCCCGCACCCATCTGGTCCGAACTGGATCCCGCGCCCGTCTGGTCCATGGATTGCGAACTTGTTCCCGTGTCCGTTGCCGTATCGCTTGCCGCATATACCGGCGCCACCACAAATGTCACCATCACAAGCAATCCGATCAAGGTCATCTTAATTTTATTCATAAAACATCCTCCTTTTATGTCTAAGCTACGTTGTTGTCACCCAAGTTTTCGGACCGGGAATAAACCCGTATCCATTTTGGTTAACCATAATGAACCTGACCATATCCGACAATAAAGCCCATCCTGTATCTTTTGAAGAAAGTTCATGTATCAGCAGAACGCGGGAAAACGCGATCTTCCGCCGGGCCAGGTGCAAAGAACCCCTTGTAAAGGGGCTTTTGATGGGTACGGTTACTGCCAAAAATGCCGGCCATTGGTTTAACCAGAGGAAAAATAATTAAAGTTCAGCATATTGCGCTTAAAAAGACGCGTCCGGATTTTCTTTTGAGCTAAAAGCGGGTATAATGAAAAATTTACCGGTGGGAGAAATTGAACAAGCTTTTGATTATCTGAAAGCAGGACAGCAAGGAGCAAATCCCCATGAAAGAAGAGCAGAGCAAACGCAAACGGCTCCGGATCGATTTTGAAGCCAGTGTCAACCTGTTCTTTGACGCACCGGAGCGCACCCTCCGCGCCAATATGAAAAACATCAGCATGAAGGGCATTTTTGTTGAAACCGATGCGGCCATTCCCGTGGGTTCACCCTGCCGGGTGGAGATCGTCATCTCCGGGAAAAACAGCCGGCTGATCATGGAAACTGAAGGAATCGTCTGCCGGCATGATCCGCACGGCTTCGGCATTCAGTTTATCAACCAGATGGAATGGCTGGCCCTGTTTTCCATTTTCGAACCCTACGGCAGGACCCGGAAGTGATTTGCCCACCCCGGAAAAAACCATTTATACCCCACCAGTGCCGTGTTTTTGCAGAAAGAAACTTTTTGAATCCTAACGGCCGCCGACGGCACACCCCCCTTTTATTCCCCCCTCAAGGGGGGATTGGGCATTGAAATTAAGACCAAATTCCCCCCTCGCGGAGGGACTCCTCTTTTTATTCCCCGCCCCTTTTATATATTTATCATAGAGCTTTGAATTTTCGGGCTTCTTTTCGCCAGAGTGCAATTCCTTTTGCAGTGCCAGCAACCGCCTCGTTTGTCTTTGTTCGTCTTCGGCAGCTCGCTCGCCGTTAAAATAAAGGTGGAGGTACATCCTCCGCTCGCCACGGATGGTATCTCCTTTGTTGGGACGCTGCTGGAGGTAATCTCATTTTATGGGAATGCATGTAGCAAATACTTCATGGTTCTCGCAGTAATTTGTCCATTCTCGCAAAGAGTGACGAACGCTATCCAGTTGCTCTTTTACAAACCTTAAAGAAAGCTTGGCTCCAATGAGAAATTTGTGGTGCTCTATGTACAATTCATTGATATTTTCGGCGCTGAAAATCCTCGATCTATGACCAGATGAACCTTTTTCAGGTTGAGAAAATCCATATCTGCGAACATATTCCGGACGGTTTTGACATCGGTAACGTTTCCTGGCAGCTTGCGGTAATAAAACGGCAAACCTGATTCCTGGCCAAATACAAGGGCCAGATTGAGCTGCGCCAGATGATCGTGTTCCTTGTTCATTCCGTACCGGACCTGTTTCAGACACTCTGAGTAACTTGATACAGAGGTGATATCGTAGGCTCAATATTCCTTCTCACAGCGCCGTGCTGCCTGGAGCTGGAAGAATCGATAGCGATCCTCTACTGTGATGGATGCAAAAAGCTCACTGCTTCTCTGGGATGGTATATCTTGCATGTGTGGATGTTGATGCAACGAAGACCATTTCGAAAAGCGACTCAGAGGGCTGTCTGCCTCGAGAATCAGATAGTAGGCAAGTGAGATGATTTGCTTATAGCTGTGAGGAAAACACTGCTGCAGATCCGAAACAAGTCCAAGCCTATCGCCAAGAACATCAAGCAGGTAGGTGGCACCGTAAAATTTGCGGGAGGTTTCCGTGCCAGGGACAGGGCCTCTCTTGGCAGCCCTCAGGGCGGTAATCCCTTTTTGGGATCTGTTTGTTGCTTTTGTATGGGAAACTCCTTTTTTTTATTCCCCCCCTCGAGGGGAACTCCTTTTTTTATTCCCCCCTCGAGGGGGGCGCTTTTTTTATTCCCCCCCTCGTGGGGGACTCTTTTTTTATTCCCCCCTCGAGGGGGGCGAAGGGGGGTGTTGGACCTGCGGACAACAAAAAATTAAAAATCATTTAAAAGATTTGCCAAGTTAAGCGCCTTGAAAGGTTTCCGGGTCAGCAGGGCGGTCTTGACGCTATTTACCGCCGGTGCCCGGTTCCCGGCTCAAAAAACGGTGGTATTCGTACATTTTGGCCAGGGATTTGACGGCCTGCTCGGGCGTGGGGAAAAAAAGACCGTGGTATTTGCGCCCCTCCAGGTGGTTTACCGTCAGGTCGTTTTCATCCTTGATCATGCTGACCCCGAATATCGGCTTTCCATGAGTTTCCATCAGGGTCACGATGTGCTCGATGTATTTTTTTTCAAATTCGGCCAGGGCTTTTCCCATTTTCTCCAAGAATTCCTCCGGCATGGTGGGATCGGCCATGCGCACCGAATTAGCCAATCGGGCCGCCATATGGCGGCGGCCCATGATCCCCAGGTTGACCACCGCGTCGCACCCCTCCCATTTCATCAGCGCTTCCATGACCGTAAAGGGCAATGAAAGATCCGTTTCGCCCACCAGGTCCACCGGGTTGGACCGGCTCCAGTAGGGCGGCAGGATTCCGTCCAGGCGGGCGATGATCGCATCGGTGAGTTCGGGCACTTTCAACCCATAGGACTCGCACAAATCCGCAGCGACCACCCCCCAGCCGCCCCCCAGGGTCATGATCGCCACCCGGTTGCCCTTGGGCAGGGGGACCGAGGAAAAGGCCGCCGACAGGTCGAGCAGGTCCATGGGCTTGTCCACCTTGACGATTCCGGCCTGACGGCATACGGCGTTGAACACCCGGGTGTTGGAGGACATGGCCCCGGTATGGCTGGAGGCCGCCTTGTTGCCCGCTTCGGTCTGGCCCCCCTTGAGCAGGACGATGGGCTTTTTTTGACCCAGGCGCCGGGCGCTCTCATAGAACCGCCGGCCGTTTTTCACGCTCTCGATATAAAGCATCACCGTGCGGGTCACCGGGTCCACTTCAAAGGCTTCCAGGTAATCCTCGATGGTGATCATGGCCTCGTTTCCCGATCCACAGAACCCACGGATGCCGATGCCCTGGAGTTCGGCAAAGGTGAGCAGCTGGACGCCCATGTTGCCCGACTGGGCCACCACGGAAGTCGACCCCGGCCGGGGCCGCACATGGCTGCCGGCACAGTAGAAATTAATGTGCGGGTTGATGATCCCCATGGTGTTGGGTCCGATCAGGGAAATGCCGGCGGCCCTGGCCAGGGCCACCAGTTCCTTTTCCTGGCGGGCGCCTTCCTCGCCGGTCTCGGCAAATCCGGAGGCGATCAAAAGCACCGATGTAATCCCCTTTTCCTTGAACTCCGGAATCAGATCCGGCACCATTTTCGCGGGGATGGTCACCACCGCCACATCCACCCGTCCGGGGATTTCTTTGACCGAAGCAAAGACCGGACGGCCGGCGATGGTTCCGCCCTTGGGGTTGACCAGGTAAATGTCGCCCTTGAAACCGCCGCCGATGGTATTGGTCAGCAGGGTATAGCCCCATTTGCCGATCCGGCCGGAGGCCCCCACGAAGGCCACCGATCGGGGATAGAACAGGGCCGCCACCACCCCCGGTTCGGTCGGGGGAAGGAACTGTTTTTTGGAGGCGGAGGATCCCCTGATGACCAGGGCATCCACCGCCACGGGCTTGCCTTCCGGGGTGATGAGCAGCGGGTTGATGTCGACTTCGGCGACGTCGCTGCATTCAATCCCCACCCGGGAAAGCCCCACCAGCGTTTTCACCAGCGCATCCATGTCCACGGCCGCCTCTCCCCTGAAGGCCTCCAGCAGCTTCCGGGACCTGATTTCGCCGATCATGTCTGCCGCGTCTGATTCCGTCAGCGGGGCCAGCCGGAAGGCGACGTCGCCCAGGGCTTCCGTGAACACCCCGCCCAGTCCGAACATGACCACCGGACCGTAGGTGTCATCACGGAACAGGCCGGCCACCAGTTCGCGTTTTCCGGATACCTGGGGCTGGACCAAAAAGCCTTCCAGGCCGTCGCCGGCGCTTTCGGAAATCATCCGGGCGGCGTTTTCCACTTCCGCTGCGCTGGTTACGTTCAAGTGCACCAGGTTGCTTTCGGTCTTGTGCAGCAGCGTCCTTCCCAGCCCCTTCACCACGACCGGATACCCGATGGATTCGGCGGCACGGACGGCTTCACCGGAAGTGGCGGCGGTCCTTTCCGGAACCACCGGAATGCCGAAGGGTTTCAAAAACTGCTTGGACTCGAATTCGGACAGGGCGCATAGCCTTTCCACATGGTTTTCAGTTTCACTCATTTCTCTGTTCCTGTCTTTAAAAACAATTGAATATATTAAAAATGAAGAGATCGATGTGCAGGACCGAAATCTTTTGTTTATCCTAACCCACGGGCATTTTCAAGTCGGAACAACACCGCTGACCGAACAGGAGACGGTCGGAAAAATTCACCGGCACATGCTGGAACAAGCAGGCGAACGGTTCGCTTTTGTGAAAATGCCGGGATTTAAATTTTTAAAAACATAACGCGGCAAATGGTTTAAATCATTTAATTCTTTTGATTTCGCAAGTCCAACACCCCCCTTTGCCCCCCTCAAAGGGGGGAATTAAAAAAGATCTTCTCGACCCTTCCTCTATTCCCCCCTTGAGGGGGGCGAAGGGGGGTGTCGGACCGCCAGCCTCGAGGGGGGGGGATTAAACCCCGGGTCAGATTCAATGGCAGGGCGCAGGCTGATGAAAAAGCCCGTCATAATGGAATATGCGAGTATTTTGAAGAAGCCTGAAACGCCGTCGTGGACCTATAGACGGGGTTTTAACACCACTTCTGATTATTTATCTTTGGGAGCGGACTGATCCGGGGACAGAACCACCAGATTGGATTTTTCTTTTTTGAAGCGCAGGCCTTTGTGATCAAGGCCGACTTCCTCAATGGAGATGATGGAATAGATGGACAGGTGCAGGTTTTTGACCCCCTCGAAATGTTTCTTCTGATCCTCTTCCTCCGGATTGATCACCCGGGATCCGGTTTCGAAGACAAAGTCCGAAATGGCCACAAAGGAAAGCCCCAGGGACGAATCCGTCACCGTGCCGGCTCTGAGCGTCATGACTTTACCGGTTTTGGGTTCCCGGTAGGTGATGATGAAATAGGTTTCCTTCTTTTTTTGTGCCATTTTCAAATTTCATTTCGGGTTGAGGCCAGGCGCTGGTCGAACGGACTCATAATATAAAATAATGCAGCGCTTTTGTCAAAGCCGTATATCGCTTCTTTTGCAATGCGATAGGCCTTTTGCCCGCCACCCAAAATAGTCCTGTTCTCGACTGCCTTGCCGATTGCCCGGTGGTCATGGAAATGTTATGATGGGTCAAGACCATCGGATTCAATCGAATACGGCAATGATGTATAAAAAAGAAGGAGAGCGTTTAAATGGAAGATGAAAAAAAACAGCCCCAGCCGCTGCAGGTGAAAACCGGGGATGAAATGTCACGGGGACGGTTCAGCAATTCCATGTTCATCACCCACAGTCCGGAAGAGTTCATCATCGACTGGCTCCTGTCCTCGCCCACCGGAACCCACCTGATGTCGCGGATCATCGTCACCCCCGGGCACGTCAAGCGGATCATCAGCGCACTGTCCGAGAACCTGGCAAAATACGAGGAGAAATTCGGCGAGGTCAAGCCCATCGCTCCGGGCGAACAGACCTTCCACTGAGGCGGGGACGCGATTATTCGATCTGTTTGAAGAATTCGTCCGTGTCCGTGACCACCACGTTCGGCTGGGCGGTATGGGTGGCCGGGACCGTCCCTTCCTTGAAGCACTCGAAGATCACGTTTTCAGATTCGGACACCGGCAGGAGCCCCGTGTCCGAATCGATTTTAGCAAATACCACGGAGTCGGGAACGGGAAAGACCCGCACCGGTTTTCCTTCCAGTGCCTTCTGCATGAACTCGAGCCAAATGGGGCTGGCCGCCCGGGACCCGGTCTCCCGGATGCCCAGGGTCTTTTCATAATCGAAACCCACCCATACACCGGTGATGTATTCCGGGGTGTACCCCATGAACCAGGCGTCGTTTAACTCATTGGTGGTGCCCGTCTTGCCCGCCACCGGCCGCTTCAGTTCACGGACCCGCCACCCGGTCCCCTGCTGCACCACCCCTTCCAGGAGGTGGGTGATGATATAGGCCGTGCTCTCATCGATGACCTTCTTTCGGGTGGCCTGGTGCTCGAAAACCACTTTTCCGTTCCGATCCACGATTTTTTTGATAAAGCAGGGGTTGATCAGATATCCCTTGTTGGCAAACACCGAATATGAATTCACCAACTCCAGAAGCGATACCCCGGAAGAGCCCAGGGCCAGGGACAGGTCCTTGTCCAGATGGCTGGTGATGCCCAGTTTACGGGCATAGCCGATGGTATAATCGATTCCGATGTCGCGAAGGATTTTGACGGTGATCACGTTTCTCGACTTGATCAGGCCTTCGCGAAACAGGGTGAAGCCGTGAAAGGTGTTGTCATAGTTGTTGGGTTTCCAGGTGAAATCATGGTCCGTATCCTCGAAAACGATGGGGGAATCCACGATCAGCGTGGCCGGGGTATACCCCTTATCCAGGGCCGCGGCATAGATGATCGGCTTGAAGGCCGACCCGGGCTGCCGCTGGGACTGGATGGCCCGGTTGAACTGGCTGTTGGTGAAATCCCGTCCGCCCACCATCGCCCGCACATTCCCGGTTTCCGACTCCATGCAGAGCAGGGCGGACTGGACCTGGGGGGTCTGCTCCAGGGCCAGGGGCCAGGGATCGGCCGCGTTCTTTTTTGCTTTCAGCCGCACCAGGATGACATCGCCCACCGACAGGGCCTGTGCGGGTCGGTCACACGCACCCGTTCCGGTTCGATTGACGGGTCCGGTTTCCGCGCCCATTTCATATCCTTCAAGGCGATGACGCCGCGCTGGTTCCCCATCCGGACCAGGACCGTGTCCTCGCTCGAATCGATCCGGATGACCACCCCCTTCGTAATCATGCCTTCGTGGACCAGAGACGGTTTCAGTTCCGATTCCAGGCGCTGCGAAAACTGCTCGATCTGCTCGGGTGCCAGGTGCTCGATGGGGCCCCGGTAGCCCTGGCGCTTGTCCACCTCACGCAGCCCTTTTTCAATGGCCTCACGGGCCATGTTCTGCATGTCGATGTCCACACAGGTATAGACCTGGTAGCCCTGGGTGTAAAAATCGTCTTTCCCGAACTGCTCCACCAAAAGCCGCCGCACGTGCTCGGTGTAATAGGGCACATGCTCCATGTAGAGATTTTTCCGGGGATAGATATCCAGCCGGGTGTTGATGGCCGCGTCGGCCTCCTGCCGGTTGATAAACCCCTCCGACACCATCCGGTTTAACACATAGATCTGGCGCTTCTGGGCCCGTTCCGGATAGGTGAATGGCGAATACCGGCTGGGGGCCTGGGGCAGACCGGCCAGCATGGCGCATTCGGCCAGGTTCAGGTCCTTTGCGGATTTTCCAAAATAATTTTCCGAGGCCGCCTCCACCCCGTAAGCGCCGTGCCCCAGGTAGATCTGGTTTAAATACAGGTACAGGATCTGATCCTTGGTAAACCGCTTATCGATGCGGTAGGCCAGAATGGCTTCCTTGATCTTTCGCGAGTAGCTGCGTTCCGGGGTGAGAAAAAAAGACTTGGTGACCTGCTGGGTGATGGTGCTCCCCCCCTGGACGATCTGGCCCGCCTCCAGGTTCTTGAAAAAAGCCCGGACAATGCTGTGCAGGTCGATGCCCCCGTGTTCGTAAAAACGGCTGTCTTCCGCCGATATGAAGGCCTGGGTCAGGTATTTCGGCATGGCCGCAAGATCGATCACCACCCGGCGCTCTTTTGAAAATTCAGCGATTTTGCGGTTGTCATCCGCATAGAAGGTGGTGACGATGGGAGGCTGGTAGTCCCTGAGGGTGGTGATCCTGGGAAGATCGGAGCCGAAATAGAAATAGAGGCCGGCGATCATGGCCACGCCGGCAAACAGGCCCGCGAGGCCCAGAATGAACAGCCATTTCAAAAATGCAATCAACCCTCTTGTCATCCGCTTTTCCTGTAATGCTTATCGCCGCCCCGAAAAGTAGCAGCTTAATAAGGGTTGGTGCCCAAAGTCAACCGGATTTCATTGCCTGCCGGATGCCGGCCGGGATGCCGCCTTCCTCATACAATGCATACTTTTTCCCGATAACGCCCCGGTAATGCAGCGGCTTGCCAAGCTTTACGGCCGCCTGCACAAGCCTGGGGGCGTTTGCCGGCTTCACAATCCATAACCGGCTGCTGTTCTGGGCCAGTTTGGCCGCCAGACCATCGGCGCTGACCTCTGCCACTTTGGCATCCAGATAGAAATCGAGGCCCAGGTTCGGTCTTGTTTCAAAAAATGTAATTTCCTGATAAGGCCCCGGACTCAGCGATTGGACCTGACGAGCGAACTGCTCGCCGTTTCGCTTCAGTTCCAGAGGATAGTAGGAGACGCCGAATCGGACGATAACCAGAAACAACAGCCATCCGGCGATCAGGTTGCGCCTGAGGGCGGTGAATTGAAAATTTTGGGCGTAAAGGGCCCTGGCGGCAAGGATGGCCAGGGGCGCAAAACAGGGCAGCAGGTAAAGGTGCATCCGGGATTTGGAGAAGAGAAACACCGAAAGCGGCAGCATAAACCATATCAGCACAAACAGGTCCTGGGAAGACAGCGGGGATAAATAGCGCCGGCGGGATGAAGAAAGCCTCCGGAGGGCCCCGGACAGCTGTTTAAACAACACCACGGTCCAGGGGATCGTCCCGAACAACAGCACCGGACCATATATTTTGACCGCGTCCAGCCAGCGGCTGTGCCGATCATGATGGGCGGTAAAAATCCGCAACACCACTTCATTCCAGATGAAATACCGGGCCAGAGAAAGATTTCCGGCAATCACGCTGATAAACCAGGAGAAGCCGATGATCCCGAAAATGGCGAGACCCGGCACCCACCTCATGGCGACCCGCTCCGGTGCCGGCCGGGTCACCCGGAAAACGAGAATGGCCGCCAGCGGCAGAAGACCCGGCGGGCCCTTGGTCATAAACGCGATGCCGAATGCGGCCCACATCATCAGGATCATTCTTTTGGCCCGCTCGCGGTCCCGGCCCCACTGCGCATCCACAAAACAGCTGACGGCCGCGGCTTCCCACAGGGCCAGCAGGGTATCGGTGGTAATGGCATTGCCGGCGAGCACCGGAAAAAGAAAGGAGATATAGACCAGGCCCGGCAGCCACGGGCGTTCCGGGGTAAACACCGCCCCCATGTGCCAGATAATCAGGGTGGTTAAAAACAGGGCCAGGGAATTGGGAAAGCGGGCGGCAAACTCATTTCGGCCCAGCATCACGACACTTGCCGCGATGGACCAATAGGTCAACGGCGGCTTGGTCCAGTGCGGCTGATCGTTTAAACGGGGATGCAGCCAGTCATGGCTCCTGAGCATCTCCATGGAAACAGCCGTGTACCGTCCCTCATCCGGGTCCCAGACACCGCGGCTTCCCTGAAATGCGAAGCAGAAGAAGAGCAGCGCTGAGATCCACAACCATTTTTTCGGCTTGTGCGACATGGGATAGGCTTTCCTTAAACCCGATGGTTTGTTCATAACCCATAACCCATAATACCGAATTCAAAAAATGACCAGCGCCAGCAGTGCATGGCTGCCTAAATTAACAATAAAATCAAAAAGCAAAGGGGATTTGCGTTAATAATATGAATATGGATAAGATGCATTCTTTTTACGGCAAAGCCCCTGCCCTCAATTGACCAGTTCCGGCCGCCGTTTCCACCGCCGGTGCATCCAGACCCACTGCTCCGGGTGGCGCCTGATCACCGACTCATAGATCCGGTTGCAGTTTTCGACATCCACGAGCAGGTCCTGTTCCGAATTGCCGGTATCCGCAAACGCCAGGGGTTTGAAAAATTCTACGCGATATGTCAGGTCCGGCTCCAGGTGGATGAAGGCGGGAATCACCGGCACTTTGAAACGCCGGGCCAGAACGATGGGACCGACCGGTGTATTGGCTTTTCGGCCGAAAAAATCGGCGAACACCCCTTTTACCCGGGTGTCCTGATCCATGAGAATGCCTAAGGGGCAGCCGTCCTTCAATGTCCGGATCAGGGTCTTGATCTCTTTGCCCCGTTCCAGGTGCAGATAGCCGGCCTGGTTCCGGGTCTCAACCATCAGCCGGTTCAATTTGGGATTGGCCAGCGGCGAACCGATGACCCGAAGGGGAAATTTTTTCCAGGTGAGCCAGGCCCCCAGGAGCTCCCAGTTACCGTAATGGCCGGTCAACAGGATGATGCCGCGGCCCGTTGCCGCGGCTTCTTCAAGGTATTCCAGGTTATCCGCCTTTACATACCGGTCCATCCCCCGGGACAGAAACCATGGAATCCGAATGGTGTCCACGGCGGCCGTGGCAAAATGACCGAATACGTCCCGGGCAATCCGCCGGATTTCGCGATCACTCTTTTCATGTCCGAACGCGATGGTCAAATGGCGGATGGTATTGCGTCGGTGTTTGCCCGAAGCCCAGTAGAACATGATGGCAATGCGCCGGGCCACGGCGATGCTCGCGCGCCGCGGCAGGAGCCGGAAAATACGGACAAACGCCAGCACCGTCCGGTACTGGATTTCATTTTTCAGGTGTTTTAACAGTTTCATGAAGATACGGCTATAAAAGGATAATCATCAGTCGATACCGGTTATCTCAATCATAGATTGTTAAACTGGAATGAACTTGATTTGCAAAAGAATTTTGCTTCGATTAGACATTGATCCAACGATCCGTCCTACAGGACGCCACCGAATCCGATATAGGCGCCCATCGCACTGAAATTGTCAATACGGAGCGCGCGCCCTGAAACGCGGTCCTCTATCTTCCAGTTATTAATGTGGTAATCAAAACGGGCGCCGGCATCCAAAAACCATCCGGATTTTATATCATACCGGATACCGGCACTAACGGTGGGCATAAATTCCACGTCCTCGCCAGAATTGGTCCGGATGTCATAGGGGGTTCCGTTTTCGTTCTGTGAATCATCTTCATTGTCGAAATCGGTAAACCCAATGCCAACACCAGCGCGAATATACGGTTGCAGCGGGGAACCGATCCGACCAAAAATATAATTCAGTGAAGGCGTTAAAAAGGTTGTTCTTCCCTCGGCACTGGTCTCCCCCACAGTAGGAATGCTCAATCTCTCCCCGGTATTTTCGATGTCAAATACAAATGAATCCAAGGATAAAACAGCGCTCAGGGATTGGCTCAACTGCCGACCGACATAGAGGGACACCAGCGGCATGCTGTCAATGGGCGCATCATTAACCTGGAAAAGATTCCCCGCCTGCAGGCCGATCATATAAAGGTTTTCCCGCGCATCCTTTGCCAGCGCATCTTGTGCCCGCGCATTTATTGGGCGCATCCCCGCCCCAAGGATTGCGATCAGCATGGCGGTCAGCGCGAATTTTCCCAAAGCCCGTAAATACCTGAAATGTGAACTTTTGATCATCAGCTTTCCTTCACGCAATCATATGCGTTACCTCTTTTTGATTTAAATCTGATTTTATCTCTACCATTTGTACACGAAACCAAACCCGATGGAATCCTTCCCCACCACCGGGGCGACAGACAGATTTTTCGTTATGGGTTCTGTAAACAGGTACGTGCTGAAAACCCCGATGGCCGCGCCCGCCAGAACATCATGGATATAATGTGCTTTGCACTCGACCCGGCTGTATCCCACAAATGAAGCCGCCAGATAAGCCGGGATGCCATATTCCCATCCATAGCGGCGCTGAATAAAGGAAGCCCCGAAAAAAGCGGCGGAGGTATGACCCGATGGAAAAGATTTGTCGCCATGACCGTTCGGCCGCTGTTCATGAATCGAATATTTTAGTCCCTGTGTCAAGGCAACACAAGTCAGCCCCGCTTCAAGAAACTGGTATCTGCCGTCAGAATCGCCGAATCGATCAGAAGTGCCAAAGGCAAACGTGAGGCCAAGTGCCGCGGCCGGCAGCGCCAATTGAAGATTATCGCCGGTGGTCCGTACAAGGTCCCCGGCATAAGCTGTTCCTGAAAAGGACAGCAAAGTCAATACACAACATATACAGATGACTATCTTTTTGTCGATCATGAAACCAGAGATCCTCCAGTGTTGAAGTTCAGGAGAAAACAACGATCATGAGGAAATGGAGTGTTCGCATCATGGGGGGTGAAAATGACCACTGACGAAGTTCAAAATCACTTGAGAATTCAGGCTGAATAAACGCAGAAATGTTCTTCGATGATACAAAACCCGAGTGTTATCGGTCATATGCGAAATTAAAACCGCCGAGGAGAAGCCGTTTTGGAAAAAAAGAAGTGCCCTTATTCAGACAAGGCACCTTGATTGGATCGGATCACAAAAATTACGTTACAGTTCGTTTAAAGAGGAATCGGCAAGGCATCTCGGTGCTGCGGGAAACCGATGTCGTTACTTAAGATTTTTTCAGGATGGTATTTCTTATCCTGATATCATCCGTTTTAAACACATTCGATCTTAACCGGGGGAAAGGATACGCTTTCGAAGATTACCGTAGAATGACGGCTACATTATGATTTGATAATTTAAGGGTTTCTCATCAGGGTCGTGCGCCCCAAAGGTTTAAATTAGATTTATTATTCAACTATATAATCATCCAGGAATTCTGCATCTCCCCTGAAAATACCTGTTCATCTTGTAACAGTTCCGCGCGTTACCCCTTCCCGGATTTCCGGCGGTGGCGCAACAGGACCAGGAATGCCGGCAGCACGATCAGGACCAGGGGGAACTGGGCGGCCAGGCCGGAGATGATGGCCACGGCAAGCGGCTGCTGCATGGCCGCCCCCTGCCCGATCCCCAGCGCCAGAGGGAACAGGGCCAGTATGGCTGCCAGGGTGGTCATCATGATGGGGCGCATGCGGTTGACCCCGGCTGCGATCAGCAGTCGGGCCGGCATCTCCCCGGGGGGGAGATCATGGTATTCGGAGGCGAAGAAGATCCCCACCTCGGTCACGATCCCGATAATCATGGTCATCCCCATCATGGAGGTGATGTTCAGTTCGATCCCGGTCAGCCACAGCCCGATGAACACAGCGGCAGTCGAAAGCAGCGTGGTCGCCAGGATGGCAAAGGCCATGCGGAAGCTCTCGTAGATGAACAGGAGCAGGGAAAAGACCAGCAGAACGGCAGTGAGAAAGACCTTGAACAGTCCGGCAAAGGCGATCTGCTGCTGCTGGTAGAGCCCGCCCAGTTCATAGGTGACATTTGCCGGGAAAAGCCCTTTCCGGTCGAGGATCTTCTTGATGTCGGCAATGGCGCCGCCCATGGACCGGCCGCTGATGCGGGCGGTCACCGCGATCATCCGCTGCAGATTTTCCCGCATGATCTGGGGCTCCCCGGTGAGGATCTTCACATCAGCCACCCGCTTCAGACGAAACAGGTGCCCGTCCGGGGCCTGAAGCATCAGATGCCTGATATTCCATTCCGTCTGCCGGATCTCATCCGGCATCCACAGCCGGACCCCCACCATTTTCGGGCCTTCCTGGATATGGGTGGTGACCCCGCCGCTGATGGCATCCTGCATCTGTTTCGTCACCGCCTCGGGGTCGACCCCTTCCAGCGCGGCCTTGACCCGGTCGACCTTGATCTCCAGCGCATCGCCGGCATAGACCACGCCGTCCTTGATTTCCACCACCCCAGGCACCGAGGAGATGGCCCGGGCCACCCTGGGGCCGATTTTGAGCAGCTGTTTCTCATCATCCGAATAGATCTTTATGTCGATGGGCTGGGGGGCTGCGGTCAGAGTCGCCAATGAGATCCTCCATCAGCTGGGACAGCTCGATTTCAAGCCCGGGGACCGTGTGCTCGATTTGTTTACGGACGTCTTCCATCACGGCATCGATGGGCGGCCGGGGAAAATTTTTAAGAAGAACGAAAAAATCGCCTTCGTTGGGGTCGGCCAGGGTTCCCCCCAGGGCCAGACCGGTCCGGCGGGTGTATGTCTTGACTGACGGCGTGGACCGCAGTATCCCGCCCACCCGCGTGAGCAGCCGGTCTGTCTCGGTCAGCGACGTCCCGGCCGGTGCCCGGTAGTCAAGCACGAATCCCCCTTCGTCCATGGCGGGCATGAACCCGGACCCGACGTTTTCGTAGGCATACCACCCGGCTGCCAGCAGGGGGATCACCCCGAGAAAGACCAGCCAGGGGCGCTTCAAAATCCGGCCCATCAGCCATTCATACCCCTGGTGGGCCCCTCGGGTCAGGCGGCCTTTATCCTCCCGGGCCGCATCCTTTTGATTAGCACGTGATCGGCTATAAGCGGTTCGGCCAGCCAGGTGATGACAAATGAGATGAAAAGCGCGCCGGCCATGGTCAGGGAAAGCGACTTGAAAAAGGATCCGGTCAGCCCGGACAGGAAGGTCAGGGGAAGGAAGATGATGATGGTGGACGTCGAGGATCCCGTCAGCGGCCGGGAGAACTCCTGGGCGGCGGCCATGACCTTGCGGTGGTGTTCGCCGCCGCCTTCCCGCAGCCGGCGAATGATATGCTCCATCATGACCACGGTGTCATCGATGATGAGCCCCACGGCCGCGGCCATTCCGCCTAAGGGTCATGATGTTGAAGCTCAGATTGAAGACATAAAGGATCAGGACGGTGGCGGCAAGGACCGAAGGAACAGCCACCAGGGCGATCAGGGTGATCTTGATGTTGCGCAGAAAAAGCAGCAGGACCAGACCCGGCCAGCAGGACGCCGAAAATAATGGCGTCACGGACGCTCCCTTCCGAGGAAAGGATCAAATCGCTCTGGTCATACCATTTGCTGAGATTACCCCCGGCGGAAAGTGCTTGCGGTATCCGTCCAGTCTTGCCTTGACCTCGTTGTCGATCCGGACCGTGTTCGCCCCCCGCTGCTGGTAGATTTCCAGGGTGACTGCTTGGTGGCCGTCTGCGGTGACCCGGGTCCAGCGGGGAACAACGGACCGGCTCACGGTGGCCACGTCCTCCAGCAGCACCACCCCGTCCTCGCCGGAGCGGAGCACGGTCTGACCCACGCTGGCCAGGTTGTCGAAGCGGGTATCGGAGACCACCAGGTAGAGCTTGTAATGATCCTCCATGCGGCCCACCGCCGTGATCACATTTGCGGCCGAAAGCGCGGAAGACACCTCTTCCATGGTCAGACCGAAGGATGCGAGCATCTTCGGAGCGATGGTCACATGATATTCTTCTTCCTCTCCCCCCTGCACCCCGACTTTCTGCACCCCCGGGACCGCGGACAGAACCGGCCGCAGCTGGTAGTAGGCGATATCCCGCAGCTTGATCGGGGAAAGGGTGTCCGATGTCATGCTGTAGGCAAGGACCGGATAGACGGTGGGGTCCATGCGGCGGACGGTGAAGGTGGCATCCCCGGGTAGATTCGAGCGGATCTCGTTAACGGCGGACTCGAGTTCCAGCATGCGGGTGACCATGTCCTGGCCCCATTCAAAACGCACGGAGATGGCGGCGCTTCCCCGGGTGGTGGTGGAGCGGATATTGACCACGCCGGGGACCCCTCGCACCGCCTCTTCAACCGGCCGGGTGACCTCGATGGCCATGCGGTCGGCCGGCCGGTCCCCGGCATCCAGATCGACTTCGATGCGGGGAAAGCTGATCCGGGGAAACAGGGAGACGGGAAGCTGACGGCCGGTGAGAACACCCCCGGCCACCAGCAGCGCGATCAGAAACAGGAGGGAGCGCCGATGCGACTGAATCCAATCCGTAAATCTCATTCGGCTGCCCCGGTCATGTTGACGCGCATGTTGTCGGTGAGTTCGTAATTGCCCTCGACCACCACCGGCTGGCCGGCCCGGAGATCGCTGCCGGATACCTGGTATTCTCTGGGATTCTCAAGACCGATGGTGACGGTATGCCGGACCGCCCGGTTATCTTTCACCGTGTAAAGGACGTGGGTGTCCCCTTCGGGAAGAACAGCGGACCGCGGGACAATAAATCCCTCGGCCGAACCAACGGTCAACTGCCCGGCAATCGATTCATTGAGCAGATAGCTGTCCGTCGAATCCAGGGTGATGAAGATGTCGACCAGCCGGGTGGACGGGTTTACGGCATAAGAAATTTCGCGTATCTTTCCGGAAGCCCGTTCCTCGGTGGGGGCATTGATTCGGGTGAGCACCACCTCCTGGCCGGTTTGAACGCTGCGGATATTTTCCGGCTCGACCCCGAGAAGGACCTGGAGCCGGTTTTGGGCCACGATCTCCACCAGAGTGCTGCCGGCGGAGACGATGGCCCCCTCCTCGGCATTGACCTGTTTGACAAGCCCGCTGACATTGGCCCTGATTTCCCGAACGCCGTCGACTCCCCGCTTTTCGAGACTTTCCAGGGTCAGCTTCGCCTGATCCATCGACTGACGAGCCTGCAGCAGCTGCTGATTGGTCGCCAGCTTCAGCTTGTACTGGTTTTCCACCTGTTTGAAGTTTTCTTTTTCAAGATCATATGCCCTGCGCGCCCGATCGAGTTCGAGTTGGGCGGCGGGGCTCGGCTCCAGTTTTAAGAGGGTATCCCCCTTCGCCACTTTCTGGCCGTTGTTGACCCCGATGGTGAGGATCTTGCTTTCAAACGACACTGAAACCGTCTGCAGGGCGCCGGGTGCCGGGACCACCTGGCCGTATACAAAAATCTGCTCCTGGATGGTCCCCCGGGTCAGCGGAACCGTTTTCACCTTCGCGATGGGATTTCCGGTATTTTCCGCAGGCGATGCGGCGGCCATTGCCGGGCCCATTTTCAAAAAAGTCCCCGCAGCAGCGAGAAGGACGACGACCATGGTTATCCAAATGGATCGCTTCACTGGTTTTGTTCTCCGGCGGCCGGTTCCAGGTAGCGCCCGGCTGCAATTTCCAGGGCCACGAACTGGTCCACGAATTGTATGTTGAGATCCAGCAGGGAGATGCGGGTGGTGACCAGTTCATCCCTTGCGTTATAATAGGACAGGACATCTGCATTCCCCTGCAGAAGGGCCTCATGGTAGGTTTTCACCAGGGCTTCCTGGGAGGGGAGGTAGGATAGGGTGGCATCGATCTGTGCCTGGAGTTCGGCCAAATCCGCCCGGAGTTGGGGAATGGTCGATTCCGCGTCATAAAACCGGCTGATGTATTCATCATACAACTGCTTCCGGGTGGCGCGTTCCACGGCGATGCTTCCCCGGTTCCGGTTGAAAAAGGGGAGCGTGAAGGTGACCGCCGGGCCGGTGGTCACCACGTTTCCCGTGTCCCGGGCTTCATTCAGATCGATATTCACCGCGGGGAACTGTTCCAGAATCGCCACCCGGACTTGGGCCTCCTGGCTGTTGTATCCCGTCTTCAATGCAAGCAGGTCGAGCCGGCGATCGGCAATACCAGCTGTAAGTTGATCTGCCGGCGGGATGGCGGCCATACCGGGCGGCAGGATACCGGGGCGGAGATGAATTTCGTGTTCAGGCGGAAAGCCGATGGCCTGGTTGAGGGCGAATCGCTCCTGGACGATGCGCTGTTTGATGCCAAGAACCGACAGATGCACCCGCTCCAGGGAGGAACGGGCCGCTGAAAGGTCGATGAGGGTCTGGTCATGCATGTCAAAGCCCTTCAGGACGGTTCGGTAGTTCTCCTGAAGGGCGTTTTCCTCCTCGCTGATTACCGCCATTTCATGTTCCAGGAGGGACAGCCGCAAGGTGTGCTGTTTCGCCGCCTCGGCCACCTGCCACTCCTGCCATGCCACATCCAGGGCCACCGACGATGCATGCGCCTGTGCCGAATCGATCATGGGGCCGCGGGTAATCAGTGAAAACACGTCATAGCTCAGCGTCAGCCCGAAAGCATTCACCGTATCGCCGGTGGTCCCGGCCGTGGGAATATCCAGGCTGCCGGAAAACTGGGGATCGGGGAGAAGGCCGGCCTGGTATAGCTGGGCGGAAGCGATTCCACGTTTGTCGCGTTCCGCCCGGAGGCCGGGATGGATCAGGACGGCGATAATGGCTGCAGCATCCGGGGTGAGTCCTTTGTGGGGCTCGATTTCAACCGGTTTTAAAATCGGATGTTGAATTTTTTCGGCTTCGACCTTCAGGACGGACCCGGGCG
Source organism: uncultured delta proteobacterium (assembly GCA_963826785.1). Lineage (GTDB taxonomy): Bacteria > Desulfobacterota > Desulfobacteria > Desulfobacterales > Desulfosalsimonadaceae > CAWGYD01. Next base: position 404,590 of record CAWGYD010000006.1, read on the forward strand.
GCGGCGTGAGGGCTTCTCGCACCGCCGCCGGTTCGATGGGCAGGGGGTGATAGGTGGCGCAACCGGGTATCAGAAGAATCGCTGCAACAATCCAAATTGTGTTACGCATCGGCACAATTCTATGCTCCAAAGGATCAATGGAAATTGACACGTACCAGCCGTGAATGGAAATTCACCGAAGACGTGTGTCTTTCATTTTAAGCTGCTTACTTCGCTGCGCGGCGTTTTAGCAGTAAGCAAATTTTGAAATGGGTGCGGTTCTTTTCAGAGCGACAATGGTGATGATGGACAACGTGCGAAAATAGATCATGGCGACCTCCGATGGTGATTTCTAAGGTTTGAAAATGATAATTTTTTTTCTACGGCTTTGAATTTCTGGAAATGGTCGTTTCCATGATCTTAAATCTATACATCGACGGATAACCGGCAAGAATGCCGCCGCACCGGCTCCATTCCCGCTCATGGGTGTCATGGGTCTGTCTCTCTAAAAACCTGCCGAATCACTTGGGCGGACTGTAGTTTCGAATTGCGCGAACGCCATATTACGATTTCATAATGTTCCAACAATGCCAGCAGATTTATTCATAGTCGATCCGGGACGGGTTAAATACACGGATCGCATCGTATATCATTGCAGATTACCCGAAGATAACCGCAGGATTACATTTTGATAATAAATGCTTTTGGATTTTAGGGGATTGTCGTGGAAAAATCTGTCATGAAGGATCGCATGCCGGCCCGGCGCATTTTTTAAAGGAAGGAATTGGATGAGCCGATGTGGGGGACAGGGAAAGAGAAAAAAAGTTGTTTTAGCGGTCAGGCATTCATGATGCTTCGGATTTTTCGAGATGATAGACGAGGTAAAAATAGGTTGCATTGCCCACGCGGAAGGACTCCGCTTTTCCCAGATGGTCGAACCGGTCCTTTACCTTTTCCCAGTCTTGCCTGGAAAAAACGGCGATGCCGTTTCCGATATTTTCCATTTCAATCCGCATCTGCTCCGGGTTGTCGATTCGCTTTCCGCTTAAATGGCTGTACAAAGGCAATATTTCATCGTCCATGTGATAGAGCAGCAGCGGTTTTGGCGGATGCTGAAACGCCGTGGCGGCCTGGGCGAGTTTTACCGGCCCTTTGATGGCGTTGAACCCGGGAAAGACGATCATGCCCACGGTCAGTTCTGCCGCAATGAACACGGCCGCCAGCCGGTTGAACCAGGCCTGGTCGATTCCCGAAGCCGCAAACCGGCGGATCAGGAACAGGGCGCCCGCCGTCATCACCAGTCCCGTGGGGAGAAAGATCATTCCCGATACCGGCAGGTGAACCAGAGGGATCACCAGGCCGGCGATCCCCAACAGCATCATGATGGCGAGCAGCGGATACGTGGAAATCTTTATCCATTTTCCCGAACAACGGGCAAGATCGGGCCAGGCCGCTGCCACCAGCATGGCGGCGGCCGGATAGACCGAAAGAATATAGATGTTGCGCTTGCTGGTGATGGCGGTAAAAAAAAGCACCACAAAGAGTATCCATCCCGAAAGGGCCAGCAGCCGGGTCCGGCGGCGCTCATCGTTTTTCAATACGGCAATGCTCAACGGTAAAAAGAACAGCCAGGGCAGAAAATCCGTGAGCAGGTATTTTATATAGTAATAAAATGGCTTGACGTGGCCGCCGAACTCGCCGGTGGCCCGGCCGACATTCTGGGAAAAGAGCAGTTCGTTAAAATATGCCGGGGGCGCCCCCTGGAGTTTGGCCCCCAGCAGCCAGGCCCCGGGAAAGGCCAGGGCCAGGGGAATCCCCCACAGCCAGAATCCTTTTTTGAGATTTTTCGCCTTTCCGGTAAACAGGTTGATGAAGGCATAGATGCCGATGGGGATGATCAGTCCCACCGGCCCCTTGGCCAGGATCGCCAGCCCCATGAAGGAAAAGGCCCCCGCCTGGAGACGAACAGAAGGGGTTTCTTCATTTAAAAAGAGCAGGAACAGGGCCATCATCTCCAGTCCCAGCAGGAGCATGTCGATCCGTCCGTATCCGGCCTCCTTCCAGAACAGAACCGACGTGGACAGGATGAATACGGTGCGCCAGGCGGTTTGCGCGTCGAACCACTTGAAGGCCAGGCGCGCGATGCCGCCCACAGGGCCAGCACCGCCCCCAGCAGGGAGGGAAGGCGGCCGGAAACCCCGTTGTAGGCCCCGCCGGTAAACACCGTGGCGGCCCGGATCAGCCAGAACATCAGGGGGGGCTTGTGGGTGTAGGGGATGCCGTTTCGAATGGGCACCATGGGCGAATCATAGAGGGCCATTTCCCTGGCCACGTAGGTGTAGCGGGACTCATCCGGATTCCACAGCCCCCGCAGCGCATACTGACCGCTCCACAGGATCGCGGCATAGAGGATGATAAAAAGAAGGGGAACCGGTTTATTGCCGGACAGAATGGTCATGCGTTTGCTTTGTTCCGGATCACGAACTGGAGATTCCGGATGTAGACGATAAAACCGAAGGCCTGGCCGAGAATAAACACCGGGTCCTTGCGGTAGACCGCATAAGCCAGCAGAATGGCGCTTCCCAGCAGGCTGAAAATCCAGAAGCTCACGGGAATGATCGACTGTTTTTTCCGTTCGGACTCGATCCATTGCACCACGAACCGCATGGTGAAGCAAAGCTGCCCCAGAAGTCCGAAAATCAGCCAGAAATCAATGGGTTTTCCCAGTATGTGGGTCATCGTTGGTCTCGCGTATGACAAATGAAATGTTCCGGTCCTGCATCCAGCGCACCGCCAGCAGGTCCCGCAATCCGGAAAAGGCCCGATCCCAGGTGCCGTACTTGGAAATCCCTTTTGTCCGGGGGCGATGCCGGACCGGCACTTCAATGACCCTGGCCCCCTCCATCTTCATCAGGGTGGGCAGGAACCGGTGCATCCCCTTATACATTTTAATGTTTCTCAGGTACCGGGTGTTCATGATTTTCAAAGAACACCCGGTATCGTGGATGGTTTCCCGGGAAAGACGATTCCGGACCCCGTTGGCAAACCGGGAGGAGAACTTCTTCCAGCGGGTATCCTGCCGGTCTTTTCGCCAGCCGGTAACCATCTCGTAATCCTTCAGGTACGGTATCATATTCAGGATGTCCGCCGGGTCATTCTGCAGGTCGCTGTCCAGCGTTATCACCCAGTCGCCTTCCGCCGCCCTGAATCCGGCGCACAGGGCCGCCGACTGGCCGTAGTTGCGGTCAAACCGGATGAACCGGCAGTGGCCGCTTTTGGATGCCATTTCCCTGATGATGTCAAAACCGGTATCCGTGCTGCCGTCGTCGACCCAGATGACCTCACATGATTCTGGCATGCGCGTGATCAGTTTCTCGATCTCCGCGGAGAGGGGTGGCAGGTTTTCCGCCTCATTATAAACCGGAATGACAAATGAATATGTGACCAATAAAAGACTCCCGATCCAAACCTGTTGATAAATCAGCGATTGATCGCCATTGCCGCAAAAGGATAATCATTTGATCATAAATGACAAAAATACAAGTGTAAATTTTTTTAACACTTCTGAACCATACGGGATTTGTAAACAGAAAATACGAATCTATAATTAATTACTTAAAGATAAGATGGAAATTATCATTTGATAATGTTGCGGAAACCGACGCCATCCATTCACACCGGAAGCACAACGGTAAACGTGCTTCCCTGGTTTTCGACGCTTTTGACCGATATATCGCCGCCGAGGGCGCCCGCGATGGATCGGGCCAGGCTGAGGCCCAGCCCGATGCCGGAGCAGGACCGGCTCCGATCGCACCGGTAGAACCGATCAAAGATTTTGTCGATTTCCGCTCCGGGGATGCCGATGCCGGTGTCTTTGAACATCAATCGGATGTGTCGGGGGTCGGGTTGCACCGAAACCGTCACCACTCCCCCCGGATGGCTGAATTTAATCGCATTTTCCAGAAGGTTGGTCACCAGCCGCTGCAGTTTCCGTCGATCGGTGGTGTACATCAGCGGCCGATTGCCCGTATCTGCTTCTATCCGGATATCCCGCTCATCCGCCAGCGGTTTGAATAATTCGCAGGCGTCATAGACCATGCCGGCCAGATCCACGGTTTCCATGTTCAGGGCGCCCACGCCGGCATCCATTTCCGTGATATCGAGCATGGTGTTGATCATGTGGATGAGACCGTCGCATTCCTCGATGGTATTGATCGCCATCGTCCGATAATCTCCCAGGGTGGCGCGGTTTATCAGGGTCATTTCGGCAATGCCCCGGATGCGGGCCAGAGGGCTTCTGAGATCATGGGCGATGTTGTCGGTCATTTCCCCCATACTGGCGATCACCGCCTGGAGCCGGTCCAGCATGACATTAAACGCATTTGCCAGACGGGTGATTTCATCCGCTCGCTGATGCACCCGCACCCGTTTGTCATAGGACCCTTTCGAAATTTCGATGGCGGTTTCGCTGATTTCTTCAACCCCGCTCAGGGCCCGCCGGGCCATCCACCAGCCGATCAGCACGGAAATGCCGACCAGGGGAAATACGATCAGAATCATCAGGTTGCGAAATACATACGAATATTTATCGATCTCCGCCATGGATTTTCCAACCTGCATTCTCTCCGACGGCCCGATTCTTCCGTATGCGGTTCTGAGCCGGTGAGGATAGCCGCGGACCGCGAGGGTCTGAAATTCCGGATGGGTCAGTTCTGCAGATGCGGGGGGTGAGATCTCCGGGAGGAGCAGATTTTTCCATCGAAAATTGCTCTTTTCAGAGATCATGTGCCCGCCTGAAGAAAAAAGGCGGTAAAACGTTTCTCCGTTTTCCGTCTGGATTTCCAGATCCATGTACGCTTCAACTTCTTCAATGCCGCCGGTCTTCAGCATCATGTCCATCTCATGAAGCTCCTCCTGCAGGGACTCGTCCATATTCCTCATGAATGCGGCATGGATGACGTAAAAGAAAATAGAAAGGGTGAGCAGGGAAGTGAGGGTAAAGATGAGGGCATACCACAGGCTCAGGCGAAGCGACAGGGAGTTGCGGAATTCAGGGATTATCTCGAAGAACATATCCGACCCCTCGGATCGTATGGATCAGCGGCTGATCAAAATCCCGGTCGATCTTTTCCCGCAGACAGCAGATCCGGGCCTCCACCACATTCGTCTGGGGACTGAAATTATAATCCCACACATGTTCCATAATCATGGTCTTTGAAACCACCTGGCCGGCATTGCGCATCAGGTATTCCAAAAGGGAAAATTCGAGGGGCTGCAGATCGATCCGCCGATCTGCCCGGATCACCCTGCGAGTCTGAATGTCGACCGTTAGATCCGCCACCTTTAGCCGGGTCGGGTTTGTCACCGCCGCCGACCTGCGGATCAGCGCATGCACCCGGGCCAGCAGTTCGGAAAAGGCGAAGGGCTTGGTCAAATAATCATCTCCGCCGATCTTAAGCCCTTTTACCCGGTCATCCACTGAACGCCTGGCGCTCAAGATCAGCACCGGCGTATTGATTTGCTGTCCCCGCATTTTCTCGATGAGCACCCACCCGTCCAGACGGGGCAGCATCAGATCGATAACGGCAATGTCATAGGGTTCGGTGATTGCCATATGAAGGCCATCTTCGCCATTTTTCACATGGTCGACGGCAAAGCCGGCCTCCTTCAATCCGTTTGAAACAAACAGGGCAATCTTTTCGTCATCTTCCACCAGCAGCAGCCGCATGGCAAATCCTTTGTATATACCTGGGTGAACCATCTATCAGCGCGTAAACGAAAACCGTCTATTTGCCCGATATCTGCGTCAGGAACCAAATCCGATGAAACAGCAGAAGGAATCGGCGATTACCGTTTTGGGACAGACAGGCATTTACCATACTCGCTCTTATATCGAGAATCAATAAAACATCCGGTATCTGTGAAGTGCCGGCATTGCCGGATCATGCATGCAAAAAACCACAGGAGGCCCGGGCGGAAATTTTTTTTGGACTGACTGAGAATAAGCATTGACAGGCTGTTCTCCAATCGGTATGCATTCGATATCGCTGGGCAGAAGTCCGCATCAGAATTGATTTTTTAGATATTTTCGGAAAATAAGACAACCACGAAGGTAAGGGGTCATGAAGACGCCGGAACTGTTCGTGGTTTTTTGTTTTTCAAGGGAGGAAAAAATGAAAATAAGATTGATGCTGACAGCTGTTTTGCTGGGATTCTTTTTTGCGAACCCGCCTTCTGCTTCCGCCCATTTCGGCATGGTGATCCCGTCGGATTCCATGGTGATGCAGGGGGAGGCCCGGGATATTGCCCTTACCCTCTCCTTTTCCCATCCCTTTGAAATGGTGGGGATGGACATGGGAAAACCCGAGTCATTTCAGGTGTATTACAACGGCAAGGGAAAGGACCTCACGCCAACCCTTGAAAAAACATCGGTCATGGGCCGTACCGCCTGGAAAACCCGCTATTCAATCTCGAGGCCCGGCGCCTACGTCTTTGCCATGACGCCGCAGCCGTACTGGGAGCCGGCCGAGGATCTGTTTATTATTCATTACACCAAGACCGTGGTGGCCGCCTTCGGCCTGGACGAGGGCTGGGACAAAGAAATCGGTTTAAAAACCGAAATCGTTCCCCTGTCCAAACCATACGGTCTGTATGCGGCAAATGTATTCCAGGGAATCGTCAAGATGGACGGCAAAGCCGTTCCCCATGCCCAGGTGGAGGTTGAATATTACAACGAAGGTAAAACGGTCAAGGCGCCCACGGACTACATGATCGCGCAGACCATCAAGGCCGATGAGAACGGCATTTTCACCTATGCCGCGCCAGCGCCCGGCTGGTGGGGGTTTGCCGCCCTGAATACCGCCGATTACACCCTTAAAAAGGATGGCGAGCCCAAAGAAGTGGAATTGGGGGCGGTCATCTGGGTGAAATTTCATCCGTGGAATGAGAAATAATGAAATTCATTTTTTAAAAAACGGGAAATATTGTTCATGCACATTTCTGAAGGCATCCTCTCGGCCCCGGTCCTGATTTCCTCCGGGGCACTGGCCGCTGCCGGGACCGCCATCGGCCTTAAAAATCTCGATTATGAGAAGATCCCCCAGACCGGCATCCTGTCCGCCGCTTTTTTCGTGGCCTCCCTGATCCATGTCCCGGTGGGTCCGGGAAGCGTTCACCTGATTCTAAACGGAATTGTGGGGCTTCTTCTGGGATGGTGCGCCTTTCCGGCGATTCTCATCGCCCTGGTCCTGCAGGCCGTGTTTTTCCAGTTCGGCGGCATCACCACACTGGGCATCAACACCTTGATTATGGCTCTTCCGGCGGTCATCTGTTATTACCTGTTCTCACCCCTGATCTCCGGATCACGCAATTTGACCATTGCCGCCGCCTTTGCCTGCGGTTTCGGATCGGTGCTGCTCAGCGCCCTGATCACGGCCGGGGCGCTCATCTTTACGGAAGAAAACTTTACCAAAGTCGCATACCTCGTGGTGGCGGCCAACCTGCCGGTGATGCTGATCGAAGGCGTGGTGACGGTTTTTTGCATCCTGTTTCTCAAAAAAGTACAGCCCGGCCTGATCTCTGCTTCAAGGAGCGCACCATGAATAAATTTTGCATTATGATTCTGTTTCTGACAGTGTTGATCGTCTCCGGCACGGCGGGTCAAGCGCATGCCCACCGGGTGGTGGTGTTTGCCTGGATCGACGGGAATACGGTCTATACGGAAAGCAGTTTCCCCGACGGCCGTAAAATCACCGATGGAGACATCACGGTTTATGACGGGAAGGGAACTGTCCGGGTCACCGGCAAACCCGATGAAAAAGGCGAATTCTCCTTTAAAATTCCGGATGCCGACCGGCTCCGGATCGTCCTGAATGCCGGCATGGGCCATCAGGGGGAATGGATCATCCCGGAAAAGGAACTCCGATCCGCGGCATCCGGGATTAAAATTTCGACCCCAGAAGCCGAAGCCTCCTTGAAGGATGCCGGTGCATCGGATCAAAAGGCGCCGGACATGAACATAAAGCGGCCTGTGGCCGGACTGGATGAAACAGCCGTCCGGCAGATCGTTTCATCGGTCCTCGACGACAGGCTCAAACCGATCAAGAAAACCCTGGCCGAAATCCAGCAGAAAAAAGGACCCGCCGTTTCAGACATCTTCGGCGGCATCGGCTATATTCTGGGCCTGATGGGGATTGCCGCCTGGTTTTATTCGAAAAAAAAGTAGCCCATGTTTGAAGAACCGTTTGCAGAAGGAATATCGCCGATCCACCGCATTGATCCGCGGATGCGGGTGGTTTCCGCCGTTTTGTTTTCCTTTGCCGTGGCCCTTTTCTACGATCCTTTGACGCTGTTGATGGCGCTGGCCGTCTCCGTCTGCCTTATTCTGATATCCCGGGCGGACCTGAAGAAAGTGGCGAAGCGTCTGTTTTTCGTAAACGGATTTATCCTGCTCTTCTGGATCATTCTGCCGCTGACCTATGGCGGAGAAAAAACGCCTTTGTGGGGACCCTTTGCCGTTTCGAAAACAGGCATTCTCATGGCGGCGGTGATCACATTAAAATCAAATGCCATTCTCATCGCCTTGATCGCTCTTATCTCCACCATGTCGTTTGCCACACTGGGGCACACCTTGAACCGGCTGAAAATCCCGGATAAGCTGGTCTATTTACTGCTGCTGACCTATCGCTACATTTTCGTCATCGAACAGGAATACGGCAAGGTCATGCGGGCCATCAAGATCCGCGGATTTACGCCCAGGACATCGCTTCATACCTATAAAACCTACGCGTATGTCATCGGCATGCTGTTTATCCGCGCCGCCGAACGGGCGGAGCGGGTTTATCAGGCCATGCGGTGCCGGGGTTTTGACGGCCGGTTTTACACCCTGGCGGAATTTAGAACCTCCCTGAGCAGCTGGCTTTTCATGGTGTTCATGACGGCGGTTACCCTTTTTCTCATCGCAATGGAGATTTTTTATCATGGATGATGCGGCACCGCTGATTCGCCTTACGGACCTGGCGTTTTCATACGACGGCAAACGGCCGGTATTGAAAGACCTTCACCTGGCGTTTTACCGGGGTGACCGGGTCGGACTGCTGGCGCCCAACGGCAGCGGCAAAACCACGCTGTTTCATCTCATCATGGGGCTGCTCACGCCGGATGCCGGCAGCATAGAGATCTTCGGGGAAAAGATGGAATCAGAAGCGGATTTTTCCCGCACCCGCACCAAAATCGGATTTTTGTTCCAGGATGCCGATGACCAGCTTTTTTCCCCCACGGTTATCGAAGACGTGGCTTTCGGCCCACTGAATATGGGAAAATCCCGGGAAGAGGCCATTGCTTTATCTAAAAAAGTATTGGATTTTTTAGGAATTGCCCACCTTGAACACCGGATCACCTTTAAACTGTCCGGGGGGGAAAAAAAGCTGGTCTCCCTGGCCACGGTGCTGTCCATGGAACCTCAGATCCTGCTGCTGGACGAACCTTTGACCGGACTGGATATGGACACCCGGGCCATATTGAAAAAGGTGCTGCTCCAGCTGAACATCTCGTTTATGGTGATTTCCCACGACATCGAGTTCTTAAAGGAAATGACCACCAGCGTCTATACCCTCAGAAACGGCACCCTCGTCTCCGACGACCAGGTCTATGTGCACCAGCACGATCATGCCCACGTGCTGGGGTATGTCCCCCATCAGCATGAGAAATAATCGGGGGTAAACAGACCGGAATTCCTCATGTTTTTTTTGGGGACTACTCCGGATCGGATTCATCCGTGTGTTCAGGCTCGTCCCCGATATCCCGTTGGCCCTTCTTTCCCCGTATCAGCCGGATGACTCCGTAAAGGCGGTATACCAGCCCCGCAAGGATCACCGCACTGATCATGATGATCAGGTTGGAGCTGAAAAAGGTGATGATAAAATAGAAGGGGTTGTCCATCTTGTAGGCATGAATGAGAACCTCGATGCCAAAATACAGAAAAAAAATGGAAATCAGGATCAGGATGATCTGCCAGCCCCACCAGAGGTAATTGTAGTAGGCGTCTTTGAGGTTTAATTTCATGGCATATGGGGCCCCGGCGCAATGTTTATTTTGTTATTGATATTTTGTCGATAAATGAATAGTTTTGAACAATTCTGATCGGGCGGACAAAATCAATCGTTTTTCATTTCATTCTCATACGACTTCTGTCGTTCCGATGTTCTCCAATAGACATGCATAATCAGAGATTTAGCAACTTATTAGAGTTATGAACACCTCATATTCTTATATATGTTTAATTAAAAAAACAATAAGGGTAATCAGATGCGGTTTACAATAGACAAAAAACAGATCAACGAAGTTCTGTCCAGTATCCAGGGTATCACCGGCCGCAAGACCAGCTTTGCCATAACCGAAAATGTACTCATTCGGACCGGTGAAAACAATGTGACCCTGTCGGCAACCGATCTTGAAACCGGATTTGAAGGGGTTTACGCCGCTGAAGTGGAAGACGGCGGTATCGCTGCTGTAAATGCCCGTAAACTCTATGACATCGTGCGCATGTTTCCCAGCGAGCGGATCATTTTCGAAGAACAGGAAAACCGATGGATCCGGATTACCTCGGAAACGGAAAAAGCACTGGAGTACCACCTGCTGGGGATGAACCCCGACGACTACCCGGAAATCCCGAAAATAGAAGACGTCCGATTGGTCAACGTCAATTCCGCCGCATTTAAAAAGATGATCGAAAAATCGGTCATGATCAGTGTGGCCGGTGATGAAAAGCGCGAACATATGATCGGGGTGCATTTCGAAATCATATCTGAAAAAAACAACAAGATGCTTAGAATGGTATCCACCGATATCAAGCGGCTATCCAAGGTGGATTATCTTTTTGAACCCCAGGCCGAAATCGATGAGAGCCAGATCGTCATCGTCCCCAAGAAAGGGCTGAACGAGGTCAACAAATTCATCGAATTTGAAGGCGAGGTGGGGATCTGCGTCAAGGGAAATCACCTGGTGGTCAAGAAGGAAAATGAAACCATCATCTTGAACCTGCTGGAGGGCGAATTTCCGGCATTCGATGACATTTTGAAAATCGATACGGACTTTGACATCGAATTTGACAACGATTTGCTCATGATGATGATGAAGCGGATGTCCATCGTCACCTCTGATGAATACCGGGCGGTCATCTTTAAATTTGCCAACCATGAACTGGAAGTCCGGGCGGTAAACCCCAATGTGGGCGAATCAAAGGAGCACATGGAGATCGTCTTCGACCGGGAATCGTTTGAAGCCGGCTTCAACCCCCGTTTTTTCATCGAGGCGCTCAACCATATCGAAGAAGACAAGGTGTGGTTAAACATCCGGGACCGGGAACATCCCTGCAGCTTGAGGGGGAAGAACGACACAAACTATCTGAACATCATTATGCCCATGAAGTTTTAGTGTCCGTCCATACAACATCTTTTTGCGCCAGGCCGCGCGTTTTCTCTTCTTGAAATCGTAAAAATCATTGTACCCCGCTGCGCGGTAATTTCGCAGTCCGGAACTGCGAATTTTACGCGTGCCGCGCCAGTACGACACCCCCCTGCCCCCCTCAAGGGGGGAATTTTAATTAAATATAAATTATTAGTTAATCCCCCCTTGAGGGGGGCAGGGGGGTGTCCGGACCGGCGGAAGCAAAAAAATGCAATATTTTAACCGATTGACGAGTTACCCTTCCAAGGAAGCGCTATCGGATTCAAAATGGATGCGGCCCTGGCCTGGACCTTATAACTATCGTTTATGGGTGAACACGATCGTGGATCCGGTTTTTGGCCGTTTCCGGCTGTTCAGGAGATTTGGAAATCGGAAAAACATCAACCTCCTTTCACCCGCTTTCTCACCTTCTTGATCACCATCTCCGCTCTTGATTTTTTTAATCCCTCATGTTATTTAAATATTTCAAATAAAATAACATTTATTCATTCGGCAGCCTGCCGGAAAAAGAATTGCGATAACGGTTAGCTTATGCGGGAAAATACAGAGATGAAGGACATCAAAGAGAATAAATCCGAATACAAGTATGATGAAGGAAGCATTAACGTTCTTAAAGGACTGGAAGCGGTTCGGGTCCGGCCCTCCATGTACATCGGCAACGTCGACGTGGAAGGCCTTCATCACCTGATCTATGAAATCGTGGACAACAGCATCGACGAGTCCATGGCCGGCTACTGCGACCGGATCGAGGTCATCATCCACACGGACAAAAGCGTTTCCGTTCTCGACAACGGCCGGGGTATTCCGGTGGGCATGCACAAGACCGAAAACATACCCGCCCTGGAGGTGGTTCTGACCAAACTGCACGCCGGCGGCAAATTCGACCATAACTCCTATAAAGTTTCGGGCGGACTCCACGGGGTCGGCGTTTCCGTGGTCAACGCCCTGTCCGAATTCCTGGAAGTGGAAGTTTACTTAAACGGCAGCATTTATCACCAGACCTATGCCCGGGGGCAGAAGTCCAGTGAACTTGAAATCACCGGGAAAACGGATAAAAGAGGGACCAGGGTCCGGTTTAAACCCGACCGGCAGATCCTGACCACTGACGAGTTCAATTATGAAACCCTGTCCAAGCGACTGCGGGAGCTGGCCTTTTTAAACAAGGGACTGACCATCACAATCGAGGATGAGCGCTCCGACCAGAAAGAGACCTTCTGCTATGAGGGCGGTCTGTCCGAATTCGTCCAGTACCTGAACAAGCGGCACACGCCCGTCCATGAGCCGATCCTGATCGAGGGGGAAAAAAGCGACGTCCAGGTGGAGATCGCCATCCAGTACAACGACACCTTCAATGAAAAGCTGTTTTCCTTTGCCAACAACATCAACACGGTGGAAGGCGGATTTCACCTGATCGGGTTCAAGACCGGCCTGACCCGTTCCATCAACTCTTATGCCGTCAATTCGGACCTGCTGAAGAACGTCAAATCAAAAATTTCCGGAGATGATGTCCGGGAAGGGCTCACCGCCATTGTCAGCGTCCGGATCAAATCCCCCCAGTTCGAGGGACAGACCAAGACCAAGCTGGGCAACAGCGAGGTCAAGGGGATCGTGGAATCGTTTGTCAACGACAAGCTCGGCATCTTTTTTGAGGAAAACCCGGGCGTGGCCAAAAAGATCGTGGCCAAATCCATCGATGCGGCCCGGGCGCGGGATGCGGCCAAGCGGGCGCGGGATCTGGCCCGCAACAAGGGTTCGCTCATGGATTCAACCCTGCCCGGCAAACTGGCCGACTGCCAGGAATCCAACCCGGCGTTTCGGGAGCTGTTCATCGTGGAGGGCGATTCGGCCGGCGGCTCCGCCAAGGGCGGCCGAGATCGCAAAACCCAGGCCATTCTTCCCCTGAGGGGAAAAATTTTAAACGTGGAAAAGGCCCGGTTTGACAAGCTGCTCAGAAGCGAGGAAATCAAAAACATGATCACCGCCCTGGGCACCGGCATCGGCAGCGAAGAATACGACATCAGCAAGATCAGATATCACCGGGTCATCATCATGACAGACGCGGACGTCGACGGATCCCATATCCGCACCCTGCTGTTGACCTTTTTCTTCCGCCAGATGCCTGAAATCATCGAAAACGGATATTTGTACATCGCCCAGCCCCCGCTGTTCAAGGTGGGAAAAGGAAAGAGCGAGATTTATCTCAAGGATGAAAAGGAATATATGGAATCCCTGCTGAAGCGGGCCTGCGACAACCGGGTGGTGAAAGCAGAAGGCGGAAACTGGGAACTGTCCGGAAAAGATCTGTATCTGTTCATCACTGAACTGGCAGATTATTACACCATTCTTGCCCGTCTGGAACGACAGGGGATTTACCCTGACCTGATGGAATCCATGTTTACCGCCGGGGTGGAGGACAAGGGGTTTCTCCAGGACAGCGGCGCCATGAACCGGCTGCAGGAGATTCTGTCCAAAAAGGGATACGATGCCGGGGATCTTCGATGGAGCGATGAACGCAATGTGTTTGAAATGCAGGTGATTTCTAATGAAATTGACACATTGAACGAGATGTTCAAGGGGATTTCCGGAAAAAACCGCAACCCCATCCGCATCGGCCGCGGCCTGGTCTATTCCGCCGATTACCAGCGGGCGCTTCAGCTGTACCGCAATATCGAGCGCTTCAACCATCCGCCTTTTTTCATCACCGCAAGCGACAAACCGGATGCGGAAGCCGTGGAAGTGGGCAGCAAGGAGGAGTTGGTCGACTATTTGATGGAGGAGGGAAAGAAGGGGTTATCCATCCAGCGCTACAAAGGCCTTGGGGAAATGAACCCGAATCAGCTGTGGGAGACCACCATGGACCCGGCCACCCGGACCCTGCTCCAGGTGAAGGTGGATAACCTGGTGGACACGGATGATATTTTCACCATCCTCATGGGAGACGAAGTGGAACCCCGGCGCAATTTCATCCAGAGCAATGCGCTGGAGGTCAATACGCTGGATATTTAGCCTGTGACACCCCATTGCGACACCCCCCTGCCCCCCTCAAGGGGGGAATTTACATTAAATCTTATAGTTAATTATTCCCCCCTCGAGGGGGGGCAGGGGGGGTGTCGCTACTGCAGCGTTGTCGGCAGGCGGGTGATTTTGTCGAAATAATCGGATTCATCCTCGAATTCCAGGTAATGGGCCACCTGATCGAAGGCGATCACCGCCCGCAGACCGGAGGCCCAGTCATCCGAACTCTCCGGAATTTTTCCAACGATAAATTTGCGCCCTTCAAATTCCTCTATCCGGGGATTCAATACGGCGATCCCGCCGATAAATTCTTTTGAAGAATCAATTAAATAGACCAGGATCAGTTTTCCTCTAAACATATCGTCGCGCCTGTTCGTAAATGTTGGTTCTTTTGAAATATCAGTTTTGCTGTTCCGTACGGTTTTCCACGGGGACATACTTTTTGTTGAACGCTCCCGTGTAAAGCGCCCGGGGCCGGAATATCCGGTTTTTTTCGATGTACTCCAACGCACGGGCCGTCCATCCGGCCACCCGGCTGGCGGCGAACAGGGGGGTGAACAGCTCTTCGTCCAGACCCAGACCGCTGTAAACCAGTCCGGAAAAAAAATCAACATTGGGAAATATTTTTTTCTCCCGGGACAGATGTGAGTCAGCCACGGTCTGCTCGAGCTTGTGGGCGATATCGAACAATTCCTTGCCCACATGATCTTTCTGGATCAAAAGTCTGGCCAGGGGTCCCAGCACCCGCGCGCGGGGATCGTAGGCCTTGTAAACCCGATGGCCGAATCCGCTGATCTTGCCCTTTTTTTCCAGTTTGTTTTTGACCCATGATTCCACCAGGTCGACCGAACCGATCTCCTTTAGCGCCTTGATCACGGCTTCGTTGGCGCCGCCGTGAAGCGGTCCGCTCAGCGCCGCGATGCCCGACCCAACGGCAAAATAAATATCTGCCAGGGTGGAAGCCACCACCAGGGTGGAGAAGGTGCTGGCATTCATCCCGTGGTCTGCATGAAGGATCAGGGCGATATCCATGATCCGCTCCTGCATCGGATCGGGTCTTTTGCCGGTGATCATGTAAAGGAGGTTGGCCGCATGGCTGAGATTCGGGTCCGGCTCGATGGGCAGACGGCCGTGGTGGATCCTGGATACCGCCCCGATGATGGTGGAAACGCCGGCAATCAGGTGATAGCAGGCCCCGATGGCGCTCTGCCGGGCCAGATTCCGCTCCTTCAGGTTGGCATTGAACCGTTTGCTTTCCTTGATTTTAAATTCATAGGTGGCCCGTTTGCTGCCCAGGGCAGGCGTTTCCATGGGGATGGAATCCTCATCCGAACCAATGGCCGTCTTGATCTTGGGCCGGCCGGCTTCCTTGTCCAGGTTTGTAAATTCCTGGCGCATCATGTTGGTGCCCAGACGAAGCGCCGCCATGGCGCTCATCTCCTCGATGTTAAATCCCATCAGCAGCCGCAGGGTCGTGTTCAGATGCATGTAATTGTAAAGATTGGTCTTGTATTCGGCTAACTGTTGTGCATTCGGCAGCGCCCCGTGCAGGAGCAGATAGCAGACTTCTTCATAGGTGGCGTTTGCCGCCAGGTCGAAGATATCGTACCCCCTGTACACCAGCCATCCCTTGGCCCCGTTCACATATCCCACGCTGCTTTCACAGGCGATGGCCCCCTCCAGACCCGGGCCCACCGTGCACTGAATCGGCCAGCTGGTTTTCTTCGGGCTTTCCGGTTCGGGTTCGCTGTGGGTTTCCCTGCGGGCCTGCTCTGCAGCATCCATGATAATTTTCTTGATGGTGTTCAATTCGGTTTTCATGCTTGAAGACTCCTTTCCCCTGATGTGATAATCTTAATTGATGAAACAAATATTGAAATTATCCATCTGAGATATTTAATTGAAACATAACATATACTATAAAATGGCATTTTAGGCAATTGTCAAAAAGGCCCCGTTTATAAGTGGCAAATCATTCGTAAATAGCGGCGGGTTGTCATGATGATCTCTTGGCAGGAACTGTCGGTGAGCCGAACCCTGAAGCAGTTTGACGATTTAAAGCGCGCGGTGATCGATACCTCGTCCTTGATTTATCTGGATAAAATCAAACTGCTCCATGAAACCCGCACCGCACTTGAGCTGATCACCGTACCGGGTGTGGTGAAAGAATTTCAGCAGAAAGCACGCATTCAGGAATGGGCAGCGATTCGGGTGCACCCTGTGGATTGCGGGAATGGATGCACCACGGATTCAGCGCTTCTGGCTGCGGCCAAGGCATTGACCCTTCCGGTGATCTCGGAAGACCGCCAGCTCCTGATGAAAGCCCGGGCGGCGGAAATCCCCTATTTTAACACGCTTATGATCATCTTTTTTCTTCTGTACCGAAAGACCATTCCCATCGATGTCTGTGAGGCGGCCGTAGATCATCTCGAGCGCACGGCCCGTTACGATACCCGTATTTTCGATTACGGCCGCCGGGTAAAACAGGCCATCACCGACTTGCATGCTTCAGAGAATAAGCCGATTACTTTATGATTTTGAAATCAATGCAGGGATGTGTTAACGGTTTAACTTACTTTTGAACATAGACGGTTATGTAAAACAGACGAAAACTGTTCATCAAATAAATCAGTGAGGTATCGGTCATGGACAAAAAAACGGTTGCGATTGTCAAGTATGAAACGCCTGTCGAATCGGCCCGGAAAGTCATCACCCTGTGCGGCGGTTTGAACCACCTGCCGGCAAATGCGCATGTGTTCATCAAACCCAATATCGTCTTCTGGACCAAGGCGGTGGCGTTTCCCAAATGGGGCGTGATCACCACATCCCGGCTCATCGAGGATATGGTGATCCTGCTGAAGGAGCACGGCGTCGAGCACATCACCATCGGCGAGGGGATCGTCACCGGGGACCCCAAAGACCGGGAAACCCCCGCCCATGCATTCAAAACCCTGGGATACGAAGCATTGAACAAGCGCTACGGGGTCAATTTCATCAACGTGTTCGACCGGCCCTTCGAAAAGGTGGACCTTGGCGGCGGCGTGGAACTCAAGTTCAATACCGACATCCTCCACAGCGATTTTGTGGTCGATATGCCGGTGATGAAGGCGCACAACCAGACCGTGGTGAGCCTGGGGATCAAGAATCTCAAGGGAACCATCGACGTCAATTCCCGGAAGAAATGCCACAGCGAAGATCCGGAAAAAGATCTCAATTACATGATTTCCCGGCTGGCGGACAAGATGCCGCCCATGCTGACGCTCATCGACGGCATTTATTCCAATGAGCGCGGTCCGGCCTTTGACGGCCGCATGCACCGGTCCAACCTGCTGGTGGCCTCGCCGGATTTCCTGTCCGCGGACCTGGTGGGGGCCAACGTGCTGGGATACACAGCCGACCAGGTCCCCCACCTGGTCCATGCCGCGGCCAATCACAACCGGCCCCTGGACTTGTCCGATATCGAGGTCAAAGGGGAAACCATAGAAAGCGTGGCCCGGTTCCACCAGCATAATTTTGAGTATGCACAGGCCGAGGACGGCTCCTGGATGCCCCTGCCCCTGGCCAAACAGGGAATCCAGGGCGTCAGCTACCGCAAGTACGACCTGTCCATGTGCACCTACTGCTCGGGAATCAACGGCCTGATCCTGACTGCCATCCGGTACGCCTGGCAGGGCAAGCCCTTTGACAAGGTGGAGGTGCTCACCGGCAAGCACATGGAGCCCACCCCGGGAATGAACAAGACCATCCTGATGGGCAAATGCATCTACCAGAAACACAAGAACAATCCGGCCATCAAGGAGATGTTTTCGGTCAAGGGATGCCCGCCCAAGGCCGAAGACGTGGTCAAGGCCTTTCACGAGGCCGGAATTCCCGTGGATAAGAACATGTTCGATAACATGGACCAGCTCCCCGGATTCTTCATGTCCCGCTACGAGGGAAAGCCCGAATTCGACGAAGGGTACTTCAGGGTGGCCGAGTAGCCGCAATTTTCATTTCGCATTCAAGCGATGCGCCGGCCGAATCGCCGGCGCCGGCGTATATCCCCGATCCTTATTAGAGCAGGATCGGGGATTTTTTTTTCATCGAGGTCATCGCCGCCCCGGCATGACAGATCCGCCAGAAAGGCTATTCTTTAGATAATCCGGATAAATTCGTAAAAGGCGCCCGACCCCGCTGCGTGGTGTTTTTACAGATGGAACCTTCGAATCGTAACGGCAGCCGCTGGCACGCCCCCTTTTAATTCCCCCCTCGAGGGGGGCGAAGGGGGGTGTTGGGCCTGCGGAAACAAAAGAATACTGTTATTTAAACGCAACCGTTGCCGAGTCAAAAAGGAGCGTACGGCTTCATCAATACAGTTGATGGGAAATTGAAAGAGAGGGCCTTGGGATGAAAAAAATTTTGATCTGCATCTGTCTGGTATCACTGCTGTTAATGTGCGCGTGCTCCAGTATGTATTACAATACCATGGAAAAATTTGGTTATCCCAAGCGCGATATCCTGGTCGACCGGGTGGAAGCGGCGGCCGATGCCCAGGCCAGTGCCCAGGAACAGTTTCAATCCGCCCTGGACCAGTTCACGTCGGTGGTGCAAGTGGAGAATACCGAACTGAAGCAGGCATATGAAAAATTAAACGATGCCTATGAGAACAGCAGGCAATCGGCCCAGCGGGTGTCATCGCGCATCGACAGCGTGGAATCGGTGGCCGATGCCCTGTTCGATGAATGGGAAGACGAACTCGACCGCTATCAAAGCCCCGAGCTGAAACGGATCAGCGCCCGGCGGCTGGAAGAAACCCGTGTGCAGTACCGGAAGATGCTTTCCAGCATGCGGCGGGCGGAGAAAAGCATGCAGCCGGTGCTGGAAAAATTCGAAGACAATGTCTTATTTTTAAAACACAACCTCAACGCTCAGGCAATCGGATCATTGAAAACCGAGTTTTCGGGGCTCAAGGGCGATATCGCAGACTTGATCGACCAGATGAACACCTCCATAGAAACATCCAATGCCTTTATTTCAAGTCTGCAGCAGAAATAGCCGGGTGAAAGATCCGCTTGCTTAAACGGAAAAATTCAATCCGCCAGTCCGGCCCAGGTGAAGATGCTATTTCCGGTCAGGGCCGTGCAGGTCCGGGCGGTGGTGACGGTTTGTTCATGAAAGACGTTCATCAGCACCATGCTCAGACCGGATGCGGCCAGCATGGGCAGGAAGGTGCGCTCCAGGAGACGCCGCTTGCCCATGGGGCCGCCGCCGGTGGTCAAATTGGACAGGCCGGCGATGGTGCGCACCGGAAATCCCAGCAGATCGGGCAGTTGGTGGATAACGGAGAGGATTTCCCGATTGTGGTGCAGACCGTTTTCCCAGATGACCGGGGCGATGACCGGGTCGATGATCAGCGCCGAATTCTCCAGTCCGGCCGTTCGGAAGGCATCGTAAAGATCGAGGGCGATGGCCAGGGCGTCCGACGCGTCCACCGGCACGTGGGAATTGGGATAAAGCAGGTATCCGATGATGTCGGCCGCATGGGTTTTGGCCAGGGGCAGGATGTGGGCGATTTTTTCCGGCTCCAGTGAGAACCCGTTGATCACAGGAGGCTTGCGGCATGCCTTCAACCCCGCTTCCAACGCCCGGGGATTGGTCGAATCCAGCATCAG
Source organism: uncultured delta proteobacterium (assembly GCA_963826785.1). GTDB lineage: Bacteria > Desulfobacterota > Desulfobacteria > Desulfobacterales > Desulfosalsimonadaceae > CAWGYD01. Next base: position 424,701 of record CAWGYD010000006.1, read on the forward strand.
GGGCAGGTCCGTGGCGGCCTGGACCGCCTCCACCAGAAAAACCATCTTCTTTTCGGGATCACGGGAAAGCGGCCCCGAATTGATGTCGATCCAATCCGCCCCGGCCGCCGCACAGGCTTTGGCCATGGCCATGACCGGTTCCGGGTCGAAGTTTTCCACTGCCGCCGCAATCTCAGGACGCGTGATCTGAAGGTTGTCCGCCGCCACGATCATTTGAATTCAAAATCCTCTAATAGAAAGCTTCTGCCGATTCGAAACTTGCCGGTGCAGCGTTTTTTCCCGTAAACCCAAAACGCGAAAAGAACGCGAATAAAATGGGAATTGCGTTGAAAGCAAATCCTATGCTACATAGTGGCAAACCAAAAGTATTTTTTGCCGGTAAATACCTTCTGTCCGAAAAATAACACCGGCACCGCTCTTTTCCATCGGATAGGGATCCATCTCCCGACAATCCCCGCTCTTTTACTGCGGGATTCACGTTTTTTCAACCCTTCAAAAAGGATGCCGCTTATGAAAATTGGTTTCCGCAATACCGATCTGTACGCATGTATCCTGGTTTCGATGATTTTGCCGCTCCTGGTGATGTCAATTGTGCCGGCGGCTGCCGAAGACCGGTTTGTAAATAACGGGGACGGGACCATAACAGACCTGCAGAGCGGCCTGATGTGGGAAAAAGCGGTGGCGCCTTTGAAAAAGAATGTGGACGGGGCCGTTCAATATACCCGGGAATGCTGCCTGGGGGATCACAGGGACTGGCGGCTGCCCACCCGGGATGAGTTGTTTGCCCTGGGAAAGGTATGCCAGACACCCCTGATGCGGGTCCGGTACGGCGAATACCTCACCGCCAGCGGCGGCATCGAGGAGGGCGGCGGGGTTTTTGTCGTGGGGATCTACCCGGAAAACAAGGTCACTTCCGATTATCAGAAGACCCGGGATAAACGGTTCATGTACTACATCTGGCTGGTGAGGGACGTAAAAGAAGAAACGTTAAAGGAATAGCGGCATGGAAAGGCAAAAAACCCGGATAAAAAAGCTGCTTGCCGGCATCTGCCTGGCCGTTCTGCTGTCCTGCCCCGCAGGCGCGCGGGACGAAAACGGGCTCAAAGTGGATGTGTTGGCCAAATCGATTTCAAGCTGGGACGGCCAGATTCTCCCCGAATATCCAGTAGGCCAGCCGGAGATCACCATTTTGAAAATCAAGATTCCGGCCGGGGCCACCCTGCCGCTGCACGAGCATCCGGTCATCAATGCGGGGGTGCTGGTGAGCGGAAAGTTGACCGTGGTGACGGAAGACAAAAAAATCCTCTATCTCAAAGCCGGCGATTCGATTGTTGAAGTGGTGAACACCTGGCATTACGGGAAAAACGAAGGGGATGTGCCGGCCGAGATCATCGTCTTCTATGCGGGGGTGCAGGGGGAGCCCGTCACGGTCAAGAGATAAAGCAAATCGGCCGCCACCGCTTGGATGACGGCCGATTTGAATATAGCTTTTTTACGTCCTGTTACCGTGTTGCTTTGTCGGACATGGCAGACACCAGGGCTTCCGGATCTCCGCTTAAAAAAAGCGGCTTCCACATCATCGGCGGCGCTTTTGAGCTGGGCCGTTTCTCCGGGAAAAGCGCCGCCGCCCTCGTCATCACCCCCGCCGCTTATTTCCGCTGGAACTCGTCCACCGACGCATGGGGGGTCAAGTCACTGTAGCTGTAATCTTCCTTATAGGTGTTGGTCACTTCCCCCTCCGCGTCATAGCATGTCTCGATTTCTTCCCACACCACGCTGGCCGTGGCCTGGCTTGTTTTTGAATCGTTGAAGAAAAATCCGGAGGAATGCTTTCCGGCCAGGGTGAAACTGCCGTTTACCCGTTGAAAGCCGGTTTTAATGCATGATCCGGAAGGGTACTCCCATTTGGCATCCGTCGACCAGGTCCCTTTAATCTCGAGGCGGTTGTCGAGGTAGGTGCCCGATCCCTTGATGTGATGGGTGACGGTGTGGGTATCGGAAAGATTGATCAGATAACGCGGATCGGCAAAGGTATAATCGACGGTAACCCTGCCGTCCGCACCGACGGTTGCCGGTACCCAGTCGTCGATGCGGATGACATTGGCCGGATAATATTCGTTGTTCCGGTCATCGAACCAGAGCAGCATCTCCCAGTTGGCCGTCAGGGCCGGCTTCTTTTTTTCGGAGGCCACCGTAATGCCGCCGAAATGGATTTGTGCAGACACTTCCTTTCCTTCAGGAACCCCCGGGATATCCCCCTCGAAATCGCCGCCGTCGGCTTCCACTGTGGCGATTTTGTCCCAGTCCATGAAAATATCCACCGGACCGGTATAATAAATGGGGGTTTGGTATTCATCATCGGTGGTATGGGTGACGGTTCCCCGGATATAGCCCTCATTGGTGTCGATTTCCTCGATTTCAACTTTCAGCTGGGGAATAAACAGCCGCATGAGGTGGACCCCCCCTTCCAGGATATTGGGGATCAGCACGTCGGCCTGGGAATCGGCGCAGTCGCTGTCGATGTAGGGATAGCCGCGAAACCAGAAATAACTGTGATCCTTGCACATCTTGACTTTGGTGCCGCTGGAAAACGTCTTGTAGAAGGTAAATTCTTCCGCTATGTATTCCAATCCGCCCAGCTTGGGCTGGGGATAGGCCGGCTGATCGTCGATAATGGGACTGATCTGTTCCACCCCCATGCCGGAGATGGTCTGATTGGTGAAAAAATTCTCATTGGTGAAAACGGACAGGGTTTCAAACAGGTCTTCCGCCCGGACCGCGTTTGAAAAGGCGGTTTTCAGGCCCGGCTCGGCCGGCCCGTCCTTTTTCAGGGTCACCACGGATGCGGCCATATAAGATTCATACGGATCCGGGTCTCCCATTACCCCCAGGGCCATGGAAGGCGCATGGCTGTCATTTCGCACATGCACCGGGCACCCCATGTCCGCCAGCAGGTGCATGGTTTCCCCCAGGCAGCGGTATGCTTTGGCCATGTGGCCGTCCCGGAGCTTCGTGTCCGGTTCTTCCAGGGCTTTTTTCATGTAGTCGAGGCCGTTTAGCCAGCTCCAGGCGTTTTCGTGGGTCGGAGATGGCCCAGCTCTTGGCGTCAATGCCGGGATTTGCCGCCAGGCCTTCCCAATAGGTGCCCCGGTTGGTCAAATACCGCTTGCCGTCGTTTATGCCCTGGGGATCATAGAAGTGGCGCAGGGCCGCAAACACCTCGGGCTCATCGGCGGCGTATCCGCCGTGCTTGACCCATTCTTTGGGGGTCTTGGACTCGTTTTTGACCTCGATATCCCAGTTGCCGGGCTTGGTCACGGCAGGACCCGTAAATTCCGCATTGCCGTCAAACACGAAAATGTAATTGGCAAATTTCGATGCAGGGGTCGAAGCGTTGACCCTGGCTTCGAACTTGTCCACCACCGTGCCGTTGATGGTGGGATGGGTCCCCACGTTGTTATAGGCGACCACCACGGTAATCACCGCCAGCAGAACAAGTGCCGGAATCGCAAAGCATAACGTTTTTTTCATGTCGCTCTCCTTTAAAACCGCGTCATTTTCCACGTGCCATCCTGTTGACGGGCGAAGGCGACGGTGTAGGTTTCGTTATTGGATGTAAATGCATACTCGGCGTAATTTTCGGTGGCATAGATCAGCTTCCGGGTCTTGAAATCGTTTCCGAAGGCGACCATGTCGGGTGCGATGATCTCGATACCGTCCCCGTAAAAGGCCCGGGATTCGGGAGACAGGGCGGTGAGCACGTTTGCGGGAACGCCGCTGACAAAGGCTGCCTCCACCTCAGCTGCGGCCGTTTTCATTTCGGCGGTTTCCCCCGGGGTCGCGGCGCCTCCGCCGGCTGCGTCATCGCCTCCTCCGCTCCCGCCGCCGCAGGCGGGGAGCGACAGCAGCATGCATGTGAAAATGATCAAAGCCCTCAACGTGTTCATAATGGTGCCTCCCTGAATTTGAATAGCGGTAATTCGTCTTAAAATGCCCCTTATCAATTGATCATAATTTGCTTGAGTTTTTCTTCTGCAGCGGACATGCCGGAACCGATTTTATTCAAGCATCTTGTCTGTTTTCATAACGAATAACTTTGGGGATGGGCAAGTCGCTGTTTTGTCAACTTTCCAACTTTATTTGATTTTTCTTGTAGCCTTTTTGTAAACCATGTTTTAATAGGTGATCATTCTCAATTGGATCAATAGAATTGGCTCACGTGATTCCTGCTCTTTCATTTGGGGCTTTTGTAACCTGGCTGCTGGCCATTGCCATGAATGGACCGCTGCTGTCTGCCATTGGCTTGCCGGAGACAACCCCCTTTTTCCTTCCGCCCCACATCATATCCCTGTCGCTGATCGGTATTTTCTGCCCGGCCCGTCTTTTTGACAAATTTTCGCCTGCTCTATGCGTGCTCACGGTTTTGCTGACCCTGGCCCTTCCGCTGGGGGGCGTTTCCGCCGGCCCCTGCCTGCTGGCCCTTATGGGCATCGGCGGGGCATTCGTGGCCATCAGCGCGTGCATGTCCTTGAGAAAAAGCCCCGCCCCCCTGGCCAGCGCCGCCTGCGGACTGATCATTGCCAATCTGCTGGCAATCCCCTTGATGGCTTGGCCAAAGGGCGGCTTTTGGGAATTTGCGGTGATCGCCGCACCGCTGCTTTCTATTCCCGTGATCGCCCGCCGCCCGTCGGAAGCACGCCATGATCCGGATGCGGTCAGCCGGTGGCACTATCTGCCGTTTATCTTGATTTTTCATATGGTCAGCGGCCTGATGTACAGCTTCATCATGCCGGTTTATCAGCCGGCCGCTTACCTGCCCGGATCTGAAATTCCCTTTTACATCGTGGCCGTGGGCGCAGCGCTCCTGTTGGCGCGGAAAAATCTCGATCTGACCCTGGTGTGCGGCGTCGTCCTGGGAATGGCCGCGTTTTCGCTTCTGCAGCATCAGGACATGCGGCTGATGATCAACATGAGCATGTTTGCCATGCAGGCGTCTGTGGGATTCATCGATCTGGCCCTGCTGGCGCTGCTGCTCGGCTTTGCCAATCCCATCAGGGCTTTTGGCATCGGTCTGGGGACGGTGTGCCTGGGAATCTTCACCGGCAAGATCCTCGCGTCTTCTCTGGCAAATCTGGCCGAACCGATCGTGGTGACCGGGCAGCTGGTCCTCAATCTGTCCATTCTGACCCTGTATGTCCTGGGCCGTTTTCATTACCGCCCGCGCACTCCGGCCGCAGAAAATGTTACCGGCCGTGACCCCTTGCCGGTCCGGACGCCTGGAGGATCAAGTCCGGATATCGGGTCAGAAGCGCACGTTTCCGTTGGATTGATTCCTTCGGGCATCCCGGAAGAAAGCATGCCCCGGATGCCGGAAAACATCCGCCTGCTGTTATCTGATCGGGAACATCTGGTGTTGACGGAGACCCTGGACGGTAAAAGTTTTCGTCAAATCGCCGAAGCGCTTTCCATCTCCGATTCGACGGTAAAGACGTATATGCGACGGATTTATGAAAAAATGGGGGTAAAGGGAAAGAAGGAATTGTTTGAGATGCTGAGCCGGCGGTAGCGCTTGTTTGTCAAATATCTGCCGTATCCCGGTTTAAATGGCGGGTAGATAGTCGGGCTGCAACCGGAAAGGATCAATGAAACAGATTTGAATCTGCCGCCAACGGACCTCGAGCTTCTTCTTATTTGCGCCCGGTGGCGAGAAACACGGGAAACCGGGCTGGTTTACCGGTGCGGCTGTGTTCTTTTTCCATAACGTGGGCGGTGGTAAACTCGACCTGCGAAAAGCCGGCCCCTTCCATCTGCCGGATCAGGACCTGCCGGTCGAATCCGTAATGGAATACGTCCGGAATCTCCCCGTGAAATCCGCCGTCCTCCGCATCCAGGTCCGCCAGGGCCAGGTATCCATCCGGGCGCAGCAGGCGGTTGAAAATGTGGAGCAGGGCGGGAATGTCCTGTACGTGATGAAGGGTCATGCTGCTGTAGACAAGGTCGAACCGGTCCTCCGGCAGCGGGTCGTTAAATAAATCGATCTGCCGGGAGGTGATGTTGCCGATGCGGTTTTCAAGGGTTTTCCGGTTTAAGGCCTCCAGCATTTTCCCCGATGTATCCACCGCCACAATTTTGCCCACAAGCGGCGCAAGGCCAAGGGTCACCAGGCCGGTGCCGCAGCCGAATTCCATGGCCGTGGTGACATCAGACAGATCGACCCGGTCGGCGATCGCCCTGGCCACCGCCCGGGAAAGCGCGATGCGTTCCGGTTTTTCATCCCAGGCCGCAGCCGCCTGGTCAAAGTAGTGTTCGCCGTTTTTGTTTTCCTGCATGTATCGTCCCCCTGTGAAACTGAGTGTGAAGTCTCTTTTTGAATATTACCCCTTGAAGCCGGGTTGAACAAGTCTTCAAACCTTAGCGATTGACCTTGTCCAAGCTTTGTTTTATGACCGAATAATTGAGGATACGGTAACTCAACTGAGAATATGTGCCATGATTATCATTGATTTTGAGGCCTCCAGCCTGCGCAAAAACTCCCACCCCATCGAGGTGGCCTGGGGGGAGAGCACTAAAGCCATTGAGTCGTATCTTTTGAATCCGGACCACATGGCTGGCTGGACGGACTGGAGCCCCCAAAGCGTTGAATACCACGGGCTGACCTTGGATGAGCTGCGCCGGTGCGGCAAAGACCCACGGCTTGTCGCACAGAAAATGGTGGAAGCGCTTTCGGGTAAAGCGGTCTACTCCGATGAACCCCTGTACGACACCCGGTGGAAAAACCGCCTGCTGGCGGACGCCGGATACGACCCCCACCGGGTGCGGATCAAGGATTTAAATCTCTACTTAAACCACCAACTCAAAGCCAAAGACCCCTGCAAAACCATAACCGACTATGTCTGCACCTTCACCTGCAGCGAAAACCGCCGCCACCGGGCCGCCGCCGATGTGCTCTGGCTGCTGGAGTTCGTGAAATACATTAAGGACACCTGCGGATAAGCCCCACATATCTGCCCGCGATCCTGAATTAGGATTTAAATACAGCTCATTTTATACGATTTTTAACGGTATTCAAGGAGGGAAAAAATGACATTCAACGAAATTCTGTTTTCAACTGAAGGCCCGATCGCCACCCTTACCTTAAATAGCCCGAAGACAATAAATGCGCTTTCCAAAAAAATGATTGAAGAAATGATTGATGCCTTAACGCGGGTATCCTCTGATGAATCGATTAAGGTAATCATCATAAAAGCCGCTGGCAAAAACTTCTGTGCAGGACATAATCTGTCTGAAATGGTTGATTCAGGAGTTAAAGAGTATAAATTCATCTTTGATCAGTGCACCAAAATGATGCAATTGATTCACGAAATACCGCAGCCGGTCATTGCGCAGGTACAGGGAATTGCGACTGCCGCCGGATGCCAACTGGCCGCATGGTGTGATCTGGTTATCGCAAGCGAAGATGCAAAATTTTCAACACCGGGGGTTAAAATCGGACTTTTTTGCTCAACGCCTATGGTTGCAGTATCAAGAGCTGTCGGACGTAAAATGGCGATGGAAATGCTTTTAACCGGACGGGAGTTTCCAGCACAGGAAGCAAAAGAACTTGGTTTGGTCAATAGAGTCGTTTCACTGGAAGAACTGGATTCCATAACAAAGGAGTTGGCCAAAAAAATCAGCGAAGCGAGTCGTTTTGCTCTGAGCATCGGGAAACAAGGATTTTACGCCCAGGTGGATCAGGCTGATGATAAAGCATTTCATTTCGCCAAACATACCATCGTTCTGAATAATTTATCAGAAGATGCTCAAAACGGAATCAAAGGTTTTTTAGAAAAGAAACCCTCAATAAAATGGAAAGATCGGTAAGGAAAAAGTGGGACGCCCTTTATATTTTACATTTTCAAATCCGATCATCGTATTGCTCTCAAGAGAACGAATGTCGATGCAACTCCGAATAGATGCGCAGGCGCGCTGCACCACATCATTGCCCTGTCGCGTTTATTAAATATAAAAATATAAAGGGCGTCCCTCTCTGGAGGAGTTTTAACTTGATGATTCAACAGCATGATAGTGACTATCAAGCATCGACGAAGATACTCCCCTTAAAACCAAACGATTTGCTGGTTTATGTTATGGCTGTCGCATCCGGCGTGGCCGTGGCGAATCTTTATTACGCGCAACCGCTGCTGCACACGCTGGCTCAAAGCTTCGGTACCTCCGAAGGCAAAACCGGTCTTATTGTCACGATGACGCAGTTAGGCTACGTCATCGGCCTCGGGCTGATCGTGCCGCTCGGTGATCTGCTTGAACGACGGAGACTAATCACGGTCGTTTCCACAGGAACAGCGGTGGCGCTGGCCGGCGCCGCCATCTCGCCAGGCATTGGTTCTTTCCTGCTTGCATGCCTGGCAATCGGCCTTACGTCGGTAGTCGCACAAGTGCTGGTGCCATTTGCTGCGACCATGGCCGCGGACGCGCAGCGCGGTGCCGTCATAGGTCGGGTTATGGCAGGCCTGCTGCTTGGTATTCTGCTGGCTCGTACGGTTTCTGGATTCATTGCTGACGCTTTTGGCTGGCGCGTGGTATTCGGGCTGGCGGCCGTAAGCATGATCGTTCAAGCTGCCGTGCTGTGGAGGATGTTGCCACAGAGCCAAGGTGAGACCCGTATGTCATATACGGCCCTGATTGGCTCGGTGATTCTTTTGTTTCGTGATGAGCCATTGCTAAGACGGCGTATCGTTTACGGGGCCTTGGGTTTTGCAGCCTTTAGCGTATTCTGGACCGCCCTGGCATTTCTTCTCGCGCGACCACCCTATGGGTACAATGACTCGATCATTGGCTTGTTTGGCCTGGTCGGCGCTGCTGGCGCCCTGAGCGCAAGCTTCGCAGGGCACATTCATGACCATGGCGGCACACGGATAGGCACCGGGGTATTGATAGCGCTGGTCGTTCTCGCGTTTGCGATCATGGGTGTTTTTAGTACGCACCTTACCGCCATCATCGTCGGTGTCGTACTGCTTGATATTGGCCAGCAAGGCACGCACATCCTGAACCAGAGCGTCATTTACACGCTGAACCCCGAGGCGAGAAGCCGAATAACGACAGCGTACATGACCTGCTTTTTCTTCGGAGGTGTTGTCGGGTCTGCGTCATCGGGTTATGTGTTTGAGCTTAGTGGCTGGCCAGGCGTCGCGCTGCTGGGCGGCATGTTTGGAGGAATCTCGTTTCTATACTGGCTCACAGAACTCGGTACTCGCCGTGTGTGAAGCTGCACTCGGCTGCTTTGACGAAATAGACATCCAACCAATGAAATCCGGTTCGCGCACCCGTGGTTGAGGAAAAGCCGCCCTATTCGAACTGCCGTTTGAATGTCTCGAATGCCTCCTGCAGGGCGTCCAGCCGCCGGGTCAATTCCTCAACCCTTTCTTCGAGCGCTTCCATCCGCTGGCCGGTTCCCGTCCGGGCCGGTCCGTCGGCTGCCACATAGGGGGTTTCCTGCAGGGCCGCCTCGTCGATGTCCCCAAAAAGATGTGCAAAGCGGTGTTCTTTGCGGCCGGGAAGGCGGGGAAGCCGGGTGACGAACGGTCCTTTTTCATGATTCATCAGTTTCTGGAGGTTAAACTCCACCTCAGGGAGGCTTTCGAACTCGATGAGCCGGGTGGTGCGGGACCGCAGTTCACCAGGGGTCTGGGGGCCGCGCAGCAGCAGTTCGCATATGATCGCCTGTTCGCGCCGGGAAAAATCGGCGGTCTCCTTCAGGTTGTGCTCGTATTTGGGAACACGGCTGCCGTGGGTGGCGATCTGCCAGACCAGGTGTGCGCCGCGAAGGGTATTGAGCGCACTTTCAACATCCGCGTCGTTGAGGTTCATCACCGGTGCCCGGTTGGTCTTCTGGTTGCAGGCATTGATCAGTGCATTGAAGGTCATGGGGTAATAATCCGGGGTGGACATTTCCTTTTCGATGAGCACCCCCAGGATTCTTTGTTCAACAGGACTTAATTTTATTTCCATGTCTGGTATTTTCCGTCTAAATCATCATTTAACGTCCATTTATGGATCGGCGCTCATCATTTTTCACATCCCGAATCCGGGGGAAGGCCGGTTTGTGCGGCCGCCCGGGTGGCCAGATAGTCGCATCGTTCGTTTTCCGTATTGCCCGCATGCCCTTTGACCCAGATGAATTGGACCTCGTGGGTGTCGATCAGGTCGAGCAGCCGTGCCCACAGATCGGCATTCAAGGCCGGTTTGCCGTCCCACTTCACCCAATTTTTCGACCGCCATTTGATCGCCCACTTCTTGTTGACCGCATCGACCACGTATTTCGAATCGCTGTACAGGGTCACCCGGGAGGGGGTTTTAATGGATTGAAGCCCGGCGATGCAGGCAAAAAGCTCCATCCGGTTGTTGGTGGTCCGGCAGAAGCCGCCCGACAGCTCCTTTCGATTGCCGCCATCGAGGATCACCGCCCCGTAACCGCCAGGGCCGGGATTGCAGCTGCATCCGCCGTCCGTATAAATGATGATGTCGCCTTCACGGGCGGAAACCGGCGGCGCCGGCGCCTTTTTTACTGACCGTTTGGGAGAAGCGGCATCCCTGTCCGGCGCCTCCATCCACTGCTTTGCTTCATGAAGGGTATAAAACCCTTTAAACCGCGCGCCTGCGACCCCCCGCACCTGCGCCTCGGCCCCTTTCTCCCCGAACCACTCGGTATAGATGCCCGGGACATGCCCCCGGGCAACCGCATAAAATTTTTTCCTGCTGGCCATCTCAAATCTCCGGTCGGATTCTTACCATTTCACGAGGGTGCTGCGTTTGTCGATGCTTTTTATCACAAAAAGGGCATGGGAGACAGAGGGATTCAAAAATGGATGCGGGAAATCTTCTATTGGTGGTTTCCGCAACATATGTGGGTTTATTTTTTCTTGACAGCCTTGAATTCGAAATGAGTATACAATTGTATATCAGCAAAAGCGTTTTCATGGGACATTTGAAGAGAAGTCCCTTTTGGAAAAAGGGGATTTTGACGCACCGGAATTTGGTGGGGCTTTCCCGCAAAGACGGGATCCGGTGATCAATGGCTATTTTTTACAGCTTCAGCAAGATTGGAGATCAATCATGAGAAAAACAAATCCGTGCCTTTATTTATTCCTGCTTCCGGCTGTCTTTTTAAGCGTCGCTTTGCCGCTGCATGCCGAAGAAAATTCCGGATTATCCGCGGGGCAGGCCCTCTATGTGCCGGTCTACTCCCATATTTACAGCGGCAATCAAGAAATGCCTTTTTTGCTGACGGTGACGTTGAGCATCAGGAATATCGATCCGAAGAACTCTTTTAAAATCACCCGGGTCGATTATTTTGATTCAAAGGGGAAGCTTCTGGAGAAATATTTAAGCAATGCGGTTGATTTAGGACCTATGGAATCAATACGATATGTTGTGCCGCAAAAAGAGAACAAAGGCGGGTCCGGGGCCAATTTCATCGTCGAATGGAAATCCGGCCGACCAATGAACCCGCCGATTGTGGAATCCGTCATGATTGGAACACAATCTCAGCAGGGTGTTTCTTTTACCTCCCGCGGCCGGGAAATCAAATGAGGGGCGGGCGTATCTGAGGGCCATCCCGGAAAGTCCGGTTTTCAGTTTTTCCGGGATGGCGGTAAACAGGACCGCAATTGAGCGACTGAGGGATCAATCCCGGTCGCCGCCGCCTTCGCCCCCCTCCATGCCTTCGCCGCCTTCGAATCCCTCGCCGCCCTCGAAGCCTTCACTCCCATCGAAACCCACATCCGGCCCGATTTCGTCACCCGGATAAAAACCCATATAAGGGCCGTAATAATAGGGACCACCGTACCACATCCAGTCTGTTGCTTCTCGCTGGGGCCTCCATAAATGAATTTCACGGACAAGGAGCACCGGATACCGGTAATTCATCTGTCCGATCTTATGGGTTTCTTCTCCTTCGATGGAACCGGCAACGGATACCGGTTTTCCCGGGCGGTAAAGTGCCGGGTCGAGGTATTTATTCGTTTTGGCGATAAAGCGCCCTTCGGATTCCGTCGCATATTCCGGCCGGTCACTGCTGTCGAGCGGCATCTTGAGAACATAAAGATCCGTGCCATCCGCCATATTCTTCACCCGGATAACGGTTCCGCCCCAGATCACGACATCGCCCTTGTACTGGTCCGGGTTTTCCGTAACCATGGGGGCGCTGATGTCCTGCGCCTCATCCTGCAGCGATTTTGAAAAGGGTGTGCTGGCACAGCCGGATGCCAGCGCCATGACCATCAAACCCAACAGCGCATAATAGATCGGCTTTCCTGATTTCATAACGCCATCCTCCCTTTGGTTGACAGGCTCAACGCGCACTGCCGTTTCCGAAGACGCCGATCTGCCGGGGCCGGCATCCTTTCGGGCACGGCTTCGATGTAAATGTTTCACAAATCTTGTACCACGCCATGTCGGCTTGTCAAAAAAAGGATTCACTTTACTTCACAGGGTCCGCCCATGAGGCCCGGCGCGACGTTGCCGCGCAAAATGAACCAGGAGTCGATGAATGCGCTGACATCAACCTATGCCTGCTGGCACATACCTTTCGGCTGCAGTTTGCCTCCGGCATCTTTGGTCCTTATTATAGTGTCATTTTCATCACCAACCCTAAATTTCGGAGGAAAATTCAATGGCCGGACAATCGAAAGAGGAACGCAGGCAGAATGTCATCGATGTGCTCAACGAAGCAAGGGAGATGGAACTGTTTGCCATCAGCCAGTACATGAACCAGCACTATGGCCTCGATGACATGGACTACGGGGAGCTGGCGAAAAATATCAAGCTGATTGCCATCGATGAAATGCGCCATGCGGAAATGTTTGCCGAGCGGATCAAGGAACTCGCCGGGGAGCCGGTGGCCGGATTTGGGCGAAAAGTCGAAAGACGCCAGAAGGTCGAGCAGCTGTTTCCTTTCAATTTCGACCTGGAGGACGATACGGTGGACAGGTACAACCAGTTCCAGCTGGTGTGCCGGGAAAACGGGGACAGCACCACCATGAAGCTCTTTGAGGAAATCATCGATGAAGAGCAGGAACACCTGAACTATTTCGACAACATCAGCAGCCACATCAAGGAACTCGGCGACGCCTATCTCGCCCGCATCGCCGGCACCCCGGCCAGCACCGGCGGGTATTCAAAATCGTTTATCAACATGCAGGGCGCAGCAGAATAAAGGCGTTTTGCCACAGGCGAACCGATTAAATCCGGCTTAATTTCCACTCCCTGCAAAGCCCCGGCCGCAGCCTTGAAAAACGGCCGGGTCTGCGGCCTGCCGGAATTTCTCAGCACCCGTTTAAAAATATATTGCAAATCGGATAAAAAATAAGTAAGTGCTTACTTAATAGCGAGTTTTTTTGAGAAATCCCTTCACCTGAATTGATCATCGCCGGGAGTCGAAAATGAGTCAAGACATCTATATTATCGGTTCGACCATGATCCGGTTCGGCAAGTACCTGGAGCGATCCATCAAGGATCTGTCCGGAGAAGCGCTGGGCCTGGTGCTCAAGGATTGCGGCCTGGAAAAGAAAGACATCGAGGCCGCCTGGTTTTCAAATACCGGATGGGGCATGACCGATTTCCAGCACTGCATCCGGGGCCAGGTGGCGCTGTCCGCCAACGGCCTGGAAAAGATCCCCATGATTAATGTGGAAAACGCCTGCGCCAGCGCCAGCACCGCCCTGCACGGGGCCTGGACCGCCATTAAGGCCGGGCTCTATGACTGCGTACTGGCCATTGGCGCGGAAAAAGTCTACAGCAACGACCGGACCCAGATGATGAAGGGGTTCATGTCCGGAACGGATGTGGAATTCACCACCCGGTATATCGAGCATCTCAAGCAGCAGGCCAGGGAAAAGGCCAACGGCGGAGCAAGGTGCGCCCCAAAAGCCGGAAAAAAAGGGGGGGCATTCGGTCTTCATGGATTTTTACGCCTTTGGCGCCCGGGAGCACATGAAGGCCTATGGCACCACCCAGCGGCAGCTGGCCGTCATCGCCGCCAAGGCCCACAATAATTCCACGCTAAATCCCCTGGCCCAGTATACGTTTCCCCAGACCGTGGAGGAGGTTTTGGCCGATTACGAGGTGGCCTGGCCACTGACCCGGGCCATGTGCGCCCCGGTGGGCGACGGCGCCGCAGCGGCCATCCTGTGCTCGGAAAAATTTTTAAAAACGCTTTCCGGGGTTCGCCCGGTGCGGATTTTAGCCTCGGTGCTGCGCTCGGGGTCCTGGCAGGAAAACGACATCAGCAAACGTGCCGCCAAAGCCGCCTATGAAATGGCGGGCGTGGGGCCGCAAGACATCCAGATGGCCGAAGTGCATGATGCCACTGCATTCGGCGAACTCCACCAGACGGAGCAGCTCGGGTTCTGCCCCGTAGGCCAAGGCGGCGCTTTTGCCGAAAGCGGGGCCACGGCCCTGTCCGGGCGCCTGCCGGTCAACCCCAGCGGCGGACTGATCGCCCGGGGCCATCCCATCGGCGCCTCCGGCCTGGCCCAGATCTATGAACTGGTAACCCAGCTGAGGGGCGAAGCCGGTGCGCGCCAGGCGGGTAATGCACCCCGCATTGCCATGGCCGAAAACGGCGGCGGCACCATCGGCACCGGCGAGGCGGCCATGTGTATTCATATCCTGGAGAAAGCGTGATTGAACGGGGTCGGAATCGGTATCGATATCGATATAAAACCCATTAATGGTGTGGGTTCACAGGCCCTTGACACCCCCCTGCCCCCCTCAAGGGGGGATTCAAGACTTGATACTTTTGTTTTAAATCCCCCCTTGAGGGGGGCAGGGGGGTGTCCGAACTCTTGAATCTTGAATTTTCAATTTTGAATCTGCATGGAGGGCCCGCTTGCCCAGAAAACGAATGACCGCCGACGAACGGCGCCAATCTTTGATCGAAGCCACCATCAAGGTGGTGGCCAAAACCAACTACGACCGGGCGACCACGGCCAAAATCGCCAAGACCGCCGGGGTGAACGAGGCCCTGATTTACAGTCATTTTCCCGGAAAAAAAGAGCTCCAGCTGGCCACCCTGGACTACCTGGTCGGTTTCCGGCTGTCCATCTACAGTTCAAATCCCGTGTTTCTTCCCGAAAACGCGGACCAAAGCATCATGCATGCCTTGAACCTGCAATACCTGGAACGGATCCTTTCGCCCGACATCGACATGTTCAACTGCATTTTAAAGGCCATGTACGCCATCGATGCCGATATCCGGGAAAAAGGGTTCCAGTGCTCACAGGCGCTCCATCAGTTCATCAAAAACAACCTGCTGGAAGATGCCCGGCGGGGGTTTTTCGACACCAATCGGTTCGATCCCGACATCATCGCATGGGAAAGCCTTTCCCGGATCATGCTGCTCTCCACCCTGGCCATCAATAACAAGCTCGACGTTTACGGCCGGGAAAACATGGAAACCGCGGTTCGGGATTTTGAATCCATTTATTTACGCAAAAAAAACCGGTGAAAAGGAGTAGCGTCATGAAAGAGGCCCAAACGGTCAAACAGCCGGCCGAACAGATGGCCTTGTCCCAATGGACGCCGGTGGAGGAAGTCATCTTCCGGCGCCGGAGCACCCGGGCGTTTCAGAAAACCCCCCTTCCCGATTTCATGATCCGGCGGATACTGGAGGCCGGCCGCTTTGCCCCGTCGGCCGGAAACAGCCAGCCCTGGCGGTTTGCGGTGGTCAACAGCCCGGAAATCATCGCGGAAATGGAAAAAGACGCCATTAAAATCTGCAAACAGATGATGTTTATTCTGGATTACACCCGGAGCCGGGCGCGCAATCTTCTGCTCAAGCC
Source organism: uncultured delta proteobacterium (assembly GCA_963826785.1). Lineage (GTDB taxonomy): Bacteria > Desulfobacterota > Desulfobacteria > Desulfobacterales > Desulfosalsimonadaceae > CAWGYD01. The sequence goes on from CAWGYD010000006.1 coordinate 440,537, forward strand.
CATCTCCAAATTTTTCATCCGGCTGCGGCACAACGAACTGCACCCGGTCCCCTTCGGTCTGCTTAAAGCCATCGCCGAAGACCGGGCACCGGTGTTTCACGGGACGCCCACCCTCATCCTGCTCTTCGAGGACAAGCGCGGGGTGTCGTGCCCGGCCACAGACATCGGCATCTGCGGCCAGAACATGATCATCGCCGCCCATTCCATGGGAGCGGCCACCTGCTGGATCGGGCTGATCAAGCTGCTCATGTATCAGCCGAAATGGAAAAAATTCTTCGGGGTAAAATACCCCTATGCGCTCAACAACTGCATAGCCGTGGGCTGGCCCCGGGTGGCCTCGGACGGCCCGGTGCCCCGGGAGGTGCAGAAAGTGGAATGGTATACGGGACAGATTTCCGATCCGCCCCGTATCGAAAGACAGGGGGAATGACATGACAGATATTCAATTTTCCCGATGGACGAAAATTCCGGATTACAACAGCGCCGAAGACATGACCACGGGGCAGCTGTTTTTTGATGAACAAAAATGCAAACAGTGCGGCATCTGCACCTGGATCTGCCCGGCCCGCTCCATCCGGCGGGATAAGCGCCCGGGCGCATGGCGGGCCGGCCTGCCCCGGCTGATTCCCACCGCCCCAGGCGTGACCGAATGCATCGCCTGCGGATGCTGCGGCGTGTCGTGTCCTGAAGGGGCCATTTCCATTGCCCGTTCCTTTGCGCCGGGCCATTTTTTCCGGCGCCTGACCCAGACCGCAGACCTTCGCTTCCCCAGGTGCTATACCGATGCCGATGCGCCCACGGAGGAGCACCGGAGCAGTGATGAAACAGCGGAAAAGGCCTCAAAAAAGCTGCCCCGTGATCTGGCGAAAAAATTCAAGCGCCGGCAATTAAAACTGGCGGGCGCCGCAGCCAGAAGCGTCATGCGCCTGACGGCCGAGCAGATCGCTGCCGGTCGGTTTTTTGCGGATATGCGCGAAAAGCGCCGGGGAAAGAGCACCGATATTTCCTGGTCCGAGCTGCTGGAGCGGCGGGCCGGCCAGGTGGGTGAAAAATTGTTTTTAAAGTATCGGGATGAAACCTTCACCTACCGGCAGATGGATGAAAACGCCAACCGGGCGGCCCATTTCCTGCTCAGCCTCGGGGGCGGGCCGGGTAAGGGGCTGGGAATCTTCATGCGCAATTCCCCGCGGTTCCTGGATATCTTCTTCGGCGCCCAGAAGATCGGCATGTACCTGGTGCCCATCAACCCGGAGCTCAAGGGCGACGGCCTGGTCTACCTGGTCAACCACAGCGACATCGAGTTTCTGGCACTGGATGCCGAGCTGCTGGATTCGGTTCAGCCCGCTTTATCCCGGTTTGAACAGGTCCGCACCGTCATCGTCGACGATGTTGAAAAAGAGGCCGAAGGCATTCCCATTCCAGGAGAATTCGAACGGCTGTCCCCCGCCTATGACCTGTCTTCGGAAAACCCCGGCATCGGCCACAACCCGGATGACATCTGCCTGATTATCTACACCTCCGGAACCACCGGCCCGCCCAAGGGGGTGGTCTACCGGTACCGGACCTCCTCGGTCAAGCGGCTGATGTTTTTCGGCAATATATTCGTTGAAAAGGAAGACACCTACTACACCTGTCTTCCCTTGTGCCACGGCAATGCCCTGTTCATCACCACCACCATGACCCTGGCCGCAAAAGCCACCATGGCCCTGTCCCGCAAGTTTTCCGCCAGCCGGTTCTGGGATGAGATCCGGCAATATGATGCCACCCTGTTTAACACCATCGGCTCCATCATCCCCATCCTGATGAAGCAGCCGGAAAATAAGACCGATGCTGAACACCGGGTGCGGGTGGTCTTTTCCGCCGCCTGCCCGACGGAAATGTGGGAGCCCTTTGAAAAGCGGTTCGGGGTCACCCTGTACGAGGGATACGGCGCCGTGGACGGCGGGCGGCAAGGGGATCATGAACCTGGGGACCGCGCCGGTAGGGTCTTTGGGCAAGCCCACCGGCGGCGCCAAAGTCGATCCGCATCGCGGATGAAAACGGCAATCCGCTGCCTGCCGGCCAGGTGGGCGAACTGATGTTCAAGATGAAAGCGGGCGAAAGCCGTGTGGCCTACTACAAGAATGAAGATGCCTCCCGGAATAAATCCGGGGACGGCTGGCTGCGCACCGGCGACCTGGTCCGGTCCGACGAATACGGATTTCTCTATTTTGTGGGCAGAAACACGGAATCGATGCGCAAAAGCGGCGAAAATGTGTCGGCCTACGAGGTGGAGCACGTCATTCTGGATCACCCGGCGGTGGAAGACGCGGCCGTCTACGCGGTGCCATCCGAGATGAGCGAGGACGAGATCATGGCTGCGGTGAAGAAGGTGGACGGACAGGGCGTCTCCGCGCCGGAGCTCAGGGCATTTCTTTCCGAACGCCTGGCCAGGTATGCCGTCCCCCGCTACATCCGGTTTGTGGATGAATTTCCCAAGACCACCAGCCACCGGATCATCAAACGGGTGCTGGAGGATGAGGGGGTGACAGGAGATACATTTGATGCACTGGGGGTGAACCGATGAAAAAGTTTCCGGAAAAACGGATTGTCATTACAGGCGGCGGCAGCGGTCTGGGCCGCACCCTGGCCCTTGATTTTGCTAAAAAAGGGTGGAAGGTGGCCGTCAGCGACATCAATCGGGAACGTGCCGACGAAACCGCGCGGGATGTCGATTCTGCCGGCGGGACCGGATTGGCGGTACATGGCGATGTGGCCCGCCTGGAAGACATCGAAGCGCTCGCCCGAGCGGTAACCGAGCAATGGGGCGGGGCCGACATCATCGTCAACAACGCCGGGGTCCCGGTGGCCGGTTTCGTGGACCAGATCCCCATGGAAGACTGGAAATGGGAAATCGATATCAATCTCATGGGGGTCATCCACGGGTGCCGGACATTCATCCCCTTGTTCAAACGCCAGGGCGGTGGCCACATTGTGAACATCGCCTCATCGGCGGGCATCTGCTCCCTTGCAGAAATGGCCCCGTACAACGTCACCAAGGCCGGGGTGATTTCGCTGTCCGAAACCCTGCGGGTGGAGCTGTCCGGTGAAAACATCGGGGTGAGCGTGGTCTGCCCCACCTTTTTCAAGACCAATCTGCTGGACCAGTACCGGTGCACGGAAGACCGCCAGCGGCAGATGGCCCAGGCCTTTTTCGCCAAATCCAAATGCAGCGCCGAAGACATCAGCCGCCACATTATCTCCTCCATCGAGAAAAACCGGCTCTATGTCCTCACCCAGGCCGATGCCAAGTTTTTCTGGTTGCTCAAACGGCTGATGCCCCAGACGTTTTACACGGTCATGGGGTGGGTCTACCGGAAAAAATTACTGGAAAAGGCGCTGGGGATCGCTCCGGCCAATTAAGGGTCCGTCCCGACATAAGGGTTATCGATTTGGTGTCGAGGCGCCTGCCGTATCCTCTCCGTCATTCCGGCAGTTTTTTAAGCCGGAATCCAGTAGTTTTAGCATGTCATAGACTCCGGCTTTCGCCAGAGTGACGAACTTTGAATTTTTTATGGATTCATCAAATGAAAATTGTGAATTGCCCATTGGTGAATGGATAAACAAGAACAGGAGCAGCCCATGATTTCCCGATCTGAAGTCAAGCAATACGCCAACCGCTATCCCCGGTTTATAGACATGACCTGCAGCCTGCCCGCCGCGCCGAAGATGCCTGCATTGATGGTGCGCGAAACCCGCAAGGTGGTGGCCCTGGCCCGGAAATTCAACCAGGAGGTGATCCGGCCCTATGCGCTGGAGCTGGACCGGAAGCTGCACGAAAACCCGGATTTTCTCCCCTGGGACTTCGTGGAAAAAGCCAATGACTGGGGGTTTTATACCATGTGGATCCCCAAGATCTTCGGCGGCAGGGGCTATTCCATGCCCTCCATGTGCTATTTCATCGAGGAGATCGCCTCGGCGTGCCTCGCCATGGCCAACCTCATCGGGGTGCATTACCTGGGCGTTTCCACCCTCACCGCCACCTGGAACATGCGGCTGATCAACCGCATCTGCCGGGAGGTGGCCGCCGGCGAAAAAAATCATACGCCCTGCATGATCACCCTGGCCATCACGGAGCCCGGGGCCGGCACCGATGTGGAGGAGATCGACCTGGTGGACAAGGGGAGCGTGACCTGCCATGCCCAAAAGGTGGAGGGCGGGTATAAGCTAAACGGCACCAAAATCTTTATTTCCAACGGGCATCTCTCTCTCTGGCACATGGTGATCGCCTACTCGGATCTGGACAAGCCGTCGGATACCACGGTGGCCCTGGCGGTCAAGACCGGCACCCCCGGGTTTTCCTTCGGCCGCAAGGAAAACAAGATGGGGCAGAAGGGGTGCCCGGCCAGTGAACTGATCTTCAAAGACTGCTTTGTCGCCGACGACCTGGTGTGCATGGCCCCGGAGCAGATGACCAACAGCCGCCGGCCCTACCGGGAAGTCAACATGCAGATGATCGATTTTGTGGTGTCGGCCACCCGGGCCGGGGTGGGGGCATTTGCCACGGGCGCGGCCCGGGGGGCGTATGCGGCGGCCCTGGCGTTTGCCTCGGAAACCGAGGTGGCTGGAAAGCTTCTGATCAACCACGAATGGGCCCAGTGCATGCTGGCGGAGATGTACAAGAACATCGCCCTGTCGCGGCTCTCCTATGCGGAAACCAATTATGCCAACAGCATCTATGGTTTTTTCCGGGAAATCCAGAAAAAGCCCATGTACTATTATTACAAGATGATGCCGGTCAGCTGGCTGGGAAAAATGGTCCCTCCCCTGATGGAAAAACCCTGGGCCACCACCTGGTTTCGAAAAAAGCAGATGGATGGCCAGACCGATGAAGAGATCCACCGCACCTCCGGGTGGGCGTCTCTCTCCAAGTTCGCGGCCACCGATTTCGGCATCAAGACCTGCCACATGGCACTGGAGATGATGGGACAGGCCGGGCTGCGGCATGACAGGGGCGCGGAAAAAATCCTGCGGGATGCCAAGCTGCTCCAGATTTACGAAGGCACCAACCAGCTCAACCGCTTGAACCTGTTTAAATGCCTCATCGCCCCGGAATTTCCCCAAGCCGTAATATTTGAAGAATGAAAGAAAATGAAAGACCCTTGTCCAAGCCGCCTGACACCCCCCCTTAGCCCCCCTCGAGGGGGGAATTATCTTTTTTGAGACGAGAACGATTTCATACATGCCGCTTAAAATTATAAATAGCCCAATCCAAATCCCTCTTCGAGGGGGGCAAAAGGGCGCCCCCTCAGGGAAGCAAAATTGCCCGATTTTTTCTCAGGCGAAATGAAGGTTATCAAATATATTCCCCCCTTGAGGGGGGCTAGGGGGGTGTCGATGCAGACGGGGACAAAATCATTGACCGATAACAAAAAGATAAAAAGCGGAATTGACAATATCCAGGAGGAACTTTCATGATCGCCGGAAAAGACAAAGAACTCAATCTGCTGGACAAGGCGTCCGCCGAGTTTGCGAAAAAAGAGCTCGCCCCCCAGCGTGAAGCAAATGACAAATTCCCCTTCGGGCCGTTTTTTGATCCGGTCCTGAAAAAAGCGCATGACCTCGAATTCTTCCATGTCATGCTCCCCGAGGATCTGGGCGGCATCGGCCACGGCATGGCCGGGCTGTGCATCGTGCTTGCCAACATCTGCAAAGAAGACGCCAGTCTGGGGGGGATTCTGTTCACCCACACCGCGGCCTGTGAGCTGATGATGGCGGCCGGGGCCCAAGCCCGGGTCAAAACCATTGCCGCAGATTCGGACGATATCAAAAAATTTCTCATCGCCCTGCCCGTGTTCAACAACCCGGCGGAAATTTCGCACCTGGCCCGGGCCGAACAGAAAGACGGCAACTGGGTGTTAAACGGCCGCCTCGAATACGTGGTGCTGGGCGCAATGGCCGGCCACGCCCTCATCCCGGCAAGCACCGGCGGCGGCAACGGTTACTCCTGGTTTTTAGTCGATCCGGCATCAAAGGGCGTGGACCGGAGCGACCCGGTGATGAGCCTGGGGCTGCACGCCTGCCCGGCCGTGGACATGACCTTTGGCGATGCGCCGGCACAACTTTTGGGCGGGGAAGGGAGCGGGGCGGCCATCTTTGGCAAAATGGCCGGGCGGATGCAGCTGCCCGCGGCCGCCATGTCATTAGGGATCATGAAGGGATCCTTCAGGGAAGCCTTTGAATATACCAAAGGCCGCAAGCAGGGCGGGCGCAAGATCCTGGACTGGTCGGAAATCCGCATGATGCTTTCCGACATGGTGGTCAAGATCAAATCGGGCGATCTGATCCTGTCGGCCGCCTGCCGGGCCGCCGATGAAAACGCCGCCGGATGGCAGGCCAGCGCCGAGGCCGCGGCCGTGCGTATCCAGGCCGATGCCTGCGACCTGACCACCGACGGCATCCAGGTCCTGGGCGGCATCGGGTACATGAAAGATTACGGCCAGGAAAAACGGTTCCGGGACGCCAAGCACCTCCAGGCTTTGCTGGGGCTGGCGCCGTTGAAAAAGCTCAAGCTCATCGAGGACATGATTCGTTAGAATAGCGCGAAAGTCGAGCAGCGTGAACGCGCTTTGATGTCCGATTCCCCCCTTTCGCAAAGGGGGGCGAGGGGGGATTTAAGACGGCCTGCACAAAAATCCCCCTAAATCCCCCTTTGAAAAAGGGGGACTTCCTCACCGGGAATAATCTTGTTTCTGAGGGTGGTTCGCTTCTTTTCGTTCCTAAAGTAAATCGAGCGCTCGTTCTTTTTAAAATTGACTTGTTCCTTAAATGGACATACATATTTTTGAGCCGATCATAATCCATCCGTTCTAAACCATCAATCTGTTCAGATACGAGGAGAAGAGCATGAAGATCGATGACATCAAAACCGTTGCGGTTCTGGGCGCCGGCGACATGGGGCACGGCATCGCAGAAGTGGCCCTAATCAATGGATACAAAGTGTTTCTGCGGGACATCAAGCCCGAATTCGTGGAAAAAGGGGTCTCCCGCATTCACGACAGTCTGGCCAAGCTGGTGAGCAAGGGAAAAGTCCCTGCCGAACATCACGAAAAGATAAAATCCGAACTGCTCGTCCCTGTCACGGATCTGGATGCGGCGGTGAAGGAAGCCGACCTGGTGATCGAGGCCATCCCGGAGATCATGGATCTCAAAAAAGAGACCTTCCGCCAGATCGACAAATCCGCGCCCGCCCACACCCTGTTTGCCTCTAACACCTCCACCATGAGCATTTCGGAAATCGCCTCGGTGACCGGCCGCCCTGACAAGATGCTGGGCCTGCACTATTTCAACCCGGCGGTCCTGATGAAGCTGGTGGAAGTGATCAAGGGGGATCAGACTTCGGAAGAGACCCTGCAGCTGGGGTATGAATTCGTGGTCAAAAACAACAAGGTGCCCGTGCGGGTGAACAAGGACGTACCCGGGTTTATCGTCAACCGGGTCCAGGCGCCCAGCGCCGTCCTGCTGAATTGCATTCTGGATGAAAAAATCGCCGAACCCGAACAGGTGGATGCGGTGATGCGCAAGCTGGGCATGCCCATGGGCCCCTATGAGACCATGGATTACACCGGGCTCGACATCAACGTGCACGGCTCCAATTACTATGCCCAGGCCATTCACCCGGATTTCGCCCCCGGAAAGACCCTCATGGCCAAATTCAAGGCGGGGGAACTGGGTAAAAAAACGGGCAAAGGTTTTTTCGACTGGTCCGGCGGCCGCCCGAACATCGATGTATCCAAGGCCACGGACAAATTCGATCCCCTGGACCTGGTGGCGGTCAACACCAATGAGGCGGCCAAGATCGTGGAGATGGGCGTATGCTCCTTTGAAGACGTGGATACCGCCATCATCAACGCCACCGGAAATCCCATGGGCCTGATCGCGGTGGCCAAGTCCATGCCACCCGACCAGTTGGCCGGCCGCCTGGAAAATCTTTCCCGGAAATTCAACAAGGAGATCTTTGCGCCCAGCCGGCTGATCCGGGAAGGGGCTTACCGGTAACAGATTTAAATCTTCAAGGAGAAATGCCATGCAGCTCGATACCATGATACTCGACATCAAAGATTACATCGCCACCATCACCTTCAACCGGCCGCCGGCCAACACCTGGAATTTTGCCGCCATGGCCGACTTTGAAAAGGCGCTCGATGCCGTGGAGCAGGACAAGGAGGTCCGGGTGGTGATTCTCACCGGTTCCGGCAGCAAATGCTTTTCCGCCGGTTTTGACGTCACCGACGCCGGCAACCCGGAGACCGGTCCCAAGGGAGAGGCCCTGTGGCGCCGGGTGGACCGCTTCTCCAAGCCCATTATCGCCGCCATGAACGGACATGCCTACGGCGGCGGGCTGGAGCTGGCCCTGTCCTGTCATTTCCGGATCATGATCGACTCGCCCCAGGCCAAGATCGGCCTGACCGAACTCAACCTGGGCATCATTCCCGGCTGGGGCGGCACCCAGCGCATGATGCGGGTGGTGGGCAAGGCCAAAGCGCTGGACATGATCCTGTTTTCCCGGCGGGTGGATGCAACGCAGGCCCTGGAAATGGGACTGGTCCACCAGATCGCCGCGCTGGAAACCTTCCGGCAGACCGTCGATGACTTTGCGGCAAAAATTGCCGAACGGCCTCCCATTGCGGTCCGCTGCGTTCTTGATGCCATGACCGCAGGACTCTACGAAGGGATGGACGCCGGATTGGAAAAGGAGCGGGAAGGAAGCAAGACCGTTTCCCAATCCAAAGATGCCATCGAGGGGTTTACGGCCTTTCTGGAGAAGCGCGCCCCTGTGTTCAAGGGAGAGTAGGCTTTTGTTTTGAACGGGCCCCGCGGTCCCGGGACCCGTTCAAAAACTGTCCGGTTTGCCATTGTCTTTTGGGCAGTGCTTTTTAGTGTACACCTGTCTACAATTATTTATTCTTTTATCCACCCGCCCCCCGTTTTTCGGCATCGATTGAGACGCCACCGGCTAACTTTTTCTTCAGACTTCTAAAATTTTTCATTTTTTGATCCGTTTTTAAATTGCGTATTCACGTGGGAAAAAAGGGTGTTGGGCAGCGAAGCGCTTCTGTTATCAATAGATGATATCGGATTATCGGTATCGAATGCTTTAAAACCGGGGTTTTGGCATCGGTTTTGCTTGCTTATTCGCGAGTGTTTCAGAAGTTTTCCGACCACCCTTCTTAAACGGCCGATGAGGAGGTTGATGCAAAAGAATCCATTTCCCCACCAGATTGTTTCCCGGTTTATCGAAGAATATGAACGCAGAAAACATGTCAACGGACAGCCCTGCCGAATGAACGGCTCAGAACTGCTCAAAATCATGAAAATGAATGATTTTGAGGCGGTTATGCAGCACATGAAGGAAAATGAGGCTATCTGCCGCAAGTTTTTAGACATTGAATCCTCCATTTTAAACATTGCCAGCCTCAGAGACTTCTTCGATATCCTGCTGACCGGGGTATCCAACACCTTCGATATCCCCTATGTCTGGCTGACCGCAATCGAGGGCACAAGTCTGGCGGACCTGATCAAGAGCCAGGAAGAAGCAGACGTCATCTGGCCGAAAGTCAATTTCATCAGCGCCGGCGATTATAAGAAATTCACTAAAAACAGCGGCAAGCCGGTCCTGGCGAATAAATATCTGACGCCCTATGCGGTATTTTTCCCGCAGGATCGTGATCTTCCCATGCGGTCTCTGGCCATTGCCCCGGTATATGTCGACGGCCAACTGGCGGGAAGCCTGAACCTGGGGGATTATACCTCCACCCGGTTTCATCCGGATATGGACACCTCCCTGCTCGAACAACTCATGGTCAAGATATCCCTGTGCCTGTCAAATGTCTGCGCCCATGAAAGACTGCATTTTTTCGCAAGTCATGACGCCCTGACCGGCCTGCTGAACCGGGGCGCCTTTGAAAATGCGCTTCACAGGGAATTCAGCCGTTCCCGCCGTCACAACAGCGACCTGACCCTGGTATTCATCGATATCGACGGATTTAAGCAGATCAATGACCGGTACGGGCATGAATGCGGGGATGCGGTTTTAAAATATGTCGGCCGTAATCTGGAAGCGTCGAGCCGGCGGGAGGATATCCCGGCCCGGTTTGCCGGCGATGAGTTCGTCCTGATACTGCCCGAGACCCGGTCCGAGGCGTCTGAGTCCATGATGGATCGGATTCAAAGACATTTGGATGAAAATCCCTTGATTTACAAGGGCGTTAAACTGTCCATCTCTTTGACCTACGGCATTGCTTCCATGGATGAGAAAGGGGTGCTCCGCCCCGACCAGCTGCTCAAGTTCGCAGATGACCGGCTTTATGTCTCCAAGGGGACCAAGATCAAGGATGTGTCGATTCCGCTGCATCCCCGGGTGGTTCAGGCGAAAGCCTCTTAGGGCCGGTGGGATTGTTGCTTTTGCGGTCTATGAACTGAGGCAGCATTGTTGTTCCCCCAGGTCTTTTTCATAATATCGGGCTTCGATCAGGTTATGCTCCGGGTCCCTGAAGTAGATTGAGGTGCCGGCGCCGTGCGCTCCCCAGCGGGGGACCGGGCCTTCTTCGATGGGGATGCCCTTTTTTTCCAGGCGGTTCTTCAGGTCCTCCCATACGTCTCTGTCCATGGCCATGCAGAAGTGGTTCATGTTCTCCCGTCCTTTTCCCGAAGGTGCGTTTTTGCCCCACATGGACTTCGGGAACAGGTCGATGATGGTGTCCGCATTTAACCGCACGGAGGGAAAAGGCACCTTTCCCGCCCGGTATTCCGCCATCCGTTCGGCCGGCAGCGCAAGTACATGCGTATAAAAATCAATCATCCGGTCGTCATCTTCCACATTGATCACGATGTGATCCATCCGGCATTCCACAGGCTTCTCCCTCCCATCCAAGACTGTTTTTAAATTATCCCATCCATTTGTATTCCTGCTCCAAAAAAGGTTAACCCCAAGGGGATCAGCGGTCAAACATGTGGCGCTGTTCCAGACTTTTCGCTTTCATCCGCCGTCTGATGCAGGTCCAGCCCGGCAGGATATCCCCGGTGAGATGGCTCACCAGCGGGCTTTTGACCGGCCAGCTTGTTTTTCGTCAATATAAATTGAGCAAGCGTTCGTTTTTTTACTTTGCGGCCGCATTTGCATTTGTAGTTTGGCATCTTATCTGATAATTTTTCCAAACAAACCTGTTCAGTGGATCATTACGGAGAATCGAAAATGCCTGAAGAAAAGCACTTCGGCCCCATCTGGTTCATCCCCGGCCCGAACAAGGGGAAATACCCCCACTGCCACTCGATCTACATCGAAGGGGCGGGCATTCTCATCGATCCGGCGGCCGACAGGGACAGGCTCATATCGCTCAAAAAAGATCCCGGCGTAAAAATGGTGTGGCTGAGCCACGCCCATGAGGATCATTTCACCCATCTCGATCTGTTCGAAGACGTGCCCCTGTGGACCTCATGCCGCAGATGCCCTCCCCCTTCAAAGCATGGATGGTTTCCTGGACGCCTATGGCATGTCAGGGGAGATGCGGGAAGGTTTTAAACTCTTTTTTGAGCAGCAGTTTCATTTCAGGCCCCGAAAGCCCCACCGGCTGCTTTCAGACGGTGAGATCATTGACCTGGCGGGCGGGGAGCAGGTGGAGATCATCCATACCCCCGGCCACACCCCCGGGCATCTGGCCTTTCATTTCAAAAAGACCGGTATCCTCTTTTTAGGCGACTATGACCTCACCCCCTTTGGCCCCTGGTACGGCGATACGCTCTCCAGCATCGAGGATACCCTGGCCTCCATCTCCCGCCTTCAGTCCATTCCGGCAAGTATTTGGCTGACCTGTCATGAAGCGGGTATTTTTGAAAACCCGCCCGGAGAGAAATGGGGGGCCTATGCCGGGGTGATCGATCAGCGGGACCAGAAGCTGCTCGATTTTCTGGATGCGCCCAAAACCCTGGCGGAGATCGCCCGGGCCTGGATCGTCTATGGCAAGCCCCGGCAGCCGGCGGAATTTTTTCTGTTCGGCGAGCGGGCCATCATGGAAAAGCATGTGGACCGGCTTTTGCGCCGAGGCCGGATCGCCCGGCAGGGCGAGCGGTTGGCAAGGCTGTAAGATTTTTTGCCAAAGCCGATATCACCTTTCCGCGGCAGTGGGTGCCGCATCTTTGAAAAAGCTGATCAACATGCGCTATTTTCAGGATATGGGCTATTTTTTCACCCGGTCTCTGCTGCGGCGCATCTAAGGACTGCGATATGAATATTTTTGAGGGTAAAAACATCATCATCACCGGCGGATCATCGGGGGTGGGACGGGTGCTGGCCAACCGGCTGGCCGGCCGGGGCGGCCATATCGCCCTGGTGGCAAGAAACATCGCCAAACTTGAAGAAACAGCAGCCGAAATCCGATCCGCCGCCGCTCCCCATCAGCGTATCATGACGTTTTCCTGCGATGTGGCCGATGCGGACGCGGTGGAACAGGCATTTAACCAGATCGCCAGTGAATGGGGAACCCCGCACATCCTGATCAATTCCGCCGGCATCCTCCGGGAGGGGTATTTCGAACATCAGGGGACGGATACCTTCCGGGAGGTCATGGACATCAATTTCTTCGGAACCCTGCACTGCACCCGGGCGGTCCTGCCGTTTTTCAAAGAATCCGGGGGCGGTCGGATCGTCAACATCGCCTCGGTGGCCGGGATGATGGGGGTGTTCGGCTACGCCGCCTACTGCGCCTCCAAGCACGCCGTCATCGGCCTGACCGCCTCCCTGCGCGCGGAGCTCAAGGCGCAGAATATCACTTTCCACCTGGTCTGCCCGCCGGAATTTGACTCCCCCATGGTGGATGCCGTCAATGTCGACCGCACTCCGGAAAACAAGATGATGGCCCAGACCATCCCCGTCATGACCGCCGAGGCGGTAGCCGACGCGGTGATCCGGGGGATCGAGCAGAATCGTTTCCATATCATTCCCGGATTGACGGCCCGGGCGCTGACCGCGTTGGATCGTTATTTTCCGGCACTGGGCCGCGCCATTGTCGATTTCAAGATCAAGCGATGCTACCGGGGTCCGCAGAAATGAGCGACTCCGGAAAAATCGGCTACTGGGAGGTCACCGCCATCGGGGTGGGCGGCATGGTGGGGGGCGGGATTTTTGCCGTGCTGGGGCTTTCGGTGGATCTGGCCCGCGGGGGCGCACCCGCGGCCTTCCTGATCGCGGGGATAGTGGCCCTGGTCACCTCCTATTCCTACACCCGGCTTTCCGTCGCCCTTCCCAGCCAGGGCGGCACCGTGGCCTTCCTGGACAAGGCATTCGGGCCCGGGCTGCTGACCGGGAGCACCAATATCCTGCTCTGGATCAGCTATATCGTCATGCTTTCCCTGTATGCCTATGCCTTTGGCAGCTACGGCGCCTCCCTGTTTCCGGCGGCCTCACAGACGTTCTGGAAGCATGTCCTGATCAGCGGCAGCATCATCGGCATCACCGGCTTGAACCTGCTGAGCGCCAAGCTGATCGGCGAGGTGGAGGACTGGATCGTGCTGATCAAGCTGGCCATCCTGGTGCTTTTCATTGTCGCGGGCATCGCCGGCATCGACAGCGCCCGGCTGGCGCCGTCCGCGTGGTCGCCCCCCCTGAACGTGGCGGCCGGCGGCATGATCATCTTTCTGGCCTACGAGGGATTCGAGCTGATCGCCAACAGCGCCCAGGATGTGCGCACCCCGGCCAAGACCCTGCCCCGGGCCTTCTATTCGGCGGTCGTGTTTGTGATCATCCTCTATGTGCTCATCGCGGTGGTCACCGTGGGGACCCTTCCCGCCGACAAGATCGTGGCCGCCAAGGACTACGCCCTGGCGGAGGCGGCCAAACCCTTTCTGGGGGAAAAGGGATTTCTGCTCATCGCCATCGCCGCCATGCTGTCGACGGCCTCGGCCATCAATGCCACAATTTACGGCGCCGCCCGGCTGAGCTACATCATCGCCAAAGACGGGGAATTGCCTGATTTCCTGGAAAGAAAAACCTGGAATGAACCGATGGGCGGACTGATCATCACGTCGCTCTCCACCCTGCTGCTCGCCAATCTGGTCAACCTGTCCAGCATGTCCACCATGGGAAGCGCCGGATTCCTGCTGATCTTTGCAGCGGTAAACGCGGCCAATGCGGTTTTGGCCAGCAAAACCGGGAGCAGGGCCTGGCTGGCCTGGACCGGGGCGGTGCTCTGCCTCGGTGCCCTGGTGACCCTGCTCTGGCAGACGGCAATCCGTTCGCCGCATGAACTCTGGATCCTGTTTGTGATGATCGGGATTTCATTTACCATTGAGGCTGTGTTTCGGCTGACCACAGAACGCAAAATTTCACTGAACAAATGAAAACCGGACTTGTCATCACGATATCGGTGACCTTCGGGCGAATTGGCTTTTACGCGTTTACAGGAGTTTACAGATGACCATCAAGGCAGTCATTTTTGACCTGGGCGGGGTGATCCTCGATTCCCCCATGGCGATATTTGCCGCATTTGAGGAAAAGCGCGGACTGCCCGCCAATTTTTTAAACCGGCTCATTGTGGACAGCGGCGATGCCGGCGCGTGGGCCCGCCTGGAGCGGGGGGAGCTTACCCTGGATCAGTTTTTCGATGTCTTTGACCGGGAAATTCAGGCAGCCGGGGCCGACATCTCCAGCCGGGAACTGATGGGGGCGGTCTATGACACGGTTTCCGTCCGCCCGGAAATGCTGGAAGCGGTTCACCGGCTGCGCGATTTGGGTTTCAAAGTGGCCGCCCTTACCAACAACTGGATCGATGCGGACGCCCCGCCCGAAGTGGCCCAATTCAAGGCGGAATTTGACGTGTTTGTGGAATCGAGCAAAACCGGGATGGCCAAGCCGGATCCGAGAATCTATCGGCTGGTGCTGGAAGAACTGGGCATCGCCCCGGAGCAGGCGGTCTTCCTGGATGATCTTGGCCGGAACCTGAAGCCGGCACGGCAGATGGGGATGGCCACCATCAAGGTCGAATCCGTAAAACAGGCCCTGGCCGAACTGGAAGATGTACTGGGGATGAAACTTGCGGGTGCATAAGGCATGACCGGTCCCATGGACACATTCAATCATATCCGAAAGGCCATGGCCGACCCGGCGTTTTATCCCCATGCGGTCTCCGGGCTGCAAGAGCGGGAGACGACCATCTCGGTGGTCTTCCTGACGGGTGATTGGGTCTACAAGCTCAAAAAACCGCTGAACCTGGGCTTTCTTGATTTTACCCGCTTAGAATCGCGAAAATATTACAGCCATCAGGAAGTGGCGCTCAACCGCCGGCTCGCGTTTGAAATGTATGAGGGGGTTGATACCATCACCGTCGAGTCCGGCGGCGGATTTGCCCTGAACGGATCGGGTGATCCGGTGGAGTACGCGGTGAAGATGCGGCAGCTGCCAGAGGGCGCCAGCCTGCAGTCGCACATCCTGGCAGGCACGGCCGCTTCCGGCCGGATCCGTGACTTGGGCCGATACCTGGCTGATTTCTATCAAAGGGCCCGATCGAGCGATGAAATATCGGCCAATGGCCGGTGGAAAGCCATATCTGCCCAGGTGATGGAAAATTTCGACCAGACCGCCCCCCATGCGGGAAAATGTTTTCCGGAATCCGGGTGGGATACGATCCGGGATGCGAGCGCCCGCTTCATGGCAGAAAACCGGGCGCTGTTTGCCCGACGGGTAAAAGACGGCATGATCCGGGACGGCCACGGGGATTTAAGATCCGAACACGTTTATTTTCTGGATCAGATCCACATCATCGACTGCGTGGAGTTCAACACCCGCTACCGGTATATCGACGCGGCTTCGGACATGGCTTTTCTGTTCATGGATCTGGAATCCATGGGCGCGATGGATTCTGCCCTGGAGGTGATCCGGGCCTACGCGCAGGCGGCCGATGATGACCGGATATACCGGATGATCGATTTTTATGCCTGTTACCGCGCCATGGTGCGCTTCAAGGTCAACTGCTTTCTGCTGGAGCAGGTCGCATCGGACAAGATCAAAAAGCGCATCGATCTTTATCTGACCCTGGCGCATCGATATGCCCGACGGATGAACCGTCCCGTGCTTTGGGGGGTGTGCGGTCTGCCCGCCTCCGGCAAAAGCACCCTGGCGCTCCGCCTGTCGGATTTCTATGAGACGCCCCGGCTGAGCACGGATGAGATCCGCAAAGAAAACGGGCCTGCAGGGGCAGAAGGTTCAACGCCAAACGCATATGGAAAGGGTAAATACGATCTGGCATCCAAGACGAGCATCTATCGCAAAATGATGGATGCGGCAGGGGAAATGCTGCGAAAAAACCGGTCCGTGGTGCTGGATGCCACTTTTTCACGGCGAAAGTGGCGCGATATGGCCGCCGAATGCGCGCATAATGCGGGTGCCGCCCTGGTTTTTGCCGAATGCCGGGCGGATGAAGCAGAACTTGCGCGCCGGCTCAAGAAGCGGGATTCCGCTGCGGGTTTATCGGATGCCCGCTTGCGTCACCTCCCTGAATTTATAAAAAACTTCGAGCCGCTGGACGAACTCGGAGAAGACCACCGGGTGATCGTGGATACAGGTCTGCCGGAAAATGAAGCCTGGCAGTCCCTGCTGGCAGGCCAGTACGCCGCAATCTGCCGGCAGGAGCAGGTCCCGAAACCCGCTTGACGCTGTTTGGGCGTCAAAACGCGTCTTTTCCGGTTACCACCAGGCATTGGGATAGGGGTGGCGGTATCTCCAAAAGGGGTCGGGGCTCGGCCAGGGATAGGGATAGTAGGGCGAATACGGGTAATAGGGATAATTGTAGTAGCGCGCCTGACTTTCCGGCTCCCATAAGTACAGGTCGATGGCATTGATTACCAGGAGAGGATAGGTGTAGCGGTCGATTTTCCGCTTCTCTGCGCCCTTGACCGTTCCGGCCACGGTGACTTTCCTGTTTTTTTCATATACCGCCGGATCCAGAAAACCGTCATATACCACCATAAACCGGCCCTGGGACAAATCCCGGGCTTTGGGTTGGTCTTCATAGCCCAGCGGCGTCTGGAGCACCAGAAGCCGGGTCTGATCGGCCATGTTCTGGACCTCGATGATATAGCCCCCCAGGATAACGGTCTTGCCGATATACTGATCCGCGTTCTGGACCAATTGATTGAAATCCACATCCTTTACTGCCTCACTCCTGATGTTCTTGGGGATTACCGAGCAGGATGCCGCCATCAGCGGCAGCAGGGCAAACAAACAGAGACTCCGGATTCGATTGAATTGTGCGTTCATGAAACGCCCCTTTTTTGTTTTTTGGTGAGAGTGCCGGAACGAAATATGGCATCATCCGATTCGATGCGGTCAATCAGAATTCTTGATGCTTACTCCATTGTTGATGAAGCCGTAAAAGTCGGATTTCTCTCTTTCGTAAATCCGGCAACGCCGTGAACCAGAATCTGCATTTGCGTTCGGGCAATGATCTATAGCAATAATCTCTTTTTTTCGGCCTGTAAACCCGTGGACCCGGATAGTCCGCAGCCGCCGTACAAAGCGTTTAGTTCTTGCACCCGGTCGATGCATATGATAGAAAAAATTAATATTTTTCAATTAAAACATATATTAAAAAATATGATTTTCAAAATCAGCCGGGGAGGAAATTGATGGGCCGGGGGTGTTTTTTACGGCGATACATTGCGACATTTATCGTGTCGATGTTCCTGATTGGAACCAGCGGGGGATGTTCTTCGATCCGCTCGTATTTCGAACATCCGCCCATAGAGGAGGGCACATTTCTTACCTATGATCTGCAGGGCGGGACTTACCTGGTGGTCACCTTTTCAAAGACCGGTTCAAATCAGTTCGATGCCGTTGAAACCGTGACCTTCGAAAATGAGGATCACACCGACTTCGGGTTTGATGAAGAAAACCGTCGGGTTCCGTCGGAGCAAGAAGCGGTTAAGACCATTGTGGACGGGCGGCTGAATACAAAACGGAAAACCCCCTACCAGCCCGGCCGCCTCGGTCCCCTCTGGGTGGCGCCGTCCAACGTTAAGGTCGGAGGAAGCGCCCATGGCGCCACTTTTGCGGAAGTAAAGGAATGGAAAGGGTGGGATGTCGGCGTGGTCAGCGCCGGTTTTGGCCGGGGCGGTGCAGTCACCGGCGGCTGGTATTATGAACGCAAGACCGGGCTGCTGGTGGGGGGATTTTTCACCACCGCAATGAGCGATGATCCGGAGGAATTTATTCTGGTGGATACCAATATCAAAAACCTGATGCTGTAGACAAAAGGAATATAAAGATGAAAACCCGCATTACCCAACTGTTCGGCATTAAATACCCCATCCAGTGCGGCGGTATGCTGTGGATCGCCAAACCGGAACTGGCCGCCGCCATCAGCAACGCCGGGGCCATGGGAAATCTCACCTCGGGCAACTACAATTCGGCTGACGAACTGCGCGTCGCCATCGATTACACCCGGGAGCTGACAAAAAACCCCTTTATTGTCAATATCACCACCATGCCTTCCATCCGGCTCCCCGTGGAACTGCTCCGGGAATTCTTTTCGGTGTGCTGCGAAAAGAAGGTGACCGCCATTGAAATCGCGGGTGCGCCGGTGGATTCCTTTCTGGGGGGCGAGTTTATCCCCATGGCCAAAGATGCCGGGGTGAAGGTGCTTCACAAGGTGGGAACGGTGAAGCATGCCGTACACGCCCAGAAGGTGGGTTATGACGCGGTCACCATCGCCGGTTTCGAGGAAGGCGGATTCCCCCACAAGGACAACGTCTCCACCATGGTCCTGGTCCCCCGGGTGCGGGAGTCCGTGGATATCCCGGTACTGGCCGCCGGCGGCATGGCCGACGGCAAAAGCCTGGCCGCAGCCCTGTCCCTGGGGGCCGACGGGGTGATGATGGCCACCCGGTTTCTGGCCACAAAAGAAAGCGGGGTGCATCCCAACATCTACAAGGTGCTCCTTGAAAAAGGCGAATCCGATACCGCGCTTCAGCTCCAGTCCCTGCTGGCCGGGTTCGGTCTGCAGGTGCGGGCGCTTCGAAACGACATCATGAAAAAGATCGCCGAAGTGGAGGAAAAAGGGGGGGACCTGTCCGAACTGCTTCCCCTGATCTCCGGGGAGCGGGCAAAACAGGTCTGGAAGGACGGCAATGCCGAGGAGGCCATGCTCACCATCGGCCAGTCCGTGGGCCGCATCCGGGATATTCCCACGGTGGCGCAACTGGTCGGGCGCATGGTCGACGAAGCGCAATCCGCGTTGAAGGCCGGCTTGAGTGCATTTAGTTAAAATTTAAATCGGCGGCTGCAGCTAACTTTTTCTACAGATCACCCGAGCGCATAAATGCCCATTGACGCAAATTATCCCCCGGCATGGTTTCAGACCCGCAGCCGGTGCTCCTTTTCCAATCTGCCGGTAACGTACCCGGAAGTGTTGACGGGCATTGATCCGGCCGGCGGATACCGCCTCGAAATCGCCAAACTGGGAGACCGGATCCTCCTGCTCAGGGCCACGGGTTTTGTCGTGGCCGCCCAGATGACCCGGACCCTGGCATTTTCCGATGAATTTATATCCCGCAACTTTGATCCGGATATCGGGCTGGTGGTGATCGAGGATTATGCCAAAGTCAAGGGCGCAGACTTTGCGGCCCGGAAAAAGTATTTCGACTATTTTCGAACCCGCAACTTTATCGGCGGGGTGCTGTATCACCTGGCGCCGCTGCCGAGAATCAGCTTTAACCTGGCCCGCAGGCTTCATTTCGACCGCAAACCGGCCTACGCGGTGGATACGTATGAACAGGCAATTGCACTTGCGCTCAAAATCATTGCCCGGCATGAAAAAGATTCAATTCGCGCCCCATCCGTATCTTCAGCCACACGTCCGCTGCGGTTTTTTTCTCGTCTGCTGAACCGGTTCTATGAAATGCTGACATGCCGGTGCGCCGCGGCCTTGCTCGATTATATTGAATCCATCGACTGGCAGCGGGAAGGAATTAATTTCATCGACAGCCGCACATATGAAAACCGCCACTTTCGAAAGGTTTTTGACGCGATCGGCCGCACCAAATCCGAACTTGACCTGCTGATCAAAGAGCGGCTGCAGGTGGAAAATCGGCTGCTGCAATACCAGTCAAAGCTCCAGCGGCTCTCCATCCAGCTGTCCATGACTGAAGAAAAGCAGCGGCGGGAACTGGCCTCCAGGCTGCACGAGGAGATCGGCCAGGAGCTGTTCGTGACGATCCTGCAGTTGAATGCCCTCGAAAAAAAAGTCCAAGATCATCCCGAAACGGGGGAAGCGATCAAAAAAATCAAGGATAATCAGCTGGCCATGATCAGCAGAATCCGGACGATGACTTTTGATTTGAGTCCGCCGGTCCTCTATGATCTCGGACTGAAGGAGGCGGTGGAATGCCTGGCGGACACCATCCATTCCCGGCACAATCTGCAGGTAGAGCCGCGATTTCAGGGCGATATGGAGGCCATTGCGGGCGATATGAAAATCATCCTGTACCGCAATATCAAGGAACTGGTGCATAATGCGGTCAAACACGCCCGTTCGGATCAGGTGCGCATCGATATCCGCAGTCACGGGGGTGTTGTGGAGGTGTCGGTCAGTGATGATGGAGATGGGTTTGATACCGACCCTTCGGCTGGAAACAGTGAATCCGGCAGCGGGTATGGACTGTTCGATATCCGTGAAAAACTGAGCCATCTGGGCGGCAGGCTAAAGATTGTTTCCACCCCGGGCAACGGCACGACCGTGCACATGAAAGTGCCCCTGGCGGCAGACGATGGACTCGCGCTCAAAACCATGAACTAAAGCCAAATCGCCACACCCGAAAGCGGGCATGGCGATCATTTCTTAGTATCGGGCGATGCCCGCCCCCCAGGTGAAACCGGAGCCGAACCCCACCATCAGGATCAGATCGCCGCGCTTGATGGTGCCGTTGACGGTGTATTCATCCAGCAGCAGGGGGATGGTGGCCGCGGTGGTGTTGCCGTATTTATGGATATTGGCCAGCACCTTTTCTTCGGGAATGCCCATGTACTGGGCGGCCATGTCGTTGATGCGTTTGTTGGCCTGATGGGGCAGGACCCAGTCGACATCCGCAGCGGTCAGGCCCAGGTTTTCCAGGCTGGAGAGGCTCACTTCAGCCATGCGACGCACCGCGTTGGCAAACAGGTTTTTCGGGTTGGGCATCTCCGGAAACAGGACCTGGTTTTGAGATTCATCTGAAGGGTCATAATAGACGATGGGTTTTCTGCCGATATCGAACAGGATCAGGTGAACGCCGTTTAGCGCCCCTTTTCCATCCGCGTGCACCCGGGTGCTCAGGATCATGGATTTTTCATCCACTGCCTTTGAAATCACCGCACAGGCGGCGCCGTCTCCGAACAGGACGGTGACGGCCCGGCCCCGGTCATTGTATTCCAGGGCATTGGAATGAAGTTCGGCCCCCATCAGCAAAACGTTTTCATACATTCCCGTCTCGACAAACGCCTGGGCCATCTGCAGGCCGTAGATAAATCCGCTGCACTGCTGGCGGATGTCATAGCAGGGGATGTGGCGCTCCGCCCATCCCAGCTTGTCCTGAAGAAACACCCCCGCACCCGGAAAATGAAAGTCAGGGCTCAGGGTCGCATAGATGATGCAGTCGATCTCCTCTTCTTTTACCGCGCCCTTGGAAAGCATGTTTTTCACCGCGCGCAGGGCCAGGTCCGAACACCGGTCTCCTTTATCGGCATAGCGGCGCTCCCGGATGCCGGACCGCTTTTGGATCCATTCGTCGCTGGTCTCCATCAATTGGGCCAGGTCGTTATTTTTAACCACTGTGTCGGGAACATACATCCCGGTAGACCGAATATATGCGCGATTGTTCATCTGTTGAAATCCCTTTCCTGGTTAACCAGCCACTTCATGCCGCGATACAGATCCGTCGTTCTCCATTTTAAGGCGGTACAATACCACAAGAAAAGACACACTGCAATTTTTCATGCAGTCCCGGAAAATTCCAATGACCAAATGCACCCCGTGCAAAAAAGCGATGCACGTTCTGGGCGGAAAGGTATGATTATATCGGGTGGACAGAAGCAGATCGGAAATTTGGAACTTCTTTCTGATGATTAATTACTTATGATATAGTAAATTGTAAAAGCATCTTCTGATCGAAGAGTTGATAATTTTATGATACGAAATCAAATTATTACTATTCAACAAGGATTGATCATTGCCTGTGTTGGTTTTCTTTGCATCATCTCCGGTTTATACAAGCGATTCAAGTAAAGAGATTTTATTCCAAGCCGCGAAGGAAGGCGATGTTCAAGTTATTAAAGATCTAATGCTCAATGGCGCAAATTTTAACGCAAAAACAGATACAGGATGGACTGCTCTGATGTTAGCGACTTGGGCAGGCCATATGAATGTTTTCAATGAATTGATTTTAAATGGCGCCGATGTAAACGCAAAAGCAAATGATGGCGTGACTGCTTTGATGTTAGCGGCTTGTAATGGGAACGGCGATTTTGCCAGATTGCTGCTGGCCAAGGGCGCGAATCTGAATGCACAAAATAAAAATGGCATGACGGCTCTTATGTTTGCGGTTTCCTCCGGGCATGAAAATATCGTGAAAGAGCTGTTGGCTAAAGGTACGAAAGCAAATACAAAGAACTCAGCAGGACAGACTGCTTTGATGCTTGCAGCCCTCAACGGTGATATTGATGTTGTTAGCGCGTTGACCGCAAAGGGCGCGGATGTGAACGAAAAAGATAAATTTGATGTGACCGTTCTGATGTTTGCAGCCCTTAATGGCAAGATAGAGGTTGTAAGAATGCTGATAGAAAAGGGCGCAAATATAAATTCACAATCCAATAACGGGACATCCGCTTTGATGTATGCTGCTATGTTTGGCAACGCTATGGCCGCCAAAGAGCTAATTGCGAATGGCGCAAATATTAACGCAAAACGGATGGATGGAAGAACCTGTTTAATGATAGGGGCTTTAAGGGGGCATAAAGAAATTGTCGAATTGCTGCTGAACGGTGATACGGATGTGAATGCAAGGATGGATAATGGAACCACTGCCCTAATGGGGGCGGCGCAAAACGGTTACTCGGATATCGTCACATATTTAATGGCTGAGGGGGCAGATGTAAACGCAAAACAAGATGATGGCACAACTGCCCTAATGCTTGCGGCTTTAAATGGAAAAGTGGATGTAGTCAAGGCTCTCATTTCAAATAATGCAGATGTAAATGCGAAAGATCTTAAGGGAGAATCTGCTTTGACTATGGCCATTAAAAGTGATGTGGGAGACCACAAAGAGATTGTCGAATTATTAAAACAAGCAGGGGCAAGATGAAACAGAGTAAATAGTGAAGCTTGATTCCAGAGATACACCTCATCGAACCAATAAGATCACAGGAGGCCTAAAATGAAAGTAAATGAAGGATTGCTTGACAGATTGGTAAGGGTGATAGCCGCCGTTGTCATTATTTGGGCTTTTTTGACGGGCAAATTACCAGGGAATTGGGCCTTACTGCTGATTTTCAGTGGCACTTTTCTGATGACCGCTTTTACAGGATATTGCCCGCTCTATCCGGTCATCGGAATGAATACGGCAAAGCGATCGTGATTGGGCGGGAGAAGAACGGATTTTATGGATAAGAACGCATCGGGCATTCCTGAGTACAGGAAAAGCCACATCAGTTCCACTCCATAGCTGAAATCTGAACGGGTAGGGCTGGGCCAGCCGGACCAAAGGCGGATATTCTCTAATCTTCTGAATCAATTCGTCTTAAACGCTTGTATGCTATTCTCAACCGATAAAATCAATATTAGCGGAGCCTTCTGTGCGCAGATGAAAAGGACGACAATAATCATCATAGTTGCAAGCCTTATGCTGGCTAATCCGGTTTTAGCCTCTGAACTTGACAACAAACGACCTATGCCGTGGGCTCAACCCGTTAATCTTGATGGTGTGCCCAACCTGCATAAGGTTACCGACAATCTTTCCGAGTGGATTCAGAAGCTTGATGTAGAATCACTCAAAAAAGAGGCTGGAATTGCGATCAGCACAGAACCTCGCTGCTGCAGGGGACGGCAAAAAGCGCGTCTGCCCCGAACAGCCACTTGGGGCGCTTTGGCCCGGATGCATGCCTTTTTCGCCCCACATTATTTGAACACTGATGCCCCGCTGCGCTCCAGCTGGAACCATGATGATTAGGCGGCGAGCCTGCTCATTGACGAGCATCTTTCCTGCTCCAGTTCATTGGCCAGCCCCACCAGATTGTAAAATCTGGCGCGATACCCGTTTCGCACCGTCTGGGCGGTTATGCAAATATAAGGGCCAACTGCAGAATGTATCTTCAAGACCAAAATGGGTGGTTTTTCGGTGGTTATTTTTGAAATGGGGCACGCATGAAAATAAAAAAGGGTCACGACCTTTAGCCATAACCCTTTGATTTCTTAAATGGTGCCGGAGGCGAGACTTGAACTCGCACACCCTTGCGGGCGGAGGATTTTGAGTCCTCTGCGTCTACCAATTCCACCACTCCGGCGCGTACACAACCTTATAAGGAAGATTGCATCTCATGTCAATACATTGAAAGACAAAAACAGACCGGCCCGGGCCTGAAAATTTCAAAGGGCGCAATTTCGTATTTGATATTGCCACTTGAAGGTTCCTGTGCTAAAAAATGTCATAATTACAAGATAATGGATGGTTCCGGGCTCCGAAAATGTTTAAGGCCGTACCGGTGGTCGTCTGCTGGTATAGGGATGAGGTCTCCGGTGAAGATGATTAACCGGACATCGCTTTTTCTTCTGTCAGGACTTTTTGTTATTTAGGCCTGCATCAAAAATATGATGAAAGCATTGATATCCTCGTGATGAGCCCTTTCAAGGCAAATAAACCCCCTTCTCCGGCCTGGTTCCGGCAGGCAGGCTTCTGCCGGCACTCCGGTTTGCCGGTCGCCTTTCCGGAGGTGTTTGTCAGCCCCCATGCGGACAGTTCCTACAGGGTCGAACTGGCCCGGCTGGGTGAAAAAATTCTCCTGGTCAGGGCCGCCGGATATGTCCGCTCCCACGAGATATCCGATTCCATCGAATTTACCGATGCTTTTATTTTGACCCATTTTGAAGAAAAGGGCGGGATTGTCATAATCGAAGATTACGCCGCTGTCAAAGGAGCGGATTCCAAAGCCCGAAAAATATATTTTGATTATTTCATTAACAGCGGAATTTTTTTGGGTGGGATTATATATAATGTCCCTCTTTTGTTCAAGATCAGCTTCAACATGGCCAAGCGGCTCCACATGAAGGCCAAGCCCGTGTACATGGCGAACACCTATGAACAGGCCCTGGATATCGCCCTTGACCTTCTTCGAGGGGGGCCTTTGGAATCTTCTGGTGCGGCGCCGGCGGGTTCAACCGGATCGACCGGCCATATCCATCGTAGACTCAAGGTGCTGGCCCTGAACATGATGGATCGGTTTCGCATTTTGCCCACACGGCTCTATTCCGAGGCCGTGCTGGATTATATCTATTCCATCGACTGGCAGAAGGACGGCCGGAATCAGTTTGAAATCCGCGTGCCGTCAAATCAGTATTTAAAATCCGTTCTGGACGGAATCTCTTTCATCAAATCAGAAATTGATGCCCTGCTCCTTCAAAAAGATAAAGCCGAAGCGGAATTGCTCGATTATCAGTCCCGCCTGAAGAAGCTGTCGGTACAGTTATCCATGGCCGAAGAACGGCAGCGTCGGGAATTGGCCTCCCAACTGCATGAAAAAATCGGACAGGATCTGTTTGTCGCCTACATGCAGATCAGCGCCATGGAAAAATCAGGAGAGTTTGGCAAACTGGCCGAGGTCAAGGCGCATATCCAGAAAATCATCAGGGAAACCAAGACCCTCACCTTTGATCTGAGCCCTCCGGTGCTCTATGATTTTGGAATCCGGGAAGCACTGGAAAGTCTGGCCGAATCCGTAAATTCTAAATATGGGCTGGCGGTGTGGCCCCGGTTTGAAGGCGATATGGACCACCTTTCCGATGAGATCAAGATTATCCTGTACCGGAGCATCAACGAACTCATCCATAACAGCGTAAAACATGCCCATTCCGAACAAATCCGCATTTGCATCAAAAATTGCCGGCAGTGCCTTCAGGTGGAGGTCTCAGATGACGGCAGGGGATTTGCCCTCCCATCCGCCGGGGAAGGATTCGGGCTGTTCGATATCCGGGAAAAAATGAGCCATCTGGGCGGCCACATGGAGATCCGTTCGGCACCGGGTAAAGGAACCACCGTTTGCCTCAGTGTGCCCCTGCCGGAAGCGGTTGCGGGAACTGATCGCGCCGGCAAGACAGTCAAAATGTGATTTCCATTGGAATTCAGGACATACTCTTGGATGCAAAATGGAATGAGTTTGTTTGCGACAGCTTGACACCCCCCTGGCCCCCCTCGAGGGGGGAATGCATTTGCTCAAATGTAATTTTTTCACCTTGACTCCCGGTTCTTGACTCCCGTTTTCTGATTTTTTTTATCCATCAGTTTTGGGTGGATACCGCCATCTTGGCCTCTGTTGCACCTGAATTGACATTCAGCACCTGCGCGTTTTCGTTCCAGCCGCCGCCCAATGCCTTATACAGGGCGGCCAAATTGATGGAAAGCGTGCCGGCGCTCTGAGTCAGGGCGTCCTCGGTGGCAAAGAGGGCGCGCTGGGCCGTGAGCACGTTTAAAAAATCGGTCTCGCCCTGGGTGTAGAGCAGGGTGGCCAGTTTCACCGCCTTTTGGTCGGCGGCAACCGCCCGGGCCAGCGCCTTGTAATGTGCTTCTTCCTTTGCCGAGGCGATCAGGGCGTTTTCCACTTCCTGCAGGGCGGTGAGCACGGTCTGCCGGTAAGCCAGAACGCTCTGCTCCTGCAGGGCCTTTTGGATCTCGATATTGGCGCGGGTCTTTCCGCCGTCAAACGCCGCCCAGGAGATCCCCGGGCCAATGGACCAGAACCGCTGAACCCAATTGAACATCGACCCGAAGTCGGCCGCCTGGAAGCCGACCGTGCCGGAGAGGGTGAATTTCGGGAACAGGTCGGCCGTGGCCACCCCGATTCGGGCGGTGGCCGCATGGATCTGCGATTCGGCCAGCCGGATGTCCGGCCGCCGCCGCAGGAGATCCGAAGGGACGCCGACCGGCACGGCCGGCACCGCAGAGGGGATCGCCTGTTCCGGCGACAGTTCCGGAACCAGTGCCGCCGGGTCCCGCCCCAGGAGGATGCTGAGGCTGTAAATGGTCTGACGGGCCGAGGCCTCCAGGGTCGGTATCCGGGCGGAGGTGGTCGCCACCTGGGCTTCGGCATTGGCCACATCCAGTGCGCCGGCAAATCCGGCGGAAAACCGCTTGCGGGTCAGTTCGGCGGTGTGCTCCTGGGCGGCCAGGTTTCTGCCGGCGATGGCGATCTGCTGCTGGAGTGTACGGAGATTGATGTAATCCGCCCCCACCTCGGCCGTAAGCGAAACCAGCACGTCTCGCTCGGATTCCACGGCCGCCTGAAGATCGGCATTCGCAGCCTCGATGCCGCGCCGCACGCCCCCGAAGATATCCAGCTCCCATCCGGCATCGAATCCGGTCTGGTACTGATCGGAAATGTTTCCGCCCCGGATCGCTCCGATTCCGCCATTGGTCGAAGAGGCGGTCTGTGCCCCCGGGGACCGGCTGTGGCGGTAATCGCCGGTGGCATTGACGGTGGGTGTGATTCCGGCGCCGGCCAGGCGGACGGCTGCCCGGGCCTGGCGGATGCGGGAGACCGCCTGCTTCAGGTCCAGGTTCGATTCGACCGCCCGCGCCTCCAGGGAGGAGAGGACGGGATCATCAAAAACCGTCCACCAGTTCGCCAGGTCCTGTCCGGCAGGCGTTGCTTCCGGCGCCGGCCCGGCCCAGTGGTCGGGAAGTTCGGGGCTGGGGGGCTTGAAGTTCGGTCCGGCCATGCAGCCGGCAAAAAGGGTGAGTCCAAGAAGGATTGGAACCATCAGAGATCGCGAAAAGACCCGGGACGGCCTTGTTTTGAAAAACCACATGTTCAACTCCTGTTCGGATGCGTTGCATTACACTTGCGCCCATGCCGGACCTGGTGAAGCGCAGGCGCAGGAAATAGAGAAACGGTGCACTGAAATCCCGGCATTATTCATAGCGCAGTGCTTCTATGGGGTTCAGCCGGGACGCTTTCCATGCCGGGTAGAACCCGAAGACCATGCCCACAGTGGCCGAAACGATCACCGCGGCGGCAATGGCGGTGGGCGATGTTTCCACCGGCCAGTGCAGGGTGATCCGCACCAGAAAGGACCCGCCGTGCCCCAGGAGAATCCCCAGGGCGCCGCCCACCAGGCAAAGCACGACGGCCTCGACGATGAACTGGCGCAGGATATCGCGCCTTCGTGCGCCAACCGCCATGCGCAGGCCGATTTCCCGGGTCCGCTCGGTCACCGACACCAGCATGATGTTCATGATGCCCACGCCCCCCACCAGCAGGGAGATCATGGCCACGCACAACAAGAGATTGGTCATGAGCAGCGTAGTGGTGGAAAGGGTCTTGATCATTTCGGTCATGTCGCGAATATTGAAGTCGTCCGATGCCTCCGGCCCGATATGGTGACGCTCGCGCAGGACCGTCGTGATTTCATCGATGGCTGCGGGCGTCTGGTCCGCGCTCCGGGCGGAGCACATGATTTCATCGATGTTGGCAAAGCGGATGGGCATGGGATTGTCGGCGGCCTGCACGGCCGAGCGCTCCGGGTAGAGGGTGGGCGCAGCGCTGGGATAAAGATTGCTCAGGGTGTTTACCGAATCGCCGGAACTGCCGGAACTGGCGCTCTGGTTTCCCTGGCTGACGCTCGACCCGGTCACCCGGTACTTGATGGCGGTCCAGGGGGCCACCACGATATCATCCTGGTCCATCCCCATCATGTTGGATCCCTTGCTGCCGAGCACACCCACCACCCGGAAAGAGACGTTGTTGATCCGGATTTCCCTGCCGATGGGCGAGGCGCCCAGAAACAGCTCGCGCACCAGGGTCTGACCCAAAAGGCAGACCTTGTTTCCGTTTAACACGTCGCGCTCGGTGAACACGTCCCCTTCGGCCATTGCCGGCCAGTTCTGGATGTCCAGGTATTGCGGGGTGGTCCCGTAGATGAAGGTGGGAATCCAGTTCCGGCTGCCGTAGACGATCTGGGTGCGGGCGCGCACGATGGGGGCCGCGTTCCGGACCGAGGGGCACTCCTGGACAATGGCATCGACATCTTCGGGGGTCAGGGTTACGGCGCTTCCCGCGCCGAAGGTGACGCCCCCGCTGGAGGCCGTTCCCGAGCGGATCATCAGCACATTGGCCCCCATGCCGGCGATGGTTTTCTGGACCGTGGCCGAGGAACCCGCGCCGATTTCCATCATGGCGATGACGGCGCCCACGCCGATGACGATCCCCAGGGTGGTCAGCATGGCCCGCATGGGGTTTCGCCGCAGGGCGTTTAACGCCGTCCGAATGGTGCGGTAGATTTTCATGTTATGATTGCCCCCGGTTCTTGCTGCCGGCAAACGCCCCGTTGATGATCAATCCGTCGCGGATGTGAATGGTCCGCCGGGCGTGGCGGGCCACTTCGGCGTCGTGGGTGACCATGATGATGGTGATGCCGTCGGTCGCGTTGAGCTGTCCGAACATGTCTAAAATCTCGGCGCTGGTCTGGGAATCGAGGTTCCCGGTCGGTTCGTCGGCAAACAGCACCGGCGGATGGTTGACCAGGGCGCGGGCGATGGCCACCCGCTGCTGCTGGCCGCCGGAAAGCCGTGAGGGCTCATGGTGCAGGCGGTCCTTCAGCCCCAGGCGGCAGAGCATTTCTTCGGCCCGCCGACGGGATTCCCGTTCGGAGATGGTATCGGCCGTGTAGGAAAGCGGCATGGCCACATTTTCAAGGGCGGTGGTGCGGGGAAGCAGGTTGAAGCTCTGGAAAACAAAACCGAGTTTCCGGTTGCGCAGCATCGCCAGTTCATCTGATGACAGTTGAGACACTTCCTGGCCCTCGAGCCGGTAATCGCCCGAGGTCGGAAGGTCAAGACACCCCAGGATGTTCATGAGGGTGCTCTTCCCCGAACCCGAGGTCCCCATCAGGGCCACAAATTCACCCCGGCCGACACTCAGGGAAACCCCTTTGAGTACCGGGACATCCTCGTCGCCCATGGGGTAGGTTTTGTAAATATCGCTCAGTTCGATCAATTCCATGACACTGCGCTCCAGCGGTCTGTCATTATTTGGATTTCCCGGACGAACTCCGGCGCCGGAATTGCGGTGCAAACGGGTTGCGGGCATCGGATTGATCGGCGCTCTGCTGGGACTGAATGCCGGTGACGACGTTTGTCCCTTCTGAAATGCCGTTTCCGCTGATCGCCGTCATCGCCCCATCGCTCAAGCCAACAGACACCTGCACCGGTTCCACATAGGGGCCTTTCAGGACCCAGACCTGCCCGGTGCGCGGCCCGCCGCCCTGTTCCGGGGAGGCCGCCGACTCGGATGCGTTTGTAAAATCTTCCCTGAGCGCGGGCGCCACCTGGTCTGCCGAAGGGGACCATCTCAGGGCCGTGTTGGGCACCTGCAGGACGTCTTGAACCCGGCCGATCTCGAAGGCCACGTTGGCCGTCAGGTAAGGAAGAAGGCGGCCGCTGGAGTTGTCCGTGGTGATTTCCACCGTGTAGGTGACCACATTCTGGGTCATGGAGGCATTCAGCCGGACTTTGCGAACGGTTCCGGTGAAGGTCTCACCGGGAAAGGCGTCCACGGTGAAGGTCACCGGCTGCCCCGGCCGAATCTTGCCGATGTCCGCCTCATTGACGGCCACCCAGACCTGCATGCGGGTCAGGTCCTTGGCGATCAGAAAAAGGCTGGGGGCGTTTAGGCTCGCCACCACGGTCTGTCCGATATTGACCCGCCGGTCGATGATCACCCCGTTCACCGGCGAGGTGATGGTGCAGTAGCCAAGGTTCTGCCGTGCCTGCTCAAGGCCCGCCTCGGCCTGGGCCACCGCGGCCTCGGCCTGCAGGATGGCGGCGTCCCCCACGCTGACATTCGCCTGGGCGGTTTCATAGGCGGATTGATACGCATCATAGCTGGACTGGGCCAGGGCTTCCGACGGTCCGAGCTTCTGGGCCCGTTTCCAGTCGAGCTGCGCCTGGCGGAATTTGGATTTCATCTGTACCAGATCGGCCTGGGCGCGCTGAAGGCCCGCCCGGGCGGATTTCACCTGTGCCTCGGCCTGGGCTTCAGCGGACCGGTAAAGCGAGTCATCGATCCGGGCCAGCACGGTTCCCGCCTGGATGGTCGAACCGTAATCCACCGCGTTGCCGTCCACGTCCTTGCCGAAAGAAAGGATCTGTCCGGCCACCCGGGCGCCGACATCGATCACCTCCTCCGGCTCCACGGTGCCGGTGGCGCTGATGGTGACCCGTATATCGCCCCGCGTGACCGGTGCGGTCCGGTAGCGGACGTCCGGTTCGCCGTTTTTCCGGACATACCAGGCCCCCGTCCCCAACAACAAAACGATGATGGCCAGAACAACCATCCCTTTTTTCATGTATTTCATTTTGTTCTCCGATGATTCTTGGCATCTTAAATCCGGATGATCGATTCGCTCCGGATGTTTTGTTTTTTCATTCATCCATCCAGGGCTGGTGCTTCCGCATCTCGCGGATGCCGGCCAGGCTGAATCGGGTCACGTGGTCCGCAAACGTTTCCACATCCTCCAGGAGGGGTTCGACCGGGACGGACGGCTTTCCGGGGGGCGCCAGCCGCCTGCGCCGCTCCCGGAGCATCGGCCCGAAACACTGGGCCCGGATGCTCATCTGGCAGAGCCGGACTTCCTTTTCAGTGGCGGCTTCGCCCAGAAGCTCCCTGACCAGGGCGGAAAGATCGCGGAACACCGGTTCCAGCGATTCCTGAAGAATGCCGGTGAGCAAACCCGTGGGATTGGCCATTTCCTTGTGAACAATGTCAAAGGCGTGGCTTTGGGGGTCTGAAATCCGGCGCATGAAGGAAAGGATCCGTCCCCGGAGCCGTTCTTCGGCCGGCGCATCCGGCGCGACGCCGCCGTCCGGCGGATACGCTTTCAATGATCTGTTAAAGGCATGGCGCCAGCTTTCCACATAGAGCGCTTCCTTTCCGCCGAAGTGGTAGTTCACCGCCGCCATGTTGGCCCGGGCCTTTCCGCAGATCTCCCCGATGGTCGCCTCCCAGAATCCTTTGGCCGCAAATATTTCGCAGGCGGCTTCCAGCAGGAGGCTTTTGGTCTTGACACCGTCGCTTCGTTGTTTTCGCATGGGTCGTCTCCTTAATTCAAATGGATAATTTAAATTAAAATTTGAATTAATCAAGAAAAATTTGGCGACCCTGTAAAAACCTGACTTACAAAAGGGTATAATTACTTGATGGTTTGAGAAATGAACTTGTCAAAGGAAGTCGTTCATATTAGCCTTTTTCCGGTTTCTGAAAATTTCTGCGCGCGGGGAGTTTTATAAATGGCTTACGAAATGACCTATTCCCAAGACCGGTGCTCCGGCTGCCTCCGGTGCCGGATGGCCTGTTCGCGGGCCTATGCGGGCTGCATCCGGCCGTCGGTTGCCCGCATTGACATTGATTTTGAAACATCGGATTACCGGGCCCTGTTTACAAAGGATTGCAATGCCTGCGGAATTTGTGCCCAGGCGTGTCTCTTCGGCGCCCTGGCCCGGCGGAAAAAGGGGGATTGACATGGCAGTGGGCGGGTTTGCCGGAAAAATTCTGTTCGTGGATTTGACGCAAAAGCAGGTCCGGACGCAGCCTCTCGAGGAGGCCGCCATGCGCGATTATATCGGCGGCCTGGGTACCTGCATCAAGCTGGCTGCGGATCACATGAGGCCGGGTGTCGACCCCCTGGCACCGGAGAGCGTGTTCGTGCTGGGGGCCGGTCCCCTGGTGGGAACGGACGCGCCTTCTTCCTCGCGCCTCTATGCGGTGGCCCGGCTGCCGGCCAGCCGAACGGTGGGATGGTGCGGGGCCGGAGGGTACCGCTTCGGCGCGCAGATGAAGTATGCGGGATACGACCACATCGTGATTTCCGGCAGATCCGAAACCCCGGTCTGGCTGGACATCGAAGATGACCGGGTGCGCATTGTCGATGCGGGTTCATTGTGGGGGCTGGGGGTGGAGGCTGCCGGAGACCGACTCCGTCAGCGCATCGGCGCTTCGGCGGGCGTGCTGGCCATCGGTCCGGCCGGAGAAAACCGCTCCGTTATGGCCATGGCCTTCGTGGACGCCATCTCTACCCTGGGCCGGGGCGGCTTCGGCGCGGTCATGGGATCAAAAAACCTCAAGGCCATCGGGGTGCGGGGGAGCGGCGCGGTGGGGACAGCCGACGCTGCAGGGTTTGAAAAACGGGTGGAATCGCTCGTGGATGCCGTCAGAACCTATCCCTACCTTCAGGAATGGCAGGATCTGGGCATGCTCAAGGCCTTTCCCGTGGTGGATAAGGCCGTTTATGAAAAATTCAAACTCCGTCGCACCGCCTGCGTTTCCTGCCCGGTGGGATGCAAGGACATCATCTCCATCCCCGACGGCCCCTTTGCCGGCCTGGAAAAGCAGACCTCTTCGGCCATCAACCTGTTTACCCCCCTGCTCTACGGCATCAAGGACCCTGCCGAGGCCATCAAGCTGGTGACGGTGCTCGATTCCCTGGGCCTGGACATGTTCGAATTTTTCGGACTGATGAAATTGATGCGGGATTTGTACAATGCCGGCGTGGCGCGTCTTGAAACGGGGGAGCCAGAATTCGATCTGACGTCGCTTTCCTCCATGATGTTCTGGGCGGAGAAAACAGCCAACCGTGAAGGGACCGGCGATCTTCTGGCCGACGGCATCACGGCGGTTCTTGATCGGTTCGGCCCGAAAGCCGAAAAATATGCCCCGCCGGTGATCAAGGGGATGCAGCCTTATGCCGGTCCGGGGGCGGCGATTCCCTGGGACCGGTTCGGCACCATGGAACTGGGCCAGGTGCTCGATCCCCGGGGGCCCCACGTGGGGTCCGGCGGGTCGCCCACCTATTTCGCCCTGCGACCCCTGTCGGTCTTTCCCAAGCATCTCAAGCGGATGGGCGTGCCTGATGACGCGCTGGACCGGATTCTGGGCCCCGGCCGGGATGAACTGCATGTGGGGCGGCTTTTGAAATTTTCCCATGCCTGGTTTGCCATCCTGGGATCACTGGGGATCTGCGCCCGGGGGCAGGTCAACCGGTTCTACAGCGCAGACCGGTGCGCCAAACTCTACGAGGCGGCCACCGGCATTCCCACCACCACGAAGGATCTGGTGCAGCGGGCGGACCGGATATGGACCCTGCTCCGGCAGTTGAACGCCGGGCAGGGCCTGGATGAATTCGCCGAAGCACTTCCCGAAAAATGGTTTGCCCATCCCGGATTCAAGGATTACCTCACCGGAAAGCCCCTCACCCGGGCAGAAGCCGAAGCCATTAAAGACGAATATTTCCGGGAGTGGGGCTGGCGTTAGTGTTCGTCCCTGAACAGAGGACACAGCATCGCTCACCTCCCCCTCGAGGGGGGCAAAGGGGAGTGTTCGGCCCTCCAGGCCGGAAGTCAATTCTGTCGCTAAATCTTTCCGGACCGGCCGTCATCACAGGCATCGTCTGATTCCATCGGCCTGAAGTTGCGGCTGTCGAAGGCCCTTTCGCAGATCTGGTCGATGGTGGTGTCCGGCCCGGCGGTGCGCAGCATCTGCAGGGCGGTTTCATAATCCGGTTCCTCCTCCAGGCGGGGCACCTGCTGTGTATAGACCACCCGGCCGTTTTCGTCGATGACCACCACCGCACGGGAAAGGAGTCCCGCCAGGGGGCCGTCGGCAATCCGGACGCCGAAACGCTCACCGAAATCCATGTCCCTCAGTTCGGACAGGGAATAGACGCTGTCCACGCCTTCTTCCAGGTTGAAACGATTGTGGGCAAACGGCAGATCCTTGGAAATACAGAGGATCACGGTGTTGTCCAGTTGATCGACCACCGAGTTGAACCGCCGGACCGATTCGGCGCACACCGGCGTTTCGATGCTGGGAAAAATGTTTAGAATGATTTTTTTCCCGGACAGATCAGACAGCGAGACATCTTCAAAATCGGTCCCGGTGAGGATAAATTCCGGCGCTTTTTGCCCGGTTTCGGGTAAGTTTCCCACCGTGTGATGCGTTTTTCCCTTGTATGTAAATTCGCTCATGGCATCCTCCTTGATTTCAGTTGCTGAATAGTTCATCCCGCCAATCATGTGTAAATCCTCTTTTACGTAAAAACATAACCATCAATACCGCATTTTCCATTCATGGGATCATTATTAAGGGAGATTTCCGGTGCGATCCCAGATCATAAATACGACCCGCTTGCATGTAAAAATGCAGGATTTCCCCCATATCCGTCTTCGGGTATTCAGGTGTATGATGCTCTCCGGTTCCGGCATAAGTGGCTGAACGAAAACCGTTTATTTGCCCAATATCTGCGTCAGGCTCAAATTTTAATCCTCAAAATACCTCGAGTATTCCTGCGGTTAAAATTTTCGCCTTCCTTGATCTTGAACAAATATCCGGGTTTTCGTTCGGCCACTACGTATCGGTTCACCACTGACTATCGACTGCCGCCCCTGGGAAGAGGACTCAAAAAAGGAGGATTTGCATGAAAAAGTCCGTTGCGCTAAAGCTCATCGAGGCGCACCTGGTTTCCGGTGAGATGTCGCCGGGCAGCGAAATCGGCCTGAGGATCGATCAGACCCTGACCCAGGACGCCACCGGCACCATGGTGATGCTGGAGCTTGAAGCCATGCAGATCGACCGGGTCCGGACGGAGCTGTCCGCGCAGTATGTGGACCACAACCTGGTTCAGCAGGATTTCCGGAACCCGGATGACCATCTGTTTTTGCTCAGTGCCTGCCGGCGTTTCGGGGTGTGGTACAGCCGTCCCGGCAACGGGGTGAGCCATCCGCTGCACATGGAGCGCTTCGGCGTGCCCGGAAAGACGCTGCTGGGATCGGACAGCCACACTCCGGCGGCCGGTGCGCTGGGCATGCTGGCCATGGGCGCGGGCGGACTGCAGGTGGCACTGGCCATGGCCGGGGAGCCGACTTTTATCACCATGCCCAAAATCATGGGGGTAAAGCTTACCGGGAAGCTGCCCGACTGGGTCAGCGCCAAGGATGTGATCCTGGAGATGCTGCGGCGCCACGGGGTGTCCGGCGGGTTCGGCAGGATCATCGAATATTACGGCCCCGGCCTGGAATCGCTCACCGCCATGGACCGGCATGTCATCGCCAACATGGGGACGGAACTGGGGGCCACCACCACCGTGTTCCCCTCGGACGGGACGGTCCGGGATTTCTTGCGCATGCAGGGCAGAGAAGATGCCTGGCGGGAGATCACGGCCGATCCCGATGCCGCATATGACGAGCATGATGAAATCGATCTGTCCGGCCTGGTTCCGCTCATCGCCCTGCCCAGCAGCCCCGGCAATGTGGTGACCGTGGAGTCGGTG
This sequence comes from uncultured delta proteobacterium, assembly GCA_963826785.1. Taxonomy (GTDB): domain Bacteria; phylum Desulfobacterota; class Desulfobacteria; order Desulfobacterales; family Desulfosalsimonadaceae; genus CAWGYD01. The sequence goes on from CAWGYD010000006.1 coordinate 477,121, forward strand.
GCGGGAAAGGAAATCTATCAGTCCTATCTGGGATCTTCGGCCAATCCGGGCTTCCGGGATCTGGCCGTGCCGGCCCTGATCGTGGCAGGCCGGAAAATCGATGACCGTGTCTCCTTTGATATCAACCCCGCCTCCCGGCAGATCCTGGAGAACCTGATGGATCAGGGCTACATCGAAAAACTGGTGCATGCCGGTGCCCGGGTTCACCAGCCCGGCTGCAACGGCTGCATCGGCATGGGGCAGGCCCCGGCATCGGGCTCCATCAGCCTGCGCACGGTGCCCAGGAATTTTCCGGGCCGGTCCGGCACCAAAAATGATCAGGTCTATCTCTGCAGCCCCGAAACGGCTACCGTGTCGGCGCTGTTCGGAAAGATCACCGATCCCCGCAGCATGGATATGAAATACCCGCAGGTGACCGAAACCGTCGGCATCCGGATCAACACCCGGCTTCTGGTCCCGCCGGAAGATCAAAAGGCGCCGGTTGAGCTTCAGAAGGGGCCGAACATCAAGCCGCTCCCCGAATTCGATCCCCTGCCGGAAGCCCTTGAAGGCCCGGTGCTGTTAAAGACCGGAAATGACGTGTCCACCGATGAGATCATGCCCGCCGGGCTAAAGACGCTTCCCTACCGCAGCAATATCCCGGAAATCAGCAAGTCCACTTTCCGCCAGGTGGACGAGTCCTTCTATGAACGGGCCCTTTCCTATCAGAAAAAAGGGAGCTTCGTGGTGGGCGGTGCAAATTACGGCCAGGGCTCCAGCCGGGAGCACGCGGCGCTGGGGCCGCGCTTCTTGGGCGTACGGGGGGTGATCGCCAAATCCTTTGCCCGCATCCACCATGAGAACCTGTGCAATTTTGGAATCCTGCCTCTCACGTTTAAAAATCCGGGCGATTATGAACGGATCGGCAGGGATGATGTCATACGGATTCCGGACCTGCGAAACCATCTTAAGAACGGGATGGAGATCGAGACGGAGAATGCCGCGAAAAAGGAGCGTTATGCCTTGACCCATCAGCTGACCCGGCGGCAGATCAACATGATACTGGCCGGCAGTCAGATTAATCTGATTCGCGAGAAACTCAAAAACGAGATCCCGCATTCCTGAGCCCGATCCATTCGAAAGCAAACAACGCCATGACCCGAATCAAAAAACAGAAGCAGATCATGCTCGAAAAGCATCTCAAGGGCAGGGGGATAACGGATGAAGCGGTCCTGCGGGCCATGGCCGAGGTCCCCCGGGAAGCGTTTGTCCCCGAATCCCAGGCCGAGTACGCCTACCAGGATTCGCCGCTTCCCATCGGCGAAGGCCAGACCATATCCCAGCCCTACATCGTGGCGGCCATGACCCAGTTTCTGGAATTGAAACGCCATGACCGGGTTCTTGAAATCGGCACCGGCTCGGGATACGCAGTGGCGATTTTAAGCCGCATCGTGGATTCGGTCTTTACGGTGGAACGGTATCGGAGCCTCTCGGACAGGGCGGTGCGCCGATTGACGGAACTGGGCTACGACAACATTGTCTTTATGGTGGGTGACGGAACCCTGGGGTGGCCCGAGCATGCGCCCTATGATGCCATCGTGGTGACGGCGGGCGCTCCGGAAGTGCCCAGGCCCTTAAAGGAGCAGCTTGCCGTAGGGGGAAGGCTGGTGATCCCCGCCGGTTCGCGGCCCATGGAGCAGGAACTGATCCGGATTCGCAGGGTCTCTGAAGTCGATTACGAACAGGAATTTCTGGCCATGGTCCGCTTCGTGCCGCTGGTGGGCGAAGCCGGATGGCCGCAGTAGCGGGTCCACGTATCCGGGCCGTATTTTCTCAGAGTTTGATCTCTCCTCCACACATCACCCCTTCCGCCGCCCAGCGGCATAAACGCCCCCCTTTGACGTCACATGAACCATGCCTTATGTTTTTATCAGGCGCGGGTTGAGCATCAGAACGAAAACGGGTGTGGGATCCATCTTGTTCAGCCCTTGCCCAAACGCAAACCAAAATCCCATTGGGAGGGATCATACATGACCAGTGAAGCCGATTTTAAAAAGATACTCCTGGACCGGCGGCGACAGCTCATGGAAGACCGCGATCAGGCCGAGGCGGTCTGGGACCGGTCACATGAGACGGAAATCGAATTCGAGGAAACCGCGGCCAAAGCCCAGCGGGCCCGGGAATTCGATATCCTGCAGGAGCGGGAATATGCCGAAATCGGTGCCATAGACCGGGCCCTTGGCAAAATCGATTCCGGCGGCTTCGGAGAGTGTGAGAACTGCGGGGCGCCCATCGGTGAAAAACGCCTGGAAGCGATTCCCTGGACGACGCTGTGCATCGAGTGCGCCTCCCTTCCGCCCGAGCAAAGGGCGGTGGAAAACCCCGACGAGTTCGAATCCGAAACCGGGTCGCCGGCAAACGAGCTGACGGATCAGGAAATCAAAGACATGATCGAGGATGAACTGCGTCAGGACGGCACGGTGGAGATTCAAGACCTGGTCGTCACCAGTGAAAACGGGGTTATCCGCCTTGACGGGGTGCTCCCCAGCCCCACGGAGCATGAATTCCTGATCCGGATTGTCCAGGACGTGCTGGGCTTTCATGATTATACGGACAATATTCTCATCGACCGGGTGGCCTGGGAGCGTCGTGACCGGACCCCCGGAAGAAGAGCGCGGCATGAACCGGACAAAGAGATTATGATGGGGGGGGAAGAAACCGATGAAAACGTTTACCGGTCCCGGCGGGATGGGACTCCGGTGAGCCCACCGGACAAGTTTGTCCCCGAACAGGATCGCTGATGTCTTTTCATTGTTTTCGTGTCCCCAATGATTTAGAACCCTTGCCGCTCCATGAAGCCCTGGAGCGATGAATCCAATATAAACGTATAAAGCGAGGTGTCAGAATGAGGGTTCCGCTGGAAATTACCTATCGAAATGTGGAAAAAACAGATTTTATCGAAAACATTATCCGGGAAAAAGCGGCCAAGCTGGACGGTTATCATGACGGCATCATCAGCTGCCGGGTTTCCGTGGAGCAGCCGCAGGAATTTCAAAAATCCGGAAACCCCTACCGGGTTCGCATCGGCGTGCGGGTTCCGCCCGGAAAGGAGTTGGTGGTCCGCCGGGAACTCGGAGAGGGACAGATGCATGAGTCGCTGCGCACGGTGGTCACCGACGCGTTCAAGACCCTGGCGCGGCAGTTGAAAAAGCAAAAGGGTAAACAGCACGGCGACGTCAAGGTGCATACGGATATGTACGAAGCGGCCCTGGTGGTGCGAATGTTTCCGGAAGACGAATACGGGTTCGTCAAAACCCTCACCGGCCGGGAAGTCTACTTTCATCGCAACAGCGTGTTGAATGACGATTTTGACCGGCTGGAAATTGGAACCGGGGTCCGGATTTTTGTAACCGATGGCGATAAGGGCCCCCAGGCCAGCACGGTTCAGCTCGAAGACAAGCCGGGCGTCCGGGCGGCGAAAACAGATGAAGATGCCGTGGGCATGCCCGCGGACTGGGAACGCCGATAAAGATTTAATCATGAAGCTAAAAGGAGGTGATGTCTGATGAATGCCGGCGAACAGGAAACGAAAACCTGCCCCGAATGCGAAGGCACCGGAAAAATCAGTTCCCAGAACTGCAGTGCCTGTGAAGGGGAGGGCAGGATCATCATACATTCCCATACCCATCGGCACGGGGAAGCCGATCATGATCATCCCCACTCCCACCCGGAGCCGCATCGCCCCGGTGAGAACGTCGAACATTCCCACCGGCACCGATAAGCAATCCGTGCAACAGCGCCGGGCGCGCTTACGCGTCCGGTGCTTTGCCATCCACCCGGGACAGGACCCAGGCACCGGCGACAAACAGGATCAGGATGCTTAAAATCCCCCACCGGGACTGTCCGGTGGCCATGCCCACCACCCCCATGAGAAAGGGGCCGGTGATGGTGGCAAACTTGCCGAAAATGTTGTAGAATCCGAAAAACTCAGCGCTGCGGTCCAGCGGAATCAGCTTCCCGAAATAGCTCCGGCTCAGGGCCTGGATTCCCCCCATGGAAGACCCCACCAGAAAGGAGAGGACCCAGAAAAGGGCCACCTTGACGGACGGGTCGAAGGAGGGGAGCAGAAACGAGATGAGCGTGATGATGCAGTAGACGAAGATTCCCGCCATGATCATTCTTTTGGCGGAAAAGCGCTCCGCCAGCCGGCCGTAGAGAACGGCGAAGGGAAACGCGATGACCTGGATGAACAGGACCACGGCAATGAGCAGCCCGACGCCCAGCCCGATGTCCCGCCCGTAGGCGGCCGCCATGCTGATGACCGTATCCACCCCGTCGATATAGAGAAAATAGGCCAGAAGGAACAGAAAAACGGACCGATGCTGCCGGATTTCCGAAAATGTATCGGCCAGCCGTCTGAAACTGTCGGCCACCGGCGTGGAAGAAGGCGGGATGAAGTGGACCTGCCGGACATTTTTGACCAGGGGGATGGAAAAAAGGAGCCACCAGAGGGCCACGATGACAAACCCGATCTTTGCAGGCCCCTGGGGAAGCGTGCCGGGCGAATCCCCGGAGCCGGACATGAGCAGGCCGATAATGACCAGGAAGGGGATCACGCTCCCGATGTATCCGAACGCATATCCGTAGGCGGATACCCGGTCCATCCGCTCGGGGGGGGCCACATCCACGATGAAGGAATCATAGAAAATGTTGGCCCCGGCCCATCCCACCCGGGCGGCCACGAATAAAAAGATGCACATCCGCCAGTCGCCTTCCCCCACCACCGGCAGAAGCAGGGTGAATGCCATTCCCATGAGGGCAAAAAAAGCGAAGAAACGCTTCTTGCTGCCCTTGTAGTCCGCAAACGTGCCCATCACCGGGGCCAGCAAAGCCAGGATCAGGGATGCAAACGAATTGGCAAAGCCCCAGTTTGCCGTGGAGACCGCATCCGGAACCCCGGCGGAGGCGATATCCTTGAAAAAAATGGGCATGATGGTGGTAACGACCACCAGCACAAAAGCGCTGTTGCCCACATCGTAGAGCATCCAGCTGAGTTCGGTTCGGGTCAGACCGGGTTTTTTCACCGCCGTCTCCGGAAAAGATATTGAATCGTCACCGCTTCTGGTTGACTATAAAATTTCATGGTCATACCATTTTTGCAAACAAATACATCGTGGCCGGCCCACGTTTTCGGGGAGGGCGAATTTATGATTTTTCCGACTTCATCATAAAAATTGAGTGGTGTAAAGGAGCCAGGGATGACGACAATACCTGAAATTGAGAATGCTGCCGAAATCCTGTCCGCCGCCGAACATGCGGTGGCCTCCTGCGGGGCCGGGATATCGGCGGAAAGCGGGATTGCCACTTTCCGGGATCCCGGCGGGGTCTGGGACAAACTCAACCCGGCGGAGGTGGGCACCACCGGCGGATTAATGGAAGTGCTGACCCGGAATCCGGAAAAACTGCTCCCTTTTTTCCTGGAGCTGCTGAATGCATTTGACGCCGCCGAACCCAATGCGGCGCACCGGGCCCTCTATGAGCTGGGTCAAATGGGCATCTTAAAGACCGTGGTCACCCAGAATATCGACAACCTGCAGCAGGAGGCGGGAAGCAGCGATGTCATCGAAGTTCACGGCAATGCGTTTCGTCTGTCCTGCACCGCCTGTGCGCGCACCGAAATCCGGAACCGGCGGACATTGATCAACGACATCCGGCAACGGATTTTCAAAATGGCCGGATTTACCCTTCCCGCTATTCTGGAAATGATGGAGACCTGCGCCGACTGCGGGGCGGTAATGCGCCCGGACGTGGTCATGTTCGGTGAGACAGTCCGCGACATCCCCCGGGCTTTTTCTGCGGCCAGAGCATGTGATGTCCTTCTGGCCATCGGGACCTCGGGCGTGGTTTATCCAGCCGCCTACCTGCCGTTTGAAGCCAGGGACGCGGGTGCGGCGGTCATCGTGATCAATCCCAACGAAAACCCCTTTTCCGCCATTTCCGACGTGTATATCCCCGGCAAAGCCGCCGAGGTCATGCCCGAACTGGTCGAGGCCGTCAGGCAAATCAGGCGTTGAATTTTCTCATTTTCAATGATCCACGCAGTCTTTGCGTCCCGGCGAGGGTCAAGCCGCAAAAGCGTTGAATCCCCCATTATCTTACGATGGAGAACCCGAACCGCACCGCATGGGTCCGGCTGCGGTAATCGAGCAGGCTTTCCGCCAGCATGTTGGCGTACTGGGCTTGCAGGTAGAGGTTGACGTTGTTGGAGATGAACCCATGGATGGGGTAGGTCAGGTCCACGCGCACCGAGGTGCCCTGGTCGGCAAACCGAAACAGGGATCCGACCACCAGTCTTTCGGCCTTGCCCGCTTTTATTTCGATTTCCGCATATCCCCTGTAATCTGCAAGATCGGGATTGGTTTCGTTGTCATTTCCGATATAGGCCTGGAACCGGGGGGAAACGAGCAGCCCGTAGCGGGTGCGGGAATTGAAAAAAATCATCATCGGTTTGATATAGGCATAATTGGTGCTTCTCGACTGGTCTCCGCCCAGGCCGTTGGATTCATGCTGGGTCCCCGTCTGAACGAACAGACCTTTCATCCATGAAGGTCTGAATTTTATATTGGGGGTGACGAAAAACAGTTCGGGCTTGTAGCTGGTGTCTTCAAACGGTGCGGAATCCGCTTTCAGGTCCCAGAAGGAGGTCTGGGTATAGGCCATGTAAATTCCCCGCAGGGAAGGGTGCCTGGAGATGAACGATCCCCCGGTATTCAGCAGCCGGTATTTCAGACTGATCTGGAATTTGCTCTTCTTCGGGTCGGTTCCCACCAGGAAGTACATGGGCTGGTAGGCGCTCAAATTCACCAGGTAGGGCTGATACAGGGTGGACAGCGATTCCAGGGTGACGTCCGCCTCCTCTGACGGGCCACCCTGGGTTTCCGCGCCACGCGTTCCCGGAAAAGCAGCGGGGAGCACATAGAGCATCGCGCCTGCGGACGGCCACTCAGGAAATTCCAGCCGGACCGGACCGGTAAGGCCGTCGGGCACCAGAAAGGCATACCGGCCGCACAGATACTGATTTTTTTCGAGCAGGGCCGATTGCGCCTTGGGCTCCACCGCGGTGGCGACAAAACTGGCCGAGGGCAGCGCCGGCACGCGGCAGGTAATGCGCGGGGGCAGCACCGCGGATGCCGGTTCCGCTTCGGAATTGAGCCGGCAGATGGACAACTCCGCCAGATCTCCGGTGTGGACCGGTTGATCCGGCGGGGAAATCACGGTTTCCATCCCGGCGGCAAACCGGACCGGAAGAATCAGCAGCAGGAAAATGAGAGTGATCCGCACGTCTATCCTTTCTTGTTAGAATCGTCCATTGCATCGACTGCATTACTATAAACAACCACACCGGATTTATCAATTTCTGATAGAAATGAAACGAGGCATCATGATTGACATCGTAAGCGGGTATCATTACCCTGAAACAGGAAAGAATGACAAGAACATGCCCCGCTTTTTTTACGACTGAAAAGGAGAACGGATATGATGGCCTACGATGAACTGCTGAAAAAACGCCGGGCGGTCCGGCATTTTGAGGATCGGGAGGTGCCCGAATCGGTCATATCGGAAATCATTGCGGAGACCTGCATGGCGCCGAGTGCCGGAAACGGTCAGCCCTGGCAGTTTGCGGTCATCCGCAGCCGGGAGATGATCGGCCGGCTCTCGCGTGAGAGCAAGGCGGCATTTCTGGAAGACATCGAGAAAAACCCGGATGCACCCATCCAAAAATATGAATCGGTGCTGCGCCTTGCGGAGTTCAACGTGTTCTACAACGCGCCCTGCCTGGTCCTGATCACCGGCGAGGTGTCCGTCCGGTCGCTCTATGTGGACTGCGGGCTGGCCGCGGCCTATTTCATGTTTTCCGCCGCCGCCCGGGGATTGGGCACCTGCTGGGTGGACCTGGGCGGAAACATCCGGGATGCGAAGACCCGGGAAGAGCTGGGCCTGACGCCGGCCCACCGCATCGTGGCTCCCCTTATCGTGGGCTATCCGACCATGATTCCCGAGATGCCCAAGCGCGAACCGCCCAAAATTCTCAAGCAGATCGGTTGAATGGCGGAAAAAGCGTCGGGCAAGCCAACTGAAATTTTATCGCAAGGATCGTAAACAGCTCCCCACCCCGAGCACGGTGTTTTTGCAGGAAGGCGCTTTCGAATCCTAACGGCCCCAGACGGCACACCCCCCTTTAATTCCCCCCTCAAGGGGGGATTAGATCTTGAAATGACGATTAAATTCCCCATCGAGGCGGTCAGGGGTATGTTTTGCAGAAAGGAATTTTAGACAGTCACCGGCGGCACCTTTTTATTCCCCCCTCGAGGGGGGGCAGGGGGGGTGTCGGACCGGTGAAAAATCAAAAGATAAACGGAGAAAATCGCTTTACCGAGTCAAGTTCCTTTGGATGCCGTTGTATAAAAGCTAAAAATCGCTGCTGAACTGCTTGCCGAAAAGGATATCGTAGGTCAGGATTTCAAGATTTTTCAGGAAGGGGTCCTGCCGGTGGCTCAAAAAGGTCGATGGATGGCCGCCGTGATCGGTCACCAGATTGCGGTGGATCACCGGGTAATCTGAAAGCCCTTTTTCGGAAAACAGCATTTGGGGCGGCAGGGTAATGCCCATCTGCCGAAGCAGGATGCCCGGAATGTAGGACGGGCTGATCTGCCGGACCAGGTCTTCGGTATGGAGAAGTCCTTTGCGGTTTGACCAGAGGAGCGCCGGCACCCGGGAAAGCTGCAGGTCCATCTCCAGCCCCTGTTTGAGTATTCCGGAAAGATGATAGAATGCCGGCCCGATGTTGGGCTGGTGGTCACCGAAAAAAAGCAGGATCACCGGCTCCGGGCGGGTGCTCAGGTATCGGGTCAACTGCCCCAGTGCCCGGTCCGCATCCCGGATGCCGGTCAGATAGGTGGACAGCTCCTGGTTGAGCCGTTCGGGGTAGTCGGACTTGACCCCCACCACATCGGAATTAAATGCATCCGGCAGATAAGGCATGTGGTTTTCCATGGAGACCGCATAAAGCATATACGGCCCCTTGGCCGCATCGATGACGTCGATCATCTTGTCCACCAGGGCCGCATCCGACACGAACTTCCCCCTCGTGGGTGCCCCTTCGAAATCTTCCAGCGAAATAAACCGCTCAAACCCCAGGTTGGGATAGACCCGGTCGCGGTGCCAGAACCAGGCGTGAAACGGGTGCATCGCCACTGTTTCATACCCTCTGTCCTTGAGCACGGAAACCAGGGAAGGGGTGGGCCGGCGCAGGTAATGATCAAAGGGAATGGCCCCGGGGGGAAGAAAGGCGTTGGACAGCCCGGTGAGCACTTCGAATTCCGCCAGGCTGGTGTTGCCCGCAAAAGTGGGGGATATCAGGGTGAATTCCGGGAACCGGGCCGACAGCCGGTCGATATTCCGGTACGGATCATCCGATGCCTGGTAGCTTGCGCCGACCAGGCGGGAAAATCCTTCGCTCATGACGATCACCAGGCTGACCGGCTCCGGGTTTGGTTCCGGTGCGGCCCGGCTGGATTCGGCGCCTTCCACCAGGCGGGCCACCATGTCCCTGCTGTAACCCTCGGGTCTGGTGATCAGCGCCGGCGTAATGTTCATGGAAAAGGCCAGCAGAAAACCGTTGGCATCATAATTCCGGGTCTGATCCCAGTTGATGTTCTGGATTCCGAAAAGAGAAGCGGTATTGGTGGTGTTTAAGACGAACACGCCTGCCAGGAGGGCGGCCACGCCAAGGAAAAGCAGCCGGATCTTGATCCGCACCCGGCGGGGTTTTTTCCAGAATCGATAGAGGGTAAACAGGAAAAGCGCCAGTGCGCAGAGCCCGGCGATCAAAAGGATGTGCCCCGACACCAGGGCGGTTCCCAATGCGCCCATCTGGCGGATGTAGAGCAGGTCCCAGGCAAAGAAGGGATCATGGAGGATCATGAGTTTAAAGACATTTACGGTGGCCAGGACCATCATGAGCCCAGCGCCGGTGATCAGCCCGGCAATGGTTCTTCCCGTAAGGCCGATCATCGTGGAAAAAATTACGGCGGCCAGCAGGACATTGACGGCAAAGGGCGCGGGATGCATGCGGAGCCATTCGATCAGTCCGGGCAGGCTTCGACGGATGAGCAGTTCCTGGGCGATGACGATGGCTGCGGAAGCAACGGGGAGCAGCAACAGACCGGCTCGGGAGCCGGAAAAGGATTTCATGGCAGTGAATGCGGTGCTGAAGGGTTAAGGGTAATGGTTAAAGCACTTTATAAAAACCTGACCGGAATCCATATACCCGGCAATATTTTCCGTCAACAGAAATTCATAAAAAGGTCAAATCCATCCTAACAGTCCCGCAAATCCGGCCAGCATGGCCCCCATCGAAGTAAATGTAGATCACAAAGGCCAGCAACGGGATGAAATACCACTCGAATGTGGCGGGATTTCTCAGGATCCCGAGTGCTTTTCCGGTCAGTTCGGGCTGGTTCAGGGTCATGGCGTCTCTCCTGTTATTTCTTGAAAAAGAGTTGAATGACCGGAGACGGTTCGGGCGGATGCCAGTCGGTTTCTTTGGGGTCTTCGGGCCAGGTGAAGGGAAGGTGAATGACCGTGCCCGGGGCGGCGGCTTTTTCGAAAACGTCGAGTGTCTTTAAAAGAACGGCCCGCTGTCCCTCCCGGTCGTGGACCCGGCCCACCGGACGGCCGAAGGGGTATTCGATGGCAGCGATTCGGGGAATGCCGATTTCCCGGTTGTATTCCGGGATCATGGAGAGCATCACCGTGGAAAACCCGGATTCCTCCAGGTACCGGGCCACCAGTCCCACGGACCGGCAGCACAGCGGTCAGGTGGGGGTGAGCACGGCCGCATCCACGCCTTCTTCTTTCATGTGCGCCGCAATGGCCGGCATGGTCGACTCCATCAGGGCGGTGGGGTCCATCTGATATCCGTAAATGGAATAGCTGGTGGGGGCGAATTTACCGATGACGCCCTCCTGCTCGAATTCTAAAAAGCGCTGGAGGGGGAGTACCACGTTGATGTCTTCTTTCACATACCGGGTGTTGACATGAAGATGGTTGATGGTGATGTCGGCTTCGGTGGCGGTGCTGCCGATCATGCGAAAGGAGGGGTCGCCCCACAGGGGTTCGGCTTTTTCACGCTCCATATTAAATGCCGGATCGGTTTTCATGCTGATCCCCGCCGAGGTGAGCAGGGCAAACGTCGCCTCTTTAACGGCCTTTTTCATGGGGGTCCACGGGATGTCGCCGGAATACTCGGCATCCGGAATGCTCTTTGAGATAAATGCCTTGAGGGATCTGGGCATGAACTTGAATCCGTCGACGATTTTCGCGTTGCCGTTCATGAGCGCCTCCTGATCAATGGGGTAGCGGATTGAAATATGATCGAATTTCGGCTGTTTTGATGTGTCCTGCATTCTTTTGGTCCAGATTATCGGCGAAGAGCCGGTATTTCAATTAAAATTTGAAAATTGCGCGAAATTTATGATATCAGTTTCTATTTTAGTGGCCGAAGGAAAACCAGGATATTGGATAAATAGACGGTTTTCGTTCAGCCACAATTTCAGACAACCGACACCGTTTACCGAGAGGAGCCCCGATGAGACAACTGGAGCGCATGATCGAGCGGATCAGCCGGCTGGTCAGCATTCACCTGAGAAACTTCCATTTCGATCCCGACGCGTACTTGAAAACGACCATACCCATTAAACAATTCGGCAAGTTCTATGGATTCTACGGCATCAGCTCACATCATCCCATCCATTTTCATTTCAGCCATTCCAACCTGGCGGGCAGCTACCTCCTGGGTCAGTGCAAGGTGGACAATTCCATCCTGTACAAGAGTGATATCCGGGGGGATGAACTGAAACAAAAAGGAGACGTTCTCGAGTACAAGGGATTTAACATCCCCATCGACCACGATGAGATCATCCGCATCGAGGACAGCTTTCTGATCAAGACCCTGGTGCACAATTACTCCCATGATCCTGAAAAGCCGGAACAGTTTTTGATCAAGTGCTCGGCCTCCATGCATTATGCCAATATTCACGGATCCACCATGGTCGGGTGCTTCCTGGGACCGTTTGCCACGGTGGACCTCACCTCCCTGCGGGACTGCCGGATCGGGGAATTTTCCTACATCTGGGTTGGAGAACTGGCGTATCAGCAGGTGGGTCCGGGTGTGGTCTGGGTGAAAAACGGGGATGTCTTTGATTTTAAATACAGCTTTCCCGAAAAGGTCTTGAACCGCTACGTGCGGTTTTCGGAAAACAATGTTCCCGTGGGGGCTCTCATGGAATTTGTGGAAAACCGGGAAATGGATTTCGAGCGGCTCTATCACGTGGTTCATCTCAAGCCGCCGGTGAACGTGCCCTCCGGTGCCTCCATCAACCGGTACTCGGTATTCAAGGGCCAGAGCCAGATCGGGGAGAATGTCCTGGTGGCCCAGCGGGCATACATCGAGGACTCCCTGCTGGGAAACGGGGCCAATGCCCAGGAAAACTGCTATATCACCCATTCACGGCTGGAAGGATTGAACGTGACCGCCCACGGGGCCAAGCTGAGCTTCGTTCAACTGGGACGGAAGGTGTTCGTGGGATTCAACTCCTTTTTGCGGGGAAAACTGATCTGCCCTTTGGTGGTCGGCGAAAACAGCATCATCATGCCCCATACCATCATCGACCTGGACGAGCCGGTCACCGTTCCTCCCGAGACCCTGGTCTGGGGGTACATCACCTCGCCCAAGGATTTAAAGACCCACAGCATACCCCTAAAAGACCTGGCGGCATCGGACAAGCCCATTGAAATCGGAAGGATGCGGTTTTCCGGCAGCGGCCTTCAGTTCGTCAAGACCTTCCAGGACCGCATCAACCACATTCTGGAGGCAAACGGTGCCTTTTTCGACGGCACCAGCGGAAAAGGTCATGCGCAGAAAGGACAGAACATCTCCTTTAATATCATCCAGCCATATCCCATGGGTCCTCTGAAGGGACTTTATCCAACCATTGATATTAATCCCTGACGGGATTATGGTTATGGCGATCGGCTGTGAAGATGTTCAGGCGGCGTTTGGCAGCTGTCTAAATTGCAAGACCTGGCCAATTGAAGGAGAATTATGAATCGGTATACGGCAAAACGCATTCTGATCACCGGCGGGGCGGGGTTTTTGGGCTCCCACCTGTGCGACCGGCTGCTGGCGGACGGAAATGAAGTCATCTGTCTGGACAACTGCTACACGGGGACCAAGGCAAACATCTATCACCTGTTCAACAATCCCCAGTTTGAGTTCATCCGGCATGATGTCACCTTTCCCTTCTATATCGAGGTGGATGAAATCTACAACCTGGCCTGCCCCGCCTCCCCTGTCCATTACCAGTATGACCCCGTCCAGACCACCAAGACATCGGTGCACGGCGCCATCAATATGCTGGGGCTGGCCAAGCGCATCAAGGCCAGGATCCTTCAGTCTTCCACGTCCGAGGTATACGGCGATCCCCGGGAACATCCCCAGAAAGAAACCTACTGGGGGCACGTCAACCCCATCGGCCCCCGCTCCTGCTATGACGAGGCCAAGCGCTGCGCGGAAACGCTTTTTTTCGATTATTACCGGCAGCACGGCATCCCCATAAAAGTGGCCCGCATTTTCAATACCTATGGCCCCCGGATGCACCCCAACGATGGCCGGGTGGTTTCCAATTTCATCCTGCAGGCCCTGCGCGATCAGCCCATCACCATCTACGGCGACGGTTCCCAGACCCGTTCGTTCTGCTTTGTGGACGACATGATCGAAGGGCTGATCAAGTTGATGGCCACGCCAAATGGGTTCACCGGCCCGGTCAATCTGGGCAACCCCTATGAGATGTCCATCCGGGAACTGGCGGAAAAGATCATTGCCATTTCCGGTTCGGGATCGAAAATCATTTGCCAGGCGCTGCCGCAGGATGATCCGAAGCAGCGGAAACCGGACATCAGCCTGGCAAAAGAAGCTCTCGGCTGGAGTCCTGCAGTGAAGCTGGAAGAAGGCCTGGTGCAGACCATCGCCTATTTCGAAGCCCTGATCAAGGAATCGGCGGCAGCGGACTTAACCTGCAAGAATTAATTTTGATGGATCTGTTTTCACCTGTGTGCTGCCGGTGATCAAATACCCTGAAAGGAATCAAAATGGCATCAAAACTGGAAGCGGGTGATAGGGCCCCTGATTTTTCATTCGATACCCCCTGGCAATCCGGTCTGTCGTTTTATACCCAGGCGGGAGATCAAACGTCGGTGCTGGTATTTCTGCGGTACCTGGGGTGCCCGGTCTGCCAGATGGAAATGGCCCGGCTGAAGCGGGAAATCGATCGTTTTCAGGACAAGGGGGCCGCGGTGTTCGTGGTGATCCAGAGTGAAACGGCTGTGGTGAGATCGAGGACCGAGGAGGAAGACTGGCCGTTTGTGCTGGTATGCGATCCGGAGGCTTCGATTTTCCGGCAGTACGGGGTTGAGCCCGGCGGCGTTCTTAAGTACCTGCACCCGGCGGGACTGGTGGCTGCCGTCCGGGCCACTGCGAAAGGATTCCGCCACGGCAAATTCGAAGGGAACGAGACCCAGGTGCCGGCGGCCTTTGTGATCTCATCACGGAAAAAAATCGAGTTTGCCCATTACGGGAAAACCATCAGCGATGTGCCCTCGCCCGAACAGCTTTCCGCTCAAATCCATTATGATCTGAGAAATTAATCCGGGTATTGACATTTCATTCAAAATCGGTATATCCATATCCCCCGAAAAAACCATTCCCCATTCATAAACAGGTAATTATAAGATGCCAGCAATTTATTTTTATCCTGTGGATGAATGCCTGTGTTCAGCAAGCATCTCCTTGAACTCACCCATTTATCCCAAAATTGATATCCGGGTCTGCGTGCCTGCAACGGCATGGGGAAATTTCGGTTTAACCGTCAATTTCAAAGGAGAAGTGTTCGATGGCCCTTGACGTTAAACAGATCGGTGAGCAGGTCGCTCAGCAAAGTGAGCGGCTGGCCCGTATTCGTGCCGAGATCGGCAAAGTCATCGTGGGGCAGCAGCACTTGGTGGACCGGCTTCTGCTGGCCCTTTTGTGCAACAATCATGTGCTCATCGAAGGGGTGCCCGGGCTGGCCAAGACCCTGTCGGTGACCACCCTGGCCAAAACCGTGCAGGCGGCCTTCCAGCGCATCCAGTTCACCCCGGACCTGCTGCCGGCGGACCTCATCGGCACCCTGATCTACAATCCCAAGACCGGCGAATTCACCACCCGCAAAGGGCCGATTTTCACCAACATCGTCCTGGCCGACGAGATCAACCGGGCCCCGGCCAAGGTCCAGAGCGCGCTGCTGGAGGCCATGCAGGAGCGCCAGGTCACCATCGGCGACGCAGAGCTTTGCCCTGGAAGAGCCGTTCATGGTGCTGGCCACCCAGAACCCCATCGAGCAGGAAGGGACCTATCCGCTTCCCGAAGCCCAGGTGGACCGGTTCATGCTGAAATTGAAGATGGATTACCCCACCAAGGCCGAGGAGCATCAGATTCTCAAGCTGCGGGCCGGCACGGCGCCGCTGCCCGAGGTTTCACCGGTCATGGGAAAAGAGGAGATTTCTGCCCTGAGGCGGCTGGCCGACACCATCTACATGGACGAGAAAATCGAGGAATACATCGTAAACATCGTGGGGGCCACCCGCACCCCTGAAGAATATGATCCGGCCATCGAAGCCGCTGATCCGCTACGGGGCATCCCCCCGGGCCACCATCTTTCTGGCCATGGCCGCCAAGGCCCATGCCCTGCTCCAGGGGCGGGGCTATGTCACCCCCCAGGACGTCAAGGACTGTCGGCATGGACGTGCTGCGGCACCGGGTGATCGTCACCTACGAGGCCGAGGCCGAGGAAAAGACATCCGAAGACATCATTGCCTGGATATTCGACACGGTTGAGGTGCCATGATCCCCAGGGAACTGGCGAAAAAGATCCGCTATATTCAGATCCACACCATCCAGGCGGTCAACGACGTCCTGGCCGGCGAATACGAAAGCGTGTTCAAGGGCCGGGGCATGGAGTTTGACGAGGTGCGCGAATACAGCCCGGGCGACGAGATCCGCACCATCGACTGGAACGTCACCGCCCGCACCGGCAACCCCCTATGTGAAGCGCTATGTGGAGGAGCGCGAACTGACCGTCATGTTCCTGGTGGATCTGTCGGCTTCCGGGGCATTCGGCACCGTTTCCCAAGACCAAGAACGAGGTGGCGGCCGAGATCTGCGCCCTGCTCGCCTTTTCCGCCATCAAGAACAACGACCGGGTGGGGCTGATCGTGTTTACCGACATCATCGAGGCCTTCATCCCCCCCAAGAAGGGGGTTTCCCACGTGCTGCGGCTGATCCGGGAACTGCTCGACTTCAGCCCCCCGGCACACCCGCACGGATATCGCCGAAGCCCTTCATTATCTGGGCCGGGTGGTGACCAAGCGGTGCGTGGCCTTTTTGATCTCCGATTTTATCTGTGATTCCGCCTATGAAAAACCCTTAAATGTGCTGGGCCGCCGGCATGACCTCATCGCCGTGTCGGTAAAAGACCCCCGGGAAGCAGCCCTGCCCGATGCGGGGTTGATGGTGCTCAAAGATGCCGAAACCGGCCGGCAGGTGGTGATCGATACGGGAAGCCGCGCCGTGCGCCGGCGGTACGCGGCCCTGGCCGCAGCGCAAAAGGAGCGGCTGACCACGCTGTTGCGGTCAAGGTCCATCGACCATATCGAGATCACCACCGGCGCCGACCACGTCCGGGAACTGGTGAAATTCTTCCGCACCCGGGAGCGGCGCCGGTAAAAAAGGGTTGCTTCACAGCCAGATACGCATATGAAAAATTCAAGCTTCAATCTGAGAAAACGTGTGAAACGAAATTCAGCCTCGAAAGGCATCCCGAAAAAGGCGGGAATCCGGGTTGAATCGGCCGTTTGGGGCATGGTGATGGTTCTGGTGATGACCGTAATCGGCATCGGGTGCAGGCAGGATCAAACAAATCATTCCCAAAAACCGGTGGGTATTCAAAAGAATTACCGGCAGGGATCGGTGGAAGTGGTGCTTGCGGCCGATAAAAAGGTCATCACCATCGCCGATACGCTCGATCTGACCATTTCCGTACTGGCAAAAAGTCAGGACCGGGTCACGCTGCCCCAATTTGATCAGCAGGTGGCGGATTTCAGCGTCAAAAACACGGTTCAGCCGCCCCCCGAACTGGAAGCCGACGGCCGGGTGCGCTATGAAAAGACACTGACATTGAAGCCGTTTCTTGCGGGCACCTACACCATTCCGGCCATGGACATTAAAGTGGTACGGCCGGACAGGGATGCAGCAGCGCCGCTGACCATCCGGACCGAACCGGTGGACATCGAGATCAAATCCGTGCTGCCGGCGGATGCCCAGCCTCAACTGCACGAGATTCAGCCCCCGGTGTCCCTGCCCGATCGAATATACGTGTGGATTGCCGGTGCAGCCGCTGCCGCACTATTGCTGGCCGGAGGATTTTTGGGTTTTCTATTTTGGCGGAAGCGAAAAGCCGGCCCCGTGCCCATAGAGATCCGCCCCGCCCATGAGACCGCCCGGGCCGCGCTTTGCGACCTGATGGCCCGGGACCTGCTGGAGCAGGGGGCCTATAAGGTTTTTTACCTGGAACTCTCCGCCATTCTGCGCCGGTATATCGAAAACCGTTTTGCCTTAAAAGCCCCGGAGCAGACCACTCCGGAATTTTTGACCACCATGAAATCCGCCGGCAGCCTGGCCGCCGAACACAAAAAGCTGCTCCGGCGGTTTCTGGAACACAGCGACATGGTGAAATTCGCCAAGTACCATCCGGCCTCCCGGGAAGTAAAAGACGCCATCGATATTGTGGAGCGCTTTATCGATGAGACCGCATATGCAAATGCGCCGGAAAAAAGCAAACCGGACCGGGAGGAATATCATGCGGTTTGAGGCGCCTTTGGCCTTTCTGCTCCTCCTGCTGGTTCCCCTGGCCGTATTTCTTTTCTTCAAGCTGCGGGGCAGCGGCAGCATTTCTTTTTCCAGCACCGGCAACATGGAGGCGATTAAGCCCTCTCTGAAGCAGCGGCTGTTTTATCTGCCCCTGGCGATGCGCATCCTGGCACTGGTGCTGCTGATCACGGCCCTGGCCCGGCCCCAGGCGGGAACCGAGCAGGCCAGAGACATCAGCCAGGGGATTGCCATCGAGATGGTGGTGGACCGCTCCGGGAGCATGGGCCAGCAAATGGATTACGACGGCAGCCGCGCCACCCGCCTGGATGTGGTCAAAAAGGTTTTCAATGAATTTGTCGTGGGCAACTCGGGCAGCCTGTCGGGGCGGCCAACCGATCTGATCGGGATGGTGACCTTTGCCCGCTATTCCCAGACCGTCTGTCCCCTGACCCTGGCCCATGGGGCCATTGCCAAGATGCTGGACCACGTGGTCCTGGTCACCCGCAGAAACGAAGACGGCACGGCCGTGGGAGATGCGGTGGCCCTGGCCGCGGCCCGGCTTCAAAAGGCCGAAAAGACCCTGTCCCGTCAGACGGGGCGGGACGAGCAGGAATACACGATCAAATCAAAGATCATCATTCTGCTTACCGACGGGCAGAACAATGCCGGAGCGCGCACCCCGGCAGAAGCCGCCGACTCTGGCCAAAAAATGGGGCATCCGGATCTATACCATCGGCGTGGGCGGCAACCCGGCAGAAGGCGGAGGCGGCCTGTTCAGCCAGTTCTTATCCATGGCCCGAAGAGGCGTGGATGAGGAAACCTTGAAATCCATGGCCGATGCCACCGGCGGCAGGTTTTACATGGCCGAAGATGCCGATTCCCTGCGCGACATCTATGCCCGGATCGATACCATGGAAAAAAGCAGGATCGAATCGGTCCGCTACATGGATTACCGGGAACTTTTTACCCCGCTGGCCTATGCCGGCCTGGGCTTTTTGTTTCTGGAAATTTTGCTGGCAAACACATGGTTTCGGAGGATTCCTTAACAGATGCGGTTTCAGCACATTGAAATCCTGCTGCTGCTGTGGGTGATCCCGATACTGGGGGCTTTTTTCGCCTATGGGGCGTACCGGCGCAAGCAGGCCCTGCAGTCGTTTGCCGAATCGAAGCTGCTTTTCCGGATCAATTGCGAAGTAAGCTCCGCGCGGCGGCGATCAAAGGCCCTGATGCTCATGATCGCGTTTGCCCTGGGGGTTCTGGCCGTTGCCCGGCCCGCGTGGAACCCGGTGCCCGAAACCGTCAGGCGCACCGGCCGGGACGTGGTGTTCCTGCTGGATGTCTCAAACTCCATGATGGCCGAAGACCTGGCCCCCAACCGCCTGGCGCGGGCGAGGCTGGCCATTGCCGACTGCATCGAACACCTGCAGGGGGACCGGGTGGCCCTGGTGGCGTTTGCCGGCAATGCGGTGGTCAAGTGCCCGCTGACGCTGGATTACGGGTTTTTCCGCATGGCCCTGGAGGATACCGGCCCCGATACCGTATCCCGGGGGGGCACCATGATCGGAGATGCCGTTAGAGCGGCTTTAGACCAGGTATTTGACGACCGGGACAGCAAGTACAAGGACATCATCCTGATCACCGACGGCGAAGATCATGAGAGCTTCCCCGTGGATGCGGCCGCCGAAGCCGGCAACCGGGGCATCCGGATGATCGCCATCGGCATCGGGGACGAAAACGAGGGCCGGCGCATCCCCATCACCGATGCCTCGGGAAATCAGACTTTTCTCAAGTATGACGGCCGGGAAGTATGGAGCAAGCTGGACGCGGATACCCTTCGCCAGATGGTCAACGCCACCCCCGGCGGCCGGTATCTCAACGTGGCCACCGGCACCATCGACCTGGGGGAGGTCTACCTGAAACTGGTGGCCACCGCTGAAAAAAAGGCCCTTGAGTCCGAGACGGTCATGCGCTATGAGGAAAAATTCCAGGTATTTCTGGGATTGATGATTTTTCTGCTCCTTTCCGAAATGCTGGTGGGCGACCGGATGCGCACCAGGGTAAATTCAAAAGTAGATGCAAAAGCAGATGTAAGGGAGAAATGACATCTTTTTACACCGCCTTCATTTTATGAACCAAAAAGCCAAAAAAGACGGATATATAAAAATTTTCAGTGAGCTTTCAAGAAACTTGTTTTTGCGCGCAAGGGCAAGAAGAACAGCACCCATTTCAAAGGGTTTTTACTGCAAAAACACCGTACGGCTCGATGAGGCGCTTCTAAGAAAGTGTCCTATGCCGAGGCGACATGGCCGCAGATTTCTCCCGCTCACGGTTCATTATTTTGATGCTTCTAAGATTCGCTGCGCTGCATCCTGGAAACTCGCCTGTCGGCTCAGACAGTCCAGGATGCGGCCGCTTTGCTTCATCAAGAAGCATTTCAAAATAATGAAGCCATGTTCGCCGGGAGAACCCCGCAGCCATGTCCTGGGCCATACGTATAATTTATATAAAAACAGTATCTTGAGTTGTGAGGTGCGCCTAAGTAAAAAATTCCTCCTGAAAAGAAACAAGTCCCCCTTTGCAAAGGGGGATTCAGGGGGATTTTGCCGCCGTGAAGTTAAGTCCCCCTCGCTCTTTGGAAAAGGGAATACCTGCGGATTAGTGGTCATTGCCGTTTTGCTCCTGGCCGTAGCGCCCCGGGTCTTTGCCGAATCGGCCGCCGGCCTGGTGGAGAAGGGAAACCAGGCCTATGCCCGAGAGAAGATGGATGATGCGATGAGCGCCTATGACAAGGCCCTGGAGAAAATGCCGGAATCGGCCCGGATCCTCTATGACAAGGGGTGCGCCCTGTATAAAAAGGGTGATTACACCGGGGCTTCCGACATGTTTGAAAAAGCCGCCACCGTCAGCGGTGATGATGATAAACTCGATGCCAAAATCCATTTCAATATGGGAAATTCCATGTTCAAGGCCGCCCAGTCCGAAAAGAGCGATCCCGACGCCGGACTCTCTGCCATTGAAAGAAGCATCTCCCACTATGAAAAAGCAGTGGACCTGGATCCCGGTCTCGATGCGGCCGCCCAGAATCTTGAAATCGCCCGGATGACCTACAAGCAGCTGGAAGAAATGATCAAGCAGCAACAGGCGCAGGCCCGGCAGCAACAAGAGCGGCAGGAACAGATGAAAAAGGATTTAAAAGACCTGGCCGACCGGCAGGAGGCGCTTGGCACGGAAAAGCAAGGCAGAACAAAGCAGGGATAGCGGGCGTAAGGAGAAGGATGCGGGGCAAAAGCTGGCCGGGGAACAGGATCAGCTGCAGAAGGACACTCAGAAACTAAGTGAGCAGATGGGCTCTGAGAACAAACAGGATCAGCAGGAAAAGATGCAGTCGGCTCAACAGGAACTTCAAAGTGCCATGGAAAAACAAGCCGGCGCCCAAAAAGACCTGGCACAGTCGCAGTTTGATTCGGCCGGCGAAAAGCAGAAGGCCGCGGCAGAGGCGCTGAAAAACGCGCTTTCGGAAATGGAAAAAAACTCCAAGGATTCTAAATCCCAAAAAGCTGAAAAAAAACAGGAGCAGCCATCCAAGCAGGCGCAGAAAGGAGCGGATCAATCCGCTGAAAAACAGGAGCCGCCTCAGCAGCAGGCCGCAGACACGGGGTCGAAGGATCCGGAAAAGATCCTGCAGGAGGAGCAGCAGCACCGGCAGGACATCAGGTCCGAAAAAGGCGCCTGGCAGCCGGTGGAAAAGGACTGGTGATCATGAAACGGATCGCATGGACGTTCGTCCTGGTCATGATGACCGCATTCCCGCTTTCAGCGGCGGCGGCAAATGACTTTTCCGTTTCCGCGGCCGTGGAAAGCAGTCATGTGTTTGTCGGCGAATCATTTGTCTTTCAAATTACGGTGGAGGGGGAAGACAGCCCGGATCAGCCCAGGCTGCCCGACATGACCGACTTTTCCGCCCGGTTTGCGGGCGGCCAGCAGAACAACAGTTCTTCGATTACCATCATCAACGGCAAGATGACCCAGAACGTTCGCCGGGGGTATGTCTTTTCCTGGCAGATGACCCCCAGACGCGCCGGCAACCTGGAGATTCCATCGGTTGCGGTCACCGCCGGAAGCAGATCCGCCCGGACCCAGCCGGTGCGCATCCAGGCGGCCAAACCCCGGGAAATGGATGATTTCAAGCTTGCGCTTGCGCTGTCCACCGACACCTGCTACGTGGGCCAGCCGGTCACCCTGAGTGCCATCTGGTATATCGGCGCCGATGTGCAGCAGTTTCAGTTCAACCTCCCGGTGCTGGACGATCCGCGGTTTGAAGTCGCCGACTGGAACATGCCGGTGGATCCGAACAACAAGGACCGCTACCTCCAGGTGCCCCTGGGGAACCGCCAGGCCATCGGAATTAAGGAGCAGCGGACCATCAACTCCAAGCCGTACATGGCGGTGCGCATCGACAAGGTGCTGATCCCGAAAACGGCCGGAAAAATCACTCTGGATGAGGCCACCGTCTCCTTTACGGCGGTCACCGGGTACCGACAGCCGTCCGGCCGCATGATGGATAATTTTTTCGGAAATGATGTCTTTGGCAATTTCCGGCAGCCGGTCACGAAAAAATTCGTGATCCCCTCCAACACCCTGGACTTAAACGTGCGGCCGCTGCCCGATGCGGGCCGGCCGGACAATTTCAACGGGCTGGTGGGAAACTATTTTATTTCCGCACAGGCCTCCCCCACCCAGGTGAAAGTCGGCGATCCCATTACCCTGACCCTCAAGGTGACCGGCCCGGATTACCTGGACCCGGTGAAACTGCCGCCGTTGGATCAGCAGACGGATCTGTCCGCCGATTTCCGGATACCGGCGGAAATGGCCCCGGGGGTGGTGGAAAACGGGGCCAAGGTCTTCACCCAGACCATCCGGGCCGCCCGGGCCGATGTGACGGCCATTCCGGCCATATCGCTGCCCTATTTTGACGCGGATGCCGGTGAATACCGGGTGGCCGCCACCGCGCCGATCCCACTCGAGGTCAGCGCCACCCGGGTGGTGACCGCCATGGATGCCGAAGGCAATGCCGCGGCCGAAACGCAGAAGAATGAACTGGAAACCCGGGCCGAGGGGATCGCCTATAACTACGAGGACCTTTCCGTGCTGCAGGATCAGGCGGCCGGGCCGGGCCACTGGGTCCGCTCGCCGCTCTGGATCGGTCTGCTGGCGGGATTTCCGGCGCTTTATTTCATCCTGTTCGCTTTTACGGCATTCCGGCGCTCCCGCCTGGCCGACCCGGAAGGCAACCGGCGGAAAAAAGCATATGCCCGCCTGCTCAAACAGTTAAACGCAATCGACAACCCCGGGGCCAAAACGGATGCGGATGCGGCCGCCGCCGTGCTGTCCGCCCTGCGGGAATACCTGGCAGCCAAACTCCGCCTTCCCACCGGGGCCCGTACCTGGCGGGAAATGGAGAGCGCCCTTAAGCAACATGGAATAGAGGAGGCGATCGTAGCCGAGGCGAAATCGCTGTTTGATGCCTGCGAAGCCATGGGGTACGGCGGCATTCGCAATACCGATGCGGAAACGGCCCCGCTGACCCAACGCGCTTCCGCCCTGGCCGGGAAACTGGAACGGAGCCTGTCATGAGACGATTGTCCGTTATTCTTCAGATACTTTTCATTTGCTGCCTGTGGGCGGCAGGTCCCGCCTGGGCTGCAGATTCAGAGCAGCTGACCCGGGCGGAGGTGCATGACCTGTACAGCCAGGCCAAGTCTTTGTTCCAGCAGGCAAATGACGCTGCCGCCCAACATCCGGAACAGGCAAAGGCCCTGTATGCCCGGTCGGCCATGTATTTTGAACGCCTGGTCAGTGCCGGCGGCATTCAAAACGGAAAACTGTATTACGACATCGGCAATGCGTATTTCCGGATGGGGGATCTGGGCCGGGCGATTTTAAACTACCGGCGGGCGCAAACCTTTATCCCCAATGACCCCAACCTGAAGCAGAACCTGGCCTATGCCCGGAGCCAGCGGCCGGATAAGATCGAGGAAACTCAGAAAGCGCAGCTGTTCAAAACACTGCTCTTCTGGCACTATGATCTTTCGGCCCGGACCCGTTCCCTCATTTTCGGCGTCTGTTATGCCCTGTTCTGGGCAGGCGCTCTGGCGGGGCTGTTCTACAGAAGGGTGCCCAAAGGGATATCGATGGCCGCCGCCGGGGTGGGGCTTTTATTTCTGGGATCGCTGGGCGCGGAATACATCCAGTCCGTGCGCCATCGTCCCGGGGTGGTCCTCGCACAGGAAGTCATTGCCCGCAAGGGCGACGGCATGGCTTACCAGCCCAGCTTCAAGGAACCCCTGCACGAGGGAATCGAATTTACCCTCATGGAAGACCGCGGGGGGTGGTACCGGGTCCGGCTTTCCGACGGCAGGGATTGCTGGATACGCTCTTCCGCAGCAGAACTGATATAGTTTTTCTGTATATGAAAAGCACATGATTTCAAAATGATAACCAAGGCTCAGCTTCAGGACCGGGTTTTTTGTTCCTCTGGAAAATCAAAGGGTGATACGCGTCACCTTTCACCCATCCTTTCTTCCTTCAAATGATTTCATCTATTTGATTCGTTGAGCAAGTTTGCGCCCGGATAGGAGAATCTCCCATATGGAAAAATTGAAACTGGCATTTACAGGCCTTCTGGCTTTCAGTCTGTTTTGCCTGACAGCGGCGATTTTTTATTTTGCCGGCCAGATTTCCGAATTTAACCGGCAGGTACCGCTGGTCGCAGCGCAAGTGCAGGCCACCCGCAATGATCTTCCCGGCATCATGGACCGAATCGAAGCGCTTAGGCAGGACCTGCCCGCCATACTTGCCGCCGTCGACACCGCGTCGGGGGCGGCCAATAATATTTCATCTGAAATCGCCCGGATTCGCCCCGCGGTTCCACAGATCATAGACGCGTCGGAAAAGATCCGGGAAACCGTGGATAAATCTTCGGAAGCGATGCTGTCCGCGTCGGCGGCCGTGGAAAACGTCCGGCCCATGATTCCGCAGATCCTTGAAGAATCGAAGCAGATAAGGGGTACTGCGGACAAGGCCGCTTCGGCGGTCAATCACTTCTCCAGCGAAATGGGAAAAGTCACACCCATGGTGCCGGATGTACTGGCCGAGCTTCAAAAGACCCGTGAGGCCATCCCGGAATACCTGGACCGAACCGATAAACTGGTTCGAAATGCGCAGAAGCTGAGCTCCAAAAAGACCAGCGGGGCGGTGAAAGGATTTGTCAGCGGCGTCATCGAAACCCCTTTTCTGGTGGCGGGAACGGTTCGGGATTCGGTAAAATCGCTGCTGGGCATGGAAGATAATGCCGGTCTGACCGAAAATGATCTGGAAAAGGTCAATGCCAGCACCATTGAACTGCTTGAAGCCGAAAAACCGGCGGGAACGGCGCTGAACTGGGAGAATCCGGATACGAAAATCACCGGCAGCGTGACCTATGTCAACCCGCTGGAAGTGGGTGGACAGGCATGCAAGAAACTTCGATACGAAATTTATCGAAACGACAAACGGCGCAACACCCGGGAGATTATTTTCTGTCGGCAGCCCGATGGGTCATGGATGGAGTTGATGGAGAACAATCATTAATACTCCAGTCAGAATTCCGGATTCAAAGTCCCCCTTTGGAAAAGGGGGATTTAGGGGGATTTGGCGCCTCCCGGGAGAAATCCCCCCCCGCCCCCCTTTTCAAAAGGGGGGAGAAAAACGATTACTGGATTTTTCGGGATAACCAGAATCGTGAATTTATTACCGGCGGGACACCCATACCCGCTCTTCTTTCCAATAGCCCGGATCGGACTGGACCATGATCCAGTCGCCGGGCACCCAATCGCCGTACCGGTCGTAATGGGCCGGGTTCCACACCTTTTCACAGGCCGGCTCCACCCATATCCGCCGGACTTCCCAATGTCCGCGATCATGCCGCGGGGAGCAGTCGGCGCGGTAGTGACTTCTTTCAACCACCCTCACGCGCTCGGGGGGCGATTGGTCCCGGCAATTTTCCAGAATGGCATGTCCGAGAATGGCGGCGCCCACGCCGATGGCAACCCCCTGCCAGCGGTAATGCTGTTTATCTCCGGCAAAACCTGGCGTGGCCAGCATTGACAGGAAAAAAACAGCCGATAACATCGATATGAACAGTTTTTTCATGACAACCTCCTTAATTTGTTTCAAAGACGCTGATACGTACGCCACGGAACCCATAGACAGTTTTCTACCGGGCATTTTCGGATTCCGCAAACCGGTTGATCTCCTCATCCACCAGGGTAATGGCCCGGTCCACCACTTCTTTTAAAAGATCGATTTCATCGGGGTCATCTCCGATGGCCTCGGACAGGGGCAGGTAGGTCCTGCCTCGCTGCGCCTGAATCTGAACCACTTTTTCAGACCCCTTTTCCGACAACTCGATGAGATGCACACGCATATCCTTGCGGTCTACCGTCATGTCCACCAGTTCCAGATCCAGGCGCAGCCGTTTGACGTCCGCCGACAGGGTGCTCTGCTTCACCCCGGGAAAAAACCGCAGCAGATCACCCATGCTCATGGGGCCCTGGGTCTTTAGCAGCTCCAGGATCAGGATCTCCCGGTCCCTGAGATCGCCGGCATCGCTGTCGGCGATCTGGATGGCCCGGTAAATTCTCATTTTGATCCCAAGCTGGGCGATGGATGTAAACAGTTCATTCATAAAATATCACCTTTTGAATATATTTAAATGCATCGAAATAGTTTTGTCAAGTAAATTAGTTCAAAAAAATGATATAAATTTATGAAAAAAACCCGTTTTCTGGTTCAAATTTTGGTGCTTTGGTCTCCCCGGGCTGGAAAATCGGACCGGAAAAGAATCCCCATCACGCCCCGAACAGGCAGAGCCTGATTTTTTCCCATTCCCCGTTTTTCACCCAGGTGTACTTTTGTTTAAAATGGGAGTCGGTCTTATAGAACTTTTTGCTGCTGCGGCGTTTCAGGTATTTTGAAAAATCTCCCGGTCCGCCATTGTACATGGCATAGAGGGCATATGCCAGATCATCGGCGGCGAACCGATCCCCGGCTTTCAATGCCGCCATTTTGGGCAGGGCATAGCGGGTCAGGTAGGTATCGAGAATTTCCGCCCCCGCGGCCGCATTGTAGGCAATGTCCCAGCGGAGGCTGGACAGGTTGTAGATGCCGCGCCATACCCGTTCATTGACCTGCATGAGGCCGACGGAACTGTTATTGTAAGAAACTATATAGGTTTGCTTCCGCTCCTTGACGATAAACTGCCGAAAGCAGCTTTCCTGCCAGGCGGTGGCCATAACCGCACGGGTAAATACCGGCTGGTAGGGTTCGGGAATCCGCCCGGCCTTCAGCCGTTTTTCGGCCTCCCCGGACAAAACGGATTTGACCCGGACATAATAATTTTCAAAATTTTCTTTCGATACCATCCATTCCTGAATTCCCTGCGCCCCGGAGGCGGCTTCCGCATCTGTGGCCAGGCAGAAGGAAGGAACGAGCCGCAATCGCCAGCCTTTTTATCCCCATGAAGTTGAAATTCAGCAGTTCCGGCGCTTCTTCGGGGGCTTCCATGGGGGGCTCCGGTGCCTCCGTGGGCCCGGTTTCCTCAAGAGGGGGGCCCAGCCCCAGCAGCTCTCTTAATTCCGGGCTGACCCCGGGGGAATACCGCAGGACCATGGATTTGTTTTCGGCCAGCATCCGGGCCAGTCGCACCAGCCCGTCTTTGCTGATTTCGATGGAAAAGGCCGGGCCGATCCGGTCCAGGGCGGCCAGGGCATCCGAAGCGGTGAAAAAAGCGAGGTACCCCATGATGTTGTCGGACCCGCTGCGGGCCAGGTGGTTTTTGAGGATCGGCGAAATGGATTGCCATGCATCTACAAACTGCCTGCGCACGAAATCCTTGTGCTGGCCTTCGCTGGCAAGTTCGTCAATAAACCGGTAGCGCGCGTTCATCAGAACGGTCAGCAGAATATCGCGCTCTTCAGGCATCAGGTCTTTCCCGGCCAAAGACATCAGGGTTTGTACCAGAAAGGCATCCCAGGTTTCCCATATCTCGATAAAATCGGTGAGTTCCTGGGGGGACAGCGGTTCGGGCGCCGGTTCCGGCTGTCCTGCGGGCACATCCATGTCGGAAACGATCTCGATGCGCAACGCCTCGGCAGTGACCGAAATGGCGGATGGATGCAGTGCCGCTATGATTTCCTGTGCCGCCTGCATGTCGGCTTCGCTGACCATGGAAAGCAGCACCGGCCGCATTTCAGACACCGGCGGAAATAAGTCGATGGTGATCCGATTGAGCTGTTCGAGCACCGGTCCTTCGAAAATGCGCCAGAGCCGGTCCATTACCAGGGCGGTCTGCCCCTTGCTGTTTAACAGTGAGGAATCGATTGGTTCGAAGGACAGCCGCCACCCTTCCTGCTGGAGCCGGGGTTTTTCATGGACCACCAAAAAACCATCCCATTCAACCGGAAACAGGCATTGATCGCCCATCATCTGTCCGCCGGTCATGTGAACCTGGAGTTCAAGGCGGAGCAGTCCGTTTTCCGTCTTAAACTGCGGGTCTGAAAGGGTAATCCACCGGCAGGCGTCCCCCGCATCCGAAAGGGTCAGCCGGCCGCCGGGCTCGGTGAAGGCGGCGGAAATGACCAGGGCGCGAAGCATCTGGTGTTCGATCTGCAGGGAAAACGACAGGGGAGCGCTAAATGCAGGTTTTGCCAGCGCCGGGATTCCGGCCATCAGGAGGATCACCGGTAAAACAAGGATGCGGTATGCCATTGCTGTCAGCTGTGGGGAAAAGGTTTTTAGATGCCCCGACCCACGGATAGGTGGAATCGATTACCGGAAATTATCAGCAAACCGCAACATTTTCCATATAAATTTTACATCAATTCTGCTGGCCCTGCCATGCCGCACTCATAATCCGGCAGACCTCCTCGTCATCGGTCTGGGAGAAGTCGGAATACCACTGCCCCACCGCACGGAAATTATCCGGGGTGACCGGGCAGATGATCTCATCTGTCAATGGCCTCAGGCGCTTGAGCGCATCCGGGGGGGACACCGGAACGGCGATGATGATCGATTTGGGATTCCGGGACCGCAAAGACTGGATAGCTGCCTCGATGGTGGAACCGGTGGCAATTCCGTCATCAATGATGATCACGCAGCGGTTTTCGGCCCCATAGGAGGGCCGGCCACTGCGATATACCGCCTCCCGCCGTGCAAGTTCCGTTTGTTCGGCCCTTCGAACCGCCTCAATTTTGTGATCCGGGATTTGCAGCTGCCCGATGAAATCCCTGTTCAGCACTTCGGCACCTCCGGTGGCAATGGCGCCCATGGCCATTTCTTCGTGGCCGGGAACGCCCAGCTTGCGCACCACCAGCAGATCAAGCGGCGCATCGATGGCCATTGCGACTTCCGCTGCCACGGGAGCGCCACCCCGGGGCAGCGCCAGCACCAGCACGTCGGCTCTCCCCCGATAGGATTGGAGGGATTCGGCCAGCACCCGTCCCGCATCCCGGCGATTCCGATACGGCAGCTTGACGGCCGCATCTTGCGCATCAAAAAATATTCTTTCAAAAAGATTCATGATGTCTCAATCTATTCGGGTTAATTAAATTCGCTTGCCCTTGGAATGTCCAACTCGACTTCCATGCCTTTTTCGCGTCTTTTTTTTAGAAAAAGCATAAGCAACTGCTCTGATAAGGAAAATGGGGGATTGTCCTGATTTTGGAGTGGCACGGATGGTACTGTCGTGTGGAAAAGTTTGACATATACTTAAAATCGTTGCATTTTTATCTTGTTTGGAAAAGCGGGCAAAAGTATTTCAGGCAAGCGGATCGCCCTTAAAAAAGCAGGGCCTGCGGCAAGTCGAAAGGGTGCAAGTGGAAATCTGGATCATATCGGCCATCCTGGTCATCACCCTTTTTCTGCTGATGACCGAGATCATTTCAGTAGACCTGACCGCGCTTGGCATCATCGTCGTTCTGATGGTGACAGGCATACTCACCCCGGTGGAAGGGGTGGCGGGATTTGCACACCCGGCGGTGATCACGGTGGGATCGCTGTTTCTGATCAGCAAGGGCTTGATACGGACCGGATCGGTGGAGTTCATCGGCCGCCAGGTGATCCGGCTGTCCAAGGGAAACTTCAAGCTGGCGCTTGCGGTCGTCATGCTTACGGTGGCCGTCTCTTCGGCGTTTATCAACAATACGCCCATTGTGATTCTGTTTATCCCCGTGGTCATGACCATGTGCTGCGAGTTCGGACTGAGCCCCTCGAAATTTCTCATCCCGGTGTCATACGCCTCGGTTCTGGCGGGAACCTGCACCCTCATCGGCACTTCCACCAATATCATCGTCAGCGACATGAGCCGGGTGGCCCAGTACGGCACCATCGGAATGTTTGAACTCTCCCGGATCGGCCTTCCCATCGCCGTGATCGGTCTTGTCTTCATATTTTTTGCGGCCCCGAAATACATGCCGTCTTCCTTAAACCCCATCTGTCAGATCCAGGACGAAGCCCACCGCCGCTATCTGGCTGAACTGCGGATCCCAAGGGGGAGCAATCTCATTGACCAGGACCCTGCAACGGTGTTTGCCCGGGATTATCCGGGGATGGAGGTTCTGGAACTGATCCGGTATTCACATATCTACTTCCCGGATCGGGATCATGAGAAAATTGCTCCCGATGACCTGCTCCTGGTGAAGGGGTCGGTGAACGATCTGGTCAAGGTGATGGACCGGGAAAAAGTGGAGCTGCCCCAGGCGGAAAAAGGGTTGAGATTCGGCGCCCGCAAAGATGAACCCATGGTGGTGGAGATGATCATTCCCCCCCAATCGGCACTGCTGGGCCGGAAACTGCTGGATACCCGGATGGTGCGCGACCCGGACATCCACGTGATTGCCATCAAGCGAAGCGGGCTGCATTACACGGAAAAGCAGATCCGTGATATCCGGGTCCGGATCGGCGACATCGTCCTGGTCTGGTGCAAAAAAAGCAAGCTTGCCGGCATGCGCGCCGACAAAGATTTCATGATTATCGAAGACGTGCATGAAGAAATCGTCTTGAAACAGAAATCGCTGGTGGCGCTGATCATCTTTACGGGAATGGTGCTGTGCGCCACGCTGGGCGTGGCCGATATCATGGTGTGCGCGCTTACGGGGGCGTTTCTGATGATTTTTTCCGGATGCCTGCAGCTGCGGGATGCGTATCGCGCCCTCCAGGCGGATGTCCTGCTGCTGATTGCCGGAACCATCGCCCTGGGCACGGCCATGGAAAAGACCGGCGCCAGCCGGCTCTATGCGCAAGCTTTTCTGGATCTGCTGTCCGGGATGCCGCCCGGCCTGATCCTGGGCGGCATCATCCTGCTGGCCAGCATCAGCACCCAGATCCTGAGCAACAATGCCACCGCCGTGCTGATTTTCCCCATTGCCGTATCCACGGCCATCAGTCTGGGGGTGAATCCCAAGCCGTTTATCATCGGGGTCGCCATCGGCGCCAGCGCCTGTTTCGCCACCCCCATCGGCTACCAGACCAATCTGCTGGTATACGGCCCCGGCGGCTATCGGTTTGCCGATTATTTAAAACTCGGGATTCCGTTGAATATCATGGTGCTGGTCCTGGGAACGCTGCTGATTCCCGTGATCTGGCCGTTTTAGGCACAGAAAACAGGGTTAAAAGCGATCGACCCATACGAAAGGTTTAAATGGATATCATGCTCATATTGTGGATCATCCTGTCGATTATTCTGGTCCTGTCCGGCCTGGCCGGGCTGATTCTGCCGGCCCTTCCCGGCCCTTTGCTGATTTTTGCCGGGTTGCTCATGGCCGCCTGGGCCGAAGGGTTCAAGTATGTCGGCGGCATCACCATTTCGATCCTGGCCTTTCTGGCCGTGCTGGCCTATGTCGCCGATTTTGTGGCCGGAGCGTTTGGAGCCAAGCGGTACGGGGCTTCCCGGCGGGCGGCGGTGGGGGCGGCCATCGGCGCCATTGCCGGGCTGTTTTTCGGGTTCGCGGGGGTGATCCTGGGGCCATTTGCAGGCGCGGTCATCGGGGAGATCACGGCCGGCCGGGACCTGAGAGCGGCCGGCGTCGCCGGGTTCGGGGCCTGGGTGGGGATGATCCTGGGGATTGCCGCCAAAATGGCCCTGGGCTTTGCCATGGTGGGGTGGTTTGTCATTGCAAGGATCTTCTAATCTTCGCAGCCGGATTGGACAGTTACTCGTTTAATGCCGATTTAAACGCCTCGATTCCCACGCGGTCGATAAACCGCGCCATCCGCTCTTTCTTTCTGCCTTCGGCCTGGTAGAATTTCAGGCCCGCATCCATAAGGGATAGAACCGCTTCCCTGGAGATATCTTCGGCTACCACATCCCCGATGCGGGGCCGGCCTCCGGAGTTTCCGCCCGCAATCA
Source organism: uncultured delta proteobacterium (assembly GCA_963826785.1). Lineage (GTDB taxonomy): Bacteria > Desulfobacterota > Desulfobacteria > Desulfobacterales > Desulfosalsimonadaceae > CAWGYD01. Next base: position 509,568 of record CAWGYD010000006.1, read on the forward strand.
GGGTGTAGCCGTTTTTTTTGCCCATCACCCCGATATCCCGGACATAGCTTTCACCGCAGCAGAAGGGGCATCCGGAAATCCCGACCTTGAGCTTGGCGGGAAGGGGGCGGGCATAAAGGAATTGATCAATCTCGCTTGCCAGACCGATGGAATCCTGGACGCCGAACCGGCAGACCGCGGTTCCGGGACAGGCCTGCACGTAATGGTAGCACAGCTCGGTGGCGTGCCCGATTTCCATTTCCAGGTCCTGCCATACGCCGTCGATGTCCTCCTGTTTGATCCCCACCAGGGCCATGCGCTGCCCCGAGGTGATTTTTACAATCGGAATGCCATATTTTCGAACCACCCGGCTCAGCGCTTCGATGTTGTCGACGCTCAGCATGCCCGCCGGCATTCTCGGCACGATGGCATAGGTTTCCCTGTCCCGCTGCAAAATAGCACCCTTCAGATCTTCCGGCATGTTTTGTCTCCTTTTTAACAATTAAAGCATCAAAATAATGAACAGTGAGCGGGAGAAACCCGCTGCCAATGTCGCCTCAGTCTTCGATAATTCCTTATAGTGGGTCCAAGCGCCTTTCTTTGGCGACGCCATCAAAACTCGATATTTCCCGGGGTCCGGGGGAACGGGATCACATCCCGGATGTTGGTGATTCCGGTGATCAGCATCAAAAACCGCTCAAACCCCATGCCGTAGCCGCTGTGGGGGGCGCTGCCGTAGCGGCGGGAATCGAGATACCACCAGTAGTCGTCCGGATTGATCCGGGATTTGCGCATCCGCTCTTTGAGAATCTCCATGCGGTCTTCGCGCTGGCTGCCCCCGATGATCTCGCCGATCCGGGGTACGATCACGTCCATTGCGGCCACTGTTTTCCCGTCATCATTGACCCGCATGTAAAAGGGTTTCAAGGACCCGGGGTAATCGTGGATGATCAACGGCTGTTTGAAATGCTGCTCCGCCAGAAAACGCTCATGCTCGCTCTGAAGGTCCATGCCGTAGCGGACGGGAAATTCGAATCTGGCCCCACAAGAGGATAAAATATCAATGGCCTCGCTGTAGGGAAGCCGGACAAAGGCGGATGCGATGATGTTTTCCAGAACCGACAGCAGTGATTTATCCACGAACCGGGCAAACAGGTCCAGATCGGACCGGCAGTGATCCAGCGCATAATTGACCAGAAACTTGATGAATGACTCGGCATGTGCCATATCGCCGGCCAGATCGCAGAAGGCCATTTCCGGCTCCACCATCCAGAATTCGGCCATGTGCCGGCTGGTGTTTGAATTTTCCGCCCGAAAAGTGGGGCCGAAGGTATACACGTCCCCCAGGGCCATGGCCAGCAGTTCCGCCTCCAACTGGCCCGAAACCGTCAGGTTCGCCGGTTTTCCGAAAAAGTCCCTTGAAAAATCGGTTTTGCCGCCTATTTTTGATGGGTTGCCCAGATCCAGGGTGGTGACCTGAAACAGTTCTCCCGCGCCCTCGCAGTCGGAACCGGTGAGGATGGGGGTGTGAATGCAGGTAAATCCCTGATCGTGAAAAAAGGAATGGATGGCGAAGCTGATCTCCGATCGGATGCGAAAGGCCGCCCCGTATTTGTTGGTCCGGGGGCGCAGATGCCCGATGGTGCGCAGAAATTCGTCCGTGTGCCGCTTTTTCTGCAGCGGGTAGCTGTCCGGGGCCAGGCTGTGAATGTGAACGGATTTAGCGGCAATCTCCCATTTCTGGCCGGCCCCCGGGGATTCGCGCACAACGCCTTCAACATCTACGGCAGACCCCGTGGAGAGCTTCTTGATGTCATCGTAATTGGATATCCCCTCGTCGGCGATCACCTGGATATTGGCCAGGCATGATCCGTCATTGATTTCAATGAAGGAAAAGGTCTTGGAATCCCGACGGGTTCTCACCCAGCCCCGGATGAACACCCGCTCCGGCGGATTTTTTGCCTCGATGAGATGGACAATTCTGGTGCGGTCCATATGTGCGCATATCCTTTCTGTTTAGCCGGCATTTACCCCAAATATAAGCGCGGGCGGCCGATCCGGCAAACGATGAAACCGGTTGTGAAATCATACGAATAAGCTTGACAACATTATTTATTTTGCATATAAACTCACTCTTTTAATGGGTGTAAAACTTCTTTACAAGGTCTTGCCCGGCAGCGTCCAAATCGCCGGGTATGAATCAATTTATAATGAATTTAAAAACCTATCTACAGGAACAACAGCCCGAGCTGGTAAAGCGCTGGGTTGATGCGGTTTTTTCCGCCTATGCAGGAGAATCGGCCCGGTTTTTCAAAGATACGAAAGACCCGTTCGCCAATCCGGTTGGAAATACAATAAAACGGAATTTAAATCAACTCTTCGGTGAACTGATCCAGCCCGAAATGGACCGGGAGGCTGCCCAGTCCGCTCTGGAAGCCATTGTCCGTATCCGGGCCGTGCAGGACCTGACGCCGGAGCAGGCCCTGTCCTTTATATACAGGATTAAAAATATCATCGGGCAATCTCTGGCCGGGCGCAAGGATGAAGGCGATATGCACGCCTATCTATCCGGCATCAATGCCAATGTCGACTCGCTCATGCTCATGGCGGTCAATCTTTACGTGGCGTGCCGGGAAAAAATTTATGCATTGAAAGCCCGCCAGGCCAAAAACGAGGTGCGCCAGCTGCTGATCAAAAAAGGGCTGATGTGCGAGATTCCGGACAGCGACCCGGAAAAGCCGACGGATTTAAAATAAGCAGTAAAAAGCGCGGAGGCTGCTTTTTACGTGAAAATGATCATAGAAGGGTTTTTAAAGCCTTGGATGAATTTAAAATCCCTTCTGCAGAGTGAACGTAAAATGAGGTGAAGTCAATGAATCTACATTACTTGTTTTCCCTCCTCGCCGTCATCGTTCTCGCGTTATTTGCGTATGTGGGCGTTGAATGGCTGGGGATGGCGTGGTTTTTCGGAATTGTCATCCCCTACCTGGCACTGGTTGTCTTTGTGGCCGCTTTCATCAACAAGGTCATCAACTGGGCGAAATCCCCGGTGCCCTTCCGGATTCCCACCACCAGCGGCCAGCAGCAGTCCCTGGGATGGATCAAGCAGTCGAGGATCGACAACCCCAGCACCACCGGCGGCGTGATTCTGCGCATGGCGCTGGAAATCCTGACCTTCCGGTCTTTGTTTAAAAACAGCCGGGTGGAAATCCGGGGGGAAAAACTCTCTTATAAATGGGTGATCTGGCTGTGGCTGTTTGCCATCATCTTCCATTATTCCTTCCTGGTGGTGGTGCTGCGGCACCTGCGGTTTTTTGTTCAGCCGATCCCGGGGTTTGTCACCGCGCTGGAATCCGCAGACGGCTTTCTCCAGGTGGGGCTTCCCGGGCTGTTTGTCTCCGGCCTCCTGCTCCTGGCGGGCGCCACCCTGCTGCTTCTCCGGCGGATCACGCTGCCCCGGCTCAATTACATTTCCCGGGCGGCCGATTACTTCCCCCTGCTGCTGATCATCACCATTGCCCTGACCGGACTGATGATGCGCTATTTCACCAAGGTGGACGTGGTGAAGATTAAAGAGTTGACCATGGGCCTGGTGACGTTCCACTGGACGGTTCCTGCGGGCATCGGCGGCTTGTTTTTCGTCCATCTGTTCCTGGTCAGCATCCTGCTGGCGTACATCCCTTTCAGCAAGCTGATGCACATGGGCGGCGTTTTCTTGAGCCCCACCCGGAACCTGGCCAACAACAGCCGGGCGAAGCGACATGTGAATCCATGGAATTACCCGGTCAAGACCCATACCTACGAAGAGTATGAGGACGATTTCAGGGAAAAAATGATAGAGGCAGACCTGCCTGTGGAAAAGGAGTAATGGTCGACATGAAAAAACCCGATCAGCTGTTTAACGACATTAATTATACGCCGCCCGAAAAGAAATGGGAAGATGTGAAGCCGGACCTTTCCGACGGCCGGTTCTGCTATCCCACCAAGCACAAGAACCTGGACTACCTGGGACTTCCCAAACCCGCCGAAGACTGGTCGCCCAGCGATGAAGACTGGAAGCTGCCCGACAACTGGGAGCAGATCATCCGCGACGGTTTCAAGGAGCGCCTGGAGAAATACCGCTCCCTGAAAGTGTTCATGGATGTCTGCGTCCGCTGCGGCGCCTGTGCGGATAAATGCCACTTCTTTATCGGAACCGGCGATCCCAAGAACATGCCGGTGCTGCGGGCGGAACTGCTTCGCTCCATCTACCGGAACGATTTCACCACGGCGGGCAAGATTCTGGGGTCCATTGCCGGAGCCCGGAAGCTGACCCCCTCGGTGATCAAGGAATGGTTCTCCTATTTCTACCAGTGTACGGAATGCCGGCGGTGCTCGGTGTACTGCCCCTATGGGATCGATACTGCGGAAATCACCATGATGGGCCGGGAACTGCTCTCTCTGCTGGGGTTCAATATCAACTGGATCCTTGAGCCGGCCGCAAACTGCTTCCGCACGGGAAACCACCTGGGCATCCAGCCCCATGCCTTCAAGGAGATGATCGAATTCTTCTGCGACGACATCGAGGAGATCACCGGCATCAAAATCAACCCGTCGTTTAACCGGAAAGGGGCGGAAATCCTGTTTATCACCCCCTCCGGCGACGTGTTCGCCGACCCGGGCACCTACACCATGATGGGCTACCTGATGCTCTTTGAGCACATCGGCCTGGATTACACCTTGAGCACCTATGCCTCGGAAGGCGGCAACTTCGGCCTGTTCACCTCATCGGAAATGATGAAGCGCTTGAATGCCAAGATGTACGCCGAGGCCAGGCGGCTGGGGGTCAAGTGGATTCTGGGCGGTGAATGCGGCCACATGTGGCGGGTCATCCAGCAGTACATGGACACCATGAACGGCCCCGCCGATTTCATGGAAACGCCGGTCTCGCCCATCACGGGAACCCGCTTTCGAAAATGCCGCCTCCACCAAGATGGTGCATATCGCCGAATTCACCGCGGACCTGATCCGCAACAACAAACTAAAACTCGATCCCAGCCGGAACGACAAGCACATCGTTACCTTCCACGATTCCTGCAACCCGGCCCGGGCCATGGGCATGTTCGAGGAGCCCCGCTACGTATTGAAAAACGTCTGCAACCAATTCCATGACATGCCGGAAGGCACCATCCGGGAGCAGACCTTCTGCTGCGGAAGCGGCTCGGGCTTAAACACCGAGGAGATCATGGAATTGCGGATGCTGGGGGGCCTTCCCCGGGCCAATGCCGTGAAGCACGTCCACGAAAAATTCGGGGTGAACATGCTGGCCTGCGTCTGCGCCATCGACCGGGCGGTTCTGCCGCCGCTGATGGATTACTGGGTGCCGGGCGTAGCCGTCACCGGTCTGCACGAACTGGTGGGAAATGCACTGGTGATGGAAGGTGAAATCGAGCGGACCATGGATCTGCGGTCCGAACCCCTGCATGAAGAAGAGGAGGAGGTGAACTGATGTATGATAAAAACAAGATCATCATCGGATTGATCATCTTTTTTGCAGTGCTCGCGTTCCCGTTCTGGTACAACCTGGGCGCCGATGTCAAGGCGCCGGAACCGAAGCTTTCTGCAAAAGCCCAACAGGCGAAGACCTGCGTGGCGGACACCGACTATATGCGCAAGGAGCATATGCAGCTGCTGAATGTATGGCGGACCGAGGTGGTCCGGAATGCCGACCGCGAGTATGTCAATGCGCAAGGCAAGGAATACATGGCCAGCCTTTCCAATACCTGCATGGACTGCCATGACAACAAGGCCGAATTCTGTGACGAATGTCACAACTACGCTTCGGTCTCGCCGTACTGCTGGGACTGCCATAGATATCCGAAGGAGAAGAAGTGATGGAAAACAGCAGAAGAAAATTCCTGAAAGTTGCCGGGGTTTCTGTTCTGGGCGTGAGCACGCTCTCGCTTCTGAACGGCATCCGGCCGCATAGTGTCATCGCCCAGGTGCAATCCGGGGGGAAACGGCCGAAGGGCTCTACCGCAAGACGCCGGAAGCGCTCATGGCCAACCGATGGGGGATGGTGGTGGACACCCGCAAGATGTCCCACCGCATCGCCAGGAAAATGACCGACGCCTGCCACCGGATCCACAACGTACCGGACCATACCAATAAAAAGCACGAGATCAAGTGGATCTGGGAGACCGAATATAACCACGCCTTTCCCAATGACGAAACCGAATATTTGAAAGAGGACCTGGAAAAGGCTTCCATCCCGGTGTTGTGCAATCATTGCGCCAACCCGCCCTGTGTGCGGGCATGCCCGACCCAGGCCACCTTTCAGCGGACGGACGGTATCGTGATGATGGACTTCCACCGGTGCATCGGGTGCCGGTTCTGCATCGCGGCCTGCCCCTTCGGCGCCCGGAGTTTCAATTTCGTGGATCCGGTTCCCGACATCAAGAAAATCAACGAAGATTTTCCCACCCGGACGATCGGGGTCGTGGAAAAATGCAATTTCTGCGCCGAGCGGCTGGCCATCGGAAAAGAGCCGGCCTGCGTGGAAGCGTCCCAGGGCGCCCTGGTGTTCGGCGATCTGAATGATCCTGAGTCCGAGATTCGCAAGCTGCTCAAGGAAAATTTCGCCATCCGCCGAAAACCCGATCTGGGCACTAACCCGTCAGTCTATTATATCGTGTGAGGTTGTCATGCTTGAAAAGGCGTTAAAAGGAAGCAAGACTTACTGGATTTGGATATTTGCGCTGCTGTGCGTCATCGGTGTGGCCGCCGGATTCTACATGAAGCAGCTGCAAATGGGCCTGGGGATCACGGGCATGAGCCGGGATGTCTCCTGGGGATTTTACATCGCCCAGTTCACTTTCCTGGTCGGGGTGGCCGCATCGGCCGTTATGCTGGTGATTCCCTATTATCTGCACAATTATAAAGCCTTCGGCCGGATCATGCTGCTGGGGGAATTTCTGGCCGTCTCCGCGGTGATCATGTGCATCCTGTTCATCGTGGCCGACCTGGGCCAGCCCATGCGGCTGCTCAACGTGCTGCTTTATCCTACGCCCCATTCCATGCTGTTCTGGGACATGATCGTTTTGTCGGGCTACCTGCTGCTCAACATCGTGATCGGCTGGAACGTCCTGGATGCGGAGCGCAACTCGGTGCCGCCCCCCCAGTGGGTTAAACCGCTGATCTACTTGTCGGTGCCCTGGGCCATCAGTATTCATACCGTGACCGCGTTTCTGTACTGCGGTCTTCCCGGAAGGGGATTCTGGCTCACCGCCATTCTGGCCCCCCGGTTTCTGGCCTCCGCCTTTGCCGCCGGTCCGGCCTTTCTGATCCTGCTGGCCTTCATCGTCAGAAGAATGACCCATTTCGATCCGGGCAAGGAGCAGATTCAGACCCTGGCCAAGGTCGTCACCTATGGGGCGCTGGCCAACCTGTTTTTCTTTGCCTGCGAGGTGTTCGTGGCCCTTTACAGCCAGATTCCGGAGCATACCGCCCATCTGCAGTATCTGTTCATGGGCCTGCACGGGCATAACCTCCTGGTTCCCTGGATGTGGCTGGCCATGACGCTGATGGTGACGGCGGCCATCATGATGGTGTTTCCTGCGGTGCGGCACAACGAACGCGTACTCGGGGTGGCCTGCGTCATGATTTTTGTGGGCATCTGGCTGGACAAAGGGCTGGGGATGATCGCCGGCGGCTTTATTCCAAACCCGCTGCACGAGATCACCGAATATGCGCCGACGGTTCCCGAGGCCATCATCACGGTGGGGATCTACGCCACCGGTCTGCTGGTCCTGACCTTCCTGTACAAGATCATCGTCAGCGTGAAAGAAGAACAGGCGGGATAAGTTTTTCCGCATCTGTTTGCATTGAAATATGGACGGGGGCATTCGAACCGGAATGCCCCCTCTTTTTTAGCGGAAGCGGGTCACCGTCCCCGGCCGAAACCGGCTTGCCGATTGAACCGGTTTCCGGCGGTGTTTAAGCTGTTACATGACCACCGCGTCTGAATTTGTCAGAAGCTTTTTTCTATTGACAATTTCATCGATTTTAATATACTTTTTGGGTTTATTGAAAAGTGATCGACCAAATGGAGGGTGAACACATGTATGCTGTAGTCGCAACAGGCGGAAAACAATATAAGGTATCCGAAGGCGACGTGCTGCGGATCGAGAAGATCGACGGAATCGTCGGTGATGCGGTGACCTTTGACCGTGTCCTGATGATTGCCGACGGTGATCAGCTCACGCTTGGGCAGCCGGTGGTGGAAAACGCCGCGGTAAATGCACAGATCGTGGAACAGGACAAAAGCAAGAAGATCCTGGTGTTCAAGTACAAACGCCGCAAGCGGTACCGCCGGAAACAGGGGCATCGCCAGCCCTATACCGCGGTAAAGATCGACGGTATTGTGAACGCATAATTGACCGTTCTCAATTGGTAATTGATCATTGGGAATGATCGAGTAACCGTTAAACAGCAAAAAATTTGTCTCAATATAAGGAGCACAGACCATGGCACACAAGAAAGCCGGGGGCAGTTCAAAGAACGGCCGGGACAGCAATGCCCAGCGCCGGGGCGTCAAGCGCTACGGCGGAGAAAATGTGAAAGCCGGAAACATTCTGGTACGCCAGGTGGGGACGCGGATTCATCCGGGCGTAAACGTCGGCATGGGAAAGGATTTCACCCTTTTTGCCACCATAGACGGGGTGGTTTCCTATGAGCGCTACGGCCGCACCAAGAAAAAAGTCAGTGTATATGCCGCGTGAAATTCATTGATGAAGCGATCATTACCGTCAGTTCAGGTGACGGCGGGCGGGGATGCGTCAGCTTCAGACGTGAAAAATACATCCCCCGCGGTGGACCCGACGGCGGCGACGGCGGTCGCGGCGGCGACATCATCTTCAGGACCACTTCCCGGAAACGCACCCTAAATCAGTTCAGAAACAAAAAGCTCTTCAAGGCCGAAAACGGCGGGCATGGGCAGGGCCGCCAGAGGACCGGAAAAAGCGGAGAAGATCTGATCATCGATGTTCCGCTGGGCACTCTCATTCGAAACGCGGAAACCGATGAAGTGATCCGGGACTGTGTGACGGACGGAGAAATGTTTACCGTTGCCACCGGCGGCATCGGCGGCAAGGGGAACAAGCATTTCACCTCCTCCACACATCGCGCCCCCAGATTCGCCCAGCCGGGCATGCCCGGCGAAACCTTCGTACTGGCCCTCGATTTAAAGCTCATTGCAGATGTAGGGATCATCGGCCTTCCCAATGCCGGCAAATCCACGCTGATCAGCCGGATTTCCTCCGCCCGCCCCAAAATCGCAGATTATCCTTTCACCACGCTAAACCCCGTTCTCGGGGTGGTTTCCCCGGGCTTCGGAGAGCCGTTCGTGGTGGCCGATATTCCCGGTTTGATTGAAGGCGCACACCTGGGCGCGGGACTGGGGACCAAGTTCCTGCGGCATATCGAAAGAACCCGTATCCTGCTTCATGTGATCGACGCCTCCGCCATCGACCCCGAAGACCCGCTGTCCTCTTACCGGGCCATCAATGCCGAACTGGCCGGGTTTTCCCCCTCGCTGCTGGAAAAGCGCCAGATCCTGGTGTTAAACAAGCTCGACGTGCCGGATGCCTCCTCCCGGGCCGATCTGTTTGAACAGCAATGTAAATCGCCGGCGTTTCGGATCTCCGCCTGGACCGGGGACGGCATCGATCAACTGGTGGAAAAATTTACCAGATCATCTCGGATACCGGAAACTCCCATGAGCATTGATCGCAAGGCGTATTTCGCCGGTATGCGGCGGGTGGTCATCAAGGTGGGCAGCGGCGTGCTCACTGCGGCAGACGGCCTGAACCTGTCCGTCATCGGGGCGCTGTCTTCCCAGATCAGCTCGCTCATGGAAAAGGGCCTGGAAATCCTGCTGGTCTCCTCCGGGGCCATGGCCTCAGGGCAGAAGAAGATCGGCCTGGCCAAACGGCCCGATGAGATTCCCAAACGCCAGGCCGTTGCCGCGGTCGGACAGGCCGGCCTGATCCTGGAATACGAATTGGCGTTTGCCGGATACAACCGGAAAGTCGCCCAGATCCTGTTGACCAGCGAGGACCTGGCCGGCAGCCGCCGCCGGTACTTGAATGCCCGCAATACCCTGCATACCCTGCTGTCCTGGAAGGTGGTGCCGGTCATCAACGAAAATGACACGGTGGTGGTGGAGGAAATCAAGTTCGGGGACAACGACAACCTGTCCGCCATGATCACCCTGCTCATGGATGCACAGCTGCTGATCAATCTGACCGACATTGACGGCCTTTACACCAAAGATCCCCGTCAGCACACGGATGCCGAGCGTATCGAGGAGATCGGCGATATCAGCAAAAGCATCGAAAAATACGCCAGCGACATCCCCGGCGCTTTAGGGACCGGCGGGATGCTCAGCAAGGTGAGGGCGGCCCGGAAAGTGACCAGCGCCGGCATTCCCATGATCATTGCCAACGGAAAAGACCTGCACATCCTGGAAAAACTCTTCGCCGGGGAGCAGATCGGGACGCTGTTTAAACCGGCCAAGGAAAAAATGTCCAACCGGAAATGCTGGATCGGGTTTACCTTGAAACCCAAAGGGACCATCCGCATCGACGCGGGCGCCGCGCGCGCCATCGTGGAAAAGGGCAAGAGCCTGCTTTCCGGCGGCATCCAGGAAGTGGCCGGGGAATTCGGGGTCGGCGCGCCGGTGGAACTCACCGACGGGACCGACGCCCGCCTGGGCGTGGGGCTGGTGAACTACAGCGCGACCGACATCCGGAAAATCATGGGGCTGCACACCAGCCGGATCGCCGAAAAGCTGGGGTACAAGCCCTATGATGAAGTCATCCACCGGGACAATTTGACCGTCTTTAACCAGTGTCTATGATGTAGAAGGAGAAACCCGCATGAGCATCGAATCCACCATTGTTGACATCGCCAAATCCGCCCGGGCGGTTTGCAGCCCGATGGCCCGGTGCGAGTCGGAAAAAAAGAATGCGGCGCTGCACAATATTGCCGCTCAGCTTCTGCTCGATGCCGCTTTAATCAAGGCGGAGAATGAAAAAGACCTGGACCTGGCCGGAAAAAACGGCCTATCCGATGCCATGATCGACCGGCTGCGGGTGACCGACCAGACCATCACCGACATGTCCAATGGCGTCCTTGAAATCGCCGCTCAGGAAGATCCCGTCGGCACCCGGGAAGGCTCCCGGATCCGGCCCAACGGCCTGGAAGTCTCCCGCATGCGCATTCCGCTGGGGGTGATCGGCATCATCTACGAATCGAGGCCCAATGTCACCATCGATGCGGCCGCCCTGTGCCTCAAAGCCGGCAATGCCGTGATCCTGCGCGGGGGCTCCGAAGCCTTCAATTCCAACCAGGCCCTGGCGGCCGTGATTTCAACGGCCCTGAAACAATCCGGACTGCCGGAAAAAGCGGTCCAGATCGTGCCGGTCCGGGACCGTGAAGCCGTGCATGTGCTGTTGAAGCAGGAGGAATATGTCGATCTCATCATTCCCCGGGGCGGCGAAGGGCTGATCCGGTTCGTGGTGGAAAATTCCAAGATCCCGGTGCTCAAACATTACAAAGGGGTGTGCCACGTGTTCGTGGATGCTTCGGCGGATCTGGCCATGGCCGAAGCGATCTGCTTTAATTCCAAGGTCCAGCGGCCGGGGGTCTGCAATGCCATGGAAACCCTGCTGGTCCATGCCGGGACGGCAGCGGCGTTTCTGCCGAATATGGCCCGGCGGTTTTTTGCCGCCGGCGTGGAGATCCGGGGGTGCGAAAAGACGCGCAGCCTGGTTCCCGAGGCCAAAGCCGCCACCGAGGAAGACTGGCATGCCGAATACCTGGACCTGACCCTGGCGGTAAAGGTGGTCGATTCCATGGAAGCGGCCATCGCCCACATGGAAACCTACGGCTCCAAGCACACCGAGGCCATTGTCACCACCGACTACGAGCGCTCTCGACGATTCCTGCGCGAGGTGGATTCTTCGGTGGTGCTGGTCAACGCCTCTACCCGGTTCAATGACGGCGGGCAGCTGGGGCTGGGGGCGGAAATGGGGATCAGCACTTCCAAGCTCCACGCATTCGGCCCCATGGGGGTCAAGGAGTTGACCACCACCAAGTTCGTCGTGTGCGGAAACGGCCAGATCCGGACATGACATTAAACGCGCAGGAGTCTGATTGAAAGCGACAGCGCTTTTCGGCGGAACATTCAACCCGATTCACCTGGGCCACCTGCGGGTGGCGGAGGAAGTCCGGGCGGGATTCGCCCTGGACGAAATCCGGTTTATCCCGTCGGCCCTGCCCCCCCACAAGCAAACCGGTGATCTGGCCGATGCGCAGGACCGGTACCACATGATGACGGCGGCCACGGCCGGCAATCCGGGTTTTGTCGTCTCCGACATCGAGATTGAGCGAAAAGGCCGATCCTACACCATCGATACCGTGCGCCACGTGAAGGGCCTTTTTCCCCCATCCGTCACCGCTTATCTCATCGTCGGCATCGACGCCTTTCTGGAAATCGAAACCTGGAAGGATTACGCGGAACTGTTTGATCTGATCGCCTTCATCGTGATCTCCCGCGGGGCCCATGGCGGCGCCTTGTCCGACCGGCGGGAAGAACTTGCCGACTATATCCATGCCCACGTGGACGGCAAATACCGGTTTTGTGTCGACGGCAGCCGATTCGTCCATGCCCGCAGGCAGCCGATCTGTCTTTTCGATGTCACCGCCCTGGCCATTTCATCCACTTCCATCCGGAATCTGGTCCGCAAAGGGGCCTCCATCAAGTACCTGGTCCCGGATCCGGTGGAAACCTATATTTATGAAAAAGGACTCTATGCCCATGACTCACGACGACCTTGATCCTTCCCTGGGTCTTTTCATCAGGGCCGCCAGCGGAAGAAAAGCGTCCGACCTGGTGGCGCTGGATGTTTCAACCCTCTCCTCCCTTGCGGATGTGTTTATCATCTGCAGCGGCAATTCCAACCGGCAGGTATCGGCCATCGGGGAATACATCCGGACCGAATTGAAAAAGGACGGCATTCGGCCCATCAGCGTGGAGGGCCTGCAGGATGGGCAATGGGTGCTGCTCGACTACGGGTATGTCGTGATCCATGTTTTCTATGAACCGGTGCGGTATTTCTACGACCTGGAAGGCCTGTGGCGCGATGCGCCCCGTATTTCCGTGGATGCCTATATCGAATCTGCGCCGGAAGCCGACAAAGGGGCGCCGGTGCCTGAACCGATTGAAGGCGGTCCCTTTGTGCTGATGATCCTGGATGGCTGGGGCATCGCCACCCCGGAAAGCGGCAATGCCATATCCATGGCCGACACGCCTTTTCTCAAGCGGCTCCTGTCAACATATCCGCATACCACCCTGGCCTGTTCGGGGGAGGCGGTGGGCCTGCCCAAGGGGGTGATGGGCAATTCCGAGGTGGGGCATTTAAACATCGGGGCCGGCCGGGTGGTCTACCAGGTGCTGCTGCGCATCGACCGCGCCATTGCCGACGGCACCTTCTTTGAAAATCCGGCCCTTTCTTCCGCCATGGATACCGTCAAAGAGCGGGGTTCGGCCCTTCATCTCATGGGGCTGGTCTCGGACGCGGGGGTCCACAGCCAGATCGATCACCTGTTTGCGCTGCTGGATATGGCCCGGGAAAAAGGGGTGTCGGAGGTCTATGTGCATCCCATTCTGGATGGCCGGGATACGCCGCCCGACAGCGGCATCGGTTATGTGAAGGCGCTCAAAACCTTCCTGGAAGAACACGCATGCGGCAGGATCGCCACCCTTTGCGGCCGCTATTATGCCATGGACCGCGATACCCGGTGGGACCGCACCCGAAGGGCGTACCGGCTCTATACCGTGGGGGAGGGGATTGCCGAAACCGATCCGGTCGCGGCGGTGCAGCACGCCTATGACCGGGGGGAATCCGATGAGTTTGTCCAGCCGGTGATCATGATGGATAATGCCGGGTCCCCGGTAAAGACCATTGCCGATGATGATGCGGTGATCTTTTTCAATTTCCGGCCCGATCGTGCCCGCCAGATCACCCGGGCATTTACCCAGGCGGATTTTGAGCCTTTTGCCCGGGAAAAAATATTGGATCTGGCCGATTTTGTCTGCATGGCCCAGTACGATGAAACATTTACCTTGCCGGTGGCGTTTCCCCCGGCGCACCTGGAAAAGATCCTTGGCGAGGTGATCAGCGAAAAGGGATTTCACCAGCTCCGCATCGCCGAAACCGAGAAATACGCCCATGTGACGTATTTCTTGAACGGCGGGGAGGAAACCCAGTTTCCCCATGAGGACCGCCACCTGGTCCCCTCTCCCCGGGAGGTGGCCACCTATGATCAGAAACCGGAGATGAGCGCATACGAAGTGGCGGACCAGGCAGCCGCCTTTATCAAATCCGGCAGATATCATCTGATCGTCATCAATTTCGCCAACCTGGACATGGTGGGGCATACCGGGGATTTCGATGCGGCGGTCCGGGCCTGTGAGGCGGTGGATCGATGCGTTGAAAAGGTGGTGACCGCCGCGCTGGAAAAGGGCGGAACCGTCATGGTCACCGCAGACCACGGCAATGCCGAAAAAATGCGGGAAGAAAACGGGCAGATGCACACGGCCCACACCCAGAACGCCGTCCCTTTCGTCCTGGTGGGACCGGAGGCCAATCAAATCCGGCTGAAGCCGGGCGTGCTGGGGGACATCGCCCCCACCCTGCTGGAACTCATGGGGATCGAAAAGCCCGCCCAGATGACGGGGCGCTCTTTGATCGAACATTAGCTGGCGGGCACTGGTTAACTTTCCGGCTTGGAAGATTATGATGCCATTTGCGTATCCGCAGGTGAAAAGCCGGCGGAAAAGGATCAGGCAGATATGACGACAGATCACCCCTTGGAAGAGACGCTCATTGATTTTATCACCGGCAAAACCGTGGCCAATATCGGTGCGGAGGCGCATCGCCAAAAGGTGGAGCGGTTTTTGGTGGAGCAAAAAGGGTATGAAAAGTCCGACATCGGCGTGGATGTGGATGTCGAGCTTTGCATGGAAGACCAGATCTATCGGACCCAGCTGGATCTGGTGGTAAAGGTTGACGGTCTCGCATTTATGGTGCTAAAGTGTGCGGCAGGCTCTTTGGAATCCAGGGAAAAGGAAATCGTGTCTGCCGCCCGGGTGGCATGCGATCAAGCCGGTTCCCTTTGCCACAGCCACAGACGGTGATACCGCCCTGATCTGGGATGCGGCCTCGGGAAAAAAAACGGGTGAGCGGCTCGAACAGATACCCTCGAAATCAGAGGCGGCCGAATTCCTGTTAAAGGCGGACCCCATCGAAATTCCGCCGGACCGGAGGGAAAAGGCAAAAATCATCTTCCGCTCCTATGACAGCATGAATGAAAATGTGCAGCGGAAACATCAGGCGCCTTCCGGATAACCCATGAACCCGCCTGATGGCATGGGGTTGAATGAATCGTTTAGACACACAGAAGAGCGCCATTGAACTGATTTATGTGCTGATCACAGCCATCAATAACACCCGCCTGTATCCGCCCACCAGTGACCTGATTTTAAATGTCGTCAAACGGATTGAAACCCTCCTTCGCCTGATCTACACCCATACCGACGTCATCGAATACGGTGAATCGGATAAGACCCTGCTGGTTCAGGGGGAGCCCGTCCCCGAAATTGTTTTTACTCAACGGAGGCATCATGGATAACGAAAAACGAGGCGACCAGGAAGCCATGGTCGACCAGTATATCGCGCAGGGAGAAAACGATCAGGCCGTGCGTCTGCTGGTGAAACTGATCGAGGATTACGCCCGCGAAAAGAATTTTGTCAAAGCCGAGGCCCTGCATGAAAAGATTTATGAAGCCGATGCCATGGCGCTGACCGAAATCGTTCGGACGGGTGAATTCATTGAAGAGCAGAAGACCGAAAGCGTAGACCGCGAACATCTTGATATCTGGTCCGATCTTTACAACCAGCTGAGCACCACGGAAGGAAACGCACTGTACTATTCCATGAAAACCAAGGAATTTGATATCGGTGAATCCGTGATGGAACAGGGGACTTTCAACAAGCGGCTCTATTTTCATCAACCGGGGCGAGGTCAAGGCCATCTATCGGCAGGAAAACCGGGAAGTGCTCATCACCACCCTGGGGGCGGGCGGTATTTTCGGACAGGAATCCTTCTTTTCCGCCACCGTGTGCACGGTGGCGGTGGTCCCCCTGAGTCGGGTGAAGGTCACTTTTTTAAACTGGGACGTGCTCACCAAATGGAAATCCGATGTCCCCGCCCTGGAATCCAAGCTCTATGATTATTGCGTCAAGCACGACACGATCAAGGCGAGCCTTGAAAAGCGGCAGATGGAGCGCCGTTCCCACAAGCGCGTGGATCTTTCCGGAGCCGTTGTCTTTACCCTGGTGGATAAAAAGGAGAAACCGGTGGGAAAGGAATACAGGGGGGAGCTTTCGGATCTTTCAGCAGGAGGGCTCTCTTTTGTCATTCGAAGCCCCAGAAAAGAATCGGTCCAGATGCTTCTGGGGCGGCGCTTGAATATCCGGTTTACCCTGCCGCTTCAAAACGGCCAGGCCCGGAAGGTGGTTCAGAACATGAAGGTGATCGCCGCCCAGCCATTGGTGTTTGACGATTATTCGCTTCACCTGAAGTTTGATATCAAATGGCATCAGAAAATGATCGACGAGATCGAACCCTCCCGTGCGGCCAAAAACGACAGGCCGTATGTGGATTAACCCCCCATACGGCCTGTAAGTATTTCTCGCTGTCAGCCGTCAGCTGCCGGCAGCTTTTAGAATCCATTTTTAAACGTCGGTCGTCAGTTTCCAAAAACCGATTTTACTGCCCTGCCACTTCCTTTCCGCAATGCTTGCAAACTTTAGCCCGGTCTTTGATGATTTCCGCGCAGAAGGGGCATTCCCGGGTGCCATGCCGCTGGTGGATCTTGGCGATGGCCGAATCCACCTCATTTTGAAGCAGATCGTTTCCAAACCGGTGTGCGGCGATCAGGTCGATGGCATCCACCGGGGCGATGTCGCCCACGATTTCCGCGGCCTTGATTCGGACCCGGCTGGGTTGCGTCGGATCCATGAGCATTTGAACGACACTGACATCATTTTTCGAGCTATAGCATTCAGCCAGAATGCAGAAGCCTTTCTTGATGGCCTCCCTGATAGCCTCTTCCTGGGCCATGACCTCGTCATCGATGATCTGGCCCTGTGCGCCCATGGGGCTGAAGACCGGCATGGCCTCGAAGTTATCCCCCCGGGGGCTTTTGATGCACCGGTAGGAGGCCCGATGCGCATAATTTTCCATCAGGTGGTCCCATCCGCTGACGTACATGGGGCATTCATCATTAAAACAGACATACAGATAAGGCGAGTCCCATCCCAGGCCGTCGCTGAACGCAATCGGCGGTACTTCCCACAGGTGCATTTCCTGATGGCAGTGCGGGCAGGCAGGTTTTTCCTGATCCATAATTTTTTCAAGTACTTGTTCTTTGGTTTCAAACATGGCAATTCCTCAAATGAAAACTCGGCGCAAGGCCGATGAATGGTTTAAAGGGAGTTCAACTGCGGGCGGATGAGGAATCAGTCCTCTTCTTCCTCACCTGAATCCAGGGCTTCAGTATCATCCAGATCGTCAACCGTGCCCTCATCGTCATCTTCCAAGTCATCATCGATGTCAAGCGCGTCATCCTCTTCTTCCTCATCATCGAGCAGGGCATCGATTTCGACTTCATCCTCTTCCGCGGGAATAACGCCGTCTCCTTTTTTGAGCATCCTCACATCATCGAAGACTATTTCGGTAGCGGAATCTCCATCATCCTTCTCATAGAGCGCGATAATGGAGTCTGCAATTTTATCCGCGTATTCCGCTATAGGATACAAATTGGGCGTTCTAAGTACCGACACCAGCGGACCTTTGCCCTCCTGGATCGCCGAGCCAATCGTCCGATTTTCGTAAGACTCCTCGCAGATAAGGGAAAACAGGTCTTTGTCGAGTTCAGCAAATTCCTGAATGGTCAGCTTTCCATTATCTGAGTCTTTCCGGATGGTGTATTTCTGCTTCATGCGGTACTCCCCGTAATTTAAGGCCAATATAATGTTAAAAATCTGATTTTTCGCAAGATTGGGCGTTTTTTTAAGATGCCTCTATAATAAGAAAAAATAAGCGCATGTCAATATGCAATATAAAGCTGATATTTATAACTATATAATATGGTTTATTATCCGAAACCCATCCGGATAAAAAAAGATTGACCTCGGTTTTCAAAGTCTGTATAGGAGTCTTACACTTAAAAGGGGAGGGATGGCCGAGTGGTTTAAGGCGGCGGTCTTGAAAACCGTTGAGCGAAAGCTCCGTGGGTTCGAATCCTACTCCCTCCGCCACGGAAACGCAATCAAGCAATGCCGGCTGCAATGCTTGGCGATATAAAAATATCAATTCATGGAGAGATGGCCGAGTAGGCTGAAGGCGCTCGCCTGCTAAGCGAGTATATGGGGAAACCTGTATCGAGGGTTCGAATCCCTCTCTCTCCGCCAATTCCAAGGGCTTAAGCCTGGTCATTCAGATCGGGTTTAAGCCCTTTTTCATTCAACGTGCACCTCCTGCCGGACAACGATGTCCTCGACTTTTGCAGAGCAGGTCATATCCTATGGACGAATCATTTTGATTTCTTTTGCTTAATCGTATATTGTCTGTTCTTTTGTTTTTTTCTTGCGGCCTGTTGAAGATCGGGAAGAGATAAAGGCATGAAAATGGATGGAAACTCGGATGCGGGTCCGCCCTTTCCGGATGCCGACGAAAATATTGTTCCGGCCGCATCGGCGTTTTCGGGCCGCACTTCGCGGCTGGCCTGGCTTCCGGTTCCGCTGTTTCTCGCAGCGATTGTCATTCTCCGCCTGGTTGAATTCAATGGGGTGTACGAACCCGCCTATCTGCTGACTTTTCTGAATTTTTTCTTTTGCACGGCCATTTCCCTGTTTGTATCCATCCTGGCCGCCCGCGGTTTTGCCCGGAGCGGTCTGGCGCCGATCCTCCTGCTGGGCTGCGGCATGCTGGTGTTCGGCACCGTCAGCCTCATTGCGGCGGTGGCCATCCATTTCGAAAAAGTGAATACCGCACTGACCGTTTACAATACGGGCATGTTCCTGTCGGGCATCTGCCATCTTCTGGCCGCCGCATCCGCCATCCCCGCCGGCGGCCGAATCGACCGCCACGGATTTTTGGTAATCAGCGGGGCATACCTCTATGCCCTGTTCATGGTGGCACTGGTGTCGTATACGGCCGTGGAAGGACTCTCTCCATTGTTTTTCATACAGGGCAGCGGCCCCACCACCGTTCGGCAGGCAGTTCTCGGTTCCGCCGTGGGCATGTTCGCCCTGGCGGCCGTCATGCTGGTCTCCATCTCCCGCCGCCGCAGATGGGTGTTTGGATGGTGGTACGGCATTTCCCTGGGCCTGGTCGCCGTGGGGCTGTTCGGGGTGCTGATGATCAACAGCGTGGGAAGCCCCCTGGGATGGGTGGGACGGGCGGCCCAGTATCTGGGCGGCGTCTACATGCTGGTGGCCGTGGTGCTTTCCGCCCGGGAAAGCGGGACCTGGGATACGGCGCTGCAAGTGGCCCTGTGGGAAAGCCGGGAACGTTTTAAAGTGCTTTCAGAAGCCACTTTCGAGGGGATCGTTATCAGTGATCACGGCATCATTATCGATTCCAACGAGCAGATCGCCCGCATGCTCGATTATTCGCCTGGCGCAATTATCGGCATGCGGATTGTGGATTTCATTTCCGAGGAGGACCGCCCGTCAGTCATGGAGAATATTGAACAGGGGCGGGAAGTGAGCATGGAGAAACGGCTGGTCTGCAGGGATGGTTCCCGGATCATCGTTGAGGTCCATGGAAGGACCATTTCCCGGGGCCGCCGAAAAGTGCGGATTACCGCCATCCGCGACATCACTCAGCGGAAGAAGACGGAGGCGGCCCTCCGGGAAAGCGAAGAGCGGCTGCGGGTGGCGGCTGAATCCGCCGGCGTGGGAATGTGGTACTGGAATATTGAAGAAGACCGGCTGGACCTGACAGCCCAGACCTATCGACTTTTCGGGCTGCCGGCGGAAGAAAAATACGGTTTGGATCAACTTGAACGCTATATTCATCCGGAAGATCTTTCCAACGTGCGGCAGATCACGAAAAAGGGGTTGACCCACGGCGGATTCCACGAAATTCATTACCGGATCATCCGCCCCGACGGTCAGTTGCGCTGGGTGCAGGCCCGGGCGACGACCCATGTGGATGAAACCGGTCGGCCCCTGCGCAATATCGGGGTATTGCTCGATATCACCGAAATCAAGCAGGCCGAGCAGTCGCTGCGAAGTGCCCGGGATGAACTGGAGCAGCGGGTGGAAGACCGGACAGCCGAACTCCGCCACCGGGCCGATCAGCTCGCCCGGCTGACTTCGGAGTTGACCATGGCCGAACAGCGGGAGCGGCGGCGTCTGGCCCAGGTGCTTCATGATCACCTCCAGCAGCTGCTGGCCGGGGCGAAACTCCGGGTGGACATCCTGGCCATGGATGTCCCGGCGGCGAAAAAGAAAGCGGTCATGCAGGTGGAGGAATTGCTGAACGAGGCGCTCCAGGCATCGCGCTCACTGACGATGGAACTGTCGCCGCCCATTCTGTACGAGGCCGGGCTGGGTCCCGGGCTGAACTGGCTGGCCCGGCAGATGGCGGAAAAGCATGGATTGAAAGTGCGCCTTTCTGCAGAAGCAGGCGTGGATGCCGACCGGGAAGACCTCCGGGTGCTCATTTTCCAGTCCGTCCGTGAATTGCTGTTTAATTCGGTCAAGCATGCCGGCGTAAATGAGGCCGGGGTGGCGCTTGCCCTTGAGGATGAAAATCACCTGCGGGTCAGCGTATGGGATCATGGTATTGGATTCGATCCGGACGGGATCTTCAACATCGATCGGGTTGAAGGCGGATTCGGGCTCTTTTCCATTCGTGAGCGGCTCAGCCTGCTGGGCGGCCGGATGGAAATTGACAGTGCCCCCGGCCGGGGGGCGAGGTTTACGCTGGTGGCGCCGCGATATCTGGAATCCGGGCGCCGCAGGCCGGTCGATGCCGATGTCGATCTTCCGCGCCGCGGTCATTCCGAAAAAGAAACCCGTCATGAGAAGAAAAAATCAGAAGCGGGAAAGATCCGGATCCTGGTGGTCGATGATCATTCGGTCATGCGGCAGGGCCTGGTCTCCTTTTTGTCCGGGCAGGCGGATATCGAGGTGGCTGGAGAGGCGGAAAACGGCCGGGAGGCCGTGGCCAAAGCGCGCGATTTGCGCCCCGATGTCATCCTGATGGACTATTCCATGCCGGAAATGGATGGTTTGGAAGCCACCCGCATCATTCATCGTGAATTTTCCCACATCCGCATCATCGCTCTGTCCATGTATGCCGAGGCGGACCGGGCCGGGGCCATGATGGAAGCGGGGGCATCCGCCTACATCAGCAAAAGCGGGCGGTCCGAGGAGATGCTGACCGCGGTGCGGGGTGCGTCAAAGGGCGGGCCGCACGCCCGGGATCAGTTTATTCCGGCGGCAAATACCTGCACGCAGTAGAATTTGTCCATGCCCATCCCCTGGGTCTGGTGCTTGACACAGCCGGCGCCGAGATACCCGGCTTCGGGGGCCAGGATGTTTTGCCGGTGTGCCGGGGAGTCCATCCACTGATCCAGCAGGGTCTGTGCAAACGAGCGGTAGGTATGCGAAGGGATGGGTGCTCCGTCGGGAGTTTCGGAGAACAGGGGCCTTGGATTTTCCTGAACGATAAATACGCGCGTTCCCGCATCATATTGGATGCCAAAGTGGGTGGCCACATTTTCCGCCACATAGCGGGGTGCAATCCCGGCCGCCCGGACCCGGTCCAGGGGGGTGCGCAGCGCCGGATCATCGGGGTTGACGTGGGACAGGTACTGCCCCCTGGCCATGTTTCGGGCATGGATCAGCGCGGCCTCATCCAGCCGGTAATCGTGCCGGAGCCGATCCAGCCCCTCTGCGGCCCGCCGCTGGTTGGTGGCATGGAATACGGCGGCCGAAAGCAGCTCCTGATCGATGTGGCCGTCTGCTATGGGGGAGCGCACTTTTTCGAGCTTGAAAAAAGTGTCGGCCGGCATGCCATAGAGGGAATCCGGCGGCTGCGCCAAGACGGTATCGGTCGGAAAGACCGAAGCCGCAAGGCCCAAAAGCATAAAAACAATTATTATTCTCAACATCGGGATAAACATCCTCCAATTCCGTATCAACAGGTTTGCACCTTCATTTCACCCGGCGGCCCTTCCGGTCGGCGCTCCAAAACCCTGATCCCCTGCCGCAGATCTTCGCTCCGCCAACGTTTTTTGGATCAAATGAAGCGTTTCTGTCTTGTCCAGGCACCATTGGGGGGCAACCAGTTCCTGCGGGTGGGGATCGCCGGTGAGCCGTTGGATCACCACATTTTCCGGCGTGCGGGCCAGAAATTCGCAGACCGCATCCACATATTGGCTCCTGGACATGCAGGCAAACCGGCCCTCCTGATACCATTTCTCAAGGACTGTTCCCCGCACCACATACAGCAGGTGCAGCTTTAAACCGTCAATGCCCAGATCGGAAAGGGCGTCGGCGGTTTGCATCATGTGCTGCTCCGTCTCGCCGGGAAGCCCCAGGATCACGTGGGCGCAGACTGGAATGCCCCGGCTGCGCGTGGCGCTGACTGCGTCCGCAAAAGCACGGAAATCATGGCCCCGGTTGATTTTGTGCAGGGTCTCGTCGTGGGCGGACTGCAGGCCGTATTCCACCCACACCAGACGGTTTCGGGCATATGCTTCCAAAAGGTCTAAGATCTCTTCATTGACGCAGTCCGGCCGGGTGCCGATGGACAGCCCCACCACCGCTTCATCGGCCAGGGCTTCCTCGTAGATGGCCTTTAGCACCGGCACGGGCGCATAGGTGTTGGAAAATGCCTGAAAATAGGCGATGAATTTCCTGGCCTTGTATTTTTTGCCCAGCCTGGCCTTGCCCCCGGCGATCTGGCGGGCAATGGAGAGCCCCTGTTCATGCGCCCCGGTACCCGAACCCCTGGCGTTGCAGTAGATGCAGCCGCCGACGGAAAGGGTTCCGTCCCGGTTGGGGCAGGTCATTCCCGCATCGACGGTGATCTTCTGGACGCGGCACCCGAACCGGCCGCGAAGATACGTATTGAAGTCATAATACCGGCTGTTCATCACCGGGGGGGAAACATCGCCTTTTATCATAAAAATCTCTTTTCTTTTTGAAAACATATATCATAAAATATGCGTTTGTCCATGGAGACGCTCTTTGAAAGCCTGGACTTTTTTTCGTGAACGTGCGCATGCACGACCGCTTCGTTAATCATTACCGGCACCCCTTTACGGGTGCATAAAGCATCATGAATATAATGAATACCTATCCAACAACATATGACATCATCGTGGTGGGCGCCGGCCATGCCGGATGCGAGGCGGCGCTGGCTTCCGCGCGCATGGGATGCCGGGTGCTGATGCTGGCCATCGACCTGGACAAGGTCGCCGCCATGCCGTGCAGCCCCTCCATCGGCGGAATGGCCAAGGGGCAGCTGGTCAAGGAAATCGATGCCCTGGGGGGAGAGATGGCCAAGGTCGGCGACCGGACCGCCATCCATTACCGGAAGCTCAACACCAGAAAAGGCCCGGCAGTGCAATCGTCGCGAACCCAGAACGACAAGGCCCGGTATCACATGGCCATGAAGGCGGTGGTGGAAGCAACCCCGGGGCTGGACGTGAAGCAGGCCCTGGTGGAGACGCTGGTGATCGAAGGCAATTGCATCCGGGGGGTTGTCGACCAGACCGGATACGGGTTTGAGGCATCTGCCGTAATCCTGGCCACGGGCACCTTCCTGAGCGGGCTGATCCACATCGGGGATCGGTCGTTTCAGGCCGGGCGGGCGGGAGAGTTTGCCTCCTATGCGCTTGCCGGACAAATAAAGCAGCTGGGAATTGCCATGGGCCGCATGAAAACCGGCACTCCGCCCCGCATCCACCGGGCCAGCATCGATTTTAGCCGGCTGGAGCGGCACGACGGAGATACACCGGTCCCCCTGTCCTGTTTCACCGATAAATTTTTTCTGCCCCAGCTTCCCAGCTACATGGGAAGGGCGAATCAGAAGACCATTGCCATCGTGC
The DNA here is from genome assembly GCA_963826785.1 of uncultured delta proteobacterium. GTDB lineage: Bacteria > Desulfobacterota > Desulfobacteria > Desulfobacterales > Desulfosalsimonadaceae > CAWGYD01. The sequence goes on from CAWGYD010000006.1 coordinate 533,788, forward strand.
AGAAAAATCTCGACCACTCGGCCCTTTACGGGGGCCGGATCAGCGGTATTTCCGCCCGTTACTGCCCCTCTTTCGAGGATAAAGTAGTCAAGTTTCCGGAACGGGACGGTCACCAGGTGATTTTCGAGCCCGAGGGGATCGACACGGAAGAGATATACGCCAGCGGTCTGGGCAACAGCATGCCCGTGGAGATCCAGCTGGAGATGGTCCGCTCCATCGAGGGGCTGGAATCGGCAGAAATCATCCGGCCGGCCTATGCCATCGAATATGATTACGTCAATCCGCTCCAGCTCCTGCCCACCCTGGAAACCAAGAAAATAAGGGGCCTGTATCTGGCGGGCCAGATCAACGGCACCTCCGGATATGAAGAGGCCGCCGCCCAGGGATTGTGGGCGGGGATCAACGCGGCCAGCAGGATCCAGGGCCGCCCGGCCTTTATACTGGACCGGTCCCAGGCCTACATGGGGGTGATGATCGATGACCTGGTCACCCGGGGGACCAAGGAACCCTACCGGATGTTTACTTCCCGGGCCGAATACCGCCTGATGCTTCGGGAGGACAATGCGGATCTTCGGCTGATGGAGATGGGCCACGAACTGGGTTTGATCGGGTTGGAAACGATTCAGGGTCTGCGGGAACGAAAGAAGCAGATCGCAGATGAAATCGACCGGGTCCGCCGGACGGTTATCAAGCCCGCGCCGGCGGTCAACGCGTATCTGCGGTCCTGCGGTTCGCCCGAAATCGATAACGGCACCCATCTGGAGCAGCTGCTCAAGCGAAGCGAATTGAACTATGATGCGGTCATGGCCCTTGCGCCGCCTGATTTGCCTCCTTTGCCCCGGGTTTCCCAGCAGGTGGAGATCGAATTCAAGTACGAGGGCTACATCCGCATACAAAAACGGGCCATCGACCAGTTCAGGGAACTCGAGTATGTCAAAATTCCGGCGGATTTCGCGTATGACACTGTCCACGGGCTCTCCAATGAACTCCGGGAAAAACTTTCCGCCACCAGACCGGTCTCTCTGGGGCAGGCCTCCCGCATCGAGGGGATCACGCCGGCGGCCCTGTCCGTGCTCATGGTGGCCTTAAAATCCCGCAGGCAGACCGGCGGGCAGTCCTTGACATCATCGTGAGAATTCTTATTGTATGGCTTATATAACTCATTGTTTTTGTAATTATTAGTATCAATTGGAGACGGAGAAACCAGGCATATGGCCCAAACGGATTATTACCAGATACTCGGCATCAGTAAGAATGCATCCGATGCGGATATCAAGAAAGCCTACCGCAAACTGGCCATGAAACATCACCCGGATCATGCAAAGGGGAACAAGGCCAGCGAGGAAAAATTCAAGCAGATCAGTGAAGCCTACGCCGTGCTGAGCGACCCGGAGAAGCGGAAGCAGTATGATACCTACGGGTCGGAGGATTTCCAGCAGCGCTTCAGCCAGGAGGACATCTTCAGGGGGTCCAACGTCGAGGACATTCTCCGGGAGTTCGGTTTCGGGGGCGGGGGCGGGTCGTTTTTCACCAGCTTCGGGCGGGGCAAGCGGGCTGCGGGCACTCGTTCGAACCGGTTCTCCTTTGACCCGGGTTCGGTGTTCGGTTTCGGGGGCGGGGGCGGCGGTCAGCAGCAGGCCGCCCAGATGAAGGGATCGGACATGGAATACGAAATGCCGTTGCGGCTTCAGGAAATCGCTTCGGGCACCACAAAGAGCGTCACCCTGCAGATGCCCACCGGGGAAACTGAGACGCTGACGGTTAAAATTCCCAAGGGGATGGTGACCGGAAAAAAACTGCGCATATCCGGCAAGGGCCAGCCCAGCCCCTATGGCGGGCCTCCCGGGGACCTGTTCATCAAGGCGAAGGTGATGGAAGATCCTGTATTCAAGCAGGAAGACCATGATCTGACCATCACCAAGAAAATCAAGCTGACCGACGCACTGCTCGGCACCACGGTCACCGTTCCCACCCTGGACGGCAAGGATCTCAGCCTGAAAATTCCGCCCGGAACCCGGCACAAGAACCGTCTGCGCCTGGCCGGGCACGGCATCCCCCACATGAAAGGAAGCGGTTCCGGGAACCTGTTCGTGGAAGTCCATGTGACCATGCCCAAACATCTGGATGATCAGCAGCGGTCGCTGGTGGAAAAGCTGCAGGAGTCCGGTCTGTAATTCATAATCGTCATCATTGGATATGAGAAGCGGGGTTTAATTCCCCGCTTTTTTTTTGCCATCTGGACTCCCGTTCGCCGGGCGTCGATCCTGTTCGGAAGAATGCGGCAAATTTATTGACAAAAGTAGTGCCGCCCTGTATGGTGACACCGAAAAGCAATATTATTCTTGATTTTCAATGCCCTTTTCGTCTTAATCATATCAGGGGCAGATATCTGAAACAGGGTTCGCGCCATACCGGCATTATTCATGGTGCGAAGAGGGATGGGGAAATCGGCTCACCGGTTGAACATCGCCGGTCGGCTTCAGGATCAATGTCTGCGCGTTCGGTGCAGAGCTGTTGCCCATCGACTGATTCGTATAGAACGGTTTTCGATTTATGCCGGAACTGGTTCCCTTGCTGACAGAAAATGAAATCAAAGAAAAAGTAGCATTGCTTTCCCGTCAGATTTCCGTCGATTATCAACAGAGAAACCTCGTCATTATCGGTGTGTTAAAGGGTGCCTTCATATTCATGGGGGATCTCGTTCGGCGGATGACCATCCCTGTTGAAATCGACTTCATCCAGCTTTCCAGCTACGGCAAAGGCGACACCTCCAGCGGCACCGTCACACTCCGGTCCGATATCTCCTGCGATATCCGGGATAAAGATATCTTGATTGTTGAAGATATCGTTGATACAGGATTGACAGTAAACCAGCTGATCAATCACCTGAAGACGTATGGTCCCCGGAGCGTCAGGGTATGCACGTTCATCGACAAGCGCGAACGTCGGAAGACCGAGTGTCCCGTCGACTATATCGGGCATTCGGTCGACTGCGGTTTTTTGGTGGGCTATGGACTTGATTATGCCGAACAGTACAGGAATTTGCCGGCTATTTATCATCTAAATTTATAATTAGCGAGGAAAGAACATGATTATCACCTGTGAAGCGTGCGGCACCAGTTTCAAAATAAAATCCAGCCTGATCAAGGATTCCGGGTCCACGGTCAGGTGTTCCAAGTGCCAGCATCTGTTCATCGCCTATCCGCCTGCTATGGGCGGCAGCGATACGGACGTGTTTTCGCCAGATGATATCATGGAATCCTCCATTGAAAGCGCCCTCGACAAGGAATTTGCAGAAGAATTTGAATCGGAGCTGTTTGCCGATGAAGAGGCCACCACGGAACCGGAGCCGCTGGGGGCCACGGTCAGCGACCTGGAAGCCGAAATCGATGCCGATGTCTCGGAACTGTCCCAGGACATCTCCGGTGAGCTCTTTGATGAAACCCGGTCCCTGTTTGATGAACTGGCCGAAACAGCGGAAAGGGAACCCGAAATTATCATGTCGGATTTGGAAATTGATGATGACGGCATCATCAATCTGGCCACACTGGAAGAAACATCGAGTCCGGATTTCAGCACCATCAGCTTGAACAGCCTGGAAGATGAAGCCGACGACGATGGAGAGGAAATAGATCTGGCGGACCTGGTGGATGAATCGCAGCTCTCCCATAAGACCGTGCCTTTTGATGAACTGGAAGAATATGATGAAGATTCGGTGGACGAGGAGACGGAAGAATTTGAATTTGAAGACCTGGAAGCGGAACAGGAACTTCAATTCGAAGATACGGTCGAAGACGAATCCGATGTGATCATGTTAGATGACGACCTGGATACGCAAACCGATGAAGAGGCGGAGGAATTGGAAGAAGTTGCCGAAACCGGCGCAAAAGATGATTTCGATGGAACACAATGGGCATCCGCACCCGAAGAGGAAGTCAAATTTGAAACGGAAGGAGGTGTTGATACCGATTTGGAGGATTTTGAATTCGAAAATGAACCCGAAGACGAAAAATCCTCTGAAGAGACTGCTGAAACTGCAGGTGGAAACAAAAAAGATGTTGAAGAACCCGGGTTTGAAGAAGAAGCCCTTTCTTTTGATGATGATGCGTTTGAACTGGACCTCATCGAGGCAACTGAAGAAGCCACAGCTGAAGTTGAAGCAGTCGAAGACGAGGATTTGGATTTTGAAAAGGAACTGGATACACTGCTTGATTTAGATGAAGAAATAACCACGGAAGCCTTGTCTGACGGGGAGGAAGATCTGGATTTCGATCTGGACGCCGAAACCGAAACGGTTCCCGTGGAAGAGATCATGGAAGAAGAACCGGAAGAAGCCGAATTGGACCTGGACTTGGATCTTGACCTGGACGGATTCGAAGATTTCGATTTAACTGAAGAAGCCACCGCCGAAGCCACTGCGGAATTGGCCGATGATCATTCAGTTGACGAGGAATTCGATCTTGACCTGGATCTGGATTCCGAGGAAGAGGCGGTCACTCTGGATTCAGACGATGATTTCGAACTCGATTTCGACCTTGAAGCGGAAGAAGCCACAGCCGCATCGGTCGAAAAAGAGGCCACCGAGGACTTTGAACTCGATTTCGATCTGGAAGGCGAAGATCTGACCCTTGCGGAAAATGAAGTCAGCGAAGAACTTGAACTCGATCTCGACATGGCGTCCGATGAAGAAGCGGTGACCATGGATTCGAGCGATGATTTTGAGCTCGACTTCGACCTTGAAGCGGAAGAAGACACCGGAGCAGCGGCTGAAAAAGAGGCGACCGAAGATTTTGAGCTCGATTTTGATTTGGAAGCTGATGGTGAGACCGTATCCGGATCGGAAGCCACCGAGGATTTTGAACTCGATCTGGATATCGAGCCTGAGGAAGAAGAAGTCGAAACAGCAGACTTTGAGCTGGATCTGGAAGAAGTAAGCGGGGAAGAAGCCACGGTTGAGGAGGCGGAAGCCGAGGGCGATTTCGAGATGGAAATGGAATCCGGGGCGGCAGCGGCCAAAACCAGCACGGAAGAAGTCGATCTCTCCGATATCGAGGGCTTTCTGGATCTCGAAGACGTTTCTGAAGCGGAAAAAACGGCCGGGGCTTCGGCTTATTCCGGAGAAGAACTGGTCGATTTTACCGTCGAGCCCGAATATGCGAGTTCTGCAAGTGAAGGCGACGAACTCGATATTGACCTTGAAACCATGCTCGATGAAGAAGAAGAAGCCGAATTCGCCGAAGAAAAGGAAGTCGCTTTAGAAACCTTCGACGAACGGGACAGACGCCTGGAGGAGCAATACCGCCATGAAGAGGCGGCTGCCCGCCAGCAGGCGATGGCGCCCGAACCCGAAGAAGCGTTCATGGAAGCGGCGGAAGCCGAAGCGGCCATGCCGGCAGCGGCCCCAGCCACCCGCGAGGCGGTACCGGCCCGGACAAGAAAAGAGCGCCGGCTCAAACCCGTCCTGATCGGACTGCTGGTCCTGGCAATTCTGGCGGCGCTGATCTATGGCGGATACAAATTTTTCAGCGGAAAAGGAGCGGACGTAACCAGCGATGCCGGCAATCTGCGCATCGAAATGGTTGCCAATCCGGCATATGCCTTCGTTGAAAATGACGCCGCCGGCGAACTGCTGGTGGTGACCGGAACTGTAACCAACAGATATGACCAACCCCGCAACAGCATTCAGGTGAAGGGTACCCTGTATGATGGCGCGGGGAAGGTCATCCGGACCGCTACGGCGTACGCGGGAAACATGCTGACGGATTCTGAATTGAAAACCACGGATATGGCAAACATCAAGGCCAGACTGGCCAACCGTGAAGGGGACGGGCAGAAGAATGCCGGAGTCAAACCCGGAGAGCAGGTCCCCTTCACGGTGGTGTTTGATAAACTGCCCGCCGCTGCTGAAGAATTCACGGTGGAAGTGACCCAATCCGCCAAATAAAAACGGATTTTTTGGCTTGACTTTAAGCCATTCCTGCTGGTAAAGAGCTTTTTCTTACATACGGAATCGGAGTTGAATATTTCGTAAAACGCCCTATGTTTTTTAAAATGGAGAGGCAAGGGCTTGCCCCCCTTCCGGAGGCGTTTTATTGCAGTGAATAAAGCGATCTGCATGTCGGGCTTTTTGCGAAGTTTTCAACATGGCGATGTAGCTCAGTTGGTTAGAGCATGCGGCTCATATCCGCAGTGTCCGGGGTTCAAGTCCCTGCATCGCCACCAGATCATGAGACAAAGCCTCTCTGGATGACTTCAGAGAGGCTTGTTTGTTTTAAGGGAAAGGAAAACGTGAAAGACAGAGCGGCATAATGTTAACCGGTTTTGAAAAACTCGTGGAAGAGCGGATACAGCAGTCCATGCGAAACGGCGATTTCAGGAATCTGGAAGGGGCCGGAAAACCGCTGAAAGACGATGACTTCTCCCGGGTGCCAGAGGAGCTTCGGCTGGCCTATAAGATCTTGAAGAACGCGGATTGCCTCCCCCCGGAAATTGAGCTTAAAAAAGAGATCCTGCAGACGGAGACGCTTCTGGAAGGGATAAAAGATGAGCAGGGACGCTATAAAGTGATCAAGAAACTCAATTTTCTGATCATGAAATTAAATGCCACCCGGAGGGGTTCTATTAAATTGGATATGCCGCAGCGCTATGAAATGAAGCTGGTGGACAAAATGGCCGCCGGCAAATCATGACCGCTGCGAACGGCAGATGATTTAACTGCCCAATCGTAATTTAAATGTGTAGAGTCGGATTATGATTCATTCGGAAAATAATCTCATCAAAAGCCTTCTGGTGGGATCCGCTATCCTGATTTTCCATGTTCTTCTCCTGTCGGGGATCGGGATTCTGGTCATATTCTTGAGCGGTCTCATCAACTATCTGATATGGATTCTTCTGGGCGGCCTGGGGCTGATCGGCGGCCTGACTTACCTGGGCATCCGCTATATGCGGAAGCAGGGCGGAATCGCCCTGCACCGGATCCTTTCCCTTCCCGAATTCAGGGGAAAGAATGTGGAGGTCAACTTCCTGGGGGGACTGGCATCCCTTAAGATCGGCAATGATCAGTCGATGCGGCCGGAAATCGATGCCTTCTCCGCTGAGCGCCGGCTGGAAGACCCGGAGACCGCCAGATTGCGGGAACTGACCGCGCTGGCCCATCTGCTGGAAAAGGACCTGATCTCCGGGGAGGAATATGATCGGGCCAAAAAGGCGCTGTCCGGCTGATTTTTCAGACCCGTTCCCATCGGATAGTTCTGTTTTTACCTGAGTGCTCCAAATGGCATGGGCGCATTCTGCAGGGAGTTTTTTCAAAGGATCTCCATGCATCATATCTACCTATAATAGCTTGCATTACATGAAAAAAAAACAAATTACGGTGGCCTTGCTGTCCGGGGGAACCTCCTCCGAACGTGAAATTTCCATCAGGAGTGGGGAGGAGGTGTACCAGGCCCTGAACCGGGATCGGTATGCGGTTTTGAGGTACGACCCGAAAACCGATATTGCCCGCCTGGTGCAGGATGCCCCCGCCATCGACATTGCCCTGGTCATTCTTCACGGCATGCCCGGGGAGGACGGCACCATCCAGGGGCTGCTGGATCTGCTGGGCATCCCGTACCAGTGTTCCGGGACATTGGGTAGTTCCGTGGCCATGAACAAGCTGGCCTCCAAGCATCTTTATGAGAAGGCGGGCATCCGGACGCCCGCCTACGCGCACATCCGCAGAGGAGAGGATTTCGATGCGGACGCCTGCATCGACCGGCTGGGGCTGCCCCTGGTGATCAAGCCGGCCAGCGGCGGATCCAGCATCGGCATGACCATCGCCAAAAGCGCCGGCGAGTTAATGGACGCTTTTGCCGCCGCCTTTGCCTATGACCGATCCATTCTGGCGGAAGAATACATCAAGGGAACGGAGATCACCTGCGGGGTGATCGGCAACCGGGCGCTTCAACCCCTGCCGGTGGTGGAGATCGTCCCCAGGCAGAATCATGAGTTTTTCGATTTCAAGGCCAAGTACAGCGGCGAAACCGATGAAATCTGCCCCGCCCGCATCAGTCCCGAATTGACCGGCAGGGCCGGCGAGCTGGCCGTGGCGGCCCACCGGGCCCTGTTCTGCGAAGGGTACAGCCGCACCGACATGATCATCCGGGACGGCGACCTCTATGTGCTGGAGACCAACACCATTCCCGGCATGACCCGTCAAAGTCTGCTCCCCCTGTCGGCAAAACAGGCGGGGATGAGTTTTTCCGAACTCCTGGACCGCCTGATCGACCTGGGCCTGGAGCGCCACCAGCAGCCCGGAAAAACCAGGGCAAAGCAATGAAACCGTCATTTATAAACTGATCGACAAATAGAAGAGGGGACCCATGAAAATCCTGATCATCGGAGGCGGCGGAAGAGAGCATGCCCTGGCCTGGAAAATTTCCCAGAGCAAACAAGTGGACAAGCTCTTCTGCGCGCCCGGCAACGCGGGAATCGAAAACGTTGCCGAATGTGTCCCCATCGACGCGGACGATATCGGCGCCCTGCTGAAATTTGCCCGTGAAAAATCCATCGACCTCACCGTGGTGGGGCCCGAGGGGCCCCTGTCCGAGGGGATTGTGGATCGGTTTGAAAAAAAGGGCCTGGCCGTTTTCGGCCCGTCAAAAAAGGCCGCCCAGATCGAGGCCAGCAAATCCTTTGCCAAGCGGCTGATGACCAAGTACGGCATTCCCACCGCCAAGGCCCGCGCCTTCACCGATTTTGCCAAAGCCCGCGCCCATGTTGAAAAAGCCGACCTCCCCCTCGTGGTCAAGGCCGACGGCCTGGCGGCGGGCAAGGGCGTGCTGATCTGCAAAACCCGGGAGGATGCCGTCGATGCCGTCACGCTCATCCTGCAGGACAAGGGATTCGGGGCCGCCGGCAGCCGGGTGCTCATCGAGGAATTCCTCACCGGCGAGGAAGCCTCCTTCATCGCCTTTACGGACGGCACTACCGTCCTGCCCCTTCCCGCCTCCCAGGACCACAAGACCATCTACGAAAATGACGAGGGGCCCAACACCGGCGGCATGGGGGCCTATTCGCCGGCCCCGGTGGTGGATCAATCCCTGAGCGACAAGATCATGGACACGGTGATGATCCCCGCCGTCAAAGCCATGGCCGCCGAAGGGCGGCCCTACAAGGGCGTGCTCTATGCCGGACTGATGATCGGCTCCGATCAGATCAACGTGGTGGAGTTCAACTGCCGGTTCGGCGACCCCGAAACCCAGCCCCTGCTGATGCGTTTAGAATCCGACCTGGTGGAAGTGATGACGGCCGTGGTGGAAGGGCGCCTGAAGGATATCTCCCTTCAAATCGATCCGCGTCCGGCCATCTGCGTGGTCATGGCCTCGGCGGGGTATCCGGGATCCTATAAAAAAGGGATGCCGATCGCCGGCCTGGAAAATGCCGCCAAACTGGAAGATGTGCAGGTATTTCATGCCGGCACGGCGCAAAAGCGGGGAAGGTCACCGCCGCCGGCGGCCGGGTTCTGGGGGTCACGGCCCTGGGCGATACCATTGCGTTGGCCATCTCCCGGGCGTATCTGGCCGTATCGCAAATTTCCTTGGACGGCGCCTGTTTCCGAAAGGATATCGGCAAAAAAGCAATGGACCGGATCAAGGCGCCGCCCCGGGTGCTCATCATCATGGGCAGCGATTCCGATCTGCCGGTCATGGGCCAGGCCGCCGACATGTTAAAGAAATTTGACATCCCCTATGAGATCACGGTGGCATCGGCCCACCGGACTCCGGCGCGCGCCATGGAACTGGCCTCTTCCGCACAGGCGAAGGGCATCCAGGTGATCATTGCCGGGGCCGGGCACGCCGCCCACCTGGCCGGGGTGCTGGCCGCCCACACCACCCTGCCGGTGATCGGGGTGCCCATCGATTCTTCGGCCTTAAACGGGATGGATGCCCTGCTGTCCACCGTCCAGATGCCGCCCGGGGTGCCGGTGGCCACCATGGCCATTGGAAAATCCGGGGCGAAAAACGCGGGCATTTTTGCCGCCCAGATTCTGGCCGCGGCCAGTGCCGACCTCCGGATCCGGCTGGAAGCGTTCAAGAAAGAGATGGCGGACCAGGTTGAGCAGAAAGCCCGGAAATTATCCCAATAACGATCGAATCCGGCGCATCGATGCCGATGCGCCGGACCCGGCGGTGATCCACGAGGCCGCGGAAATCATCCGGTCCGGCGGCATCGTGGTCTATCCCACCCGCAACCTCTATGGCCTCGGCGGGGATGCTTTTTCCCGCAAGGCTGTGCAGCGGGTGTTTGACATCAAGCGGCGTCCCGCGCATAAACCCGTTTCCCTGCTGATCAAGTCGCGCAATGTTTTATTTCAATTGGCAGACGATATCCCGACGCTGGCCAAACCATGGATGGACCGGTTCTGGCCGGGGCACCTGACCCTGGTGCTGCGGGCCAGGGGCGATGTGCCGGCATGGCTTACGGCCGGGACGGGCAAAATCGGCCTGCGCATCCCCGAACATCCGGTGGCCCGGGCCCTGGTGGACGCACTGGATACCCCCCTCACCGGCACCAGCGCCAACCTGTCCGGCGGCCCCGGCTGTCATCGCATAGAGGACCTTGCCCCGCAGATTTGCGCACGGGTCCAACTGATCATCGACGCCGGCCCCCTGCCCGAAGGCGCCGGTTCCACCGTGGCGGACATGACCACCGACCCGCCCGTGGTTATCCGGGAAGGCGCCGTCCCCCGAAACGTCCTGTTTGACTCATTGGATCTTTTATAAAGATTTTCCCGCTCTTTCTCTCCCTTTCCCTCGTGCCCGTGCACGAAAGACTTGGAACGGTTTATCTCATCAGCGGCCAGCAAGATTGAGGGCCTTTTTTTCATTTCAACTTCCCCTTTTCTCACTCCATACTTGATCTATTCCTATATTTTTATTATGCATATATTTTCACCTTGAATCTGCCATTAAAAAAAAATCAGGTTCATAAAACGGATGTTCTTCAGCATGTACCGGCTGAAGGCGTGAATGCGGACAAACGACTTAAACCGGTCATATAAAATATTGTTTTTATTCAACTGTCTACCCAATGAAAGGAAAAGATCATGGCGCAGCAGATTGCAGATCGCAGGGATGTTGATTTCGTCATCTACGAGCAGTTTGAAAGCGAAAAGCTGACGAAGTATCCGCGCTACAGTGACATGAACCGGAAGATGTTCGATATGATCATCACGGAAGCGCGCAATTTCGCGATTAAGGAGATTCTCCCGGTGAACGAGGAGGGGGACAAGGTGGGGCTCAAGTTTGAAAACAACCAGGTCACCGTCCCCGAGTGCTTTCACCGGCCTTACAAACTCCTGTGCGAAGGGGAATGGATCGCCATGACCGAGGACCCGGAGATCGGCGGCCAGGGGCTTCCCCATATTATCTCCCAGGCGACGGCGGAATACATCGTGGGGGCCGACTTTTCCTTCGGGGCCTTCGGGTTCGCCACCCACGGGGCGGCCAAGATGATCGAGGTATTCGGCACGGAAAAGCAGAAGGAGTTGTACCTGGGCAAGATGTATTCCGGCCAGTGGACCGGCACCATGGTGCTGACCGAACCCGAAGCCGGTTCCGACGTGGGGGCGCTGACCACCACCGCGGTGAAAAACGACGACGGCACCTATTCCATCTCCGGCAACAAGATCTTCATCACCTGCGGCGAGCACGACCTGGCGGAAAACATCATCCACCCCGTGCTGGCCCGCATCGAGGGCGCACCCGCCGGCACCAAGGGAATTTCCCTGTTCATCGTCCCCAAGATCTGGGTGAACGAGGACGGTTCCATGGGAGAGCCCAACGATGTGGTCTGCACCGGCATCGAGGAAAAACTGGGCCTGCATGCCAGTCCCACCTGCCAGATGACCTTCGGCGGAAAGGGAAACTGCCGGGGCGTACTGCTGGGCGAGGAAAACAAGGGGATGCGGGTGATGTTTCACATGATGAACGAAGCCCGTCTGGGCGTGGGGGCTCTGGGCCTGTTCAACGCCTCCTGCGCCTACCTGTACGCGATCAATTACGCCCGGGAGCGGGTCCAGGGCCGGGACCTGGCCGACATGCTCTCCAAGGATGCGCCTTCCGTCAACATCATCCGGCACCCGGACGTGCGGCGGATGCTGCTGGGAATGAAAGCCTACACCGAAGGGATGCGCAGCCTGGTCTATTACATCTCCCATCTTTTCGACCGGCAGGTGCTGGCGGAAACCGAGGCGGAAAAAGCCGAACTGGAAGACTACATCAGCCTGCTGACCCCCATCGTCAAATCCTACTGCACGGACCGGGGGTTTGAATGCACGGTCCAGGCCATGCAGGTTTACGGCGGCTACGGATACACCCGGGACTACCCGGTGGAGCGGCTGATGCGCGATTCCAAGATCAACTCCATCTATGAGGGGACCAACGGGATTCAGGCCATGGACCTGCTGGGCCGCAAGATGGGGATGAAAAAAGGGGCGGTGTTCATGAGTTTTCTGGGCGAAATCCAGAAGCAGATCGCCCAGGCCAAGGAAACCCCGAAACTGGCCGATCTGGCGGCACAGCTCGAAACCGTGATCAACCGCCTGGGGGAAGTGGCCATGCACCTGGGCAAGACGGCCATGTCTCTTGATTTCAAGGTGGCCTTCGCCCACGCCCTGCCGTTTCTCGATGTCATGGGGGACGTGATCATGGCCTGGATGCTGCTGTGGCGGGCCAACGTGGCCGCGCCCCAGCTGGAGAAGCTCCTGGGCGACGCACAGGGAGAAGAGCGCCTGGAAAAGCTCAACAAGAACAAGAACGCCGCCTTCTACGAAGGGCAGATCAAATCGGCGGAATACTTCATCCAGACCGTCCTGCCCGTCACCATGGGCCGCATGGATTCCATCCAGGTCGGCAGCAAAGCCGCGGTGGAAATCCCCGAAGTCTGCTTCGGCGGATAAGTATTTTTTTAAAGGCAATAAAGCAAAAAGGGCGGCTGATTCAGCCGCCCTTTTTGCATCTTTATAGGGTCAGAAAAAGATATGAAAAATCCAGGCACCGGAAATATTTTACAGGGGCAAAACCGCCGAGTTCTCCCGGTGAAAAGGGGGGCTGATTATTCCTCAAAATTTAAATCCCCCCTTGAGGGGGGCAGGGGGGTGTCCTCCCCGAATTGCCTCAATCTCCCGCATCCGGAGCCGGGTGAAAGTAACGTGTCCGAATCCGGTAATAATTGCGCAGCAGAAACATCATCGGCCGCCGGAAGGGGTAAATTTTTTTGGGAAAAAAGGTCAGCTTGTTCAACGATTCAAAGCCGTCGATCATGCGCTTTGCATCCCACGCGATGGTCCTGCCGGACTGGTCAAATCCCCAGGTATTGAATCTGTCCGCCAGTTTCTGGCTGCGCATCTCCGCTTCAAAATGAAGCGGCCCCGGGATGACCAGCGGCTTCATATCGGATGCTTCACGGACGGCGGCGGCCGCCTCTTCCCGCAGTCTCTTGCGGCCCTCGGCCAGGTAAGCTGCCGTGTCTCTGCCGGCATTATAGGTTTGTTTCTTCTTGTCCACCACCACCGACCGGGCCCACGGCAGAACCGCAAGCGCCTGTTTCACCGCGATATCCTCACCGGAAACAAAGCCCACGGGGATATTGAATTCCCCCAGGTAGCCGCCGTAAATATCCATTTCACAGGCGATCTTCCCGTTGATGCGCATCTCCGAGAAAATGCCGTAATGGGTGTGGGGGAAAAACGCATCCGGCGTCCCGGCGGCTGCGTGAATGGCCACATAGAGCACCAGGTCATAAGTCGACACCGGCCCGTACAGGGTCGGCTTCACGTAATGTCCGCCCACGTACCGCGCCCGGCGGTCCAGCGCCTTGACGATGCAGTTGAACCCCATCTCGTGGGTGTCCTTGACGGTCACCGACGTGGCCCCGCCGTTAAACGCCCCGGCAATCACATGGTTGACGTCCTCGGTCAGGCACTCCCGGCCATACTGCCACTGGCGTGTCCCCACCCGGCACTGCCGCATTCGCCAGATGCCGAAACTCCCTTCAATGTCCGCAAAGACCGCAACGTTCATAAAATGATTTCCAGATAAATATTGACATCAGGGGCAAGGCATATAAAGGTAAAAGTATCGATATGTTATAATAGAAATAGCAGCCTGAAGCAGACAAATCAAGGAGAAAGAATGGACACCCGGTGACCGCCTACCTCAGCCTGTTTGCCACGGCCTTTCTGGCCGCCACCATCCTGCCCGCCTATTCCGAGGTGATGTTTGCGGGGATGCTGGCCGCCGGGTATGATCCGCTGGCCCTGTGGGGCTGGGCCACGGCCGGAAATACCCTGGGGGCGGCGGTCAACTGGCTGCTGGGGCGCTATCTTTTGCAATTCCAGGACCGGAAATGGTTTCCCTTCAAGACGGCTAACCTGCACCGGGCCCAAGCCTGGTTTCAGCGGTTCGGGGTGTGGTCCCTGCTGTTTGCGTGGCTGCCTGTGGGGGGAGATGCCCTGACCTTTGTCGCCGGGATCATGCGGGTGCGCTTTGCCGTCTTTTTTGCCCTCACCGGCATCGGCAAGGGGGTGCGCTATGCCATTCTGCTGGGGCTCATCCGGGGATTCGGACGAATTTTCGGGATGGGATAAAGAAGCAAAATTTTACAGGTCCATCATAAACTGAGAGAATTTCAATGAGCACATGGACGTTGATATGGGGCGTGATTTTTGGGTCCATCGGCCTTGGCTTTTTTGTTTACGGCAAAAAACAAAAAGCGGTGATTCCGTTTTTCAGCGGCATCGGGCTGATGGTCTTTCCATATTTTATTTCAAATAATTATATACTGGTCCTTTCCGGCGTCGTTCTGATGGCGCTGCCCTACTTCATCAGAATGTAATACCAATTTGCATTCAAGCGCCAGGGAGCCCGGAAGCGCCGCCCTACAAATTTGCGCCCAGGCCGCCTTTGCTTTTTCAATCAACGCGGCATCATTGCGGGCTGCGTTCCGGTCCACTTCGGCACCGTAGTGATGGATGAATTCGATGTTTGCTGCGCCCAGCGACAGCGGGATGACGTGGAGCCACTCGTTTAAGTGGTCATAGAGTTGCGGGAGCATCTGCGGGGGGTCGGCATCCCCCCGGGAAAGGACGATGATGAATTTCTTTCCGGCGGGAAATTCGAACCGGATAAATTCCTTTCCGGTCTGCGGGTCCGTGCCGGATTCCATGAAGCAGTAGAGGCGGTCCACCAGCATTTTAAACTGCGCGCTGACGTGAAACCAGTAGACCGGCGTTCCCAATACGATGGCGTCATAATCTTTGAGTTCGGACAACAGCCCCGAAAGATCATCCTTTTGAACGCACCGGCCCGGATGCTTTTTGCATCCCTCGCACCCCCGGCATCCATGGATGTCATGCTCCCTTAAGTTGACCATCCGCGTTTCGGCCCCCTTTGCGGCGGCCCCTTCCAATACCGATTCGACCAGCGTCTGGGTGTTGCCCCCTTTTCTGGGGCTGGCATTGATTCCAATGACTTTCATGTTTAAGTTCTCTCCTCTATTATTTCGTTTGTCGTTAAAGGCGTATGCGCACCATTCGTGTTTTTCAAATATACCATACATGGCCGCCTTCCGGCAGGGTTTTCCACTCAGGCACTCTGTTTTTTATGCATAGGCTTTAAAATATCTTGCAATTTATCGCAGATGCGTGTAATAAAATACGTTTATCAAAAGTGTAAGCGTCAAACCGTAACCCGATAATCCGAAACCCGGTCGATATCACCCTTCCCGGGTTCCTGACGGCAATCCCGCCTGTTTTTACTCCATACCGGCTGAAGGCCCGCACGAATTCGGAAAAAAAACAGTATCCGGAAAGCGCCGGCATTTGAGGCGGTATCACCGAAAAAATTTTACCGGCCGGACTTTACCCTCCCTTGTCCAAGCCGTATCCTAAAAATGAAAGAAGAGATTTTGATGTCAACACATGAACATGAATCCATAGCATTTCGTGATTTTTCCCTGCCTCCCCAGCTGCTTGCGGCATTAAATGACGTGGGGTACGAAGTGCCCACCCCCATTCAGGAAAAGACGATCCCCATCGTGATGGCCGGGATCGATGTCATCGGGCAGGCCCAGACGGGAACGGGAAAAACCGCCGCTTTTGCGCTGCCGATCCTCTCCCGGATCGACCTGGGCCGGCCCACGCCCCAGGCCCTGATCCTCACCCCCACGCGGGAACTGGCCATCCAGGTGTCCGAAGCCTTTCACCGGTATGCCGCCCATCTTGCCGATTTCCGGGTGCTGCCCATTTACGGCGGCCAGGATTACAGCGGCCAGCTTCGCCGCTTGAAGCGGGGGGTGCACGTGGTGGTGGGGACGCCCGGACGGGTGATGGATCACATGCGCCGGGGAACGCTTCGGCTCGATGCCGTCAACTGCCTGGTGCTCGACGAGGCGGACGAAATGCTGCGCATGGGCTTTATCGATGATGTGGAGTGGATACTGGACCAGACGCCGGCCGGCCGGCAGATCGCCCTGTTTTCAGCGACCATTCCCGCTCCCATCCGGAAAATCGCCAAGAAGTATATGCGCGACCCGGAGCAGATCACCATCAAGGGCGAAACCATGACGGTTGCGGCCACCCGGCAGCGGTTCCGGGTGGTGGGCGAGCACCACAAACTCGATGCACTGACCCGTATCCTGGAGGTGGAGCCGTTCGAGGGGGTGCTCATTTTCGTGCGCACCAAAACCGCAACACTGGAGCTTTCGGAAAAACTGGAAGCCCGGGGGTATCCGTGTGCGGCGCTGAACGGGGATATCGTCCAGGTCCGGCGGGAGCAGATCATTTCCCAGTTGAAAGACGGCCGCCTCGATATCGTGGTGGCCACCGACGTGGCCGCCCGGGGGCTCGATGTCGATCGGGTCAGCCATGTGATCAACTATGATGTGCCCAACGAGACCGAAGCCTATGTCCACCGGATCGGCCGCACGGGGCGTGCCGGGCGCAGCGGTGAGGCCATCCTGTTCGTCACTCCGCGGGAGCGGCGGATGCTGTCTGCCATCGAAAAGGTCACCCGGCAGAAGATCGAGGAACTGGAGCTGCCCACCAGTGAAATGATCAACGACACCCGGATCGCCCGGTTCAAGGAACAGATCACCGACACGCTGTCCAAAAACGACCTGGGGTTTTTTGTGGACATGATGGACCAATACCGGCAGGAGCATGATGTTCCGGCAATCAACATTGCCGCGGCCCTGGCCCGGATCGTCCAGGGGGACAACCCGCTGCTCATGCCGCCGGACACCCGGGAAAAACCCGCCGGCAAGAAGAGCCAAAGAGACGCAAAATCGGTATTTGTCGAGAAGAAGCCCCGGAAGGAAAAGCCGTTCCCGTCGACCCGGCGCCCGGGCCGGTCAGACGCGGATAAGGAGCCCTTCCGCATCGAAGTCGGCCATCTTCACGGGGTAAAGCCCGGCAACATCGTCGGGGCGATCGCCAACGAGGCGGGTCTCGATGCGGCCGACATCGGCCGGATCAACATCGAAGACGAGTTTTCCACCGTGGAACTGCCCGCCGGCATGCCCGCCGAAATCTTTTCGCGTTTGAAAAAGGTGTGGGTGGTCGGCCGACAGCTCAATATCTCCAAGTCCGGGGCACCCGGCCCGGCCAGGAAGCCAAGGACCGCCGCCGGTGCACCGCAAAAGCCGGTCCGGACCGACCGCAAAGGGAAAAAATCACGCGAAGCCAGGCGGCTGAGAAGACAGGGGGAGTAAACCCCGGATCTTGAGGGCACCATGAGCGCCCCTAAGGGGCGGCAACCGCGGATGAGGCGCTGATCCAGTCCGGCGGGGCGGTCAGGTCGATGTGGAACACCGCTGTTCCCAGGTAGTAGAACAATAACGTGACCAGGACCGCGCCCACCAGGTTGATCAGTATCCCGGCCCGGGCCATCTCGGAAATCCGCAGGCGGCCGCTTCCGAACACAATGGCATTGGGCGGGGTGGCCACCGGCATCATGAAAGCGCAGGATGCGGAAATGGTGGCCGGGACCATCAGCAGCAGCGGATGGACCTTGAGCCCCACGGCCACCGCTGCAAGGATGGGGAGCAGCATTTCCGTGGTGGCGGTGTTGGAGGTCAACTCCGTCAGGAAGGTGACCATCAGGCACAGGATGATGATCATCAAAAGGACCGGCACCCCCGACAGGCCGGCAAATTCCTGGCCGATAAGGGTGGACAGCCCGGTGGACTGAAATCCTTTGGCCAGCGCAAACCCCCCGCCGAACAGCAGAACGATCCCCCAGGGCAAACGCAAGATCAGGCCGGCATCGGCCAGGGCGGCACTCTCCGCGTTTTTCGAGGCAGGCAGCAGAAACAGGATCAGGGCCATGGTCAGGGCCACGCTGCCGTCATCGATCATCTCCGGGTAGGGCATAAAGGCCGACCATCCGGGGATCGCCACCACCCCCAGTTCGATTTTTTCCCGAAATACCCATAAGAGCGCGGTCAGCGCAAATACGATCAGCACCATTTTTTCTTCATATCCGATGGGACCCAGCCGGCGGTAGGCCTGTTGTGTCAGATGCGGATCCATCCGGAGACCGGCGGCAGGGCGGTAGATGATCTTTGTGAGCACCACCCAGATGATGAGCAGCATGGCCACTGTCAGCGGCAGCCCCATGATGATCCACTGCCCGAATGTGATCATCGGGGCCCGGGGAAAGGTGATCTGAAAGATCCGCGCAAAAGAGAGGTTCGGCGGGGTCCCCACCAGGGTGGCGATGCCGCCCACCGAACACGCGTAGGCGATCCCCAGCATCAGCGCCACCGTAAAATGGTGGGTGTCGTCTTTCCCGAACTCCTCCTCCATTTTATAGACGATGGCCAGTCCGATGGGCATCATCATCACCGCGGTGGCGGTATTGGAAATCCACATGGACAGAAAACCGGCAGCAACCATGAATCCCAGCACGATGCGCGACGGCCCGCCGCCGATCATGCGGATGATCGAAAGGGCGATCCGCCGGTGGAGGTTCCATTTCTCCATGGTCAGGGCGATGATGAAACCGCCGATGAACAGGAAAATGGTGGAGTTGAAATAGACCGGGGCGGTGGACTTGGCCGGCATGATCCCCAGCAGCGGATAGAAGACCATGGGGACCAGGGCGGTGGCGGCCAGGGGGATGGCCTCTGTGATCCACCACAGGGCCATCAGTGTCGCCACCCCGGCCATCCGGGTCACCTCGGGATGGCCCGGTGAAAGATCGGTGAAGAGCATGAAGGCCGCACATATCAGCGGCCCCAAAAACAGGCCCGCAGTCTGGGTGCGTGTTCTTTTCCCGGGTCCGGGATGTTCAGCCATGAGATCACCTGATGATCAATAAAAATTCAAATGATTTCGAATTTGTGTAAAATATCACATGATGATACATTTTTGCAAACGGCATGTCGTTGCCTTTTGCATCCGGAAGCGGCCGGTGCCGGGTAAATGTTGCCGGCCGGCCGGATAGTGGCGATATTTTTGAACCTGCAATGGAAAAAAAAGGGCTGAAGGGAAAAAGATGACGGTTTCCACCGGCGGGACGGACGGAAAAAATCAGAAAGGGGCTGCAGAAGACGAAGTCCCGGCCGTAATCGACAAGCGGCTGGCCCAGCTCTCACTGGCAGCCCTGGGCGTGGTTTTCGGGGATATTTCCACCAGTCCCATATATGCCCTCCGGGAGTGTTTTCATGGCGAATACGGAATTACCGTGAGCCCCGGAAATGTCATGGGAATCCTTTCTTTGATGTTCTGGGCGCTGGTGATGATCGTGGGCCTGAAATATCTCATATTCGTTTTCCGGGCGGAAAACCGGGGGGAAGGCGGGGTGATCGCCTTGACCGCCCTGATCCGGGGGCGGACCGGAATTTCCAGAAATCAGGGTCGGCGTGAGATTGGGGATCGTGGCCCTGGGGCTTTTTGCGGCATGCCTGCTTTACGGGGACGGAATGATCACCCCGGCCATATCCGTTTTGAGCGCCATAGAAGGCATCGGTATCATCACCCCCGTATTCGATCCCTATATCATCCCCCTGACCATTGCCATTCTGCTGGGGCTGTTTCTGATCCAGAGACACGGCACGGCCCGGGTGGGCAGCCTTTTCGGACCGGTGATCCTGATCTGGCTGAGTTTTCTGGCGGTCACCGGTGCGCTGCAGATTGTTCGCTCTCCACAAGTTTTATCGGCGGTTTTCCCCTGGCATGCCGTCCGTTTTCTGATGTTCAACAAACTGCAGGGGTTCGTGGTACTGGGCGCTGTTTTTCTGGTGGTCACCGGAACCGAGGCCTTGTATGCGGATATGGGGCACTTCGGCACCCGGCCGATCCGCCTGACCTGGTTTGTGCTGGTTTTCCCGGCCCTGGTGCTGAACTATTTCGGCCAGGGCGCGCTGCTGCTGGTTCGCCCCGGGGCGTCATTCCATCCCTTCTATGCCATGGTGCCCGACTGGGCCATGATACCCACGGTCATTCTGGCCACCCTGGCCACCATCATCGCCTCCCAGGCCGTTATCAGCGGCGCCTTTTCACTGACCCGCCAGGCGATCCAGCTGGGCTATCTGCCGCGCCTGAAAGTCCGGCATACCTCTGTGGCGCAGATGGGCCAGATTTACATCGGCCCGGTGAACTGGATGCTTGCGGTCTGCACGATCGCCCTGGTCATCGGCTTTCAGTCCTCCAGCAAGCTTGCCGCCGCATACGGGGTGGCCGTCACCTCCACCATGCTCATCACCTCGACGCTTTTTTTCATCGTGGCCCGCAAGCGGTGGAATTGGCCCCTGGTCTGGGCCGCTCCGCTGGTCGGCCTCTTTTATCTGGTGGATGCACCGTTCTTTGCCGCCAATATCCTCAAGATTCTTCACGGCGCCTGGTTCCCGCTGGTGATCGGCGCCATATTTTTCACCATGATGCTGACCTGGTCCAAGGGACGCGGCATACTTGCCGAAAATCTGCGGGTGATGACGCCGCCGGTCCATCAATTTATCGTGGATATCGGCAGTCACCCGCCCAATAAAATCGATGGAGATGCCGTGTTTCTGAGCGGAAGCCCGTTTGTGGTCCCCGCGGCCCTGGTCAAGAATGTCCGGCACAACCGGGTAATACACGGCCGAACGGTTCTGCTGCATTTCCGGGTGGAAGACGTTCCCCGGGTGCCGAATCTGGAAAAGATCAGGACCGAAAAACTCGGCGGCGGATTTCATCGAATGGAGGCCCGCTTCGGTTTTATGGAAAGCACCCAGATCGACACGGTACTGGCGCTGGCGAGGGGGCAGGGCCTGGACCTGAATCCCGAAAAAACGAGTTTTTACATCGGCCGGGAGAAGCTGGTCATCGGTGAACCATCCAAAATGGCCCGGTGGCGGACCAACCTGTTTATTTTCATGTCCCGCAATGCCGCCGATGCCAGCTCCTTTTTCAACCTTCCGCCGGAACAGGTGATCGAAATCGGTGTCCGGATGACGGTCTGAACCGGTTTTATCTATTTTTTCAGGAAAATGCATCCATGAGCGCCTCGCATTCAAACATGATTCTAATCGGCATGCCCGGATCGGGGAAGAGCACCGTCGGGGTGATTCTGGCCAAGCTGATTTCCTTTGATTTCATCGACACGGACATCCTGATCCAGAAATCGAAGGGCCGACCCCTGCAGAAAATCGTGGACCGGGAAGGGCCCATGGTTCTGAGGCAAATCGAAGCCGGCGTGCTGCTGGATCTGAAATGCACCCGGAGCGTCATCTCAACCGGCGGCAGCGCCGTTTACAGCGAGGCGGCCATGGCGCATCTGAAAACGCTGGGCACCATCGTCTACCTGAAAGTGGACCTGGATGTGCTCGCCTCGCGGATTCACGACTTTTTCACCCGGGGTCTGGCCCGGCGCCCCGGCCAGAGCCTTTCCGACCTGTTTGCCGAACGCGCGCCCCTCTATGCGAAACATGCGGATATGACCATCGACTGCACGAATCTGACCCAGGAAGCGGTCTGCCGAAGCATCATCCTTCAGGCCGGTTTTTAAGACGGCTGCCATTATCATCCCTTTACGAACATGCCGGATGTATTATGTTCAAATATACACCTGTGCCAAAACAGGGCATGGGGAACAACGGTAAAAGGAGGTGCTCTTATGAACAAACTTCTTGTTTTTTTAATATTTGGCTTAGTCGTCGGGCTTGCCGCATCTTCGGCCTGGGCCGGCGCACTCAACACGGTTGCCCCTGAAGAACTTTCACCGGCCGTATTTTTTGGCTATACCCCCGCAGATCAAGCCAATGCAGCAGGTCATACGGCAGGTCCGTCTGCCCGAACCGATCAGCAGGCCGGCATGCGGGCGAAAATGAAAACACCGGCCTGTCCCCGGCCGCATTTTTCGGTTATGCGGACCGCAGCTTGGAAGCATTCGATCAAGCGCAAGTTAATGATCATGCAGCCAACCTCGAGGTGAAACGAGCCCAAACCAAGGCTCTGAGCTGGCGCCGTCCGCCTTTTTCTACGGATACCCGGCAGCCGAGGCCAATACCGTCTGCCAAAGCTGCTGATCCGGTCTAAATTTTTACAAAAACGAGAACCGGAACCGTCTGATAGAATGTGCGACGGATAGTTTTTTTTAATTGCCGGTTCAAAAAATTCGATACACATCAAAAGGGAAGCCCATGCTTCCCTTTTGTGTTATGCGCCCCATAATCACCAGGGAAGATATTTGCCCAAACGGAATCCGGTCCTTATCGGTTAATTTTGAGAAGAAGTTTTTGAAAAACCGAATCTACACAATGGGGGTGATCAGATGACCGTCGATGAAAAACAGATCCGCCGGGAACTTGTCTCGCTGCTGGAAGGCGGAAACGCCCACATGGGGTTTGAAGAGGTGGCGGCGGACTTCCCCATGGACCGGATCAATGCCCGGACGCCGGCCACACCTTACTCGGCCTGGCATTTTTTAGAACACATGCGGATCGCCCAGAGGGATATCCTTGATTTTATCCGTGACCCGGATTATCGTTCCCCGGACTACCCGGAAGGGTATCGGCCCCGGGCGGATGCCGTTGCGGGCGAAAAAGAATGGCATCAAACCCTGGATCGGTTCAGAAAAGACCTTTCGGACCTGGTGGAAATGGCCACAGACCCGAAGACGGATCTTTTCGCGCCGATTCCCCACGCCAAGAACTATACGATTTTCCGGGAACTGCTGGTGGTGGCCGACCATAATGCCTATCACCTCGGCGAACTGGCCCTGCTGCGACAGGAACTCAATGCCTGGCCGGAGGACAACCCCTACCTGACCGGAGAAGGGCGTGTTTAATGGAAGGGGAAGCTGACACGGAGGCAGCCGTTCATTTGAATGCGGATCAGGCCATATACAGGTATACGATTGACCGGGATGACCGGATCACCGGCGTCAGCGACAACTGGCTGGCTTTTGCAGTCGACAATGACGGTGCGGACACCTGCCACCCGGACCGTATCGTGGGGCACCTGCTCTGGAAATTCATAAATGACATCGAAACCCGGACCATTTACCGTATGATCCTGGAAACCGTGAGAGTAAAGCAACGCCGGGTTTCCTTCCCTTTCCGATGCGATTCGCCGGACAAGCGCCGCTATTTTGAAATGACCGTGGTTCCGGAAAAAGAAGCGCATGTTGAATTTTTAAGCCATTTACGAAAAACCAAACCCCGCCCCGCGCTTAAACTGTTTGATGCCAAGGCCGGCCGTTCGGACGAAAAAATCCGGATCTGCAGCATGTGCAGGAAGATCGAAGTGGCCGAGCATAAGTGGGTTGAAGCGGAAAAGGCGGTTTCATCGCTGAAGCTGTTGGCGCAGGATCATCTGCCGATCCTGTCCCACGGCATCTGTCTCCTCTGCTTTGATATGGTGCTGTTCCAACTGGATAATGAATGAGGGCCAGATGCATCGCCATATTCGGCACCGCATCGGATGTGGCCTTGCTCAAGGTGATAACGCGCAACGGAAAATTCGTTGATGAAACAGACGGGAGCGTTTCAGGCCCTGAAAATGTGATGGGGACATACATGCATGGTTTTTTCGACACCCCCGCCATTCTCGAAAAGTGGCTCCTGCGTGTGGGCATTACAGATGTATCCGTTTCGGCTGTTTCCGGAATCGAAGCGCAAAACCGCCAGTACGATCGCCTGGCAACGCATATCAGGGAAAATATCGATCTGGCATTTCTTTTTCGAAAAGAATCGTAAACCCCGTCAGGCGGCCGGTATGTTCGCAGGTTGCTGCAGTGCCACATCGACCAGCAGCCGTTCCGCGCCTTTTGTCCTCAACAGCCATTTCACCAGGATCCCGTACGTTGCCACCTCGATTTCCCGGTGGGGATGAAGCGGCCACACCGCCCCCGGAGATAAGGTATCATCGTTGAAGACACGAAGCGTCGCGAACTGCATGTACGGTGGATCATGGTTTTCGCCAGATGAAAAATGCCAGGAACCGTAAAAACTGCCCTTGACGATATGTCCCTCCGCCTGATATATGCTTTCCGGCGGTCTTATAATGATGATTTGATGCCCAGCCTCTGTTTCCTGAGGGGTCACGGGCATGCGCCATTTATTCGAATTGCGGGTTATATCCTTTGCCCGGCGCCGAAGATGGAAAAGACCACCCCGATGATCAGGCCCTGAATGAGCCAGCCGATCAGGCAGACGCCCACGGCCCGCCAGGTGCTGCTGTAATCCAGTGCCTGGCGCACGGCGATGATCATGGCCGCAAGCATCCAGATGCCGGCGATGAAAAAGACGATCATCTGGAGCCCGGGTATGATGCCGATGATGCGGATGATCCCCGGAGAACTGGAAAATCCGATGGTGCGGAGCAGCTCCCCCACATCCGCCTTTGTCTGGGGTTCCGGAAGCAGTTTTGCACCGATCAGATAGGTGATGATGGCCCATGCCAGCCATCCGATCAGCGCCGCGAAGAGGCCGATGCCGATACCGCTGCTGCCGGCGGCAGAAATGCTGCCGATGCCGGCGGCCAGACTGGAGAGCACCACCACCCCCATGGCCTGGCCCATGGAACCGGTGTCCGCCTCCACCTCTTCGTAGGTTTCGATGTCGAGTTTGGCCGCGCCGATCATCCGCTGAATAAAATTTGCCATTGATTTTCCTTTCATACTGGGGTGAATATCAATAGATATAATGTAAGGCGTTGCGGTATCTTTTCAAATACCGGAACAGTGTTCGTGAACCTAAACCGGATTAGGGTAAATCCGGAAATCAGGAGGCTTTTTAATGAAGAATGCGGAATTGTTCAAAAATGTGATGGCGATTAATGCTGTCAAAAATCTAGAAGATCGGAGGGCGCAGGCGGAATCGTTCTTCCAGGAACTACGGAAGCATGATTTCGGGGACCGCTTCAACTGGGCGGAGGAAATCTTTGAAGAACTCCACGTAAAGGAGAGAGGCGATAAGACGGCACTGATCTGGGCGGACATGGAAACGGGAGAGAACAAGACGTTTTCCTACCGGGAGTTGGCCGGAAACGGAAACCGGCTGCTCAATTTCATGCGGAAAAACGGCCTCGAAAAGGGGAACAACATCTATATGATGACCCCCATCGTGCCGGAAACCTGGTTTGCCACATTCGCCGGAATCAAAGGCGGGCTGATCGCCGTGCCCACGGCCACCTCCATGACCGTCCGGGAACTCAAGTTCCGGTTTGAAATCTATCCGCCGGATGCAGTCATGATTTCGGAAGAATTTGCCGAAATTATGGATGAGGCCCTGGAAAGTGCGGGCATCGTGCCCAAGATCAAGCTGGTGCTCGGTCGGAAAGATGGATGGAAAACCTGGGCGGAGACGCAGGAACAGCCGGATACGGCGGATGCGGCCCCGACCCGGCCGGAGGATGTCCTGTTCTGCTTTTTCACCTCCGGAACCACCGGCCTGCCCAAGCGGGTGGGGCACAGTGCGGTTTCCTACCCGGTGGGGCACCTGTCCACTTCCGTGCTGATCGGGATCAAAGAAGACGATATCCATCACAATCTCAGCGCCCCGGGATGGGCCAAGTGGGCCTGGAGCAGCTTTTTCGCACCGTTCAATGTCGGGGCCACCGCAGCCGGGTTCAATTTCAAGGCCCTCAACGGCGACACCTATCTGCGGCATGTTTCCGATCATCACGTGACGTCTTTCTGCGCGCCGCCGACGGCATGGCGGATGTTCGTGGGCCTGGACCTTAAATCGTACGACTTTTCCGCATTGCGGCAGTCGGTCAGTGCGGGTGAGCCATTGAACCCGGAAACCATTGAAAAATGGAAAAAAGCCACCCAAAACGAAATCCGGGATTTTTACGGGCAGACGGAATCGACGGCCATGATCGGAAACGCCCCCTGGATGGAAGGGAAGATGCGGTTCGGGTCGTTCGGCCGTCCATCCCCCATGTATGACGTCACCCTGCTCGATGAAGAAGGAAAGGAAGTCACCCAGCCGCGGCAGAATGGACATATCGTCGTGCGCCTGGATAAGGGCGGGGCCATCGGGCTTTTTTCCGAATACATCGGCAACCCGGACAAGATGAAAGAAGTGGTGTTCGACAACTACTATTACACCGGGGACCGGGCTTCGTTCGACGAGGATGGGTACTGGTGGTTCGAAGGCCGGGCAGACGACGTGATCAAGTCTTCGGATTTCCGGGTGGGCCCTTTCGAGGTGGAAAGTGCCATGGTGGAGCATCCCGCGATCATGGAATCGGCCGTGGTGGGCACTCCCGATCCCAAACGGCACCAGCTGGTCAAGGCCTATGTCATTCTCAACCACGGGTACACGCCCTCAAGGGAACTGGCCCTGGACCTGTTTCAGCACAGCATCCGGATCCTGGCCAAATTCCGCATCCCCCGCATCATCCAGTTTGTGGATACCCTGCCCAAAACCATCAGCGGCAAAATCCGGCGGATCGAACTGCGGGATTTTGAAAAAGGCAAACAGGGCCGGCAGGAACATGAATACTTCTACACGGATTTTCCCGAGCTGAGTTCAAAGAAATAGAAATCCGTCCAAATGTGATGCTTCCTCATGCGGGGGAGGACTTGTCCTCCCCCGCACCATTTCAAAAGCGCCATTCCCCTCCATTATTTTAAACCGGCAGAGACACACCTCATGATTCTTAACCTCCTCCCCTTTCTGACTGATGGGGGTTCATCAGAACCGGCCTTGTTTTCCTGCTTATCTTCTTCTCACCAGAAGATACTGTCTGTTTGTCTCCAAAATGGGTTTTTCTGCTCATTGAAAGATAAATCCACATCGTTTTATGAATTGGTACAGAGATGAGCGGGTGATTGTAACTCCTTAAAAAGAACCGCGCCGCTCTCTGAATGTCCCGACTCCGGGTTCATCCACGGGCTGATCGACCGCTTTTCGCCCCCTGAAGTCGGAAAAATCCTTATCAGGCAATAGTCCAAAAGGAGAGGCAAAATGAAAAAATGGATTCTGGTCATGATGGTTGCTTGTTTTCTGGGGACGCCCCTGTCGGCCGAGGAACTGTTTTCGGCGACGAAAGCGGGCGATTTGAGCGATATGACGCATTTGGGGGGTGCGCTGTACAGGGATCTGACGCTTTCCTTTAACGCAAATGAGGCCTGCATGACCTGCCATCATCCTTCCGCCGGGTTCGCGGATCAGGCAGACCGCATTGACCCGGTGAATCTGCCCGTTTCGGCAGGGTCGGTGGCGGGAATGTTCGGCGGGAGAAACGCGCCTTCATCGGCCTATGCCGGTTTTGCCCCTTGTTTTTATTATGATGCGGACGAAGGATTGTTTCTGGGCGGCGCCTTCTGGGATGGCCGGGCCACGGGAAATCTTTCTCTGGGAGGCGCTCTTGCGGTTCATGATCCGCTGGCGGAACAGGCCATGGGACCGTTTTTAAATCCTGTGGAAATGGCTGTTCCGGATGCGGAGATGCTGGTGGCGCTGGTCAAGAATTCAGCATATGCCGACCTTTTTCTCAAGGTTTTCGGACCGGAAGCCTTCGATGACACCCAACTGGCTTATGAGTACATCGGGATCGCCATCGCGGATTTTGAGCATTCCCACTTTATTAACCGGTTTAGTTCCAAGTTCGACAAGTTTGTGGCCGAGCAGGGCGGGGAGGTCGATGATTTCGGAGTTGAGGTGGAGGACAGCGGATTTCGGAAATATGTCGGTCCGCCGAAAAAGTTTAAGTCCAAATACCTGACCTATGACGAGGCCGACGGTCTGGCCCTGTTCAATGCCGATTCAGGCGTGCAGTTGGAAAATGACGGCAGCAGCGTGGGCGGCATGTGCTATCTGTGCCATCTGACGGAAAATGGTCCGGAGGCGAATGCGCCGCTGCTGACCGATTTTTCCTATGATAATCTTGGAATTCCCAAAAACGATAGAATCGAAGCGCTGGCCGGGTTTCAGGAGACGGATTACGGGCTGGGGGCCCGGGTGGAGCAGCTTGAAACCGCGTGTCCGGAATGTGCTTTCACCTACAATGAAAATGAGACGGTGATCGAGGAAGAAGCCGGCAAATTCAAGGTACCCACGCTTAGGAATGTCGAAAGATCAGCACCTTATGGACACAACGGCTATTTTCCGGACCTGCTTTCCATCGTTCATTTCTATAATGTCAGAAATTCCATGACAGAAATAGCGGCCGAAGTTCCTTCCACCGTAAATGAGGAAGAACTCGGCAACCTGGGGCTCTCCCCGGACCAGGAGGCAAAAATCGTACTGTTTTTGAAAACCCTGACCGACCGTTGACCCAACCAATCGATTTTCGCATACGAACACCGCATGGGGCCAGGCTTCATGCGGTGTTCTATTTCAAAGCGGTTTGGGATTTTTCCAGAGAGTTTAACACCACCTCCACGTGGGCGGAGGCGAACTGTCGGAATGTGTCTGCGGCGGCATCCGGGTCATTGCGGGCGATGCTCTCATACCCCTTGCGCAGGTGGCTGACCACTTTTTTGAGCTGGTCCGGCATGTAGGTGATGGACATCCACTGGACCCGCTCCGCGGTGGGCATGAGTTCCAGGGCGATGCGTTCGATGATGGGATTTCCGGACATTCTCAGAACTTTGTGGGCCATCCGGGTGACGTTGATCAGGTAGAGATCAAAGTCGTTTTCATCGATGCTCTTTTCCAGGTTGGCCAGCTCCGTTTTCAGATCGGCGATGTCATCAGGAGTGGCGTTTCTGGCGGCATTGGCGAAGGCATATTGATAGAGTACAATAGCCGTGTCATAGAGGTGGCCGATCAGTTCAACGGAAAGCTCGGTCACCTGGTATCCTTTGGGCGTTTTATCCACCAGCCGGATCTGCTCGAGCCGCAAAAGCGCATCCCGGACCGGGCTTCGGCTGACGCCCAGGTCCTTGGAGACCTGGGATTCATGGATCGGTTCGCCGGATTTCAGTTCATTTCGGATGATCTTTTTTCCGATAATCTCGATGATCTGATCCGACAAATTGTTTCGTGCCAGCGCTTCCATTCGATGCTAACCCTCTTGCGGCTCAAGTGCTGACATGGAAACGGCCCCCGCGAGGCACTCCTTCTCACAGGCATGGCAGCCGATGCATTTTTCAGGTGCGGCTAAAAACGGGTATCGCCGAAATCCCCGGGTGCTGTTGGCAATGTGGAGGTCTAAAGCGCCGGTGGGGCAGATCTCGGTGCACATGGAACAGGCCCAGCAGAGTTCCCGGTCAAAAAGGGGGGTCGATATATTCTTTTTTGCCTTCATGTCGTTGCGATCCTTTTCGGACTTGAATATCGTATTTGTCTTTTGATTTCAGTTAAATGGTTTCCACACGGTTTGGGCCCGGGTGATGATTTTTCCGGTGTTTTTACTGAAAAGCGCATGGGCAAACTGCGGGGCCGGATTTTCATGCACCTGTTGGGCCCGGGAGATGATCCGGTCCCCATAGAGGGATTCACCGATATAGTGGATATCGATCTCGCAGGGCCTATATCCCCGGATGACGGCTTCGGGAACGGTTTCCAGCGCCCAGACGATATAAACCGAATTGTTCACGTGGGTATTGAAATCCAGATCATGCATCCGGATGTTGAAGATGCGCTCCGCATCGGTATTTGCCGGTTCGGGTATGGCAGCGAAATTATCTTCAACCGGACGCTGGCATCCGGACAGCATGGCCTCCGGCAGGCCCTTGCTGAGGCGGACCGGCTTTTTGCCTGCCAGACTGACGACGATCCAGCAGCTTCTGGCGGCAATCAACAGCTTTTCATGGTCATCGTAGATTTCAAATTCCCTGAGCTCATATAGATTTTTATGGGGATACCGCCAGGTGACGGCCCGGAGGGAATCGTTCCAGCCCGGATAATGGTGTAAGGCGATGTGGTATTTCACCACCACCCAGGCAAATCCGTTCCGGAAAAGATCATTCGATGATGCCCCCATGCGCCCGCAGTGCCGGCTCATGATATCCTGGAAGATGTTTAAGGCCGCCACCGGCTTGATCATCCCCCTGACTCCGGTATCGGCATAGCGCACCCGGATGTTCTGTTCATATAAATCCATGAGATTATCAGTTCCCCCGCCGGGGCCGGGGGGTGTCACGGTTCCACTTTTTCCGCAGGTTTTCCGGTTTCCTTGTCCCATCCGAACTGCTGCCAGTAGTCGGCCACCATCTTGTCGATGTTGACTTGCCGGTTTTTGTTGGCGCCTTTTTCCATGGGGGGGTAGCCCAGGGCCCGGGGGTTGGGCCGGATCGATTTCGGGTCGATGCCGTGTTTGATATTAAAGGCCTGCTTTAAGGTCTGGAGTCGTTTGCCCATTTCCATGTATTCGGCCGGAGTCTTGTCCCATCCGGCGGCCGCATTGATCCATTCGAACACCGGCATCCGGTCGGCCCCCAGAAAAGCCCCGAAGGCGCATCCGCCCGCGCCGTTTAACACATTGACGAAGTTGCTGCAGGCCGCGGCCATTTTGGCCTTCTTCTGTGTGGCGCGGTACTTGCCCGCCTTGCGGTACATCAGCCACGGCTTGGGCAGGGTCTTGTCCTTTTTCCACAGCCTGTACATCTCATAATACATCTGGGAGCCGATGGTGTGGCGCCCCGGAGTGGGCTCCACGGAATAGTGGACGGCAAATCCGGGATCAAACCGGCTGTCGTGCATGGGCAGTTCCTGGCCGCCGGAATGGATGGCGTACTGGTGAGCCCCTTTGCCGATGCGCTCGGCGGCCTTTTTCACCCCGTCGGCCAGGATGTCGCCAATCCCGTCCCGGGCGACCATCTTTTCTATCAGGGCGATCATGGCGTCGGTGTTCCCCCAGGTCAGCTCCAGTCCATCCGCGTCGGCTTTGGTCAGGATGCCCTTTTCATAACATTCCATGGCAAAGGCGATGGCGGTTCCCGCCGAAATGGTGTCCATTCCGGCCCGGTTGAGCATGTCGTTCATGAGGAAAATAGCATCGAGATCATCGTTTAACACGAGGCCGGACAGGGCCAGCACCGTCTCGTACTCGGGCTTGTGCCCTTCGCCGGAAGGGAATTTGCCCGTGCAGATGCCGCCGCACCCCAGGGGACATGAGTAGCAGTGATACTTTGCGATCTCCTTTTCCAGAAACAGGTCCGGGTTGATGGCATTGGACTTTTCCTTGGGAAAGTCAAGGTTGGAGCCGCCCCAGTTCTTGATGGGGGAGTCTCCCATTTCGGTGGCGTACTGGTTGATGGCCACGGTACCCCATTTGCGCAGCATGATCTTCCACAGCATGCCGTCCACGGCCGTCTGCATGGGCAGAAACCGGAGCAGGGCCCCGACAATCCGCAGGCCCTTGCCGGACAGGAACCAGGGCTGAAACTGCACCCACTTGTTGCACGCCTGGGACAGGGATTTGACCGCTTCGGGGTTGCTGGCCTCAATCTTTTTGTTGCCGTCGAGGACCACCGCTTTTAACTTCTTGGACCCCATGACCGCACCCAGGCCCGAACGGGCGGCCATGCGGCCCATGTCATTGGAGACCCCGGAGATCAGGGACAGCTTCTCCCCGGCCGGACCGATGCAGGCCACCCTTGGTTTTCGCCTGTCCCTGAGTTCGGCAATGAGCATCTCCTCGGTCTCTAAAGCATCTTTTCCCCACACATGAGCGGCGTCTTTGAGTTCGGCCTTGTTGTTTTTAATGTGCAGATAAACCGGTTTGTCGCTTGCGCCGGTAAAAAAAATGCCGTCATACCCGCAGCGTTTGATGGCCGGAGAAAACGTGCCGCCGCAGTTGGCCTCGCCATAGCCCCCGGTCAAGGGCGATTTGCCCACCACCATCCACCGGCCGGTAAAGAGACTGCCCGTTCCGGTGAGCAGCCCCGACACAAACCCCAGCATGTTGTCCGGCCCCAGGGGATCGGCCCCTTCCGGGATGTCGTTGTAGAGCATAAACCCGCCCAGGCCGGATCCGGCCAGAAACTTCTCATAAACGGAATCGGGTATCTGCTGCTCCTCCATGGTGCCGTCGGTGAGATTGACTTTCAGGACCTTGCCCATGTATCCGTTTGGCATACCGACCTCCTTTTTCTAAGGGGGAACTTATATTCAAATTCCCATGAAAACGCTTCTATTGAAATGAGCTGGAGTTTTTCCAGATCAGCGGGAAAAAAGAATCCGGTAAAGAACCCCGGATTCAGTTCTATTTTTCAAAAACCCCCAATGACGGGAGGCAATTCTTTTTACGCGTTCATCCGTATGGGATAAAAAGTGTGCATTTCGTTCAGGCGCTACACCTTGACCCGGACCTCCGACGGCTTCAGCAGGGGAAGAAACACCGTGCGGGGTTTGGATGTCATCTCGATGTTGTTTTTGGGGCACTGATAGGCGCATTGGCCGCAGCCGATGCACTTGTCGGCGTTGAGCGTCATTATTTTATCCTCGATGGAAACGGCGGTGGTGGGACAGAACCGCTCGCACAGGCCGCACCCCTTGCAGTTCGCATCATTTTTCACCCGGGCCAGAAAGTGGCTCTCGTATTTCAGCGACACGGCCCCCATGTTGTATGCTTTGAGAATGCCGCAGCAGTCCCAGCAGCAGTTGCAGATCGCGAGCACCGGCAGACGAATATCGTCGCGCTCGTGAATGACCGTGTGAACCGCCCCCTTGTCCCGCACCGCCCTGAGGATGGAAAGCGCTTCTTCCTGGTCGATGCTCCGCCCGTAGCCGAAATCCACCCAGGCTTTTGCCATTTCCCCGAAGGCCATGCAGGAATCCTCGGGCATCTTGTGGCTGCAGGATTTATCCAAAACATCGGCCGCCCGGCGGCATACGCAGGGGAAAATGGAGATCGCGTTTTTGCCGCCAAATTCCCGGACCAGGTTGTCCACGTAGGCAGTGGGGTATACCTTTGATTCGGGTGCCGACAAGGACGCATCGATGGGGATGATTTTCTTCTTTTTGCCTGTCGAAGCCAGGGCGGGACTGAGGATGCCCACTCCCTGAGCGGGTTTAAAGAAGGGCTTCATGGCCATATTCTGGAGGGGCCGCAGCGGCACAAAATTAAATCGGGCAAAAAACTGGAAGAATTCTTCCCATTTTTTTGAAAAGGCTTTGATTTCGGGTTTGCCGACCAGATAATGCATCATGGCCTCGTACCACCCCACTGCGATGGCATTCAGCCGGTACTGGCCATTTCCGCCTGCATCGATATCCCGATGCAACAGGCCCTTGCGGTTCAGCGTATCAAAAAAAGCGTCAAATTCATCTGAGGCCATGCCGCTTTGTTTGGCCGCGGCTGCATAGGACAGGTGGCCGGTCCCCAGTTTCAACAGGTAGTCGAGTTCCCGGTCGGTCACCGACATGTCCATCATCTCCACCAGGGGCGTGGCCACCGGGATGAACCGCTCGTTCTGCTTGTTCATTCGAGAAAGCAGCGCTTTGATTTTCTTCTTGCGTGTATTTGTCATGAGGGTCCTCCTGCATTTGCACTAAGTGAACAGCTGCTTAATTTGAATAACCCGGCAAGCCGAATTGCGCAAGACACTTTCGAATGGAACCAAGCGCCGGCGGGTCTTTGATATCGAGCAGGCTGGTTCCGGCCATGTCCGCGCGCCGGACCACATCATCTTCCGGGATCCAGCCCAGGCAATCAAGTCCGGGGACCATGTCGATGCCGCCCATTTCAACTTCATCCCGGACCCGGTTTACGATGAGTCCGGCTGCCTCGTAATCGATGGTGCCATCCGATACGTCCTTGATGGTCCTGGCCACATTCAGCCCCCGGGCCGAAGCGTCCGAGACCAGGAGAAGGTGGGTGACCTTTTCCATGACCCGGCGGTTGACCTGCTCGATGCCGGCTTCCCCGTCGATGACCACCACGTCGAAGTTGCCGGAGAGATCGGCGATAATATCCTTTAAAATGTGGTTCACCTGGCAGTAGCACCCTTCCTTTTCGGGGCGGCCGATGGCCAGGAAGGCCAGGTTGTCCCGTTCCTTCAACGCGGAGAACAGCTCGTAATCGAGACGCGAGAGGATCGTCTGCCGGTCGGCGGATTTACCCTCCTGCACCCGGGCGATGAGGTCGTTGCGGATGTCGTCCACCGTCTTGTGTACGCTAACCCCCAGGGCCGATGCCAGCCCCACGGCCGGATCCGCATCGATGGCCAGCACCCGGCGGTCGGGGTTTTCCAAAGCCAGCCGCACGATCAGGGCGCTCAGGGAAGTCTTTCCCACGCCTCCCTTGCCGCAGACGGCAATCACAATTGGCCGTTTATATTTCATTTTATCCATAATTTATCGATTTATTCGCACTTGTGTACTTGTGAGGTGCCAGCGTTTATTTCAGCAGTCGTTTAGGGCGTGGCTGACGGGCGCGCAAACAGGGATCCGGCCGCTCAGTGATATTTTTGCCGGACGGGAACAGGTTTCGAGCGGAATCGTACTTTGCGATAATCGGCGAATTCCCGTTTGATTTCCGATGCAAAAATCTCAAATTTCGCTTGCCGGACCCCTGTTTACGTACCCGTCAGGAGATTGGGCGCTGAAATTTCGTTCATGAGCATTTTGCAGGAACTTAAAGCAATAAGCAAACCGCATCAATTCCCTTTTCCCTTCATTGCGCGATGCACCGCCCGCAGATCCGCAACATCCTCGCATATGGCATTGTACTCGCATTCGTCGCAGTCGAAGGTGAGGTCATCGGCCATTTTGTTCATGGCGCCGATGATGCTCGATACGCCGGAGGCGATCTGCTGCAGTTTGATCACATCGTCTTTGCCCGAAGTGACGAAAAGCACTTCCGCGGCATGGACATAGTCGAGATTTAAAAATTGATCGATCAGGCCCCCGCCCAGGGTTTGGAACGAAAATCCACCAAAAAGCGCTTCTTTGCTCACCCGGCTCCATTCCCGGCCGTACTGGGAGACCGCCCGCATCATGTAGCCCTTCAGGTGAAGGTCGTAGCGTAAAAGCTCCATCTCCCGGTACCGGTCATAGCTGTTGTCCGCGTCAAAACCGGTGCCGCCCAGCAGGACCACCTTGCCGAAAGATGCCTGCCGGCCCGAAAGCGCCGCAAGATCAGGGCCGATGAGGGTGATCCGGCCGTGCTTGATTTTTTCCGGGTCGTTGATCCAGATGAGAAAGGAGGCGGAGGCGTCTTTTGGATTTCCCAGTTCCACGGCGGTATCCTGGGCCATCACCAGGTTCCGGTTTCTGTCCGTGGGCCATGATATCTGTCCCCGGTGGACATGTTCGGAAAAATCCGCCCGGCCGCGGTTCGTATCCATGAAAGCCCGGATGTACTCAATTTGCTGTTCAAATAGTTCCATTCAGCCTACAGCAGCCCCCTTACCTGGAAGAACTCGTCCAGCCGGTCTTTCGTGGCTTCCCAGGATTCCACCCGGTCGTCAAAGGCATCGTCGTACATGATATGCACCGGAAAATTTTGTTTTTCGATCTCCCTGGCAAAGGGCTTGACCATCCCCCAGGTGTTGCGGCAGCCCGGGGTGCCGTTGTAGATCACGCAGTCCGCCTGGTAGAGCCTCGCGCAGGCGAGCGTCTCTTCCAGCCACTGGCCGTGCCGGTCATAGGGGCCCCGGATGGAGCGGACCATGGGCATCCGGGCGTTCATCTGGGCAATGGAATCCAGCATGGCCTCCGGAGAGGAGGTGTCGATGTCATAGGTGTTGTCCGGCAGGTCTTTGCTGTATTTGTTCCCCGCCCGGAAATTGCGGGTCAGGATGGAGCCGGTGTGGGCGATGCCCCGGGCTTCCAGGTAGTGATAGAAGTTCATGTCCACGGTGTAGTGATCGATATAGCACATGACCAGGCGCAGCTTCTCCTCTCCGCAGGAAAGCCCGGGCACGCCTCCGGCGATTCTGCGGCGGGCGGTATCCACCATCACTTCCAGCAGCTCGGTGTACTCCGGGTCCCCGGAAAAGCAGAACCGGCCCGCATAGATCATCAGTGAAAAGATGGGCGGGATGGGGGTGGGGACCAGCATGAGCATGTCCTCCATCTCCGCGGTCAGGGCATCCTGCTTCCCGATCTCGGCCAGAATCTTCGCCAGCCGGTCATAATCGAGTTTTTTGCCGGAATGCTTCTCAATGAAATCGATCATGGTCTTGTAGTCGTCGATGTGATACTGCTGGGAGCGCTCATCGCCGATGGTGCTGGGGTAGTTGAGCTGGTAAAAGGGCTTATCCAGGTATGTGGCGGCAAAGGCGAACGCGTTGGCGTTGGTGTCGCACACCCCGGGAGTGTCGCAGATGACAAAATCGATTTTTTCGCACAGCCCCGCCAGGTAAGCCCCCAGAAAGCCGCGCTGGGAAGAGCAGGAGGTTTCCGGCATCCCCACCTCCACGCAGAAATCCATGTAGTCGAACATCCCCCGCTTCCATACCATGGAGCCGATGGCGGTCAACACCTCAAAGGTGGCCGGCACGATGTCCATGGCATAGAGGATGGCCGGGGTGCTGCAGAAGGTGGTGGCGGCAATCGGCTTCCCCTGGGCTCTGGCGGTAAGGATGTTCTCGTAGTATTTTCCCAAAAGTTTTAGAAAGCGGATGCCCGGCGGACCGGCTTCGATGAAGGACCGGACCACGTCGCTGTAGTTGGGGATATACCGGTATGTGTTCTCGATTTCCTTGGATGTCCCGGCCGGCAGCAGGGCTGCGGTGGCCAAGGTCCTCCCCATCACCCAGTCGTAGGGGTATTCTTTGATTTCGGGTCTCATTTTCCGCTTACTCCGTAAATGTTAATCGCCATGCTGTGGAAGTTCTTACCGCTTTGCCTTCTCCCGCGCATACAGCGCCGCGCCCAGCGCGCCCATGATCTGGGGATCGGCGCCGTTTAATGATTTCATGTGGATTTCAAGAGTTTCGCCCAGGGCGGCAAATACCCCCTGGTTTTTGGCCACTCCGCCGGTCATGACCACGTCGTGGGCCATATCGATGCTTTTGGCCAGAGAGGCCACCCGCCGGGCCAGGGCGTGGTGCAGGGCGTTGATGATGTCCGCGGTCTCCTTCCCTTCGTTGACCAGCGAGATCACCTCGGTTTCCGCAAAAATCACGCACTGGTTGGAAATGGAAAGCCTTTCCGTGGACTGGGCCCCGATTTCGCCCATCTTGTCCAGGGGAATTTCCAGGGCTTCGGCCATGACCTCTAAAAAGCGTCCGGTGCCCGAGGCGCATTTGTCGTTGTAGATGTATCGGGCCACCTTGCCGCTGTCGTCCAGCCGGGTCGCCTTGGCATCCTGGCCGCCGATGTCGATGATCATGCGTACAGAGGGCATGAGGTGAAAGGCGCCCTTGGCGTGGCAGGAGATTTCCGATTCCACGCTGTCCACGAAAGGGATCTGCTCACGGCCGTAGCCCGTGCCCACCATGCATTGAATGTCTTCCATGGACAGGCCCGCCTTTTGGAGGGCCGCCCCCATCACCTCTATGGCAGATTCGGCCGGCCGCGTCCGGGCCCGCATCACCGCATCGGCGACAATTTTATCCCCCTCCAGGATGACCGCCTTGGCCGTCAGGGACCCGATATCACATCCTGCGACAATCATTTAGTTTTCTCCTGTGTGCTTTTTTAAAATTCACAATTCACTATGGACAACCTCTTTAAAGCCCCCGCTCTCAAATGAATCGTGCATGGTCAATTTTATGAAGCTTTCCGCTGCCCGTTGACCTTCTCCCAGGATAGAAGCGCCGCGCCAATG
Source organism: uncultured delta proteobacterium (assembly GCA_963826785.1). Lineage (GTDB taxonomy): Bacteria > Desulfobacterota > Desulfobacteria > Desulfobacterales > Desulfosalsimonadaceae > CAWGYD01. The sequence goes on from CAWGYD010000006.1 coordinate 571,928, forward strand.
GCGCCGGCGATCTGGGGGTCGGCCTTGCGGGTCTTTTTGATGGTTTTGCCCAGAAGCTTCTCCAGCGTGGAAACCACCCCGATGTTCTTGGCCACGCCGCCGGACATGAAGATGTCGCCTTCGGGTTTTACCGCATTGACCAGGATGGCCACCCGGGCGGCCATGGCCGTGTTGATCCCCGCGCCGATGTCCTCGAGGGGCACCCCGGAATTGATGTACTTGATCACATCCGCCTGGGCCCACACCGTGCAGGTGGAGGCCAGGGTAATGGGGTTTTTGGCCGAAAGGGAGAGTTTGCCCAGCTCCTCCATGCTCACACCGAGGACCTTGGCCATGACCTCCAGAAACCGCCCCGTTCCCGAAGCGCACTTGTCGTTGGCCATGAATTTGACCACGTTGCCGTCTTCATCGATGCGCATGGTCTTGCAGTCCTGGCCGCCGATGTCGATGACCGTCTTGGCCGACGGCATCAGCCAGCGGGCGCCTCTGCCGTGGCAGGAGATTTCAGACACCGATTCATCCACAAACCCGATCCGGTCCCGGCCGTAGCCGGTGCCGATGCAGTATTTGATTTCGTCCCTGCCGATTCCGGCTTTTTCCAGCACCGCGGCCATGACCGCATCCGCAGAGTCCCCGGGCCGGGGTTTGGATTTGATGATGGCGCTGGCCACAATCCGGTTGTTTTTCATGATCACGGCTTTTGAGGTCAGTGATCCGACATCGCAGCCTAAAACGTAATTCATAACAGCCCCCTTACGTGAAAGAATTCATCCAGGCGGTCTTTGGTGGCATCCCATGACTCCACCCGGTCGTCGAATGCATCGTCGTACATGATGTGGGTGGGAAACCCGTTTTTCTCCATGTCCCTGGCAAAGGGCTTGACCATCCCCCAGGTGTTGCGGCATCCCGGCGTGCCGTTGTAGATCACGCAGTCGGCCTGGGTGAGTTTCGCCAGGGCCAGGGATTCCTCCAGCCACATACCTTTGCGATCGTAGGGGCCGCGGATGGAGCGGACCATGGGGAGCCGCGCGTTCATCTGGGCGATGGAGTCGAGCATGGCCTCCGGGGTGGAGATGTCGATCCCGTAGGATGAACCCTCCATGCCCTTGACATATTCGTTGTTATCCGCAAAATTGCGGGTCAGGATGGAGCCGGTGTGCCCGATGCCCCGCTCCTCCAGGTAATTCCAGAACTTGAGATCCACCGTGTAGTGATCGATATAGCACATGAATACGCGCAGCTTTTCCTCCCCGGATGTCAGGCCGGAAAGCCCTGTCCTTGCCTTTTCCCGTGTGGCCGAAACCATGGTCTCAAGCAGGTCCGTGAATACTTTCTGGCCGGAGAACAGGAAACGGCCGGCATACAGCGCCAGGTTGTAGATGGGGGGAAAGGGGATGGGAACCAGAAGCTGCATGTCCTCCAGTTCGGAAATCAGCGCATCCTGCCTGTTCACCTCCCCAAGGGCTTCGGCCAGGCGGTCGTAGTCCAGCTTCCGCCCCGAATGTTCCTCGATGAAGGCGACCATGGCCTTGTAGTCGTCGATGTGATACTTCTGTGACCGGTCATCGCCGATGGCGCTGGGGTAGTTGAGCTGGAAAAAGGGGATGTGCAGGTATTCCGAGGCAAAGGAAAAGGCGTTGGCATTGGTGTCGCACACGCCGGGGGTATCGCAGATGACCATATCGATCTTTTCAGTCAGCCCGGAAAGGATCGCCCCCAGGGCGCCCCGCTGGGAAGAGCAGGAGGTCTCGGGCATGCCCGCTTCCACGCAGAAATCGAAATAATCGAACATGCCCCGTTTCCATATCAGCTGGGCCAGGCCCGTCCATATTTCGAAGGTGACCGGTACCAGGTCCATGGCATACAGGATCACCGGCGAGTTGCAGAAGGTGGTGCCCACGATCTTTTTCCCCTTCGATCGGGCATTCAGCACGTTCTCGTAATAGAGTGCCAGCAGATTGAAGAGCTTGATCCCCACTTCCCCGGCATTGAAAATGGTACCGGCGCTATCCTTGTAAGCCGGGATATAGCGCAGGACCAGTTCGGTCTCCCTGGCGGTGCCCAGCGGCACCCGGGAAGCCGCCGAAAGCGTCTTTCCCATCAGCCAGTCGTAATTGTATTCGGTCATCTCGGGCCGCATATGTTTGATCCTATTTGCTTTTGCGGGTTTAGGGGTTTCGTTCCGGCGAAACACCCCCCTGACCCCCCTCAAGGGGGGAATCTACAGGTGTTAATCCCCCTCAAGGGGAAACACCCCCCTAACCCCCCTCAAGGGGGGACTGTGAAAAGGGGGACTGTGAAAAACGGATTCCCCCCTTAGAGGGATGGCCATTATGCTTGTGGATTCCCCCCTTGAGGGGGGCGAAGGGGGGTGTTCCCACGCCGGTCACCACATCCATCTTTAAATCCATACACAAGGGGGAATCCACAATCGTAATAATCCCCCCTTGAGGGGGGTTGGGGGGTGTTCAACCCGCTTTTTTCTGCTTCTCCCGGCCGGTCATCCGCTCCAGGAAGGCGTTGATCCGAAGCTTCATCCGGCCCGCGTCGATATGGGGGCCGTATTCGCGCTCCACCCGCAGGCAGGGGATGCCCATTTCCTCCAGGTCCCGCTCGAACAGCGCGTTTTCCGCGCCGTGCAGGTCGCAGAAGCGGATGTTCTGCATGATCACCCCGTCGGCCTTGGACCGGACGATCCGCTCCTTTAAGAAGGCTCAGCCGTTCCTTGTATTTGCCGAACATGCGGGGGCAGACCGACGACCCCAGGTAATGCTCGGCCAGAGCCGCAACCGGATCGCCGTCTTCGGCAATCTCTGTGCCCTCGTAGCGGATGCCGAAGCACAGGTTCTCCCCCACCACCAGGGCTTTTTCCGTGTTTTCGATCAGCTCGAACAGGTCGATCTCGTCGCTGACGCTCCCCACCACCAAAATCGCGCTTTTTGCCTGCGTTTAACGCTTTTTTCCGGCGTTTCAGGTTGGTGATCCAGGCTTTGAGTTCCCTGGTGTATTCGTCTCTGGGCATCACCGTGCCGGCCACGGTGGCGGCAAAGGCATCGGTGCCCGTGACCACCACATCATCCTGGGCCCGAAGGTCCTCCAGTTCCCGGAGCAGCCGGCGCCCCTGGTTGAATTCGGAAATGGCGGCGCTGAGCTTGTCAGGGGTGATGGAAACCTTGAAGTGGTCCTCCACGCTTTTGATCAGAAGCTTGATTTCCTCGATGTACCAGTCCATGCCGTGGGCTTCGGCCTTGTGGGGAACGTCGAAGTAATAGAAGTAATCGGGGACGATCCCTTCGTAGTCCTCGCCCGCTTTTCGCCAGCATTCATCCAGCCGCCGCATGCCGTCGCACCCCGGGGTGATGATGGCCCCGTCCAGAAAGGAAAACTTGCCTTTGCCCGCCAGCTGCAGGATGCACTTGGGAAAGGTGCAGATAAACGGCCCGAAATAGGTGTCCCCCACCTCGGTCCCCTCGGTTTCGATCCCCCGCAGGCGCACCGGCAGGATGTTTGCGGCATAAAAGATCTCACCCGGGGTGTAGGAGCAGGTATAGCCCACCACAGGCTTCCCTGACTGCTTCCAGGCCATAATGGACTGGCTGTTGACCTTTGTGGCCGCATCATAGAAGATATCCATCGCCTACACCTCCTGTTGGTTGAACAGTTCGCCCAGGGACTGTCGGGCCGCCTGTGCATCGTCTTCATATTCGTCGTCTGCGGGTTTCAGGACCTGCACGATCCAGTTGACCAGTCCCGGCACCACGGCCCGGGCCGCAGGGGATGGCTGCGCCTGGCTGAAAATTTTGCGTGAAGCTTCGGCAAGCTCGTAATCGTCTATGGCCGACAGAAACTGGCCGATAAATCCGGAAATGGATTCGGGCTGCGCATCTCCCACCCGGTTGAACAGCCGCAGGGTCTGGTTGACCACCTCGGCCGCCTCCTGAACGTCATAGGCGTTAAGACTTCGCGATACCGACCCGGCGGCCTCGGCGTCATCCAGTGCCTCCCAGAAGGAAAGCCGGCGGTTTACGGTTTTGACCCGGATGTTGGTGATTTCCGGCCCCTTGATCAGGGCGAGCTGCTTAAAGGCGGGACGGCTGTTCACCGCCTCGGCCATGGCCCGGTCGATGGATGCGCCGGTCTCGGCCAGGGCCATTTTGGCCTTCCACAGGGTGATGGGGTCGACATTCTGGGCGATTTCATCGATCTTGGCAGAGAGCAGCTGGGGCATCTTCGGTACCCCGGGTTCGCCCAGAAGGGCCGATCCGGTGTGGATTTTTCGGGCCAATTCGGTGAGTTGGTTGAATAATCCGGCGGCGGGGCGCGCGTCGATTTCTCTTATAAAGGAGAGGATAACGTCGGTTAAGAGATCCGGGGGCATCTCGTTTAGTTTTTCAAGGGAGATGTCCAGGGCGTCGGTGGCCATGTTGACCACCGAGGGGATAAGCGACAGCAGCAGGACCACCTTGGCCGGGTACTGCCACATCACCTGGTTGGCCATTTTCACCAGTGCGCTGGCGTCTTTGGCCGAGTGGTCCACCATTTCCTTTAATTCCCCGAAATCGATGGTCTCGATCCAGTTTTTAAAGCCCGGCGCAAGCGTCCGTGCAAAAAACTCGGGGTCATCCTTGTGGATATCGTTTAATATCCGGCATCCCCGGGTGATCAGGGTCCCGGTCTGACCGGTGGCCAACCGGGCCGCCAAATCGCCAAACAGTTCCTTTTTTTCCCCGGTCTCCATCTGTTCAATGGTTTGGGCGGCGGTGTTGACCAGGTCGAACAGCCCATTGACCAACTCCGGCAGGGGGCCGGTGATGTCGCGGATGAAGTGCCCGTCTTTAAAAAGGTACTGAAGCTCCGGATTTTCAAGCACGTCATCGGGGCGGGAGAGGCTCTTTTCGAGATACCTGCCCACCATCTTCAAAATGAATTTCTTGATTTTCTTGTCCCCGGCCACCACGGCCAGGACATCGGGCAAAACGGCGGCCAGGCTCTGCCGGATTTCCCGGGTGGCAAGGAGCCGGGCGATGGCCGTATTCGTTTCTGTTTCCGAGACCCGCTCGATGCCCGGCGGCAATTCTGTGGGATGGATGGATTTCATGATAGTTCCCTCTTTTAAGGAAAAATATTTCTTTTGCGTTCTTCTAAAGCGCCGCGGCCGCTTTGGGCATCTCCGGGGAGAGTCGATGTGCGGCATCGTTTATCTCGGGCTTTTTCCCGGCCTGATCCAGCTGATCCAGGGCCAGCAGATGTTTGGATAATCGGCGGCCCAGAGACAATATGGTGGCGGTGGGCGGCAAGCCCCATTCCTGGGGGATGACCGAGGCATCGCACACATAGAGGTTGTCGAATTTCGTTTTAAGATCCGTATCCACGTGCTCGCCGATCTTGACCGTCCCGCCGGGGTGGGCGGCAAACATCCAGCCCCGGTAAATATCCGTGGCGCCGGCATGGGCAAGAATCCGCCGGGCGTGGTCGGCCCCCTTGTTCAGCTTTGCCTTGTCTTCTTTCGTCACGGATTTGGCCACCCATCCGTTTTTCGTGATCCGGCCGCCCAGGTCGTCTCTGATCTTGATCATGATGGGAAGCACGTTTCTGTAGGCAAAGGCCTGTTTGATCTTGAACACCTCCAGGTCAAACAGGATCTTCATGAGATGCGGCATGTTGAAGTCGGTCATGACGATGCCGTCATCGGCAAAATGGACCCCGGCGCTCATGGGGACGGCCCTGCCGTTGCCCAGCCCCCTGATCTTCCCGTAAACAAAGATCAGCGGATCATAGAAGAAATCGTATCCCGTACCCTGCATGCCGGATTTGCGCAGGATCAAGGGAGATCCGATGCCGCCGGCGGCGATGATCGTCTTCGGCGCATAGGCCCGGTATTTTTCCTTGCCGCGGGTGTATTCGACCCCGACGGCGGCCTTGTTTTCGATGATCACCTTTTCCACCCGGGCATGGTTGATCATGGTGGCGCCGCTTCCCAGTGCATCGTCGATGAAATGCCGGGCGTTCCACTTGGCCCCGTAGGGGCATCCGTAGCTGCAGAGCTGGCATTTCACCCGGCATTTGTCCTGGTAGATGAACTTGTTGAGTTTGTGGGCGTCATATCCCAGGTCCTGTGCGCTTTCCAGAAATCGCCGCGGCCCCGCGGCCATCAGTTCATCGGCCAGAGGCGCCATGGGGATTTGATTCTTCATTTCCGAGGCTTCGGCCGAGACGTCCACGCCGTAGGTGTTGAGCATTTCCACCGGGGGATCAAAGGCGGTGCCGCAGTAAATCAGGGAGCTGCCGCCGGTAGTGATGGCGCGGATCATCCCCAGCATTTGATTGGTGATCAACAGGCTTTTTCCGGGGATAAACGCCTGGGGCAGGACCTGGGTGAACTTGCCCCGGATGGGGTCGTTGTCCCCCCATTCCAGGATCAGCACTTTTTTGCCGTTTGCGGACAGGTCCTTTGCCACGGTGGCGCCGCCGGGGCCGCTGCCCACCACGATGGCGTCAAATTCGGTATTGGGGGATTTCATGGCATGTGCCTCCTCATGGATGTGTGGATCGGATGAAATGAAAAACCTTCAGCAGGCGTTATCCCGCCCGGGTATTTTTGTTCGCACTCGCTCAACCGCTTTGGGAAAATCGTAACCATGATGCGCACCGTGAACAATGTTTGGAATGTCGACTGTCGACCGTCGACATGAATACTAATTTTTAAAATATCCGGTGTCAAGAAATTAAATGACCCGATTGAAATCCTTTGAAATCATATGTATGATTACCGGGTATATCCGTGATGACGGCAGGAATTAATTTTAACCGAATACGCGCAAGAGGGGAGTATGGCTTCAGCAGGTGACGACAGGCTCAAAGGGATTTTAGATGATGTTTATCGCAGCCGGGAGGCAAAGGAGAAGACGTACCGGGATCGGGCCTTAAAAATGTTTCCGCACGTCTGCGGCCGCTGCGGCCGGGAGTTTGAAGGAAAACGCCTCCGGGAACTCACCGTGCATCACAGGGACCACAACCACGACAACAATCCGCCCGATGGCAGCAACTGGGAGCTGTTGTGCCTTTACTGCCATGACAACGAGCATGACCGGGATTCGGTGGCGCAATCCTATGACAGGGAGTCCCCGAATCGCGAAGCGGCTGTCGATTCAGATTTCAAGCCGTTTGCCGGATTGGCGGACCTGCTTCGAAAAAAACAGTCGGAAACGAAAAAAAAATAAGGGCCGACCTAAGAAGCCGCCATCACCTTCTGTTCCGGTCTGGGTGCGGCCACCGCCGCAAGCTTTCTTTTCCCGGGGGCTTCGGCTGCCGTGAGATGCCGGGCCAGCCGCTTGCCCAGGGCCAGGATGGACCAGGTGGGGGGCAGGCCCCATTCTTCCGGCATGACCGAGCAGTCGCACACGTAGAGGTTCTCAAATCTGGTCTGCAGGTTGGCGTCCAGCTGCTCGCCCAGTTTTACCGTTCCGCCCGGGTGGGCCGCGATCGTCCAGCTCTTGTAAATTTCTTTGGCGCCGGCATTGGACAGGATCCGCCGGGCATGGGCGGCCCCCTTTTCCAGCTTGAGGTTGTCCTCCCGGGTCAGGGGCTTTCTCACCCAGCCGCCCCGGGTGATCTCTCCGGACAGATCGTCGCGGACCTTGATCATGATGGGAATCACGTCGGCATAGGCAAACGACTGCTTCACCTTGAGAATTTCCAGATCAAAGGCGATTTTCATCAGGCGGGGCATGTTGAAATCGGTCATGACGATGCCGTCGTCGGCAAAATGGACGCCGGTGCTCATGGGGATGGCCCTGCCGCCGCCGGTCCCCTTGACCTTGCCGTAGACGAAAACCAGCGGATCGAAGAAGAAGTCAAACCCGGTGCCGCGCATCCCGCTGTTTCGAAGGATCATGGGGGAGCCGATGCCGCCGGCTGCCACGATAATTTTTTCCCCAAAGACCTGTGTTTTTTTCTTGTTGTGGGTGTATTCGACGCCGACCGCTTTCTTGTTTTCGATGATGACCCTGTTTACCCGGGCCTTGTTGATCATGGTCGCGCCGCTGGCCTGCGCTTCGTCCACGAAATGGCGGGCGTTCCATTTGGCGCCGTGGGGGCAGCCGTACATGCACCGCTGGCAATCGGCCCGGCATTTGGAAGCATCGATGAACTTTTCCAGCTTGTGGGCGTCGTATCCCAGGTCCAGCGCGCTGTCCAGGAAACGCCGGGGCCCGGGCCCATGAGTTCGTCGGGAAGTTGGGCAATGGGCACGTCTTTTCTGACCGCCTCGGCTTCCCCGGATGATGTCCACGCCGTATTTTTTGAGCATTTCCACGGGCGGGGCAAATGCCGTGCCGCAGTAGATCAGGGAGCTTCCCCCGGTGGTGGTGGCGCGGACAATGGGGACCGCCTGGGAGGTCATGACCACGCTTTTACCGGGTACGAATGCCCGGGGAAATGCATTGAATATCGTGCCCTTGATGGGGTCGTTGTCACCCCATTCCAGGATGAGCACCTTTTTGCCGGCCAGGGAAAGATCTCTGGCGACGGTGGCCCCTCCCGGCCCGCTGCCCACCACGATGGCATCATAATCGGTTTTCATTGATTCCATGGCAACCTCCTTCTTTGTTTTTCATGTGGGGCCTGGGCGGCAGAGGTGGTGAGGGATCCGGCCTTGATTAAAAAGCTTCCTGCGGCCGGGTTGCGGCAGGCGTTTGCCGAGGCCAATTACCCTTTTACGGGAAACCCTTTTTTATATATAAGTAATTTTCAAATACATTGTCAACACATGCGATCCGTGTTCACCCGATACCGGCCCGGTGGGTCGGCGTGAAGATCAGCCCGGAGAATAATCCATGAATGAACAGATTCGAGATTTGATGGAGGCCCATGTCGCGCATGAGCTTGACCGGTTCAAGGAAGAAAACTTCAGAAAAGCCGTGGCCGCAGAGGTGGATGCCTTTTTCGATTGGAGTGCGGCGATCCGGCTCAGGGATGCGGCAGATTCCGAACGCATACTGGCGATCGTAAAAAGATCCGTGGTGGAAATCCAATTCGACCCTGAGGCGGCGCACCTGGTGGGCGAATGGATCCGGGTGGTGCTCGATCTGCCGGAAAACCGGACCACCCCGGTAAAGGAAGTGGTCGCTCGCGGCCCCTATGCCGAGGCGGTTCAAAAGATCGCAACCCTGGAAGGGGCCAGAAAGCGCCTGATCCGGCGGTTTGTCGTCAGTCGGGTCTATTCGCGGCAGATCGCGGATGTCCTGTATGCGGGTATCCGGGATTTTCTCATGGAGGAAAATTTGATCACCCGGAAGATTCCCGGAATGGCCTCCCTGATCAAGTTCGGCCGGCTGGCCGTAAACAAGACCATGCCGCCCCTGGAGTCGCTCATAGAAGCCACCGTGAAGCGATATATCGAAATCAACCTGACACGGATGCTTCGCCGGAGCGAGCGTTCCTTAAATGACTATTTCACCGCAGACCGGATCATAAATGCGGGAAACCGGATGTGGGAATCAGCCGAAAACAGACCTCTTTGCGAATACGCGGACCGGATCGATCCCGGGCAGACGGAGGAATTCAGGCGCCTGGGAAAAGATTTCTGGCGTCACTTCCGGCAAACCCCCTTTTTTGAAGCCGTCTGCCGGGGCCTGGCCGGTTACGTGTTTGCCGAGTACGGGGATCGAAAGCTAAATGAAATATGGCAAGCCGCGGGCATAACGCCTGAACTGGTGACGGACAATATCCTGGATGCACTTACCCCCGCCATTGAAACGGGGCTTGCCACCGGTTTTCTGGCCGCACGCATCCGTGCCCGCCTGGAATCATTTTACCTGTCGGATGCGGCAGGACAGGCATTAAGCGAGAAACCGGCTGTTGAAACCGGTCAGCAAAAGAAAGGCCGGAAAAGAAAAATCAACGAGGGCTGATTTTTCAGATCGCAACGAAATATGTCCGGATGCTCAACCTCCCATAACCCTCTCAAGGGGGGTAATCCCCTTGAGAGGGCACAGAAAATCCAAACTCCCGGCTTTTTTTGATCAAAAGGTTACTTGAACTGGGCCGATTCCGTGGAATCCTCCATGGCGCCCACCGAGCTTTTGCCGCCGGTGATGGTGTTCATCACCCGGTCGAAATAGCCGGTTCCCACAAAGGCCTGGTGGGTGATGGCCCGGTATCCGCCCTTCTTCCCGTCGTCGAACTCCTTTTGCTGGAATTTTGAATAGGCCATCATCCCCTCGTCCTTATAGCTTGACGGCCAGGTCGAACATGCCCAGGTTCAGCGTATGGAACCCGGCCAGGGTGACGAACTGGAACTTGTATCCCATGGCCCCCAGCTCCCGCTGGAATTTGGCGATGTCGGCATCGTCCATGTGGGCCTGCCAGTTGAAGGAGGGAGAGCAGTTGTAGGACAGCAGCTTGTCCGGGTATTCCCGGCGGATGCCTTCGGCGAATTTTTTGGCCTGCTCGAGATCCGGTTTGGAGGTCTCGCACCAGATCATGTCCGCATAGGGGGCATAGGAGAGTCCCCGGGCGATGGCGGATTCCACCCCGGGCTGGATATAGTAGAATCCCTCGTCGGTGCGCTGGGAGCTGGTGATGAAGGGGAGGTCCCGTTCATCGATGTCGGAGGTGAGCAGCTTGGCGGCGTCCGCGTCCGTGCGGGCGACCAGGATGGTGGGCACGTCGCAGATGTCGGCGGCCAGGCGCGCGGCGGCCAGCTTGGTGATGAATTCCCGGGTGGGGACCAGGACTTTTCCGCCCAGGTGTCCGCATTTTTTCGCCGAAGCCAGCTGGTCCTCGAAATGGACGCCTGCAGCACCCGCTTCGATCATGGATTTCATCAGCTCAAAGGCATTCAGCGGCCCCCCGAATCCGGCTTCGGCATCGGCCACAATGGGGGCGAACCAGTAAGGTCCGTCCAGCCGGCAGTCGAGCACCTGGATCTGGTCGGCCCGGCGGAAGGCGTTGTTGATGCGCCGCACCACGTTGGGGACGCTGTTGGAGGGATACAGGCTCTGGTCGGGGTACATCTCGCCTGCCAGATTGGCATCCGCCGCCACCTGCCAGCCGCTGACATAAATCGCCTTGAGACCCGCCTCCACCTGCTGGACGGCCTGGTTGCCGGTCAGTGCCCCCAGGGCGGGAATGAACGCTTCCTTGTGCAGCAGCCCCCACAGGCGGATGGCGCCGGCCGTGGCAAATGTATACTCCGTTTTCATGGTGCCCCTGAGGTTGAGCACATCCTCTGCGGTATAGGGGCGCACAATCCCCTTCCAGCGCGGATCGGTTTTCCATGAATTTTCCAGGGCGCTGTGCTCTTCCGGATCGATCTGGTGACAGGAATGCCGCTTCTCGAGTTCAATCAATTTTTCATCAATGGTCTTGGTCATTTCACTCTTCCTTTAATCTATGTGTTCATAAGCCCTGAGGGTCAGAAACTCTTCCATCTGCGGATTCATGATGATGTCCGCAAGCATGCCCGAAGCCTCCCTGTAATTTCCCTTTTCAAAATTTTCGGTGCCCACCGCTTCCTGGATCCGGGTGAGTTCCTGCGCTTCGATGCGCTTGAACAGGTCGGCGGTGACCTCCCGGCCGTCGTCCAGGATCCCCCGGGGATGGTGAACCCACTGCCACACCTGGGACCGGGCGATTTCCGCGGTGGCCGCATCTTCCATCAGGTGGTTGATGGGCACGCTGCCGGTGCCGGAAAGCCAGGCCGCCATGTACTGGATGCTGACGGAAATATTATTGCGCAGGCCCGCTTCGGTGATGGTCCCTTCCGGGACTTTCAGCAGGTCCTCTGCTGTGACCTGCACGTCGTCGCGTTTTTTGTCGATCTGGTTGGGGGCGGGCATGTACCTGTCAAATTCCTCAAGGGCGATTTCCACCAGGCCGGGATGGGCCACCCAGGTGCCGTCATGGCCGTCCGTGGCCTCCCGGACCTTGTCCTGGCGCACCTTTTCCAGGGCGGCTTCATTTGCTTTAGGGTCGTCCTTGATGGGTATCTGGGCCGCCATGCCGCCCACCGCATGCACCCCGCGCCGGTGGCAGGTCTTTATGGCCAGCAGGGAATAGGAATGCATGCAGTGGCGGGTCATGGTGATCTGGGCCCGGTCCGGGAAGATAAATTCGGGGATGTTCTTGAACCGTTTGATAAATGAAAAGATGTAGTCCCAGCGGCCGCAGTTGAGTCCGGCCATGTGGTCTCTGAGCTCATAGATGATCTCGTCCATTTCAAAGGATGCCAGGATGGTCTCGATCAGCACGGTGGCCTTGATGGTTTTTACGGGGATGTCGAGCATGGACTGGGCCTTGACGAAGATGTCGTTCCACAGCCGCGCCTCCAGGTGGCTTTCCATTTTGGGCAGGTAGAAGTAGGGTCCGGACCCTTTTTTCAGCAGGTTTTTCGCGTTGTGGAATAAGTACAGCCCGAAATCGAAAATTCCGCCGGACACGGGTTTTCCATCGATTAAAACGTGCTTTTCATTTAAATGCCAGCCCCGGGGCCGGACGATCAGGGTGGCGGTTTGATCGCTGAGCCTGTATTCTTTCCCCTCGGGAGAAACGTATTCGATGGTCCCGTTGATGGCGTCGCGCAGATTGATCTGGCCGTTTATGGTGTTGTCCCAGGTGGGGGTATGGGAATCCTCGAAATCGGCCATGAAGGTTTTGGCTCCCGAGTTGAGCGCGTTGATGATCATCTTGCGGTCCACCGGGCCGGTGATTTCCACCCGCCGGTCGGCAAGATCGTCCGGGATGGACTCGGCTTTCCAGTCGGATTCGCGGATGTGCCGGGTTTCGGCCAAAAAATCCGGAAATTTGCCCTTGTCGATATCCGCCTGCACTTTTTTCCGCCTTTCCAGCAGTTCCTGGCGGCGATTTTCGAATTCACGCGACAGGGCAGCGACAAAATCAAGGGCCGCCGGTGTGAGAATTTCCTTGAATGCACCGCTGACCGGAGCCTTGATGTCGATGCCGCTTCCTGATGGATGTGTGCTCATCATCTCCTCCCATCTGTTCGTTGTTCGGTTTTCTTAAGATGGCAAATGGTGAATCTGATTTGACTTGCCGGAATTCATATTATTATCATAGTTTATAATAACAACTCGTTTTGGATTTGTCACAGATCGTTTTATCATCACCAAAAGCAAATGGCGGATTCGGCTGGAGTCAGGGCCGCAGGAATGTTTAATGGGGAAAAATATGACGTTATCGGCTGAAAAACCCGCCCGGTCCATCCTGGATGCCTTCGATGATTATCATGAGCGGTTCAGGCGCATTACCCTGCGGGCGGAAAAACGGTTCAGGGAAGAAGACTGGACCGGGTTCCGGAATGATGCGGCCGAACGCCTGGATGTGTATGGCCAGCGGGTGGATCAGGCGGTGTCTGAAACCACCGGCGCAATCCGGGACATTGATCCGCCGGAGCCGTTCTGGCGGGAAATCAAGGCGCGCTTTGCCGACATCACCGAAAAAAGGGACGACCGCCTCCTGGCCGAAACGTTTTTTAATTCCGTGACCCGCCGGGTTTTTGCCGTTGTGGGCGTAAACCCGGACATCGAATTTTCAGTGGCGGATTTTGAAGTGCCCGCGGCCGCAGACACCATCTGCCCGGAGTGCAGCGCATATGTCCACGGCGCGTCCGGGCCGGATACCCTAAAGATGGTGCGCGACATTCTTCTGGCTTTTCACGGCCGGATTCCCCTCTATGATATGGACGCGGATGCCGGGCGGATGGCGGTGACCATAGAAGCGCACCTGGCCCGCCTCGGCCTGGCGGGGGAGCGGATGCGGGTGGAAATGGCGGACCCCGTATTCTACCGGGACAAGATCGCCTACCTGCTGGGGCGCATGCTCATTGCCGGGGCGGTGGTCCCGCTGGTGGTATGCATCCTGCACATGGATGGCCGGTGCTTCGTGGATGCCGTGCTGATGGATGAAGACGACGTGAGCATCCTGTTTTCCTTCGCACGTTCGTATTTTCATGTCATCATCGATTATCCGGAGGAGCTGGCCGGGTTCATCAAGACCATCATTCCCCAGAAGCGCCTTTCCGAAATCTATACTTCCCTGGGATATCACAAGCACGGCAAGGCCGAGCTTTTCCGGGAGCTGACGCGCAGCCTGGAACATTCCGGGGACCGGTTTGAAATCGCCCGGGGGGAGGCGGGGATGGTGATGTTCGTGTTTACCATCCCTTCCTTCGACGTGGTGTTCAAGATCATCCGGGACGCCTTCGATTACCCCAAGCACACCACTGCCGATGCCATCAAGGAGCGCTACCGGCTGGTGTTCAGGCACGACCGGGCCGGCCGCCTGGTGGATGCCCAGGAATTCGATCACCTCGAATTCGACCGCGCCCTGTTTCCCGAAGCGTTCTTAAAAGAGTTGACCCGCAAGGCGGGCAAAAACATCGTCGTCACCCGAAAAAACCTGGTCATCCGGCACCTGTACACGGAGCGGCGGCTGACTCCTCTGAACCTGTATATCCAGGAGAATCCGCCGGAAGCGGCCACCCGGGCGCTCATCGATTACGGCTGGGCGGTAAAGGAGCTGGCGGCGAGCAACATCTTTCCGGGCGACCTGTTCTTCAAGAATTTCGGGGTGACCCGGCACGGCCGGGTGGTATTCTATGATTATGACGAGTTGAAGCTTTTGTCCGAATGCCGATTCCGGAAAAAGCCGGAAGCCCGGAGCATGGACGAGGTCATGTCCGATGAACCCTGGTTTGCCGTGTATGAAAACGACGTGTTTCCGGAGGAGTTCAAAACCTTCATTCATTTTCCCGACTACGCGAAAGTCCCCTTCGAGTCCCTGCATCAGGACCTGTTTGACGTCGATTTCTGGCAGAATATGCAAAAGCGTGTGGAATCCGAAACGGCCGTCTACATTCTTCCCTATGACAGCCGCCGCCGCATCAGCAGCGGTTTTTTGCGCGCATCCTCCGATCATTTCTTTTTCAACCGGAAATAATTACACTTCCTGAAGCAGCAAGACTCGGCAAGGGGGGCCTGCGGCGGTTCTGGTCCCCATTTTTTCATTATGGCGTGGGTTGTTGAACCGCATTGATTTCATGCATGACATGCGGTATGAAAGGGAACCGGAGCGGGGCCGATCAAACCGGCCGCCATCGATCCGATCATATCTGTAAAGGTTGATAAATTTGAACGAAAACAATTCATTATTTAAAAATAACCGCAAAGTTTCATCCGCATACACCGCCGCCTCCGTCGAGGTTCTGGAGGGGCTGGACCCGGTGCGGCGGCGCCCCGGCATGTACACGGACACCCAGCGGCCCAACCACCTGGTCCAGGAGGTGGTGGACAACAGCGTGGACGAGGCCATCGCCGGCTATGCCGACAAGATGGACGTGATCCTGTTTGAAGACGGTTCCGTTCAGGTCTCCGACAACGGACGCGGCATGCCGGTGGACGAGCATCCCACGGAAAAGGTTTCCGGGGTGGAGGTCATCATGACCCGGCTCCATGCCGGGGCCAAGTTTTCCAACAAGGATTACCGGTTTTCGGGGGGGCTCCACGGGGTGGGGGTGTCGGTGGTCAACGCCCTTTCAAAGCGCCTGGAGATGGAGATCTGCCGGGACGGCCAGAAATTTGAGATCTCCTTTGCGGGGGGCGAAAAGGTGAGCGACCTGACGCCCACCGGCACTGTGGGGCAGCGCCGCACCGGCACCACCATTCGGTTCTGGCCCGATCCCCAGTATTTTGACAGCATCTCCTTTGCCGTCTCCCGGCTCAAGCACAATCTGAGGGCCAAGGCGGTGCTCTGCCCGGGCCTGTCCGTGGGGTTCACCGACAAAAACACCGGGGAGACGGAAACCTGGCATTTCACCACCGGCCTGGGCGAATACCTGGCCGACCGGCTGGAAGGGGCGGAAATCGTCCCCCCGGCCCCCTTTACGGGAGAATTCGAGGGGCCGGAAGAATACGTGTCCTGGGCCGCCGTATGGCTGGCGGACGGCGGGGAAACCGTGGATGAAAGCTACGTCAACCTGATTCCCACCATCCAGGGGGGCACCCACGTCAACGGATTCCGGCAGGGGCTGCTCACCGCCCTGAGGGATTTCTGCGACCTGCGCCGGCTGCTCCCCCGGGGCATCAAGCTGGCCCCCGATGACGTATGGGAAAAATGCGCCTACGTGCTTTCCGTGAAAATGACCGATCCCCGCTTTTCCGGCCAGACCAAGGAGCGCCTGGCCTCGCGCCAGTCCGCCGCCTTTGTTTCAACCGCGGTCAAGGACGCCTTTTCCATCTGGCTGAACCACCACCCGGACATCGGGGAAAAGATCGCGGAGATCGCCATTGATTCGGCCCGCCTGCGGATCCGGGCGGGCAAGAAGGTGGTCCGCAAGAAGAGTGTCAGCGGGCCCACCCTTCCGGGAAAGCTGGCCGACTGCGTCAGCCAGGAATTCGAAGAATGCGAACTGTTCCTGGTGGAAGGCGATTCCGCCGGCGGATCGGCCAAGCAGGCGAGAAACCGCAACACCCAGGCCATCCTTCCCCTGCGGGGAAAGATTTTAAACACCTGGGATCTCGAGTCCGATTCCATCCTGTCTTCAAACGAGGTTCACGACATCGCCGTGGCCATGGGGGTGGATCCGGGGTCTTCGGAGATCAACGGGCTGCGCTACGGAAAAACCATCATCATGACCGATGCCGATTCCGACGGCCTGCATATCGGAACGCTGCTGTGCGCGCTGTTTCTGAAGCATTTCAAACCCCTGGTGGCCGCCGGACGGATTTTTGCGGCCCTGCCGCCGCTATACCGCATCGATATCGGCAAACAGGTCTTCTATGCCTTGGACGAGTCCGAAAAAGAGGCGGTTTTGAAGAAAGCCGAGGCCAAAAAACAGAAAGCCGCGGTTCAGCGGTTCAAAGGCCTGGGGGAGATGAACCCGGTGCAGCTGCGCGAAACCACCATGGACCCGGACACCCGCCGCCTGGTGCGGCTGACCATTGACGACGAAAACACGGAATTTATTTATTCCCTCATGGACATGATGCTGGGCAAGAAGCATGTGGCCGGTCGGAAGCGCTGGCTGGAGGAGAAGGGAAACCTGGTGGAACTTACCGATTAGTTCTTTTATCCACCATTCCATTATTCCAGTATGCTTACTTTTTGTCGGCAATAACAAATAATCTCAACAATTCATCATCAAGAATGCTGCTTTATGGACACCACCATCATCAACGGGTTTGAATCGATCCGCATCGAGGAATACAGCGAAAAGGCGTATCTCAATTACGCCATGGCCGTTATTTTGAACCGGGCGCTTCCCTTCATCGGCGATGGCTTGAAGCCGGTGCAGCGCCGGGTGCTCTATGCCATGTCGGAGCTGGGCTTGAAGAGCACCTCGAAATACAAGAAATCCGCCCGCACCGTGGGCGACGTGCTGGGCAAATTCCATCCCCACGGGGATACGGCCTGCTACGAGGCCATGGTGCTGATGGCCCAGCCGTTCTCCTACCGCTACCCGCTCATCGACGGCCAGGGCAACTTCGGCAGCATCGACGATCCCAAGTCCTTCGCGGCCATGCGCTACACCGAGGCCAAGCTGTCGGCCTTTTCCGACATCTTCCTGTCCGAGTTGGGCATGGGAACGGTGGCCTGGGTTCCCAATTTCGACGGGACCCTGAGCGAACCGGCCACCCTGCCGGCGCGGCTTCCCCACATTCTGCTCAACGGCACCATGGGAATCGCCGTGGGAATGGCCACCGACATCCCCCCGCACAACATGTCCGAAATTATCGAGGCCTGCGTGCACCTGATCGACCATCCCGATGCCTCCCTGGAGGACCTGTGCGCGTATGTCCAGGGCCCGGACTACCCGGGCGGTGCGGAGATCATCTCGCCGCGGGAGGACATCATCGACATCTATCGCACCGGCAATGGCACCCTGCGGGTCCGGGCCGTGTGGATGGAGGAAAACGGCGACATCGTGATCACCCAGATGCCCCACCAGGTGTCCCCGGCAAAGATCATGGAGCAGATCGCCGCCCAGATGGAGCAGAAAAAACTGCCCATGGTGGCCGATATCCGGGATGAAGGCGACCACGACGACCCGGTGCGCATCGTAATCACCCCGGTGTCCAAGCGCGTGGAAAAAGACGCGCTGATGCTCCACCTGTTCGCCACCACCGACCTGGAGCGCACCAGCCGGGTGAACCTGAACATGATCGGCCTGGACCGCCGGCCCGGCGTCAAGGGGTTAAAACCCCTGCTTTCCGAATGGCTTTCGTTCCGCACCGAGACCGTCCGGAACCGGCTGACTTTCCGGCTGGAGCAGGTGGTGGACCGGCTCCACATTTTAGACGGCCTGCTGATCGCCTTTCTCAACATCGACGAAGTGATCCGCATCATCCGGACCCATGATGAACCCAAGCCGGTCCTGATGAGCGCCTTTCACCTGAGCGATCGCCAGGCGGAAGCCATCCTGCAGCTGCGCCTGCGCCACCTGGCCCGGCTGGAGGAGTTCAAGATCCGGGGGGAAAAGGACGAACTGGAAAAGGAGCGGGTCTCCATCGAAAAGATTTTAAATTCAGACGCCCGGATGAAATCCCTGATCAAA
This sequence comes from uncultured delta proteobacterium, assembly GCA_963826785.1. GTDB lineage: Bacteria > Desulfobacterota > Desulfobacteria > Desulfobacterales > Desulfosalsimonadaceae > CAWGYD01. The sequence continues at coordinate 590,499 of CAWGYD010000006.1, forward strand.
AAAGAGCTGCTGGCTGACGCGAAAACCTACGGCAATCCCCGCAGGACCGCCATCGTGGAGCGCAAAGACGCAAAGGCCATATCCACCGAGGCGCTTTCCCCCGTGGAGCCGGTGACGGTGATCCTTTCCCGGCAGGGTTGGGTCCGCATGGCCAAGGGGTGTGACATCAAGGCGGATGAACTCAACTACAAATCCGGGGACGAATTTCTGACAGCAGCCCGGGGCCGGAGCAACCAGGCGGCCGTGTTTATCGACTCCACCGGCAGGAGCTATGCCACGCCCGTTGCCGGACTGCCGTCCGCCCGCAGCCATGGAACCCCTCTCACCGGCATGTTCAAGAACCCGCCCCAGTCCCACTTTATCACCGTGATCATGGGGGCACCCCAGCAGAAGCTGCTTCTGTCCAGCGACGCGGGATACGGGTTTGTCACCGAACTGGAGAACCTCTACACCCGCAACCAGAAGGGAAAAGCGCTGCTGAGCCTTCCGCCGGGCGCAAAACCCATGGATCCGATCTTCATTCCCCGGGAGGAGGTGACATTTTTTGTAACCGCCATCACCGCCATGGGCCGGTTGCTGGCGTTTCCCCTGGCCGACCTGCCGGAATTGCCCAAGGGCAAAGGCAACAAGATCATCAATATCCTGGCAAAAGATGTGAAGGCCGGCAGCGATTATCTGAAGCACCTGGCACTTGTTCCCGAAGAGGGGACGCTGACCCTGTTTTCCGGAAAGCGGCATTTCAAACTGACGTTTGGAAATTTTGCCAATTTCATGGGAAGCCGGGCCCAGCGGGGCAAAAGGCTTCCCCGGGGATTTCAGAATGTCGATTCGCTGCTGGTGGAGGCCTCTCCCCAGATGACCCTGGATCTATCCGGAGAGGCCCCGCCGGAATCCGGCGGGGAGGGTGGTGAGTAAAGATCTGATGGGTGTTAAAATTCACAGTGGGTTAGAAACACAGAAAAATGCGCTTTTTTGATCAGGGCTCCGATGTCTCTTCCCGATAGGGTGCCGCATCGATGCCCAGGCGGCGCATGATCTTCTGGAGGGACGGGCGCCCGAGCCCGGAGAGCTCTGCGCTTTTGGTGACATTGCCGCCGGTCCTCTCGAAAAGGTCCAGGATATAGCGCCGGGTGAACCGCTCGATCACCCGCTCCTTGGCCTCCCGGTATGGTTCCTTCGGAATCTCATTTTCCTGTTCAAAAACAGATTCGGAAAACGGCATCCGTCCCGCCGGTTGATCCGCGTCGCTCAGAAAACCCCTCAGCCGGTCCGAACTGATAATTTCATTTCCTGAAAAGATAACGGTCTGGCGGACGGTATTTTGAAGCTGCCGTATATTGCCGGGCCAGGCCGCATTAGACAGCAGCTGCAGCGCCTCGGGGGAGAACTGCCGCTGATCGAGATGAAGTTCTTCTGATGCGATTTTGGCGAAATGATTGGCCAGAAGAGGGATATCCGCTGCGGTCTCCTGCAGGCTCGGCGTCTTGAGGCTCACCACGTTCAAGCGGTAAAACAGGTCTTCCCGGAAGGTCCGGTCCCGGATTTTTTCCTCCAGGTTCTGGTTGGTGGCGGCGATGATCCGCACGTCGACGGAGACCGGTTTCACCGACCCCAAAGGCTTGATCTCCCCGTCCTGCAATGCCCGCAGCAGCTTGGTCTGAACGGTGACGGGGATATCGGCGATCTCGTCGAGAAACAGCGTGCCGCCGTCCGCCTCCTCGAAAAGCCCCCGCTGGTCGCGCTCCGCACCGGTAAACGCCCCCCGCTTGTGCCCGAACAGCTCGCTTTCCAGCAGGTGTTCCGGGATGGCGGGGCAGTTGACCACCACCAGATCGCGCCGGCTGCGTCGGCTCTCCGCATGAACGGCCCGGGCGGTCAGCTCCTTGCCCGTGCCGCTTTCCCCCCGGATCAGGACGCTGTAGTCCGATCGGGCCACGGCCATAATCTTGTCGAACAGCTGCCGCATGGCCGGGCTGCGGCCGATCATGCCGTGGAAATCGGTCTTTTCAACCTTGCCGCGCAGAACCCGGTTCTCCCGGATGAGGCGGTTTCGTTCCAGCCCTTTTTCCAGCACCCGCAGCAGCGTCTCCTTTTCAAAGGGCTTGGTGATGAAATCGTAGGCCCCGGCCTTCATGGCGTCCACCGCCATTTCGATGGTGCCGTGGGCGGTCATGATGATGCAGGTCAGCAGCGGGTCATGCCGTTTCAGAACGCTCAGCAGATCGATGCCGTCCATGCCGGGCATGCGCACATCCAGAAGAACGACATCCGGTGCCTGGCGGCGGAAAATGTCCACTGCCTGGCGCGGGTCTGCGCAGGTGGCCACTTGCAGCTCCGGCAATTCATAGCCCAGAAGACGCCTGATCCCCTCAAGCATGTCGACTTCATCATCAATAATCAGCAGTTTGTCGTAATTCATCATCCTATACCGTTTTCCTGCCGCCGGGCAGGCAATTGAATATTAAATTCCGTGTATTCTCCGATTTCCGTTTCCACGGTCAGTTCGCCCCCGTGATCCTTGATGATGCCGTAGCTCACGGACAGGCCCAGGCCGGTTCCCTCTCCAGTCTGCTTGGTGCTGAAGAAGGGATCGAATATTTTGCCGATGATCTCCGGCGCAATTCCCGATCCGTTGTCCCGGATGGCGATCTCGATGACAGACCGGTTTTTGTCGAAGCGGGTGCACACCCGCACCTGCCCGGGAGGCTCAACAATGGCCTGGTTGGCATTCATGAGCAGGTTTAAGAAAACCTGTTTCATTTTATCCACATCCATGGAGAGGACCGGCAGGTTTTGGTCGAGCTCGGTTTCGATCTCCGTTCCGCTCTTCTGGAATTGATGCCTTAGCATCTCGATGACTTCGGACAGGGCCGTGTTGATGTTGGCGGGCTGGGACCGGGTTTTCCGGCGCCTGGAAAAATTGAGCAGATCGGAAACGATGCGCCGGCAGTTTCCGGCCTGCTTTTCCACGATTTCAATGTCCTGAACGGCCTGTTCGTCGCCTTTGATCTGCCGTTTGAGCAGGTCCGTGTAACACAGGATGATGCCCATGGGATTGTTGATTTCATGGGCAACGCCCGCGGCCAGCTGACCCAGGGCAGCCATTTTTTCCGTCTGCTGGATGCGGTTCTCCACCTGTTTTTCCAGGGTGATGTCCCTTGCGTAGCGCAGGATTCCCCATATTTTATCGGCTTCATCGAGTATGGGATAATAATAGACCATGAATATTTCGCCGGAAGCGGTGGTGATTTCTTCCTTGGCCGGTTGATGCGTGGACATGGCCTGGGAAAGCTGCCTTCCGGCCAGGGGCCATTCGCAGCCGTTTTCCAGTGGCCGGCATTTCTGGTTCAGCGCCTCCTCCAGGGTGATTGAGTGCCGTTTCAGATAGGCGCGGTTGGCCATGCGGATGTCGAGATCGGGGCTCAGCAGGACCATCATGTCCGGTATGCCGTCAAACACGCTCTGGAGAAGCTCCTTGCTCTGCAGAAGCGCGGCAAAGTTGTTCAAGCTGTCAATGGTGATGCCGATCTGCTGGCCGATGGACATGAGCAGGGACTGCATTTCCGAAGACCGGTCTTTCAGGTCGATGCCCACGAAGGTCATCACCCCCAGCACCCGTTCCCGGCAGACCAGGGGCACATTGAGACAGGTCTGGTTCTGCATGCAGGCAAAGTGGCTCATTTCCCCGTGTGCCGCCGTCCAGATGGATTCCTTCAAAGTGGAGGGCACCTGCCCGGATGCGGGCCTGTCCCCGGCTTTTATGGTGGGTGAAAGCTTATCGGCATTGCGCTGGTATTCCATGGCCAGGGCCGGGTTGTTCTTATCGCCGGAAAAGAGGTAGATGGCGGCCCCCCTGGCCGGAATGAGCGACAGGGTCTGCTCCAGCACCCCCGGAAAGATGTCCGTCAGGCGAAAGGAGCGTGTGGTGAGTTCGGCAATGCGGTTCAAGGTCAGCAGTTCCAGATCCCGGGCAGCCACTTTTTCTTTCAGCCGGGCGCGTGAAGATTCCAGGTCCCGGGTCCGATTATTGACGCGGACCTCCAGGTCCTCGGCATATCGGACCAGGTCCCGGCGGGCTTTTTGAAGATGGGCGGTCAGTTCCCGGGCGGCTTCGGACAGTTCGTGAATTTCATTCTTGCTGGAGGCTTCGGTTAAAAGCGCGATCTCCCGGTCATCCATCAACCCCCGCCGGAATATCCCCAGAAGGTCACGCAGGCTGTGAACCACCATGCGGTTGAACAAAAAACTGATGAGAACGTACATGAATATCAACATGACCAGCGTGGCACAGAAGACGGAAAAAGCCTTGCCTCGAATTTTGGCCAGCGCATCCTGGACGGGAATGCTCACCACGGTGATCCCGGCCAGCTGGTTTTCCCGGTAGCCGAACCCGCGTTTATCGCCGTACATCCTGATCAGCGACGGGGGCGCATCTTCGGGCCTTCCGTGGCAGTTCAGACACGAAGCGGTCATGAACACCGGCTGGGCATCCAGAAATCCACTCGTGCCGCCGATCTCCCGTATGCCCTGCCAGTGCTTTTCCAGGGGATGTTTTTGGAAATATTCGATCATCTCCCGTTCCACGGGCGTGGGCGCCGATACCGGGTTGCGGGCTTTTAAGGCCACCCTGCGGTACCGGTACATGGGCATGGATTCGTGAAATTTGTCCATTACCGCCCGGGATACGAAAGAGGTGGACATGGCTTCCATGATAAACGCATCCCGGCCGACCACTTCATACATCTTCGGACGCAGAATGCCCTGCACATAGGCCTGGGTGGATTCCACCGCCGCCAGAACGATACGGGATTTGTTTAAGGCCTCCTGCTCGATGTGGTTTTTTTCGTGTGCATAGATCAGCCAGGCGGTCAGTCCGCAGAACAGCAGAAAAATCGTTCCCAGGGCGATCTGGAACTGGACCTGCAGTCCGCTACGTCGCCGTCCGCCGCGCTTCGGGTGATGCCCGTCGGCATCCGCTTGTTCATTCATGCAAATAAATCCGATCTGAATTCCATTTTCACATTCATGCGCTGCCTGCGCCGCCGTCTCCCCTTTTGTTGTCCGGATATCATCTTGAATGCGAAATGGAATAAGAATATAGGCCAGTGCGATTAAAACCAGGTTCCTTAGCAAAAGATGTACCACATGAACAGAATAAATGATCAGGAGTGCCGGATAAAAGCCCGGCACGCGCAGGAAATCGAATTGATTTTGTTTTATCGAGGCGCCCTCTGGTGAAGACAATGCCTCCATGAGGAGGCATTGTTCCCTGTCTTTTTCATCCCCGCCTGTGCGTCGAAACGGCTTTGCAAGATTGTTTTTAGGTTTAATATAAGCAGGTTGTAAAAAGAATCAATGGCCGGGGGAATCTGGCATGCCATTTGCTATCCCTTGCTGATCTGTAACCAGAATGCAACGGACATGTCAATCCGCATGCCCGGCTTTATTGACACAACAGATGTTAAAAAATTTGTACATCAGGAGGATCAGATGACATTGAAAAAGAGAACAAGTGACACGGATTATTGCGAAACCGTGCAGTGCGCCGAGGAAGCGCCGGCAACACCGTCCCGCATGGGATGGAAGGAGCTGTACCTCAAGGAGGACTGGTGGGCCATCTGGCTGGGAATGGGGATTGTCCTTGCCGCCTATCTGTTTTTCGCGGGCGGTTCCAGCATGAAGTGGATCGCCATCTCCCCGGCAAAATGGTCCACCCTGGGGGAACTGGGCGGTCATTTCGCCACCCATATCACACAATACATCGCCCAGTTTATCCTGTGGGGGGTGATTTTTACGGTCAGCCTGAAGACACTGGGATTCAAACTCTCCGAGTTTCTGCCCTCCTTTGTCTTCATCTACTTGTTTTCGGTGCTCATTTTTTCCATCGGCGCCTGGGACCAGGCCCATCATTACAACCTGGAGCCGCCGCTGGTGGCGCTGGCCCTGGGCATGCTCATCTCGAACCTGATCGGGCTGCCCAAGTGGATGGACGCCGGTTTCCGGGTCGAATATTACGTCAAGACCGGTATCGTGCTGCTGGGCGCGACGCTACCCTTCACCCTGGTCATGTGGGCCGGGCCCATCGCCATTTTTCAGGCCTCCATCGTTTCCATCTCCACCTTCATGGTGATCTTCTTTATCGGAAAGAAACTCGGTCTGGACAGGCGGCTGTGCGCGGTGCTGGGCGCCGGCGGGGCGGTCTGCGGGGTCTCGGGATCGATTGCCATCGCCGGTGCGGTGGGCGCGAAAAAAGAGCATGCCCCCATCGCCATCACCATGGTGATTCTGTGGGCCATCGTCATGATTTTCTTTTTGCCGCTCGTTTCGCGTGTCCTTCACCTGCACACCGGGGTCGTGGGGGCGTGGGTCGGTACGTCCGAATTCGCCGATGCCGCCGGTTTTGCAGCCGCCCAGGCCTATGGAAACCTGGCCGGCAAGGTCCCGGGCATCCATGGAACGCCCGATTCCGCCGTATGGGCATTCACCCTGATGAAGGTGGTGGGGCGCGACATCTGGATCGGCATCTGGGCCTTTGTCCTGGCCATCATCGCCACCACCAAATGGGAAACCAAGGCGGGATCGAAGCCGCAGGCCGCGGAAATCTGGTGGCGCTTTCCCAAATTCGTGATCGGGTTCGCCCTGGCCTCCATCTTCATCACTGCGGTGGCCAGCCAGTATTCCTTCAGCGATTACAACGACATCATCAAGCCCATGCTGGTGGCCCCCATCAAGACCCTGCGGACCTGGGCCTTTATCTTCTGCTTCTTCAGCATCGGCCTGACCACGCGGTTCCGCGAACTCGCCAGCACGGGCTCCAAGCCCTTCCTGGCATTCACCGGCGGGGTGGTCGTCAACGTGGTCATCGGGTTTATCCTGTCGGCCATCGTATTCAGCACCTACTGGATCAATCTGGCGCGATAAGCGCTTTTGTCTCCCCCGCACCACCGCGCGGGGGAAAGGGGTTGTTCAATTTTTTACTGATCCGGGCGCGTGCGGCCAAGTTTCGCCGGCCGCAGCCCGGAATTTTTCCGAAGGAGAACATATGGGCCGCAAGGCAAGCGATCAAAGTTGCTTACACTGCAAGCATTTCCGGAATTCCCCGAAGTTCCTGGAGTCGGTTTTCAAAGGGCTGACCGCCCTGAGTTCCGCCTATGGGTCCGTCCGGTGCCAGGACGGGATTTGCCTGCTCAATGACCTGTACCTAGCCGCAAACCGATGCTGCGATCAGTTTGAGTCGGGTTCACCGGCAGCCGGGAGGCTGAACGAATAACCGGAACGGGTGCGAACAGGTGCTTCATTCAGGAGGCACTGCCACCTTGTGGATACATGATGTGCAGCGATACCACACTCCGGTCCGCAGGAGATTAACCAGTATCATTTTGGGTGGAAGACACACCCTGTCGATAATTTAAATCCAATGTAAGGAGGATCAGATGAGTTATCCGGAAGAACCCAAAGGGAAGTTGATCCTTCCCAGGCGCTCATTTTTCAGAAGTGCCGGCACGTTCATGGCCGGCGCGGCCATGACGGCCGCGGGCTGCTCCGCTTTGATGACGAAAAAGCAGGACAAAGACGCCCAGGCGGCTGCAGCCACCTGGCCCCTGCCGTACAAAACACTCGATGTGGAAGATGTTCGCGGCCGGGCACATGCCGGCTATTACAAAGGCAAGTGAGGCTACGGAGCCTTTAGCGCGCTGGTCAGCGCGCTTGCAGAAGAAGTCGGTCATCCATACAACGTCATTCCTTATGAAACCATGTCATTTCTCACCGGAGGCGGTTTCGGGTGGACCGGGACCTGCGGATCGATCATTGCGTCGAGCGCTGTGGTCAATATGGTGACCCCGATGGATGATGCCAAGAAGATCATCGGTGAAATTTACGCCTGGTATGAACAAACACCGTTTCCGTCCGACATGGCCAACCAGTTGGCGCACAACAGGCAGTTTCAGGTGAAAAAATACAAGTCATCCGATATTCTGGTCCAGACAGTCGCGAATTCTCCCCTGTGCCATATATCCGTAACCCGGTGGTGCAAGGCATCCGGGTATGCTTCCAAATCCCCGCAACGATCTGAACGGTGTGCCCGTCTGACCTCGGATGTGGTCGCCTTCACCGCAACCAAGCTCAACAGCTATTTCGCCCAAACCTATAAGAGTGAATACGCCATGTCCGCCTCGGCCCAGGAATGCACCCAATGCCATGAATCCGGCAAGCCGTTTGAAACCGGCGGCTGGACCCGCGGCAAGATGCAGTGCGATACCTGCCATGATGTGGAACCGGATCATTTTGTGAAATAAAGAATCAGTTGAACCGGCGGTGGAACCCGGAAACGAAAACCGCCGCCGGTTTTCGATAATTTTTGCCATTCAAAACTGTTTCAGAAAGGAGAATTATGAAAACATTCACGAAAATACCGGCGGTGCTCTGTCTGGCGCTGTCGGCGGTATTCCTAACCGCCTGGCTGATGCCGGCACCGGCTGATGCGGCTTATGTCATCGAACAGAAACTGGGCAACTATGATGCCAAGGTCAAACTGTACGGCTTTTCCCAACTGGAAGGCCGATTCGGAGAGGGCTTTTCCATCCGTTCGGATAAAAGCGATGACGGACTTCGGTTCACCGCCCAGCGGATCCGGCTGGGCACCAACTACTATTACGGCAACATGTTCGGCAAACTGTTTCTCGATTTCAATCAGCCCCATGACAAGAAGGGCGGCGGCCTGCCGGAAATGATCAAGGATGCCTTCATCGGCTACCGGTTCAACAACGCGGCATTTGTCCGCCTGGGCATGATCAAGACGCCGGTGGGCATGATGTTCACCACCCCGGGCTGGAACCTGGATATCGTGGAGCGCAACAAGCTGGACAAGGGCCTGGTCCTGGAGCGGGACATGGGTGTACTGCTTTCAGGCCGTTATATCGGATTCGGCGGCGAGAATGAAAAGACCGACGGCACTGAAATGGGTCACGAGCATGTGGGATATGGTTTCGGCTACGACATCGGTGTCTTCAACCCGGCGGGCCGGAGTGCGGCGGTGAAGCGTCAGGAGGAATTAAAAACAAGCAAAACCACCTACAGCATCGAAGACGGTGAAATCATATCGACCACGGAGAAAATCGACAACACCGTCACCGGTGATGCGCTGGCCTATGCCGCCCGCATCCACTTCGATTATGGCGAACCGCTGCATTTCGAAGCGGGCTACGGGGTCAGCGAGGAAGCTGGCGGCCGGGGCACCGAAGATTACAGTGTTTTCTCCACCGGCATCGATTCTTTGATCACGCCCCAGTGGAATGTCAAACTGGACTATACCCGGGGATGGAATATTCTCGGCGTTAAAGATGATGACCAGACCACGGTGACCGCCATGGTGGGATACATGATCAATCCCAAATTCGAGGTGGTGGCCAAGCATTATCAGTCCCATGCCGACCCGGCTGCCGGAGAGAAAAGCGATCTGGGGAACACTTATGTCGGCCTCAATTTCTTCCTGACCGACCTGGGCAAGCCCATGGCTGATTTCAGCCGCGGCGACCGGCGCAAACTGCAGAACAACCGCATCCAGGTGAACTATATTTTTGCCAGCGGCGATACGGATGACTGGACCGGGCATTGGGGATACACCGATGACGCCGTTGCGGTTCAGTGGCAGTACAAGTTCTGATTTCGACCGGGAAAATATTGCTGGACTGAAAACATGATCCTGTGACTGCGGATCCGGTCGGTCCGTCACCATAGGAAATCCCCTTCGTCCCATTTATGAAAGATGGGCTGAAGGGGATTTCTGTTTTACGGCGGGGCGCTGGTCAGATCCGGCAGCCATCCGGCCGCGGGGCGCCGGTGCGGGTCATGGCGATCTGCCACAGCTGGATGAAACGTGCGCGGAACAGGCCCGCGCAGGACAGCAGGTAAAAGCGCCACATCCGGTAAAACCGGGAGCCGTATTTTTTTTCCAGCAGGGGCCAGTTCTGATTGAAATTGATAAACCAGGCCATCAGGGTTCGGTCGTAATCTGTTCCCAGATTGTGCCAGTCCTCCATGACGAACCGGCCTTCCATGGCTTTTCCCAACTGGGCGATGGAGGGAAGCATGCTGTTGGGAAAGATGTAGCGGGAAATCCAGGGGTCGGTAAACCGGTTGCTTTTATTGCCGCCGATGGTCTGGATGAAGGCGATGCCGCCGTCGGAGAGGTTCTGCGCGGTTGTATCCATGTAGCATTCGTAATTTTTATATCCCACGTGCTCGATCATGCCGATGGAGACTACCCGGTCGAACTGCTGCCCCACTTTGCGGTAATCCTGCAGACGGATTTCCACCGGCAGCCCCCTGCAGATCTCGCGTGCCAGCGCCGCCTGGTTTTTGGATATGGTCACGCCGGTGACCCGGGCGCCGTATCTTTCGGCGGCAAATTTTGCAAACCCTCCCCAGCCGCAGCCGATGTCGAGCACACGCATTCCCTCTTTCAGGCCGATCTTGCGGCAAATCAGGTCCAGCTTGGCTTCCTGGGCAGCATCCAGGTCGGATGCTTTTTTCCAGTAAGCGCAGGAGTATACCATCCGCCGGTCGAGCATGGCCGCATAGAGGTCGTTTCCCGCATCATAATGCTGCTTTCCCACTTTTAAGGCCCGCATGGGATTCTGCAGGTTCATCAGCCGGGCCTTTATCCCTGCCGCAATCAGGCTCAGGTGGGATCTGATTTTCTCGTCCAGTCGGGTCCGGTATACCCTGTCGATGAACTGGTCCAGGGCCGGGCATCCCCACCACCCGTCCATGTAGGATTCTCCGACAGCCAGGGATCCACCCGACAGGATGCGGTCGTAGAACCCGTCATGGTTCACCTTGATATCAAATGGCTTGCTGCCGTTGATGGTGATCCCGGCGGTGCCGAGAAGCTCCTCTATCAGCTGAATATGAGTTTTCATGGCGCCTGGTATCCTGAATTTGAGATCATGTGAAACAACAGAAGATCTGCAGATAGAAATTTATCTTTCGTCATTTGGAAAATAAATGGGGTCTGCCATGTATTGTTTCTCCTAAACCCCGGTACGACGGCGGCCGATTCACCATCCTTTTACTAAAAATAAACTTGTAAAAACGGTTCCTTTCCGGTACTTCCAGAGTATCTGCTGCTGATATTTGAAGCTGAACGGAAACTCGCATCGTTTGGCCCATAGCTTCTTTTCAGGGTATGAACCATATTGCAGCTGCAATGCGCCTGCAGCGGAATCTGCATTTTCAGCGCAGATACGACTGACCATCAATTCTTGCGGAAAGATCCAACCTTCCATGGCCAATGCATCCCCGATTGTGGGCAACAGCAGGGTTTTAAGACAGATGCTGAAAAAGGCGGCGGCGTTTGCGCCCGTGCCCCGTCCGCTGCTGATTGCGGGGGAGCGGGGTACGGGAAAGGAACTCCTGGCGGCCTATATTCATGAAAAAAGTCCCTTTTCCGCCGGCCCCTTCATCGGGATCAACTGCGCCGTATTCAATGAAGAACTCCTGGGAAGCGAGCTGTTCGGCCATGAAAAAGGCGCCTTTACCGGGGCCTCCGCCCGGCGGCGGGGCTGCCTGGAGCGGGCTGGCGGCGGTACCCTGTTTTTCGACGAAGTGGGCAACATGTCCATGCGCTTTCAGGAAAGCCTGCTGCGGGTGATCGAAACCCGGAGGTTCGAGCGCCTGGGGGGGCGTGAAACCCTCGAGGCCTCCGCCCGGTTCATCTTCGCCACAAATGCGGATCTGTTGCGGATGGCGGAAAAAAACGAATTCCGCAAAGACCTCTATGACCGGATCGCTTTTGAAGTGATCACCTTGCCGCCCCTTCGTCAGCGGCGGGAGGACATCGGCCTGCTCATCGGCCACTTCACGGCCATGCTGGAAAAGGAAATCCCCAATTTCGAGCCCCGCTCCTTTTCCGCCGAAGCCATCCGGCAGATGACCGACTACTACTGGCCGGGCAACGTTCGGGAACTCAAGAACGTGGTGGAGCGCCTGCTGCTGCAGCCGGGCGATGACGTGGTGAGAACGGCGGACCTGCCGCTGGAGATCACGGCGGCCGCCCCGCCGGGGATCACGTTTACCGAAAAAGTGGAAGCCTACAAAAAGCACCTGATCTTGAGCGCCTGGCTGGAATCCGGCAGACGCCAGAAAAAAGCCGCCGATGCCCTGGGTGTCACCTATGACCAGTTCCGTCATTTTTTCCGGAAGTATGAACTGGGGGGGCTGGAATGACTTCGTAATATGGTGTTTTTCGCCATTTTAAAGGTGAAAAACACCATGAAACGGCAGTCCATATTTTGCTAAGATAAAATTAATTGTAAGTAAATAAATTGCTTAAGTCTTTTGGCATAAAAGTTGTATTTTCAGGAGTAAAACTGGAGCAAATGCCAAAAGAGAGGAAACGACCATGGTCATTATCAGCAGAATCAAACGAATCATATCGGCAAATTTAAACAGCCTGGTGGAAAAGGCGGAAGACCCGGAATCCTTGATCCGGGAGCTCATCCGGGAGATGGATGCCAGCATCATCCGCTTGCGGGGCGAGGTGACCCGGTCCATTGCCGCAGAGAAGCGGCTGGCCCGGCAACTGGAAGGGGCGGAAAAAAAAGTCCGGCTGTGGCAGGAAAACAGCGAAAAAGCGGTTTCTGACAAAGACGATGACCTGGCCCGAAAAGCCCTGGCCCGCAAACTCCAGGAGGAGCGCAAGTGTGCGGACCTCGAAGAAGGGCATGTCCGGGCGAAGGAATCGTGCGCGCAGCTCAAAGCGCAATTGTGCCAGCTGGAGGACAAGGTGCAGGAGGCCCGGCGCAAGAAGGAGTTGCTGATTTCACGCAAGCGCAGCGCCGAAAGCCGCAAGGCCATGTTAAACGCCACCCGGGATTTTGCCTCCGCGGCCCGAAGGAGCGATGAACTTCTGGCCGACAGCGGCCTGTCCGCATCCGATGCCTGCCGGTCCCTGGAAGACCAGGTGGTCACCATGGAAACAGAAGCCGAGGCCATGGGGGAACTGGTGATCCGGGAGCCGTCCCTGGAAGCGGTCTTTGAAAAATCAAAAATGGAAACCGAAATCGAGCGGCAGCTTGCGGCACTCAAAGACAAACTGAAAAAATGATGGAATTGATGCCATGCAGGAATATTACGATGCACTGAGTCCGATCCAGAAATTCTTCCTGTTCTCCGCCATTCTGGGCGGGACCATCTTCATACTCCGGATGGTGCTCATGCTGGTCGGACTTTCGGACCATGACATCCATGACGGGGGGTTCGACAATGCGGACGTTCATCCGGATTCGGATGCCAGCTTCAAGCTCTTTTCCCTTCACGGCCTGACCGGGTTTTTCATGATGTTCGGCCTGGTGGGGCTGGCCCTGTCCAAGCAATTCTGGATTCCGGACCTGATGGCAGCGGCCGCCGGCATCGCCGCCGGGCTGGCCACGGTCTGGATGCTTGGAAAGCTGTCGGTCTCCATGATGAAGCTTCAGTCCGATGGCACTGTGAACGTCTGCAGCGCCATCGGCCAGGAGGGGAGAGTCTACCTGAAAATTCCCGCTGCCGGCACCGGGCAGGTCCAGGTCCCCTGCCAGGGTCGCCTGATGATCTATGACGCCGTATCGGCCGACAAGAATGAAATCCGGACCGGGGATCCGGTCATCGTCATCGATGTCACCGGCGGCAACGTGCTCGTCGTCGAAAAAGCATAAAAATGATCTCTCTGGAATATGGAATGGTGGAATAATGGAGTTACGGCCGAAACAGGACGCCTTTAAACCCATCATTGCCTCATTCCATGATTCCACCCGACCGTTGATTTTCAAAGCGTTGTCATGAATTTATAATCCATCTTAGAGGAGGACGGCATGGTTTACTTTTCACTGGCCATCGGCGCGTTTGTTTTCATTTTCATCTCCACGGTGCTCATTCTGGCCTCGCGTTACAAGCGCTGCCCGTCGGACCAGATCCTGGTCATCTACGGCCGGGTGGCAGAAGGCCGCTCCAGCCGGTGCGTGCACGGTGGCGGCACCTTTGTCTGGCCCCTGATCCAGGATTACGCCTACCTCAGCCTCACCCCCATCACCATCAGCATCCCGCTCCAGAACGCCTTGTCCTTTCAGAATATCCGGATCAATGTGCCCAGCACTTTCACCGTGGGGATCAGCACCGATCCCAACATCATGACCAATGCCGCCGAACGCCTCCTTGGGATCGGCGCGCAGAAGATCGAGGACATGGCCAAGGAGATCATCTTCGGGCAGCTGCGTCTCACCGTGGCCTCGCTCACCATCGAGCAGATCAACCAGGACCGGGAAAGCTTTCTGGAAGCCATCCGCAAAAACGTGGAACCCGAGCTCAACAAGATCGGGCTCTACCTGATCAACGTGAACATCACCGACATCACCGATGAATCGGACTACATCGAGAGCATCGGCAAGAAGGCGGCTTCCGAAGCCCTGAACAAGGCCAAGGTGGATGTGGCCGAGCAGGTGAAGCTGGGCTCCATCGGAGAAGCCGAAGCGGTGAAGGTCAAAGAGGTCCGGGTCGCCGAAAACGTGGCCGAATCGGAAAAAGGAAAGAAAAAAGCCCAGGCCGATCAGCGCATCTATGTCCAGGGCCAGGAGGCCGAGGCGGTTACCGGCGAAAACAGGGCCAAAGCGGATATCGCGACTTCCGAGGCGGAGCTGGAAATCAGGCGGGCCCAGGCCATGGCCGAATCCGAGAAAGGAAAGAAAAAGGCGCTTGCCGACCAGCGGATATTCGTTCAGGGCCAGGAAGCCGATGCGGTGGCCGGTGAAAACAAAGCCAAGGCCAATATCGCGGATTCGGATGCCGAACTGGCCGTGAAACAGGCCGCGGCCCAGCAGCGGGGGGAAGTGGCCAAGCGCGAGGCCCAGGTGGAGATCCAGAAGGCCCAGTACCGGGCCGAACAGGAGCGGTTAAACGCGGAGGAGATCGTCATAGAGGAGATCGAAAAGCGCAAGATCGAAATCGCCGCCGATGCCGAAGCCGAACGGATCAGACGCCGCGCCCGGGGCGAGGCCGACGGCATCCTTCTCAAATACGAGGCCGAAGCCAAAGGCCTCCAGAAGCTGCTCGACGGCAAGGCCGCGGGGTATGCCTCCCTGGTCACCAGCTGCGGCGGCGACGCCAAGGCCGCGGCCACCCTGCTGATGATCGAAAAACTCGAAGAGATCGTCAAACGGCAGGTGGAGGCGGTCAGCAACCTCAAGATCGACAAGATCACCGTCTGGGACAGCGCCAATGGCAACGGCAAAGGCTCATCCACCTCCAACTTCATCTCCAGCCTCATCAAAAGCGTCCCGCCCCTTCAGGATATCGCCTCCATGGCCGGCGTGGAACTGCCCGAATACCTGGGCAAGATGGCCGATGTGGAAGTTCCCGCGCCGGTGGCAATGAATTCGGCTGCGGCCGCTCAAAAGGACCGGGACAAGAATTAAAGGAGCTGACGCGGCAGTAATCGCTTTGGAATGAAAAAAAACATGCGGCAACCTGCTTGATCAGAATGAGAAACAGCGCGCATGCTTATTCAATTGATTTCCATTTCGCTTGAAGGCAAGTTCCTTCGCCGATGTTGGATTTGATACTAAATTGACCGCCGGAAATTTCAACACGCTCCTGCATGCTGGTGAGCCCCAGACCATTTGCGCGATTTTGCAGATTGAAACCGACTCCGTTATCAATGATGCTCAGCGCGATTGAAGCGGCGGTTTTCGAAATCGATACATGAACCTGGTCGGCCCGGCTGTATTTGGCGATGTTGTTTAACGCCTCCTGGCTCACACGAAAGATGACAATCTTAAGTTCCTCGGCAATTTCATTTTCAGAGACATTGAATTCAGTCACCAGCTGATGCAGGGGGTAGATGGTCTGGAAATTCTGACAAAACCAGTTCATTGTGGCGATGATGCCTTCTGAATCCAAAATAGGCGGGCGAAGCCCGGTGTGGATGGTTCTTGCCTCTTGAATGGCATCCTTGATCAGCGATCCCAGGAACTCAATGGCCTGAAATGCTTCATCCGGATCATTTCGCGTTGTATCGCGAAGGGCTTTATCGACGCTGAACTTCATCGCCACGAGGGTCTGTCCGATGCTGTCATGGATCTCGCCTGCAATCCGTTTCCGTTCTTCCTCCTGGGCGGAAAGCAGCCTGGCAGAAAGCTTCCTGAGTTGTTTTTCTGATTGGCCGAGCGATCTGGCCACCATCTCCTGTTCAGTAATATCGATGCCCATCTTGAGTACAAGTAGTTTGCCGTCAAAATCCTCAAATGGACGATCATATACCTGATAAATTCGGCAGTTCGGGCTGTACCACTTCCAATCTTGAATTATTCCGAAATCAAGGGGCATATTGACCGTGCAATCAGAACAGGGCTGTTTTTCACCCCTGAGGATTTCATAGCAGTGCTTCCCTTCGGGGGCGCCGAAAGTCTCCCGGAATGTCCGGTTGGCATAATTAATCGAGTAATCCGGCGCCTGAATATAGACGAAAGCTGGTATTGCTTCCAATAGCGTGAACAGGCGCAGACGAGCGGAATCCAATTTTTTTTCACGTTTTGAAATTTCCTCCGTCATCTGGTTGAATGCAAATGCCAGATCCTGTATTTCAGTCGACCCCCGAATGGTCAGCTTTGAATAGGTTGAATTCTGTCCAAATGCCAAGGCCTGTTTTTGCAGCTTCTTCAGTGGCGATACAATTTTTTGTGAAATGAACATGGCGATGGCAAAGACAAAAATCACAAGGATCACCAAAATGCCCGCCTGTCGAACAGATCCGGAGATAATGGGTTGAAAGACTTGATGAACCGAACGGCTGGAACTGACGATCCATCCATTGAATTCGATTGGCGTCAACGCCACCATCTGATTTTCACCACCCAAAAAATGGGGAATCACCGCAGTGACTTCTTTTCCATTCAGCGCAGCCCGGATTGCAGGGTTGGCCTTCAATGCACCCCGGTCTTTCCATTCCCGATGCTTTACCGGATATTCAAAAATGATGTTCCCTTCCCGGTCAAAAACAGAAATGGTCCGCGTATGATCTTTCTTCTTGCTGAGTAGTTTTCCCAGTTTATCCGGGTATATTGCGGCGATTACAACACCGGCAGGCACACCCTTTTGGTCATTGATCCTCCGGCTGACTGCAATGACGGGTTCTTTTGTAATCTTGCAGATGGTCAGGCTGCTGATCGACCATTCCTTTCCAGTGAGCGTTTCGTGCAAGTCCGCATGATCCGCAAAATCAATCCCGATCATTGAATCCATGCTCGATGCAACAATGCGGCATTGCGGATCTACCCAGGCAAAATTGCGAACTTCGGGGTGATGCCTCAAATTGTCCTTCAGGATTTGATTCATTTGCGAGGGGGTTGGCGGATGCGGAAAGGTCAAGTGGAGGCCGATGTCGAATTCATGGTGCAGGATGTTGCGCAAATATTCATCAAACGTAGTGCTTACCGCACGCGCCACTTCCAGATTGGCTTGGTATTCATTGAACTCCCGCTCCTTGTATCGATGGTAGTGGTCAAATCCCTTGATGACCAGAACTGGCACAAGCACCCAAAAAAGTAATAAATACAATTTGCTGCGGATTGTTCTGAAAGGCTGAAATGCTTTCATGATCGCATGCCTTCTGAATCGGGGTTTATCTGTGTTGCATCGAATTCCTCTCGAGTCGGAGAAAGATTAAGTTATTCATATTATGAATTCATATTGTATCAATAGATAATATATTTCAATCATTATTAGTGAGATTAAAAAGATGCATAACTGCGGAAGTGGCTTGGGCGCAACAACTCTGCCAATTTGCTTATATGAACAGTCGCCTGCCAAATTTTCATAAACCAAATCGATGCAAATCAGGCAAACTGGCTATTTGTTGCCAATCTGTGCCATGACACACCTGATTTGAACTCATTATGTGTCATGGCACATCCCCAAATTCCTATTTTCGATCACCTCTACTACCCTTTTTTTTCGTTAACCCATGTAATCATAAAGCATTTCTGGGTCATCGCGTTTATTTCCGTGAGTTGTGGCGATGTGGCATGGTTCTGGAAATACTAAAGGCATGGATGAGAATTGAATGTGAAATCAGGTTCCTTCTCGCATTAATTTTATAACCAGATCATTTAGGCTTTTTCCAGGAGGTTGATAATGAAAGTCAATGGTAATTCGGTATACATCAGCATCATCCTGGGCTTGATTTGCTATACATCCATATCTTTATTTTCAGGCAAATCCTGGGCGATGCCGGCATTTGCAAGGAAATACCAGACCTCCTGCATTACCTGCCACAGCACTTTTCCGACATTGAACCCAACCGGGCTGGTTTACTATTTAAATGGATATCAATTTCCGGACAATGAACTCTATTTAAAACAGGAACCGCTTTACCTCGGCAACGAAGCGTACAAGCGACTCTGGCCCGAAGCCCTGTGGCCGGGTGAAATTCCCCAGTACTTTCCCATCAGCATCATTACCGTGCATGTCCTGGAGTGGAGTACCGATCCGAGGTACAACCCGCAAACCGGAAAGGATGAATCCGATTTTACGTTCGTGATGCCCCACGAAGTGGAATTGAGTTACGCGACCAACCTGGGCGAACAATTTGCCGTATATTCGGATATCCGTTACATCAGCGATGATGACAGCGGTGAGGATTTCTCTTCCTGGGCCATGCTGAAAGCCTGGCTGATGTACAAGGGCTTATTCGGCCTGGACAATAAACTCCGCCTGACCGTGGGTTCCCTCGGGATGCACACCTTATGCCTTTTTACGGCCCCCGATGAAGGGGCCCTGACATTTGAAGGATATCTGCTCAACAACTGGGAAATACCGGATTTGAAAAGAGACCGGGATGGCCATGTTCTTCAGGCGGGTATTTCCGAATTCGAGGGCAATACGTTCAGTCTTCAGCCGCAGTCGGGATTCGAGCTGAGCGGATTTACGAAACGTCTGTTTTATTATGCCGGTGTGGTGAACGGTAACATCGACCAGGATCCGGGCAACCAGGTTTATTTCGAGGGTACGGGCAAAAATACCGGGACAAAAGATTATTACGGCGGCATGGCCATCAAAATCGGCGGGATCGGTTTCGACGGATCAGGAACTGAAGACAAGGACCTTACCGCTGCAAAACCCTCTGATTACTGGCGCGATGACAGCCTGACGATATCGCTCTTTGGCTATAGCGGCACCGGAAGGATAGAATCATCCGTAGACGATTCGGCTCTGGTGTACAGAGATGACGATTTCTGGCGATTCGGGGCGGGTTTCATGCAGCGATACAAGGATTTGAATCTGGGCGGCGGCATTATGCTGGGAAAAAATGAAGACCCTTATGGCAATTTATCGGATGCGGAGGTGGATTCGACGAGCTGGTTCATTGAAAGCTACTACTTCATCTATCCCTGGCTGATTCCGTTCGCAAAATATGAGGTGCTGGAATTTGACGACCTTCCGTCCAACTTGATGATCATCGATGCCACAGACCGCAGCATCGTCACAGCCGGCGTCAAAGTGCATTTTCGGCCGAACATTACATTGCGGACGGAATATACGTATTACACCGAAGAGGACGGTTTCGACTACGGCCGGAACAAGGACGTTTTTTTCGTTCTGAATGCGGCTTTTTAGACGTTTGATCAAGCGGCGCAAACCGGACGATTTTGATGCCCACCGGTGATCCAGAAGGATAATCAACATGCGTTTTGCCTTCATATTGACTCTTTTCCTCTTTTGCTTCACACCCGTCTGTCTGGTTCATGCGGCGGAGCCCTGCAAGGACTGCGGCGCGGTTTCAGGGAAAATCACGGTATGGAAAACCCGGGTCCGGACACAAGGGGCGAGAAACGATCGGGATGTCATTGTCTTTCTTGAGAGGACCGGTAGCACGAATTTTCCCGCCGTGACAGGCCAGACAATGCATATGGATCAGAAAAACCTCATTTTCATCCCCCATGTCCTGCCGGTCATTAAAGGGAGCACGGTCAAGTTTTTAAACAGCGACACCGTTGACCACAATGTGTTTCTGCTTTTTGAAAAAACCGGGGAAAGCCTGGACCTGGGGACCTGGGGACAGGGAAAGACCACCGAATACCTGTTCAATGAAGCCGGCGTCACCATTGTGCTCTGTAAGCTTCACCTGGAAATGGCCGCTTATGTGGTGACCATGGAAAACCCGTTCTTTTCCCAGGCTGGAATTGATGAAAGCGCGCAGTCCGCAGAATATTCCATAGCCAATGTCCCGCCCGGTTCATATGTCCTTCATGCATGGCACAAAAAGCTGAAAATGAAGGAAGGTCCCGTGCATGTCACTGTTGAAAAGGATCACGTCACCCAAGTGGATATAACGATAACCAAAGCCAAATATGCGCAATAAGGGACTTGGGTGAATCTGATTTCGCGCATGTTTTTGCGGACTCTGCATGATGGACAAGAAAAAAACCGTGGCAGTCAGTATCTTTCTCAGCTGTGTTTTTGCAGCCATATGCTTTTCAGCGCCGTTTACCGAACCCCAAAGGGAAAAAAAAGACATAACGATTATTGCCAGAAGATACGCATATGCGCCGAACCGGATCATTGTGAACAAGGGGGATTTAGTTCGCATAAAACTGGGGTCAGTGGATGTCGTGCACGGTTTTTTCCTGGAAGGCTACGATATCGAAGCGGAGATTCACCCCGGAAAAATTCCGTTCAAGATCCGCCATCCGTCATTTGAATCTGAATTTTCATATGTGGATGAAATATCATTTACGGCCGATCGATCCGGCAAATTCCGCTATCGGTGCTCCGTCACATGCGGCACGCTTCATCCGTTTATGATCGGAGAACTGATCGTTCGGCCCAACTATTCCTTCTATGCGTGCATCGGGGGGCTCATCGGCGTCTTTGCCGCCTTTTTATTCTTCGTCTCCGCCGATCTCCGGAGTACGGCCGCGCCGGTTCTTCCGCGCCGGCCTTTTCGCCTCGATCTTTTCAAGACCATGCCGCGCCTGAAGCGGCTCATGAGCAACCGCGTCTTTCAGTTCACACTGATCCTGGTCAATCTGGCGGCGCTGGTTCTCTTTATCTTTGCCGGATTTTTCGGGTCCCCCATCGGCAACCACAACATCATCATCACGGTGGTGTGGATCTTCTGGTGGTTTGTGCTGGTCACCTTCATGATCCCTTTCGGGTCGCGCATATGGTGCATGGTGTGCCCCTTCCCCTTCTTCGGGGAATGGTTTCAGCGGCGCAAACTGCTCGGGCCATCCAACACGAATAGGAGCAAGTTAAAGGGATTTCAAAAAATATGGCCGAAAAAATTATCCAATATGTGGATACAGAATATCCTGTTTCTTAGTCTTTGCACCTTCAGCACGATCCTGGTCACCCGGCCAGTAACCACCGCCGCAGTCCTGATGGGGCTGACCCTAACGGCCACAATCTTCCACATGGTATTCCGCCGCCGAACATTCTGCCGATACATATGCCCGATCGGCGGCTGGATGAGTTTATACAGCAGGGCGGCCGTGGTTGAAATCCGTTCCATCAGCAATGGGGCTTGTAAAGGATGCGGTTCAAAAGCGCTGATTGACAACGGCAGGGCCTGGGGGTGTCCCTGGCTGATCAACCCGGGAAAAATGGACAGCAACAGCAACTGCGGCATGTGCATGGAATGCATCAGTTCATGCCCGAACAGCAATATGACACTGCGGCTGAGACCTTTTTGCTCGGATACGGCGATTGACAGGTGTGACGAAGCCTGGATGGGGTTTATCATGATCACCCTTGTGATTCTCTATACTGCGATTTTTCTCGGGCCTTGGGGAACGATAAAGGAATGGGCCAATATTACGGAAATGGGCAACGTGAAAGGTTTTTTGATCTATTGCGGAATTATCTGGACCAGCAGCTTGATGATCCTCCCGGCGGTGTGGTTTGCAGCCGCAGGGTTGTCCAAATCACTTTCCGGTTCCAGTGCAGTCGATGTGAAAACCATCTTTATCAAATATTCCTACGTACTGGTCCCCCTGGGGCTGCTCGGTTGGATTTCGTTCAGCATCCCGCTTTTCATGATCAATTATACACATATTATCGCAACCCTGTCCGATCCGATGGGATGGGGATGGGATATTTTCGGGAATGCGCATACCCAGTGGCGGCCGGTGCTGCCGGAGTACATCCTCTACATCCAGGTGCCGCTGGTATTGACCGGATTGGGTTACGCCTTGATAAAGAGCTATGAGATTTCAAAAAACCTCTACCCCGACGGTGCTCAGGCAGTCCGCAGCCTGATCCCGTTTGGATTCCTTTGTACGCTGATATCCATCGTGCTGATATGCCTTTATGCGGGGTAAAGAGAGGCCCCGCGCAAAGGAACCGACCAATGGATGATGATAGATAAGCAGTTTTATCCCTGACGAAATTTTGATCATGCCGATAAAGGAAAAAATTGCCGCAATGTGCGTCCTGGCGATCATAACCAGCATCCCGCTCGGGATATTGATTTACCAGTATGTGCTTATCCCTTCCGCGTATCACGCCGGAGAAAAGGTGTTCAATATTACAGCGGTCGCTGAACCCAGCGGCGCATATACACTCGAGGCGATAAACGGACTGAACTACTGGTGGAAACGCTTTGCCCCCATGACGCTGCAGTTAAACGTCGGGGACCGGGTGGTCTTGAATCTGAAAAGCGCGGATGCGACCCATCAGTTTTATATTCCGGAACTCAATCTCGATCCGGTTACCGTGACGCCGGGCAGGGTGGCCCAATTATCGTTTGTCGCCGAAAAAGAAGGTATCTTTCAATATTTCTGCACCACCATGTGCGGCGACTGTCATACGTTCATGACGGGATGGATTGTCATTTCATCAGGCGAAAAGCAGCTCGATGCCCCCCATCCGATTGTCTGCCCGTTATGCGTTCCGGATTTCGGCGCGCCGCCCCAAACCGACCTGGTTGATCTGGGCGAATACCTTTACCAGAAACTGGGGTGCGTGGGATGCCATGGATGGCGCGGGAAAGGCGGCGTCCGGAACCCGAATTACGCCAAACAATCTGTTCCGGCGCACAATACCACAGCAGATAAGCTGTTTTTGCGAACAAAAGCGGACGCCGATCAATTCGTCCGGTGGCTGTCTGATAATGAAGAAAGCCGACCATCAGAAGAAACGCCGCGTATCGCCATGTTCAGTGTCGTTCTATCACGTTACACCGCGTTGAAAAGTATAGGCAGATCCGGGAGCATACCGGAAAAACTGGACAAGAACGGGCCTGAACCTCCCCTCTGGATGCCCGCATGGATGCACCGGCTCAGCGATCGCGAACTGGATGCGATCATCGCATATTTTATCAGCCTGAAAACATGGGATGATGACGAAGCGGAGGAAGATTTGTTTTCACAGGTTGATCGAGGCGCAAATATATCTTGAATTTTCATTTATCTTCATCTTTACAGACCCGCGTAGGTAAAGATGACGAGATCAAATCTTCAAAAAAAAGGAACCTGTGATGAATCTCACAATCCCGGAAGCAATCATCAGTGAAACGTCAAAATGCGAGCATGATTTTTCCTGTCTCAAATCCGGTCAGCAGGTTAAAAGACCGATCTGCCCGGTAGACTATGCCAATGGCCGCAATGTCATTTTTCTTAAAACGGATGAGCCGATCCCTTGTCACTACCAGATCCCGTTTGGATACGGAATGGTATGCAGATGCCCCACCCATTTTGAACTTCACAAGAAAGGCAGGGAGCAGAAAACACCGCCGGCGCCGATATCGGAAACAAAGCGTTGAGCAGATCATTACACAATCGGAAAAGGGTTCTGTTTTGAAAAATAAACTGTTTATCGGGCTGGTTTTGATTCAGTGCGCAATCCTGGTTTTTTTGCTGATCGACAATGTGATGACCGCAAAAGCACTTGAACCGAAATTTATCTTAAATGGCCGACTGGTCAAGGATTTGATGATAACCGACCTGGCACTGTGGAGCGAAGCCCGGTACACGCGCCATCCCTCACAGGCCGATATTTTTTCTCCGTTTCAGGATTTTCCGGGAGCGCCGGAACATTTCCCGTCCGGATCGATTATCGGGCCGCCCGGCATGCTATCTGCCGGACTGACGGAGTAGCAGATGTATAAGCATCTTATGATCATGGAATTTGCCTTGTCATCGCTGTACAGGCGAAAATACAAGAATCTGCTGATGCTTGCCGTGTATTCCCTTGTCGTTTTTCTCCTGTCCTCCCTGGTCCTTTTGACCGATTCCCTGAAAACAGAAGCGGTCATGCTGACGCAGGAATCCCCCCAGTTGATCGTCCAGCGGCTGAAAGGCGGTCGCCATGATCTCATTTTGCGGGAATATGCCGCAAAAATCCACGAAATCAGGGGCGTTGATCGGGTGTCCCCCCGATTCTGGGGATATTATTTTGATCCGGCAACCCGGTCCAATTACACGTTCTGGGGTGCAGATGAAATGGGCCAGGATTTAAAATGGCTGGAGCAGGGCGAATTTTCCGGCAATTTCACCGGTCGGCGAAAAGAGGACCAGACGCTTCCGTGCATCATCGGCCAGGGCATTGCCGACCTTCGTTTCATCGGCATCGATGATTTGATCCCGGTGATGGGGTCCGACGGGAACCTCTATGTCCTAAAGGTATCCGGGGTTTTCAATCCAAATTCGTCCATACTGACCAATGACATGATCGTCATGGGGATCGATACGATAAAGACCCTGTTTGAGATTCCGGAAAACATGGCAACGGATATCGCGGTGTATGTCAGAAATCAGCGGGAAACCGATATGATCGGGCGAAAAATCCAGCAGCTTTTCCCCTCCGTGAGAATTATCACCAAACAGCAGATCCAGAATACATATAAAGCGCTGTTCAGCTGGCGGAGCGGTTTGATGGCGGCCCTTCTGCTCAGCTCCATTGCCGCTTTCGCCATTTTAACCTGGGATAAAGCGTTGGGGGCCACCGACTATGAAAAAAAGGAAATCGGAGTCTTAAAGGCAGTCGGTTGGAATACGGCCGAGGTGCTGGAACTGAAATTCTTTGAAGGGGCAGCCATATCGGCAACCGCTTTTCTGACGGGCCTGATCTTTGCCTGCGTCCACGTGTTTTATGCCGGGGGCATCCTTTTTGAACCGGTTTTAAGGGGATGGTCGGTCCTGTTCCCGAAGCTGAAGCCGCTTCCGGTCATCGATATTTATAACCTTTTGGCCATCTGGTTTCTTTCGGTGGTGCCCTATATGGCCTCCACCATTATTCCGTTCTGGAAAACGGCGGTGACCGACCCCGAAATGGTGATGAAGTAAACGAGACTGATGATGAAAAACAAAACGCACCCCGGCGGCGCAAATGTAATGTCCATATCGATTTCCGGCCTGCTGATGATCTATTTGGTGATGGCCCTGACGGGATGCACCCGGAGTGCGCCGGAGTATGAACTGGTGGCGCCTGAAGACGGCCGGATCTGCATCCGGACAGCTGCGGTCAATGACCACCACGTTCATTTCTTCACCTATCGAAATAACGACAAAAATATCAATTTTTTCGTTCGGACCGACGGCAAGGGAAAACTGCACACCCACTATGACGCATGCTACAGCTGTTACAAGTATAAACGGGGGTTTGTAGTGAATGGCGATCATATCCGGTGCATTGCCTGCAACCTTGAATATAGGCTTTCAGATGAGTTCTGGGATTATGTCGGCGCCTGTGCGCCCATTCCCCTGAGCAGTGTAATTCAAAACGATTTAATTGAAATCAGGCTCAGTGCGGTTCAAAAAGGGGAGAAGCTGTTTTAGGGCAACCTTAAAGACGATTTGTTTTTTAAATGCTTAAAAAGGGAGGCGAAAAATGAAAAAAAGGATAACCGGAATTGCGGCGCTTTTCATCTTGTGTGTTTTTCCGTTGCACCTATTTGCGGCCGGTCCAGGCGAGGCCAATGATATCGGCGCATTTCCTTTCTGCAACGACTGCGGAATGGACCGGGAAATGTTTTCCAACTCCCGAATGCTAATCGAGTACGAAGATGGCAGTGCGGCCGGCATGTGCTCCATACACTGTGCGGCTGTCAATATGATCCGCAAGCCCACCGGTCGAATCATGGTGGGGGATTACCACACGAAAAATCTGATCGATGCGGAGACCGCCACCTGGGTGATCGGCGGAAATCAAGCCGGCGTAATGACGATAAATGCCAAGTGGGCCTTTGAAAGCGAACCGGACGCCCGGGCATTTGTCCAGGCGCACGGCGGGACCATCGCCACATTCGACGATGCCTTAAAGGCGACTTTTGAAGAGATGTATGAAGATGTCAAAATGATCCGGAACAAACGGCGGCACTAAGACAAAAGGGTACTATGGAAATGGCGGGTTTGAAAAACGTTAAAATGGCCGCATGCACATCCATCCTGCTGTTTTTCTGCGCCTGGCCGATCAACGCCGGCGAATTTGACATGCCGGTAAAACCGGCGCCGGGGGATAAATGCATCGTGTGCGGGATGTTTGTTGCCCAATATCCCGACTGGACCGGTGAAATCATCTTTAAAGACGGACAGGTGCTGTTTTTTGACGGCTGCAAGGACCTGTTCAGATATCTGTTCGACATGAAGAAATACAGCCCGGAGAAAGCGCGCTCCGACATTTCGGCCATTTTTGTGACCCAGTACTATGATGTGTCGTTTATCGATGCCGCCGGCGCCTGTTATGTCGCGGACAGCGATGTGTACGGCCCCATGGGGCGTGAACTCATTGCGCTTCAGAGCGCATCTGATGCCCGGATTTTTTTAAAAGACCACAGGGGAAAACAAATCTACCGGTTTAATGAGATTACCCCCGAACTGGTTGAGGGGCTGGATTAAAATCGTGCCATCAGAAGGCAGGCAAAAATGATTGAACTGAAAAACGTGGTCAAACGCTACCCGACGGTGAAGCACCCGGACCGATTCGAGCAGGGTCACCGGCGCCGCACAAATGCGGTTGAGGGGATCAGCCTGAACATTGAAAGAAACGGGACCACTCTGATTGTGGGGGCAAACGGTGCCGGCAAAACGACGCTTTTGAGCATCATCGGCGGGATGACCCGGCCCACGAGCGGACGGGTCATCATTGCTGGCAGGGACATCTCCAGTCTCCCGGAACATTTTTTATCCGATATCCGCAAAACGCATTTCGGGTTTGTCTTTCAGAACAATCAACTGATCCATGGGATTTCGGTCATTGAAAACATCATGGTTCCGGCATACACGTCGGGCCGAAAGCCGGCCCACCTGAAACAGCAGGCCATGGCGATCCTTGAGAAGTTCAACATCGGATTTCTGGCAAACCAGAAGATCGAAAACATTTCCGGCGGAGAGCAGCAGCGGGTGGCCATCGCCCGGGCGCTGATCAATGATCCGGAAATCATTGTTGCCGATGAGCCCACGGCCCACCTGCATCCGGATTTGACCGCTATGTTTTTGAAAACGGTTGCCGACCTGATCCGTGAAGGAAAAACCGTCATTATCAGCAGCCATGATGCCCAGCTGGCAAATTCAGCAATCATCGAGCGGGTCATCGAACTGGCGGAAGGGAAAGTGGCCCGCGATGTGCAAATTTTGCCGAATTGAGGCAGAATGAATGATTACTGATCCGGCCATCATCGGGCTGATGTTTACGGCCATTACCGGCGCCTGTTTTTTGATATACGCATCGGGCATCGGCGTTCGGATCATCATCGGCTGGGACATGAAAAACGGGGATGAACGGCAGCTCCTTCTGGAGCGGAAAACCTGCCTCATTTCCGTGATCCTGTATTATGTGATGCTCTGCGAATTTCTTTCCCTGTTCCTGTTTGTCTTTATTGCCGAAGACATCCATTCCCTGTTTATCGGCGCCATGTGCGCGGCCGGAACTTTAAATGTCAATGGGTTCGGATGGCCCGGATTGTTAATCAAGCTGATCAATCTCGTGTTGTGCGGCATCTGGCTGATCACAAATTATGTGGATAACAGAGGCTATGATTACCCGCTGATTCGGTTCAAATACAAATTTTTGTTGATCATCACCCTGCTGGTGGTCTGTGAAACCGCTTTGCTGTTTAGCTATTTTACCCGGCTTTCGCCCGAGATTATCACCTCCTGCTGCGGCACGCTGTTCAACGAAGACGCCCGAAGCGTTGCCGGACAGATTGTCTCGCTTCCAATGATTGAAACCAGCACGATATTTTACCTTTTGGTGGCGCTGACCGCTGGCACGGGCATTTATTTCTGCAGGACCGAAAAACTGGCCGGTGTATTCTCCGGGTTGAGCATCATGGTGCTGCCCGTCGGCCTGGCATCGATTCTATCGTTTATCTCGGTCTATTTTTATCAGCAGCCCACCCACCACTGCCCGTTTTGCCTTCTGAAAAAAGAATACCATCATGTGGGGTACATTCTTTATCTGGCATTATTTACCGGGGGCGTGGCGGGTGCCGGGACCGGCATCATCGATCGTTTTAAAACCCATGTCTCCATTGAAAAAGTCGTGCCGAAGATCCAGAAACAGTTGTGCCGCGTTTCCCTTATCGGGTACGGCCTGTTTGTGGGGATATCCGCCTGCCCCATCCTGTTTTCCGATTTTATGCTCCGATGATCGATTGCCCGGATTCAGGGGGGTTTCCGCAAGGGAGACCTTTCGGATGGAACGGGGCCGGCCTGCCGCCGGAACGGCCGGGCCGTTATCCCGATGATAAAACTTGTTCCACAACCCCGCGCATACGGCCAAGCCGCCTGCGCCGACGCATCCAAAACAGGAGAAGCAGTTTCCGCCGCCGCACTGCAGCACCTGAATCGCCCCCATGAACAGGGCGGCGATAAACACCTTCGCCTGAACGCCGCTACATTCTTTCTTTTTCAAATGCATTCCTCCTGTTTTCGCGTTGTATAAGCACCTTGCGTGAATATGAAACCGCCCTGCCGGGGCATATGGATTCACAAATGCGGCAGGGCATGCAGGACAGCGGGTCAATCCGGGCGGTGTCCGTCACCTGGATCGACCAGGTCGGACATACGGATACGCATTTTCCGCATCCACTGCACTTGTCCGCGCACACATGAACCCGTTTTCCGAATGTGATGCCAAGTCTGTTGGATAGCGCATCCAGGGCGCCGATGGGGCAGATCAGGTTGCAATAGGCCCTTCCGCCCTTTGCCAGAAAGCCCATCAGCAGCACCAGGCCAAGGTTCAGCAGTCCTGCGGTTCTGAAGAAATAGGCCAGGTCTGCCGGCGAGAACACGGCGCCCAGCATTCGTGGAAGCGTCGCAAAATTGCAATAGCTGCAGCAGAGACTGCCGATGCCGAGCGCGGATGCCAGAAAATAGACGGACAGGTATCCGTATCTAAATGACGGGGCCGGAATCCTGGAATAATCAATTTTCAGGCGTTCGGGCGCGATTTTGCTGCCCAACTCCATGCCGGCGCCCACCGGGCAAAGGTGGCTGCACCAGTATCGACCGAAAAAAAACGTGGAAACCAGGACCCCGGATACCAATGCCACGCCCATATAGCTTCTCAAAAACCCTGAAAAATATGTTTCCGCCGACATGCCGCTTCGCCACACAAAAAACATCCGGGGGCACCACGTACCGCAAAAATTGCTGTCGCCGGTGAACTGAAACAGAAATGAAAGCGGCGGCATGAACAGCACTATCGCCGCTGCCATAAACCAGTAGCGGTTCCGGGCAATAAAAGATCGGTTATTCGGGATGCCAGCCATTTTCTTTCTCCGGGTTCGTAAAAATCAAAGGAACAGTCAAAATCGGTTTACCAGTCGCCGCATCATAGAAAGCCAGATGGTATCTGCCCTGAATAGAGGGTTTCAGAAAACCGGTCTGGCTATCCGAAGCATTTCCATTTATGAACTTCTTCAGGAAGGGAAAAATTTCAGAAAAACCGCCGGCAAGTTCTGCCGGCCGGGGGATATTTTCGTCAATGGCACTGCTGGAAGCCGGTTTGATCAGCGTCCATAGCGACAGCCGGTCTCCGGCTCTCAGGTCGTATAAAATATCTTGCCGCAGTTCGGGGGTCCGGCGAAAACCCATATCAATGACGGGCCTGGAAAGATAAATCTCGTAGTCCAATTGCGGCGACCCCACCAGTGCAACGCGGGCAGCGCCCTGAAAAGACGGGAGCACGGTTACGGTGGTGATCTGCGAATAATGCCCCTTCCCGCCTTCCATGACGGCCGGGTGACGGACTGCGCCGCCGGTTGCGGAGATGACGCCGATGGCATGGCCGGAGTCTCCCCACCGGTGGACGGCAAGCAGGCCACTGACCAGGACCGCCAGTGAAAAATAGACAAGGTTTTTCAGCTTCATTTTGCCCCCTTTCAGAATCGGTACGTCAACCGGATCATGAAATTTCGCGGGGCCGCGGGACAGTATCGGACCACGCCGCTGGTGTCCTTTTCCACCTCGACCGCGTAGTGCCGGTCAAAAACGTTTTCCACGATGACGGCCGCCTCATAGGTGTTCTTTTCATATCCAACCATCGCATGGGTGATGAAATCATAGCCCTTGTATTTTTCTGTATTGGCGTTGTCGATGTAATAGGATCCCCAGGACAGCGTCTGCAGCCGGACCCGGAAACCGCTGGGATGCCGGTAGGCCGAAAACAGGGAATATTGATGTTCCGGGATAAAGGGGAGCGTATTGCCGCTGCGGTCCACATTGAGGGTGGCGTTTTCCATCCGCACCGGCTCCGAGAATTCGTCAAATGTGTAATCGGTATAGCTGTAGGTCAGGCCGGTCTGAAGCTCCGGGGTCACAAAAAAAGACCCGGACCATTCGAATCCGATCTTGTCGGTTCTGCCGGCATTCACGTAGGCTTTGTAGCCATCCTGCTGAACCACCTGGATGACTTCATGTTCAACCGGCAGGTAGTAAACCGCCGCATCCATCACCCAGCGCAGGCGATCGGCCTTAAGGCCGAGTTCATAATTTCTGACCGTAACCAGGTCCAGGTCCGGATTTTCCGTCAACTCCCCTTCCGTCGGGGTTTGAAATCCCTGTGAAAAATTGCCGTAAAAATTGATGACTTCATTGAACTTGAACAGTATCCCCAGGCGGGGGCTGAACGAATTGAACGTTTTGTCGATGTCTTCCATGTCAGAGGCCGGGACATATTGCCCCCTGGCCCAGTCATAGGTTTCCGTTCGGCTGCCGGAGATATCAAAGCAGGTTTCATCAAAGCGGAGTCCCGCATCGATGATCCATCGAGGCGATGGCCGAAATGATTCCTGGGCATAAATGCCGTACAACACAACATTTCGATCCTGGGTTTCAATTTTTTCCCCTTTTTCATCCGACAAAACTTTTGCAATCCGGTTTCCCGGGCCGGTGATAAAATCCCGGTACTTGAAATAATCGGTATCCTGGTCGTCCATCCGGGAAGTGACCCCGAACGACAGCGTGCCGTCCATCCCGGATATGCTGTGCACCTGATTGACCTGGATATCCGTTCCCCAGGTAATCGTGTCGGCTACATTTATCCGTCCGGTGATGGGATGATCATGGGACCAGAAGTTGCCGTACAGCAGGGGCGATATCGTAAATTGACCGATATCTGCTGATAATCTGGAATTGAAAAAAAAGATTTCCGAATACCGTCCGGAAAACTGCCACGGCCCATCGGTTTGCCTGGCGCGCCCGGTCTTTTTGTATTTATCGAACATCTCCGGGTCGAGTTTTCCGGGCAGCTGAATGCGCGCATCCGTATAACCGAAAAAATTCTCCCAGCGGGTGCCACTCTCCGACCCCGCCGCTGTCTGCACAGATCCCTGGTTGATCTCAAATTTATTCCAGCGCCGCCAGGAGTTGCTGGCCTCTCTTCGGCTGCCGCTCAAGGTATAATAAAGAGACTCCCTGGCGTTATCTGAATAAGACAAGTGATAATTTCGGGTATCATAATCCCCTGCGCCGATTTCGGCGATTCCCCCTTTCATCTCAAAAGGACTCTTGGGGATGATATTGATCACCCCGCCGGCCGCGTTTGCTCCCCATAGTGTTGAATTGGGCCCTTTGACCACTTCCACCTGTTTGATCAATTGCGTATCGATAAAATCAAGCCGGGTGAGACTGTCGGGATCCGTAATGGGGACGCCGTCGAAAAGGACCATGATGTCCCGGACGCCGTAATTGGCTTTCAAGCCGGCCCCCCGGATGAGAATGCGCGAATCATACCCCTGATTTTCGGATTCGATGAGCACCCCCGGCATGCCGGCAAGGATCTCTTTGATGTTAAACATTTTCGAATCCCGTATTTTATCCTCATCTGCGACTTCCATACTGGCGGGCACCTCGGATTGAGGCCTTTCCATGCGTGTGGCGGTTACAACGATCGGCGAAAGTTTATACACCATCGATCCGGATTCATCTTCAGAGGCAAAGACTTCCGGTGATTGGAATATGAAGGGGGTTAAGGTGGCAATGAATACGAAAATCAATATAAGGGGATGAAGTTTAAATATTCGAAACCAATTGATAACGCCCAAGTTCAATATTTTCCCTCCAGGTCCTGATCCGTTCGCCCGTCCGCATTTGAAGCTTTTTATCTAAAAGCTATTCTAATTCTGAATAGTGCAAATTGCGAACCAAACGTCATCCTCAATGATTTGAATTTGCCGGACCTGCGTCTGGGCCATTTTTAATAAAGATTCGCTACAACGTTCGAATGTTCATCCTCCCATTGGATCTGAAATCGTTTGTGTCATGGCACATTTTCCGCTGGCATATTCTGTGCCATGGCACATATGCGCAGTTGGTTGAATCAAATCCCTTTTCTGCCTGACTTCAAAAAACAAGTTGTATTTGTTCAGGTTCTTTTTGCCGTGAAGTTCTTCAAAACCGCTTTCCGGTAATGGCATGGATCTTGGAATATTTGGATCGGGCAAAACTTGAATTCGTTTGTTTCCGAGCTGTCTTCCTTTTTCCCAAAAAGCTGGAAATTACTTCTGATGATAGAAATTAATTACTGGGGCGCAAATGGGACGAACCGTCCTGATGAAAAACCATTATGCCCGATCCTGAACAGTCCTGCAGCGGATTGCTACTGCAGCAACATGCGCCAGAATATTCTGCTTATTCTGCGTTTCTGCGTCAGCAATTTCGGAGACTGCAACATATACAAACGGATTCAGTCAAAGGTGGATAAACCTCATCTGTAAAGGAGGTGGTCAATATCCAAAAGATAAAAATTTAGATTAATTGGACGTCTATTTTAGAAAGAGACCCGTCAGATCTGAATATCAAAAAAAGCGGGATCAGGATCGGTCTTCTATCCGACCATAAAAAAAGGAGGTAATGATCATGTTTAAACATAAGCGAAAGCTTGGGTGCGTTTTTTTGCTGATGATGCTGTGCCTGGCTGCCGGACCTGCAGGCGCCGAAGAGGATCTGTTATGGCCGGTCAAGAGCGATCTGGTCTGCAAAAATTGGAGCCTTGATGAGGCTCGGTCATGGGTGAAAGTCGGGGACGTGAAGATCTGGAATACCGACACAGACTTAAACGTGCAGGTCACAGCGATTGAAAACTTCAAAATTGCGACAATTCAAATCCATGTGGCAATGAACGATACCGACGAGTTCGTTCCCATTTTAAACAAGAAAAGTAAACCGATCCCTGGAAAATTTATCTATAAAACGGAATACCCGGGATTGACAGATGAACACAGCCTGATCCTGCCGATTTCAGATCTCGATGTGTGCTGGGGAATGCCTGAAAAATGCCCCCTCAATCGCTACATTATCATCCACGCCGAGCTGGTGAAGTACGACGAGACGACCGGGAAATACGAGAATATCGGAGAGGGCGCCTATGGGCTTGGAAACAAAACATTCAGCCGGGTAGTTAAGGGCGATACCAACTTGGAAGGTACGGATTGGGGGTATTATTACGAGTATCCGCTGGCCAAGGTCGAGCCGGGGCATTTCATCGATGCCAATGTAAACGGTCTGGCATTCCTGACGCCCACCCAATCCGGGACGACGGGTGATAATGGGCAATTCCGGTTCATCCCCGGGGAGCGCGTCTATTTTTTTGTGGGCAGTCTGAACCTGGGCGATGCCCTGGCGGACCGTTCGGTATCGCCGGCCGACCTTTTCGCGGGGGCCGATATGGACGACAACCGGGTCATCAACATGGCCTGGCTGCTGCAAAGTCTGGATGCGGACGGAATGGCCGGCCAGGGGGCGATTAACATCACCCAGGAGGTGGTCGCCTGTCTGGAGGACGCGCTGGAAGGCCTTCCCCCATTGCCGGATAATCCTGCTGAGTTCTTTACGGACGAGACCGCAGTCGGCGCCCTGATCCAGGCAACGCAGGCTTCCTGCAGCGCCCTGGTCCCCATTACACGGGAGGAAGCCTGGGAAAATCTCAGTTCCGGCCAGAAGGCCGCAAATTTGATGAAAAAAAACGTCTCCAAAAACCCCGATATGAAAAGCGACAAGGCCAAGATCGAAATCATGCCGGTCTACGTCCCCGCCCAGCGTTCGGATAATACCCCCACCACGGTGGTCTACCATGATGCGGACGGCAATGTGATCGAAGAGCGAAACGTCGCCAAGCCGGTCGTGGTCGCCTATATCGAAGAGGTCGAGGGCACCGGCGCATCGGACGTGTTCGTTGCCGTCTCGCGTGATGACGGTGACACCTGGAAGCGCAGGAATATTTCCAGGACTGCGGATAAATCCTCCAAGGCCGGTTGCCCGGGGGACTCCCAGAAACCGATGTTGAACGTCAAAGACAACAAGATTCTCGTGGCGTGGACGGACAAGTTCTGCAGGGGCGGGCGCCCCCGGTACGCGATTACCGTCTGCCCGGACTTGGATGAGGATGGCTCACCCGATGAGAGCTGCGAGATTTGCCAGCTGACCAGTGAAGGTGAAATGTGCAGAATCGATTATTCCGACGACGATGCCTTCTACCAGGAAGATCTCTACGGCGCTTCAGGCCCCCAGCGCTCGGTGATTTACGAGGAATATCCCGAAAAGGGCGAGGTCGCTTACAGCTGCGTCTGGGCGGCCCGGGGGATTATCGACCCTGATACTGGCGAGATCATGTGGTTCAAACCCGAGCGGCTCACCTCCGGCCGGCGCGACGCATTTCAGCTCAATTCCGCTGCGGCCGATGATGCCGGCTTCGCGCTGGTCTGGCAGGAGGACCCCAAGGGGCTGGTGCCGGGGGAAGGCGACGGCCCGGGCGAGGGATGGAGCGGTGCGAATACGCACAGCAAGTCCGATATCTGGTACAGTTTTATCAAATGGGATGATTTCGACCGGGTCTCGGAAAGCTATGACCCTCTCGACAACAGCGCGAACATCGTGGATCGGGATCCGGATGTCATCGGCAGGCTCAACGCCCTCGTTCCCATGTCGATTCCGGTAAAAATTACCGACAATGACGTCTGCAGCCTGGAGAACATGGTTCCCGGCGGGGGAAACGGAGAGCATGACTATGATGGGGAAGGCGAAGGCACCCACTGCTACTGTGGTGATGTCGAAGCCATCGGCACGGCCGAGTCACCGGGTTCAAATCCGCTGTGCGCATACACCGTTCCTGTCACCAATCCCAAGGGCGAAGTTCACAACGTCTGTGTGACCACCGACGGCCGTCTGCTGGACGGTGATACCGGCGCATCCCGCCCCAATCTTTTCCTGCAGCCCTACATGAAGCCGGACGGCAGCAAGAGTGCCTGGGCCATCCTCGGCTATGAGGAAAGCAAAGGCGTTGGCATACCGCCGGAGGGCGAACACGATGATGACCATGAGACTGCTGATGGAATCTCCGTTATCGCGCCGGAAGAGGGAGACGATGGCCGGTACAAGCCGGACGTGGGCAAAAACGTCATCTATCACAGCTTCGAATTCTCTCAGCCGGCCACGGTGGATGGCGGGGGCATCCTCAACCAGCCGGAGACGGACGCGGACGGCAATCCGGTCTACCTGGTGGACGAGTTTGGCCAACTGCTCCTCGACTGGAAGGGTAATCCGCAGCTGGCCTATGAAAACGCCCGCCGGGTCCGCTTCCTGGTTCAGCCCAAGTCCAAGGCCGGAGCGTCAAAGACCGTTCTGGTGACGCTCTACCGCCAGGGGGAAGAAGGCAGCGGGAAGCCCGCGGACATCTTTATGCGCCGTTTGAAGGCCCCTTCCAGCGGCAACCCCTATGCTTTTGGAGGCTTCCTGCCGGGCGCCCAGAACGTCAGCAGCGTGGAGCCTACCGAGTTGTTTCAGGATCCGTTCGACACGGAGGCGCCCGTCAAGATGCTCCGGTGGGCATGGTCGCCGGCCAACCTGGCCGATTCCTCCGCCAAAAACCCCTATACCGACGCCCGTGCCCACCGGGGGGCCTTGAATGGGGATGAGCTGATCATCGGCTACACGTTGACGCCCAACTGGGGCAGGAAAGCCAATGACAAGTACGATCTTTATGTCCGGCGTTCTTTTAACGGGGGACAATCCTGGACAACTGATCCCGCGGATCCAAACCCGATCGAACACAACGTCGTCTTCAGGGTGCCGGTGATCGATGATGTGAACCAGACCGTCACCTGGGACGAGGAGGTCGTCACCACACAATTCCAGCCGGGTGCATCCGAGCCGCCGCGCAATGTTTCCAACCTGCGCAACAACCGCACCAGCGTGCTGGAGCCGCGGATTGTCAAAACCCCGGGAAGTATTACCAAACCGGACGGGACTGCCACCGGTTACCCCGAAGACATCCAGGATACCAGCGTCTACCAGGTGGCATACGGCCTGGAATTCAACCAGAACACCCTTCCCGAAGACGTCGTATTCCCGCAGCTGCCGCTGGATATTTATTACAGCCGGACAATGGACAAGGGGCAGCGGTATGAAGGCGTGATCATAACCCCCCAGGACGGCAGCGGCAAGCCCCAGGAGGGCTGGAATCCTCTTGCCAAGGACAAGCCCGAGCAGGGCGCGGCCCAGGTGAAGCAGACTCCCGACGGTTCACGGATGTACGGCATCTGGCTGGAAGAAGGTGAAAGCGGCAGCGATATCATGTTCCGCAGGGTGGATTACCGTTGATTGCCGGTGCCGCAATACTGTTGTGCCGGCGTTTAAAAAGGGGCGGCCCTGCAGTGAGGCCGCTCCCATCCCCTTATCCAGATGGAGTCGATTCAAATAAGCGAGCAGAAAAGAATCTTCAAAAACACTATCACTTGGAAAGGAGCGTGCCAAAATGAAGAAAAAGACCATTTTCAAAATGATCGCCGTTATTTTCTTGATAACCGCATGTCTTGCAACCGGCACCCTTGTATGGGGAGCCAAAGGGAACCAGGGGGGTAAACCGCCGGAAGACCCGGCGCCTGTGCCAGCCACGCCAATTGATGGGTACTACTTCTGGCGTCTCGGGCACCTGGACGGGCCCCATGATTCGTCCAAAACCCTGGGCATCTCCCGGGACGGCAAGGTGGCCGTGGGCGCCACCCAGGTGGTGGATTTCATGAAGGCTTGGCGGCTGGACATCGACTGGGCCATTTCCACCGGCGACGGGGTGGCACCGCTCTACAACGAGCTGCAGGTTCAGGAGAAAATAGGGAACGGGGAGGCTTATGCGTCCTCGAACATGACTGTCGATTCCTGTTCTTATAGCAAAGTGGACCCTGAGGATGCCAGTTCGGCCGACAACCTCGACTGGTGCGGATCACTGCCGGTCGGGACCCTCATGACGGGAACCGTCTCCTATGCAGCGGAATGGTTGTGGGCATTAGATCCTGAAGTTGATCCTTCTTTAGCTGAACCCAACTATCTGGGCATCCCGGACTTCGGCGGCGGCCTCTCCGACATGAAGGCCAATGACGTTTCGGCCGACGGGACCATCATCGTGGGCACCGGAAACACCAAGACCGGCCAGCAGGCATTTCGCGCCGATACAACGACAGCCACGGTGGATGCAGAAACCGGCGAGACGGTTCTGGAACCGGTTCAGCTCACCATCCAGGAAGTAATCGATGGGGTGGTGGGGCAGACGCTGCAGACCAGCTCGGCCCAGGCCGTGTCCGCCGACGGGACCATCATCGCCGGCTACGGCGGGACCAAGACCGGCAACAAGGCCTTCGTCACGACCTTCCTGGGCACTGATGTGGATGCGGAGGGTAATGTCACCGCGATTTTGACGAGTACGATCCTGCCCGCCATGGCCGGCGGCAAATACGCCGAGGCCTACGCCCTGACCGTGACCGACGATGGCGTCATCTACATCGCCGGCCGCAGCGACAGCCCCAAGGGCCCCCAGGCCTGCATCTGGTTTGAAGGGGATGATCCCACCACCACGGATATCGTCGAAACCTGGTCGGTCAAGGGAATCGGCGGGCTTTCCAAGAAGACGCTCGACAGCGTGGCCACCGGCATCGTCTGCCGCCCCGGATCGACGGCCGGCGACCTCATGGTCGTGGGACAAAGCCGGAGCATTCTCTACCCTTCGGAAGCCTTTGTCTGGACCGGCAACCCGGTGTTCGAGCCCGATGGCCCCTACACCTGGCCCGACGGCACGGAGCACGAATACATCGGCTACATGTACGACCTGGAAAAGATCCTGACCAAGACCGGAGCGGCCGAATCCTCCGGCATGGGATCGTCCTGGATCCTCAACCAGGGCACGGGCGTCGCTCTCAGTGATGTGGTCAATGCCGGGGACAATGGTCCTTCCGCCAGGATCGTCGGTTGGGGCACCAACCCGGAAGGCGGAATCGAAGCCTGGCTCGTCACCAACTTCCCGTATGACGACCTGGCGTTTATCAAAGAATGATTGTTTGGCAGGGTCTTTGCCGCCGCTGAGAACTTCTCCTGTGAAAAGCTTTCCCAACGGCGGAAGACCCGCCTCCTGCCCTTGCACGCCGCAAACCCCCGACGTGCAAGGGCAGGTACCTCCAAACACATACGCCTGGGTACCCAACGAAATTACATTCTAAAAAAAGGGAGATTGTTATGAAAAGCGCATTTTGGAAACTGATTGTTGTCGCGGCTGTGGCCATAAGTCTGGGAATTGCACCGGCCGTGAATGCGGATGACGAATTGCCGGTGGTATCGGGCACTGTTGAAGCGGTTTACCGGGATATCAGTACAATTGTCATATCTTCGGAGAGTGATGGCTATGTGACCATCGTGGGATTTCCATTCAATAATCTTGAGGCGCAACTGGAGAATGAATTCGACCCGGAGGGCCTTGATGCGGATGACATCACCATTGCGGTGGGGGATTGCGTGACCATCGAATACAGCGAAAAAATTCTCCCCTCGACCGGTGATGTTGTTAACAAATGGGAGTCTTTGACCGCATATTGCGAAAATTGCACCGATTGCTATGAAGGCGAACTGACGCGCAAACCCATCAAACAAAAAGATCGCCCGAAACCGGACAAACCAAAACCGGAGGGACCCAAAGCAGGGCCATGGGATGGAAATCCTCCCGGCCATTGCCGCTGATAATTTTAAAAGCGGAATATCACCTGAATTGAGGTGACGAAACCAGGTTCTTTCCCGGATGCAGGAAAACATTGCCAGAAAGGAGGTGGAAAGGGGAAGCGCATCCTGCCGGAGTTCCAGTGGGAATAAGGGATTCCGGGTGCGCGCCTGGTTTGAAAGGGACCCCTGAGCGGCTGAATGGGGCAGCGGGGAAAAAGCCTCTGCCCCAAACCGGGCAACGTCTTACGGGTGGTCAGTTGACGATTTTGAACTCATTTATTTTGCGATAAATAGTTCTTCGGCTGATACCCAGCAGGCGGGCGGCATCTGACTTGTTTCCAAACGATTTTTCCAATGCATTCTGAATATCCATACCGCATAGGGATTCGTTTTTCTTCAGTCCGGATTCATAGAAATCAAGCGCTTCAGATTTGATAAAATCAGCAGGCAATTCATCCATGCCGATCAGATTTTTGCGGCACAATATAAACGCATGCTCCAGGGTGTTTTTAAGTTCACGGATATTTCCCGGCCAGGCGTAGTTCATGAAATAATTCATGACCCTGTGGGATACGCCTTCAATGCGGCGGTTGAACTTTCTGTTGAACAGGAACAAAAAATGTTTGACCAGAAGCGGAATATCATCCCGCCGGTCCCTCAAAGCCGGCATTCTGATCTGAACGACATTTAGGCGATAATATAAATCCTTCCGGAATGAACCCAGCCTCACTTTTTCCTTCAGATCCTGATTGGTTGCCGCAATCACACGCACATCCACCGGAAGGGTTTTAGAATCCCCCACCCGTTCAATTTCCATGTGTTCAAGCACCCTGAGAAACCGGAGCTGGACGGTCTGGGAGATTTCTCCGATCTCATCTAAAAAAATGATCCCGCCGTCTGCCCTTTGAAATCTTCCCATTTTATCTTTTACGGCACCGGTAAACGCGCCGCGGACATGCCCGAACAATTCGCTTTCGAGCAGGCTTTCGGTCAAAGCGGCACAATTCACCCTGACCAGCGGTTTCTCATTTCGATCCCCTAACCTGTGGATTGCATTGGCAACCAATTCTTTTCCGGTTCCGCTTTCTCCTGTTATCAGTACAGAAGTATGCACATTTGCCAAATCTTTTATCAGCGAATAAACTTCCTGTATTGGTTTGCTGTTTCCAACAATATTGTCAATTTCCAAATGGTGCTGCAGCGTGCGTTCCAACCGCACCATCCGCGTCTGGTCCCGAATCAGCATGACGGCCCCGGTAAAATCACTATCCATGGTCAGCATGGGCGTTGCTGAAATGCAGACCGTCTGATCCGGCTGTTTTCGTGCACAGCATTCAAGATTGTCAAACTCCATCGGAGTCTTATGCATCAGGGTTTTATTCAGCGCGTCAACGCAGCCGGCATTGCATTTAAATGACAGCTCGGCAAAACTTCTGCCGATTGCATCATTCCTGTCGATATTGCAGATACCGGAGGCTGCCGTATTCATTTCGAGGACTTTCATATTTTTATCCACCGAAATGATGCCATCTTTTACGCTTCTGAAAATGGCTTCCATGTTCCGCCGGTATCGATCCCTGGCGTCCGCAAGCGCCTTGTGCCGCATGGCCATGCTTGAGGCGCGCAAAAGCGTATCCTGGCGTATCGGTTTGACAATGTAATCAAGGGCACCCAGGCGAATGGCTTCTGCTGCGGTTTCTATCGTCGGAACGCCGGTAATGATAATGACCTGGCAATTGGAGTGCTTATCCTTGATTATTTTTAACAGATCAATCCCGGTCATGCCATCCAGGATAATATCGATAAAAACGAGATCAAAATCCATTTCGGCAAGAGCCGCTTGGGCGTCATCATAATTTTCGGCCGTGCGAACTCCATATCCGGCGCCTTCCAAAAAACTCCGATACGTAAACCGGATGCTCTCTTCATCATCCACAATCAGAATGTTTTCTTGCATACGTTACCCCTTTACGTTTGCTGCAGGTGCGGCCGGTAGATCGATGATTACCTTTGCAAAATCGTATTCCTGCCCGTCAATGGTCATTTTACCGGCATGTTCGGCAATGATGCCATGGCTTATGCTGAGCCCCAACCCCGTGCCAACCCCTTTTGGCTTGGTGGAAAAGAACGGGTTCATGACTTTTTCGATGATGTCGGGAGAAAAACCGATACCGAAATCCAGAAAGGAAATTCTGACACAGGCCTTATCGTCAAAGGTAACCCTTTCGGCTTCTATCTGAATCATCTTGTCTTTATGTTTTTTGGGATAGCGTTTGTTCAGCGAATATCTTGCGTTGCTTAAGATATTGATAAATACCTGCTGTATTTCCTGGGGAATTGCGAATATGAGCGGAAGGTCGGGTTGGATATTCGCTTGAATGGATATTGCCTCCCGCCGCATTTGAGTGCCAATCAAAGCGAGGGCATCGTCTAAGATCTCATTGATATGAACGGGAATCTTGGATTGCCTCTCCCGCCTGGCAAAAGATAAAAGGCACTCCACGATCTGGGCGACGCGATTGCTTTCTTTTCTGATGCGTTTGGTGATGTCGAGATTTTTTTCATTGAGGTTGTTTTCATTAATCAGGATCTGGGCATAGTTGATGATACCGTTTATCGGATTGTTGATTTCATGGGCGACTCCAGCGGCCAACTCTCCCAGGGCTGCCAGCTGCTCTGATCGATAAGTAACGGCTCTGGCAATTTTTATATCCGTTATATCCCTCAGGGTCACCAGCACCTTTTGCCGCCCATCGGATTCCTCAAACGGCGTATATGTTTGTTCATATATCCGATCGTTTTCGGCATTAAATTCCGAACATTCGGTTTTTTCGGATAAAAAAGCCTTTAGCATCAGACAGTCATCACATGGTTGATCATATCCGCGAAAATAGGAGTAGCATTTCCGGCCGTGGTGATCTCCCATTTGGGACTTTAATGATTCGTTAAGATATTCAATCGTATAGTCCGGGGCTAATATGCCAACGCCGTCAGGGCGGTGGAAAAGAATTCTTTTAAATTTGTCGTGTTCGTTGCGCAGGTCTTGCTGAAATTTCTTTAAATCGTTGATGTTTTTGAATGATTCGACAATTCCCTTGAGTTCGTTATTCGGCCCCCAAAAGGGCCGGACGGTAAGCAGGCAATGTATCAAGGTCCCATCCGTGCGGTATTTGGTCACTTCCTGGGTGATTTCAGTTGAGGCTTCTCCCTTGCTTAACTTCTGCAGCGGACAGACATCCCGATGGCAAAGATCTCCCCTGAACACCGCATGGCATTTTTGCCCGACAGCGGTTTTGGCATCCACCCCCGACAGGGACGCGAAGGCTTCATTGGCTTTCAGTATGTTAAAATCCAGGTCGATCAGCCGCATCCCCACGGATGCTGTTTGAAAAATCTGATTCAGTTCGCTGTGCGCGAGCAGAATCTCCCGCTCCATCTCCTTCCGGGCGGTGATATCTTTTCCGATCGCATAGACACTTCTTTGCCCAAAATCATATGATGCGGGAATCAGGTTTAACAGAAGCGTTTTGACGCTTCCGTTTAAATTGAATTCAATTTCAATATCATTTGCGGCGGTTAAAAACGTCTTTTTCTCTGCCGTTTCCATTTTCCCCATATTTTGAATGGCATGATTCCAGAGTTGGCGGCCCATCAGGAATTCCCGGTGACATTCGAAAAAATCCTCCCCGGCATGGTTGAAGTCGATTAAATTCCCGGTATCATCAAAAATGAAGATCGGGACCAGCGCTTCTTGAAAGAGCAG
Organism: uncultured delta proteobacterium; assembly: GCA_963826785.1. Classification (GTDB taxonomy): domain Bacteria; phylum Desulfobacterota; class Desulfobacteria; order Desulfobacterales; family Desulfosalsimonadaceae; genus CAWGYD01. Next base: position 633,711 of record CAWGYD010000006.1, read on the forward strand.
TTGATATTTATGCTCGGTCTCCTTGATCGTTTTGTCTTTGATAATGCCTTCATTTAATCTCAAATTGGCGTAAAAAGCGGCAATAAAGATCAATGCCAAAATCAGGCAGCGCTTCCAGAGTTCATGTAAATCCCGGGTAATCAACTGGGACCCAAAGGTCCCCTCGTGCAAAATAAATACATGGATGGCGGCTTCGAATATCCAGGAGAAAACACTGATCCCGAAGCCGAACCACAAAATTCGGTGTGTGTTGCTAAGACTCGTACTCACCTTGAAAGCACTCATTGCCAGGACGCGTCCCAAAAGGGGGTTGAACGTTATCGCAACTATTGCCGCAATGAAAATGAGCGATTGTATAATTTATCAAGGAAAAAAAGATGTCAGCAAGAACCATCGGAGAATTTAGCGAGTTGAAATTAACTATATCTGTAAATATGGAAAATGCAAATTCGTGTTACATATACTATTGGAATTATGGTATATATTAAACATTTATTTTTTGAATGGGGTGGCAAATCATTATGAACAGGTAAGATCGGGTTAGACGGCATAAGCGCCGGGTCAATAGTTCCTGATCTGAAAATCAAGACCCGCATTATTTCTGACCATTGCGCCCTGGGTTTTCCGGATAATTTTTTCCATGGATGCAACCTCCATCGCCGGGTTCCAGAACAGCCCGTATCATAAAACGGCCGATGTGCGGATGCTCTATTTTTTTTTGCATCCGTCGACTGTGACCCTCGTGGTGCTGGCGGTTCTGGCGATATTTTCCATGATCATCCCCCAGTTCTGGTGCCGGTATCTATGCCCCTATGGTGCCTTGACCGGATTGGCTGGAGCCATGGGGCCCACCCGGATTCAGCGCAATGAAAACGCCTGCACCGGCTGCGGCAAATGCAGGAAAGCTTGTCCGAAACAGTTGCCGGTGGATCAAAAAAAGAAACTGGTCACGCCGGAATGCATCGGGTGCATGCAATGTGTATCCGCCTGCCCGGTAAAAGGGGCGCTGGCATTGCGGACAGTCGGATGCAAACGCGCCTGGTCTGCCAAAAAGATGGGGTTTGCGCTGGTTGCCGCCTGGCTGGTTGTCATTTGCGGCGCGATGGGGACCGGGCACTGGAAAAGCGCGGGTTCAGGCAAGACATTTCAGCCGGGTCTGACCCATTTAAGCCGCGTCTCTTCCCTTCAAACGGATGCGCACGTGCGCAAACCCGGGGATTTCGAACAACCGTTCGCAGAGGCTGGCGCCCGCATTTTTTTTTCAACCGGGAACAGCGGTTAAATCTGGATTTCTTCCGGTGCGGGGGATTGAGGCGCCCGGTGATCGGCCCGGGAAATGGAGACTTTTTGCGGCTCGGGTGAATGGTTTGGTTTCTGGGCGCTCATCACCACTGTCATCACGCCGACCAGGATAATGGCAACACCGATCCACCTCAGGGAGGGGACGGTCTCTCCCAGGTAGTAGCGGGCGATGAACACACTGAAAATATAATCAAAAGCGGAAACGGGGACCACCAGGCTCAGGTCGCCCACCGAAAAGGCCAAAAGCAGCAGCGAGAAAAAGATGATATGGCAGCAAATGCCGATCAGGACCCGGGGGTGATGAATGACCGCACCGGCATAGCCCAGTGCCACGGACCAGAACGGGCCCGTAAAATACAGTGCCCGTACTTCATGCAGTCCCTTGGACAGCAATCCGTTTCCAACGGCGAGGATCATGGTTGCAAACAACATGATCACGATCGGTTTCCACATAGGATGAGTAATTCCTTGATTTTTTATCGGTCTGAAAGCGTAAATCCCGGCAGCCGTTTCAAGTGCCGCCGAAGAAAAGAGGATGAAAATAATTTACCACACTGTAAGCACTGGTTCCGTGCAGACAAGCGTATTTGTGCGCCTGATGTCGGATTTACAGGCAAAAGACCCGCAGGCTGCCGGAAACTAAGATGTACGGCCAATAACAATTCAGCCGGCTACTGGTTGCCGAAGCCATTGAGCTGACCGCAGTCCGGGCAGTGCCAGGTGATCCCGTTGCACGAAAAATGCTTGAACTGGGCATCCATGCAGGTCTGGCAGATGGCAAAGCCGCAGCGGCAGGTCCAGCTGAAGGGAGCGGTGCCGCGGCAGCAGTGGCAGGTCCGGTCCCGGGTCCGCCGGCGCCGCCGCCGGAGGTTATCGGATGTCTCAGATGGCTGATTCATGGCAAGCAATGTACCGTAAGCGCCCGCACACCGGCTGAGAGGTGCGGGCGCTTTTCTATGATAATTGTTATTTACATCCCCGTTTAATCAACTCGCGGGATGGGTGTCAATTCATTTTCATATGCCTTCTTCGGCTTCCATTGCCGCCGGTCCGGGCAAGGCCTCGGCGATGTCCGCAGGCCGCATCCTGCCCCTGAGGCGTGCAATCCCCCGATGACTGTCATCTAAGATCATGTACCCGCAGGGGACCAGCAGCAGGGTGACAAAGGTGGCGAACATGACCCCGAAGCCCAGGCTGATGGCCATTGGAATGAGAAACTGGGCCTGGATGCTCCTCTCCATGAGCATGGGGGTCAGCCCTCCGAAAGTGGTGATGGAGGTCAGCAGGATGGCCCTGAACCGCAGTTTCCCCGCCTCTATGACGGCGTCGTGGGGGGGCAATCCCCCTTCTCGCCTCAGAGAATTGATCTTGTCGATGAGCACCAGGGAGTCGTTGACCACCACCCCGGAAAGGCCCACAATGCCGAACAGGCTGATGATGCTGATGTTGAATCCCATCAGCAAATGGCCCAGGATGGCGCCCACAATGCCGAAAGGAATGGCCGACATGACGATCAGGGGCTGGGAGAACGACCGGAAAGGCACGGCCAGCAACGCATAGATGCAGAACAGGGCGATGAAAAGACCGCGGGTGATGTCGGACATCAATTCCTTCTGATCCTGGCCTTCCCCTTCGATGGTGGTGCGCAGGCCGGGATAATCGGCCTTCAGCTTCGGCAGAAAGGTGCCGGTCAGGTACTGCCGCACTTCGTTGGCATTGGTGGTCTTTTCGTCCACGTCGGCGGTGACCTTGATCACCCGGAGGCGCTGGGCCCGCTCGATGCTGGCATATCCCCGCTCCATCCGGACTTCGGCCACCTTGGAAAACGGCACCTCGTCGCCCGCCGGGGTGCGGATGCGCATCTGCTCCACATTGGCCAGCGACTGCCGCTCGTTTTCAGGGTAGCGCACCAGGACCTTGACCTCGTTCTTGTCCCGCTGGAACCGCAGGGCCTCGGCCCCGTAAAAGGCATGCCGGACCTGCTGGGCCAGGTCATTCAGCTTCAGGCCCAGGCTGTCCGCCTCGGATTTGAGCGCAAGCTGCATCTCCATTTTGCCGGGCATGTAGCTGTCGCTCACATCAAATACCCCGGAGAATTTTTTAAGATCTGCCTTGAGGGCATCGGAAGCCGCAAGGAGCTGATCCTGATTGTCCAGGGAAAGGTGGACTTCCACCGGGTTGCTGGAACTCTGGATTTCGCTTTTGAACACCACGGATTCGGCGTCCGGGATGGGGCCGACGGCCTGGCGCCACAGGCGGGTCAGCGCTTCGGATCCGATTTTCCGTTTCTCCCCGTCGAGCAGCTGGATCATGACATGGGCCAGGTGTCCGCCGGCATCCCCGCCGGACATGTGCTCCGCCATGTGGGCCCCGATCACCGAAGAGCTGTATTCCATCAGGGGGGGCGCATCCTTGGGCCGCTTTTTATCCTGATCCGCCAGCATCTGCTGCCCCTGCTGCTCGATGCGCTCCACCACCTGGCGGGTTCGGGCCTCGGGGGTTCCCGCCGGCATGGTCACCAGGCACTGCATGACATCCCCCTCCACCTTGGGGAGGAAGGTGAATTTGATGATGCCGGCGTTCCATATCCCGATGGTCAGCAAAAGGACCACCAGCCCCACGGCCGCCGTGGCATACCGCCAGCGGATGCAGGCGTCCAAAATTTTTTGGTAGGGCTTTTCGATCACCCATTGAAGCGCCCGGGCCGTCTTCCCGGGCCGGGCGGTTTTCGGTTTTTTCAGGGCTTTGCTGCCGGCCAGGTGAGCCGGCAGGATAAACAGGGATTCGATCAGCGAACCCAGCAGCACCACGATCACCACGATGGGGATGTTGCGCATCATTTTTCCCATGTTCCCCCCGGCCAGGAGCAGCGGCCAGAAAGCCACCATGGTGGTCAGCACGGAAAAAATCACCGGACGCGCGACTTCGGCGGTGCCCACGGCCGCGGCCTTCAGGGGGGGCAGCCCGGCTTCCTGGTGTCGAAAGACATTTTCGGACACGATGATGGCGTCATCCACCACGATGCCGAGCACCATGATGAAGGCAAACAGGGAAATCATGTTCAGGGAAACGTCAAACTGGGGGATCATCAGCAGCCCGAAGGCGAAACTGACGGGAATCCCCAGGGTCACCCAGAACGCCAGCCGCAGGTTCAGGAAAAGTCCCAGGAGGAAACTCACCAGCACCAGCCCCAGAAACAGGTTGGAGGTGAGCAGTTCGATGCGGCTTTTCAATGCGGTGGACATGTCCTGGTAGGTCTTCACGGAAAGCCCGTCGGGAAGTCCCGGCTGGAGGGCTTCCACATAGTCCCGGACTTTGGCCGCAACTTCCAGTGCGCTCTGGTTGGCCACCCGATACACGTTGATGATGGCCGCGGGTTTTCCCTGGAAGTGGGCGGACAGATCCACATCGGCAAAGCCTTCGGAGATGTCGGCGATCCGGCCCAGGGTGATCCGGGTGCCGTTGGTCCGGGTGATGACCGGGATTTCCCGGTATTCCTCGGCCGTGTAGCGCCTTCCCTTGGCCCGGATGAGCACTTCCCCTTCCCGGGCGTCCACGCTGCCGGCCGGCAGGTCGAGGCTGCTTTCCGCCACGGCATCGGCCACCATCCCCAGGGTCAGCCCATACTTGCGCAGGGTCTGCTCGGAAATCTCGATATGAATTTCATCGGGACGAATGGCGGCGATATCCGCCTGGGTGATCCCCTCGATGCTGGTCAGGTCGTCTTTGATATCCTGGGCCACGTTCTTGATGGTGGCCTCGGGCACGTCGCCGTAAACGGCGGTGCTGATGACCTGAATGCGCCGGGTGGCCTCCCGGACGACGGGTTCTTCCGCTTCCACGGGAAGGGTAGTGATCCGGTCGATTTCCGATTTGACCTCATCCAGCAGCTTCTTGCTGTCCCAGTCCTTCATCACCTCTATGGTGGTCAGGCCGAGACTTTCCCGGGCCACCGAATCGATCCGCCGGATGCCCTCGATACCGGCGACGTTTTCCTCGATCTGGCGGATGACCCCTTCTTCCACCTCGGCGGGGGAAGCGCCCGGATAGGCGACGCTGATCTCGATGGCATCGAGTGCGGTATCCGGCAGAATTTCCATTTTGATGCCCAGGGCGGTCGTGATGCCGGCCACCAGGAAGAACAGCATCAGCAGGTTGGCGGCCACATGGTTGCCCGCAAACCAGGAGATGATATTTTTCATGACGTCCACCCTTCCTCGTCCGCATCCACCGTCCGGACCCGCATGCCGTCCGTGACCGCCTTGAGCGGAGAGACGACCACCTGGTCGCCGGGTTCAAGCCCGCTGCGGATGACCACGCCGCGCTGATCCATGCGGGCGATATCCACGGTGCGGAAATAGAGCCGGTTGTCTTCAGGGGAAACCGCCCAGACCGTGTCCTTTCCGTGCATGGCCGCCCTGGGGATAATGGTGGCATCGGGCAGGGTAAATCCTTCGATCCGCACTTCCACAAACTGGCCGATGGCCAGTGGCGGCCGGGTGGCATAGGGGCTTTCGACCCGCACCACCACGTTGATCATGCGGGTCTTCTCGTCGATCTGGCCCTCGGCACGGGCCACATGGCCCTGCCAGGTGCATTTTCTGCCGGCCACATCTGCGGACACCGTAACGGGGGTGTCGGCATCGCCGTCGCAGGTAAACCCGGGAACCGCAAACCAGTTGAGAACCGAATCGTCCATGGGGACGACGATCTCGGCGGCATCGGTACAGTAAAGGGTGGCCAGCGGCTGGCCGGGGACGACGAACTGCCCCGGATCCACGGATTCGGCGCGGACCCGGCCATCGAAGGGGGCGACGATTTCTGTCCGCTTGAGGTCCAGGCGGGCCCTTTCCAGGGCGCCTTTCTGTGCGTCGAGACTGGCTTTGGCGGCCTCCAGCTGGGGTTTCTTGGCCACCAGGGACGGCGGTTCGGTCCCGGGATGCAGCTGCCGCCATTCGCCCTTGGCGGCTTCGGCCCCCTGTCGGGCCAGCTCGTACTGGCTCTGGGCTTCCTTGACCCCGGCTTCAGCCAGGGTGACCGCGATTTCATAATCGGTGGATTCGATTTTAAGCAGCCGCTCCCCGGCCTTGAACGTCCCGCCGTTGATCAGGCTGGGGGATACGTCCGTGATCCGTCCGCCGACTTCCGGAATCAGCTGGATTTCGGATACCGGATGAACGGTCCCCTGACCGGTAAGGGTCATTTTCACATCCCCGGCAAGGGTTCCGATGGTCCGCACCATGGGAAGGGAAACTTCCACCTGCTGGCGGGCCAGGGCCGGGCGGCTGGAACTGAGGACCTTGAAGCCGGCAATTCCCGAGGCGATGATGACAATCGTAATGACTGAATGAAAAATGATCTTGAATGTATTTTTCATGGTGTCCTTGAGCTTATTATAAAGTTTGTGGATTTCATGAGAACGTCTTTGGTTGTTTTTAACCCCTGGCTTCTTGAGCTGAAAACAGGTGGTCCCATCCTCCGCCCAGGGCGCGGTACAGCCCCACCCGGTTGGTGTAGATGGCCCGCTCGGAGTCGATCAGGTCAAGTTCAGCCTGGTACAGAGATTGCTGGGCATCCAGAACGTTCAAGTAGTCGGTCAGGCCGCGGGTGTAGCGGTCATTGGCGATTTCCACCGTGCTTCTGGCTTCCTCCCGGAACTTGACCAGGAGATCGCGGCGTTCCAACTGCTGCTGGCGGGTGAGAAGCGCCCCTTCGACTTCGGAAAAGGCATTGAGCACCTCTTTGGCATATGCGGCCTCCTCCTGCTGATACCGGGCTTCTGCGGCACGCTGGCCCGCGGACAGCCTTCCGGCGTTGAACACCGGTTGAAGGCCCTGGCTGGCGATGCGCCACAACTGGCTTGCGGGGGTGAACAGGGTATCGAGTGCCGTGCTGGCGTACCCGAAGGTTCCCGTCAGGGTGATGCTGGGGAAGCGGCTGGCCTTGGCCACACCGATACGCGCACTGGCGGCCTGGAGGCGGGCTTCGGCCGCCCGGATGTCCGGCCGCCGGTTCAGCAGCTCGGAAGGCAGCCCCACCGGCACCGGGGGGAGCTGTGAAAACGTGTCCAGGTGTGCGGGCCGGGGTCCATCCGACCGGGGATAGGCCCCCTGGAGAATGGCCAGGGCATGCCGGGTCCGGCCGAGAACCTCCACCAGGGAAGGCAGCCGGGATTCGGCCTGGGCCAGTATCCGGCTGGCCTGTCTCACGTCCAGAACCGATGCCAGACCTTTTTGATACCGGTTGTCCACCAGTTTCAGGTTCTGCTGATAGGCCTCGACCATCTGGCGGTTGACGCCGATCTGCTGTTCCAGGGAGCGGATTTCGAGATACCGGGTGACGGCTTCTGCGATCATGGACTGGACGATGGTGCGCCGGTTTTCCTCCGAGGCCATCAGTTCGGCGGCGGATGCTTCCGAAGCCCGCGCGAGCCGGCCCCACAGGTCGAGTTCAAAGGAAGCCGGCAGTGAAAGGGAAAACGAATTGGCGGTGTCGCTTTTTTTGCCCCCGGTCACCGGATCGATGGTGGGCTGCTGCTGCCGGGAGGTTTCGGCATCGAGGTTGAACTCCGGATACCGATTGGCCTCGGTCTGGTTCAAAGAGGCGCGGGCTTCCATGACCCGGGCGGCGGCCTGGTGAATATCCGGATTGTTTATGGCCACACTGGCAACGATGGCGTCGAGTGCGGGATCATTGAAATCCTTCCACCATTCATCCGGCGGCATATAGGTTTGGGTACTGACCTGGCCGCCCTGATAGGCCAACGGAACTGCAAAATCGGATGCCGGCCGCGTGTAATCAGGGCCCACTTTCATGCAGCCTGACAGTGTCAACGCTGCAAGCAAAAAGATCATTGGTCGATACATGTGGTTGGGGTCGCTCCTGTTCCATAAGCCGAAAGGCCCTGGAGCGCGGGAAGCGGGAGTCACATCGCTGGCGGTCGAATAAGGGGTGAATACGGGATCTTGCCGATATGACAGGAACTGAAAACGCGGGAAATCTTATCGGGGTGCCGGTGGAATCGGCAGGATCGGTTCACAAACGCCGTATTGATATGGCCGTGTTTTTTCTCCGGCCGCAATCCAGGCTTTTCGTTGGTGAGGTGGTTGCTAAAAAATCAGTATTTCTGTTTCCTTGAAATTATGTGCGGTTAATTACTGGAGAGAGCTTGTAATAAACATGGCTTTTGATGTCAAGCCATTTCGTTGCAGCCGCTGAGCACCTCCCTCGGGGCCAAAGAGCGCAGGATGCGTTCCGGTGCGGTCCTGCCGGTCTGCAGGGGGGGCTCTTACTGTCATTCCCGTGGAGGCCGTCCCAGGGGTGTGGGTCTTCGGCATTCATCCATGGCGATACATATTTATTGAAATCAGTTAATAAATGTCATAGACGGGAAGATGAGTGCATCATAATTCTGAGATGCCGTTTTTTTCACAAGGATCCCAGCTTGCAATTCCCCATTCGCAAAAAGCTGTTTTACAGCCACTTCCTGGCCGTGCTGCTGGTATCGGGCAGCATCGGAACCTACTTCTATCATAGTGCCACCAGTACACTGTTTTCCCACTTGCGCAACCGGCTGATGAACAGTGCGGCCCTGATCAGCCGTACGATCGATGCCCGGAATCTCGTCGACATCCGGGAACCGTCCGATGTAAACCGTCCCTCGTACCACAAGCATCTTCAGATGCTCCGGGAATTTCAGGCAGCCAATGAGGATATTGCCTTCATCTACGCGATGAAACGGATCGGGGACAAGGTGGTATTTGTCATCGATTCCGACACATCCGAAAAACAGGCACTTCCCGGACGCCCATATGAGGCCGACGCCCCCCACCTGCGTAGCGGATTTACCGCCCTGACCGCTGATTCCAGCACCATCCTCGAACAGGAAATCCGGCAAATCCGCCGAAGCGGCACCGAATCCTCCCTGATCCTGGTCGACATGGATCATTTCAAACGTATCAATGACCGGTTCGGACACGCGGCGGGTGACAGGGTGCTGGCCCATGCCGCCCGAATTCTCAAGGGCATTCTGAGAAACCAGGATGCCGTGTCCCGGTGGGGCGGCGAGGAACTGCTCATCCTGCTTCCGCGGACAGCGGGAGATGGCGCGGCCCGTGTAGCGGAAAATATCCGCGCCGCTTTTGCCGGTCAGCCCGTAAGAATCGATGATCAGGATATCCGGGTAACGGCCAGTCTCGGGGTCTGTCCCATGAGCGGCGCGATGAGCATCGACGAATATTTCCGCGAGGCGGATAAGGCCATGTACAGGGCCAAGGCAGAGGGACGAAACCGCATCGTAATGGCCGGATAATCCGGGTTTGCCCCTTTAACAGAAAACACCGGCGAGGCAACGGCTGTCCGCAGGGCCTCACCGGATCATCACCCCTTTCGCCTGCCGGGATTGCGGACACAAAATGGCGATGAAGGGTCCCCTGAAATACAGAAAGGAGAAATTCATGTTTTTGGTCAAGAGGCTTACCCTTGGAATTGCCGCCATTCTGATTCCATTTTTCATGCTGCTTTCATTCGGAATGCTTTCCGGGTGTGATGACGATGGCGACAACAACATCCGCTCCCTCACCATCCTGGAGACTTCCGATATGCACAACCACGCCAGCGGATACGGGCCCTATGCTGATTATACGCCCGAAGACACTTCGGACAGTGACTCCGTGACCGGTGGATACGCCCGGCTTGCCGGAGAAATTAGCGATATCCGCGCCGAACGGGATGCGGAGCAGATTCCCGTGGTGCTGGTCGATGCCGGTGATTTTTTCATGGGCACGATCTATGATTTGGCCTCCATGCCGCCGGTGACCCTGGCGTTCCTGAAAGCCGCGGGATACGATGCGGTCACATTGGGCAACCATGAATTCGACTGGGGGCCGGCGGGGCTGGCGATGATGCTGGGGGCCGGCCTGAATTCCGGTTTTGATGTGCCGATTGTGGCCACCACCATGGTGACCGATCCGGATGATTCGGCCGATGACGGCATTGAAGCCCTGGTTGCCGGCCAAACGATCGTCTCCAAAAAGATCCTGGAAACATCGAATGGTTTGAAGATTGGAATTCTCGGCGTTTTCGGTCCGGATGCCATCCAGGACATGCCGGCGGCGGCACCGGTGACATTTGAAACGGATTATGCATTCATTCAGGGGAAGGTGGATGACCTGAAGCAAAATGACAAGGTGGACATGGTGGTGGTTCTTTCCCATGGCGGTGTGGAAACCGATGGCACCGGAGACGATGCCGACCTGGCCGAAAATGTCACGGGAATCGATGTCATCGCGTCCGGCCACTACCATACCGCTGCCGGCGAAGCCCTCACGAAGGGGGAATCCAACACCATTATCATGTCCCCGGGTTACTATGGCCAGTGGTTGAGCCGCCTGGATCTCGAGTACAACCGCAAGACGGGTAAAGTTATTTCGTCCAAGTACACACTGGTACCCATCGATGATACCGTTGAAGGCGATCCGGCGGTGAATCTGCTGGTTGAGAATGCAGAGACGGAAATCAATGCCACCCTGGCTCAGTTTGGTCTTGGCGGTGCGGGTGACCCGGTGGGGAGTACCTCGTTCACCCTCGGGCTCGAACCCTTCACGGAGAGCGGCCTGGGCAACATGACCGCAGACGCGCTACGATTTGCCGCAAGCCAGACTTCCGCCGTCCCCTATGATGTCGGCGTCGTGGCCGACGGGGTGATCCGGGATTATCTGTATCCGGGAAAAACCGGCGTGATCACCCTGGCCGATGCCTACAATGTGCTGCCGCTGGGCATATCCCCGGTGACAGGCACTCCCGGCTACCCGCTGATGTCCGTTTACATCAATGGCCCGGAATTGAGGACCATGTGTGAAATATCCGCAAGCCTTTCCAGGGCGCTGGGGAATGATTTTTACCTCAATGTTTCCGGCATCCGGTATGAAATCGACCCGCAAGGGACGCCGGGAGCCATGGTGCAGCGGGTTTACCTGGTTCCGGGAAATGATTTCGAAACGGTATCCTCGGGCACCCAGATCGATATCACGGATGAGACCACTCTGTACCATGTCGTGGCGGATTATTACATGCTGCGGATGATGGATGTGGCCGTCAGTATGGGCATTTCAATCGTTCCCAAGGATTCGGAGGGAAATCCGATTCCAAAAGAAGCCTATCTGGATCATCGCGTGGACATGGATCCGTCAAGCGACGGCATCCAGGAACTCAAAGGGTGGACAGCCATGCTGGCCTGGTTTCAATATCTCGCCCAGGCACATGGGGGCGTGGTTCCCGAAGCGGCGTACGGCCCCGGCGGAACCGCATTTGGGAGAGCCGGTATCCTTCAGTAAGGTATTTCAGTGCGTGCGATTCCGCATACCGAAAGCGGAATCGCATGCTTTCTCTCTCTGATGCGATCTGAATCAGTCGCTACCCTGATGGTGCCCTTCTTCTTCATGATCCTTGTGGCCGCTCCACAGGTAATTCAGGTACTCATACAGGGCTGCGGCCTGGTCCTGAGAGATGCTCTGCGGTGAAAAAGGGGGCATGGGTTCTTCCGGGGAGCGGATCCAGCCGGTCAGGGTCTGGCTGGACGCCAGTTTATCCGAACCCACAATGGTCATTTTGGGTTTGAGGATATTTCCCCCATAGGGGTGGCAGCCGCTGCAGTTGCCCCGGAACACTTTTTCGCCCAGGCTGTATTGGGCAGGGGCGTGGGGCGCACGGTCCCCGAAGACCAGGTTCGCCCCGAAATAGCCCAGGGCCACCACGGTCACCCCGCTGACCAGATAGATGAGCAGCAGGGGAATGGTCACCCGCTGACTTTTTTGCCCCACCAGGATGCCCAGAAGCAGAAGAACAAAAAAGAAACAGGCCAGTCCGACCTTCACCCGGATGGGAAACAGCCACTCCCCGTGGTAGAAGTGCTGCCAATCCATGAAGGCGCCGGCCACAGTGGGAAAAATAAACAGGAAGGCCAGGATGTAGGTGTACCGCGCGGCTTTGTCCATACCGGCATTTTTGGTCCATAACGCGGCAATGGCCAGCACGATGGTGCCGATCACCAGGCCGATCGGCATGTTGACCTGGGTGGGATGGACCGGATGAAAATATCCGATGGCTTCCAATGCGCTGTAAAATCCGTCAAACATATTCACCCCCGGTCAATTGATTTTTTCCAATACTATATAACCATGGTAATGACCTTCTTATAGTCCACGCTGAAAAGCCATGGGGATCCTCCCCCATTTTTTAAGGTGAATCGCTGTATTTCATCATGATCGGGAGAGGGTGACCCGGGCGAAAATGCCGCGCGTCCGCCATCAGCCCGAGATGAACAGAAATGCGAACAAAAAGCGCGCGGCCCGGGCCAGCAGCAGGCAGGCGAGCAGTCCGCCGTACCACAGACCGGCAAACCAAATCCACTGGCGTCTCTTTTGATTCATTTCGTGTTCAATCGGATACCAGGGCGCCGATGACGCAGCCGACAAATATGGCGCCGGGCGAAATCAGGTTCAGTAAGTGCTCTCATGGGATACCTTCCCCCTGAAGATGTAGTAATTATAACCGGTATAAGCGAGGATGACCGGCAGCAGGATGACGGTGCCGATGAGCATCAGGGACTGGGATTCCGGCGGGGCGGCCGCCTGGCGGAAGGTGATGGCAAAGGGGACCACATAAGGCCACATGCTCACCGCAATCCCGATAAACCCGGTAAAAAACAGGCCGAAGCTCAAAAAGAAGGGGCGATACTCCCTGTCCGTGTGCAGGTCTCGCCAGGTGACGACGAGCAGGATCAGGCTGGCTAAGGGGATGGGAAACAAGAATAAGATGTTGGGCATGGAAAACCACAGCTCCCGGATATTTGCATCCATGGCCGGCATGCTGATACTGACCATCGCCAGGAACACGGCCTGGTAGATGATGGTGTAGGATGCGCTTTCCCGGGCCCAGGCCTGGGTTTCTCCGTCGGTTTTCATCACCACCCAGGTGCCGCCCAGCAGGGCGTATCCAAAAATCACGGCAATGCCGGTCATGATGCTGTAGGCATTCACCCAGTCGAATGCGCCTCCGGCAAAGCTGCGGCCGGAAACGGTAAATCCCTGCACGAAATTTCCCACGATGATGCCCTGCATGAACGCCGCCACCAGCGATCCGAAATGAAACGAATAATCCCAGATGCGGCGGTCCCCGGCTCCTGCCTTGAACCGGAATTCGAATGCCACCCCTCGGAAAATAAGACCCAGCAGCATGAGAATCACCGGCATGTACAGCGCCGGCATGAGAACGGCGTACCCCAGCGGAAATGCGGCCAGAAGCCCGCCGCCGCCCAGCACCAGCCAGGTTTCGTTTCCGTCCCAGAAGGGGGCGACGGAATTCATCATGCGATCCCGGCACTGGTCGGTGGGGGCAAAGGGGAACAGGATACCCACCCCCAGGTCGAACCCGTCGAGCAGGACATACAGAAAAATGGCGATGCCGATCAGCCCGTACCAGATCAGTGCCACGTCGATATATGCTTCCAGATTAATCATGGCCGGCCTCCTTTTTTATCAGCCATACCCGTAATGAGGGGCGGTTTTTTCACCCCGTGTTCACCATATACTCCATTTTGCGTGTCCGGGCCTTTGCCGATCAGCTGCAGGATATAATAACTCCCGGCGCCGAATACACACAGGTAGACGATGATGAAAGCGGCCAGGGAAAGGGCCACGGAAAGCCCGATGACCGGGGAGGCGGCATCCCGGGTCCTGAGTACGCCGTATATGACCCAGGGCTGCCGGCCGACTTCGGTGACGATCCATCCGCTCAGCACGGCCGCAAATCCCGCCGGGGTGACGGCCATGCACCAGAGCTGAAACCACCGGGTGGTAAACAGCCGTCTGGTAAAATAGAGCACCACGGCGATCAACCCGGTGGCGATCATCAGCAGCCCGATCCCCACCATTACGCGAAACGCCCAGAATACCACCGCCACCGGCGGCCGTTCGTCTTTTGGCCAGTCTTTCAGCCCCCGGACCTCCCCATTGAAATCATGGGTGAGAATCAGGCTGGAAAGCTTGGGGATTTCCAGCGCATACCGGTTGGTCTCCGCCTTCTCGTCCGGCCAGCCGAACAGCACCAGGGGGGCGCCCGTTCGGGTTTCCCACAATGCTTCCATGGCCGATACCTTGACGGGCTGATGTTTCAAGGTGTTGAGCCCGTGCAGGTCGCCGAACAGGAGCTGCAGCGGGGCCACGAAGATCGCCATGATCATGGCCATGCCCAGCATCACCCGGGCATGGGGCACATACCGGTCGCGCCAGAGATAGTAGGCACCGATGCCGCCCACGGTAAATGCGGTGGTCAGGTAGGCGGCGGTGACCATGTGCACGAACCGGTAGGGAAAAGATGGATTGAAAATGATATCCATCCAGTCGGTGGGATAGGGCATTCCCGCGTCGGTGATCCTGAAACCGGCCGGGGTCTGCATCCAGCTGTTGGCCGACAGGATCCAGAAAGCCGAAATCAGCGTTCCCGCGGCCACGATCAGGGTGGCGGCGAAATGCATTTTCGGGCTGACCCGTTCCCAGCCAAAGAGCATCACGCCCAGGAAGGATGCCTCCAGGAAGAAGGCGGTGAGCACTTCAAATCCAAGCAGCGGCCCCAGGACATTTCCGCCGTGATCCGAAAACACCGACCAGTTGGTGCCGAACTGAAACGACATGACCACCCCTGAAACCACGCCCATGCCGAAGGCGACCGCGAAAATCTTGACCCACATGCGGTAGACTTCCATGTAGACGGAATTTCCGGTGCTCAGGAATCGCCATTCCAGCATCGCCAGCCAGCTGGCCAGTCCGATGGTAAACGCTGGAAATAAAATGTGAAAGGCAATGACAAAGCTGAACTGAATACGGGAGAGCAGGACGGGATCCAGGTTTTCAAGCATGGTCGAATCCTTTTTTGTAGTTTATTCATCAGCCGGCGGGCCAATCTGCATGCCGCTTCGTCTGCATAAATCCGTCGATAACTTTATACTTATATATACTCTTTTGATATATTTCAACTTTGAAGGAAGCGGAAAAGAACAAGGGGTTGCATTTGCCCGTTTTGCAGATTAAGAAAGAGGGCTTGAGGAAAAATGCACTTTCGCCTCACGTCAGGCAAAAACAGACTTCAACGCGATCGGATATGACCCATGATTCAGAAAATTTCTTCCTGCGACGATACCCAATGCTATATTGTTTCGGAGCATTTTCTCGAGTACTTCACAGACGACGGCCATGTCAGCAAGTTTGACCGGGTGCTGATGGATATCGCCAAAATTTACGGCAATGCCATCCTCATCGGGGCGGTGGGCGCATCGAAATACATCCTGCATCCGGTTGAGCCGCGAGTCACCTTTGACATCGACCTGATTGTCGATGAGCCGGACTTCGAGGATTTTTTAAACGATGAAATCCCCGAAGAAAAGCGTAAACTGCTGGATGCCCTCTTCAAGACCTCAGATTCGGCAATCCACAGCCTCAAGCACGCCGCCACCGGAATTTACGTGGATCTGCTGTCTGCGACCAGCCAATCGGTTCGGGGAAAGCTGATCCGCCATATCCTTTCGCACCGGCAGGAAACCACCAACATTTTGACGTTAAACGGATGCAAGATCGAAATCTTAAAACCCGAACTGCTGATTGCCATGAAGCTCAACCGCTATACCAAAAACCCCCGGACCGAAAAAGGACTGGCGGATCGCCTGGACACGGTTAAAATCTTGAAGTCGTATTATCACCAGAAAGACCTGTTCGACCCGGAAAAGATCCGCATGTTCCTCAACCGCAGGGAGATCCCCCACCTGGATGAAATCCTCAAAGACGTGACCTGCGAGATGTGCGAAGCCTAAAAACTCAGGATTTTTACCGGGTATTCGCCATCCGGGTCAGCGCTGTCCCGCTGCCGGCATCGGCACGGCAATGGCGGTAGGGATGGCATGACATCAGGCTGAGAGTCAGCAGAATCGTGAGAAACAAGAAGGCAGATCGTTTTTTCATTTTGACCTCCAATTTCGGGATAAATCGCTTATCCCATCCGTGATCCCCGACCGGCAGGGGCCTGTCAAATGGGGTTTTAAATCGCTTAACCCCCCCTCAAATCAAATATAACCGGAGATGGCCGGAAGCGCAAAGCGGTCCGGGCCCGCTTTTGGGCAAAGAAATCAAAAGCGGAAAAAATACATGATTTATATGCCCGAATACAGTCAATCCCCTATTTATCAAGAGATGTTTCATTCCTATCCTATATGTAACATCGCGGGTCGATATACAGGGATCAGCTGATCATCGGCCTTGAGGCAAAAAAATTATGCGCTGGTCCAAATCGAACAGAAGGGAGGAATGATTATGTGGAGAGCTTGGGTTAATTTCGTTGTCGGAATATGGGTTTTTATTTCGGCATTCTGGCTGGCCCTGGTGGCCCCCTGGAACTTTTTCATTTCCGGACTGATCATCGCCGTTTTCGGATTTACGGCCTACCGGTCTGAGTGGCAGGGATATATTAATGGCGTACTGGGGCTCTGGTTAATGGCATCCGCCTTTTTCGTCGGCTTGGCCGTTCCATGGAATATGCTGATTACCGGCGCAATCGTTGCGGCACTGGCTTTCTGGCGGGCAATGGCCCCCGGGCCGATTCACCGGGAAGTGCCACACGCAAGATAATTTAAATTAAATCGATACAAAAACGCAGAGAACCACAGGATGGTCTCTGCGTTTTTTTGTTCCCTGTCACTGTTTTTCCATATTCGCAGAAATCCTCTCGTGTCTTAAATTCCTCTATGAAATCATCATACTTCAATCGAACAGATTACATTTGCCCTATACCATATAGGCCTTTGGCAGAGTTCATCGGCTCTTGCGCAGGCCCTTCATGTCGGTTTTCCTTGACAGATAAAAAGGTGAAGGATAGAGATAGTTAAAATGCAGTTTTGATGAAACACCTTTTATCTCTTACGTATATCGAGGGTATCATCGAACAGGCAATATCTAAATTACCTCTCGGACGCTTGTGTCCACTTCCCACTCATCATTTTCATTTGCTGTTCCCCGAAATCCCGTTTTATTCTTCCTTTTTATTTTTATTACCAATCTCAATATCTTATTTCATTATCATGTGATCATATGATATCATGTGAGTTCAAATGTAAATTTATAAAGAAAGGAGGTGATGGCCACGTCCTGAAAGGTCTGCGAAATCGAACGGCGGAAATACGGATTCTTTTCAATGAAAAAAAGGAGATATATTGATGAAAGCCAAAATTTTCTGGGTATCGATACTGTTATTGGGCTTTATACTGGCCGGGCCCGCGGGTGCGGCCACCGACCGGGGGGTTGAAATCACCAAGGATGTGCTTTCCGGACCGGGAAGCATCGGAATTACCACCTACAAAGACATCCAGATGAGTTTCGGTGCCCGCGGCCGGATCATCCCGGTGAGCGAGTCCGACTTTGACTTCGGCATCCGCGAAAATCTGCAGGCGCCGTTGCTGGGCGGTGCCGTACCGGATAACTTTTTCACCTTTCATGTCAATGAGTCCGGCTGGATCAACAACAACTATATCCGCTCCGAAAACCAGCTGTATTTCAATGCGCTTCCCGACAACCGCGCCTGGAGTTTCTATGCGGCCCTGGAATTCGACCGGCCGCTGGAAACCACTTCCGTGGACGACCGGGGCGGAAAAGATTACAAGACCAGCAATTTCGGTATGGAGCGGCTGCACGGCACGTTCGCCCTTCCGCTGAATATGCGGCTGCATGGCGGCTTCGACATCTGGGGGATCGATATCATCGATGCGGCCGGGCTGGTTTACGGCGACGACAATCCCGGGTTCTGGCTGACCGGCGATTATGATACGGTGAGCTTCAATGTCGGATATTTCAAGCTTTCCGAGAGCAATTTCCAGACGACCGAGACGCTGACCCAATTGGGCGGCAAGGACGATGACCGTGACCTCTATGCCGGCTATTTGACGTTCAAGCCGGCGGAAGGGCAGAAATTTCAGCCCTTCTATGCGTTTGACCGAATCCGGGATGTGAAAGTGGGCAGCTTCTCGAATTATTTTACGGGCCAAATGGGTGCGGTACCGGATACCAATGTCCACCATGCCGGCGCCTATTACACCGGAAGTTTCGGGGTCCTGGAACTTTTCCTCGAAGGTGTGTACGAATTCGGCCAGGCAGACGATACCGGTCTGGCACAGGATGATTTCGACATTTCCGCCTATGCCTTTTCCGGCGACATCGGCTTCAAACTCGATGACATGTTCGGCTTCGGGGTCAAGCCCCATATCGGCGCCATCTATACCTCCGGTGACGACGATCCCACCGATGATACGTTGGGCGGCTATACCGGCGTGGAAAATGCCCAGCGGTTCTCACAGTATTTCGGCGGTGAAAACACCATCATCGGCGATACGAACCTGGTGCTGGGCAGCGTCCTGTATGGGTTCCTGCCGGAGCTCTACGGCAACGGCACACCGGTTTTCACCGGCGGCCTGGAGAATTTTGCGGGACTGGGCAGCGGCCGCGGGGATAACCCCGGTCTGACCATGGCCAGTGCCGGCATTACCCTGACCCCGAAAAAGTTTCTCATTTTCCGTTCAAACGTGAATGCCTTCTGGTGGAACGAGGATTTTGCGGTGACCAGTTTTTCCAATCCGGCCGTCACCACCACTGTTCAAAACGGCTACACCGGGGCGGAATGGGACAATGAAATCACCCTCGCTACCAGCCCCAACAGCTTCATCAAGGGGCAGTTCGCCTTTTTCTTCCCCGGGGAGGTCATTGAAGACGTGAGCAGCGCCCTTACGGCCCTGGCACCGACCCTTCCGGGCGAAAAGAGCGATGAAACGGCCATGCGCCTGGGACTGGAATTCATCTGGATGTTCTAAGGTCATTACCATAGATCAGCATGCGGTATGGCGGTCTCCGATTTTGAGGCCGCCATACTTTTTTCAAGCGGCTTTCATACAATCATAAGAAACAGGATCAAAAATGTTTGGTAAAAATTTACGGCGGATAATGGCGATGGCGGCAATCTGCTGCCTGATGTCGGGATGCATGGGGTCCTGGCCGGATGTGGTTTCCAAAGACCGGGCGCCGGGGGAAGAATATTCCAATGCCGAGGTCAGGCAGATGATCGTGGATCAGCCGCAAACGCTTTCCGGAGATTACTTCAGAAAGCGGGGGGCTGAAAATCTTTCTTCGGAAGAAAAAGAGCCGGCGGCACAAGGCCCGGCGCAGAGTGCGGATCAGCCCCATGATGCGTATGGGCTGAAGATCGGGATCATACCGGAGGAAAACCCCTATGACGCCATGGTCGCCGGGCAGTTCGCCACCGCAGCGCTTGCCGCTGCCGGCCCCGATATCATCCTTGTCGGACCAGACAGCATACAAGAGATCCTTGCAAATGCGAACTGTGCGGGCCGCGAGGACCTGTTCTGCATTGCCGGGCAGCTGTCCATTTATCCCGGCGTGCGCATGCTGATCATGTGCGACGCCGTTCATCTGCCCCAATCTTTTCCCGGGGTGGCCGCCCTTCGATGCAGTGTGGTGGACACCGGGCTCATCCATTCCTATCCGGTGCAGGAGATGACCCTGACGGTTGAAAGCCGGGCGGATGCCGATGCCTTCCTGCAGCAGTCCCTTCAGCGGCTGTTTTCCTATGCGAAGGAGAAGGCCGTCATCATGCCCCGGCACTGCCGGGTCTTTTCGGTTAAGGATGAGAGGTGCTACATCGGCGCCGGTGCCGTGACCGGCCTGAAAACCGGCGATGTTTTCGATGTTTTTGCCGGCGGAGAAATGATCGCGTCGCCCACCGGGATTCCCGTGGGATGGATTCCCCGGGATAAAAGAGGAACGATTCGGGTAGAATCGCTCCTGGGCGAAGATTCGGCCGCATGCGAACCGGTGGACGGCACCATGCCGGCAGTGGGTGATTTTGTTATTTTGACCACAGGGCAATGATCGATCCGGATCGTCCGTTTTTCCCCATATTCCGAAAAACCCGAAAGGAGAAGACCCATGAAGATGAACATTGGCGGTTTCCTGCACAAGCGCGCCCAGCTGACTCCGAGAAAAGAGGCGCTGGTCCAGGGAGATGTCCGGCTCACCTGGGATCAAATGAACCGGAAATGCAACCGTTTTGTCCATGCCATAACGGATCTCGGGATCGGATATGGAGACCGGGTGGCCATTCTGGCCTTGAATGAACCCGAATATTTTGACCTGTACTTCGGCCTGGGAAAAATCGGGGCCATCATGGTGCCCATCAACCACCGGCTGGCCGGACCGGAGATCGAGTACATCGTCAAAGACTGCGGGGCCAAAGTGCTCGTCTTCGGTGCGGAATTTGCGCCGGTGGTCGATTCCATCCGGGAGAAAATTTCCTGCGAACACCTGATCGCGCTGATGGAGAATCCCCCCGCATTTGCCACGTCCTATCAGGAACTGACCCGCTCCACATCCGAAGCGGAGCCTGAAATCGTCTATGGAGACGACGATACACTGACCATCCTGTATACGTCCGGGACCACCGGCCGGCCTAAGGGCGCCGAACTGACTCACAACGGCTATTTCGGCACCTCGGTGACCCTGCGGTCCACCTTCGGCGACATCGGGGAGGTCCTTTTGATGCCCCTGCCGCTGTTTCATATCGGCGCCCTGGCGCCCGTGCCCATGTGCGTGCATTTCGGCATGAAGATGGTGTTTCAGCGGGCATTTGATCCCAAGAATTTCCTGGAGCTTCTGGGACAGGAAAAAATCACCTGGTTCGGGTCCGTTCCCGCGATCCTCATGGTGCTGCGACAGATACCGGGATTTGAAAAATACGACTGGCGTTCGGTGAAGATGGCCCTGGTCTATGCGGCCCCGGTCCCGGTGACGCTGATCAAGGCATATGCCGAATCCGGCATCGAGGTGCGGCAGCTCTACGGGATGACCGAGTGCACGGGGCCGGCCACGGTCATCGACGGCGGAAACGCCATTCACAAAGCCGGCTCATGCGGGCTTCCCTTCTTTCACAACGAGATCCGCCTGGTGGACATGGAAGGAAAGGATGTCACCCGGCCCGATGAACTGGGAGAAGTGCTGATCGCGGGCACCAACCTGATGAAAGGATACTGGAACCGCCCCGAAGCCACTGCCGATGCCATGAAGGACGGCTGGCTCTATTCGGGGGATATCGCAAAGATGGATGCAGACGGATTTCTGTACATCATGGACCGGAAAAAGGATTTGATCATTTCCGGCGGCGAAAACATCTACCCGGCCGAAGTCGAAGATGTGCTCCTGTCCAACCCCAAAATCGCCGATGTGGGCGTAATCGGGTTTCAGGATGAAAAATGGGGTGAATCCGTCCAGGCGGTGGTGGTTTTAAAGCAGGGCGAAAGCATGGACCCGGCGGAACTCATTGAATGGAGCCAGGGAAAAATCGGTAAGTTCAAGATTCCCAAGAAGGTGGTGTTTACGGATCAGATCCCCCGCACCCCCACCGGCAAGATCCTCAAACGGGTGCTCAGAGACCAGTTCAGCTGAAAACAAACAGCGCCGCATGACCTTGTCAAATAGAAAAGCGAAGCGTCCTGAAAGTCAGGACGCTGCGCTTTTTTGCTGGCTCAAATATCATTTTCAAAATCAAGGTGCATGAGCAAATCCGATCTTCCCACCAGCTCCCGTACGCTTCTCATGCCGAACCGTTTTAAGATGTCCACCAGGTCTTTGCGCCAGGCGCTGTAGAGATTGACCACCCGCTGGGTGGCCCATTCCAGGTGCATCTGGGTCACCAGTCCCGGATCGGTGGTGGCGATTCCCCGGGGGCAGCCGCGCCCGGCCGAGCAGCGGGAGCAGCGGATGCAGCCCAGCGCCACCATTTCGGCCGTTCCCACCACCACGCCGTCTGCGCCCAGGGCAATGGCCTTGGCGATATCATAGGCGGTGCGCACGCCGCCGCTGGCAATCAGGGCGACCTTGTCCCGTGGCCCCTTCGTCCACCAGGAACTTGTGAACCTTGGCCACGGCGTATTCGATGGGCATGGCGATATTTTTCTTGGCGATGTCCGGGGCGGCACCGGTGCCGCCGTAGCCGCCGTCCAGATGGATGATATGCGTGCCGGCGGAATAGCTGCCCACGGCCACCATGTCCACGTCGGTGGGCGTGGACACCTTGGTGGAGATCAGGGCGCGCCGGTTGATGTGCTTGATCCAGTCGATATGCTTCATGTGGTCTTCGATGGAATAGACGCTGTGGAACGGAAACGGTGAAAACAGCGAGATGCCCGACCACGGCCTCCCGGATCTTGGCCACGGCAGGCGTGTTCTTGTCGCCCAGCAGATGTCCGCCCAGCCCGGGTTTGGCGCCCTGGGCATACTTGAATTCCACGATGGGCACCCGCTGGATGGTTTCCTCGCGCACGCCGAAAAGGCCGGTGGCGACCTGGGTGATCATGTGGTCGTCATAGGGCCGCATCCGCTCCATGTACCCGCCCTCCCCGGAGCAGGAAAAGGTATTCCACGCGGCCGCCGCACGGGCTTTGGCCAGCTGGGTGACATTGCTCACCGACCCGAAGGACATGCCGCCGCCATACCAGGGCACATCGATTTGAATTTGGGGCCGCCCGTCTTCCCGGTGGTTCAGCAGAATGCAGGTGTCGATCTCGTCATCGTCGAGGTCCACGTGGCGGTTTTTCCGGAAATTTGAACCGGATGCCGGTCAAATCCGCCTCCGGACTTCCCCACCTGGTAATCGAGTTCGTATTCATTCGGGCGGCGGGTTGCCGGTTTCGGCCATTTTCCAGGTGGCCAGCAGCATGTCCGCCGGCCAGCGATAATCGCCCAGGGCATTGATCATGGGGTTTTCCACGAGCCTCAGGGCCTGTTGCGGGCAATTGGAGATGCAGAAATGATCCGTCTTTTCACAAGCCGCGCCGATGCACAGGTAGCTCTTGGGGCGTGGCGAAATATTTATAGCCCGTCTTTTAGCACATGAACATGGTGGGGGCACAGTTGTGCGCATTTGCCGCACCGGATGCATGCATCGCTTCGAAAGATGATGTATTTGGCGATTTCATTGCGATAGCGCGGACGGGGCCGGCGTGATCTCCCGGCTGACATCGACCTGCGGGCACACGGGTTTTGAGCGTGTTTTCCGGCAGGATCTCCTTAAGCTCTTTTTCTTGAACCGAAAAGCGTTCCAAAGATTTCCTCCTCAAGGTCTTCAAAAAACATGGCGCGGCCGACATCGCCCCGCAGGCGGCGGGCTTCCCGCATTCCCATGGCGCCCATCAATTCGATCAGCTGCAGGTGCCAGGCGGCAATCAGGTTCCGTGATGCG
The DNA here is from genome assembly GCA_963826785.1 of uncultured delta proteobacterium. GTDB lineage: Bacteria > Desulfobacterota > Desulfobacteria > Desulfobacterales > Desulfosalsimonadaceae > CAWGYD01. Next base: position 657,354 of record CAWGYD010000006.1, read on the forward strand.
CCCGGTCGCCATAATCAAAATCCGATTTCTTCCAGCCGGGCGGGACATATCACGCCGGGTGCGCAAGTGCCGCAGAGACGGCATTCCAGGGCGATCATAAAGGGCAGATAAGAAGATACCAGGTCGGCGCCGCAGAGCAGGGCCTTGGCCATGTGCTCCGGCAGTGCGATGCCGCTGCCGGCAATAAGCGTCACTTCGTCCCGCCTGCCCGCTTTGATCAGGGTCGTATGAATTTCGCGGATCATGTCCTTGATGAACCGGGGGCGCTTTGCGCCGATCTCATCCCCGTTGCAGTCCCCCGCCACATGGATCACTTCGGCCCCGGCGTCCGCCAGTTCAACGGCGCGATCTGACCCCCTGCGCATCGAGTGCGACCCGCACCGAAACGATCATCCCGGGATGGGTCTTTTTCAGTGCCGCCATCTGCTCGAAAGTACATCCGCATGGTCCGGGTATTTCCACCAGCCGCGTTTTGCTAAGCACTTCTTCGGGCAGGTCCGGCGCATCCGGATTCAGGTGAAAGGCGATGTGGGGCAGATATTGATCCATATCCGTCATCTGGAGATCTTTTCCGGCGATCGGCCATTTTCCCGAATCGATGATGGCGATCAGGTCGGTCTGCTTCACCGCTTCGATGATAAACGGCTCCAGCTGCGGCAGGGTGAATTCGGGCGGATTCATGTCGATGATCAGCGGCATGGGAATGTCGATGATGGCCGGCGGTTCCGCCACGTTTCGCCCCTCATCGAAATTGAGGTAGGACGGCTTTTTTCCGATATCCACCGAGGTGGAGATATATTCCCGCCCATGAATGCCGTCCCGGGTGGGCCGGACGATTTCGGACATGTCCGTCCACATGGCGTCAAATCCTTTGCCCGCGAATTTTCCCCGGTACCCCGCGCCGGAAACGGGTACGGATGCCGTTTCGGACTGCTGCCAGGTGCTGTGGATGATTTCCGGGGTCCAGTAATGGTTTCCCATCTGCTGGTATTCGGTGTTGATGGTCAGGCACAACAGGTTCTTGGTGCAGTTCTGCACACAGGAAAAACAGCCCATGCACTCGAAAAACAGAAAATCCGTGAACTTGAGATTGCGGATGTACTCGGATTCCTGGCGGTGGCGGTCGTACACGCAGGCCTTCTTGACGCAGTTGTGGCACCGGGCGCAGTCTTCACGCCAGTCCACGATGCCGTGCTTTCCCACGCGGGGAAGCCGGGGCGGGACCGGGGTGGTCTTGATATGGTATTTTTCTGGCATTGTTTTCCCTCGAAATCAAATCCCCCCTTGCCCCCCTTTTTACAAGGGGGGTAAAGGCAAAAACCTTATGATAATCCCGCAGCCGAAAGGATCTCCGGGACGCAACTCTCCCTGCCGCCGGAAAGGATATGGATGCCGCGCACCCCGTCCATCCCCTTGATCTTTTTGATCGTCTCGATGCAGATGGCCATCCCCTCTCTGTTTTGCGATGCTTCATCGCCTGCGGCCGCCAGCCGTTCGATGACGGCATCGGGAATGGATACATCCGTATACTTTTTGCTCAGGCGCTTGGCTTCATCCGCGCCGGAAAGCGGCATGACGCCCGCGATGATGGCGGCCTTTTCCGTAATTCCCTGGCTGCGGGCTTCTTTCAGCCAGTCGGAAAAAGTGTCCGTGTCGAACACGGCCTGGGTCTGGATGAACCGGGCGCCGGCGGCCACTTTTTTGGAAAGGCGCAGGATATTGAGCGCAAGCGGTTTCATGTCCGGGCCGGCCGCCGCGCCGATGAGCATGGAAAACGGCCCCTTGATGGTGCTCCCGTCCAGGAGAAGCCCTTCTTCGCACATCTTTTTCACCGCGGCAATCAGCTGGATCGAGTCGATGTCATAGACACTGGCGGACTGGCGGCTTTCCGTGAGCGACGGGTGATGCCCGGAAAGGCACAACAGGTTTTTAATCCCTAAAGCCGCTGCGCCCAGAAGATCCGACTGGAGCGCAATCCGGTTCCGGTCCCGGGTGACCATCTGGTAGACCGGCGCCACACCGCTTCTGCCCAGGATCACGGCGCCGGCAAGGCTGGACATGATGGGACCGTGGGGATTGTCCGCGACATTGACGGCCGCCAGGCCGTTTTTAAAAAATCCGGCACACGTTTCGATCGCCTTCTCCTCTCCGCCTGCGGGCGGGAGCAGTTCAGCCGTCACGATAAACTCGCCGTTGTGGATCTTGTCTGCCAGATTGCCGTTTTCTCGGGTCATATGATCTCCTATTGCTGATTCCCTATCGATTCGCGCAATGCGTTTATTTCTTTAATCACCTGTGGGATGCCGTCCTTGCTTGTTTTCCGGACCACCCGGATGCGCCCCCGGTCCAGGCCCGATTCCGCAAGAAGGGCATCCACGGCGTCGGCGCGTTTTTGCGCGCGGAGGTTGCCTTCGAGAAATTTGCAGTCCCCATCCCCGCAGGTGACCAGCATCACGGCGTCGGCGCCCTTTTCAAAGGCCTTGAGCAGATACAGCAGGTTCACTTTTCCGGAGCAGGGAAGGCTGACGATGGTTAATTCGCATTTTCCCGATTCGAAGCTTTGTCTGAGCGCATTTGCATCCAGGCTGTTTGCGCAGTAGAACAGGGATAATTGCAGTGGCTTGTCATTCATCATGGATATCCCGGGCAATGGCTAAATTTTGTGGTCTTCACGGACAATCTCCGCGGCATCCGCCGGAAAGGCTCGGCTCCCAGTTTTTGGGCGGCTCGATGGCGTTTAGCCGGTCCAACTGCCCGATATTTTTCAGGCGCTGGTAGATCAGCTGCCAGGCGCAGGGCCGGTCCGGGCGCACTTCGCAGCGGTCTTCGCGTGATCCGCCGCAGGGGCCGTTGAGCATGTGTTTGGCACACCGGGTGACCGGGCAGATCCCCCCGAACTGGTGCAGGACGCAGTCGCCGCAGGCCGCGCATTTCTCGGTCCACACGCCCCTTTCTTCCAGGATGCCCAGAAAGGCGGTATTGAGCCCCGCATAAACGGGCTTGTCGGCAAAACGCTCGGCAATGGCCTGGACACCGGCGCCGCATCCCAGGGAAAGCACGGCCTCGTTTCGCCCGATGGCCTCGGCCGCCGCTTCGATAAAGACATTGTCGCACTGGCGCTCGATGGTGAGCTCTTCCACTGAAAGGCCCAGGTCTTCACCGTGGAGGCGATCCGCAGGGCCGAGGAGATGATGGACACCTCGCGCTCTCCGCCGGCCAGGCAGACGGTCACGCACGTACCGCACCCCAGTACCAGTATTTTTTTATACCCCTGAAGGATTTCGACCAGCTCGGGGATGGATTTTCTTTCCGCTACGATCATGAATGGGTCTCCTGTTTCATGGATGTGTGGGCAGGATTGGATCTGACGGGGTTGGGCCCGAGACTGCGGACGGTTTCGATCATGTCGACGACGATCTCGACAAAGCGGCGGGCGTCTGCCGCGCCGATGTTCACCATCCGCAGGCGTTCTTTTTCGAATCCGGCTTCGGCCAGAATCGCGCGGGCATAATCGACCCGGCGCTTGGCCATGAAGTTGCCTTCGATAAAATGGCAGCTGCCTTCCTCGCACCCGGCCACGAGAACCCCGTCGGCCCCGTTTTCAAAGGCCCGCATAAAATATTCCACTTCCAGCTTGCCGGTGCAGGGCGTCCGGATAATCCGGATGTTGGGGGGGTACTGCAGTCGCATGGAACCTGACAGGTCCGCGGAGGAATAGGCTCAGTAATGGCAGCAGAAGGCCACGATTTTCGGTTCGAAATTTTCCATGGGTTTCCTGATATTTGCTTTTTTTAGCAATTGGGTTTCGGCCTTTCTCCCCCCCTTTTTTTCAAAGGGGGGCGGGGGGGATTTTTTGTAGTGCGATCAAATCCCCCTGAATCCCCCTTTGAAAAGGGGGACTTTGGACCCCGGTTCTCCGGGGATTTTTTAATTCGCTATCCGTTCATTACACGAAAACAGGTCGTCCAACATGATGTTGAAGTGCCGGGCCTCGAAATGGTTCAGCTGGATGGCCCGGGCCGGGCATTCGGATGCGCAGATGCCGCACCCCATGCACTTGGCGGCCGCGATTTCCGCCTTATGGTCGCGGTTGACAAACGGCGCCCCATAGGGGCAGGAGTGGACGCAGGTCATGCACGAAATGCATTTTGACTGGTCCACCCGGGAAACCTGGGCGCCGACTTCCAGATGCGTCTTTGACAGCACGGTGGCGGCTCTGGCCGCCGCGGCCCGGGCCTGGGAGATGTTCTCGTCCATGAACTTGGGCGAGTGGGCCAGCCCGCACAGGAAGATCCCTTCACTGGCGAAATCCACCGGCCGCAGCTTCAGGTGGGCCTCCACGAAAAAGCCGTCCGGCGTTTAACGGCACCTTGAGCATGTTCGACAGGGCGTGATTGGCCGGCGCGGGCGAAATCCCCGTGCTCAGGACCACATGGTCCGCCTCGATCTCGATGGGCTCGGGGAAATCCGGGCTGTGAAGCGCCACCAGAAGCCCGTTGTCGTCTGTCACCACCGGCGGTTTTGCCTCATCATAGCGGATGAACACCACCCCGGCCCGGCGGGCCGTCTTGTAATATTTCTCCCGGAACCCGTAGGTCCGGATATCCCGGTAGAGGACGAAGATGTTCGCATCCGGGTTTTTCTTTTTGATGGCCAGCGCATTCTTGACCGCCATGGAGCAGCAGATCCGGCTGCAGTAGGCGCGCTCGTCGTTGCGCGATCCCACGCACTGGATCATGACGATGTTTTTGCCGGCGCCGTCAAATGTCTGATCATGCAGACCCTTTTCCAGTTCCACCTGGGTGATCACGCTTGGGGATGCATCGATGCGGTACTCGGAAGTTTCTGCCATGTCCGCCCCGGTGGCCACGATGATGGCGCCGCAGGGGACCTCGACGGGTTCACCGCCGTTTTGAGACAGTTTTGCGGAAAACTTGCCCACATGCCCGGCAATGCCGGCCACTGCCGTTTCCAGGTGAAGTATCACATGGGGATGTGTTTTGACTTTTTGAACCAGGGAATCGGTGAAATCCGATATCGCCTCGTGCTCCAGGGTGCCGTGGATGTCGCGCAGATGACCGCCGAGAGATGCGGTCTTCTCCACCAGGTGCACCTTGAAGCCCTGCTCCGCCAGGGACAGGGCCGCGGTCATGCCGCTCAAGCCGCCCCCGATGACCAGGCCCAGTTGGTTGATGGCAAGCGTTTCCCCCAGCTGGGGGGAAAGATGCCGGGCCCGGGCAATGGACATGCGCACCAGTTCGATGGCTTTTTGGGTGGCCGCTTCCGGCTGGGATGCGTGCACCCAGGAGCACTGATCCCGGATATTGGAAAGATCGAACAGGTAGGGGTTTAGGCCCGCTTCCCGCAGGGTTTCCCGGAACAGGGGCTCATGGGTCCGGGGGGTGCAGGAGGCCACCACGATCCGGTTGAGCCGGTGGGCGGCAATGGCCTCCTTGACCGACGAGAGGCTGGCATCGGAGCAGGCATACATGGAGTGGGTGGCAAAGATGACGTCGGGATCGTGCTCGATGGCCGCGGTCACCTTTTCCACATCCACGGTGGAGGCGATATTGATGCCGCAGTGGCAGACAAACACGCCGATTCTGGGCTTCTCATCGGTGATATCGCGTTCCTGCGGATACTCCCGTTTGGCGACGAGCGTGTTGCGGGCTTTCCCCAGCAGTTCCATGGCCATGGAGGCCGCGCCGCTGGCCTGGGTGACGGTTTCGGGAATATCCTTGGGCTCCTGGAACACGCCGGCCACAAAGATGCCCGGCCGGGAGGTTTCAAGGGGGGAGAAGCGGTCCGTGGCGGCAAATCCGTATTCGTTGAGCGCGATGCCAAGGCGTGAAATCGGTTCGGAAACCGTTCTTTTGGGGTCGAGCCCCACAGACAGGACCACCAGGTCGAACTCCCGTTCTTTAATCCCCTCGCCGGTCATAAACCGCAGCCGAAGGTCCTTGGTGCCGGGAATCTCCAGGACCCGGGAGGGAATGGCTCTTGATATAACGGATGTTGCCCTGGCTTTTGGCGCGTTCGTAATACTGGTCGAAGTCTTTGCCGAAGGCCCGGATATCCATGTAGAAGATGGCGGCTTCAAGACCGTCGACATGCTCGCCGGCCACCAGGGCCTGCTTGGTGGCGGCCATGCAGCAGATGGAGGAGCAGTATTCCTTTTCGCACCGCAAATCCCGGGACCCCACGCACTGGATAAAGGCGATGCGCCGGGCTTCGCGCCGGTCGGAGGGGCGCAGCACATGGCCGGCAAAGGGCCCGGCGGCTGACAGCATCCGCTCGAACTGGACGCTGGTGAGGACGTTGGCATACCGGCCGAAACCGTATTCGCCTTTGAGCTCGGCCTCAAATTCCTGAAAACCGGGGGCCAGGATGACCGAGCCGACCTCAAGGGCGATCACTTCTTCTTTCATGGCGTGGTCGATGGCCTCTTTCTCGCAGGCATCCACGCACGCGCCGCATTCGGAGCAAATGGCGCAGTTTAGACACCGCTCGCTTTCCGCCATGGCCTGATCTTCAGAAAAGGCCGTGCTCGATTTCCGAAAAATCACGGATGCGCTGGGTTACCGGCAGTTCATCGGCTGCGGCCCGCGGCGTTTTTTCTATGCCTTTGGCCGACGGCAGCAGCTTTTCCGGCACCGGTTGGAGGGTATCGGCAAACCGCGGCGTTTCCGGGTTGACGCCCCGGACATAGCGGTCGATGGATTCGGCGGCCCGCTTTCCCGCAGCCACCGCTTCAATCACCGTGGAAGGCCCGGTGACGATATCCCCCCCGGCAAAGATGCCCGGGATTTCGGTGACGCAGTTGGCATCGGCGATGATGTTTCCCCAGGCGTTCACCTTCAGGTCGTGCGCCGCATCGGAAAGCGAGGTATCCGGCTGGCTGCCGATGGCCAGGATCGCCGTGTCCGCGCTCATCTCGAATTCGGACCCCGGCTCCGGAACCGGCCGTCGGCGCCCGGATGCATCCGGTTCGCCAAGCGTCATCCGGATGCACTTTACCCGGCCCAGCCGGCCGTCGGCGCCGGCGACAAATTCCACGGGATTGGTGAGAAACGCAAACCTCACCCCTTCGTCAACGGCATGCCGGATCTCTTCCGGAATGGCGGGGAGTTCGTTTTTGCTCCGGCGATAGACGATGGTGACCTTGTCCGCGCCCAGCCGGACGGCGCAGCAGGCGGCATCCATGGCCACGTCCCCGCCGCCGACCACGATCACATGCCCGTTAAGGGATGGCTTGTTGTCGGTGGTGCTGGCCCGGTAAAGAAATTCAAGCCCCTGGACCACCCCGGGCAGGTCATCCCCCTTGACCTTTATGGGCGTGCCCTTCTGGGTGCCGATGCCCACAAATACGGCCTGGTGATCGTTGCGCAGTTGTTCGAAAGAGATGTCTTTGCCCACCCGGCAATTGTAAACAAAGGAGACCCCTTTTCGCCGGATCAGTTCGACTTCGTAGTCGAGGATGTCCGCCGGGAGGCGGTAGTCCGGGATGCCCCACCGGAGCATGCCGCCCGCAGCCGGCGATGCCTCATACACGCTCACGGCATACCCCCGGTCGGCCAGATCCTGGGCCGCCGTTAAACCCGAGGGGCCGGCGCCGATCACCGCGATTTTTGCAGCATCCGATGCCGGAATTTTTTCTTCGGGAAGAGCGATCTCCCCCGAGGCTACCAACTCCATTTCTTTGTCTGAGGCAAAGCGCTTCAGCTGCCGGATGGCCACCGCTGAATCGACATTTTTCCGGGTGCAGGCACTCTCGCAGGGATGGGTGCAGACCCGGCCGCAGATGGCGGAGAGCGGGTTGCGCTCCCGGATCAGCCGGACCGCCTTGACGTATTCCTTTTTTTTGATGAGCTGGATATACCCCTGAACGTTGATGTTTGCCGGGCATGCGGTCTTGCAGGGGGCGTGTCCGAGTTTGAGGATGCCCACCTTGTTGGGCACCGCCTGGGGCGAATACTTGGCGATGGCCTTGCGCCTGCCCAGGTTCCGGTTAAACCGGTCATCGAGCTCAACCGGGCAGACCGGGGAGCAGTCCCCGCAGTCGTTGCAGATCTTCGGGTCGACATAGCTGGGGGATTTTTTGACGGTTGCCGTGAAACGGCCGGGCTCGCCTTCGACGTTGAGCAGCTCCGAGTAATTCAGGATTTCGATGTTCAGGTTGCGGGCGCACTCCACCAGTTTGGGGGAGACGATGCAGGTGGCGCAGTCGCCCGTGGGAAACGTCTTGTCCAGGTGGGACATCATGCCCCCGATGGCCCCGCCGCGTTCGACCAGGTAGACCTTGAATCCCGAGTTGGCCAGATCGAGGGATGCCTGGACCCCGGCGATTCCGCCTCCCTGCACCAGCACCGCGCCGGTGGGTTTTTTTTCATTTTCGACCATGATATTAAATGTTCCTTGAAATCGTCTGGGCAGTTGCGTTCACGGCATTGATGATTTTCGACGGGGAGACCACCAGCTTGTTCAGGCCGAGCCGGTCCGGTGATATGCCCAGGCACAAACCGATCAGCTGGCGTGATATAGATCACCGGCATGTCATAGCGCCGCCCGGTGGTTTTTTGAATATCGATCTGCCGGAGGTCCAGGTTCACCTGGCACAAGGGGCAGGCCACGGCGATGCAGTCGGCCCCCGCGGCCTTGGCCATGCCGATAATCGCATCGGACAAGCTCACCACGAGATCGGATCGGGTGGTCAGGGACAGGCTGTTTCCGCAGCATTCCACCTTGCCGGGCCAGTCCAGGCTTTGTCCGCCCAGGGCCGTGACCAGGGTGTCTATCGACCGGGGGTTTTCCGGGTCGTCGAAACGGGTGACCTCGTGGGGCCGGACCAGCAGGCACCCGTAATAAGAGGCCACCTTGAATCCGTTCAAGGGGCGGGTGATTGCTTTTTCAAGAAAATCCATGCCGCAGTCTTCGAAAAGCACTTCCATCAGATGCTTTACCTTGACCGAACCGTCGTAATCCCGGCCGATGGCATCGGCGATTTTGGCGCGCATGCCCGGATGGTTTTCGATTTCGTAATTTGCCGTTTTCAGACGGTTGTAGCAGGCGGCGCAGTTCACCACCACATCGAGGCCCATGTCTTTGGCCAGCACCAGGTTCGCCGCCGAAAGACTCGCCGCCAGATAACGGTCGGTCTGGTGTCCCGGCGTGGCGCCGCAGCAGGACCAGCCCTTGATTTCGATCATGTCGATGCCCAGCGCCCGGGCCACGGCGAGGCTGGATGCATGCTGGTCGCGGGCGGACGATTCCGAGGAACACCCGGGATAATAGGCATATTTCATTATAAAATTTCCTTGTTTTGCCTGACTTTGGCAAATATCCGCTTCACCGTTTTCCGGTTGGGGCTCCAGGAGGGAAGGATGGCGATTTTTTTCTTCCTGAAGATGACGGGGATCTTGTCCGAGTCCCGTCCGTAGGAGGAAGTGCCGCTTTTATACAGGGCCATCAGCCCCAGATCATAGGTGCGGCCGAAAATCTTGACGGTCTTGAGAAAAGCCCGGTTGAACAGCGGGATGTTGCCTTCCGGGACGGCGGCGTTTCGCTCGACGGCCAGTTTGCGCAGCACATCCATGACCGACACCAGATCGATCCCCATGGGGCAGCGGGCATGGCAGGTTTCACACGAGACGCACGTCCAGATCAGGCTGTTTGAAAGCAGTTCATTGCCGGCGCCCAGCTGCAGGCGGCGGATCAGTTCGGAAGGGGGAGACGGGACATGGCCTGAAACGGTGCACCCGCATGAACATTTACGGCATTGATAGCAAAGACCGATATCCACGCCGGACATCTTTGCCACCGTATCGCGTATCCCTGTTTGGCCTTTTTTGATTCGAATCGTCATATGATCATCCTAATTGCTCAGGTCCCCCACCGTTTCCATCTCGCGCGGCTTTTCCATCGCCTTTTTCATGGCCGCGCCCACCGCGGAGGGGACGACTTTGCGGTAGACGCTTTCCGGGGGCATCGATTTACCGTCGATGGTTAGCAGGTCCTCGATGCGGATATTGAAAAGCCGTTCGTTTTCCGTCAGGTACGGCCGTATCAGCTCCCAGTCCGCATCGGTTAAGGGGAGAAACATGCCGCCGTTTAACTGTCCGTCCACCATGATGCCGTGCGGGTCCCGGATATAGATGGCCCCGCCGGAGGCCAGCGAGAAGAGGTTGCCGCCGGGATAGGGCTGGGGCAGGGGAACGATGGCGCCGTCATCATCGAACCGGATGCCGTTTACGATGACAAACCCGCCCCCCTGGTGGGGATCTCCGGCCATGAACGATTCGGCCAGAAAGTCGAGCGCCGTGCCGTTGATCACCACCCGGGGCCGCCCCACGGAGTTGATGAGCGGGCCGGCCGGCGGCATTGCCCATCACATAGACCACCCCGCCCTTGGCGCCGTACATGAAGGTCTGGCCGACATCGCCGTAGACCACCAGTTTGCCGCGCTTGAAAATCTGCCCCAGCTGATCCTGGGCATTGCCGTGAACCGTAACGGCCATCCCGTCGATCCCGGAGGCGAGGTAATCGCCGCGAGCTCCCGTACACGTCGATGACCACGTCATCCGTGTCCGGTCCGAGTCCGCACCCGACATATCGCTGGCCCGAACACCGGTAGCAGATAAATTTTCGCCATCCTTTAATAAATGCGTCCACCAGAAGCGCCGCGTCGCAGTCATCGCCTTCCGGAGGAAACCCATGCGCGTTGATCACCAGGGTGGTCTTCGCCGGAAAGCGGCGCCCTCAGACAATGGCGGGTGTCAAAATCGATCAGGCGGTAGGGGCTTTTCTCCGCGTCCCCGGCGTCAATGGGCGGGAGGCTGCCGAAGAGGCGGTCGAGTTCCCCGTGGACAATATGCAGCAGATGGCTTCTTTTCTTGGCACCGGTCGGATATCGAAGATCGTTGAGCAGCGTCAATGACTGAATCGCCCTGCGGGTAAACCGGGGATTTTTCCCCTTTTTCCGGATCGCCTGGCAGGCGGCGCCCACATCGTCGAAATTCCAGCCGGGAACCGCGTCACGGACAGCGGCGAAAATATCGGCGGCATCGCCGGTTTCCATGCAGCCGTTGATCCTGCTCTCAATTTCCGGATGGGGCGCCGGTGATCCTTCGTTTTGTAAAATCGCATGATTCGGATTGCTCCGGCAGGGGAACTGCCGCGCCGAACTTGTCCGTGCAGCTGATCCGCATATTGCCGGCAAGCATCCGGCGCCAGATTGAAGATAAACGCCCCGCCGTCCGTGTGGCTGCCGCCCCGGGCGTTCCAGTACCGGTCCGCCACCGGGCAGATCCGCTTGTCGTCTTTGGCCAGGCTGGTGAGCGTGGCGTCGATGGCCTGCTTCTCGGATGCGATCAGACCGACCTGCACCTCTCCGTCCGCGAAGGCGAACACCTGGGGCCGCAGCATGGAGGTGTCGGTGATGCCCAGAAGCTGGAATTTATTCTTTTCGGGAATGTTGCGGGCGATGATGAAAAACCAGGGGCCGTCGGGCGAGCCGTGGATGTGCGTTGCCTGGATGGCCCGGTAGATCTTCTGCTTTTCGGCGGGCAGATGGTCAAAATCGAGTTCCGTGGTGGGCGCCAGCGCTTCGATGATGTACTCCAGCGGGTATTTGTAGGTCCGGTTGAGCAGGTCGAACATGAGGGCGGACACCTCCGTGTCGGTGATAAACTGCGGGAAGATGTTGCGCTGGAGCAGGTATTCGGTAACGCAGTGGTAATTGGCGAAATCGCCGTTGTGGACCAGGGCCATGTTGATCCCGGCAAAGGGATGGGCGCCGCCGGGATGCCAGACCCGCCCCTTGGTGGGAAACCGCTGGTGGGCGATCCAGGCATGGGCGGCCAGATCTTCGATCTTGTAGTATTTTACGATGGCTTCGGCATAGCCGACCACCTTCAGGATCATGATGTTTCGGCCGTGGGACAGGACAAATGCCTGCTGATCCTTAAGCGACGCGTAGTATTCCTGGTTGAGCCGGAAACTGTTCTGGTTGACAAACTCGTCTTCGGCTTCCCGGGGGGCGAATCCCTCAAACCCGTTTTCTTCTATAAAGGTGGCAAGGACATCTTCCTTCACCCGGACGAAATACCGCCACACATCCGGCGGCCTGACTTCCAGTCCACTGACGGCTGTCCAGTCGTCCACTTTGTCCAGCGTCGTTTGAGGCTTTCACATCGAAATGGGGCGTGATGTATTTTTCCTCCAGCGCCGGCCGGACCTCCGGGTCCAGATAGGCCACATGAATCATGTAGCAGGTGTCCAGGATTTCCCGGCTGACCCCCAGCTGCTCCGGGACCAGGCCGACGGCGGCGATTCCCCCGCCTTTTCCGTTTCCGCGGTTGTGCATCAGCCGCGACGGCTCATATATGTGGCGTCCGGCCACCGGCTGGGTGCAGCAGAAGCCGACGACCCCGCAGCCCCCTTCTTCCTCGCCCTTTGCGACGCTGCAGGGAAGTTCAAGATTGCGGACGAGGCGTTTTTTTGATTCCAGAAGCTTTTGTATCCTATCCAATTTCCAATGCTCCACGGTAGGTGTGGTCGAAAATATCATTCAAAGGGTTTATTTACGGGATGGCACGCATAAAAAAACGTCTTTCCCGGAAAAACCGGATAAGACGCCTTTGTCTTGTTCCTCTATTTTTGCTCGCTAAAACACGCCGTTGTGCTTTGTCGGGCAGCATGAAAGGTGCTGAAATATATTTTTTATTGATATGTTTGTCAAGGAATTTAGAAAAAAATCAATTATTTAGCTAAACTTACGGATAATGGATTTTTTTAACTTTGGCTAACATGGAACAAGTCCATGCGGGAAGGCGTCATTGTGATCCCGTGATATCTTAAAAACCAAAATAAAGGCCTTCGAATCGGAAACTACAGGTTTGACCCCATTCATATTCAGGAGACGTTTAAGGTATCCTTATCATCAAATCAGTTCAAAATTGCGCGCAGGCGGTGTTTTCAAATCAAGAAGAACCGGGCATGCCCTGTCCGTCTTTAAACCGAAAGCGATGAAATGATGCCGATCACATTGAGCCGATATGCCCTGGTGGGAATGGTAGGGTTGATGGTGCTGGGCCTGGCCCTGATCGGGGCGGCCCTCTTCCGGCCGAAACCGCAGGCGCGGGATGTGCCGACGGGTTGGCACCCGTATCTCATCGGGTACCCGGTTTACGCGCTGATATTTATCTCCTTCGACATGGAAATGATTTTCATGTACCCATGGGCGGTGGTTTTCGTGAAACACGGGGTAAAGGCTTTTATGGATATGCTGGTATTTATCGGGTTGCTGGCGGCCGGGATCAGTTACGCCTGGGGCATGGGGGGGTTCAAGTGGGAGTAGTGCTGACGGCATTTTATCTGATGGCGGGTCTTGCCGCCGGGGCCTGGCTCACCCAGCAGATCGAACGGCGGGTCTACGGCACCCGGTATGAAGCGGGCCCTGCCCGTCCGGTCAATTTCACTACCGTGCCGTCAACCCCCCGCGCGGACCGCTGGATGTATGCGGCCGGACCGGTCAGCGCCCTTTTCGGCGTTGCCGCGGCCCTGGTGGTCATCCCTTTCAGCCGAACCTGGATCGGGGCGGACCTGGGGATCGGCGTCTTCTATTTCATCGTGGTGGTGGATTTTACGGTACTGGGGCTGGCCATGGGCGGATGGGGGGCCAACACGCCCGATGGCGCGGAAGTCTACTACCGCGCCACGGCCCAGCTAATCTCCTATGTGATCCCGCTGGGCCTGGCCTATATCGGGGCCATCATGATGGCAAAATCCCTTTCCACCGTCAAAATCGTGGAGGCCCAGTCCGGGCTCTGGTTCATTGTCACCCAGCCCGTCGGATTTGCCCTCTATGTGGTGACCGCCCTCATGCAGAGTTTTCGGCCCCCGTTTGTGGAAGCGTTTTCCAGAAAAATCGATTACGGGGTGCTGACCCTCTATGGCGGCGGATATGCCGTTATCTGGCGCGTGGCCATGTCCGGGCTGCTGTTCGCGGTATCGGCCATGGGCGCGGTCCTGTTTTTGGGGGGCTGGCAGGGGCCGCTGCTGCCGGGACCGGTATGGATGCTGCTTAAGACCTTGCTGATGATGCTTTTGCTCACCGTTGCCGGATCGCAAATCCAGCCGCTGACGACGCACCAGATGCTTCAGTTTTCCTGGAAGGTGCTCACGCCGGTGGGGCTGGCCAATGTTTTGCTGGTGGGGCTGGAAATCCTGCTGGGGGTGGGAGTGAAATGATACTGCATCCGATGGCCCAATGGGCCTCCTTCTTCATCTTTGCCTTTATCTCCGTGGCCGGCGCCGTCGGGATGGCTACCACCATGAGCATGTTCCGGTCCGGCATTTTCCTGATGGCCTCCTTCATCGGGGTGGCGGGCCTGTTTATCCTGCTGCTGGCCGACCTGCTGGCCCTGCTGCAGGTGATGATGTACATCGGCGGCATGCTGGTGATGATCCTGTTCATGGTGATGTTTTCACACGATCCCGGCGGCTCCATGATGGCGGGGATGAACATGTCCCCGGTGGAGGATTTCTTCTCCGCGGGCATCGTCCCCGAAAAGATGGAGCATATGGACATGAAAGGGATGTCCATGACCACCCCGGTAAAAAAACTGGCAGCGGTCATCGGGGTGATCACCGGAATGGTACTGGTGGCCCTGCTGCTGCTCCAGCCAGTCTGGAAGGTGGCCCAACACCTCCCGGAAACCGATTCGGCAAAAAAAGTGGGAGACCTGCTCATGGGCAAATACATGATGGCCTTCGAAGGGGCCGGCGGGCTGATTCTCATCGGTATTTTCGGCGCGGTGCTGATGGGGCGCGCCGGCCGGTTCTCAAATGATCCCGGCCGGGAAGACCGTGCGGGGAAAAAAGGCGATCCCCAGCCCATCGACGAAGACCGGCTCGAACCGGTCCGGCCCCTGCCCGTTTCCGGAGAAATCAAATTCCCGACACCCACAGGGATGACATGCCATGATGACCATCCCCATTACCCCATATCTTGTCGTGGCGGCCATCCTCTTTGCCGTGGGGATATATGCCGTCATCGCCCAGCGGACGGCCGTGATGATCCTGATGGGAATCGAGGTGCTGCTCAATGCGGTGGGGCTCAACATCGTGACCTTCTGGCGCTTCGTGAATCCCGGTGATTACAGCGGCCAGATGTTTCTCATCATCATCGTCACCGTGGGGGCGGTGGAAATGGGCGTGGGGCTGGCCATCATGATGCTTTTGTACCGCAACCGCAAGACGGTTCAGGTGGACAAGTTCACGGAACTCAAAGGATGAACGGGCTTTTGCTCATAGCGGTGCCCGTATTTCCCCTGGCGGCCGCACTGGTCATTGCCGCCTCCGGCCCAAGGCTTGCCCGGATCGGGGGCCGAATCGGGGGATGGATCAGCACGGCTGCAACCGCCGCCTCACTGATCAGCCTGTACTTCCTGTCGGGAAATGTCCCGGTAAAATTAGATGCCCGATGGGGCGTCGGGGGCGCATATGAGCTCACCGTGGGGCTCCTGCTCGATTCGCTTTCGTTTTATACCGCCATATTCGTTGCGGCAGTGGCGTTTTTCGTCAATCTCCATGCAGTGGGGTACATGGGCAAAGATCCGGGCCGGTCCCGGTTTTTCGCCCAGATGGCCTTTTTTACCGGCGCCATGCTGATGCTGGTGCTGGCCGGTTCCTTTATCGTCCTGTTTGCCGCCTGGGAATGGGTGGGGCTGGCCTCTTTTCTGCTCATCGGGTTCTGGTACGACCGGAAGGAGACGCCCGGGGCGGCGAGAAACGCATTTTTGATCACCCGGACGGGGGATGCGGGGTTCCTCCTGGGATGGCTGCTGGCCCTGTTCCTGGCCCACACCACGGATATGGGGGGATTTCTGGAAAAAGTGGGGGATGGTTCGGCTGCTCCCGGAATGCTGACACTGGTCGCGCTTCTGCTGCTGGCAGGGGCCGCGGGAAAAAGCGCGCAATTGCCGCTTTCCGCCTGGTTGCCGCCGGCCATGGCCGGCCCCACCCCGGTCTCCGCCCTGATCCATTCGGCCACCATGGCCGCGGCCGGGGTTTACCTGATCCTGCGCCTCTATCCGCTCTTTCAGGCGGCCCCCCACGTGTTGACCGTCATTTTATGGATGGGGGCGGCAACCGCACTTTTCGCGGCATTGACCGCCACCGTGCAGAACGATCTCAAACGGATTCTGGCCTGGTCCACCATTTCACAACTGGGCGAAATGTTTTTTGCCCTGGGCCTGGCCGGACCCCTGGCGGCCCTGTTTCACCTGACCACCCATGGGTTTTTCAAGGCCACCCTGTTTTTGGCTGCCGGTTCCGTAGAGCATGGCGCAAAGACCCGCGATATTTCCAGGACGGGACGCCTGTGGCGAAAAATGCCGGCAACCGCGACCATATTTGCCCTTTCGGGTCTGGCCCTTTCCGGCATCTGGCCCTTTTCCGGTTTTTTCAGCGAGGACCGGATACTGGCCATGGCTGCATCCCGGGGAACCTTTTACCCCGTGTTCCTGGTGCTGCTGATCGCCATTTCCGGCATTTACATCAGCCGGGCCGCCATGGCCGTTTTCGGCCCCTGGCCCGGGGCACCGGCCCCCAGGGCCAGCGAACCGGGCAGGGTGGTTCTGTTTGCAATGTCGGGGCTGGCCATTTTTGCCGCGGGTGCCGGTTGGGCATTGTCGGGCAGGATCGGGCATCTGGTGGCGTTTGTGCAAGGCCCCGAACTGGCCCTGTACTGGAAAATTGCAGCTGTTCTGGCGGGCCTGGCCGGTATCGGGTACGGCGCCGGGCATGTATTCCGATACGGCCCCCGGCCGGCGCTGGGAGAAATTTTTTCCCTTCTGGAGAGAAATCTGAACAGGGGCACGCAAGGATTTGGCCGCATGGCCATTCTTGGCGCATCCGGGTTGACGGCATGTGAACGGGGGCTGGACCGGGCGGCAGGGGCCGTAAAGAAGCTGTCTCTGGATACCGCGGCGGTAGTGACCGTCCTTGAGGAAAACCTGGACCGGGGTGCCCGGGCGGCCACAGGATGGACCCTGAAAACCGCTCTCGGGGTGGACAGGATCGAACTGGCCGGATTTGCCCTCGGGATGAACCGTTTTGCCGGCCTGCTCGGGCGGTCGGGGGGCCGGCTTGTGCAGCTGCAGTCAGGCAAGCTCTATCTCTATACGCTGGGCCTTTTCATCTGGGCGCTTCTGGTGGCGCTCGGCGGATTCCTGGTCTGGTTTGCCCTTTAGCGCAAGGAGAAGAACATGCTCAATCTCACCATATTTTTTCCTATGCTGGCCGGGCTGGCCCTGCTGGTTCTGCCGGGTTCAAAACCGGAATGGGTCCGGCGGGGGGCGTTGGCGACAGCAGGGCTGAACCTCGTTTTCAGCCTGGTCTTGTGGTTCGGCTACGATCCGGCCGGTTCGATCCTCCAATGGCGCACCACCGCTGCATGGATCCCCAGCATCGGGGCTTCCTATGACGTGGCGGTGGATGGAATTTCCCTGCCGCTGATTGCGCTGACCGCCCTGCTGACATTTCTGGTGATGATTTACGTGCTGCCGCAGAAAGATAAGGTCAAGGCGCACGCCCTTTTGTTTCTGTTGATGGAGACCGGCCTCATCGGCCTGTTCTCGGCCCGGGACCTGCTGCTGTTCTACCTGTTTTTCGAGGTGGGCCTGGTCCCCATGTATTTCATCATCGGCATCTACGGCCACGAGCAGCGCCGGTATGCGGCCGTCAAGTTCTTCCTGTACACCCGGGCAGGGTCCCTGTTCATGCTCCTTTCCTTCCTGGGGCTCTATCTCAACACGGACCCGCTCACTTTTTCCCTGGCGGACATCATCGCGGCCCGCCCGTTTGCCGGCCGGCCGGTGGCCGCCGCCCTGGCCTTTGCCGGCATGCTGCTGGGATTCGGGGTGAAAATCCCCACCTTCCCCATCCACAACTGGCTGCCGGATGCCCATGTGGAGGCCCCCACCGAGGGGAGCGTCATCCTGGCGGGAATTCAGCTGAAGATGGGCGGATACGGGCTGATCCGGATCCTGCTGCCCATCCTGCCGGAAACGGCCAGGCAATATGGATGGGTGCTGCTGGCCCTGGCGGTGGTTTCCCTGTTGTACGGGGCGCTGGCCGCATTGGCCCAGAATGATTTCAAACGCCTCATCGCGTATTCCTCCATCAACCACATGGGTTACGTGATGCTGGGGGCGGCCGTATGGGCCCTGTCGGAAAATCCCGACATCCGTCAGCTGGGGTTGAATGGTGCGGTCTACCAGATGGTTAGCCATGGTCTGCTCACCGGCGGGATGTTTTTCATGGTCGGCATCCTCCAGGATGCCTCGGGCACCCGTGACCTGAGCCGCTTCGGGGGATTGATGGGCCGGCTTCCCCTGTACTCCGGTCTGCTGGGGCTGCTTGCGTTCGGCTCCCTGGGGCTTCCCGGCCTGTCGGGGTTTGTGGCGGAATTCCAGGTGATCGGCGCCACGGTGGATTTTCGGCTCTGGGCGGCCATTCTGGTGGTCATTTCACTGATCATCACCACGGCCGTATATCTGAAGGTGCTGGTGGCGATCATGATGGGGGAGCCGGCGGCGGACCTGCCGGCCATGCATGACATGGGGGCGGGGCAGACGTGGGCGGTGGCGCCACTGGCGTTTTTGTCCCTGCTGATCGGCATCCTTCCCTATTACCTGCTGCAGGTGATCGCCGGAACCACCCGGTGGATTTCCCGGATCGGGATCTGATATGGGCGGCGGCGCATGCCCCATGGAACTCTGGGCCATTTACCCGGAGCTGGTCATTGCGGGACTGGCCCTGGCCCTGGTGCCGGTGGCCGGTTGGGTCCGGGGCCGCGGTGTTCAAGTGCCGGTTTTAACCGCCATGGCGGGTGTTGTTCTGGCCATGGGGCTGACCGCGCGCATGCTTGGCTGGGCACCCATGTCCATTTTCTGCGGCACCTATGCGGTGGACGGTTTCGGTAACGGGTTCAAGCTTATCATCGAGGCCGGGGCGCTGATTACCCTGATCCTCTGCCGGGCTTATTTCCGGGATCACGCGCAGTTGGCCCACGCCCCGCCGGCCATCCTGTTTTCCACCCTGGGATGCATGGGGCTTGCCTCAAGCCTGGATCTGGTTCTGATCGTTTTGTTTCTCCAGATGCTTTCCCTGGCCTCCTACCTCCTGGTGGGACTGCGGCGCGACGATCCCCTGGCCAATGAAGCCATGCTCAAGTATTTTATCTATGCGGCTGCCGCCCTGGCCATCATGGCCTATGGCCTCACCTTCCTATATGGTTTGACCGGCAGCCTGAACATCAACCGGATCGGTGCGCTTCTTACGCAACAAGGGCCCGGGGTCTGGCTGGCGGTGTCCCTGGGGCTGCTGCTGATGGGGTATGCATTTGAAATGACGGTGGTGCCGTTTCATTTCTGGGCACCCGATGTCTACCAGGGAAGCAGCGCCCCCATCGCCGCCTTTTTGTCTGTGGTGCCCAAGGTGGCCGGGTTTGCGGGGTTATTGCGTCTGCTGCTGGCCGTGTACGCCGGGGGAAGGGTCCACTGGCCCGACCTGATGGCCGTCCTGGCGGCCGTCACCATGGTGCTGGGCAACCTGGCCGCCCTGCGGCAGAAACGGTTGAAGCGCCTGCTGGCCTACTCCAGCATCGCCCAGGCCGGGTATATGCTCATGGCACTGGCGGCGGCCGAAACCGTTCCCGGGGCTGTCAGCGCGATGGGATATTACCTGGCGGCGTACCTGTTCATGAATTTCGGTGCCTTTGCCGTGGTCTCCCAGGTGGAAAGAACCTTTGGCACCGACAGCCTCGACGCGGTAAAAGGGCTTGGCCGCATCGCCCCGTTTCCTTCGGCCGTGCTCGCCCTTTCCCTGCTGTCCCTGGCCGGCATTCCGCCCCTTGCGGGATTTGCCGGAAAAATCCTGCTGCTGGCCGCGGCCATGAAAGCCAATTACCTGTGGCTGGCGATCCTTGCCGTGATCAATATGACCGTGGCGCTTTACTATTATGTCGCCGTTATCGCCCATCTCTACACCCGTGCGCCTGACCCCGGCCTTCTGCTTCCGGAAACGGGTCGGGAATACAGCCTTGCGGCCGGGATCTGCCTGGCCGGCACCCTTTTGTTCGGCATCTTCCCTGAACTGCTCCTGTCGCTTACCCGCTTCCTGCCCAAACTGATGCATTAATGCCATTTGATGATTATTGTATGATCTGAGGGAATGAAAAAGAACGGCAATGGGTGTTAAAAAAGGTAAACCAGGAGTTCATATGCCCGGGTCAATTGCTTATCGATCTAAGGTGAAATTTAAAAAATTCAAAAAAGATCAGGGGTGCCAAATTTTTCATCAGCGAATGAAAAGAGTGATTATAATTGATATCTTCACCGGATGAAGTGGATTCAAAAATTATTTTTGCAAGCCACGCGGCACATTTCGGCATTGCACGGTCAACAGACTGGCCGTATATTTATGAACAATCATTCAACTCTATGTATCCGCTGCGGTCATTTCAGCTTGAGGCGGAAAATATAAATGCAAGGGAGAACAATAATGGCAAGCAAAACATTGAAAATTGGGATTATGCCCCGAGAAGAATATAGAAAACGATCCATCGCCATAGCGAGAGGCGAATATGAACCCAAAAGAACCGAACCGAAAGTCTGGTTTGATTCCATCAAATCCATGGCGCAGATTCTGAGCAGCGAAAACCGTGAACTCCTGAAGGTCATCAAAGAGCGAAAACCCGCCTCTTTAAAAGAACTGGAGATGGCCACCGGAAGAAGGCGAAGCAACCTGTCACGCACATTGAATACCATGCAGCGTTATGGCATCGTCGAAATGGTCCGGCAGAACCGGGCGGTTCGACCGATTGTCAAGGCTACTGAATTCAAGGTGGAATTCGGCCTCGATCAGAATTACACCCGTATGGAGCGGGAGCGGCCCAGCAAGCGCCGCTACAAAAAAGAAGCCGTGGGCCGGGAAAAACGGTAGTCTGCCGATCTCATTTCCTTCGCATTCAAAGTGCGGCCAGACAGTTCCCGGCTGAGCATGCCGGTGGGGATCCAGTTGTAGCAATCGGATATCAGGTCAGATCCGTTTCCGCAGCACGGGAATGCTTCTCATAGAGCAGGGTCATGGGGGTGGCGGTGACCCCGTGGGCCAGAATCGAGGCGCAGATTACCAGGGTGCCGATGGACCAGATCATTTCCATGTTGGTTTTGCGGTAAGCAAAAGAGATGTAATAAAGTGAGGAAATGCCGATGGGACCGAACCAGCCGATAAACAGTCGGTCCCGGAAAGAGGTGAGTGGACGGAAATAGCGGCCGAATAAAAATATCCCCGGCAGCCGTCTGAACGCCAGTATGAGCAGGCAGAGCACAATGCCGGCCGATCCGAGATCCATCCACAGATCCCACGGAATCACCATTCCCAGCAGGACAAAGACGGGAATGGTGAAATAATTGTTCACCGCTTCCTGTACCCGGATATCCTCCACCTGGGCGTGCTCCTTCACCCTCATTTTGAAGGCCAGTCCGGCGATAAAGACGGCGAAGATGCCGTCACTGCGGATGAGTTTGGCCGCCCCCAGGGCGAGCAGGGCCATTGCCACGGAATACCCCAGGATATGAATTTCGGCGATCCACTCATATTTGCGCGTCACACGCAGGATCGATCCTGTCAGAAAGCCGATGGCGCCTCCGATCAGGGCGGCGACCCCGACTTCCCACAGGATCACCCCGACCACCCCCCACGGCAGAATCGATTTGACCGAATGCCCCATGACCAGCAGCGGAAAAAGGACCAGCACATAGGCCAGTCCGTCATTGCTGGCGGATTCCGCGGATAAAAAATGGCGAAGCCGTCCGGGGATGGAGCGGTCGGCCAGTTTGCCGGTCACGATTGACGATGCCAGTACGGGATCGGTGGGCGTCAGCGCCGTTCCGATCAGCATGGCCACCCAGAAAGGGAGATCGAGGAAGAAGAAGGTCATCAGTCCGGCAGCGGCTGCCATGAACGGCATCATTAAAAGGAGTATCAAAACGATGGAGCCCGCGTATTGACGCAGGAAATCACCGGGGATGCGCAGGGCTACGCTCACCAGTGCAATCCCCAGGGTGATCCGGGAGAGTTCTTCCACGATGTCCATCCTGAGCTGCCAGCTGCCGGGATGAACCAGCTGGAAACCGGCCGGACCGATGGCCACGCCCAGAACCAGGGCCAGAAGCGGAACGGAGAGATACAGCCGCTGAAAACCCGAATAGGTTCCCAGCAGGATGAGAATGGCGGCAAAAAGGGTATAAAGCAGGTTTATATCGTGCATGGCCTTTTTGTCAGGTGCATACCCGCATTCAGGATCAGAAAACCGTTCCCACGCCCAGGCCGAAGCTGATGCGGGGAAATCCCCCGGACTCGGGCTTCCATGTCCAGATGCGGCCGTTGATGACCGGGTATACATACCTGTAGTCGCCGATGGGCCGGGTTTCACCCCCCTCGATTTCACCGGCCGCGGTAACCAGCGTTCCCGGTTGATACACCGCCGGATCCAGAAACTGATCCGAGACGACCCGGAAACGACCGCCGGTGTTTTTTTCCGTCTGGGGCCGGAAGTCCGAGTCCAGCGGATACTGGAGAACGGTCATGACGGACCCTTTTTCCCGGTTCTCCACTGAGATCACCGCTCCTCCCAGTATGGCAAATTCGCCTTTAAAACGTTGTGGCGATGCCTGCAGGGTTTTGAAGTCGCCTTTGTAGGTGACTCTTGAGGTCACTTCCCTGGGTATTTTTGCTGCACAGCCGATGAACAGTCCGACTGTCAACAGTATGATGATCATCTTTATTCGCATCTGTCTTGTGCCTCCTTATCCCCATTTTTTGCAGATAAATAATGGGGTGGCAAACGGTCTGTGTCAAACCGCCTGCATGATTCGCCTTTATCGGGCAAATAGCGTCAGCAGATGATGAAAAAGCGAACGTTCGTTCTTTTTATTGACAACCGCACCCTGGTTAATGGAAAATGAAAAACGGGGATCGAGACAATCTTTCATTTTAATACGGGGGCGGACATGAATTTCGAAGATAAAGTCAAGGAACTGGCCGAACGAAAAGAAAAAGCCCTTCAAATGGGGGGTGCGGAAAAGGTCGAGCGACAGCATGCCCGGGGGAGGCTGAGCGCCCGGGAGCGGATCGATCATCTGCTGGATCCGGGCACATTTCTGGAAACGGGCATGTTCAACCATTCCGATGTTCCCGGCATGGAAGACAAGACCCCGGCCGACAGCAAAATCGGCGGCTATGGAAAGATCGGCGGCCGGGAAGTGGTCATCGTAGTCAATGATTTTACCGTGCTGGCCGCCACTTCCAGCCGGATTGCCGGGCGCAAGGAAGGCGAGCTGAAAGTGCATGCCGCCCGCAAGGGGATTCCCGTGGTCTACCTGGGGGAGGCCGGCGGCGCCCGCATGCCCGATATCATGGGATCAAAAGGCCTGGCTTCTTTTGGCGGAGGACACTTCGAAGCCTATTTGCATATCATGAGCCGGGTCCGGCAGACGCCCATGGTGACGGGCATCATGGGCGAATGCTACGGAATGCCTACCTGGATGGCCTGCCTGTCGGATTTCGTGGTCCAGGTAAAAGGAAGCGCCATGGGCGTATCCGGCCCCCGGGTGCTCAAACTGGCCCTGGGCGAATCGGCCACCGATGAGGAACTCGGCGGGTGGCGGGTGCACGCGGAAATCACGGGAAACATCGACCGGGTGGCCGAAGATGAGACGCAGTGCTTCGACCTGATCCGGCAGTACCTCTCCTACATGCCCTCCCATAACGGCGAAGTTCCCCCGGTATATACCGTACCGGAAGGCTCGGGTGCGGGTATGGAAAACATCCTGGACCTGGTGCCCGAGCAGCGGAACAGAGGCTATGACATGCACAAGGTGCTTTCCTGCATCGTGGACACGGACAGCCTGTTTCCCATCAAGCCCGATTTCGGCCAGGCGGTGATCACGTCTTTGGCCCGGATGGGCGGAAAGAGCGTGGGGATCGTGGCAAACCAGCCCATGTTCAATGCCGGCGCCATGGACACCGACGGAATCGACAAGGTGACCAGTTTCCTGTGCCTGTGCGATTCGTTCAATATTCCGCTGCTGTTTTTCCATGATATCCCCGGTTTCCTGGTGGGCATGGAGGCGGAGCGCAAGCGGGTGGGGGCCAAGGTCATGAACTACATGAACGCCCTGGGGCAGCTCACGGTCCCGAGGATTTCCGTGGTGGTGCGCAAGAGCTACGGCATGGCTTTCTGGAACATGTGCGGTTCCGGGTGCGGGGCGGATTTTATCGTGGCCTGGCCGTCGGCTGAAATCAGCTTCGTGGATCCGGCCATTGCCGCAAACGTGGTCTACGGCCGAAACCTCACGGATGAAATGCGAAAATCACCGGAATACCAGTCCCTGCTGCAGCAGATGGTGGAAGACGCCTCCCCTTATGGCGCCGCCGGCATGCATTATATTCATGACATCATCGACCCCCGGCAGACCCGGGAGTTCATTATTCGCGCCCTGGAGGCGGCCGTCAACCGCAGGACCGGCGGCATCGGCGAGCACCGGCTGGCCAACTGGCCCACCAAATTCTAATGCCGATCCACTTGCTTTCATCATATTTCCAGAATTTTTAAATAGTTGACATAAGGAACGAAAATGATACACTGATGCTGGTTCTTTTATAATATACAAATGGTTTACGGAATAATGAGCATGGATAAAATCCGCTGCGCCTGGTGTACCAGCAATCCCCTGTATATCGCCTATCATGATCAGGAATGGGGGGTGCCGGTCTATGACGACCGGAAGCTGTTCGAAATGCTGGTGCTGGAAGGCACCCAGGCCGGCCTCAGCTGGCTTACCGTCTTGAAAAAACGGGAAAACTACCGCCAGGCATTTGACCAATTCGATCCGGAAAAGGTTGCCCGCTACGATGAAGCCCATTTCCGGGAACTGCAGGAAAACGAAACCATCATCCGCAACCGC
Source organism: uncultured delta proteobacterium (assembly GCA_963826785.1). GTDB lineage: Bacteria > Desulfobacterota > Desulfobacteria > Desulfobacterales > Desulfosalsimonadaceae > CAWGYD01. Next base: position 682,388 of record CAWGYD010000006.1, read on the forward strand.
TTGAAAATCGCCTCGGCCATTCGAAACGCCCAGGGAATCGTCGAAATTCAAAAAGAATGCGGTTCATTCGCCCGTTTCATCTGGCAGTACGTGGATTACGCGCCCAGACAGAATCAATGGGCATCCATTGAGGAAATCCCCGCCACCACCGCCGAATCCACGGCCATGAGCAAGGACCTGAAGATGCGCGGTTTCACCTTTGTCGGTCCCATCATCTGTTACGCCTTCATGCAGGCCGTCGGCATGGTCAACGATCATACCACAGACTGCTTCCGCCATGACCAGATCAAAAAGACAGCCCAATCCTTTCCGGCAGAACGCCTTTAAATCTTAAGATTTTGATTTACTCGTTGACCCTTTGCGTCTTATCCCGCGCAATCAGGCGAAAAAAATACGGGCGGCAACCCGAGTCCGCCGTTAACGCCTGATTTCCCTTCGCTTGAACATGTGCGCAGAATGGGTATTCTGTTGATAAGACCGGAAGGCAACGCGGCCGGCATTAATTGAAAAAACCGGAAGAAAAAGGAGACCCGAAAATGAATGCGATCGTTAAAAAAAATCTGATCTTCATTCTGATCTTGGCCTTGTGCCTGGTATCCGCCTCCTCGACAACCGTTTTTGCCCAGGATTACCGGGCGCTGCGAGGGCTCAATTCGGTAAACACCATTTTTGATTTCCGCATGGACAATCCCCAGGGTGCGGTTGACCATCTGCAGCTGGTTCTCATTACCTATCAAAACAAGTATATCACCGATGTGGCCAAAAATCCGGACTTTGTGGTGGTTTTCATGGGGCCTTCCGTGAAGCTGCTGACCAGGGAGGGCAAAGGGGTTTCGGGTGAGAAAAATCAGCAGGCCGGAAAGATCGCCCACGTGCTGACCCAGCTGAAAAATGCGGGGGTGAGACTGGAAGTCTGCGAAGTGGCCATGAACGCATTCGGGGTCGACAAGCGCAAATTGCTGCCGGAGTTGACCCCTGTGGGAAACGGCTGGATTTCCTCCATCGGTTATCAGAACAAGGGATACGCCCTGGTGCCGATTTTTTAGGATTTTTATAGCCGGGTCAGGCGTATGCGCCGGCCAGTGAAATGATTTTTGTACAGATCCCGCCAAATGCGTTAAATACAAACCGGTCACCCTCCCGGCGGGCGGGCAGGTTTGCGTCAAGATCGGCGGGAAGCGCGGAATAGAGCCGGTCCAGGTTTTCTTTTGCAATCTTTTGATAATTATCCATGATTTGTCGGCCCATCCTTTTCCTTTGATTTTGCCTTATCTTTTCCAATGTTTTTCCAATATGCTCCAATGTGCCATATTTATAATCCATTTTCAAAAATCAATTTGCAAAAAATAATGGGCAAAAAATGATGCTAACGGACCAGGCGATAAGACCCTCACCTGTATGGATCAGCCATCGCGGGTTCAAGGAAGAGGCGATCGAAAACACGCTGGGTGCGTTCCAATCTGCGATTTCCCTGGGATTTGACGCGCTTGAAACCGACCTTCGCATCACCGGCGACGGCCATATCGTCTTGTCCCACGATCGCAGCCTCAAGCGTCTTTTCAATCTGGATGTACCCGTGGACCGTATTTCCAGAAGCGCGCTTTCGGAATTGAAACTTGCGGACGGGTCAAGCCCGCTGTTTTTAGATGATTTCGCAGAAGCGTTTGCGGATTTTTACTGGGTTTTTGACATCAAGCCGGAAACAGGGGAAAGGACCATCCGCGCACTGGACCGATGGGCGGATGCCGCTGGGATCAGGCAAAAACTTGTTTTAAAGACGAAATTTCTGGCATGGCGGAAAGGACATGAGGAAATGCTTCAATCCCTGTTCACGGGGGCGACATTTTACGCGCGGCAGGAAGAATGCTGGCGTGCAGGGCTTGCGGTAATGGCGCGGCTGCCCGGCGCAGGGGGCATCCGGACCGGACGGACCTACGCCCTGCCGCCCGCTTTTTTCCGCATTCCGCTGTATCAAAAGCGGATCGTCCGATATTTCCATGCACGCGGGGCGAAGGTCGTGGCGTTTCTGCCGGAAACCCGGAAGCAGTTGCGGGCGGCCGCTGAAGCGGGTTTCAACGAGATCCTGACCAATTTAAATCGCTTGTAATAGAAAACAAACCTCTCCCCGGTGTCAAAGCCAGAGCAGGAGAGGTTTTAATGGCAATCTGATAAAGTGGGGGATCAACAAGGCTTGAAGCGGAAAAAGAGGTGGCAGCAGTGCTATTCGTTCTTGCGTTTATCCTCGATCTGTTCGGGCGGCTTTTCCCCTTCTTTGGTCGCCTTCTTGAAATTCTGGATCCCTTTTCCCAGCCCGGCCCCGATTTCGGGCAGCTTTCCCGCGCCGAAAATAATCAGGATAATGACCAGGATGATGATCAGTTCAGGTATGCCGATGCCAAACATATGTCCTCCTCGTATCTGAATGCGGCCCGGCTTGAGTGGCCAGGATCGGTGTTGTGGCCGCATGTGTTTTGAATTCGAAATATTTTCATCATTTTGACGTCCCCAAAGATAAGTAAATCCGCATCTCCTGTCAATCTTTTCCCCGGTCCCCCGCAAAAATTTAAAATATAAAAAACTTGTCATGTCATCAGATATCATTTAAAATAATAGATTTAATAAGCAAATCGGCTGTCGGGAATATGGTCAGCCGGAAAGGATGACGCTGCCTTGACAACTTCGTTTCGCCCCAATGGACTGCCCGCCTGGATCGGAAGTCTGCCGGTAAGGGATCACGATCAGGCCGTCCGTCTCATGATGGAATATACACCCGACATTCCTATCTGGATTCAGCTGCCCGCCTTTAAAAAGGAAGGTATGATCCCGCAGTTTCTGCCCGGCATGCCGGGATTGAGCCAGGCAGACGATAAGGTGTTCATCAATTCTGTTTCAGATGAATTCGATGGGCAGCTGGTATCCTTTTTCGAAGATTATCTGGCCATCAGCGAGGATGAAAAAAGTCTTCAGGATTCCCGGTTTGCCTTGGACGCCGATGTGGCTCCCGGGTTTTTCGCGTTCACCGAAGCAATGGATGCACTGGAGAAACCCCCGGCAGCGGTCAAAGGGCAGGTCACGGGCCCGTTCACCTTCACCACGGGCGTTGTCGATGAAAACGGCCGGGCCATTTTTTACCAGGATCAGCTGCGTGACGCCGCCGTCAAGCTCATCGCCTTGAAGGCTCGATGGCAGGTCCGGCAGCTCAAGCGCTACAACGTGCCGGTGATCATGTTCCTGGACGAACCCGCCCTGGCCGGGTACGGGTCCTCCGCCTTCATCAGCATCTCCAGGGAGGAAGTGGATGCGTGCCTGAAAGAGGTGATCGATGCGGTTCACCAGGAAGGCGGCATTGCCGGGGTGCACGTGTGCGCCAATGCCGAGTGGTCCATTATTCTGGATTCACCCGCCGATATCGTCAGCTTCGATGCCTATTCCTTCTTCGACAAATTCATCCTCTATGCCGGCCAGATCCGGAAATTCATGGACAAGGGCGGCATCATGGCCTGGGGAATCGTTCCCACCGGCAGCCCCGAGGCGGTTGCCGAGGCGAGCCTGGATTCGCTGGCGGCCTTGTGGGAAACCGAGGTCCGGCAATTAGAAGCTTTAGGGATCAAACGGGATGACATCATCGCGCAGTCGTTGATTACGCCCAGCTGCGGGACCGGTTCCCTTGCCCTTGATCAGGCGCTGAAGGTGATTACCTTGACCCGGGAACTGTCCGACCGGATCCGGAATACGTAAATATTCGCAATCGAATCTAATTTCATATGTAAATTGAGGAAGAAGCATGCTGCAGCAGACAAAATCCAATGAATTTACCGGCGCGCGCAAATATGTGCTGGACGAGGAACTGGCCAAGATCGTCAATATTTCCATGGGGCTGGAGATGCCCCTGCTGCTGAAGGGCGAACCCGGGACCGGCAAGACCATGCTTGCCCATGCCATTGCCGAAACCCTGAAGATGCCCCTGATCGTGTTAAACGTCAAATCGAACATGAAGCTGGTGGAGGCCCTGTATCAGTACGATACGCTCACCCGCCTCAACGACAGCCGGTTCGGCGATTCCACCCGGGATGTCAGCCGGATAGAGGACTACATCAAGATGGGCAAGATCGGTCAGGCCTTCACCGCGGACACCCGGACCGTCTTGCTGATCGACGAAATCGACAAGGCGGACACCGATTTTCAGGACGACATGCTCGATGTTCTGGACCAGATGGAATTCGACATCATCGAGATCGATAAGACCGTCCGGGCCAAACACCGGCCGGTGATCATCATCACATCAAATGCCAAGAAGGACCTGTCCGATCCGTTCCTGGGCCGGTGCAATTTCCATCACATCGCCTTTCCGGACCCCAAGATGATGCGCCTGATCATCGATGTCCATTTTCCCGATATCGAAAACGACCTCATGGAGAGCGCCATCGCCGCCTTTTACCAGATGCGGGAGATCGACACGGTGGAGAAGAAGCCGGCCACCCGCGAACTGATCAACTGGATGCGGGCGCTGCAGCCGATCCGGAGTTCAAGGCCAAGCAGCTGGCCAAGGGCGATATCCCGTATCTCGGCGTCCTGTTCAAGAAAAGCCAGGATTATGTCACGGCCAGCAACATCATCAGCCGAAGAAAGATCTTTTGACACTCCGATCCCCTCGAGGGGGGAAAAGCGGGGCACTCTCGAACCCTGTATGGGGAATTAGCGGAATTTGAACTCTGAGCGGGACACCTCTCCCAAAATCCCCCCTTGAGGGGGGCCAGGGGGGTGTCTTGGTGGGTTGGCTTAACTATAAAATCGCAATATTGAACTAACAACAGCATAGTCAAATCATGTTTGTCGAATTTTTTTTCAAATTAAAAGACGCGGGGATCCCCGTCAGCCCCACCTCCTTTCTCACCCTGCAGAAGGCGCTGAGCAGGGGGATGGTCAATTCCCTGGAGGATTTCTACACGGTCTCCCGGGCGGTGCTGATTAAGTCCGAGCGCAATTTCGACCTGTTCGACCAGGTATTCGCCCATTTCTTTGAAGGGGCGGAAATGCCGGACGTGGAAGGGTTTGAACTCGACGGCATCGCTAAAGCCATGCTGGACCAGTGGCTAAAAGACCCCAAATCCATTGCCGATGCCCTGGGAATCGACGAATCCGCCTTGAAAAGCATGTCGCCGGACGAACTGATCGACTATTTCAAGAAGCGGCTGGAAGAGCAGACCGAGCGCCACGACGGCGGCAACAAATGGATCGGCACCGGCGGGACCTCGCCGGTGGGCCATTCCGGGTATCACCCGGGCGGCATGCGCGTGGGCGGCGTTTCCAAGAACAAGTCCGCGGTCAAGGTGGCCAATGAGCGGCGCTACAAGGACTATTCCCGTTCCGGCCCCCTGACCAACGCCCTGATGGGAGAGGCGCTCAAGCGGCTCCGCAACCTGGTGCCGGCCGGTCCCAAGGACCGGATCAACGTGGATGAAAGCATCTACCAGACCATGAAAAACGCCGGGGAGATCGAGATCGTCTTTGACCGGGATTTAAAGGACCGGCTCAAGGTGATTCTGGCCATCGACAACGGCGGCTGGTCCATGGAGCCCTATGTCCAGGTGGTGCAGACCCTGTTTGATTATGCCCGTTCCCAGTTCAAGGATGTAAAAACCTGCTTTTTCCACAACACCATTTATGATACCGTGTGGGAAGATCCGGCCCGGTACCGCAAACCCCATCGGGTGGCGGATTTTTCCCGGAAGGACCCGGAAACCCGCCTGATCCTGGTGGGGGACGCCAGCATGGCCCCCTATGAACTCATGGCGCGGGACGGATCCATTTATATTCACGAGCGCAGCGGAAAGGCCAGCATTGATCAGCTGCAGTTTCTGGCGGAAACCTTCCCGCACAGTGTCTGGCTCAACCCGGTTCCTGCCCGGATGTGGCCCTACACGCGGACCATCATGGCCATCCGCCAGATCTTTCCCATGTTCGAACTCAGCATTGACGGCATCGAAGAGGCGGTCACACAGTTGATGGCCGCGTAAAACATAGAGAAACAAGAGGAGATTATGAATTCAGCGAGGCGAGATTCAATCCGGTTGGGGTCCGTTTTTTTTATCATCCTGGTGACGGTTATCCTGCTGTCCGGCCCGGCCTGGGCCAAGCGGATGTGCGTGGACGCGGATATTGCCAATATCCGGTCCGGGCCCGGCACGGAATACGAGGTGCTGTGGCGGGCGGAAAAATACACCCCCATCGAGACCATCCAGGTCGATAAATCCGGGGACTGGTATTATTTCAAGGATTTTGAAGGGACCAAGGCCTGGATTCATAAGAATATCATCGCCGGCACCGACACCGTGATCACCCGGAAGGGCCCCTCAAACGTCCGTTCCGGCCCCGGAACCAATTTCGATACGGTTTTCCAGGCGGAAAAGGGTGTCCCCTTCAAGGTCCTGGAGCGAAAAGGGGACTGGATTCACATCCAGCATGCGGATGGGGACACCGGCTGGATTCACAAGATCCTGGTTTGGTAAAACAGGCGTGGTAAAACAGGATTGGTAAAGCAATTGACCATTTTCAATTGATGATTGTCAATGATCAACGAAAAGGAGAATATGGGTTTATTAGGAATACATGACGACCGGAAAATGATCGTGGGCGTAGGATCGGCCCTGGTGGATATGCTGGCCCAGGAGGATGACGAATTCCTGGAACTCATTGGTGTGCCCAAGGGGGGCATGAACCTGGTGGAGAACCATTTTATCGAAGACCTTCTGGATCGGGCGTCCCGTCCGCCGTCAGTGGTGCCGGGGGGCTCGGCCTGCAATACCGCCATCGGGGTCAGCAAACTCGGCGGCGCATCCCGTTTTATCGGGAAAATGGGGCCGGATGAACTGGGCGCTCTGTTTCATTCGGACTTGAAGAAGCACAATGTGGAGCCGCTCCTGTTCATGTCCGAGAACCCCACCGGCCGGGTGGTCTCCGTGATTACCCCGGATGCCCAGCGCTCCATGTTCACCCACCTGGGGGCCGCTTCGGAGATGCTGCCCGAGGAACTCACCCCGGAGTGCTTCAGGGATGCCGCCGTGGTCCATGTGGAAGGCTATCTCCTGTTCAACCGCGAGTTGATGATGGCCGCGCTCAAATCCGCCAAGACCGCCGGCGCCCTGGTCAGCCTGGACCTGGCCAGTTTCAACGTGGTGGAAGAATCGCGCGACATCCTGAATGACATCATCGAAGAATACATCGATATTCTCATCGCAAACGAAGATGAGGCCCGCGCCTTTACCGGTGACACGGATGAAGCCAAAGCCCTGGCGAAACTGTCGGAAAATACCGATATCGCCGTGTTGAAACTGGGCTCCCGGGGCAGCGTGGTATCCGTGGAAGGAAAGATCACGGCCATTCCCGGCATGGGATCGGGAAGCGCCCTGGACACCACCGGTGCCGGGGACCTGTGGGCATCCGGGTTCCTGTTCGGCATGGTCAACGGCTATTCCGTGGAAGCAAGCGGCATGCTGGGATCCGCCTGCGGGTACGAGGTCTGCCAGGTCATCGGCGCCAGCATTGCCAGTGACGGCTGGGACCGCATCCGGAAATTGCTGTAGAAATCGCGATACGTGCGGTTGCAGGATAAATGAGTAATTGAATATGTTGAGTTCTGCTGTCCAGACACCCCCCTGGCCCCCCTCGAGGGGGGATTTTGGGAGGGGGCACCCCGCTTAATAAGGGGGATTTCGGGAGGGAGCGTTCGGCTTAACAGGGGGGATTTTAGAAGGGGGACGCCCCTCTTAATCTCCCTTAGAAGGGGACGCCCCCTTGGTGCCCCCTTGGAAAGGGGACACTCCGCTTAATTCCCCCCTTGAGGGGGGCCAGGGGAGTGTCGCTATGACAATGCCTCTACGGGTGACCGGACAGCACGTTAAACCACCTTCTATTTGACTTTTTTGGAGAAACACTCATGGCAGACGAAAAATCACGTAAAGAGCTCCTGGAAGAACCCGATCCGTTTCTGGTATTTGTCAATAAAGCAATGGCGTTCGGCAAGAAATACCAGCAGCAGCTCATCGTTGCCGTGGGCGCGGTGGTCCTGGTGGCCATCGTGGTCAGCGGCATCATTTATTACCAGGGCAAGGAAGAGGACCGGTCCGCGGCCCTGCTCGGCCAGGCCATCGCGAAATACCAGACCATGCAGCAGAAGGGCCCCACCTTTATTGATTATGAATCATTGAAAAATGATTTCAAAACCATCATGGACAAGCATGGAAGTACGGGCGCGGGGCATGCCGCCCTGCTCGAGTATGCAAACCTGGCCTATGTCACAAAAGATTATGATACCGCCATCGCCACCTATGAAAAGGCGCTGGATATCTATGACGACCAGGCCGAATTCAAAAACCTGATTTACAATGGCCTGGCCTATGCCTATGAGGGGAAAAACGACCTGGAAAAAGCCCGGTCCAACTATGAGATGATCATATCCGATCCCCAGACCGGGCTCAAGGATCAGGCCCTGTTCAACCTTGCCCGTATTTATGAAAAGCAGGGCAAGGAAAAGGAGAAAACCCAGGCCTACCAGCAGATTGTGGCCGAATACCCGGATTCCATGTATTACGAACTGGCCAGGGAAAAAACCGCCGGGTGATCCGGCCGCCACAGCGGGTAACCTCATGCAGGTGGATTTAACCGGTCAGATCGACCGCATCACCTATTCGAACCCGGAAAACGGCTACACCATCGCCCGGCTGAAGGTCCGGGGCGAAAAGCGGGTGGTCACGGTGGTGGGCAGCCTGATGGAGCCGATGCCCGGTGAAATCCTGGAGATGAAGGGCCGCTGGAAAATTCATCCCTCCTACGGCGAGCAGTTCGAAGTGGAGGAATATCGCACCACTGTTCCCTCCAGCATCTTCGGGATCAAAAAATACCTGGGTTCCGGACTCATCAAGGGAATCGGGCCGAAAATGGCCGAGCGCATCGTGGACGTGTTCGGCAAAAAAACCCTGCACATCATCGAGCACCACATCCATAAGCTCGCCGAGATCGAGGGGATCGGCGAAAAGCGGATACAGATGATCCGGGCCGCCTGGGGCGAGCAGAAGGAAATCCGGCAGGTGATGGTATTCCTGCAGACCCACCAGGTCAGCTGCGGATATGCCGTCAAGATTTTCAAGCAATACGGAGACCGCTCCATCGAGGTGGTGACCGGCAATCCCTATCAGCTGGCCACGGACATCTTCGGCATCGGGTTTTTGACCGCCGACAAGATCGCCGCCAATCTCGGCTTCGCCAAGGACTCCCCCCTGCGCATCCAGGCCGGCATCCTCTATGTCTTAAATGCCCTTTCCGATGACGGCCATGTCTGTTACCCCTACCTGCCCCTGATCGGAAAATGCGGTGAAATCCTGGAGGTGGCCGATACCCTGGTGGCCGATGCCCTGGCCCGTGCCGCCGGGGATCGGCAGATCGTCATCGAGCAGCACGAGGCGCTTGCCGAATCCGACGGGAACCGGATCATGGTCTACCTGGCCCGCCATCATGTGTGCGAAAACGGAATCGCCTGGATGATCCGGCGGCTGCTGTCGGTCCCCCGGTCGATCCGCAGGATCGATGCGCCCCGGGCCGTGACGTGGGTGCAGGGCGAGTTGTCCTTCACCCTGGCCGAAAAGCAGGAAGAAGCCATCTCCCTGGCCACGGAACAAAAGGTGATGGTCATCACCGGCGGCCCCGGCACCGGAAAAACCACCATCATCCGGGCGGTGCTGAAAATTTTCAGCCGGCTGGGCGCAGCCATCGCGCTTGCCGCCCCCACGGGCCGGGCCGCCAAACAGATGAGCGAAGCCACCGGCCATGCCGCTTCCACCATTCACCGGCTGCTTTCCTACAACCCCCACAGCGGCGGGTTCCAGAAAAACGACCGGGACCTTCTGGAATGCAGCCTGCTCATCGTAGATGAAGCCTCCATGATCGACACGGTTTTGATGTACCACCTGCTCAAGGCCGTTCCGGCATCGGCCATCCTGATCCTGGTGGGGGACGTGAACCAGCTTCCTTCGGTGGGGGCGGGCAACGTGCTAAACGATATCATCGCCTCGGGCATCGTGCCCGTGGTCCGCTTGAATGAAATCTTCCGCCAGGCAAAGCAGAGCCGGATCATCGTCAACGCTCACCGGATCAACAACGGCTACATGCCGGAAATCGAAGCCGACAACCCCACCACGGATTTTTATTTTATCGAAGCCGAGGAACCCGAGCGGGTGCTGGACATCATCCTGGAGCTTGCCCACACCCGGATTCCGAAAAAATTTGGGCTGGACGGGACCTGCGATATCCAGGTCCTTTCCCCCATGCACCGGGGAACCGTGGGCGCCGTCAATTTAAACGCCTGCCTCCAGAAGCGGCTCAACCCCTCCGGTGACGGGATCACCTACGGCGGAGCCACCTTCCACATCGGCGACAAGGTGATGCAGATCCGCAACAATTATGATAAGAACGTGTTCAACGGCGACATGGGGCGGGTGAGCGCCATCAACCGGGAGATCCGGGAACTCCTGGTCGATTTTGACGGCCGGTCCGTTCCCTATGATTTTTCGGAGCTGGATGAAATTGTGCTCGCCTATGCCGTATCCGTGCACAAGTCCCAGGGATCGGAATACCCGGCGGTGGTCATGCCGGTGCACACCCAGCATTACCTGCTGCTGCAGCGCAACCTGATCTACACGGCGGTGACCCGGGGCCGAAAGCTGGTGATGCTGGTGGGAACCCGAAAGGCCCTGTACATCGGCATCAAGAACGACAAGACCCAGAAGCGATTCACCCGCTTGAAGCATCGGCTGAAAGGGGACGCATTCCTGAAAAATCCGGACGGCATCTCAAACTCATCACAGGAGGCGGCGTTATGAAAATCATCATAGTGGGAGCGGGGCAGGTGGGGTTTCACATCGCCAGCCGCCTGGCCTACGAGAATAAGGACGTGGTGGTCATCGACAAGAATCCCGAGTCCGTGAGCCATGTGGCGGAAAACATCGATGTGGAGGCCATCGTCGGCTCGGGCTCCAGTCCCGTGGTCCTGGAAGAAGCCGGCCTGAAGGACGCCGATATTCTGCTGGCCGTCACCGACAGCGATGAAACCAACCTGGTGGCCTGCCTGATGGCGGACATTATTTCTCCCACCACCAAGAAACTGGCCCGCATCCGGCAGAAGGGGTACGATAATTTCCATCAGTTCCTTCAGGAGTCCGCTCCCCATATCGATACCATCATCAACCCGGAAATCGAGGTGGTCAAGACCATCGAGCAGTTCATGAGTGTTCCCGGGGCAGTGGACGTGGGGGAATTCGCCAACGGCCGGCTCAAGTTCGTGGGCCTTTATCTGGGCAAGGAAGCGCGTCTGGCCGGCATCCGTCTGTCCGAGCTGCCTGAAAAACTGGGGGAGCGTGCCCTGATTGCGGCCGTGATGAGGGAAGAGGAGCTGATCATTCCCCGGGGGGATGACCGCCTGTATCCCGGCGACCTGGTCTATTTCATCAGCGAGGAGAAGGGCCTTCCCTCTATATTGAAGGGGTTTGACAAGGAAATTCAGCCCATCCGGCGGGCGCTCATCGTTGGCGGCGGGCGGATCGGCCACCGGCTGGCCAAATCCCTGGAAAACCGCTCCATTTACACCAAGCTGATCGAAAAATCGCCTTCGCGTTCCGCGGACCTGGCCGAGCAGCTCAACAAGGTGGTGATCATCCAGGGGGACGGTTCGGACCAGAGCCTGCTTCAGGAGGAGAACATCCAGGAAATGGACGTGGTGATCACGCTGACCAATGATGAGGAGACCAACATCCTGGTGTCTTTGCTGGCCAAGCGGATGGGGGCGCGCAAAACCATCACCAAACTCAACAAGTTCGGTTACTTTTCCCTGATGGCCACTATCGGCCTGGAGCAGGTGGTCAGCACCCGGTTGTCGGCCATCAACACCATCCTGCAGCATATCCGGCGGGGCAAAGTGCTCTCCGCCCGGACCCTGACGGATGAACAGGCGGAAGTCTGGGAAGCCGTTGCCATGGAGACATCTGATATCGTGGGAAAACCACTGCACAAAACCGGCATTCCCAATGGCGCCCTGGTCATCGGTATCATCCGGGGGGATCAGATCGAAATCCCCTCCGGTGAAAGCGTCATCGAACCTAATGACCGGGTGATCATCTTCGCCAAGCGCCAGGTGATCCCCAAAATCGAAAAAATTCTGGCCGTGAAGCTGGAGTTCTTTTAAGTGCGCTGGCGCTATGTCTTCTACCTGGTGGGGATACTGGTCTTCTCCCTGGGGCTGCTCATGTCCCTTCCATTGGCCTTCGGGGTCTATTACCGCAATGGGGGGCTTTTTTCGCTGATCAATTCCATGGGGATCACCACGGCGGCCGGTGCACTGCTCGTCATTTTTTTCAGGGGCCCCAAAACCGAATACATCAGCCAGCGTGAAGGCATGGCCATCGTGGCCATCGGGTGGGCCGCGGTGGGGCTGTTTGCGGCGCTGCCGTTTTATTTTTCCGGCTATTTTTCCTCTTTTGTGGATGCGTTTTTCGAGTCCGTGTCCGGGTTTTCCACCACCGGGGCCTCGGTTCTCGTGCTCATCGAAGGGCTGCCCGAAAGCATCCTGTTCTGGCGAAGCTTCATCCAGTGGCTGGGGGGGATGGGAATTATCGTCCTGTCCGTTGCCATACTGCCATTTCTGGGGGTGGGCGGGATGCAGCTGTACAAGGCCGAGGTGCCCAGCCCGGTCCCGGACAAGCTGAAGCCCCGCATCCGGGATACGGCCATGATCCTGTGGAAGGTATACGCCCTGATCTCTCTGGCCCAGGTGCTGATGCTCCTGATCGGGGGGTTGAGTTTCTATGATGCCCTGTGCCACACCTTCACCACCATGCCCACCGGCGGATTTTCCACCAAGAACCTGTCCATCGCCCATTTCGACAGCCTGTATATCGATATCGTGTTCATGGCGTTCATGGTCATGGCCGGGATCAATTTTTCACTGCACTACCAGATGTTCAAGGGAAAACCGCTGGCCTTCTGGCGCGATTCGGAATGCCGCTTCTTTTTGTCCCTGGTCCTGATCTTTTCCCTCATGGTCAGCTTCGACGTATACGACAGCATCTATGAAAGTGTTGCCCTGTCCTTGCGGCACGGGTTTTTTCAGGTAATCTCCATCATCACCACCACCGGATTTGCCACGGCCGATTTTCATTCGTGGCCGGCCATGTCCAAGCTGATCCTGCTGACCTGCATGTTTGTGGGCGCCTCCGCCGGTTCTACGGGGGGCGGCATGAAATGCATCCGGATCATGTGCTGCTTTAAATACTGCTATAAGGAACTGTTCAACCTGCTGCACCCCCATGCCGTCTCCCATGTCAAGATCGGCGGCAAGACCATATCCGATGATGTCATCCGGGGTATACTGGGATTTATGTTCCTGTACCTGGGGATTTTTGTCATTTGCGCGGTGCTGCTGGCCGGAATGGGGGTCGATTTTGTCACCTCGTTTTCAGCCGTCGCCGCCTCCATCGGCAACATCGGCCCCGGCCTGGGCATGGTGGGACCCCTTGGCAACTATTCGGAAATCCCGTCTGCGGGCAAATGGCTGCTCATCTGGTGCATGCTCCTGGGCCGCCTGGAAATTTATACGGTCATCATCTTTATGGTACCGGAATTTTGGCGCAAATGATGAATCGGGGGAGCAAAACAAGACGCCCGATCCGGTAATTTATTTGAAAAAAAAACCATGGTGCCATATATTTTCTGTTGACACCCAAGAGAGAACCCGGTACAAAATCGGCTTTAACGTTGCTGGCATAGTATGCTTGGGCCGTTAACTCAGGCGGTAGAGTATCTGCCTTTTAAGCAGAGAGTCGCTGGTTCGAGCCCAGCACGGCCCACCAACAAAACAGACCATGCGTCCCCATCGTCTAGCCCGGTCCAGGACACCGGCCTTTCACGCCGGCGACAGGGGTTCGAATCCCCTTGGGGACGCCAATTATATCAAATGGTTAGCAAGTTTAACCGATCCTGAAACTGGCTGGAAACGGTTCTGGAAACGGTTTTGTTGCTGGCCATTTTTTTTAGACCGCCCGGGAGCGCTTTTCCAGGTGGCCTTGCAGGCTGATCACTTCAGCCCCTTTCCCGTTTGGGACTTCCAATACTGCCTCGTTTGCTTCTTTGACCGGCTTTCGCATATCACAAAGCGCCTCCAGGTGAACCCGGGTATCCTCCAAGCCCAAGGATTTCAAATATCCCTCAGTGGTGGCTGCGCTTTGGTGACGAAGAATCGCTTGAATGGCACTGACCGGTTTCCGATCATTGCTGAACCAGCGTCATTAACGCCCAGAAGTCTCCCGTCATTACCGACAACTCCAAATCCAATTCCTGTGTCCCCATATCCGTCGGAATGCCAGGTTCCTGTTATTAGCCCCTGATTATCAACAACTAATCGACCTTCACCCCGATCATCGCCTTTAAATGTGCAGTCATACGTCCCAACAAATTCTGAAATTTTGTGGGGTATCTTACTCAGTCTTCTCTCCAGTATAATTATTATAAATGATTTTCAGGTTTGCGTTTCCGTCCACGCCTTCAACTGCACCGGACTGATCAATTTTCAAATATTCATAATCCCCGTTATTCCAGGCATAATAAATTTCGCCGTTTGCATTGACATTGCCTGAGATATAAATTCCAACCTCATAATTCATTGACCAGGCCATGCCTTCAAAGAAGCCATTCGCGTAACAATAAACACCCCAAACTCCTTCATCGGTACCGGTATATGTACCGGTGTAAACGCCCTGATAATCTGAGACCGCAGCATTGCTTATGTAACCTGGATTCCCATCACCTCATAACGAGGAAGGCGGAACCACCCCGAGAATGTTGTAAAGTTCCTTTTGTTTCTTGGTGATTTCGCCCACACGCAAGTCTTTTCCGGGTCTGCCAAAGCACTCGATCACATCAAATTGATCCAGCAAGCCTTGAAGCGTGTACTTGCCAAACAAGTTGTTAATCTGCATCGCTTTTTTGATACAGGACAAATATATCAGAGCTACGAATTGCACGAACATCTTCCCATCCAGTGATTGCTCTGACGAAACCAGCAACCTTCGCATGCTCAGGCGCTCTTTAAGATTACCAAACGCCTTTTCTACCAGATCCTTGTTGCGGTAGACATCAAGGGCCTTGATGGGATCTTTAATTTCATTGCTGACAAGCGCGAAGTAACCATAGTTTCTTCTGGCCTCATCTATGGCTTCTTGTCTGGCAATGACCGTAATACCTCTTGCTGGTGTCTCATGGATTTCAAAATATTTATCATAGAGCTTTGAATTTTCGGGCTTCTTTTCGCCAGACTGCAATTCCTTTTGCAGTGCCAGCAACCGCCTCGTTTGTCTTTGTTCGTCTTCGGCAGCCCGCTCGCCGTTGAAATAAAGGTGGAGGTACATCCTCCGCTCGCCCCGGATGGTATCCCCTTTGTTGGGGCGCTGCTGGAGGTAATCCCATTTTATGGGAATGCATGTAGCAAATACTTCATGGTTCTCGCAGTAATTTGTCCATTCTCGCAAAGAGTGACGAACGCTATCCAGTTGCTCTTTTACAAACCTTAAAGAAAGCTTGGCTCCAATGAGAAATTTGTGGTGCTCTTTGTACAATTCATTGATGTTTTCGGCGCTGTAAAATCCCCGATCCATGACCAGATGAACCTTTTTCAGGTTGAGAAAATCCATATCTGCCAACATATTCCTGACGGTTTTGACATCGGTAACGTTTCCTGGCAGCTTGCGGTAATAAAACGGCAAACCTGATTCCTGGCCAAATACAAGGGCCAGATTGAGCTGCGCCAGATGATCGTGTTCCTTGTTCATTCCGTACCGGACCTGTTTCAGACACTCTGAGTAACTTGATACAGAGGTGATGTCGTAGGCCCAATATTCCTTCTCACAGCGCCGTGCTGCCTGGAGCTGGAAGAATCGATAGCGATCCTCTTCTGTGATGGATGCAAAAAGCTCACTGCTTCTCTGGGATGGTATATCTTGCATGTGTGGATGTTGATGCAACGAAGACCATTTCGAAAAGCGACTCAGAGGGCTGTCTGCCTCAAGAATCAGATAGTAGGCAAGTGAGATGATTTGCTTATAGCTGTGAGGAAAACACTGCTTCAGATCCGAAACAAGTCCAAGCCTATCGCCAAGAACATCAAGCAGGTAGGTGGCACCGTAAAATTTGCGGGAGGTTTCCGTGACAGGGACCGGGCCTCTCTTGGCAGCCCTCAGGGCGGTAATGCCTTTTTGGGATCTGTTTGTTGCTTTGGTCGGAATAATCTCTCCGGTGCTGTCATCTACTCGACCAATAAGGGTGCGTTTTGCCCTGGATTGTTTCTTTTCCTTATCCCAATGAGAAATCGATTCGTAGGCATATGTGATACCGGATCGCTTGTCATGCTGATGCACAATGGCCATAAACCCCCCTTAAACATCGTTATGTTACATTCTCACATAACGATGTTTAAGGCAAGGGAAAAATACAATTTATGCAAAATATTTGGTTTCTTACGATTGATAACCATGAATTTATCGTTACGATGATCGGGAACTCAGGTTGCAAATGCAAAGAGCCGGCTTGATGCCGATTTTTTCTCTTCGTTGGCCATGTCCACGAGTGCAAATACTGGTGTTTTGGCATGATCCACATAATTGTCCGACCGTCGCAGCCGGAGGCGAGATAAATTCCGTGACGGCTTAGTTCCACCATCAGCTATTCCGCGCCTTCTCCTCCAAGTCAAAGAGTGGCCTTGTATAATGCCTTCCTGTTGGGACGAAAAACAGGGATTTCTGGGAAAAATAATTTTGGCTGATCATTGGTCATAACACGGGAATCAGGAAAATATCTATTTAACAAAGAAATCATGCCGGACAGAGGGCGATTCCATCATTATTAAAGTGGGCATTTTCGATCCAAATCTGTAAAGATTCGAAAATCTGTACTTCCCCGCGCAGATCATTACACTTAAAAATATGATTCTTTTTCTTTGCACATGAATTTTAAAATGGAAATTCAAACCGACAGTATTGCTAATTTTTTAAGGAATGCGGCATATCGATAACTTTGCGTATTCATAAGATGAAATGATGGGCACAATATGTTGTGGCAATGATTTTGCCATAGACCTGGATTGGTAAAAATCAAAAATCCTGCTGATGTGCTCGTTTTAGACGTGCTGAAATTTTCGGGATTTTGCCAGCTGCATCAACAATCATCCCGTCTCTTCTGCACCACGAACATTGGATCCGGCAATCCTCGACACCTCTATATCTATAATCGCCCTGCTGAGCCATAGCCATTCGATATGATTGTTGGACGATAAAAACCATATAAATAGCCATATTTTAATATTGACTTAATCTCATACACCAACTATCTTTGAATCATGGTAAAAAGATCCGATTTTGAATGGGATACAGTTAAAGACCAGCTTAATCAGGAGAAGCATGGAGTCTCCTTTGCGTTGGCGCAGCTTGCGTTTATGGACCATTATCGTGTCATCTTGGAAGATTTGGAACACAGCGGAGATGAAGAACGATATTACTGCCTTGGTAGGGTAGCAGAAGGAATAATGACCGTGAGATTCACTTACCGGAAAAATAAAATCAGAATCATCGGCGCCGGGTATTGGCGGAAAGGAAAACGAATATATGAAAAAGAAAATAAAATACACAGATGAGCCAATGGGAAAGACCAAAGTTATTCCGGATTTTCTTCCTTCACCCGAAGAGCTCGCTTTGAAGGACGAAACCGTTAAGGTCACAATTGTGCTTAGCAAAACCAGCATTGATTTCTTTAAGAAGGAAGCAAAAAAATATAACACTCAATACCAGAAGATGATTCGCAGGCTTTTGGATGAGTATGCCACTCATCAATAGTTTGCCATCACTGGTAGCAGTAATTTCGGCCTCCCTTCAAATTTGCACAATTGATTTGCCAAGTTATCCTTTTACCAGTCGGCCACATGTATGGCCTTGATGCAAATCTCAACAAAAGGAGGTCCGTCATGCTACTTTCACAGGCAGTCAAGAATTTCATGGAGTACCAGAAGCTGAACGCGGGAAAAAAATACGGTCAAGAATTACGGACTCTTTCTCAGAAAATTTGATTTATATTTCAAAGATCAAGACGTCGGGTCAATCACACCAGATCAGATTTTTGAATTCTTGACCCAGGATACGCCAGGCCAGAAACAATCCACCAAGCGTTTCAAGTACACCCTTCTGAAAACCCTTTTCAATTTCATCAAGAATACCAGCGATCCCTCTTTTCTAAATCCCTGTGAATCATCGGTTTTGGGAAAGGCTTTTCGCGTCGCCAAAGGCCGCCAATGGGTCATCCTGGAAAAAGATGTGGTTGATGAAATCATTTTCAGGACCGACAATCCAAGAAACCGGTTAATGCTCGAACTGATGGCCAGGGGCGGCATGCGGATTGGGGAGGTTTTGAAACTGAGGTCGATGGATGTCGACGGCTGCAAATTGTTTCTGATCAGCCCCAAGAGCGGCCGGCAGAATGAGGTGGTTTTCATCCCCAAAAAGGTTGCGGACCGGCTTAGGGAATATGTCCGGTCCAAAAAGGTTGCTGGAGGAAAGGGTTTTCCCGATGGGGTACACTGGCGCCCGACAAATCGTGAAGAAAGCGGGTAGACTGGTCGGAATCGAAATGAGCCCTCATGATCTCCGGAGGCATGCGGCAACCTATGCAAGCCGGGCCGGCGCACCAATTGAAATCGTCAGCAAGGTCATTCTGCGGCATGCCAACCTGTCCACCACACAAAGATATTTGGGAAAAGTGAGCGATACCGAGGCAATTCGCTGGATCGACAACATCTTTAATTAAAATGAAAACCGGGGCATTTCTGAGGATCTGCCCCGGTTTGCAAGATTGAAATCGCTATTGCTCAGAGAAGAATTTTGAGGATTACTGAAAGGCCATAGCTGAAGTACTCCACAACGATCCTCGCCCAGACATTCTGTTTCTTGAAATAAATCAAGAACAAGTCACATTATTTTTTGCTTCCCCCCATGCCTATATGAAATCTGTGATTTATATCGATTTCATATCTTGCTGTCTGTGCCTTTTTCCCGATTACACACCCTGCAACACAGGTTGCGCCTGGGCAAAGAAGGCATCAAAATATTTATAGCCCCGGCTCCAGTGGGTGTATGATTTTTTGAAAGGATGTGAGACATGGCCGTGTCTGAAAATGAATTTTCCCCGACGACGCGACTGGAAAATGGTTCGACCCCTAATAGGCCCGCATTATATGTGACTTTGAGGCAGTACCGAAACCCGAGTACCCGGAAGGCCATCTGGCAATTGGCGAATACACTTCTTGCTTATGGGTTTTTGTGGTTGGCAATGATCTGGTTAATCCGGAACGGCTATCATTATGGCTTTGTTCTGGCGCTGGCGGTGGTGGCTGCCTTGTTTCTGGTTCGGGTGTTTATCCTTTTTCATGATTGCGTCCATGGTTCATTGTTCCCCAAACAAAGCGCCAATACATTTTTCGGGCATGCGCTGGGGGTATTGGTGTTCACACCGTTTGACGACTGGCGTTTCAGTCATCTTAAACATCATGCGAGCTATGCCAACCTGGACGCTCGCGGGTTCGGCGATATCTGGACCATGACCCGAGAGGAATACGAAAATGCATCAAGGGCAAAACGATTGTCCTATCGCCTTTACCGTAATCCATTGATACTTTTTGGCTTCGGCGCGGTGTTCAGTTTTTTGCTGCGCTTTCGACTACCGGCACGATTGGCTACCCGTAAAGCGCGTGTGAGCGTCCTGTTTACCGATCTGCTCATCCTATTTGTCATTCTGATTGCGTCCTGGACGATAGGCTTGAGAACATATATTCTCATCCAACTGCCGGTGATCTGGTTGGCGGGGGCACTGGGAATCTGGTTTTTCTATGTGCAGCATCAGTTTGAGGGCGTATATTGGGCACGCAGGAGTGATTGGGATGCATTGCGCGCAGCACTGGAAGGCAGTTCTTTCTACAAAGTGCCGGCAGTATTGCGCTGGTTTTCGGCTAATATCGGATATCACCATGTTCATCACCTGAATTCACGGATTCCGAATTATTCGCTGAAACAATGCCATGACGCCGTGCCGGTCCTCAATAATAAGCCACCCCTCACAGTATGGAAAAGTCTATCCGGCATCCACCTGAAAATATGGGATGAAAAGAGAAAACAACTGGTCGGTTTCCCTTGAGTTGCGGGCAAGATTTATTTTAATCCGAACTTCTCATTCCACCATGCTTGCCAGCCCCTGGCGCAATCCTGCTGCTTTTACCCATGGAAACTTGAACTGGCAATCCTCAGCAGGCCAATTTCTGCATTACTGTCCGGCCATAGCCGTAGTGGTGTTGCAATAATGGGGGTTTACCGGTCCACTGACATCCGGATGGCTTGAAGGAGTTCAACTGAAGGGGCGGCTTTGTAGACATAGGAACTGGCACCGGCACGTATCATTTTTTCTTTAATGGAAGGATCATCATGCATGCTCAAGCCGATGATGCAGGTGCGGGGGTGTTTCTTTAAAATCTCTTTAGTGGCGGCAATGCCATCCATTTCGGGCATGGTGATATCCATCAGGATCACATCCGGGGCGGTCTGGTCGGCCATTTGAATTGCCTCAAGCCCGTTTTCAGCCTGGGCCACCACCTCCAGATCAGGCTGATTCCGCAAAATGCCGGTCAGCCCCTCGCGCATGACGGCATGATCATCGGCCAGGAGAATACGGATTTTGCTGTTGCTGACGAAATCGTCCTTTTCGAATTTATTTTTCTCCAGCGCTTCTGGCCAATTTTTAGTCAGCCGTTTTTGGGAAGGATGGGGAATGTTGGGGACCTCGATATTGATACGGCACCCGGCGCCCGGGGCGGATTCGATCTTGAAAGAACCTCCCATAAATTGAATCCGCTCCTCTATGGTGAACAAACCGTACCCGGCCCGATACTCTCGCCGCCGGCGTCGGAACTTGTCCATATCAAATCCCTTTCCGTGGTCGCTGACCGAAATTTGGATACAGCCGTTTTCAGACTTTATCCGAAGCTCAGCCCGATCCGTGTCAGCGTGTTTGACGATGTTAAAGAGCAATTCCCGGACAGAGCGGAACAGTGCGGCAGCGAGTTTGGGCGAATCGGGCTCTGCTTCCGGATCGACATGCAGCTCCACTTTCAGGCCGTAGCGTTCTTCTTTGCTTCGGGCCAGCCAATCCAAGGCTGACAGCAGACCGTTTTGCTGCAAGACCGGCGGGAAAAGCTCATGGGACAGGTTCCGGCATTTCTGAATGCTCTCATCAAGGAGGGACTCCACTGAGGCGACCCTTTCAGCGGTTCCCGGATCATTGATTCCATCAGGAAACAGTCCGTCCAGCCGGAAACGGATGGCAGCCAAATACTGCTGGAGATCGTCGTGAAGGATATTGGCGATGCGGCGGCGCTCCAGGTCTTCCGCGCCGGAGAGTTCCAGGGCCAGCTGCCGCAGGGCCTCGGCCCGATGCTCCGCCTCGGCGGTGCGCTCGGCCACCTGCTGTTCAAGACGCTCGTTGAATTTTTGCATTTCCTCCTCAGCCTGCTTACGAACGGTGATATCAGTAGAAATGCCGCCTACCGCATATATCCGCCCCTGCGCGTCGCGAAGTGGGAACTTCGTCGTCAACCACGTAATTGAGCGGTCCTTGAGTTGACTGTATTCCTCAAATTCCAGTGATCTTCCCGTCTCGATCGCCTGATGATCATTTTCTTCATGCCAGTCTGCGTCATCCTTGGGCATGAATTCATGCCGTCTCTTGCCGATCATCTGCTCCGGCGTGGAGTTAAACAGATCTGCAAGAGCGGTATTAACCAACAGAAAACGCTCCTCCAGATCGAATGCGTAGATTATAGAGGTTGTGTTGTCGATGATGTTCTGGATCTGCCTGTGGGCTGCGACCAGTGCCTCTTCTGCCTGCTTGCGGGCATGGACATTCACATTGATCCCGACCCATTTCTTTATGGAACCGTCGGGATTTCGCAAGGGAGCGGCCCTCACGCTGGTCCATTGATAGCCTCCATCCGCCTTGCGAAGACGAAATACTTCATGAAAGGGTGTGGCATTGGAAACCGCTTCATGCCATTTACGGCCTGCGAATTCCCGATCTTCGGGATGGACTGCCTTCATCCAGCCGTCCGTCTCTAATAATTCTTGCAATTCTTGGCCGGTAAAGGTGCGCCAGCTTTCCGAATCCGAAACTGTCATCCCTCTTGGACTGGCTTCCCAGACTGCCATTGCCCAAGGTTCGACCAAAGCACGGAATTTATCAACTTCTTCCTGGTACGCCAGTTCCCTGGCCGCCATTTGCTTCCGCAACTCATCTAATTCACGGATTAAATCTTGTTTGGATAGACTTTCGTACGGCTTCCTCATAACCCACCCGGTCATCAGTGATCTGGTATTTGTGGCAAACAAGCCACAAGCTGCGATAATCAATATGATAACGATTATACTGGAAGTAAATATCGGGAAATTAATATAGAAGGGGAAAAAATGATTTGCAAGATTTATAATCACTTATATTCAATTCAGCCTAAACCGAAAGACGGGAGAGGAAATAGCAGGAAACTTTGTTGTGCACGTGCAAGGAGTTGCCACCCGGATCAGTATTCCTATCGCATGTTCCCCATCAACAATGGGCTTGGCAATCTTCAGCCGGCGAACAACAGGATTACTGCCAAAGCATAGCCGCAATCTGCAGCCGCCAAGTTGCATATCCTTATGAGCCGAAAAAAGATTCATGCTTTCTACTCAAAGAAGGCGAAATACTAATATAAACCGGGGCTGATTTGGTATCGTGCCCCGGTTTTACAAGTTTGATATTAATTTTCTATTTGCCTTGCGGACCTGGTGATGGCGGAGACGGAAATCCACTGCCATCAGGAATACCATCACCAGAATTTGGTGCAGGACCTCCTCCCGCGTAAACTGTTCCAACGGAAAAACCAATAAATGCCATCACAACGAGAATTAATGCCCACTTTTTCATATTGCCCTCCTTCCTTGTGATTGAAATAATCAAAAATTATTTTTATGGGTTTTAATCCCCCAATATTTTAAATAGATGCATAAAATTTGCCAAATTTAAACTCAACTTGCGATATTCGTACGGTTTATCTCTATAGTTGGATTGATCGAAATACTTCATTGGTAAATTGGCTGGGAATCAGTTCCTGGAAGCGGATCTCGTGAACAAACCTAATATCCCATGCATATATAGAAGGGCCGATGGGATCATAGTTAACGATAGTGAAATAAATGCGTATATAAAAATGAACTATTGTGAACTTTTGTATATATATAAATTCAAAATCCAGCATTTCGGTTTTTTTAAGATTTAAAATAAAAATATTAAAAAATAAGGAAATAAATAGTTAGATATAATGGACCTATAATCGTGATTATGGCATATAAAATGCTTCGAAAGAAAATTTTGGACTCCGATATGGGTCCAAAATTCAATTTGAACAAGCACTGAATTAGCATTTGAGGATCTAAGCGTTTGAACATTCAAAATGTAATATCCAAACTAATTTGCATTTTGCTCCTCTTAGCCGTGTTGATGCAACCCTGTTCATGCGGCACATTGTTGTATCCCGAAAGACGCAATTCTAATCCGCATAACCGGATTCTCCCGGAAGGGCGCCAGATTGATCCAGCGGTAGCGATTATGGACGCTGCCTGCCTGGTCTTCTTTATCGTTCCAGGTTTAATTGCCTTTGCAGTCGATTTTGCCACGGGTGCGATTTACCTGCCACGAGGGAACCGAAGCGCTCTGATGCTCGATGATAATGAAAATATGGTTGTCTGCGTTGATCCTCAAATATTGAATCCTGATGTAATTAAACAAATCATTCGCCAGAAGAAGGGTATTGATGTCGACTTCAAAGATAATCGGATGAAGGCCTACTTGGCCGAATCAGTTAATTATAATGTGATGTTATACCTAAAGATGTAATGCGGTTTACGCTTTTAATCTTATTCCCTTCTTGGATTTCTCTGAATAATACAACAATTATTCTCACCTTAATTCCGCCTGTAACAAGTTCATTAGAGGCCATTTTCACTGATATAACTAACCCTACAACGCTCTTCGCTAAGATAAAACTTGATCAAAGTCCTTTTTTTGGGGCATATTACATGATAAAACCCCTAAAAGAGGAGGTGCCCCATGCTGCCCGACATGCGACAATCGGATTATCTCTACCCAGTGCCAAAATTTGATCTCAATCAGGACGATGTCAATCAGTTTACAAATGAATTAAAAGGCTTCCATGAACAATTCGATGACTGTTTTTTCAGGTCAGAGTCAAGAGATAATTTTTTTCGGTACATCGCCCGCCAGTTCAGCCAAATAGAGCGAAAATCAATTGAGCCGATCGCCATTGCCATGGAAGGCGGGAAGGTTCGCGCAATGCAACGCTTTGTCAGTGATGCGCCCTGGGATGATAAAAAATTGATATCTAAGTATCAAATTATGGACGATTTGGGTCATCCGGACAACGATAATGATTTTCGATGAATCCGGGTTCATCAAAAAAGGTGATGACAGCATTGGCGTCGGCAGGCAATATTGCGGAACCGTCGGCAAAGTCAACAATTGCCAAGTCGGCGTTTTTGCGGCCTATGCTTCACCATACGGCTATGGGTTGATAGACAAGCAATTATATATTCCACAGCATTGGTTTGACGATGATCACGAAGAGCGAAAGAAATAAATGCAGACTGCCGGAAAATGTTATATTCCAAACCAAGCCGCACCTGGCTGCCGGCATGCTCAAGCATCTCTATGATGAAAAGACCATTCCTTTCGCTATGTGCTGGGCGATTCGGTATCAGGGACAAGTGCGGAATTTATTGCTACAATCGAAAGCATGGTGGGAATGACCTATTTGGTGCAGGTCCCCGAAGATACATTATGTTGGGCAAAGCGACCGATCACAATCACAAAAAGTTATTGTTACGGCGGCAAAAAGCAGACGAAGCGTATTCTGTCTGACACATCCGGCGATCCAATTAAATTCGAAACATTGGCTTCCGGGATTCATAATTATTTTTGGTATCGGCGCAAAGTGTCGGAGGGAACCAAGGGGCCGATCGAATATGAATTTATGAGACGTCGTGTGGTTTTGTCCAACAGAGGGCTTCCGGAAAAGGAAATTTGGTTGTTGGTAAGAAAAATGATGGGCGAGAATTTGCGAAATCTGCTATTATATTAGCAATGGTTCACAAAGCGTGAAAATGAGCACCTTGATCTGGCTGCGCGGTTTACGCTGGGCCATTGAGCAGTGTGTAGAAAATCCGAAACAAGAGTCCGGGGATCGACCATTATGAAGTTCGTAAATTTCCTGGATGGCACCATCATATGCTCACATGCATGCTGGCCCATTTATTTATTTTGGCACCTGAAAATCAGGTTGGGGAAAAAAAAGCACCGTCGCTTACTCTATCGCAGCTTAAGATTTTATTGAACGTACTGCTGCCGTTTAGGATATTTGGCCTTGCTGAATCCATCGACCTGGCTCGCTGGATTCAGCGTAAAAATCATAAAGCCTATCTGTCCCACCAGAAACGGAAGCTGATGAGGCAGAATGATAAGTAAGATGTCGTTGTAGGCTAAGTGAAGACCTATTCACTGATTCTGGTCCTGATTGCCGCCATAATCCCCAATGTAATTGGTTGCGCTCATGTTGATAAAAGAACGAAACCAATTGTTTATCATGGAAAAGCTTCATATTATGGCGACTGGCATCAAGGGAAAATAACGGCCAATGGAGAAGTTTTTAACAAGAACAAACTCACCTGCGCCAATAAAAAAGTGCCTTTTGAAACATATGCCGGGTTACGAATAACTCGAACGACAGAAGTGTCATCGTCAGAGTAAATGACGGGGCCATATATCCGGGGCGGAGAGTGGATCTATAATACAGAGCGATGAAGGATTTAGGGGGAGTCAAAGATGGCGTAATAGACGTCCGGGTTGAAATAATTGAGCTTGGTTCATGCATCCACCCATAGAAGAAAAAAGAGAGCAGAATTTATCGAAATACTATCGAGGCCATTTCTGATCGCACCATCCTTTTTTGGCAGAATCTATTAAATAAATTGAAAAAAGCTGTTTGAATTGGACCCAAACAATGCAATTTTCTCCCTGCCTTTTCTGTCCAGTAAAATATGGATCTGGCAATCCTCAGCAGGTCAACTTTCGCATTGCTGGCAGTCACACTTTGTGCAATGGGACGATCATGAAAGAAATGTTTATTGCGAGGCAAAAAAGTGCTATCAAAAAAGTGCTTGACTCGTCTATCCGTTCATACTTCAGCATGCTCTTGAAAAATACCAATTCTCTTTACAAAATAGAGAAAGGAGCATGCCATGAGTAATGAAAATGCAACACGTGTTGTACAAACCTATGATTTCGTATTAAATGCGGGGGCTGAAAACAGATATTTCCACTCCTATGTCCCACCCGGGAATACAAATCAATTAAAACTGGCGCTGCGATCTGATTTACACCGATTCAGGCGGTGCCGAAAATAATTAACGTTCCGTACGGCTTTCGAAGGGGAAGGCGAACTGATCTGGATCGTAAGCCGTTATGAACCGGACAAGGCAATAGAGTTCGTCATTGTCGGCAGCGGCTTGACCTGAACTCGATCCTCGCCTGCTCAGAGAATGGAAACAGCCGCAGCCCGGGTGACACATACGATATAGGATTAAAAAATGACGCGGGAAATGCCCTGGTGAAACTCCTGCCTGCGGATTTTACGGAAAATCGCTGGCGGGGGCTGGAAAAAGCTTTGGCATTATCTTCAAACCGGCCGGATGCTCTCGACGGGAAAATAACCTGTGTATACCATCAGTGAACTTGCCCAAAAATGGGGTCTATCGCGAAGCACCTTGCTTTATTATGAGCGGTTCGGGTTGCTGGTCGCTTCCATCCGCGAGCGGAATAATTATCGCTGCTATACAGAAAAAGATGCTGCGGTGCTTGAAAAGATCCGCACTTATCGGCAGGCCGGCCTGAAACTCTGCCGATATCCGGAGGAATTCGATCGGAAAAGCCGGGCTTTCCAGAACTTCTGGAAAAACGCATATCCGAACTGAACAGCGAAGTCGCTTTACTGCGGGATCAGCAGCGCTTCATCATCTCCTTGCTGAAGCAGCCGGAAATCTTCTCGGAACCACCCGGACGGCATGGGCCAGGACACTGGATTGGATTAATGAGAAAGGCAGGATTCAGTGATGCAGACATGCTGCGCTGGCACTCCGAATTCGAAAGAAAAACCCCGGACGATCACCAGCAATTTCTGGAACGGCTCGGATTATCCTCGAATGAAATCTCCGCGATTCGGATATGGTCCCAATCGGATTCAACTGCGGGTGACAATTCTGGCCCATAACACCAAGTAGCCTGAGCAATAATATTTGATCTCTTGTTTACAATTCTGTTCCATCCGCATTTTATCCCCATGAACGTCGGAATTGACAATCCTCGGCATTTCAATGACACATTCCTGCCAGTCTAAAGCCGCAGTGCTGGCTGGGATATGTATTCAACATATTATTTCTTTTGACAATCACCCCAAAATCTCCCATCCTTTTGTCTGTAGCCTCTGTAACCTCTGTAGCCTATTAAATAAATGACCTAAATCGCAAAAACTAAATATTTAAAAAGGAGGGGAAAATGAAACTTGAGGTCATTTCAAACTCACCAGCCACGCCGTGCAAATCTCCACCAATTCTTTTGATACATGGAGCTTGGCACGGAGGGTGGTGCTGGAAAGACAATTTCCTGGATTTTTCGCTGAGAAAGGCTGGGAAACCCATGCAATGAGTCTCAGAGGCCATGGCCAGAGTGAAGGAGTGAAAAAATTCGCGGGCGGTCTATTGCTGATTATGTTGCGGATGTCAGGAAAGTCGTCGATAGCTTGAGATGTGAACCTATAATCATCGGCCATTCCATGGGTGGATTTGTAACTCAAAAATATCTGGAAAAGTATTCGGCAGTCGCTGCGATTCTATTGGCTTCTGTTCCGACCTCCGGGACATTCAAATTCAACATTCGTGTCATAAGACGGCATCCTTTGCTTTGGCTTAAAGCCAACTTAATAATGAAGCTTTACCCTATTGTGAAGAATCCAATCCACGCCCGAGAGTGGTTCTTCTCCGACTGCATTTCAGATGAGGATTTGGCCAACCACCATTCTCAATTGCAGGACGAATCATTCCGTTGTGCATTGGACATGCTTATGCTCAATCTCCCAAAACCTCAGTTGATAAAGACGCCAATTGCAGTTTTGGGTGCCGAAAATGATGCAATCTTTTCGGTTGAGGAAGTCCAGAAAACAGCTCGGGCTTATGGAGTAGAAGCAAAAATTTTTCCAAATATGGCGCATAACATGATGTCGGAGCCAGATTGGAAAGATGTTGCAGAATGGATTGCCTGTTGGATTGAATCGATTCCCCTTGAAACGATTTCATCCGAGGTGAGTTAGTCACAGTATTCCCCTCTTTTACACCCCATGAAACTTGAACATGGCAATCCTCAGATGGCTAATTTCCGGATTACTGCCAAAGCATAGCCGTAGTGCGCTTTTGGAAAACTGCAAAATTCAATTTTGGCTAAACACGATTTTTCCGCCTTTGACAACGGTTGCAATATTTTTCGAAGCTGCGATATCCGATAGCGGGTCGCCATCAATTATTGTAAAATCGGCATATTTACCAGGCTCAATGGTGCCGACGTCATCGGCCATGCCAATAATTTTTGCATTCACCGCGGTTGCTGCCTTCAGGGCTTCGGCGCAGGTAAATCCCGCCTGAGTCAAGGCCTTCAACTCTTTCCAGTAACTGCCAAAAAAGCTAAGCCCCGTTCCGCAGCAGTCGGTTCCCACACCCACATTGCCGCCAACCTTTTTTATCTTCTCAACATTCTTTAACGTGATGGGATATGAGCGTTTAAAAAACTCGCTATCAGGGTAAAATTTTTTTCCATAATCAGGGGGCGGGTAAGGTGTTTTCAAGAGTTCAGTGACGCCGGAAATGGATTGTTTCAGAGGCTCAGGGAGCATATCTTCTTTTCCCATGGTTTTTAGATACGCTAAAATGTCTTCAATCTCGTAAAAATCGGACAGAACTTTAAGCGTAGGTACGATTGCCATATTATTTTTGACGAAACCCTCTATATCGGCCTCAGACAATTCGTCCGTAGCACAGTGTTCCAGGGTATTGACCCCCAAAGCGGCCCCTTTCAGGAAGCCTTCACGTTCAAAATGGTGCAGGGCAACCTTTTTGCCCCGCGCCCGTCCCGCTCGGACAAGGGCTTCAAAACAGGCATCGGAAAGATTAGGTAACTTTCCGTGAAAGAGAAATGAATTTGCCGTAAATTGCGATTGAAAAATCGCACCCATATCCATCAGACGGTTGGCTGTTGCCGTTACTTGCTCCGGCGTATTTGGGCGTTCAGCAAACTGTCCTCCTGTGATGAGCGCCTGGACTGGACCGGCCCTGCGCCATTTCCGGGACCCCCCCGGGCAGGTGATAAACAAAAGGGAGGTGAGAATCCGTGGTCCATGGCCTACCCCCCATCAATGAGGTCCCGCCATTTTAAAATCTTTTTCGGAAAAGATGCCACATCTCGAATGGTCGTGACACCATATTTGACGCAGTTTTTGAAATTTTTCGCAAGTTGACGGTTCATCTGGAGAAGCCCCGGAAGCGTCACTCTCATGATAAAAGGAACTGCGGTAGTGTATGCGGGCGTCGATAAACCCAGGTAGCAGGGGTTTCCCTATGAGATCGATTTTTTGATAGTTTGATATTGATCGCATGGATTCGGCGTCCTCGATTGCTTCAATGCGTTCTCCAACCACAACAATGATCTTGTTTTCCGTCAGAGCATCGGAGATGCCGTCAAAAAGATTCAGATTATGAAAAAGCGTTCTTTGCATCGACATACACCTCCTTGGTAAAAGATTTAAAGAATCATTCGAATGGTTGCATGGCGGCAGAGGGTCACCTTTCCGAGTAAAAGTCACCGCATTCCTCCAGAACACAAATGAAATTTGTGGTTAGCCCTGTCTGCCCTCCGCATTACGGTGAACCTTACAGCAATCCTGCAGATCCCGCCCAGTAAACCATTGATCGGCAATCCTCCACACTCCGATAATGGCATTACTGCTGGGTCATAGCCGAGTCCTTTACCTGTTTGTATGTGAATTTCGTGAACCGTTTGAGGATCGATTCCCTCATAGAATTGATCCTTTTATTCCATAATCATTTCATAATCATTTCTTGACACTATAACGCTTCCAGATACATAATAAATATTCCTTAGAGCATCTATACCGAAAACAATAAAAGAGGTGCCCATCATGAAAAAGCTTTTTTTGATATTAGCAATAATGAGTTTTATGGTCTTTGGCGTTTTCTATTAATAGTTTTGGCCAGGATTTTTTTGTAAAAAGCCAAACACAGCTTCTGCTGGGCATAAATGGGCAGCAGATGAAATCATCGTCAAGTTTAAACCTGGAGTTGGCAAGCAGGCCATAGACAGAATAAATCAGGGACACGGGGCCTCTGTCATCTCGACCAGTCGATTTGCCGGGATTCAAGCGGCGGGATTCCTGCACGAAAAGCCGTCAGTGAAATGGTCGAAATATACAAGAAAAATCCAAATGTGGAAAATATGCAGAGCCGAACTTTATTGCCTATGCATTTATGGCTCCCGGAGATCCTTTATATTCAATATCAAACTGGAATGTCGCAGATCAATATGGAACCGGCATGGGATATCGCTACAGGAACGGGGGTGACGGTGGCGGTGATCGATACCGGTGTCGCCTATGAAGACTATCAGGAGGCGGGCGTGCCGATCGGCAGCAGTGGAAAGACCAAACCCGGCGCAACCTTTGCCCAGCCCCGGATCTGAATTATTGTCTCAATTTACTCAAGGCTATGATTTCGTCAATGAAGATACCCATCCCAATGACGATGAAGGCCACGGCACCCATGTGACAGGAACCATCGCCCAGAGTAAAACAATGGTTACGGGGTGGCCGGGGTGGTTTTTCGGCAAACATCATGCCCGATCAAAAGTTTTGGACAGCAGTGGCTCCGGGACTTATGCCGATATCGCGGAAGGCATCGATATGCGGCGACATGGCGCCGGGTCATCAATATGAGCCTGGGCGGAGTTCCGGATCAATTACCCTGGAACAGGCCGTTGCTTACGCCCATGGCAAAAATGTTGTAATTGTCTGCGCATCCGGAAATGACGGCTCTCAACCTCAGTCAGCTATCCGGCGGCTTACGATGCCTACTGCATCGCCGTCGGTGCGACCCGATATGATGGCGCTAAGGCCTATATTCCGAACGGGGGTGCGTCTGGACCTGATGGCGCCGGGCGGTGAATCAACGTCGATCAGAACTATGACGGAAATCCGGATGGCATCGTCCAGGAAACCTTTGGCACCGATTATCAAACTTTTGGTTTCTACCTCTATCAGGGGACTTCCATGGCCGCACCCCATGTCAGCGGAGCAGCGGCCTTATTATTCCCCATAGTCCCAATATGACGGCGGATGAAGTCAGGGAAGCATTGCAGTCGACTGCAACGGATAAAAGGGAGCGCGGGGTTGGTATCCGGTATATGGATATGGAATCATCAATGTCCATGCCGCCTTGAATTACAATGCGACCCCGAACAATGCCGCCGGTGGCGGATGCCGGAGGTCCTTATTACAGGAAGGAGTGCGGCCATTTCGTTCGATGGCTCAGGTTCTTCAGACCCGGACGACGACACCTTGACTTACAGATGGGATTTTGGCGATGGTGCAACGGGTTCGGGGGGTTTCAATCCGGCCCATGCATACGCTGCTGGCGA
Organism: uncultured delta proteobacterium; assembly: GCA_963826785.1. Classification (GTDB taxonomy): domain Bacteria; phylum Desulfobacterota; class Desulfobacteria; order Desulfobacterales; family Desulfosalsimonadaceae; genus CAWGYD01. The sequence goes on from CAWGYD010000006.1 coordinate 714,371, forward strand.
CGATTCCGGTTACACTGATTGTAAACGATGAAAACAAGTACTCCATTCATCTACCATGGCGAAAATAACGGAAATCAATGACCCACCGGTGGCGGATGCGGGCCCGGACCAGACCGCTTGTGGGTGCCACCGTGACCTTTAATGGATCAAACTCCTATGATATCGATGATGGCATTGTCCTTTATGAATGGAATTTTGGGGATGGCAAAACCGGCATGGCATGACCGCATCGCACACTTATCCTGCTGCCGGTCGCCTCCGCATTCTTGACGGTAATTAACGCTTGGCGCAACAGATACAGATGAGGTCGTCATCACCGTAACTGAACAATCCGCTTCGATGTTCTATATCAAAAACATTGAAGTCACTATGAATCAGGATGCCGGCAAAAACACATTTGTCAAAGCGGTGGCAAACGTCACGGTTCACTGATGGTGCCGGCGCCCCTCGGTAGCACGACAGTCTATGGGGCTTAAAGCGGGGCAGCTTGACCAGCAGTTCCGAGTCACGGGTGCAGATGGAAAGGTTACAGTTCAGTCGGATGAAGTCAAAAAGTGTTAAAAAAGGATCAACCTTTACCTTCACAGTGAACGACCTGGAGGGTCGAGTTGTGCCCCTGATACGAACAATGAAACAAGTGATTCAGTAACCTATTAACAAATTCAGTTCTCTTCAATAAAAACCGCTGGGGTTGTCTGCACCTCAGCGGTTTTTATATTTTCTCAGATTTGAAAATCAAAACCAAACATCTCAAAGAGCAAAATCTCTCTAAATCCCTGAGCACTGATATGGTTGACAGTTGTCAAGAGAAAAAAGTACTTCCTGCCAACTGTTTTTCAGCGGTCCTTGTCGTGGTTATATTCCAAGGCACCCAAAGGGGCGGAACCGATAGCGACGGGAGATCACTCTGATATTCGCGGGTTGGTTACGGCATGCCTTAGCTTCGTCGCGGAGCTGCCTCGGTCTAGGTCCGCGAAGTCGGCCTTAAGGCTTATCCAATAGTGCTTTCAGGGTTCTCCTGGCCGTGGTTGCGCCCCTATGGCTGCCTTTAAATGCTTTTTTCGTTTTAAACTTCCTTTATTTGCAAATGCGTCCGTTGTAATGGGTTCTTTGTTATGCCGCTACTGGAGTTTTGTTTCATTGGCGATCGCCCACATGAAAGCACAAAGTTCTCTTGCGATGGCAGTTACGATGACTTGTTTCACTTTGCCTTTGGCCCATAGGTGCCGGTAGCGTGAACATAGTCGGAGTTGGGCTTTCCATGCAATGTCGCAAATAGATTGTGGTAAGTCTTCTTGCCGTTTGACGATACCCGGCTGACTCTGGCCGGCAGCCGGTAGGCCAGGCAGCCTCAACCAATACACGCCGCACATGGCCATTGCCGGTCTTGGTGATCGAGCCGCGCCTGATCTTTTGGCCGCTGGAAGATTCCGACGGCACCAGGCCCAGGTAGCTCATCAGCTCGGCAGGATTTTCAAATCGTTTCAGGTCGCCGATTTCGGCAATCGTCGTGGCCGCCACGATCATTGAAACACCGCGCTGCTCTGAAGCGCTTGAACGACCGGAACAGTTGCCATTCGGGCAACAGCTGCAGGATCTGATCGGTTAACCGCTGTACCCGATCTTTGCACTGGTTAAGGGTGCCGATATACTCCTGCAGGACGACCTGCTGTGACCGGTGGGGCATCTTAATGTCGGACAGCCAGCGCATATGGGCCTGGCTCCGCGATGCCCGGCCCGTATAGCGGATGCCGCTGCGAAGCAAAAAGGCCAGCAGACGCTGTTTGCTTTTTTTCTCATCGCCCTTGGCATCCTCCCGGGCTCGTCAGATTCTGACGGCCTCGTCCTCAGCCAGGGGAACGTGAACAGCGGTCAGTTCACCGGCGCGATGCAAGCGGGCAAGCATCAGGGCATCCCGGCGATCGTTTTTGATCTGCTTGCCACTGGGTTTGGGGATCCTGGAAGGAGCCACTACCGAGCAATCGAAGCCCCGGGAAGTGAGGTGGCGGTAGATCTGGTATCCGCAGGGGCCGGCCCCATATCCAAAATGCAGCCGGTTGCCTTTGCTGACCAATTTTCGAACCACCTTGTCTATTGATGCAAGGGTGCCGTCTATTTGGCCGTAGTGCAGGATCTCTCCGTCACAGCCGGTTTTCGCAATGGCGATATCGATGGAATTTTTATGGACGTCCATACCAATAAATGTGCTATTCTCTGTCATGACCTGCCTCCTTGGTTTTGGCTCTGTGTTGGGTGGTTTAAAATGACTTCCAACATAACCCACGTTTGCAAGGATGGCAGGTCTTTTAATTATCAATGGGTGTGCCAAGTGTGAGGTCAGCGAAATTCATCATGGCCGAGAATGGGCCCTCAAAAGCTCGTCGGAGGCCATGATGAATTTCGCGGCTTGTACTTGCCGACACAAATTGCTCTGCTATCTGTCAACCATTATGTCTAAATCTATCAATCCTTGGCACCCCAAAAACGGCATTACTGCCAGACCCATAGCCGAAGTGCAGACTCTAAATTCTGCTAAGAAGGTAGGCTTATTGGATCGGTAACACCTGAATTGATGGGAATGCTTTCGTCTTTGGCCTCTCCGATTATCTCCAATCTCTTGTTAATGGGAGAGATAGAAAAACCCTTGTGACACCCTTTCTTGTTAAAGATCTAACAATGATTAAAGATTACAGAAAATCCGTACCACAAGATCACAAAGTTTTTGGGTGGGATAACATCATCATCGGAACGTTATGAGCCAATACAACAATTACCTTAAAGCAGAATTACTCTCCCCACCCCGAACCGCACCCGTGCTGATCTTAATGCGAAATCCCCCATCGCCCTGACCATCCTTCGGTCTCTGTGCCGCCGCAATGTATCAGTTGATGCACTATTCGGCAGGCAAGGATTTCAGGACAAATACCAAGTGATCGTCCGGTCCAGCCGGCATATCCGCCGGCAATTTTATTTTTCAGAAGAAGATTACGACGCGGCGTGCTTGGCTGCCTTGACGGCGATAGCAAAAAATTATGATCAAAAGGCGGTCCTCAACCCGCTAAGCGACCGGACATGCTGTTTTTGTCTGGTACCGGGAAACACTTTCCCGGCATTATCTTTTACATGTCCCAGCCCATGACCGTGTTGTCGCACTTCTTAACAAAATCAGGTTTGCCAGACTGGCTGCAAAATACAATTTGCCTATACCCGAAACCTATACCCCGGAATCGGCTGAAGAGATTGCCAGAATATCAATCATCTGATATATCCTTGCATTCTCAAGCCGGATTGGCGGCAGACGCAGTGGGATGAGATCTTCCGGTCGCAGAAAGTCGTTGTTTGTCAAGATTCCCGCAATATGTCGCCCATATCGGAAGCGAACAGGAATGGGGATGCGATGTCTGGTTCAGGAAATCATTCCCGGATCGGACGATCGGATCTATTGCGTATTCGGCGTGTGGACGAACAGTCCCGGCCATTGGCCGTGCACGTCTGCAAAAAGCTTCGCCAATCTCCGCCCTTGTTCGGCAATACGGCCTTGGCCGATCTCTGCATCATCTGGAAGTGGAATCCCTTTATAAAAACATTTGCAATCAGCTGGGGCTGACGGGATATATCAGCATTGAATTCAAGAAGGACGAACGGAATGGCTGCTTCAAAATGGTTGAGATCACGCCAGCCCGGCCTAATCGCCAGTCGGCATTGCCGTAGCCGCCTGCGTGGACATTCCCTTTGTCTGGTATCGGTGGCTGGCCCATGCTCCCGTCTCATTTTCCGGCTCCTACAAGACCGGAATCCGATGGGTGAGCGAAGTGATGGATCTGCGATGTCTGCCGTCATATGTGTGCCGTCACCATACGGAATCTGGGACATCATCGCTTCCTACGCCCGGGTGCGGCAATCAGAAATTCTTTCATTTGGCGATATGGTACCCTTTCTCATGTTCCTCGCATATCCATTGATGCGGCTTGCGGGCATAAACTTCGCAACAAGATTCTTTCGAAAAAATTTTCCTGAATTTTTCCAGAAATTCTCGCGCAAGGACTTTTCTTGCCAGCTGGATCGTAATTCTGTCATTTTTGCCCCACAAAAATTAGATCTGGCAATCTTCTGCCATCCAAAAGCCGAATTACTATTTATCCATAGCCGTATTCTCGGCCTCACAACGGCTTTTTTATGATTTAAGTTAATTTGACAGTCCACTAACATGGAATAATGATTGAAACATAAGTCTCCTTTCGAGTCAAACCGTGCAGTTAGAAATAAATGCCAATCTGAGGTTAAAGGGTGATTCAAAAAGCAATAAGATGGTTCTCTAAAAAAAGTTGTTATAGCTGAGGACCATCAATTATTTCGGGAGGCATTGAAGGCGATTCTCTTAGAACGCAAGGACTTGGAAGTAATTGGGACTAATGACGGATTTGCCGCATTGCAAATTGTTTCGACAAGCCCTCCCGACCTGTTGCTTCTGGATCTTTCCATGCCGCGCCTGAATGGCATCAGTGTCATAAAGGATGCTAAACGAGTCCATCCGGACATTATCATTCTGGTAATTACCATTCATGAATCAAATGGGTATGTGCAGGAAGCATTCGAAGCCGGGGTTAACGGATACTGCATCAAAGATACAGGAAAGGATGAGTTTCTGATTGCAATCCAAAGTGTACTGAGCGGAAAAACTTACATCAGCCCGGGGGTGGCCGCTAACGTAATGGAAGGTTACCTGAAAGGGCGAAAACATTTGAAGGAAAGATCTCTCCGGTACGCCCCCACCCGGCGAGAGCGGGAGGTTTTAAAGCTAATTAACGAGGGTTACAAAAGACAGGAAATTGTTGATATACTTCATATCAGCCCAAAAACAGTTGAAAAGCACAAATCCAAGTTAATGAAGAAACTCGATATGCATAATGCGAATAGCCCGAGAGAGAAGATTGACATCACAGAGGCAATCTGAGATTACAGCAACCTCAGATTGCTGCTGATACCCATTTTAAGGGAGGAATGATATGTTGGGCTGGGCACTTACATTTTTGGTCATTGCCATTATCGCCGGTGTGCTTGGATTCGGAGGAATAGCGGGTACGGCGGCTGGAATCGCCAAAATCCTGTTCCTTATTTTTATCGTGATATTCGTGGTTTTCATCATTATCGGCCGGCGTCCGCCGTCTCCCTAATGAATCATAGGTCACCTCTATAAATTTAAATTAATTTAAGAATACTGAATGGCGATTAGCTTTTTTAGCTGTGCACAATTTTCGCCATTTTGATGAAGCAACCTCGCCTTATTACCCGTGAATCTTGGATCTGGCATCCTCAATTGCGAAGAACCGAGATTACTGTCGAGGCATAGCCGATATATGCTTGATGGATAATCCTCTCCCAAAGTTCTATTAGAAGGACTCGAGAAAACGTATACGCAGCAATGCGATGAAGGCAGTCAGAACCAGCACATAGCTGATTGCATGCCCGAACTCCCAGCGCAGGCGATAGCTTGACCAGTCGGGTGGCAGGGTCGCGGGTGTCCAAGATGCAAATGCCGCATTTACTGGCGCAACCAGTAAAAAAAGACTACAAGTGCTCCGGTGAGGAACACGCTGCCGTCAGCATCAGGCCCGAAGAATTGAGCGACTTTTATCTGAAAGAAAGAACAGCATCCAAGCCCCTATGATAGCCATAATCTCGAATGGACCGATAAAGTGCCCCCATCCGCGATATAGATTCTGCTGGACGGCAAGCCAAAGAGGACCATTGAGGGCTAATTTATTGGGCAATTCCACTACGTGAGCCCCAAGTGCGGTCAAAGTAATGGCAGTACAAAGCAGGCTGATCCAGTATACGATACGAAAAAGCAAGGTCGTACCTCCCATCTTCAACTGCCTCTTCTTCAGCATTGCATTGGTTCAAGAGTGAATTGAATATCAATCCGGAATTTCGGCTTCGACGAGTTTCGCCAAGAGAGGACAAGCGACTCCTGCCAACCCAAATAGCAAGCCTCCGGAGGAATGGCATCGGGCACGCCTTCCTGCACGATGTTCAACTCGGTTCCGACAGACACCTCTTTCAAGGATACGGTCACCTGCATTTCCCCCGGCAAGGTTCGGGTCATCAAATTTGTCCGTGTAGCGGATGCGTTCATGCGGCACAAGTTCAAGATACTTTCCGCCGAATGAGTGGCTGTTTCCTGTGGTGAAATTCGTGAATGACATCTTGTGCGTGCCGCCGACACTGGGATCCAGGTGGTGAACTTTACCGGTGAAACCATTTGGCGGCAGCCATTTGGCCATTGCGTCGGCATCCAGAAACGCCCGATAGATCCTTTCGGGCGTTGCGCGGAGTACGCGGTGAAGCCGGATGGTGTTCGTTGACATGATTCGAGTTCCTCCATTTTGCCATAGTCCATAAAAGCGGCAGATCAGATCTTTATAATAATTTGGTTACTGATTGGAGCATTCTTCAAGGATTGGAGAGCGGTTATACAGGCGAACAATAAGCGTTCAGTATTTTAAAGATATGCCGCCACAAAGCGATATGACATTTTCATCTGCGGGTGGCGAACGCGTCCTTCACGCTGCGATAGAAATCGGCAAAGATACACTAATGTCTCCGATGCGCCGGAAGGGCAGGATGATACCGTAATAATGGGGACCCAGACCCATGTATTCATTCAGCCGGACAGCAAAACAGAAGCCGATGGCATGTTCGCTTTGCTTTCTGACGGTGGTGAAATAACAATGCCCATGGCGATCCAATTCTGGGGCGATTACTTCGGCATGTGCATCGACAATTCGGCGTCCGGTGGATGATTAATTACCATGAGGTCGAAAAATAAAACGGCATTGCCTGGCATGCCATCTTATCCCTAATTGGAATTAGGAGGATTAAAATATGAAATTTTTGTGTCTTGCATATGGCGATGAAGAAGGATGGAACTGATTGCCGGAACTCGATATACAGGATGCCCTCACCCAGGATGCGATGATACGGGACAGGGGAATTTCATGTCGGTAGTGCAGCCAAAAGTCACATCTGTAAGAAACTGGGATATGCAACTGGAAATTACCCGCGAGCCCCATGCCCGATCTGAACTTCCACTCGTGGGGTTTTCGGTGATTGAGGCCGAGAATGTGCGGGAGGTCGTTGAGCTTGTATCAAATATCCCATGCGCGCTGGCAAGAGGCGTAATCGAAATTTGGCCCTTTTGGGATGTTACCCATCCGACAACCAAATGAAGTTCGGAGACATCCTCTATGGAGAAATGACATGCAAAGCCGGCAAAAATACGATTTGTCTTTGGTACGATGGCGACGCCGAGGAAGCGGCGCGATTTTACGCCGAGACATTTCCTGATTCGTCCGTCGGCGCGGTGCACCGCGCGCCAGGAGACTTTCCCTCCGGGAAGAAAGGGGACGTGTTGACGGTCGAGTTCACCGTGATGGGCATTCCCTGCATCGGACTCAACGGCGGGCCCGGTTCAAGCACAACGAGGCGTTCTCGTTTCAAGTCGCAACCGCCGACCAGGCCGAAACGGATCGCTACTGGAACGCGATCGTCGACAACGGTGGCCAGGAGAGCGTATGCGGTTGGTGCAAGGACAAATGGGGCGTGTCTTGGCAGATCACGCCGATCGCCCTGACAAAAGCGATCACCGATCCCGATCCCGATGTCGCCAAGCGAGCGTTCGACGCGATGATGCAGATGAAAAAGATCGACATCGCTGCAATCGAGGCGGCAGGTCGCGGTTGACCAGTGCAGCCAAGATGCCGAACCTCTGCACCTGACCGGCGGGGTAAGTCGCCTTCTTAGCGGTGTCCCGCGGCAGGTGAACTTTGTCATCCAGACCGCCAACCTTGCCACGAAATGCGTCGCCTTTTAACCCTCCTGAACACTGGACCTGGAACTTCGCAGGCGAATTTCTGGGTTACTGCCAGGCCATCACCTAAGTGCTCCCCTAATCAGAATACCTTTCCGCTGCGATATGGCCACCATATGCCAGGGTTAATTTGATATGCCCTGGATACCCTGGTGTGAGTCAGGCATGAGGAAAAATTTTCTGGAATTTCATGGCCAGCCCAAAGTCTCCCGATACTTTAATTTTGCCGGTTGTAAAGGCAAGCATCGGGTTCACCGTGTTATTAAAAAGGCCAAGCCAGGTTTTATCGGCCATCTTGACAGTAACAGTTGGCGAAACATGAATTCCTTTTTCAATTCTTAATGTCCCATTTGTAATAATGATTTGATAGTCTCCACCATCTTCGCCCGATAAATGATATTGCAGTACTGCATTTAGTGCCCAGCATCTTCGTTATCAAAGTCTCTTTCCAATCGTTCTATGATCTGACTGACTTTTGTTAATTCCATTTTACTTTCCTCCCGGTGTTACGTTGTTTCTTTGATCATGCAATTGAAAACCCCAATAGAAGCATGTTAAAGCCGTCCATTTTTACCCGAAATGGGGTATGGAACTCCCCGGCGGTTCTTCCGGCCTTTCGTATAATCCGGCTTCATAAAATTTCTCCAAAAGCTGAAGGTGCAATAAATGGCGTTCCAGAGCATGCGGATAATCCCGTTCCATGTAAAGGTTCTTCGGATATTCCGGCCATTTTTTCATAAATCTGTTTCCATAATCCCGAGCGCATCTGAACATTATGCGCAGACTGCGGCGACTTGGCTCTGTATTCCCGAAGCGCCCGGATATCAATTTTTGCCGGTACGGCGGTCACGTTATCATGGTTCACTTTGGTAAGGATTTTGCCCTGATAATCGACAATCATGGATTGTCCCCCCAAGAGGGTGTAAGAAGTCTGCTTTTCAACGGTGGTGTAATATGGAGCGTTGTTCGGGCAAACGAGATAGCATAAATTCTCAAAGGCATGCGATATGGCGGAGGCCTCCCATATTCCCCAGGAAACCAGGGGTTCGGGCCAAGTCGGACGGATGATGATTTCCGCCCCATTTACCGCCAGGGCACGAAATGATTCAGAAAAAAATGTTTCAGCACATATTGAAAAACCGATATTTCCAATATCCGTTTTTGCCACCGGATAGAGTGTTTCCAGTGAACTTCCGTACTTTTCAGTCCATTTTTCCCATATGTCATAGGGGCTTGCCGATCCTTCAACCACCCCGATCACGTTTTTGGTGTGCTTCAGGATAATTTCCCCTTTTGGTGAAATCAGGAAGCCCTGGTTCATAAAACGATCTTCTGTAACGTCCGGGTCCACTACTTTTGCCTGAGCGGCAATGTAGATATCATATTCCTTTGCTTTTCTGGCCAGTTGCGCCGTCTCTTCGCCGGGAATCCGAATCGCAATGTCCCTGCAGTAAGTGGCATGATCCATGTGATTCAATTCGTCGTAGAATCCCTGGAGAGATCCTTCCGCCAAGGCAACCAGCTTCACCGCTCCCCCTCCGACAAGATAGGAATTAATGAACGCGTTATCGATCAGTTCTATCTGATTTTTCAGGTTTTTCTGGACATCATTCTTATTTGTGCAGCCATACGCCATGGGCTGCAATGCCACCGCAGTATAGGTGGGATATTCAAGTTTCGATCCTTCATTCATCATATGACTCCTCCCGGTTTGATTGAAAATTTCAACGCCCGTTTATTTGACAATGAATTATAATCAAAGTAAATATGGAGGTATCGGCAAATTACGAATATATTTTGACATTCTGCGAAAAATTTCAGGGCGGGCACATTGAGTCGGAAAGGATCATATCAGGCGACGGGCTATTATACTGTTTCGGTCGAATATATCCGCCTTGCCATGAATTATGTCGCGCAGACCGGATTCGATCCGGATCGGATATACAAAAAAGCCGGTTTCGATGCGTCCATCCTGAAAACGCCTGGTGCCCGTATCCCGCTTGATCAATTCAAAGCCATCTGGGACAAATTGGAAGAGGAATTTCCGGACCCGGATCTCGGTTTGCATGCCGGCGAAACTATATTACATCTCCCGGGTCACATTCTTTTTCTGCTGATGCTAAATGCGCCCACTCTGCGGGACGCCATTGAAAAATTTTGCAGCTATTTCAATTTAATGGCCGATTTTGCCACGCCTGATTTTCAGATAGGGAGCGATTTTGCAGCCATCTCCATCCAATTTCATCAAAAAGAGTTTCCACTCACCCGTAATCTGAACGAAGGAATACTGTCGGCATATGCCTCTGTGCTCAGTCGCATATCAGAAAATAAAATCCGGTTTAAAGGTGTCTACTTCATGCATCCCAGTCCAAGGGACACCTCCGAACACCATAGAATTTTTGGAGCCCCCATCTTCTTTGACCAGGCCGAAAACAGGCTTGTTTTTGACAATGAATACCTGAGCCTGCCGGTTTTACTCTCTAATAATGAGGTTCTTGAGACGCTCGAACGCACTGCCCGAAAACTCCAGGAAAGACTCTACGCAAAAGGACCTTGGAGTGAGAAGGTTGCCAGACTGATAATTGATATGATGAAGGGGCAAAAGCCTGAAATCGATTTCATCGCAAGGAAATTGGCAGTCAGCCCTCGAAACCTTCAGATCCGGCTGAGAGAGGAGGGGGAGACATATCAGCATCTTCTTGATCAAGTCAGAAAAGAGCAGGCCCTGTATTTTTTGGAAAATGAAAATTTATCGATAAGCGAAATCAGTTTTCTCTTGGGGTATTCCGAGCAAAGTGTTTTTTCCAGGGCTTTCAAGCAATGGGTCGGTTGCACACCCGGACAATACCGCTCCAAACTGGCGACATAGCTTGCCAACCCCTGTAACAATCCCGCATTTTCTGTCCCATGAACATTTGATCTGGCAATCCTCTGAACACCAAAATCCGCATTGCTGCCAGTCCATAGCCGGATGGTTGAGTTAACTTGTATGAATTTCTTCGCCTGCCACATTGTGGCAATTCTCTTGACAAATAAACCCTGTAATTCATAATGACTGTAAATATCTTATCATGATTAGAAGGTTTCTTTTTTCGATAAATTTTCAAAATGAAGTCAAAATATCTCGCGCTTATATTTCTTATGATTCTGCTTGCCACACCGGGAGCAGATTTTTATGCTTTTGACGGGGGCGGCGATACGCATCACCATAACCAGGATGCAGAATCTGACAGGCCAGCGTTCAATTTTGATTTCAATAATACGAATGGATGTCACAGCACCCATGCTCACCCGTATATTTTGCCGCCTTCAGATGTGAACCGTCGACCATCTTTGCAGTTGGTTATTGCCAGGCCGTTAATCCCCGATATCCAGACTTCCTTGCCCCAAAAAATACCTTCCATATTGAAGCTGCAGACTTTTTCTTTCCACTTGCCTCATGAACTTTCGTTTAAGTCAACAACTGCGCTCCTGATTTGATTTCCGCTTGTATAACCACAGCCGAATTTTCTTAGTTCGGGAATTTGCCTTCAAACGGCCGGCGGCTCTGTCAGCCGTATAAAGCCTGCCGATAAATATTTGGTTTACGGCTGCCATAGGCGAGCACGCTCAAGATGAAAAATCAGATAAAGGATTGCAGCAGAGAGCGGGGTCATAAATCTGCCCCCCTTTTGCAAAACATCGGATTATTTGCCGGTGATTCCTTTATCCATTCAAGTTCTAAAATCGGCAATGACTAAAACAGAAATATTATCGAGTCAGATTTGAATATATAATAGAAGGACAAATCAATCGTGAATAAATCCAAAAGAGTTTATATCGCAACCGGCATATTTATTTCAGGCGCCGCAGTCATGCTGATCGAGCTGGTCGGCACGCGAATTATCAGGCCTATTTTCGGTTCAGGTATTTATGTCTGGTCCGCGCTGATTTCAGTTACGCTGGCATCTCTTGCCATCGGCTACTGGATCGGTGGGCGATTGGCGGATAAAAGGCCGGTTTTTACCACGCTCTACCTTCTGTTTCTTGCCATCGGAGTTGTGATGATACCCGTTCCTTTTATTTCGGGAAGCATAATGATGCGGTGCTATGCCGCCCTGGGCAGCGTGGGCGGAGGTTTGTGCAGCACCGTTGTGCTGTTTTCAATTCCATTGATACTGCTTGGGATAGTGCCGCCGACAATGATCCGGCTTCGGGCAACGATCGTTGAAACCATCGGGGCTACCGCAGGGAGCCTTTATGCGATTTCAACTTTCGGCAGTCTTGCCGGGACATTTTTGACGGGTTTTGTGCTGATTCCAAACATCGGAAATAAGGAAATCTTTCTGTTTTGTGCCAGTATTTTAATTTCGTTCTCCGCTGTGGGCTGGATCATTTTGGAAAAAAAATTTTCTGCCGCTGCGCTTCTGGTGGTTGCTTTTCTCATCCCATCATCTGCAAAACTGGTGATGGAGCAGAAAGATGGGCTTATATTTTCAGATCAAAGCCTCTATGGCGCCATTGAAGTGGTTGACAGATATGGAGAAAGATCCCTGTTAATCGACGGCAATACGAATTCTCATATCAGCCTGGTGCCCGGCATTGATCCGATTCAATGTGAATATGTCAGAAGGTTTTCACTGCTTCCATTATTCCGGCCCGAAAGCCGTAATGGATTATGCATCGGCATGGGGGGCGGCCTGATCCCCCGGTTGCTGTCAAGATCAGGCATTGTTTTTGACATTGTTGAAATTGACCCGGTCATCCCCCGGGTTGCCCGCGATTACTTTGGCGGCCTTCAAAACAATGAAGACGTATTTATCGCGGATGGCAGATATTTTCTAAACACGATTGATCGGCAGTATGATTTTATTGTGGTGGACGCATCCAATATTGATCATGTGCCGTTTCATCTATACTCCAAAAATTTTTTCAACGAGGCAGCGGCCAGGCTTTCTCCGGACGGGGTATTTTCCATGAACACTTTGGGCACCCCAAATGGCGGTCAGTTCGAAAGCATACAAACAACGCTTTCAGCCGTATTTGCCCATGTGCGTGCGTTCCGGGCCCACACAACCGAATCATCCGGAAATGCCGTCTTTTTCGCATCCAATGCACCACTTGAATTGTCACCTGAAAAGGAGGCAGAATACCAAGTTTACGAAGCGCATTTTGAGGAAAACGGCATCATCCTGACGGATAACTTCAATCCGATCGATGTGCTGAGCGCCAAAATCGGCCCGGCCGTAAGAGATTATCATCAAAATTAGCATGATTCCTCCTCCCGGTATAAACGGCCCTGAAGTGGGAAGGAAACGGGACAGATGATATGATGGATACAGATCACCATCAAAACGGCCACAATCACAAACACAGCCATGGCCATACGCATGTTGCCGTTGATCCCTCTGTTCTGACTACCCAAAGAGGGATATGGGCCATCAAGTGGTCGTTTGCCGGACTGTTCGCTACGGCCGCTTTCCAGATCATTATTGTCGTGTTTTCCGGGAGCGTGGCGCTGCTGGCAGACACGATTCACAACTTTGGCGATGCCGCCACAGCTGTTCCTTTGTGGATTGCCTTTCGGCTTGCCCGCTTGAAGCCCAATGATCGATTTACCTATGGTTATGGCCGCGTGGAGGACTTGGCGGGCGCGGCAATCGTATTCACCATTCTGTTCAGCGCAGCTGTGGCAGGGTATGAGTCGATTGATCGTTTTTTTCATCCGCAGACCGTAAAACACCTCTGGGCGGTAATCCTGGCCTCAGTAATCGGATTTATCGGCAACGAGGCCGTGGCCCAGTTTCGCATCAAGGTGGGCAAAGAGATCGGCAGCGCTGCTTTGATTGCCGACGGGCATCATGCGCGAGTCGACGGGCTCACGAGTCTGGCCGTGCTTTTGGGTGCGGCGGGCATCTGGCTGGGATATCCGAAGGCCGATCCCGTTGTCGGTCTGCTCATTACCCTTGCGATTTTAAGAATCGTTTGGGACTCCGGAAAATCCGTCTTCACCCGGATGATCGACGGGGTGGACCCGGAGGTTGTCGATGAAATACGGGAGGCTGTAAGTCTGACACCCGGTGTAAAAGGCATCTCCGAGGTGCGGGTAAGATGGCTGGGGCACCGGCTTCATGCAGAACTGAATATTTCCGTAAACGCTGAGCTGTCAGTTGCGAAAGGGCATGAAATCGCCAAAGAAGCGCGGCATGTCCTCCAGCATAAATTGAAATACCTCTCGAATGCCACAATCCATATTGATCCGGTTAATGCTTCGGGTGAAGCGCATCACCGGATCAATGGGCATGAGCACGATGATTTGCCAGCCCACTCACATTGAAATTTTCACTTGCAGATTGCTTGCCAGTGCCTGGAACAATCCCGCCTTTTCCCCTCGCATGAATATTTGATCTGGCAATCCTCCGAATGGTAATTTCTGCATTACTGCCAGACCATAGCCGCATGATGCATCGCGAGTGTTTTGATCTTGCGCCTTCATCGTGTTTGGAAAGTTCGCATGAAACGTTGCCTCAGCATATTTTTTGATAAAAAATTTCCTTGCTTGTTTGTACCAAAATTGGTACTTATTGTTTATGAATGAATTGAAGAGACTCACTGCCAGATTTTATCGGACAGAATCCGGAGGCGAACCAGTTAGGGAGTGGTTAAGGAAACTTGGCCGGCCGGATTGCACGCTTATCGGCGAGGACATCATGACAGTGGAGTTCGGTTGGCCTATTGGAATGCTAACATGTAAACCGATGGGAAAAGGGTTGTTTGAGATCCGGACCAACCTTCCCGGCAACCGAATTTCCCGAGTCCTATTTTGTGTCAAGGAAGGACAGATGTTTTTGCTTCATGGGTTTATCAAAAAAACTCAAAAAACTGAAAAAGCGGATCTGGATTTGGCTTTAAAACGTAAGAATGATTTGGAGGAAAAATAAACATGAATAACAGGCATATCGGCTCAAAATTTGATGATTTCCTTCAAGAAGAAGGGATTCAGACTGAGGTGACGACCCGGGCTTTGAAAAAGGTCCTTGCCTGGCAGATCACCGAAACTATGAAAAAAGAGGGACTGAGCAAAACGAAAATGGCGGCCAGGATGAAAACCAGCCGCTCTGCGTTGGATCGGCTGCTTGATCCGGGAAATACTTCGGTTACACTCCAGACCATGGATCGAGCCGCTATAGTTTTAGGAAAGAGGCTCCATGTTGAACTTATGGATGCTTAGGGACCGTAAATACACCGGATTTATTTCCGAACCCCCTCCAATTACGATAATCTTTCTATGTGTTCCCCTTCCGTTTTTCTATCTTTCCGCTCATTAGTGAGAACCAATGCGTCGGCCCCGGTTGCACATAACTATTCCGGCAGTATCGCAATGCATCCGGGCAGTAAACTTGCCATCCCCTGGCGCAATCCTGCTGCATTTCCCCATGAAACTTTAATCTGACAATCCTCAGCGGGCCAATTTCCGCATTACTGGAAGACCATAGCCGAACTGAACCGCTTCGCGGAAATCAACTCCCCCTGCATCTCTTGCTGCTCCGGCATGAATCATCTTTTCCCCTTCAAGAGATCATGATTATACCTTCATAATAAGTAACCGTGCTTTTCTTATAATCTTTCCCAAGGAGGTATTATCATGAGTACCGATTTAAAACAGCAGTTCCTCGACCATATGGCCCTTCATCGCTTCTCCAGGCACACCCAGAAAAATTATATCTTGGCGGTCAAAGGATTGGCCCAATTTTACAATCAAAAGCCTGACACGCTTTCTCAGGAACAGATTCAGGCGTACCTGCTTTATCTCATACAAGAAAAAAAGCTGGCATGGGGATCAGTCAATAACATGTGCTGCGGCATCTCCTGTTTTTACAAAAACGTCCTGAAATGGGACGAAATCCAATTAAAAATTCCACCCCGGCCGAGAATCAAGAAACTGCCAACCATCTTGAGCGAGGAAGAAGTTAAGCGGCTGTTTGATGCCACAAGCAACCTGAAGCATCGAGTTTTTCTCAAAACGGTTTACAGTGCAGGCCTTCGCCTCAGCGAAGCCATTAGCCTGAGGCCGGAGCATGTCGAAAGTGATCCTTCCAGAATGATGATCCGGGTTGAGCAGGGAAAAGGGAAAAAAGACCGCTATACCATTCTTTCCCATAGCCTGCTTCCGGAACTTCGAGCCTATTGGCGTAAGTATCGGCCCGGCGAGTGGTTGTTCCCCGGGAAAAGCCCCAATCATATGGGACACAGCGCATCAGATCTATCATAAGGCAAAAAAAAAGCCGGAATTACCCGGGGCCGGGGCATCCATGCATTAAGACACTCCTTTGCGACCCACCTGCTGTATCATGGCACAGACGTATACACCGTTATGCGCCTGCTTGGCCATCGATCCCTGAAAACCACCGTAATTTACCTGCACCTTCTGCCGGAACGCATCACCCGGATCAAAAGCCCTCTTGACTATCTCTTCGAAGAAAGCGAGGGCGGCGATGAAAACCGATAAGGCAAAATTTGAAATGGCAGATGTGTTTCGTCTTTATGGAGACCTTTTCCGCCAGAACAATCCGGTATCCAATGCCCAATTCAAGGTAATGAAACACATCGAAATCTGCCGGACCGCAGCACTCGGAGGACATGTCGAACAATGCAGCAGTTGTGGATTTGAACGCATTGCCTATAACTCATGCCGGGACCGGCATTGCCCCAAATGCCAAACCCTGGTCAAGGAAAAATGGCTCAATGACCGAAAAGCCGAATTGCTGCCCTGCGGATATTTTCATCTGGTTTTCACACTGCCCCATGATCTGAATCCGGTGATTCTGTGCAATAAGAAAATCGGCCTGGGCATTTTATTTGCCGCCGTAAATCAGACGCTGCAGGCTTTTGCTGCAGATCCTCAATGGCGCATTGAAGGGCAACTCGGGTTTATCCTGGTGTTACATACCTGGTCACAAACTCTGATAGATCACTTTCATCTGCACTGCCTGATTCCGGCCGGCGCCCTTTCCTTTGAAAAAGACAGATGGATTCCCGCAAAACAGTCGTTTCTATTTCGGGTAAAGTCACTGGCCAAAGAATTCAGGAAACGATATCTCTCACTATTAAAAACGGCCCACGTTAAAAATGGTCTGATCTTTCCCGGCAATACGGCGAAGTATCGATAATCATGTTTTGCGGCATGGTTTTCATTTTAGCTGCGTGTGCCGGCCCCAAGCAGATTATTACCAATCCACTGCGTGAATTAAAAACGGATCGCCCACCTGCCATCATCATCAAGGATCGGTTTACCTTTTCCTATGAGACGGCCCGGTGCGCAAGCACGCAACAGTTCCTGGTTACGGAATCTCCGTTTACGCTGTCCCCGCCGGATAGAGCCATCCAAATTGATTTAAAGGCTTTGGTTCCCGCTCAATCCCGGCCAAAAAAGGGCACAATCTTCTCTGTATTCTTCCCTGTTAATTCCTGCGCCATAGATCCGGATGAATCAGAAAAGCTTTCCGGTTATATCAATGAAATCAAAAACTATCCCGTCGGCCCCGTGAGCGTCACCGGATATACCTGCTGGCTTGGTCCTTTGGAATACAACCGGAAACTGGCACTGAACCGGGCCAAGGCAGTTGCTGAGATTCTTCAAAAAGCAGGTATCCGAATCGGGTACCCTGCAAATGGGGTTTTAGGTCGGAGATGAGAATTGGCCCCCAAAAGCTCGTCGGAGCACATGATGTCTCCTGCATATTTTTTGCGCTGAACTTTTTCATTCTTTCATCATATTTCAACGAATGCTGAAATTAACTTTATATTGAAATAAATTGACAAGATGTTAAATTTCACTGTATATTAATTTTCAACGTTTGTTGAAATGAGGTTATATAATGAAAAAATATGAAAAAGATCTTGAAAGATCTTCAAAGGCAGCACTCCTCTCCTGTCTCGCAGAAGTTCCGTTTCTCAAAATTATTGATGAGCAATCGGATCTTCGTGAAGGAAATATTCAGGCTGACCTTGCGGTTAAAATCAGGACGCCGGACAGTACGAGGCAGATCATTGCCGAGATTAAAGGCAGTGGGCAACCGCGACTTGCTCGTGAAGCTGTAAACCAGCTGCTTCGGTATAAGGACAGGATCTCAGATGGATATTTTGTATTTATCGCACCTTTCATTTCCCCAAGGGCAGCCGATATATGCCGGTCTGAAGGCATTGGATACATTGACCTGTCCGGTAATTGTTTGTTATCATTTGATACTATATACATCAACAGGGACGGGAATCCAAATAAGTATATAGAAAATCGTGAGTTGAAATCTTTGTACTCGCCAAAAGCTGAGCGGATCCTCAGAGTCCTGTTATGCAACCCCGGCAGGAAATGGAAAGTCAAAGAACTGGCCAATGAAAGTGAAGTCAGCCTGGGCCAGGTTTCAAATGTTAGAAAGATGTTACTGGATCGTGAGTTTGTGTCCGGAGAAAGGGGCGGACTTAAAATGATCCAGCCGGCCAAGCTGTTGGAGGAATGGGCTGAAAATTACGATTACCGGCGAAACAGAATCCAGGAATATTATTCCTTGAAAAATGTTGCTGATATAGAAAGCGCCGTGGCGGCCTACTGTGACAGCAATAAAATCCAATATGCATTAACCGGATTTTCAGGCGCCGCTCGGGTTGCCCCTGGAACCCGATACAATAAAGCCATGATATACGTTTATGATTTCATGGGAAATGATGTATCTGAGCTTTTGCTGAAAGAGGTAAAGAGCGGGGGAAACCTCTTATTGCTGACGCCCTATGATGACGGGGTTTTTTATGGGATATCCGGAATTGATGATGTGCAGATCGCCTCAGATATACAGCTCTTTTTAGATTTGCAAGGATATCGGGGGCGCGGAGATGAAACGGCCCAAGTGCTTTTTGAAAGAATTTTGAAAAAAAATTGGTATCCAGGTTTGTGATTAGCCTTCAGTGATCGACTGTTTATTTTTTTTAAATTGGCTAAAGATATCTGCAATAAAAAAGGTAAATTCGCATGAGAAAAAAATGTTATATTATTGCAGGACCAAATGGCGCCGGGAAAACGACATTTGCAAATGAATTTCTTCCGCGAGAAGCTGCCTGCCTCAATTTTATTAACGCAGACTTGATTGCAAAAGGCCTTTCCCCTTTTCAGCCTGAAAAAGCGGCAATTGCCGCTGGGAAAATTATGATTCACCAAATGAATGATTATATTGCAAAAAGCAAATCATTTGCATTTGAAACAACCCTCAGCGGCAGGAATTTCGCCGGTAAAATCAGAGATTGGAAGTCCCGAAACTACGAGATTATCATTTATTATTTGAAACTGCCGTCAGTGGAATTGGCAATTGAAAGGGTGAAGTTGAGAGTCGCTCGGGGCGGGCATAATGTACCGGAACATGTAATCAGGCGCCGGTACAGCAGGAGTTGGGAGAATTTTCAACAGATTTATAAACCACTGGCTGATTCATGGATTATATTCGATACGTCCGGACAATTACCTGTAATTATCGAAGAGTCGAGGAGTATACATGGAAAAACACAATAGATATGCAATATTAGGTCTTAAGGCATTACAACGTGCCGCTGACAAGGTGGCTGAGGACGCAAGGAAAAACAATTACAAGATACCAGTTTGGAAAAATGGCCAAATTATTTATGAAATACCGGAAGTTATCACAATTAGTACATCAATTGCGAATAAGCAGACTAAACAGAAACCCAAGCTTTGATTTGGATGAGTTCAGGGAATTGATTGCTGAGGTCCGGAAAAATGGAAAACAAGCCGGGCTAAAAAAATCAGATATTAGGGAGGCTATTTTAAAATCCCGAGGCGAAAAGTGAAAACCGAATCTGTTTAAAATTTCTTTAATTCCAAAGACATTAATGGATTGCAAAGCTTTATTTAAAAAATTCCGTGCAGCTTTTTCCGAAGTCGCTCCTGAAAGTCCTTTCACCGGAAAAAGTGAAGAAGAACTCATGAAAATAGCAGAAGATGCCGTTAAAGAAACACGCAAGGCAAAGAAATCAAAAAACGGTCCTTCATGAAATCTTGCGATTCCTTCGGCAAGCAACTCCTTTATCACTTTATTGAGTTGGCCTGAAGTCCGTTTCTGCCCTAACCTGCTTGAAATTTCTGATTTCGAAAGCATCTGTTTTGAAAGCAAATTGATCACTCTTGTCCCGTAATAACTCTATCTGTGATTCTAGCTGCGGCTATAGCTGCCCGTTAGCCTGATTCAACAATGGTTTGAAAATTATAAGAACAGAACCCCACCGGATCTGCCACTCCGGAAGCGGATTATTGTTCTCTTTGCACCATTCAATAATGTTTAATGTCCCGGTCCCCCATCTTTCAATGATCCCAGCTCGGTAAAATACGTTTGCAATGATAGGATTCCATGGCCTTGATTCGTGCGGTTTAAACGTCGGTATGGGCCATGCGCACCACTCTTTCAAAATCAATCAAACATGCAGGAGGTTGAGGTCACCGTGAATGCCCGCATGCATTATCATGTATTGCCTTGGACAAGGCATCCTTTACCCATACATTAATGCTTTTTCCTTTTTTGCGGGCTTCAATGATGATGCTCTTATGAAGTTCGGGGTCCACACGTACCACAAATTTACCTGAATATGGTCTTTCGGGATCTTCACCACGTTCGGCGCAAAATGCCAGGTAGTCGTCAACTGAATCGTGAAAGGCCTGCTTGAGTTCGCTTACGGTTTCACCTTCGAAAGTGATAACATCTCTTAAGTTGATCACTTCACCGTGAAAAATTTCGTCATCATCGTCAAATTCAACTTTTGCAAAATATCCCTTGTATTCCATCATGGTTTTACTCCCGATTCCACCAGGAATCTTCTTACGGATCTGACAGAGGCTTTATTGGCTGTCGGGTGAGGGTGGGGCCTGTGAAAAACGGCACGAATCTCATTTAGCACTACCCGTACACGCGAACCTTTACCTTCAGTAATCTCGGCACCCAGTGCTATGAACAGGCCTTCAATATCATGCCACAGAATATCGGGGCGCTCCGGCTTTTCAAAAATTTTCTGTAACGTCTGCCGCTGCTTTCTGTTCATGCATAAAATGATATCATTTATTAGTATCATGTCAACGAGATTCTTGAAAAAGTCAAATGGTGGACTTTTCACTTGGCTTAACTTGACATCTGTGCCAAAAACCCATAATTTTTCATGGGTAAATCGGAATAATGTCAAGGAAACCACGCATGAAGCATGATGAGTTCTTCAGAAGGCACCCCGTTTTCACAGGCGAGGAGTTGGCGATGCATCTCTCGGCCCATGGTGAGGTAGGGACGCGAGCACAGGAGGCAACGCTGGCTTACTATCGAAAAACCGGTCGGGTTGTCCGGGTGCGGCGAGGATTATATGCCGTCATCCCGGCAGGAGCTGATCCCGATTCATATCCGGTCGATCCTTTCCTCATAGCCGCAACCCTTTTACTTTTTGGCCCCACGATGGGGGAACCCTTCACTTTTTTCCTTCTCAAAATTAACGATCTGAGCGGATTCGATTCTGTCCGGTGCGGCTCGAAATCGCCTCAAATATTGTTTATAACGGCGGTGACGGATTGATGGACTTGGCTGTCTTTGACGGATACGCCCGCTTATAGACGGCGTTTTAATCAGGCGCGGCCGGGCCGATATGCGAGGCACTTGATTCCTTCTTTCAGCAATGTTCTGAGCCTTTGGTCCTCTTTTAAAATTTCGATCAGCACCAATGCTGAATTATCAACACCCTCATCCGCGTTTCGGGTCAGAGTGGTGGGGTGGAAGAACTGCCTTCCTGCCGTTTGAAACTGTCGATCAGGGAATACACCCATGGCCTAAAGGCGATCAACAGGCCGGTGTTTCGGCTCTGGTCCGCGGGGAGGGTCTTGTCAATCTCGGTAAGGTCATTATATTCCTTGAGCAGGTGGTCGATTTTCTTGAGCATGAGCGCATGGGCCTTTCCGGAGAGCTTGCCCGTTTCAAACCGCAGCCGCTCGTCCGCCTGGTCGAAGGCCGTGCTTAAAAATTCGTCCTTGATGCGCGCCTCGTGCATCCGGGTAATGGGCCCGTTTTTCAGCCAGGCGATGTTTTTCTGGGTCAGCAGGCGGACCTTGTTGTCTGGATGCAGTTCGATCAGTTTCATCTTGTCCAATTCCAGCAGAAACTGGAGGGATTCTTCTTCTGATACCCGGTAGTCCCGGACAATGCTGTCGGGCTCCCGGCCGGTGACCAGCAGGTAAAAAAACACCAGGAGCTTGGGGTTTTCGGCGAGGGTGCTTTCCTGGGAAATCGTCAGTTGGCTCGGTCCGGCTTCGGCATTCAGGCTGAGTCTGGCCAGTTCATAGAAATTCACATCCAGCAGATTGCAGATCTCCTCCAGCCGTTTTACGGAAAATGTCTGTTCGGAAAACAGGCGTTTGACGCTGGCTTCACTCAGGTTCAGTTCCCGGGCCACATGGCGGTAGGTCATTCCCTTGGCTTTGAGGCATTTTTTGATGGTATCGATCAGTTGGGCGGTCTGGCTCATGGTAGATGTTCATCCTTTGAACAGGCGATGTACAATGCATGAGGGTTCACTGCCGCGTGGAAAAGAGACGCCAGAGAACCGCCTGCAAAAATATTGTCTTAATTGATCGGGGTTTACAAATTAAAGTCTCAAACTGGCATGCATATTGTAAAAGAGAACCGGACAAAGGACGATTTTAATACATCGGGTATTATAATGCAATACGTAAAAAATTGGTATTGTGTGGCATGCTCTTATATGAGATTTATTCGAACCGAACAGAATCCATCTGGAATCCACAGCGGCTGAACGAAAACCAGGATATCTGGTCAAGAACAAGGAAGGCGAAAATCTTAACCGAAAAAATATGTAAGGGTATTTTGAGGCGTAAAATTTTGGCCGGATGCAGATATTGAGCAAATAGAGAGTTTTGTTCAGCCACGACATAGCGCACGAGAAGAAGGGGACAACGATGACCAAGGTAAAAACAGCAGCCGTATTTCCGGGGCAGGGGAGTCAGCGGCCCGGGATGGGCAAGGATTTTTATGACAATATCCCGGTCAGCCGGGACACCTATGAAGCGGCCTCCGATGCACTGGGCTGGGATGTGGCGGCCCTTTGCTTCGGAAATGACGAGCGGATCAACCTGACCGAATACGCGCAGCCCTGCATCCTGGCCACGGAGATCGCCATGTACCGGGGGCTTCAGGAAATGTACGGTTTCAGTGCGCAATATTTTGGTGGGCACAGCCTGGGCGAATACACGGCCCTGGTGGCGGCCGGCGCCATGGAGTTTGCGGATGCGCTGAAAACGGTTCAGCTCAGGGGCCGGCTGATGCAGGAAGCTTCCCCGCCCGGCGCAGGGGCCATGGCCGCAGTGATCACCGAGAACCTGGATGCCCGCATGATCCGAAGGGTGCTCGAAGGCCTCCCCATGGATGTGGCCAACATCAACTCCGCGGACCAGGTGGTGATCAGCGGGCAGGCCGACAGCATCGACATCGCTTCCGACCGGTTGAGAAAAGCAATGGATCCGGAAACACCTATGCGCATCGTCCCCTTAAATGTGTCCGCACCGTTTCACAGCCGTTTCATGGCCACCATCAGGGAAGCGTTTACCGATATTTTGAATTCAGTTTCTGCACGATTGGACGCCGACCTGGCCCGGCGCGTGACCTCCAATGTCACCGGCCGGTTCCATTCCGGCAATGTCAAGCAGGTCATCGAGGCGCTGGTCGCCCAGATCAGCAGCTCCGTCAACTGGCGGGACAACATGCAGGCCCTGTCTTCCAAAGCGGAAAAGATTTATGAAATCGGACCCAACCGGCCGCTCCGCAATTTTTTTACCAGCATCGGTGTGAACTGCCGGTCCATAACGACCTTATCCGCAGCCATGCGGGAATTCGCATAGGGAGGATACCATGAACTTTCATCCCGGTTTCTGGTCCATCATCATCGGCGGTTCCGGCGGATTCGGGCTGGCCGCTGCCAGAAAGCTTGCGGCCCACGGAATGAACCTGTGCCTGGTGCACCGGGACCGCCGGGCGGTCATGGCCAAAATTGCGCCGGAATTTGAGAAGCTGCAGACCTTCGGCGTCAAGATCCGCACCTTCAACCTGGACGGGCTTTCCGCCGACGGAAGAACAAGGGTGCTCGATGCCATGGCCGAAGCGCTCGGGGACACCGGAAAGGTCCGGATGATCCTGCATGCGGTGGCGTTCGGAAATCTGAAGCTGCTGGCGCCCTATGAAGATGCCGGTGCGGCCGCCCGCGCCCGGAAAAAACTGGCTGCGGAAACCGGCGTATCCGCCGAAGCCCTGCACGACCTCATCGAAAAATCATTTGATGAGGGCATGGCCGCCCTGCATACCCTGGCCGACCCGCCGGATTACGGGGGCCGACAGTTCCTGGATGAAGAAGATTTTTCCCGCACCATCCATGCCATGGGCTCCAATGTCGTGGAATGGGTGCAGGACGTGTTTGCCCGAAATCTGTTTGCACCCGACGCCCGGGTGCTCAGCCTCACCAGCCAGGGCAACCGCACGGCCTGGCGGGGGTATGCCGCGGTGTCCGCCGCAAAGAGCGTCCTGGAGTCGGTCTCCCGGTCCATGGCCGTGGAGTTTGCCCCCTACGGCATCCGTTCAAATGTCATCCAGGCGGGGGTCACGGACACCGCCGCCCTGCAGGCCATCCCGGGCAGCCGTCAGATCAAGGCCAGCACGGTCTTGAGAAATCCCTTCGGCCGCCTGACGACTCCGGAGGATGTGGCCGATGTGATCTATCTGCTCTGTCTGGATGAAGCCGCCTGGATCAATGGCGCCCTGATCTGCGCCGATGGGGGAGAGAGCATCGCGTAAGAAGATTTGATTGCCTCGCAGCATCCGGAGGAACACCCCCCTGCGCCCCCCTCAAGGGGGGAATAAAAAGGAGTACCCCTCCTTCGTCCCTTCAAGGGGAGAATCAAAAGGGGCGGGGAATTGCGTCTTCAAAAAAGCATATTTCACCGCATGGGAAATTCGTCCTAACAACATAAAATAACAAACCAATTTAAGTGAAGACCAATTCCCCCCTCGAGGGGGGCCGGGGGGGTGTTTTTCCAAAAATCGGCAAAAAACCGGATGATCGCTTCCCCAAATCCCTGGAAAAGGAAAATGAATAAAGGACCGCAATTATGAAGTACGCCCAGTTCCGTCAGCAGAACGCCTTTGATTTCGAGCAGCTGCTGGCGTTTTCATACGGCCGGCTCATCGAAGACCCGCCAGCCGATTTTGATGCCAAGCTGCCGGCCCCGCCGTTTCTGATGATGGACCGGATTTTGTCCATCGATAAAAAAGGAAGCCGTGGCCGGGTTGTGGCCGAGCAGGATATCCGCCTGGATGCCTGGTATTTCCAGTGCCATTTTCCGGGGGACCCGGTTCAGCCCGGGTGCCTTTGCGTGGATGCCGTCTGGCAGCTGCTCGGTTTTTACTGTGTCTGGAGTGGCGGCCTGGGCGCAGGCCGTGCCCTGGGATGCGAGGAGATCGTTTTTAACGGTCAGATCCGGCCCCATAATAAGGTCGCCCGGTTTGAGGTCGATATCGTCCGGTTCCAGGACCTGAAGCAGGCAGGGACAAGCATCGGGATCGCCGATGGCGCCGTGTTTATCGACAACGAACAGATTATGACCATCAAGCGCGCCCGCACCGGCATCTTCAGGGAGATTACCTATAAAGACTATCCGATGCGCTCGCTAAACTCCGTGGGCGGCATCAGCGAGAAATGAAAAACAAGCGGCGGCAGAACACCCCCCCTGGCCCCCCTCACAGGTGGGTTTTCCAAATGGAAACAAGCCTGGGGATGGACATCCTATCTGACCCTCCCCAACTCATTCCCCCCTCGAGGGGGGCAGGGGGGTGTTTCGTTGCCGCGAGTCGATAAAAATCCAATCCGGTCATGTGAGGTTTTAAATGAATGCTACAAAAGAAAAACCCGTTGCCATCGTCACCGGCGGCGCCAAGGGGATCGGCGCGGCCTGCTGCCGGGCATTGTCCGAAAAGGGATTTACGGTGGGCATCCACTTTAACAGCAGCGCAACGCCCGCAGAGAAACTTCTTGCGGCCATCGGCGGCAACGGCTTTCTGCTCCAGGCGGACCTGGCCGATCCGGACCCGGTGGACCGGATGGTGCGTGAAATCAAGGCGCAGGCCGGCCGGGTGGATGTGCTGATCAACAATGCCGGCATGTGCATCAATGACATGATCCTGACCATGAAGATCGAGTCGTTCGATGCCCAGCGCACCGTGCTGCGGGGGGCCTGGTACCTGACCAAGAAAATCCTGCGCACCTTCATGCTCCGCCAGTCCCAGGGCCGGATCATCAACATCTCCAGCGTGGTGGGGCACACCGGCAATGCCGGCCAGATCCCCTATTCCATGGAAAAAGCAGCCATGGACGCCATGACCAAATCATTGGCCCGGGAACTTGCCGGTCGGAATATCCTGGTGAACTCCGTGGCCCCCGGTTTTATCGACACGGACATGACCGCCGAACTCCCGGAGGATATCCGGGCGGGAATTCTTCAGAGCATCCCCCTGGGCCGCATGGGCACCCCGGAGGAAGTGGCCGAGGTGGTGGGATTTCTGGCCGAGTGCGGCAGCTACATCAACGGCAGCGTTCTTCATGTCAACGGGGGAATGTATGGCGGCTGATCAAAATATCGTTCAACAGGTGCTCGGCCTGGTTCCCCAGCAGCCGCCCTTTCGGTTCATTGACGAGATTTTTGAAATCGATGAGCAGTCGATCACCGCAGGCTATCGATTCAGAAAAGACGAATCCTTTTATCCGGGCCATTTTCCGGGAAACCCCATCACGCCCGGGGTGATCCTGGTCGAAACCATGGCCCAGACCGGCGTGGTCGCCCTGGGAATTTACCTGCTCCTGCGCCAGGGGCTTCCCGTCGAGGAAATCCGGCGGATTACCATGCTGTTTTCTTTTGCCGATGCCGTGGAGTTTACCGGGATCGTGCTGCCGGGCGAAAGCGTGGTCATTTCCGGAGAAAAACAGTACCTGCGCAAGGGAAATCTGAAAACAAAATGCAATATCCGGCGGGAGAACGGGGAGGCCGTGTGCAGCGCCACACTGACCGGCACCGGGATTATCAAATCCGCCAAGGAGTCGACATGAATCAAAAACGAGTGGTTATCACCGGGATGGGGGTGGTCAGCCCCAACGGATGCGGACTGGATCAGTTTGAAAGCGCCCTGCGGGAAGGCCGGTCCGGCATCACCTTGATCCCGAAGCTGGAAAAACTCAACTTCGCCTGCCGGATCGGCGGAGTGCCCGGGGTGCTCAATGCCGCCGATTACGGCTTTAACGAGTCATTTCAGGCCTGCATGAACGACAATATCGGGTATGCGTCCGTGGCGGCCATGGAGGCCTGGCGCGACGCTGGCCTGGCCGTTGCCGGAGAGGACGGCGAAACCGACTGGGATTCGGGAACCATTTTCGGCTGCGGCATCTGCGGCATGGATACCATCGCCCAGATCATTCCCCTGGTCGATTCCGGAAAGGTCCGCCGCCTGGGATCCCAGGTGGTGGAGCGGGTGATGGGCAGCGGCATCAGCGCGCATATTGCCGGCCTGCTGGGGCTCGGAAACCAGGTGACCACCAATTCATCGGCCTGCAGCACCGGAACCGAGGCGATCATCGATGCGGCCTTGCGCATCCGGGCGGGGCTTGCCCGGCGGATGGTGGCCGGCGGCGCAGAAGGGGCGTCTCCCTACAACTGGGGCGGCTTCGATTCCATGAGGGTGCTTTCCCGCAAGTTCAACGACGCCCCGGAAAAGGGTTCGCGGCCCATGAGCGCATCGGCCGGCGGCTTTGTGCCGGGTGCCGGGGCCGGCGCCCTGGTCCTGGAAGATCTGGAGACGGCGCAAAAACGCGGCGCCCGGATTTACGCGGAAATCAAGGGGGCGATGGTCAACTGCGGCGGGCAGCGCGGCGGCGGCTCCATGACCGCCCCGAACCCCGAAGGGGTGCGGCGCTGCATCCGGGGGGCATTGCATGACGCCGGGATCGGGGCAAAGGACATCGATCTGATCAGCGGGCATCTGACCGCAACCTTTGCGGACCCGCACGAGGTGATCAACTGGTCCGCGGCGCTGGACCGGGGACCGGACCGGTTTCCCCGTATCAACTCCACCAAATCGATGATTGGCCATTGCCTCGGCGCGGCCGGGGCCATCGAGACCGTGGCCGCCGTACTCGAACTTCACCGCGGATTTATCCATCCGTCCATCAACTGTGAAGATATCCACCCGGAAATCGAAGCGTTTAGCCATTGCGTCCCGCAAAAGCGCATGGATGCTCCGGAACTTAAAATCGCGGCCAAGGCCAGTTTCGGCTTCGGCGATGTCAACAGCTGTCTTATTTTAAAGAAGTGGGAAAGGTGACCGGGCCGGGTTTCATATACGTGCCCCTTGGTAAAATCCCCCCCGCACCCCCTTTACGAAAGGGGGGAGAAATAGCAACACCAAAACGACTGAAGGTATATGGTTAAACAATTCAGAATAAAGGAGTAACAACAGATGGATACCAATGAAATCTTTGAAAAAGTAATCGAAATCATCCGGGCCTATGTCAAGGAACCGGAACGGCTGGAGAACGTGACCATGGAAACCTCCATTATCAACGATCTTAAAGTCAACTCCGCCCGGCTGGTGGATATCATCATCAATTCCGAAGATGTTTTCGACATCGAGATCGATGACGATGATGCCGACCAGATCCGGACCATCGGCGATGCGGTGCGGGTCGTCGAGCGCAAGAAGGTGGCGGCCCGGTAGCATGGAGACGAAATCCCGCCGTTCCCTGCGTTTCCAGTATGCCATGGGGCGGGCGGCGGTCTTTATCGCCGCCCCCCTGGTTTTTCTGGCCATGAAAATCGCCGGATACCGGATCCGGGATCTGCGGCAGGTCCGGCAAAGGGTTCAAAAACTGATGGAGGGGCATCGGGGGCCCTGGCTGATCTGCGCCAATCATCTCACCCTGATCGATTCGGTGATCCTGGCCTATGCCATGTTCCCGGGATACCGCTACATGTTTCGCTATCAGCTGATGCCGTGGAACCTGCCGGAAAAGATGAACTTCAACCGCAGCAAGGCGGTCCGCACGGCCTGCTACCTGAGCAAATGCATCCCGGTGGTGCGCGGCGGAGACCGCGGCGAGGTCAAAGCCACCCTGGAAAAGTGCGCTTTTTTGCTGTCTAAAGGCGAAAGCCTGATGATCTTTCCGGAAGGCACCCGGTCCAGAAGCGGGCGGGTCAATACCCGTGACTACCCCTACGGGGTGGGCCGCATGATCACCACCACTCCCGGCTGCCGGGTGATGTGCATTTATCTTCGGGGCGACGGACAGACCACCTACAGCAATTTTCCGAAATACCGGGAGAAATTTGATGTGCAGGTGGCGGAATGCCGGCCAAAGACCGCCTTCAGGGGGTTAAAA
This sequence comes from uncultured delta proteobacterium, assembly GCA_963826785.1. Lineage (GTDB taxonomy): Bacteria > Desulfobacterota > Desulfobacteria > Desulfobacterales > Desulfosalsimonadaceae > CAWGYD01. The sequence continues at coordinate 743,736 of CAWGYD010000006.1, forward strand.
GCCCACCGGGAGTGTACCCGCCAGGTGATTTTGCAGCTTGCCGAAATGGAAAAGAATTATTTTGAATCCCATCGGCAATGACATCGTGGATGTAAAAGCGCCCGGAGCCGCGGGTAAAAGCGGGGATGTTCGCTTCCTGCGCCGGGTCCTTGGCCCTGATGAACAGCGGGCGGTGGCCGCCTCGGAAAATCCCGACCGGCTCCTGTGGGCATTCTGGGCCGCCAAGGAATCCGCCTACAAGGCCATCAGCAAAACTTTTCCGGGTATCATATCCTCCCCCCTGCGCTATCCGGTCAACCTGGGTTTGCCGGATGCCGCAGGCGTCGTAAACGGAACGGTGCAAACCCCATGCGGTCCGGTGGCGGTGCGGATCCATCTGACTAAAGACCATGTTCACGGGATCGGGATGGTACAAGGATCAAAAAACCTGGATGATGTCGAGTGGGCCCTTGCGCAAATCCCGGCGGGTGAAATCGGCAGCCGATCAATATCTGAAACGGAATCTCAAATCGTGCGGAGGCTGGCCGGGCTGGGGATTGCAAAGCTCACAGGCCGCCCTTTCGAAGATATAGACATTATCCGGCAAAAATCACCCCTCGGTCCGGGACCGCCGGTTATCCGCTGCAAGGGCAAACCAATAGACATGGACATCAGTCTCAGCCATGACGGTCGGTTCGTGGCCTGGGCGCTTTTATCGGGATTAGCTTCAATTCGGGGAGTACAACGTCATCGCATTAAAATCGGTACGCAGGGACACCCCCTGGCCCCCCTCGAGGGGGGAATAGTTAAATGCTAATAATGTTAGGAATGGGGGAAGGTCCTCATTCATGCAATCTGTAATTCAATAGCCCAGCCCACCCTCCCCCCGCAAGCCCCAGCCCAATCCCCCCTTGAGGGGGGCAAGGGGGGTGTCGGACAGTTGGGCAGCCAATCATATCCAAGGAAGATAAAATGCCTGAAATTTCAAAACCTGCGGTGGTCATCAGCGGAACGGGACTGTGGACGCCGGAAAATGTGGTCACCAATGACGAACTGGTGGACAGCTACAATGCCTGGGCACAAAAATTCAATGCCGATCATGCTGTGGCCATTGCAGCGGGAAAGATGGAGGAAAAGCCGCTGTCCAGTGCGCGGTTTGTGGAAAAGGCCTCCGGGATCAAGTCTCGTTATGTATATGTGAAAGAGGGGATATTAGACATTGACCGCATGTGCCCCAAGTTCCCCGAGCGCTCGGAATCGGAACTCAGCCAGCAGGCGGAAATCGCTCTTTGCGCCGCACGCGAAGCCATGGCCGACGCCGGGAAAGTCGCCGAAGACATCGATGCGGTTATTGTGTCGTGCGCCTATACCCAGCGGGCCTATCCGGCCATTGCCATCGAAGTGCAGGATGCTCTGGGGATCGAGGGGTTCGGCTATGACATGCTGATGGCCTGCTCGGCCGCCACTTTCGGGCTGCACCGGGCCTGTGACAGCATCATGGCCGGATCGGCACGGTGCGTTCTGGCCATCAACCCGGAACTGGTCACGCCCCAGGTCAATTATTGCGACCGGGATTCTCATTTCATTTTCGGGGACGTGGCCACCGCGGTCATCCTGGAGCGGGCGGAGACCGCAGCGCCCGGCAAAAACGGCTGGGAGGTCCTGGGCACCCGCGCCATGACGAAGTTTTCCAGCAATATCCGGTCGAATTTCGGGCATATTTCCCGGGCCACCGACGCCGATCCCTATGGGTGGGACAAGCTGTTTCACCAGGCCGGCCGCAAGGTGTTCGAAGAGGTCAGCCCCATTGCCGCAAGCCACATCCGCGACCATCTTTTAAGCCTTGCTATCGATCCGGGCCGGGTCCGGCGGTTCTGGCTCCACCAGGCCAACCTGAACATGAACCGGATGGTGACCCGGCACCTGCTGGGCGAAGAGGCCGGCGAAGACCTGATCCCCACCATCCTGGACCGATACGCCAACACCGCCTCGGCCGGGTCGATCATCGCCTTCCACCTGCACCGGGCAGACCTTGCGTCCGGGGATGTCGGGGTAATCTGCTCCTTTGGCGCCGGCTATTCCGTGGGCAGCCTGGTGGTGCGAAAAATGTAGAAACGATAGGGAAGCCTTAATGGCTTCCCTATCGTTGAGTATCGAGTCAATATGCAGGTCACGGACATGCCACCGGGTCTGCGCAGTCTTCACATTCTAGGTTGATCCAGTCCCCGCCTTTGCCCGGAACGGCAAAGTGCTGCTTGGTCATCTCCCGGACCCATTCGGCAAAGGGCATGCCGGCCGAATCCTCGGTGTAGAACTGGGGGCTCATCATGATGGTATGATAATCTCCTGCGGCAATATAATAGCGGTAGTTGGACGTCGCTGCGGCCGTACCGTAGACCATGTCGATCATCCGGCTGTGCCAGTCACACCAGACCGGGGTGTAGTTATTCCATTCCTCCACCTGCGGCACCCAGCTCAAGGGAGGCGGATAGGTGCTGTATTTGCCGATGGTCAGCATGACATTGTAGAAAAAAGTCTGGTTCCAGTCCCAGGCAGTGGTGAACTGCGCCAGTCGGCTGTTTTTATAATAGTCGGCAAGATCGATGTAGATATCTTCCATGGTGAGGGAAGGATCATATCCATTCTCGAGTCCCGGCACCCACGTCGGCATCTGAATATCCCATTTGTAGATCGCCTCCGTCTGGAAATAGTTTTCCACCACACCGTTGGCGGCATCTCCCAGCACATGGACACCGGATCGGGGAAAGGCCTCCTTTATGAATGGAAATGACAGGATGGCGCCGTATCCCCCCGCACTCGAACCGGTGACGAAGATTTTTTCGGGGCCGGAAAAATTATCCTCTATCCATTGGAGCACCACCTGGAAGTTGACGAACCCCCGGTGCCGGATGGTGACCGGCGCAAACTGGGGACCGTATATGGCCAGGTTGTCCGGGTAGCCATAATCATTGGCGCCCCAGTGAACGTCACCCGTGCAGTAGGGGATATAGACGAAATACCAGTCTTTGAACGGGTTGTCGGGATTATCGGTGTCGAAAATTCCCCTTCCCGTCAGGTCGGAAAATGCGGACAGATCCGGGACTTCTTCATAATAGGTATGGGCGTACAGGCAGTTTTTGCTGTCCCAGCAGGCACCGCCGCCCTGGAAGTAGACCACCAGGCGGTTTTGTTTGCCGCCTTTGACGAAAAAGGAAAATTCGGGATCGCAGTCCGGGCAGGCGGCGCATGAAGGCGCAAGCCCGTTGTATTGAAAATCGGGATACAGGTCTGCCGGAAACAATTCAATAAATTCATCGGGAAGCTTCGGCATGGCGGAGGGCGGTGCGGCATTGACGCCGGATACGGCTGCAATCAGCGAGATGATGCAAATCAAAAATAAATACCGTTTCATGGTGTTTCTCCTGTCGCTTTGAATGGGGTGGACGTTTCACGAAGGGTGAACATCTTTTCGGGTTTCTGCGGGCATCCGCAGAAACCCGAAAATGCCAAATTTCAGTATTTCCTTCATGGCAGCTCAGGCGATATAAACCGTTTTGATGTTGGTAAATTCCCGGATGCCGACGGCCGCCAACTCCCGGCCGTAGCCGGAGATCCCGATGCCGCCGAAGGGGAGCCGGGGGTCGGATTTGACAAAGGAATTGACAAACACGCTGCCGGCATGAATGTGGTTTCGTGCGGCGTCTTCGCCGGTTTCCGGATTTTGGGTGAATACGGCCCCGCCCAGCCCGTAAGCGGTGTCATTGGCGATGCGGATGGCATCTTTGGCATCCCTGGCCCGGATGACGGCGGCCACCGGCCCGAACACTTCCTCTTCGTAGGCCGGCATACCCGGGACCACGTCCGCCAGCACGGTGGGCGGGTAGTAGAATCCATCCTCCTCGGGCATTTCGCCGCCCAGCAGGAGCCTGGCGCCTTTTTCTGTGCTCTTTTTCACCTGTCGATGCAGGTTGTCTCTCAGGTCGGCGCGGGCCTGGGGACCCAGATCCGGATTCTGGCCCGGATCGCCCATGGTTTTGCTCCCCAGTAGTTCGACCATCCTTCGGGTAAATTCATCGTATATTTCATCGACCGCGATAAAGCGTTTTGCGGCGATGCAGCTCTGGCCGCTATTTAGCAGCCTGGAGTTCACGCAGATTTCGACGGTTTTGCCCAAATCCGCATCCTGAAGGATTACATAGGGGTCGCTCCCGCCCAGTTCCAGCACGGTTTTCTTGAGCACCGCGCCGGCCTGGGCGGCGACCGCTCTTCCCGCTCCCGTGCTCCCGGTCAGGGTCACCGCCTTGACCGCGGGGTGCTCGATTACTTGCTTCGATTTTTCCCGGGTGATGAGAAGGGTGCGGAACAGCCCTTCGGGAAATCCCGCGTCTGCAAATATTTTCTCGATTTCCAGCGCGCACCCGGTGACATTTTCCGCATGCTTGAGCACCGCAGCGTTTCCGGCCATGAGGGTGGGCGCGGCAAACCGGAACACCTGCCAGAAAGGGTAGTTCCAGGGCATGACGGCATAGACGACCCCTATGGGCGCATAATGCACATAGCTTTTGGCCGCATCGGTTTTAATGATTTCATCTTCAAGAAAGGGCCGGGCATGGCCGGCAAAATAGTCGCACACCCAGGCGCATTTTTCCGCTTCGGCCTTTCCCTGGGACAATGGTTTGCCCATCTCGTCTGCCATCAGACGGCTGTAAAATTCCGCCCGGTCGTTAAGGATGCGGGCGGCGTTTTTCATTCTTTGCGCGCGGGTCTCAAAATCAAGCCCCATCCAGTCTTTTCCTGCGGCATCAGCGCGCTGCAGAATGCGATCTATTTCGGCATCGCTGATTTCATCATATTTCCGGATCAGTCTGCCGGTGGCGGGATTGATCGACTGCAGTTGTGTCCCTTGCCCATTCATGTTGAATCCTTTCATTGTCGAATATTTGCTGTTCAATAAGACTATGGCTGATTTTTCTGAAAAACAAATTCTTCCAGCCTGACCCCCGGGGACAACAAAGCACCCGGTTGAGGATCCCCGGTGATCTGCTTTCAGCGGCTTTAGATATGAATAGTTGATAATATTCATATTTTTGACATATCAAAGGCTCAGGCTTACTCTTTTTTATATGTCCTTTTAAGATTCTCAACCAAACCGCTACAGATGGAGGGCCGATAGATGCTGAAAATGATAAAAAACATTTTTATCGCGATATCTGTTTTGCTGCTGGCCGGTGCCTGCGCACCCGTGAAGGTGCCGCCCCAGAAGATCGCGAAAGTGGAAACCGCCATCAGCCGGGCAGAGGACAGCACTGCCGTCACGTATGCCCCGCTTCAACTCAGGCTGGCCGAAGACAAGTTTCAGCAGGCGAAAACCATGATGGATAAAGGCAAAAACCAGGAGGCCAATCGCCTTCTGGATGAAGCCCTGGTGGATGCCCAACTTGCCGAAGCCCGATCCCGCTCCGAAAAGGAAAAAATTGAGGCCTCAAAAATGAGAGACAGTATCGACGCCCTGCGCCGGGAAATAAAGCGGCAAAATCAAACCCCATAATTGCTTCACATCAAGGAGGAATCAGGTCATGCGTAACCTTCATCTTATCGAAAAATTGGCGGTGTGGCTGATTTCGGCCGCATTTATCGCCTCCCTTGGGAGCGGGTGTGCCGGCACCCAGCCGTTTCCGCCGCTGGAACAGGCCCAGAATACGTATTCACGGGCAAAGTCCGATCCGGATGTTGAAGCCTATGCGCCTGTCGCGCTTTACGAGGCAAAAGAGGCACTGGATAAAGCCGAATCCGCCGGCAATAAGACGGCCAAGACGCACCTGAGCTATCTGGCGGAAAAAAAGGCCCAGATCGCCATCGCCGAAGCGGAGCGAAAGAAAGCGGAAAAGGAAATCAGCAATCTGCAGCAGGAAAAAGAAAATATCATTCTTGAATCGCGCCGCGTGGAAACGGAACAGGCCCGGCAACTGGCGGCCAGAAATGCCATGGAAGCCCAGGCGGCCCGTGAAGATGCCATCCGCCTGAAACAGGCGGCGGAGAACCGGTCCCGTGAAGCCGAACAAGCCCGGCAGGAGGCCCTCCGCATGAAGCAGCAGGCCGAAGCGGCCATGCAGCGAAGCGGCCAGCTGGAAAGCGAACTATCCGAACTCAAAGCCAGAAGAACCGACCGCGGAATCGTGCTCACGCTGGGTGATGTGCTGTTTGCATTGAACCAGGCGGAACTCACCGCCGGCGCGACCCGCACCATCGACAAGCTCGCCCAGTTCCTGAAGAATCACCCGGACCGGACGGTGAAAATCGAAGGGCACACGGACAACACCGGCAGCGACCAGTACAACCAGTACCTGTCCGAGCAGCGGGCCCTGGCAGTGAAAACCGCCTTGCTGCAGCGGGGCATCAGCGCAGATCGGATGACCACCCGGGGATATGGGGAACAAAACCCCATTGCCCCCAATGACACCGCACTCGGCCGCCAGCAGAACCGCAGGGTGGAGATCATCATTTCCGAGGACAACCAGGCGCCGGCCGCCTCGCCTTCAACCCCGCAGGCACAGCCTCAGCAGCCTTCAATGCAGCAGGCACCTCAGCAGCAGCCATCTTCACAGCCGTCTGAGCCCCAAGGGTGATCCGGACCGGAGAAGTATCCGGATTTGCGCTCATCAGTCTTTCCCCGGCAGCGGAATTTCCCGCTGCCGGGGGTACATGCCTTCCCGATTCCAAAAACCGATCTGGTTTCCTGCCGCTCCCCTTTCCCCGGTTCGATTGCAAATACCTGTAGTTTCCCTATGCCGCCTTTTTGGGCCGCGCAATCCGTTTAAACCCATCAGGACAGATGCGGCGGGCACCCGGAGGCATCCGGCGCCACGGATTTGTGCCTTCCTGGGTTTTCACCACCTTTGCGGGCCGCCCACATTTTATGTTGACATGATAATCCGATTTCAGATAGTGATGTAAACTTTTACACATATGCTTATTAAACAATTGTAATGGATCAAGTTTCATTCATAAAGGAACCCGCCCATGAAAGTACTGATCAGCGATGCACTCGGCGAATCCGGCGTCCGGATACTCCAGGCCGAGGAAGGAATCGAAGTGGACGTCAAAACCGGCCTGCCGCCGGAGGAATTGAAGAAGATCATCGGCGAATATGACGGCCTGGTGATCCGGAGCGCCACCAAAGTCACCGCCGACCTGCTGGAAGCCGCCCCCAAACTGAAAGTGGTGGGCCGGGCCGGTATCGGTCTGGACAATGTGGATATTCCGGCGGCCACCAAGAAAGGGGTGGTGGTCATGAACACCCCGGGCGGCAATGTGGTCACCACCGCGGAGCATGCCATCGCCATGATGATGGCGGCCACCCGGAATATCGCCCTGGGAACGGCCACCCTGAAGAACGGCAAATGGGAAAAGAAAAAGCTCCAGGGCCGCGAAATCATGGATAAGACCCTGGGGGTCATCGGGTTCGGCAAGATCGGCTCGGTGGTGGCGGATCGGGCCAGGGGCCTGAAAATGCGGGTGGTGGTATACGACCCGGTGGTCCAGCCCGATGTCATCGAGAAGCAGCGCTTCGAATGCGTTTCCCTGGACACCCTCTACAAGGAAGCGGACTACATCACCATTCATGTTCCCAAAAACCAGAATACCCTGGGGATGATCAACGCGGAAGCTTTTGCCAAAATGAAGGACGGGGTGATCATCATCAACTGCGCCCGGGGCGGCATCATCGATGAAAGCGCCCTCTATGATGCCCTGACCTCCGGCAAGGTGGCCCACGCGGCCCTGGACGTGTTTGAAACCGAACCCACGCCGGCGGACCATCCCCTGTTGAAACTGGACAATATCACCCTGACCCCCCACCTGGGCGCCTCCACCCTGGAAGCCCAGACCAACGTGGCCGAGGCGGTGACCCGCCAGATCATCCAGTATCTCAAGTACGACAACATCATCAATGCCGTCAATGTACCGGCGGTATCCGGCGATCTGCTCAAAAAGCTGCAGCCCTTCCTGCTCCTGGCAGACCGGATGGGCTCCATGCAGGGCCAGTTTGCCGATGCGCAGCTCAAGGAAATCCAGATCGAATATCGGGGTGATTTCGGGGATATGGACATGACCCCCGTCACCACGGCATTCATCAAGGGATTGATGGATTACCTGGTCAAGGAAGGGGTGAATGCGGTCAACGCGCCCATGCTGGCCAAGGAAATGGGGGTCAAAATATCTGAGTCCAAAAGCACCGAGACCGCCGAGTTTTTGAACCTGATCAGCACCCGGCTGATTACCACCCAGTGCGAGTGCGTGATCTCCGGCACGGTCTTCTCCAGGACCGACGCCCGGATCGTGCGCATCGATGATTTCCGGATCGAGATCATTCCCCAGGGGCACCTGGCGCTGATCCACAACCTGGACGAACCCGGGGTCATCGGCAGCATCGGCCGGATCCTGGGAGAGCATCGCCTCAACATCTCCCGGATGCAGGTGGGAAGAGAGGTCGGCAAGGAAAACAACGTGGTCCTGATCCGCACCGACACACCCATCGGGGAAGCGGCCTTAAAAGACCTGCTGGCATTGCCCAAGATCAAATCGGTAAAGCTGCTGGAACTCTAACAGATTACATACCCACGCCTCACATGAATCCCGGCCTGCAAGTCCCTTGCAGGGCGGGATTCATTTTTTTCAAATGTCGTAAATCCTGCTTTTTCTCCGTCCCTGCATTAAATCGACACGTTTGTCGATGGGTGCGGCCGATTGTCGAATCCAATACCTGCCTCTTTAGATCAACTCATTGAAATTCAATATAATTTTTAATTTGGCACAGACATTGAATAAACAGATTGTAAATGCCGGCAACTGAATTTTAATGATTCTTAAAAGGAGAATGTATGATGATGAAAAAGCAGGTAGGTCTTTTTGTGATGGTTTCTGTTCTGGTGTTTGGACTGGGCACGGGCCTGGGCTGGGCGGCGGCCCCGAATGCAAAAGAAGGCTCCGGCGGGTTGGTGCTGGCCGGAAACGGCCATGGGCCCGGGGATGGCTCTGGAAATGGGGGAAGCGGACCCGGGGACGGCACCGGCAACGGCTCCGGAGACTGCGGCTTGGAGCGGCCGGATGCGGGTGCTGCCGGCTGGCTTTTGGCAATGCGTGGTGAAAATCGCGGAACAAAGTCCGCTCAGAAGGGCAGCCGCGGTCAGAATAGCCGTCTTTCGACATCCGGTCTTTCGACATCCGGCCCGCAGGTGCAGCAAAATCGTCTGCAGACGCATAAAAGAACCCAGACCCCGACTCAAACCCGGCCCTCCGGCGGATATGGACCCGGAGACGGCACCGGCAATGGCGGGGTCGGCCCCCGGGACGGCACCGGAAACGGTCCGGGAGACTGCACACAGACGCAGCCGGTTTCTGATACCGGATCGACCCGCTGATTATTAATAGAACAACTTCCAGCATTTAAATACGGCACAGGTGGCTTTTATCAGAGCCACCTGTGCCGTGATTATTTTGATCAGGCCCGAGAGTCCTCCTATTTTACCTCGCCGACGTTCCTCCGGCCCGCGGTATCGAGCCTGGGCCTGCAAAGCACACCCCGGAGCGGTCAATTTTTAAAAGACGCCTGGAAATGCCCGAGTTCAAGCCTGGACCGGCCGTCCACCAGGGCGTTTCGCTGGTAGGCGCGCAGGCCGAAAAAGGGAAGCGCCGCCAGGATGTGGTCGAAAATATCGGCTTGTATGGCTTCGTAGCTGACCCATCGGGTATCGCTGGCAAAGCAGTAGATCTCGACCGGCAGCCCCTTTTCTGCGGCAGGGGCCAAGTGCCGGACCATCAGGGTCTTGTCCTGGCTGACGTGGGGATGGCGCTTCAGGTAAGCCTCCACATACGCCCGGAAGGTCCCCAGGTTGGTCAGCCGCCGGCCATTTAACGGATTGTCCGGCGATATGCCCTTTTCCCGGTGGCAGCGGCCGATCTCCTCGGTTTTCGCCTCGAGATAGGGCCTGAGCAGATCGACATCCATCAGCCGCTCGATGGCTTCGGGCTCCAGGTGGGCCACGCTGGTCTGATCGATCAGGACCGCGCGCTTGATCCTGCGGCAGCCGGTTTCGAACATCCCCCGCCAGTTGCGGAAAGAATTGTCGAGGAATTTGTGTGTGGGGATGGAGACAATCGTGTTGTCGAAGTTCTTGACCTTCACCGTGTGCAGGGACATGTCGATCACGTTTCCGTCGGCGCTGAAGGCCGGCATTTCGATCCAGTCGTCCTGCCGGATCAGGTCGTAGCTGGCGATCTGGATGCTGGCCACAAAGGACAGCAGGGTATCCTTGAAGATCAGCAGGATAATGGCCGTCAGGGCGCCGATTCCGCTGACCAGACCCCAGGGGGACCGGTCGATGAGCAGCGCGACCACGAATATTGCGCCGATAATGGACAAAAAGAGCTTGATCAGCTGGGACCAGCCCTTGATGGGCCATTTCACCGGAAGGGGCAGGGAATTATAAACCGCCACCAGCGTGTCGATGAGGCCGTTTAAAATGGAGATCACCACCAGGCACAGATAGATGAGGATCAGCCGGGAAAGAAAGGAAAATACATCCGGAACGAGGGCAAGGCCGTAGTGGAAGATCAGGGCCGGCAACAGGAGCAGGATCCGGTCCAGCACCTTGTATTGGCCCAGGTAATCGTCCCAGGTGAAGCGGGTGCGCTTGATGAACCCGTGGAAGACCGGCAGGATCCATTTTTTGGAGCAAAAATATCCCAAAACGGATATCCCGGTCAGCCCGGCAAGCTTTAAAAAGTCAATGACATATGGATGGCTGAAAATATCCTGAATTTCCATTTTTTCTCCCGGTCATGAATTGGCATCGAATACAATGCCTTCTATAACCCAAAACCCGGGCGAAGGCCACCCCTGAAACGGAATTTTCCGCAAATGGCGAAAAGTGTTTTGAAAATCAAGACAATGCGATGCGTTGGACCGTCGGGCCGGCGGTGTCCACGAAGCAGAACCCGGGATCGCCGTCTTTTCCCAGGATTTCCCCCGGATTGAGGAGAAGGGTGGTGCCTGATGTGAGGCTTGCATGCTGGTGGGAATGGCCGAAGCAGACCAGGTCGTATTTTCCGGTGGCGGCAAGCCCCTCGGCTACGGGCCATTCATGGGTGAAGGCGATTTTAAAGCCACCGGCATCGATTTCGCCGATGAGGGGATAAATGGTGATCCGGCCTTTGCTGGCATGCGCCGCCCGGGTCAGCAGGTAGTGATCCCCGTCATTGTTGCCGAACACGCAGTGGACGGGAACGCCGGCATCCAGCAGCTGCTTGAGTGAAAACGGGGCCACGATGTCCCCGCAGTGGATAATCATTTCCGCTTTTTCATCCCTGATTCGATCCAGTGCTTTCGACAGGTTCCAGATGTTGTCATGGGAGTCGCTCATCACCGCAATTTTCATAGGGTTTCTCCTTTGGGGTTTACGTTTTAGTGCAGCAGCACCCGGCGGTTTTCCAAAAGGTGCCGGATCTGCCGGGAGAGTTCGGATATCTTGAGGGGTTTGATCATGACGCCGTCGATTGTCGCAGATTCGGTGCCGGATGAAGCCAGGCGGTCACTGAACCCGGTGCACAGGAGTACGGGAATGTCGGGGCGGATGGCTTTGATGCGTCCGGCCAGCTGATCCCCCTTCATTCCCGGCATGGTCAGATCGGTGATGACCAGGTCGAATCGGCGGGGATTGTCTTCAAACAGGGTCAACGCTTCCACGCTGCTGGTCCTTCCCGTCACCCGGTATCCCAGGTGCTCGAGAATGTTCTTCTGCATGTCGACGATGACTTCCTCATCATCGACGACCAGTATGTTTTCATGGCCTTCGAGCGCCGTATCAGGGGGTTGGTCATCCGCGGGACGGATAAGGGTCGGCATGCAGGGCAGATCGATCCTTACGGTTGTCCCCATTCCGGGCTCGCTGGTGACCTGGATATCGCCATGGAGGCTCTTGACAATGCCGTGGACCACCGAAAGGCCCAAACCGGTGCCTTTTGAAGCATCCTTGGTGGTGAAATAGGGATCGAAAATCCGGCCCATGTTCCCGGGCTCGATGCCGGTGCCCGTATCGGATACGGTCAGCCGTACATGATCGCCGGCCGGGCGGTGCTCGTCTGCGATCGCCTCGGGATCGATAAAGACATTTTCCAGTTTGATGGTCAGCGTGCCCCCGGCCTCTTCCATGGCATGAAAGGCGTTGGTGATCAGGTTCATCACCACCTGGTGCACCTGGGTGGGGTCTGCCATCACCGCCTTGCAGTCCCTGCAGATATCCTGCACCACGTGAATGGTCTTGGGCAGGGTGGACCGGATCAGGCTTAAGATCTCCTTGATGATGAACTGGATTTTGAGCGGCTTGCGGTCCGGCTCGGACTGCCGGCTGAAAAACATGATCTGCTGGATCAGGTCCCTGGCGCGCCGGGTGCCGTTGACGATTTCCCCCACATACTTCTGCGCGCTCGAATCGGGGGGGAGATTGGCCTGGAGCAGTTCCGCATATCCCATGATCGGCGACAGTATGTTGTTGAAGTCATGTGCGATGCCTCCGGCCAGCAGGCCGATGGTCTCCAGTTTCTGGGCCTGCCTCAGCTGGGCTTCGGCATCCTTCTTCTGCTGCTCGGCCGCCTTGATGTCGGTGATGTCCGTTCCGGAGGACAGGGTGCCCATGGGCCTGCCCTCAGGATCATGCAGCAGGCTGTTGTACCAGCGGACCAGTCTTTTTTTGCCGCCCCGGGTGAGGACAGAATTTTCGACAAACCCGGAAGGCGCTGTCTGACCGGCCATCATTTTTTCAAATAAGCCCCGGATGCGCTCCCGCTCGTCCTCCGCCAAAAAACCATCGAACCAGTTTCTGCCCAGGATCTCGGATTCCTCCACCTCCAGGATGTTGCATCCCTCGCGGTTGATCAGGGTGATCTCTCCTTTGGCATTGATGGCCAGAAAAATGACGCGGGCGATGTCGAGATAGCGCTGGGCCTTGTCCCGTTCCCGTATCAGCCCGGCTTCCGCGATTTTTCGGCCCGTGATGTCCACGCCGACTACCCAGGAGGTCCAACCCCGGATGGGCACCTTATCGGCGATGTTCGTCCACGAGACCGTGCGCCGTGCGCCGTCCTTGCGGGTGATGGTGGTCTCGAAATCCTTGAAATCATTGCCCCGGGTGCGCCATGTCTCCTCTATGGCCTTAAATTCGCCCGGATCGGGGTGCAGCAGCCGCAGTGCATCGGAGCGGCCGAGAAATTCCCTGGCGGAATACCCGGTGGTGGCGTAAAATTCGACATTGCAGTAGGTGGGCCGCCGGTCCGGACCAAAGGCGACGATCAGCACGGGCATGTTGTCCACCAGCATCCGGAACCGTTCTTCGCTTTCCCGCAGCGACTGCTCCCCTGCTTCGCGCGCCGCCACCATCTGGTTGGCAAATTCTCCGATTTCCTTGAACTCCTTGAAATCCAGTTCATCCGTATTGATCCGGGCAAATGAATCCGTGCTTTTCTGGAAGAAAGCGGTAAACGTATTGATGCTTTTCTGGATCCGCCGGGAAAAGAGGTACGTGATCAGCAGGGTCATCAGGGCAAAGGAAATAAACAGCGCCAATATGAAAAAAAGCCTGCTTTTGACCAGATCCCTGAATTCGGCCAGTTTTTCTGCAACACCCGCCTCCATTTCATTCAAGGCGACGCCGTTGCTGACGATCCATTTCCATTCCGGAAAGGAATTCACGAAGGCCAGGTTATGGATGGGCTGCTCTTTACCTGGCTGCGGCCACTGATAGGTGAGATAACCGCCATCGGGTTTCAGCCCCTGGCGCAGCATCGATTCGTACGCGGCCATTTTTTCGGGCTGTGATGCGAACAGCTGATGAAAGTTCCGGCCGACAAACTCCGGGTTGGTGTGAAAGACGATGTTCCCCTGGTAGTCGAGAATAATAATGTGTCCGTATTGTGAAGAGTCGATGGCGGAGATCCGGTCGATGGCTTCCGCCTTGAATTTCTTCGCCACATCATCATAGTATAGCCCGGTGCCGATGAACCAGTTGAATGGCTTGAAATATTTAATAAAGGCAATTTTCAGGTGGTTGGTTCCCTTCGTGTTCGGCTTGGTCCACCGGTACTCGTAAAATCCCTCCCCCTGTGTCCTTGCGATTTCAATCATGTCCCGGATGACGTACCGGCCCTGAAAGTCCTTCATTTTCAGAAGATTCTGCTGTTCCAGCTCCGGGTGATCGGCAAACAGCTGCTCCACCCCGTTTAAATCCGTTGCAAAATAGTAGTCCTGGCCGTTATTGAACCGCATGGCCCGCAACGTTTCCCGGACCATGTTCTCTATGTCCCTCCGATCCATCTTTTCTTTGTATTGGTCGTACAGGTGGCTGGCGACGGAATAGGCTTCATAAACCCTGTTCTTGGCTTCTTTTCTGATCTGGACATGCGACTGGGCGTTCTTGAACTCCAGGTAGGTAATTATATTATGATTTTCGGCATGAATGGCCTTTTTCTGATCTTCGATGTATTCTTTTCGGATGTAGGCGGTTTCGGACAGGGATTTTCGGTATTCCGGATAGATCCAGAAAAAGGCGATCAGCAGGCTCAGCGCCAGCAGGATTATCAGTGAAAAGGTGTAATTGATTCGGGCGATGCGCCTGTTTTTAAGCCACATGGGGATTTGCCTGCCAATATAAAATGAACCGGCAATGTTCGTATATGGATACAGGCTGCCGGAAAAGAACCGTGCGGAAAATATGAAATGGCCGAATGAAATACAGGCCTTTTTCGGCAAACTGGCCAAACACGACTTTGAACCATATAATAATAAGACCGTGATGCGGTAAAGCAATTTGACCCTATTTACAAGCGATTCGAGATTATGGAGCAGGAAGGCGCAAAAACTGGGGGGTATGCAGCTTCGGATCGGGGCCGGCATCTTCTGGGTGCCGCGTGCGTATTCGCATCGGCGTTTTTCTTCTATTTGGCCACCGCGGTGATCCGGTGGGGGCGGGCCGAAGTCGATATCCACCCCTCATTTTACGCCTTCTTTCGTTTTCTGCTGGGATTTGTCTTCATCTGCATGGTTTTGAAAGTGCGGGGGCAGAAACTGGCGCCCAGGCGGTACGACCTGCTGGTGGGCCGGGCCGTGTTCAACTGCCTTGCGGTGTTTTGCTTCTACCAGGCGGTGGCCCTCACGTCACTGGCGGAAGGCAATATCCTGAACATGACCTACCCGATTTTTCTGACGGTGCTGTCCTGGTTCATCCTCAAGGATCAGCGGGATTTGATGGCCATTGTCATGGTGGCGGTGGCCATTGCCGGGGTCTGGCTGATCCTGTCGCCCGAGGAGATGCAGCCGGGGCTCAACAACCTGTGGGGGGTGGCATCGGGCGTAACCGCGGCATTTGCCATCCTGTATCTCAACATCAGCCGGCAGTACCACGACAGTGAAACCATCCTGTTTTTCATGTTCGGGCTGGGAACCATCCTGATGTATGCCTTTTTCCACCGTTGGATTTTTCTGCCCGATTCGAGGGAACTTTACTACCTGGTCATCTGCGGCCTTTACGGGATCGGGGGGCAGTACCTGCTCACCATCGGGTTCCGCTATGTCACGGCGGTGGAGGGAGGGGTGATTTCTTCCACCCGTATCCTTCTGGCCGCCGTTCTGGGCCCGGTCATCGCATCCGACCCGGCCCTGCCGCTCTCCGGCTGGATCGGCGCCCTGCTGATCTTTGCGGCCAACATTTACCTGACCCTGCGGGCGCGCAATAATTGATGTGGGGGAGTTATGCAATAGAGAACTGAATCCCCCCTTGAGGGGGGCAGGGGGGTGTGCCGCCGGTGACTGTTTAAAGTTCCTTACTGCAAAACCACTGTACGGATGGGTACGATGCTGTCATAGGGGCGATTGAAATTACATGAGAAAAAAGGGATCTACGTCGATCCCCACCTGCACCTGCCGGTCCGCCCGGGTGATATTGTGGTCGGACATCAGTTTCCGGACGAAGCGGTGAAGTGTTTCGGTATGGCCGGATTTGAGCAGGATCTGCCAACGGAAGCGGTTGGCGATTTTGGGCACGGGCGCTTCGATGGGCCCCAGGATGTCGATGCGGGAGTGGGCCTGGGGGTCTTCGGCCTTGATTTTCAGGCACCATTCGCCCATTGCCTGGGCGAACCGGCGGGTCGCGCCCGCATCCTTTCCCGAGATCTTGAGCTGGATCATGCGGGAAAACGGGGGATAGGAAAAATCCTTCCGGATGCGGATCTCCTGGCTGTAGAAGGATTTGTAATCCTGCTTCCGGGCTGCCTGGATGCTGAAGTGGTCCGGATTATAAGTCTGAAGGATCACCCGTCCGGGCGCTTGACCGCGCCCGGCCCGGCCCGCCACCTGGGCCAGGACCTGGAAGGTGAGTTCACCGGCCCGGAAATCGGGAAAGCTCAGCGACAGGTCCGCGCAGATGATCCCCACCAGGGTGATGTGGGGAAAGTCGTGCCCCTTGGCCACCATCTGGGTGCCCACCAGAATATCGATTTCCCGGCGGCGCAAGCCTTTTAAGATTTTCACCATGGCGCCTTTCCGGGTGACGGTGTCCCGGTCCATGCGCGCAATCCGGGCATCGGGGAAAAGTTTTCCGACCGCATCCTCGATTTTTTCAGTTCCCATTCCCAGCTGCTTGATGGCGCCGGAGCCGCACACGGGGCACTGTCCGGCGGCAGGCAGGCTGAACCCGCACAGGTGACACTTGTAGGCATTGGCCTTCTGGTGCAGGGTCAGGGTGATCTCGCAGTTTCTGCATTTGATCGGATTTCCGCAGTTCGCGCATACCGGGTAGCTGGCATACCCCCGCCGGTTGAGAAACAGGAGCACCTGTTCGCCCCGGTCCAGGGTCTCTCTCATGGCGGCCTGGAGGTCGGCGGTGATGAACCGGTGCACTCCCCGGTAATCCTGGTGCAGCCGCAGGTCCACCATCTGGATTTCGGGAAGGGTCTGGCTGTGGATGCGCCGGGTGAGGTTCAAGGGGTGAAATTTGCGGCATCCCATGTTGTAGACGGACTGCATCGACGGGGTGGCCGATCCCAGCAGGGCCACGGCCCCTTCCTGCCGGGCGCGGATGACGGCCATGTCCCGTGCATTGTAGCGGAAGCGGCTTTCCTGCTTATACGAGGTGTCGTGCTCTTCATCCACGATGATCAGGCCGATATCGGACAGGGGGGCGAAAATGGCCGATCGGGCGCCGATGGCGATGCGGCACTCCTGGTTGATGATGCGGCGCCACTGGTCATAGCGTTCCCCGGCGGAAAGCCCGGAGTGCAGAACGGCGATGCAGTCGCCGAAGCGCGCCCGGAAGCGCCGTTCAATTTCCGATATCAGGGCGATTTCCGGGACCAGCACCAGGGCGGATCGTCCCCGCTCCAGCGCTGCTGCGGCAAGCCGCATGTAGACTTCCGTCTTTCCGCTGCCGGTCACCCCGGCCAGCAGAAAGGTTTTAAATTCGCGCCCCAGGGACTGCAGCACCTCGGCAACCGCCCCGGCCTGTTCTTCGGTCAGTTCGGGCGGGGTGTCCGGCTCGATGGATTCGCCGAAGGGGTCCCGGTACACCGGTCTTTCGGATAGCAAGACAAAACCCTTTTTCTCCAGGGACCGGATCAGGGAAGCGGCCCGGGGTTCGATGGATTTGAGGCTGCTCACCGGCATCTCGCCCGACTCCCGGAGTTCGTCCATGATCCGGCGTTTTTCAGGGGAGAGCCCGTCTTCGGGGACGGCAGCGCCGGAAAGGGCCGCCCATCGCTCCGTCTTGGTCCGGGTGACCGGCTTTTTGATTTCCCGGCAACGGATCAGCAGGCCTTCTTTTTCCATCCGGCAGATCAGCGTATGGGAGACCGGACGGTCGAGATGCCGGGAAAGATCCACCATGCGCAAGGCCTGGTCGGCAATCCGGCACAACACGGATTGGTCCGCCGAGTTTTCAGGGATTTTGCAAAGGGCCTGCCTGCCGGCATCCGTGATATGCAGGGTGATGTACTCATCGACATTGATGCCGCCGGGGAGCGCTTCCTTGATGACCTCGCCCAGGGGGTGGAGGTAGTAATCGGCCATCCAGCGAAACAGCGGAACCATGGCCGCCGGAAAAAGGGGCGCCTCATCGATGATCTCGGCGATGGGCTTGATCCCCGGGGTATCCGGTTTGTTTACCCCGGCCAGGATGTATCCGGTCACTTTACGGCTGCCCAGGGGCACGAGCACCCGCTTTCCGATCTCCACAAATGGCTGAAGATGTTCCGGTACGGAATAGGTGTAGGTATTGTACAGCGGAAGCGGGACGGCCGCTTCGATAAAGGCAAACTCGGTCATATGGCATCAGTAGATGATCTTTGAAAAAGATTCAACACAAGATGTTTTGCCTGCCCCGTTGGCGGCCGCATTTGAAAATTGGATGGATTGAGTATTGCAATCTGAATCCGATGATGTAAAATAACCTTATTCAGAAAAAGAGTGAACGTTCGCTATTAAAAGGATGTTTTGATAATGACACCCGAAGAAATCTATCCCAACCTGTTTCGCATCCAGATTCCCCTGCCGGAAAGCCCTTTAAAGTCCCTGAATGCATATCTCATCCGGGGCAATCCCCGCAGCCTGCTGGTGGACACCGGTTTGAACCGGGAGGAATGCAGAATTGCCATGATGGAGGGGCTCCAAGCCATCGGCATCGACCTGGAGTCCTTGGATATTTTTATCACCCACCTTCATGCGGACCATTTCGGGCTGGTGGCCAAACTTGCCACGGCGGGGACGAAAATTTATTTCAACCGGCCGGATTCGGAGCTGATCGAAAACTGGCAGGGATTTGAACCGATGATCGCCTATGGCGCCAGAAACGGGTTTCCGGAGCAGATGCTCCGGGATGCGCTCAACCAGCACCCCGGGTTTAAATACGGCTCCAAGTGGGTGCCGTTTCTGAGCATGATCAACGACGACGATGTGCTCCAGATCGGTGATTACCGGTTCTCCTGCATCCAGACGCCGGGGCATACCCGGGGTCATACCTGCCTCTATGAGCCCGCCAGGCGGTTTCTCATCGCCGGCGACCATCTGCTTGACGACATCACCCCCAATATCCAGTGCTGGACCGAGGACGACGACCCCCTCAAAAGCTACATGGAAAGCCTGGACAAGGTGCGGCCCCTGGCAGTGGACCGGGTCCTGCCGGGGCACCGGCGGCTTTTTAACAATTACCGGGAGCGCATCGATGAGTTAAAATCCCATCATGAGCACCGGCTGGAGGAGGTAATGGATATCCTGACGGCCGATGCGCCCAAAAGCGCCTTTGAAACCGCCGCCAAAATGACCTGGGACATCAAGGCGGATTCCTGGGAGGATTTCCCCGTGGCCCAGAAGTGGTTTGCCACGGGCGAGGCCATCTCCCACCTGCGGTACCTGGAAAATCAAAACCGCATCCGCCGTGAAAAAACAGAGCCGGTGATCGCGTTCGCGCCGGCATGATACGATGCCATCAAGGCGAAATGAAGAAGAATATTAATTGACTTAGATGGATTAATCTTATGCACGATGTCATTCAACTGGCGCTGGAACGCGCCTCTTCATCTTTGTCGGAATACGAATCCAAGCGGCTGATCGCCAGTTACGGCATTCCGGTCACGCGTGAACATCTGTCCAAAAGCGCCGATGAAGCCGTGGCCTTCGCTCGGAAGATCGGCTACCCCGTGGCCGTGAAAGCCTGCGGCCCGGAACTGATGCACAAGAGCGGCACCGGGGTGATGGCCTTGCACCTGACATCCGACGAGCAGGTGCGGAAGGCCTTTAATCGCGTCCAGGCTGCGGCCCGTGTCGAACTCGACGGGGTGCTGATCCAGGAAATGGCTGCGGGCAGCCGGGAACTGGTCCTGGGACTGAGCCGTGAGCCCCAGTTCGGCCCCTGCGTCATGCTGGGGCTGGGGGGCGTGATGACCGAAATTTTAGATGATGCGGTGATCCGGGTGGCGCCATTCGATCGGGCCGAAGCCGAAGACATGCTCGACCAGCTCAGATCCAGTACGCTTTTGCAGACATTTCGGGGGGAAGCCGCAGCGGACCGGAAGGTCATCTGTGACTGCCTGATGGCACTTGGCACCATCGGGCTGGAAAACCCGGCGGTCCGGGAGATCGACATCAATCCCCTGATCATCGGCCCGACCGGCAGCGTCCGGGCGGTGGATGCCCTGGTCATCCTGGAAGGAGGCAGACATGCCGGTATCAATTAAACAAAGTCCGCTGTATCTGATCGCCAATCCCGGAAGTGTGACCATCTTCGGAGCGTCCAACCGTTTTACCTCCATGGGGACCAACGTGCTTTCCTCCATCCAGGCGATGGGGTTTGCGGGGGCGATTTACCCGGTTCATCCTTCTGAAGAGACGGTCAAAGGGCTCAAGGCGTACCCGTCTGCGGCCGATTTGCCGGTCATACCGGATCTGGCCATCATCGTTCTGCCCACCGGGGTGGTCCCCGAAGCCCTGGAAGCATGCGGGAAAAAAGGAATCCGCCACGTCATCGTGGTTTCCGGCGGGTTCAAGGAGGTGGGTGGAGACGGCGTGTCCCTGGAAAAAAAGATACTGGCCATCGCCCGCCATTACGGCATCCGGTTTTTGGGGCCTAACTGCATCGGCGTGGCCAATCCCCACCACCGGTTCAACGCCACTTTTCTCCCCTGTGAGCAGGGGCCCGGATTCATCGGAATGGCATCCCAGAGCGGGAGCTTCATCACCCAGATGTTCGACTACCTGAAACGATTCGGCCTGGGGTTTTCAACCGGGTTTTCCGTGGGCAACGAGGCGGACATCGACCTGGTGGACTGTCTGGAATACCTGGGCGCCTGTCCCCGGACCCGGGTGATCGGCATGTATATCGAGACCATCCGGCGGGGCCGGGAATTCATCGACATGGCCCGCTCCATCGTACCCCACAAGCCAATTGTCGCCTATTACGTGGGCGGTTCCGAGGCGGGGCGGAAGGCAACCTATTCCCATACGGGGGCGCTTTCCGGACCGGATCGGCTCTATGACGGCGTTTTCCGCCAGAGCGGCATCATCCGCGCCTATTCCATCGAGGAGTTGTTCGATTTCTGCTGGTCCCTGGGCGCATGCCCCGTCCCGGCGGGCAACCGGGTGATCGTGCAGACCCATTCCGGCGGACCCGGTGCGGTAGCGGCCGACGTATGCAGCCGGGAAGGGCTGAGGCTCAATCCGGTTTCAACCAAAACCCGGAAGCGCCTGGCGCCCTATGTCCCCCTGACCGGGAGCGTCACCAACCCGGTAGACATTACCTTTTCCAAGAACAGCCTCGATTACTTCATCAAAATTCCTGAAATTCTTCTGGAAGACGGGGATACCGATGCCCTGCTGATCTATTTTCTCATGTCCGAGCAGGGGGTGCTCCGGGCCATGGAGGCCTTCGGGCTTTCCGGTGAAAAAGCGGCGGCGGAATCCGAAAAATTCATCAAGGATCAGGCGGCCGCCATCATCGACATGATCCGGCGGCACAAGAAGCCCTGCATCGGATTTTCATTCTACAACCGGGAAAATCAATTCATCCGCATGCTTCAGGACAATGGCATCGCGGTGCTCCCTTCCCCGTCCCGGGCCGCCCGGGCCCTGGGGGCCATGGTCCGCTACACCCGGCTGAGAAACAAGATCACCTCCGGAGATCCCCAGCTGGCGGCCTGACCGCTTTTTCGCAAAGCACGCAAAGAGAGATTGGGGGCTTTGCGGCTTTTGCGGGTAACATTCTTTTACCGGGCATGCCGGGGAAATTATTTCCGCTGGTCGATGGGCACGTAGGGCATTTCATTATTCCCCATGTAGATCTGCCGGGGGCGGCACAGCTTCTGCTCCGGGTCGTCCAGGTTTTCCTTCCACTGGGCGATCCAGCCGGGCAGGCGGCCGATGGCGAACATGACGGTGAACATATTGGTGGGGATGCCCATGGCCCGCATGACGATTCCGCTGTAAAAATCGACATTCGGATACAGGTTGTGGTCGATGAAATAAGGGTCGCTCAATGCCACTTCCTCCAGGCGCTTGGCGATTTCCAGCTTGGGATCATCGACTTTCATCTTGGCCAGCACCTTGTGGCAGACCTCCTTCATGATCTTGGCCCGGGGGTCATAGGTCTTGTAGACCCGGTGGCCGAACCCCATCAGCCGGAAGGGATCGGCCTTGTCCTTGGCCCGGCGCACCACTTCATCGATGCTCAGCCCTTCCTTTTCGATCCGCGTCAGCATTTCGATCACGGCCTGGTTGGCCCCGCCGTGCAGCGGCCCCCACAGGGCGCTGATCCCCGCCGACAGGGAGGCATAGATGTTGGCCAGCCCGCTTCCCACGGTTCTCACCGTGGCCGTGGAGCAGTTCTGCTCGTGGTCTGCGTGCAGAATCCAGAAAACATTCAGTGCTTTGACCAGGTCGCTGTCCACCTCATAGGGTTTGACCGGGCTGTCGAACATCATGTTTAGAAAATTGGCGCAGTAGGTGTACTGGGGCAGGGGGTAGATGACCTTGTGCCCCATTGAGATCTTGTAGGACATGGCCGCCATGGTCCGGACCTTGGACAGCAGCCGCAAAAAGGTCCGTTCGAATCCCTCGTCCGTATCGATGAGTTCGGGGTAGAAACTTCTCAGCGCGTTGACCATGGCAGACAGAATGCCCATGGGGTGGGAGCCCCGGGGAAAGCTCTGATAGAAGATCTGCATGTCTTCATGGACCAGGGAATGATCGTTCAGCATCACGCTGGTACGGGTCAGTTCCTCCCGGCTGGGAAGCTTGCCGTTGATGAGAAGGTAGCTTGTTTCCACAAATGAGGAGTGTGCGGCCAGCTGCTCGATGGGGATGCCCCGGTAGCGCAGAATTCCTTTTTCCCCGTCCATGAAGGTGATGGCGCTCTTGCAGCATCCGGTGTCTGCGTAGCCGGGGTCATAGGTGATATACCCGGTGGACGGCCGCAGGGCACGGATGTCGATCGCTTTTTCGCCTTCCGATCCGGTGATGATGGGAAGCTCAAGGGTTTTTCCGTCTACTGTCAGGGTGGCAAATTCGCTCATGATCATGTCCTTTTGACCAAAAAATTTCTGGATGCCAGTATCGCATTGCGCGCCTAAATTTTATTTGTGGATAATTGACGATAGTTGTTTATCATCAAAGAAAAAAAATGGCCACATTATCCGCAGTCGGCAAACCGGTCAAGAAATAAGTCGGTTTTTGATTTTGGAAGTCTTCGGAAAACAGGGGCAGGAAAGTCCGCGTAAATCAGTTGGTGCGGGATTTGGCGCCCATGGGCCGGGATGTCTCCAGCATCTCCCGGGCATGCTCCCGGGTGGCCGCGGTGATGTCGGCGCCGCCGATCATGCGGGCGGTTTCCTCCAGGCGCCGGCCGCTGTCCAGCAGGAAAATGCGGGTGCAGGTGCGGCCCTGTTCCACCTGTTTTTCAATCTTGAAATGGTGATGGGCGAATTTGGCGATCTGGGCCTGGTGGGTGATGCAGATCACCTGTGACCAGGCGGACAACGCGGCCAGTTTGAGGCCCACCACCTCGGCGACTTCCCCTCCGATGCCGGCGTCCACTTCATCGAATATGAGAGTGGCGGTGGCGTCCCTGCCCGCCATGATCGACTTGATGGCCAGGACCACCCGGGAGAGTTCCCCCCCCGAGGCGATGGCGGACAGCGGCTTGACCGCTTCCCCCACGTTGGGGGCGATCAGGAAACGAACCTGTTCCGCACCGGTTTCGGAAAGCGGCCGGCCGTCGGCAACCAGGTATTCGGAGGCCTGGCGGATGCGATGGGGTTCAAAAGCCACATCCATTCGGGTATGGGGCATTTTCAGCAACCCGAGTTCTTCTTCGATCCGCCGGGTCAGGTCTGTTGCGGCCTCACGCCGCTTCTGGCTCAGGTCCTCACACAAACTTCTCAGTTCCTGATGTTTTTGTTCGAGCCGATGCTTCAGCTCGGCAATCTTGTCGGACAGGTTTTCAAGGGCCTCCAGCTGGCATCGGATGTCGGTCAGGTAGTCGGATACTGCCGCAAGGGAGCCGCCGTACTTGCGTTGAAGCCGGTTTAAACAATCGATCCGGGCTTCGATTTCTTCAATCCGCAGTTCATCAAACTCGATTCTATCCGCATAGGCGCGCAGTTTTGAGGACACATCCTCGATCTTAAACGCCGCATCCGCCAGTTCCGCATGGTCACCTGACAGGTCCTGATCGATCCGGGCGGCCTTTTCCAGCTCCTTGAGGACTTCGCCCAGCCGATCGATAGACCGCTCCTTCTCCGCCGTACAAGGCTTCCACGGCTCCACGGGCGGTCTGGTAGAGCAGCTCGGCATGCTTTAGCCGGGTCAGTTCCTGCCTGAGATGATCGTCCTCACCCGCGGTGATGCCGGCACTTTCGATTTCAGTTTGCTGAAACTGCAGCAGTTCGACCTGTTCCTGCTGCTGTTGGACGGATTGCTGCAGATGATCCAGTTCGGAAAGGGCGGGCGTGATCTCCCGGTAGCATCGCTTCACCGCGTTGCGGAGCGGCGCCAGTCCGCCGAAATCGTCTAAGATGAAGAGATGCCGGTTCTCATCCAGGAGATTTTGATGTTCATGCTGGCCCGAAATGGCGGCAAGCTGCTGGGTGATGCTGCCCAGCAGTTGTATGGTGGAGAGTCGGTCATTGATATACACCCGGTGCCGGTCGTTTCGGGAAATCACCCGCCGGATCACCAGGCCGTCGGCAGGGTCGATATCGTGTCCGGCCAGGTGTGCCCGGACGGGGCTTGCTTCCGGCAGGTGAATCAGGGCGGTGATCTCCGCACTGTCGGCGCCGGTGCGGATCATGTCCGCATTGGCCCGGCTTCCCAGCAGGAGATTGACCGCATGGATGATGATCGACTTGCCCGCCCCGGTTTCCCCGCTTAAAACAGAAAGCCCCTCGGAAAAACGGATGGTGATGTCATCGATGATGGCAAAATTTCTGATGGCAAGTTCACTGATCATGTCGGCATACGGGTCTTTGTCCGGCGCCCTGCCTGCAGCACCTGAAGTTTATTTGTAAAAACCGATTGACGGCCGTAAAGAGGAATAATAGATTTACAGATCGATGAAGTTCCGTCGATTCTGCCCATTATAAATTGAAGCGGATTCTTGTCAAGCAAACATGGCGATCGGAAATCAAGCACAAGTGGAAATGAAACCAGCAGAAACCGAAATTATCCGGACCGAGCCCCAGATCATCGGCGGAGTGGCGGTTAAAGCCTATTTCATTCGGGCTGCAGACGGGACCGATCTGGCGGTCACCCGGATCAAGCCCCGGCATGATCGGCCTGCCGGGCATCCGGTGGTCCTGGTGCATGGCAGCTATTCCAACCGGCATTTTTTCATATCGCTAAAGGGGATCGGCCTGGGCGTGTTTCTGGCGGAACAGGGATTTGATGTCTGGATTGCCGAAACCCGGGGACATGGGCTGTCCCCGAAAGGGAAACGGTTTTCGGGGATGACCGCGGAAGACCAGATCCGCCACGACTTGCCGGCGGTTCAAAACCTGGTGACGGACCAGACGGGCTTAAGCGCCTTCTGGATCGGCCATTCCTTCGGGGGCCTGTTCATCATCGCCGAGCCTGTCGGCCGGCTGGCTATCCCAGGACCGGGTCACCGGCGTGGTGACGTTCGGCAGCCAGATCAGCCTGGGGGAAGAATATCTGAAAATTCCGCCCCTGGTCTGGACATTGAGTATCGTGCTCCGCCTGATCGGCCATTTCCCGGCACCCCGGTTCGGACTTGGCCCGGAGGCGGAACCGGCCGGGACCATCCTTGAGACCATCCGCTGGAAAAAGCTGGGGGGAAAATGGACCAGTACGGCTGGGTTTTCCTACTGGGATGGACTTTCGAAGATCTCCGTGCCGGTGCTTTCCTATGCGGCGGCCGCCGACAGGAATGATCCGCCCGAAGGGTGCAAGTTGATTTTCGATCGGCTGGGATCCAAAGACAAGATTTTTATCATTTTGGGTAAAAACTACCGGTATTCAAAAGACTATGACCATGTGGGGATGGTGGTCAGCACCGAAGCCATGGCGGAAGTGTGGCCGGATGTGGCCGGATGGCTCAACGACCGGAGCGAATCGGTTTGAACTCAGATTTCATGCATCAAACGATTCGTGAAAGCAGGGGCGGGCTTTTCATCCGGGCCATGGTGGTTTTGATGGTGCTGGCCCTGGCCGGGCTCGGCGGGGCGGTTTTTTACGGGTCTAAAACCGTTCATGACCTTTTTAAAAATAATCAGAAGCTCAAGGCGGCCCTCTCCAACCTGACCCATGAGGATCAGATCGGGTACGCCAAGGTGATCGGCCAGACGCAAAAAGAGGGCCGGCTCTATACCTCTTTGAAATTTGTGGAGACCGCCCGGGGAAATCCGCTGCAAAAAATTCTGGAACGGGAATATACCATCGAGGGGGATGTGGTCTTTTTTGATGCGATGATCGTCACCTTCGATGACCGATGGGTCATGGACGGCACCCGGCGGGCGATTTACCTGTGGCGGCGGGTATACGGAGAGAACATGCCACCGGCGCAGGGATTTCCCATTGAAATGGAATCGACCGCCCCCAGGCGATATGCGCCGCTCTTTGCCCCACTGGGGAACCAGGAGGATGACATGTTCTGGGATGCGGTCTGGCAGCTGGCCGATGATCCAGACGCCCTGGCGGAATACGGGATCAAGGCGGTCTACGGCAATGCGGTGTACAAGAAGCTGAAGCCCGGCCTGATTTACGTATTTAAAATCAGCAACACCGGGCAGGTCTATCCGGAAGTGGTGCCCGACATATAATGAAAAATTAAAAAATGGCCGAATCGTTTCAATCGAAAATCACCCGGTGGGCATACAATTTTCATCCGGTCTACCGGCGGACCGGGGCCAAGATCATCTACATCGACGATTCCTGGCGGGAACTTCGCATTGCCATTCCGCTGAAGTTCCGGACCCGCAATTATTACGGAACCATCTCCGGGATCTGCATGTTCGGCGGAGTGGATCCGATTTACATGGTGATGCTCATCAAGTTGCTGGGGCCGGGATATGTGGTCTGGGACAAGCGGGCGGCCATTGATTTCAAGAGACCGGGAAAAAGGACCCTGACCGCCCGGTTTGTGGTCGATGAGAGCGAGCTGGCCCATATCCGCAAGCAGCCTGAAAGCGCAGCCGAACCTTGAGCGGATCTATCCATCGACCTGGTGGACCCGGAGGGCACCGTCTGCGCCACGGTGGAGAAAGTGATCCATATCCGAAAACGAAGATCGCCTTGAACTGAGGCGACATGGCTGTGGGTTTCTCCCGCTCGCTGTTCATTATTTTGATGCTTCTAAGATTCGCGGCGCTGCATCCTGGAAACTCGCCTGTCGGCTCAAACACTCCAGGATGCGGCCGCGCCGCTTCATCTAAGAAGCATTCGCAAAATAATGAAGCAATGGTTGTCGCCGGGAGAAACCCACAGCCATGTCTTGTGGCATTGACCCCGTGGAAAATACCGGGTTTAAATATTCGAATCGGAAAATAGAAAATGGATTACGAAAACGTATTTACGGAACCAAAGCTGAAGGAAATATTCTCCCCGGACCGGGCGGATGATTTTTTCGAGGCGCTTTACGGCGATGCCGCCGAGGGTTCCTATGACATCGAACTGGTGTTTGTGAAAGGGGAGGCGGACCGCCTGAATTTTGAATTCCGACTGCACCAGCGGACTGGGAAATGCCTCCGCTGCAATCTCACCTACGGCTTGCCCAAGGTGTTTTCCCGCCATCCGGTTATCGGCGTGGCGGGGGTAATCGACCGGATCGATCAGGAGCTCTCCAATGGCATGAAAACCGCCGGCTGGCGGCTGGGCGACACCCGGGAAGATTTCCCAAAAGACTGCATGTGATCCCGCTGACCATCGATCTGCAAAAAATGCCATCCTGAATTCCAAAATAATTTTCATTGTACTGCTTGTTGTATTCGCCATCGGCCTGGGCGTGGTACTGTATCCAGGAGATGATCAAGAGATTGTCCAAAAAGACATTGAAATTCCGCAGCAGACGGTATCCGCTCCGGCTGCCCAAAGTGTAACGAAGCCGTCCGTAAACAGTGAACCGATGTTGCCGGCGGTGGCTTCAGTGGCCGATGATCCGGCAGTTTCGCAAGATTTGGCATCAGATGATAACCCCTACGTGTTTTATCCCGTATCGCTTGTCAGAGAGCTGGGGATCGACATGGACAAGATGATTGCCGAGCGCGACCAATTCAAGAATACGGTGATTCATGTGGAATGGATGGACAGGGTCAACGATGTGCTGAAAAATCTCGACCCGGAAAAGAAGGCCGCCGTCATTAAAAACCATACCACGCTGCTCTACATTAAAGACCTGCTCAACCAGGCGTATCTTACCGGCGAAATGGACCATGAAACGTTTATCACCGCCGTGGCCGAACTGATGAAGTGGCATCAGGACACCTTCGAGTCCATGCTGACCGGGGCGGAATACGAAGCTCTGTTTGAACTCAATCCCGAGGCGGCGGACCAGATGATCGATGAACTGCTGGAATCGTCTCCCAGATACAGTTTTATTTTGAATCAATCCGTTCCGGTCGAAGAGGTCACCAAACAGGTCCAGGGATTCAAGCTTGAAGAAGTGGACGCCCAATTTAAAAAAATGATTTTCGACCGCGAGCAGATCGGTAAAAAAATCAATGCGGGGGAGATGACCCTGGAGCAGGCAAGAAAAGCCCTGGCCCAGAGCCAGCAGGCGTTTATCGACAAATGCAAGGCACTGCTCACCACAGACGAGATCAACACGATTTTCGGGTCCATGGCAGCCCTGGAAACCGGCCAGGTGCAGACCGAACCGCCCGCTGTCTTAGGGGATTCCGATGAAGTGGAACTCGGTTTCAGGATTGAAAACCCGGAAACCTCCATTGAAATGGTCAAGAAAAAGGTGGAACCGCAAAAGCTTGAAGATATCAAGTTTTTCTACCAGCAGCGGGCAGAGGAAAGAGAAGGCCTTGTCACCAGGCTTGAAGCCGGCGAAATAAAAGAGGAAATTCTTGAAAACATATCAAATGAAATGGATCAGGCCTTTGAGGAAAACTGCAAAAGCATCCTCACCGGCGCAGGGATTGTCTATTTTTGCGATAAAATCCGCTATAACTGAAATGAAATGACAGGCCAAAAAGAATCTCTGCACGTTGAGCCCGGCGTTCGTATTGAGCGCTTAAACGAAAACCGACAATTTTTCCCGGATGATCACCGAAAATGTTTTCGTCATTTTCCCGCCTTGCGGATCCCCAGCTTATCCATGGCAATGATCATCTTGCAGATGTTGGCCGAGCCTTCCACCATGGCGTAGGTGGGGGCGTCCCGGTAGAGGCGGGCCACCGGATACTCGGTGGAATATCCGTAGGCGCCCAGAATGCGCATGGCGGCGGTGGCGCACCGGGTGACGGTCTCTCCGGCAAAATACTTGGCCTGGGCCACGGAGAGCCCGTTGTCCAGATTGCCGGCGTCTTTTTCCCTGGATGCCTTATAGACGAGCAGACGGGCTGCTTCGATGTCGGTGGCCATCCGGGCGATAAGATCCTGGTTCATCTGGTACTCGCCGATGGGTTTTCCGAACTGCCTGCGCTGGTTGCAGTATTTGACGGCGGCATCCAGGCAGGCCTGGGCCACGCCCACGGCCCCGGCTGCTGCGGAGACACGGGTCTGATTTAATGACGAAAACACAATGCGGGCGCCGTCGCCGGGGCTGCCCAGGATGTTTTCCCTGGGCACTTTCGCATCGGTGAGGAAAATTTCGCCGGTGGGCGAAGAGTGTGATCCCATCTTGTCCAGCCGGGAGGTTTTGATGCCTTCGAAATTTTTCATCTCCAGCACAAAAGCAGAAAGCCCCCTGCCGCGCTGGTTTTTGTCCGTGAAGGCATAGCAGATGATCACATCGGCGATGTCGGCATTGGAGATCCAGGTTTTAGAGCCGTTTAACAGCCAGTGGTCGCCTTTATCTTCTGCCACCGTTGAGATGGACATGACATCAGATCCCGTATCCGGTTCGGTGATGGCAAACCCGCCCAGGTATTCGCCGCGCACCAGCCGGGGAATATATTTTTTCTTCAGTTCCTCGCTGCCGTACTTATAGATGGTGTAGGCCGACCCGAGCCCCTGCATGTTCACCTGCACCCTAAGTGAACTCGATGCCCGGGCGATCTCCTCGGTGATGATGGCCGCCGACAGCCAGTCCATCCCTTCGCCGCCGTATTCCTCCGGGATGCACATGCCGAAAAACCCCAGCTCTCCCATGGGCTTGATCACTTCCTCATAGGGGAAATAATGGTCCGCGTCCCACTGGTCCGCATAGGGGGCAATCTTCTTGGCGGCAAATTCCCGCACCGCCTTGTCGCAGCATTTCGTGTTCTTTTGATAGTGTGAAATCCATTGTTTTATTCCTTTTGTTCGATGGTTTGTTTAAACCATGAAGAACACGAAGTTCACGAAGACTCTAATCCGGTAGATCCGTGAAATGATGATTTTCAGCCGCAAACTGCCCGGACACCCCCCTTTGCCCCCCTCAAGGGGGGATTTGAAAGGAATTGTCTTTTTTAATTCCCCCCTTCAGGGGGGTTAGGGGGGTGTTGCTGCCTGTCGTTTGCATGAATCTTCACATTTTAGGGCTATTGTCACTAAAATTTTTCTTCTTCATGCCCTTCATGTACTTCATGGTGAATTCATTTTTACGCCATGGTCAGCCCGCCGCTGACACTGAGCACCTGGCCGGTGATAAATGACGCCTCGTCGGAGGCGAAAAAGACCACCGCATGGGCGATGTCCTGGGGGGTGCCCATGCGTTTTAAGGGAATGATCCTGTCCATGCCGGAGAGGATCTTGTCCGCCAGGGCGTCCTCGGCCTTCATGTCGTCCAGCAAAGGCGTGGGCGTCGGCCCCGGGCAGATCACGTTGACCGTGATCTGGTTTCTCGCCAGTTCCCGGGCCATGGTTTTGGAAAAAGAGATCACCGCCCCCTTGGCCCCGGCGTAGACCGATTCGCCGGTGCTCCCCACCCGGGCGGCATCCGAGGCGATGTTGATGATCCGCCCCGATCCTCTGGCCATCATCTCCCCGGCCGCTGCAAAGGTGGTGTTGAGCACCCCTTTGTAGTTGATGTCGATCACCTTGTCCCAGAATTCCGGGGTGGTCTTCACAAACGGCTTCATCCGGTCCCACCCGGCATTGTTCACCAGGATGTCGATGGTGCCGAAATCCTGTTTGACTTTTTCCGCCATGGCCTGGACCGAGGCCAGGTCAGTGATGTCGGTGCGCACCGCCACGGCCCTCCCGCCGGCGGCTTGAATTTCCTCCGCCGTCTTTTGGGCGTCTTCTTCCAGCAGGTCGGCTATGGCGACCCTTGCCCCCTGGACCGCCAGGATTGATGATATGGCCTTCCCGATCCCCCGGGCCCCGCCGGTGACGACGGCGACTTTGTCGGTGAGTTTAAACATCCGCTTCTCCTTTGTCCGTGAATTGTTATCCCTTCATCCACAAAACTGACAAATGATTCGAGTGCCTGAACGGGAAAGCGCAGATTTCGGTTCAAGACAAGGCCGCAGGAATTTTTTGACCGGAGGCGCAGCAGTCGCTGCGTTGAGGATCAAAAAATTCTGAGAATGCAGTATTGGGCCGAAAGA
The DNA here is from genome assembly GCA_963826785.1 of uncultured delta proteobacterium. Taxonomy (GTDB): domain Bacteria; phylum Desulfobacterota; class Desulfobacteria; order Desulfobacterales; family Desulfosalsimonadaceae; genus CAWGYD01. The sequence continues at coordinate 775,455 of CAWGYD010000006.1, forward strand.
TGCGCTTTCCATTCAGGCACCACAAAGGTTTTCCCAGAGGATCGAATACCCCTGACCCCGCCCCACGCACATGGTGGTGATGCCGTATCTGGCATCGGGATGGTCCTTGAAGTGGCCGGCCATGAACGCGGTCAGCCGGGGGCCGGAAGCGGCCAGGGGATGACCGTAGGCCAGTGCCCCGCCATAGGGGTTGACCCGCGGGTCATTGATATCCACCCCCAGGCGGTCTAAGGAGTATAGCACCTGCACGGCAAAAGCCTCGTTGATTTCAATGAAATCGATGTCATCCATGGTCAGGCCGGTCCGCTTGAGCAGTTTCTGGGTGGCCGGCACCGGGGCGATGCCCATGATGGTGGGATCCACCCCGGCCACGGCAGACGCCACAAAGCGCATGGCCGGCTTTAATCCCAGTTCATCGGCCATCTCCCGGCTCATCATCAGGGTGGCGGCGGCCCCGTCGTTCAGGCCCGAAGCGTTTCCCGCGGTCACCCGGCCGTTTTCACGAAAGGCGGGCTTGAGGCCGGCCAGGGCTTCCATGCTGGTATTGGGCCGGGGTTGCTGGTCCTTATCTGCGGTGATGGGGGTGCCATCGGCCAGGGTCGTCTCAATGGGGATGATCATATCCTTCATCTTGCCGGATTTGATGGCGGCATCTGCCTTTTTCTGGGAAGCTACCGCATAAGCGTCGGCCGCCTCCTTTGTGAATTCCGGAAACCGGTCGTGGATGTTTTCGGCGGTAAGTCCCATGACCAGGGCCGATTCATCCCCCAGGACCTGGGCTGCCCGGGGGTGGTGGTCCCGCATGAACCCCATGGGCACATGGCCCAGATGCTCCACCCCGCCGGCAATGAGGCAGTCGGCCATCGCCCCGGCGATGGTGGTGGCGGCAAAACCGATGGCGGTCAGGCCCGAAGCGCACATCCGGTCGATGGAGCATCCCGGTATTTCCCACCCCCAGTCGGCCAGCATGGTGACCATCCGCCCCAGGGTGGAGGCCTGCTCCTTTACCTGGTTGGTCACCCCCCAGATGCTGTCTTCGACCATATTCGGGGAGACGGCCGGATTGCGGCGGATCAGGGCTTTGAGCAGGGCCACGGCCAGATCCTCGGCCCGGGTGTTATAGAATATCCCTTTTTCGCCGGCCCGGCCGAAGGCGGTGCGCACGGCATCGATGAGAACGACTTCTTTGATTTCCATGGGTATTCCTTCCTTTCGTTTAAAACGCGCCTGCGGGCATGTCGACGATCTCCCGGCCAGGCAGGGTCAGGGTCTGAATGCGGGCCCGGGTCTGGGGTAGCGTCACATCGGCAAACCAGGCAGCCTGGAGGCTTTTGCCGGTGTAAAAATCGCTTGTTTTGCCTTGTGCCGCTTTATGGGCGATGATCCCCAGATCGAGCAGCCGCCAGGCCATGATGATGTCGCCGAAGCACTGCAGGGCCGGGTAGGTGACCGAGGCCCATTGCAGGGGATCGGTCTTCCGGCGGGCGGTCAGTTCGGCTGAAGCGAGATACAGGAGCTCTGCCGTATCTTCAAGGTTTCTGATGTTTCCGGAAAAAACCGGATGGTCCCGGTGGGATCGGCAGAACCCGGAAAACTCCTGCTTGAATGCGGTAAAGGGGGCACCGCCGTTAATTTCCATTTTCCGCCCCATCAGGTCGATGGCCTGGATCCCGTTGGTCCCTTCGTAGAGCGACAGAATTTTGACATCCCGCAGGTACTGCTCCAGGGGAAAATCCCTGCAATAGCCGTATCCGCCCAGGCACTGGATGGCCGTTTCGCAGACCCGAAATCCCGTTTCCGAGCAGTAGGCCTTTACAATCGGCGTCATGAAATCGATCAAATGCTGATAATGAGATTTTTCTTCCCCGTCGTCCAGTTCGTGGGCCAGGTCCGACCAGTAGGCGGCGGTGTAGCACATGGAGCGCATGCCATCCACGGCCGCTTTCATCGACAGCAGCATCCGCCGGATATCCGGGTGGTCGATGATGGGAACGCTGCCCTGCTTGCGGCCGGCCAGGTCTCTTCCCTGCAGCCGTTCTTTGGCGTACGCCAGGGCATTTAAATAGGCGGTGGAAGCCATGGCCATGCCGGAAACTCCCGTGTTGATGCGGGCGGAGTTCATCATCTGAAACATGTGGGAAAGCCCCTGGTTTTCCCTGCCGCACAGGTACCCGATGCAGCCGTCTTTGGCGCCGAACTCCAGCTGGCAGGTGGGCGAAGCGTGCAAGCCCAGCTTGTGTTCGATTCCCCGGCAGACCACGTCGTTTAATTCACCCGCGGACCCGTCCGGGTTGACCCTGTACTTGGGGACAATAAACAGCGATATGCCCCTGACCCCTTCGGGCGCTCCTTCGATACGGGCCAGCAGCAGGTGCACGATGTTATCGGTCAGGTCGTGGTCCCCCCAGGAGATGAAGGTTTTAATGCCCTTGATCTTGAAGCCCTCCCCGTCTCTGAATGCGGTGGTTTTGATGTCGGCCAGGTTGGACCCTGCTTCGGGTTCGGTGAGACACATGGTGCCGGTCCAGTCGCCGCCGTAGCATCTGGGCACAAACCGTTTTTTGAGAGTTTCTTCGGCAAAGGTTTCGATCAGGTGGGCCGCACCGTGGGTGAGGCTCGGGGCCATGTTGAACGACTGGCAGGCCCCGTACATGATGTCATTTACCACGATGCGCATCATGTTGGGGAATCCCTGGCCGCCGTAAGTGGTGTCCCGGGCGATGGCCACCCAGCCGTCTTCGCCGACCCGGCGGTAGGCGCGCCTGAATTCCTCGGGGCAGGATACCTTTCCGTTTTCAAAGGTGACCCCGGCGGCTTCCCCGATTTCCTGCAGCGGGTCCACCACTCCCCGGGCAAAGGTGACAGCTTCGGTAACCAGCAGGTCCAGGGCTTTTTCCGAAAGATCCGCATAACGGGGCAGGCTGCACAGCGAGCCGTAGTGGAGCTGGTCCTTTAAGATAAAAAACAGGTCCTTGGGATTAATCTTAAAATTTGTCATGTGTTCGCCTTTTTTCATTCACAATTGCCAATGGTGAATCGCCAATCGTTTGAAAAGCAGTCGTTGGAATCATTTTTTCTTTTCTTCCAGGGTGTAATCATACCATCCCCTGCCGGTTTTTTTCCCCAGGTGGCCGGCCTTGACCTTCCGCCGCAGCAGAAGCGGCGGGTACCATCGAGGATCGCCGGTTTCGTGGAACATGGCCATCAGCGCCCCATAGGTGACATCGAGGCCCACCATGTCCCCTGTTTCAAAAATTCCCATGCGCCGTCCCGAAGCGAGTTTGAGCCCCTTGTCGATATCCTCGATGGTGGCCACCCCTTCTTCCACCAGACGCATGGCCTCCATGGTGGAAGGCATGTTGATCCGGTTGATCACAAATCCGGCCACGTCCCGGTTGACCATGATCGGCTCTTTGCCCAGTTTCAGGACGAATTCCCGCCCCGTCTGCTGTGTTTCCCTGGAAGTGAGCATCCCCTTGATCACCTCCACTGCCATCATCATGGGCACCGGGGAGAAGAAATGAAGCCCCAGCACGTTCTCCGGGCGCCTCGTGACCGCGGCCAACTCGGTGATGGGAATGGCCGAGGTGTTGCTGGCCAGGATCGCTTCCGGGGAGCAGACCTCATCGAGCTGCTTGAAAATCCTGGTTTTGAGCTCAAGATTCTCGTTGACCGCCTCGATCACCAGGTCGGCCGAGGAGGCATCATTTAGGTCCGTCATGGCCGATATCCGGTTCATGATGGTCTCTTTGCCCTCCAGCAGCTTTCCTTTTTCCACCAGCTTGCCCACCGACCAGCCGATATTCTTCATGGCGTTGTCGTGGACTTCGGTGGAGACATCGTGCAGAAATACGGAAAATCCGGCCTGGGCGCACACCTGGGCGATGCCGCTCCCCATCAGCCCGGCGCCGACGACAAATACGGTGTTGATTTTCATGATATCCTCCTATGAATGGTTTATCTACAAAGCAGGTTCTTCAATATCCGGGATTACGGCGGACGAGCCCGCGGGGAGAAATCTGTTCGCTCAGCGATCTTTTTGCCGGCCAGGCAGCCGGTCAGTTGACATGATCAAGAAAATTGATCAACGAATCCCGGTCTCTGCATTTTAGGCAAAAATCTCGAATTCGCTCCCAGACTCCTCCCCACGGGCTCGTCAGGGTGCGCCTGTAAATGCCCGCAAGCTGTATTTTCGAAACTGCTAATCTTTTACATTCCGATTAATTCAGGCGCATTGCGTTCTGGACCCCAGCCTTCGCGGGGGTGACGGTCAAATCAAGCGACACTGGGATTGCCCGAATAAACAATATTAGAATTGCATGGCCCGAGACCTGTCTGTGGGTTTCTCCCGGCGAACATTGCTTCATTATTTTGCGAATGCTTCATGGCGAAACGGAGCGGCCGCATCCTGGACTGTCTGAGCCGGCAGGCGAGTTTCCAGGATGCAGCGAAGTGAGCCATAGAAGCATCAAAATAATGAACAGTGAGCGGGAGATACCCGCAGGCTGGTCGCCTCGATTCCACAAAATCCCATGTCCTCGCTCCCCCATAAACTTCATGGTTTTTTTCATGCCGGTACTCGTGAAATATGACATCAAGATCCTGCTGACAAACATCGTGAAGCAAAAGCAAATGCTATTTGCGAAATTTATTGAAATCCGGCTTGCGCTTTTCCATGAAGGCATTTTTGCCTTCCAGGGACTCTTCGGTGTTGTAGTACATGGAAAGTCCCCCCACCCCCAGGTGGGTGATGCCCACCACGCCGTCGGTTTCCGCGTGAAAGGCGTATTTGAGCATCTTTAATGCCGTGGGACTTTTGGCCAGGAGTTCTTCGCACCACTTGTCCACCTCCGCATCCAGCTGGTCGGGCGGCACCACCGCGTTGACCAGGCCCATGTCATAGGCCTGCTGCGCGGTGTATTGCCGGCACAAGAACCAGATCTCCTTGGCCCGCTTCAGCCCCACGGCCCGGGCCAGGTCGCCGGTGCCGAAACCCGGGTCGAAGCTTCCCACCCTGGGGCCGGCCTGGCCGAATTTAGCCGTCTCGGAGGCGATGGAAAAATCACACACCACATGAAAGACATGCCCCCCGCCGATGGCATATCCGTTGACTCGGGCGATCACCGGCTTGGGGATGGTGCGGATCAGGGTGCTCACTTGCTGCCAACCCACCTCCAGGGGAAGCGCCGCCACGGTTCCCGCGTATCCGCCTGCCGCCCGGATGGACTGGTCCCCGCCGGTGCAGAAGGCTTTTTCCCCGGCTCCCGTCAGGACGACCACGCCTGTGCCGGCATCCACCCAGGCATCGGTCAGGGCCTGGGTGAGTTCATAGATGGTGGTGCTGGTGCAGGCATTGTACTTTTCGGGCCGGTTGATGGTGATCTTCGCCACCCCGTCTTTTTTTTCGTACAGGATCTCGGTAAATTCCATGATGATGCCTCCCTGTATAGAATAAGTTTACATCTTAATAACTTCTCGCTTTTCATCGATTCCGACTTCTCCGTGCACGTGCACGTTCACGTTCACGAAAAAAGTGGAATTTCTGGAAAGCGATTCATAGATTCATACTGCGTGCGATCAGCTCCTTCATCAGCTCGTTGGCGCCGCCGTAGATGCGCTGCACCCGGGCATCCACGAAGTATCTGGAGATGGGATATTCGGTCATGTAGCCGTAGCCGCCGAAAAACTGGAGGCATTTGTCTGCAGTCTCAAACTGAAGATCGGTCATCCAGTACTTGGCCATGGAAACCTCTTTGACCAGGTGTTCGCCCGCCATGTGCCGGGGAATGAGATCGTCTAAAAATGATCGGGCCAGCTGGATTTGAGTGGCCAGTTCCGCCAGGGTGAACCGGGTGTTCTGGAAATCGCTTATGGATTTTCCAAAGATTTTGCGGTTCTTGACGTAATCGATGGTGATGTCCAGTGCGCCGGCGGCCGCCGCGCAGGCGCCGATGGCCAGCACCAGGCGTTCCTGCTGGAGATTGTGCATCAGGTATTTGAACCCTTCGCCCTCCTTTCCCAGCAGATTTTCCGCGGGCACCCGGCAGTCGTCAAAGAAGATCTCCGAGGTGTCCTGGGCGTGCATGCCGATCTTTTCCAGGTTGGTGCCCCGGCGATACCCCCTGGAATCCGCCTCGATCACCAGCAGGCTGATGCCGTCGTGGGGCCTATGGGTGTCCGCGGTCCGCACGGCAGTCACGCACAGGTCCGCCAGCTGGCCGTTTGAGATGAAAATCTTGGACCCGTTCACCACGTAATGGTCCCCGTCTTTTACTGCGGTGGTGGAAAGGCGGGCCAGGTCGGACCCGGCATCGGGTTCGGTCATGGCCACCGCCAGGATGGACTGGCCGGAAACGCATCCGGGAATCCACTTTTTTTTCTGCGCTTCACTGGCATAGAGTTCGATGTAGGGAAACACGATGTCGTTGTGCAGCGGCCAGAACAGGCTGGAGACCCCGTGGTAGTACATTTCCTCGGTGATCACCGTGGAGTAGAGGAAATCACCCCCCGGCCCGCCGAAGCGCTCTTCCGCGGTGGGGCACAGCCACCCGTTTTTTCCCGCCTCGATCCAGATCTCCCGGGGGGTGATGCCCGCCTTTTCCCACTCGCCGTACGCGGGGATGACTTTTGACTTCAGGTACTGCCGAAAGGATTTCCGGAACATGTCATGTTCCTTTTCAAATATCCGCCTTTTCATTGAGCCTCCTGGTAGGGTTATTCAGATTCATGGAACCTGGCAAAGCAGGTGCTGCTCGACGAACCGCTCCAGTTCCCGGGTGTGGTTCTGGATGATTTCAGTGAATATATCCGGCGCCAGAAGCCGCTTCATGGTGGGTAGAGAGATCACCAGATACCGGTGTGCGCCCAGCAGCTGAAGGATAAACACTTCCGGGTGAAACGGCTTGAAAATTGATTTCTGCTGACCGGAGCGGACGATGCCGGTGAGTTCTGTGAAATAATCGCCGAAAAACCATTTTCGGGCTTTTTCGATCCGGCGGGGGTTGTCCAGCAGTTCCCTGAGCAGGATCTGATCCCGGTTGGGTTTATCTATGGAACTCTGGGCGAGAAGATGCAGAAACTGTTTCAGCTGCACTTTTTCATCCGGATAGCGCGCACGGATGGACTGCACTTCCCGGGTCATTTCATCGGCAAGTCTTTTCAGCACCGCGCCATAAAGCTTTTCCTTAGAAGGATAATGATGCAGCAGGGTTGATTTGGCCACCGGCAGGCGCTCGGCCACCAGCCGGATGCTGGCGCCGTAAAATCCTTTTTCCGCAAATACCGATTCGGCGATTTCAAGCAGCCGCTGCGCGGTATCCGATTCATGCCCTTTATTCATACAAGGATTTCCTTTTTACGGGTGCTTGCCTGAAAACAAACTACCGACCGATCGGTAGAGAGTCAAGGCAAAAAGCAGATTAAAAATCGAATCGTCTGATAATATATCGATCTATAAGAACTTTTTTTCTGTTTTTTCTTAAATTTATTTTTGAAAATTTCAGGCGGGATCTATGTTGATTTAAATTCCGAGAAAGAGGCGAATGGTATAAAAAAAGATCAGCAATCCGGTAATATCCACGATGGTGGTCAGGGCGGGGCTGGCAATGACGGCAGGATCTTGTTTGAACCCGGACACGATCAGGGGAAGGAATGCACCGATGATGGTGGCGGAGATCACCTGAAGCGCCAGGGCCGCAGAGACAGACAGGGCAATGGTAATCATGGAAAACCCCTGGGGAAGAACCGTCTGGCCGTTGAACAGCCAGACGCGTCCAAAGGCAAGGATCCCCAACACCAGGGCGAGGGGAACGGCCACCTGAAATTCCTTGGCCAGCACCCGCAGAATATCCCTGGCGGAAATTTCCTTCAAGGCCAGCGCCCGGATGACCAGGGTGGCGGATTGGCTGCCGGTGTTGCCGCCGGTATCGGCCAGCATGGGGATGAAACTGGCCAGGAGAGTGAACTGGAGGATGAGCCCTTCGAAGTTCTGGACGATAAACCCCGATATCAGCCCGAAACCGGCCAGGACAATGATCCACCCGCACCGCCGTTTGAAATGCTCCAGGGGAGATGTCCGCAGGTAGTCCCCCGCCTCATGGGGGCCGGCAATGGCCATGAGTTTTTCGAGGTCTTCGGTCTGTTCCTGGGTGATGATATCGATGGCATCATCATAGGTGATGATGCCCACCAGCTGATCCTGGGAATTGACCACCGGAAGCGCAATCAAATCATACTTCTGGAGTTTGCGGGCCGCGTCTTCCTGGTCATCGGATACCTGTGCCAGGATGACATGGGTGTTCATGATCTGGCCGATCAATTCGGACGGGCCGGCCAGGATCAGGTCCTTCAAGGATACCAGCCCCACCAGCTTTTTCTCGTGATCGGTCACGTAGGCATAATAAATCGTTTCCTTGTCCGGGGCCACCCGGTGCAAGTGTTCGATGGCGCTCCTGACGGTAAATTCCGGCGACAGAGCGACATAATCCGATGTCATGGCCGATCCGGCCGTCCCTTCCCGGTAGGCGGCCAGACGCAGGATATCCTCGCGCTCGGCTTTGGCCAGGGCCGGGATCAGCACTTCCTGGATATGTTCGGGAAGTGCCTTGAACAGGTCGGCCCGGTCATCGGCGGGAAGATCCGTGAACAGGGTGGAGAGTTCCTGCCGTTTCAGGGAATTGGCGATATTGAGCTGGGTTTCTTCCCGCAGGTGGGAAAAGGTGTCCGCACGGTCTTCCGGAGGCAGGTAGGTCAGCAGTTCCCAGGCATCCTTGGGGGGAAAGCCGGACAGAATCTCTGCAAGGTCCCGTGCGTGAATGGATGCGCATACGTCCCTAATGGACCGGGCATCTTTTCTGGAATAAAGATCTTGAATCTGTGAAGAAACGGGGTTTGCTTCCATTGCTCACCTCTACCGCTGCTGTGTCGAACCCGGGCGGAGGCTTGCAAAGACGGTAAATCAGTCGATGGGCGTCCCCGACCGGCGGGTTGCGGGTATTTTAAAAAATTTGTGCGGACTGTAAGGGTCTGCCTCGTTCATTCAGTCGCCTCAAAAACGATTTTTGGTTTACAGATTGCGTTCAAATGGCCTTCTTGTAAGCTGTTTAAAACAATTTGTCAATTGCGACTTCTAGTAGATCTTGCGTCTGCCGAAGGTCGATCCCAGGACATTAAAGGTATTCTCCACGATAAACAGGGCGTTGGCGTCTATGGTAAATACCGCTTCCTCCATCCGCTTGAGCATGATGTTGTTGGTGATGGCCATCAGAATTTCCCGGTCCTGGTTCTTGTATGCGCCCCGGGCCTTGATGTAGGTCGCCCCCTGTTTCAAATTTTCAAGTATGATCCTGGCAATCTCCTCATTCTTGTCGCTGATGATCATGACGATTTTCCGCTGACTGAACATGGCCAGCATATAGTCGATGGAAACCGAAGAGATAAAAACAACGATTAAAGATGCGATCACCAGATCGATTTCAAAGCGGATCAGAAAGAAAACGAACAGGATCGAATTGAAGATCAGATAGAACCGGCCGATTCCAAAATTGAATCGTTGATTCAAAATGACGGCGATCACATCCAGACCGCCGCCGGAGCCAAGGGAGCGCAGGATCAGTCCGCTGCCCGCCCCGCACAGGAACCCGCCGGCAATGGCGGCGTAAAGTTGATCATGGATTTTAAGATTATAACTGATCAGATATGAGGAAATAGTGATCAGAAGAGCGGCATACAGGCTGTAAAAGAAAAAACGCCGGCTGATCAAAAACCAGCTGATCACAAACAGGGGAATATTGAGCAGCATAAACCAGAACTCCGGGGAAAAGGCCGGATGGGAGTAATGGATCAGCAGGCCGATGCCATAGAGTCCGCTGGTGATAAAGTTCTGCTGAATCACCACGGCCTTGGCGCCGAAGGAAAACAGTACAGCGCCGGCCGTGATCAGCATAAGGTTGTAGAGGGGTCGGTATCTGAATTCGGTCGAATCCATTCTGATCCTGTGCGAATATGTTGTAAGTGTTCTAAAATGAATACAAAAAGAATTTGCCATAAAGACCGGGCACTGCGGTTTCATCCCCGCCTTATCGCTTCTGAATTATTTTTTCAAGCATATTGCATAAGGATAGAAAGGAAACGCGTGAAGGCAGAAAGCGGGAAAAGAGGGGCCGCCTGTTTATCCTCATGGATAAAAATCGACTCAAGATTTTAATTCCTAAAGCGATGGTTCCAAATACTGTCCAGACTGCCCGCAAGTACAGGATGTACCCCATATATTTCATTTCAGATCTTCTTTAAGGTAGCAGGCATCTCTTCAATGCCAGGGCGCAGCCGTGGCCCGTGATCCTTAAGTCATAAACATCTGTCAAAAAAAATTGTGATAACTTCATTTATTCGCTTTTATTGACGATTGTGAAAGGATGCCCGATGGACGTTCAGATGCGTTCAGGTTCGGAATTCGGCGGGCAGATGCCCGCCCCTATGGTCATGCGGTTTTCCCAATCCGGTCTGCGCCGCAGGGGAACATATCATCATGACCCCGGTAGAATCATTGGTATCAACCAGGAAACGCCGACCGCCTGCCAGGAGGCAGCGGATCATTTTGTCCGTCAGGCACATGATGCGATTCGCTTAAACGGCCGTTTTAATGTAGCCCTTTGCGGCGGCGGTATGGCGGAGAAAATGTGTGACCTGCTTTCCCGGCCGCCGCTTGCCAATCAAGTCGAATGGGGAAAAACCCATCTTTACCTGGTAAATGAATTGGGCGTGCCATCCGATGATCGCCGATCGCATTTCCAAATGCTGAAGACCGGACTGCTGGCGCAAGTTCCGGTGCCCCTGGCGCAGATTCATCCGATACCGAGTCAGCTGCCCGCTTCTTTAGCCGCTGTTTACTATAATCATCTGATGCAGGCCCTGTTCGACAGCAGCGGATTGGACATGGTCTTTCTGCAGTGGGGGGAATACGGGCACAATCATTTTTTCGCAAATCAGACACCGGTAGTGCAAAAAACACATGCATGGGTTGCCGAACTTTATTTCCCAAAGCGCAATCTGTACGCAATCACACTGACCATGCGTGCCGTGTACCGGGCTCGGAAAGCCGTGTTCCTGATACATCAGAATGCCAAAGAATATCATTTGAAAAATCTTTCATTGATCAATAAATCATCTTAAAAGACATACGGAAGCCGGAATGACGGAATCGACCTTTGCCATCGGCGTGGATCTCGGCGGCACCAAAATCGCCTACGCGCTGGTAGACCGGAACGGACAGATTCAGGAGGAGCTTCGTCAGCCCACCGATGCCGCCGTCCGGTGGGAGACGGTGGTCTCCCAGATCATCGAGGGGGTCAAAGCGATAACTGCCAAAACGGGGATTACGCCCGCAGGTATCGGGGTGGGTGTGGCCGGACAGGTAGACCGAAAAACCGGGGCCGTGCGGTTTGCCCCCAATCTGCGCTGGCACGAAAAGCCGCTTCGGGCGGTTCTTGAAGATGCCCTGCAGGTGCAGGTGAGAGTGGATAATGATGTGCGCACGGCGACCTGGGGGGAATGGCTTTATGGGGCCGGAAAAGACTGCGACGATCTGATCTGCGTATTCGTGGGTACGGGCATCGGCGGCGGGATCGTCTCCGGGGGCCAAATGCTGCACGGCTGCTCCAATACGGCAGGGGAGATCGGGCATATTACCGTTGATCTTCACGGCCCCCTGTGCACCTGCGGAAATCAGGGCTGCATGGAAGCCCTGGCCGGCGGCTGGGCCATTGCCAAGCGGGCGCGAAATATCGTGATCAGCCATCCTGAACTGGGAGCCGGAATTTCCATGCTGACAAATGACCGGATCGAAGATATCACCGCAGTCGAGGTGCTCAGGGCCTATCGAGCGCATGATCCATTGGCAAAAGTGCTGATCCGGGAAGTCGTCGAAGCGCTGGTGGCCGGAGTGGCCAGCCTGGTCAGCATGGTCAATCCCTGCAGAATCATTCTGGGAGGCGGGATTGTCGGCGGCCTGCCCGAATTGGTGGAACGGGTGGACCGGGGAGTTCGATACCGGACGCTGTCAGCTGCCTCGGAACCCCTGCGAGTGTTTGCGGCCCAGTTGGGCGATCAGGCGGGCGTGGTCGGAGCAGCGGCCATGGCCATGCAATCTGTGAAAAAGGGGCAGAGCGGGCACTAATTGGCTCGATGCCCGGGGTATTGTCTATTGCCGTCAGGAAACAGCTGATTGAACCGCAGGGGAAGATAGCTGGCCCGGAGGTATATCTGGGGAAATTCGTCGGAAAGATCTGAATATCGGTAAATCGCGTTCAGTATCTGGTGGATGTGCCGGTCTCCGGACCAGATGGTTTTGGATTCCCGTTCAATTCCGGATTTGGTGCAGCAGTTGGCCACAAAACAGATGTCCGTCTCGCTGGGCGGGTCAAACATTTCGAATTCAAAGTAGTCTTTGCAGAAGTCCACAATGGACCCATGGAGCGGATGTGATTTCAAGTCGAATACCTGTCCGTTTTTTCTCAATGTTTCCAGAAACATATCAATATGTTCCAGGAAAAGCTTCTGATGCTTCCAGATGTCTTCGATCCAGCTGTCCCGGTGGCAGCTCCGGTTGTGGTACGCTCTGAAAAACTGACGCACGCCATTGTTCAACTCCGCATGGATGTCGGTGGTAATACAAATGGACGGTGCATAGATGACTTCTTCAATGACCCGGATAAAGCGTTTCAGTTCGTAGAAGAGCATGGGCAGATAGCCGGCCAGTTCACGGTCGTTCACCCGTTTGATAAATCCGATATAGTTGAAAATCTGGTTGATCTGGGCGGATTTGACATAACCGGGATAGCGGGGCGTCCCTTTTTCTATGGCCTGGGTTTTCCGGGGATCATCGATTCTGGGGATAGGGAAGTTATACGGGATGTAAGCGGTTAAAATATTGGAATCGACAATATTTTCAAACCGGTTATTCTCCAGTTCACATTTCAGCAGATGCGCATAATTTTCAAATTCTTGCACAAAAAACCCCTGCCGACAAGCCCGTTCACACAAAAACGCATTACCCGTGTATGCCCAACCTGATGGACCCATATTCCATCGAAGTAAAATGCGTGGCAGTAACATTTATGAGTCGATTGGCTTGGGCGCACTGATCCGTCAATACGCCGCAGATGTTCAAGCGGCTTTTAAAAAAAACCAAGGTAAGGTCAAAGAGCAGTAGAAAACTGTTACATTACAGGAAAAGAAAAATGAGTACAAAATTTTTGCAATTTAAATTCTATATGTCAAGCAAATTACGAATTGCTCAATTATCCTTTCACTTCCAGGTTGTTTTTGATTAAAAGGAACTTAATTTAAAAATTTTGATCAAATGACCCAAGTGTTTCCGGAGGTGAAAAATCGAATGGTGCGTATCAATGGTCCCATGGACATCTTTAAACTGTTGAATCAAAACAACTGCAGGGAGTGCAACGAGAAAACCTGTCTGGCGTTTGCCGTGGCCGTATTCAAGAACAGACGGCAGCTCAGTGAATGTCCGCATCTCGAAGACGATGTCATCGAGCGGTTTGGGGGCGAAACCGAAAAGCCCAATACCGTCGATGAATTCATGGACGAAGCGGTCGCGCAGCTGAAAAAAAGAATCAGTGAAATCGATCTGGCCGCGGCCGCCGACCGGCTGCACGCCCGGTATGAAAATCAGAAACTTACGGTAAAGGTGCTGGGCAAGGATTTCAGCGTGGATGCACAGGGCCGCATTTCAACCGACATCCATGTCAATCCCTGGATTGCCGTTCCCGTCTTAAATTATATCTTAAATGGGAAGGGGCGGCCGGTTTCCGGCAACTGGGTGACCTTCAGGGATCTTGAAAACGGCCGATCCCGGTACGCGCTTTTTCATCAGCGCAGTGAAATTCCATTAAAGAAGGTGGCCGACACCTATCCGGATCTGTTTGCGGACATGCTCGATATTTTCGACGGCAAACGCATAGAGGGGCACGTGGACTCGGATATATCGATCGTCCTGCATCCGCTGCCGTTAATGCCCATACTGGTCTGCTACTGGGAGCCCGAAGACGGCCTTGAATCCAGCCTTCACCTGTTTTTGGACCAGACTGCGGAAGAAAATCTGGATGTCGATTCCATATATACCCTCTGCGCGGGGATGGTGAAGATGCTTGAAAAGCTTTCTTTGCGGCACCGCTATGATCAATCCTGAGACTTAGAAACTTTCTTCATTTTCCGGGCGAATTGCTCTAAAACATTAAAATACGGCTTTTGAGCAAAAGCGCGCGATTTCAAGGAATACGGGCGACGATCAATCGTGAACCCTGATAATTATGGGTTTGCTGATGTGCATCCGGGGGAAGGCATGGTTATGATTTTCATTAAAGGCAGTCAAGCCGATTTTGAAAATGGAAGCAGAAAGGAGGCAATCCATGCCGAAAGAAATGAAGGACACGGAAAAAGGCGGAAAGGATCGGATCCGGGAACTTAAGAAAGAACAGCAGGAAGAAATGGAAGAATCTGAAGTCAAGGAAGTGGGGAAATACCCGAAAGCCAAAGGGGATACGCAGCAGGACGTCCCTCCCGGCACCTGATATCTAAAACATCATCGGTATCCCGGAACAAGCATCCGAATGCCGGATAACTTGAAAATCACAGCCCGCGGTGAATTATGCCCGCGGGCTGTTTGGCTTCTGGCCGGCAAAATAAACAGAAAAGAACGGATGCCATCCCGCCGAGGGTGCCGCCGAGATGGCAGACGGCCAGCGGCGTGCCGCACAAACCGAATTGAAGAAACGAAAACAGCACCGTTCCGCTGGCGGCTTCATAGACTGATTTGCACAATACCACCGCCAGGCAGATCACACCGGTGGTAAATTCGGATTTTTTCTGCATCATCTCCAGGGCGGAAACCGCCATCAGGCCGTGTGCGGTCCCTGAGAGTCCGCACAGCCCCAGGGTCCGGATCTGCGGATCAAACCCCCAGGCCGCCGCCAGTCCGGCGGCGCCGCAAATTCCCGCATGGAAAAGCCGCCGGCCCATGCGCTCTTCCGAAAGGCCGCCATAGAGCAGCAAAAAGGCCCCCGCATCCAGCAGGAAATGATACCAGGTCAAATGTACGAATGGATGCGTCACGATCCGGTACCAGTCCCCGGCAAGCCATTTATCCGGAAAGAACACCAGAGCGCGGCAGGAGTAGCCCAGCAACAGGTGCGCATTGAGCAGCAGGATGATGCCGGCAAATATCATCGTATCCGGCCGGATGCCGATGCTGGCTGAAAGGGTCGCCCATCTACCCAGGGTATGCAAAAGCGGTGGGCGCGCATCGGCCCGATTGGCATAAATGGCCATTTCTATCCTTTCGGTTGAGCCGGGACGAAGCGTCCCGGCCGTGTGGATTTTCATTGGCGTTTGAGTTGATACCCGACGCAAATGCAGAATGATGGATTAATGCGGGTGTCGATTCTTTCGGCGCCGCAGCCACAGGGCGAGCCCGGCAAACAGCGGCCCCACCGGCCCGGCACCCAGGCTGAAATCGCGGCTCTGCGACCTGGCGGGGGCGGGAGAGCTGGGCTGCTGTGCTGCGGGCGCCTGGGCCAGCTTCGGCGCATCTGATGCAGGGGCTGCCGGATCCTGGGGCCCGATGCCGGCCACGGCCTTGGACTTTATTTTTTCCAGCTGTGCCTGACGTTCGGTCTGGGCTTTCCGGTCCCGCTCCAGGCGAAGGCTGTTTTTCCGCTCGATCTTCCATCGCTGGTACTCGGCATCATTTTCCAGCACCAGAAAAGAGGTGTATTCAGTGACGATGGAAAAAGCTTCTCCCAGCCGGATGATCTCACCCGTGACTGCTAAGCGCGATCCGGTCCGATCCGCGGCCTTGAGCAGCTGATCCACTCGCTTTAACGCCCACATCCGTTCGATCTCCGGGTTTTGGAGATCCTGATCCGGGAATGCAAGATCCATGGATTGGGTGATCGCCACGCCGGCCACATTGCCGGTCAGGGTCACCCTGCCGGTTCCGCTGGAGCTGTAGCGCCCGTAGATTCGCAAGGGGGAGCCGTAATAGAGATTGGGAAGTGCGGCGGGTTCCACATCAGAAACGCTGATTCCGGAGATTTCCATCCTCAGGTCCGAGGCTGCCGGCCGCATCAGTTTGCGCCTGAAGGCCTTGGCGGCCCGCTGGAAATTGTCGCCATTGGAGATGAATGCCGCAAGGCCACCCGAGTCCTCGGCCATCTGGGAAAGCATGGGCCGGTTGACCTCGTTTCCGATGCCGATGCAGAAAACGCGGGCATTGGCCGGTCGGGAGGCGATCATCTGCAGCAGCACCTGCCGCTCCTTCTGCTCGGTCATGCCGTCGCTCATGATGACGACATTCAAGGGCCGGTCGGAATCGCCGTATTTATAGGCGATGGTCAGGGCGGGGGAAAGTTCGGTGCCGCCCCGGGCCTGCTGGCCGGCCATGAACTGCATTGCCTGCTGTCGGAAATCCACCGTGCCCGCCTTCAGGCTGCCGAACAGAACCTGGGGGGCGACATTGAAGGTCATCACCTCAAACCGGTCGGTTTCGCCCAATTCGCTGATAAATGCGTCCAGTGCGTTTTTGGAGACCACCAGCTTGCCGTCATTGGCCATGGAGCCGGACACGTCCAGCACGAACACGTAATCCATGCCCGTATCGAGTTTTTCCAGTTCCTTTCCGGTGGCCACAGTCATGCAAAAAAATCCGTCTTCCCCTTTTTGACGGGAAGTGATCAGGTCGATGCCGGTCCTGGGGCGGGAAATGTCATAGTTGATGACCACATCAGATGCCAGACTGCCGCCGGCGGCCTCCAGGGATGCCTGGCAGTATGTATCGGCATGCCTGGCCACCACGAATACATCGGGATGGCTGGGGCTTTTGATGTCAACAATGGGAATGGCCGATTTGACGTCCAGGTTGATGGCGAAACGGCCGGTGGTTCCGGCGTTGATGTCCCTGCGCGTAACCGTCGCCAGGGGGTAGACATAGGTGGCCTGGTCATGATCGACATTGAGTTCCTGGTAATAGGTGATGCGCACCTTCTGTTCCGCCCCGGCGTTGATGGGGAAGATGCGCATCTCGAATGTTTTGTAATCCACCTGCTCCAGCAGGCCCGGGTCTCGGCGCTTCTGTTTGTAGCTGTTGTAGATTTGCCGGGCCCGTTCCTTTTCCACCACCTCACCGGTCATTTCCTTTCCATTGATCCACATGGAGAAATTGGCCACCGAGGCGCCATTGGGGACCGGAAAGGTGTACAGGGCCTCCACCTGGCGCTGTTCGGTGTTGATAAATACCTGGGTGACATCGGTAACCGCCACGCCGTTGTTGATGGAGACATTGACCGCATGTTCCTTGATTTGAAGCACCCCTCCGAAGCCGCCGTCGGCAATAAGCAGCCCGGCGGCTTCCGAAGAAGCGGGCAGGAGCACAAACAGCATCACCAGCAGCGCAGCCGCCAAAGAAAAAGTGAGAGACCTGATCCGGTTGAACCCGTTTTTCATGATATCCTCCTTGAGTTGGACGGTTTTGAGTTTTACAGACAAACGGATTTGAGGTTCAACAGATCAATAAGCGTGCCATAACCGAAAATGATGCGGTATGCAGCTGTAATAATATTGTATTCTAATTCAGGCGGGGCGGCCGGGAATCTTTACCGGTATGCATGGCATGTGCGGGAAATGTACATCAGGTGCCGGATAAAGTCTTGCAAAACAATGGTTTATATTGACAACCCTGTTTTAGTTACAAAACAATGTTTCATTGGCGGCCATGCGCCGGCGACGCATGGCCGCCCAAGCGACGGCAACTTTCAGGCAGGTTTTTTGGAAGAGGGGGCTACTGAGAATCGATCCGGGCGTATGATCCGGACAGCATCGCATCGAATGAGAAGGATTCGTTGAATATTTCCAAAAGCTTGATGTTCTGCTTGGTCATCATCAGGCAGTTGCCCACGATGGCATAATAGAGGATGCTCAATCGGGTATTGGAAAGGTCCTTCCGGATCCGGTCGATCTGGTTGCGGTTGAACTGGTCGGCCAGGGTCCGCATGTGCCGGTATAAATCCACGATATTGGCGTAATCGACGATCTGCTTGTTCTGAAAAGAGATCTCGACTTTGAGCAGGATGTCTAAAATGCAGATCTTGATCTGCTTGAGTTCATCCACCTGGCTCTCCAGAAGACCCCGGTGCATGTTGTTGACATGCATGTAGGAACGCAGCGTGGTGTCCCGGTGGCCGTCGGAGAGCTTCTGCAGACGCCGGATGATCTGGGCATATTTAAAGGATACCTGGGCATCCTTCTTCTGCAGCAGCCGAAGGACCTTGAATACATTTGCCATGATGATGTTGGCCCAGAGCTGGATTTCCCTGACCCGCCGCCGCTGCCGGCCGAGTTCGACGGCATCTTGTGCGAACAGCGCGTCGAAGGTGATATCCATGGACTCGCGGATTTCCCTGAGCAGAAATGCCAGGTGCTCAAAAGTGTCGGAAACGGCCTGCCGGGGGTCTGTGACATTGCGCAGGGTGATGACCCGTATGTTTTTTTTCTGCTCCACATGGATCTTGTGCTTCAGGTGATTCTTCCGGATCAGGTAGAGGGCGGCGATGATGAGGGCGGCCACTCCCGGGGTATGAAAATAGTAGATGATGTTGGCAAACACGTAGGCGACGCTGAAAGCGATCAGCGCCGTCATGAACCATCCGCCGATGACCACCAGTACGCCGGTGATTCTGAATACGGCGGTCTCCCTTCCCCAGGCCCGGTCGGAAAATGAAGATCCCATGGCCACCATGAAGGTGACATAGGTGGTGGAAAGCGGAAGCTTCAAAGAGGTGGCAAAGGAGACCACCGCACTGGCCACCATCAGGTTGACCGAGGCACGGACCAGGTCAAAAGGTGCTTTTTTCTCCCCTTTATCCGCCGGTATCTGCACCCGGGGATCGATGCGGCGGTCGACGAATTCCCGGAAATTTTTAGGGATCACCTTCAATACGGCCGAATTGATCGAGTCTGCCATCTGGATGATGGTCCGGGACAGCCAGATGGATTCAAACCGTTCCGTTCCTTCCTCCTGCTTGCCCAGGCTGATTTCGGTTTCCGTGACGGACCGGGCCTTGCGTGAAAGCCACAGGGTCAGCACCATGATCATCCCCGCCAGCAGCAGCAGTCCGGTCTGGGATTGCATTTTATGGCTCAAGGCCCCCATGGTCGCATCCAGGGGGGCATCCGTGGCCATGGCCGTTCGGTAGGCGTAAAGACCCGCCAGGGGCACGCCGATGAAGTTCACCAGATCGTTGGCGGCAAAAGCCATGGCCAGGGCAAAGGTTCCCACCAGCACGATGGGTTTTAAAATATTGACGTTAAAAAAACTGATGAGGATTTGAAACATTGCGGCGCTGAACAGGAATATGGCGAAAAGGAGCGTGGCCGAATGGGTATTGATCCATTCCACCGTTTCAGGCGTCATGAAGGACGCCCCGCCGGCCCCCTTGACCAGGATGAAAAAAGTGATGACCGACATGGCCATGCCCCCCCACAGGGCGCCGTATCGCTTGAGCCGGACATGGTAATCAAAAGTGAAGATCAGCCGGGTGATGAACTGGACCACCGCGCCGAAGAAGAACGCCACCACGATGGACAGCAGGATGCCGAAGATGATGATCATGGCTTTGGCGGTATTGATGTATTCGCCCAGGGTCAGCGCATCTGCGTGCGCATGCAGGATCTTTGCCGCTGAAATGGCCACCGCAGCGCCCAGGAGTTCAAAAACAATGGAAACGGTGGTGGAAGTGGGCAGGCCATAGGTGTTGAACAGGTCCAGCAGGAGGATGTCGGTGAGCATCACCCCCAGAAAGATCATCATGAGTTCGGGCATGGTAAAAAACTGGGGATGAAAAATGCCTTTGCGGGCGACCTCCATCATGCCGCTGGAGAAGGTCACCCCGGCCAGGATGCCGAGGCTGGCCACGGTCATGATGATGTAATAGGGCGCCACCCGGGAGCCGATGGAGGAGTTTAAAAAATTGACCGCATCGTTGGCAACGCCCACCACCAGGTCCGAAACGGCGGCCAGCATCAGAAGGATCACCGCAATAAAGAAAATTTCAGTGCCCATGTATTTCTCCCGGTCCAAAAAATATACACATCAGGTGAGGCGCCTCAAGCAGAGAAAGGTCTATTTATTGGAAAAGGCGGGGTAAAAACAAGAAAATTCTGCATTCGCAGTACAGATGCGGCCTGGCTTTATGCGCAGAATTTCAAAGGCGGGATGGAAGCACAGACCCATCGGTGATGAGCGGAAGAAATCCTTCTCATCGCTTTGCTGAAAGAGGGGAGATGCGGCCCTGCCCGGGACAGCGCTCATCGGGGCAGGGCCTTTGGATCAAAAGGGAATATCATCATCGATGGCCGAGGCCGGAGCGGACCCTGCATTTGCCGGTTCATAGGTGTCTTCGGAGCGGGAGGGGGCATTGTAGGCGCCGCCGGCGGTCTTTGGATCCAGCATCTGCATGTCGCTGGCCACGATCTCCGTGGTATAGCGGGTGACTCCGTCCTGTTCCCATGAGCGGGTCTGCAGCCGTCCTTCAATATAGACCTGGCGCCCCTTGGAAAGAAACTGGCCGCAGATTTCGCCCAGCTTGCCGAATGCCACCACCTTGTGCCATTCGGTCTTTTCCTTTTTTTCCCCGGAACTCTTGTCGGTCCAGTCTTCACTTGTGGCAACCGTAAAATTGGCGATCGCCGTACCCCCCTGGGAGTACCGGATTTCCGGGTCACGGCCAAGCCTTCCGATCAGCATTGCCTTGTTCAATCCTCTTGCCATGATCACCCCTCTTTTCTGGTCAGTTTGGGTTTATATTGGACTGGATCGCCGGTTCCGGCGATCCAGATCGAGCCTACTCTTCGATATTTTTCGGTTGATCCGGAGAATGCCGGACGGGTTTGTTTTTGCCGGTCAACTGACAGGCATCTTTCATTCATGTGGATACTCCCATTTTAGGTAGAATCCACGCCTGGAGGGCGTACCAGATGCCGATAAAAAGTCCGATGAATATAATGGTTTTCATATCTTAAAAATTCCCGCATCTTTAGGGTGGTTGTGTTTTTACCGGTGAAATAGAAGAGAGCGTCTGAAAAATTGAGAAGCAGTCCGGTTAAAATTTTTTTCAATGTAAATTAAAAGCAGAAAAATGTCAAAATAGAAAAAGACAGCCGGGGTGTGGCCGCGACCGGCAAATCCGAAAGAAGCCATCAAGACCGCCATTTGTTTGACAAAATGGGTAATAATTCAATATAATTAATTAATTGAGATCAGGGGGAGAGATGGAAAACGATACGGCTCGCAGTGTCGAAATTCAACGGCTGGTGTATCTTTCCGCGGAGCGCACCCTTTTGTCATGGATCCGAACGGCACTGGGTTTGATGGCGCTTGGGTTTGAGAAATTAAAAGATACCGATCCCGGCCCGGGGCTGTTTCCGGCCATCGCGTTTTCGCTCCTGATGGCCGCCGCAGGAGTTGCCGTTGCCGGTTTTCTGATGGCCGTGAAGTACTGACGAAAAATTCGGTTACCATCGTTTGGCAAATTTTAAACCAGTTGAAAAGGGGGATGTGATGGAAGAACTCAAGCCAGGCCTGATCCATGAATTTATTTTTACGGTTCCGGAATCCAAGACGGTTCCCCATTTATTTCCGGAAGCGGCCGAGTTTCAGGTTATGCCCCATGTGCTGGCAACCGGCTACCTGGTGGGCCTGATCGAGTGGGCCTGCATTCAGGCGATCCGCCCTCACATCAACTGGCCGCTGGAGCAGTCGGTGGGCATTCGGGTGGATATCTCGCATATGGCCGCCACTCCGCCGGGAATGTCGGTAACCGTTCGGGTGGAGCTGATTGAAAAGACGGGCCGGAAGCTGAAATTCGAAGTGCAGGCCGACGATGATGCCGAGACCATCTGCCGGGGCACCCATGAGCGCTTCATCATCGACTCGGAAAAATTCATCGACAAGATCACGGTCAAGCAGAAACAGGCCGGATTTTGATTTAGGGGTGAAGGCGGCCGCCCGGATTCTATCGGGTCCAAATCAGCCTTTTGGCCACGCCATGGTATTTATTATCGGCAGATATTGACATGCCTGAAAACGGATTTATATTTAGAACAAAATTATACCTGTTGAATTGTAAGTATCTGAATTTCATTTTTTTCAAATCACTGTCGCCATGAATGAAACTGATTTGAAGAAACCGGTGCAGCAATTACAGCGGTGCAGCATCGCCAGGCTGTTCCGGCCTCACCTGTCGATTTCACTTTTGATGTTTATCTTTTGGAAACCGGCCGGGGACATCCTGTCCCCATCCTGATTCCTTGTGGCCGGAATTATTATAATTTTTTTCCTGATCCGTTGGCATGAGTGATTCATGCGGGCGGTTTGGATATTTAATTCATAACCTTTTAATTTGTGGGGATTTGCATGATGAAAATCAAACCGTTGAATGACCGAATTCTGGTAAAGCGGGAAGAGGGCGAAAAAAAGACCAAGGGCGGGCTTATCATTCCGGATACCGCCAAGGAAAAGCCGCAGAAGGGGACAGTGGTGGCCGTGGGGCCCGGAAAGATGGGCGAGGACGGCAAGCGGATTTCCATGGATGTCAAGGCCGGCGACAAAATTCTTTTTTCCAAGTACGCAGGGACGGAGATCAAAATCGATGATGTCGAGCATTCCTTCATGCGGGAAGACGATATACTTGGGATTATCAGCTAAATAAAAGGAGATCAGCATCATGACGGCGAAAATGATTTGCTATGGCGCCAAGGCCAGGGAGCAGATGCTCAAGGGTGTCAACACGCTGGCCAATGCGGTAAAGGTTACCCTGGGCCCGAAGGGAAACAATGTCGTACTGGACAAGTCTTTCGGCTCCCCCACGGTCACCAAGGACGGGGTGACAGTGGCCAAGGAAATCGAGGTGGAGGGCAAGTTCGAAAACATGGGCGCCCAGATGGTCCGGGAAGTGGCCAGCAAGACCAGCGATGTGGCAGGAGACGGGACCACGACGGCGACGGTGCTGGCCCAGGCCATTTACACGGAAGGCCAGAAGCTGGTGGCGGCGGGCCTCAACCCCATGGCCCTCAAACGGGGAATCGATGCGGGCGTCATCGCGGTGATCGACCATCTGAAGAAAATGTCCAAGCCCATTCAGGACAAAAAAGAAATCGAACAGGTCGGCTGCATTTCGGCGAATAATGATGAAACGGTGGGAAAGATCATCTCCGATGCCATGGAAAAGGTGGGCAAGGAGGGGGTCATCACGGTGGAAGAAGCCAAGAGCATGGAAACCACCCTGGAAGTGGTGGAAGGCATGGAATTCGACCGCGGCTATCTTTCCCCCTATTTCGTGACCGATGCCGAGAAGATGGAGGTCATTCTCAAAGACCCCTATGTGCTGATTCACGAAAAGAAGATCTCCAACATGAAGGATTTCATCCCCGTGCTGGAGCAGGTGGCTAAATCAGGCGCGCCGCTGCTGGCGATTGCGGAAGACGTGGAAAGCGAGGCACTGGCCACCCTGATCGTAAACAAACTCCGGGGAACACTGAAAGTGGCCGCGGTGAAGGCGCCCGGTTTCGGCGACCGGCGAAAGGCCATGCTGGAAGACATTGCCATCCTCACCGGAGGCCAGGTGATTTCCGAGGATGTCGGCATCAAGCTGGAAAACATCACTTTAAATGAACTGGGCCGCTGCAAGACGATCAAGATCAACAAGGACAACACCACCATCATCGAGGGGATGGGCAAAAAACCCGATATCGAAGGCCGGATCAAGCAGCTGCGCGCCCAGATCGAGGAAACCACCTCCGACTATGACCGGGAAAAACTCCAGGAGCGTCTGGCCAAGCTGGTGGGCGGCGTGGCCGTGATCCACATCGGTGCGGCCACGGAGACCGAGATGAAGGAAAAGAAGGCGCGGGTGGAAGATGCCTTAAACGCAACCCGGGCCGCGGTGGAAGAGGGGATCGTCCCCGGCGGCGGCGTGGCGCTGACCCGCAGCATCGATGCATTGGATAATCTCAAGGTTTCCGGTGAGGCCCAAAGCGGTGTCCGCATTTTGAAGCGCGCCCTGGAAGAGCCCCTGCGGCAGATCGCCAAAAATGCCGGATATGACGGGTCCATCGTGATCAACAAGGTCAGGGAGGGCAAGGATGACTACGGTTTCAATGCGGCCACAGACGAATATGAAAACCTGATTGCCGCCGGCGTCATCGACCCCACCAAGGTGGTCCGCTCCGCCCTGCAGAATGCCGCCTCGGTGGCCGGGCTGATGATCACCACAGAGGCCATGATCGCCGAAAAACCCAAGAAGAAAAAGGGTGAGGGCGCATCCGATATGCCGTCCGAGGATTATGACGACATGTATTGATGCGGCTGAAAAGCCGTTGCGGCCATATGCCGCAGCTGTCGCGGATATGAACTGAAATAGAAGGGGCGCCGTTTTGATTTGACCAAACGGCGCCCCTTTTTTTATGGTCTTTGCGTAAAACCCGTCCTTTTGCTGGGCGGCGTGCGCCCCCCAGTTTTTGTTTGATTTTTTTCCGCAACCTGTTTACATAAATCCGCATTCCATTCGCGATTCACATGGGGCCGAAAATCGGCTTGTAAGATTTTCCGGATCCATCCGGCTGATGTTTCAAAAGGAATCCACTCAATGAGTTTTACCATCACCCATTCCTATGCGAAAGATTCGGATATCCTGTTTCGCGTGCTCACCGATGCGTCTTATCTGGTGAAGAAATTTGAGGCCACCGGCGCAAAAAACGTCGAGGTCATTGAATGCCGGGAGCGGGGCGGGGTTTTTGTGATTACCCGGAAGCTGGATCTTCCGACCAATCCCCCGGGATTTGCTAAGAAATTCGTCAAAAGCACCAATACGGTGATCGCCACGGACACCTGGCAGTCATTTGACAATCCGCTGAAGCAGGGGGTGTTTGAGCTCGATATCAAAGGCGTGCCGATATCGGCAAGCGGCCAGATCATGCTGAAACCGACGAAAAAAGGGTGTGATTATATCGTCGTATTTGAACCGAAAGTCCGCATCCCCCTGATCGGCGGAAAAATCGCACAGCTGGTGGAAAATGACACCCGGGCCAACCAGGAAAAAGATTACCGGTTTACCCGAAAATACCTGGAATCGCTTGAATGAGTATCCCACCGCGCTTTTCCATACTGAATTTTCCCGATGGTGACCTCCATTGAAGTTTTCGTCTCCCCCGCAGCCGAATCCATATAAGCGGTCCGATTCACGGATTGTGGATCTTCCCGCACCATGGTGGATGCACGCCTTGTGCGTGCTGGCGTTGGTGGTCGCCGGAACGATCATCTATTCCAATATGTTTTCAGCCCCGTTCGTTTTTGATGATATCAACTTCATCACCAAGAACGATCCCCATGTGCATATGACAACATTGTCATGGGATGGGATTCGGGAGGCGGCCTTTGAAGGCCAGCCGCGCAAGCGGTTTCTGCCCAACATCAGTTTTGCACTCAATTACTGTGCCGGCGGGGAAAATACGTTTGGTTATCATCTGGTCAATCTGATGATCCATCTTTTTTCGGGGGTGCTGCTGTTTTACTTTGTCAGAACGACCTTGAGCCTGCCTTATTCCCATTCTGATGCTTATTTCCATTCGGCATCACAAAAGCATAATAAAGATATCGGTATGGCGGTGGCGTTTTTTGCGGCCCTGCTCTGGCTGGTCCATCCGCTCCAAACCAATGCGGTGACCTATATCTGCCAGCGCATGGCCAGCATGGCCGCTTTGTTTTTCATCCTCTCCATGCTCCTTTATGCCAGGGGCCGGATCCTTCAGCGTGCGAAAAAGCCAAAGATGGCCATTGCCTGTTTCACGGGAATGCTTTTTTCCAGCGCCTGTGCATTTGCAACCAAAGAAAACACGGGCATGCTACCGGTTTTCTTTCTCCTTTATGAATGGTTTTTTTTCCAGGATCTTCGGAATATATTCAATAAGCGGATTCTGATGTTTGTCGGCGCCGCATTGGTTATCTTTTTGATCGTCGTGATATATTACATGGGCGACAATCCTTTTCACCGGATTCTGGCATCATATGGCAAAAGAGACTTCACGCTTCCCCAGCGGGTCCTGACCGAATTTCGGGTGGTGGCCTACTACATCAGCCTGATCGTCTACCCCCGGCCGGAGCGTCTCAATCTGGATTACGCCTATCCGCTGTCATATTCAATGGCCAATCCGATGACCACATTCTGGGCCATGGGGGCCATTGCCGGATTGCTGGTCCTGGCCTTCTACAGTGCCAGGCGGCATCGATTGGCCGCATTCTGTATTCTCTGGTTTCTGGGCAACCTGGTGATCGAATCTTCAGTAATCGGGATCGAAATCATCTTCGAACACCGGAATTATCTGCCCATGATGCTGCTGTGCCTGCTTCCTGCCCGGGCGGCTTTCAAATGGATGCGTCCAGTAAATGCGGCCGCGGTTCTGGCGGCGGTGGCAGTTCTGGCAGGGACATGGACCTACCAGCGCAATTTTGTGTGGGAAACCGATGTGGCATTCTGGAGCGATATCGCTCAAAAATCGCCGAGAAAGGCCCGGCCATATCAGAATCTTGCCTATTCCTTTCAGCAAAAGGACCGGCATGCGGAGGCGGTGCGCTATTATCGCAAATCCCTGGAGTTTGAGCCGCACCCGGTGGCCTATTTCAACCTGGGTCTGGCCCTGGCCAAAATAGACCATTATGCAGAAGCGGTGGACGCCATGACCGCGGCTGTAAAAATGAATTACCGCACCCCGGGAGTTTACGTCAACCTGGCCTATGCACTGAGCAACATGGGTGAATTCCAGGCGGCTCTGGAATATTTTGAGCAGGCTCAGAAACTGACCCCCGATGACCCAAATCTTGGGAAGAACATCCGTGAACTCAAGGGATTTCTCAATTACTGCCGCACGCCACTCAACTGTGTAATCCGGCGCATTGATCAGCAGCCACAAAACGCGGCCCTTTATTATAAACTCGGGGTGATGCGCGAACAGCGCAAGGAACTGGCCCTGGCCGGGGAAGCGTATGAAACCGTGCTAAAAAAGCTTCCCGAATCGGACCAGAAGCTGTATCTTCTGGCGTTGAATCGACTGGGCGTCGTATGTGCCGCACAGGGGGAGATCCGCCGTGCCGCCGATCTGTTTGAACAAGCCGTGCGATTGGCGCCGGAAAACCCGTACTTTTATTACCAGGCGGCGGTGACCTATGCCGGAATGCAGAATGAAAAAGAGGCGGTCAAGTGGCTGGACCGCGCCATTGAAAAAGGATTTTCCGATTTTGACGCGATCAGCGGGGACAAGCGCTGGCAGTTTATTCGAAACACCCCTTATTATCAGTATCTCCAGGATCGGCTGTAGCTCGGGCGCATTTCAGAAAGATTGGATTATCCGATGTTAATCCATTGACATCCGGGTAACGCGTCCTACTATTTCAATGCCGTAAACAACCGGCGGCTCAGCGGATTACCGGATCAGGATATTGCGGGTGCCGGAAAAATCGTTTCAAGACCCGCCATTCTTCAGTCATTTTTCCATTTGCCATTGCCATGTCATGGCGAATCTGAAAGGTGCACTCTCGATTCGCTTAACTGGACTCTGCAGATCAAGCGTCATGCATCGGGAAATCTCCATCATTTCCGGATAGCGCGTTTCCAAGCGGTAAAACGTGAACCGGGTCCGGTCCGGGTTGCCATAATGAAAGCCGGGCGGATGCATGGATCTGACAATTTTGTCATGCGGTTTTTGAAAAATGTAACAAAAATGTCAGAAAGTAAATGGCGCTCATATTTTTTATATGAAATTATCTTGTAAATTCAAAATGATGGGCGAACATTTAATAGCAGGTATAATATTTGCATTGAAGTTTCCCTCTTGGCGTTTGGTGAAGTCTGAAAAGTGAGGAAAAAGGGGTTGCCGTCATCCCCGAAAAGGCGGAAATCCATTACTGATGGGTGTTTTGGGATGCCTGCCGCCGCGGGCATGAGGTGAAAATTTTCTTTTCCAAGACCATCAACATTTAGCAGGCACAATTTAACACGCATTACAAAACAGGAGCGATTTTATGTGTCGTTTATTCGCCATGACCAGTGACACGCCGGTCTCCCCCATGGTGGCGCTCAATGCGCTCGATGTCATGCGGGAAGGGCATGACGGTTCCGGGGTCGGGCTGTTTTTGCGGGACCTGGGCGGAGCGTTTGAAGAGATGAAGGATGCCCCCATCCTCTCCGGGATTTTCACGGAATCCGGGATCAAGCGGCTGGACGGCTATATGATTGATATCGGGTTTCTGACCAAGTACAAAATCTCCATCAAAGTGCCCAAGGTGCCGCCCCCCGGAACACCCCGGCGGGATATCTACCTGATCCGCGCATATGAGTATCCGGAGGAATGGGAGCATCTGGATCTGGCCGAAAAGTACGCCCGGCTCCTGCAGATCCGTCTTTCTCTCAGGAAATGGGGCGCGAGGAGAAGGACATGATCGTCTTTTCATTCTGGCCGGATACGGTAATGATCAAGGAAATCGGTGATCCAATGGCCGTGGGCAAATATCTGGAGTTGGACAAAACAGGAGCTCACCTGCCCGGGTGATCATGGCCCAGGGGCGGCAGAATACCAATTATGCCATCAACCTGTACGCCTGCCATCCGTTTTTCATCCAGGGGTTTTCCACGATGACCAACGGGGAGAACACCGCGTTTGTACCCATCCGGGAGTATCTCATGTCACGGGGGGTGACCGGATATACCGGGTTTTATTCCGACTCGGAAGTATTCGTCCATATCCTTCATTATATGACCACCCGTCTGGGACTCGACATCGAGACCTATAAGCATGTCATCACACCGCTGCAGGATGACGATCTGGAAGATCATCCGGATGGCATGTTTTTGAAGCACCTGAAGAAAACCTGCCGGAAACTGATCATCGACGGACCCAATTGCGTCATCGGGGCGACACCCGACAACACCATGTTCATGGTCCAGGATCGAAAGAAACTGCGGCCCGGGGTGGTGGGCGGACGTCCCGGTCAATACGCGTTTTCATCTGAAATCTGCGGGTTGGATGCGGCCATGCCGGATCGTGATAAAACAACCGATTTTCAGCCCATGCATCTGGATACGGTGATCGTCAAATCCGATCGCCGGGAGGTAAAGATATGTCAACAGACACAGCGATTATCCCTTCTTCATTGAGCATCAAGGATCTGCCCTGGCAGATCAACTGGAGCAAGGAGAAGTGCACCCTTTGCGGCCAATGCACGGCGGTATGCCCGGTTCACGCCATTGAACTGGGCGTGTTCCGGAAGCGCCTGATCGATGCCGGAATCGGTATTCAACAGAAACCATCCAATGTGTATACCACTTATCACGGCATCCGGCAGCGCACCGCTCCGGCATACCACTGCGTGGGGTGTGCCATGTGCACCATGGTCTGCCCCAATGACTGCCATTATGCCGCTGAAATCGGACGAGGCCGAAAAACTCAAGTTTCACCTCAACCAGGGCGGCGAACCTGAGCGCCGGGGCGGCCGTCGCAATGCACCCGGCGGCGTGCTGGACCGGATCAAGTTCATCCGCATTTCCATGCTCTCGGACCCGGCCCTGGATGCCGGACGGCACGAGTTCGAGATGCGGACCCTGCTGGGTCGAATCCTGTCCCCGGAAGACAGCATCAAGTTCGTCCGGGAGCACGGATGGATTCCGCCGGTGCGGGAGATTTATCCGCTGATCATCGGCGGCATGTCCTTCGGCGCCCTTTCCCCCACCATGTGGGAAGGGCTGCAGATGGGGGTGGCCTATTTGAATGAGGAATTGGGCATGCCCGTGCGCATCTGCACCGGGGAAGGCGGATGCCCCCCGAGGCTGCTGCGTTCACGCTTTATGCGCTATGTGATCCTTCAGATCGCTTCCGGCTACTTTGGCTGGGATGAGATCATTCATGCCATTCCGGAGATGAAGGCGGATCCCTGCGCCATCGAGATCAAATACGGCCAGGGGGCCAAGCCCGGGGACGGCGGGCCTGCTGATGTGGTACAAAGTGAACAAGCTCATCGCGGCCATCCGCGGCGTTCCCACAGGGGTCAGCCTGCCCAGTCCGCCCACCCATCAGACCAAGTACTCCATCGAAGAAGCGGTGGCCAAGATGATCCAGTCCATGTACATGGCCTGGGGGTTCCGGGTGCCGGTCTATCCCAAAATCTCCGGCAACTTCTACTGCACTTGCGGTTTTGAACAACCTGACCCGCAATCCCTATGCCGGCGGTCTGGCCATCGACGGCGAGGACGGCGGCACCGGGGCGGCCTACAATGTCTCCATGAACCACATGGGGCACCCCATCGCCAGCTGTCTGCGGGACTGCTACCAGAACCTGGTGGCGGTGGGCCAGCAGAATGAGATTCCCCTGTTTGCCGGCGGCGGCATCGGCAAGAACGGCAACCTGGCGGCCAATGCCGCTTCCCTGATCATGCTGGGGGCCAGCGGGGTCCAGGTGGGCAAATATGTCATGCAGGCGGCAGCCGGATGCCTGGGATCGGAATCGGGCCGCTGCAATATCTGCAACATCGGGCTCTGCCCCAAGGGGATCACCTCCCAGGATCCCGCGCCTGTATCGGCGGTTGAATCCCGAAGATGTGGCCCAGCGGGTGGTGGACATGTTTGTGAGCTTCGATACGGAACTGCGAAAGATCGTGGCCCCCCTGGGCCGGTCCACATCGCTCCCCATCGGCATGTCCGATGCGCTGGGCATAGACGACCAGAGCATCGCGGAGCGGTTGAAAATCAAGTATGTCGTATAGGTTGAAGCTTGCTTGATATTGGCAGGGGCACGAATGGAATAATGGAATTTTGGAATATTGGGTTTCAGGCAGTGTCGGTTGATTCCACGCAAAATTTCATTCCATCATTCCAATATTCCATTAATATCGGATAAATGATCAGGATTGATCGATAGAAATCTATAGAGCAGCAGATAACGCTGAACGAGGCCATATGTCGGATCCACAGCAATATTTTGTCATAGAAGGCGGGAAAACGGCGTCCGCCTGGAATCGCGGGTTTTGGAGGAGCGCATCCAGGCGGCAGTAGAGGCGGGGCACCGCCATATAGAGGTGAACGCCTATGGCCAGCACGGCATCGGCGGCCGCCTGTGGAAGGCCGGAAATGATACCGTAACGGTGCGGGTGACCGGCCATTCGGGCCAGCGGCTGGGGTCCATGGGATTTCCCAACACCCGCATCGAGGTGATGGGGCCGGCTTCCGACGATGTGGGGTGGCTGAACGCCGGGGCCGAAATCGTCGTACATGGCAATGCCTCAAACGGTGCCGCCAATGCCATGGCCCAGGGAAAGGTTTACGTCGCCGGAAATATCGGCGCCCGGGGCATGACCATGACCAAGCACAACCCGCGGCTGGATCCGCCCGAGTTGTGGGTGCTGGGAAGCGCAGGCGATTATTTCGGCGAATTCATGGCCGGCGGCATCGCCGTGGTCTGCGGCATCAATCCCCAGACGCCGGAAAATATCCTGGGATATCGGCCCCTGGTGGGCATGGTCAGCGGCAAGGTCTTCTTCCGGGGACCCCATGGGGGCTACAGTAAGAGCGATTCCCGACTATCGCATATCGGGGATGCGGACTGGGCCTGGCTGGAAGAAAACCTGAAGGTGTTTTTGGAAAAAATCAAGCACCCGGAACTCTATGATCAGCTGTCCGACCGCGACCACTGGCAGATGATAGCCGCACGGCTTCCCAAGGACAAGGTCGTCCGGAAGATTCGATCCATGGCGGATTTTCATGAAATCGTATGGAACCGGGAGCTCGGTGCCGGCGGTCTGGTGGGAGACCTGGTGGAAGCGGACATGAGCCAGATCGGCGTTATCACCACCGGTGAACTGCGGCGCTATGTACCGGTATGGGCGAACCGGCAATACAAGGCCCCCTGCGAAACGGCCTGTCCCACCGGGCATTCCGGTGCAGGACCGATGGCGCTTGATCCGGGAGGGCCGGGTGGATGAGGCCGTGGATATGGCCCTGGCCTATACCCCTTTTCCGGCCAGCGTGTGCGGCTATTTATGTCCCAACCTGTGCATGGCCGGCTGCACCCGGCAGATCGCCGCGATGCCCCCGGTGGACGTCACTCAACTGGGCAAGGCCAGCATACGGGCCAAACTTCCGGAACTGCCGGTCCTTTCAGGAAAAAAAGTGGCGGTCATCGGCGGCGGACCGGCGGGGCTTTCGGTGGCCTGGCAGCTTCGGCAGCGGGGACACGAGGCCACTGTTTTTGATATGTCCGGTCAGCTGGGGGGTAAAATTTCCGCCCTGATTCCCGAAAGCCGGATTCCCAAAGAGGTCATCGACGAGGAGCTCAAACGGATCAAATCCGTCCTGCCGCATGTTCACCTCCAGCAGCCCCTTACACCCGATGATATGGAACAGTTCAAGGCCGATTACGACCTGGTGGTGGTGGCTACGGGAGCTCAGAAACCCCGGACGCTGCCGGTCCCTGGAAAAGAGAAGATGGTTGCCGCAAGCTCATTTCTGGCCCGCGCCAAGACCGACCCCATCCTGCCGGGAGAAAAGGTGGTGATCATCGGTGCGGGAAACGTGGGGTGTGATGTGGCGGTGGAAGCCAGCCGGCTGGGCGCTCAGTCCATCATCCTGATCGATGTGCAGAAACCGGCTGCGTTCGGCAAGGAAAAGCAGCACGCCGAAGCGGTGGGCGCCAAATTCAGATGGCCCTGTTTCACCCGGGAGATCACGGATGAAGGAGTGGTGCTGGACACCGGGGAAGTCATCGGCGCAGACACGGTGGTGATCTCCATCGGCGATATGCCGGATATTTCATTCCTTCCGGCAACGGTTGCCACCGACCACGGATTTGTGAGCGTAAACGATTATTTCCAGACCACCGACGAAAAGATATTCGCTATAGGTGACATGGTGCGCCCCGGGCTTCTCACCGATGCCATCGGCGCGGGCCGAAAGGCCGCTGAGGTGATGAACAACATCCTGGAGGGGAAGCGTCCTCTTTCGCCCGGCCCCAACGGCAAGACAACGGCATCCGCCGATCCGCATCTGTCCGAGGGCGAAGGGGTGCATACCAGCGCCTGGGATATGCGGCCGGCCATCGACAAGCACCGGATCAAACTGGAGTATTTTGATCCCCGGATCATCGAATTTGACGATCTGGAATCCTGCGGATCCCAGTGCTCCTCCTGCGGGGCCTGCCGGGATTGCGGACTTTGCGTGGCCATATGCCCCCAGTCGGCCATCAGCCGGAGGGAAATAGGAGACCGCGATTATGAATACATCGTGGACCCGGACCGGTGCATCGGATGCGGGTTCTGCGGCGGGACCTGCCCCTGCGGCGTATGGGATCTGGTGGAAAATACGCCTTTGATTTGAATGATAAATCTGGTACAAGAGGCGTTGCCGATCCGGGCGGGTGTATTATTTTATGATGCCGGATTGACCGTTTTCCATCCTCAATTCACAATCAGGCGATCGCGATTGGCCCATCGTTAATTGAGACATATCAATTTACGGATATGAAAAAGCTGCAAGGATCTGAACATACATGAAAGCGTTAATGGCCCTGGAAGACGGCCGCACCTTTGAATGCCAAAGCTTTACCGGCCACGGTGAAGCGTTCGGTGAAGTGGTGTTCAACACCTCGATGACCGGGTACCAGGAAGTGCTCACCGATCCTTCCTACCGGGGTCAGATGGTGATGATGACCTATCCGCTGGTGGGCAACTATGGAATAAACGCACAGGACATCGAATCCAACCGGATCCAGGTGGCGGCATTCATTGTCCGGGAATATCAGGAATTTCCCAGCAATTTTCGCTCCACCGCCTCTTTGCGGGATTATCTCATGGACCATCATGTCCTGGGGGTCGATGAGCTCGACACCCGGGCCTTGACCATCCATCTGCGCACCGCCGGGGCCATGCGTGCGGCCATCTCCACCCGGGATCTGGACGCCCGCAGCCTGGTGAAACGAGTTTGCGCCATTCCCGTCATGGAGGGCCAGGACCTGGTCAGCGGAGTGACCGCCAGCAAGCCCTACTTCTGGGAAAATGATCGCCCCCGGCCCTGCAAAATGCCGATAGAAAAGTTGAATCCCGAGATCTGGCGGCGGCCGGATAAACCGTTTAAGGTCACCGCCTTTGATTTTGGAATCAAATACAACATCCTGCGCTATCTGGAACAGGCGGGATGCGAGGTGCTGGTGCTGCCGGCATCGGCTCCCGCAGATGTGGTTCGTGAAGTGTCGCCGCACGGCATTTTCCTGTCCAACGGTCCGGGCGATCCGGAGCCCGTGGACTATGCCGTCAACACCATCCGGGACCTGCTGGGGTATAAGCCCATGTTCGGAATCTGCCTGGGCATCCAGCTTATCGGGCTGGCGCTGGGGGGGCGGACCTTCAAACTCAAGTTCGGCCATCACGGCGCCAATCAGCCGGTGCAGAATCTGGCCACCGGGCGGGTGGAGATCACCTCCCAGAACCATGGGTTTGCAGTTGACCCGGACAGCCTGGATCCAGGCCAGGTAGAGATCACCCACATGAATTTAAATGACCACACGGTGGAAGGATTCCGGCATAAAAACATGCCGGTATTTGCCGTGCAATATCATCCCGAAGCGGCTCCAGGGCCCCATGACGCCGATTACCTGTTTGGCCAATTTGCAACCCTTATGGAAAAAAATTCCTGATCATGCCCAAACGTACCGATATCCACAAAATCCTGATCATCGGGGCCGGACCCATCATCATCAGCCAGGCCTGCGAATTTGATTATTCCGGCACCCAGGCCTGCAAGGCGTTGAAAGAAGAGGGGTACGAGGTCATCCTGGTCAACAGCAACCCGGCCACCATCATGACCGATCCGGAAATGGCGGACAAGACCTACATCGAGCCGGTGACGCCCAGGACCGTGGAGATGATCATCGAAAAGGAGCGGCCCGATGCGCTCCTGCCCACCCTGGGCGGTCAGACGGGATTGAATACCGCGGTGGCGGTGGCGGAAAAAGGGATACTGGAAAAATACGGCGTGGAAATGATCGGTGCGACGCTGGCTTCCATCCGCAAGGCAGAGGACCGGGACGAGTTCAGGCACGCCATGGAAAAGATCGGTCTGCGCATCCCCATCAGCGGCATCGCCAAAAACATGGACGCCGTGCGGCAGATCGCCTCTGAGATCGGATTTCCCCTGATCGTGCGGCCCAGCTTCACCCTGGGCGGCACCGGCGGCGGGGTGGCCTACAATCCCGAGGAACTCGAGGAACTGGCCGCAGCAGGCCTGGATGCCAGCATGAATACCCAGATCATGCTGGAGGAGTCCGTGCTCGGCTGGAAGGAATACGAACTCGAAGTCATGCGGGACAAAAACGACAATGTGGTGATCGTCTGCTCCATCGAAAACCTGGACCCCATGGGAATCCACACGGGGGATTCCATCACCGTGGCACCGGCTCAGACGCTGACTGACCGGGAGTACCAGGTGATGCGAAACGCCTCCATCGCCATCCTGCGGGAAATCGGGGTGGACACCGGCGGTTCCAACGTGCAGTTTGCCGTCAATCCGGAAAACGGGGAGATGATCGTGGTGGAGATGAACCCGCGGGTGTCGCGCAGCTCCGCCCTGGCTTCCAAAGCCACCGGTTTTCCCATCGCCAAGATCGCCGCCAAGCTGGCGGTGGGATATACCTTAGATGAGCTGGCCAACGATATCACCGGCGAGACGGTGGCCTCCTTTGAACCGGCGCTCGACTACTGCGTGGTCAAGATTCCCCGCTGGACCTTTGAAAAATTTCCGGAAGCCGAAGACGTGCTGACCACCTCCATGCGTTCCGTGGGGGAGACCATGTCCATCGGCCGGACCTTCAAGGAAGCGCTCCAGAAAGGGCTGCGGTCGCTTGAAATCGGCCGGTTCGGATTCGGGGCCGACGGAAAGGACGGGCAGGAGGCGCCCCCTTCCCTGGAGGAGATCGAAAAAAACCTGTCCAAGCCCAATTCCAAACGGATTTTCTATCTGCACGACGCTCTGGCCGCCGGCATGTCGGTGGAGACCATCTATCAGCTCACCCGGATTGACCCGTGGTTTCTGTACCAGCTCAAACAGATCGTGGAGATGGAGAAACAAATCCGGTCCGCCGCCGACACCCCGATGTCTGCTGATTTCTTGAGAAAGGCCAAGGCATGGGGCTTTTCCGACGTGCAGCTGGGGCATCTGACGAATACCAATGCAGAGGCTGTCCGGTCGCTTCGGAATCAGTTCGATATCCGGCCTGTGTACAAGCTGGTGGATACCTGCGCGGCCGAGTTCAAGGCGGCCACCCCCTATTATTACTCCACCTATGAGATGGAAAACGAGGCCCGGATCACCACCGGAAAGAAAATTATGATCCTGGGGGGCGGGCCCAACCGGATCGGGCAGGGAATCGAATTCGACTACTGCTGCGTGCACGCCTCGTTTGCCCTTCGGGAACTGGGGATCGAGAGCATCATGGTCAACTCCAATCCCGAGACCGTCTCCACCGACTACGACACATCGGACAAGCTTTATTTTGAGCCGCTTACCCATGAGGACGTGCTCCACATCGTGGAGACGGAAAAACCTGACGGGGTGATCGTACAGTTCGGGGGGCAGACGCCTTTAAACCTTTCCATGGGCCTGCTGGCTGCCGGGGTCCCCATCATCGGCACCCATCCGGACAGCATTGCCCGCGCCGAAGACCGCAAATTGTTCCAGGCCATGCTGGAAAAGCTCAACCTGGTCCAGCCCCCCAACGGCACGGCCCGATCGGTGGCTGAAGCGCAGGAGGTGGCCGACCGCATTGGATTTCCGGTGATTGTACGGCCCTCCTTCGTGCTGGGCGGGCGGGCCATGAGAATCGTCTACAACCCCCAGCAGCTGCATAATTGTACCCATCTGGCCATGATCGCCTCTCCGGAATATCCGGTGCTCATCGACAAATTCCTGGAAGACGCCATCGAGGTGGACGTGGATGCCGTTTCCGACGGCCATACCACCGTCATCGGGGGCATCATGGAGCATATCGAAGAGGCGGGGGTCCATTCCGGGGACAGCGCCTGCGTGCTTCCCCCCTACAGCCTCAAGTCATCGGAGATCGAAGAGATTACGGCAGCCACCAAGGCCATGGCAAAGGAGCTCAACGTCATCGGCCTGATGAATGTCCAGTATGCCATCAAGGCCGGCAAGCTCTATGTGCTGGAAGTCAATCCCCGGGCATCGCGGACCGTTCCTTTTGTGAGCAAGGCCACCGGGGTGCAGCTGGCCAAGATCGCCACAAAGGTGATGACAGGCAAAACGCTTGCCGAGCTTGGATTTACCAGGGAAGTGGTACCGTCTCATATTTCGGTGAAAGAGGCAGTCATGCCCTTTAACCGGTTTCCGGGGGTGGACATCCTGCTGGGGCCGGAAATGAAATCCACCGGAGAGGTGATGGGCGTGGACACGGATTTCGGCAGGGCCTATGCCAAATCCCAGCTCGGGGCCGGCCAGAACCTACCGGAAACAGGGGCAGTGTTCATCAGTATTCAAGATTCCGACAAGCAAGCCGTGCTTTTAGTGGCCAGGGAATTCGAACACATCGGTTTTACGATTCTGGCCACCCGGGGCACCTCCGAATTTTTTCGTGCCCACGGCATCGAAAACCAGGTGGTCAACAAAGTATCGGCGGGCCGTCCCCACGTGGTGGACGCCATCAAAAACCGGGAGATCCACCTGGTCATCAATACCGGCACCGGGGATGAAACCCGGCGGGATGGATATCTGATCCGGCGGGCGGCATTGAAGTTCAATATCCCCATCGCCACCACCATTGCCGGTGCCAAGGCCATGTGCAAAGGAATCGCCGCATTGAAGCAAAAAGCGCTTTGTGTGGAGCCGATTCAAACATATCATCCAAACCATAAGCAATTGCGGCAGCAAAGCCATGAATAACCAAAATCGCATAAACGACCGGCCGAGAGAAGCCTGCGGTATTTTCGGCATCTTTAATCATCCCGAGGCGGCCCGCCTCAGCTACTTCGGCCTCTATGCCCTCCAGCATCGCGGCCAGGAGAGCGCGGGAATCGCCATCGTCAGAGACGGGCATATCAATTTCCACAAGGGAATGGGGCTGGTGCCGGAAGTCTTCAATGACGACAACCTGGAAAGCCTTTCCGGCCAGTGCAGCGCCATCGGCCATGTCCGCTATTCCACCACCGGGGACTCCAATCTGACCAATGCCCAGCCCTTCGTGGTCAACCACAAGGGCAAATCCTACGGGGTGGCCCACAACGGCAACCTGGTCAACGCCCACATGCTGAAAGAAGAGCTGGAGGAAGAAGGTTCAATCTTTCAGACCACCATGGACAGTGAGATTTTTCTTCATCTCTTCGTCAAGAATTTGAAGCATGGTTTCGAAGAGGCGCTCACCGCCGCGGTGGCCCGCATCGAGGGGGCATATTCCTTTGTTCTGCTCACCAGCCGGGGCGAGGTGGTGGGGATCAAGGATCCCAACGGATTTCGGCCCCTGTGCCTGGGCAGGCTCTCCACCGGCCACTATGTGCTGGCCTCCGAAACCTGCGGACTGGATCTGGTCCAGGCGGAGTTCGTTCGGGAACTGGACCCGGGCGAGATCGTCATCATCAGTTCAGAAGGTGTCAAAAGCATCCACCCGCACAAACAGGTCCGGCGCACCTGCTGCATTTTCGAATACATCTACTTCGCCCGGCCGGACAGCACCATTTTCGGCAAGAACGTCTACCAGACCCGCAAGGCCCACGGACGACGCCTGGCCCGGGAAGCGCCGGTGGATGCGGACCTGGTGATGCCGTTTCCCGATTCCGGAATCTACGCGGCCCTCGGGTATTCCGAAGAATCGGGCCTTCCCTTCGACCTGGCCATGATCCGGAACCACTATGTGGGCCGCACCTTCATTCAGCCCACCCAGGGGATGCGGGATTTCGGGGTGCGGATGAAGCTCAACCCGGTAAAGGAACTGCTGTACGGCAAGGACATTATCATCATCGAAGACTCCATCATCCGGGGCACCACTTCCAAGACCCGTATCCGCGCCCTGCGGGAGCTGGGGGTCAGAAAAGTCCACATGCGCATCAGCTGCCCGCCGCACCGGTTTCCCTGCCATTACGGAATCGATTT
Organism: uncultured delta proteobacterium; assembly: GCA_963826785.1. Classification (GTDB taxonomy): domain Bacteria; phylum Desulfobacterota; class Desulfobacteria; order Desulfobacterales; family Desulfosalsimonadaceae; genus CAWGYD01. The sequence goes on from CAWGYD010000006.1 coordinate 814,704, forward strand.
TTCCACCCGGGGGGAATTGATCGCGGCCAGCAAAACCGTGGATGAACTGCGGCAGTTTCTGGATCTGGATTCCCTTCATTACCTGAGCCTGGAGGGTCTTTTGGAATCCACGGGAGTGGCGCATCCCGAAAATAATTTCTGTAAAGCTTGCTTTGACGGATGTTATCCGGTAGAATTCGACGAAATGGTTTCAAAATCCTGTTTGCAAAATCGGTGATTGTGGTATTATCGCAAATAGAAGGCCCGTTTTAGAACGCTTCAGCCGATATGCAGATTCAAGCCGAACGGATATCCCTGTAGTTTTGGCGGAGGAGTATGACCGATGATCGAATCCAAGTACCTCAAGGATAACGTCCAGAACATCCAGCGGCTAATGGCGATTCCTGGATTGAAGGAATTTGAAACCCGGAACCTGGCCAAGCTGCTTCGGCTGTCCAAAATCCGGGAGTACGAGGATGGCGAACTCATCATCCGGGAAGGGGACGAGGATCCCTGGTTGTATTTTCTGCTGTCCGGCGGCCTGAAGATCAAGAAGAACAGCATTGAAATCGGCACCATTTCCCAGATTGGCGAAATTTTCGGCGAAATGCGGATCATCGACAGCCTGACCCGCAGCGCATCCGTGTATGCCGAGGGCGCCACCATCTGCCTCTGCGTAGATACCTCGGCCAAGGGGCGGCTGGCCACTGCAAGCGCGGAGGAGCGTGATGAACGCCTCGATTTTCTGCTCCTGCTCTACCGGATATTTGCCGAATACATGTCCATCCGCCTGCGGGCCACCAACGAAGAGCTGATCAAGACCAAGGTCGTGCTCCAGAACCTGATCGAAGCCGAGCAGATGGAATAGCATCCGTTTACCATCTTTGCAAAAGGCCCATCTCTTGCACCGATTTGCATTCAAGATGTTTCCATGTCATTTTTGAATGCCGCACCCGTTATTTCAATGAATAAAACCGTCGCTTTTTCAAAAGATTCCATCAATGTGTTTTTCCATCTCCTGACCCGGTGCAACCTGCGCTGCAGCCACTGCTACATCAACCCGGATCAGCACGGCCGGGACATGCTGCCCAGGCCGATCATCGAAAAATGGCTGTCTGCCATCCTGCCCGAAAGGCGACCGGCCAACCTGATCCTGCTGGGGGGGAGCCCACCCTTCATCCCGACCTGGCGGATATCATCAAATCCGCCCGAAGCATGGGATATGCCTCCATCACCATCGACACCAACGGGTATCTTTTTCATGATATCCTGGACAGGGTCAGCGTCGATGATGTCGATTTTTTCAGCTTCAGCCTGGACGGGGCCACGGCCGAAACCAATGACCGCATCCGGGGGAAAGGGTGTTATGCCAATTGCCTGGCCGGCGTCCGAAAGGCGGTGAAAAGGGGTTTTCACACCAGCATGATCTACACGGTCAGCTCCGAAAACATCCATGAACTTTCCCGCATGCCGGAGCTGATTGCCGACTTGGGCGTCGAGCGGTTTTTCATCCAGGTGATCGGGATCCGCGGCAAGTCCGCTGCTACCGAAAATACCCGTCTTCAGGTGGACCCGGAAAAATGGAACTCGCTGATTCCGGAAGTGGCGAAAAGGGCTGCGGCATTGGGCATCCATGTGACCTATCCGAAAGTGTTCCTGGATGCCGATGAACCTTTTGAATGCGCGGGAAAAGTGGCGGACAACTATTTCATCTTTCCCAACGGCCGGGTCTACCGGTGCCCCCTGTGCGAGGACTATCCGCTCCACAGCCTGTGCTTTGCCGATGACAAACTCGCGCGTATGGCCAAAATCAATGAAGCGGACCTGTTTGAACTCAAAATTTCCGAGGGCTGCGTGATGAACAAGCTGATCCAGCCCGGAAACATCACCTACTCGTCCGACGGCACCCCCGTGCACCGGATCGCCTGCTGCCTGCTCAAAGAAGAAGTCCCCCCTGAAAAATAAGGGTCTGGTTTACAAAAGCGATTTCTGATCGCTTATTTATCCATCTTAGTCTTTCACAGAAAGGCCGAAAAGATTGGTTTTTCGCAGATGCGCTGTAAAATTTAACCCCGTCTTTTATGCAATCTACGACCTTGCGCCGGGTTCGCGTGAACCGGAAAAGAAGGTTATACTGAAGGGAGAGACGACCGTTAAAGTTGCCAGAGAATAGATTTGATTATGGGATTGCTCGTATTTTATTTTATTCTTGCCATCGGGGTGTCGTTTTTCTGCTCCATCCTGGAGGCGGTGCTGCTGAGCGTCAGCCGCTCCTATGTGCTGATGCTCAAAAAGAAGCATCATGCGGCCGGGGGGACGCTGCAGGATTTCAAGGAAGACATTGACCGGCCCCTGTCGGCCATTCTCAGCTTGAATACCATCGCCCACACCGCCGGTGCGGTGGGGGTGGGGGCCCAGGCCGAAGTGGTTTTCGGCGACGTCTACGTGGCGTTGACCTCCGCGGTGCTGACCCTCCTGATTCTGGTGATATCGGAGATCATCCCCAAAACCCTGGGGGCGAATTACTGGCGGGAACTTGCCGTATTTACGGCCCGCTCCCTCAAAGTGATCATGTTCATCATGTATCCGCTGGTCGTTTTGTCACGCATGGTGACCAACCTGATCGCCAAGAGCGATGAAATCCGGCTGTTCAGCCGGGAGGAATTTTCCGCCCAGGTGGATATCGGCACCCGTGCCGGGGTGTTTGCGGAAAAGGAATCCCGGATATTCAAGAACCTGATCCGGTTCAGTTCCCTGCGGGCCACCGACATCATGACCCCTCGCATCGTGGTGATCATGTTCGACGAGCAGATCGTGATTTCCCAGATCATTAAAAAAATCGAAAAATTGCGGGTTTCAAGGATTCCCGTGTACATCGATAATCCGGATAATATGACCGGCTATGTCTTGAAAGACGACCTGCTCCTGAGCATGGCCCGGGGCGAAACCCACCGGCGGCTCCGGGATTTCCGCCGGGATATCTCCATCCTTCCCGAGATGCTGAAGCTCGGCGATGTTTTTGAGTCCCTCCTGGAAAAGCAGGAGCACATTGCCATTCTGGTGGATGAGTACGGCCAGTTTTCGGGCCTGGTGACGCTCGAAGATGTGGTGGAGACCCTGCTGGGAATGGAGATCGTCGACGAAGTGGACAGCGTCCGGGATATGCAGGTGCTGGCCCGGCAGCGCTGGCAGGAGCGGGCCAGTCGCCTGGGTCTGCTGGAGATGAGCGAGAGCATAAACCACCAGGAGACCCGGAAGGATGTTACACCCGAATAGAAGAGGACTGGCATGAAACTGGATAAAAAAGTCGCCCTGGTCACAGGGGCGGGACGGGGTCTGGGCCGGGCCGTGGCCATCGCTTTTTCCGCCGAAGGCGCCCGGGTGGGAATGCTGGGATTGAAGGAAGAAGATCTTGCGCAGGTGCAGGCGGAAATCGCGCAAGAAGGCGGCGAATCGGTTTATATGGTGGGTGATGTATCGGATGAAGGTGATGCGGCCCGGTTTGCCCGGACCGTGTTCGAACGGTTCGGCCGGGTGGACATCCTGGTCAACAATGCCGGGGTGATCGGACCGCCTCGGTTTCTCGAGGATGCGGATTTAAATTCCTGGTCCCGGACGCTGGGGGTCAATTTAACCGGCATGTACCTGTGCAGCCGCGCGGTGATTCCCCTGATGCGCCAAAATCCGGGCGGAATCATCATCAATGTAACGTCGGGGCTGGCACGGATGCCGTTTCCCCGGTTCTGCGCCTACGGGGTTTCAAAGGCGGGGGTGGAACAGCTGACCCGGAATTTAAGCGTTGAATTCGCAGCTGACCGCATCCGGGTCAATGCCATTGATCCGGGGGTCATGGACACCGCCATGCAGGATCAGATCCGCTCTTTCGGGGACGATGTTCTGGGGCCGGAATTATCGCGTCGATTTGTTTCATTTAAGGAAAACAAAGATCTTTCCGATCCCTCGGAGGTGGCCCGCCTATCGCTTTACCTGGCATCCGAAGATGCGGCGGATATCACGGGGGAGATCCTTTCCCTGTCCGATCTCCCCCGCTGATTGAGTGGCTATTCGGCTTTAAAGAATACCTGTTTTTTCGATCCGCAGACGGGGCAGACGTCGGGGGCCTCATTTTCGCAGGTGTTTCCGCAGACCGAACAGACATAGTAATCGACTTCTTCAAGAGATTCAATGTTGTCCAGGGCATTCTGGTAAAGCTGCGCGTGGATTTTTTCCACTTCGTTGGCATATTCAAAGCTGCGGGTGGCGGCCGTGTTTCCTTCTTCTTTGGCATTTTCAATCATTTCCGGATACATCACCTTGAACTCGTGCGTCTCGCCGGAAATGGCAGCCTTCAGATTTTCCTCCGTGCCCTTGATGCCGCCCAGCGCCCGCAGGTGATTGTGGGCGTGAACCGTTTCGGCTGCCGCGGCCGCCCTGAAGAGTTTGGCCACCTGGGTGCGCCCCTCCTGGTCGGCTTTTTTGGCAAATGCCAGGTACTTCCGGTTGGCCATGGATTCGCCGGCAAACGCTTCTTCAAGGTTGTTCTCCGTCTTGCTCATTTGATTTCCTTTCATGTGGGGGGGAATGGTATGGTTTTTCCGTAGTTGACCTATTTTAAAAAAATAGGCCTGTTTCCGGAAAAATCAAGAGCACATCGCGCGGTTCGGGGCAGGAGAGGAAAGATATCAGGGGGGCATAACCCGATATTTTTTCCGGAGCGTCAATCCCGGTTCCTGTAAAGCAGGGGCAGTCGGCCGTCTAATCATCCGCGGGTCAAACATTGAACCGGAAGTTGATGATATCGCCGTCTTTGACTTCGTAGGTTTTTCCTTCCAGCCGGAGGGTGCCCCGCTTCTTGGCCTCGGCCATGGAGCCCGCATCCATGAAATCATCATAGGAGATGACCTCGGCCCGGATGAACCCCTTTTTGATATCCGAGTGGATCACTTCGGCCGCGTCCAGTGCTGCCGTTCCTTTTTTAAGGGTCCATGCCCGCACTTCGTCTTCGCCCACCGTAAAAAATGCCATCAGGCCGAGAAGTCCGTAGGAACTGGTGATGACCCGGTCGGTGGCAGATGCGGAAATATTGAATTCCGCCAGAAGCTCAGCGGCTTCATCTCCGCTCATCTGGGCCAGTTCGTGCTCCAGCTTGCCCCTGATGATGATGGTTTTTTCGCGGTCAAAGGGGGCGGAGCGGTCCGGGGCGGTCATATCGTCATCCGCGTTGTTGAACAGAACCAGCATCGGTTTTGCCGACAAAAAAGCATAGCCGCGAAGGGAGCGGGCAGACGCCAGTTCGGGAAGGCGGCGCAGGGGGGTTTCGGATTCGAGTGCCTCCTTGCAGCGCTCCAGGAGGTCGCGCTCTTCGGTATCGATCTGCCTGGATCTTTTGGCGTCCGCTTCCATCCGTTCGATCCGTTTTTCGACCACCGCCAGATCGGAGATGATCAGATCCTGGTCCAGCTGCGTAAAATCGTCCTGCGGCGCGGGCGCATCAATGCCGAACTGGGCAAAATTGCGGATCACATGGATCAGGGCGTCCGCATCCCGGACCGGTGTCCATGTGCTTTCCTCCCTGCCGCCGGCCCGGCCGGGGAGCAGGTATTCCACCTGGGTATAAATGGTTTTTCTGGGTTTGAAAATGGCGCTCAAGGCGTCGATCCGGCTGTCCGGCACGGCGACGGTGCCCAGCCGGTTTTCCCCTTTGGCGCCGGTGCCGGCAAATTCACCGGTCAGTGCCTCGAACACGGTGGTTTTCCCCGCGCCGGCCAACCCGATAATGCCTGATTTCATGCTAATCCTCCTTGAAGTGCCAAAAATTCACCACCAAGGGTGGCTTCGTGGTTCAATACCATTTGCGGGTTGAAGGTTTTGCCTCTTTACGCTTGTCCGGATATATCAATCCTGAACAGCCGGCCGGTGTTGTCCCGGATGGATTGCGCCAGCGTCTCCGGATGCTCCTTGCGGACCTCGGCCAGTTTAAACAAAACAGACCGGACAAATGCCGGTTCGTTGCGGCGGGTTCGGTTTTTTTCGGGCGCCGGGGTAAGGTATGGCGCATCGGTTTCCACCAGAAGCCGCTCGGCCGGAATATGGGGCGCCAGGCTGCGCAATGGTGCGCCCCGGGATTCTATGGTGAGAATGCCGGTGATGCCGATATAAAACCCCAGTTCCAGGTAAGACTCCATTTCCTTGCGGTCGCCGCTGAAGCAGTGCACCACCGCATCCCGGCCGGTACCCGCATACCGGTTCTGCAGAATTTCCAGGAACCGGCCCTTCGAGTCGCGTTCGTGAAAAATCAGGGGAAGGTCGAGTTCATCGGCCATGTCCAGCTGCCGGATGAACCATTTTTCCTGGATATCCGCAGGGGAGTACATGCGGTTGAAATCAAGACCCGTTTCCCCCCAGGCCTTTACCTTCGGGTTCCGGGTTAGCATTTTCAATGCCAAAAGGCCTTTTTCGCTGCAGGCGGATGCATCATGGGGGTGAACCCCCACGGATGCAAAGCATCCGGAATATTGATTTGCGATGTCAATGGCCTGCCGGGAGGTCTCTTCCGTGATGCCCACGACCATGGCGCCGATAACGCCTGACGTCGCAGCCCGCTCCATGACCGCGTCCATATCTTTTTTGTAGGCCTTGTCATTTAAATGGCAATGGCTGTCAAACAGTTTCATCTTCCATTCCGGCAATTGTTCTTTTAACAAGGTGCGTTAACCCGACGGTAACAGGCCAAAATAGATAGCATTCCACCCGGACAAACGCAAGGGGTCAATCCTTTTTTTGAAAAATTCGGCGGCCCGGCTGGATTGTCCGGTAAAACCCCGGATATGCGTGATCAGAAAAGAGGCTTTGAATTGAAAGCATGTTTTGGGAAAAGAGCTATCGAACTGGTTGGGGTATTCCGGTTTCAATCAGGGCGGTGATGCCATAAATGGTGCAGAAGCGGGCCGGAGCCGTGGCCCACGCTTGCATCTCTGGCCATGGCGATCAATTTTGACGTAAATTTTACGGATGCTGAAAACGCCGGCGCCGGATCCAGCCCCTGGGCCAGGTACGAGGAGAAGGCCGAAGCGAATGTACATCCGGTACCGTGGGTGTTCAGGGTGGCAAAGCGCTCGTGTGTCTCGGTTGTGGTTTCCATCCGGCCGCCGGACCTGAACAGCAAAATGTCGGTCACCCGTTTGGCGTCGGCATCATCATGGCCGCCTTTCAATACGATTCCGGCCAGATTTTCAAACCGTTTCATCAATTCAATCCCTGCCGCCCGAAGATCTTCGGGGGGGCGGCCATAGAGGATTTCCAGTTCAAACAGGTTGGGGGTGATATAGTTCGACCGGGGGATAATTTTGCGCTTCAATGCCTCCACCGCCGCCTCGTCAATGAGCCGGCAGCCGGTGGTGGAAACCATCACCGGGTCGCATACCACGGTGCGCTGTTCCAGCCACGGGGCAATGGCATCACAGATCCCGGCATCGGGGATCATGCCCAGCTTGATCACATCCACCCGGATATCGGTGAGCACCGCTTCCAGCTGCTGCGTGACAAAATCGGCCGGCACCGTCATCACGCCGGTCACTTCCCGGGTGTTCTGGGCGGTGAGCGCCGTGATCACCGCCGCACCGTAAGCGCCGGTGGCGGCAATCGTTTTCAGGTCCGCCTGAATGCCCGCCCCGCCGGAAGGATCGGAACCGGCAATGGTAAGCACCGTGGGAATCGTTTTGGATTGGGGTGTGCGCATCGGGCTTTCTCCGATTGACAATTTTTAAGAACGATACGTTCTGCAGTCAATTGTGAATTGTGAATTGCCAATTGCCGATTGTCAATTGACAATTGACAGTCATCAGGATCTGGCCCGGAAAGGATAGTGCGGGAAATTCGGCGGGGGAGAGGCATCTCCCCCGCCGTTCATCAGAGAGAAAGGAAGTAAATGTTAATTATGCATTCAGGATCTTTTTGGCCACTTCGTCATTGACGTCCGATACGTGGGGGATGCCGGTTTCGGCGGCGGTTTCGCGGTTTCCGGCAAACAGGTCCGTACGGGCGATCTGGTTTAAGGCGAACTTGCGCGCGCCGGCCATGAGCTGCTGCAGGCCGCAGGAGAGCTTGTCCGCCAGGGTGCAGAAGGCGATGGCGCCATAGGGGATGTTCTTCATCTCCTTCTTGCCCACCTTCTTCTGGACGTCAAAATAACCGGCGAAGATCTCTTCGGCGCTGTTGCCGAAATCCGTAACCGTCTTGGGCAGCTTGTCCCAGTTTCCGGCCAGCTTTTCCCGGCGTTCGGGATGGAGCGCCCCTTCGATGTTGGAGCCCAGGAAGCCCGGGATCATGATGGCGCGTCCCATGCAGATCAGTTTGGTGTAGGGTGCGCCCAGGGCCAGGGCCTTGAAGATGTGGTCTTCCAGGGCAAACCCGCCGGCAAAGGACATGTCCACCACTCTTTGGCCCTTGGCCGCCAGGATGGAGGCATATTCATACGCTTTGGAATGCAGGTTGATGGAGGGAACGCCCCAGCTCTGCATCATGTTCCAGGGGCTCATGCCGGTGCCGCCGCCGGAACCGTCGATGGTCAGCAGGTCGCAGTCCGGCCTCGGAGGCGAACTTGATGGCCATGGCCAGCTCTTCCATGCCGTAGGAACCGGTCTTCAAGGTGATCCGCTTGAATCCGATCTTGCGCAGGTAATCCACGCTGTTCATGAAATCCTCGCGAACCTTGGCCGCCGTATCCAGGTTGGTGCCGCCCAGCCGGCTGTGGCGGGCAAAGGAGCGGATCGCGCCTTCCTTGAACGCTTCCTGGACTTCCGGGCGGGTGGGGTCCGGGTCGACCACGTAGCCGCGGTCCTTGAGGAACAGGGCGTAATCGAGGCTGGTCACCTGGATTTCACCGCCGATGTCCTTGGCGCCCTGGCCCCATTTCAGCTCGATGATGCACTTGTCGCCGTATTTGTCCACCACGAACTCGGCAACGCCGTTTCGGGTGTCTTCCACGTTGAGCTGGACAATGATGGCGCCGTAGCCGTCATAGTAGCGCAGGTAGCCGTCGATGCGCCGTTCCAGTTCCGGTGCGCTCTTGATTTTGCCCTTGCGGTTTTTGCCGGTTCCGATCTTGGATTCCCGGTCAACCCCCACCACATTTTCACCGATGACCACCGGGATGCCGGACAGAGCGCCGCCGATGGCAAATGAATCCCAGTATTTGGCCGCAATAAAGGTGGAACCCAGCGCGCCGGTCATCAACGGGATGCGGGCCTTGGTCTTGACCTCATTTCCGAATTCGGTCTCCAGGCTGACGTTGGGGAAGATGCAGTCGTCCGCATCGTTGCTCAACCCCTTGGACAGGCCGTTGGCACCATACGCATATCCCTGGATCCGCAGGGAGTTGTAGGAAACCCCCACGTGGGTGGTATTGTTGGCGCCGGCGGTCACGGTGCCGAAGTCCCGGGGATAAAGGAGTTTGCGGCCAACCACGCTCGACAGCCAGGTCTCGCATTTGCCCATGCAGTCGGCCCGGCACAGGGTGCACAGGCTCGATTCGGCCGGATTGCCGCGGTTGGTGGTGCCCAGAACATCGTTGTTTTTTTGAAAGCGCATGATGATTTCTCCTTTTGTCTGCTGTTGAGTTGTTGCTATTTATTGTTATTCAAATGACTTGCCTAAAACCTTCAAGCGGGCATAAAAAAACGCCTCTTCTCCCCGGTGGGAGACAGAGACGTCCTTGTCTTTGTCAGTTTAACTTACACACCATTGTATAAGTTAACTATGACTAATTAGACAGCGCGATGCGGGAAGTCAAGAAATTTTTAATGAATATCGAAGCCGTGTGCTATAGGGAAGTAAGCGAAAAAGCGGTCGAGTGTTGCGGGATTTGGATATAAGCGAGAAACGGTTTGCGAAAATCCTTGATACGTTCAGGAGCAGATGTTATAAGCATATGCTCAAAAATGTGAAAAGGTTTACATCTCGATCAGGTAAAACGGATTGTATCCGATATGAATTTAGATAAAAGGAGGCGGCATGCAGGTATCCCAGTTGGTGAAGGCAAAAGGCGGAAAACCGATCATCTCGTTTGAGTTTTTTCGGGCCAAAACGGAAAAAGGGGCTGAAAACCTCGAGAAAACACTCGATGTGCTGTGTGCGACCCCGCATGATTACATGACGGTGACCTTCGGGGCGGGCGGTTCCACCCGTGACGGCTCTTTCCAGCTCATCGACAAGATCAAAAAGGAAAGAGGGCGCGACGTGGTGGCCTACATCGCCGGCATCGGCCTTTCGCCGGATGAACTGATTTCGATTTTGGACCGGTTTAAGCAGCAGGGCATTGAAACCGTTTTTGTCATTCGGGGAGATGAGCCAAAGGATGACGCCGGATTCGCGCCGCATCCGGATGCCCTTTCCTATGCATCGGATTTGCTGACATTCATCAAATCCCGGTATGATTTCTGCCTGGGCGCCGCGGGGTATCCCGAAGGGCACATCGAGGCCGTAAGCCGGGAAAAGGATATTGAATATGCGCTGTTGAAAGAAAAAAACGGTGCGGATTATATCGTTGCGCAGTATTTTTACGACAATCGGTTTTTCTATGATTATGTCGACCGCTGCCGGGCGGCGGGGGTGACCGTGCCGATTTTTCCCGGGATCATGCCGATTTATTCGGTGAAGATGCTGGAAATCCTGTCACGGGTCTGCGGTGCAACCATAACGGATGAGGTCCGGACCGGACTGGAGGCCGTTTCAAACGAAGGGAATGACGGCGTGGTTCAGTTTGGCATCGAACTGGCCACGAAACAATGCCGGGATCTGCTGAAGCACGGGGTGCCCGGTCTTCATTTTTATACCATGAATCGCGCCGGATCCGTCAGCACCGTTATCGCCACCCTGGAAAAGGAAGGGCTGCTGTAGGCTCGATTCCTCTGAGTGGCGGCGGCCGCAGCAGGAAGTGATGATGAGGATTCAGTAGAGGTCTTCGGACAATAAAATGGCTTCGGCAACCTGGCGCATGGATTTTCGGGAATCCATGCTCTTTTTCTGCAGCCAGCGGAAGGCTTCTTCGGCGGAGAGATTCATTCGCCTCATGATCACTTCCTTGCTCCGCTCCACCAGCTTGCGGGTTTCCAGTTCTTCCTGGATCACTTTTGTTTTTACGATCAGTTCGGAGTTGAAGATCGCCACGGCCGCCTGATTTGCCACCGTGGTAATCAGATTCACCTCGTTTTCGGAAAAATCATGGTACTCGGAAGTAAAACAGTTTAGAACCCCCATCACTTTTTCATCGCGAAGGGTCAAGGGCACGCTGGCCAAGGATTTCAGGCCCAGCTTCTGGGCCATTTCCTTTTCCTTGAATTTGGGCTCCTTCAATACATCGGCGATGATCAGGGGCTGCCGGTGGCCGACCACGTACCCCACCACCCCCTCATTGACCAGCAGAACCCGGTCTTTGACATATTCCGGATCGATGGCCTGGGTGGCTTTCAGGCGGATCTTGCGGGACCCGTTTCCCTCGTCCACCAGCCACAAAGAGCAGATCTCCACTCCCGTGACCTTGGCCGTCACCATCACGATCAGCTTCAATATTTCTTCCAGGTACAGGTCGGAATTGATGGCACTGCTGATATCCATCAATGCCTTTATATATTTGTCGGTGCTTTCGGTCGGCATGGGGCTCATTAAACTTTTAGCGTCTCAACTCGATTTAACGTAATCGTATACGCGGGGGTTGGTGCAGACCTCATAATAACATGCATCTGTCTGCCGCAGCACGCTCATGTCATCGGGGGCAACCTCGGGAACGGGCGCCTCCCGGATAACAATGCGCTGATAGTTGCCTGAGTTGGTGGGAAATTTTCCCGTGTACAGGATCAATTGATCCGGGCCGATGTCGGGGATTTTTCCCTCGATTCTTTTCAGGTGGATCTCTTTTCGGAGTTTTTCAAATCCTTCCGGCGCCAACTCAATTCCGTGCACATTGTACCGGATCAGGGGGGAATCGGACAGAAGCGGTGCATTCGGGTTATGGGCCGGTTTGAAGACATAAAGATTAAACGGCGGGGGATGATCCTGGAAGCGCTCCCGCAGGGATTTGTTGCACCCGGACAGCTGATCCGCCACGTTGATGGCCGGTGATATCATGATCCGGTTGTCTTCATCATAAAAGAAGGTGGGCGGCTTGCCGGTATATCCGATGCCGATGCCCAGATCCAGGTTGGGCAGGTTGTTCTGACTGTTCCGGCGGTTGTATTTCTTGACGATCATCAGGATGTTGATGGCCAGCCCGCAGGCTCGCGCCACGCTGTACCACTTCCCTGCCATGCCTTCGTATTCGAATATGGCCAGGATGACCGCGTCCCCTTCGATGAAGACCTTGGCCGCGCCGTACTGGGACAGAATCTTGCTGATGGGGTCAAAAAAATTGAGGCTGAAATTCGATGCCGGATTCATGTCCTTGGCCTTCATCTGCTCCACGATATTCGTCGACCCCCGGATATCGGCCTTAATCACCACGTGATGAATGATCGACTGTTTGTCCGTGCCGGATTCATAGGAGAGGACAAATTCATACAGGGTATGATTCCCGCTGGACAGCTTGATGATCCGTTCATCGGTGACCAGGTTGATGCAGTCGCAGGCGTCCCGAATCATCTGGAAGTTCCGGATGTCCCGGTGATAGCGCGCGAAATCTTTCAAAAAACGGACCAGGTAGCGCTTCTGTGCATATCGCGGGGTATGCTTGATCTGGTTGATGGTGCGGCGGAGCGGAGACAGGGGAAACGATTTTCCATAATATTTCTTGAAGCGGTGGAGTTTTCGAATGGTGTTTTTCCGGGCCTTGGGAAGCACCAGGTACTGCAGGCATTCCTGGGGGGAAAGCGGCGGGCAGTATCGATGATAAATGGACTGAATCTTATAAGCCGCCACGATCCCGTCGATCATGTTTTCTTTGACGATGTTTTTATAAAACTGATTCAGCAGCTGTTTCTGAACCTGGCAGCGTCTTTTCAGGGTGTGGATCTTCTCCTTGTCCGAATGCCTTTTTTTCAGCTTTTTATAAATATCCAGCGTATGGTAGAAGTTAAAGAGCTTATCCACATTTTCCACATGCTTGATCCATCCGTCCACCTGGGCGTAAATGGGATTGACCAGCTGCCCCATCGGCTCCGGATCATCCTGGGGCATGGGTATGGGCTGGGCGGATGACGGATCCGACGTCTCCTGCCGGGTGTTCAGGTGCTTCAAAAACTGTGAAAATACATTGATCAGCGTATTGTAATTGACGGGATCCTCGATGCGGTGCCCCAGCAGGACATAATTTTCGATCAGGAAAAATCCATCGGGGGCAATGGTGGACTGCAGGATGGGATTGGAAAAGAGTTCTTCGGGCAGCCTTGCAACTTCGCCGAAATTGGAAGTGCGCAATTCGCTCACCTCATGCTGAACCTCGATGAAGTACTGAAACAACTCGGCGCCCACCTTCTGCAAAATGCGATTTTTTCGCTGAATGATGCCGGAGAGCTCTTCCCGGAGCCGCATGGTGGCTTCCATCCGGTTTAATATTTCCTGCTTGCGGATGATGGTCTTGCAGTGCTGGATGACCTGCTCATACTGGTGGTGGACCTCTTCGGTGAGCATTTTCACCATGGCGGTCTGGGCCAGAAAATCGATCTGCACTTCCCGCTGGGATTTGGCCTTGTCGATACCGTCTGTGAGAATTTCCGTGCACAGCCGCTTGAATACGGCAATCTCCTTGAACCAGTTGAAATCCGTGCTGAGGATAAAAGAAGGGGATGCGTCTGCGTATTTCAGGATCAGTTCAAATGTGATCAGGCCGGTGGTCTTGCGAAATTCGGGACTGATGAGCACGTCATAGCGGACATTGTCCACCCCCAGTTTCAGCCTGGAAAAGGGCAGATCCAGGTCATAGGATTTCAGTGGGAACAGCGAAATGTCCGTGTATGTCGCATTGAAATTAAACATTAATGAAGCTGTCAGCCCTCAGCCGCTAACCGTTAACATGCAATTTTAAACGGGTCATATCATACATACCATACCCATACCCATACCCATGTTCATGTACATGAAAGAAGAATTTAAGTGAACAGATATCAATCACGTTCGCCAAAGCAATCGCTGGTGACCGACCGCTTGCCTCACGAGTACGTATGCTCGGGTGCGGGAAAGGTCCCTTTCTGCACCTCTGTGATGTAATCCCGGACGCCTTTGTCCGCGGCTTCCCGAAGGGAGGCAAAATTTTTGACGAATTTGGGGACGTGGCCGGTGTTGAGTCCCAGGCAGTCATGGAGCACCAGGACCTGGCCGTCGCATGCGGCCCCTGCGCCGATGCCGATGGTGGGTATGGAAAGGGCCGCCGTGATCCTTTCCGCAATATCGGCGGGGATGCCTTCCAGCACGACGGAAAACGCTCCCGCGGCCTGGACTTCCAGGGCGTCGGCCATCAGGCGGTCCTCATCCCGCTGGACCTTGTATCCCCCCATCTGGTGCACGGACTGGGGCAGCAGGCCGATGTGGGCCTGAACCGGAATCCCCACCTGGCACAGGGCCTTGATGACGGGGCTCACCGCCGCGCCCCCTTCCAGTTTCACCGCGGCAGCCCCCGCTTCCTTCAGGAAACGGCCGGCGTTGGTGATGGCCTCGGGGATGGAGGCATGATAGGAAAGAAACGGCATATCGCCGACAACCATGGCATTTTTGGTGATGGCAGCCACAATGCGGGTGTGGTAAATCATTTCATCCATGGTGACGCCAAGCGTATTGGGCCGACCCTGGATCACCCCCCCCAGGGAATCGCCCACCAGCAGTACGTGAATGCCCGCTTCATCGGCAATCCTGGCGAAGGTATAATCATAGGCGGTCAGCGTGGCGATTTTTTCGCCCTGCTGCTTCATCTGTTGCAGTGTTTTTACGGTAATTTGAGGCATAACGGCCTTCCTTTTTTTATTTTAACGGGCCGAACGGCTTTGCCGCCATCGGTTTTTCCGGCCGGGGTCCGGGATTTGATCGGTTTAAAATGTTAATTAATACAACTAAATATGACGATGGCGGCCCCACCGGGCCGGAACATAAATTATTGACTAAATAACCGCTTTTCAATATAGATGATAAATTATGCTCGTGCCGATGAATAACTGCCCGGGAATATGCACATTATCATATTAAAAAGAATTATCGATTGCAAACCTTATTCCAGAGTACGCAAATATCATGATACAACTTGTTCGCGGATTTAAAGATATCCTGCCGGATGAAATTGAAATGTGGAAGCATATTGAACGGACCGCCATGGTCCTGTTCGAGGATTTCGGTTTCCGTCAGATTCGGCTGCCCCTGTTGGAAAAAACCGAGCTGTTTGCGCGCAGCATCGGGGAGCATACCGACATCGTGGAAAAGGAGATGTACACCTTTCCCGGCAGCCGGGACGAGATGCTGACCCTGCGCCCGGAAGCCACCGCCTCGGTGGTCCGCTCCTACATCCAGCAGAAACTGTATGCCGCCGACCCGGTCCGCAAACTCTATACCATCGGCCCCATGTTCAGAAAAGAGCGGCCCCAGAAAGGCCGATACCGCCAGTTCTATCAGATCAATGCCGAAGTGTTCGGGATCGATTCCCCCTATATGGACGCCCAGCTGATCGTGATGCTGACGACGTTTTTCGCAGAACTTTCGGTCGCCGGCCTGACAGTGCGGGTCAACTCCCTGGGCTGCCCGGACTGTCGGCCGCAGTTCAAAGAGGCCCTCACCGATTTTCTGGCGCAAAGGTCTGCCGCGCTCTGCACCGATTGCGTCCGGCGCATGAGCACCAACCCCATGCGGGTGCTGGACTGCAAGGTGCCTTCCTGCAAAGAGGCCATTGCAGGCGCTCCATCCATGATCGATTATCTCTGCGGCGCGTGCGCCGCTCATTTTGAGACGGTAAAATCCGCACTTCAAAACCAGAAGGTGGATTTCACGGTGGACGCAAAGCTGGTGCGGGGGCTCGATTATTATACCCGGACCGCCTTTGAAATTCAAACGGACGCGTTGGGCGCCCAGAACGCGATTGCCGGCGGGGGACGGTATGACGGCCTGGTGGAGGCGCTGGGCGGTCCTGCCCAGCCGGCGGTGGGATTTGCCATCGGCATGGACCGGCTGGTGGACCTGATGAAACTCAAGCAGCCCGCCGTTCCCCTTTGCCCGGAACTGTTCATCGCCTCCCTGGGAGAAGCGGCCCGGGAAAAAGCATTTGCATGGTCCTGTGAACTTGGACGGGCCGGTGTGAAAACGGAGATCGATTTTTCCGACCGGAGCTTGAAAGCCATGATGAAGCGTGCGGATCGGGTCGGGGCGGCCTATGTGCTCATCGCCGGGGACCAGGAACTGGCCGATGGGGCGGTGCAGCTGAGGGACATGGCCACCAAAGCCCAGACGGCGATTGGCCTGGGTGAGGTGGTTGAACGGGTGAAGGCGGTCATCGGAAGTAAGGTTTAACTTTTCATGAACGTGCACGTGCACGAAAAAATTATACGCGCTTTTATCAGGTAAAGGAGAATCAAGGTGACGGAACCATTGGGCGATATGCGGCGGACCCACTACTGCGGTGCGCTGGGCATAAAAGATGTGGGGGCGGAAGTGATATTGATGGGGTGGATCCAGCGGCGCCGGGACCACGGAGGGGTGATTTTCGTGGACTTGCGGGACCGGGACGGCATAACCCAGGTGGTGTTCAACCCGGAGAAGAACCCGGCGGTCCATGAAAAAGCCCATGACATCCGCAGCGAATATGTGCTGGCCGTCAAGGGCGTGGTGGAGAAGCGGCCCGAGGGCATGGCCAACCCCGATCTTGCCACCGGCGAAATCGAAATCATGGTCACCGGGCTCAAGATATTGAACACCGCCCAGACCCCGCCGTTCATGATCGAAGACAACATCGACGTCAATGAAAACATCCGGCTCCAGTACCGGCACCTGGATCTCCGGCGCCCCAGGCTCCAGCGCAATCTCATCATGCGCCACAAGGCGGCCGCCGCCCTGCGGCAGTACCTGAACGCTCAGGGGTTTTTGGACATCGAAACCCCTTTTCTCACCAAGAGCACGCCGGAAGGCGCCCGGGACTACCTGGTTCCCAGCCGGGTCAGCCAGGGGATGTTCTACGCCCTTCCGCAATCTCCCCAGTTGTTCAAACAGCTGCTGATGATTTCGGGCTATGACCGGTACTACCAGATCGTCCGGTGTTTCCGGGACGAGGACCTGCGGGCCGACCGGCAGCCGGAGTTTACCCAGATCGATATGGAGATGTCGTTCGTGGGGGAAGAGGATGTCATGGCGATATCCGAAGGCCTGGTGGCAAATATCTTCAAGGAAGTGCGCAATATCGATCTTGCGCCGCCCTTTGCCCGGATGACCTACGATGAGGCCATCGCCCGCTACGGCCTGGACCGGCCGGATCTCCGGTTCGGCCTGGAAATGACCGACATTTCAGATATCGTGGAAGATTCGGGGTTTAAAGTCTTTTCCGACGCGGTGAAAAAAGGAGGGATCGTAAAAGCCATCAATGCCAAGGGGTGCGAGTCCATGACCCGCAAGGAGCTGGACGACCTCACCGAGTTTGTCAAGATCTACCGGGCCAAGGGGCTGGCCTGGATCAAGGTCCGGGAAAACGAATGGCAGTCCCCCATCACCAAGTTCTTTTCCGATAAGGAAAAGCAGCAGATGGCAAAGCGGCTGGACATGAAGCCCGGAGACCTGGTCTTTTTCGGCGCGGACAGCGCCAAAGTGGTCAACGAGGCCATGGGGCAGCTCAGGAACCACCTGGGCCGCAAGCTCAAACTGATCGATGAATCCGCTTTCCAGTTTGTCTGGGTCACCCATTTCCCCATGTTCGAATACGATGAAACGGAGAAGCGCTACCAGGCCCTCCACCACCCCTTCACCTCGCCCTTGGAATCCGATTACGACAAGCTGGAATCCGATCCGCTGGCCGTGCGCTCCCGGGCCTATGATCTGGTCTTGAACGGCTCTGAAATCGGCGGGGGCTCCATCCGTATCCATCGCAAGGACCTTCAGGTGAGAATTTTAAAAGGGCTGGGCATGGAGCAGGAAGAATACGAAGCCAAATTCGGGTTTTTGCTCTCGGCTTTAGATTCCGGTGCGCCGCCCCACGGCGGACTGGCCTTCGGGTTTGACCGCCTGATGACCATCCTGTGCGGCGGAGGCTCCATCCGGGAGGTGATCGCCTTTCCCAAGACCCAGAAAGCGGCCTGCCTGCTCACAGACGCGCCGTCGCCGGCCAGCCGGGCGCAGCTGCAGGAGTTGGCGCTGAAAATTGATCTGTAATCTTGCATGATGAACTTGAGAGATGATCTCTCTCTCGGTCTTGTACGATTTGAACTTTTTGGAATAATGGAATGTTGGAATACTGGGAAAAAAAGAGCACTCTGCCCATCCATCATTCCATCATTCCATTATTCCAATTTCCATCAGGACGAAGCCGCTGCCCTTAAAAATATCTTGGACTTTATAGAAATCAGGGAGGGGGGATCATGCCGCATTTGATCGAGGAGAAGCTTACGGCTCTGGAGGCCGAAGGGGTCAACCAGGTCAAGATCGCCCTGACCGATATCGACGGCGTTTTGCGGGGCAAGTACCTGACCCTGAAGAAGTTCAAATCGGTGGCCCGGGCCACGGGCGGGTTCTGCGACTGTGTGCTGGGGTGGGACTGCGCCGATCAGCTTTACGACAATGCCGCCTATACCGGGTGGCATACGGCCTACCCGGATGTCGCCTTCAAAATCGATCTTTCCACCGAGCGGCGCATGCCCGAAGAGGCGCACATCCCTTTTTTCCTGGGCGAGTTTGTCAGCGCCGATGACGACCTTCACCCCATCTGTCCGCGCTCCCTGCTGCGCCGGGTGCTGGAAAAAGCAAAAGACATGGGGTTTGGCGCAAAGTATGCCTTTGAATATGAGTTCTTCGTGTTCAAGGAGACCCCCCATTCCATCCGGGAAAAGCATTACCGGGATTTGACCCCGCTCTCACCGGGCATGTTCGGCTATTCCATCCTGCGAAACACCTGGCTCTCCGACCTGTTCAACACTTTCATGGATTATTTTGACAAGCTCGACATCGAGTTGGAGGGGCTTCACTGCGAAACCGGGCCGGGTGTCTGGGAGACGGCCATTTCCCATGACACCGGCATCACGGCGGCGGACAAGGCCAACCTGTTCAAGACCTTTGCCAAGACCTTTTTCCAGAAGCAGGGCATGGTAGCGACCTTCATGGCCAAATGGTCCATGGACTATCCCGGCCAGAGCGGCCACATGCACCAGTCCCTCTATGATCTGAATTCCGGCAAATCGGTGTTCCACGACCCGGAGGCAAAAGACGGCATGAGCGAGATCATGCGCTGGTACACTGCCGGGGTGGTCAAATACATGAAGGAATTTCTGGTCATGTCGGCCCCCACCATCAACAGCTATACCCGGCTTACCAAGGGGGCCTGGGCCCCCACTTCGGCGGCCTGGGGCATGGACAACCGGACTACCGCCGTCCGGGTCATTCCCGGAAACGACAGCGCCCAGCGCCTTGAATTTCGCATCGGCGCGGCCGACGGCAACCCCTACCTGGTGGCAGCAGCGGTCATCGGGGCAGGGCTGCGGGGGATCGAGGAAAAGCGCTCGCTTGCCGATCCGGTGAAGGGAAACGCATATGAGATCCAGGATAGGATGCCAGAAGAACTGCAGCTGCCCACCTGCTTAAAGGATGCCGCCCGGCTGTTCAAGCACTCCGCGGCCGCCCGGGAACTGTTCGGGGACACGTTCGTGGACCATTTCGTCTGCACCCGGGAGTGGGAAGTGCGCGAATACGAGCGGTTTGTCAACGACTGGCAGCTGAAGCGGTATTTTGAGATTATATGACGCCCGGCGTTTGACACCCCCCTGGCCCCCCTCAAGGGGGGATTTTGACGGGTGCCCATCTTTTCCCCCCTCGCCGGGGCGTGGATTTTTAATTCCCCCCTTGAGGGGGGGCAGGGGGGTGTAGGAGCCTGAAAAATTTTAGATATTTAAAGGAAAACCCATGAACCAATATAATTTTCCCACCACCATTTTATGCGGCCAGGGTGCACTGGCGGAATTCGTCAACCGGATCCAGGCGAAAAATCACCGGCATCTGCTCATCGTCACGGACCCGTCGCTGGTGACCTATGGCCTGGTCGACCATCTGACCCGGATGCTTTCTGAAAAGGACATGGCGCATACCGTATTTTCGGACACGCACCCCAACCCGGTGGAGGAAGATGTGGAAAAGGGGGCCGGGATCTTCCGGGACCAGGGGTGTGATGCCATCATCGCCTTCGGCGGGGGAAGTCCCATGGATGCGGCCAAGGCCATTAAAATCATGGCCGTGCATCCATTCCCCATGGAACCCTATGACGATGCCAAAGGAGGCGACAGGAACATCGTCCATCCCATGCCCCCCCTGTATGCCATCCCCACCACCGCGGGCACGGGAAGCGAAGTGGGGCGCTCCGCGGTGATCATCTTAAAGAGCACCGGCCGGAAAACCATCTTCTTTCATCCGGACCTGATGCCGGATATGGCGGTGCTGGAGCCGGAACTCACCACGAACCTTCCCGAAGACATTACCGCGGCCACCGGCATGGACGCCTTCATCCACTGCCTGGAGGCCTACTTTTCTCCCGGCTTTCACCCCATGGCCGACGGCATCGCCCTCCAGGGAATGGAGCTGATCCTGGACTGGCTTCCCCAGGCGGTCAAAAAGGGGCGCAACTTAAAGGCCCGGGAGCGGATGCTCATTGCCGCCTCCATGGGCGCCGTGGCTTTTCAGAAGGGGCTCGGCATGATCCATTCCATGGCCCATCCCCTGTCGTCCCGGCACGGGCTCCACCATGGCCTGGCCAATGCCCTGCTGCTGCCCCAGTCCATCGCCTTTCTGGAAAAGGCGGATCTGGACGCCGCCCAGATGGCGCGGATGGAGAGGGTAAAAGCCATGTTCGACAAACGGATCGCAAAGGAAAACAGCCTGTCCGGCCAGTGCCGGGCCTTCATCAAGGATCTTGGAATCGTGCGCGGCCTTTCCCATCACGGGATCGGCCCGGCGGACCTGGAAATTTTGAGCACGGAAGCATTTGAGGATCCCTGTCATGCCAATAACATGATCCCGGTGACCCGGTCCGACCTGTTGTCCGTGTACCGGGCGGCCCTGTGAAAATCGCCCTGCTCCAGTGTGATCATGTGATGCCGGAACTGGCGGCCCATTTCGGCGATTTTTCTGAATTTTTCTCCAATCTGTTTTCCGCCCACTCGCAAGTTAGGGTCGCACTGGATGTGTTTGATGTGACGGCGCGCCGGTACCCGGACGATCTTGACGCCTATGACGGATTCATGGGCACGGGATCCCGCTTTTCGGTGTATGACGACCTGGATTGGATCAAGGCGTTTTCCCGGTTTGTGGTCCGGCTGTTTGAAGAGAAAAGAAAATTTATCGGCATCTGTTTCGGCCACCAGATGATCGCCCAGGCGCTGGGGGGCAGGTGCGAACAAGCAAAAGCCGGGTGGGGGCTGGGGGCAAAAGAGATGTCCGTGTATCGCCAAAAGGACTGGATGTCTCCTGAAAAAGACCGGATTTTTCTGCTCATGAGCCACCTGGACCAGGTTTCCGCGCTTCCCGAAAATGCCGAGGTGCTGGCCGGAAACGAACACTGCCCCTATGGCATGTTCGCGCTTCAAGATCATTTCCTGGGCATCCAGGGGCACCCTGAATTTAGCGCGCCATATCTTGAAAAGCTGATGGAATCGCGCATCGGCCGGATCGGGAGAGCAGAAGTGGACGGTGCGGTAAAGACCTTGGGCAATCCCACGGATGAAGCCGTGGTGACAAAATGGATGATCAATTTTCTGCGGTAACAACGATGACACCTCCCCTGACCCCTTTCAGGGTGGGAATTTCCGGCATTATTTCGGAAGCAACGCGCTGTCGATTTCCCTTGAGGGGGCCTGGCTGTCAATCCTCGAATTCTCAAAAATATCAAGAAAGCAGAAATCATCATGTACGGTTTTACCGGAAAAATCCTGGTGGTGGACGTGGGCGAGAAAACCTTTATGGTCCTTGAGAAGGACGCGGCGTTTTATCGCAAATACACGGGGGGCGCGCTGCTGTGCGCGGCCCTGTTTGCCGGTCATACCGCCGGAAAGGCGCATCTGACCCCGTTTTCCACTGAAAACCCCCTTGTTTTTGCCACCGGTCCCATGGCCGGGGGGAAGGTGTGCGGGGCCACCCGGGTCAACCTCATGTCCCTGGCGCCCGAATCGACCGGCATCTATCTTTCCCAGGCCGGCGGGGAATTCGGCCCGGCGCTGAAGCGGGCGGGATTTGACGCCCTGGTGGTGTCCGGCCGCTCGGAGCAGCCCGTGGTGGTGGTGATCGAAAATGAATCCGTGTCCTTTAAAGAGGCAACTCCCTGGTGGGGAACGGACCGGATCAGCGCCCGCAGCGCCATGATCGACGAATTCGGAGAAGATTTCTGCCTGGCCGTCATCGGTCCGGCCGGGGAAAACCGGGCCGTACAGGCCAACATCATGTTCGAGCCGGAGCACTACGCGGGCAGGGGAGGACTGGGCGCGGTCATGGGGGACAAGAAAATCAAGGCCATTGCGGTCCGGGGCAACCGGGAAGCACAATTCAGGGACCCGCAGGCCGTAAAATCCGTCAACCAGGCCGGCGGCAGGGCGCTTGCGCAGAAGATCAAAAAGAACCCCGGGTCGTTCATGGGGGTGTTGCGCCACCTGGGCACCTTCGGGCTTCTTTCCATGAATCAGAAATCGGGCAACCTCCCCACCCGCAATTTTACCGCCGGAAGTCCGAAGCATCCGGAGACACTGGCCTGGCTCTCCCCTCAAACCGCGGCCGATGCCTACGTGGGCCGCATCAATCCCTGCAGGAGCTGTTTTGTGGCCTGCAAGAAGGGGTTCAAGGCCGATCCGGCCTACTCGTCTTTGGCCGAGTATGAGAGCGTGGCCACCCTGGGTCCCAACCTGGGGCTGGAAGATGATTTCGATGCCGGCCTGGCCGCGTGCGAACTGTGCAATCGTCTGGGCATGGACACCATTTCCACCGGCAACATGATCGCCTGGCTCATGCAGGGGTTCGAATCCGGGGCCATCACGGAAAAAGAGACGGGATTTGCCATGGGTTTCGGCGAAGGGAAGAAGGCCATTGCGCTCATTACGGACATGGCATACCGGAAAACGGACCTGGGCAGCCTACTGGCGGACGGAATCGAGGCGGCCATCGGGCATTTCGGCCCACATACCCGAGCTTTCAGCCGATTTGTCCGGGGCATCGGCATGCCGGCCCACATGCCCGGCAAAAAACCGGGGATCGGGTTCGGCTACTTTCATGGGCCCAACCCCAACGATCACATGAAAGCCGAACACGACTGGATCGCTTCGGACCCGGAGAGCTTAAACGCCCTGGGCGTGTCGGTCACCTCGGCCCCCGATGCCCTGGATAGCGCCAAGGTGGACGTCTACCGGGCCACGCAGTTCTATTATGCGGCCATGGACGCCTTAAGCCTGTGCCTGTTCGTGTTCGCCCCCGGAAACGTCTATTGCATCGAGGAAATCCTCCAGCTGGTCAACGCCGCCACCGGTTTTGAGCTTGACTTTACATCGTTAATGGAGATCGGTGAACGCACGGTCCAGCTCCAGCGCAAACTCTACCTGGATTTCGGCGGCGAAGACGAACCCTGTGCGTCATTCGGAAAGGATGATGCCGGTTCTGCTGTCACCCGGGCGGAATTCGAGGCGGCCCGCAGGCACTACTACAACATCATGGGGTGGGATGAACAGGGCCGTCCGCTGCCTGAAACGCTTTCCCGCCTGGGCCTGTAAACCATTGCCCAGCCACGAGCCTTTACGGGCCGCCCGGCTTTGCTCAAACACCCAGTGCCGGGAAGAGCTGTTTGAGTCCGTTGGTGATAAATTCCACGGCAATGGCCGCGATGATCAGGCCCATGATGCGGGTAATGATGTTGATGCCGGTCTTTCCCAGATAATCCGCGATATAGATCGAGCCCCGCAGGATTACCCAGGAGGAAATGGAAATCAGCACGATGATGCCCGCAAGAATCCCGTCGTGCTCCCATGACGGCGCCCGGTTTGCATAGACGATCACGGTGCTGATGGCGCCGGGTCCCGCCAGCAGCGGCAGGCCCAGCGGCACCACTGCCACGGCGTCGCTTTCCTCCTTGTCTTCGGCCTCCTCCTGGGTGTATTTGGCCTGGCTCATCCGGGCGTGCATCATGGAAATGGCCATGAGCAGCAGCAGGATGCCGCCCCCCACCCGGAATGACGCAATGGAAATCCCGAAAAACTTCAGCACCGCTTCCCCCGAGAATACGGCGACAATCAGGACAATGCACAAGGTGGTGGCGGCAATCCGGGCGGCGCGGAAGCTTTGGGGGCCGGTCAGATTTTTGGTCAGGTTGATATATACCGGAACCGAGCCGACGGCATTGACCACCGAAAACAGCGCCACAAAAAATTTGATGTACTCCGTAGAAGAAACCATAGAGGATCTTTACAAATATTTGGCCACAGAAGGAGCGCCGCCTTCCAGGTCAAAGCCCGGGAGCACCATCACGGTGGAGGCGCCGTGGGCCACCAGGTCGCCGTTTCCGTTGCGCACTTCGGCGGATCCCAGGCCGATGGTTTTGCCCAGCCTCACGCATTGGCCCGTACCATGAAGCTCGCCGGATACAATGGGGGCAAGATAATTGAGTTTCAAGTCCACCGTGGTCAGACCGGCCCCTTCGGCCGCCTGGGTGAACACCGCCCAGAAGCAGGCCGCGTCGATGAGCGAGGCGCAGACCCCGCCGTGGACAATGCCGTAGGGCTGCAGGTGCTTTTCCCGTGCGGAGATGGTGAGCTCGGACTTGCCCCAGGTCATGTTTTCCAACCGCATGGACATGAGTTGAAAAAAATTGCTCGAATTCACCACCCGGGCGATGCGGGCCGTAAATTCCGGATTGATGGTTTTCATGTGAAATTTATTCTTTTCTTCATTATATTTAATATTGTTTCATGCTTGCCTGAACACCCCCCTGACCCCCCTCAAGGGGGGATTACAAATCCATTCCTGACATACAGCGGGGCACCGCTTCCCGTTTCCAGCTAATGGCTTTTCCCAAATGGGGGATTACAAATCATTCCCTCGAGGGGCATCCTCCATCAATCCCCCCCCCCTCGAGGGGCATCCTTCCTTCTCCTCAATTCTCCCCCTTGAGGGGGGCCAGGGGGGTGTTACACGTTGGCCAACGTCCCGCCGTCCACGTACAACGTTTCACCCGTGATATATCCCGAATCCCCGGAACAGAGAAAAAGGACCGCCCCCACGATTTCCTCGGGCTGGGCCAGCCGCCCCTTGGGGATTTTGGATGCCGCGATCTGCTCGATTTCGGGATGCGACCAGATGGGTTCGCTGAAACTGGTTCTGGTCAGTCCCGGACCCACCGCATTCACATTGATGTTGAGATAGGCCCACTCCACCGCCAGGCACTTGGTCAGCATGTTCAAGGCCGCCTTGCTGATGTGGTAGGCGCCCATGCCGGCGCCGCCCCGCACGGCCCCCACGGTGCTGATGTTGACGATGCGGCCGCCCCCCTGTTTTCCCATGACCTTGGCCGCGGCCCGGCTCAGCAGCCACACCGCCTTCAAATTGGTGTCAAACACCTTGTCCCAGCCGTCCTCCCGCAAATCCATCAGGGGGACCATGTAGCTCTTGGCTGCGTTGTTGACCAGGATATCCAGCCGGCCGAAGGTGTCTACGGCGGTGGCCACCAGCTGTTCGATATTCTGGCTGTCCATCAGGTCGGTCTGGACGCACAGGGCTTCGCCCCCCATTTCCCGGATTTCGTCCTGAACGGATTCGAGCTCGGTCAGGGTCCGGCTGGACAGGACCACCCTGGCGCCGTTTTTCGCCAGACCCAGGGCGATCACCCGGCCGATGCCGCGGCCCGCCCCGGTGACAATCGCCACTTTGTCCCCAAGATCATAATGTACCGGCATACCATCCTCCCTTCACATATGTTGAATACAACTTCTCCGGTGACTATTTCCCCGCTCTCAGCACGAACACCCGGTCGTACTGCTTTTCAATATTTTCATCCGAAAATGCCATCTGCCGGGTTTCGGCGTTGCGCCAGGCGGGAATGCCGTCATCACAATGGGGGCTTGCCGGATTTCCGGACTGCCCCCCGCAGATGGTCAGAAACAGCGGTTCGTCCCGGCTGAAGTCCACCACCATGCGCATGGCGGGCACCAGCCAGACATCAAAATCCTGTCCTTTATAAAACCCGGCGACATTTATGGTGTTGATGCTTCCACCCGCCGGATAGGGCCCCCGGTCCGTGTATTTTCCGATCATCCAGACGGCCGCACGCTTCATCCATGGCAGTTTTTCGCGCATCTGGCTCAGCCCGGTCCGCCATGTGTAGGTGTGGAGATCGCCCCATTGCCAACTTTTCCGATCCCGGCCCAGCCGTCCTTCGGCATACCGCATGGAATTGGCCAGGGCCAGCGCCAGGATGTCGGCCTTGGTCTCTTTCCGGGAGGTATAAATGTTGTCCCAGAAGGGGCTGTCCGCCCGTCCCAGCAGATGATCCTCATCCGGCGAATAGATGCCGCTGTTTAACACCATGTAGTTCTTCCAGGCCGATTTGCCCTCCGGTCCGAGTTCGTCCAGGAACAGGCTGCGGATGAACATGTGCTGAAAGATGCCGAAAAAAGCCGCTCCCGGGGAATCGGCAGCCATGTTGCCGTCAAATTCAGCCAGCATCTCAAGCGCGGCATTGGCCCTGTCGATCTGATCGGGCTGGGGCAATGCCGCGATGGCTTTTCGGACATCTTCGGCCACAGGCGATTCAAACAGGAGCTTTTTGACCTTGGCGGCCAGCAGGTCATGCACATCGGCCTGCATGGCAACCGCGTCTTTCCAGGTGTATGCATCATTTTCGGACAGCATCTGGCCGATGCGCTCGGCGCGTTCCGGCGCATACCAGGAAGACCCCAGAATCGGTTCGGTACCCGGTTCGATGGTCCGGTTGTTTGCCGTACACAAGTAGCCCTGGCCCGGATTTTGCCGGTATGGCTGCTCGCTCTGGGGAAGATACCCTTCCCAATCGTATTCGTCGGTCCATCCCGGTGAGGGAAGATGGCCGCGCCCTTTCTTGCGGATCGGGTAGCACCCGGTCACCTGCCAGGCGATGTTCTTTTGATCCCCGTAGATAAAATTCAAATCCATGAACCGGACCTTTTCCAGCGCGGCCCGGGCTGCTTTCATGTCTTTGGCGGAAAAGAGTTCGTACATCCCGTTAAAGGAATCATCGGTTTGAAGCGATACGGTTTTAACGGCGATCCCATAGGGGGTGGGATCGATCCGGGGCGGGAGCGCCGGGTGGATCGGGTCGGCGGAAAGGGCTGAATTGAGCAGCGGCCCGTGGCCGGTGGCGTAAATTGTTCGGGTGGTCTCCTTTCCCCCTTTGGCCCGGAAGGTTTCACTGCGGGCCGAGGCCGGCAGCCATTTGTCCTGGTAAAGATAGTAGAGCCTGCCGTCGATGGTTTTGAGTTTTTCCACGAAGAGGTCCTGGCTGTCGCCCATGACCATGGTCATCCCCCAGGCGACGTTTCCGTTGTAGCCGGCCACGATCCCGGGAATACCCGGCATGGCGATGCCGGCGGCATGAAAGTCCGGGGTCTTTAACTGCATCATCATCCAGACCGGCGGTTGCTGCAGGGGAAGATGGGTGTCGTTGGCCACGATGCTCGCCTTGTTTACGGTCCGCTCCGGTGCCACCGCCCAGTTGTTGGAGGCGGCAACCCCCAGCGGCATCAGGCAGGCCGCCATTTTTTCACCCACCCGGGCAAGCGCACCGGCCTGGCCGGCCACGCCTTTCAGATCGAGCGCAGAGAGGGCCCCGGCCTTTTCAAAAGGGAGCTCCTCATCCGGATAGATGGGGAAAAGCCAGGCCGCTTTTTCGGCACCCAGGGTCTGGGCCAGATTCAAAAAAGCGATCTCTTCTCTCAGGTTGAACGACAGCCCCAGGTTAAGCACATTAAATACGTGCAGGGAATTGATGGGCTGCCACGGTTCGGGGGTGTAGCCGGACAGCTTGAAATCAAGGGGCAGATGGTCCTTGTGAGCATCGATGTAGGCGTTGACCCCGTCCGAGAAGGCCGACAGCATCTTTTTGAGCGGATCGGAGAGCTGGTCATACTGTCTCTGTGCGATCCCGGGAAGATTGATCGTCCGGATATAAATATCGAGATCGAGCGCCATGGGTCCGGCCATCTCGGCCAGCCGCCCCTGGCCGAACAGGGCGTAGTTGACCATCTGGGCCAGCCGGTCTGCGGCCATGACATACCCGGCGGCATAGACCAGGTCGTGCATGTTCTGCGCGTCGATCACGGGAATGCCCAGTTCGTCCCGGCGCACGCGCACATCCTGCTCCAGTCCGCTGATGGTGGTCTCGCCCGTATCCGGCGCCACGGTGTCTCCCGGGCCGCAGCCGGGCATCAGCGCCAGAAAACATGAGATGAACAAGACGATTAGGCCGAAACGCTTTTCCGAAAAAGAACACTTGCGCATAAATCCCCCCCGTGATGAATTTTTTCGGTGATGATAAGGAACTTTAACTTTATGTTTCAAATAGATCGATGACAAGAAAAATTCGGAAATGACCACGGGCACGATCGGATGGACGAAAGATCCGGTAAAAGTTTGGACCCGGAAATCAAAAGCCCCGCAAGGGCGTTGCGGGGCTTTTAAGCATGACGATACAGCGTTGATGGATTTTGTGCCGCAGCGTCAATCGGCTGCCTGCGGCACGGCCGGACCGCCGCCGCCGCCCAGAACCGCATAGAGCCGGACCTGGTTGGCGTATTGGGTGAGCCAGGTGAAGATAAGCCCCTGCTGTGCGGCATAGAGGGACCGCTGGGCGTCTAAGACCGTCAAAAAGGTGTCGATCCCCTTGGTGTATCGCGCATTGGAAAGCCGGTAGGCCGCCGCGGTGGCTTCCACCAGCGACTGCTGGGCCTCCATTTGATCCGAAATGGTCCCCCGTGTGGCCAGTGCATCGGCAACCTCCCTGAAGGCCGACTGGATCGCCCCTTCATACTGGGCCACCGCAATCTCGCGTTCCACCTTGGTCGCTTTCAGCGCCGGCCGGATGCGGGCGTCGAAGATCGGCATCACGATCTGGGCGCCGTAATTCCACAGGCCGGTGCCGGAATCGAACAGCCCGGAAAGATCATTGCTGGCGGTGCCGATGGAGGTGGTGAGCGAAATGCGGGGAAAAAAGCGGCCCGGGCCGCGCCGATGCTGGCATTGGCGGCCTTGAGCCGGTTTTCCGCGCCGAGAATATCCGGGCGCAGCAGGAGAACTTCTGAAGATGTGCCGGGCGATACCTCGGCAAAGGGTTCGATGCCGCTCAACCCCTCGGGCAGCAGAACGGCCGGCACGGTCAAACCCGCCAGCAGATCCAGTGCGTTTTTCGCCTGAGCCGCCAGCTCCGTGTACCGGGCCACATCCACGCGTGCCGCATCCACTCTCGTCTGGGCCTGCCACAGGTCCAGCTCGGGGGCGATGCCGATGTCAAAACGCCGTTTGACCAAATTATAGGTGGACTGCTGCGCCTCGAAGGTGGAGCGGGCCAGTTGCAGGGTTTCCAGGTCCGCGGCAAGGGTCAGGTAGGTATTGGCCACTTCGGATACCAGCAGAATCTGCGCGCTGCGGCGGGCCTGTTCCGTGGCGAGGTACTCTTCCAGGGCCCGCTTTTCCAGGCTGCGGATACGGCCGAAAAAATCGATTTCCCAGGCGCTGATGCTCAGATCCGCGCTGAACTGCTTCCGGGTCGTCGATGCCCCGGATCGGGAGAGATCGGGCGAAACGCGCTGGCGGCTGCCGCCGGCCCCCGCATCGATGGTCGGCAGAAGCTCTGCCCTCTGGATACGGTACAGCGCCCGCACCCGCGCCACATTCAGGGCCGCCACCCGCAGATCACGATTGTTGGCCAGGGCCGTGTCGATGATGGTCTGCAGCCGTTTATCCGTCACAAACTGCCGCCACTGCAGGTCGGCGGCAATGGGGGCCGCCTGCGGCGCACCGGTCTCCGGGTACGCCGGTCCGTTGGGCCAGTTTTGGGGAACCGGCGCTTCGGGCCGGGTGTATGTGGGGATCATGGTGCAGCCGGCGAGAAAAACGGTCGTTGCTGCCAGAAGTGAAATTATGCTTCGTATCATGTTATCGTTCCTCCCCGGAATCTGCGGCTGCCTGATCTTCCTGCTTCCTGCTGAATAACTGAACCACCATGACGAAGAAGAGGGGGATGAAGAAGATGGCCAGGAAGGTGGCCGTCACCATTCCGCCCAGAACGCCGGTGCCGATGGCCATCTGCGCCCCTGCGCCCGCGCCCGAGGCCATGGCCAGGGGAAGAACACCGAATCCGAAGGCGAGAGAGGTCATCACGATGGGCCGAAGCCGCAGTTTCGCACCTTCCAGCGTGGCCTCGATCAGCCCCATGCCTTCTTCCATCTTGGTCTTGGCGAACTGAACGATCAAAATGGCGTTTTTGGTGGTCAGCCCCAGCACGGTGAGCAGTCCGATCTGGAAATACACGTCGTTGGGAAAACTCCGGAACGACGTGGCCGCCACGCCGCCGATCACGCCCAGCGGCAGGGCCAGCAGGATGGTGATGGGAATGGTCCAGCTTTCGTACAGGGCGGCCAGGCACAGGAAAATCACGATCATGGAAAAAGCGTAGAGCACCGGTGCCTGGGACTTGGCCATCCGTTCCTGGTAGGAGATGCCGGTCCAGTCGAAACCGATCCCCTTGGGCAGCTTCGAGGCGATTTCTTCCATGGCCGCCATGGCCTCCCCGGAACTTTTTCCCTGGGGCGGCTCCCCCCAGATGTTGACGGAGGAAAAGCTGTTGAACCGCTCGAGCTTGGGGGCGCCCTGGAACCAGTGGCCGGTGGCGAAGGCGGAAAAGGGGGTCATGGTCCCGGAGGCATTCCGGACATAGAGCTTTTCGATGTCTTTCGGCAGCATGCGGTAGGGGGCGTCGGCCTGGACAAACACCCGCTTGACCCGTCCGCCCTGGATAAAATCGTTCACATAGGCCCCGCCGAAGGATGCCGCGATCGTGTTGTGGATGGAATTGATGGGAACCCCCAGGGCACCGGCCTTTTCCCAGTCCACGTCGATCCGGTACTGGGGCACGTCCTCCAGTCCGTTGGGGCGGACCCGGGTCAGCCTCGGGTCCTGGGCGGCCATGCCCAGCAGCTGGTTGCGGGCCGCCATGAGGGCCTGGTGGCCCAGTCCCCCCCGGTCCTGCAGCTGGAAATCGAACCCGCCCGCCTGTCCGAGCTCGACCACGGCCGGGGGCGGAAACGCGAACACGCGGGCGTTTCTGATTTTGGAGAATCTGGCCATGGCCCGTCCCACCAGTGCGTTGACTTTTAAATCATCCCGGTTGCGCAGGCCCCAGTCCTTGAGATTGACAAATGCCATGCCCACGTTCTGGCCGCTTCCGGAAAAGCTTCGGCCGGCCAGGGTGAAGCAGGAGTTCACCGCCTCTTTTTCATCATTTACAAAATGGTCCCGGACCTGGGCCATGACCGCATCGGTCTGCTCCAGGGTGGAGCCGGCCGGCAGCATGGCCTGGACGAACATGATCCCCTGGTCCTCGTTGGGGAGATAGGCGGTGGGCATCCGCTGGTACAGAAACCCCAGGGCCCCCACCACCAGAAGATAGACGAACAGGTAGCGCAGTTTGCGGTTGAGGATATGGCCCACCAGGGCCTGGTACCTGTTTCTGATTTTCAAGAATGTCCGGTCGAACCACAGAAAGAAGGGCCGGAACAGAAAAAATCCGGTTTCCGCGCACTCGTGCCCCTTGGTCACCGGCTTGAGCAGCGATGCGCACAGCACCGGCGTCAGGATCAGGGCCACCGCCACCGACAGCAGCATGGCGGCAATGACGGTGACGGAAAACTGGCGGTAGATGACGCCGGTGGAGCCGCCGAAAAAGGCCATGGGGCCGAACACCGCCGAGAGCACCAGCCCGATGCCGACCAGTGCGCTGGTGATCTCCCGCATGGACTTGCGGGTGGCCTCCTTGGGGCCAAGCCCCTCCTCGCTCATGACCCGCTCCACGTTTTCCACCACCACAATGGCATCGTCCACCAGCAGGCCGATGGCCAGCACCATGGCGAACATGGTCAGCATGTTGATGTTGAATCCCAGGAATCCAAGGACGGCAAACGTCCCCAGGATGACCACCGGCACCGCCAGGGTGGGAATCAGGGTGGCCCGGATATTCCCTAAAAAGAGGTACATAACCAGAAAGACCAGCAGAATCGCCTCGAACAGGGTTTTGACCACTTCATCGATGGCGACCCGCACGAAGGGGGTCGTATCATAGGGATAGATCACCTTCATGCCCGGGGGGAAGTACCGGGAAAGTTCGGCCATCTTGGCTTTTACGGCATCTGCCGTATCGAGCGCGTTGGCGCCGGGGGCCTGCCGGACGGCCAGGCCGGCCGCGGGCTGGCCGTTGTACAGGGTATGGCTCCCGTATCGCTCGGCGCCCAGCTCCGTCCGTCCCACGTCGCTTACCCGCACGACCGAGCCGTCGGGGTTGGTGCGAAGCGGTATGGCGGCAAATTCTTCCGGGGTCCGGAGCAGGTTCTGCACGATAATGGAAGCGTTGAGCCGCTGGCCGTCCACGGCCGGGGCCCCGCCGAACTGGCCGGCGGAAATTTCCACGTTGTAGGCCTGAAGCCCCCGGATGACATCTTCCACGGTCATCTGGTAGTCGGTCAGCTTGTCGGGATTGAGCCAGATGCGCATGGCATACTGGGAGCCGAACACCTCCACTTCACCCACGCCCGGCACCCGCGCCAGCACCTGCTGAACGCTGGACTGGGCATAATCCGACAGATCATAATCGTCCATGCTGCCGTCCTGGGAGGTCAGTCCCACGATGATCAGCCAGTTCCGGGTGGACTTGCTCACCTTGACGCCCTGGCGCTGCACCACATCGGGCAGGCTCGCCATGGCCAGCTGCAGCTTGTTCTGCACCTGGGCCCAGGCGAGGTCCGGATCGGTGCCCGGGGCAAAGGTCAGCTCGATTCTGCCGGCGCCGGAGGCATCACTGGTGGCGGACATGTACAGCAGTTTATCAAATCCGGTCATCTTCTGTTCGATGATCTGAACCACGCTGTCTTCCACGGTCTGGGCGGAGGCCCCGGGATAAAAGGCGTCGATGGCGATGGAAGGGGGGGCGATGGGCGGATATTGGGAAATGGGCAGATGATAGATTGCCAGCGCCCCCGCGAGCATGATGATGATGGCGATCACCCAGGCAAAGACCGGGCGGTCCAGAAAAAAATTCGACAGCATTGAGCGCTCCTCTCTTACTTCGATTCAGCAGGCGCGCCCGATTCGGGAGCTTCTGCGCCGGCTTCAGTGCGGTTCAGGGGAACGGCTTTCACGGTTGCACCGGGCCGGATGCTCAACATGCCCTCGACGATCACCCGGTCACCGCCCGAAAGTCCGGCGGAGACGAGCCACTGGTCGCCGATGGCGCGATTGAGGGTGAGCATCCGCTGCTGGACCTTGCCGGATTCATCCACCACCAGCGAGACGGGATCCCCCTTGGGCGTACGGCTCACCCCCTGCTGGGGCACCAGGATGGCCTGTTCGGCAATCCCCTCCTGAATCACCGCGCGCACGAACATGCCCGGCAGGAGCAGATTATGCGGGTTGGGGACCACGATGCGCAGGGTGAAGGAGCCGGTTGCCGGGTCCACGGTGACATCGCGGAATTGCAGGGCGCCTTCGATGGGGTAGGGCGTTCCGTCTTCCAGGAGGATGCGGACCTTTTTACCGTTATTGTCATCGGCGGTGAGTTCTCCGGTGGCCAGATTCCGCCTCAGCCGCAGCAGTTCGGCGGATGATTGGGTGACATCCACGTAAATGGGGTCCATCTGCTGAATGGTGGCCAGGGGGGTCGGCTGGTAAGCAGTCACCAGCGCGCCGCCGGTGATGCCGGATCGGCCGATGCGTCCGGAGATGGGCGCGGTGACACGGGTATAATCCAGGTTGATGCGGGCGGCTTCAACCGCTGTCTTCCAGTATTCGATTTCGGCCCGGGCCTGTTGCACGGCGGCGGCCGCATCATCGTATTCCTGCTGGCTGACGGCATTGTCCGCAATCAGCTCCTTGTACCGTTCGGCCCTCGAGCGGGTCGAGGGGAGATTGGCCTGCGCCTTGCCCAAAGAGGCTTTCGCAGAATCATAGGCCACCTGGAAAGGGGCGGGATCGATCTGGTACAGGAGATCGCCGGCCTTGACATCGGAGCCCTCCTGAAACAGGCGCTTCTGTATGATGCCGTTCACCTGCGGCCGGATTTCGGAAACCAGGCAGGCGGCGGTCCGGCCCGGCAGTTCGGTGGTCAGTTCCACCGCCTGCGGTTCAATGGTCACAAAGGCCACTTCCGGAACCGGAGGGGGCCCGGCCTGCTGCCCGTGACTGCTGTTTTCACACCCCGCCAGCAAAAGGGCGCCCGCCGCGGCCGCCAGAATCATCCGCCATGAGAGCGGCAGAAAACATTTCTTGTTTGGTTGCATCAAAGACCTCCGGAATATTGAAGATGAGCGGATTGCGTACGCATACGGATTCATGAATTGAGTAGACCTTTTAAAAAAATATCTAAGACGTCATCCGGATTTTCCGGATAGGGATGGCGCTCGGGCGCATCGAGCCAGAGAAGAAGAAACGCATCGAGGGCGCTGTCGAGGGCCACGGCCAAATGAAAAGGATCGGCGATGGGCTTGAACCGTCCGTTTTTGATTCCATTTTCGAAAATCGAGGCAAGCCCCTCCAAAAAGACGTAAGATCGTTTTCGGATCTCATCATCGAGGCCGGCCTTGATGTTGAAACTCGCGCCCCGGCGCTCGGCCAGAAACAGGCGCACAAAAGCAAGGTTTGTGCGAAACTGGTCGCCTTTTGCCCGGATGTAATTGCGCAGCCGTTCAATCTCGTCATCCGATTCTTCGATGGATTTTGTGACTGCGCTCTCAAACTCATCGCATTGCTCCAGAACCAGTGCTTTGTACAGATCTTCCTTGTTCTGAAAAAACTTGTACAGCGTGCCGATGGCAAACTCGGCCTTTTCGGCGATTTCATGCATGGAGACGTTGTGATACCCCTTCTGCGAGAAAAGGTCAAAGGCCGCAGAAAGCATGTCGCAGCGCTGCCGTATTTTCTCCCGGGCCCGTCTCGAAAGGTTCTGGTTTTTCATTGCCGGTTCTTCTGGGGGGTGAATTTGATTTCAGAAAGTGAATGAGGCGTCACAATATTTAATTGCGCGCAGATTGTCAAAGAAAATTATACTGTTTGCGGTTTTTGCGCTTAAAGGCGGGCGTCTGCCGAAAAAAAAGGGGACGGATGTGATTAGGGGACGGTCATGCATGAATGCACAACTTTCTACTTTTCCAGCTTAAACCCATGCCGAATGACCCATTTTTCTCCCCGGCTCACGGCGCGGCTGACAGCCGATTGGCTCAAACTCAGTTTGAGCCCCGCTTCCGTTCCGGTCATCCCCAGTTCCCGAACCGCCCAGTAGGCAACCACACTTCTTGCTGCCGAACGTTTTGGCGAACGGCTTGGCTGGAGAATCATTTCCATCGGCATATCAAATATTTCCGAGACGCGGTGCAAAACCTCTTCAAAACCAAAATTCCCGGCCCGGAGACGATATTTCCGCTCCAAGGTTTCTGCGGCGGCTTTCAAAACGGATTGGACGTATTCCGCATCCCCTAAGATCCGTTCATCACCTTTCAAGTGCGTCTGCATCCGGCGCCGGGATTTTAGCTCCCGCCATCCGCCCATGCTTCTGACCAGTCCGCCGCCGGTCAATTCCGGACGCTTTCCCTGGGAAATCCCTTTTTCGACAAACCGGCGGTATTCCGCTCTGGCAGACGATGTATGCGAACCAAACATCCCCAAAACGGCATCCGTAGCCTGCCATTGATCGGCTGCACGTCCCATGAGGCGGCTATGGCCGCAATACCGGTAGCCATCCAGAGCATCAAGGTCCGCCATAATCCCTGCCCGCAAAGGGTTTAAATGAATGTATCGCACCAGCTCTTTCAAATAAGCATCTTCCTGGCACAAAATCGACTTGTACCGGTTTTGAAACAAATGTCCTCGTCGCTTGTGCCGGCGGTTGAATGCGCCTGCATATCCAGTCAGCAGCCGGCGCATGACCGTGGCAATCGGAACATTGCCTGTTCTCAAAAGCAGATGAAAGTGGTTGGGCATCAGGGCCCATGCATAACACAAAGTCCGGGTGTCGGCGATGATCGTGCTCAGTCGATCAACAAAATCATTCCGGTCGGTGTTGTTTCTGAAAATATTCCGCCCCTCGATTCCCCTGCCCATGATGTGGTGCAGGGCGCCGGGCGCATCTATCCTGGATCGTCTCGGCATGACTAACGGATATCATCCTTGAAGCGGCAAATCAACGCATTTGCGCATGACCGTCCCCATAACACATGATTCATAACAATAACGCATTGCTTCAGGTTGGCTGGATCGCCTTCTGCAAATCCTGAATTTCGGTAACTGAATGAACTGAAACGTTTTTTTCTGCCGGATAGGAATGTTCACCCGGGTAAATGATCCAGAGATGATCCAGTTTGAGAGTGGCCAGTGCGGCGTGCATCGATTTTGTCAGCACCGGTGATTCGGAAAACTTCACCTCTATGCCATAGCGCTTGCCCTGATGCATAAAAAAACAATCAAGCTCAGCACCGCTGTGGGTGCTCCAGAAATAGGCCTGGGAAGGTCTGATGATCCGCAGCACCTGTTCAATAACGAAGCCTTCCCAGGAGGGTCCCACCTGCGGATGTCCCAATAAAACATGCATATCTGCAAAATCGAGAAGTCCATGCAGAATCCCCGAGTCCCTGATATAAATTTTAGGAGATTTAACCTGGCGTTTGGATATATTTTCAAACCAAGGCTGCAGCTGGCGCACCATGAATGTTCCGGCAAGGATATCCAGGTAGGAGCGAATGGTTTTGTCCGACAATCCCATTGAACGCGCCAGTTTAGAGGCATTCCAGACCTGTCCGTGAGAATGGGCCAGCATGGTCCAGAAACGGCGCATGGCCGCCGAAGAAATGGATATTCCCAACTGCGGCATGTCCCGTTCCAGAAAAGTTCTGATAAATCCCTCGCGCCATGCCCTGCTGTCTTCATCCGAGCCCGCAAGATAAGAACGGGGGAATCCACCGCGGAGCCAGATTTCTCGCCAGTTCGTTTTTCCGATTTCCAGCAGGTCAAATCCGGACAGTTCAATAAATTCCACCCGGCCCGCCAGCGATTCTGAAACATTTTTAACAATTTCAGGGGATGCGCTCCCCAGCACCAGGAATCTGGCTTTATTTTCAGGCCGGTCCACCAGCACCCGGAGCACATTGAAAAGCTCCGGAATTGCTTGGATTTCATCAAGGATTACGAGGCCCTTCGCTCCGCCCAATACAAGTTCCGGATTCTGGAGGCGCTGCTGGTCCGGTCTTGATTCCAGATCATAGTAGATGGCATTTCTTTCCTTGCCGAACATTCTGGCAAGCGTCGTTTTACCGCATTGACGAGGGCCGAGGAGTGCCGTGACCGGAGACCGGCGCAGTGCGGTATTGAGTTGCTGAATATAAAAAGGCCTTTCAATGATCATAGCAAAAAAATTAAACTTGAAAATTCGGAATGTCAATCCGAATTTTCAAGTAACCATTATTTTCTGATCAAGTTTCGCCCGGACTCCTTTATATTCGGCGCCTTCTGTAATTCGTTCGACGATGACCGATTCGTGGTTGAACCTCACGCCGTCATCCAAGTCGATACTGGCTATTGCAACAACCGCGTTTCGGATCTCATTTAGCTCATTGGGAGTTGAAGAACCAAGAAAGTCGATATCCTTAGTAGGACGCAGCAACGACATTTCATGAACAAGGAAGAGAAGTGCCCCCTTGAGGATCAGATTTCGCCGATAGGCCCATGGCCAGATCTTCACCAAGTTTTCGGCGGTAACGGAACATATCGCAGATTGTTTTTTCCTTCCCTTAAACCCTTATCTCTCCAGCCGGTCTCCGAACAAATTCAAGCAGCAATTATAATCGTTTTCAGCAAATGTTAAAAACATGCAATTTAATGAAAACAGGTGCAGAGTATTAAAAAAGTCCCTTGATTTATTTTTTAAATTCAGATCAGACATATTGTAACCACTTGTTGACAAACGAAAACTTTTTGTCTGAATCAAATGATATCTGTATGGATTATCAGAAATTACTCGAAAAATATAACGCCCTCCTGGAGCAGTTAGACCGCTTAACAAAAGAAAATATCCGGTTAAAAGCCCAACTGGGGCTGCCGGCATCTGAGGCTATCCCAACGACTGCCTCAGTAAAAGGCACCGAAAGAAAAGTAACTGACGATGAATCGGCTCAAAAGAACTTCTTTTCAGGTTTGGATTGCACATCGGATTCTCTTTCCAAAATTCATCTGTTCATGTGGCTTTTCAACGGCCGTGAAGATGTTTACGCGAAACAATGGGAAAACAAAAGTAAAGAGAAATCGGGTTATGCACCGGTCTGTCTGAATGAATGGCAGCCAGGGATATGCGAGAAACCAAAAATTTCCTGCTTAAAATGCAATCACAAAGCATATGCAGGATTGAATGAAAAAGTTGTTGAGCATCATTTGAGAGGCAATATCGTTATCGGCATTTATCCCATGCTGCCGGATGAAACGTGCCGTTTTCTGGCTATGGATTTTGACAAGGATGATTGGGAAAAGGATATCACGGCCGTGCGGGAGGTGTGCAATGAGTTCATGATCCCCATAGCCGTTGAGCGATCACGTTCCGGTAAGGGCTGCCATGCCTGGTTGTTCTTTGAGCATCCCATTTCCGCCGTCCTGGCGCGTAAATTCGCTACGGCCATTTTAACCTCTGCTATGAGCAGACGGCATGAAATCAAATTCAAATCCTATGATCGGCTGTTTCCCAGCCAGGATACCATGCCCAAGGGCGGTTTGGGGAATCTGATCGCACTGCCATTGCAAAAAGAAGCAAGGGAAAATGCCAACAGCGAATTCATCGATGATGATTTTCAATCGTATCCGGACCAGTGGGCGTTTCTTTCCGGAATTCAAAAGATATCGGAAAGCCGCATTAAACATCTTATTCCCGCCATTTCCCCCGGGAATGAACTGGGCGATTTGAAGGTCGATGAAGAAGAGGAGAAACCCTGGGAAACGCATAAGCCCCAAGTCATCCTGGATAAAAGCGATTTTCCCGATAACGTTATGATCGTCAAGGCGAACATGCTGTTTCTTCCGAAAGCAGGGATCTCTCAGCGGGCGTTGAATCGAATAAAACGTATCGCATCTTTTAAAAACCCGATGTTTTACCGGCAGCAGGCCATGCGTTTGCCGACACATAACCATCCAAGGGTCATTTCCTGTGCGGATGAAACACGAGATTATCTGTGTTTGCCCAGGGGGTGCGAGGCTGACCTGGTCGATGAACTCCACAAACTCGGAATCGCATTCGAAATGATCGACAGGACCTTTCACGGCAGACCCATAAATGTAAAGTTCAAAGGTCATCTCCGGGACGAACAAACCCTGGCCCTCGGCCACCTGCTCCGGCATAACACCGGCATACTTTCAGGTACGACGGCTTTCGGCAAAACCATTGTAGCGATCAAATTGATAGCAGAAATGAAAATAAACACGCTGGTCCTGGTGGACAAAGTCAGCCTGCTGTCGCAATGGAAGGAAAAATTGTCGGAATTTCTAGAAGTTAACGAAAGCGTACCGGCGGAACCGATCATCGCCGCCGGGAAAAGGGGTCGCAAAAAGATCAAACATGTTATCGGGCAAATCGGTGCAGGCAAGGATACCTCAAGCGGCATCATCGATATTGCGGTAATGCAATCGTTAAGCAGGCAAAGACGAGGTCAGGGATTGCGTCAAAAATTACGGCCTGATTATTGCCGATGAGTGTCACCATGCGTCGGCCTTCACCTATGAACAGATTCTGAAAACCACCCCGGCGAAATATGTTTATGGCCTTACCGCCACCCCGGCACGAAAGGATGGACATCACCCGATTCTGTTCATGCAATGCGGCCCCATCCGATATCGGGACAATCCCAGAAAACAAGCGGAAAACAGGCCCTTTGACCACTATATCATCCCCCGATTCACTTCCTTGAGAATACCCTTGGACATTGACCCCAAAGACCTGACCATTCAGGCATTATATACCGAGATCATGGAAAATGATTTCAGGGATCAGCAGATCATCGAAGATGTATTGAAAAACCATCATCAGGGCAGAAATTGTCTTGTGCTGACCCTCAGAACAGCCCATGTCGAGAATCTCGCAGGGAAGTTGAAAGAACACATTCCGGATGTGATAAGCCTGACAGGCAAAATGGGCAGAAAATCAACGCAGAAAGCCTTTGAACGTATAAACGATATTCCCGCCGACAACCCTGTTGTTCTGGTGGCAACCGGCCATTTTATCGGAGAAGGTTTTGACGAGCCCCGTCTCGATACGCTGTTTTTGGCCATGCCCATATCGTGGAAGGGAACGCTGCAGCAATATGCAGGCAGGCTCCACCGGCTGTTTGAAACGAAAAAAGAGGTGAGAATTTATGACTATGTGGATATCCAGATAAAGATGCTGGAAAAAATGTATCAGAAGCGGCTGAACGGGTACGCTTCGATGGGATATAAAGCCAAAGGTGAAGTGTCAGCGGACGCGCCTTTGGATATCATCTTCGATAAGGATAATTTTCTGCCAGTTTTCAACCAGGACATTGTTGCGCTCGACAAAGGAGATCATCATCGTAAGCCCGTTTGTAAGGAAAAGACGCACGCAGCAAATGGTGCAGAATCTGAACGTCGCAGCCGGTAAACATATCCATGTCACCGTCGTAACGCGTCCGAAAAAGGATTTCCCGGAGAAGGATCACCCTGCTATGCAAAAAGCCCTGGATCTTTTAATC
Organism: uncultured delta proteobacterium; assembly: GCA_963826785.1. Classification (GTDB taxonomy): domain Bacteria; phylum Desulfobacterota; class Desulfobacteria; order Desulfobacterales; family Desulfosalsimonadaceae; genus CAWGYD01. Next base: position 855,827 of record CAWGYD010000006.1, read on the forward strand.
GGCAATGGCCTTAACGTTGTATTCAAATCAGATATCCACCAGAAGTTTGCCATTATGGATCAAAAGGTGGTGTGGTACGGCAGTATCAATCTGTTGAGTTATGGCAGTGCCCAGGAAAGCATCATGCGCATTGAAAGCGCCAATATTGCTAATGAATTAATGAAAACCATAGAAAGTGAATAACCAGAAAAGGATCGCAGAGGGATGAACTGGCAGGTTTTTTTAAGGTGGACGTAAAAGCAGGATAACTGAATCCAAATCCGGCCGCTTAAACAAGATGGTGATTACGGGCAGTTATTCGGCCCTGGTAAGCGCCATCCAAAAAAACAAAACCGGGGCTCCTGCAAAAGGAGTACCCGGTTTTGGGTTTGTTTGGCTCCCCAGCGCGGACTCGAACCACGGACACGGTGGTTAACAGCCACCTGCTCTGCCGACTGAGCTACTGGGGATCAAGGCCTCATTTATTAGAGGCAAATGCAGCGATTGTCAAGGGGAAAATATATGGATTACTCTAGTGCAGCGCCGGTTTTTTTGTCAATGGCGCGGCCGGATGCATCATTTCTTTTTACAGTCCTGCAGACCGGTGAATACCGGATTTACCGTATATCCATTTTGGATGAACCCGCGTATTTTCATTCAAAGCACTTCGATTGAAGTCAGATAATCCGGGCCTTGAGGATAAGAAGCCGGATGTCATGCGCTGATACTTTTCAGGCATCAGGGGCGGTTTTTCAACTTCTGTGCCCGGGCCTTGCCGTTTTCAGAAAGATCAATATTCCATCAAGGAGATCAACATGTTCAGGCACATACTGATGCCGCTGGACGGTTCCCGGCTGGCGGAAGTTGCGGTATCCTGCACCCTGGTGTTCGCAAAGGCTTTCGGCGCTCGGGTCACGCTGCTTCGGGTCATGGAGAACACCGTCACCGACGACTGCCTGTCGCCGATTGATCCGCTGGAGTGGGACATGTGCAAAAAGGCGGCCCGTTCCTACATGGAGGGGCTGGTATCCCGGTTTGAAAAAGAGGGGATCACGGCTGAATATGTCCTCATGGAGGGGAAGCCGGCCCAGCGGATACTGGAATTTATCAATGAAACAGACAATGACCTGATCATCGTCAGCAGCCATGGCCGCAGCGGGCTTTCCGGATGGAACGCCGGCAGCGTGCTGCAAAAAGTCATTGCCCGGGCGCGCATCTCTTTCATGATCATCCGGGCCTATCGGGAAGGGATCGATCCCGACCTTTCCATCGAGTTCAAAAAAATCTTCATTCCCCTGGACGGATCCCGCCGATCGGAATACGTCCTTCCCCCCGCTACCACGCTGGCCAGTTTCCTGGATGCACGGCTTATTTTGGCGCACGTGGTCCCCCGGCCGGAAATGCCCCGCTTCGCCCCGCCCAATCCCGAAGATCTGGAATTGGCCGATCGGATCGTGGAACACAACCATGAAGAGATGCGAAAGCATTTCGAGGTTTTAAAATCCAGGTTGCCGGTAGAGGTTCAAACGCGGCTGATAACGGCCGAGGATACCGCCCCGCGGCTGCACGAACTGATCAATGAGGAAAATGCCGATCTGGTCATCATGAGCGCCCATGGCTATTCCGGAAGGACCCATTGGGGATACGGCGGTATCACCGCCACTTTTATCGAATATGGCACCACTCCGCTGCTGATCATGCAGGATGTCCCCCCGGACCAGATCGAACCGTCTGCTGCGGAAAAAGCAGCCGCCCAGAAAAAAGGACATTAGCCGATGCCCACCAAGACAGGCGGACGCGAAAATGGTGCAAAATTGCGATCGGCGCCCGCAAACACAGATCCGGCAGGCAGCGGAAAAGCAGGGCCCACGCGTCCGGACCGGTCCCGGAAAACGGTGCGGACACCCGGCCGGCCGGAGTGGCTGGCCTCCCGGATCGATGCGCAAAAATCTGTACTCAAGGATGCCTACAAAGGGTTTTCCCGGGAATCGGATCAGGAGTTTACCCGTTCCTATGCATCCGAATGGCTCCTGGACAATTTTCATGTGGTGGAGCAGGCCTGGCGTCAGATCGAGCACGACATGCCCAGTGCGTTTTACCGTCAGCTGCCGAAGCTTGCCCAGACCGATCTCAAGGGAAAACCCCGGGTGTACGCGGTGGCACTGGATATCATCCGTGCCTGCAATGGCGAACTCAAGGAAGACCAGATCACCGATTACGTAAATGCCAGCCAGCAGGAAGAGATACTGGAGATCGGGGAGATCTGGGCCTTGCCGGTCATGCTCCGCTTCGGGGTGCTGGAATGCCTGACGGCGGCGATCGGCCGGATCACCGGGATGACCGCAAAACCGCAGCCGGCTGAAGCGGCCGAATGCATCGACACAGATGATGAAACCCTGGTGGCCAATTCCATTGTGAGCCTGAGGATGATTGCCACCCGGGACTGGAAAGAATTTTTTGAACGCACCAGCCGCGTGGAGCAGATACTGACCGCCGATCCATCCGGAGCCTATGCCCGGATGGATTTTGCATCCCGGGACACCTACCGGAAACAAATCGAGAAGCTGGCGCTGGGTTCCATGCTCAGCGAAACCCAGATCGCAAAAGAAGCTATCCGGCTCGCCCGGGCTCAGTCAGAGGGCCATGGGAAAGCCGACCGCCGGGAAGCCCATGTGGGATTTTACCTCATCGATGCCGGCCGCAGCCGCCTGGAAGACGCAGTCGGATTTAAAGCCTCCCTGTTTGATCGCTTTTTGCGCCTGGTGCGCCATGGGGCCACGGGGGCATACCTCGGGGCCATCGGATTTGTTTGCCTGCTGATCCTGGCCGGCCTGGTGGGGTTTGGCTACCGGCAGGGGGGATCATTGCCACAGCTTTTCGCTGTTTTTGTACTGTCGCTGATTCCCGCCATTACCGCGGCCACCGCCCTGGTGAACTGGGCGGTTACCCGCCTGCTCCCTCCGGCCTTGCTGCCCAAGCTCGATTTCAGTCAATCCATACCCGACGAATGGCGGACCATCATCGTAATTCCCGCCATATTCTCGGATAACGAAGAAGTCGAATCCCTGCTGCGTCAGCTGGAGATACATTACCTGGGCAATCCCGATCCCAGGCTGTCTTTTGCGCTGCTGTCGGATTTACCGGACGCACCCGAAAAAGAGATGCCGGAGGACCGTGAACGGATCTCCTTTGCCATTGCCGGCCTCCAGCAGCTCAATGAGCGGTATCGCCGGACCGGCGATCAAGCGGATTTGCCCCATGCCCCCTTTTACCTGTTTCACCGGGAACGGCTGTGGAATCCCAGAGAAGGGAAATGGATGGGCTGGGAGCGAAAGCGCGGCAAACTGGAAGAATTCAACCGGTGGCTGCTCAAGGAGGGGGAGACCTCGTATGCGGTCCAGGTGGGCGAACTCGAGCGCCTCGAGGGCGTCCGTTTCGTGATCACCCTGGATGCCGACACCATGATTCCCCGGGAAACCGCCCACCGGCTGGTGGGAACACTGGCCCATCCGCTGAACCGGCCGAAATTCGATCCGAAAACCGGGGAAGTGGTCTCGGGGTACACCGTGCTTCAGCCGCGGACGGAAACCCGGCCGGCCAGCGCCAACCGATCGGCCTTCACCCGGATTTTCACCGGGAGCAGCGGGCTGGACCTGTATGCCATGGCAATATCCGATGTGTATCAGGACCTTTTCGGGGAGGGCATCTACACCGGCAAGGGCATATACGATGTGAGCGCATTCGAATGCGGCATGTACGGCCGGGTGCCGGACAATGCCCTGCTGAGCCATGACCTGTTCGAGGGGCTTCATGTGCGGGTGGGGCTGGTCACGGATGTGGTCCTGATGGAAGAAAATCCGCCCGACTACCTGGTGTACACCCGCCGTCTGCACCGGTGGGTCCGGGGGGACTGGCAGCTGCTGCCCTGGCTGTCCAGGCGGCCTTATCCCGATGAGATCACCCGTCAGCACCGGCTTTCCGTCATCAGCCGGTGGAAAATCCTGGACAACCTGATCCGCAGCCTTTTTCAGCCGTCGCTCCTGCTGCTGTTCATCGGACTCTGGATCGTTTTTCCGGGATCCGAACTGGCCTGGACCGTTTTTGCCCTGCTGCTTTCGGCCGTTCCCCTGGCCATTTCAGTGGTCAATCAAATGCCCCACAAGCCATGGAGGAGAACGATCGTCAAAGGCGGGGCCCGCCCCACCCGGACATCCGCCATCCGGTGGCTGCTGCTGCTGGTGTTTCTCCCCTATGAGTCGATAATTTCAGTCGATGCCATTATAAGGACGGTTTTCCGGATCACCGTCTCCCGCAAACACCTTTTGGAGTGGGCCACCTCGGCCAGCACCATCCGCCTGTTTGAAAAAAAGCGGCGGCACCTGTACTACTGGCAGCAGATGGGCGGGGCATCATTGCTCGGCGCTGGGCCTTGCTTTTCTGGTGGGATCGTTTCAGCTGACCGACCTGGCCGTGGCGCTGCCCCTGCTGGCGGCCTGGTTCCTGTCGCCCCGGATTGCATTCTATATCAGCCGGCCGACCCGGACGGAGCCCGAAATGCTCAAAGCCGGCCAGCGATACCAGATCCGGCGTCTGGCCCGGCGGACCTGGTTTTTTTTCGAACAGTTTGCCGGGCCCGACGATTACTGGCTCCCCCCGGATCATTTCCAGGAGTCCCCCCGGGGAACCGTGGCCCACCGGACTTCGCCCACCAACCTGGGCCTTTTGCTCCTGTCCACTTTAGCCGCCCATGACCTGGGGTATATCGGTCTGCCGCTGCTGTCGATCCGCCTTCGGAACACCTTCGACACCATGGAAAAACTGGAGCGCTACCGGGGGCATTTTTTAAACTGGATCGACACCCGCAATCTGGCCCCGCTGCCGCCCCGATATGTCTCCACCGTGGACAGCGGCAACCTGGCCGCTTTTCTGCTGGCGCTCAGGGAAGGGTGCCTGGAAATGGGCGAGACGCCCCTGATGCGGTGGGAGCGCTGGCAGGGGATCCTGGATACCCTGGACGTGATGGATGAAATCGTCGAAGGTTTTGAAAAATCAGAAGCCGAAGCCATCCGGCCGCTCCAGGAGCAGTGGAAACACATACGGTCAAAAGTACTGGCGGTGCGCGAAGAGCCCGGCCGCTGGATGTCCCTGCTGGAATCGCTGGAAAAGGATGACCGCAGGGAACTGGACCGCCGGCTGGCGGTCCTGGTGGAGGAAAAAGGAAACCTGCTGAATGCGGATGATCTCAACAGCATGCGGCTGTGGACGGAGCGGATCCGCTATCAGCTGCGGTCTGCCCGCCGGGAGCTGATCCGTCTGGCCCCATGGATCTCCATGCTGGACCGGGCGCCAAAATATTTTAAAACCGCCGGTGCCCCGGTGGCGGATGCCTGGCAGGCGCTAAAAGGGTCGCTGCCGGTGATGCCGAGGCTCAAAGACGTCAATTTCGCCTGTGATCAGGGGCGCGTCTACCTGGACCGGCTGCGGGCGGCATTGCTTTCGGCCGCCGCATCCGATGCGCAGCAGCAGGCCCTGGAATGGTGCGACCGGCTGGCGGACTCACTGGTATTCGCCTGCCGGGGGGCGGCCGAACTGACGGCCGAATTTCAGGCCATCAGCCGCCAGGCGGAAGCCTACGTCATGGAAATGGATTTCAGATTCCTGTTTAATCTCCGGCGGCAGATTTTTCGCATCGGTTACAATGTGGATGCGGGGTTGTCGGATCAGAACCATTACGATCTGCTGGCTTCAGAAGCAAGGATTGCCAGCCTGGTGGCCATCGCCAAGGGCGATATTTCCCAGAAACACTGGATCCATCTCTCCCGGCCGCTGACCCTGGTAGACGGCATGCGGGGCCTGCTTTCCTGGAGCGGCAGCATGTTCGAATACCTCATGCCCATGCTGCTGATGCGGGAATGGGATAATTCGTTGCTGGGCCAGAGCGACCAGGCCGCGGTGGAGCGCCAGATCCGGTACGGCCGGCAGAAGGGCGTTCCCTGGGGAATCTCGGAATCGGCCTACTACCGGTTCGACCGGGACATGAATTACCAGTACCGGGCCTTCGGGGTGCCGGGGCTGGGATACAAGCGCGGTCTGGAGGAAGATCTGGTCGTGGCGCCCTACGCCTCTCTTCTGGCCCTGCCCGTCAAACCGAAAACGGTGATGGACAACATCGCCCGGCTCATCCGGATGGGCGCCCTGGGAAACTACGGGATGTATGAGTCCATCGATTTTACGGTGTCGCGGCTGGCCCTGGGAGAGGATCACGCCATCATTCGCTCGTTTTACAGCCATCACCAGGGAATGATCTTTCTGTCGCTGACCAACTATCTCCTGGAAGATATCATGATCAACCGGTTCCACCGCAATCCCCGGGTGCAGAGTGTGGAACTCCTTCTGCAGGAGCAACTCTCTCCCCGGGCGCCCATCGAGCAGGTGCCCGAGGAGGAAGCCGCCGCCAAGACCCGGGTCAAGCAAAGGACCGTGTATGAACCCTGGCCGGTGCCGGTGCACGCGCCGTATCCCCGGGTATGCGTGCTGTCAAACGGATCCTACACCGTTTTTGTCAGCAGTTCGGGCAGCGGATTCAGCCGCTTCGGAGAGACGGACCTGACCCGGTGGCGATCAGACGCCACGCTGGAGAACTGGGGAACATGGATCTATATCCGGGATGTGGAGAAAAATGTCCTCTGGTCGGCGGCCTTTCAGCCCACGGCGGCCGCGGTGAAGAATGCGGAAGTCCATTTTTCGGCACACCAGGCCGATTTCCGGTCTCAGTTTCAGGACATCGCCGCGCATCTGGAAATAACGGTGTCGCCGGATGACCCGGTGGAAATCCGCCGCCTGACCCTGACCAACCTGGGGACCACCATCCGGCACCTGCAGGTGGCCAGCTACGCCGAGGTCGTTCTGGCCCCCATGGCCGCCGACCGCCGCCATCCGGGATTCAACCGCATCTTCATCGAGAGTCGATATCACGATGCGGTAAAGGGGCTGCTGTTCAGGCGCCGGCCCCGGGCCGCCTCGGAAGAGACGGTTTTTTTGTTTCACGGGTTGGTCATCCCCGACGGGCAGAAACCGGAAGTGGCGTATGAATCCGACCGCGCCCGGTTCCTGGGGCGGCAGCGTTGCGTCCGCCGCCCGCTGGCGCTCTCGGAAGAAAATGGCGGCCTTTCCGGAACGGCGGGGGCGACCCTGGACCCGATCATGTCTCTGGGCACGGACATCGCCATAGCGCCCGATCAACCGGTTCAGCTGATATTCGTCACCCTGTCCGCAGAGTCGGAAAAAATGGCCCTGGAGCTATCCGGCCGCTACCGGGACCGGTCGCTGATCGGCCGTGTATTTGACCGGGCCGCATCCCAGAGCCGACAGGAAATGCAGCAGCTCGAACTCTCCGGAGCGGAGCTCGACCAGATTCAGCAGCTGTTTTCGGTCATGCTGTACCCCGTGCCGGCCCTGCGGGCCAATCCGTCCATTCTGGGGGCCAACACCCTGGGGCAGCCGGCCCTGTGGCCCCATGCCATCTCCGGTGACTACCCCATCCTGCTGGCCCGGATCAGCAGCGAAGCGGAATTGCTGCTGGCATACGAACTGCTGCGGGCCCACACCTATTTCAGAAATCGCCGCATCAAGATCGACCTGGTGATATTGAACATGAAAGAGACCGGGTATGCCCAGGAACTCCAGGGGCAGCTGCGGCGCCTGATCGGCCGGACCGGCGGCGACGGGTGGATGAACCAGCGGGGGGGCATTTTCCTGCTCCGGGCCGACCAGATGGAAGAAGCAGAAGGGGTGCTGCTGGGCACCGCGGCCCGGGCGGTGCTGGACGGGGAAAACGGGGGGCTTTCCGCGCAGCTCTCCCGGATCCTGGGGCCGCCGCCCATGCTTCCGGATTTTGCCGCCTCCCTGTCGCCGGCAGAGACAGATGAGCACACGGGAAAGCTTTCGCGGCCCGATGACCTCATGTTCGACAACGGCCTGGGCGGGTTCAGCCCGGACGGGACGTGAATATATCATTTACCTGGAACCGGGCAGGGCCACGCCGGCGCCCTGGATCAACGTGATCGCCAATCCCGGCTTCGGGTTTATCGTGTCGGAATCCGGCAGCGGCAACACCTGGGCGGAAAACAGCGGGGAAAACCGGCTTACCCCGTGGCAGAATGATCCCGTGTCCGATCCGCCGGGAGAGGCGATCTATCTCCGGGACGAGGAGACCGCCCAGGTATGGTCCCCCACGCCCCTGCCCGCCGGCGTATCGGCGCCGTTTCTGATCCGGCACCGTGCGGGCTGCACCGTATTTGAGCACCACAGCCACAATCTCAGGCAGCGGGTGCGGATGTTTTGCCCCAAGGATGCGCCGGTCAAGATCATGGAGGTCCGCCTGGAAAATGCCGGGAGGCGTCCGCGTCGGATTACCGCCACCTGCTATGCCGAATGGGTTCTGGGCCCGGACCGGGACGGCATGCAGGCCTATGTGATTCCCGAATACGATGCCGAAAGCCAGGCAATGCTGGCGAAAAATCCCTACAACATCGAATTTGCGGACCGGGTGGCGTTTCTGACCGCCGATAAAGAGCTGCACGGCCTGACCGGCAGCCGCACCGAATTTCTGGGGCGCATGGGAGATTACCGGCATCCGGCGGCACTGTCGCGGATCGGGCTGGCCAGCGCCGTGAGGCCCGGGGATGATCCCTGTGCGGCAGTCCAGGTGCATATCGATCTTCCCCCGGGCGAGACCCGGGAAGTGGCTTTTCTGCTGGGCCAGGGGGCCAACCGGCAGGAATCCCTTCTGCTGATCCAGAAGTACAAGGCGCCCGGGCGCATCAATGCGGCATTTGCAGAAATGGACGCCTTCTGGGAGGAAGCCCTGTCCGCCGTCACGGTCAAAACGCCCGATCCGGCGATGGACCTGCTGGTAAACCGCTGGATGCTGTATCAGAATCTTTCCTGCCGGGTGTGGGGCCGCTCGGCCCTTTACCAGTCCAGCGGCGCATTCGGGTTCCGGGACCAGCTCCAGGACGTGATGGGGCTGGTGCATACCCGGCCGGACATTACCCGGGAGCACATCCTGCGCGCCGCCCGCCACCAGTTCGAAGAAGGCGACGTGCTGCACTGGTGGCATCCGCCGTCCGGCCGGGGCGTGCGCACCCGGATTTCCGACGACTTGCTGTGGTTCCCCTTTGTCATCGCCCAGTATGTCAAAACCACCGGCGATGCATCGATCCTGGACGAAGAGGCCCCGTTCCTGACCGGCAAGCCGCTGGAACCCGATGAGGAAGAGCGATACGGCCACTATGATCGCACACCGGAGACCCACACGATATACGAACACGGCCTCAGGGCCATTGCCAGGGGGAGCACCCGCGGTGTGCACGGCCTGCCGCTGATCGGGGCCGGCGACTGGAATGACGGCATGAACCGGGTGGGGATCAGGGGCCGGGGGGAAAGCGTCTGGCTGGGTTGGTTTTTACGGGCGGTGCTGGATGAATATGCCCGGATCTGCCGGCTCAAAGGCGACGTGAGCCGGGCGGAAGCCTTTATCGGGGAGAAGGAGAAACTGCTGGCGCAGCTTGAATCGAGCGCGTGGGACGGCCAGTGGTATTTGCGTGGATTTTACGACGACGGTGCGCCGCTGGGTGCATCTGCATCCGATGAGTGCCGGATCGATGCCATCGCCCAGTCCTGGTCGGTCATCTCCGGCCCGGCCGATCCGGAGCGGACGAAAACGGCCATGCAGTCGGTGGATGACCTGCTGGTGCAGCGGCAGAAACAGTTGATTCAGCTGTTCACCCCGCCCTTCGACCAGACCCCCCGGGATCCGGGCTACATCAAGGGCTATCCTCCGGGAATCCGGGAAAACGGGGGGCAGTACACCCATGCCGCCATATGGACCGTGTGGGCCTTTGCGCAGATGGGGCAGGGGGATCGCGCCTTTGAGCTGTTTTCCCTGCTAAATCCCGTCCATCATGGCGACACGCCCCAAAAAGTGGAGCAGTACAAGGTGGAACCGTATGTGATTGCCGCCGATGTCTACAGCATCCCGCCCCATGCGGGACGGGGCGGCTGGACCTGGTATACCGGATCCGGCGGGTGGATGTACCGCCTGGGTGCAGAGGCCATCCTGGGGGTGCAGCGCGAAGGGGACCTGCTGAAAATCAATCCCTGCATTCCCAAAAGCTGGCCGGGGTATGACCTGTCCTACCGTTTCGGCAAAACGATTTACCGGATCCGGGTGGACAACTCAGCGGGCGTGAACCGGGGGGTAAAAAAGGTCCTCCTTGATGAGCGGGAAATCCCCGGGGGGAAAATCCCGCTCGAGGATGACGGAAAGGCGCATAACGCGGTCATCTACATGGGCGTGCCCGAAGCATAGGTCCATCTTTCAGGGCTGATCCCGCAAATTTTCACATTTCCCGAAAGCTCCGTCCGTATGATGCGAATGATGCGAAGATTTGCAGTTGCCTTGCAATCGATGATCTGTTACACGTGCGGGCAGCAGCGCATCAGATGAACAGGACAGGTGAAACTTGCGAAAAAGGCCCCTCACGCCGGCATACGTTATCTTTTATATCCTGTTTCTGCCCGACACGTGGCGGATTCTAACGGGGATCATCATTTCCGTTCTTGCAGTTCCATATATCGTAAAACCCGAAATGGGAACCGGCGCCCGCATCATGCTCTATGTCATGATGACCGGGATCGGTTATGCCGCCTCGGGCGTCCCCGGCCGCAAAATCGCTTCTCTGTTCAAACGGCTGATCCTGGGCAGCCAGATCCCTCCCCGGCGCCAGGCGCCTCAAAAGCGGGGCACCCGCAAGGGCGCAAACAAAACCGGGGAAAAATAATCTTTCAGTCCCCACTGACCGGATACTGATTCAGACGTTCTTCGATCATCTGCCTCAGGCTGTTGACGGGCGCCGATCGCAGACGGTCGAGAACGCCTTCCCACCGGCATCGGATGCCGCCCCATTCACCGGAGCGATTTTCAAATAAATGGATAAGGCCCGCATCGGCATCATCGAGGAGTGCCTGCATGCGACGGATTTCCGATTCCAGTCCGCCTGAAAAGGCATCCACGGCGGCTTTGCAGGCGGTTTCCGCCATTTCCTGGCGCCTTGCCCTGTTGATATGAACCGCCATTTGATCGGCGCAATGGGCAGCCCAGCGGGTCAGCGGTGAGGTCCAGTCATTGAATGATCCGGTGGTTTCGATCATCACCAGGTTGCAGGGGATGCCCCCGGGGTCCAGCTGGATCACCTCGTCGCCGTCATCGAAATAGAGCCTGCCGGTCCGCGGGTCGGTCCGGCCCAGGACCAGGCTGTCTGCGGCGGCCCGGCCCAGCAGATCGGCCAGCCGGATGATGAAATTATCGCCTTCGTAGAGAAACGGTGATATCCGGCAGGTCACCACCCCGGGCACATAGTCGCGCTCGAAATAATACACCGGGATAATATCTGAATCGCATGCGTCTTCGATGCAGATTTCTTCATAATGCACAATGGGCAGTCTCAGCGCCCGGGCCGCGGTATGGCGGTCAATGATGTAGTCCCGGTATTTTCGCGTTTCGGATACCGCCTGGGCCAGGGGGATGCCTTTTTTCAGACGGTGCCGGACATCCCATTTGCTCATCCGGATATGGCGGATCTCTTTTGCGCCGCCGGCCCGCTCCAGGGCGACGATGTAAACCTCCCGCTCCTCGCCGGTCCGATCTCTTTCGGTCAGCGGCGATTCGATCCGGCCCACGTTTATGGATATGCAGTCGTTGCGCGTAGAGGTAAAATGCAGGATCAGGCGCCTGACCCGGGGATCGGATGCGGGATCGAAAACCGCCTCACCGGCAATGATCCGGGCGCCGGAAAGCCATCTGATATTGAGGTAGAACTCGGGGCCGAGGCCCAACGACCATTCCGAAGTGGTCTGCTCATCGATATTGAAGAGGCGGCTCATCATGGCCAGCCGCCAGGCATCGCAATGGGTATCGTCGCTGGTCAGCCCCGGGCCGGCGATTTGGGAAAATCGGGTCAGAAGCTGGTCAAACAACGCTTCTGCGCCGGCATCCGCGGCAGGGTCGGCCTTTTCCAGCAGTTGCAGAACATCTTCTAAAATTTGTATTTCCATTGCCTGATCCGACGCCACCAGAAAGGTTATCTCCGGATAGCCCTGGGCGTTGATGAGCCGGCTGAATTCCAGGATTTCCCTGATCCGGAGGGCGGCCTGATCGGGGGCGGTGCGCAGCAGCGGTTTAATTTTGGAGAATTCGGCGAGGGTGAGGATGTGCTCGCCCGTGTGTTTATTGTGGTAATAAAGGGTGTCGGTGCCGATGCGGACCCGGCAGTTTTGGATCAGCTGGTCGAAATCCGTTTGATGCACCGGGGCCGAAGAAAACCGCCAGATTTCGCCGCGGCGCGCCAGCGCCTCCCGGACCTGGGCCTGGTGCAGGCCGGTAAACCGGATACACTCCCTGGGGTAGATTTCCTGGAGCAGTTCATCGGCCAGAAAAACCCGTTCCATTCTGTACGGGTCGGTCCGGATGATGATGCAGGCGTTTCTGACATGGAGCGCCACTGCATCCCGGCAGATTGCGTCAATCCGATCGATGCCGGTCTCTTCGGGTTGTTCGTTCTGCAGATATTCCAGGGCCCGGTGAATCTGCATGGCGTGTATGCCCTGGCCGGTGACGATCAGGCGGTGGCAGGGGAAAACCGTGGCAATGGCGTTTGCGGGCGCACCCTGCTCTGTGCGGCAGAGGAGATCGTCTCCGATAACGGTGATGGCTTTGTTCACGTGTTTTTGGATGACCGATAAATCCATGCCCGATACGCCCTTGTGGAATAATCATCACGCCCTTGTTGGGGCCCGCCCACTGAAATCCTGTTTAGAAAGATAGTGCACAGGAGCTGAAAATCAAAGGAAATTTCATCCGGAAGGGCAGCCCATGGGCTTGATTGTTCAGGCGATTTTAGAAATCCGGCGGTTGCGGCGTTTGTCCTCCTTGACCCGGTAGAGGCGCTCGTCCGCTTTTTTGACCAGCAGGTCCGGCTGTCCCGGGGCACTATCCGCCATGGATGCGACGCCATGACTGACGGCCAGATGGAAAAGCGCACCGGTGGTGAACAGGGGATGGCGGTCGAGATAATCCTGAACGCGTTTCATGAAGGCATCAGCCATCTCCGGGGGCGTTTCCGGCAGGATCACCACGAATTCGTCTCCGGCAAATCGGGCCACGATATCTTCTTTCCGCGAAAGCCCGGTCAGCGCGTCCGCCACATATTTGAGGGCCATGTCCCCGGTTTCATGGCCGAAGCCGTCGTTGATGTCCTTGAATGCATCCACATCCATGAACACCAGCGACAAGGGCTGACCGTGGCGGGCGCAGCGGCTGGTTTCCCGCTCCAGTTCGGCCTCAAAGGCCCGGCGGTTCAACAGGTTGGTAAGCGGATCATGGTACGCATAGAAGCGAAGCTTTTCATGGGCGGCGACATTGGACAGGCACAGGGAGATCTTGAGCATCAACTGCTCCAGATAGGAGGTATCCATGTCCGGCTCGTAGCGGGCAGGGTCGGTGTCCCCCTGGTTGAGGCTGCCCACCACCTCGCCGTCGATGGTGACCGGGGTGAGGGCCAGCGACCGGATGGATGATATGCGGCCGTCAGGAAAAAACGATCGGCAGTGCGCCATGTCGCTGTTGAACAGCAGGGGGCGGCCCTGCGCCCCGATGATCGCATCGAAATCGCTTTTTTTGATGAAGCAGGTGGTTTTGCCGATGATTTCGGAATCATTGAGCTGGCGGATCAGGTCGGCCAGGTGGCTTTCTTCGATCACTGTCAGCCAGACCCGGGGAACATCGAAAATACCGGCCATTTCAGTGATCAGGCATTCGAAAAAATCCCTGAAGTTCAGAGTGGCGATCATCCGCGATTCCAGCAGGTTGAACTTGCGGTGAATCTGTTCGTTTTCACGTAACCGTTCATAAATGACATCGATCTGTGACATCGGATCCTCCCGGGCTGCGTGCTCACCATCGCAGGGACGTAAAAAAAGCGCAGTTCATTCGGTGTTCTTCCGAATTTTATATCCTCACCGCCGCCACCGCAGCGCCTTGCGCTCGGGTATTCCTGCGGCCCTGAATACCGGATCTGCACTTTTTCCGGTCATGCGCCAAATAAGACTTGCAAATTATATACCAAATAAGCCTTTGAAAATAAAGCAATTTTTATTGGTCCGAAGCGGCATGGATGAAATCATAGATGTGAAAAAAAATAAGCAAATTGGAACCGAATCCGGGCTGATTTTCAAGTTGTAAATCTGACCGGGTAGATCGGCGACAGGGAGGCCAGGAAGAAAAGGACAAGAACGGGCAGGGATCGGGTGTGATCTAAAGTAGACGGGCGTGCAGAAAAAGTCATGGGCGCGGCAGGCCGGCTTCCGATTTCATGCTTTTTCCTTGGGCGTTCAAGGCAAGCGCCGTCGGCCTGCGTATCGCCTTCTCACGTATTAACCGGCACCCTTTGCTGGCCGGATTTCATCATCAGCTGGAATACGCCGGTATTATTTTGGAAAGTATTTGACGGCCCGGCGGAAATCGTCATTGAGGTCGGTCAGCAGTTGATCATAATGAACCCGCATTTTCTGCTGGTCTTTTTCGCCGGCCTGCTCCATGTGGGTGACCACCTGCTGGATATTCGTGTTGTTTTTATCGATCCGATCCATCAATTCGGTGAAATCGGCCCGGTGCTCGTCATTGAGCTGACTCGATTTGGATCGTATTTCAGCAAGCTGGGACGAAATCTGGCCCATCTGCATCTTGATATCTTTTAAGGAGACTTTATTGGATGTCATCTTTTGGTTCCTTTCAATTTGTCATCTGATGCCAGTGAGGTCCTGTTCAGGTGATGTAAAAGAGAATGATGGCCGATAGAAGCGCCAGGACCAAAATCCAGAAAAAAATGCTGAAGGCTTTTTCCGCTTCGGTTTCCCGTATATTTTGCTCGATGGCTTCCTTCCGGGTCCGGGGTCGGCCCCGCGGCGCCAGCGCCATGACCAGAAGGGAGACCAGAATGGCCACCACGAAAAACGGCAGAAGGTAAATACCGAAATATTGGGGTCCCAGCGGTTTGAGCCATATCCCGCCGGCCCAGGCAACCAGAAAGATCAGCACGAACAAAAAGACCATGTTGGTGCTGAAAAGCGTGTCCCCGGGCCGCCGCCGGCCCAGCGCCGCCGTAATCGACAGGCTCAGAACCAGGGCCAGCATCAAAGCGAACAGGATTTCAAATATCAACATGGTCGATGTTTAATGTTTAATGATAGTATGACAATGCATCCCGGTAGTTCTCATTGAGATCGGCCAGCAGGTTTTCAATTTCCGACCTCAACCGGGAATGGTCGACTTCACCTCCTTTTTCGAATTTAACGATGATATTCTGAATTTCTTCATTTTTCGCATTGATCTGTTTCATGAGATCAAGAAACTCGGATTTGGTTTGCGGATCGAGTTTTTCGCCCCGGTTTTCCAGCTCGGAAATTTTTTCCTTCCATGCTTCGATTTGCCTTACCAGGTCCTCCTCGTATCTTCTATGGGGCATAATAACCTCCTTTCATCATGCTAAAAACCAGCCGGGGTGCTTAAAATAGCCCCTTGGCCGCGGTATCCGGATGAGCTATCCTTTTGCTTCCGGATCAGAATTCGATGAAGGGCTCTTCCTCGATGTAGGCATCGGAAGTCTCGTCTTCATTTTTGGATACATTGGTCTGAAGACCGAACGCGCGGATATTTTCGTCATCCGCAAAGGGGAGGGAATAGGTGGTGGAATCCGGAAATTCCCCTTCCGCCGACTGGAAGTAGGTCACCGTCACTTGCCGGGGAGGGGCGGTAATTTCGATGATATCCTCCAGATAAACGATGGCGACGTTTTTAAAGGGCGATTCCCCATTGGCGTTTTTGATGTCGGTGATGTATTGCCTGAACTGATCCGTCGCCCGTTCAGGACCGTCTGATTCGACGATACAGGTGAAGTATCCATGACGAAGCTTGTCTTCTTCAAATTCATCAAAGGAAAAATAACCAAGATATAACATTTCCGGCTCCTTCTGCGCATATCTGATGGTGGTGGACAGGCCGGCCATTCCCGCCTCTGTAAAATAATTTAATCACGATGGATGAAAAATCCAAAAACTCGACGTTACGGTGGATTTTGAATGGCCCTGAAAAACAAATCCGCTCTGCAATGATCAGCGGATCAGAATCGGCCGTTTCGGCAGTGTGCAACAACCGGATGACGACATTGATTATTTCATCATATCGCCTTTGCCACAGGTATCAGGGGGTAGTGCCTGCGGGCCGTGACCTGGCCGATGGCCTCCTTCAACTGCCGCAGAACCTGAATGCCCGCGTAGAAAAACACGAACAATGGCAGGTTCGGCCATTTTTGCTTCAATTGATGGAAAAGGTCCCAGGTTCGGTTCACATCCGGAAAATAATTGATAATCGCCATGTCGTAAACAGAATAATCTGAATTATCCGGATCGCTGTCTTTCTGGATTGCAACCGTGTATCCCGAATTCTTTAAGAAGTGACGCAGGTAATTTCTGCGTTCCCTGTTGTTGTCGATGATCAGTATATATGCCATATTCAACCTTATAAAAGGGTATCAACAGACGGCACCGCCGTATCGGGAAGGCAATGCCGCGCTTCGACGCCCCTTGAAATCAAAATGTTTTTACCCCGATGATACTGAATTCTTCCGTCTTTTAAAAACAGGCGCCAGCCGTTTAGATGATACATGGAAACCCCGCGGGTGTGCACATGGATCCACCGGTAGGAATCGATGCGGGAATCAATGACCTCCCTGAGCGAAGCGGCTGCACCCACATCGAAGGGACCGCTGAGGTACAGGTGAAGGGTTTCGCCCTTTACTCTCGGCCAGATATAAAATTTCTGTTTCATGAAGGCATCCTGTGTGTTGTGGCAGACGGGAGTGTCTGCGCGATATATTTCGGAGTGCAGCATTGAAGCCGTTCTGACCAAATTTAAGGGCTATATTACCACCGTGCATCGGGGCCACAAATACGGGAAAACCCCTATTTTGAATGCGATATTCATGTAGTCGGAAAAGTACGCCTTTGAAAGTTTGGGGCATGGTGTCTATATTCGATATGCCGGGTGTTGAATACAAAGGCGAAAAGAAATTTCAGGAAAGGAGCAGGCATGGCATACCGTCAATTACCCATCGCACCCCATTTTGATCCGGAAAAGGTTGGCGCCGTGTGGCGGGTGGCCTATCAGGAGCGCGCCGCAGAGGCTGAAAAATGGGCACGGCGGCATAACATGACGCCGGCCGCTGCGGATGATTTCAAAATTTCCCTGCTGCTGGTGGACGTGCAGAACACGTTCTGCCTGCCGGATTTTGAACTGTTCGTCGCCGGATCTTCCGGAAGCGCAGCCGTTGAGGATAATCAGCGGCTTTGTGCGTTCATTTACCGCCATCTGCACCTGCTGACGAAGATTTCGCCCACCATGGACACGCACCAGGCCGCCCAGGTATTTCACAGCGTCTTTCTGGTCAACGGAGAGGGGGCCCATCCGGAGCCGTTTACGGTGATTACGGCAGAAGAGGTGGAATCGGGCGCATGGAAATTCAACGCGCAGCTGGGACAAACGCTTGGCATCGATCCGGCCTATGGCCAGCAGTACCTGCGCCATTATGTCCGGGCGCTCAAGCAGGGGAAAAAATATGATCTTACCATCTGGCCGTATCATGCCATGCTCGGGGGGATCGGCCATGCCCTGGTTTCCGCGGTGGAAGAGGCGGTCTTTTTTCATTCCATGGCCCGGCTCAGCCAGACGGATTTTCAGATCAAGGGGAAAAATCCCCTGACGGAAAACTATTCGGTGGTAAGCCCCGAGGTGGATACGGATCAGCAGGGAAAGTCGATTGCGGAAAAAAATGTGCACCTGGTGCGCAGGCTGCAGGAATTCGATGCGGTCATCATCGCCGGCCAGGCCAAAAGCCACTGTGTCGCCTGGACCATCGACGATCTGTTGGGTGAACTCAAACGCCAGGGGAAAATGGAACTTGCCGCAAAGATCTACCTGCTGGAGGACTGCACCTCACCGGTGGTCATTCCCGGGGTGGTGGATTACACGGATGCGGCGGATGCGGCGTTCCGGCGTTTCTCGGATGCGGGTATGCATCTGGTGAAATCCAGCAACCCCATGGATCAGTGGCCCGGCATGAAATTTTAGGACCCGGGTGGGCCCAAAGCCCGGTCCTTTTTGGAAAATTCCGCCCAGGAGAGGAAAAGGGCCATCAGGAAGAAGGAGATATCCCGGGCAATGGTCCAGTTGTTGATGGGATCTCCGGCATCCACGGAAAAACATCCGCAGTGGATGTTTAAGCCCCGCGCCAGGTTGAAAACCAGGGCGGTGATAAAGGAGGCCAGCATCAGGGTGCAGACGAGGACCGCACCCGGCATCCACAGGCCGGCGACCAGCAGCCCGCCCACGACCACCTCCGTCCAGGGAAGCACGATGGCCACCAGGTTGATCAGGACGTCCGGCAGAATCTGGTAGTTGTAAACGGCTTCGGCAAAGGCCGCCGGATTCAGGATCTTGGGGATACCCGCATAGACGAAAATGCCCCCCAATGCCAAGCGTACCATTAAAACCAGGTATTGAACCCATATGGATGATCTTTCAGACCGCACCGGCATATTTAGCTCCCACTGGGGTGTACGGGTTTTTCCGGATGGGACCATTCGCACAGCAGGGTGCCGCTCCCGCAATTAACGGTTTCAAACTGCAGAATGGGATGGTCGATGCCGAAGAGATGAAGCAGTTGATGGCGGATCTTTTCCGCCAGAATTTCCGTTTGGCTCACCAACTGGTCCGGCACGGTCAGGTGGCAGGAAAACGCCACCCCGCAGCTCCCGGTGTTCCATGCGTGCATGTAGTGAACGGAATCGATCTCGGGCCGGCTTTCCAGGTAGGTCTGAACGGCGGGAAGATCCAGTCCCCGGGGCGTGGCGTTCATGAGGATGGCCACCGCTTCGCTCATGACCGTCCAGCAGTTCTTCAAAATAAAGACGGCGATGATAAACGACAGAATGGGATCCAGAAAATACCAGGGTGCAAACACCAGCACCGCGCCATTGATCAGGACCACCAGCGAGACCAGAAAATCCCCCATCATATGCAGAAACGCCCCCCGGATATTGAGGTTGTGTTTCGCGTCCCGATGGAGCAGCCAGGCGGAGAACCCGTTTCCGACGATGCCGACCCCGGCAAGGAGCATGACGATCTTGCCCGAGACCGGCTCGGGGTGAAAGAGCCGCAGCAGGGCTTCATAGAGGATAAAGGCCACCGCGCAGGTCAGGATCATCACATTGAGCAGCGCACCGATCAGTTCGGCCCGCTGATAGCCGAAGGTATGCTGAACGGAGGCCCCTTTCCGCCCGATGCGCAGCGACACCCAGGATACGATGATGGCGGCAAAATCGCTGAAGTTGTGAACGGCATCCGATACCAGGGCCACACTGTTGGCCATGATTCCGCCGGCCACCTGGAGCACCGGGATAATGAAATTGATGGCCATGGTGATCAGCAGCCGGTTTCCATTCACCTCTGCGTGCCGGTGAGAATGGGCGGCATGAAAATGGCTTCGGGCCTCTGGTTCCGGATGCGGATGCTGGCAGCCGCAAGGAATACGTTCTTCCATTGAATGATCCGTCATTTTCTGCTTGGTTCTCATGCGCCCGGAAGCTCCACCGGCAGGTTGAATTTCTTCCACGTGGACCAGCCGTTGTTGATGGGACGGACATTTTCAAAGCCAAGATCCCTTAGAAAAAGGGCCAGCTTATCGCACAGGTCGCAGGTGGCGCCGTCGCAGTAGGTGATGACGGTCTTTTCTTCGGGGATCTGCTGGGCCACTTCAATGAAATCTTCTTCCGCGCGGTTCCATGGAAGGTTTAACGCGCCTTTGATGTGCCCCTTGCGGTACTGGTCCGCCGGACGCGCATCCAGAAAGATGGCCTGTCCCCGGTTAAAAAGGGTTTTGGCCTCATAGATGGAAATGGGGGACAGGCCGTTTTCGGATGCGTGCTCGTTGGCCATGGTATTGCCCCAGTTGCAAAACAGGGGCAGGGGATGGCTGCGGACCTGGTTGAAGCAGAGGCCCAGGACCAGGGCCAGGGACAATATGAAGAACATCTGCGAAACAATTTTCATGAATTCAAACCGCAGGATGATGCGTGAAGTACAAAACGGTGAAAGAACAGGTTTTACAGTTGAGGTGATATAACCATCAACCCGGGGGCGCTGTCAAGTCCCGCAAGTTGTATTCGGCATCTTTTTTGTGTATGGTATCCGGAATGGATTTTAAATTCGGGGATGGAAGAAAACAGGAGAAAACATGACCATGGATTGCCGGCATATGCGACCCATCTGGCTGGATGCGCAAACGGATGCGGTAAAAATCATCGACCAGCGGCGGCTGCCCCATGAATTTGTCACCATGACCCTTGAAACCATAGACGATGTGATCGTCGCCATCAGGGAAATGTGCGTGCGGGGCGCACCCCTGATCGGGGTGACCGGCGCCTACGGCATGTTCATCGCCGCCCGGACGCAGGGAAATGCTGCAGCGCCCGCGTTTCTGGCCGAAGCGGCCGACAGGCTCAAGGCCGCCCGTCCCACCGCGGTGAACCTTGCATGGGCGGTGGACCGGGTCTGTTCTGTACTTTCGGGGGAGAAGGGCCCGTCCGGCCGCATCGATGCCGCGCGCCGCACCGCCGCTGATATCGCGGAAGAAGAGGTGGAAAACTCGCGCAAAATCGGAGAATTCGGCCTGGAACTGATCCGGGAAATTGCCACCAAAAAAAACGGGCCGGTGCAGATCCTGACCCACTGCAATGCCGGGGCGCTGGCCTGCATCGAGTACGGAACGGCCACGGCCCCCATGTATGCGGCCCATGATGCCGGCCTGGACGTGCATGTGTGGGTGGATGAAACCCGACCCTTAAACCAGGGCTCCCGCCTGACCGCCTGGGAACTGCTCCAGCGGGGGGTGCCCCACACCGTGATCACGGACAATGCGGGGGGCCACCTGATGCAGCATGATCAAGTCGACCTGGTGATCGTGGGAACCGACCGGACCACCTGCACCGGAGATGTGGCCAACAAGATCGGGACCTACTTAAAAGCCCTGGCGGCGAAAGACAACCAAATCCCTTTTTACGTGGCGCTGCCGTCTTCCACTTTCGACTGGGAAATCAGAGACGGCCTGGCGGACATTCCCATCGAACAGCGGGACGCAGACGAGGTCCGGTATATGCCTGGAAAACCCAAGACCCCCGATAACCTGCTGGTGCCGGAATCCAGCCCGGCGGCCAATTACGCCTTTGACGTGACCCCGGCCCGGCTGGTGACCGGTTTCATCACCGAACGGGGAATCTGCAGGGCCGCTGAAGACGATATCCGGCGGCTGTTTCCGGACAGGCTCCGGTAGAACAGCCGCTGCCTTGAAATCACTTGACTTTTAAATGACGGGACAGGTAGAAACGCCCTATGCTGACGGATCTGGAGAAAAAAATAATCGCAAACATTCAGGGGGACATGCCGGTGTGCCCGCGCCCCTACCTGGAAATCGCCCAAAAACTGGAAATTGACGAGGAAACGGTCCTTTCCGTGCTCGCCGATCTTCAGCAGCGGGGGATCATCCGCCGGTTTGGAGCCACCCTGAAGCATCAGAATTCGGGATTTGCCGTCAACGCCATGATCGCCTGGCGGGTGGATGAAGACCGGGTGGAAGAAGTGGGCAGCACGATGGCCGGCTTTGACCGGATCACCCACTGCTATCGGCGAAACCCGTCCGGAGAGTGGCCTTATAACCTGTATACCATGGTGCATGCCGCCGACCGGGAAGAGTTTCAGAAAATCGCCGAAGCCGTGGCGGAGAAGACCGGTGTATCCGATTATGCCATCCTGTTTTCGAAAAGAGAACTCAAGAAAACCTCCATGCAGTATTTCGATGATGATCCGGATTTTTCGGACCCGGATTGATCGGTTGCCCGAGGCGCCCCTTGCCCCACATCCTGTTTGTCAACCCCTGGATTTACGACTTTGCCGCCTATGATGTATGGGCCAAGCCGACAGGCTTGCTCACGCTGGCGGCCCTGGCCCGTCAGCACGGGGTCGAAGTCTCCTTTATCGACTGCCTGGACCGATTCCATCCCAATGCCCCGAAGGATGATCCCCATAAGCGCCATGGCCGCGGCCCCTATGTGAAGACCCCGGTGCCCAAGCCCGCCTCCCTTGCCGCTGTGCGCCGCACCTATTCCCGCTACGGCATCCCCCGCCAGTGGTTTCGTCAGGATCTGGCGGCCCTTCCCGCACCGGACCTGGTCATGGTCACCGGCCTGATGACCTATTGGTATCCGGGGGTGGTGGACACCATTGGGCAGATCAAGAAGGTTTATCCGGACGTACCGGTGGTGCTGGGCGGCATCTATGCCAGCCTTTGCCGCGAACATGCGAAGATTCATTCCGGGGCGGACCGGGTCATTTCCGGTTCAGGCGAGAGCGGCCATGTTCGAGGTTCTTGCGGAAATGCTCGGTTTTAAATGCAGCCGGTCATTTGATCCGGATGATCTGAACACCTTCCCGTATCCGGCCTATGACCTCGCGCACGCCATCACCTGCGTGCCGCTGATGACCTCCCGGGGATGCCCCTTTTCCTGCGATTACTGCGCTTCCCGTCTCCTTGCGCCCAGGCGCATGGTCCGGTCCGCCGGCAATGTGGCCGAAGAGATCCGGTTCTGGCACCATCGATACGGTGTGTCTAATTTCGTGTTTTATGACGATGCCCTGCTGATGGATGCCGAAAACCACATCATTCCCCTGCTGGAAGAAGTGATCGCCTCCGGCATGAAGGTCTCCTTTCACACCCCCAACGCCGTTCATATCCGGCCCATC
Organism: uncultured delta proteobacterium; assembly: GCA_963826785.1. GTDB lineage: Bacteria > Desulfobacterota > Desulfobacteria > Desulfobacterales > Desulfosalsimonadaceae > CAWGYD01. Next base: position 878,775 of record CAWGYD010000006.1, read on the forward strand.
ACCCGGAAACTGGCGCAGCTGATGTTTAACGCCGGGTTTGAAACACTTCGCCTGGGGCTGGAGAGTTCGGATTTTGAAGGCCGGGAAATGGATTGCAAGGTCAAACAGGAGGAATTTTTCCGGGCGGCATCCCACCTGAAGGAAGCCGGTTTTCGGAAAAATCAGGTGGGGGCATATCTGCTGGCCGGGTTGCCGGGGCAGGATCTTTCCGCGCTGGAGGCGTCCATCCGGGCGGTCCATGCCGCCGGCCTCACCCCCGTTCCGGCCTGGTATACACCCATCCCGGGGACCCCCATGTGGGAGAAAGCCGTGGCCGCCTCCCGCTACGACATCGCAGCCGACCCCGTGCTCACCAACAACGCAATCATGCCCTGCCAGGCCGAGGATTTCGACTGGGGGGTGCTGTCTAAAATCAAGGATCTGGTGAAGGGCGGTTGATCTGCGTCTTGAAACCAAAAAGGGCACGAAGATGTATCTATGTCTTTACCTTCGTGCCCTTCCTGGTGGATTTTTGATTATCTGAAAGAAGTTCTTTTTTACACTTTGGAGAAGTTATTTTTTACTTCCGTTTCAGCAGCGTCAGGGCGGTCTCAGTGATGTTTTCGGCGGTGAAACCGAAGTTTTTCAGCACCGTTCCCCCCGGGGCGGAAGCGCCGAAGGTGGTGATGCCGATGACCTTTCCGGAATCGCCCACATATTTCTCCCATCCCATGGGCAGGGCCGCCTCGACGGCGATCCGGGCCTTGACGGCCGGCGGAAGGACGCTGTCCCGGTAGTCCTGCGTCTGTTTTTCAAACAGCTCCCATGAAGGCATGCTCACCACCCGCACCTTGATTCCCTTTTCCGTCAGCTGCTGTTTTGCGGCCAGGCTGATGTGGATTTCCGACCCGGTGGCAATCAGGATCAACCCGGGTGCGCCCTCGCAGTCCGAAAGCACATAAGCCCCTTTTTCCAGCAGGTCCGCGGCCGGATACGTTTTTCGGTCCAGTACGGGCAGGTTCTGACGGCTCAATGCCAGCACGATGGGGGCGTTATCCGTTTTCATGGCCAGGTGCCATGCGGCGGCGGTTTCCGTGGCATCGGCCGGCCGGATCACCGTCAGGCCCGGAATGCACCGCAGGGAGGCCAGGTGCTCCACCGGCTGGTGGGTGGGGCCGTCTTCCCCCACGGCGATGCTGTCATGGGTGAATACATAGATGACCGGCTGCTTCATCAGGGCGGCCAGGCGGATGGACGGCCGCATGTAGTCGGCGAAAATGAGAAAGGTCCCCCCATAGGGGCGAACGCCCTTGTGCAGGCAAAGCCCGTTTAAAATGGCGCCCATGGCATGTTCCCGGACCCCGAAGCGGATGTTGCGGCCGGTATAGCTGACTTTCTGGAAATCGGTGGATGCCTGGATATAGGTGTTGTTGGAAGGCGCCAGGTCGGCGGACCCGCCCATGAGGGACGGCACCCGGGTGGCAATGGCATTTAATGCGATGCCGGAAGCCTTGCGGGTGGCCATGGGGCCGTCCTTGGGATAAAACTGCGGAATTGCCCCTTCCAGCGCATCCTTGAAGTCGCCGCGGATGGCCGCGGTCAGCTGTGTAAACAGGTCTGCATGGGCCTTTTCGTATGCGGCAACACGATCCTTCCAGTCGGATTCCAGGCGGGCGCCGTTCTCTATGGCGCGGCGGCAGTGATTCAGCGCCGCATCGGGTACGCAGAAATCATCGGGGGCGCATCCCAGGCACTGCTTGGTCAGGCGGACCTCATCCACCCCCAGGGGAGCGCCGTGGGCATCGGCCGATCCCTGCTTGTTGGGGCTGCCATAGGCGATCTGTGTCTTTAAGATAATCAGGGAGGGTCTTTCCGTCTCTTTCTGCGCCGCTTCTATGGCCTCTCCGATGGCGTTCGCGTCGTTTCCGTCGGAAACGGTCAGCACCTGCCAGTTGTACGCCTGGAACCGCAGCGCCACATTTTCGGTGAAGGCGATGCCGGTGCTCCCCTCGATGGAGATGCCGTTGTCGTCATAGAGGCAGATCAGTCCGGAAAGCCCGAGATGCCCGGCCAGAGAAGCGGCCTCCCCGGAAATCCCTTCCATCATGTCGCCGTCGCCGCACATCACATAGGTGAAATGATCGATAATATCGTGGTCCGGCCGGTTGTACAGGGATGCCAGGTGGCGTTCGGCCATGGCCATGCCCACGGCCGTGGCAAATCCCTGGCCCAGCGGGCCGGTGGTGGTCTCCACCCCCGGGGTGTGGCCGTATTCGGGATGGCCCGGGGTCTTGCTCCCCCATTGCCGGAAATTCTGCAGGTCGTCCAGGGAAAGGCCGTACCCGGTGAGATAGAGCAGGCTGTAAAGGAGCATGGAAGCATGCCCGCCCGACAGCACGAACCGGTCCCGGTTCATCCAGCCCGGATTTTTCGGGTTGTGCCGCAGGTATTTCGTCCACAGCACATAGGCGGCCGGCGCCAGCCCCATGGGGGCCCCGGGGTGGCCGGAATTGGCCTTTTGAATCGCATCCATGGAAAGGGTGCGGATGGTGTTGATGCATAGCCTGTCCAGATCTGCCCCGGTGCCGGCCGCACATTCAGTGTTCATGATGTCTGCTCCTTTTGATTAAAATTCTATAGGGCTCTTAGAAACTCCGGCTTGAGGCTGACCTTTCCGGCCAGTGCATCGTCGATCAGTTTCAAGGTTTTTTGTTTGTCCTCGGGCAGCCGGGCCCGGATGGGAAGATAGTTGGAGGCGTGGTTGGCGTGAAAAAGGCCGCCCGAAAGATCGGTATGGGCGATCATGGTTCGCAGTTCGGACAGCATTTCCTGGGCGGAAAGCAGGGGGAAGGTGCCCGCGGCATATTCGTCGTGAAGTTCGGTGCCCGGGATCAGCATGAGGCTCAACGCCCCCACGTATTCCGGATCGATGGCCGACAGCACCTTTCCCGTTTCTTCGGCATGGGTGCGGGAGCGCTCCCTGCCGGCAATTCCCAGCAGTACCGTGACGGAAAGTGCGATGCCCGCTTTGCGGATTTTCTGGCCCATGTCGATCATGGCCTGGGCGGCAGCCCCTTTGCGGATGTGCGTCAATGTCTCGTCATCGCCGCTCTCCAGTCCCAGGTAGGCGATCTTGATCCCGTGGCGCCGCAGTTCGGAAAGTTCCGCCTCCGTCTTCATCTTGATGCTCTTGGTATTGGCATATACGCCCACCCGGCGGACCCAGGGGAGCTGCTTTTCAATTTCCTGCAAAATGGTGAGCAGCCGCTTCTGGGGAATGATCAGGGCGTCGCCGTCGCAGATGAACAGCCGGTCCTGCCTCCGGCAGTGGGCGGCGGCAAAGGCGATGTCCTCCATGATGATGTCATCGGACTTGATCTTGAAGCGCTCCCCCTTGTAGGTGCCGCAGAAGGTGCACTTGTTGTGGGAGCAGCCCACGGTGGCCTGAAGCAGAATGCTGTCCGCTTCACTGGGCGGCCTGATGATAAACCCTTCGTAATGCATATTTAACTCCGTTTGGGCGGATCAACCGCTTGAAATGGAAGGCGATTAAATTAGATTAACTATTTATAAACATTAAAAAATATAATTATCATACCATTTGATTCAAGTCTTTTTAGCCTGAAATGGAATCGAATTTCAACCCTTTATTGAGATCCGCGCCTGATGCGGGTGAAAAGCGGATGCGTTTCCGCCTGCCTTCAAATGATACATCACATATCGTTCGCAAATACGCACATGACCGTATTTACATCATTTAAAATTATGGCCATTATGTCATGGTGATATCTAATGGAACTCGAAGGCGCAAACACGGGTCGATGGGGCAAAGGTGATGAACCCGCTGTCAAAAGCATATAACAGCCTCGGCGTAAACCGGACTATCCTTGCGCTGTCTTTCGCGCGCATGGGAGACGGCATCGGCAACAGCATTCTGTTTGTGCTCATTCCCCTTTACGTGGTTCAGATCCCCGAAGAATTCATCCACCTGCCCAAAGAACTGCTCATCGGCGTGCTCATCTCCGTGTACGGTTTTGCCAATGCCCTGCTGCAGCCCTTCATGGCTGCATTGAGCGACCGGATCGGCCATTACAAACGGATTATCCAGGCCGGACTGCTGGTGATTTCCCTTGCCACCCTGGGTTTTATTCTGGCAAACCGCTATGTGGACATTCTGGGCCTGCGCATCGCCCAGGGGCTGGGGCTGGCCATGGAGATCCCGCCCACCCTGGCGCTTTTGGGATTGATGACCCGGAAGGAGACCCGGGGCAGCGCCATGGGCTTTTTCACCACCATGCGCATGATGGGGCTGGCCATCGGACCGCTGGTGGGCGGATTTCTTCATGACCGCCTGGGGTTTAACGCCGCATTTATCTTCGGCGCGGGGGTGCTCCTGCTGTCTTTGATCGCAGTCGAGTTCGGCGTGGAAAATGTCAAGGCGCCAGAGGATGCCCGCTGCACACCGGTGGTGGATCTTTCCGTTTTAAACCGGGGCATCCTGAGCGTTGCCATCGCCACCTTCCTGGTGGCCACCGCGTTTACCCTGGTGACCACACTGGAAAACGAGATCAACAGCCGGCTGGGCATCAGGGCTTTCGGGTTCGGCATCGCCTTCAGTGCGCTGATGGTAAGCCGTCTGCTGTTTCAGGTTCCCATCGGCCGCCTGTCGGACCGGTTAGGCCGCAAGCCGTTTGTCCTGGGGGGATTGCTGCTGCTGGCGCCGGTGACCGCATTATTGGGGGAGATGACCGCCCTGTGGCAGTTTGTGGCGATTCGGCTGGTGCAGGGTCTGGCCGCGGGCGCCATTGTGGCCCCCGCATTGGCCTTTGCCGGAGACATGGCCGAGCAGGGAAATCAAAAGGCCCGGAGCCGCCAGATGAGCATCGTCACCATGGGGTTCGGGTTCGGCATCGCCTTCGGACCGCTCATGGCCGGCTTTCTGGCCATATTCTTCTTCGAACTGCCGTTCTGGGTGGACGGGGCGCTCTGCCTGGCCGGCAGCGTTCTCGTATACCGGTATATGACCGAAACCGTCGAAAAATCTGGCAGGCGAACCTGACCGCCCGGTAAAAAAAATTGTTTTCGGTGCGGTGTCGCTTCGGTATAACGATTGTGCATCGCGTCGGCCATGCAATCTGTCGATACCGGAGCCGGCGGTTTTTGAATCAAGCCGCTGGACGCATTATCCCCTCAACCTAAAAAGGAGGTGCAAATCGTGCATTATATTCCCGTGCCGCTGTCAATTTTAACCGGATTGATCCTTTTTTTCGTATTTGTCATCTTTTTAATTGAAATCCGGATACTGGGGTATGCATATGAAAAAATCGGCATCGAACGGCATTATGCATATCTTCTGCTGTTTCTTTCGCTTGTGGGCGGCTACATCAATATTCCGCTCTACCAGCTTCCCCCGGAAAAAGTGATGGCCGGCGGCACGGCTACCTGGTTTGGAATGAATTACATCATCCCCTATGTTAGCGAATGGCCGGGTGCGATCATCGCCGTAAACCTCGGGGGGGCGGTGATCCCCACGATGCTCTCCATCTACCTGATCATCCGCAACCGGCTGTTTGTTTCCGGATTTATCGGCGTTTTGGTGATGACGGTGATTATTCACATGCTGGCCCATCCGGTCCGGGGGGTGGGCATCGCCGTGCCCACCCTGCTTCCGCCCGTGGCCGCCACCCTGGTGGCGGTCCTGCTTTCTTTCCGGTATGCGCCGGCCCTGGCGTATATCTCCGGCACCCTGGGGACCCTCATCGGCGCCGACCTGCTCAATCTCGGCAGGATTCAGGGACTGGGCGCGCCCGTGGCTTCCATCGGCGGCGCGGGGACGTATGACGGGATTTTTCTGACCGGCATACTGGCGGTGCTGCTGGCCAGCCTGTTTGTTCCGGGCAGGGTTCGAAAAAAGGCATGAGTGCCATTGTATCAGGGCTTTACGGCGGACCCTTCGATCACCGAATCGGTAATCGAAGGGCCCATCTTTGAGGACCGGTAGCGCTCCAGCCGGTCAAACTCGAAACCCGCCGCCATGATGCCCGAAGCGGTATCCCGGGTCAGGTGGCATCCGCAGCCGACTCTCTTCCAGAGCGGGTTGATGGTCTTTTGCACCCATTTGACTCTGGGGTCGCTGGAAAGGACGTGCTCAAAAAAGAGAAGTCTCCCGCCGGGCTTGAGAACCCGGTAAATTTCGGACATCGCCATAGACGGGTCGCTTACGGAGCAGAGCACCAGGAAGCTGATGGCCGTGTCCATGCTTTCATCGGCGCAGGGCAGTCTTTCGGCCATGCCCTCGATGATCCGGAGCGGCCTTTCGCCCAAACCGTTTTTCGCGGCCCTTCTGCCGGCCTTCCGGATCATGACGGGAGAGGGTTCCACTGCAAGATATGAATCGATGGCATCCGGCAGAAAGGGTATGTTCTGTCCCGCCCCGGCCCCGATTTCAATGACATTTCCGGTGGCATTCGAGATCAGCCGCCGCCGGATGGCTTTGAGCCGGCTGGTGGCCAGAATCTCCAGATACGGAAACAGATAGCGGCCGTAAATCCCATGCCCCGGCCGTTTCCGATGTTCCATGCCCGCGGGGTCCGATTCGTTGCTTCCGTTCATACGCCCACCTGTTGTCAGAAGTCTGGTTCCCGAATGAATATTCATCAATATAATTCCTTTTCCCCATTGATTCATCCGCCTGCAGACGATGATCCCTGAAGGCGCCGTTGATGTCCATGAAGTGCATATTGCATACCATCACCTCATTTCAGGTTTCAAGGGCTTGAGATCGATGGGAATATAACCGGGTTTGACGTTTCATCGCCCCGGCAGGGGTGTGAACGGTGTGTCCGGCGATGAGATGTATTGTTCAGGAAATGTGAAAAAAATGCGCAGCCGTACAGGCCGGAAGAGGTGGCAGGAGATCCGCGTTTAAGGAAAAAACCGTCAAAAAAAAGGACGCTCCCACAGGAGCGTCCTTTTTACAGATGTTAGCGGATGGGTCTTGTGTCGATCAATACCCTCTGCTTTTCAGGTCGCTTGCGATGTCGACATAGAATTCGGGTGCATCGAATCCCGGGGTGATCCCGAAGACCTGATCGACGATGTTGAAATGATCGCATCCCACGCTGTACCATGCCGCATCTTCAATTCCCCGGAAGTTTCCCCATTTGGCGCTGTTGACGCTGACCAGGCCGTCGTTTGCGCCTTCATAGGCCAGCAGCAGCAGCCAGGTGGGTTCCAGAAACAGGTTGGGGCAGGAGGTTTTCGCCTTGGCGGCCCAGCTCTGGTAATATACGCAGGATTTATCGGGGGTATTGGGATTGAAGGTATTCTGCATGTAGGACCGGGTCATGTTGTAGCCGTTTTCCAGGCTGTTGGGGCTGGTGTCCCCGAAAATGAAGGCATATACGAAATCCAGCGTGCCGCCCACCAGCCATTCCATGGAATCCGGAATCACCCCGACTACCACGTCGGCTACGGCGCTTCCCCGGTGAGGGCCGGCGATGCTGGTATAGCTTGCCACATATGCGGAAATCCCCAGGTTGGAGATGGCGTCCCGGGTGTAGACGGTGCCGTGGGAGTGGGCGATGATGTTGAGCTTCTCCGTTTTGGTGATGGCCTTGATGTACATGAACTGGTTCTTGAAATCGACGGCCTTGTTCCGGGTGCTGTCCATGCCGTTGACCGAGGTGATGTAGACTTTTGCGCCCTCGTCCTCCAGTGCCCCCGGAATTCCCCACCAGTAGTCCACAATGCCTAAAATCTCTGCGGACGCGCCCATGCCGTGGGCCAGCACGATGGGGTATTTGGTGGCGGCGGCAGTGGAACTTCCGCCGGCCAGTGCGCTGCCGGAAACCATCATCATCGAAGCCAGAACGACCAGTAGAATCGCCAGTAACCCTTTTTTCATCTTTTCCCCCTGAATTCCCTTTGTATTTCGAATCATTGCTTGTGTTCCCAAGTTATGCTCATCAATGTGATCACTGTTTACACATCAATATGAGGCAATGATAAACTTAAAACAATCGGGGGAAACCTGAAATCAGGGTTCGATTTCCCTGATTTGGAAGGAAAGGCTTAAAAGTGGCCGAATGAAAGACGGGATATCGGCCAAATGGACGGTTATCGTTCAGGCGTTTAAGTATCCAGAGACGTGATTCCTTCCCGCAGGGCGATCTTGGTCAACTCGGCCACGCTCTTGGCATTGAGTTTGCGCATGATCTGCTGGCGGTGGGTTTCAACGGTTTTGATGCTGACGTGGATGCGGGCCGCGATTTCTTTGGTGCTCAACCCTTCGGCGATGAGCTGGAGCACTTCGCGCTCCCGGGCAGTGAGCTGCGAAGCCAGGGAATCTTCGTTGGATTCGAGAATACTGGCGTAATCCTTCATTACCGTGCTGGCCACGGCCGGGCTCATGTAGTTCTGCCCTTTCATCACCGCGGAAATGGCGGCCACCAGTTCGTCGAAGGCACAGTTTTTCAACAGGTATCCGGAGACGCCGGCTTTGAGCATGCCGGCCACATAGCGCTTGTCGGAATACATGGAAAGCGCGATAACCCGGGTTTTGGGCAGTTCGGTGCGGATCTGGCGAGTGGCTTCGATACCGTTTAACTCCGGCATGTTGATATCCATGACGATCACGTCCGGCCCCCGTTCCATGGCCATCCGGACCGCTTCCCGTCCATTTTCCGCTTCTCCCACCACCTCCATGTGGTCCTGCTGTTCCAGCAGGGCTTTCAACCCGGTGCGGGTAATCTTGTGATCATCGGCCAGTATGATGCGAACCGTCATATCTCCCCCTCAGGCCGGCTGGATATGGGCGCGATAATGGTGACCCGCGACCCCATGTCCGGAGTTGACTTGATTTCCAGGCGGCCGCCCAGGTTTTTCAACCGCTCCCGGATGGAAAACAGGCCGAAACCGCCTTTCCGGATCTCTTTCTTGTTTGCCGAAGCGTCAAACCCGATGCCGTTGTCGGCGATGACAATCCGGATATGGTTTTCCTCGTTTGATATGGATACGCTCGCGGCCGTGGACCGGGCGTGTTTGACCATGTTGAACAGCAGTTCCCGTGTGGCTTGGAACAGGAGCACCCTCAGACTTTCCTCGATGGACCTGGGGGTGTCGTCATCGAAAAAGTCGATTCTGATGCCGTGCTGCTTCTGTGTCTGTTCGATCAGCCAGTCGATGGCGGCTTCAAGACCCAGATCATACAATATTGGCGGACTCAGCTCAAAAGTCAAGGACTGAGTATCGGTGATGGTCTGGTCGATGATGACGCTGATGTCATCGGCATTTTCTGCCAGCTTCGGGGAGGGCGCCTCTGCTTTGAGCTGCCGCAGTTTCATGGCGGCGTGGGCCAGGGCATGGCCGATCCGGTCATGCAGTTCGGTGGCGATTCGCCGGCGTTCCCGTTCTTCGGTCAGCGACAGTTCGGAAGACAAGGCGCGGAGCCTGGCCTGGTAGCGCATGGCTGCTTCCTCGCTCCTGGCGGAAATTTCCCGCAGTTCCTGTTCGTTTTGGATCACGTTTTCATAAAGCCGGGCGTTTTCCATGGAAATGGCGGCCTGGGAAGCCAGCAGCCGGAGCACCTCGATCCGGTCGGATGTGAACACCGAAGGGGTCAGGTCATTTTCAAGGTACAAAATGGCGATCTGCCGGCCATGGCCGACCACCGGCAGGCACAGAACGGATCGGGGGCTGTATTTGCGCACATATTCATGGGCGCCGTATTCAGGGGAATGGAGCGCATCCTCGAGCACCAGGTAATTGCCGGACCGCCGGACAAAATTGATCACGGGCGTGAACAGCGCAAATCGGCTGTCCGCGGGTGCTGCCGAGTAGATCCGGACATGGTCATCCGGAAGGGCGTATTGGGCATCAACGTACATCCGCTCCGATTTTACGGACAGGAAAATGGCCTTGCGGGCGCCGGCGTTTTCGGTCACGATCTTCATCAACCGCTCAATCAGATCGGTCCGGACGATCTCAGTGGAGATCATCTGAAGGCTGTTGACAATCGTCTCGAAATCGAGATTCGGCATGCCCGCCGGCCCGGAAATCCCCTGCTGCCGGGGAAGGATGCCGGAAAAAGCGGCCTCGACCTGCTCGACCTTGGCCGATGCCCCCCATGCCCGGTATTCGCGGCGGGCGGTGTCGGCAAGGGGAGCGGCCATCTTATCCAATCCCATTTTCAAGAAAAACATGGCCGCCCGCTCGCAGGCAAGGGCGTGGCAGTGGGTGAACCCGTTTGAATGCGCGGATGTGACGGCCTGCTGGTAAATATCGATGGCGTGGAGGGGACTGCCGGACAGACGGGCAATCTCCGCCCGGATGAGCAGGTGCTTGTGTTCAAAATTCTCCGGGCAGGATACGGACAGGGGGGCAAGTTTTGCCGCCAGCCGTTTAATCTTATGGACGTACCCGATCTTTGCGGCCGATGAAGCCAAATCCGCCGCATCGGCCAGGGCTATCGCGCAATAGAAGTAATATTCCGGCACCACGATGGTCCCCATGTGATAATGCAAATAGCGCCGGCATCTGCGGGCGGTGCGCAATGCTTCCGCGGGGCGTCCCATGATCACCTGGAGCCGGAGCTTCATCAGGTAATGCCGATACAGGATGGCCCGGATGTCGTCGTGTTCCATTTTTTTGATGTGATCGGCTTCACTGAATGCGCTGTCATTAAATAGCGCCGGCTGCTCCGTTTTTCCCGTCAGCGCCCGGATGAACTGCCGGGTGGTGATCAGGTAGTTGAGCGCTCCGGAATCCTTGGCCTGCTCGACAAATTCAAAATACCGGGTGCATTCCCGCTCAATTTCGGTCAGCCCCGTCCCGCTGACCATCAGATTGATCACCAGCGACTGGATGTGGTAGATGGCGTAATTGATGTCCCCGGTGTCCAGCGCACTCCGGATCCCCTGCCGGTTGTAACTGACCGCCTGGCAAACGGGGCTGACCCACACACTGATCCCGGCGCCGAAATAGAGATAGAGCTTGGCCGTCATTTCCGGGGTGCCGTAGCGTTCATTGGCGCTCAAGGCCAGTTTCCCGAATCGCATTCCGGCCGGGTAGTCCTTGAAAATGGCGCAGAGGGAGACGCCGTAGGTCAGGTAGCCGAAGGGGGATAAAGCGGAATTGCCGTGTTTTAATGTCAACTCGAAAATCTTTAAGGTCAGGACAAATGCCAGGTAGGGCTTGCACAGAAATGCCGAAAAACTGAGGTTGGACAGCATTTTGAGAATCATCAGGAGGCGGCCGTCCGTGATGGGCGGCATCCCCATGAGGTCTTCGGCATTTTTGCCCCGCATCTTCAGTTTCAGCATCAGCATGCATTTGAGAACATCCGCTCCACCGGCCCGCCCCGGCAGGCGGATACCCAGGCGCTTGAGCCCGGCCAGCCCAATGCTCAGCGCTTCATCATGCCGGGCCAGGCTGGCCAGCATGATCATTTTCTGATTAAAGGCCCCGGCAAGGTCTTCATCCGTTGCGGCCCGCTTCTGCAGCACATCAAAGATTTCTTCTGCAGCTGAAAAATTCAGCCGGAGATATTCGCACTCCATCCGGCGCTGTTTAAGGGCGAAAAGCACATCGTAATTTTCATCCCACGATGCATCGGGCAGAAGCTGCTCGCCGATGATGAAATAATCCAGAGATTGGGCATATGCGGCCGAATCCCGCGCCTTTTTTCCGGCGGCAAGGTTGAGCTTCGCCAGCTGCAGACGCTGATCCGGGTCGGTGATGAGCCCCCGTCCCTGGTTGAGGTGGGACACGATGGTAAAAATCCGGTTCTGGACCGCATCGGGGTCCGTGCCCGTCAACAGGAGGTACCCGATTTTGAGATGCAGGGCATTTTTATGGTCTTCCGGAATCAGGGAGTAGACGGCCTGGCGGATCTTGTCATGCAGAAACTCCAGGACAAAATCGCCTGCCTCCTCGTTATCATCGCCTTGCCCTTCCCCGGCCGGATGATGAATCGAAAATCGGGTATACAGGCGATGAATATCCTCCCTGGAGACGATAAATCCCATTTCAACGGGTTCGTGAAGATCCGCGGCGATTTGCGCAAAAGGTTTTTCCGCAAGGGACGAAAGCAGCGCCATGTCAAATCGGTTGCCGATGCAGGCGGCCAGTTGAAGGATATGGCGGGCCGCGTCTGTGAGCTGCAGGACCTTTTCGGCCATGAAGTCCACCACGTTGTCCGTGATCCGCGCCCCGGCAATCCGTTCGATATGCCAGCGCCAGCGTCCGGTTTCATAATCATAGTACAGCAGGCCTTCGCGATACAGCGACTGGAGAAACTGCCGGACGAAGAAAGGGTTGCCCCGGGTCTTCTCGTGGACGATCCGCCCCAGCATCTTCACCCTGGGCAGATTTTCATGGACGGCGTCCCCGATGAGCTTATTCACATCATTTTCGCTGATGGGCTTCAAGGTGATGGTTTTGAGCGGAATTTTTCTGTCCCGGATCGTCTTTAAGGAAGCGAACAGCGGGTGGGAATCGGTGATTTCATTGTTGCGGTACGCCCCGATAAAATTGAAATACCGGGTCCGGGTGCCGGCAAAAAAGGCTTCCATCAGCTTGAGCCCGGCAGGGTCCGCCCACTGAAGGTCATCGATAAACAGGGTCAGGGGGTGCTCCGGTGCGGCAAATACCTGGATGAATTTTTCAAATACCAGATTAAACCGGTGGTGGGCATCGGCGGGCGGCAGCTCGGAAACCGGCGGGCTTTTCCCGATAATGTTCTCGATTTCGGGAATGACATCGGCCATCACCTGCGCATTGGCGCCCAGGGCCGAGAGCAGTTTCTGTCTTAAAACCCCGATCCGGTCTGCAGGCGCTTTCATTACCTCATGGATCAGCGACTGGTAAGCGGCGATCACGGCGCTGTAGGGGATATCCTGCTGGAACTGATCATATTTTCCGGAGATGAAATATCCGCCCTGGGCCGTGACCTGCTTTTGGAATTCGCCAACCAGCGTGGATTTTCCGATGCCGGAATATCCTGCCAGCATAATGATGCCGATCCCGCCCTCTGTGATGCGGGCATACGCATCGCAGAGCAGGTCCAGTTCGATTTCCCGGCCGTACATCCGGTCCGGCAACCGGAAATACTCGGGAATGTCCGATCCCCCGGGCCGGAACCCGGGGATGGTGCCCCCTGGCCCCAGGCACTGAAGGCAATAATCCAGATCCCGTTTCAGGCCCTGGCTGCTCTGGTACCGGTCCTCCGGAGATTTGGCCAGCAGTTTCATCACGATCCCGGAGACGGATTCGTCGATGTCCGGGCGAATGGCGGACGGGGAAACAGGATGGCGGGCCATGTGCGCATGGATGATTTCCAGGGGTTCGCCGGCGGTAAACGGCGGGGCGCCGGTCAGGATTTCATAAAAGAGGGTGCCAAGGGCGTAAAAATCGGACCGGTAGTCCACGCCGCGGTTGATCCGGCCGGTCTGTTCCGGCGACATATAAGGCAGGTCGTCTAAAGAAAAGGCGGCCCCTGCCTTGCCGGACCCATTGTCCGGGGCCGCCGCGGCCGACCGGGACATGCCGGCGACCATGCCGGCAATCGTCACGAATCCCGATTCCGTATCGATCACCACCTTGCGGCTTGAAAGCGCCCCGTGAATCAATCCCGCCTGGTGCAGCGCGCCGAGACCGTCTGCCAGCTGCAGGGCCAGGTCCAGGAAATCTTTGACCGCAACCGGTCCGTTGGCCCGGCAATATTCTGCAATGGATATCCCCCCGGGTCTTTCCAAAATCAGCAGGATGCCGCTGCCATTTGCGCCTGCCTGTTTTTCAACGGCATATATGCGGGGGAGGTGGGCCGGCCGCAGCCGGTTCAAGTGAAGCAGCCGGGCATAGAGGCCGTCGGCATCGGGGGCGCCATGATTGAGGCCGGGTATAAAATGGATATCCACCGGGCACCCCGTTTTGACCTGCCGGCCGCGATAGCATTTCAGGCCGGGACGAGACGGCATCTCCATCAGCTGATCGTAACCCGGCAGGTTCAGCATTTCAGATTTTACACCTTTGGTGTGATGTTGTGTTGAAACGGATTCATTTATAGCCGATTTTACCCGACAAGGGCCTAATGTTATGTTGATGAAAATCTGCAGTCATGAACTTTAGCATAATCCCGGTCACCGGTCAGCCTCAAAGTGCAGAAGGGCACTGATCGCTGTTCGCTACTGCTGAATTGCGGTCAGGGCGGGGCTGAAGGTCACCCGGTACTCGTGTTCGGGGTACAGGCGTTTGAATTTCGGATCCAGCCGCGCCAGCTGGTCTTTGCAGCGGGCGCGGATGTCATCCAGGGAGGGCGGGGGGGCGGTGATGCGGCCGTTTTGCATGACGGTGGACAGGAGGGGGGTTGCGCCCCCGATCTTTTCATCCGGGGTGCCGATGACATCCTGGCAAAAGAAGCCGGTGTGCGGATCTGTTTTTCTGAACACCTGCTTTTCGCCGGCCAGGTTGATCTTTCCGGGGCTGAGCTTGCGCACGTTTTTATCGCTGTAGCGCACCATTTTATAGGCGATGTTCAGGTAGGGGGCATCGGCGGAGACGCCCATATGGGTCCCCACCCCGAAGGCATCGATTACCGCCCCTTTTTCCGTCAGCGCGGCGATTTTATACTCGTCGATGCTGCTGCTGGCAAAGATCTGAACGTCGTCAAGCCCTGCTGCATCCAGTATCTGCCGGACCGCCTGGCTCAATTTAGCCATGTCCCCGCTGTCCAGCCGCACGCCGTGGAGATTCCGGCCGGATTTTTTCATGTCCCGCCCCACTTTTGCGGCGATTTTTGCGCCTTCGATGGTGTCATAGGTGTCGATGAGAAAAACGGAGTCGTCCGGATAGGTTTCGGCAAAGGCGGCAAAGGCCTCTTCTTCGCTGTCAAAGGCGGTGATAAAGGAGTGGGCCATGGTGCCGGAGACGGGGATATCGAGGATTTTTCCCGCAAGGACATTGCTGGTGGCAATAAAACCGGCGATATAGGCGCTTCGGGCCACCCTGACCGACGCATCCACTCCCTGGGTGCGCCGGGCGGAAAAATCGACCAGGCGCCTGCTGCCCGCCGCTTCCATGCAGCGGGCGGCCTTGGTGGCGATCAGGGTCTGAAACCCGATGGTATTGATCAGAAATGTTTCCAGCAGTTGGGCCTCGATGAGTGGAGCGGACACCTCCAGCACCGGTTCATCCCGGAAAAAAACGGTCCCCTCTGGCATGGCCCGGATGGTGCCGGAAAACTTGAAATGCTTCAGGTGATTTAAAAACTGATCTGAAAATTTTCCGATCGATTTCAAATACGCGATATCCGAATCGGAAAAGGTAAACGACGCGATGGCCGACAAGGCGTCTTCCAGTCCGGCGGCAACGAAATAGCTGCGGTTTACCGGATATTTCCGGATAAACAGGGAAAAGGCGGCATCCGCGGTAACCTTCTGGTCGAAATAGGTTTGCGCCATGGTCAACTCGTAAAGATCCGTAAATAGAGGTCCGGGAGCGGTGATTTCGGTCATACGCCTGCCTTCTTGTTTTCAGATGAGACCATGGGGGTTTTCGGGCCGTGTTGGAAAAAACGGTACGTCCTATGATGTTGTCATTTGTAAAATGTTAAATATATACATATTATGACGATTATGCAATAAGTGGGAATCGCATTTAAGCCGGTGGTGAGATCGGGTGGACATCGGGCTTTCAAAAAGTTGACACGGCAGGGTTTTTCACATACATGGAAGCTGTTTCAAAACCCTGTTTGCGGCATGCAGGCGGCGTTTACCTCTTCTTCTGCGGTTTTTCCGCCACCTGATCCAACGGTTTAAAACCGCTTTTTGTCGTCTACCCTACAACCAGACTGTGCAATTGGAGAATACATCAAGATGAACATGACGGAAAGCGGAATTCTGCCGCTGGACACCATACGGCCGGATGTCCTGGAGGCCATCGATTATGCCTACCAGGGGAAACGCGACATCGACATCGTGATCGAGCAGCCGGAATATTCGTCGGTCTGCCCCAAGACCGGGCTGCCCGATACCGGAAACATCATTATCCGCTACGTGCCGGATAAACTGATCGTGGAGCTCAAATCCCTCAAGTACTACCTTTTGCAGTACCGGTGCGTGGGAATTTTTTACGAGCACATCGTCAACCGGATCATGGACGACCTGGTGGCGGTGCTCGCCCCGAAGAAGATGACGGTGACCGGCGATTTCACTCCCCGGGGCGGCATTTCCACCCGGGTGACGGCGGCTTATGAGAAACTGGGGTGACGGAAAGATACCCGCAGCAAATAACGGCGCTACAGCAGGCCCCGCTGTTTTAAGATATCATGGAGCTGGCGGGCTTTTTCCTGTGTGGTTCCTTCCAGCACCCTGCCGGCCCGCTGTTTTTCAGGCCAGTCGTAGTGGTCGACCTGCACCGGTCTTTCTGCCGGATCCGCATCGGGTGCGGGAACAGGCTCCACTCCGGCCTGGTTGGCGCGCAGCAGTTTGGAAACGGACGGGTAGCGGGGCTCATTGATGCCGGTCTGGATAGAGAGCAGCGCCGGCAGGTCGATCTCCATCATGTCGATCAGGCCGCCGTCGCGCTCCTGTTCCACATAAATTTTGGAATGTTCAGCGTCCGGGCGAAGGCAGACCACCGATGTGGCCCAGGGCAGGCCCAGGCGTTCGGCCAGCATGGGGCTGACCTGGGACTGCATCATGTCCTCGGACATCACCCCGGTCAGCACCAGGTCATACCCCTTTTCTGCGGCAAAACCGGCGATGCAGCGCGACACCCGGTCCGCGTCGCCGGAGGCAAAATAATCCGCCGGCGCATGGAACCCCCGGTCGGCGCCCATGCCCATGGCGCGTTTAACGGCGGCCGCGGCGTTCGGCGGCCCCACGGTGACCACATCGACAAGTGTGCCGGCGATTGCCTGCTTGATCTGCACCGCCGCTTCCACGGCATACTCGTCAAACCGGTTCATCCGCAGGGGCGTGTCGGCATCGACAGTAATGACAGGCGACTTTCCGGTAAAGGAAATCACCTGTTCGGGTTCGGGAACGGCTTTGATGCATACCAGTATGTTCATGAAAATCATTATAAAAGCATCCGGGCGTCGAGGTCAAGGACAAAAATAGAACGATCGCTCGTTTTTTGTTGACAGCGGCGCCCAGGCCGGTTAGATAATAGAGAATACAAATTAACGGCCGCCGATTGAAAATACCCGGGCAGCCGTCATTTAGCAGATTAACCACTAAGAACCGCTGTTCGGCGGGTCGGGAGAGCGTATGGATTTTGCCGTTTCTGAAAAGATGAAAACGATCCTGGATCTGGTCAACGAGTTTATCGATCGGGAACTGATCCCTTTGGAACCCGAATTTGCCAGCCGCAGCTATGATGAAATGCTGCCGGTGCTCAGGGAAAAGCAGGAGAAGGTCAAGCAGATGGAGCTGTGGGCCCCCAATTTTCCGGTGGACTGCGGCGGCATGGGGCTTTCCCTGGTGGACCATGGGCTGCTCTCCGAGGCCCTGGGCCGGACCCCCCTGGGTCATTTCGTGTTCTGGTGCCAGGCGCCGGATGCGGGCAATGTGGAGATTTTGCATTTGCACGGCACCCCGGAGCAGAAGGAAAAATATTTGAAGCCTCTGGTGGCGGGGGACATCCGCAGCTGTTTTGCCATGACCGAGCCCGACATGCCCGGGTCCAACCCGGTGCTGCTGGAGACCGAAGCGGTCAAGGACGGCGACGACTACGTGATCAACGGCCACAAATGGTTCGCCTCGTCGGCCGACGGCGCCGATTTTGCCATCACCATGGCCGTGACCAACCCGGATGCGCCCGATTATCTGCAGGCCAGCATGATCATCGTCCCCACGAACACCCCCGGCTTCAACCTCGTGCGCAACATTCCGGTGATGGGGCATGCGGGGGAGGGCTACTTCAGCCACGGTGAAATCCTGTTTCAGACCTGCCGGGTCCCCCAGTCCAACCTGCTGGGCGCCGAAGGCGCGGGATTTATCATCGCCCAGGAGCGGCTGGGGCCGGGCCGGATCCATCACTGCATGCGATGGCTGGGAATCTGCAGGCGCTCCTTTGATCTCATGTGCCGCCGGGCCAACAGCCGGATCATTACCAAGGACGGAAAACCCCTGGCCTCACGCCAGATCATCCAGCAGTGGATCGCCGAGTCCGCCGCCGAGATGCAGGCCGCCCGCCTGATGACCCTGCATGCCGCCTGGAAGATCGACACCGAAGGGGCCAAGGCGGCGCGTCACGAAATTTCCATGATCAAATTCGTGGTGGCCAATACCATGCAGCGGATCGTTGACCGCGCGATCCAGGTGCACGGCGGCCTGGGGATGACCGACGACACCATCCTTTCCTTCTTTTTCCGGCATGAGCGGGCGGCGCGCATCTATGACGGCGCGGACGAGGTGCACAAGGTTTCGCTGGCCCGTCGTATCCTGAGGGACTACTCACCGGCGAGGTAGCATAGGGGCAATCCAACATGAAATTTGACCAGTTCAAGCAGACGGCCTTGATCTCCATGGAGGAGATCTGCCGGGAAACTTTCCGGAAAAATCAGACTTCCATCAAGATCAAGAAGGAAGCCGTGGCCATCAAAAACCTCTCCAATATTTTTGACTGCGCCCTGCGCCTTTCCAACGAAAAGGGGTTTCCCGCCATGAGCCTGAGGGATCTGAGCCGGGCGTCGGGATTGAGCATGGGGGCCCTTTACTCCTATTTCACCAGCAAGGAAGACCTGCTGGAGATGATCCAGGACCAGGGCCGGCGGTTGACCCGGACCATCCTGTCCGAGTGGATCGACCCGGAAGCCCCCCCGATGGACCAGCTCCGCGCCGCCATCCGCAGCCATCTGTATCTCACTGAGATGATGCACCCGTGGTTTTATTTTTCATACATGGAAACCAAGAACCTGGGAAAAGCGCAGCAGAAAAAATCCATCGAGGGGGAACTGGCCACGGAGCAGATGTTTGCCGATATCCTGGAGAAGGGGGCGGAAGGGGGATTTTTCAAGTTGGACCCGTCCCAGTTGACCGCTTCTGCCATCAAGGCCCTGCTTCAGGACTGGTATGTGAAACGATGGAAATACACCCGGCGGCGGATTACAGTGGACGCGTATGCGGATTTCGTGGTGGGATTTGTCGAATCCGCCATCGGCGTCCGGACATCGGCCAGGGTTAAGGAGGCGAAATGAACATGATGGATAAACCGGCAAAGCCCAGGCAGGGAGAAGAACTGGACTTGCCCGCGGTGGAAGCTTTTTTGAAAGATCATATCGAGGGGCTGTCCGGATCTCTTGAGGTGGGCCAGTTTCCCAGCGGATACTCCAACCTGACCTACCTGATCAAGGTGGGAGAAAAGGAGATGGTGCTGCGCCGGCCTCCTTTCGGCAAAAAGGCCAAAAGCGCTCATGACATGGGCCGGGAATACCGGATTTTAAGTGCACTTCACCCGGTGTTCCCCTGTCCGAAGCCCCTGGCCTACACGGAGGACGAATCCATCATGGGATGCCCCTTTTACGTGATGGACCGTATCCCCGGCATCATCTTGCGAAAGGACCTGCCGGAAGGGTTGAACCTTCCGCCCGCCCAGGCCCGCCGGCTCTGCGAAAACATGATCGACCTTCACCACCGGCTCCATAGCCTGGATTACAAGGCCCTGGGGATTCAGAGTTTCGGCCGCCCCGAGGGATATGTCCGCCGCCAGGTGGAAGGGTGGAGCCGGCGCTACCGGGATGCCCGGACCCCGGATGTTCCGGATTTCGAACCGGTGATGGCCTGGCTGGATGAACATCAGCCCGCCGATTTCGATCAGCCCGCCATTATTCACGGGGATTACAAATTCGACAACCTGGTGTTAAACCCCGACAATCCCCTGGAGATCATCGGCATCCTGGACTGGGAGATGGCCACCCTGGGCGACCCCTTGATGGACCTGGGCTCGTCTATGGGCTACTGGATCAACCGGGATGATCCGGAGGAATTCCAGTTGATGCGTATGCTTCCCACCAATGCCGAGGGGATGATGACCCGGCGGGAACTGGTGGACCGGTACGCCCGGATATCGGGGCGTAAAATCGACAATTTTGATTTTTATTACTGCTTCGGACTGTTCCGGCTGGCTGTCATCGCCCAGCAGATCTATTACCGGTTTTATCACAAGCAGACCAGTGACAAGCGATTCGCCCAGCTGGTATTTGCCGTAATCCTTCTGGAGAAAGGCGCCCGGCAGGTAATGGATGGCAAGGGACTTTGATTGCGCATTTATCTTCGATGATGAAAATATTTTCATCAAATGATCATTTTGACGTTAAAAGTTTTTGACGACGCCGCAAAAAACGGCTAATTTTATTTCAACGGCATCCAAATTCCCGATTTGGCGCCGCATGCCGGATTGATGGCCGTGTTTATCCCCCATCACTGCCGGTTTTCCACCATCCCATCATTCCAGCCTGTTTAGGATTTGCGCGTGAACGTCGGCATCGTCCAGATGGAACCGGTTGCCCTGGATGCCGCCCGGAACCTGTCCCGGGCGGAGAAGCTTTTGTCTGCGGTGGTTCTGGAAGGCGCAAAGCTGGTGGTGCTTCCGGAAATGTTTAACGTGGGGTTTTATTTCGGCGAATCCCTGATGGCCGTGGCTGAACCCCTGGACGGCCCCACCGTGGCCTGGCTGAAAAAAATGGCCGCCGAGCACCATGTCTATATTACCTGCAGTTTCTATGAATCCTTCGAAGGTTATTTTTACAACACCATGGTCATGGTGGGGTATGACGGCAGTCTGCAGTACTACCGGAAACGCAATCCCACCTGGCAGGAGCGCCTGGTCTGGCGGCGGGCCGACGAACCGGGCCCGGGCATTTTCGATACCCCCTTCGGCCGGGTCGGCGGCGTCATCTGCTTTGATTCCTTTGCCAGG
Organism: uncultured delta proteobacterium; assembly: GCA_963826785.1. Classification (GTDB taxonomy): domain Bacteria; phylum Desulfobacterota; class Desulfobacteria; order Desulfobacterales; family Desulfosalsimonadaceae; genus CAWGYD01. The sequence goes on from CAWGYD010000006.1 coordinate 899,676, forward strand.
GAAACCTTTCTGGGCTTTCAGAAAAGCCGGGTGGATCTGGTGGTGGTCATTGCCTGCTGGGGCCGGCCCCGGCTGACCAAGAAGCGGCCGGACCTCCTGCTGGGGGCCTCCATCATGAAGAAATGGTCCCATATCGCCGCGGAGATCGTGCCGCGTCAGTACGCCCGCCATCTTTCCGTGCCGGTGGTTTTTGTCAACAACGCGGGGGTCACCCGGACGCCGGCCGCCTTTCCCCGGCCGCATTTCTGGCCTTTTGCGGAGCTGGAATATGCTTTTTACGGCAGGTCTTATGCCTGCGACCGGTCCGGCCAGGTCAAGACACGGGCCTGGAAATCCGACATCGACTACTGGGGGGTGGCCGACCTGGACATTGAGCCGGAAGAAAAGGACCGGCCCGCTGCGTCCCGCACGGAGGTCCCCCTTGATTATCTGGATTCACACTATTATTTTGTTCAGCCGCCCTACCTGGCCAAGGTATTCCAGAAATGGTGCTTCCGCGGATTCCATGCGGAATACGAGGCGCGCTGCCGGAGGCACCAGTCCGGTTTTTCGCCGGCCGGCATGCCCGATCTTTCCCTTGCCGATCCGATCTGATTTTATCCCCATTTAAAGCACTGCCTGCAACAGCCGAATCGCCGGTTAACCCCGGGCCGATGTCGTATTTTTCCTTAAAAACCGGGCATTCTTGTCTTCACGCGCAGATGGGCGCCCTCGACTCCTGAAATCCGCCGCTCTCGTTATACTGATTAAGTTTGGCTTATTATTGTCTGTATTTATTAAGTATGGTTCAATAAATCAGATAATTATATGCTTGATTTTCGTTTCCGATACCCGTATGAAGGGGAAAAAATGAGCAAAATGAACAGTCGTTTGACAATTTTGTATTGATCACCGGAAAGGAATGTGCATGAAGCGGAGAGGATCGATTCTTTTACTGGGGCTGGCTGCGGTCATTTGCCTTTGCGCGGGGGCGTATGCCGCAGACGGCACGACGGCGGATACGGGCACAACGGCCTGGATGCTCACCTCAACGGCATTTGTCCTGCTCATGGTGCCGGGGCTTGCCATGTTTTATGGCGGGCTGGTGCGGACCAAGAATGTGCTGGGCACCATGATGCACAGCTTCGTGGCCATGGCCTTGATCGGCGTGCTCTGGGCGGTTTGCGGGTATGCCCTGGCTTTCGGCAAAAGCACCCTTTCCGGTTTTATCGGCTGGAACTGGGATTATTTTCTGCTCAAGGGAATCGACAACAGCATGGTCAACGGCGTGCCGGAATACGTACTGGCCATGTTTCAGGGCAAGTTTGCCATCATCACCCCGGCGCTCATCAGCGGAGCGCTGGCAGAGCGGGTCTATTTCAGGAGTTATTGCCTGTTTATCACACTGTGGTTTCTTGCGGTATACTGTCCCCTGTGCCACTGGGTGTGGGCGCCCGACGGGTGGCTGTACAACCTGGGTGCGGCCGGGGTCATCGACCTGGCCGGCGGCCTGGTCATTCATGTGTCCGCCGGCATCAGCGCCCTGGTGGTGGCGCTGTATCTGGGGGCCCGGCAGGGCTATCCCCGGACGGCCATGCAGCCCAACAACCTGGTCATGACCCTGGTGGGGGCCGGCCTGCTGTGGGTGGGCTGGTTCGGGTTCAATGCGGGGTCCACCATCCAGAGCGGACTGGAAACCGCACGGGCCCTGACCATGACCCAGCTGTCTGCGGCGAGCGGCGCCCTGACCTGGGTGGTGATCGAGGCCATCATCTTCAGAAAAGCCACTTCCCTGGGGTTTGCCTCGGGCATTCTGGCCGGGCTGGTGGTGATCACGCCGGCCGCCGGGGTGGTGCAGCCCTATGGGGCGCTGATCCTGGGGGCGCTTTCTTCCTGCACCTGCTACTTCGCATTGAATGTCAAACTAAAACTCGGCTATGACGATTCACTGGACTGCTTCGGCATTCATGGGGTGGGCAGCGCGCTGGGCGTTTTGCTGTTGAGCTTTTTCATCCGCAGCAGCTGGCTGGCCGCCGCATCAACATCCAATGGTTCCCCGTGGACCATGGTAAATCAATTCATGATTCAGCTGACCGGGCTGGGGGCCACCATCCTCCTTGCTGGTGCCGGCACGCTGGTGATCTGCCTGGTGGTTAACCTGATCATGGGGTTTCGCATCGATCCCGAAAAAGAACTCATCGGGCTGGACCAGTCCCTGCACGGGGAGCATGGGTATGGCATGCTGCAGCCCTAGCGCGTCCTTGAACTTGAAAAAATCATCTCGTTACTGAAAAGAACCGGATTTTTTTGAAATCCATTTCTATTCGAACCCCGGCGGGATTCTCACACCGCCGTTGATCTTTTCGATTTCATTGGCAAAGGCGATGGGGGTGTAGTCCTCGAGGTAGGGCCCCACGATCTGGACGCCCACGGGCAGGCCGCTTTCGGACAGACCGGCCGGGGCCACGGTGGCCGGCAGGTAGGAGACGCAGGAAAGGCCGGCCCAGGCGGACATGACATCCGCATAGGGCTTTTCACGGCCGTTGACGGTCAGGGTCCGTGTGAAAAAATCGGAATGGTCGTGTTCAAAGGCCGTGACCGGCGCCGCGGGGCAGAGCAGCACGTCAAATTCGGTGAAATAATCGGCCCATTTCTGGCGCATCATCAGGCGCAGGTAATCGAGCACCACCCAGTCCCGGTGCAGCAGCGTGGCTCCCCGGATCAGCTGGGCATAAAAGCGCTTGTCGCCGGGGTCGAGTTTGAGAAGCTCCGCCTGCATGCCCGCAAAGACTTCCCTGGATATTCCCGCATTGGGAACGGCGGTCAGCAGCCGGACATAGATATCATGGCAATCCCGGAAGCAGATCTCGGGCCGTGCCGCTTCGATTCGGGCCCCTGCCGCCGCCAGGCGGTCCACCAGGTCCGACAGGCAGCCCCCCACCTGGCTGTCCACGGGAAAGTCCGGATCATCCAGCCAGATGCCCACCTTAAATTCCTTTACATGTTTTTTTCGCGAGGGCGGAAGGCTGAATGTCCAGGCGGTCTGCTGCGGTTTCTGCGCCCCGGCGATGAGCTCCAGGCACATCTTGAGATCGCCTGCGGTTCGGGCCATGGGGCCGATCACGGCGATATCGCCGGACATGGTGTAATCGCCGGGAAACAGCCCCGGCATTGGCGGAATATGGCCGCGAAGAGAAACGATGTCAAAGGTGGGTTTATGGCCGAACACCCCGCAGAAATGCGACGGGTTGCGGATGGACCCCCCGATGTCGCTCCCGATTTCCAGAAAGGTCAGGCCGGCCGCCAGGGCCGCGGCCGCACCGCCCGACGACCCGCCGGGCACCCGGGACGCATCCCAGGGGTTATTGGTCTGGCCGTATACGTCGTTGAAACTCTGGAAATCCTGGGCGAACAGGGGAACATTGGTCTTGCCGAAAATCACCGCCCCCGCGTTTATCAACGATTCCACCACCCGGGCATGGCACTTGGGGATATGGTCCCTGAGCTTTACCGCCCCGGCCGTACAGGGCATTCCCGCCACCTCGATGGTATCCTTGATGGTCATGGGAACACCGTGCAGGGGTCCCCGGATTTCTCCCCGGGCAAGGGCCGCATCCAATTCTTTCGCCTGTTTCCGGGCGGATGCGAAGTCAACGGCCACGATCGCGTTGATGCCGGGGTTGAGCTGCGTATAGCGTTGGATCAGGATTTCCAGCAGTTCGGAAGAACTGATTTCCTTTCTTGAAATGGACTGCGCCAGCCGGGCGGCGGATTGGAAGGGCAAATTATCCATCACGCAATTCCTCGTATTTAAAATAGCGTTAGATTAGAAAATAAGTATTGAAAGAAGCGGTAGTATTGAAGATGATAATGGATCATAAACCTCAATGCCAGTAAAAAAAACGAAAAGAAGGACTGCCGCTCAAGAGGAGATTTTTGATGGATAACCTGATCTACCGGAGTGCCGATCACATCGGCTATTTGAGCCTGAACCGGCCGGAGAAGTACAACGCGTTTGACGCGCAGATGATCGATGCGTTCGAAAAATTCTGGGCGGCACGCCTGTATGATGACAGCGTCCGGGTGATTATCCTGGACGGCGGCGGGGCCAAAGGCTTCTGCGCCGGGCTGGACATGGAGACCTACGGCCCGGAGATGTTCGCGGCCGACCCCGTTACCGCCTACAATGCCCAGGCGCGCATGGGCCGGATTCTGCTGGCCATGCGCCGGGCGCCCCAGCCGATCATCTGCTGCGTGCACGGGGCCGCGGCCGGGATCGGGTTTTCCCTGGCCATGGCATCCGACATCCGGATCATGGCGTTCGGCTCAAAATGCAATGCGGCCTATATCAATATCGGGCTGGGAGGCGCGGACATGGGATCCAGCTACTTCCTGCCGCGTCTGATCGGCTCCGGCAGGGCCAATGAATTTTTGCTCACCGGCAACTGGATGACCGCTGAAGAGGCCGTGCAGCTGGGGTTTGCCAGCAAAATGGTGGCAAAGGAAAAAATGATGGCGGCCGCCGAAGAACTGGCGAAAATCATGGCATCCAAGAATCCGCTGGCCCTGCGCATGACCAAGGAGGCGATCAATGTCAACCTGGACGCAGCCGGCCTGGAGGCATGCCTGCAGCTGGAGGACAGAAATCAGATGATGGTGATGTATGCCACTAAACTCAATGCCATGGGGAAAAATTCCTGAATCCGTGTACGACTGGGTTAGGGAAGTTAAATTTCTTTCAGCCCTTCTTTTTGCCTTTCATCTATCAGCAGGGCCAGATAGGCATCGATTTTTTCTTCCGCTTCGGCCCGGGTGCGGATCTGGGTAATGCCCGTCCGGAAACGGCCGGCGTGGGGCAGACCCTTGGACAACCATCCCAGGCGCGAGCGCATCATCCGGCAGGCGTTTGATTCCCCGATATGATCGACCGAGGCGCAAAGAAATCGCTTCATCAGGTCAAATCGCTTTTCCAGATCGACCGTTTCATACCGGCCGGTGGTGATCAGGGAATTGATCTGGGAAAAGAGCATGGGATGGGCGATGGCGGCCCGGCCGACCATGACGCCGTCGCACCCGGTTTCATTCATCATCCGCACGGCATCCTCCGGCGCGGTGATATCGCCGTTTCCGATCACCGGGATGTCGACTACGGCTTTGATCCGGGCAATCAGGGACCAGTCGGCGCGGCCGCGAAATCCCTGTCGTGCGGTGCGGGGATGAACGGCTATGGCATCCACGCCGCAGTCGGCCGCAACCTGCGCAAGGGCCATGGCCTGCTCACCTGAAGCGTCCCACCCGCTGCGCATCTTGATGGTCAGGGGAATACGGATTGCCTGACGAACGCTTCGGATCAATTTTTGCGCATGCGGCATGTCTCTCATCAATGCGGCCCCCGATCCGCTCTTTAAGATTTTTTTCACCGAACAGCCGAAATTGATGTCGATTATGTCGGCTCCCGCTGCCTCGGCCATCACTGCGGCTTCGGCCATGATGTCCGGGTCGGCCCCGAAAATCTGGATGGACAGCGGCTTTTCTGCAGTACAGGTGGCCATCAGGTCGCGGGTTTTGGCGGATTTATGCGAAAGTCCGGCAGCGCTCACCATTTCCGAGCAGACCAGTCCGGCTCCGCACTCCCGGGCCAGCAGCCGGAAGGGAAGGTGGGTCACCCCGGCCAGGGGGGCGGCGATGACTAAACTATCGAGTTTGACCGAACCAATGCGCATAAAAATATTCGTTTCGTGAATTTACCAGGGGGCTCATCGAGAACGCCAAGCGCACGAAACTTTTTTCCTTCGTTGCCGTTCGCGGCAAACTTGTCCGAATCCTAAATGTAAGATCAATTTTGAATTGTCAATTACCGGTTCCCATCCGCCGCCGGGTTGGCGTAGCAGTAGAGGCAATCATGAAAGCAGGGCTGCCGGCCATAGGCGCCGATGTCCTTTGAAACACTGCAGCCGCACCCCTGGGCCCTGCGCTGGCCGCCATCGCGTTTACAGGAGATATTTCCCCCGAAGAGCCTCTTCAGGTGCGGGCCGTCAATGCAGGCACTGGCGGATATAGCGGCGCTTTCCGGCAGGGCGTCCATGACCTGGTTTTCACAGCAGGTCTGCAGGGTCATGCCGAGCCGCGACGTGACCGCCTCCATCTCCAAAAGGACGTTTACCTTCTCTTCAAGCGAAGGCGCGATGAACGAAAATTCGGGATACGGTTTCGGCCTCCTTTTGACCTTGCCATAAAAATCCATGAAACTGGTGATGCAGCGCCGTACACCGTATTCGGCCAAGGTGTGGGCAATCAATGAAAACTGGAGCAGATTCGAGGCGATCGATCCGTCGGGGAGGGTGAAAAAGCAGATGGGATCAAACCGCCAGCATACCGTATCGGCACCGAACCGGCCGCACAGGTCCGCGGCCCGGGCCAGGCGATGGGACAACGTCGGAAGGTTGGGTTCCAGATATTGAGATTCCGAATTGAGGGTGTAGCCAAAGTAGAGATGATACCCCATTTCCAGAAGCATTTCACCGTATCCGCCCGCCAGGAACCGGGAAAAATCCTTGGACCAGAACACGATGACATCCACCTGGTCCGGGCCGGCTTCGACCGTGAAAATCTTGCGGTTGTAAGGATTTTCGACTTCAAAATACCCGCGCCGGATCGCCTCCATGAAGGCGTCCATGTAAAAGGCGGGAATGTCGGTCCGGCGGGATGCTGAAAGGACCACTTTTTCTGATTTTACCGGCATCTGGCGAAGCGGAAGCGTTTGCTGACGGAAAGAGGACATTACTTTCTGGGTTTTAAATCCGTAAACGACAACACCTTGGCGCCGTCGGTCTTTGGGGTGTTTTTTGCTTTTTTTTGCTTTTCTATTTCTTCCGGGGCTTCAGGAATTTCTTCTGCGGGGGCCACCACTTTTTCCAGCCGCATCGCCTTGCCCCCCATGGTAAATGGTTCCCCCCCGATATAGACATCCCGCAATATCCAGGTAACCGTCTGCAGGGGGATCTGGAGAAGCAGCAGCCGGACCTGGTACCAGTCTTTCTTCACATCCGGTGAGATATCCTCGATGCGGGCAAAGGTCATGGGCTGTTCTTCGAAATAAATTAAGATAATATCATTGATCTGGGCCATATTTTCACCATGATACAAAAATAAGAAGACAGGGGTCGGTTTTCAATCATTGATTTTCGGAAAAACCAAGGTTCGCAGCCATCCGATGAATGTGTTGTGCAAAAGATTGCTCCGATCGATGGCATCGATGTCTTTTTTCAGCCGGTCCGGGTCGGCAAACCAGTCGGAGCGCCTGCGCATGGGCATGTCCGGGTCCAGATGCCTGACCACCCGGGCGGGATTCCCTGCGGCCACGGTATTGGGCGGCACCGGGTGGAGCACCACGGAACCGGCGCCGATAATGCTGTTTTCCCCGATGGTGACCCCCTTGCAGATGGTGGCGTGATCCCCGATCCAGGCATTGTCGCCGATATGGACCGGCTCCGGGATGCCCATGGACCATACCCGGTCGTAAATGCCATGCCAGTCGGTATCGGTAATGTAGGCGCCCCCGGCGATCATGCAATTGTCGCCGATGCGGATCTCTTCTGCGGAACTGATCCGCACTCCCGGGCAGATCAGGCAGTAGTCGCCCATGGTGATGCGCCCGTGTCCCTCTTTTTCTGCCCACACGGTCAGCCGGATCTTGTTTTCTCCCGTGGTGATCATGTTGGCGAATTTGCCGATGCGGATGGGGCCACCGAAGACCTTCACGTTCCATGGCCCCAGAATGGTGTGTCCAGGCCCAAGCGCGTCAAACTGGGGTTTTAAAAAATGGCGGGCGTATAATGCCTGAAGGCGGATATGGGCTTTTTTGAGGTAATAGGGGCGATGATCTCTTCTCAATCAGACCTGCCTCGGGTGATTGCCGGCGCGAATTCAAAGGTTTCCCAGAACCGGTGTGAAAAAAGGACGGACGCGGGAGAAAGGCCGTACAGGGCGTCAGCTGCCATGATCACTACGCCGTTGGTCCAGGTGATCTTATCCTCGGGCCAGATGACCATGTCCGGAAAGGTGAAACCGCACCAGTAGGAGCCGTCCTCGAATTTGCGCTCGCTGATCCAGTTGAACATGATTTCGGCGATTCCATGGTTGTCCATGCCGGCCAGCGCTAAAATCAACTCCGAGGTTTCCGCGATGGTGACCCAGGGGCGATCGGAAACGCACAGGACGCCCATTTCCTCCACGATGAATTTTTTCCAGTGCTGATCGATCCGCTTGCGGGCGCCGGCCCCGGTGAGGGCGCCGGAAAGCACCGGATAGAACCAGTCCATGGAAAAGCGGGATTTGGTCATGTTGAAGCGGTGATATCCGTTCCGAATGGCATCCCCCAGCCGAATCAGTGCCGATTTCCATTCCGGCCTGTTTTCGTCCAGGATCTGCGCCATGGCCAGGCCGCACTTGAGGCTCATGAACACCGAACTGGAACCGGTCAGCAGGGCCATGTGGTCGATTTTTAAATCCGGGCTCTTGGCCCAGTAGATCTCCCCGGTGGGGGACTGCATGTCCACGGCGAAATCCAGGGCCGCGCAGACGCATCCCCACATGTTCTTCAAAAAAGAAAGATCGCGTGTGATCAGGTAGTAATGGAACACGCCGACGGCGATATAGGTGGAAATATTGGTATCCCGGGTCGGATCCAATACGTCTCCCTCCAGGTAGGCGGAATACCAGCTACCGTCTTCCAGCTGCATCCCGGCCAGCCATTCATAGGCGCGGCGGGCTTCTTCGAGGTAGCCGCCGATGGACAGGCCCATGGCCGCTTCCACGTGGTCCCAGGGATCGGTCTTTCCCCCCGTGACCAGGGAATTTCGCCGCTGGCCTTCTGGATATCGGCAATCGATCGGGCAATTACATCAATATCAAATGAAATTTGGTGCTTTTTCCGGGGAACCTCCAGATTCATGAGCGTCTCTTTCCTTCTCCAGTCCTATCAGCCCCAACAGCGTCCCCAGCAATGGTGCCGGAGCAGCCTTTATTATAAAAAATGATTAATATGCCAGAAAATTCAAGAAGGATCAACAGGTTTTGGCAATCCGTCAGCAATCGGCCGGCACTTCGCCGGCAAGAAAAGATGCTTGACTGTATCGGCTAAGCGACTTAGTTTCTCTTGATTGTTTCAAAATCACACTTTTAGGAAAGGAGTCATCGATCACATGGCATATACGATTGCACTGGCGGGAAAGGGCGGCACCGGGAAGACCACCCTGGCCGGACTGCTGATTAAATATCTGACCCGGAAGGGGAAAACCCCTATTCTGGCGGTGGATGCGGATTCAAATTTTAATTTAAACGAAGTGCTGGGACTTGAGGTGACCGATACCCTGGGCCAGGCCCGTGAGGACATGAAAAAAGGGGTGGTGCCCAGCGGCATGACCAAGGACGTGTTCATGTCCATGCGGATGGAAGAAGCGGTCATGGAAAGCGGTGACTACGACCTGATCGTCATGGGGCAGCCGGAAGGGGCGGGCTGTTATTGCGCGGCCAACACCCTGCTGACCAACAACCTGGAGAAGCTTTCGGAGAATTACCCCTACATCGTCATGGACAACGAAGCCGGCATGGAGCATATCAGCCGGCTGACCACCAAGAACGTGGATGTGCTGCTGATCGTCACGGACCCGTCCCGGCGGGGTCTGCAGGCGGCCCTGCGGATTCACAAGCTGGCCCAGGAGTTGCGCATCGGCGTGGTCAAAAGCTGCCTGATCATCAACCAGGCCAAAAATGGTGTGCCCGAGGATGTCAAGGCCATGATTGCAGACAGCGGCATCGAGTTTGCCGGAACCGTGCCCGAAGACGAAACCGTGTATGAATACGATTTTTCAGGCAAGCCCACGGTCACCATGCCCGAGGAGAGCAAAGCGGTCCGGGCGGCATTCGGCATATTCGACCAGATTATTGCATAAGGCCTTCACCGCAGGTGTCTGCGTTACATGATATCCCCGTATAATCGTCTCCATATCTACTATCTCAAGGGCCGGATCAAACCGGGAGGACCGGCCCCGGGGCCGGATTTCATCGGCAACTGGGAAGAAGGGGATACTTCTTTCCTTTTTTTCAAAAGCCCCGCCCGGCCCCAGGTGGAAGCCATCCTGTCGAGCCAGCCCCATCTTGAACTCACAGACGTCTATGAAATGTCATATGACGACTGGCACGGCGCGCCGCTGACGCCGATGTCTGCAGGGCGGTTTCTGATCGTTCCGCCCTGGATGGATCCGGATCTGATCCCGGGGCCATCTGAAATCAGGATCACGCTGGACCCGGGGGTGGTGTTCGGTGCCGGCAATCATCCCACCACCTGCGACTGCCTGTTCGCCATCGAATTGATCGCGGGCCGGCATCCGGTGGGCTCGGCGCTGGACCTGGGAACCGGCACCGGGGTCCTGGCCCTTGCCGCGGCCAAAATGGGAAGCCGCCGGAACCTGGCCGTGGACAGCAATTTCCTGGCGGCGAAAACCGCCGCGAAAAATATATCCCGGAATCATCTTGATGGCAAGGTACTGGCCTGCTGCGGATTGGCCGAGGATTTTATGGATATCCGGGCGGACCTGCTGATCGCAAACATCCATTTCGATGTGATGCGGCGTTTGGTGGCGCATCCCGGCTTTCTCGAGAAAAAATGGTTCATCCTGTCCGGTATGCTGAGCAAAGAGGCCATGCAGATCGAAAAAATGTGCTCCCGCCTGCCGGTCTCCATCATTGAAAAGCGGGTAAAGGACGGCATCTGGCACACCTTCTGCGGATCGATTGGGTAAACAGACCATCATGATTCAATCCCGGTTGATCATATGCCGGGAAGAAAACAGGAAAGAAGCCCTCAGGATCAATGACTTGAAAAGGTTGTAAACAGCCGATGGAAAACCGAGCTTTCCCCGGATGGGTCATTCCCGTATGCATGACACCGCCGTCTTTGGGCGACAACCGGGCAGACGCCGACCGTCTGGCCGCCGCCCTGAAATCAGCGCTCACCACCGATGCCGTGGAGATCGACCTGCCCCTGCTGCGTTGTCTTTCCGGTTTGCTCCGGCAATATGATTATAAGGTCCGGTGTGTCTGCCTGAAAGCCCAGGGCCGCTGGCGATTGACCGGGCTTGCCCCCGTAGACAGCGCTTTGGCATTGGCCGGCGTGGCCATCGATCTGGGGACCACCCGGGTGGTGCTTCGGCTCATCGATCTGGAAACAGGAGAAGAATTGGCCGAAACCGCCATGGACAACCCCCAGATCGCCATCGGCCCGGATGTTCTGGAACGGATCCATTTCGCGGACAGGAAAGCGGGTCTGGATACCCTTCACCGCCTGGTGATCGATGGCCTGAATCGGCAAATTCGCCACTTGTGCGAAACCGCCGGAATAAAGCCGTCTGACGTGCACCTGCTGGCCCTGGCCGGAAACACCAGCATGACCCACCTGTTTCTGGGCCTTCCCCCCGGCGGCATCATCCGGGAGCCCTACATCCCGGCGGCAAATACTTTTGCACCCATCCGGGCCGCCGAACTGGGCCTGGCTGCGGGCGAACATGCCCGGGTTTTCGTGTTTCCCAACGTGGGAAGCTATTTCGGCGGGGACCTCATCTCGGGCATCCTCTATTCGGGCCTGCACCGAAGAGAAGAGATCGCCATGCTGGTGGATGTGGGCACCAACGCCGAGGTGCTGCTGGGCAACCGGGACTGGCTGGTGGCCTGCGCGGGCGCCGCCGGTCCGGCCCTGGAAGGGGGCGTGTCCGACATCGGCATGACGGCAAAGCCGGGGGTCATCGACCGGGTGGATATCGATTCTAACGGTGAACTGGCCTTTCATGCCATAGGGGAGCAAAAGCCGGTGGGCATCTGCGGTTCCGGCATGATCGACCTGGCCGCCCAGCTGTTTGTATCCGGCAGGATCGATATCCGGGGCCGCCTGGTGCCGGAAAAATGCGGCCATCGGCTGAAGGAAGAAGAGGGGATGCGCGGGATCATCATCGTTCCCGGTGCTCAGTCCGCGACCGGCCGGGACCTGTCCATCAGCCAGGCAGACATCGACAGCCTGGTGCGCTCCAAGGCCGCCATGTACACCATCCTGGAGACCATCACCGCTTACGTCGGGGTGGGCTTCACCGATCTTTCCGTGTTTTACGTGGCCGGCACCTTCGGATCCTTTATCCGGCCCCGGTCCGCCATCACCATCGGCATGATCCCGGACCTGCCGGAGCGTTGTTTTCAAGTGCTGGGCAACAGTTCCCTGGGCGGCGCGAGCCTTCTGCTCAAACAAAGGGGGGCCATGGATGAGATCGAGGCCATCCGCGACCGGATCACCTACCTGGAGTTAAACGTCAACCAGGAATTCATGAACCGGTTCAGCGCCGCCAAATTCATCCCCCACACAGACCCGTCCCTGTTTCCTTCCGTTCATTTTTGATCCCGGATTAACCCGTATATCTGAATAACCATCCCGCCACAGAGTTGCGAATCCCGAAAGAATGCCCCATCTATTTTTATAAGCCCGTCCAATTCAATATCATAAGAGGATAATTCGTGCGCGATCAACTCAACGCGGTTTTTGCCGTGCTGACTGAAGCGGTGATGGTCTATTCCCGTGAGGGCCATCCCCTGCTGATCAATAAGGCCGCTGAAGCGCTTTTCGGGGCCGATGCCGCAGAAATGTCCGGAATCGATCTGTTCCACTTGACCAATGCCGGTAAAAAGCCGGTGCAAGGTGACCGGTCTGTTTTTGAACGGGTGCTCGAAGGTGAAGCGGTTGCAGATGAACCGTTTCATGTAGATCCAGTCGGAGGCGATGTCCGCAAGGTCAGGATTACCGCCATACCGTTGATGAAGGAGGGGGAGATTGCCGGCGTGGCAATCGTTGCCCGGGACCGGACAAAACATGACCTTTTGATCAAAAACCTTGAAAAAGAACAAGCGGCGCTCAAGGCCGTAATTGAAAATGCGCCCGAAGCCATCGTGGTCACCGATGATCAATGCCGGATTATTATGACCAACCCTGCCGCCGAGAAGATCTGCGGCCGCTGCGCCGCAGACGGACGGGGGTCGTTTTACCGGCAATTCAAGAGGCGTTATCTGGAGCCCGACTCCCCGGATCCATTGGAACTGCCGCTGAACCGGGCCGTATTTAACGGAGAGATCATCACCAATCATGAAATGGCCACCGTGCTCCCCGACGGACGGATCAGATATATTCGGGTCAACGCCGCCCCCATCCGGAATCCCGATGATGAGATCACCGGTGCGGTGGGCATTTTTCAGGATATCACCCAGCGCAAAAAGGAAAAGCTCGAACTTCAGCACGCCCGCATTGGACTGGAAAAACAGGTGGAAGGCCGGACTGCCGAACTGTCGGCCGGTATTGAGGCGCTGAAAACCGAAATCCGGGAGCGCGGCCGCATCGAATCCGAATTGATCTGCTCCCAGGAGAAACTGCGGAAAATGTCTCAGCAGATGCTCGAATCCATGGAAGCGGATCGGCGGCAGGTGGCCAAAGAGATTCATGACAGCATCGGGGCGAGCCTGTCGGCCATCAAATTCGGCCTGGAAGCCAAGCTGGCCAAAATGGCCCCGGAGCCCCCTGACAATCTCTTTTCCCTGGAAAACATCATTGCCAACCTGAAGCAGACCATCAAGGAAACCAAGCAGGTATCGGCATTTTTGCGGCCCACCATGCTTGATGAACTGGGATTGATGGCCACCCTCCAGTGGTTTTGCCGCGAGTTTCAGTCCATCTACCAGAACATCCGTATCGAGCAGCAGGTGGACATCGGCGAAAAAGAGATCCCGGATTCCATCAAAATCGTAATTTACCGCATCCTCCAGGAAACCATGAACAACGCCGCCAAGCATGCCCGTCCGGACCGGATTTATTTTTCCCTGCGCAACCGCAACGGCAGCATCGAATTGTTCATCGAAGACAACGGCGTCGGATTCGATCCTGGAAAAAGGATGAAAGTAATCGATCCCATGAGCGGCCACGGCATCATCGGCATGCGGGACCGGGCGGAAATCTGCGGTGGTTCCTTCGAACTTCATTCCGCGCCCCGGTCCGGCACCCGCATCCGGGTGCTGCTTCCCACGGACACGCCGGAACCCGGGCAAGCGCCGGCCGCTATTTAAGGATGATGACGCCCTGATGTCAGTAGCGGCTGAAATAGATTCCGTAAACGATCAAAATGGGGGGTATCCCCCATTTCAAGCCAACGGGGAAATTCCTATAGTAGAAGGATCTAAGGTGAACATAACGAAAGGAGACGGACCATGTCGATGCCCAAGGATGAAGCGCAGCAGGAAATGCTGGAAGCGTGGCGGAATTATTTGAATGGACTGGAAAATTCACTGAACTGGCTGGATGGACAGGTCAAGGAAGCTTCTGAAATGGCCGGCATCTGCACCGACGAATGGTGCGAGGCCACAGAGCATGTGATCGACGACCTGGCCAACGCGCTCTTTTCCATCAGTGAACCGCGGTTCTCCACCAAGGAGGATGAGCAGCGGATCAAGAAGCTCAAAAGAAGGGTTTATGACCTGTATGCCGATTATCGGCAGGTGTATCAGAAGACGGGATAGAACAAAACAGGCAAAAGAGGCAGTATCAAACGAAAAGAACGCCGCAGTCGGGCGTTCTTTTCGTTTATAATTTATGAAAGGTTGCTTTGCAGCGCCTTGATGAAAGACGCAGATTTGAATTCAACCCAAGTTTTGCTATGATTTTTTTCGACCGCAGCTGCAGCGGCTCGAAAAACCATGTGGGATCAACAAAACATTCACTACTTGTGGACCAGGCCCTGCTCGATGGCAAACGCGGTCAGGGAGGCCGCGCTGTGGAGATTGAGTTTGCTCATGATATTGGCCCGGTGCTTTTCCACGGTCTTGATACTGATGTTGAGCAGGTCTGCAATTTCCTTGTTCAGGTAGCCTTCGGCCAGGAGTTTGAGCACCTCGCGTTCCCGCTGGGTAATGGTGTCCCAGGAGGAGCGGGTCTTCAAGTGTTTGCGCCCTTCCAGGTATCCTTCCATGACATTGTCGGCCACCCCCGGGCTGATGTATGTTTTTCCATTCAACACGCTGTTGATGGCGATCAGCAGCTCTTCCCGGCTGGCATCCTTGATGCAGTAACCGTTGACACCTGCCTCGAAGGCTTCCAGCACGTACTGATCCGATTCATGAATCGTCAGCGCCAGGATCATAATGTCCGGATGAATCCGCCTGGCTTCCTTGATGACGCTGATGCCGCTCAGTCGCGGCATGGAAAGGTCGAGAAGCAATAAATCGGGAGGGCTTTTCTTGATAATTTCCAGGGCCGCCAGGCCGTCATTGGCTTCCCCGATCATCTTCAGGTCGCTTCGGTCTGCCAGCATGGCTTTAAGGCCTTCCCGAAACAACTGATGGTCCTCGGCGATCACCACTTTTTTAACTGACTCCATCAATTTCTTCCCCTCTTTGGAAAAAAATCACTGTAATATATGACGAATCTGTTCATGCGTGAACACGATCCCCTGCGTCAGAACCGTCGGATATGTACCATGTATTGCCTTAGTTAAATAAAATAACAAACGAATTTAACTATAGCAAGTAAATACTTTTTTTACCTAATAAATTTAGATTCTTGTCTGCAAACGAAGAGATTTTTTATGTCGCATGAGATCTATCGGATGCGTTTAGCAGCCCGGCGCTTGTCAGCGGGGTGCCGCTTTTGGGAATCCAAAATAAAAAAGACCGGCTCCTGTTCATCAGGAGCCGGTCATGTAGCGGCAATGGGATATTAGTCTGCCATCATCACAGCTGCATTCTGGCATACACCCGCGTAGTCATCCAGGTCCTTGATCTCGTGGATCAGGTAAGTTTTGAGCTGGCCCAGAATTTCCTTTTCAATCTGCCGGATGCGCTCCCGTGAAAGCCCCAGCCGGTCGCCCAGGGACTGGAGCGTGAGGGGCGAATCCGAATAAATTCGCAGATCGAGGATCTTTTTTTCCCGCTTGGGGATGGTTTTGCGGAAATCGGCGATTTTATCGCTGATCAGCTGCTGCATTTCACTTTCGGTAAATTCCTGTTCGACATTCTGGCAATCGGATTTGATCATGTCCAGCCAGTTGGTATCCGAATTTTCCTTCAAAGGAGCGTTTAGCGAAAAGTCCTGCTTTTTCATCCGCTGTTCCATTTCCACGATATCTTTTTCATCCACATCGCAGCGCTCGGACAGCAGTTTGGGGGTGGGTTCAATGCCCATGCTCCTCAGTTTGCGTTTTTCCTGTTTCAGCCGGTAAAAGAGCTTGCGGTACCCGCCGGTGGTCACCACCTTGACCATTCGCCAATTGTTCTGGATGTACTTCAGAATGTAGGCCTTGATCCAAAAGGAGGCATAATGGGAGAATTTGACGTTCCGGTCCGGGTCGTATTTCCGGACGGCTTTCATCAAACCGATATTCCCCTCCTGGATCAAATCCAGAAGATTCCAGTCCCAGTATCGCTGAAACTTCATGGCGATCTTGATGACCAGCCGCAAATTGGCCACCACCAGCTGATTGACGGCATCTTCATCACCATATTCCTGAATTCGGAAGGCCAGTTCCTTTTCCTCTTCGCGGGAAACCAGCCGATAGGTGCCGATATCCGCCATGTATTGCTGGATCGGATCGAATCCGTTCTTTTTTTTGACGTTTGCGTCGACCGCGCGTTTTTCAGGTACTATGGGTTCCATGATTTCCTCTTCATCATCTTCGAATACATCCGTGAAATCCGCATCGGTGGAAGCGGTATGGGGATCGAGCAGCATAAATGCGACCTCCTTAAAGGCTTGGAAATTTTTCCGGTTATCATCAGTTCCAACCCGGCCAGCCGCCGGATTGACAATTCGTTAAAAAGCCTGAATATTTTTTGAATTCATTTGAGGGTGTGTTCAATTTCAATGTTCCGTGTTGCCGTATAACCATCTATAGACGAACGTGTCAGGAAGGGATATGGGGGGAAACCGGTATTTTGAAATGTAAATGCAGGTATTGTAAGGCAGGGGGCGATATCGGGGTGCAGTTGCGGCAAGTACTTGATGGGCGCAGGTTTGCGCCGGGCGCTGCCGGATGACCGGCAGACACGACATTGCGGGAAAGCCGGAAATCGTTTATCATGCAGTGATACATATAATTTTACCCCCCAATGCGGGTTTGATATCACCTGCCTGCATGCCATCTTTCAAAATATTTAATTATATTGGTACATTATGAAAACAGTGGGCGTAATGGGTGTAGGGACCGGTCCATTGAAAAAATTTTGAAACGGAAAGGATCTGCTTTGAATTTAAACCCCTTCGCGAAAAAGCAGAAACCCCCGGAATATCCGGATGCACTCGTCTACGACGTGATCGTGATCGGTTCCGGCTCCGGTATGACTGCGGTGGAGAAATCGGTGGAAGCCGGGCTTCGCGTGGCCCTGGTGGATAAGGGGCCGGCCGGCGGCACCTGCCTGAACGTGGGGTGTATCCCCTCCAAAATGCTGATCGCCGCTGCCGACCGGGTGATGGAAATCCGGGAGGCGAACAGATTCGGCATTGATGCGGCCATCACCGAAATTGATTTTCAAAGGGTCATGCAGGACATGCGAGATGCCGTGCTGCCGGACCGGGATGGCATCGCAGAAAATCTGAAAAATCAGGCGGTATTTGATTATTATCCGGATACGGGCCGGTTCATCGGCGATTACACCCTGTCAGCAGGAGACCGGGTGATAACGGCCAATACCATCTTCATCGCCTCCGGGGCGCGTCCCGGGATACCCGCGGTCGAGGGTCTGTCCCGGGTGGATTACCTGACCAATGAAACCCTGCTGTCGCTTGACATGCTGCCCCGGCATCTGGTCATCATCGGCGGCGGTTACATCGGCGCGGAGTACGGCCATTTTTTTTCCGCCATGGGGGCCGAGGTGACCCTGATCCAGCGGGCAAGCCGCCTGGTGCCGGACGAGGAGCCGGAAATCAGCCTGTTGCTCCAAACCGAGCTGGGTAAACGGATGACCGTTCATGTGGATACCACCGCATCCGCCGTGGAAGAAAAATCCGGTCAAATGCGTGTCATCGCGGCACACAATGGAACGGATCGCCCCTTGTCTTTTACGGCCAGCCACATCCTGGTGGCCGCAGGCCGCCGATCCAATGCCGACCTTCTTGAGGTGCAAAAATCGGGAATCGACCTTGATGCACACGGATTTATCCGGGTCGATGACTATCTTCAAACCAGCCGTGAGGGGATATGGGCCTTTGGAGATGCCAATGGAAAGCATATGTTCACCCATGTGGCCAATGCCGAGGCGGAAATCGCCTGCCAGAATGCATTGAACGGGAAAAAGGAGAAGATGGATTACCGGGCCGCCCCCCGTGCGGTGTTCACGTATCCGCCCATCGCCTCGGTGGGATTGTCTGAAGCAGACGCCCGCAGCAGAAAGGAGATCCTGGTGGGAAACGCTCTATATAATGATACCGCCCGGGGAATGGCCCTTCGGGAAAAGACCGGATTTGCCAAGATCATTGTGGAGAAAAAGAGCCTGAAGATTCTGGGATGCCATATTATCGGCCCTTACGCCCCCATGCTGATTCAGGAAGTGGTCAATGCCATGTCCCTGGGCGGGCAGATGGGGCTGACGGCTTCGGGCATGCATATTCATCCATCCATGTCCGAACTGATTATCCGAACCCTTGCCTCCCTTTCCGAACCGGACTGATCCTTTAAGGGGCCATGTATGCGCAAAGGACAGTACCCCTATGGGGGTTAAAAAGACATACAAATACAGGTTTACCCCAATTGCCAAACAGGGCGTGATCCGTTTAAATGGGGTGAATATAGACACGGCTGGGTTCGTGCCAATTTTTGCGAATGCAAACCCTAATCAATAGGAGGAAGAAATGGGACACATCGGAGAAATGTACCAATCGGGCGACTGGAAGAGTGAAAAGCATGTGCCGGTGATCGAATGTCCGGACACGGTCAAGGCGGACAAGGATTTTGATGTGCATCTGTCCATCGGCAAGGAAATTGCCCATCCCAATACCACCGAACACCACATCATGTGGATCAAGCTCTACTATAAGCCCGAAGGGGGCAAGTTCCCCTATGAAATCGGGAATTATACCTTCAACACCCATGGCGCGAGCACCGAAGGCGCCGACCAGGGACCCGCCTACAGCGAACCGGCGGTGACGGTCAAGTTCAGAATCAAAAAACCGGGCGCACTCATGGCCACTTCCTATTGCAACATCCACGGTCTGTGGCAGAATTCCGCCAAGATCAACGTATCCTGATCAGAATAATCCATATGCCGCCTGATTCCGGCGGCATATGGAGTTTGCCTCCCGCCTCTTAAAATCCCGTGCATGGGCCGCAGTGAATCAGCGGCCTTTTTTTTTCTCTCACCGGCAGGTCTCAAGAGCTGAAGCGTTTATTTCCATTTTCGACCCTGAGCAAAATCTAAAGAAGCGCTTCGAATCCGCCAGCAGATAAAGAATTTGTTAGCGATCCGCTGTTATGATATGAAACCGTCGGGTGGTGATAAGCGCAAGGGCCGGAAAATGGCTCCCGGGAGCACAACGCCGGGCCGGCGCATTTGCCTGTATTCTTGAAATAAGAAGTTAAACCGCAGAACAAAAAGAGGCGTAAATTCATGCAAGCCATAAAACAGTCCATGGTCCTGGCGGTCTTTTTATTATCGCTGTTCTGCGATGCCGCTCTGGCGGAGGAGGCAGCCGATTTGAGCGCAGATACGCAAACCTGCCTGGGGTGCCACCAATCCGTCATGGCCGGCATTCATGCCGACTGGTCGGCGGGCCGCATGGCCCGGGTGAGCCCTAAACAGGCATTGAAGCGCCCTGTGCAGCAGCGGCGGATATCGGCACAATCCGTGCCGGACGCATTGTCCTCTCATGCGGTGGGGTGCGCCGAATGCCACACGCTGCGCCCCGATCAGCATGCCGACACTTTTGAACACAACGGATACCAGGTGCATACGGTGGTCACCCCGAAGGACTGCGCGGTTTGCCATCCCGTTGAGGAAAATGAGTATAACCAGAACGTCATGTCAGCGGCCTACGGGAATCTGAACGACAATCCGGTCTACCGCCAGCTGGCGGATAATATCAACGGCCTGTCATCCTATGATGATGCGGCCGCGGCCCTGATCCCGGCCCCGCCCGATGCGCTGACGGATGCGGACTCCTGCTTTTCCTGCCACGGCACCCGTTTGACTGTGAAACCGCCTGTCGAGCGGGAAACGGAGATGGGGCCCATGGCCTTTCCGGTTATCTCCGGCTGGCCCAACCAGGGGGTGGGCCGCATCAACCCGGACGGAAGCAGGGGATCGTGTGCAGCCTGCCATGCGCGGCACCGGTTTTCCATCGAAATGGCCCGCCGGCCCGACACCTGCAGCCAGTGCCATAAGGGGCCGGATGTGCCCGCCTATAAGGTTTATGCGGTGAGCAAGCATGGCAATATCTATGCCGCTTTGAGCAAATCGGGAAACTGGAATTTCGATGCGGTTCCCTGGACGGCCGGGATTGATTTTACCGCCCCCACCTGCGCGGCCTGCCATGCCAGCCTGATCACGGCAGCAGACGGGCAGGTGATCGCCAGGCGCACCCACCGCATGAACGATCGACTGGCCTGGCGGATCTTCGGGCTGATCTACGCCCATCCGCACCCTGAATCGCCGGATACATCCGTCATCAGGAACAAAGACGGGCTTTCTCTTCCCACCGCATTTGACGGCACGCCGGCAGACGGTTTCCTGATTTCAAAGGAGGAGATGGGCAAAAGGACCCGGGCCATGCAGCAGGTCTGCTCCGCCTGCCACAGTTCCGAGTGGGTGGCGGGCCATTTCCGCCGATTTGAGCACACCGTCTCCACCACCAATACCATGGTGAAAACCGCCACCGATATCATGGCCGCCGCCTGGGAGAAAAAGGCCGTCCGGGGGATTGCGGACCAACAGAGCCCTTTTGATGAAGCCATGGAGCGCCGGTGGGTGGAGCAGTGGCTGTTTTTCGGAAACTCCACCCGGTTTTCCTCGGCCATGGGGGGCGCCGACTATGGAGCGTTCGCCGATGGCCGGTGGTATATGTCCAAAACACCCCACGAATTGCTGGAAATGCTGAAAAACATGATGCCGACGCCTGCCATGAGGGAGTAACGGTATCCGGAAATGTTGACGGGGTCAGTCGAGCCGGGGTTCGCAGGATGCATCCAGGCACGGGAGCGGCACCGAGCCGTGTTCGATCTGCAGTGTCGAATGGGCAATGCCGAATTCATCGTGAAGCCGCTTTGCGGCCGTTGCGATCAGCAGGTCGTTTCCTTCCCGGTCCGGGGTCACCAGGTGAGCGGTCAGAGCCGTATCCGTGGTGCTCATGGCCCATATATGAAGATC
The DNA here is from genome assembly GCA_963826785.1 of uncultured delta proteobacterium. GTDB lineage: Bacteria > Desulfobacterota > Desulfobacteria > Desulfobacterales > Desulfosalsimonadaceae > CAWGYD01. The sequence continues at coordinate 921,087 of CAWGYD010000006.1, forward strand.
GTGAACGGCGATGACTCCGCTCAACTGTTGCAGCCGCTCCCGCACCCGCTGGGTATCGATGCCCTCGGGTACGGCATGCAGGGTCAGGTTCAGCGATTCTTTCAGCTGTCCCCACAGCCCGAACAGGATGATCACCGCAATCATGAGGCTGACCACCGGGTCGATCCAGAGCCTGCCGGTGAGGACAATGCCGATCCCGGCAATCACCACCCCGGCGGAGACCCCCGCGTCAGCAGCCATGTGCAGAAATGCGCCCCGGATATTTAAATCCGACTTGCGCCCGGCCATGAACAGCAGCGCGGTCAGGGTATTAATGATCACCCCGATGGCGGCGACAAGAATGATCAGGCTGCCCGAAACGGGCGGGGTTGTGCTGATGAGCCGTCGAAGCGATTCCCAGGAGATTCCGCCCACGGCGACCAGGAGAATGACGGCATTTGCCAGCGCCGCCAGAATGGTCGAACTCTTGAACCCGTAAGTCCGCCGGTGAGTGGGTTCCCATGTCTGGAGGTAGCTGGCTCCCCAGGCCAGCAACAGGCCCAGAACATCGCTCAGATTATGGCCGGCATCTGCCAGCAGGGCTACCGAATCCGCAAGAACGCCGGCGGCGGCTTCCGCACCCACAAAAATCACGTTCAGGACAATCCCGACCAGAAACGCACGGTTGTAATTGACGCTGGCGGTATGGTGTTCGCCGTGGCGATGCTCATGAATCATGGATAAATGCTATTTCGTCCCATGTGCTCCCAGCCCGCATGCAGGGGCAAGTCCTTTTTCAGACAGGACCTCATGTGTGATCAATATTCCCGTTTGATAAAGCCGGTTTTCTTGTTCACCAGGATTTTTTCCACCAGGGAATCATCCTTGGTGACGATCCGGGCCTCATAAATCCCGCCTTTATCGGAAATCTTCCCCACCTTGAGATTGGGATTGGCCGCCACATAGTGGTCCAGCATCTGCCGGACCTGATCCTGGGACATGGGGGTTAGATTTTTTTGCGCTTCCAGGTCGCACTGACCCCGGCCCCAGCCCTGGTGCGTCTGATATTGCTGATCGGACATGCCCTCCTGCGGCATCCCAAAGGGAATCGAACCCTCGTGATACATCATATGTCGTCCGGGTCCGGGATTGCCGCACCACGGGCAGTACCATCCCCCCTCATTTTGCAATTGCTGATCGGAAGGCTGCTGAACCTGAGTCTGAGTCTGATCCTGTTCCTGGGCCGGAAGGATTCCAGGGCAGGCCAGTATCAATGCCATTGCCACCAAAAGCGATATCCGTGTTCTTTTCATTTGTGCACCTCTCTTTTGAGCCGTCATCGTCCACCATGGGTTTAAACAGTTCTCGTTTTAAATTTGTATGCGCCTATTATCACAAAAACATAGGCTTTCACCCGGCGGGGTGCAAACGGATCTTTCTTAAATGATTGTGATGAATCGATTTTGAAATCGAAAGGATGCATCAACGTATTCAGATGACGGCGATGGGGGCGGAGAAGGCGGATTTTAGCGGATGGATTCTGATTCGGCGGAAAGCAGGATCTTTTTGGCGCTTGCCTCCGCGTTGGGACCATTGAGCGGTATCGCGAGAACCGCCGGATCGGACAGGTCCACCGGCAGGCCGGTATGCGACCGGACCATATCCTCTATTGTTTTTAAATCCAGTCTGCCGGATGCGGGGTGCAGGGTCAACGTATCGTCAGGTTGGCGCTCGGACCGGTGTCTTGCCTTGCCGGACGGCAGATAAATCGCTCCCGTGGCAAAATCGACGATAAAGGCGATCAGTCCGGGCACGATCAGGAGCAGAACACCGACGCCATCCAGGATAGCGATGGCCGGGTCGATTCGGCCTCTGGACTGCCCGATCCGTTCCGGGTAGATCAGGGTGCCGCAAGAAGACACGGTCAGCGTAAATGACAGAACGAGAAAGGCCGCGATGATTTTTTTCATAAAGTTGAGCTGAATTAATCAGGGACTGACCCTATATTCGGACCCCGTATCCGACCCATTCGGATACGGGGTACTTTGTGGAGGAAAAGCAATGAAAAAAATAGCCATATTTTTTCCAAGCTTTTAAAATATAATAATCATGGCGTTTAAATTGTCCAGCCGGAAATCATCAGCCATTGACGTTAAAGATCCATATCCATATCACCAGGATGGCCAATGAGCAAAGGGTCACCGGGATGCCGGTTTTCGCGTGCTGCTTGAAGCCGATGTCGATCCCGAAGACTTTGGCCTGTTCAATGACGATCAGGTTGGCGATACTGCCGAGGATCAAAAGATTGCCGGCAAAGGTGCTGGAGACGGCCAGCGTGTACCAGGCCGCAGGCCCGCTTTCGCCCAGAAACCGGATCAGCAGCATGGCTGCGGGCACATTACTGACCAGGTTGCTCAACAACGCCGATATGCCGGTCAGGGCAAAGAGGTTTTGCGGATTTAAATGGTGCCGATATAAAAACGCCATCATGTGCGTTGGCATACCGGAAAGGGATAATCCCCCGATGATGATGAACAAGGCGCAAAAAAGGGTGATCAGATGCCAGTCCACGAGTTCGAGCATCTGCCGGGATTTCATTTTCCGGCTGCATAGAAGGACGCCGGTTACGGATATGGCCGATATCTCCCGGGGGATCCGGGTGAAGAACAGCAGGATCAGGATGACAACCGCTGTGAGGCCTTTGATGCTTTGCCACCGGTTAAACTCCGGCCAGTCTGCGCCGGTGCTGTCATGGGCGCTTTGGCAACCCGCGTAAAAGGTATTGGCGTACTGGCGGCACAAAATCAGGTATCCGGCGGCCAGGGAAAAGATGGCCGGCACCACGCACCAGACCGTGAAATCGGCAAATTCCAGGCGGCCCACCTGGCCGATGAGCATGTTCTGGGGATTGCCGATGATAGTGGCGGCCGATCCGATGTTGCTCGCCGTCGCCAGCCCCAGCAGGAAGGGCAGGGGATTGAAGCCGGATTTGAGCAGGGTGACCGTCAGCACCGGGGTAAAGGCCAGGCAGACGATGTCATTGGCCAGAACAGACGAGAGCAGAGCGCTTGCGGCCATGATCATCAGCAGAAAAAGGCGGGGTCGGCCGCCAAAGGCGCCCAGGCGAAGGGCCACACGGGTATAAAAGCCGCCGAGTCGGAGCTGTGCTGAAATGATCATCAGGGCATAAAGGAGCAGGACGGTGGGGAAATCGATTGCGGATGCGGCCTGCTCCAGGGAAACAGCGCCGCACACCACCATGGCCACCGCCCCCAGCAGGGCGATGCCCGTCCGGTCCAGGGTCAGCCCGGGAACCCGTCCCAGGGCGATTCCGGTGTAGGCCAGCAGGAAAATGATCAGGGCAGGCGAAGGCATGCGGATTCATCTCATGGTTTAGAATGCAAATTGTCCAAGGGCGCTTAAAGCATGAGAACCGGATTTTGGCAATCGGTATTTAAATCAATGATTGCCATACATGGAAAGGCCGGATGGGGGGGCATGAAATTTAAAGGGGCGCAGATTTTGATGGTTAAAAAGGTTGCGGTTTATGCCTGCGTCACCTGCTCCAGGACCAGTGCGGTGCGAGCGGGCATGTACAGGCTCAGGAAATGGCGGTGAATGGGATCGGTGATGGTCTGATGCGTCAGCCCGATGTCCTGGCGGTTCTGACCGCCGTAGGCTTCCCGGTCGGTGTCCAGCACCACCCGGTAGTCCCCCGGTGCGGCCGGAATCCAGTAATCGGTAAAAGATCGGCTCGGATGGAAATTGAACACGAATATCAGGCCGGCCCGGGAAAACGCCAGCATCTTGGTGCCGTCATCCGAATGAAGGAGAAACAGTTCCTGCCCTTTCGGGATTTTCCGGGTCCGGGCCAGTTCGATCATGTCCCGGTCAAACAGGGCCAGGTGGCGGTAGCGCAGCAGCGGATCATCCATCAGGTGCCACTGGCGCCGGGCATATTGGTAGGACCAGCCGTTTCCCTGCCGGGGAAAATCGATCCACTCCGGGTGACCGAATTCGTTTCCCATGAAGTTTAAGTAGCCATGGCCGGCCGTGGAGAGGGTGGCCATGCGGATCATCTTGTGCAGGGCAATGCCCCGGGATACGGCAAGATCTTCCGTGAATACGGACATGTGGCCGTAGATCCGGTCCCCCACCAGCCGGAAAATCAGCGTCTGGTCCCCCACCAGGGCCTGATCGTGGGACTCGGCATAGGAGATGGTCTTCTCGTCGGACCGGCGGTTGATGAGTTCGTGCCAGAGATGCCCCATGGGCCAGAACTCGTCCGGGGTGTCCTTGGCCAGCTTGATCCAGTTGTCGGGCACGCCCATGGCAAAGCGGTAGTCGAAACCCGCGCCGCCCTCGGCCAGGGGTGCGGCCAGGCCGGGCATGCCGGAGACGTCCTCGGCAATGGTGATCACCGGGTCGGCCAGGGAATGCACCAGCTTGTTGGCCAGGGTCAGGTAGGTGAGGGCCTCTTCGTCCACGGAATCGTCGAAATAATCGGTGTATCCGGTAAATGCGGTTCCCAGTCCATGATGGGTATACAGCATGCTGGTGATGCCGTCGAAGCGGAAGCCGTCAAACCGGTACTCGTCCATCCAGAACCGGCAGTTGGACAGCAGAAAATGCAGCACCTGGGGATTTGCGTAGTTGAAGCAGCGGGAATCCCAGGCCGGATGTTCCCCCCGGGGCCCCTTGTGAAAAAACTGGTAAGGGGTGCCGTCGAACCGGGAGATGCCCTCCACCTCATTTTTCACCGCGTGGGAATGGATCAGATCCATCAGCACCAGAAAACCCATCCCATGGGCCTGATCCACCAGGTACTTGAGTTCTTCGGGGGTGCCGAACCGGGAAGAGCAGGCGAAAAAATTGGACACCTGGTACCCGAAGGACGCATAATAGGGATGTTCCGCCACCGCCATGATCTGGATGACATTGTATCCGGCTTCCTTGATGCGGGGGAGCACTTTTTCCGCAAATTCCAGATAGGAGCCGACCCGCTCCTCTTCCTGGGCCATTCCCACGTGTACTTCATATACCAGGATGGGGCCGTCGGCGAAGACCGGCCGGTCGTTTTTCCACACGTAGGGCTGAGGCGGCCGCCAGACCTGGGCGTCGAAGCTGTGGGTGGACGGATCCTGCACCACCCGCCGGGTCCAGGCGGGAATCCGGTCGCCGGACCCGCCCGGCCACCGCATATCCAGGCGGTACAGATCCGTATGGGAAAGCACATCCTCATCCAGGTAAAGTTCCCAGATCCCCTCACTGGAAATCCGGTTTAAGGCAAACCGGTCCTGGACCTGCCAGTTCGAGAAGCTTCCCTTGAGATAAATGGCCTCGGCATTGGGGGCCCATTCCCGAAACGCCCACCGGCCGTCCCTGAAATGCAGACCGAAATATTCATGGCCGGAGGCGAATTCGGCCAGGTCCATTTTGCCGCCGGTCAGGCGGAATTCCATTTCCCCCGCCATCTCCATCCGCCGGCGGATCTGGTCCTTGTACGGGTGCAGCAGGTAGTCCGCTGCAAGCCGCCATTGAACGGCCTGATCGATTTGTTTTTCAGTCGCCGGTGGATTCATGATTCCCCTCTTTCCTGTTTTTTAGGTTCGATTGGTGATTATAGCGGTGCGCTTTCGGACCGACAATCGGGTAAAACCCCTATTTGGCTGGAAATGGGAATTTATAGTGAAACAGCCGAAGATAAATGCGGGTTGGCTGGTTTGCGCACGGAAAAAAAGGCATTTGGGCGCAAACAGGCCGAACACCTTTGCAGTCGGCCGGATTTTTCGGCCGCCTGCAAAGGAAAGGTCGGTTTTACCGCTGTCAGGGCAGGGCGGAGAGCTTGTTGTAGTCGATCGCCTGGGCATAGGCAGTCAAATCGTTTTTGGACACATCGTACCCGTTGATGGTGATCAGGAACCGGTTGTTCACCACGATCTGGATTTCGCCTTCTTTGGCATCCGCGTCATACTTGACGATGGCCTTCTGGCCGGCGATTTTCTCCAGTTTGCCGCCGTCCGAGGTGGCAAACATGGGATTTGCAAACATCATCATCATGCTCTGCAGAAGCGGCGAATCCGTAACCATCTGAAGGGTGACCGAACTGTCGGCTTTGCGGTATTGCCGTTCGGCCGTGATGCCGCCGCCCATCATGCCCGTATTCATCGCCTGGGAAGTGGAATTTTCCACTTCCCACCCGCTCAGGGGCTGGGGGAGCAGCGCTTCCAGTTTTTCTCCTTTTTTCTGCAGGATCAGCTGGGAGGCGTAATTCAAGCTCTGGACCGCATTGGAATGTTCCCCGCTGTTATAACTGTTCAAGGCCTCGTTGATCGCATCGGTAACGTCGTCTGCAAATACGGGAGGGCAAAACGTCAAAAGAAGAGCGAAAAGGGCAAACGCCAGGCGGTGGGCTTTGAAATGTGTCATCGTGTTCTCCTTGGAATCTTAAAAGAATAAGGGTGTCTTCAGTAAAGACAGATCAGTGACTGATAATGATATATAATAAATCGGGGCACGATTGACCAGATTAAAACCAGCGGTGATGGAAAAAAATTAATCTGGCCGTCCCCCCGGTGCTACTGCCCTGCATTGTAAATTGCGCCTCCGGATTTCCGGTAGAGCTCGAAAACGGCCAGCGCGTCTTTTCGGAGCAGGTCCACCACCACATCGATGCCGCGTTTGTTCAGCGCCGCCACCCATTTTGCGGGTTTATCCCCTTCGTCAAATCCAATGGCGCGCGCATCCGCATCCCGTGCGCCGCAGACCAGCCGCCGGATTCCCGACCAGGGAATGGCGCCCAGGCACATGGCACAGGGCTCGGCGGAAGCAAACAGGTCAAAATGCGCTTTCCCGCCGTCGCTGATGTCATAGCGGCCAAGGACCTGCTGGGCCAGGGAGAGGGCGACGATCTCGGCATGCAGGGCAGAGCAGTTCAAGGGGATGACCAGGTTTACGCCGGGTGCGACCGGGCGGCCGCTTTGGTCAAACACCACCGAGGCGAACGGACCGCCGCCATGAAGAACATTTAAGCGTGCCAGTTCGATGACCAGCCGCATTTTTTCGACTTTTCGGGGCAGCACGGCAGGAAATTGCGCCAGCAGCGCCGCCACCCAGTCGGGCAGCCGGATATGAAGTTCGGGCAGCTGCATTCAGGCGCAGAGCAGAACCTGGATGCAGAGCTGGCTGATGGACCAGACGATGTCGACCGGCAGATGCGAGCTGCATCCGGAATCGAGCAAAAGGGAAGCGCTGGACGGCAGTTCCTCATCACCCGACCAGACGATCATCACCACGGGAAACCGTGGAAAAGGCCGCAGCTCAATGGTGGCATCACCGAACACCCCGGTTTTTCCGTTGAGCAGGGTCCCTTTCTGGATGAGTGCCGCCGGGTCGTCGCCGAATTTTTCTGCAACCTGATCCAGGGGAAGCCGGTGAACGCCCTGGCGGAAAAAATCACCGCCCGGCAGTTCATCCGGTTTGATCAGCTGACCGGAGGGGCGGATGTTCTTGGAATGGATCAGATAGTAAAGCGTCGACAGCTTCATGAATTCGCCGAATTTTCCAACCAGCAGGCGCCCGGTCGCCGAATCGCTGTCACCGCTGACCTGGCGGCCCTTGATGTCAACCGTGATGGGGGCATCAAAACATTTCAGCTGAAAAATCGATGCGGATGCCGTCCAGGCCGCATCTGATGCAATGGATACCGCATCCGGCACCAGCTCCTCCAGGTCATGCCAGGCCCGTTCGAGTCCCGGGATATCATCGGTCATGGATTTAAACCCTCGTGAAGAATAAGTGTGTGCAAAACGTCAGCTCTCGTCTTCCGGTCCGGCAGATTCCTTCCAGTCCATCAGCAGCGTTGATTTTTTAAGGGCATTGCAGCCTTTGCAGCAGGGGACGACATTTCCCTTGGTGCTTTTTCCCCCTCTGGCGATGGGGACGATATGGTCCATGGTCAGCTCTTTCGGCGGGTATTGTTTTCCGCAGTAATGACAGATCCCTCTGGCCCGGCGGCGCTTCCACCACTGACTGGCGCGCAGGGTTCGGGCCTTTGATTTTTCCCGCCGGATCTCCTCATCGTCCGGAACATAGGAGAACTGGTTCATTTTTCCGCCTGGTTCATGATTCGCAGTGGTTCAAGGCCGCTTATGCAAATTTGCCCAAAACGCCCATTCGTTGAAGCCATTTGCCGATCTGCTCTTTGAGAAGCGCATAGTAGCGCTTTGATCCGCCCAGTCCGGCCCGGCCGAAAAAATAGTTGATCTCAATAAAATAGGGATCAGATGTCTTCGCGTTGAATATCAGGTCGATTCCCGCCAGGTTGATGCCGGTCCGGTCGCAAAAATTTCGGGCCTGTTGTCTGCCCGCTTCCTGCAGATCGGGATCCGCTGTCCGGTCGATGACGGCCCCCCGGGCCACGGCTGTCCCGAATCGTTCTCTTTCGGGCTGTACCCGCCAGTATGAGATCAGCAGTTCGTCTAATGCCGCCACCCTCAGGCAGCGGCTGCCCGAGGGGATATATTCCTGGATCAGAAAACCGGACTGGCCAGTCTGTTCATACCGATCGGCGATGTTGAGCACCGTTTTTAAAGCATTTTGCGAGTCGATAAAATAGATATTCTCTCCTTCACCGCCCCAGTCAAACTTGAACACGAAGGGTAGCGGGAAGGCGGAGGGGGATTGACGATAATGGCGGTGGAAATCATTGAGGCGTGGATAAATATGAGTGGCCGGATGGCGGCAGTTGCTTTGCTGAAACAGTCGGACCTGGGCTGTTTTGCCGGGATGGGAAAATCGTGCGTCATAGTTTGGAAAGACATGGGGGCAGTTTTTTTTGGCCATGTCATAAAGGTCCCTCCGGCATCCCTGGGGCAGGATGACGGCGTCCGCCCTGCCAATCCAGGCAAGGTCGTCGGGGCCGGGTTCCCGGCCGGCGCAGAGGATATGGTGATCCGCATCAAACAAGGGATGAAACGAGACGATCATGCGTGCCTCAATCCGGATTCGAAATCGGAAATCTCATGGGTTCGCATTTTTTAACGGCAAATGCCTTGCGCTGGTTTTTTTGTATCCTGTTTCGGGCTTGTTGTCATTTCATTTCGCATTCAAGCACTGCAAAGGAAAATCAGTATCCCAGTTTGCGCATGGCCTTGGCATCTTTGCTCCAGTTTTTTTCCACCCGGACGAAAAGCTCCAAAAAGACCTTTGCCGCGAGCATCTTTTCGATTTCCAGCCGGGCCGCTTCGCCGATGGATTTCAGCATCTGGCCGTTTTTACCGATGATGATTCCTTTCTGGGAAGAGCGCTCCACGTTGATGGATGCGTGGATGCGGACCCGGTTTCTGCCGGGGACCTCTTCGAACGCATCGATGGTCACGGCCGTGGAAAACGGCACCTCCTGATCGGTGAGTTCAAATATCTTCTCCCGGATCATTTCGGCGGCGATGAAGCGCTCGGGCAGATCCGTGATCATATCTTCGGGAAAATAAGGCGGGCCGTCCGGCAGGCGCGATTGCATGGCCGCCATCAGCTGATCCACCTGGGTGCCTTCGGTGGCCGACACCGGAATGATCTCGGCAAAGGGATATTTTTTGGACCAGGTGTCAATCAATTTCAGCAGGATCGGCTTTTTGACCAGATCAATTTTGTTGATGGCCAGAATCGCCGGGGTGTTGGTTATTTTTTCCAGATTTTCAACGATGAGGGCTTCGGCCTCCCGGTTCGGGGCCGAGGCGTCGATCACTACCAGAATCAGGTCCACATCGGAAAGAGCGGCGATGGCCACCTCCACCATCTTTACATTCAAGGCCTTGCTGCCTTTGTGGATGCCGGGGGTGTCCAAAAACACAATCTGAAACATATCGCCGTGGACCACTCCCATGATGCGGTTCCGGGTGGTCTGGGGTTTGGGAGAGGTGATGGAGATTTTTTCCCCGATCATGGTGTTGAGCAGGGTGGATTTGCCCACGTTGGGAGCGCCGGCAATGGCGGCAAAACCCGATTTAAAGCCGGGAAACCGTTTGGTGAGGTCAGTCATGAAGCCCCTTTATCGAATGAAGGTCCGTACTGCCCATATTTTCCTCCGGCGGCGCTTCACCCAATACCCGGCGCAGGGCCGCCCATACCTGGTCTTTTCCCTGCCGGGTTTTGGCCGAAAACCGGATCAGGTCATCTGCGCCCGGTAAAAGCGCCTTTACCGCCTTGACCCGATCGGCCTGCCGGCTGGCGCTCAGTTTGTCCGATTTGGTCAGCACCGGGATGACGCCAAGGCCTTGCTGATGCAGCCAGTCCACAAAATTGCGCTCGTCTTTTCCCGGGTCCCGGCGGATATCCATGATCAGAACCACGCCTTTCAATATCGGCCGGGAGGAAAGATAGGTCTCGATCATCGGCCCCCATGATTTTCGGATCGCCACGGGCACTTTCGCGTACCCGTAGCCGGGAAGATCGACAAATACGATGGACTGGTTGATGGAAAAAAAGTTGAGCAGCTGGGTCCGCCCCGGCGTGGAACTGGTCTTCACCAGCCGTTTGCGGTTGACCAGTGTGTTGATCAGGGAAGATTTGCCCACATTGGACCGGCCCGCAAAAGCGATTTCGGGCAATCCTGAATCCGGATATTCCGTCGGCCTGGTGGCGCTTTTGATGAATTCGGCTGAAATGATTTTCATGGCCGCCCTTATTCCCGTCCGGACGCAGGCATCAAATTTTTTTTCCGGCGCCTCCGTAAGAGGCTCTTTTTGCACGTGCGGGGTGCAAAACCCGGTCGAACGGCTTTAGATTACCTTGTTTAAGGCATATTCAATGATCCCCTCCGCGCCGTTTTTCATCAGCACGGGGATCAGATCGCGCACGGTATCGGAGTTGACCACGGTTTCCACGGAAAACCAGTCCGACTGGTACAGCGAGGCCACGGTGGGGGCATTCAGGCTGGGCAGCAGGGAAACGATGGTCCCCAACTGGTTCTCGGGCACGTTCATCTTCAACCCCACCATCTTTTCGGCCACCAGCGCCCCTTTGAGAAGCAGGGCGATCTGCTCGATCTTCTCCCGTTTGACCGGGTCCTTCCAGGAATTTTGGTTGGCGATGAGCTGGGTGTTGGTCTGCATCATTTCGTGGATGATCCGCAATCCGTGGGCCTTGATGGTGCTTTCGGTCTCCGTGATTTCCACAATGGCATCGGCCAGCCCGGAAACCACCTTGGCCTCGGTGGCCCCCCAGGAAAATTCGACGTTGACGTCGATGTTCCGGTCGGCGAAATATTTCTTCGTGTACCGCACCAGTTCGGTGGAGATTTTCTTCCCCTGAAGGTCTTCAATGGTTTTGGCCGGGCTGTCATAGGCCACGGCCACCACCCAGCGGGCCGGCCGGGCGCTAACCTTGGAGTAGATCAAATCGGTGACCACGTGCACGTCCGACTGGTTTTCCGCAATCCAGTCCTTGCCGGTAAGCCCCGCATCCAATGTCCCGTTTTCCACGTTGATGGACATTTCCTGGGCCCGGCAAAGGGCGCATTTCAGGGTGGGTCGTCGTTGACTTCCGGAAAATAGCTCCGCCCGTTGACATTGATTTTCCAGCCGGAGCGCTTGAACAGGGTGATGGTGGACTGCTGCAGGCTTCCCTTGGGAATGCCGAGTCTTAAGGGTTCACTCATTTTTTGTATACCTTTTCCGGATCAAATATCGGCTCGCCGATGGTTTTTAATTCATTGTCGATCACCTGCCTGAAAAAACAGCTTTTATGGCCCGTATGGCAGGCCGCACCGCCCACCTGCTCCACTTTCAGCAGGAGGGTATCATTGTCGCAGTCGATGCGGATTTCCTTAACCTTCTGGACATGCCCGGAGGTTTCGCCTTTTACCCACAGCTTCTGCCGGGAACGGCTGAAAAAAGTGGCCTGCCCGGTGCTGAGGGTGGCCTCCCAGGACTGCCGGTTCATGAAACCGAGCATCAGCACCTCGCCGGTCTCACTGTCCTGGATAATGGCCGGGATCAACCCCCCGGTCTTTTCGAAATCGATGTCAATCATGCGCAAAATCACCTGTTTTTAAATGAAGTCTAAAATTAAACAAGTAAACATAGAGGTTTATGGCGGCGTAGTCAAACTCTTTTTTCAAAAACGGGCGGAGGCGCTCGACCCGTGCATCGAGGCGCTATTTTCTGTTTTTGCGCCACTTTGACCGGAAAGAAGCCGGTAAAGTTCGAAGTGGGCACTTTTATTGACAATTCGGTTTAAAGTGCATATGTTTACCGAAAATATATCACTTGCAATATGGGTGCATATATGATCAGGGTGATAACAATTTCTTAAAAAGTGCGGTAAATACGTCCGAATCAATTATCGGGAAAGGATGACAAAATGGCCGAAGGCATCATGGAAGTCAGTGATCAGACGTTTGAAAGCGATGTGTTGAAATCGGATCTGCCGGTGCTGGTGGATTTCTGGGCCCCCTGGTGCGGCCCCTGCAAGGCGATTGCACCGGTGATCGAGGAGATCAGCAAGGATTATGACGGCCAGATCAAGTTTGCCAAATGCAACGTGGATGACAATCCGGTTTCCCCCGGCAACTACGGCATCCGGGCCATTCCCACCCTGATCCTGTTCAAGGAGGGGAAAAAGCTGGAACAGATCGTGGGCATGGTGGATAAAACCAAGATCAAGGAAACCTTGAACAAGGCGCTTTAGAAAATACCGATGAAATCTGACTATGATCTTGTTATTGTCGGCGGCGGCCCGGCGGGGTTGACTGCCGCCATTTATGCCGCCCGGGCCCGGCTGGACCTGCTTGTCGTGGAAAAGACCGCTCCGGGCGGGCAGATTCTGGTAACGGATCTGCTGGAAAATTATCCGGGCTTTCCGGAAGGGTTGAGCGGTGCCGAACTGGTGCTGAAGATGACCGAACAGGTCCGGAAATTCGGCGTTGAAATTGAAACCAATACCGTTGAATCCGTTGATTTCAGCGGCCCGGACAAACAACTGGTCTTGTCCGACCGGACCGTTCGGGCAAAAGCGGTGATCCTCGCCACGGGTGCATTCCCGCGGAAATTGGGCGTACCGGGAGAACTCGAATTTTACGGCAGAGGCATCTCGACCTGTGCCACCTGCGATGCACCGTTTTTCAGAAACAGCGTGGTGGCCGCCGTGGGCGGCGGGGATACGGCCGTGCAGGAAAGCATATTCCTGACAAAGTTTGCCAGCAAGGTCTACCTCATTCATCGCCGAAATGCCCTGAGGGCCACTAAAATCCTTCAGGAGCGGGCCATGGCCAACGAAAAAATCGAAATCCTCTGGGATTCGGTGGTCAGCGAGATCAAGGGAACAGACGCCGGCGTGAATGCGGTTTCAATCAAAAACGTCAAGACCGGGGTCATCCGCGATCTGTCCGTGGACGGCTGCTTCATGTGGGTGGGCATCGTGCCCAACACCGGATTTTTAAACGGCGCGGTGGCAGTCGATCCGTCCGGTTTCGTCATGGTGAACGCCAGGATGGAGACGTCGGTTTCCGGGGTTTACGCGGCCGGGGATGTCCGGAACACGCCGCTGCGGCAGGTGGCCACAGCAGTTGGAGACAGCGCCATTGCCGCCTTTGAGGCGGCCAAATATATCGAGCAATCAGAGTAAATGATTCTATGAAAAAATGGATAAGCCGGAGATGGATCGGGGGGATGGCCATCGTCATCCTGCTGACGGCCCTGGGGTTGGCCGGATGCACCAAACACAAGCCGGAAAAAACCGCAGAAGAACTGGCCGCTGAAGGGCAGGCGGCATTTGAAAAGAAAAATTATTCGGATGCCATCAAGGTCTACGAAAAACTTACGGACTGGTATCCGTTCAGCAGCCATGTCAAGACGGCGGAGCTGAGAATTGCGGACTCGCATTTCGAACTGGAAGAATATGAAGAGGCGATTCTCGCCTACAAGGAATATGAAAGACTGCATCCCAATGATGAACATATCCCGTTCGTAATTTACCGGATCGGCCGGTCCTATTTTGACCGGATGGTGGGGGTCGATCGCGAGCAGGACACCACCCGGGAGGCTCTCCAGGTGTTTTTGCGGCTGGTGGAGCAATATCCGGAAAGCGAATATGCAAAAGAGGCGCGAACCTGTATTGAGCAGGCCCGGCAGCATATCGCGGGGCATGAATTTTATGTGGGAAAGTTTTATTTCAAACAGAAGCACTACAAGGCGGCCCTTCACCGGTTTGAAAATGTCGCCGGCACCTATCCGGATCTGGAGATCGCCGCCGAAGCCCGCGATTACATCGAACAGTCCCGGGCGCTGATGGCAGAGGCGGAGCAGGCGAATCCGGAAGAACCGGCTCTCAAACCCGCCGATTCCCAGATGATGGAAGAAATAATGGAACCCGATATCACCGATCCAACGGAAGGGCCGTTCCCGGACCCGGACTGATAAAAGCGTTGCGTCCAAACACCTGATCCGCCGGGATGAAAAAAAACTTTACAAAGATTGTAAGAAGCGGTATAAGCGCTTTTTCCCAAAGCAATTATCTGGTTAAAAGGAGATGATCATGTCAAGACAGTGCGATATATGCGGAAAGAAGCCGCTGGTGGGAAACAACGTCAGCCATGCCCATAACCTGACCAAGCGGCGCTTCAATCCAAACCTTCAGAAGGTGCGGGCCGTTTTCAACGGGCAGGTTCAAAAGATTTCCGCCTGCACCAACTGCATCAAATCCGGATTTGTGGTCAAGCCCTGATCACCTTCAGGATCAAACCCCATTTATAAAAAAAAACCCGCCGCCGGCGGGATTTTTTTATGGTCGACAGGGTGCTTCCGCCAGGATCGCAAGCGGTTAAACGCTTAATAATGTTTAAGCAGTATTTGCGCTCTTTGCGGAAAAACCCGTTTTTATACCCGCTCCACCTTCTGGATGGTCTCGATTTTTTTCAGTTTGGCCGTCACGTCGGCCAGATGGCCGCGGTCCTTGACCGAAAGCGTGATCGCCCCGATCACCATCTTGTCATCCGTGCTTTCCAGGTTCACGTCTACGATATTGGCATCCGCCTGGCTGATGGCGCCTGATATTTCCGCCAGAAGCCCCACCCGGTCATAGCAGCGCAGTTTCAATTTTACCGGAAACGTATTGGCGTGCTCGTTTTTCCATTCCACATGAATTTGCCGCTCCGGGCTCATTTTCAGCGCGTTTAAGCATCCCTGGCGGTGAACCGTAATCCCGGCGCCGTGGGTGATGTAGCCGGTGATCTGGTCTCCGGGGATCGGCTGGCAGCACTTGCCGAACCGGATCAGGATGTCGTCGATTCCGTCCACCACGATCCCGTTGGGATCATGCTTTTTTCGGTCCTTTCGCCGGGGGAGCAGTTTATTGAAGATATTTTCATCTTTTTCCGGCTTGGAATCCGGGGCCAGTTTTTTGATCACCTGCAAGGGCGTGATCTTGCCGTATCCCACATGGGCGATCAGGTCGTCCACCGTCTTAAAATTAAATTCCAGTGTCACCTGCTCCATGGCCTGGGAATGGATGAGTTCGTTGAAATTGAGGCGATGTTTTCGGAACGCCTTTTCGCACAGTTCACGGCCCAGGGAGATGCTTCTTTCGGTTTCCTGCTTCTTGATCCACTGGCGGATCCGGGAGCGGGCTTTTCCGGTTTTGACATAGCTCAGCCAGTCGGAACTGGGATGGTGCCCCTTGGTCGT
Source organism: uncultured delta proteobacterium (assembly GCA_963826785.1). Classification (GTDB taxonomy): domain Bacteria; phylum Desulfobacterota; class Desulfobacteria; order Desulfobacterales; family Desulfosalsimonadaceae; genus CAWGYD01. The sequence continues at coordinate 936,746 of CAWGYD010000006.1, forward strand.
GACGATCTCGACGATATCACCGGTCTGGAGTTGCTGATTGAGCGGCACCAGTCTCGCATTGACTTTGGCGCCGGTGCACTGGTGCCCCACTTCGCTGTGAATCAGGTAGGCAAAGTCGACGGGGGTTGACCCCTTGGGCAGGTTTTTGACTTCACCCAGCGGGGTGAACACATAGATGTCCTTGGGGAAGAGATCGATGCGTACGTTCTCCAGGAATTCATCCGGATCACCGTAGTTTTCATGCTGATCCACCAGGTTCTGAATCCACGCGAAGGCATTCTGGGTTTCCGTATCCAGGGATTTTCCCTCCTTGTAGCTCCAGTGGGCCGCAATCCCCGAATTGGCCACCTGGTCCATTTCCTGGGTCCGGATCTGCATCTCCATCCGTTCGCTGTAGGGGCCGATGACGGTGGTATGCAGGGATTTATAGCCGTTGGGCTTGGGAAATCCGATGTAATCCTTGAATTTATAGGGAATGGGCCGCCATTTGGCGTGAATCAGCCCCAGCGCCTCATAGCAGTGGGGGAGGGTGTCGGTGATAATGCGAAAGGCGATGATGTCGTAGAGCTGCTCAAAGGTCAGATTCTGGGTCTGCATTTTCTGGTAGATGCTGTAGAACTGCTTGTAGCGGCCCAGTACCCGGCAATGGACGCCGGCGCCGTCCATGATCTGGGCAATGGCCCCCTTGACCTCCTCGATATATTTTTCCCGCTCCCCCTGGTTTTTGCTCACCATCTGCTTGATGTAATCGTAATCTTCCGTATTCGTGTAATAAAAGGAAATTTCCTCCAGTTCCTTTTTGATCCAGTAGATACCCAGGCGGGCGGCAATGGGGGCATAGATGTCTAACGTTTCCTGGGCAATCGCTTTTTTCTTTTCCTCTGTTTTGTGGAAATGAAGCGTGCGGGTGTTGTGGAGCCGGTCGGCCAGCTTGATCAGGATGACCCGGATATCGTCGGCCATGGCCAGAATCATTTTCCGAAAATTTTCCGCCTGCCGGGCCCGGGCCGTGTCAAAGGCCAGCGTGCTGATCTTGGTCACCCCGGCGATGATTTTTGCGGTATCCGCACCGAACATCTGCTGGATTTCCTCGATGGTGGTGTGGGTGTCTTCCACCACGTCATGGAGCAGGCCGCAGGCGATGCTCACCGGGTCAAGCTTCATGTCCGCCAGGATGTTGGCCACCTCCAGGGGGTGCGTGAGGTAGGGCTCGCCGCTGAGCCGCTTCTGCCCGTCGTGGACTTTTGCCGAGTAAATGTAGGCGCGTTCAACAACATCGACATCCGCATCCGGCGCATAGTCGTTGATTTTATCCAGTATGTCGTTGATCCGAATCATTTAGCAGGCTTTTGGTCGTCAGCGATTGGCTGCCAGCTGTCAGCAGGGTCCATATCCGGTAATTTTTCCGGAGATCATCGGCTTCTGCAGTCAGGGTAAATCTTCAGATTGTTGGCTTCAAAGTGAAATGCGGATGGCAAGGTCCATCAATACGCCTTTGCAAATACCACCCGACGACGGCTTTCCCGGCCGCAGGTGATGCATTTCCCCGATTCATCTTCCTGATCAAACGGTATGCATCGGATGGTGACATTCAAGCGGTCCTTGATGTCTGCCTCGCAGGCTGCATCCCCGCACCAGTGGGAGAGGGCGAACCCGCCATGGATTTCCGGTTTTTCCGCGTTTTTGGGCGTGAAAAAGACATTGAATGCGTTGATGTCGTCGATGTTTTGCGTATTGGCCTGCCGGAAGGAGAGCGCCCGGTCGAACAGGCCGGATTGGATTTCATCGAGACAGGCCCCGATTTCTCCGATAAACTGTTCCCGGCCGATGGAGGCGCGCTCCTTGTAATGCTTGTCCCGGCGGCCCACGAATACCGAGTCGGAGGCCATGTCCTTGGGACCGATCTCCACGCGCAGGGGGATGCCCTTTTTGATCCATTCCCAATTGCGGGCGCCGCCGATATTCCGGTCATCGATTTCCACCCGGAGGGGATGGCCGTGATAATCGGTCTGGGAGAGCCGATCAGAAAGCTGCCGCGTGTATTCCATCACCTTCGCCTGGTCCGCATCGCTTCTGATGATGGGGAGCAGCACCACGTGGGACGATGCCACCCGGGGGGGAGAATGATGCCATCATCGTCCCCGTGGGTCATGATCAGACCGCCGATGAGCCGGGTGGATACCCCCCAGGAGGTGGTCCAGCCGAATTCCTCCTGCTCGTGCTGATTCTGGAATTTGATGCCCGACGCCTTGGCAAAGTTCTGCCCCAGGAAATGGGAGGTGCCGGCCTGCAGTGCCTTTCTGTCCTGCATCATGGCCTCGATGCAGGTGGTGATGTCTGCGCCGGGAAATTTTTCCGATTCGGTCTTTTCACCGGTGATCACCGGGATGGCCAGATATTCTTCGGCCACTTTCTTATATACGTCGAGCATCATGTGGGTGCGCTCGATGGCCTCTTCCCGGGTGGCGTGCACGGTGTGCCCCTCTTGCCACAAAAATTCGGAAGTGCGCAGAAACAAGCGGGTGCGCATTTCCCAGCGGACCACGTTGGCCCACTGGTTGATGAGCATGGGCAGATCCCGGTAGCTGCTGATCCACTTGGCGAACGAATCGCCGATGATGGTCTCGGAAGTGGGCCGGACGATGAGCGGTTCGGTCAGCTTCCCTGCCGGCACCAGGGTGTTGTTCTCTCCTTTTTCCAGCCTGTGATGGGTCACCACCGCGCATTCCTTGGCGAACCCCTCCACGTGCTGGGCCTCCTTTTCCAGAAAGGAGACGGGGATGAACAGGGGAAAATAAGCGTTTTTGACGCCGGTGGCCCTGAACATGTCATCGAAAATCCGCACCATGTTTTCCCACAGGGCATATCCCCACGGCTTGATGACCATGCATCCCCGGACCGGGGAGACTTCGGCCATGTCCGATGCCTTGACGACCTCCTGGTACCATTCGGGATAGTTGTCGTTTCGTGTCGGCTGAATCGCCGTCTGTACCTGTTTGGCCATTGAAACCCTTCTACTGATTTAAAATTCAAAATTATCGATTCACAATTGACCATTCGGATGAAAGAGCGAAATCGACTATGAATCGCCAATGGTCAATTGTAAATGGTCAATGCTGGATAAAACGGATCGGTTGATTTCAGGAGTCGCTTTCGAACTCGTCCACTGCCCTGAGCAGTTCCTCCACCAGCCGGTCCTCGGGGAATTTTTTGATGACCTTGCCTTTTTTAAACAGGATGCCGGTGCCGTCTCCGCCCGCGATGCCCACGTCCGCTTCCTTTGCTTCGCCGGGGCCGTTGACCACACATCCCATGACCGCCACCTTGATATCGGTGGTGCGGGTCATCAAGGCTGTTTCAACAGCCTGGGCGATGGAAAACAGGTCGATGTTGGTCCGGCCGCAGGTGGGGCAGGAGATGATTTCGGGCCCTCTGCGGCGAATCCCCAGCGCCCGCAGGATTTCGTAGCCCACCCGGACTTCCTCCACCGGGTCCCGGGTGAGCGATACCCGAAGCGTATCGCCGATGCCCTCGGCCAGGAGCATGCCGATGCCCAGGGCGGATTTGACGATGCCCGTATAAAGGCCCCCGGCTTCGGTCACGCCCACGTGCAGGGGAAAATCGGTCCTGGCCGACAGGAGCCGGTAGGCCGTTACCGTCTTTAAAACGTCGGCGGACTTGATGGCCAATTTGAAATGATCGAAATCAAGATTTTTCATCAACTCGATCTGGCGAAGGGCGCTTTCCACCAGCGCCTCGGCGGTGGGGCCGCTGTGGGCCTTTATGAGGTCCTTTTCCAGTGAACCGGCGTTGACCCCGATGCGGATGGGAATTGAGCGGTCTTTGGCCGCCTGGACCACGGCCCTGATTTTTTCATGCCCCCCGATGTTTCCCGGGTTGATCCGCAGCCCGTCCGCACCGGCCGCGGCCGCGGCCAGGGCCAGCCGGTAATCGAAATGAATGTCTGCAATCAGGGGAATGGCAATCTGTTTTTTGATGCCGGAGATGGCTTCGGCGGCTTCCACGTCCGGGACCGCCACCCGGACAATCTCGCAGCCGGCGGCCTGGAGGCGCTGGATCTGGGCAACCGTGGCGCCGATATCCTGGGTATGGGTGTTGGTCATACTCTGCACCGCAATGGGGGCGTTGCCCCCGATGGGGACATTTCCGACATGGATGCGGCGTGTTTTTTTGCGGTTTATCTCAAAGGGCATGGTTCGAATCGATTCTGTTTTACCAGTATAATACCCATTTTTCCTGATGAGTCGCAACTGCGGTAAAAAGAGGCGATTTTTTACCGTAAAGGACAGCTCTTGCCTGGCGCGGAAATGATCGGCCCGATTCTCAACATGGTTCAAAGGGCCTGATTCTTCGCCTGTAGAGAAAAATAACTATCAAAGCGGACATGAAGATTCAAGTGAAATAAGCGGGTTTCAGCGCAGGCGGATTTTCGATTGCCTGTTGCCTTGACGGGATATCGCTTCTATACTTTTTAAAAAACAATCGGAAAAACGCAAGAAGACGGGAGGTCGTTGATGAGCTTTGGGGAAAAAATCGGAGAACAGGGCATATCTGGTGGTGTGGATCCCCGGATTCGGCAGGAACTGGAGAAACATATCAGGGACGGAAAGCTGAGCTGCGCGAGTGCATTTGCAGCCGCGCAGGCATTGAATCTCCCCCCCGCTGAAATCGGAAAAAGCGCGGATGCAATGAAGGTGAAGCTGGTTAAATGCCAGCTGGGGCTCTATGGGTACGCTCCGGAAAAGAAGATCGTCAAGCCGGCCGATACAATTGATCCGGAAATGGAAGCGGCCGTGCGGGCCGGCCTTGAAAACGGGTACCTGCCATGTGCCGCCGCCTGGAAGATCGCCGAACAGTTCAATGTTCGGAAAATGGCCGTCAGCGCGGCCTGCGAGGCGCTTTCAATAAAGATCAAGCCGTGCCAGTTGGGGGCTTTTTAGGCAAAGTGGAGGAACGGATTGAACCGCTTCTCCTGGCCGATGGAGGTGGCCGGGCCATGGCCGGTATAGACCTTTACGGCATCTCCCAGGGTGAACAGCCGGTTTTTGATGCTTGAGATCAGGGTCTCGAAATCCCCTCCCGGAAAATCGGTGCGGCCGATGGAACCGGCGAAGAGGGAATCCCCCACGAATACCACGTCATCGGTATGGAAGGCCACGCCTCCCGGTGAATGCCCGGGGGTGTGGATGACCTTTAAGGTGATCTCGCCGAAGGTGATTTCATCCCCGTCATTTAACATCTGGTCGGCGGGGGGAGAGTTTTCCACCGCCAGCCCGAAGGCCGCGCCGGCATGGGTTAAAGATTTGAGCATAGGGGCATCCTCTGTGTGGATCAGGATGGGAGCGCCGGTAACTTCCTTCATGCGGCGGTTTGCCCCCACATGATCGAAATGCCCATGTGTGTTCAAGATGTATTTTACGGTCAGTTTCGATTCCGCCAGGGATTTTAATATCCGTTCCGCATCGTCCCCCGGGTCGATGACCGCGGCAAGCCTGGTTTTTTCACAACCCAGGATGTAGCAGTTGGCCATGATCGGTCCGACGGCAAGTTCCTTGATGATCACAGTATTCTCCGTCTTTTAATCTCTATTGTTTTTTGCCTGCTGGGCAAGTTCGATGATGCTCAATACCTTGTTCCGGGGCGGTGCTGCCGCACGGGCCATTAGCGCCGCAAACTGATCCGCCGCCAGATGCCCGCGGAGATAGGCTTCCACATCAAAAAGTTCCCACCAGCAGTCGAGTACTTTCCAGCAGGGATCATCGTTGTCCCCGCTGATCAGGCAGTACTCAAAGGTAATGGCGCTGCCCAGACGGGGGCAGCGCCGCTCTTTTTTCGTGCAATCCGTATCGATCATTATTTGGTGCTCTTGAGATCCTGGGGCTTCGGGTGGTTGGCAAAAACCGCTTCGGACTTGGCGATTTCTTCTTCGGAAAGATCGATGTCCTTGATCTGGCCGGCCAGGTAGCTTTCATAGGCGGTCAGGTCGAGCAGCCCGTGGCCGCTCCAGTTGAACAGGATCACCTTTTCTTTGCCTTCTTCTCTTGCCTTGTTGGCCTCTTCGATCACCGCGGCCAGGGCATGGGTGGTTTCGGGGGCCGGAATGATCCCTTCGGTGCGGGCCAGCAGGATGCCGGCTTCGAAGCACTTGCTCTGCCGGACCGATCGGGGGGTCAGGATCCCTTCGTTCACCAGCTGGCTGACGATGGGGGCCATGCCGTGGTACCGCAGACCGCCGGAATGGAAGGGCGGCGGCACAAAGGCGTGCCCCAGGCTGTGCATGGGCAGCAGCGGGGTGTACTTGGCCGTATCCCCGTGATCGTAGACAAACGGCGCCTTGGTCAGGGTGGGGCACCCGGCCGGCTCCACCGGATAGATTTCGATCTGCTTGCCGTGGATCTTGTCGTAGACATAGGGCAGCGCAAGGCCGGCAAAGTTGCTGCCGCCGCCGGCGCAGCCGATGACGATGTCGGGGTATTCCCCCACTTTTTCCATCTGTTTTTTGGCTTCCAGGCCGATAATGGTCTGGTGCAGCAGCACGTGGTTCAAGACGCTGCCCAAAGAATACCGGGTCTGCCCGCTTTCATCGGTGACCGCCGCCTCGATGGCTTCGCTGATGGCGATGCCCAGGCTCCCCGGGGTGTCGGGATCCCGCTCCAGGGCTTCCCGGCCGGCCTTGGTTTCGGGGCTGGGGCTGGGGACGCATTTGGCGCCCCAGGTTTCCATCATGGATTTGCGATAGGGTTTCTGGGTGAAGGAGATCCGGACCATGAACACCTTGCACTCAATGCCGAACTGGGCGCAGGCAAAGGCCAGCGCGCTTCCCCACTGGCCGGCGCCGGTTTCGGTGGTGATCCGTTTGATGCCGAATTCCTTGTTGTAATAGGCCTGGGGAACGGCGGTATTGGGCTTGTGGCTCCCCGGGGGGCTGACGCTTTCATTCTTGAAATAAATCCGGGCGGGGGTGTTCAGGGCTTTTTCCAATTTGAGGGCCCGGACCAGGGGCGCGGGGCGCCAGATATTCAACACGTTCAATACCGGTTCCGGAATGTCGATCCATCTTTTGGTGGAAACTTCCTGCTCGATGAGATTCATGGGGAAAACCGGTGCCAGCTGATCCGGACTGACCGGCTGTCCATCCGGGCCCAGCGGAGGATTCATGGCGATGTCGGCAAGCACATTGTACCACTGCCGGGGGATTTCATCCTCTCTCAACACGATTTTTCTGTTTTCCATGATGTTCTCCTTGTCTTCTTTTTCGCGAATTGACGGGCGAGGGTTTGAATGTAAATGCTTTTTTAGACCTGTTTGCCGGTTTTCATGATGTAATTCTGAAATATGGAATCGAGAATTCCGTTGATGAAAGAGGTGGATTCTTCGGTCCCGAAACGCTTGCTGACCTCAATGGCTTCGTTGATGGACACCTTGGCCGGAATATCGGGTATTTCCATCATTTCGTATACGCAGAGCCGGATAATGTTGCGATCCACGATGGACATGCGGTGGATCTTCCAGTTGCTGGAGTATTTCAGGACGATGCGGTCGATTTCAATTTTCCGGGCGAGAACGCCATCCACCAATCCCCGGCAGAAGGGGCGGATCACGGTCGGCGCGCTCAGGAAATCAAACAGCCGATCCATTTGGGCATCGTCATGATTTTCCAGCATATCCATGGAGTATAAGATTTGCAGGGCCAGTTCCCGTGCCTGCCGTCTGCTGCCGTGCCTGCTGCTCATAGAAAAAAGATTACCGGTTGCCCAAGGTGGTGACCAGGTCGGCCATCTCCAGCGCAGTGATCGCCGCGCTCCACCCTTTGTTTCCCGCCTTGGTGCCGGCGCGCTCGATGGCCTGTTCGATGGTGTCGGTGGTCACCACCCCGAAGATGATCGGGACTTCGGTTTCAAGGCCCACGGCAGCGATGCCCTTGGACACTTCGGCGCTGACATAGTCGAAATGCGGGGTCGCCCCCCGGATGACGGCCCCGAGGCAGATCACCGCATCATGGGCTTTCTTGACGGCCACCTTCTTGGCAATCAGGGGAATTTCAAATGCTCCCGGTACCTTGATGACTTCGATGTCATCATCTTTCACCCCGCTCCGGACCAGGGCATCCACAGCGCCGGACAGGAGTTTGTCCGAAATAAAGTCGTTGAACCGGCTGACAATAAGGGCAAAACGTTTGCCCTCGCCGGTCAGGTTTCCCTCAATGATTTTCGGCATCTGATCCATCCTTTATTAAGAGAGTTGTATGGACTGATTCAAGGAGTCGTATTGACATTGAGAAAATGGCCCATCTTGAGCTGCTTGCATTCCAGGTAACACCGGTTGTGGTCGTTGGGCTCGATCTGAATGGGGACCTGTTCCACCACGCTCAGCCCGTACCCTTCCAGGCCGACAATCTTCTTGGGGTTGTTGGTGATCAGCCGCATTCTCTTCACCCCCAGATCGCGCAGTACCTGGGCGCCGATGCCGTAGTCTCGCAGATCGGCTTTAAATCCCAGCTTTTCGTTGGCCTCCACCGTGTCATATCCCTGGTCCTGAAGTACGTATGCCTTGAGCTTGTTCACCAGTCCGATGCCGCGCCCTTCCTGGCGGACATAGAGGAGCACGCCGCTGCCTTCCTGGTCCATCATGGACATGGCCTTGTGGAGCTGATCCCCGCAGTCGCACCGGAGAGAGCCGAAAATGTCGCCGGTGAGGCATTCCGAATGGACCCGCACCAGGGTCGCTTTTTCCGGATCGATGGTCCCCTTCACCAGTGCGATATGCTGCAGGTCCTCCATGTCGTTCTCATAAACGATGACCCTGAAATTCCCCGCGTACGAGGTGGGAATGGTGGCTTCCACGGCCTTGTGGACAAACGATTCAGTACGCATCCGGTATTCGATCAGATCGGCAATGGTGCAGATGCCGATGCCGTGTTCATCACTGAATTTTTCCAGGGCGGGCATGCGGGCCATGGACCCGTCGTCATCCATGATTTCGCAGATCACCCCGGCGGGTTTGAGTCCCGCCAGACGGGACAGGTCCACCGACCCCTCGGTCTGTCCGGATCGGACGATCACGCCGCCCCGGCGGGCCCGCAAGGGGAATATGTGGCCCGGCCGGACCAGGTCGTCTGGTTTCGCATTATCGGCAATGGCGGTCTGGATGGTCTTGGACCGGTCCGCGGCGGAAATGCCGGTGGTCACACCGTGCCGCGCTTCCACGGATACGGTGAACCCCGTCTCAAACCGGGAGGTATTGTTTCGGACCATCATGGGAAGATCGAGCTGCTCAACCCGGTCCGGGGTCAGCGACAGGCAGATCAGGCCCCGGCCGAACTTGGCCATGAAATTGATGGCTTCCGGGGTGACCGCTTCGGCCGCCATGGTCAGGTCTCCCTCGTTTTCCCGATCCTCGTCATCGACCAGGATCACCATCCGGCCGGCCTTGATCTCGGCAATGGCCTGTTCAGTGGTTAAATGTGACATGTGTTATTGCTCCTGATGACTCATAAAATATTAAAGAAACCCCGTCTTGTGTAAAAAATTCATATCGACCCTGCCCTGATCATCCGCCGGGCTTTGGGTCCGGTTTTGGCCCCGCAGAAAATTCTCCACGTATTTGCCGATCATGTCGGTTTCGATATTGACCCGGTCCCCCACGGATTTGATCCCGATGGTGGTGATTCTGGCCGTGTGGGGAATCACGCTCACCTCGAAGGCGGCCTGGCCGCAATGGTTTATAGTCAGGCTGATGCCGTCGACGGCCACCGAGCCCTTGGGAATCAGGTGCCGGGCCAGTTTTCCATCCACTGAAAATCCCACCCGGATGGCATTGGCCTGGGATGTCTTGTAGGTGATCTGTCCCGTGCCGTCGATATGGCCGGAAACCAGATGGCCATCCAGCCGGTCGGAAAGTTTCATGGCCCGCTCGATATTGACACGGTCTCCGGGCCGGGCGTCTTTCAGGATGGTTTTTTCCACCGTCTCCGGGGAGACATCCACTTCAAACCGGTCGCCCGAGAGCGACACCGCTGTCAGGCAGGCGCCGTTGACGGCGATGCTGTCTCCGATCTTCGATCCGGACAGGTCGAAATCGGCGATCAGCGCAATCCGCATTCCTTCTCCCGCCGGCCGGATGCCGGTGATGGTCCCGAACCCTTCGATGATTCCCGTAAACATTTTTCTGCCTGATCAATACATGTATCAATACATGTGATGAAGGTATCCCTCCACCAGGATATCTTCATCGAATCGTTTCACGACCATGTCCGTTACCGGAATGCTGCCGGCCATCAAATCCGGCCCCGGGCCTGCGCACATGGGCACCCCGTCATCTCCCCCCAGTATTTTGGGCGCGTAGAAAAAACAGATCTTGTCCACGATACCGGACTTCAATGCGGATGCGGCCACCCGAGCCCCCCCTTCGATGAGCAGGCTGGTGATGCCTCTTTCCCCCAGTCTGGCCATCAGGTCGTCAAGGTCGATGCCACGATCCGCAAGCCTGGCCTCTATGATGGTAATACCCTGTTTTTCAAGAAGATATTTTTTCTCCGGCGCCGCTGAGGGACCCGAAACCAACACCGTATCAGATGCGGGTTCAATCTTCAACAGTTTCGCATGTTCCGGCATGGATAAATTCGTATCCAGGATAATCCGTTTGGGGTTGACGCCGGTCTTATCCGTCAGCCGGGCGGTCAGGCTGGGATTATCGGCCAAAACCGTGGCCACCCCCACCATGATGGCATCGGATGCGTGGCGCAGCTCATGAACATACCCCCGGGCCGCTTCTCCGGTCACCCAGCGGGAATCGCCGGTGCGCGTGGCGATGCGTCCGTCCAGGGTCGCCGCCATTTTGAGCGTCACAAACGGCCGCTTGGTCTTTACGTACTTGATGAAACTTTCATTTTGCCGCCGGGCCCGGTTTTCGCCGATGCCTATAATAACCTCGATACCGGATTTCTCAAGGTGGGCCGCACCGTTTCCCGCCACATCCGGGTTGGGATCGGCCATGGCCGCCACCACCCGGGAAATGCCCGAGTCGAGGATCTTCTGCGTGCAGGGCGGCGTGCGGCCGAAGTGATTGCAGGGCTCCAGGGTCACATAGAGGGTCGCCCCCCCGGCCAGTGCTCCGGCCTCATCGAGTGCATGGACTTCCGCGTGGGGACCTCCCGCCGCCTGATGCCATCCCCGGCCCACGATCCGGCCGTCCTTGACCACCACCGCCCCCACCACGGGGTTGGGCGAGGTGTACCCCCGCCCCTGTTCCGCCAGGGCCAGGGCCAGGGCCATGTATTCTTCATCGGTCATCCGCTTTACGATTCCGTACGGGTCTGGGTCAGCAGGGTTTTGAGTTCGGTGACAAAATCGTTGACGTCCTTGAAATCCCGGTAGACAGACGCAAACCGGACATAGGCCACGGTATCGAGATCATGCAGCCGGGCCATGATCTTTTCGCCGATCACCGAGGAGGGAATTTCCTTTTCGTCCGATTCCCGCAGATCCCGTTCCAGTTCCTCAATGAAGGACTCGATCAGGTTCATGCTGATTTCACGCTTTTGACAAGCCCTCTGGAGCCCCGAGCGGACCTTGTCGCGGCTGAATACCTCCCGCCGCCTGTCCTTTTTGATGATCATGAGCGGAATTTCTTCGATGTACTCATAGGTGGTGAAGCGCCGGTCGCAGGAGATGCATTCCCGCCGCCGCCGGATGGCGTTTCCGTCCTTGCTGAGCCTCGAATCAATGACCTTGTTGTTGTTTTCCCTGCAATAGGGGCATTTCATGACCCGTCCTCCCTTGGTTCGGTGAGTCCGTCAGTTTGAAGCGGCGGGGGGTGTGTCCATCTGAACGACCTCGATGTTCGCCTCCCGGAGCATGTCCGTCGAAAGGTCATCCGCATAGCCTTCCCGGTAATAGATCCGGGTGATGCCGGCGTTGATGATCATCTTGGTGCAGATGGAGCAGGGCAGGTTGGTGCAGTAGAGGACCCCTCCCCGGATGGGGACGCCGTGGTATGCCGCCTGGATGATGGCGTTTTGTTCCGCGTGGATGCCCCGGCAGAGTTCGTGACGCTGGCCGGAAGCGATCTTCATGGTTTCCCTCAGGCAGCCGACCTCCCCGCAGTGGCGAAGCCCGCTGGGGGCGCCGTTGTATCCGGTGGCCAGCAGCCGCTTGTCTTTGACAATGACCGCGCCCACGGCGCGCCGGGTGCAGGTGGAGCGCTTGGCCACCAGGCAGGCGATGTCCATGAAATATTCGTTCCAGCTGGGCCTGGCATCTGCTTTCATCGTTGGGCCTTTCATGATCGGAAATGCGGGGAAATTGGCGAGAAATTGAGACGTTTTAAAGGGCCATCCTTTTCGGCGGTCAATTTTTCGGGCGTTTAAAAAAATTGCGAATGGCCGGTTGCCAATTGTGAATCGTCAATTATCCTTCGAATTATCCTGTGCATAGAGGGGAAAATCCGCACACAGCCGGGCCACTTCCCTGCGGGCGCCGGCAATGCGGTTTTCTTCGGCCGGATGTTTGAGAACGTCGACGATCAGTTCTCCGATCCGCTCCATCTCGGCTTCCTTCATTCCCCGGGTGGTTACCGCCGGGGTGCCGATGCGGATGCCGCTGGTGACAAACGGGCTCCGGGTTTCAAAGGGAACGGTGTTCTTGTTCACCGTGATTCCCGCCTGCTCCAGATTTTTTTCCGCATCTTTTCCGGTGATGTCCAGGCGGGTCAGATCCGCCAGCATCATGTGATTGTCGGTTCCGCCGGAAACCAGTTCAATCCCGTTTCGGATCAGGCAGTTCGCCAGGACCGAAGCGTTTTTCACCACCTGGCGCTGATACTGCTTGAAATTCTCCGACAGGGCCAGCTTGAAGGCCACGGCCTTGGCGGCGATCACGTGCATGAGCGGACCGCCCTGGATTCCCGGAAAGATTTCCTTGTTCAATTTCGGGCCCAGATCCGATCCGGCCAGGATCAGTCCGCCCCGGGGACCCCGCAGGGTCTTGTGGGTGGTGGAGGTGACCACATCCGCATACGGCACGGGAGAAGGGTGGACGCCACCGGCCACCAGGCCGGCGATATGGGCCATGTCCACCATCAGGTAGGCCCCCACGGACCGGGCTATGTCGGCAAATGCTTCAAAATCGATGATCCGGGGATAGGCGGAAGCGCCGGCCACGATCATCTTGGGCCGGTGCTGCTCGGCTAACTGTTTAAGCCGGTCATAGTCGATGGTGCCGGTTTCCCGGCCCACCCCGTAATGGATGAAGTTGTACAGCCGCCCGGAGAAACTGGCCGCAGCGCCGTGGGTCAGGTGTCCGCCATGGGAGAGGTCCATACCCAGGATGGTATCCCCGGGATTGAGCAGGGCGAAATAGACGGCCATGTTGGCCTGGGACCCCGAATGGGGCTGCACGTTGGCATATTGGGCGCCAAACAGCTGCTTGGCCCGGTCGATGGCTTTCTGTTCGGCGACATCCACGTACTCGCAGCCGCCATAATACCGTTTGCCGGGGTAGCCTTCGGCGTACTTGTTGGTCATTACGCTGGCCTGGGCCGCCATGACGGCCGGTCCCGCGATATTTTCAGATGCGATCAGCTCCAGGGTGGTGTTCTGCCGGTCGAGCTCCCTGGAAATGGCATCGGCGATTTCCGGATCCACTTTTTTGATAATTTCTAAATCCAAGCATTTGCTCCTTGTTTCTTTGTCCGGCGGATGTTTATGCGATCTGATCGAATTTGGCAATCCGCTGTTCGTGCCGGCCGCCTTCAAAGGGGGTGGAAAGCCAGACCCGGGTGATCTCCCTGGCCAGCTCCGTGCCGATGACCCGGCCTCCCATCACCAGGATGTTGGCATCGTTGTGCCGCCGGCTCATGATGGCGCAAAACAGGTCGTTGCACAACGCCGCGCGCACGCCGGTGAACCGGTTGGCCACCATGGACATGCCCAGGCCCGTACCGCAGATGAGAATTCCTTTTTCATAATCTCCTGACGCAATTTTCCGGGCCACGGCAATACCGAAATCGGAATAATCCACCGAGCTTTCATTGTCGGTGCCGCAGTCGACCACCTGGCAGCCGAGTTCCTTCGCCAGGTCGGCGATAACGGTTTTCAAGGCATATCCGGCATGATCGGAACCGATCAGCAGAGTCGATTGTTTTTCCATGGGCAATCCATCAGGTCTTTTCAATGATGTAGGTAATCACGTTTTGGACGGTGCGGAGTTTTTCCGCATCATCATCGGGGACTTCGATATCAAATTCCTCTTCCATGGTCATGATCAGCTCCACAATGGCCAGGGAGTCGGCGCCCAGGTCATCGATGAGGGACGCTTCCATCACCACGTCGCTGATGTCCACATTGAGCTTTTCCGCGATCACTTTCTTGACTTTGTCTTCGATTTTCATTACCCGCATTCCTCCACAATTATATGTACATACCGCCGTTTACGTGAATGACCTGTCCGGTGATGTAATCGGCTCCGGCTGATGCCAGAAACACGGCCACCCGGGCCACGTCTTCCGGGGTGCCGGCACGTCCCAGGGGGATCAGCTTCAGCATTTCTTCCATGGATTCCGGCTTGATTTTTTCGGTCATGGCCGTGTGTATGAATCCCGGGGCGATGGCGTTCACCGTGATGTTCCGGGAGGCCAGCTCCCGGGCAGACGATTTGGTCAGCCCGATGATCCCCGCCTTGGATGCCGAATAATTGGCCTGCCCGGGGTTTCCGGCCACCCCCGCGATGGAGCTGATATTGATGATCCGGCCGTAGCGCCTGCCGATCATGATTTTCGCGGCCGCCTTCAGGCAATTGAATGCCCCCTTGAGGTTCACCGCCATGACCGTATCCCAGTCGGCCTCTTTCATCCGGAGCAAAAGCGAGTCTTTAGCGATCCCGGCATTGTTCACCAGTACGTCGAGTCGGCCCGACTCCTCCGAAATGGATTTAAACCACCGCGATACCGCGTTCGTATCGGCCACATCGCACTGTGCCGGAATCGCCGTGCCGCCCGCCGCCACCACCAGGTCCTGCGTTTGGCGGAAGCTGTCGTCCCCGGAGCTGAAATTGAAATAGACCCGGGTTCCCGGTTCGGCAAAAGCCGCACAGATCGCCTGGCCGATCCCTTTTGATCCGCCGGTGACCGCAACAACGCGTTTGATTTCGATTCCCATAAATCAGAAAACAAAGCCACCCGCAAAGCGGGTGGTGATTGAAGGCAAGGGACCGGAGTATGGCGGGCGCCGGTCTGGCCTGTCGGGTTTCACACAGAAGCCGGGATCGCTTATTTTTCTGAACCTTCGATAACGTCGCGTCCCTTGTAGGTCCCGCAGGACGGACAGGCGCGATGGGGAAGCTTGACTTCGCCGCATTGCGGGCAGCTGATGCTGTTGGGGGCGCTGGTCTTCTGATGGGTGCGCCGTTTATCCCGCTTGGACTTGGATATTTTGTGCTTTGGGACTGCCATGATTGTCTCCTAACTATCTAATTATTTGTGCAATATAATACGAATAAGCAGAATTTTGTTGTTAAAACTAGTATGTTAAATCCCCTGTATTGTCAAGGGAATTTGACGGGCCCGGCAATTTTGATGCTTGTGTTGCCAAATGCATTATGCTAAATTAACAAATTTTTCAAATGCATCTTTGATGATTCAGGATTTAACCGTCTTTTCCGGATAATTAGATTAAAGGATTCAATATATATGGATAACGCAATCATCACCCGTTTTCCGCCCAGCCCCACCGGATACCTCCACCTGGGGGGGGCGCGAACGGCGCTGTTCAACTGGCTCTATGCCCGCCATACCGGGGGGCGGTTTATTTTGCGGATTGAAGATACCGACGTGGAGCGATCCACCCAGGCATCCGTAGACGCCATCTTCGACGCGCTCAACTGGCTGGGCATTGACTGGGACGAAGGCCCCTATTTTCAATCCCGGCGGTTTGACCTTTATAAAGAAACCATCGGGCGCCTCTTGGAATCCGGCCAGGCCTATTACTGCACCTGTCCGCCCGAGCGGCTGGAAACCATGCGAAAACTGGCCATGGAAAGCGGGGGAAAGCCCAAGTACGATGGAACCTGCCGGGAGAAGCATCTGGCATACACCCCCGGGGCGGTGGTCCGGTTCAAGTCTCCCCTTTCAGGATCCACGGTGGTGGAGGACCGGATCCGGGGCAACATCGTTTTTTCCAACACGGAACTCGATGATTTCGTCATCCAGCGCAGCGACGGCACCCCCATCTACAACCTGGCTGTAGTGGTGGATGATATTACCATGGGGATCACCACCATTATCCGGGGAGATGACCATATCAGCAACACGCCCAAGCAGATCCTGCTCTATCAGGCCCTGGGAGCGAAAACACCCGAATTCGGCCATGTTCCCATGGTGCTGGGCCACGACCGGACCCGGCTTTCCAAGCGGCACGGTGCCATGTCGGTGACCGCCTACCGGGACATGGGGTATCTGCCCGATGCATTGGTCAATTACCTGGTGCGCCTGGGCTGGTCCCACGGGGACCAGGAATTTTTCACCCGGACGGAACTGGTGGAGAAATTCAACCTGGAGCACATCGGCAAGTCGGCCGGCGTGTTCAACCCGGAAAAGCTTCTGGCCCTGAATGCCGAGCACATCCGGGCCGCCTCCCCCCAGGCGCTGGCCCCGCAGCTGATCCCGTTTTTAAAGGAAAAAGGATACGCGGCATCGGCGGATGACTACCTCTATGGGGTGATCAAGACCCTTCAGCCCCGCAGCAAGACCCTCATCGAAATGGCCGAGGGCGCTGATTTCTATTATCAGGAAGAAATCGTCTATGATGAAAAGGCCGCCGCCAAGTTCCTCACCGGCTCGGTCCTTGCGCCCATGCAGCAGATCATGGAGGCGCTGGAAGCGGGCAGCGCTTTTGACGAGCCCGAGCTGGAGCGGGCTTTTCAGGCGGTCATGGATCGCTCCGGCCTCAAGTTTGGGAAAATCGCCCAGCCGGTGCGGGTGGCGCTGACCGGAAAAACCGTAAGCCCCGGCATATTCGAGATGATGGAGGCCCTGGGCCGGGAAGAAAGCCTCTCCAGGCTGAAAAAAGCCATCGCATACATGAGCGCTTCAGCATCTTCTGCCCAAGATTTGACTTGACAGGCTGTCTTTTTTTGTTAATTTTATGTCCACATTGCTGAGGGTTGGTGCAGCGGCAGCACGACGGGTTCTGGCCCCGTTAACCAAGGTTCGAATCCTTGACCCTCAGCCACAAAGAAATTCAAAGGGATTATGGCAGTGATGCGATAATCCCTTTTTTTATTCGATGAGAAGTTGGATCGGTTGTTGATTTCCCCTGTATTTACATAATACGATAGCTTGAATATGCCTTTACGGGTTTTTGGATTTACGACCCGGTTGCGTTTAAGTGCAAAATGGAAAATGCGGTGCTGCGGCGCCATTATTGTCATATTGTTTAACAACACCATCGGAGATGCAGAGGTGATGATGATCAGACGGGGATTGATTGTGGGTATAATCCTGGCCGTGCTTGCGGGAGTTTTCGGGCTGGCGGGAAGCGGTTATGCGGGATCCGCGGTTCTGTCGGAGGGGTCGGTGCTGCCGGAATTGACGCTGCCGGCGCCGGCCTCTCCGGAAAAAAAGGATTACCTGGGAATCGGACAGCAGGAATCCTTTACGCTGGATCAGGTTTCCGGAAATTTATTGATCCTGGAGGTGTTGAGCGCCCTGTGCCCGGAGTGCCACAAGAGCGCCCCGGTGATG
The DNA here is from genome assembly GCA_963826785.1 of uncultured delta proteobacterium. Lineage (GTDB taxonomy): Bacteria > Desulfobacterota > Desulfobacteria > Desulfobacterales > Desulfosalsimonadaceae > CAWGYD01. Next base: position 954,503 of record CAWGYD010000006.1, read on the forward strand.
AACCGGCTCTACAATGTCATCGCCGGCGATCCGGATCTGAGTAAAGATATCCGTATGCTGGGAATCGCTACCGGGAACTCCGAGCGTCAGCTCAATGCCTATGTGGAGAAATACCAGGTAAAATTTCCGATAATCGCAGACCCAGATGAAACAGTCGATCGGAAGCTGGGCGGTGCCGGCACCCCGACCCTGATGGTGGTCGACAACAGCTCAAAGATCAGATACATCCACCAGGGCCGGGTTGAAGATCTGGATTCTCTGCTGGAGATCATCCGGGCCATTCACGAATAGTCGCCACATTTTTATGTATCGCCCAACCCTTTTTCCCAGGCGGAAGGATGCGGATTCAATGGGGGCCCGGTATACCCGAATCGATCATCCGATTTTAAAAAAGCTTCCCGGATCCGTCCAGGAAGAGATCGCCAAAATGGCGAAGGATTTCAATGTCGGGTCGGGGGAGATGGTTTTTCGCCGGGGTGATCCCGGCGATGGATTTTTCATGATCCGCTCAGGCGGCGTAAGGATTTTTGAAACCGCCGATGACGGCACGGAAACACAACTGGCGGAACTGGGTCCCGGCGAAAGTTTCGGGGAAATGGCCCTCCTGGCCGGCGCCTCCCGGGCGGCAAATGCGCAGGCATTGAAGGATACCTGCCTGACGTTTTTTCCAAGAGCCCAATTTGATCGCATTTTAGGTGAAGATCCGACGCTTTTTCTCTCCCTGATTATCCGGATGGCCAACTGGCTGATGGAAAATGACCCCATGCTGGATCAGCAGCGGCCCCGGCAGTATACACCGCCTAAACTGTCCTTTTTTGATTTTTTTCTGATCATGTCCATTTCCATTCTGTTTGCCGTGCTGTTCAATCATTTAAATCCGGCCGGGATGGCGCTGTTTCCCCGCATCGAACTCAACCGGCAGATCGGCCGGATAACGCCGGCCCAGGCATTTGAGCACCAGCGGTCAGGCGACGCGGTATTCATCGATGCGCGGCCCACCAGCTATTTTGAGGATCGTCACATCGCGGGGGCACAAAACATCCCCCCGTCCCTGTTCGAGATCATGTACATGATGGCGCTCAGCGATGTGGACAAGCATAAAAAGCTCATTGTCTATGGAAGAACCGTCAGCCGGAGATACGATGTGCGGGTGGCCAACAAACTCTTTCTGCGCGGCCACAAGGATGTAAACGTCCTTGTGGGGGATCTGTCCGCGTGGGAAAAAAACAGTTATCCGGTGGTGCCATGAACCATTTTTCCCACTTCATCAAACAGGTGGTCACCAGCAAATACCTGTCGTTTTTGCTGCGCCTTTACATCGGGTTGATCTTTATTTATGCCAGCATGAGCAAGATTCCCTATCCGGCCCGGTTTGCGGAATCCGTGGCCGCCTACCAGATCGTCCCCTACTGGGGGGTCAACCTGGTGGCGGTGGTGCTCCCCTGGATCGAACTGATCTGCGGCCTGTTTTTGATCATCGGGCTGCGGACCCGGGCGGCCGCCCTCATTATCGGTGCAATGCTGGCGATGTTTATCGTCTTCATCCTGCTGTCCATCTATCGCCAGCTTCCCATCACCTGCGGGTGTTTCGATATGGTGGGGGAAACCATCGGCTGGCGGCGGGTTTTTGAAGATATCCTCTGGCTGTTGATGACCATCCAGGTGTTTTTCTATGATCGGATTTACCTGCTCAGCCGCCGGCACCTGAGATTGGCCGGGAGAATAGGGTCCAAACCGAAAAGCGGGAAGGCATGATATGAATTTTTTGAAAATCAGTTTTTTCTTTCTATCGGCTTTTCTGTCCATTTTCCTGCTCACCGCCTGCCATTCCGCCGACGAGTACACCGGAACATATCATTCCGCGGGCCCCAGGGATGCCTGCATGGAGTTAAGGGAAGTCGGGGAGGGGGTGCTGGTGCGAAATGGGGAGGAGATTACGTTTCTGTGGAAAACCGAAGGTCGGAACCTCCGTCTCTATACCCGGGAAGGCGGGGTGGTGACCGGGAAATTCAATGGCTCCCGGCTGACCCTGACGCTGCCCGGAGAGGAGAGCATCATTTTCAAACGAAACGAATAAATTCGGTTACGTCTTTAAAAAAAAGCAAACCTTCCAGCCGTTTAAACAAGGAGGAGACATGGGGCCAATCGTAAAAATCATGTCAGTTGCGCTGATCTTCGGGGTGCTGACAGGGTGCACCAAAAAACTGGTCAAAATCGATTCCGTTCCTTCATTTGCCGATATCCGCGTCAATGATGAATATGTCGGCAAAACGCCCCTGTATCATCAGTTCACGGACCGGTGGTATCCCTGGCCTATCAAAAAAACGGAAGATTATCTGGTGGAGGCGCAGCGGGCCGGATATGAACCACAGACGCAGTACTTTCCGGAATCCCCGGTGGGCCTGGATATCAGCTATGTGCCCGATGAGATCCTTTTCGTGTTAAAGCCCCAGGACCGGTCGGAAGGGATAAAATAGACGGTTTTATGCCAATATACAGGGTGGCAATCCCCAAAGACAGGGGCTTGTAGCGGATCCGGCCAAATCCGGCCTTGCGCATCAGGCCGGCGAACTCCGGGGGCTTCGGAAAATGAATGACCGATGCGGGCAAGTATTGGTAAGCCTTGGAATGGCTGGATAAAAGAGCGCCGATCTTCGGCAGCACCCGGGTGAAATAAAACAGGTAAAGCGACATGAGGATCTGGGATTGCGGGGTGGCCAGTTCCAGTACCGCCAGGGTACCGCCGGGCTTGAGCATCCGGTAAAATTCGGATAATGCGCCGGGCCGGTCCATGATATTGCGAATGCCAAAAGCAATCGTAAGGGCATCAAAGGAGCAGGGGGCAAAGGGGAGGCGCAGTGCGTTTCCCGCCACCAGGGCGCTTTTTGAGCAGGTGCGCAGCTTGGCCCGGGCGATTTTAAGCATTTCCGGGGAAAAATCGATCCCGATCACCATCCCACCAGTCCCCATCTGCTGCAGCAGTTCCACCATGACATCCCCCGTCCCGCAGGCGGCATCCAGAATCCGGCTTTCGGGTCCCAGTGACAGCGCGCGGATCATTTCGCGACGCCATCGAACATCCTGACGAAGGCTCAGCAGGCGGTTTAAGAAGTCGTATCGATGCGCAATCGCATCAAACATATCTTTTACGAAGGGCAGTTCCATATTGACAATCTGTTTTTATGCATTAATGTAACGGCATCCAAATTCTAAAAGTGTCTTTTCTTATCATACTGCCATCTGCTGTCAAACGCTTTACGTCATCTTGAAATGCGTGAGGTAATGCAAATTATAGGAAAGACCGGTTCAGTCGCTCTGGGCATCTCGCCCATGCACCGGATCGGGCAAAACAGATTTGAACTCAAGGTGATCAATGAGCCCCAAGAGAGATTATTATGAAGTCCTTGGCGTCCGCCGGGATGCAGAAGCTGGTGAAATCAAGTCCACATACCGTAAAGTCGCGCTGAAATATCATCCGGACCGCAATCCCGGAGACAAGGAAGCGGAGGATAAATTCAAGGAAGCCGCCGAAGCCTACAGCGTGCTGTCCGATCCGGAAAAACGCCAGATCTATGATCAGTTCGGCCATCAGGGGCTCGAAGGGATGGCCGGCGGCCATGCCGGTTTCGAAGACATCTTTTCGAGTTTCGGGGATATCTTCGAGGAGTTTTTCGGATTCCGCACGGGACGGCGGACCCGTGGAGGCGTACAGCGGGGAAACGATCTGCGTTATGATCTGACCATCGACTTCATGGAAGCGGCCTTCGGGCTGGACACTGAAATCGATATCGAACGGCTGGAGACCTGCCCCACCTGTGAAGGGACCGGCGCCAAGCCGGGAACAGCGCCGGAAGTCTGCGCCCAATGCCGGGGCACCGGCCAGTTTGTCCGCACCCAGGGATTCTTTTCGGTCAAGACCACCTGTCCCAACTGCCGGGGAGAAGGAATGGTAATACGGGAATACTGCCCTGAATGCCGCGGCAGAAAGCAGGTGGTCGTCAGCAAGAAAGTCTCCCTGAAGGTTCCGGCCGGTGTGGATACCGGTTCAAAGCTCCGGCTGACCGGAGAAGGCGAACCCGGCGTCAAGGGCGGGCCTCCGGGTGATCTGTACGTGTTCATCCAGGTGCGCCCCCACGAATTCTTCCAGCGCAGGAATACCGATGTGATCTGCACGGTGGAGATCTCTTTTGTGCAGGCGGCGCTGGGAGATGAGATTTCGGTTCCCACCCTCACGGGCGAGGAAAATCTCAAGATTCCCAAGGGCGCTCAGTACGGAGATACCTTCCGGCTGTCCGGTGAAGGAATCCCGTCCCTGCGTTCCAATACCCGGGGAGACCAGATCGTGCAGGTGGCTTTGAAAACCCCCAAACACATGAACAAGCGGCAGGAAGATCTCCTCAGGGAATTTTCCAAGATCGAATCTGAAAAATTCACCAAAAAAATCAAGAAGCTGTTTAAAGGCGGTTCACGCAAGGCCGCCAAATAAGCTCTATCGATAGAACTTTGAGCCTTGGATGCTCCTGTCTTGAATCCTGAAAATGAAATATTGAAAATATCATGTATGAATTGAAAGTGATATCGCGGTTTGCGGCAGCCCATCAGCTTAAGCTGGTGGCCGAAAAGTGTGAAAACCTTCACGGCCATAACTGGCGGGTGGAAGTCTATATTTCCGGAAAAGAGCTGAACCCGGCCGGCGTCCTGATGGATTTCGGGGAGATCAAGCAGCATCTGTCGGCGATTATCGATACGCTCGACCACAAGTTCTTAAATGACCTGGATCTGTTTCAACAGGGCAACCCCTCATCCGAAAACATCGCCCGCCACATCGCCGTCAACCTCGACAAAATGCTTCCCGATCCCGGCCCCCGGGTTTCAAGGGTCGCCGTATGGGAATCCGACGACTGTTGTGCCACCTATTACGTGAAATCTGACGGCCATTAGCCTTACATTCAAGACCCGCTTTTTCGATACACCCGCATCAATTCATCCCGGCCGATGATGCCCCGCACGTCGTCGACATGTTTCCGGATTTCATCCATGCCCCCTTCCTGTCGGTCCACCAGGACCACCACCCGCTTTATCTCCAGTCCTTCCGCCCGGGCGCGTTCAATCGCCTTGATGGTGGACCCGCCGGTGGTCACCACGTCTTCTATGATGGCGACAGGTGCGTGTGCGGGCAGGTCTCCTTCGATCCATTTGACGATGCCGTGATCTTTCTGCGTCTTGCGGATGGAAAAGGCGGACATGGGCTTTTGTTTCAGCTCGGAAACAAAAGCTGCCGCCATGGCGATGGGATCTGCGCCGAAAGTGAGGCCGCCGATGCCGCGAAGATCCAGATCGCAGACCGCATCAAAGACCAGGTGCCCCACCAGGTACATCCCCCTCGGACTCAGGGTGACCGGTTTGCAGTTCACGTAGTACTGGCTCATGCGGCCCGAGGCCAGCTTGAATGTCGGGTTTTCGGTGTACTGGAAAGATTTTTCGCAAAGCAGTCGGATCAATTCGTTTTTCATGCAGGGGGGTGCCTTTCGAAAACATTACGGGATCATCACCGCAGATGATCTCGCGCAAAATAATTGAAAACAGTTGATTAAGCGGTCAGAATTCTGATAAATAATTGCCTGCACGGAAAGTGCAGACTCGGGTTCAGGGCATTTCCACCCGTGCCGGACGGGGCCAAAAGATGCATTTTGACGTCCGGCATTGAATAATAACCCCCACCGGCTGGAAGAAGCCTTGGTTTAAGGGAACCGGCGGGGGGAGCAAGAAAAACTGGAAACAGCACTCCTTGAACTCGGGGCAGATCCTAACAGCAAAACCGTCACCGGTCAACTTGAAAGTCCCCCTATGCGCACCGCAGAATCCCTGATGGATATGGGTCACCCATTTGAATCGATTGCATCCGCCACGGACGGACCCGGCGCCAATCCGCTGGTCCGGATGTTTCGGGTGAGCAAGCGGTATGCCGGAAAGCAGGCCCTGGCCGATGTCACCCTGGATATCGCGAGAAATGATTTTATCTTCATCACCGGGCCCAGCGGTGCGGGGAAGTCGACTCTGATCAAGATGCTGTACCTGGGGGAAAAGATCTCGACCGGTTCCATCCTGATCGACGGGGTGAACCTGGCCCGGATCACCCCGAAACAGGTTCCGCAGCTGAGACGCAAATTCGGCATCATCTTTCAGGATTTCAAGTTGATCCCCGGCCGGACTGTGTACGAAAACGTCTCTTTGGTGCTGGAGGTGGCGGGGGTGCGGCCGGCGGAAATCCGGCCCCGGGTGGAGGCCGCCCTGATCCGGGTGGGCATTGCCGATAGGGCCGATGCGTTTCCGCAGATCCTTTCCGGCGGGGAAAAGCAGCGGGTGGCGGTGGCCCGGGCCATGGTGGGGGAGCCCATGATCGTCCTGGCCGATGAACCCACCGGTAGTCTGGATCCGGATTCGGCCCAGGTGATATTCGACATGTTCAAGTCCGTCCACGCCGCCGGGACCACCGTGATCATCGCCACCCACGACAGGGACATGATCCGGTCGTATCCGGCCAGGATCATCCGGCTGGAAGACGGCCGGTTAACGGACGAATTCGATTTTCAGCAGGTGAGCGCATCATGATGCCGGCGCTCAGGCGTGCATTCCGGGATTTAAAGCGCCATGCGTTTCTGCAGATTCTCTGCGGGGCCACCATTGCCCTGTCGGTGTTTATCGTTAGCGCATTTTTGCTGTTTTACATCAATGCCACCGACCTGCTGGATGCCTGGAAAAAGGGCGTGCGGATGATCGTCTACCTCGAGGAAAACACCCCCCCGGACCGGCAGGACTTCCTCATGAAGACCATCGGTTCATACGGTGGCGTGGCGGGGGTGACGTTTGTTTCCGGGAAGAGCGCCTTTGAGGATCTGAAATCTAAAATCGGGGGTCAGTCCTCCATCCTGGAGGGCCTGGAAGGCAGCCCCCTGCCGGATGCAATTGAAATCCGGCTGATGGATGACATGCGGGATATGGCGGCCATCGAGGACCTGGCCACGAAATTATCGGCCCTGTCGTCGGTGGAGGATGTGGAATACGCCCAGAAATGGCTGCTGCGATTTACCGGCGTTTATAACCTGTTCAAATTTACCGGTCTGGTGCTGGCCGGGATGTTTTTCATCGCCACGCTGCTGATCGTGGCCAATACCATCCGCATGATCATGTATGCCCGGCAGGAAGAGATCCAGATCATGCGGATCGTAGGGGCCACGGAAAGCTTCATCCAGTATCCGCTCTTTTTCGAATCGCTGATGCAGGGGCTGGCGGGATCGGTGGCCGGCATTTCGCTGCTTTATGCGGCCTACGTCCTCACCATGCCCAGATTCGAACAAACCATGATGTTCTCTTTTTTCAACGTCCAGTTTATTCCCCTGACGTTTACCATTGGCATCATCGTTTGCAGCATGGTGATCGGGTGGGTGGGGTGCTGGTTTTCCATCAGGCGGTTTTTAAAGACATGATCCGTCGCCTCCGTGATGCGTTCAACCTGCTGTTGGTGTGGGGGGTGGTTGCCTGGTGGATTCTGATGCTTTTATCTCCGGTGCGCGCATCGTGCATGGAAAGCCGGGAGGTGGGGGTGATCAACGTCGACCGGCTGAACATGCGGACCGCCCCCGGCCTGTCTTATCCCGTGATCAAGGTGCTGGGCAGGGATACCCGGGTGCGGGTGATGGCGCATACCGGCGAGTGGCTGAAGGTTGATCACGAAGGCGATGTCGGCTTCATCAGCGGCAGTAGCGAGTATGTGAGCATTTACACCATCCACACCATTACCGATGATCATCGGACAGACCTGGAGACGGCCCGGGAAAAGGCTGAAGGCATCCACCAGGAAATCAAGGCCAAAGAATCGGACCTGTCGGCTTTCAGCCGCCAGGAAAAGCAGATCCTCAGCCGGATGCAGGAGATCGATGTTCAGCTGAACCGGACCCGGCGGGAAGCATCTGAAATCAAGACGGAACTGGCCGTAACCGCCACCGGCCTTGCGGATCTGGAGGTCGATGTCGCATCATTACAAAAGGAAATCGATGCCGGCCGGGAGTATGCGATCAAGCGGATGACCGCCCTTTACAAGCTCAACATGCTGGGGGAAATGAACCTTTTGGCCTCCGCCACCTCCTTGAGCGACCTGATGAAGCAGCAATCGGCGATGGAACGGATTTTATCCCGCGACTACAGCTTGATTTCGAAGCTGGTGGGCCGAAAAGAAAAACAGGCGGCCCTGCTTCACCGGCTCAGTACGGAGAAGGCCAGAATGCAGGATCTTCAAAATGACTACGCGGCGACGATTGCGCGGCTGGCTGCGGAAAAGAAGGAGCGGGAAAGCGTCCTTTTGGAGATCAAAACCCAGAAAACCAACCGTATGGCCGCCATCAAGTATTTGAAACAGGCCGCACTGCACCTGGACCAGACCATTTCCCAGCTGAGTACGCCGGCGCCGGACGTCAAAAATAAAACCTCTTTTGCCGCATATCAGGGGTTGCTAAAAAAGCCTGTTGAAGGTAAAGTCACCTTTTCTTATGGAAAATATGTGGATCCGCAGTCCGGGGTGGCCAACTTTCATAACGGTATTGAAATACAGGCAGAGCGCGGCGCGCCCGTTCGGGCAGTCTTTTCGGGGCAGACGATTTTTTCCAGCTGGTTGAAGGGTTATGGCAATGTGATTATCATTGCCCACGGTGACAGCTACCACACCGTCTATGCGCACGCGGATGAACTGTTCCGGGCAAAGGGCGAACGCGTGGAAGCGGGCGAGGTGATCGCCACCGTGGGGGATACCGGCGCCCTGAACGGACCTTCCCTGTATTTTGAAATCCGTTGTCATGGAAATCCTGTGGATCCGCTCAAGTGGATCAATAACAGTTAAAAGGAGTAATATCGAATGTCCGAAAAAATCAGGCAATGGCTGAAAAGCGGTCTCATGGTTGTTCTCATAGCGCTTATCGTCAGCTTCGCTACCGGTGTCAACGGCGACCTGACCCAGCCGCACGAAGAAACCTACGAAGGGCTGAAGCTTTTCAGCGATGTCATTGAAGAAGTTGAAAAAAATTATGTGGAACCGGTTGATCCCAATGAATTGATACAAAATGCCATCAAGGGGATGGTGAACAACCTGGATCCCCATTCGGCCTTTCTCCCGCCGGAAGCTTTTGGTGAGCTTCAGACGGAAACCAAGGGCGAATTCGGCGGCATCGGCATCGTGATCACCAAGGAGGACAATCGGCTGATGGTTATTTCTCCCATCGAGGGGACCCCCGCATACAAGGCCGGCATCAAGGCCCAGGACACCATCATCCAGATCGAAGGCAAATCCACAAAGGATATGGAACTCTGGGAAGCCGTGAAGCTGATGCGCGGGGAGGCCGGATCTCCGGTTGAAATCACTATTTTCAGGGAAGGGGCTGAAGAGCCGATGAGCTTCACCCTGGTCCGGGACATCATTCCCTTAGACAGCGTGCGATTCGTGGAACTCAAGCCCGGTTACGGATACATCTGGATTACCAATTTCAGGGAAAATACGGAAGACGAAGTCAAAAAGGCCCTTACCACCCTTGAGGCCAGCAAAAATCCATTAAAGGGGCTGATCGTGGACCTGCGCGACAATCCCGGCGGCCTTCTGGACCAGTCGGTGAAGGTGTCCGATCTTTTTCTGGAATCCGGCACCATCGTCAGCATCAAAGGCCGCGACGGCAAGGAGCTTGAAACCTATACGGCCCATCCGGATGCCTTGGCCAAGGATTTCCCCATCGTGCTGCTGGTAAACGGCGGAAGCGCCAGCGCGGCGGAAATCGTGGCCGGTGCGCTCCAGGACAATCACCGGGCCCTGGTACTGGGGACCACCTCCTTCGGCAAGGGGTCGGTGCAGACCGTCCGGCCGCTGCGGGACGGATACGCTTTGAAGTACACGATCGCACGGTATTATACGCCCAGCGGTCGCTCCATTCAGGCCGAAGGGATCAAGCCGGACCTGCTGGTCAAGCGGCGTCTTTTGGATGAATCCGCCGGCGACGGAGTGGATGCCAACATGCTCAAGGAGGGCGATCTCAAAAATCACCTGCGGTCCGAAAAGGAGTTGAACGGCGAGGTCGCGCCGGGAACCGAAAAGGACAGGGCCCTGGAAAAGGCAAAGGAAAAGCCGAAGAAGGAAAACGAGGCCGACGATGAAACCGATACCAAAAAGATCCTGCGGCTGCGCGATACCCTTTACAAAAGCGGAGAATCGAACCCGGATGCGCTGCTGATGGATTCCCAGGTCAACCGGGCCTACGAGATCCTGAAGGGGTACGAGATCTTCAAAGGGTTGTCTTTGAAATAGCTTTTATTTAAAAATTGATCCATAAGGGGCGCGAACAGAGATTTTTTCTGTTCGCGTCTTTTTTTTTCGGGGTGGACGGCTGCGCCCGTGTAAAAGGGTAGACCCCGGTCCGCCTTTTCTGGTATAGGATCATGGCAATATCATGGATGCCATCAAGGCCGCTTTTTGCGGTCCTTGTCATTGCCCGCTCACTTTTTAATCGAATCCGTCAGATGGCAGCAGAAAAAAGAGGCCGGCCCGCCGTTTCAAAAAAGGCGGCACCGAAAAAGAAGACCGCCCCGGCCCGGAAGGGCACGGCATCCAAAAATCCCCCCAAGAAGGCCGCCGCCAAGCCGAAGCCGAGAGCTTCTGCTGCCCGGAAAAAACGACCCCAGGCGACACCGCCGCCGGGGTTTAAGGCCCAATTTTATTCCCTCATGGTGACGCTCGTCCTCATTCTTGCAGCGGCGGCTGCGGGATATGTACTGCTTCACCCCCAGCAATCCCCCCTTCAACTGCTGCATCCGAAGACACCGGCAAAGACCGCAGCGGAACAAGCGGTCAAACCGCTCAAAATCACCCAGTTCAAGAAGCCGGAGTTTGAAATCTTTCCCATAGAGCCTATCCCGCCCCGAAAGTCGAGCCTTTCGGAAAAGCCCGTGGCGATTCCCGAGGACCGCCTCCCCAAGGTGGCCCTGATAATTGATGATCTGGGATACAATCGGGAGACCGACCGGAAATTCATCAACCTGGGGATAAACATCACGTGTGCGATTCTTCCGAAAAGCGAATTTGGCGCGCAAACGGCCCGGCTGGCCGAAAAAAACGGTCTTGAAACCATGCTTCACCAGCCCATGGAACCCAATGAATATCCGGGGATCGACCCCGGGCCCGGCGCGCTGCTGGCCGCCATGGCGCCGGATGAGCGGATCGCCATATTGAAGGCCAACCTGGACGCGCTGCCCGGCATCAAGGGGGTGAACAACCATATGGGTTCGAAGCTGACCACCCTGTCCGATGAGATGAACCAGGTCTTCACCGTTTTGAAACAGCGCAGGCTCTTTTTCATCGACAGCCGGACCACAGCCGCCACCCAGACCCGGTCATCGGCCCGGCTGTTCAAGGTGCCCTTTGCCGAACGCGATGTGTTTATCGATCATGTCCGCACCAGAGAATCGATTCGAAAACAGATCGAGGCGTTAATCAATATCGCCCAGATTAATGGCCGGGCCGTGGGCATCGGCCACCCCCACGAGATCACCTATGAAGTGCTAAAAGAGATGCTGCCGCAGCTGCGGGCCCGGGTGGAACTGGTCCCCGCCTCCAAAATCGTGGCCGTGCCCTGAGCCGTGCTTTTCCGCCCCTCGTTTTTCTTTTAAAAAATCATCCGGGTTATCCGCTAAATTTCATCAACGTCTTATTTGTGATGATTGATATTGATTACCGGGGGAAAACGGATGGCCGGGAAAAAATTCAAGGCATGATTAAGATTAGCGCAAGAGGGATAGTTAATCGATATGGATTGAAAAGGAGGAGCGATGGACCTTCACCAGCGGGTCATGATCGTCACCGGCGGCGCACAAGGGATCGGCCGGGGGGTATCTGCCCATTTTCTGGAGCGGGGATGGCGGGTGGTCATGGCGGATATCGATGTCGAAGCGGGAGCCGAATGTGTGGCCGATTATGCCGAATATGGCGACAACCTTTTGTTTTTCGGAACCGATGTGGCAAATGAGGGTTCCGTTATCGACTGCATCGCGGAATGTGTGATTCAGTTCGGCCGGATCGATGCTCTGGTAAACAATGCCGGCATTGCCGATCCGCATGGCGCGCCGGTTTCCCAGTTGCCGCTTTCGGTTTGGAATCGGATTCTGAGCACCAATCTCACCGGATGCTTCCTCATGGCCAAGCATGCCGTCCCTCACCTGCGCGGGGGCGGAGGGAGCATCATCAATATCGCCTCCACCCGGGCCATCCAGTCGGAGGCAGATACCGAGGCCTACGCCGCTTCCAAGGGGGGAATCGTGGCTCTCACCCATGCCCTCGCCGTATCACTGGGGCCGATGATCCGGGTCAACTGCATCAGCCCGGGATGGATTGAAACGGGGCCATGGAAAAAAAACGAAAACCGGCAAGAGGCGCACCTGTCGGATGAAGACCATCGGCAGCACCCGGCCGGCCGGGTGGGCAGGCCTTCGGACATTGCCGCCCTGATCGATTACCTGGTATCGGATGGGGCCGGATTCGTCACCGGTCAGAATTTTATCATCGACGGCGGCATGACCCGGAAAATGATCTATTGGCAGTAACGGCCATTCATGCGGGGCGTTAATCGATCAGCTTATGCTTGAACGCATAATGCGTCAGTTCCGCGTTGTTGCTCAGTTTCATTTTCTCAAGGATTCTGGAGCGGTAAGTGCTGATGGTCTTTTCACTCAGGTTCAAGGTTTCAGCGATTTCCTTGACGATTTTTCCTGCAGAAATCATGCTAAATACCTGAAATTCCCGATCTGAGAGGCGTTCATGCGGTCGTTCGTCATGCTTGTCGTTCAGTGACCGGACCAGCTTTTCAGCCAGGGTATCGCTGATGTATTTCCCCCCGCTCGAAATTTTCCGGATCGCCGTGACCAGTTCATCCGGGGCGCTTTCCTTGGTCAGGTATCCGGACGCGCCGGCCTTCAGCACCCGCACCGCATACTGGTCTTCCGGGTGCATGCTCAATACCAGTATCGGCATGCGGGGCTTTTCGCTCTTCAGCTGTTTGATCACATCCAGGACATTGGTCCCGGGCATGGTGATGTCGAGCACCAGGACATCATAATTTTTTTTGGAAGCCATCTCCAGAACTTCCCTTCCGCTTCTGGCTTCACCCGTCACCGCCATTCCATGATTTTCCGTGATGATCTGTTTCAGACCCTCCCGGACGATGGCGTGGTCATCTGCAATCAGAATCTCGATCATCAAACCCCTTTCCCCATGCATGGACCCGGATGGCGGCCCGCCCTTTTCTGAGTGCGCAAAGTAGTTTCCTTAAAGGATAACCCCATTAAATTTTCCTTTACGGGCAAATTGAACAGATGAGGCGCAATGAGCAGAATAGGGTCTCTTACCGTTTCTTTTCATATGAAATTCGATTCTGTTTGTCAATGAATTCAATTTTGTATTCCAATTGAATCGATTCCGTTCCGTTATTTTGGGGAGCGTGCATTCCCGGGTGCAGAAAACTTTGTAAGACAAATACGGACAATGCGATGAGGAAAAACCTACAAAAATATCGGACAAACACGGATTTTATGAAAAGTCGTCTTCCACTATATAGAAAAGACACAAAGCGTTCATCTCAGAAATAATCACAGGCAAACCATGCTGACCTACAACCAGCTGAAACAGAAGTACGAGGCGCTTAAACAAAAATCTGCTCTCATCGAGCACTCGCTGAAGGAGCGAACCCGCTCGGAAGTCAAGTATCGGCTGCTGGTGGAAAACGCACCGGTGAATCTTCTGGTGATCGATTTGGGCGGCAAGATTCTGTTTGGCACACTTTGTCTGAATGGAAAGGCAAATCCGGAATTTATCGGAGAGTCGATTTTTACATTCATTCCAGCGCGATATCGCCAGAAAATGCGGAATAATCTGGCCTATATCGAAGAGACCGGCAAGAAGGGCCGTTTTATTACGAAGCTCATGTATAACGGCATGGAGCGTTTTTATGAAATGCGGATCGCGCCGGTGGCGGTTGCCGGGAGCATTGTTTCCTATTGCATCAGCATCGGCAGAATATCGGGGAAAAACCGGGTAGCCGCAGCAGCGGAATTATCGCAGGCCGATACCGCTGAAAGCAGCGAACACCCAGGTGGCGATCCGGTGGTGATATGCAGCCATTGCAAAAAAATTCAGGAGCAGGAAGGCGGATGGGACATGATCGAGACGTATCTGTTGAAATGCGGTCGATTGCCTTTCAGCCACGGCGTCTGTCCTGAATGCATGAAAACCTATTACCCATATCTCGGCGCAGGCCAGAAAGCAGTATCATGAACTCAAAACCATCGCGGGCGGCCACGTTCAATATTCAAACAGAACCGGAAAATGCGGTGCCGGATCTCGGCCTTGAAGGGCCCTACGAACTCAACCCCATCATTATCGATATGGCTGTAAGAGAGCTTCTACCCGGCAATTATGCCCTGGGCAATGTAAATGGTGAAGGGCATTTCAACGTCTGCTATGTGGGCCGGACCGATCGGGATTTGAGAAAGCAGCTTCGGTTCTGGTCCATCCGCAATCCCGGCTACAAATCATTCATGGCATCTTATGCGAAGAGTCCCGAAGCGGCCTTTTTGGTGGAATGCAGAAATTTTCATGATTTCGGCGGCTGCCAGAAACTCAAGAATGCCTTTCATCCCCGCCCTCCGGAAGGATCTGATATCCCCTGTCCGGTTTGCGGCGCCAAAGGGGGACCCCGCAGAACTTAAAGTCCTGTTCTTGAGATTTTTTTTGAGCGCAGCAGGCATATCTTCACTTAAAAAGCGTTCCTATCCGCCGGTAAAAGAGCGCATGGCGCCTCTTTGGAATTCATCTTCGGTCGTCCGCCCACAGGTTTTATTCCCTGTTTACTTCCCTGTCAAAATTTTGTAATCTCACCTTTTTTCTTTTTCCATTCCGCATACACCCCTATATCCGGATGATGTTATGAGAATCGCACTGATCGCACCGCCGTATCCCCTGGAAGAAGTCCCCTCACCGCCGCTGGGCATCTGCTATGTGGCGGCCGCCTGCGAGGCCGCCGGCGCCGAGGTGAAGATATTCGACTACATTGTCAGCCGGTACAGTCCGGAAAAGCTCAAGGCCCAGCTGGATGAATTCTGCCCCGATGTGGTGGGCACCACGTCGGTTACCCTGAATTTTACGGCGGCTGCCCGGATTCTGTGTACGGCAAAATCGTTTCATCCGGATATCATTACCATCATGGGCGGCCCCCATGTCACATTTCATGCAGAAGAGACGCTGAGAGCATATCCCGGCATCGATGTGGTCTTTCTGGGCGAGGCGGAAAATACGCTCCGGCAGTGGATCCCCCGGGCATTTGAACCTTCTTCCTGGGGCGGTATCAAGGGGCTGGCATTTAAGCGGCAAGGCGAATTTGTCAGCACGGGCCGGGGTGATTTCATAGAAGACCTCGATGCCCTGCCGTTTCCCTCGCGGCATCTGCTGCCCCTGTCCCGATACCAGGCACTGGGGTTTCCCATCAGCATCATCACCAGCCGGGGGTGCCCCAACAAATGCATTTTCTGCCTGGGCCGCAAGATGGTGGGATTCAAGGTCCGCTACCGGGACCCGAAGCTGATCGTGGATGAGATCGAAACCCTGGTGAATATGGGATTTGATATCATCAACATCGCCGACGACCTGTTCACGGCCAACAAAAAGCGGGTGGCCATGATCTGCGAGGAGATCATCAAAAGGGACATCCGGTTTCTCTGGAGTGCATTTGCCCGGGTGGACACGGTTTCCAGGGAAGTGCTGGAACTGATGAAAAAGGCCGGCTGTTCGGCGGTGGGGTTTGGCATCGAATCCGGCAATCCGGAGATGCTGAAACGCGTCAAAAAAGGGATCACGGTGGATCAGGCCCGGCAGGCAGTGGCGTTGTGCAGGGAGGTGGGGATGCGCGTTCATGCCTCGTTCATGGTGGGCCTGCCCGGCGAAACCCGCCAGACCCTTCAGGACAGCCTGAACCTGGTGCGGGAACTCGACATCGAACACGGATACCATTTTCTTTCTCCCTTTCCCGGCACCGATGTCCGGGAGCAGATTAAAGATTTTGATCTGCAGATCCTCACAGACGACTGGGAGCGGTATGACGCCAATTCCGCCATCGTCCAAACCAGCGCGCTTACTCCCGAGGAGATGAACGCGTTTGCCCTGGAGGCATGCCGGCCCATGACGGACAAGTGGGAAAAGACCCAGTCGCGGGTCAAGGCGGGAAATGCAACGGATGCCGAGCGTCTGGAAGTCGAATGTTCAGACCGGCTCAACCTGATTTTTGAAATCCTTTCCAAGGACATGATCGAAGAGGCCGGTGTATTTGCCCAGGATGGCCAAGACCCCGTGTTGCAGCTGTCGGGTGAGATCGCCCGCCGCACCGGCGGCGAACCGGATTTCATCTCCCGCTACATCCGGCTGTGGATGGAAAAAGGGTTCTTGGCCGTATCCTCCGGCAATGGGACGGTCACCTGGTCCTGGGCGCCTTCGGCTCTCCCGTTGGCGGGCGCCACCCGGACAGATCCGTCCGAATGCCGGATTGCCGAGGGGCAGACCGCATAGGTGTGCCGGCGCCGGTTTAATTTTCATGGCCGGCCGGGATTTATTGAAGTGCCGATTATGACGGGTCGATCCGTTTGGCGACAATGGCGACCCACTCGTCCTCGACTGTGATCTCTACTGCAGCAAAGCCGCCTGCCGCCAGGGCGTCGAGCACCATCTGCTGTTTCGGATCGATGATTCCGGAGCAGATCAGGGTGCCGGCCGGTTTCAGGATCCGCCTGATGTCGGGGATCAGTTCCACAATGATTTCCGACAGAATATTGGCGGAAATCAGGTCAAACGTCTTGCTGACCGGATGGGCCAGATGCCCCGTTAAAAGTTGGTATCGATCATCCGGCACCTGATTCTTTAAAAGGTTTTCTCTGGCCACCTCAATGGCGACCTCATCGTTGTCGATCCCCGTGACGCTTGTAGCGCCCAGCTTATCCGCCGCCAGCAGAAGGATGCCCGAACCGGTGCCGATATCGAGAAAATGATCTCCCGGCTGAATATAATGTTCAATGAGCCGGATGCACATGGCGGTGGTGGGGTGGGTGCCGGTGCCAAAAGCCATCCCCGGGTCGATGGTGAGGATGATCTGGCCGGGTTGGGCCGCATACTCCCGCCAGGACGGCCTGATCACGATCCGTTTTGTGATCTGCACCGGATGGAAATGGGCCTTCCAGGAATGAGCCCAGTCCTGCTCGTCGATGTCGGTGTAAGAAATGGTATAGGAGAGGATTCCGGACTGATGAAGATCCGCCAGCCGCTGCTCAAGGACCCGGCTCCGTTCGGCAAGCTGCGTGTTTCGGGGTAAATAGCCGGTGACCGCATGTCCGGAGGGCAGGTTTTCCGCTCCTTCGGCCCAGTCGAGGTCCGGCTCGGCATCCGGCGATTCAATGGCCACTCCCTGCAGGCCGAACCCGTCGAATATGTCTGAAATAAGATTGGCCGCGGTCTCGGGATCCGCCGCGGTGAAGCTGATTTTGGTTTCCACCCACTTCATCGGCTTTTATGCCTTTCTATGCTTCGGGCCGCAGGATCTTTTCCAGTTGGGCCAGGTTGTCACTTTTTCCCATGGCAATGACCGTATCGCCGCCTTTGATCATGGTTTCATAAGAAGGATTGAACAGCATATCGCCGTCGGGCTTGCGGACCGCGATGATAATCAGGTTAAACTTCTGCCGGATACCGGAGTCCCTGAGCATCACGTTGGCCAGGGGAGACGCCGGATCCACCGGAATTTCATCCATCTGGATGTCCTTGCGGTTGTAGGCGAACACCAGGTCCAGAAAAGAGGTGACGGATGGGCGGAGGAGCCGCTGAGCCATGCTCACCGCGCCGATCTCATAGGGGGATTCGACCCGGTTGGCCCCGGCCGCCATGAGTTTGCTCCGGGTGCGGATATTGCTGGAGCGGGCCAGGATGAAAATGTCGGGATTCAGCTGCCGGGCCGTCAGCACCAGAAATACATTGTCCGTGTCCGTGGCCAGGACGGCGATAATGGCCTTTGCATTTTGAATGCCGGCCTTGAGCAGGTTGTCCTCTTCGGAGGCATCCCCGTTGATGTACAATACGCCGTCTGAATCCATGGTTTCGATCAGCCGGGGGTCATTTTCAATCACCACCAGCTTGCTGGTGGGGTGGGCTAAAAAATGCATGCACAGGACCCGTCCGATCCGCCCATACCCGCAAACAATGTAATGCCCTTTCAGATTCTGAATTTTTTTGATCAAATTTCTCCTCCCCATGATGTCGCGGATGCGGCCCTCGATCATGAACTGGACCAGGGAGCTTGCCACGAACAAAAACACCGCGACCCCGAAAAATACCAGTATGATGGTGAAAATCCGGCCGGCCTGACTCATCTGGTGAACTTCACCGAACCCCACGGTGGTCAGGGTGATGACCGTCATGTATATGGAATCGAGTAGATTCCATCCCTCGATCATCATGTATCCCGCCGATCCCACTGTGAGAAAAATCAGGGACAGCATAATCGATATCAGCAGATGTCGTGCACTTACCATTTCAACCGTCTGTATTTATATGTTTATACGCACCATATGCGGGATCGCCTTAGAACACAAGCTATTTTGAAGAAACCGGGTTCGATTTTTTGGCCAGAATTTGATTTTAACGACGAAATTGAAATTGAGATTTGAGGCATATTTTGTTCGTGAATCGAACCGGATGAAACATTTGCCCCACGGGCACGGTCGAGCGAACCGGCAGCCCGCCAAATTTCCTGTTTTTACGCGTAATCACTTGACGGCCGAAGGATGAATTGCTAAAGGACAAAAGCCATGTTCACAGATACCCGAAAATACCAGCGGCTGCGCGATTCGATGGTGGCCAACCAGTTGGAAAGCCGGGGCATCACGGATGCCCGGGTGATTGCCGCCATGCGTGCCGTTCCACGCCATCTTTTCGTCAGCGAAGCGCTGATGGATCAGGCCTATGCCGATCACCCGCTTCCCATCGGCGAGCAGCAGACCATTTCCCAACCCTTTATCGTGGCCCAGATGACCGAGGCGCTGCAGCTCCATGAAGACGACCGGGTGCTGGAAATCGGCACCGGCTCGGGCTATCAGGCGGCCATTGTCGCCCGTCTCGCTTACCGGGTTTATACCATAGAGCGAAACCGCGCGCTTCATCTTCAGGCCCGGAAAGTATTTGACGAACTCCAGCTTTACAACATCGTGACCCGGTATTCCGACGGCACCAAGGGATGGAAGGAAGAAAGCCCCTTCGATGCCATTATCGTAACGGCCGGGGCCCCGGGTATTCCATGGCCGCTGGTGGATCAGCTGGCCGTGGGCGGCCGGATGATTATTCCGGTGGGGGATGTTCATGCACAGGAGCTTATCAAGCTGTGCCGGGATGAAGAGGGCGTTCACCAGGCGGTTCTGGGCGAATGCCGGTTTGTTAAACTGGTGGGTGAACACGGATGGGGGGAAGAATGAGCCGCAGACCGGCCCTTTCATGGAAACAGGCATTTTACGCCAGTCCGGGACCGCGTTCCCTTAAAGAGGCGTTGATGCTGGCGCTCAAGGGGGTGTGCATGGGGTCGGCCGATATCGTTCCCGGCGTCTCCGGCGGCACCATCGCCCTGATCACCGGCATTTACGAAGACCTGCTGACAGCCATTAAATCGGTGGATTTCACCATGATCCGGCGCCTGGCGGTATTCGATTTAAAAGGCGCACTGGCCGAGTTTCACCTCAGGTTCCTCCTGTCCCTCTTCCTGGGCATCGGGCTGGCTATCCTCAGCCTGGCCCGGCTGATGAATTATCTGCTTCATCATCATCCCACCCCTACCTGGAGCCTGTTTTTCGGACTGATCGCCGCATCGGTCTGGGTGGTGGGCCGCAAGGTGGAAAAATGGAGCCCGGGAGCGGTCGTCATGCTGATCGGCGGGGCTGCCGCCGGTTATATGATCGTCGCCCTGGTGCCGGCCGCCACTCCTGAAACCATGGATTTCGTGTTCTTATCGGGACTGGTGGCCATCTGCGCCATGATCCTGCCGGGCATCAGCGGCGCTTTTATTCTGCTGATCCTGGGCAAGTATGAATTTATTACCGCCACTTTGAAAAACCCTTTTCTGCTTTCCAACCTGGAGATCATTGCGGTGTTTCTGGCCGGGTGCGTGGTGGGGCTGGCCGGATTTTCACGGGTGCTCAAATATATGCTGGAGCACTACCACGGGCTGTCCCTGGCATTCCTCACCGGATTGATGGCCGGTTCCATGAGAAAAATCTGGCCGTTCAAGGATACGCTGGAAACCGCCTGGATCGGCGGAAAAGAAGTGGTGATCCGTCAGCACAACATCCTGCCCGACAGCATTACCTCGGAAGTGGCATTCGCCGTTTTCCTGATGGTCGTGGGTTTTACGGCAGTGGCCTTTCTGGAGCGCCTGACGGCCGGGGAAAAGACGGCCTAGTCGGCGGCGTTCATCAGGTTGAATTTTTCCACCAGCTTTTTCCGGACGACCGGGGGCACCATGGAGTTGATGTCCCCGCCGAATTTGGCGGCTTCCTTGATGATGGAGGAACTGGTGAAAATCCACCGGAGCCCGGTCATGAGAAATACGGTCTGGATATCCCGGTTGAGTTTGCGGTTCATCAGCGCCATCTGGAATTCATACTCGAAGTCCGAAACCGCCCGCATTCCCCTCAAGATTGCATGTGCCTCCCGTTTAACCGCGTAATCCACCAGCAACCCCCCATAGGAGGCGATCTCCACCTGATGGAATCCCTTCAGTGATTTCTTCAGCAGATCCATCCGTTCTTCCACGGTAAAGAGGGTCTGCTTGGCCGGATTCTCCAGGATGGTCACGATGATCTTGTCAAAGAGGCACAGTCCCCGGGTGATGATGTCGATGTGTCCGTTGGTGACCGGATCGAAAGATCCGGGGTAGATGGCGGTGCGGCACATAGGCAACCTCTTTCATTGAAAATTGAGCAGCGTCAGGGTCATCACGAAACTATCATGAATGACAAAAAGGACACAAGCGTTTTCCCGTATTTGCGCTGGTCGTAAAGTTCATAGGCATCCGAGGGCACATCAAACGGGTCGTCTGCGGCATGCTCGACTATCAGGGACGCCCCGTCCACCAGGGCGCCGGTTCGGGCCAGATTCGACAGGGCGGGGAAAACAGCCTTTCGATGATAGGGCGGATCCATGAAGATCAGATCGAACAGGGGGGTGCCCGCCCGGATACAGTTCAGGTTTTTGAGGATGTCCCATTGGATCAGCCGGGCAGCGCCTTCCTGGCCGCAGGCGCGGATATTGCGCTCGATCACCCGGAGGGCAGGGGCGGAATTTTCGATGAACACGGCAGATCGTGCATTCCGGCTCAGCGCCTCCAATCCGAAAGCCCCGGTGCCGGCAAAAAGATCGAGCACTGCGGCGCCCGGCACCTGTGCGGATATGATGTTGAAGATGGCCTCCCGGACCCGGTCGGCCGTCGGCCGGGTGGCGGCGCCGGCGACACTGACCAGTTTTTTCCCCTTGCATTTGCCGGAAATGATGCGCATCGCGCGGTCTTTTAAGAAGCCTTGAACTGTCTGGCCACCTTCTGGAGCTGGCTTTTGTCGATGCCGGTGAGCTTGGCCGTCCGGGCGACGTTATACGCATTTTCATCCAGTTTCCGCTGGATGAATTCGGCTTCAAAGGCTTTGCGGGCATCCTTGAAGGAGTCGATGGCCCAGACGGCCGACCGGGGAGCAGGGGAGACGCCTGCCGGCGCGGCGTAGAATGCCGGAATGTCGCCCCCATCGATAATTTCTGCATTAACCATGATTTCAAGTCGTTCCAATAGATTTTTGAGCTCCCGGACATTTCCCGGCCAGGGGTACTGCTGCAGAAGCGCGATGGCCTCGGGGGTCATCTCCTTGGGCGCTGATCCGCTGTTCTGGGAGATCTGGGACAGAAAGAACCGGACCAGTTCCGGGATATCTTCCAACCGGTCCCGCAGGGGGGGGACATGGATGGGGATCACGTTGAGCCGGTAGTACAGGTCTTGTCTGAACCGGCCGGCGGCGATCTCATCTTCGAGGTTCCGGCTGGTGGCGGCGATCACGCGCAGATCGATGACCAGCGTCCGGCTGCCGCCGATCCGCTGGAATTTCTTTTCATCCAGGATGCGCAGGATAATCCCCTGGGTCTTTAAATCCATGTCGCCGATCTCATCAAAAAAGAGGGTACCCTGGTGGGCCAGTTCAAATTTGCCGATTTTCCGGGCCGTGCAGTCGGCAAAAGCCCCTTTTTCATATCCGAGCAGCTCCCGTTCTGCCGTTTCTTCCGACAGTGCCGAGCAGTTGACATCGATCAGGGGTTTGTCCGAGCGGGGGCTGAGCTGATGGACCATCTTGGCCACCAGTTCCTTTCCGGTGCCGTGTTCCCCGGTGATCAGCACCCAGGCCTCCGTCGGGGCGGCAATGGCGATCTGCTTTTTTATGTCCATGATGGATGCGCTGTGGCCGTTGATGGCATTTTTCTCAATGGTTTTCTTGCGCAAATATTGGTTTTCTTCTTCCAACCGCCTGAAATTAAGCGCATTGTTGATGGCCACGATCACCTTGTCAATGGAGATCGGTTTTTCAATGAAGTCATAAGCGCCGATTTTGGTCGCATTGACGGCCGTTTCGATGGTGCCGTGGCCGGTAATCATAATCACCGGCAGGGTGGGATGAAGTTTCTTGATTTCCTTTAGCGTATCGATCCCGTCCATCCCGGGCATCCAGATATCGAGAAGCACCAGGTCGGAGGATTCTGCCTCGAGGATTTTCAACGCCTCATACCCGTTGGTGGCGGTTTCGGTTTCAAAACCCTCGTCAGACAGGATGCCGCTCAAGGATTTCAGGATGGACTGCTCATCATCTACGATCAGGATGGAGGGAAACATTCACTTAAACTCCTTCTGTGTAAGTCTTCAGGCTGAAGGGCGGGTGGATTTCAATCATATTTGACCTTCAGCCAAAGTCTCCTTCTGTTCGGCCGAATTCAGACCGGCAGTTCGATGACAAACCGGGCCCCCTTCGGCTGGTTGTCTTCGGCATATATTCTTCCGTTGTGGTCATTGATGATGGTGCTGACAATCGCCAGCCCCAATCCCATGCCCGATTTTTTGGTGGTGAAATCCGGATCGAACAGATACGGCTTTTCGTTATTGGCAATGCCGATGCCGGTGTCGGCGATCACGATCTGGACCTTTTTGGCCTCAGGATCGAAAGATGCCGCTATGGTGATGACGCCTCTGGTTTTAATGGCGGCAATGGCATTATCGACGAGGTTGATGAAGGTTTGCTTGATCTGCTGCCGGTCCAGGTTCAAGACCGGAAGATCATCTGGTATGTTAATATCGAAGGTGATATTCGGGCGGCCTTCCTTAAACAGCGTCACCGTGTCGGCAATAATCGGCGCCAGGGCGCTGGGTTCCGGGTTTGCGGTGGGAAACCGCGCAAAAGCGGAAAACTCATTGACCAGGTTGCGGATGAGTTCCGTATGGTCGATGATGGTCTGGGTGCATTCCTCGAAGACCGGATCATCGATGACCGATTTGTACTTGCGTTTCAGCCGCTGGGCGGAAAGCGAAATGGGGGTCAGGGGGTTTTTCACCTCGTGGGCGATCCGGCGGGCCACTTCCCGCCAGGCGGCCATCCGCTGGGCCTTTTCGATCTCGGTCATGTCGTCAAACACCATCACCAGGCCGATCTGCGCCCCGTTGTCATCCTTGAGGGAGTTGAAATTGACCTTGAAGCTTCTGGGTTTTGCCCCGATGGTCATGGAAATGGACTTGGACAGGCTCTCTTCCCGCCGGTTCCAGAACCGGTCCTGTATCTCGTCGGCCAGTTCCCGGTTCTGGTCCTTCAATATATGCGTATAACTTTTCCGGATGATGTTTTCGGCCCCGATGTTCAGCATCTTTTCGGCGGAATCATTGATGGTGGTGACCATGCCCCGGGAATCCAGGGAGATCACCCCGGTGGAGACATTGTTCAATACGATTTCCATGTAGCGCCGCCGCTCCTCGATCTCGATATTCTGGTCGAAGAGCTTGCGGGCGGAAAGCTCCAGTTCCTTTCGGGAAAAGCGCAGGTCCCGGGTCATCTTGTTGAAGGAGTCCACCAGCGTCTTGATTTCGTCATCGGCCACCACGTTGATGTTATAGGTCAGGTCTCCCCCTGCCACCCGGTGGGTGGCTTCGGCGAGTTCCATAATGGGCACGGTGATGGTCTTGGAAAAGTACATGCCGAACCAGATGGCGCAGAACACCACCAGCAGGGCGACGATGGAAAGGGTGATGTAATAGAAGAACTGCACCGGCTGCTTAAGCATTTTGGTCTGCTGGTACTCTTCATACCCCTGGGAAATGGAGGCGAGATTATTCACCAGGTTGGGGGGCAGCAGGACGCTGATGGCCACAAAGCCTTCAATGTCGTCGCCTTTGGCGCCATAGGGAATAGCGGAAATATTGCGGACTACCTCCCCGGAGGCGATATTTTCCGACGCCGACCAGGAAGCCGCATCGATTTGCATCCCCCGCCTGAGCACGTCGGTGTCCAGCGGCCCAAACATTTTGTCCCCCAGAGTGGGAGTTATCGAATAGGCCAGTCGATTGAAATTCCGGTCGTAGGCTTCCACCGCATTGAGATTAAAAGCCCGCTGGATCACCTGGACATAGTTGGCCAGTTCCGCGCTGTTTTGGGGCGTCAGCAGTTTTCGGCTGTCGATCTGGTATGCGGCCTTGTCCAGGAAAAAGGTGTTGTTCTGCTCCACCAGGGCATAGAGATTGCGCCCCACGGCCAGCGAGTTTTTCAGCGCCTGGTCCACGGGCACTTTGTACCAGAATTCGATGCTCGACGTAATGAAGTTGATGGAAAAAAAGAACAAAACGGTGGTGGGCAGAAGGGTCAGCGCGGTAAACGCCATCACCAGCTTGGTCCTCAGCCGGCTCCCCTCGACGTTGCGCCGCCGCTCGTAGAAAAGTTTCACCAGATTGCGGAAAACCAAAAATATCAGCAGCAGGATCAGCAGCATGTTGATATTGGTGAGGATAAACATCATCACCATGTTGGAAACGGGGATATCGCCGCTGTGCCGCCAGGAGCGAATGGTGAAAAACGAAATCAGCAGCACCATTGCAAATACGGATCCGATGATCACATATTCCCGTTTCCGGCGGCGGCGCTCGCCTTTTTCAAGAAAAGGGGCGGGGTCCTTGTAACGGTTGGGATTTAACGGTTTGCGGTTTGACCATCTATTCATATACGTATTTTACCGTATACCAGTCGGTTTCGAAATCCCACAAAGAGACGAAGAAAAACACGTAATTCAAAAAAAAGGGGAGGGTGACCCTGTCCAGTTCCGCTTTGGCCTTGAGGGTGTACTGCCGGCCCTTTTTGAGTTTTTTCAACGGGATCACCTTCAGTCCGCTGATCTCGGACATGAGCCGCTTGGCCTCGTCAAAGGAGTCCGTGGTCAGGGTTTTATTCCCGTCCCAGGACCGCTTGACGGCATAATTGTTCTTCAGGTTGTTGTATTTGATGGTATGGGTGACCTTGATTTTTTCGATATTTTTTGACGGTCTTAAAAAACGGGGCTTCTGCAGCACGATGAAATAGGAAAAGGTGGTGGGGATGCCGTTTAAAATGGCTTCTTCCATTTTTTCCTTAAATGCCCCCTCGACTTTCAGGTCGATCAGCAGGTTGCTGTCATCATTGGTTGCCACCAGGTCGACGATTTGGACTTTGGCAAATACCGGCGATGGCCAGAACAGCAGAGCGCATAAGAGAAGCGAAATTAACTTAGATGCCTTCTTGATCTTCATTCAGATTTGCACTCCTCGGAACTGCGGGTGGGGGTGGGCAGGGCTCGGATGCGGGTCTGAATTCCGCTAAGGTCGTGGTCGTCCAGGATGATTTGTGCAGAAAAAAGGTCTTTAGAAATTCATGGTTGAACTGGTGCCCGGATTTACATAAAACGAAGTGCCCCAGGACCGGCATGCCCAGAAGCGAAAAATCACCGATGCAGTCCAGGATTTTGTGCCGGACGAATTCATCGGCATACCGGAGCCCCTCCTCGTTCATCACCCCGTTGACATCCAGGACCACGGCATTGTCGAGCGAACCGCCCTTGGCCAGACCGTAAAGTTTCATGTACTCCACCTCGTGCAGGAAACCAAAGGTCCTGGCCCGGCTGATCTGGCTTTCAAAGACCGCTTCGGTCAGATCGATGCTCAGGGTCTGAGTGGCGATCACCGGATGATCAAAGGCAATGGTGCAGGTGATCCGGCACCGGTCGCAGGGATACAGCCCCACTGATTTGCCCTCTTTTTCAAGCAGAATGGGGGTGTTGACCGCGAAATACATCCTGGGGGCAGCCTGATCCACGGTTCCGGCCTTGCGGATGGATTCGGTAAACTGTCCGGCGCTGCCGTCCATGATGGGAATCTCATAATTGTCGAGTTCCACCACGGCATTGTCCACGGACATGCCCGAAAGGCTTGCCATCAGGTGCTCGATGGTGGAGACGATGCATCCGTCTTCCCCGATGACGGTGGCCAGGCTGGTATCCACCACCCGGTTGAAATGGGCCCGGATGGTCGGCTGGGCCGGAAGGTCCATCCGTCTGAAGACGACCCCCGTGTTGGGCCGGGCCGGTTTTACGGTCATGTTGACATTTTTGCCCGAATGGACCCCCACGCCGTTGAAGCGGGCCGGTTCCTTCAGGGTGCGCTGATTCTTCTGCATTACCATTCCAAAGCCGCATGCAAGAGATGATCTGCATGGTCTCTATCTCTTTTCATTTATGATTTTCCAGCCGGCCCATCATGGAATTGAACCGCTTAGCCCCCGATCGCCTGCCGCCTCGGTACCATTTCGAATCTAAAATGAAAAGCGTATTTATAAAACGAACTCGATTTATTGATATACCGGAATATATCGGAAATTGCAATCAGTGACCGGCCTTTATAACCTGTTTGCCATCACATGAGCTGCCATCGCGCCTTTTGCCTGCTCTGAACTTTGATTTAGAGATTGTTCTTGGCCGAGGGCTTTGATATAGTTTTATATTTTATTAAAGCAGATTGTGTATACGCGTGATCTGATCGAAATGGTTAAAATGGCTATTTTCCTGAAACGTTTACGGGTGGGGCATGCTGGCAAAAGTATTGAGCAGCACGGTAATTGGCATTGATGCATATCTGGTGGAAGTGGAAATAGACATTTCCCGCGGTCTGCCGGCATTTACCACTGTGGGGCTTCCCGAAACCTCGGTTCGCGAAAGCAAGGAGCGGGTCAAGGCGGCCGTCAGCAACTGCGGATATACGTTCCCGGATGATCGGATTACCGTTAATCTGGCGCCCGCCCATATTCGAAAGGTGGGCACCGGGTTTGATCTTCCCATTGCCATGGGAATTCTTTCCGCCACCGGGATCGTCGATCAGGAGAAAATCAGTCGATATCTGGTGCTCGGGGAACTGGCCCTGGACGGGCGGATCAAGCCGGTAAACGGATCGCTCCCCATGGCCCTGGCGGCCCGGGAGGCGGGGTTTGCATCCATTATCGTCCCTTACGACAACCGGCGCGAGGCCGCGGTGGTTGACGGCGTTTCCGTGTATCCGGCCAGTACCCTTTCCCAGGCGGTCGCCTTTATCCGCGGCGAAGCGTCTATTCTGCCGGAGCCGTTTGATAAGATGAACGTCCTGGAGGCAAACGGGAATTCCGGCCCCGACTTTTCGGAGGTGGCCGGGCAGGCGCACGTGAAGCGGGCGCTGGAGATTGCCGCTGCCGGGGGGCATAACCTGCTCATGATCGGCCCGCCCGGTTCGGGGAAGACCATGATGGCCAAGCGATTTTCCAGCATCATCCCCCGGCTGTCTTTTGAAGAGGCCATCGAGACCACCAAGATCTTCAGTGTGGCCGGACTGCTGCAAAGGGACCAGGGCTTGATTACCCGTCGGCCGTTCCGGTCGCCCCATCACACCATTTCCGATGCGGGCATGATCGGCGGCGGCAACATCCCCCGGCCCGGAGAGATCAGCCTGGCGCATAACGGGGTGCTGTTTTTAGACGAACTGCCCGAGTTCAAGAAACCGGTGCTCGAGGCGCTTCGGCAGCCGCTGGAGGATCACAAGGTGACGGTTTCCCGGGCCGCCACTTCCATCACTTACCCTGCCGCGTTCATGCTGGTAGCCGCCATGAACCCCTGCCCGTGCGGGTATCTGACTGACATCAAACATAACTGCCGGTGCCCGGGCAGCCAGATCGATCGGTACCGGAACAAAATATCGGGCCCGCTGCTGGACCGCATCGACATTCACGTCGAAGTCCCCGCCGTTGCTTACCAGGACCTGATGCGGCCCGCTGCAGGCGAATGTTCCGCCGATATTCGAAAACGCGTCATCACCGCCCGGGACATTCAGTCCAGGCGGTTTTCCCGGGAGCGGTTTTGTACAAATGCCCGCATGGGCAGCCGCCATATCAGGACATATTGTTCCATCGATGCGCCGGCCGCCGGGCTGCTCGAGTCGGCGGTGGACCGGCTGGGACTGTCCGCGAGGGCGTGGTCCCGCATATTGAAAATCGCCCGCACCATCGCGGATATGGCGGGGGAGGGGAAAATCGATTCCGCCCATATCGCAGAAGCCGTTCAACTCCGAAGCCTGGACCGGCCCACGCCTCCCGGGGGCCATTTTCAGAATCTGAATTGACATCTCTCCGAGGATCATTCCATGAACCACGATGTATGGGCCGAGGTTAATCTGGCGGCCATCGCCCGGAATCTATGCCGACTCAAGACCGTTCTCGCTTCGGGCATCAGCGTTATGGCGGTGGTCAAAGCCAATGCCTATGGGCACGGCATGATCGAGGTGGCAAGAACCGCTCTTGAAAACGGCGCGGATGCACTGGGCGTGGCCCGTATTTCGGAAGCCGTCCAGCTCCGGAAATGCGGCATTTCAGCGCCGGTTCTCATCTTCGGAGATACACCGCCGGACCGGGCCGTTCAACTGGCCGATCTCGATCTGACCCAGACCCTTTGGCGGTTTGACCAGGCGGAGCGCCTGTCCTCGGCCGCCCGCTCGCAAAACCGCAAGATCAAGGTCCACTTGAAAGTGGACACCGGTATGGGCCGCCTGGGTATCCTGCCGGGGGATCTGACCTGTTGTGAAGCATCTGAATTTCAAATTTCGAGTCAATCGGTTGAAGAGGTTTTGCGCATCAGCCGCCTTGCCGGGGTCGATCTGGAAGGGATCTATACCCACTTTGCCGCAGCCGACGCGCCGGATAAATCCCTTTGCCGGCGGCAGCTTCATTTTTTTACGGCATTTATTGAGCGGCTGAAGACCAGGGGGCTCGAATTTGCGATCCGGCATGCCGCCAACAGCGCAGCCATTCTGGATTTTCCGGAAACCCACCTGGATATGGTTCGGACCGGAATCGCCCTTTACGGGTATTATCCATCTGTATTCGTCTACCCGCGACCGTGTTGATTTGACCCCGGCCATGGCCCTTAAAGCACGGATCATCCATATAAAGGATGTCGGCAGCGGTTTCTGCGTCAGTTACGGCGGACAGGCCCGGACGTGTCGATCCACCCGGATTGCCACGGTTTCGGTGGGGTATGGAGACGGGTACCGGCGCGGACTTTCATCGAAGGGGAACATGCTGGTCAATGGGCAGCATGCCCCGGTTGTGGGCCGGGTATGTATGGATCAAACCATGATCGACATCGGTGAAATTGACGCACGTCCGGGTGACCCGGTGGTGGTGTTCGGCTCCCAGGGTGGCAGCACGGTCAGCGTTGAAGACATTGCCGAAAAACTCGAAACCATCAGCTATGAGATCGTCTCCGGGATTTCGGACCGGGTCCCCCGGGTGTATACAGGGATATCGGATACGGGATTCAGTGCCCAAAAGTGAAGAGGGGCCAAGCGGGTGGCGGGTATTTGACAATTTCCAGGTTGAGTCATATTACATTCAGCTTCCATGGGCGAAATGGCGCCGAATTTCGGGACTTGAAAGAATCAGTACAAAATATGGTAGCTTGGGATTCTGGCAAGCGCTACATATGGTATGACTTGATCGGGTAACTATCCGGATCTTTTGCATAATGGAGCGTTTCCAAAATTTCTTGACAAGGCATCGGGGGGGTGCTAAATAAATTATTTTGTTTTATGTGAATGTGTATCCTTTTGATTTTTTTATATTTTCAAACTTGGATAAAAATGGGCGACCATTTGGATGATAGAAAATGGAGTAAACAAGGATTTTGATCCAATTTATTACAGTTTGTCATCAGTGAGAAAGGAGGTGCCCTGACAGACATTCACATTGTCAACACGCAATCCGAGAAAAAGTGAAATTTTGCATTCACTTTAAATTAACCGAAAAACGAGGAGGTAGAAATGCCAAGTTTTGTAATTACCGAGAAGTGCGACGGATGCAAGGGCGGCGACAAGACCGCATGCATGTATATTTGTCCCAACGACCTGATGGTCCTGGACACCAACGCGATGAAGGCGTACAACCAGGAGCCGGATCAGTGCTGGGAATGCTTTTCCTGCGTCAAGATCTGCCCCACCCAGGCCATTGAAGTCCGTGGTTATGCGGATTTCGTGCCCCTGGGAAGCAGCATCATGCCGATGATGGGCACCGAGGACGTGATGTGGACCTGCAAGTTCCGCAACGGCAACATCAAACGGTTCAAGTTCCCCATCCGGACCACCCCCGAGGGTACTGCCAACGCATACAAAGACCTGAAAGGGAAAGACCTGGACAGCGGACTGCTTTCGACGGAAGAAGCGGACGGATATGCAATTCCGAAACCCCAAGCCACCGTTTAATGACGGTTTGCATTCAAAATCTCGAATTTGAACCTATACATGTTTTAAGGAGGATGTAATATGGCATTACCAAATAAACCCAAGGGTGAACTCAAGGCCGTAAGGGATCCGCAGGTTGAAGAGCGCGAAGTCGATATCCTGATCGTTGGCGGCGGTATGGCGGCCTGCGGTACGGCGTTTGAAGTAAAGAAGTGGGCCCCGGAAGGCACCAAGATTCTTCTTTGCGACAAAGCCGCCATGGAAAGATCCGGCGCGGTTGCTCAGGGTCTGTCGGCTATCAATACCTACATCGGCCAGAACACCGCGGATGATTACGTCCGCATGGTCAGAAATGACCTGATGGGCATCGTCCGCGAAGACCTGATCTTCGACCTGGGCTGCCACGTGGACGATTCGGTTCATTTGTTCGAGGAATGGGGTCTGCCGATCTGGAAGAAGTCCGAAGAAGGCAAGAACCTCGACGGTAAAAAAGGCCAGAAGATGGGAACGCTGAAAGCCGGCGCCCAGCCTGTCCGTACCGGTAAATGGCAGATCATGATCAACGGCGAATCTTACAAGAGAGTCGTTGCCGAAGCGGCCAAACTGGCGCTGGGCGAAGACAACATCCTGGAAAGATGCTTCATCGTTGAACTGCTCAAAGATGCCAACAACGCCAACCAGATCGCCGGCGCTGTCGGTTTCTCCGTTCGTGAAAACAAGGTCTTCATCATCAAAGCCAAGGCCATCATGGTCGCCTGCGGCGGCGCGGTCAATATCTACCAGCCGCGTTCAGTCGGTGAAGGAAAAGGCCGTGCATGGTACCCGGTATGGAACTCCGGCTCCACCTACACCATGGCCCTGCGGGCGGGTGCGGAACTTTCCATGATGGAAAACCGCTTCACCCCGGCGCGCTTCAAAGACGGCTACGGCCCGGTCGGCGCGTGGTTCCTGCTGTTCAAAGCCAAGGCCCTCAATGGTCTGGGCGAAAATTACGTCGCCAGCCCGGCTGCCAAGGCCGAACTGGAAAAATATGCACCTTACGGAACGGCCGCCATCACTCCGACCTGTCTGCGGAACCATCTCATGCTGTTCGAGATGAAAGAAGGCCGCGGACCGATCCAGATGGATACGGTTACCGCCCTGGCGGAAATCGGCAAGACCATGGACAAGAAAGAACTCAAGCATCTCGAATCTGAAGCATGGGAAGACTTCCTTGACATGACCTGCGGCCAGGCCAACCTGTGGTGCGCCACCAACACCGAGCCGGAAAAGAAGAATTCCGAAATTATGCCCACCGAGCCGTACCTGCTGGGGTCCCATTCCGGCTGCTGCGGTATCTGGGTTTCCGGCCCGGACTATGACTGGGTTCCCGATGCCTACAAGATCAAGTTCAATGGCAAGGTCTACAACCGGATGACCACGGTCCCCGGTCTGTTCACCTCCGGTGACGGCGTGGCCTGCTCCGGTCATAAGTTCTCCTCCGGTTCCCATGCGGAAGGCCGGATCGCGGCGAAAGAAATGGTGAAGTTCATCCGTGACAACGCCTCCTTTGCCCCGGCCCTCAAGGAATCCACCCAGGAACTGGTGGACCTGGTCTACAAGCCGGTCAGAACTTACCTGGACAACGCCTCCTACACCACCGCCGACAACATCAACCCCAACTACCTCAAACCGGAGGGGATGATGTACCGGATGATGAAGGCGACCCACGAGTACGGCGCCGGTACGGCCACTTATTACCAGACCAGCGACAAGATGCTCGAAGTGGTCATCGACCTGCTGGAAACCATGCGTGAAGATGCCGAGAAACTGGCGGCTGGCGACCTGCATGAGCTGATGAGAGCGTGGGAAATTCAGCACCGCCTTTACACGGTGGAAGCGCACCTGCGTCACATCCAGTACAGAAAAGAAACCCGCTACCCCGGTTTCTACTACAATGCAGATCACATGAAACAAGATGATGCCAACTGGTTCTGCTTCACCAACTCGAGCTATGACAAGGCGAGCAACCAGTGGACCCTGAAGAAGGTGGATTACATCAAGATTATTCCGGATTAATCTGCTGACGACGGGTTTTAACGTCGTATGAACATTACCTCCAGGTGCCTGAACGGCACCTGGAGGTTTTTATTAACAAACCCCTCTAAATCTTTGGGCGATATCCTCCGAGTGGCCTAAAACCAGAAGCTGGGTGCCGGAAATCGGGTGGTCGATGGACCGGTATCGAGCTTCGGGTTTCAGGCGGGAAGATCGGGTCGGCGTTTCTCTTTCTGCACAACCCACAACCAAATTATACGGAGATATCGCCTGAAGTGAGATCAAATATGTTGCATTCTGAGGAAATTAAACAACAGAAATACGGAGGATAGCATGACAGAAGAAAAAGCAGCCCCGTTTAGCGGTACCATCATGGTGGTCGGCGGTGGGATCAGTGGGTTGACCACGGCCCTCGAAGCCGCCGAAGTGGGGTACGAGGTATTCATCGTCGAAAAAAATCCGTACCTGGGCGGTCGTGTGGCGCAGTTAAACCAGTATTTCCCCAAACTGTGTCCGCCCACCTGCGGCCTGGAAATAAATTTTCGGCGGATCAAGGACAATCCCAACATCAAGGTGTTCACCCTGGCCGAGGTGGAAAAGGTTTCCGGAGATCCCGGCAACTATCAGGTCAGCCTCAAGCTCAACCCGCGCTATGTCAATGAAAACTGCACCTGCTGCGGCGAGTGCGCCGATGCCTGCCAGGCGGAGCTTCCCAATGAATTCAACTTCGGAATGGGAAAGACCAAGGGCGCCTACCTGCCCCATCAGATGGCATTTCCGTCACGCTACGTCATCTCTCCTCACATCATCGGCACGGAGGATGCCAAGCGGTGCCAGGAAGCCTGCAAGTATGACGCGGTGGACCTGGAAATGAGTGCAAAAACATTCGATCTCAATGTGGGTGCCATTGTCTGGGCCACCGGATGGGAGCCCTATGATGCGGCCCGCATCGACAATCTGGGATACGGCCGGTATTCCAATATCATTACCAACATGATGATGGAGCGCATGGCCGCCCCCAGCGGTCCCACCGACGGAAAGATTCTGCGGCCGTCCGATGACGCCGCACCGGAAAGCGTGGCTTTTGTCCAGTGCGCAGGTTCGCGGGATGAAAACCATCTCCCCTACTGCTCTTATATCTGCTGCATGGCCTCCCTGAAACAGGCCCGATATGTAAGGGAGCGCTACCCCGAAGCCAAGATCTACATCTTCTACATCGACATGCGCGCCCCGGGATACCGCTATGAAAAATTTTATCAGGAGATGAAGGAAGATAAAAACATCTTCTTCATCAAGGGCAAAGTCGCCGAGGTTCAGCAGGCCGATGACAACCATCAAATCACCGTGGTTGCCGAAGACGCCGTCACCGGACAGAAGGTCCGCCAGACTGTGGACCTGGTGGTCCTGGCCACCGGTATGCAGCCCACTGCCGCTAACGCCAAACTCCCCGCCGATCTGCAGTACACGGAAGACGGATTCATTATCAATGACTTTGAAAGAGGCGGCATGTTCGCGGCCGGTTGCGCCAATAAACCGGCGGATGTCATGACATCCAACCAGAACGCGACCGGTATGGCCCTAAAAGCGATTCAAACCCTGGTGAAACGGTAGGAGGAAACCATGGATAAAAAATATGGTGTTTATATCTGCACGGGCTGCGGCATCGGCGATGCCCTGGATGTAAAAGCCCTGTGCGATCTGGTGGAAGAAGAAGGCCTTTCTTGTAAGACTCATGCGATGTTCTGCGGCAAGGAAGGCGTCGATCTGATCAATAAGGACATTTCCGAGAAAGGGATCAACACCCTGGTGATCGCGGCCTGCTCCCGCCGGGTCAACTATGATGTATTCAAATTCCCCGGCTGTATCGTCGAGCGGACCAACCTGCGGGAGCAGGTGGTCTGGTCTCATCCCCGTTCCGAGTTTCCGGCCCTGACCGAAGAGCAGAAGGGTGACGAGGACAATTTCGATCGGGTGCAGATGATGGCCGAGGACTACATTCGGATGTCCATGGCCAAGGTGGAGAAGATCAATCTGCCCGAACCCTACAAAATGGAGAATTTCAGCCGCAAGATCCTGGTGATCGGCGGCGGCGTGACCGGAATGTCCGCGGCCCTGGATGCGGCCGGTGCCGGCTACGATGTGACCATCGTGGAAAAGGAATCGATGCTGGGCGGCCAGGTGGCCAAATGGCGCCGGCAGCTGCCGGTCAAGGCGCCCTATACCGACTTGATTGCTCCGGTGGTGGCTCAGAAAATCCAGGCGGTGGAGAAAAACCCCAAAATTACGGTGAAGACGGAGTCCATGGTTGCCCGCATCGCCGGCGAGCCGGGCAATTTCACCGTGACCTTCAAGAAACCGGGCGAGAAGATCGAATTTGACGTTCCCTATCCGCTGCCCGATGAAATGAGGGTGGATGAAAGCGGCAAGGAACTCGATGCCGAATCCCTGCATGCCAAATTTTTGGAGTATAACGAAGGCCGGAAAGACATCCTGACGCTCGACCCCGACGGCGAACTGTTCGGAGCGGTGATCCTGGCGGCCGGATGGCGGCCCTATGAACCCAAGGAAGGGGAATTCGCCCACCTGGGATTCGGCGAGTTGCCGGATGTGGTCACCAATTATCAGTTCGAAGAGATGGCCGCCAAGGGAAAAATTGTGCGCCCCTCCGACGGCAAGCCCGCCAAATCGGTGGTATTCGTCCAGAGCCCGGGAAACGGCACGGACGCGGATTTCCCCTATGCCGCATCAGTGACTTCCATGGTGGCGCTCAAACAGGCCAAGTACGTGCGCGACGATTACGCGGACGGCAAATCCTATATCATTTATCAGCACATGCGGACCCCCGGGCTTTCGGAAAATTTCTACAAAGCCATGCAGCAGGACCCGGGCATTTTCATGTCCAAGGGCAACGTGACCGGCGTATCCAAAAACGGGTCGGGCCTTTCCGTCAGTGCGGCCGATACCCTGCTGGGCGATCAGGTGGAGCTCAGAGCCGACATGGTGGTCCTGGCCACCGGTATGGTGCCGGTCACCGTGGACAATCCCACTGTCAACCTGGCCTACCGCCAGGGACCGGGTTTCCGGGACATCGGTCTTTTCGACGGGTACGCGGATTCCAATTTCATCTGCTTCCCCTATGAAACCCAGAGAACCGGCGTGTATGCCGCCGGCGCCATCCGGCGGTCGATGACCGTGGATGAATGCATGGATGACGCGGCCGGTGCGGCCCTGAAAACCATTCAGTGCCTGGAATCGGCCAATCGCGGGGTCGCCGTTCATCCCCGGTCCGGGGACATGACCTTCCCGGATTTCTTCTTTCAGCGCTGCACCCAGTGTAAACGCTGCACGGAAGAATGCCCCTTCGGCGCCATCGACGATGATGCCAAGGGGACCCCGAAGCCCAATCCCTCCCGCTGCCGCCGCTGCGGTACCTGCATGGGCGCGTGTCCGGAGCGGATCATCGGGTTTGCCGACTACAACATCGACAGCATCGGTTCCATGGTCAAGGCGGTCAAAGTGCCGTCGGAAGACGACTATTCGGAACCCCCTTTCCGGATTCTCGGTCTGGTCTGTGAAAATGACGCCTACCCGGCTTTAGATGTTCTGGGCTTGAACGGCAAGTCCTTTTCCGCAGATGTCCGCCTGATTCCGGTGCGCTGCCTGGGATCGGTCAACGTGATCTGGATCAAGGATGCCCTGTCCCAGGGAATGGACGGTGTGTTCCTGCTGGGATGCAAGCATGGCGATGATTACCAGTGCCATTTCGTCAAAGGCAGCGAACTGGCCGATATCCGGATGAAAAAGATCGGTGAAGCCTTGAAAAGCCTGGCGCTGGAGAAGGAGCGGGTCGCTCAGTTCGAGGTGGCCATCGACGATTATGACAAGATTCCAAAGATCATCAACGACTTCGTCGAGGAAGTCGAAGGACTGGGACCGAACCCCTTCAAGGGATTCTAAAATCATGTGATGACCCGCCGGTCGACCGGCGGGTCATTTAAAAGATATGGATAATTTTGCTACGCCTGCACAGGGAGGTATGATTATGGCGGATAAATACCTGGTTGAACCAGATGTCGGATTTATAAATGAAATCAGAAGCCTCGGCGGAGATTCGCTGAAGAAGTGCTTCCAGTGCGCCACCTGCTCGGTGGCGTGCCCCATTTCACCGGATCAGAAGCCTTTTCCAAGAAAAGAGATGATCGCGGCATCCTGGGGCTTGAAAGATAAACTCGTGGGCAACGGCGATATATGGCTGTGCCACAACTGCGGCGATTGCTCCACTTTGTGTCCCCGGGGCGCAAAACCGGGTGATGTGCTCTCGGCCGTACGGATGTATGCCATTACCCAGTACGGCGGCTTCAAGAAATTGAGTGCCCTGATCAGTGATCCGAAAAAGATCCCTGTTCTGGCAGCCATCCCGGCTGTTGTTTTTCTGGTGATCGGGCTGGTCCTGAAGCTGTTTGGGGTGGACTGGCTGAATTTTGCCCCGGAGCGGGTGCACGGCGAGATCGCCCACCACATGTTTTTCTCCACCTGGATGGTGGACATGATCTTTGTTCCCCTTTCTCTATGGGTGGTGGCGGTGTTTGCCATGGGGCTGAAGCGGTTTGTGACCGATATGCATAAAAACGCCCTGGCGGAGGGAAAAACCAAACAGGAAAAAATTGAACTCAAGCCTTTTCTGCAGTCGCTGGTCAAGGTGATCCCGAAAATTCTGCAGCACAAGGATTTCTCGGAATGCGGTGAAAACAGCAACCGGGCCACCCCGCACATGATGGTCTTTTTCGCCTTTGTCGGGCTGGCCATCGTCACCGGCATCTTTTTCGTGGTTCTTTACGGGTTCGGCATCCACGGGCCGTATTCCCAGTTCAACCCGGTCAAGTGGCTGGCCAACATCTCCGGTATCGCTCTGGTCATCGGCGGGCTGATCATGATTAAAAACCGCCTGGACAAGGGTGACGATCAGGCCACCACCTACAAGGACTGGTTCCTGGTGGGTCTGGTCTTGGGTCTGGGCCTCACCGGTATGCTGGCGGAACTGACCCGTCTGGCGGATGCGGCGTTCCTGACCTACCTGATTTATTTCATCCACCTGATGTTTGTGTTCGTTTTGTTCATGTTCCTTCCCTTTTCCAAACTGGCCCACCTGGTTTACCGTACCGTGGCCATGGGATATAAGGAGTACTCGGGGCGGCAGTAATTCAATTCAGGTTTAAGCTTCACTTAATTGCAGAAGGGCCGGGGCAGTTTCATGCCGCCGGCCCTTTTTGTCTTTCAAGCACTTTTCCTCCTTCTCTTTATTATCGTTACTTCTCTGCTCTGCCTGACGGAGTCGTGAGCACAGGTCCGGTCCGCTCAGAATATTTTTGCCGCCCCGGGTAGTCGTTTAGTTGAGCAAGCATGGCAGGAAAGCAGTATTTTTTCTCTCCCAATTCTCGAGGGCAAAAATCTACGATTCGCTCCCCAGACCCATGCTCACGACCCCGTCGGGGAAGGCGTTTATAACGGGTGTAATGGGGGGTCTGGGAAATTTGCACGGCCAAAGACATGCCGGTGGGGTTCGCCCGGCGAACATTGCTTCATTATTTTGCCAATGCTTCATGACGAAGCGAAGCGGCCGCATCCTGGATTGTCTGAGCCGACAGGCGAGTTTCCAGGATGCAGCGTAGTGAGTCATAGAAGCATCAAAATAATGAACAGTGAGCGGGTGAACCCCACCGGCATGTCGCCTCGGCTTCACTTCACTTATAGAACTTTACTGGGAGAAAGGGGATAGGCTTGAATGTCGCATATGATAAAAACTATAGAAAAAAAATTACCGCTCCGGCCGCAGCATGTAATTCATTATTGCGGGAAGGCAAAAAAAAAGGGCTTCTGCAGTCGCTGCAGAAGCCCTTTTGGAATGACTGATGTGAAATAAATTACTTCTGGTCGCCGGTGGCGGCGCCGTGCAGCTTCACTTCGACCTTTTCTGTCAGGCCCTGGTAATACTCGCGAAGCACGTCGAGCACTTCTTCACGGCCGAAATGATCCGGCAGTGTGGTGCCCTCGGAGAGGCCCTTTCTGAGCATGGTGCCGGACAGCAGAACACGGTCCTGCTTGGAGTGGGGGCAGGTCCTCAGGGAGGCCATGCCGTCGCACTTGTGGCAGTAGAAGGTCCAGTCGATCTTCAGGGGCTTGCACAGCAGGGCCTTGCCTTCGGCTTCCGGGGCGGGAATCTTGTCGAAGATGGTCTGTGCTTCGAACATCCCGTAGAAGTCGCCCACACCGGCATGGTCGCGGCCGATGATCATGTGGGTGCAGCCGTAGTTCTGGCGGAAGGTGGCGTGCAGCAGCGCTTCCCGGGGGCCGGCATAGCGCATGTCCAGCGGGTATCCGCCCTGGACAACTTTGTCGGCCACAAAATAATTGTTGACCAGCACTTCGATGCACTTGACGCGGACTTCGGCCGGAATGTCGCCGGGCTTCAGGTTGCCCACCAGTGAGTGGATGAAGACGCCGTCGCAGACTTCAACTGCGATCTTGGCCAGGTATTCATGGGAACGGTGCATGGGGTTTCTCAACTGCAGGGCGGCGATGGTCTGCCATCCGCGTTCCTCGAAAATCCTGCGGGATTCTGCCGGGCGCATGTAAATGCCGGCATACTTGGTGGGGAATTCGGCTTCGGAAAGGACTTTTACCGGTCCGGCCAGGTTGAAGTCTTTCTGGTTCATGACCATCTGCACGCCGGGATGTTCATCCTTGGCGATCTTCCAGAATTCTTCAGCGGTGGCGGTGCCTTCGCCCATGAATGTTTTTTCGCATTCGTACTTTTTATTTTCCTCGGTCATCTCGAATTTTTCGGTGACCTTCATGGTTCCCATGATTTCCTTGCGTTCCGGATCATACAGGGCGACTTCCTCGCCGTCTTTGATGCTCTGGGCATCTTCGCGGCTTGCGGAAAGGGTCACCGGCACCGGCCAGAAGGTGCCGTCGGTCAGCAGGTAGTTATCCAGTACACCCTGCCAGTCTGCCTTGTTCATGAAACCGGTCAGGGGGGAAAAACCGCCGATGCCCAGCATGATCAGGTCGCCTCTTTCCCGGGGGGAGAGATTGATTTTTTTCAGACCTTCTGCTTTTTTCTTTTCCGCTTCCAGTTCCGCGCCTTCAAGAAGGCAAGTGGTCAGGCCTTTGCCGCCGTGGGGGGGTATTACAGTTGCCATGTTTTACTTCTCCTTTCGATCATTATCTATCCATAGGTCAATTTTGCCCGTACATGCCTCAGCATAAATATCAAAAGATATCTTCTAATAAGGAAACCCCTTTTTGTCAAGCGTAATCGGTTTTTTTAAAATCATCTGAAAATCAGCCGGTTAAAACACCTGCGCCTCATCATTTCATAGAGGCCTGCCAAACGGGACAAGGCATTTGGAGGGCGTTTTGATCATCGATATCACCAGGCAAGCGTCTATTTTGAAAAGGGGGAGAAGGCGGAGGAAATCATGCCGCTCCAGATAGACCAGACTGGTGGCAAAATCTTCGCGGGTGTGCGGTTCGAGGGTGACGACCAGATGCCCTGAATGCTTTTCCATGAACTCGAAAATGCGCTTGAAATCGATACGTCCTTCTCCCATGCCCAGGTGTGCGTCCGCAGCCCCGGAATTATCGTGCAGGTGAAACTGCCCGATCCTGGAACCCAGGGCCTCCAGCCAGGCATCCAGACGGCCGTCGCCAAAAGCGGTAAGGTGCCCGGCGTCCAGACAGCAGCCGATATGCGCCGGATCCAGACGGGAAAACAGCCGGATCAGCATATCCGGGACGGTCTCGTAGACATTTTCCAGCATCAGTTTCGTGTTTTGCTCCTGCATGGCCTTTCCCAGCCATTCAAAAGTGTCGACAGCCGATTCCAGCCAGGCCTCCCTGCAGAAATCATAGCGGGATTCATCATATCCGGCGTGGCAGACCACGGTTTGGGGGGAAAAGACCGATACGGCCGTCAGCAGCTGTTCGTAGCGCCGTCGCGTCGCCTCCCGGATCAGGCGGTCCGGGCTGCCCGGGGAAAGATCGAGAAATGGACCATGCAGGGTGATCCTCAGGCCCCGGTCATGAAACCGGGCGGCCATCTCGGCAAAATCAGATGCGGAAAAGCGGTCCAGGGCCGCCGCATCCATCCCGATTTCCGGATTGAATCTGTGCGACAGATACAGATCGCGCCAGTCTTCTTCCACCAGCATGGTATAGGGGATGTTGACCTGGACGGCATCGATGATCTGCCGCTGGATGGGGGTATATGAATAGCGACTAAGCCGCATCCGATGCATCGGCGTCGGTTTCACTGATGAAATCCTGGATCAGGTTGTCCACGTATTCCAGGTCGATGTCGGATTGCTTTTCCAGAACCAGGTCTTCATTGGCATGCCTGAGCTTGTTCAACAGGTTCAGGACAATCAGCATCAGCAGCTTGTTGCCGGCATGGGGATGGGTTTTGAAGAAAAAGATCAGATTCCGCCGGGTGATCTGCATCACGGTGGTGTCCTTGACGCATGTTACGGTGGCGGTGCGTTTGGTGGCCATGAAAATGGCGGCCTCACCGAATATCTCGCCCGGGCCGATGCTGCAGATGGTGATTTCCTTGTCTTTGATGTCTTTTACCGAAACATGGACCTTGCCCTTGATCACTGCGTAGAGCGCATCTCCGACCTCGCCCTGGGAAATCACCGTCTCCCCTTTTTTAAAATGAAGAAGGGAGGATATGAGCAGCAGTTTCCGAAGTTCTTCTTCATGCAGCCAGTGCAGGATTTGGACATTCTTGATCTTCGGTAGAAACTTCTCGAAATTGGCTTCCTGTTCCATGATCCATCCTTGTTCCGGCGGTATTGGGCCGGGCAAAACGTTGGCAGTTAAGAGACTGTCATTTCAAATGAGAACAATCATAACTGCGTCACCAAAAGCTGTCAATATATTACCGCCGGGTCGTTGGGATCGCCTCTTGCGGGAAATCAACTCTTTACCCGGCGGGTTGAATCTCTCCCGCAATGGGGTCGAGGCCTATGTGTTTTAAGAACTGCCAAAATTGTGAGAAAAACATCCCGTATATTACAAAAATGTAAATCACAATGCTGGTTTAGTTATTATGTTTTTAGATATAAGTATTTGTTATATAAATATAAATTATCAATACATAAATATGGCATGCTCCATGCAATCACAATCTGCACGATAAGCATGATGCAAGAACAAGTTCATTTCGAATCCAATTTAAAAAAGGAGAAGCACATGAAGTATGGCAAGCTGTTGATTGTGGGCATGGTGCTGGTTTTGTCAGCAATGGGGGCAAAAGGGACATTTGCCGCGGATGTTACCGGGGCAGTGGATGTCAATTCCGCCTACGTATGGCGGGGGATTACCTTCAATGACGGTCTGGTGGTGCAGCCCAGCCTGGATGTCACCGCCGGTAATTTCGGTGTCAATGTCTGGGGCAACATCGACATCGACGATTATGACAATACATTGGATGCGGGTGAATTCTCGGAAGTGGACATCACCCTGACGTATTCCGCCAGTGCCGGTCCGCTGGGGATTACCGGCGGATATATCGAATACCTGTTCCCGGAAACGGATATGGGGGGCGCGCCGGGGACCCGGGAGGTGTTTCTGGACCTTTCCGCGGCGCCGGCCGACGGCTTCAGCGTGGGGCTTACGGGGTATTATGATTTCGACGAGGTGGATGACTATTATCTCAATGCATACCTGGGGTATGGAATCGCACTGGATTCCGGCGTGGCGCTGGATATGGGCGCATCCGCGGGTTATGCCGGAGACGACATGGCCGCCGGCGGGGAAGCGGGTTTTCATGAATACACCCTGACGCTTGCGGCCGGCTATGCCGTCACCGAGCAGCTGGCCCTTTCCGCAACCCTGGGGTATACGGATAGCCTGGATACAAATGTTTTGCCGGATCAGGATGTCAACCTTTTCGGCGGCGCGGGAATCGCCTATTCATTTTAATCCCGAATGAATCCGCTGCACAAAAAAAGCCGGGGTCATGGTCTTTCGATCATGGCCCCGGCCTTTTTTGATATATCGGGTGCTATTTTCTGGCGATGCCTTCCGCCGCACGCTCATGCTGTTTTGTCCATTGGTCCAGAATTTCCTCGGCGTCTTCCATGGAAGCGGCCTCGGTGATGCGATAGGGCACTTTCCTTCCGAATGTATTGAGAAGCTGCCGGCCATTTTCATCCCCGATACGCACCACGTGCGCCATTTGATGATCCGCCAGCAATTTCTGTATGGCCTGAATTTCCGCAATATCCCCGTCGTCGAGATCACCCCCGTTGATCACCCGGGTAATGCAGGTAAAGCCGGGCGCCAGCTTATGGACCGCTTTTTCCAGTAAGCTTACGGAAAGCTGGGTATTGTTCCGATACAGGCCGCTCACGGTGAGATAGAGCCGGTTTTTGATCAGATCGACCCTGACGTCTAACATGTCTGATTCCTTATATTGGCATTTTTGGTGTTCGGTTAAAATCCGGTCCTTTTAATGAAAATCTCACATGATGTCAAGGATCAAGCAAATTGCTAACAGTCTATCTCGCGTTGATATACGGCGTGTGATCGCAGGTTTTTCCGTCAATCGGATAAGCCAACCCGCGATGGGCCCAATCCTTCCTTTTTTTAAACGCCGTCCGGTGTTACCTTTATTCAATAACCATATAATAAATAATCCTCATTGCATCGCAAGCCTATAATTTGATAAAGAAAATAAAAAAAGTCAAGGATACTGCCGCCCCCGCTGTTTCGGAAAAAGGGCGGGAGAAGGGACGATGAAATGGCATACTGCAGATACTGCGACCAGGACCACAACGTGGGGTTTGTTTCCACCCGGCTGACGGGCACGGACGGGGTTTCCCTGGAA
This sequence comes from uncultured delta proteobacterium, assembly GCA_963826785.1. GTDB lineage: Bacteria > Desulfobacterota > Desulfobacteria > Desulfobacterales > Desulfosalsimonadaceae > CAWGYD01. The sequence continues at coordinate 998,384 of CAWGYD010000006.1, forward strand.
ACGGAAAAGTGGGCCGACGTGTTCACCCGGCGCGGATTTACCTGCTTCTATTTTGCAGGGGAACTGGATCGGCCGCCCCAACGCTCTTTTCTTTCCCCCGAGGCGCATTTCAGGCACCCGGCCATATATGAGATTCACCAGAGTGTTTTCGGGGTCTATGATCGCGGCCGGTACATCACCGATAAGATTCAGGCGCTCAAAGAAAAACTCAAAAACGACCTGTACCGGTTTATCAGCAATTTTGAAATCGAACTGCTGGTCATCGAAAACGCGCTGGCCATCCCCATGAACATTCCCTTAGGGCTGGCGATTACCGAACTGCTTTGTGAGAACCGGCTGCCGGTGATTGCCCATCACCATGATTTTTTCTGGGAACGCCAGCGTTTTTTAATCAATGCGGTCTGGGATTACCTGAAGATGGCTTTCCCTCCCCATATTCCCGATATCGAGCACGTGGTGATCAGTTCGTCGGCAGGCGACCAGTTGAGCCTGCGGACGGGCATCTCCTCTCACATTATTCCCAATGTCATGGATTTCGACAACCCCCCCGCGCCGCCGGACGAATACGCCGCCGATGTCAGGCAGTCGCTGGGCATTGCAGAAGATGAGCTGATGGTGCTTCAGCCCACCCGGGTGGTGAAGCGCAAGGGGATCGAGCATGCCATTGAACTGGTCAGCCGCCTGGGCATGAAGGCCAAGCTGATCATCTCCCACGCCTCCGGAGATGAGGGCTATCAATACGAGCAGCGAATCCGGGAATATTCCAAATTAATGAACGTAAACACCTATTTTGTCTCCGAGATTATCGGTGACCACCGGGGCAGGACCGAAGACGGCCGGAAGATATACACCCTCGATGACATCTATCCCCACGCCGACCTGGTCACCTATCCGTCCAACTACGAAGGTTTCGGCAACGCCTTTTTGGAGGCGGTCTATTTTAAAAAGCCGGTGGTGGTGAATCTCTACTCGATTTACGCGGTGGATATCAAGCCCAGGGGGTTTTCCGTTATCGAACTCGACGGGTATGTCACGGAAACAGCAGTGGAAAATACCAAAAGGGTGCTGTCCAACCCGGACCTGCGGGATCGCCTGGTCAACCACAATTTCGAGACTGCCGCCAATTATTATTCCTATTCGGTATTATACCAGCAGTTGGGCAATCTCATTGCCAAGTGCACCGGGTGCACGCACGACCCCTCCTGCGAGATACCATTGGCTTGACATGGACACATCACACGGATATGAAAATACTTTCCACCCATTATCAATTCAGAATTGAAAAATGGCCGCTTGCCCGTTTTTTTCGTTTCCCGGAGTGACTGCCGGGTACTCGTGAAAACGTTACAAAAACGCAATATGAACATCGGGCCCCTCTAAACAGAGCGGGTCCTCAAGGAGCCCGGATGAAAAGACTGGCGGCGGTATACGGCAGTCCGCGGCGAAACGGCAATACGGCCGCCCTTTTAAAAAAGGCGGTGGACGGGGCAAAAGATGCCGGAGCGCAAGTGGACGAGATTGTTCTGCGGGATTACCGGATTTCGCCCTGCCTGGAAATCTATGCGTGCAAAAAAGAGGGGGAATGCGCCATCAAGGATGATTTTCAGCAGGTTCGCGACCGGATTTTGAACGCTTCCGGCCTGATCATCGCCACCCCGATCTTTTTCTACACGGTCAGTTCCCATATCAAGATGCTCATGGACCGGTGCCAGTCCCTGTGGGTGAAAAAGTACTGGATCGACCAGGTGCCTTTCGGCCAATGGACCCCCAGGCGCAAGGGCCTGCTCATCGCGGCGGGGGCGACAAAAGGGAAAAAGCTGTTTGACGGCACCCTGCTGACCATGAAGTATTTCTTCGACGTTTTGGACATGGAACTTTTCGATTCACTGCTGTGCCGGGGACTTGATTTCGATCAAGACGTCCTGTCACACCCGGAGTTTCTGGAGGCGGCCTTCGCGAAAGGCGCCGAACTGGCAAGGGCCGTCGAAAGCTGATATGGATCTGGATTTCAAGCCGGTCTGTCTGTCCATGCAGTCGGAATACCGGGAATTTTTCAGCCGGTGTTCTGAAATGGCTTCGGATTACAGCTTCATCAATCTCTGGGGATGGGCGGATGTATACGGCCTCGAGTGGGCCCGAATCGATTCCCTTATATTTATCCGACAGGCGCTTCCTGAACCCGCTTACTGGGCACCGGTGGGAAACTGGGCGGAAATCGACTGGGTGGGCCTGGTGAAAGAATACCCGGAGCTGAAGACCACGTTCATCCGGGTGCCGGAAACACTGGCCGGCATATGGCAAACCGTATTTGACGATGCTGCGGCGGTCGAGGATCGGGACCAGTGGGATTACCTCTATGATGCACAAGCGCTGCGCGAGCTTCGGGGAAACCGTTTCCATAAGAAAAAGAACCTGCTCAACCAGTTTGTCCGCAGCTATGAATACCAATACCGGGAAATGACCGCCGGAATGATTGATCAGGCGCTTGCGCTTCAGGATGACTGGTGCATCTGGCGGGAATGCGCCTCGGATGATCACCTTGTAAACGAAAACCGGGCCCTGACGCGGGTTCTGTCCAATTGGGATACGCTTTTGGGAATATCGGGCGGCAGCCTGTGGGACAGAGACCGGATGGTGGCCTGCACCGTGGGCGAACGGGTGGCAGACGATACACTGGTCATCCATTTTGAAAAAGGGGACCCGGCGTACAGGGGGATTTATCAGGCCATCAACCAGATGTTCCTGGCCGGCCAGTCTCCTTCGATTCAATGGGTCAACCGGGAGCAGGACCTCGGTGATGACGGCCTGCGCAAGGCCAAACAGTCCTATCACCCGGCGGGGTTTCTCAAAAAGTATCGCATCGCTTTGCGCTGATTCTTGAATTCCCGCGGCTTTTCGATGCGCCTGCCGCCCTTTGGAGCGATTGGTCAAAGGCCGGATTTTCAGCCCTCCGGCCGGAAATCCGGAAAGGGCGCAGTGCGCACTGATTTATTAGTATAACTTAAAAAGATTGGAGTTTTATTCGTTATGGGCGGTTTTTTCGGCTGTGTTTCCAGGCACGACTGTGTAAAGGATGTATTTTACGGCACCGACTACCATTCCCACCTGGGCACCAAGCGGGGCGGCCTGGCGGTAAAAAACCGGCAGGGGATCAAGAAATCCATCAAGAATATTGAAAATAGTTATTTTCGATCCAAACTGGAATCCGAGCTGCCCGATCTGCATGGGAACATGGGCATCGGGGTGGTCAGCGATACGGATCCCCAGCCCCTGATCATCGGCTCCCACCTGGGCTCCTATGCCCTGGTGACGGTGGGAAAGATAAACAACATCGATGAGATCGCCAAAGAGGCATTCGACCGAAGGCTTCATTTTTCGGAAGCCTCCGAGGGAAAGGTGATCCCCACGGAACTGGTGGCCATGCTGATCAACCAGGGGGCCACCTATGAGGAAGGAATCGCCCATGCACAGGACGTCATCAAGGGGTCCTGCTCCCTGCTGCTGCTCACGGACAAAGGCATCTACGCGGCCCGGGACCGGCTGGGCCGCACGCCGGTGGTCATCGGGAAAAAGGAGGGCGCCCATGCCGCCAGTTTCGAAACCTGCGCCTTTTACAACCTGGGCTATGACGTGGACAGGTTTCTCGGCCCGGGTGAAGTCGTATTGATGACCCCCGACGGGATCGAACAGAAGCAGGCCCCCGGCCCCGAAATGCAGGTCTGCGCGTTTCTGTGGGTCTACTACGGATACCCGGCATCGAGCTATGAAGCGATCAACGTGGAAGAGGTCCGGTACCGATGCGGCCGGACCCTGGGAATGAACGACGACCAGGATGTCGATTTTGTATCCGGGATTCCGGATTCGGGGATCGGCCATGCCATCGGCTACTCCAACGAAACCCATATTCCCTACCGCCGGCCCTTTGTCAAATACACCCCCACCTGGCCCCGCAGCTTCATGCCCCAGGACCAGGACACCCGGGACCTGGTGGCGAAAATGAAGCTGATTCCCATCCGATCGCTGATCGAAGGCAAACGGCTCCTGTTCTGCGATGATTCCATCGTCCGGGGAACCCAGCTCAAGGACAACATCGAGATCCTTTTTGACGCCGGCGCAAAGGAGGTGCACATGCGGGTGGCCTGCCCCACCCTGATCTACCCGTGCGAGTTTCTCAATTTTTCCACCTCCCGCTCCACCCTGGACCTGATCGGCCGCAAGATGATCCACGAGATAGAGGGGCCGGATTTTGAAGATCTGGCCAAATATGCCGCGGCCGATTCACCGGAGAAGCACGCGATGGTGGAAAAAATCAGAAAACGGCTGCGGCTTTCCAGCCTGAAGTTTCAGAAGATAGACGATCTGGTAAATGCCATCGGACTGCCGAAGCAACAGGTGTGCACCCACTGTTGGGACGGGAGCAGCCATTTTTAAGAATCCATCCAGAAATGGCTAATTTGCCCAATTTCTGCGTCAGGCGAAAATTTTAATCCTCAAAATACACCAGTATTCCTGCGGTTAAAATTTTTGCCTTCCTTGAACTTGAACAAATTATCCTATTTCTGGATGGATTCTTTGAAAAAACAAGAATATTATCGCACCTGACAGGAAAGGATTACAGATGCCCAAGTTAGAAGACATCAAAAAAATCATGATCATCGGTTCGGGGCCGATCATCATCGGCCAGGCCTGTGAATTCGACTATTCCGGCACCCAGGCCTGCAAGGCCCTGCGGGGGTTGGGTTACGAAATCGTTCTGGTCAACTCCAACCCGGCCACCATCATGACCGACCCCGGCATGGCGGATGTGACCTATATCGAACCCTTGAATGTAGACACCATGGCCCGGATCATCGAAAAGGAGCGCCCGGATGCGCTGCTGCCCAACCTGGGGGGCCAGTCGGGCCTGAACCTGACTTCGGAACTGCCATCAGCAGGGGGTGCTGGACAAATACGGGGTGCGCATCATCGGGGTCAACATCGGCGCCATCGAACGGGGCGAGGACCGGACGGCATTTAAGCAGACCATGGACAAGATCGGCATCGAAATGCCCAAAAGCAAAGCCGTCAACACCGTGGAGGATGCTGAAAAGGTAGCCGAATCCCTGGGCTACCCGGTGGTGATCCGGCCGGCCTACACCATGGGCGGCACCGGCGGCGGGCTGGTGTACAATGTGGAGGAATTGCGCACCATCGCCGCCCGGGGGCTTGCCGCCAGCCTGGTCCGCCAGGTCCTGGTGGAGGAATCGGTGCTTGGATGGGAGGAACTGGAGCTGGAAGTGGTGCGGGATGCCAAAAACCAGATGATCACCGTCTGCTTCATCGAAAACGTGGACGCCATGGGCGTGCACACCGGCGATTCCTACTGCACCGCCCCCATGCTGACCATCGACCCGGACCTGCAGAAAAGGCTCCAGGAATACTCCTATGCCATCGTGGAAGCCATCGAAGTCATCGGCGGCACCAATATCCAGTTCGCCCACGACCCCGAAACCGGCCGCGTGGTGGTCATCGAGATCAATCCCCGGACCTCGCGGTCCTCGGCGCTGGCCTCCAAGGCCACCGGTTTTCCCATCGCCTATGTGTCTTCGCTTTTGGCCGGCGGGCTCACCATGGACGAGATTCCCTACTGGCGCGACGGAACCCTTGAGAAATACACCCCCTCCGGCGATTACGTGGTGGTCAAGTTCGCCCGGTGGGCTTTTGAAAAGTTCGAGGGGGTCCGAAGACAAGCTGGGAACCCAGATGCGGGCCGTGGGAGAGGTCATGAGCATCGGCAAGAATTACAAGGAGGCCCTTCAGAAGGCGATCCGGTCTCTTGAAAACGACCGGTACGGCCTGGGTTTTGCCAAGGATTTTCATTCACGGACCCTCGATCAGCTCATGGCCATGCTCAGTATCCCCACCAGCGAGCGCCAGTTCATCATGTATGAGGCCCTGCGAAAAGGGGCGGACATCGACGCCCTTTACGAAAAGACCCACATCAAACCCTGGTTTATCGCGCAGATGAAGGAACTGGTGGATCTGGAGGAAGCACTTTTGGCCTTCAAGGGGACGCTCCCGGCCGATGACCTGCTGACCCGGGCCAAGAAGGACGGTTTTGCCGACAAGTATCTGGCCCGGATCCTGAACATTACCGAAAAGGACATCCGGGAGAAGCGCAAAGCCCTGGGCGTGGTGGAGGCCTGGGAGCCGGTGCCCGTGAGCGGGGTGGAAGATGCGGCCTACTATTATTCCACCTACAATGCGCCGGATCAGGTGGCGGTAAGCTCCCGCAGGAAAATCATGGTGCTCGGCGGCGGCCCCAACCGGATCGGCCAGGGGATCGAATTCGACTACTGCTGCGTGCATGCGGCATTTGCCATCCGCGATGCCGGGCTATGAGTCGATCATGGTCAACTGCAACCCGGAGACGGTCTCCACCGATTACGACACCTCCGACAAGCTGTATTTCGAGCCGCTGACCGTGGAGGATGTCTTGAGCATCTATGAAAAGGAAAAGCCCGAAGGGGTAATCGTGCCAGTTCGGGGGGCAGACGCCGCTCAACATCGCCAAAGAACTGGAAGAGGCCGGGGTGCGCATCCTGGGGACCTCGCCGGAGACCATCGAAATGGCCGAGGACCGGGACCGGTTCCGCCAGATGATGCACAAGCTTGCCATCCCCCAGCCCGAATCGGCCATGGCCCATTCCGAAAAGGAGGCCCTGGAGGCCGCACGGCAGATCGGCTATCCCCTGATGGTGCGGCCCTCCTATGTGCTGGGCGGCCGGGCCATGATGATCGCTTTGGACGAGGAAATGCTCAAACGCTATATGGCCGCGGCCATCGATGTGTCACCGGAGCGTCCGATCCTGATTGACAAGTTTCTCGTAAACGCCATCGAAGCCGAGGCGGACGCCATCTGCGACGGCGCGGATGCGTTTGTGCCCGCGGTGATGGAGCATATCGAACTGGCCGGGGTCCATTCCGGGGACAGCGCCTGCGTGATCCCGCCGGTGAGCATCCCGGTGAAGCACGTGGAGACCATCAACGAATACACCCGCCGCATCGCCATCGAAATGGGGGTGGTGGGGCTGATGAACATCCAGTATGCCATCGCCGACAACACCGTCTACATCCTGGAAGCAAATCCCCGGGCATCGCGCACCGTGCCGCTGGTCTCCAAGGTGTGCAACATCTCCATGGCCCGCATGGCCACCCAGATCGTACTCGGCGCGAAACTTTCGGATTTTGCGCTCAAGCAGAACAACGTCCCCCATTTCGGAGTCAAGGAGGCCGTGTTCCCGTTTAACATGTTTCCCGAGGTGGACCCCGTGCTGGGGCCGGAGATGCGCTCCACCGGAGAGGTGCTGGGCATGGCCGAATCCTTCGGACTGGCCTATTTCAAGGCCCAGGAAGCCACCCGCACCCCCCTGCCGCTGACCGGATCGGTGCTGATCACCGTGGCCAATGCGGATAAGGCGGGGGTGCTGGAGCCGGCACGGCTGTTCCGGGATATGAATTTTACCCTGCTGGCCACCCGGGGGACCCGGGAATTTCTGGGCGAGAAGGGAATCGAGGCGGAACAGATCCGAAAGCTCGGCTACGGCCGGCCCGATATCGTGGATGCCATCAAGAACGGGGAAATCCATCTGGTCATCAACACCCCTTCGGGCAAGGAAAGCCAGGAGGATGATTCTTACATCCGCAAAGCGGCCATCAACTACAAGGTCCCCTATATCACCACCACCGCCGCCGCCCTGGCAGCGGCCCGGGGAATCGCGGCGCGGCGCAGCGGGGAGTCAATCCCCAAATCTTTGCAGGAGTATCACGCGGATATCGCCTGCCGGTAAGATGAACCCCGGCCGAGCCCGAAAGGGTTCGGCCGGGGTTTTTTATGGCCGGGATTTTCTGCGCCCACTGGTACAGAACAAATTAATGTGTTTTTCCGCCAAGGTTACATGCAACAGCCCATATTCAAAGCAGAAGCGATTTCATATGATAGGACATATCAGGCTAATCTATTGAAATAATTTATATTTTAATGACGGGGGCCAATGCGTTGACATAACGCCTGCGGACCTTGCGGCCGGGGGAATACATATGATCATTGATCCTGAAACGGATTCCGGCGAAAAATCGGGTGGGGCGGGCCGGAGTATGAGAGAGGGTGACCCGTCCGTGCGGCTGCTGATCGAAAATTCGCCGGTGGATCTTCTGCTGCTGGAACCCGACGGGCAGATCGTATACAGTACGTGCGACTTGAGCGGTGTTGCCAAAGAGGCGCTGATCGGAAGATCGATTTACCAGTTTGTCAGCCGTAACTGTTCGGGGCATTTGAGAAAACAGCTGAAGCAGGCGGGGGATAACGGCCGGCCCGGCAAAATCGCCGCACGCCTGAAACGCCGCGGCAGCCGGCCCGGCCTTCACCTGATCCGGATCAAGCCGGTCATGGCCTCCGGACGGGTGACCTCCTTCTGCCTCAGCCTGGCGGAACTGAAGCGGCCGGATCCCCTTGCGCGGAAGCGGGCCCGGAAAATGGCAGACCCTCCGGCAAAAGATCAGGTGCAGGCCCCCCCGCCACAGACCGTCAAATATATTTCCTTATGCAGTTACTGCAAAAGCGTGAAAAATGAGACGGGCGAGTGGGACCGGATCGAAAATTTTTTAATGAACCGCTCCGCCGATCCGAAAACCGAAGTGAAAATCAGCCACGGCATCTGCCATCAGTGCATGAAGCAGTATTTTCCCCACCTCCGGATGAATCGATAATTTGCAGGGCTTCGCCGCCCACACCTTTCCAAATATGTTTTCCAAATATCTTTCCAAATATTCTTTCCCCCTATCTTTTCTCCAAATCTTTCCCCGGCTTTCTTTGTAAGCGCAAGGGTAAAAGGGCTACCGCCCGGTTTTGAGCCGCTCCCAGTATTTTTCATAGATGGTGATGGCGCCTCCCACATCCACCTGGTAATCGGCATTTTTCAGGTCTTCATCCGTGGGATAAATGATCCGGTTGTTCCGGGTTTCGGGATCCAGAAGTTTTACCGCTTCGGCATTGGGGGAGGCATACCCGATCTCTTCGCAGATTTGCTTTGCGATCTCCGGGCGGAGCAGGAAATTGATCAGGGAATAGGCGTTTTCGATGTTTTTGGCTTTTGCCGGGATGACCAGGTTGTCCATCCACAGCATGGCCCCCTCCCGGGGATACACGTAAGTAAATTTTTCATTCTCCTGTGCGGCCATGTAGGCCTCCCCGTTCCAGATCATTCCCACCGAAACTTCCTGGGTCACAAAGGGGATCCGCGGCGTGTCCGAGTTGAACACCCGGACGTTCGGCATCAACTGCGCCAATTTCTCGTAAGCCTGCCGGATCTCTTCCGGATCGGTGGTGTTCCCGGACTTTCCGATCACCTTGAGCCCCATGAAAAAGACATCGCGCACATCGTTTAGCAAAAGCACCTTACCCTTGAATTCGGGCTTCCAGAGATCCGCCCAGGCTGTGACCGCAGACGCCTCGATGCTTCCGGTGTTGACGATGATGCCGGTGGATCCCCAGAGATAGGGAATGCTGTATTTGTTTTTGGGGTCAAAGGGCCGGTCCAGGTGCCTATCGGCGATGTTCTTCAGGTTGGGTATTTTGGCGTGATCGATGACATGGAGCAGGCCTTCCCGGCCCATTTTGCTGACGTAATAGCCGGACGGGACCACCAGGTCGTATCCTGCACCGCCCAGCAGCTTGATCTTGGCATACATGGCCTCGTTGCTGTCATAGGTGGTATAGATCACCTTGATTCCGGTTTCTTTGGTGAACTGCTCCAGGACGGCTTCCGGCAGGTATTCGGACCAGTTGTAGAAGTACAGTTCGCCCTGTGCGGCAAATACGGTTGCGGGCAACAACAGGAAAATGATGAAGGCCATGATTTTTTTCATGCTTTTTTCTCCTTGAGCAGAAATTGGGAACAGGATACCAGCAGCAGCGATAAACCAAACAGCACCGTTGCCAGTGCATTGACTTCCGGTTTGACCCCCAGCCGGACCATGGAATAGATCCTCAGCGGCAGGATTTCAAAACCCGGCCCGGTCACAAAAAAACTGACGATCACGTCGTCGATGGACAAAGTGAAGCTCAACAGCCACCCGGCGAGCACCGCCGGCAGGGCCAGCGGCAGAATGATCAGGTAAAAAACCCGCCATTCGCCGGCGCCCAGATCCCTTGCCGCCTCCATGAGGCCGGTATCGAACCCGCTCAACCGGGAATAGACGGTGATGACCACGAAGGGCAGGCAGAAGGTGATGTGGGACAGCAGCAGGGAAAGAAACCCCAGCTGGATGTGGATCAGGATGAACAGCGAGAGCAGGGAAATGGCCATGACGATATCCGGCGACATCATGATGACCAGCAGCAGCCCCTTGATGGTCTTTTCGCCCGTAAATCGGAACCGGTACAGGCAGACCGCCCCCAGGGTCCCCATGGCGGTGGCCAGGGTGGCTGAAACCGTGGCCACCAGCAGCGAATGAACGGCCGCCCCCATCAGCAGCGGACTGTTAATCAGTTCACGGTACCACTTCAGGGTAAATCCATCCCAGGTGGTGCCGTATTTGGAGGCATTGAAAGAATGGGCGATCAGCACCAGGATGGGCAGGTATAAAAAGACATAGATTGAAATCAGGTAGATTTTTTTTACCGCCCGGATCATTGTATCTCTGCGCCCCCGGCTTTTTTACTGCTGAGAAAATAAGCCGCCAGCATCAGGCCCATGATCGCCAGCATGGCTACGCTGGCCGCCGAGCCAAAGGGCCAGTCCCGGGCATTTAAAAACTGGTTCTTGATGAAATTGCCCACCAGGAGGTCTTTTGCGCCGCCCAGCAGGTCCGAAACGTAAAACATGCCCAGGGCGGGAAGAAACACCAGCAGGCTGCCCGCGATAATGCCGGGAAGGGTCAGGGGAAGAATCACCCGCAAAAAGGTCTGGGCCCGGCCCGCCCCCAGGTCGCCGGCGGCTTCCAGCAGGCTGTTGTCGAGCCGTTCCATGACGGCAAACAGGGGCAGCACCATAAACGGAAACAGGATGTAGACCAAACCGATGGTTACTGCCGTCCCGGTATACAGGAGCCGCAGGGGTTCATCGATCACCCCCAGATAGAGAAGCGCTGCGTTTAGAACGCCCCGGGTGGCGAGGATGGCCCGGATGGCATAGGTGCGGATCAGGGAATTGGTCCAGAAGGGAATGATGACGAAAAGCAGCAGCAGGTGGCGAAAGCGGGCCGGCGCCCGGGCCAGCAGGAAGGCAAAAGGGTATCCCAGCGCCAGGCAGACCAGGGTGGCGTTCAGTGCCATTTTCATCGAATGGGCAAATACCTGCAGGTAAAGCGGATCCAGCAGGCGGCGATAGCTTTCCAGGGTGATGTCGAACGCGATAAAGCGGATTTCATCGCGCTGGAGAAAGCTGATCACCAGGATCATCAGGTTGGGAATCAGCACAAAAACGGCAAGCCAGATGCCGATCAGGGCGACCGTCAGCGTTTTAAAAAGATTCTTTTCCCTCATCCGGCAGCACCACCTCCCATGAAGGAACCCAGTTCACCGCCACCCGCTCCCCGATATCATGATCCAGGGCGGGGTCCTCCTCGTCGAAAAATTCGCTGACCTGCACCTTTTTGCCGCTGTCCATCAAAACGATGGAATCGAGGGTCATGCCCTTGTAGGTGCGCGCAATCACGGTTCCGGCCATCCGGCCGGACTCCGGCGATCCCTTTCCAATGGGGGTGAGCCGCATGTCTTCCGGCCGCAGCAGGACTTTGACGGATTCTCCGGGCGACCAGGTTTTCTCGGACCGGAGCGTGCAGGATATCCCCTCCACCACCGCTTCAATGGATGCGCCGCTGCGTTTTTCCACGACCTTTCCGTCAAAGATATTGATCTCCCCCACAAATCCGGCCACGAACAGGTTGCGCGGGGTTTCGTACACCTGCCGGGGCGTGCCCGTCTGCTCGATATTTCCTTCTTTCAGCACCACGATCCGGTCGGACATGGAAAGCGCCTCCTCCTGATCATGGGTGACAAAGATGAAGGTGATTCCCAGGCGGCGCTGGAGCTGTTTGAGCTCTACTTCCATTTCCTTGCGCAGCTTGTAATCCAGTGCATTCAAGCATTCATCCAGCAGGAGCACCTTGGGCCGGTTGACCACGGCCCGGGCCAGGGCCACCCGCTGCTGCTGCCCCCCGGACAGCTGAAAAGGCCTGCGGGGGGCGAATTCTCCCAGCTTGACCATGCGCAGGGCCTCCCCCACCCGTTTCGCAATCTCGGCCCGGGGTACTTTTTTCATTTTCAGGCCGAAGGCCACGTTTTCAAAAACCGTCATGTGAGGGAAAAGGGCGAAACTCTGGAACACCATGTTGACGGCGCGCTGGTTGGGGGGAAGCGAATTTACACACCGGCCGCTGATGCAGACCTCCCCCGCATCCGGGGTTTCAAATCCGGCCAGCAGCCGCAGGATGGTGGTCTTGCCGCACCCGGAGGGCCCCAGAAGGGTTAAAAATTCGCCATTTTCGACTTCAAGGCTGATGTCTGAAAGAACGGCTCTATCCCCGAACGATTTGCAGACACGCTTCAATTCGACCACGAAAGACATGTTCTATCGTATTATTCCTTTAATTCAATTATCCGGGGATGCAGCCCGTCTGCGGTGATTTCGATAATTCCCGCGGAGATGGGCAGCCGGAACCGCCGGGGCCCGGCGCTGCCCGGGTTGATATAGAACACCCCTTCCTTTTTGCGGATATCCGGCCGGTGGGAATGGCCGTATACCACCGCTGCGCATCCCGCGGCAGCCGGGTCCAGGTCCAGTTGCGACAGGTCATGGATCAGGTAGATGAGAAAGCCGGCCGCGTCCACCAGGTCGGACCGGGGCCGCCCGGCAAAATCTGCGGGTCGGTCCATGTTTCCCAGGACCGCCGTCACCGGGGCGATCCGGTTGAGATCGGCCAATACTTCCGGGCGGTCGATGTCTCCGGCGTGCAGGATCATATCTACGCCTGAAAAAGCCCCGGCAACGCTTTTTCGGAGCAGACCGTGAGTATCGGAAATCAGGCCGATGGTCAGCAGAATTTCAGACATGGGCATACAATGACGCACTCAGGTTCATTGGGGTTTCAGCCCCGGGTTTCATGGTCCACGTCGGCGTCGAAATCGTGATCGGCCAATTTCGAATCCGGTCCATAGGCTTGCGTAAAGGTATCCACAATGGACTCGATGGGCACATCGGCGAATTCGCCGCGATAGGCGATGTATTCCATGTGCTGCCGGCCGTCAAGGTCAAAGGGGTGATAAATGGAGTCTTTTCGTCCGTCGAATTCCAGCGGCTTCAAGCGGAACCGCTGGCACAGTTCGACATTGAAGGCCGGCGTCGCCTTGATCCATGCGCCATCCAGGTAAATGGCGGTATACCCGTGCCAGTAGAAGATATCCGTATTCATATGCCGGCGGAGGCGCTCGGTGGAGAGATGATTGCGGACATCGGCAAACCCGAGACGGGCGGGGATTCCTGCGGCCCGGCAGCAGGCGGCCAGCAGGATGGCTTTGGCCACGCACCAGCCCCGGCCGGCGTGCAGGGTGGTGGTCGCTTTGAGCCCCTCCACATCCAGGGTAATGGCATAGGGGTCATAGCGGATGCCGTCGCGCACCGCATAATAAAGGCGGACCGCCTGATTTCGTGCATCCAGTCCTTCCGGCGCATGAAGGGTGACATATCGGCGGATCTGCTCGTGATCACATTCGATTGTGGCCGTGGGTTGAAGAAATATCTGATGTTCTTGACCGGTCATAAGCTTGCCTCCGTTGGGCTTGTATTTCACCTTCACGGAAACAGGTTGGCAGTGCAACCCGTTGTCGTGAAAATCATCCTTATCGGTTTGCCGCCTGTTTTCCAAATATTTTTTCCCCTGTTTTTTATTTTTCCCGATTTTTTCCGGTTCCCCTGAGCACCGGGAGACAAATGATTCGGAACCTGACCGGATTCTTTATCATGTCAGGATAACTATGTTTGAAAACATCAAAATCCGACTTTATGGTTTAGGAAAATCACAACAGGAGGCCATCGTCATGAAAAAGATCATATATCCGTTTTTGGCCTGCATGCTCCTGCTCGTCTTTTTCGCAAACCCGGGATGGTCATTGAGCAGCCTGCGCTGCGGGTGCTGCGATATCCTGAGGGATGGTGACAGCGCCCTCAAAGTGCTGGAATGCATGGGAGAGCCGGAATTTAAAACTTATGTCGCCGATACTGTTCTTCTGGAGAGCCCCACGCAATCGGTTCAGCTGGAGTATTGGTTCTATCATCAGGATGACTGGGTTTATCAGATCACCATCTATAATGGAATCATCAATGATATTAAACTGATCGGGCGTGATTAGCTGAGAAGCACCCGAGGGGCCGCATTGATCGCATTCTGCGTTTGGATGCCACTGAATACAGTTGCTGAGCGGGCGGAATACGTACCGAAGATTTTTGGAATCAGTATTTCCCAGTATTTAGTTTGCCCGTCGATTTGGAGAATATGAGTTCATCTGGACAGTGGACTGCAACCCGCGAAAGCGCGCCGGGGCAAAAAACGTTTGTTCGGTTAAAAGGTCGTGATGATAACCTGCAATTATCGAAGCCAACCCAAAACACAATGTAGGAGGAAGAAAATGAAACACGTATGGATATGTCTGTGTCTGATGGCTGCTGGATTCCTGCTGTTTGCCGGCAATGCGTCTGCTGAGGATGAGCGATGGGGTTTTCAAAGGGGGGACCGGGAGTTGACGCTTGCCGGCACCGGATCGAGCGACAACAATTTTGACAGCACCAACTTGTCTGCCCAGGTGGGCCTCGGGTATTTCATGACGGATTTTTTCGAGATCGCCTTCCGCCAGGATGGTACGTATATAGATCGGAAGAACGGTGGCAGCTACTATAATGCCGCCAGCCGAGGGGCGCTGGACTTTTATATGCCGCTCGATCCCGTATACCCGTATATCGGCGTGAACGGTGGATATATTTACGGCGATCTGGTTAATGATCAATGGATTGTAGGACCTGAGGCCGGCATCAAATTTTTTGCCGGTCCCACTTCTTTCATCTACGGTGCGCTGGAATATGAATTTTTATTGAATGACTCGAACGACGTGGAGGAGGATTTCGAAGATGGCCGTTTCGTCTACTCCATCGGCGTCGGGCTGACATTCTAAAAAATCTTTGGAGAAATGAAAAAGCCGCTGGGAGTGCCTTTTCGGCGGCTTTTTTTTTCAAAAACGCCTGCGCTAAAAAGCCGCATCAGTCCGCCATAACGGCGATGATGCCCAATACCCGGATACTAAAACCGGGGCTGATGCGGCTGGGGGTGTTTAAGACGATGAGATCGGCATCGGCAAGGAAGAAAAGCATGCCGAGGGCAGGGCAGAAACAGATATTTTTACGTCATGTCCTGTGTCGTTTTGGCGTAAAGTGATTCAAACAGTGCTTTTTCCATGTGATAAATTTTGCCCGCCTGCCCGGAAGCCTGCGCCCAGATACCCTGCTGTTCCGGTTCTTTTGCCGCCCGGCCGAGCACTGCAGCAAGTTTTGTCCAGGTCTGCGCACAACGCCCGGAAAGTGAAATGATCTGATCGTCGATCACATCCGGTACAATATCCCGGCACCACTCAAAAAAGGCGGTCATCAGGTTTCGGAAGTTGGCCCCGCCGGAGCCGAAGGTTTCGATGGTCTGGGCGGTATAGGCGGCAAGCGGCCCGGCATTGTCCCGCTGTCCCCATCCGCCCACCGACTCGGCAAACAAGGCCAGCCCGGCAATGCCGGTTGTCACCTGTGTTGACTGATCCGCTACGGATTTGAGCAGTTCCGCCTGGCTCAAGTCGCTTCCCAGCATCCGGCCGCAGCTGATTTTCAATGCCTGCCTTGCGGCCTGTTCCAGTGAGCGGGTGATCTGCGTATCGAAGAATTTCCCCCACAGGTTGAAGGTGGAAATGCCGTCTTTGGGGTTCCGGCTGACCGAAAGGGCTTTGTAGGAGCATTTCTGGGGCGCCGGATCGACCCGGTCGGCAATCCAGGCGACCTGTTTCGCATCGTCAAAACCGACCAGCACGAACCGGTGGGCCGGAAACCGCACCTTGTAATCGCGGTAATCCAGAAAGAAGATGTCGCCGGTGAGCATGGCGGGCCGGCCTTCCATCACCTCTTTCTTGACATCCGCCCAGGCCTTGGCATTGTCAAATTCCGGCTGCTCCCGGTAGTCGATGCCCAGGGAACGGGCGGCATCATATTCCATGGTGATGCTGCGGCCGAAGATCATCTCGGATGGGAAAAATCCTTCGGAGCGGACGTACATGGATTCAATCCCCGATCCCAGCCCGAACACGACCGCTTCTGGCAGTTCCAGGCCGCAGTGATGGTACAGCAGGTTTCGCATGGCGGCGCTGCCGCAGTGCTGCCCCGGAAGGTTGCGGTAATTTTCGATCAGTGCCTGCATCGGTTATCCTGTCCGGTAAGCCAAAGGGCGTTTACAGGGATCCGTCCAGTTCCCGGGCGACTTCCTTTTTGCAGTTCCGGCACCGCTGGGCGCCCCGGAAAAGCGGGTATCCGCAGGAAGCGCAGTGATAGCGCGTGCATTCGGAGCGGGCCCATTCCACGCTGCCGGCCTCATCCCCCAGCCGGGCCGCCATCTCCCGCCATATGGGAATGGTGCGCTTCATGACGTTCTCTCCGGTGGCCAGCCCGAAGTTTTCGATCAAATCGCAGGGCCACCGGTCGCACTGATGGCAGGAATAGTACGCTTTTGATTTGACGCAGTCTTTGATTTTGCAGAGCCGGCAGAAAACATAGAGCTTTTCCGGGGGGTCCGCCTGCATGCATCCCAGGCACTCGGTCTCCCCGGGTGGGGTGCCGTAGAGGTTTCCCATGACGGTCTTGAATTTTTCGTTTTTGTCCCGGGTGGCGATATAGACCCCGCAGGTGCCGCAGTACAATCCGCAAGGGGCCATGAGCCGCCGATCCCTGATTTCGTCTTCGCTCCAGTCGGGCATGATGGATGCGCTCCTTTTCTAGAAACGTACTTCTATTCTTTTTCCACTTTTCCCCGCAGTGATTTGATGCGGCTCCGGTGAACCTTTTCATCCAGCCGTTTCTGCCGGGAGGCCCGGGTGGGCCGGGTGGGGGTCCGTTTTTTGGGAACCCTGACCGCGCTTCTGATGATCTGCCTGAGACGGGCCAGGGCCGCTTCCCGGTTTTTTTCCTGGGTGCGGTGATTCTGCGCCTTGATGACGATGATGCCGGTCTTGGTGATGCGCTGATCATCGATCTGCATGAGCCGCTGCTTGTAAAAATCGGGCAGCGATGAATTCAAGATATCAAACCGCAGGTGGACGGCCGAGGATACCTTGTTGACATTCTGCCCGCCGGCACCCTGTGCCCGGATGGGGGAAATCTGTATTTCACTGTCGGCAATCGATGCCTTGTCGGATATGCGAAACATGATTACTGAATGTGGGCAAGGGGTTGCAGGCCGCCGTCGCCGGCAGCGGTTTCTGTTTCCGGGGTGTTGAACATCCGGAACTGTTCATCTTTAAAATGTCCCGGAAATTGTCGAAATAAGACCGACACCGCTTTGCTGCATTGTCTGTATGCCGGCTTCCAGGTTCGACATGGAACCAATGATAAGCCCGATCTCTTTTTCGGTCAACACCTGTCTGCATTTGGCGATAAGAACGCCTCTTTTGCAACCCGGATCAGAGGGTGCCGCCCCCGTTTTGGGTTAGTGGCGCGGCATTCGCCTGATATCGAGGTGGTGTCAATCGGGGAAAACCTGAAGTCGGGCTTCGGAAAACCTGATGGTGCTCACAGGGACGCCCGGGCATTCATCCATTCCAATATGGCGTCAAAGGTCTGGTTTCGGTTGATTTCGTTGAAATTTTCGTGAAAATTGTCCGGATGGTACAGATAGGTGAGATTCCCGTCTCCCATGCCCTTGAGCAGCCGTTCGGATACGCTTGAATCCGCCAGTTCGTCGCGGCCCGCTATGACCGCGAAAGTGGGGAAACGCCATTGATCGAAATTTCGTTGAAGTTCCTTCTGGGCCTTGAGCAGTTCGCTTCCAAATCGCATGGTGGCCTTGGTGGAACGGATGCCGTCGGCCTCGTCCTTTTTGTGGCGGTTGGTGATGGCCGGATCATGGGTCAGCATGTCCGTCAGATAGGGGCCCGGAATCACCATTTTCGGTGCAATTTTCCCCAGCATTTTGACCAGGGGGATCATTACCGGAGATACTTTGATGGCGTTCTCGTAATAGGGGGAAGAAAGGATGAACCCCTTCACCCGGGGATGGGCATCCCCCATTTGAATCCCCAGGTGGGTGGCGATGAGCCCGCCCATGGAATGGCCCATGATGAACACCGGAATGTCCGGGTATGCGGACAGAACCCAGTTCAGAAAATCGGCCGTGTCGTCCACGTATTGCCCGAACCGGTCGATGTAGGTTTTTTCCTGCTTGTGCCCCCGCAGGTCGCAGGCCGCCGTGGCAATGGATTGGTCTTTGAAGTACAGGGCCGGCGTGACGTAGTCGCCGCCATGGGCAAGCCCGCCGTGAATGGCCATGATGACAGCTTTGGGCGGCATTTCCGGCTCCCACAGGTGAAGATCGAGCTTCTGACCATCCCGGGCGGTGAAAGAATCGAGTCGTGTTTCCGAATATCTCATGAACGGCTCCTGCATGGATGAAGTTAATAAAGAATTCGATGGGCCGTGAAAAACCGTTGTAGTATAATTGAAACCGGGCGGGTTGTAAATCAGGGATTGCCTGATTTCGGCCGGATGAATCCCCGATCCGCAGCAGACGCGATTAACCGGGCAGGGAGATTTTCCAGATACGGCTGCAGTATTCGCGGATCGCGCGGTCCGAGGAAAACTTGCCCATGCGGGCGACATTGAGCAGGGATTTTCGGGTCCACTGCTTCTGATCGGCCCAGGCGCGGTTCACCGCCTCCTGGCAGTCGATGTAGGACGGGTAATCGGCCAGCAGCATGTAGCGGTCTTCATACAGCAGCGAATCCACCAGGGGTTTGAACAGACCGCCGTCCCCCCGGGAGAAAGCGCCCGATCCGATCATGTCGATGGCCTCGCGAAGTTCGCCGTTGTTCCGATAATGGTCAATGGGCTGGTATCCCGCTGTTTTGAGTTCACTTACCTGGGCGGCATTGAGCCCGAACAGAAAGAAGTTGTCCTCCCCCACCTCCTGGCGGATTTCCACGTTGGCACCGTCTAAGGTGCCGATGGTGAGCGCCCCGTTCATGGCGAATTTCATGTTGCCGGTTCCCGATGCTTCCTTTCCCGCGGTGGAGATCTGCTCGGAGAGGTCGGCCTGGGGATAGATCCGGTGGCCGAGCCGTACGTTAAAATTACGGATGAACACGATCTTGAGCCGTTCGGCCACATCGGCGTCGCTGTTGACGACTTCGGCCACCGAATTGATGAGCTTGATGATCAGCTTGGCCATGTAATATCCGGGGGCGGCCTTGCCGCCGAACACGAAGGTGCGCGGGGTGATGTCGATCCCCGGATCCTTCTTGATGCGGTTGTACAGCGTGATGATATGCAGGACATTCAGATGCTGGCGCTTGTATTCGTGGAACCGTTTGACCTGAACGTCGAACAGGGAATCGGTATTGAGCGCCACGCCGGTTTTCTTGAGCACGTATTCCGCCTGTTCCCGCTTGTTGTTCTGCTTGACCAGCCACCAGTTGGAGAGAAAATCCTCGTCATCGACAAATTCCTCCAGGCCGGAAAGTTCTTCGAGGTTCCGGATCCAGCCGTCTCCGATTTTTTCGGAGATCAGCCTGGTGAGCCTGGGGTTGCACAGGACCATCCAGCGCCGGGGGGTGACGCCGTTGGTGATATTGTTGAATTTTTCAGGGAAAAGCGCGTTAAAATGGCTCAGTGTATGGGTCTTGAGAAGCCGGGTATGCAGTTCGGCCACACCGTTGATGGCATGGCTTCCCACGCAGGCCAGATTGGCCATGCGCACGTATCTTTCCCCGGCTTCGTCAATGAGCGAAAAATCATCCAGATGCCGGGCATGCTCGGGGTGGCCGGAGCGGATGCGGTCCAGAAAGCGCTGATTGATCTCGAAGATGATGTCGAGGTGCCGGGGAAGCACGCTGGCGAATAGGGGGAGGGACCATTTTTCCAGGGCTTCGGGCAGAAGGGTGTGGTTGGTATAGCTGAAGGTCTGCTCCGTGATTTTCCAGGCACGCTCCCAGTCCATGAAGTGATCGTCCATGAGCAGGCGCATCAGTTCCGCAATGGCAATGGCCGGATGGGTGTCGTTGAGCTGGGCCGCATAGGTCTGATGAAAATGGCACAAGTCCGGGTCCTTGAGCCGGTGCATGTCGATCATGTTCTGGAGCGAGCAGGAGACCAGGAAATACTGCTGCTCCAGCCGCAGCCGCTTCCCCTGGAGCTGTTCGTCATTGGGATAGAGCACCTTGGTAAGGTTTTCCGCCGTCACCTGGTTTTCCACGGCACCGTAATAATCGCCCGTGTTGAAATCGGCAAAATCGAATTCCTCGTTGGCTTCCGCTTTCCAGAGCCGGAGCATGCAGGCGGTGTCCGACTGGTATCCCAGGATCGGCAGGTCATATGCCATCCCTTTGATGATCCGCTCGGGCATCCAGCGCACCCGGTAGTTCCCTTTTTCGTCCTTATACGGATGGGTGGAACCGCCCAGAAAAACAGGATAAGTCCGCTCCGGCCGGGGGATTTCCCAGGGGTTGCCCATCTGGAGCCAGTTGTCGGTCAGCTCCACCTGCCAGCCGTCCTGGAATTTTTGATGGAAGATGCCGTGCTCATAGCGGATGCCGTATCCCACCGCGTTCACATTCAGGGTGGCCAGGGATTCGATGAAGCAGGCGGCCAGCCGCCCCAGGCCGCCGTTGCCCAGACCCGGCTCCTGCTCCTGTTCGATGATGGTGTTGATGTCCAGGCCGAAATCGGAAAGCGCCTGCTTCATGGTGTCGTAGAGGCCAAGATTGATCAGGTTGCGCTTGAGCTGGGGGCCGATGAGAAATTCGGCGGAGAAGTAACAGACGGCTTTTCGATCATTCTGGAAGAAATTTTCCACCGAACTCGACCACCGCTTCATCATGCGGCTGCGGACACTCAGCGCCACTGCCATGTAACAGTCGTGGGGGGTGACCAGGGCGAGCGGCTTTCCGATCACATAGAGCATGTTTTCCGCCAGATCCTGCTTGACGTCCTCCAGTTCCATGCCGGTGCGGGCGTTGATGTGGGGCTTCGGGGCTTTTTTCGGGGGCGTCTTCTTTTGCATTTGAATATCCCTTCTTTTAAAGATGTGGAATGATGCAAAAATAAAGGGGCCGTCAGGATAAAGCTTTTTTAATTCCGCTTCTAAATGCGGCGGAAGAGAAGACGCCCTTTTGATCAGGGACTGAGTCAAAAATAATGATAAATAACTTAAAATGCAATCAGTTTCATGGCAGATGAAATTTCGGGGATTCCGGGGGATTTTCGGGATGCGATTTTGAGCGGCCCGGGATTTTAGTTGAAAACCCCCGGAAGCCCTTATTTTAAACGGACGGCCTTTTTGCCGACCCGCTGTAAAAGATCTGTGATTTCCCGGATGCCGAATACGGATCCGGCGGCCGCAATCAGTGCGAGAAATACAACTCCGGTGATGATGGCGGTTATGAGGCTTCCGGAAAAAGAGGAGGGATCGATGCCGGCAAGGGCGGTTCTTCGGAAGTATTCCATGAAAATGCCCAGGCCGGCGCTCAGAAGGATGATTTTCAGATAAAAGGCGTACACCGTCCTGCTGGCCCGGTTATCGGTTTTGCGGTTCCAGAGGATATAAAGAAGCAGGACCTGCAGGATGGCGGAGACGGAAACGGCCATGGCCACGCCGGAGGCCCCCATGTAGGTCATGCCCAGAAAAAAGACGGGGATGCTCGCCAGAACCGTGATGGTGCCGTAAATGGCAGGAAAAAGGGTGTTCTGGATGGCGTAATACCCTCTCACCACGATGGTCTGGGCGGCAAAGGCCGAGGCCCCTGCCAGGATGAAGACGAAAACACCGGCAGTCACCTCGGTGTCGGCTGCGTCGAAGCTGCCGTGCTGGAACAGGATGCGGATGATTTCATGGCGCAGCACCATGAACAGCACTGAAAAAGGGATCACCAGCGAGAGGTAGCGAAGGGTCGTATTGATGATCCGGTTGACCTCATCCATCCGCTGCTGGGCCGCCAGGCGGGCCAGGAAGGGGAAGGAGGCCACGCCCACGGCCTGGCCGAAAAAGGCCATGAGGATCAGCATGACCCGGAAGCTGTAGTTCAATGCGGCGATGCCGCCGCCGGGAAGGTAGGAGCCGAAAAACCGCAGGAAAATTTCAGTGGAAAAGGTCATGGTCAGCCCCACCATCAGCGGGAGAGTGAGCAGGACATATTTTTTCAGGTCCGGGTGAAGGAAATCGAAGCGCAGCGAAAAGATCATGCCGACCCTTTTTGCCCCATGCCACTGCATCAGAAAATTGCCGGCAATGGCGCCGGCCAGAACGCCCCAGGAAAATCCGGCCATGCCCAGCGTGCCGCCAAGGGCCAGGCCGCCGGCGATGATCCCAAAATTGTAGATCAGCGGGGCCAGCGCCGGAATAAAGAATTTTTCCTTTGCAAACTGGACGGCCATGAGCATGCCGCCGGCAAAAAAGAAAAACTGGGCCGGCAGAATGATCCGGGTCATGCGCACCGCCTCGAAACGGGTGGCGGGATCGGTCAGCCCCGGGGCGAAAATGGCCACCAGGTCGGGCGCAAACCATTCGGCCCCTGCGATGAGCACCACCAGCAACGCACCGAAACTGGTCATGATGACGGAAAATACATTCCAGCCGGTGCTTTCCCGGTCTTGGGCCAGGTAGGCGGCAAATATCGGGATGAAGGTGACGGAAAGAAACCCGCTGGCCACGATGTGGTTTAAAATTTCGGGGATGACGAAGGCGACCTGGTAGGCGTCCACCGCGGCGGTCCTGCCGCCGATATGGGCAATCACCATTTCCCGCACCAGGCCCATGGCCCGGCTTAAAAATACCGAGGCCATCATGATCAGAGACGCAAGGCCGATCTGGCGGTATAGCGTTTTGGATTCAGGTTTAAACTTCATCAGGCACCTTAAATCACCATCCATGCCGCCGGTCAATCCAAAAGATCAGTTACTGATTTTCATGCAATGGCGGTTTTTGTCGATCTTTTATCCGATTTTATGGTAAACGAGGATGAAATTTTCACTGCGAACCGTCTGACCGGAATTGTTTTTCATATGGGAAAGCCCTTTCGAACCTGCTGCCTGCTGCTGTTCCTGCTGGCGCCGTTTTTCCCCGGCGCTGCAGTCACTGCTGCCCCGTTGAATTCGGATGCGCCTCCCAAAAAAGGGATCATCGCCAGATCCATACCCTTCGTGGACAGGACCCAGCGGCAAATATCGAAGGGGGTCATTGCCAGCGCCCGGAAGATCGATTCTTTTTTCCGGGACCCCACTTACCTGGCGGAGGAAAACACCACCAGCCTCCGGCTGCTCATGGGGGTTTTCCAGGAGGAGGGCCAGTCGCCCGAATTTCAGTTCAACCCGCTGCTGCGGCTGGTGCTCCCGTACACCGAAAAGCGGCTGCTCCTGGAGGTGATCAGCACCGCGGATGAAAACCTGGAATTTTTAGATCAGCGGCTCCCCTTCAATGTCCGGCAGTACAGCCAGAGCAACAAAGAACCCACCACCGCCACCCTTCAGTATTTTTTAAAAGCCAAGGAGAAGCTGAATCTAAGCATGACCGCAGGCGCCCGATGGGAAGACGGAGCCCCCGTGTTTCATGCGGGCCCCCGCTACCGGACGGCGTATGCCCGGGATTTCTGGGGAATTCAATTGGTCGAGTGGGTTCGGTGGGATACGGACGCGGGACTGGAGGCCAGGAGCGAGTTCGATGTCGACGTGAACATGCGAAAGGACATGCTTTTCCGGACCCGGCTGGCCGGCACCTGGCACGATGATGAGGATGATTTTCCCCACAGCGTCAGCTTCCAGTTGTTCCACCAGATAAGGGCCGACCGTGCAATGGCTTATGAAATCAACAATTTCATGACCACGGTTCCCAACCACCGCCTGGAGGAAATCCGGTTCAGGATCAAGTACCGGCAGCAGATCTGGCGGGAATGGTTTTTCTATGAAGTGGCGCCCCAGCTGTCCTTCCCCCGGGACCAGGACTTTGATTTGACCCCGGGCATTTTGTTTCAGATCGAGCTCTATTTCGGCCCCTGAGCCTGTCTTCTTCGTTTGATGCGCTTGAAAATGCGGTTATTTTTATGAAGTCCGAAGAATGGTTAGCTTTTGCATTTTTGGCCTGTGTGCGCCTTGTGAGCTGCGGGTTTGACAAAGGGAAACGAAAAATCATAAAGTGGTTTGCGATGTGGACGGAAATAAAAAGGGGGGGTATGCGTTTTCTTTTTTCACGAATATGGTTTCAAACATGAGTGACTCCGAACTCCTGCCGGGTTTTCCCGGCCCGGGATGGGCCCTATGGCGCGAAAAAAGCTGATCCGCTCTGCCACCTCCCGGATGGTAAAACTGGGCGGTCTGGCCGGGCGCGTGGGGATTTCCATGGCCGGAAACACCATGGCCAATTTTTTCCGGGACAGGGACACCCGGGAAATTTATCGTTCCGGGGCCATGTTGAAGAATGCGATACGGGTTAAGGAACTGCTGGGGGAGCTCAAGGGCGTGCCCATGAAGATCGGGCAGATGGTCAGTCTGCACGAGCGCCTCCTGCCCGAAGAAGTGGCCCAGGTGCTCAGAAGCCTTCAGCAGAAAGCACCCGAAGTTCCCTTCCCGGAAATCCGGGCGATGATCGAGCAGGAACTGGGCAGCCGGTATGATGCCATTGACCGGATCGATGAAGCCGCCCTGGCAGCAGCCTCCATCGGGCAGGTGCACCGGGCGGTGCTAAA
The DNA here is from genome assembly GCA_963826785.1 of uncultured delta proteobacterium. Lineage (GTDB taxonomy): Bacteria > Desulfobacterota > Desulfobacteria > Desulfobacterales > Desulfosalsimonadaceae > CAWGYD01. Next base: position 1,023,387 of record CAWGYD010000006.1, read on the forward strand.
GGACGGCCGTGAAATCGCTTTGAAGGTTCAATACCCTGGAATCGACGACGTGATCCGGGCGGACCTGAAGAACCTCAAGGGAATTCTAAAGATGGTATTTTCCATGTTCACCCGGATGGACATGGAACAGGTCTGGCAGGAATTGAGCGCCCGGCTGCTGGAAGAGCTCGATTACGAGAAGGAGGCCGCCAACATGAAGGCAGCGGCGGCGCTGTTCGAAGATGACGACCGGATCCGGGTGCCGGGGGTGATCGATGAACTGACCACCCGGCACATCCTGGCCATGGAACTGGTCACGGGGATTTCCCCCGATTCGGTTACCCGGGGCGGATATCCCCAGGAGTTGAAGAACGCCTGGGGTATTTCGCTTGTTCGGCTGATTCTCAAAGGATTGTTCAATTTCCGGTTTCTGCACGCCGATCCCAACCTGGCCAATTTTGCATTCATGGGCAGCGGCGGGATTATCGTCTATGATTTCGGTTGTATGAAAAGGGTTCCGGAAGATCTGCGCCAGGGGTATTTCCGGCTGCTCAAGGGGGTGCTCAATCATGATTATCCGAAGCTCCCCGGACTGCTCAAATCAATGGGCATGCACAAGGCGGACGGAGAGCCGATATCCTGGCAAATGGCGGCCGATTTTGCCAATGTGTTCCAGAAGTTCATTCACCCCAGGCAGCATTACTGCTTCGGAGAAGATGAGGGCATCTATGACGAAATCCGGAAACTGGGATATAAGCACATGGGCGAGTCCATGGCCATGGTGTTTCCCAAAGACATCATTTTCATCGACCGCGCGTTCAGCGGCCATTTCGGAAATCTAAACCGTTTAAACGCCTGCGCCAACTGGCGCAAAATCCTGCTGGATCATCTTTCCAGCGCCTTTCCGGGGGAGGAGATCCTGCGGGAACCCCTGTGATTCATCCGGAAATTTCTTCGTCCTGATACATCAATGGGCGCAGCAGGAATCCCCGCTGCGCCCATTTCATTTTTACAGTTCCAAAATCTTCCGGCTTTCGTCCCGAAAAACAGCTCATCGGACAGTAAACGTGGTGGTTCGCGTCGCGTTTGCGGTATCCCCCTTGATGTCATAGGTCACCGTGTATTCCCCCGGGGCTGCCGTGGAGGGGAGTTTGATGGGAATCGTTGACGTATAGGTTCCGCCTGTATGCTGAACCGACACTTCCGGATTGGCGACGATCTGGTTATTGTGTTCGACCTTTCGCAGTTCCGTGATGGGCACGGACTGGTCCGCTATGGGCGTCAACAGGGCATAGGTGACCTTCAGATCAACGGTATTTCCGGGGCTGATCTGCTGAGGGGTGGCGGAAACATTTTCAATGGACAGCTGGGTTCCGCTGGCCGGCTCATAATCATAATTTGAAATGGTCTGTTCCCGGTTTCTGCGCTGGTCATAGGCGTAATTGCCGATAGCGCCTCCCACCAGCGCCCCCAGAAGCGCACCCACCACCGGATGATTGCCGATGGCCTCACCGGCGGCCGCGCCGGTGGCCGCACCGACGCCGGCACCGACCGCAGCTCCCCTATGCTCTTCGGGAATATATTGACACCCGGTCAACGCGAAAATGAACAATACGGTCAATGCCACTGCGATGATGTTTTTTCTTCTGCTTATCCTTCTGCTTATCATGGGCTCTTCCTTCCGTTTGAAGTTGACGGAAACTTCCGTGCTGAAAATTTTAATACCCGGATCACCTCGGGAAAACGATGCTGCCGAAGGTATTCTCCTGATGAGTCAAAATAGAATGGGAAGCGCGACAAGGAAATGAGGTCTATTCTGTATTATCTGTTTCATGTGCCCGTATTTTATTGATGCAGAGGATATACGGATGGACTCGCCTGAACGATTTTACAACATCAGGGGTTAAAATCGCGACTATCGAATCCGAATTTCATTGATTTTTAATTTCAAACTAGCATAACATCGCTGATTTCATATTTCGGAGAATTTGGCTGAAATTTGCCGATTCAGGTATTTTTTATCCGAAAACTTATGTGCGGGTGAATTGCGGATCGAAATATCACATCTTCAATGATGAGGTGCTTCCCATGAATTCAATCAAAGTCAAGGACATCATGGTCCCGCTGGCGGATTATGCCGCGGTCTCCCAGGATGCGGACCTCTACCAGGCCCTGTGTGCGCTGAAAGAAGCGCATGTGAAGTTTCGCCAAAGCCCCTACCTGCATCGGGCCGTGCTGGTTTTTGATGACAAAAAGCGGGTCGTGGGCAAACTGGGGATGCTGGATGTGATCCTGGGTCTGGAACCCGGGTACAAGGATGTCGACCTGGAGAAATTTGCAAGCCTCGGGTATGGGGAGCACTTCACCAGATCCGCCTTGGAGAAATACCGCCTTTGGCAGAAACCATTAGACGATCTCTGCCATAAGGCCTCCCGTATCCGGGTGAAAAATATCATGAACGCCCCTTCCAAAGGTGAATTCGTGGGTCAGGACGCAGGCCTGGACGAGGCCATGCACCAGTTTGTCATCGGCCGTCATCAGTCTCTGCTGGTGATGGATCATCATAAGGAGATCGTGGGGATTCTGCGACTGACCGACGTGTTCAATGAGATCTGCAGCGCCATGGAGGCGTGCCGCCGCGATACGGATGAACAGAGCTGAACATACGAGTTTTTGAATATTTTTAGTTTTGTTACCAAGTTGTTACATCAAGGGAGATCGGAATGGAAGCAAACAGCAACGGCACACCGCAGGCCATCAACTGGAGTCGCCTCATCTTCATGTCAATCGGGGTTCTGCTATTTGCAGTGGTCTATTACTCGCCTTCATGGCCGGATGCGGTGGACCCCCTGGGGGCGCATTTCGCCTTGAGCCGCGAAGGAAAGGGCGCACTGGCCCTGTTCCTGTGGGCGGGCACCTGGTGGGTGTTCGAGGTGGTCCCCATCGGCATCACCAGCCTGGTGATCGGCGCCATGCAGGCCCTGTTCCTGATCCGGCCGGCCAAGGAAGCGTTCAAGGATTTCATGGACCCGTCGGTCATGTTTATCTTTGCATCGGTGGTCATCGGGATGGTGTTCACCAAAACCGGCCTGACCCGGCGCCTGGCCTATAAAATGCTCTCCATCGTGGGGGAAAAGACCAGCCGCATCTACCTGGGATGCTTCGTGGTGACCGCCGCACTCACCCACCTGATGGCCCACACGGCCGTGGCCGCCACCATTTTTCCGCTGCTGGTCTCCATTTACGCGCTTTACAGCGAGGATGACGAGCCCTCCAACTTCGGTAAGGGGCTTTTTATGGGCATGGCCTACGTGGCCGGTGCCGGCAGCATCATCACCCTGCTGGGCGCGGCCCGGGGGGCGGTGGCCATCGGGTTCTTCAACCAGATCGTGGGGAGAAACGTCTCCTTTTTCGAGCTGTCCTATTTCATGGCGCCGGTGGGCTGGCTGATGGTGTTCATCCTGTGGGGCTATTTCCTGCTGGTCCTGCCGCCGGAAAAAAAGGTCATCCCGGGACTGCGGGAGCGGGCAAAGCGCCTGTCCGCGGAACTGGGCGGCTTCACCCGGGGGGAGGTCATCGCCATGGTCATCGTGTTTTCGGTCATCCTGATCATGAGCCTGCGATCGTTTGTCCCCGCCCTGGCGCCGTTTGACAAAACCGCCATCATCCTGGTCTCCACCATCCTGTTTTATGTGTTCGGCATTTTAGACATCCAGGACCTGGAGGAGATCCCCTGGAACATCATCCTCCTGTTCGGCGGGGCCATGAGCATCGGCTTCTGCCTGTGGGAAACCGGCGCCGCCAAATGGATGGCCATCAACTGGCTGACCCTGTTTCAGAAAGCCCACTGGTTCATCTTCGTCATGAGCATCTCCTTTTTCGTGCTGATGATGACCAACTTCATCATGAATGTGGCGGCCATCGCCATATCGCTCCCCGTGGCGCTGGTGATCGCGCCTTACCTGGGGGTATCGCCGGAGGTCATTTTCTATGCCTCCCTGGTGGTGGCCGGCATGCCCTTTCTGCTGCTGGTGGGCGCGGCGCCCAACGCCATCGCCTATACCTCCAGGCAGTTTACCCCCGGGGAATTTTTCAAGTATGGCCTTCCCGCCAGCCTCATCCTGCTGGTGGTGCTGGGATTTACCATTCTGGTGATCTGGCCGATGATGGGCATGCCCATAACCATCGCACCGACCATCGGGTGAAAAAGAGAGTTGGACGGATATTAATGTATGTGAATGCGGCCGGAAGCCGGACATATTGGAATTTTCGACAGGAAAACCGCCGGGTCGGCGGCAATGCGGTCTGATACATATAAAATAGAGAGGAGGCCCTCCCATGGTCACCACGGTCCTGTTGGTCGATGATGAAGCACCATTTGTCGAAACCCTGAGCAAGCGGCTGGCCAAGCGTGAACTTAAAGTCCTGACCGCCCTGGGCGGAAAGCAGGCGCTGGACGCGCTGGACGCGAACAAAAAGGTGGATGTCGTTATCCTGGACGTGAAAATGCCCGAGATGGATGGAATTGAAGCTTTGAAGGAAATCAAGAAACGCCATCCCCTGGTGGAGGTGATCATGCTCACCGGCCATGCCACCGTGGAATCGGCCATCGAAGGGATGCGGCTGGGGGCGTACGACTACCTGATGAAGCCCTGCGAGATGGATGTGCTCATCGGAAAAATCAACGCGGCCAAAAGCAAGAAAAGGACCCATGAAGAAAAAATCATGGAAGCAGAGGCTTTCAAGATTTCCATGCGCCGGGGCGATTGATCTCAATTATTGATCTGATCTTTTGCGCCGGAAAATCCGATAATCTATCTGCCCTTCCTGAACACCGCGTGAGGCGATGAGATCAGTTCCTTCATCTTCGCCTCGGTAATCTTTTCCTCGTGTCTTTTTTTCCGTACATAGGCCTCGTTGATCTTGGCGATGAGTTCATCCGTCTCACACGGTTTGATCAGGTAATCCATCGCCCCAAGCTTCATCCCTTCGATGGCCGATTCCACGGTGGCCTGCCCGCTGAGCATCACCACTTCGGTCAGGGGTTTGATCTTTTTGATTTCCCGAAGCGCTTCGATGCCGCTCATGCCGGGCATGGCCACATCCAGGATCACCACGTCGATATGGGAATGACTGATCTTTTCCACCGCATCATGGCCGTTGAAGCAGACGTGGACATCATAGTCCCGGATGGACAGCCGCTCCCCCAGGGTCTGGGCAAAACTTTGTTCGTCGTCGACGATCAGGATTTTCGGTATCATGGCAAAAATTCCCTTTTTTGACGTTTATGACCGCCATTCTTCCGTTCTCATTCAAATATAAGTGTTTTCTTCGGGAAAACCAGTGGTTGCCCGCAGGCATAGCTTCTTCATGCGTCAGGCCCGATCCTTCACCCGGGGCTTGATAATTCTTGGCAGATATCATACCCATAGATTCCTTGATCCGTTGTTGAATGGATCGGCCGGCACGGCGCTGTCAGGATGATAACAGATTGTGCCGATCATGTTGTTTTAATTGGAATGTATTTTCCCTGATGGGACGTTTCATCATAAAATTTCTTGCTGCTTTCGCCCTTTTTCTGTCAGCGTTGATCCTCCTGGCGGTGATCGGGGTCCATGTTTACCTGAAAACCGATCAGGCAGGGCGATGGATCAAAGAGAAGGTCAACGCGTCCATTCCCGGGCATATCGAATGGGATCAGGTCGATATCTCCCTGCTGAAGGGAAAACTGGATGTAAAAGATGCCATGATCGAGGATCCGGAGGGCCAACCGGTCATTGCCGCACAGCGGCTTTTTATCGATATTAGTCTTCTGGGGATGTTCGGCGGAAATCTCACCATTGAATCCGCGCAGCTGGCGCATCCCCGGGTGCTGCTGGAAACCGACCGGGAGGGGCGGCTCAATCTGGCCCGGGCCTTTTCGGCGCCCGGCCGCAAAACCCCTGCGCCGGAAACCCGGTCCGAATTTCCATTCAACATCTTCGTTGACGATCTTGAGATCACCGACGGGACCTTCAAATACCAGGCCGAGCCCAATGCTTCCGGCCAGGCACCGCAGTTTGTCGTTCTGGAGCAGATTGATCTGCGCATCGGGCATGCCGATCTGGCGGGCCGGACCGGCCGGATCGATGCGGCCGTCAAGGCCGGTGCTTTTAAGATGGCCGGTATGGAAACCCGCCTGGAGCAGTTTGAATTTAAAACCGAACTGGACCGGGGCCGCCTGGAGCCGATTTTGCTCAATATCCGCACCACCGGACCCAACCTTAAACTCACCGGCTCGGTGTCCAGCGTATTTGATCAGCCCTTCCTGAATGTCGATCTCGATCTTGCCGCCGATCTGGACCTGGTTCAAAAACTTTTTGCCCCCAGCACCCGTTTGCCGGTCCCATCCGGGTCAGGCTTGCCCTGTCGGGTGATCCGAACAATCCAAAAGCGCAACTGGATGCCGATTACGGCGGCGGCAGCCTGGCGGGCGTTTTGCTTGCCGGCGCGAAGTTAAACGCCCGCATGGAGGACCGTGCACTTCAAATCGACAGCCTGGATGTGGACACCGGCCGGGGGGATGTGCGCGCCGCCGGCCGCATCGACCTGAAATCGGCCTTTTCCCGGGGGCTGCTGGGCGGGTCAGTGGACGTGGAAAAGATCGCCTATGATCTTGATTTGAACAGCGTTTCTCTATCTCTGGAAAGCATCCCCTGGATCGCCGGTATCCTTTCCGGGCAGATCAGCGGCACATTGAAGTTTACCGGCACCGGTGTTTCTCCGGGCACCTTGTCCGCCCAAGCCGCAGCGGATCTGGCCTCCCCGGATTTTGCCATCAGCGGCGCGCTTTCGCCCACCGGCGTGGGGCTATCCGGCAGTGCCCGCATGGCCGGCGGCACCATTACCGCCGCCCCCCTGATAATCGCCGTCAGCGGATCTTCCGCATCCATCGATGGTGATTATCACCTCTTCGGCAATGCGCTGGATGCGGGTCTGATCATTGACAGCCCCAACCTGGCCCAGATCCTGGAACCCTTTGGCGTGAAAGCCGCCTCCGGGCCCTCGAAACTGACCGGCAAGGTCAAAGGGCCGGTGATGAACCTGGCCGCAGACGCCGAAGTGGAATCGAAAAATCTGTCCTACCGGAACTGGAGTGCCGGCGACACCCGGGCTGCGCTTAGACTGCTGCCCTCGGGCAGTCTGGTGATCGAGCGGCTCAGCATCGAAAATCACGGGTCGCGCCTGGATGCTGCCGGCACTATTCACCTGTTTGACCACAGTTTTGCCCGTTTCAATGGCGACCTGCCCGCCGACCTGACGGTCGAGGCGTTGCAGCTTGACCCCGGTGATTTCATCTCCGGCTTAAACACCCAGGGAAATGTCAGCGGAGAACTGCGGGTGACCCGGAGCCTGACGGCTCCGGATGCAAAAATCTCCCTTACCGGCAAAGACCTGGGATACCATGGCGCCCGGATCGGCGAGGTGACGGCAAGGGCCGCCCTTTCAGGCGGAAAGGTCCGCCTGGAGCGCATCGATATTCAAAACAAGCAGTCCCGGCTGAGCCTGTCCGGCGCCGTGGATCTTTTTGAACCCGGCACGCTTACCCTCAAAGGGTCGCCGTCCACGGACCTTGAACTAAACGGCAGCACCATTGAAATCGGCAATTTTACGGATGCGGCCGCAGGAAGCCTTTCCCTGGAAGGCCGCTTTACGGGATCACCCGGCACGCTTTCGGGCAAACTGGAGTTGTCCGGTGAAAATATTTTCGCCGCCGGGCACCCGATGGGAAATCTTACCGGCAGCATCCGGCTTCAAGATGGTACGCTCCTGTTTGCTCCCGTCATGCTTAAAAACAAAGATTCGGATATCACACTTTCCGGCAGCGTGGCCCTGCTGGCGCCCGGGACGCTGGGCCTGAAGGAAAATCCCGGGCTGGACCTGTCCTTGTCGGCAAAATCAATCCAACTGGGCGATTTTGATGATGCACTTTCCGGCCGGATCGTAATCGACGCAAAGATCAGTGGAACCGGGTCCGGCCTGAAGGGATATCTCAATGTGGCCGGGCAGGATATCGATACCGGCGTGCAGCGGTTTAATCGCATCCAGGTGGGCAGCCGCCTGGAGGGGCGAAAGATTTACCTGGAACCGGCGATGCTCGAGCTGGCGCCGGGTAACCAGGTGCAGGCCCGGGGATGGATTTCACTGGACCGGGAGTATGATTTTCGCATCACCTCCGATCCCATCGGAGCGGACAAAATCGCCGTGCTTGAAAAAGCCGGCCTTTCCGGCGGCACGCTGAAGCTGGAGATAACCGGAAACGGCAGCCTCGAAAACCCCGCCGGTTCCGGATCGCTTCAACTCAATGCCCCGGTCATGGCCGGGCGGTCCGTCCCGGATGTTCATCTGACGGCAGCGCTTAAAAATCAGGTACTCGACCTTAATGCGGATGCGGGGTTCAATCTGAGTGCCCGATACCATCTGGATTCGCAACAATTTAAAGCCAGCGCGGGCTTTACCGGAACCGACCTTTCGCCTTATTTCGGGCTGGCGGGTCTGGCCGATCTGGACGGCCGGCTCACCGGCAAGATGGAGGTTTCCGGGCAGGCTTTTTCCCTGAGACAGTCCACGGCCCACCTGTCCATCGCTGACCTGATGATCCGAGACGGTCAAACCGAACTGATTCAGGCGAGAGATTTTGTCGTTGATTTGGAAAACGGCCAATATCATATTCCAAAAGAGCGCATTGCCCTGCTGGGAGAAGGATTTCTGGCCATCAGCGGCAGCGGCAGTCTGTCCGGTAATCTTGATTTTGCCGCTGACGGGGCCATCCCCGTGAGGGTGGCCACCGCTTTTTTCCCGGATATCGAAAATCCCTCCGGCCGTATCGATCTGTCGGCCGCGCTGTCCGGTACGGTGGATGACCCCCGGTTTTACGTCCGGACCACCTTGAACGATATCGGCATGACCCTGCCGGTGTTGATGCAGCGGCTCCACCAGGTCAACGGCAGGATAGACATCGATGATGGATCCATCCGATTCGACCAGGTGACCGGCAAACTCGACACCGGGGAACTCGACATCAACGGTGCCATCTTTTTAAAAAATCTCCAGCCGGTCAATGCCGACGTGCGCATCGATGCCCGGGCGCTGCCTTTGGAGATTCCCGGGACGCTGGAACTGCAGACCAGCGCCGGAATCACCCTGAAGGGATCGGCGGCAGACGCGGTGATCGGAGGGTAAAATAACGGTTCTGGAAGGAACTTATTACCGGGATGTCAACCTGAGCCTGATTGGCGCCTTAAGCGAAATCGGACAGCGGCAGCGTCAGGTGCAGCCTCGGCAGGAAACGGTTTTCATTGATGCCCCATTTGTCCGCAACCTCAAACTGGATGTGGCCATCGGGTACCGCAGCCCATTGGTGGTGGACAATAACCTGGCGCTGCTGAACTTAAAACCCGAACTGCGACTGGGTGGCACCCTGGCCCGGCCGTTGATCAACGGGCGGGCGGAGGTTTCCCAGGGAACAATCACCTATCGCGATACGGAATTTACCGTAAAAAAAGGGGTGGTCGATTTCGTGAATCCTTACCGGATCGAACCCAGCCTCGATATCCGGGCGGTATCCGTGATCCGTGAATACAACATTCTTTTGACCATATCGGGAACGCCGGCCAATCTCGATTTCAAACTCAGTTCCGACCCTTTTCTGGAGGATGCCGACATCCTGTCGCTTCTGCTGCTGGGAAAAACCACTGCCGAATTCGGCCAGGGGGGCTCAGCGGGCCGTTCCCCCGAGGAAATGCTGGCCAACCTGGTGGCCGGCCGCCTGGCCAGGGACATCGAAAAGACAACGGGGCTGGAAGTAGCGGTGGAATACGGGGGGGCGGCAGAGACACAGAGCCCCATCGGGACCAACGGGGAGAATACCGGCAGCGGCGCGGCCAGCGGAGAAAACGTCAAGGTATCCGTGGGAAAGGAACTGTCCAGGCGTCTGGCGGTCAAATACGGGGTGGAGCGAAAAAGCGGAGAGGTGGTCCAGGAGCGCACCGCCATCTACAAACTTCTGGAGAACCTTTCCGTCAACGCATTCCAGGATACCGAAGGGACCTTCGGGGGGGAACTCAACTTCCGGCTGGAATTCCGATGATTTGCAGCGGTAAGGCCCCCAGCTGAATTGCAGGCAGGTAAAAACTATGGGATTGAGACGAAGGGGTAACCAGTGACAGGCTTTCGGCCGGTATTCTGCTTGGCGATTTTCCTTTTATTTCTCGGGGCTGTCCTTTTTCCGCCCGCTGGCCTTTCCGCCGGGCCGGTGGTTGAAAAGATCCGGATTGAAATCGTGAACCCGCCGGACCATGCCCCAATTCGATGGGAAAAAATCGCCCGGGCGCTGATATTTTTAAAAGAAGGCGAACCTTTTTCCGATTCTTTGTTTTCCCAGTCCATACAGTCCCTTCAGAATTCCTCCATTTTTGAAAAAATCGACGTGCCGGATCCAAAAGGGTCTGAAAATGCCATAACCCTGGTATTTTACCTCACCCCGTTTCCCCGGATCAAGGAAATCGCCGTCAGCGGCGGGTTTCCCCTGCTGGAAAAGGAAATCCGAAACGCGCTGACCATTGAAACCGGCGATCCCTTCTCCCCTGAAACAATGGCCGCTCAGAAGCGCTACATCATCGATCTTTACAGAAAAGAGGGATACATCGATCCTGAGATCGATCTGAAAGCGAATCAGGACCCGAAAGACGGCACTGTGATCATTCACATGGATATCCACCGGGGCCGCTATTACCGTATCGATGACGTCGAATTTACCGGAAACGATGCATTTTCGGATCTGCGGCTGAAAATCCCGCTGATCACCTGGCAGTCTTCCCTGCTGTTCGGCGGCCCCTCGCGGCTGGTTGCCGACGATCTGAAGAAAGACCGGCAGACCCTGCTCAATTTATACCGGAAACACCATTACAGCGATGTGGAAATCAAGACCAGTGTCGACAAAGACCCGGCTTCGGGAAAGGCGAATATCCGATTTATCATTGATGAAGGCCCCCTCTATGAAGTGGAGATGAACGGAAATGAATTTTTCTGGGATTTTACCCTGAAGAAGGACCTTGAAATTTTCAGCCGGGGAAACGCAAATGATTTCGGGCTGCGCAAAAGCATCCGCAATATCGAAAAACGCTACCGGGATGCCGGGTTTTTAGATGCAAAAGTCGATATGGAAGATGAACCGGCATTTGACAAGGGCAACCCGGTCCGCAGAATCCGGCTCAATATCAGACAAGGCCCCCGCTATCGGGTCAGGCGCGTTGCCATCAACGGCAACCACGCATTTACCGGGGCAAAAATAAAAAAGCAGATGCTCACCGCCCCCTCCGGTTGGACTGGCGGCGGGGTCTATGTGCCGGACATATTGAGCGAAGACATTGCAGCCATCACCACGCTGTATCGGCAAAACGGATATGTAAATGCGGACATTGCTCCGGTGGTTAAGCGTAAGAATTTGCCTGAATCGAAATCGGTCAGCGTGGATATTCTTCTGAAGATCGTGGAAGGCCCGCAGACCCGGGTCTCGGATGTGACGGTCAACGGGTTGCAGATGGTGGGCGCAGAAGATGCCCGCAGGATGCTGGAACTGCCGTCCGGCACGCCCTTTGAGCCCGATCGGGTGCAGGAAAGCCGCACCCGGCTGGCCAAAAACATTTCCGAGCGGGGATATCCCTATGTTTCAGTGGATTACAAGATCGACATGAGCCCGGACCAGACCCGGGCCGATATCGTCTTTACGGTCCGGGAGGGCCCCTATGTGGAGATGGGTGATGCCTTCTTTATCGGCAATTTCAAGACCCGAAGGCAAACCCTGGCCGAGGAGATGACCCTCCTGCCGGGCCAGCCGTTTTCGCTGGAGAAGATGCTGGCTTCCGAGCGGAATATCCGGGATATCAATGCCCTGGAATCGGTGCAGTTCCAGGCCGTGGGGCTTTCGGAAAAGGCCGACCGGGTGAGTCTGCTGGCACAAGTAAATGAGAAAAAACCGTATTATCTGCAGTTTACCACTGGATATGATACCTGGCGCCAGTTTTATATCAACACGGCGGTAGGGGATATCAATTTCCTGGGCCTGAACAAGGAGGTCAAGGCCAGCCTGGAATGGAGCCAGATCGGCTATCTGGCCCAGCTGGGGATCACGGAACCCCGGCTGCTGGGAAGCCGTATTTCCGCCACCAGTACGGTTTTTGCCGAAGAATCCGAGGAAATCAACCAGAATTTCGGGGTGCGCACCCTCGGCGCATCCGCCGGTTTTTCCCGCAGCTTTTCCGATCATCTGGACGGGGCCCTGACGTTTCGCTACGAAAATCGTGAACAGTACCGCATCGACAATTCGCCGATTCCGCCCGACGATGCCGACCTCTATGATCCCCGTTCCATCCTGGTGACCACGCCGGGCATCGTCTATACCAGCACGGATTCATTTATTCAGCCCACCCGGGGCATCTATTCCGCTTTTTCGGTGGATATCTCCAAGGGCGTAAAAAATTCTCTGGATGATTTTCTCAAGTACCGATGGGAAAACCGCTGCTACCTGACGCCCTTGAAGCGGTTTACCATCGCCCTGCGGACCCGGGTCGGCTATATCGATCCTTTCGGCCCGGAAAGCAATATCCCCGAAGACCAGCTGTTCTTCCTGGGGGGCACCACCGACGTCCGGGGATTTGCGGAAAACCAACTCCGGTTCGATGCCGACGGTGATCCGGTGGGCGGCCGGACCTCCCTGATGGGAAGCGTGGAGTTCCGTTTCGACCTCGGGATGAATTTCGAACTGGTCGCCTTCTATGACACCGGAGCCATCCGCGACCCCCTGGTCGATGCGGGTTCAGATGAATGGCGGGCGGGCACGGGCGGAGGACTGCGCTACATCACCCCCATCGGCCCCGTGGGCCTGCTGTACGGCTGGAAAGTGGACCGGAAGGAAAATGAAAGCCCCGGTGCCTGGCATTTCAACATCGGGTATACGTTTTAGCAGGTGTCGCGGATCAGCCGCGACAGTGGAAAAAGATATAATGGAATATTGGAATATTGGAATGATGGAATGATGGGGTTTTAGCCGATCTGGTTTACCCAATTTTCCAATTTTCCATTATTCCATTGTTTTATTCTCCCCTTTTGCTCAGGGCCTCGGCAAAGGCGAATGCCTGCCGGGTGAGTTCTGCCGGTATCAGTTCGGTCCGCATCTGTCCGGTTAGTTCCGGCATGGCAAACCACTGCCCGGATGCGGTCATCACCACCTCCAGCCGTCCGTCATCTGCAGACACTGCGCCGCAGCCGGAGGCCCAGAAGAGCATCCGCTTGTCGATGCGGCCCATGACCCGTTCCCCCCGGCCGAAAAATACCACTTTTTCATGGATGCCGACGTTGCGGTGCAGGGTGTATTTCAGGCGGACGGATACTCCGCCGTTTGCGGCTTTAAAGAACCCGGCCCATCCCATGGTTTCATCGAGCACCGCAAAATGGACCATGGGGTGAAACCCGCCGTTTTGGTGAAACCGCAGGATGGTCTGTCCATCTTCCGGGTCAAATCCCGCAAAGGCGCATACCATGGGGCCATGGGGGGTATTATCCCAGAAATGAAAGCGCCGCTTGAGCCCCGGATGGATTCGCTCCGCACCGCACACAAAACAGTTCCGGTAATGGGGAAGGGGGGTAAGCGCCCCCTGGAGTTTTGAAACGGAATCCGGGATATATGAGGCCGCCGAATCATCCTTTGCGGCATCGGATCCGGACCAATCGCCTGCGGGGATGATCTCGCCGGTGATATAGGGCATGGCCGCCCCCATGACGGAGATTTGACCGGTGATTTTGGCGCCGTCGGTTTCGACCACGACGTCGACTTCATCGTTCATGCGGGCTTCGGCTCCGCCCATGCGGAAGCTGCAGTGCAGGGGATAGGCCATTTCCGTCCCGTTTGAATCCGCATGGAGCCGCTGACCCAGTTCTAAAATCGCCCCCATGCCGATACCGCCGTGGGGAATGCCCACCCATCCCTCTTTTTTCGAATCCATCCGGAAATGCGCGCAGATCCGGTTTTTCTGTTTTTTGATACGTGAACCTTCGAATAAAAAGGCATGGACGAAATCGTCTGCCATGGCATCCTCCTTGGGAAAAGACTCCCAAACTGTTGACCCGCATGAGAATTCGGCAAAGATTACCCCATGCGTTTATCGATGTAAAAGGAAAATTTCAATACTCAGATGCATGAACGCATGCATCGAAAAATCCGTTTCCGGGATTCAAAAACAGCCGTGACAAAAAGGGGTGCATGTGCTAACCGATTTCTGTTGAGCGAAATATTGTAAATAAAAATCAAGTGACCAGACATGAAAACACAGCTGCAACAGCCCTGCAGGGCAAATCATATCATCTTGAAAATCTTTATCTTTCTGGCAGTTGCCGGACTTTATCTCTGCCCAAAAACCGATGCCGCCGAAGCGCCCAAGTCCAGCCTGAAGCTGGATAAAGCCGCCATGTGCGAAGGGATTGCCGATTTTGCGCCCGTCAATCCGGGCATCGCCTTTTCCGTGACCGTGGGCAAGCTCATCTGCTACACCCAGTTTTCAGGCATCGAAGGGGATACCAGCGTGCTGCACAAATGGTATCGCCGGGATGAACTGGTGACCACCAAGATATTGATGCTAAAATCCCCCCGCTGGTCCACTTACAGCAGCATCCAGCTGCGGGAATCCGACCGGGGCCCCTGGCGGGTGGACATCGTGGATGCGGATAACCGGGTGCTCGACGTACTGCGGTTTTCCGTGACGGAATAGGAAAATGGCATTCGAAACGCTGACCGGCATCATCCGCTGGCAGGATGTGGTGGATATCCTGCTCAACAGCTATATCCTGTTTCGCCTTTATGTGCTGTTTCGCGGCACCCGGGCCATCCGGGTGGTCGGGGGGCTGGCCCTGCTGTGGGTGTTTCAGCGGGTCGCCGCTGAAATGGGGCTGATCGTCACCAGCTGGGTCATGCAGGGCATCATCGCGGTGGCGGCGCTGATCATCATCATCGTATTTCGGAATGAAATCAGCAATGTGCTCCAGGCCCGGAACTGGCGGGCCATTCTGTGGGGCTTTCCCCGGAAAACGGCCAACACCCCCATGGACATTATCACGGAAAGCGTCCATGAGCTGTCCCGCAGACGGATCGGCGCCCTGATCGTCCTGCCCGGAAAGGAAAACCTGGGTGAGATGGTGACCGGCGGCATCGAGTGGCAGGGGTTGATTTCAAAAGAGATGCTCCTGTCCATATTCTGGCAGGGCAATCCGGTCCATGACGGCGCCATTCTGGTGGAGGGGCGCCGAATCGCCCGGGTCGGCACCATCCTTCCTTTGAGCCAGCGAAAAGACCTGCCCCAGCGGTTCGGAACCCGTCACCGGGCGGCCATCGGACTGGCCCAGGAGACGGACGCCATGGTAATCGCGGTATCCGAGGAAACCGGCGGCGTGACCGTTGCCCGGGGAGACGACATCATCGATATCCGGGACAACCGCATGCTGTTAAATGAACTCCGGCAGCACCTGGGGATCGAATCCGGCAAAGCAGAAGGCATCCGGCGCGAAACCCTGGAACTGTCCGCGGTGGCCATGTTGTGCGTCATCTGCATCACCGCGGTGTGGTTCAGTTTCAGCAAGGGGATGCAGACCCTGACCACCATCGAGGTGCCGGTGGAATTTACGAACCGGAACGTGAATTTAAATATCTTCGATACATCGGCCAGCACGGTCGATCTGTATCTTTCCGGGTCGGGGGCTCTGATCAAAACCCTTCAGCCGGCCCAGCTGAAGGTGGCCATCGATCTGAGCAAGGCGGCCATCGGAGAAAATACCTTCAATTTAAATGGCCATAACGTGGTGCTTCCCCCCGGCGTGCGGTTGAATCGCATCGAACCCGCATCTCTGAGGGTGACGCTGGACCAGACGGCAACCAAGAAGATTCCCATTCAGGTCAACTGGACGGGAAAAATCCCCGAAGGGCTGATCCTGGAAAGTGCGGTGATTTCCCCGTCCCAGATCAAGGTGACGGGCGCCAGTCAGCTTCTCAAAAGAACCGCCACTCTCTACACCGAACCGATCCAGTTGGATAAGCTGACCCAGTCCTGCCGCATTACCGCCAGGCTGGTCCTGGAATCCGCCTCCCTGCAGGTCAGCGAAGACCGCGTGGAGGTGCGCTGCACCATCGGAAAACGCGCCCCGGTCCCTTGATCTTGCTCTTTTAGCTTTTCGTTATATGTTAAGCCGCCGATACGGCGCGCGGATCGATTTCAACGGTTTGAAACGTGATTTCCCCGTCCCTGGCATCGGCCTCCACCCGGCTGTCCTCCGGAATCGCGCCTTTGAGGATCTCCATGGAAAGCGGATTCTCGATGTATTGCTGGATGGTCCGCTTCAACGGACGGGCGCCGAAGACCGGGTCGAACCCTTTTTCCGCCAGCAGGTCTTTTGCCGCATCCGAGAGCACCAGTTCGATGTTTCTGTCCGCCAGTCGTTTCTGCAGACGGGTAAACTGAATGTCCACGATCTGCCGGATCTGGGTGTGGGTCAGGTTGTGAAAAATGATGGTCTCGTCGATCCGGTTGAGAAACTCCGGCTTGAAATTGGCCCGCAGGGCCTGCATCACCAGGGTTTCCATCTCATCGCGCCGCGATTCCTGATATTCCTGGATCAGATGGCTCCCGACATTTGAGGTCATGATGATCAGGGAATTCTTGAAATCGACTGTTTTTCCCTGCCCGTCGGTCAGCCGTCCGTCATCCAGGATCTGCAGCAGGGCATTGAATACGTCCGGGTGCGCCTTTTCGATCTCGTCAAAGAGCACTACGGAATAGGGCCGCCGGCGGACCGATTCGGTGAGGTAACCGCCTTCCTCATATCCCACGTACCCCGGGGGGGCGCCGATGAGCCTGGACACCGAATGTTTTTCCATGTACTCGGACATGTCCACCCGGATCACCGCCTGTTCATTGTCATAGAGAAACTCGGCCAACGCCTTGGCCAGTTCTGTTTTTCCCACCCCGGTGGGGCCCATGAAGATAAACGATCCAATGGGGCGATTGGGGTCCTGGAGGCCTGAACGGGCGCGCCGGACCGCGTTTGACACCGCGCGGACCGCTTCTTCCTGACCGATGATCCGACGCTTGAGGCGGTCTTCCATGTGCACCAGCTTTTCCCGTTCGCCTTCCAGCATCTTGTTGACCGGAATGCCCGTCCACTTGGACACGATCTCGGCGATATCCTCTGCATCCACCTCCTCCCGCAGCATCTTGCGGGCTTTCTGGAGATCGGCCATTTTGGCCCCTGCCTCGTCCAGCTGTTTTTTAAGCTCATTTCGCCGGCCATAGCGCAGTTCGGCCACCTTTTCGAGATTGCCTTCCCGCTCGGCCTGCTGCTCCTGTATGCCGACCTGGTCCAGCTGGGTCTTGATGGCCCGGATGGTGCCGAGGATCTCCTTTTCCTGCTGCCAATGGGCATTCATCCGATTGAAATCTTCCTTGAGCGATCCCAGTTCCCGCTCCAGCTTCTCCAGTCGATCGACACAGGCGCCATCCGTTTCTTTTTTCAAGGCCTCGCGCTCGATCTCCAGCTGGGTGATCTTGCGCTGAATCTCATCGATTTCCGTCGGCTTGGAGTCAATTTCGATGCGCAGCCGCGAGGCGCACTCATCGATCAGATCGATGGCCTTGTCCGGCAGGAACCGGTCGGTGATGTATCTCTCGGACAGCGTGGCCGCGGCCACGATGGCCGAATCCTTTATTTTCACCCCGTGATGGACCTCGTATTTTGATTTCAGCCCCCGCAGGATGGAGATGGTGTCCTCCACGGTGGGTTCTGACGTCATTACCGGTTGAAACCGCCTTTCCAGGGCCGCATCCTTTTCGATGTACTTGCGGTACTCGGTGATGGTGGTGGCCCCGATGCACCTCAGGGTTCCCCGGGCCAGTCCGGGCTTGAGCATGTTGGAGGCGTCCAGCGACCCCTGGGCCGCACCCGCCCCCACCAGGGTGTGCAGTTCGTCAATGAACAGGATGATCCTGCCTTCGGCCTTTTCCACTTCCTTGACCACCGCCTTCAAGCGGTCTTCAAACTCCCCCCGGTATTTGGCGCCGGCTACCAGTGAACCCATATCCAAAACGGCCAGTTTGCGGTTCTTGAGTGATTCGGATACATCGCCTTCCACGATGCGCTGGGCCAGTCCTTCCACGATGGCCGTCTTGCCCACCCCGGGTTCGCCGATGAGCACCGGGTTGTTCTTGGTGCGGCGAGACAGCACCTGGGCAATCCGGCGGATCTCTTCATCACGGCCGATGACCGGATCGAGCTTTCCCAGTCGGGCCAGTTCGGTCAGGTCCCGGGTATATTTTTCCATG
Organism: uncultured delta proteobacterium; assembly: GCA_963826785.1. Taxonomy (GTDB): domain Bacteria; phylum Desulfobacterota; class Desulfobacteria; order Desulfobacterales; family Desulfosalsimonadaceae; genus CAWGYD01. The sequence goes on from CAWGYD010000006.1 coordinate 1,041,767, forward strand.
GCCTGGTATTTGTCCTCGGGGTTCTGGTCCGTGATGGTCTGGTTGCCGCGGATTTCCATCAGCACCTTTAAAATGGATTCCCGGCCGAGCCCCGGCTGCTGGAATATCTTTGAGATATCGCCGCTTTTTTCGCTGGCCAGCGCCAGGAAAATATGCTCTATGCTGACGTACTGGTCCTTCATCTGGTCGGCTTCTTCGAATGCCTTTTCCAGCACCTTCTTGGTGCGGGAAGAAAGATAGGCATCCCCGGCAAATCCCTCCACCCGCGGCAGTCTGTCCACTGCCGCCCTGATCTGGCGGCTGATTTCATCGGCAGAAACACCGATTTTGCGGAAAATGGCCGTTACGATGCCATCGGGTTCCTCAAGCATGATCTGAAGCAGGTGCTCCGGCTCGATCTGCTGGTGATGCTTGCGCGAAGCAGCCGCCTGGGCATTCTGAATCAGTTCCTGGGATTTGATGGTAAACTTGTCAAAACGCATGCTTCCTCCTTTTATGCGTCAGACGGCCGGATCTGGTTTTACAGCCGTCTGAACCTTGTTTTCAGTCGGATTTAAAATAACCATATCTGCTGTATTGTCAATATGATCAGGTATTAAAATGGGACGGCCGTGTCGGGTTGGAATGATAAGCCGGCACATCGCCTCAGCAGCGGCCCGGACGGACCGGCCCTTTTTTAATTGACCTGAACCGGTCAATTAAAATAGAATAAAATATATCAGTGGGTCATTTTTTTAAAAAACCAGTATGGCAAGATGGGGCGGACCCGCTGATTCAGAGGCGGGCCAGTCACTCTTTCATCTCAAGCGCCGGTAACATCCGATACACGCCAGCCAAATCCCGGAACCGATAATGTCCGCCGGAACCGGCAGCCTCAGGGGAATGCGATGAGAAAAAAAAATGACATCAAACTCTATGACCTGATTGAGACGCATGATCCCCAGGAGGTCTGGAAAGAAATCGTCACCATTCTTTCCCTGCTTGAGTCCAACATGATTAAAGAGCGCCTGCAATCCGTGTATGAGGACATCATCCGGCTCTTCAACGGGGATTATCCCGGATACCGGGCTTCCAATACCAAGTATCATAACCTGGAACACACCATCATGGTTACCCTGGCCACTGCCCGACTCATCCACGGGGCCATCAAGGGCGGCCACAAATTCCATGTCGAAAATATCCTTCTGGGCCTTCTTGCCGCCCTTTACCATGATTCGGGTCTGATCCAGACCGAATTTGACCGCAAGGGAACCGGGGCGAAATACACCATCGGCCATGAGAAGCGCAGTATCGATTTCATGCGGGAAAACCTGGCCCGCAAGGATTTCTCAGAAAGACAGACGGAGGATTGTGCACAATTGATCAAGTGCACGAACTTGAACATCGACATTGCCGAAATTATCTTTAGATCAAAAGAGTTGGAAACACTGGGCAAGATTGTGGGTTCAGCCGATTTGCTGGCCCAGATGGCGGATCGGCACTATCTGGAAAAACTCATTCTCCTGTTCAAGGAGTTTGAGGAAGCTGGAATCCCGGGCGTTGCGTCCGAAGAAGAACTGCTTGAAAAGACTGAAGGCTTCTATAAAAACGTGGCCCGGAAGCGATTAAACCGGGACCTGGACAACATCGCCGCTCATATGACGCATCATTTCAAATACCGGTGGGACATCGACCGGGACCTGTACATCGAATCCATCAAGAATAACATCAGCTATCTCAAATCCATGCTGGAAAACGGGCAGAAACCCCCGTCTTTTTACCGCCGCTATCTGAACCGGGGCGGATTCTTCAAGTTCATCAAGGAAAAATGATCCTCGGGGGATTTTAGCCGATCCCTGTTTTTTTGAGGGTTTGACATGCAAATTGATCCGTGTCATGTTCCGACAGATAACGGAACGCCCCTCGTAATTTCCCGTCTTTTTTAACCGGCTGTTGAAAACGTGCTGCAGAAGCCCACTACACAAACACCCCCGGCCACACCTGTCTTTCAATGCCTGAAGGCGCTCGCCCGGGAAAAAAATATGACCCGAAAGGAGTCTGTCACGGACCATCAGGGAGGCTGCCCTTTCCGGCTGCCCTTTCCCGGAATTGCTGATTCGCAGGGGGATTGCAAAACATGAAATCCTGAAATGCCTTTCCAGTCATTATCATCTGCCGACAGCGGAATATGACGAATCGATTTGCCCGGACCCGGCTATTTTTCGATCCATCGACCTGGAAAAATTAAAGCGGCGGTTATGGTTTCCGCTTTCGGTCACCGGAGATTCCGCCCATGTGCTTCTATACAATCCACAGGATGGCGCCCTCTGCCAGGAAATTACCGAAACATTAGAGCCGAAAACAGATCCGGTTTTCGGTGGCGCTTCCATCCGATATCATCCGATTTATTGAAAACCAGCAGGACGTCAATCCCGGTTTTCCGCCATGGGCCAGCCGGGTCTCCCTTGCCGGGCTTCGGGCCCGGCTTGCCGAAAACCGCACGACGCTGGCTCATTATCGAACTTCGATGGCCAAAGGCAGAACCGGTTTATCCTTCATCCGGACCGGAATTTCGTTTATTTCCATCGGCCTGGTGCTTTTCAGAATTTTTGGCATCGATTACTTCAACCTACTGGAGGCGGCCCTTGTCCTGGCCGGACTGGGCATGTCCATTGACGGACTGATCTGGTATTTGCCGGTGCGGGGGGCGGGAAAGCGTCTTTCCGATTACCCGGCGACGGATCCGACCTTCGGATCGACGACCCTGGAACTCGGACCCGGGAAAACCGTAGCGGGACTCACCCGCACGCCCCCGATCGCGGGAGCGGAGCAGCTCCGCAGAAACTGGAACATGCTTTCGCCGGTCATGAAGCGCCGATTCCTGGCCATCGACCGAACCGACCTGGCAGACAACCGCACCTTGCTTGCCTACTACCGCACGGTAATGGCCCGTGCCCGAACGGGATTGGCGTTCGCCCGCACGGGGATTTCGTATATCGGGTTGGGAATTTTGCTCCTTCGACAATTTTCCGCCGGGCCCTGGAGCATCCTGGATGGCATTCTCATTCTTCTGGGCGTTGCCATGAGCATGGAGGGATTTAACTGGTACCTCAGGGGTTTGAACGCCGGGAAGGCCAGCTTGAAAACCATCAAGAAGGCCACCGGGAGCGTTTCCATATGGGATTTCATGTTCAATCCGTTGCGCAGGGATGCCTGCTCCGACGGCGCCGACGACCTCCCTTCTGCATTCTGCATCGACTGCTCCTGGGCGCCGGGGATATGGGGGACCACGGGCCTCGCCCTGGAACGGACCCTGCTTGCCGAAAGGCGCAATCTGAAGGCACAGCTTCGCACGGTCATGGCGCGGTCCAGAACCGGAATGGCATTTGTTCGGACGGGGGTCAGCATTTTTTCGGTGGGCATAGGGCTCCTGCTGTATTTCGGTACGGCCAATCCGTTCTGGACCGGTTTTGAGCTGATCCTGGCGGGGATCGGGTTGTTTTTCATTGCCGACGGCTTGTACTGGCATATCCCGGCCGAGAAGATCCGCAATGCGTTCCCGTATTGTTACGGGGATATGGAAATAATGATTCCGGATTATGCCCGGCCCGCTTCCTCCTGGAAAAAGATCGTGCTGGATAATGAATATATCTGACAGGGACATGGGGCGTGAAATGCAAAAGTTTCAATCCCTGATCGATACCGGGCAGCTGAGGGCCGAAGATCTCAGCGACGCCTGTGATGCCGCGGATGGCCGGAATATCTCGGTTGAGAAAATCCTTCGGTCCGAATACGGCATTGCGCGCCGCAAACTGCTGGAGGCGCTGGCCTCTTATTTTGATTGCGGATGGGTGGAATACGATGAACGGCTGCCGGTCCCGTTTGAACTGCTGGCCGGTCTGGACCGGGAGCCGCTTTATGCCCAGAAATGGTTTCCGGCCATAAAGGAGGGGAATACCGTGATCATTGCCGCTGTGGACCCAAAAGACATCGAAATGATCGCTGCCGTAAAAAAACTGATCCCGGCCCCGCTGCATGAATTCCGGGTGGCGCTTGATGAAGACGTCTGCGCATTCATCGCCGATTTTTTAAATTCCGCTCCGGACCACCTGATCGGCAATGAGCGGACCGGCCTTGCCTTCTGGCGAAACACCATGAGCCGCTGGCGCACGCGCCTGGCTTCCTACCGAACCGACTTCACCATGGCCAAAACCCGATTGAGCCTTCTGCGGGGCGGACTGGGATTGATTATTATCGGCGGGACCATTCTGCGCATGCGGCCGGACAATCGCGCGCTATGCTGCTGGATGATGATCGCTGCGGGCCTGGGCGTGGTGATTTACGGGCTGATGGGTTATTACCGGATCAGAAGATCAGCGCCCGCCCCGCCCCGCCATCAGACCATGGTGGAAGTAACGGGAGCGACGCTTTATTTTTTTGAAAATTTCCAGTTCGTCGAGAACCGTCCCCGGGTTTCTCCTTCGAAGAAAGACCATGCTGGCCCGCATCGCCGATAACATTTCCAGCAATTGCGTTCGGATCGATTCGTCCTTCGACCAGAAGGACCGTTCACGGCTGTCCCACGAGCGGACCTCAATGGCCGCCCAGCGCACCATTTTAAGCGCTTACCGAACCATGTACGCCCGTGCCCGGATCGGTCTCGCATTTATTCGGACCGGCGTTGCCTTCGTCAGTATCGGCCTGGGTTTGATCGGGTATTTTGGTTTCAATCTGATGACCGTATTTGACGGACTCCTGATTTTGGCAGGCCTGGCCATGGTGATTGACGGGGTGGTCTGGTACTGGCCGGTGCGCAAGGAACAGCACGAGGCCTCTCTTTGTGCCATTATGCAGCCCGATTGCGCCCTGAAGGAATAAAACAATCATGAAAATCGTCTACAAAATTCATTTCATCAATGCGTGCGCCGTTATCCTGATTGCTCTGATCGGTTTTTACGCCTACCGGAATCTGGACCTGGTATCGACTAATCTGCGCTTCATGGAAATAGCGGATGATCTGAACGCCTCTTTTCTCGAAGCACGGCTGGATGAAAAAAATTATCTCCTGTACAATGACAAGAGCGCCCTCCAGCAGCTTCGAGAACGGCTGGCAAATAGCCTTAAGATGATGGATTCGGTTAAACCCGACATCATTCGGGCCACCGGCAGTGACAATTTCGAACAGCTCAAGGCGAGCATCGCCGATTATCTCAAGTTGATCAAGATGATCGAGATCCATCCGAGCGTCAATCCGGCCATGCACAACCAAATTCGTGAGACGGGCCATGTTCTGCGGGAATTTTCAAAACACCTCATCAGCCGGGAGCGAAAGGAAACGCATGAAATCATAGCGGGTTCCAAAAAGGAGCTTTTCACATCGCTATCCGTGATGCTCCTGTCCGCCATTACCATCGGGTATCTGTTTTTTTTCAATATTTCATCCTCGCTGAACAAGATCAAAAAAGCCGCCCGGTTCATCTCCGATGGAAAGTATTACGAAGTGGAAAAAGTTGAAATCCCAAAAGATGAGGTCGGATCGGTTCTGCAGGCCATCAATTTCATGTCCCGGGAACTGCAGACCCGGGAGGCGCAGATCATCCAGGCCAAAAAGCTGGCTTCACTGGGCATTCTCACGGCCGGCGTCGCGCATGAACTGGGCAATCCCCTAAACAACATTTCCATGATCGCCCAGACCTACCTGGAGCATTATGACACGCTGAGCGTAAAGGACCGGTTTGACTTCATGCAGATGATCGAGGATGAGTCGGACCGGATCAAGGATATCGTGACCAATCTTTTGGACTTTTCCAAACCGAAAAAACAGGATTCCAGACAAATCGATATCGATGAAGTCATCCATAGAAGTCTCAAGCTGGTTCAGAACATGATTGATATCAGCAATATCGATGTCCAGACGAACCTCCAGGCGGGGATTCCGCCCCTGATGATAGACGAGAACCGGATCATAGAGGTCATGGTCAACCTGATCACCAACTCCATGCACGCCACCCCGCCCGGTGGAAAGCTGACCCTTGCGACCCAGTGGAAAGATCAGGCCGAAATGATGGAAATCCTGGTGACCGATACAGGCAACGGGATACCGGCGGAGATTTTGCCGCACCTGTTCGATCCGTTTTTCAGCACCAAGGGGACCAGCGGGACCGGACTGGGGCTTTTCGTCAGTTACGGCATCATCAAAAATCATGGTGGAACCATCATTGTCAGCAGCGAAGTCGGCGTCGGCACGACATTTGCCATAACCCTTCCGGTGGGGCGCACCACCGGACAGGAAGGGCAAGTCAAAAAAACGCGTTCACCGGAAAAAAGGAGTTGATCTTTCTGCTCCAAAGAAATGGAAAGGATCGAAAATGAACCGGAAAATAATGGTCATCGATGATGAATATGTGATCGGGAAAATGCTGAGGATCCATTTTGAAAAGGATGGTTTCGTGGTGGAGAGTTTTCTCAGTGCGGAGCCGGCATTGGCCCGTCTCAAGGAGGAAAAATTCGATCTGGTCATCACCGATCTGAAGATGAAGGGGATCGACGGCATGGAAGTGCTGCGAACCGTCAGATCGGAACTGCCGGGGACCAAAGTCATCATGATCACCGCCTTTGCGTGCCTGGATGCTGCCGTTGAGGCATTTCGCGGACAGGTGGACGATTTTTTCCCCAAACCGGTCAAGGTCAAGGATCTCAAGGCCCGGATCGAGCAGCTGCTGGCCTGATGATCGCCAATCTTCCGGGCAAAAGCCGCACCCTTTCAGCACCATTCATGGAATACAGGTCCGTTCCTCAGGCTTTCATAAAGGGCGATGCCAACGGCTGTGGAAAGGTTGAGGCTTCGAATTTCCTTTCTGATGGGGATGTGGTAGGTGGAGGCCCGGCCGAAGGTTTGCACATACCAGGCCGGAAGACCTTCTGTTTCCGATCCGAAGATCAGAAACAGCCGGTTGCGGGAAGGAAGTTTCCAGACGGGCGAGGCGCCGGTTTTGGTAAACAGCGCGACCTCGTCTGCAATGATCCTGAAATGATCTTTTAAGGTTGAAAAATCGTTCCAGACGGTCAGGTTGACCCGGGGCCAGTAATCGAGCCCCGCTCGTTTGACCATCTTGTCGTCTATGGAAAAACCCAGCGGCTTGATCAGGTGCAGAAAAGCGCCGGCGCCCAGGCAGCTTCTGCCGATGTTTCCGGTGTTCCAGTGGATTTCGGGGGCAACCAGCACCACATGGCGTTCAATGGGGGAACAAGCCATAAAGGATCAGAATGCCCGGGGCTTGCAGATGATTTCCCTGATCTTGAGGTCGAACATGCTGGACTGGTGGGCGGGTTTGATGACCAGCGCCGTGTCCGCCCCCTTGGCGGTTCCGCCGATGGCGATGATATCGTTTCCGGAAAGCGCCCCCGCGTCTGCGGCCATAATGGTAATCTCCACCGCCACCTTCGTCCCCTGGCCGAACAGGCGCAAGGTGTCGGCGATCAGCAGAACCGGGTAACTGCCGGTGTATTTTTTGGCGATGGAGCGTTCCACGCCGGAAAGCGCATGGGTGGCCTCCACCACCTTCACCCCTTCTTCTTCCAGGTCCTTTCGCACGTCCGCCTTCATGGCCCCCTGAAATGGCTCCTTGAACCCGCAATGATAGGTGACGGTGGTGATCTTGAACCCCTTGAACACCTCCAGCGCCTTGTAGGCGGTTTCTCCCGAGGCGGAGGCGATCACGACCTCATTGATGCCGATTTCCTTTGCCCGGTCGCAGGCGAGTTCAAGCGTTTGTTGCGTGTTGATTTTGCCGGGTTCTTCAAAAATGGTGAACAGTTTTTTCATGCTCATGCCTGACTCCGATTTTTTGTCCGGGGAAAAATATTATCAGCAGAAACAGCCGATTGAAGTTCACAAATGATCGATTGGTGCCTGAAAAACTCAGCCGGTAAACCCCCGCGCAAACCACAAATCACAAAAATCGGAATCGACGGGAGGCTGAACGTCACTCAATATCATATTTACAGATCATATGGACAAATATTATATTGTTACCATGGAATCCGTCAAGATGAAACGTGGATTCCAAATTTCAGGATTTGAAAGGATTTTGACCGAAGATGATCGTGGATGTTCATACCCATATTTTCCCGCCGTCCATATGCCGGGACCGGCAGGCGTGTTTTGAAGGAGAGGAAGCGTTTCGACTTTTATATGATTCACCCCGGTCGAGACTGGTTGATGCCGAAAACCTGATCGCCGCCATGGATGCCCAAGGGGTGGATGTATCCGTGACGTTTGGATTTCCATGGAAGGATGCAAAACGATTCAAGCTCCACAATGATTATGTTCTGGAATCGGCGGCCCGATTTCCGGATCGTCTCATCGGCATGTGCTGCATGGATGCGGCCGCACCCCAGGCAGCCGCGGAAGTGGAGCGGTGCCTCGATGCGGGACTTTCCGGTGCGGGGGAACTGGCCTTCTATGAGGGCGGCATCGACGAAGAAGCCATCCGGCGGCTGGAGCCGATCATGCGCCTTTGCGAAGACCGCGGCGCACCGGTGATGATCCACACCAATGAACCGGTGGGACATCTGTATCCGGGAAAGACGGAAAATACCCTGGCCCAGATATACGCCCTTTGCTCCGTTTTTCCGGGAAACAAAATCATCCTGGCGCACTGGGGCGGCGGAATCTTTTTCTACCGGCTGCTCAAGAAGGAGGTCCGGGAAAAGCTGGCCAATGTCTATTACGACACGGCGGCCTCCCCCTTTCTGTACGGCCCGGAAATTTATCCGGTGGCCATCGCCGCCGCAGGCGCCGACAGGATTCTTTTGGGAACGGATTATCCCCTGATCGGGCCGAAGCGCTATTTTGCGGATCTTGAATCCGCCGGAATCACAGATGAGAATAGAACCTTGATCTGCGGCCAGAATGCATCGGCGCTGTTTGGCCTTATCCGATAGGTGAATTTTGATGATGAGCAATTGCAGTGATGATCAAACAGGCTCGATTTACCGGGATTTGCGCCGGATGGCGTCTGAGATCGCATCGACGTATCCGCGCCTTGATTTTTATCCGGATCATGAAGAACAGGTGAGCGTTTCATCAGAATTCTTTGATTCGGATGAAATGGTGCGCGGGCTGCGGGAAGTGGTGGCCGGAAAAATCGAGGACGATTTCGGCCACGGCATGGCACATGCGGACAAGGTGGCCCTGGACGCGGGCGTTCTGGTCATGATCGAATCGGGATGCACGTCGCTGAACGGAAATGAGATGCGCCATCAGGTCCGCCTGGCCCAGTGTGCGGGGCTCCTGCATGATATTGTCCGAAAAGAGGAGCACCATGCCCGGAAGGGGGCCGAAGCGGCGAAAGTGGTCTTGGCATCATTTTCACTGGCGGGTCCGGATGTGGAAGATATCTGCCTGGCCATTAAAAATCACGAGGCCTTTTCCGCCAATGACAAAAGCGCCACCCGGCGGGGAGCGCTTTTGTCAGATTGCCTCTATGATTCGGACAAATTCCGGTTCGGCCCTGAAAACTTTACGAAGACGGTCTGGGACATGGTGGCCTTTGCCCATATCCCCTTGGGCCGGTTTATGAGCCTGTATCCGAGAGGAATGTCTTTTTTGAAAAAAATCAGGCAAACATTTCGCACCGAAACCGGCAGGGCGTACGGCCCTCAGTTCATCGACCAGGGGCTTGCCATCGGTGAGGATTTATACCGCTATATCCGCATGACCTACAAGGATATCCTGTAGGGAGGGTGCGGCCGGCTTTGATTTTCGTTTTTTTAATCTTGTTTTTCAGGCCGCGGATATGCCGGTCTGCCGGCGTTTGGCCGAAAGAATCGGCGTATTGAACACCAGCGCGGAGCAGTTGTCCGAGCGTTGAATATCTAAAAGAATCGATTCCCGGTCGATCTCGAAATACCTGGAAATAACCTCCACCAGGTCCTGCTGGAGATTGATCAGCATGTCATCTTTGACCTCCAGCTTGTCGTAAACCAGGGCGAATTTGAGCCTCTTTTTGGCAATATCCTTGCTGTCGGGCTTGTTCAGCAGTTTTTTCAGCATTGTGTTGAAATTCATCTGGCATCCTTATTTTTTCGGCTGAATTTGAAGCCCAGTTTTTTCCAGATACTGTTCGGCTTCATGGGATTTTCAATGGGCAGGTCGGGATGCCCGTCCAGCCGCAGGGCGATCCGCTGCAGGGCCATTCCCGCTTTGGATTCTTTCTGCATCACCAGCGGAGCTCCTGTATTGCTGGAAACGACCACTTTTTCATCCATTTCAACCAGGCCCAGAAGATCGATGGACAGGACATCCACCACGTCTTCGTGGCTCAGCATGTCACCGTTTTCAACCATTCTGGGAACGATCCGGTTGACGATCAGCTTGGGCGTGATGGAACGCGCATACAGAAGCCCGATCACCCGGTCGGCATCCCGGACCGAGGAGACTTCCGGGGTGCAGATCACCACCGCCTCATCCGCCGCGGCAATGGAATTTTTAAACCCCTGTTCGATCCCCGCCGGGCAGTCCAGAAGGGTAAAGTCATATTCTTTTTTAAACCGGGAGGCCAGCCACTCCATGTTTTCGGGGCGGATGGCATCCTTGTCGTCGCTCTGGGATGCGGGAATCAGGAAAAGGTTGTCGATGCGGCGGTCCTTGATGGCGGCCTGCTTCAGCTTGCATTTCCCCTTGATCACGTCCACGATATTGAAAACGATGCGGTTTTCCAACCCCATGACCACATCCAGGTTTCTCAAGCCGATATCCATGTCCACCACGGCCACCCGCTTCCCCTGCAATGCCAGCGCCGCACCGAGGGAGGCGGTAACGGTGGTTTTGCCGACCCCTCCCTTGCCTGAAGTTATAACGATGATTTTACCATCCACACGACACCTCTATGCCTAAAATAGGTTGGGTTGTACGAATCAAAACGGAGTTAACGGACTTCCGGCCAAGCCAGGCGCTTGAACGGGTTGGCCTTGATGTAATCATCCACGACAATGGCATTGCCTTCGATGAATGCAAATTCGGGCGACTTGCCGGTTGATCCGGGAACGCCGGCCGCCACGAAACCGCCGATCTGGATCTGGGTGGGCTTGAACTCAAGGGCCATGATGATGGCCTCTTCATTGTCCGGCTGGCCCGCCGACGCTTTTCCCTGGAGGCTGCCCAGGATGATGATGTCACCCCCGGCGGTCACTTCGGCGCCGGGGTTTAAATCTCCCATGATCAGCAGGTGCCTGCGGGCGTTGATCTTCTGACCGGACCGGACCCGGCCGGCCACCATCAGGACATCGCTTCTGTAATGGTGCCAGGAGTTGCCCATGTCCTGCTGCCGAATCCGGTTTTTGTTCACCGGACGATTTTTGGCCAGCGGTTTGGAAACATGCCCCACCTGAAATCGGGTTTTTAGAAACTCGCCCAGGGTCTCGATCAGGCGGTCGCAATCTTCATGCTCCCCCGGGTCCAGGATGACCCGCGCGTTGATGGCCAGGTGCTTGAGGCGTTCGAACGGTTTGACCAGGGCTTCCTGGAGCCGTTCCACCGGCAATGTGGGGTCAATGGTGACCAGGAGGCTGTCACCCACGCCTTTCAATTTCACGGGGAAGTCATTTTCAGTCATATTGGGAGGATGCCATTATCATCAGGTGAAAATCATATATTTAGTATTCTTGTATATTAAAAATACTATATATATGTCAAGGAAAGAAAAGAAAGGATATTCAAAATATGCGCAGGTGAAACGGGCTAAAGCCGGCCCCTCCGGAGAATGGCCGACAGCAGCCATAACCCGAACAAAGCGGCCAGAAACAGGCAGATCAGGCCGAAAAACGAGATCTGGCCCCAAAGGGGAGGCGTTTTGGCGGCGATGAGCAGGGAGGCGCCGATGATCAGGGCGGCAATCATGATGGCCATGGCGATACGGTTGCCGATCCGGTTATGGGTGCGATGGACTTTATCCATTACCTTTTCATCCACTTTCACGGACAGCTGACCATTCCGGATAATCCGTGAAATCTCCAGCATGTCGGCGGGGAAATGTTTGGCAAAATCCACCAGGTCCCCCGAGAGCGCATAGAAGTCGCCGGCCAGCCGCTGGGGCTTGATCCGGTCGACCTTGATCTGACGGATGAACGGAGTGGCCTGTTCGATCATGTCAAAATCCGGATCGAGCTGACGGGCGATCCCCTCGATGGTGGCCAGGGCCTTCATCATCAGGAAAATATCGGGCGGGATCCGCAGCCGGAAGCGGGAGACCAGCTGCAGCAGATCCTGCAGAAGCTGCCCGATATTGAGGTCTTTCAAAGCCTTGTAGAAGTGTTTGCCGATAAAGGCCGCCACTTCCTTTTCCAGAAGCCGGGTATCGGGCCGGGCATCCCAGAAGGTGATCTTGAGCAGCTGACGGGTGACAATCAGGGCATTCTGCTGGATCACGCTGTCGATGAGATCGACAAACGCTTCCCGGGACTTCTGGTCCACGGCCCCCACCATGCCGAAATCGAGCATGGCGATGACCTGGTTGGCCATGATGTAAACATTGCCCGAATGCGGGTCCGCGTGGAAAAATCCATGATCGAAAATCTGCTTCAGCAGGATGTCCGCCCCCCTCCGGGTGATCAGTCGTTTGTCGATCCGGGCCCGGTCCAGAGACGTGATATCGGAGACCTTGATGCCGTAAATGAATTCCATGCTCAGCACCCGGCGGCTGGTCAGCGCACGGTATACTTTCGGAATGTGGAGAGTGGGTTCGTCGGCAAAATCCGAGGAAAAGCGCTCCATGTGATCCGCCTCGATATTGTAATCGAGTTCCCGGGCAATGGTCCGGGCGAATTCTTCCACGATCTGAACCGGTCGAATAAATGAGAATTCTTCGATTTTTCCTTCCACCATGGAAGCCAGATGATACATGATGCCGATATCCACCCCCACCTGGCGCTGCAGCCCGGGCCGCTGAACCTTGACCGCCGCTTCCCGCCCGTCCCGAAGCCGGGCCTTGTGGACCTGGCCGATGGATGCGGAGGCCAGGGGGACTTCTTCAAAGTGGTCATACAGGTCCGACAGGCGCCTGCCAAATTCGGACTCCACGATCGATTTTACTTCCGTAAACGAAAAGGGCGGGACCTGGTCCTGGAGTTTGGCCAGCTCGTTGATGAGCTCCACGGAAACCAGATCGGGGCGCATGGAAAGCGCCTGTCCCAGTTTGATAAATGTCGGGCCCAGCTCTTCCAGGGCCATCCGGACCCGCTCGAACCGGGAGTGGCGGTTGAGAAAGGAACGGCGCCGTGCCGACAGCAGTTTTACCAGGGGGGCGATGTAGCGGGTAAGGTGAAGTGCGCTCAGCACATCTTCGAAGCCGTACTTGATCAGGATCGCCAGAATCTGTCGGTAGCGGGCGTAATGGCGGTAGGTGATCCCCGCAGCACTGATTTGGCGAATGCTCCACATGTGATCAGATGACCTCTTGAATGTCATTGCCGACTTGCTGTTTCCCAATCCCGGTAAATAGGGCCCACCGGGAAGGGTATGCGATCAAATCAAAAAGTAATTGAATCTTGCGGACCGATCACTCCGGATGCAAAATCACATAGGCCTGACCATCCCGTAATCTGTTGAAATAAATTAAAAGTCTAAATCTCCTGCCAGTCAATCATTTCGCAATCTTCGTGTCCTTCATGGAAAAGACAATGGCTTTGCACACGAAGGACACGAAGGTGAAAATTTGATTTTTAAATCGTCATTTGTTCATCAGGCGCCGAAGGCGGCATCGACCATTTCAACGGCGGCGCCGTTGGTGCGGGAAATGGAATCGAATTTGCCCATGGTGATCGGAATTTGGGACATGATGAAAAATTCCGCAGTTTTGACCTGGCCATAATAATAGGCGGCATCCTTGTTTTTCTCGGCTTTTTCCGCCATCGCTTTGGGGTCGTCGCCCCCGGCGAGTTTCTCCAGCTTGGGGTAGGCCACAGCGGCCCGCCACAGCAGCATCCACGCCGTGGTCAGGTCGCCGGTGACCTCCAGGAAGGGGTGGGCGAAGGCAAAGGCCTTGAGCACATCCGACATGGCGGTTTTTGCCAGGTACATGGCGGTTTCCGTCAGTCTGGACAATGCGGCGTCAAACGCATCGGCGCTTTCCTTTAATCCCGGGATCTGCCGGGCTTCTTCCACGGTCTTCTGCATGAGGGCCAGGTAGTCGAGGAAGGGTTTTCCCTTTTTCATCCCCAGTTTCCGGCCCAGCAGGTCCATGGCCTGGATGCCGTTGGTTCCCTCGTAGATCATGAATATCCGGCAGTCCCTCAGCAGCTGCTCCACCGGGTATTCCTTGGTGTACCCGTACCCGCCGTAGATCTGGACCCCGTGGCTGGTGACTTCCCAGGCCTTGTCCGTGATGTATCCCTTGATCAGGGGGGTCAGAATGGCGGTGAGATCCTCGTATTTTTCCTTTTCCGCCTCGCTTTGGGCGAGCCCTTCCATGTCATGGCAGTATCCGCCGTAATAGATCAGGCTGCGCATCCCTTCCACGTAGGCCTTCATGAGCATCAACTGGCGGCGGACGTCCGGGTGCTGAATTATGGGGACCGAGGGGGCATTGGCATCCTTGCCCGTCAGGAGGTGCTTGCCCTGGATCCGCTCCCGGGCATAATTAAGCGAATAGGCGTAGGAGGCGGAAGCCGTGGCAAACCCCTGGAGTCCCACCAGCTGCCGGGCTTCGTTCATCATCAGGAACATGGCGCTCATCCCCTTGTTTTCCTGGCCGATCAGGGTGCCGATGCATTTTCCCTTGCTTCCCATGGTCAGGGTGCAGGTGGCGTTGCCGTGAAGCCCCATCTTTTCCTCGATGCCGGTGCAGACCACATCATTGAATTCCCCCAGGCTGCCGTCGTCGTTGACCCGGTATTTGGGCACCAGGAAAAGGGAGATCCCCTTGGTGCCGGCGGGTGCGCCCTCGATGCGGGCCAGCACCGGATGGACAATGTTTTCCACCATGTCGTGCTCGCCGCCGGAGATGAAGATTTTGGTGCCGGTGATGGAATAGGTGCCGTCATCGTTTTTCACTGCGGTCGATTCCAGCGCGCCCACATCCGATCCGGCGTTGGCTTCGGTCAGCAGCATGGTTCCGGCCCATTCGCCGCTGTAGATCTTTTTCAGAAACAGCTTTTTCTGATGATCGGTGCCCAGGATCTCGATCATCTTGGCCGCCCCGTGGGTCAGGCCGTGGTAGAGCATGAAGGCGGGGTTGGCGCCGAAAAAATATTCATTTGCCGCAAGCGACACGGTCTTGGGCATGCCCTGGCCGCCCCACTCGGGATCATCGATCATGGCCAGCCATTCTCCATCCCGGTAGACCTTGAACACCTTGTGGTACTCTTCCGGGACCCGCACCGTGCCGTTGTCGAATTCGCACCCCTTGTCGCTCAGGGCCTGGGTGGGCAGGATTTCCTTGATGGCCAGGTTGCGTGCTTCGGATACGATCATATCCACGGTTTTTTTATTGAATTCGGCAAACTTTTCATGCTTTGCCAGTTCTTCCACCTTCAATTGTTCATGCAGAACAAAATCAACGTCCCGCCGGTCAGCGATCAGATGTGCCATAATGATCTTTCTCCTTTTTCAAGATAAAATATAATCAACGAATGTGTGCGATGGTTTCAGGTGTCCGATATGCTGGCCAAATGTTTAGAATAATCGTTGTTTAAAGTCAAGGCTATTGGCGGGGCGGGGGACGGCTGATAAGGGCTTTAAAATAAAAAATTTCTCCCGCCGGGGTACCGCGATGGACTGCCGGATCATCGAAATGAATGCGCCCGGCGCCCCGGCGGGAGAATATAACGGGTTTTGGCTACTTTTTCAGCCAGCCGCCGACTTCCTCGGACTGATACTGGTCCTGCTGTACACCCAGCTTGACATTGATGACCAGCCCTTTGTGCTTCTGGGTTTCAGGCGTCTGGTTCAGCTTGTCGTGAAGTTCACGGGAAGCGCCGGCCAGTTTGAGCATGTGACTCAATGCGGGTTCAAGCATTGCCGATGTTTCGATCCGGCCGGCTTCCAGCCGGGGGGATAGGCCGTTTTCAGCCACATTTTCAGCCATATGGGCAAGTTGCTTCATCTGGGTCATGGAAAAATCCATGATCTGCCATCCCTTCATATCGTCTTTCTGGAATACCCAGGCATCCCGGATGCTCTGCAGGGTCTGGGTGTACTTGAAGGCCACAATCTGCTGAAGCTGCTCGACAAAATTTTCCGGCAGTTCATTTTCTTCTCCGGGCAGCCCGGATGCCTGTTCCGGGGTGAGCTTGTCCAGGGTTTTCTGAAATTTGCGGGCATGGATTTCCGATTCCCAGGATTCGCGCTGAAGCACCCGCCGGATATGCGGGTCCGATACCTTTTCCGCCTCTTCAAGATAATGGGGAATCAGGTTCTGTTCATAAGCCACATAGGATTTGAAGATGGATTCCCGGCTGGTGGGGTCAAAGGGGTAAGGGGCCGGAGTGAAGTCGATCTCTCCGCCCAGGGATCCGATGACCATGCCCAGCCAGTGCATGTGCCACATTTCTTCCCGGGCCCGGGAAAGGAGGCCGGCGCCCAGTGGGGTATCTTCGCCTTCCAGGTAGCTGTGGGCCAAATATCGAAGAATAGCGGCGTGTTCATCCGCCAGGTCGCGGTTTAACATATCGATGAGCTGCTGTTGTTCCATTTTCCCCTCCTCTTTCAGGTATCTTGGCAATTCAATCCAAACAGTAATTCCGGTTCAAGTTCAGGCAAAATAAAAACGCCGGAAACCACATGGTGATTATCCGGCGCAATTGGAAAATTAAAAATAAGGTCAGGGGGATACGACTGCTTTCGTAAAATCCACCCAGTATCCTTTGTTGGCTCCGTCCAGGGACAGGGAGAAGGCAAAGGAAGAACCCGACCCGTCACCATTCGGGTCAGCGGTAATCGTCCTGTATCCCAGGTCCATGCCGTGCCCGTTGTACTCCGGTGTGTTGTCATTGGAATCGTCGATGGTTCCGCTGAAGCTGTTGAAAGTGGCGGTAATGGGTCCACTGACCTGATCCGCCCCGAAGGTGATCGATTTTAACACCCGGTTTGCCGGGTCATCGATGTTTTCAAAAACGGCCTTCATGAAAAACCCTTCGGCATGCAGGTCTTCATCGGGATTGTTCAGGTTTCCACCGATCTGGATGCCCGTCCAGTCCTCATCCCATCCAAAGGAAGAAGGGATTGGATCCTTATAGTTGTATTCGTCATGATACCCCATTTTTAGCGAATCGATGGTGGTATAGGTGTCCGCGTAGATATTGAACCAGGCATTGGTCTGGGTCAGTCCGCCGCCCAGATCTTCGATGGTAAAATTTGAAAACCCTTCCGCGTATATTGCCGAAAGCTCACTGTCGTCCATTGTTTGAAGTTCGGCCGAGGCGATCCCGGGGATGAGCAACATGCAAATGGTGGCGGCGATTACGGCTGCCATGTTCCTGCTGGTCATATCATACTCCATGCAAAAATAAGTGCTTTACGGTGTTTCCGGCCCTGAACAATGTTCAGGCGCCATTAAGCACGCCTTTGATTTTCATTTACTGATAATATCATCAAAACAGGCTGTCAAGTCAATAGAAATTAAAAATCAAAAATTCAATGGGATGAGATCGTAAAAAACTTGCCCGTGCGCATGTGAAGGGATAAGATGCCATTAAAAACGATGGAAAGGAAATTGGGTGGTGACTGCCAGGAACAGACGCATCGGCCTCTATATCAAGCAGGATCCGGAAGCGCTGGAGAAAGCGGAAGAATTTGCGGGCTGGCTGGGAGAAAAGGGCATCGAGGTGGTTCGGATGCAGTCCTATTCCCCGGAAACCGAGCAGCAGGCCGGCATCAGCCAGTATGAGGCCGCCCCGCCGGATCTTTTCTGCGTTTTCGTGCTGGGCGGGGACGGGACCTTTCTAAGCGCCTCCCGCTGGATCGGCAAAAATCCCATCCCCATCATCGGGGTGAAATTCGGCCAGATCGGATTTCTGGCGGAAACCGCCGTGGAGGATCTGTTTTCGATGGCCGGGAAGATTCTGGAAAATGACTTTTCCGTGGAAAATCGATTCCGGCTCCAGGTCGAAGTCATGCGGAAAGACGAGCGCGTCACCACGGAGACGGTGCTCAACGAGGTGGTGATCAACAAGGGAGCGCTGGCCCGGCTGGCCCAGATCGAAACCTACATCGATGACCACCACCTGACCACCTATAAAAGCGACGGCCTGATCGTGGCCACGCCCACCGGTTCCACCGCCTATTCCCTGGCCGCCGGCGGGCCGGTGATCCATCCGGAAGTGCAGGGGATCATCATCACCCCCATCTGCCCCTTTGCCCTGACCAACCGGCCCATGATCATCCCCAATACCGCCCGCATCACCATCAAACTCGGGGAAAAGGCTTCCGATATCTTCGTGACCTTCGACGGCCAGGAGGGATTCGAGATCGATCCGGACCATACCATCGTCATCACCCGAAGCCCGCACCCCGTCATGATGATTTCCCAGCCGGATAAATCCTATTTCGATGTGCTGAAAGCAAAACTCAGGTGGAGCGGCCGCTTCTGATATTTCAATCAGGGCAACTGTATCAGGTTCCCTTAGGTGGAAGCATCAAAGCCGCCCCCAGTTTTTTCAGCCGGATGTCCGTCACCCGTGAGGCAATCCTGGCGGCTGCGGCAATATCGGCATTCATTTGTTTAATTTCGGGATTCTGGCGGATCTGACGGGTTTCCAGCAGTGCATCGAGCCGATCCTGAAATTCCTGTACCAGTTTTCGGAAGGACAGGGTCGCTGCGACCACTTCAGTTTCCCCGTCCTGTTCAATCCGCTCCGCCGCAGACAAGGCAATGAGTTTTAAGACACCAACATCGGCGCACATCCGTCCAAGCGCCAGCAGCAGTTCGTCATCGGCCCCGGTTTGCCGGGTGCGGATGTCGCGGGCAAGGGCCTGTACCTGAAAAGCCGATGCCCCGGCGAATATCCCCGCCATCAGGGTGTCTTCAATGGTTCTGAGCGGCAGCACCATGGTTTCAAAGGCGCTCCCCATTTCCCCGAGCACCTGGCCCGGGCCGGCCGGGCATTCTTCCAGCGAGATTTCCCCGTGGGGGCAGGGCCTCAGAAAGGGCAGTTCCATGGGATCGGCGACAGTCAGCCCCGGTGTTTCCCGGGGGATCAGAAAAGCGGTAAACCGCTTCCGGCCGGGGTCGGTCTTTGTCACCGCGATCACGATGAACAGGTCGGCCATGGGGCCGTTGGTGAGATAGGTCTTGGTGCCGGACAGCCGGTACCCGTCATCATCTGGGCGGGCGAAGGTGGACAGGTGCTTGGGATGCGCTCCGGTTTCCGGCTCGGAAACGGCAAAGCATGCGGTCATTTTACCGGAGGCCAGTTCCGGCAGCCAGGCCCTTTTCTGGTCCGGCGTGCCGAACTTGCCGATAAACCAGCGGGCCACCAGTTCATGCATCATAAACGACAGGGCGATTCCCAGGTTGCCGCCGTGTTCGGCCAGTGCCATGCCGGCTGTGGAAATATCCCTGCTGTTTCCCCCTTTGCCGCCGTATGCCGGATCGATGCCCATACCGAACAAACCGCTTTTTGCCATCTGCTCCCGCAACCCCGGTGGAAACTCGATAAGGTCGTGCAGCCGCTCCCGCCCGGCAATGTGCTCGGCGGCAAACCGCGCATGTGCATTCAACACGTCATTTTTTGCCATTTATCCGTCCTGTTGGAAAAAGGGGATCAGCCAGGTTTGTTTTTTCTGAATTATTTCCCCATAATTTATAGCAGATCGATTCGATTTTAAAAGTTTGAAATGGAGGCGGGTATGGCTGCAGTGAGGCGCAAAGAAGTCGCCCTGGAACAAAACAGGCTCTCTTTGTTAACGGCGGGGCCGGAAACCGGCCTGCCGGTGGTGCTGATTCACGGAATTCCGGCCGGTGCCGAATTGTGGCGGGATGTGATCTCCCGGCTGGGGGATGCGGGATTTCTGGCCATGGCGCCGGACCTTCCGGGTTACGGTGAAACTCGGATTGCAGACGGCGGGGACTATTCCCTTGCCGGTGCCGCCGCCCTGCTCGCCGCATGGCTGGACGCGCAGGAAATCAGGCCCGTGTGGCTCATCTCCCATGACATCGGCGGGGGAGTGGCCGAAATCCTTTCCGTGCATCACCCGTCCCGGGTTTCCCATCTGACCTTTTCCAATGCCATCGTGGGGGATTCCTGGCCGGTCACCCCCATTAAACTGTTTCGCCTGATTGCCGGCATGGGCGCCTACAATCCCCTGGCGGCCAGCGGCTGGCTGCGGGTCGATCCGTATTTCAAGTGGCAGCTCAAAAAGACGCTGGCCCATCCGGAAAAGCTCAAGGAAAAGGATTTCCTGCCGCGCATATTCTTCGATACCAAAATGACCGATCCGGCCGGGCGCGCCGCCTTTGTGCGCCATCTGGGCGCCTTGTCCAACGCCCAGACGCTGGCCGTTGAACCCGAACTGAAGCAGCTGACCCTGCCCACCCTGCTCCTGTGGGGCATGAAAGATCCGTTTCAGTCTTGGACAGGCCCGGGCAAGCGCCTGGCCGCCCATTTCAACCACGCCCATGTGAAGCTGCTGGAAGATGCCGGACATTTCCTGATGCTGGACGATCCTGAAACCTATGCCGCGGCCCTGATCGACTGGTATGGAGAAACGGTGGCCGGGTAGCACAAGAGATGTTCTTTTCACGCCGCTTCTACGGGAGGGCCGCCATCACCTCGCTGACAAACTTCTCATCGTCCCAGGCCCCCCGGTCGGAGCAGTTGCCCAGCCGCACCAGCACCAGCTTCTCGGAAGGAATGATCATCACCCGTTGCTCCTGGAATCCCTCCGCGGAAAACGCATCCCGGGGAATAGCCGGCCGGCGCCGGCTCCGGGGATCGCTCGAGGTGCCCGCATTGAGCCAGAACAGCGCGCCGTATTCGCCCTGGGGCGCCGGCGGCGTGGGGGTGGTGGTATATTTCACCCATCCTTCCGGCAGCACCCGCTCCCGACTCCACATGCCGTCATTCAAATAGAGCAGTCCGAACCGTGCCCAGTCCCGCGGGGTGGCAAACACATAGGAGGAACCCACGATGGTGCCCGGATGGGTCGGGCTCGAATACGGCCGAATGCATCCCGATCCGGTCGAACAGCGCGCTTTTCATGAACTGATAATAATGTTCATATTCCGTCTCGGCGGCGGACCGGACAATGCGCGAGATGATGTTGGCGGTGCCGCTGGAATAATTAAACCGGGTCCCCGGTTCGGCGGCAAGCGGTTTTTTCGCTGCATAGGCGGCGAAATCGTAGCTGTCGTAAAACATCTCCACCGCATCTGAAAACGGCTCATAGGCTTCTTCAAATTCAAGCCCGCTGCTCATCCGCATCAGCTGGTCCAGGGTAATCAACCGCCGTGGGTCATCGGGATTTTGCCATTCCGGGACCGGGGCCGGAGCGTACAGATCGAGTTTTCCCTGCCGGACCAGGATGCCCACCAGCGCATTGACCACGCTTTTGCTCATGGACCAACCCAGCAGGGGGGTGTCCGGGGTGATTCCCGGGGCATATCGCTCCGCAATCAGCTTGCCGTCATAGACGATCACCACCGCCCGGGTTTTCCTGGGATGGTCGGGTCCGGTCTCCGCGAAGGCATTATCCAAGGCGGCATCGAGCCTGGCTTTATCCACACCGGCCGGAAGTTTCTCCGCCGCACCCGCATTTCCTGCTGGCCAGAAAAGGGCAGCCGGGTCAATTTTTGATGCTTTTTCGCCATTTGTCTTCATGAATTGCTGCTGCCGCAGCGCGGCCTCGGTGGTGCCCTGGACAACGGTGCACCCGCAGCCTTTGCGGTAAATGGCGGTGGTGCCGACGATCCCCAGGGCCGTGGCGGTGACGCTTTTTTGCTTCATGTCCACCGAATAGCCGGTGAGCGCAAAGAGCGGGTGAACCGGGGCAATATCTTCCGAAAACACTTTGGCCGCCGGCCGGCCGGCTATAAACACATTGGAGCACAAGGTCTTGGCCACATGCCCGGTGCCGATGGGCAGGGTATTGGACAGGTACCAGGCGACTACAGCCGAAAGCAGCAATACGGCCCCGGCAAGGATTGTAAGAACATATTTGCGCCGCGTTGACATCACATGATTCCTTGATTACACCATCCATGATGGAGATGCGCGTTAAGCTTTTTTTCCCAATAGTTTTGCGATAAAAAATGCTTGTTACGATTTTGCCAGCTTTGATTGTAAAAAAGAGGCCAACCCTTCCGCATCATCGGTCCCCACAAGAACGCGCTTTTTGCCCATCTCGATCCATACGCATTCAAAACCGCCGATATTCCAGAGCCACCCCTTCCGGGTCAGGTGGATGCCCCACCCGGAAAGCAAATGCGTGCGCCCCTTTCCGACGGCGGTGATTTTCGCATAGGGGATTGATTTTTTGAAAAGCGGAATCGGCCCGAACCGGACCAGGAGATGGTCGCCTTCATCACGGACGGCCAGGTGGCCGAATATGAAGGACAAAACCATGCAGCCGATGGCGGCGGCCGTGAATACGGTCATGTGCGGCGTACCCCGGGTAAAAAATGCACTGCCCAGGAAAACCGCCGCCAGGGCAAGGAAAATCGGCCGGATGATTCCTTTCTGAATGTGGCTGTACTCGGTCCCGGTCTGTTTCATGACGGGCTGGCACCTCATCGAAACCCGTTTGGAATGTTATTTGAATCCCCGCACCCTGGCGGCCAACGCCGGGGCAAACAGCATGAACAGCAGGCCAAATCCCATAAAGCCGCCCTCGGCCGGGTTGTAGTCGGAAAGGATGCGCTCCGGCGCATACCCGAGGGCCGCCCCCAGGCCAAACTCAAAGATGACGATCAACACCACCCACAAAAGCCCCACCCTGAGCTGCTCCCCGAATGTTTTGGCCCCGATCCAGCGGATGCAGGCCCAGGCAATGACAAAAATAATGGCTGATCCGATGAGTACACCCACCTGACGCGCCGGCTTGTCACCGACCACGGGTGCAATGAACAGCTGCCGGATGGTCCCATGAACCGATTCGGCCGCGATGATGAACAGCCATGCGGCAAATGCCTTTGGCCAACTCATGGGTGACTTCCTGGAGCCAAGGGGTTGACTATCCGATATAATTATTTACCGCAGCATTTTTTATGCTTTTTGCCGCTGCCGCACGGACAGGGATCGTTGCGCCCCACGCTTTTTTCCGCAGTCTTTGTTTTTTGCGGATTGCGCAGAATGTCTAAATCCGTAATGTCTTCGGGTTTATCCGGTTCCAGTTTGATCTCATATTTCCAGCCGTTTTCTTTAAATGCAGCTTCAAGTTCCCTGACCCGTTCTTCCGTCTGCACGTTGACGACGGCAGGGTTTTTTGCAGTGCCCAGTTTGGCGCTTTTCTTGCCGTCAAATACTTTTTCCATATTTTCACCTGTATTGTGAGATGATGATCCATTCAAACCCATGTTATTCCTGCTGCCGCTGACGCTTCTGCGGTGCGGCAAAAGGTTTGCTCGGGTTATTTCTGCTTTACCCAGATTAACGCTTCAGTTTTATACCCCAGTGCCTTTGCGCTTTTTTGAAATTTTTCTTTCAGCTCATCACTGACAGTCGGAGTGCGCGACAAAAGCCAGAGATACGATTTGTTCGGCCCCGAAACAAAAGCATACTGATAATTATTTTTATCTAATTCAAATATTACATATGAACCATAGAAAGGGCCGAAAAAAGAGACCTTCAAGTAGCCTTCATCGGGTTCGCGAACAAAATATGCCTTACCGACAACTTCCTTCCACTTGTTCTCTTTAACGGAAAATCCACGATTCTTCACCCGCACGCCGCCATCTTCACGAATCGAATACTCCGCCGATACCTGTTCAAGATTTCGCTCAAATGAATGGTCCAATCTTGCAATCTCGTACCATTTGCCCAGGTATTTTTCGAGCTCAAATCCTTTAACCGGCTCAATGTTTTTGGGGTATCCCAGACATCCGGCCAAAAGCAACGATACCATACAAACAATTCGTTTCTTCATGTTGTTTTCCCCGAGGCTGAACGCCGTGCTCTCCTGCCGGGGGGCGTGATGCGAAGCGGCGCAAACCCCGTTCAGGAGAAGCTGCTGGTTAGATGTCCCTTCTATCTCCTTGTCTGGTGCAACTGCCGGTGGACAGGAAAGAGAATGGCCCTCGATATCGCATTTCCGGACATGCCTTCGCATGAGCAAATTTTGAGCGCCGCTTCCATTCACCTTAACTAAAATTTCCATAAATTCAAAGCGGTATTCATGATGGCGTGGATTTTTGAAGTTGTTTTTGCCCGGTTCATCAATTTTTCGGCATTGGCAGATTTCAAAGGCGTTGGGTGAATCCGTGCCATTCGGGTGGAAGGGTAATTGGACCGGTACGCGGGTTTTTGTGTTATATTTGCGACGGTTTCCGGAGGTGAACGGGGGCTGCATGATTCTACTATGGGGCATGTCTGCCTTTTACGGGGTGGGCAACGGAGCATCTGAATTTGAATATACGGTGAACTGGTGGCTCCAGAAATCGAAATTCTGTAATTTCGTAAAAATTCCGGTTTGTTCTATGCTTCGGCCATTTTCCGGATTGCAATAGATGATCAGGACTTTCCGGGGATGATTTCGAAGGGAGGCGGCGATATTAAAAAGAACTTTTTTCAGGATGGTCTCGTCGAATGGATTGAACATGAAGAAAACATTTTCATCCGGGTTGATGGCGTAATTGCTGACATCCTCTTCTATGATCCGGCAATCATATCCAGATCCTGCGCGCCTTTTGTATACCTCTTTATTTTTATTAGCGATTTCACACAATTCATGGGCAAATTCGATGCCCCGGATTTCCTTGAAGCCGAACTCCGAGGCGACCAGCAGGATCCTGCCTTTGCCGCATCCGAAATCGACCAGTACGCTCTGCTCCGGAAGCATCGGCCGGATGGCGCGAAACAGTTTCCGGAGAGGGACTACCCGGGTGGGCTGATACCGGGCGCCTCTTTCCCGGTTGTTGCCGGCAATGGTCAGATCGGACAGTTCAGATGGGCTGCACGTGTCAACCCCGTGTCTGAAGTCGAACAGGTGATCGGCCATCAGCACTTTCAATTTGAGCGCAGTTGTCCTCAATCCCTGGTGCCGGAGTGAATTGCCGATCCTTTTTGACAGGCTGGTTTTGCTCGATTCCATTTGCCGCTGCCCGCTGTTTTGATGCCGTCGCTAAAAAATGCCCAAGGGTACAGGCAAATACCGGCGGTTTGCCCGGTAACGATCCCCCTTGATCGCCCCCTGAACCCCTTCACACCATAATTCCTGCCGCCGGCCGCATCAATCCAAGTGCCCCGGCGTCCGGGCTTAATGCTTGCATTACTTAGGGTTTTTCAATATCATGCAAAAGAATTTGTGGCCCAAAAATGCAGATTCGGGTTTCCTTTGATAAATCGCCATCAATTTAAAGGTGACATGCCGCCCCCCTTTTTTGCCCCTGTCGCATCGGCGCAACCTTTTGGTTTTTCATGAGAGGATAAGATGTCGCACTATGGATTGCAGCCCGGCAAACCGCAGTTGAGGAAAATTTCATTTCCCCATTATCTTGTCCATTTATTATACAGCTTTATCGAGCCCAAAATCATTTTAAAGCTGGTGGACAAATTGCTTGACAATAAATGGCTGACCTCCACGGGGTGGGGGAAGAAGGTGATGCTGGGCATCGCCAGAATGTCTACGGACCTGCCCCACGGAATCGTCATCACCACGCAGGGGGCCGAGAACGTGGTCGATTACCTGGACGCGCTGGAAGGCCCGGACACCGGCCGGTTCGCCCTGGGGCCGTGCCTGTGCCAGCTGGCCACCTGCAAGTGGGAGGAGCCGCTCATCAAGGATATCCAGTTCCTGTACGCAAAGGACATGTTCATGCGGCTGAAGCTGGGGTACAAGGTGGTTTCCGCCGAAGAGGTGAAGGCCCTGCTCAGGCGTTGCCACGCGGTTGGGTATGTGCATGCCCTGGAAATGTGCCGGCAGTCGGGCAAGTGGGTGTTTTGCATCTGCAATTGCGAGCCCCGGGTCTGCGCGCCGACCCGGGTGTTCCTGCTGACCGGCGAGATGATGTACAGGGGGCCGGAAATCTGTGCAGGGGATCAAGATGCCTGCCTGGGAGCCGAGGCCTGCGGAAAGTGCATTAAAAGGTGCATCTTCGGCGCAAACCGGAGCGAGGGGGGAAAATCAGTGGTGGACGTTAAAAAATGCATGGGATGCGGCCTGTGCGTGGCCACCTGCCCGGGCGGGGCCAGAACCATGGCGGCCCGGCACGATTATGCCCATCAGCACCAGGTGCCGGCGGAAATGGTGCTTAAAAATCCGGCCGGGGAGGGCGGCTTGGGGGGGACAGCGTCTCATGGGGAATTTTAATATAAGTCCCCTTTGGAAAATGAGGACTTGGGGGGATTTTGACGCGCCGGGGTCTTAAATCCCCCCCCGCCCCCCTTTGAAAAAAAGGGGGGGCCAAAAAAAAGTGACGCCAAAACGCTGCCGGAGTTATCCGGGTTCAACGGCTGCGGTGATAGACGATTCTGTATTCGGGAACCGCCGGCACATCGAGGCTTGCCAGCCGTCCGCCCGTATAGTCGCAGATAAACGCCCTGTCCGGATTGGATGCCAGGTGGATGACCAGTCTTGCCGGGCCGACATCGCCCAGGACGGAATTTAGATCCAGTTTCCCGTTTTCATCCGTGGCCGCGGTCAAAGATATGTTCTTTTTTTTATTCTGGATCACCAGGGGGACATCTGCCGCCGGTTCCGGCGCGCCGCATGCCAGCACCTTTCCGGTTTCAATATCTGCGAGGGGTTCGGTTTTTTTGCTGTTATCGGCGATGGCATTGGCATTTAACAGATCGATCAGCCCCAGCCCGAAAAACGGCATCTCCAGCATGGCCGGGCCGTACCCGATTTCCGTCTTCTTGGTGACCTTGTAAGCCGTGGCCATTTCATTGCACTGTGGCGTCCGGGTCAGCAGAATCGTGTTGTCCATGATCTGGTAGCCATAGGTGTAGTGGCTGAACGGGCCTGTTTTGATGTCGCCCTTCACGATTTCCGACCGGGCGGGGTTCAGCAGGGTCAGCGTGGTGGCGCAGCCAGAAACCGAAATGGCCAGTAAAATCATCAATGCGACCTGGGTTACGTGCTTTTTCATGGTGCCATCCTTTCCTTGTGAATCCTATTTTTCAATTGGCGGTATTTTGTTTTGTGCAAATAAGGATTGCCAGAACCATGCCAACTTTTTTTATCTATAATTACAAGTATTTGAAATCTTGTTGGGTTTTTTGGTTGCGCCATGGGGTAAAAAAAATTATCCTATTGTGTAATATGCGAGGAAATTACCCATTAGCGTAATCTTGGCCGCGGCAATTTGCATTCAGCCGGAAAAGGGGGATAATTTGATGATCCGGGCATTCAAGGGGGAACGGGCATGACCGTGGACAAAAATGCGTTTTTCCGCCAGGCGGCCATCCGCATCTGCGGCAGCTTGAACATAGAAACCGCCCTGCAGAATTGCTTTCAATATTTATCGAAGCACCTGCCGCTGGATGCCATCGGTCTCTACCTCTATGATCCGGGCCTCAATGTGGTCCACCGGGTGGCGCGGTGCAGCCACGATGATGAGCGGATCGGCTCGGTTTCCTCCCTTCCGGTGGGAAGCAAGGATCTATGGTCGGCCCTGTGGGAGGACCTGACGGAGATCCGGATTATCAACCGGCCCGGGGAAAGCCCGGCCATTGCCGAGGCGGCCCGGATGAACGGAATCGGCCTGGACATCTCGCTCATGGTGCTGCGCCTGCAGCTGGAAGGGCAGCGGGTGGGATTGTTGTCGCTCAAGGCGAAAGGAAACGACCGGTACGAAGAGGAGCACGCAAAACTTGCGCTTCTGCTCAACGAACCGTTTGCCATCGCCATGACCAATGCCTTGAAGCACCAGGAACTGTCCCGCCTCAAGGACATGCTGGCCGAGGACAACCGGTACCTGCGAAGCGAGATTCAGAATCTGTCGGGTTCGGCCATCATCGGGGCGGACCTGGGGCTGCGCCATGTGATGGAAATGGTCCGCCAGGTGGCGGCCCTGGACAGCCCGGTGCTGCTGCTGGGCGAAACCGGGGTGGGAAAAGGCCTGATCGCCCATGCCATCCACTATGCTTCGCTCCGGAAAAACGGGCCCTTCGTGATGGTCAACTGCGGCGCCATCGTGGATAGTTTGATCGACAGCGAACTGTTCGGCCACGAAAAAGGGGCGTTCACCGGCGCGGCGTCCCGGAAGAAAGGCCGGTTCGAGCGGGCGGAGAAGGGGACCATCTTTTTAGATGAAATCGGGGAACTGCCGCCCCAGGCCCAGGTGCGGCTGCTGCATGTGCTGCAGGAAAAACGCCTGGAGCGGGTGGGCGGCATATCGCCCATCGAGGTGGATGTCCGGATTATTTCCGCCACCCACCGCAACCTGCAGGAGATGATCCGCGCCGGCGGGTTCAGGGAGGATCTCTGGTTTCGCCTGAATGTGTTTCCCATTCATATTCCGCCGCTGCGCCAGCGCCGGGAGGATATTCCCCTCCTGACGCGCTTTTTCATCGACCAGAAGGCGGCGGACCTGAAGATGGGCGCCATCCCGGCCCCGGCCCCGGACGCCCTGGCGCAGCTGACCGCCTATGACTGGCCCGGCAATGTCCGGGAACTGGAGAACCTGGTGGAGCGGGCACTGATCCGGCACAAACAGGGGCCGCTGCAGTTTGACGACCTGATGCCGGAAAGCCGGGATGCGGCAAAAATGCCGGTGCCGGACCGGACGGATGATCAACTGCCCACGCTGGACGAGGTCAACGCCCGGCATGTCCGGCAGGCCCTCGATGCCTGCGGCGGCAAGATCCATGGCCCGGGCGGCGCAGCCGAAATGCTGGGCATCCATCCC
This sequence comes from uncultured delta proteobacterium, assembly GCA_963826785.1. Classification (GTDB taxonomy): domain Bacteria; phylum Desulfobacterota; class Desulfobacteria; order Desulfobacterales; family Desulfosalsimonadaceae; genus CAWGYD01. The sequence continues at coordinate 1,070,749 of CAWGYD010000006.1, forward strand.
AATACCCTGCGAAAAAGAATGGACAAGCTCGGAATTCAATATCGGAAAAACAAGCGCAAGCGCTAAACGCAATTTTTCTCAATGCCAATGTTTTTTGCAGCAAAGATCCTTTTAGAATAGTCCTGTGGCAGAACCTCTTATTGTTCCCCCCTCGAGGGGGGCGAAGGGGGGTGTTCTGCCAAAACGGCCAATAACTCCCGTTCTTCTGCTGAAGAAAATAAATCTCGGCAGCACCTGATCCAAATGGAAACGAAAGGAAATCCCTATGTACCGGATACTGATCCGCGACAACATGTCTCCCGTGGCGAAAGAAATCCTGGAGGCAACCGGCAATATCGAAGTGGTGGTGGACAGCGACAAGGCGGCCGATGATCCGGAGGTCCTGGCCCAAAAAATTGGGCAATTCGACGGCCTGGCCATCCGGAGCAGCACCCGGGTGACCCAATCCGTTCTGGATGCCGCACCCCGTCTGAAGGTCGTGGCCCGGGCCGGCATGGGCGTGGACAATGTCGATGTGGATGCGGCCACCGTGGCCGGGGTGGTGGTGATGAACGCGCCGGGGGGAAACGCCGTCACCACCGCCGAACACGCCATCTCCATGATGATGGCCCTGGCCCGGAACCTGCCCCAGGCCACCGCGTCCATGCGGGCGGGCAAATGGGAAAAAAAGGCGCTCACCGGGGTGGAGATCGCCGGAAAAACCCTGGGGGTGGTGGGGCTGGGCCGGATCGGCCGCATCGTGGCGGACCGGGGGCTGGGATTGAAGATGAGCGTGATTGCCGCAGATCCCTACATCAGCCGCGAGGCGGCGGAAAAGCTCAACATCTCCCTGGTTTCCTTCGAAGAGATCCTTTCCCGGTCCGATTTCATATCGCTTCACGTTCCCCGGCTGAAGGAAACCATGAACATGATCGATGCCGCGGCACTGGCGAAGATGAAAAAGGGGGTGCGGATCATCAACTGTTCCCGGGGGGAAGTGATCGACCTTGCTGCCCTCTATGATGCGCTTGAAAGCGGGCAGGCGGGGGGGGCGGCACTGGACGTGTTTCCCACGGAGCCGCCCGATGCCGCGCTGAAAATCCTGCAGCATCCCCGTGTCATCCTTTCCCCGCACCTGGGGGCCAGCACGGGGGAAGCCCAGGAGAACGTGGCCAGAATGATCGCCGAACAGATGGCGGCCTTCCTGATCAGCGGCGTGATCACCAACGCGGTGAACTTTCCGTCGGTGTCCATGGAGGAGATGGCGCGTCTGCGGCCTTACCTGGACCTGTCCGAAAAAATGGGGTCGCTGATGGGGCAGCTCATCCGTGCCCCCCATGACATTGCGGTCAATTACAGCGGGGATATCACCACCCTGGCCACCAAGCCGGTGACCCACGCCCTGCTCAAGGGGCTGCTGGAATCATTTACGGATCAGCCGGTCAATTATGTCAACGCCCGGGCCATGGCCGCGGAAAAGGGGATCGGCATCCATGAAACCGTCACCCAGCAGGAAAGCAGCTTCTCCAGCCTGATCCGGCTCAGACTGGAGCATACCAGCGAACAGCCCAAGGAGATCTGGGGAACCCTCTATGAGAGAAAATACCCGCGCCTGGTGCGGATCGGGGACGTGTACCTGGACGCCATTCCCGAAGGGCACATGATCGTCATCGAGAATCACGATCAGCCCGGCGTGATCGGCAACGTGGGCACCACCCTGGGAAAACACAACGTGAATATCGGGCGGTTTCAGCTGGGCCGCCGGGCGGACCGGGCCGTCTGCCTGGTCAACATCGATACCCCGGCCGATGAAGCGGTGCTGGAAGAAATCCGCCGACTGCCCAACATGATCTCGGTCAGGCAGGTGCTGCTGGATTGATCACTTGATCCGATCCCATGGAGAGGGGAGAACGCAGGTCGAACACCCCCCTTGGTCCCCCCTCGCAGGGGGGAATAAAAAAAGGAGTCCCCCCCTCGCTGGGGGGGTAAAAAAGAGTTCCCCCTCGAGGGGAGAATTTGATCGTAATTTCAAGTCCTAATCCCCCTTTAAGGGGGGAATTAAAGGGGGGTGTACCGGCGGCGGCCGTTACGATCCGAAAGTTTCTTCCTGCAAAAACGCCGCGCGGTGAGGCGGGGGGCTTCCGGGGAAGTTCAATCGGTGCCGGGATCGCAAATATCGCGCGGTATTTACGATATCGATCCCGACGCCGATTCGATGCGTGTTCTTGTTTGTGTGTTATTTTTGCTCAGGACCGAAGGAGCGGATGAAGAGATCGCGGAGGGCCTGCCGGCCTTCATCGGAGAGGTTGCGGGTTCCGGTGCCGGCAAATGTTTCGGAGGTGATCACCGGGGTGTTTTCCACCCATTTACTGTTCTGCCAGGAATACCAGGCTTTTTTTTCCTGATCATAGACGTTCAATGGCCGATTGAAGAGCTTGGCCAGTTCGACGCCCCAGCCGGTTCCGCCTTTGACGGTATTGTCTGACTGTATCCAGCCGACTGCAATGACATGGTAGCCGCTGTTGACCATGTGGAAAAGGGACTGGATGACTCTTCGGATCTTGTCCGTTTTGGAGTAGGTCCGGTTCATCCGTTTGGACACGATTTCCATGCTCACATCACCCTTTTGCAGTTCTTCCTGGGTCAGAATCTTGACACCCCGGGTGCGTTCGGCGGTATGCCCTTCGAATGAAAAATTGACTTCGTCTATTTGCCATTCCTCGGCAAGTTTACCAAATTCCGCCTCAGCACCTTTGTGGCCGCCGCTGTAGAGTGTAATCTTTGAAATGTCTGTCATTTGAATCTCCTGGGTTATAAGGAATTTTGCGGTCAGGCAAAAAAAAACACCCCGACGCGATTCGTCAGGGTGATCGGCTATAATAATTCATTTCTTCAAAATTGCAACCCTGCCCGGTGAATTTTTTATCGGCTGACCCGAAAAAATCCGGTAAAGAACCCGGATTCAGTTCTTTTTCGAATTCCGGATTCAAAGTCCCCCTTTGGAAAAGGAGGATTTAGGGGGATTTGGCGCCTCCCGGGAGAAATCCCCCCCGCCCCCCTTTTCAAAAGGGGGGAGAAAAACGATGACTGGATTTTTCGGGATAACCAGATTGCATTTTTTTATTTCATTTCAAAATGATACCCTATAATTTGAAAACGATTTTACGTTGACTGGGCGATAACCTTTGCGGTTAAAGGAGGGGGCATGAACCATTTAGTAGACGTATTGAAAGATCGCTGTGGCGCGGATGCGCATAAAACGGCGTTCCTGGTCAAACAAAACGGGCGGTGGGAACCCGTTGACTGGGAGCAGGTCGATGTCTGCTCCGACCGGGTTGCCGCCGCGCTGCTGGCCGCCGGCCTGAAAAAGGGGGAGAGCGTCTGCATCCTGGCCAATACCCGGCTGGAATGGACCCTTTGCGACCTCGGCGTCGCCAAGGCCGGGGGCGTCAGCATCGGGATTTACCAGACCCTCTCCGGCGAGCAGGCGGCCTATATCCTCAAGGATTCGGAAGCCAGGTTCCTGTTTGTGGAAAACGCCCGGCAGGCGGAAAAAATCCGGCCGCATCTTCCCGATCTTCCCCGTCTGCAGCTAATGATCCTGTTTGACGGCAATGGAGATGGAAACGGCGGCACGACCCTGGATGCCTTCATGCGGCAGGGGGAAGATGCGCTGGCCGCAGACCCCGGCTGTGTCGAGGCGGCGGTTTCGGCCATCGGGCCCGATGATGTGGCCCTGATCATTTACACATCGGGGACCACCGGACCACCCAAGGGGGCGCAGCTGACCCACAGGAATTTTCTGGCGGAACTGAGGGCCACCGATCAGATCGATCCTGAGAACGTGGGCGATGTGATGATGTTTTTTCTCCCCCTGTCCCACGTGGGGGAGCGCATCGCGCAGTACATGCGCATCCGGCGGGGGATTACCGGTGCTTATGTGAAGGATATCACCAAAATCCTCGACGACATCAAAGAGATCCGGCCCACGTTTTTCGGCAGCGTCCCCCGGATATTCGAAAAGGCCTACGCCAGGATCCGCTCCCAGGTGGCCGCGGCCCCGCCCGTAAAGCAGAAGCTGTTTGCCTGGGCCGAGCACACGGGAAGGGCGGCCAGCCGGCATATCCAGCAAAAAAAGGCCATGCCGGTCAGCCTGAAAATTCAATACCGGCTTGCCGACAAGCTGGTGCTGTCGAAAATCCGGGACCTGTTCGGCGGCCGGGTCCGCTATTTCCTGTCGTCGGCCGCCCCGATTTCAGTGGAGATCCTGGAATTTTTTCACGCCTGCGGCATGACCATCCTGGAAGGCTACGGACAGACCGAGGTCTCCTGCTTCTGCACCTTTGCACGCCGGATGCATGGCGGTTCGGCTCCGTGGGGCAGGCGCTTCCCGGTGTTACCCTCAAGATTGCCGATGACGGGGAAATCATGGTGAAAGGTGATATCGTGTTTGCCGGCTATCACAATCAGCCGGAACTTACCGCGAAAACCCTGACCGAAGACGGCTGGATCCGCACCGGCGACCTGGGTAGAATCGACGACGAGGGATATTTGTGGATCACCGGCCGCAAGAAGGACATCATCATCACCTCCGGCGGAAAGAACGTCACCCCTTCCAATATCGAGCATCTCATCATGAGCCATCCCCTGATCGAACATGCCATGGTCCACGGCGACCGGCGAAAATATCTCACCGCCCTGATTTCACTGTCTCCGGAGAACCTGAAGGAATGGGCGGATTCCCGGGGTCACCAGGGGCTCGACCACACGGCCATGACAAGCTTCCCGCGGTCATGGCGGAGGTGCAGAAGGCGGTGGATGAAGCCAACCAACACCTGGCCAAATTTGAGACCGTCAAGAAATTCGTCATTCTCCCCAGGCCATTTGACATTGAAACCGGGGAGTTGACTCCCACCATGAAGGTGCGCCGCCGGGAGGTGGAGCAGAAATATATGGGGCTGCTGGACGCCCTGTATGCCGAAAATTGATTTTTCTGAAAGACTTGATTTATAAAAAACTTACGTGTAGGGTAGGCCTCTTGTGCCCGTTTTTGCGACATCATGCGATAGCGCTGAGCGGGCGGCAAAAGGGTGAAAAACAGGTCTTTCGCCAATTCGCCGGGATGGATTGCAGGCATTTCGCTTTCCGGGCGTTTTCGGCGGCATTGATGAGGCCTTTTTTTGCATAAGCGTGAGTCCCGGATGTAAGTTTTTTATGCCAGAAAAAATTGTCATTATCGATGATGAACCGATAGCGCTCAAGCAGCTGCGGCGAATTTTTGAAAAAGAAGGCCATCAGGTATCCGCCTACAGTGATCCCTTGCGGGCGCTGCAGCAGATCGAGGAGTCGCCCTGCGATCTGGTCATCAGCGATATTAAAATGCCCTCCATGAGCGGGCTTGATCTGATGGTCCGCGTAAAAGCCCTGTTTCCCGATATTGAAGTCATCCTGATCACGGGGCACGCATCCCTGGATGGCGCGGTGGAAGCGACCAAGGAGGGGGCCTTTCATTACCTGCAGAAGCCGTTTACCCCGGATCAGCTCCGGAAGCTGGCCGGAGAAGCCCTGGAAAGGCGGCGGGTGCGGCTGACGGCTGCCGAAGCGTCCGAATCCAATATCAAAGGCATCCCCGTCATCATCGGAAAGAGCAGCCGGATCCGGGAAGTCGTGGCCGTCATCGACCAGGTCGCCCCCACGGACTGCAATGTCATGATCTCCGGAGAATCCGGAACGGGCAAGGAACTGGCCGCCCGGGCCATCCACGCCGGCAGCCCCCGGGCGAAAAAGCCGTTTATCGCCTTTAACTGCGGGGCCTTCAGTGAAGCCCTGCTGGACAATGAGCTGTTCGGCCATGAAAAAGGGGCCTATACCGGCGCAGACAGCGACAGCCGCGGTCTGCTGGAAGCCGCCGACGGGGGGACCCTCTTCCTGGATGAAATCGGGGAGATGCCCCATGCCATGCAGGTCAAGCTGCTTCGGGTGCTGCAGGAAGGGGAACTGATCCGGGTGGGCGGACGCAAGACCGTTCCCGTGAATGTCCGGGTGGTTTCCGCCACGGCCAAAGACATCAAGGTCGAGGTCAGGGAAGGCGCCTTTCGAAAGGACTCTGTTTTACCGCATCAATGTGGTCAATATCCACATGCCGCCGCTGAGGGCGCGCCAGGAGGATATTCCGCTGCTGGCCTATCATGTGTTAAACCGCATCAAGGCCCGCAGCGGCCGGAAAATCGATGCGATTTCCGACCGGGCCATGGAATTGCTGGTCAACTACGCCTTTCCCGGAAATGTCCGGGAATTGGAGAATATCCTGGAGCGCGCGGTGGCGGTCAGCCGGGAAGACGCCATCCGGGTCTGTGATCTCCCCCCGGACCTGGTGGAACTGGAACTGCAGGAATACAAGCGCCCGGATGACCATTTGATGACGCTGGCGGAAATGGAAGAAGATTACATTGCTCATCTGCTCAGGATTACCGGCGGGGTCCGCAGCCGGACGGCTGAAATTCTGGGTATCGACCGGGCGTCCCTGTGGCGCAAAATGAAAAAATATCACCTGCAATAAAACTGTTTGTCCTTCGCAACACGGCTGTTCGCATCTGCAACAAATCGATCCCCTCAAGGTTTTACCTCACAGCCGGAACCCCGGTGCTTTTCTTCCTGTTGCATTCTGAAACCCCTTTTGCATTTTCTCTTATCAGGAAATGATCAATCTATTCCTGTAATTTCAAATAGGTTATATCTATAAATATACTATTGGCACGTATCTTGTAATCATTCAGGGCCGGAGGTTGTCGGTTATGTCCCGAAATATTCTGGTTGTTTTTGAAAATGAAGAGGTCTTTCCCGAGGCGCTGGTGTACGCGCGTGAGTTCGCCCTGCGCATCGACGCCCGGGCCACCCTGCTGATGCTGGTGCCCATGGTATTTGCCGGTCGGACCGTTTTGGGGCCGCGGCGCAATGACCTGAAGAAAATTGAAAACCGCAACGGCAAAATTCTCTCTGAATGCTCCCAGAGCTTAATCGCCAGCGGCATCGAGGTGAGTTCGGCCCTCAAGATCGGCGATCCGGCGGAAGAACTGATCAAATTCCTGGCCGACCGGCCGCCGTTTCAGGCCATTATCTGGGGGAGCGGCCAGGATCTGCCGTCCCGGGGGATCGCCGCCGGCCGGCACTGGATCGGCCGGGTGGCCGGCAGCCTGGAATGCCCGCTGCTGACCGTTTCCCGGAAAGGGAGTGAGACTTAAAAATTAAGGTCAGGCGTCGGGGGCCGGACATCTCCGGACCCGGAGCCGATTCGTTATGAAACAATAATTGGACGGAGAGTGTATGCAACCATTAACCCCAGACATGATCCTGGTCATGATCATGATCGGAGTAGCGATTTTTCTCTTTATCGTGGAATGGGTGCGGGTGGATGTGGTGGCCATTCTGATGATGGTATCCCTTCCGCTGCTTCACCTGGTGACGCCCAAAGAGGCCTTCGTCGGTCTGAGCAGCAACGCGGTGGTGTCGATCATTGCAGTCATCATCATCGGTGCGGGACTGGACCGGACCGGCGTGATCAACAAGCTGGTGGCCCCCGTTCTGAAGATCGCGGGCAACAGCCCCTCGCGGATCATCACGGCCATCTCCGTGACCGTGGCCTTCATCTCCAGCTTCATGCAGAATATCGGCGCGGCCGCCCTGTTTCTGCCGGCCATACAGCGGGTCAGCAAAATCCAGAAAATCCCGTTGAGCCGCCTGCTGATGCCGGTGGGTTTTTCCGCTATTCTCGGCGGGACCGTAACCCTGGTGGGTTCGAGCCCCCTCATTCTGTTAAACGATCTGCTGGTGCCGTTCAAGCTAAAGCCCTTCGGCCTGTTCGATGTCACCCTCATCGGCCTGGCCCTGGTGGCCAGCGGTATCTGCTGCTTCATTTTCCTGGGGCGGTTCATCCTTCCCCAGGGAGAGGAGGCCGGCGCCCGGGAAAAAGAGGATGTGACGGCGATGGCCAATCCCGGGGCCTCCCCGGAAGAATCACAGGATTTCTGCGAGTTGGCCACCCCCGGTGATTTCGACCATTATCGGGATCCCATCACCATCTCCGACCTCCAGCGCCGCTACCTGGTCAATGTGGTGGCATTGACGGAGCCGCCGGATTTCCATGTCATATCGCCTTCTCCGGACATAGAGGTGCGTTCGGGCATCGATCTGGCGGTCTGCGGAACCCGGGCCGACGTGGAGCGGATGGCCGCATCCGAGGGGATGACCCTGAAAGAACTGCCCGAAACCTTCAAGACGCCTTTAGACAGCAGCCAGTCCGGCACCGTGGAGGCGGTGATCGCGCCCCGGTCCCGGTTTGCCGGCCGGTCTCTGCAGGATATCAATTTGCAGGAGCGCTACCGGGTCACCCCCATGAGCATCTATCGCCAGGAAGAGACCTACCGGGCCAAGATCGACGATCTTACCCTCCAGGTGGGGGATGTGGTCAATCTGTTCGGGACCTGGAAGCGGCTCAAGGACCTGCAGCAGGATGGCGGTCTTTTGTTTTCCATCCCGTCGGATATGGAATACATGCGGCCGGAAAAGGCCTTGTATGCCGGCGGCTGGCTGGCCATCGCCCTGTTGATGATCATGGTATTCAAGGTACAGTTGTCCGTGTCCCTCATGACCGGGGCACTGGGGATGGTCATCACCCGGGTGCTCACCATCGACGAGGCCTACCAGTCGGTGGACTGGCGGACCATTTTTCTCCTGGCCGGCCTGATTCCGCTGGGCATCGCCACGGAAAAAACCGGCACCGCCGCCTGGATCGCCGGCAGTATTTTGAGCATCATCGGTACGGTTTCCCCCATTGTCCTGCTGGCGGTGATCGGGGTGCTCTCCACCCTGTTCACCCTGGTGATTTCCAATGTGGGGGCCACGGTCCTGCTGGTGCCCCTGGTCGTCAACATGGCCATCGCCGCCCATGCAGATCCCCGGATGGCGGCACTGGTGGTGGGGCTGGCCACCAGCAACTCCTTCGTGCTCCCCACCCACCAGGTCAATGCCCTCTACATGGGGCCGGGCCGTTACCGCACCATCGACTTCATCAAGGCCGGCAGCCTGGTGAGCATCGTCTTTCTGGTGGTGATGATCCTGATGATCAGCCTGGTGTATGGTGTGTAAATAGATGATCAAATATTAACCCTGAACCTGCTTTAGAAAAGGAAAACGGAAAATGGCAATTATCACCATCTCCCGAGGCTCGTTTTCCATGGGAAAAGTGGTGGCGGAGCAGGTGGCCGAACGGCTCGGCTACGCATTGGTCAGCCGGGAAGTTATCTTAGACGCCAGTGAACGCTACAATATTCCCGAAATCAAGCTGTCCCGGGCCATTCATGACGCGCCGGGAATCCTGGAGCGCTACCGCCACAAGTCCCAGTCCTATGTCGCCTACATCCGGTCCGCCCTGATGGAGCGGGTATTGACGGACAACGTGGTGTATCACGGCCTGGCGGGACACCTGCTGCTCAAGGGCGTACCCCATGTGCTCAAGGTGCGGATCACGTCGGACATGGAGCGGCGGGTGAAAAACGAGGTGGACCGGGAAAGGATCACGGAGCAGGAAGCCTATGCCGTCATCGGAGAAGATGACCGGCAGCGCCGCAAATGGACCAAGAATCTTTATGGCGTGGATCCCTGGGACAGCTCCCTCTATGACCTGGTGATCCGGATCGAGAAGCTGAGCCTGGAAGAAGTGGTGGATGTCATCTGCCGCGCGGCCGCAAGCGAGGCGTTCAAGGCATCGGCGGAAGACCTGCGCAAGACCCGGGACCTGGCGCTGGCCTGCCGGGTCAAGGCCATGCTGGTGGACGATTTCCCCCATATCGGGGTCACCAGTGATTATGGAAATGTGCTGATCTATTCGAAGAGCCGGGATCACGGACACGGTCCGGATCGGCTGCTCCGGCGGATGGACGATATCCGGAGCCGCATCGACGGGATTTACAATCTGGAAGTGCATGCCGGCAGCGCGTTTCCCCAGGATGCCGTTTAGGGCGGGTTTACGGTAAAAAAGGAGGTTCATATGTCGATTGTGATTGTTTCTTCAGATTCCAGGAAGACGGAAGCGGAAATATCGGAAAAGATCGCAGCCAAACTCGATTACCAGGTACTGGGTCCGGAATTTTTGTCCGATATTGCCTCCAGATACCAGCTGGACGCGGGTAAGCTGGGAGAAGCGCTGGAAAAAAAGCCATCCTTCTTCAGCAGAAAATCGCTTCACCGCTGGCAATATCACCTCTCCTGCATCGAAGCACAGGTGCTGGACCGGCTGGGAGCGGACAAAATGGTCTGCTGGGGGCTTGCGGCGCATCTTTATGTCCTGGGGGTTTCACATGCGCTGAAGGTCCGGATCATCTCGGGGCATGACACCCGGGTGAAGGCCCTCATGGCGGAAAAGGGCGTCGGTGAGCCCCGGGCGGTCAAAATGCTGGCCCGCCAGACCCGTGATCGGAAGAACTGGTCTACGGCGGCCTTTGAACTGGATGAGATCGATCCTTCGCAGTACGACCTGGTGATCAATCTCGACCAGATCGATCAGCAGGAGGCCGTCAAGACCATCATCGATGCCGTGGGATACCCCAGATTCAGGCCCATGACCTACTCGATTAAATGCTTGACGAACCGGACGCTGGCCGCCAGAGTAAGGGCAGTGCTGCTCAAAACCATGAGTGATGTCCGGGTAAAAGCCAGGGACGGCACAGTGGTGGTGACCACCAAGGCCATGAAACGGGAAAAGCGGAAGAAGGCGGCCGCCATCAAGGAACTGGCCGGCGGCATCGAAGGCGTCAGCTATGTGGAAGTCCACCTGATCAAGGACATATTCGGTGAAGCGGCCCAGAGTTTCCGTTGATTCCATTTTGCATTCAAGCGCTACCTGCGTTGGCTGCGTTCGTCGGCGCCTTAACGTACGTTGGGTACGCCTTCGTCACCTCCTCCTTGCCGCCTTGGTATCATCTTGAATGCAAAATGGAATCGCAACCCCCTAATGCTTGATAAGGAGCCTAACATGGAAAATAAACTCGAAATTCTGCTGCTCGATGACGAGCCCATCGTGGGCAGGCGGCTTAAACCGGCCCTGACCAAGATCGGGTGCAATGTGGAGGTTTTTGAAAATCCAAAGGAAGCCGTTTCCCGCATCAACGAAAAAGAGTTCGATATCGTGGTGACCGATATCCGGATGGATGAAATGGACGGCATCCAGGTGCTGGAGCATGTCCGGCAGAAATGGCCCCGCACCAAGGTGATCATCATCACCGGTTATGCCATGATGTCGCTGGCCCGGGAAGCCATGGACAAAGGCGCCTATGATTTTATCGCCAAGCCGTTCAAGCCCGATGACCTGCGCCAGATGATCGCCGAAGCGGCCAAGGCCCTGGGTTCGCCCATCGATTTTACCCCGGCGGCCGATGCCGGCAGTGCGTAAGGGTTTTTGATTCGTGCGCCTAACCGTACACGTGATTCCCACCGGCACCCTTTGAGCCGTCCGCCGGTCCGGGACAAGAGCAGGATACCTATGAAGAAGAATACGGCCGATCCGAAAGAATCAGGCGGTCCGCGATGGGAAATGCAGGATGTCCGCGAGCACATGGAAATCATCCAGGAAGCCCGCCGGGCGCTGCTGAACCGGAAACACTTCAGCGTCCGGAACCACATCTACGTCGCCTTCATCCTGGTGTTTCTCTTTGCCGTGGGCGTGGCCGGCATACTGATCTTCAACATCTATCAGATTCAACAGCGCCTGGAATTTCTGGAATTCGTCAATGATTTTACCTCGGAGATCCAGCAGGCCCGGCGGTATGAGAAGAATTTTTTCCTCTATGGCACCAACATCGATGATGCCATCGAAAATATCCACCTGGCCCAGGCCATCTTCTCACTCAATGCAGACCAGTTTTCCGAGATCATGGGGCCCTCCCTGCAGCAATCCCTTCTTTCCCGGATCGAAGCCTATGAACGATTGCTGAGTCAGCTGGCCGACATCAAGAAGCGCCATCCCGACCGGCTGGCGGATACCGAATACATGGAAAACATCGAAACGGAAATCCGCCTGTACGGAAAATCCATTTCCGATTCAGCCCAGGGGTTGATGAAAATGGAAAAAAGCGCCCTGACCCGGACCCTGACCCGGTCGAGGGATATCCATTTCTATTCGCTGGTGGTGCTGCTGGTCATTCTGGCGGCGAACGCGTATCTGCTGGGCACGCGGATATATACGACACTGAAGCGCTTTTCCAACTATGCCCAGCGGATCGCCGCGGGCGATTTCACCCCCATCACCCCCCAGCGGCGGTACCGGGACGAATTCACCTATCTCGCCCTGGCCATCAACGAAATGATCAAGGAAATCGACAACCGCGAGGCCGCCCTCATCCAGACGCACAAGATGCGGGCCGTGGGGACCCTGACCGCCGGTGTGGCCCATGAACTGAACAATCCGTTAAACAACATCATGCTGACCATTCATATGCTCATGGAAGACTACAAGACGCTTTCGGATGCCGAGCGCCTGGACATGCTCAAGGATGCCGCGGATGAAACCGGCCGGGCCAAAAAAATCATCAGCAATCTGCTGGATTTCGCCCGGGAGAGCACCTCCACCATGGAGACCCTGGACCTGTCCAAGCTGCTGAGGGATACCATGGCCCTGGTGGAAAACCAGATCCGTTTTTCGGGCATCGCTATCGAGCTTCAGACCACCGATAGTCTGCCGAACATCCATGGCGACGGCCAGAAACTCCAGCAGGTTTTTTTGAACCTGATCTTAAATGCCGTGGATGCCTCTTCCAAGGGGGGCAAGGTCCAGATTATGGCGCTTCCCGGGGACAAACCCGATTATGTCCGGGTCAAGATCATCGATTACGGCAGCGGCATTCCCAAGCATATCCTCTCCTCGATTTTCGACCCCTTTTTCACCACCAAGGAAAAGGGGAAGGGCACCGGCCTGGGGCTCAGCGTATCCCAGGGCATCGTTGCCAAGCACGGCGGCCAGATCCTGGTGAGCAGCGAAGAAAACAGCGGTTCGAGTTTCACCGTCGTCCTGCCGGTCACCACATTCCCCAAGAATATCCCCGGGCTGTAAAAAGCAGCCAACGCCGTCCGTCTTTCCTGTATTTCCCGGCAGGCCATGCTTATGTATTTTATGCAAGGCCGAAATTTGTGGACTTGCCGCGACCCTTCAGTATACTTTTGGGGAAAAGCGCTGGTGAAGGCCTTAGCGAAGAATTCGGACATTTAACCATCTTGCCGGTATCTTGATCCATGAACTGCCCCCGATGCAAAATTCCCGTCAAAGCGCATTACCGGTTCTGTCCGAGCTGCGGCTCCGATCTGGATGCCGCATCCGGGCGGGGACGGATGAGATCGGCCTTTTTGATAGTATTGGTGGCCGCAGCAGGCCTTTTGTTTTATGTCCATCGATTCGACCGGGTGACGCCGCGCACTGGCGAGCCTGCCAACGGCGGCACCATTGCGGCTCCGATCGCACAAAGCGATGCGATCAGCCCACCCGCCCAATCCGTTGATGCGCAGCCGCCGGTCGCTCCCCGGCAGGGGATCATTTCCATTTATGACATTTCCGGCGGGCTGCTGGCCCGGCTGCCTGCCGCGGTATCCGGGGGCGGGTGGGTGGCGCTGCCCGCAAAAACATGCGTGGGCGGGTTTAGCTGGACCTTTGCGCCGCCGGGCGAAGCCGGAGGGGACATCATCGGCGGTGTTCTCGGGGATGACGACGAGGTGGGGGTCTGGCAGCTCAATCGCATGGACCGGTTTTTCGGCCCGCCCCTGGTCCCCGCCGACCTCGATGCCCCCCTGCAGTGGATCTCCCTTGTGTCCTCAAAGACGGCTGAAATTAAACATCCGGTCGTGCTTTCCCAACATCAGAATGCCGCCCGGCTGGTTCTGCCCGAAGCCGTGGATGAACCCGGGGTGTTCATGCAGAACGGAACGCTGGCGGGATGGACATTTGAAGACCCGGCGCGGGGGTATGCCTGGACCGGCCTGGATGAGGACGAACTGGTGATGGAGATGACGGTGACGGATTTTTATCGGCTCTCCTTTGAAGACAGCCGGGAGGAGCAATTCATCCGCGCCCGCGCCGTTTCGGAAAGCCAGCCGGTTCAGCAGTTGAACGCATTTGCCGCCGGTTTTCTCAAAAAGCCCCGGCTGTCTGCCAAAGACACGCCGCCGCAGTGGACCGCCGAGGCCGCCATTTTGCAGATGCGCGACCTGATCACCCGGCTGGTGGAAGAGGACTGGCCCCGGGATGTGTTTGCCGTTCTGGACGCAAAAGTCCTTGCCGGAACCGGTGACGAGGCGTTTATCGAAGATGTGCTCACTCTGGTGAGCCGAACCCGCGGCGCGGACCCAGCGCTTTTAATGCTGGCCGATGTGCTGGCGGACGGCCGAAGCCTTTCTTCGGGGCAGACGGATAAGCTGAAATCGTTTCAGCGGGAATTATTTCTGCAATGGCTGAACCAGTTGTATGCGGCCGGACAGTTCCAGGCCGGGTGGACGGCTTACGGCCGGGCTGCGGATATCTTCACCGATGACCCGGATATAGGCATTCTTGGCATCCGCCTGGCCCTGGCTCTGGGTGACTGGGCAATGGCCGAGCGGCTGGTGAATGCCCGCGCGTACCCCGAAGCGTTTTCCGGACCGCTGCGGGATGCCCGGACCCGCATCGAGGAGCTGAAAGCCCCCCGCAAAGCCATCGCCATCCGGTTCGCCCCCGGTTCTTCCCGGGTGCCGGCGGATGCGGTCATTGACGATCGCCTGCCCCTGTCCTTCGTGGTGGATACCGGCGCCACAATGGTGACCATCCCCACCCAGGCCGCAGTTCGCCTGGGATACGATGTGAATGCCGCCCCCATGCAGACCCTGATGACCGCCGGGGGAATGGTCCGCGCTCCGAAGATCATCCTGGATTCCATCAGCGTGGGCGGATGGGTGGAATACCGGGTGCCCGCGGTGGTGCTCGACCTGCCGGATAAATCGGATATCGGCCTTCTGGGGCTTAATTTCCTCAACCGTTTCCGCATGGATTTGAACAGCAGGGAAGGCATGCTGGTTCTTCATCCCAAATGACTAAAAACCATAGATTTGTGCACGCAAACATACCCGCGCCCGTGCATGTGCGCGAAAAAGAAGGCCGGATCAAAACCCCAACATCATCAAGTCACATGCTGCATTCCTGCATGCACCAGTAAAATGCTTTTCGAGCGGATCCGCCGGCCCTTATTCATGGATCTTGTGGAAATGCTCAGGCTGTGATAAGCCCCTGAAGAAATGCTTAATCAACCATCACAATGGAAATTATCGGGATCGGTTATGAAAGAGGGGACAATGAAGCGCTTCATCGAGGAATATGCGGGGGAGAAATTCGACCTGGTGGTGGTGGGCGGCGGCATCACCGGTGCGGCGGTGGCTTACGATGCCTCCAGCCGGGGCCTGAGCGTCGCCCTGGTCGAAAAAAACGATTACGGATGGGCCACCTCGGCGGCTACTTCAAAGCTGATTCACGGCGGCCTGCGCTACCTGCAGAACCTGGAATTCGGACTCGTGAGAGAATCCCTTCGGGAGCGCCGGATCCTGGAAAACATCGCCCCCAACCTGGTTTATCCCATCGAGTTTCTGGTCCCGGGGTACGGCGACGCCAGACGCAACCGGTGGATACTGAGGGCCGGCCTGACCCTGTATGATATCCTCTCCTTCGATCGGAAAATGACCTGGGACAAGAGCCAGCAGATCCCGCACCATAAATGGGTGACCCGGGAGGACGTGACCCGGATGGAGCCCCAGGTCCGCACAGAGGGGCTTACCGGCGGGTCCATCTACTACGACTGCCAGAGCATCAATTCGGAGCGCCTGACCCTGGCGTTCATCAAATCGGCTCTTAGAAACGGCGCCCGGGCGGCAAATCATGCCCGGGTGGTCAAATTTCTGACGGCGGATGACCACCGCATCACCGGGGTGCGGGTGGAGGATATGCTCACCGGTAAAATGGCCGAGATTTCCGCAAAACTGGTGATCAACTGCGGCGGCCCCTGGGCCGATATCATCCGGAACCTGGCGGACCCCTCGGGGCAATCCAGGCATAAGATCACCCGGTCGGAGGGCATTCACATTCTCACCCGAAAATTTGAGACGCAAAAAGCGGTGGTCATGTGGACCCCCGCCGGACGCCATTTTTTCACCATCCCCTGGCGGGGAATGCAGCTGATCGGGACCACCGACCGGGAGTATGTGGGCAATCCCGATGAATACCGCGTCAGCCGGGAGAGCATTGAAGGATTGATCAAAGACACCAACGATTCCATCGGAGATGGAGATCTCACCTATGATGATGTGGTGTTCGCCTATGGCGGACTGCGGCCGCTGGTGGATAAGCAGACCGAGGGAACTTATGAATCTTCACGCAAATACGAGATCTATGACAATGCATCCGATGGTTTTGACGGGCTGATCACCGTGGAAGGGGGCAAATATACCACCAGCCGCCATCTGGCCCAAAGCGTTGTGGACATGGTGGAGAAAAAGCTGGGCCGGCCGGTATCGGCGAAACCGGGGACGGACCGGCGCTACCTCGCCGGGTGCGACATCACGGATATGCCTACGTTCATGGCGGACCTGAGATCCGCATACAACAAATTCGATGACGCCACGATCGAATTCATGGCCCGCAACTACGGCACGGAGGCGGCCGCCGTATTGCAGCTGGCCCTGCAGGGTGCGGATCTTGCCCGGGTGGTCACCCCGGACGGGCAGCTCCTGGCCGCCGTGGTATATGCCATCCGGATGGAATCAGCGGCGACCCTTTCCGATATCCTGTTTCGCAGAACCGCCATCGGGACCATCGGACACCCGGGGCAGAAAATTCTGGAGGCGGTGGGCCGCACGGCCGCTATGGAATTGAATTGGGATGAGAAAAGACTTGCGGCTGAACTGGATACGGCAGCCGACCGGCTGACGCTGCCGTAATGATCTTTTGAGAAAGGCTTTCTATCGGAAAAGTGACCGGGCCGCGCCATGAATGCGGGGGCGCTTCAATGGCGTTATTCATCGGTTTTCAGTTGGTCAAGGAATTTTTCCCCGTCTTCGATGCTGGTGACATTTTCAGCATGGTATCCCAGATCGGAGGAGACATTGTCGAATTGAATATGGGCAATGGCCCCGGTTTTCCGGCGGACCCGAACCACCCCGGACATGCCGGTATCCAAAAGCGTTTTTTGTGCCTTGCGGACATAGTCCTCAAACCGCTCGTCCTGGAACTCGTAATTGCGGAGGTCCGTAAGGCAGGTAAATCCGCGCTTGAGTTTCCGGCACTCGGATTTGACCTCAGCGACGATCTGTTTCATTTCGGTTTCGTCTTCCAGCTTGCCGATGGTGATGTAAATTCTGTTTTTATCCAGATCGGCCCGGATATCATGCATGGTGTGCGTCCCCCCTGTTATTGCGAAAATATATTGAAAAACATGTCCCCGCTGCTTTCGCCATTGAAAACATAAATATCTGCTTTTAGATGATTTTATTGTCAGAAAGCAGGTATGTTGTCAACTAAAACCGAAACATTGTTCCAATTTCAAAAAGGGGTCTCATGCATGAATTTCATTTGATGAAATCGCGGGAAGGGGTTTGCGCAAGGCCGCTCGGCTTGAATTTATAATGGAATGGGAGGATCGAAAATGGCTGTTGAGGATATTCACTTAGACCGCAGGGGGAAAGTGGCACTGGTTACCATCGACCGGCCGGAGCGGCGGAACGCATTCAACCGGCACCTGCTGGAACGCCTTTCGGCGGTGACCGCACAGCTGAAATCGGATCTGCCCCGCGCGGTGGTGATCACCGGCAGCGGAGATGCTTTTTCCGCCGGGTTCGATGTCAACCCGGACAATCCCCTGGTGGCCGACCTCATGGATTCGCTGGGAAAAAAAGACCCGGGACCCGCGCATGCGGCCATCACCTGGCTTCGAAGCATCGTCGATGCGTTTGTTGCGCTTCCTGTCCCCATTATCGCGGCAGTAAACGGCCTGGCCTATGGCGGCGGCGCCGAACTCTCCACCCGGTGCGACCTGCGGGTGATGGACCCGGATGCGGCGGTCTGCTTTTCCGAGGTCCGGCTGGGCCTGATGCCCGACTGGGGCGGCGGCGCCACCCTGGCGCACCTGCTGGGGGCGGCCCGGGCCGCGGACCTGATCCTGACCGCCCGAAAGGTAGGGGCCAAGGAGGCTTTGGCCCTCGGGTGGGCCAATCGGGTGAGCAAACCCGGAAACGTACTTGAAGAGGCGCTGGTCATGGCGGACATGATCGCAAAAAATGGCCCCCGGTCGGTCCGCTATGCCCTGGAAGTCATCCGGCAAAGCCGCAGCCTGCCCATGGCGCGCACCCTGGACCTGGAAGCGGAAAGAGCCGTGGACCTGATCGTCTCCGGCGAATGCATGTACGGGGTAGGGGCCTTCCTGGAGAAAAAAGAACCGGAGTTCCCGGATATAAAATCGGATATCGAATCGGATTAGCGGCTTACTCTGTTTGCTGCACCAGGGTAAACAGCACGATTTCCGGCCGGATGGGGGTGCGCATGGGCGGGCCCCAGGAGCCGGTGCCGCAGGTGGTGTAGAGCCTGAAATCCCCGTCATATGAAAATCCGTAATCATGGCCGGAGTAGAGCAGCCGGGTGATGAAATTGACCGGAAATACCTGGCCGTGATGGGTATGGCCGGAAAGCTGGATATCGGAATGCACCTGTTTATTCAACTCATAGGTGGTATCGGGCGTCCAATAGAGCGAAAAATGCCGGTCCGCCCGGCTGCCGCCGTTTTTAGCCATGTTGGTGGGAAGGTGAAACAAAAGGATACGGGCGGTATTTGCCGTCCTGTCCGAAAGATTTCGGATGGCCTCGATTCCGGAAATGCCGGGATAGCCGACGCCCACGATTTCAAGCCCGTCTATATTCACACACTCATTGTCCAGCAGCCGCAGCGGCTTGATCCGGCCGATGATATTCAGCGCCCTTTTAATCCCCACATAATATTCGTGATTGCCGGTGATGAAAAAGATCCCCTGCTTCGCCCGGAGCCGGTTTAAAGGTTCGATGAACTGCTCAAAATCCCCGCCCATACCGTCGAGCAGGTCGCCGGTGATCAAAATGACGTCCGGATTCAGGCCATTCACCTGCGCCACCAGACGCCGGGTATAATCCAATCCGTGAATCCGGCCCAGGTGGACGTCGGAGAGCTGCACCAGGGTCTTTCCACGCCAGTTTTCGGGAAGATGCGCCATGGTAAGGTCGATCCGGTGCACCCGGGGATGAAACGCGCTCCACATGCCGTATATCGCCCAGCCCGCCGAAACCATCAGCAGCACGCCCGCCACTGCCGGCTTCGACACCGGTCTGCCCACCCAGTGGGCGGCCAGCAGAATCAGCCATATGACGGCGATCGCCACCAGAAAATGGACCAGAAATCCCATCCAGGTGGCGGCAAATTTGTAAAAACCGATGCTCCAGAACGATTCCCGCCAGCGCAGCAGCGCAAACGCGCTCATGAATGAAAACGTCAGCAGGACCATCAGGACATACAGGGCCGTTTTCACGCCCGGTGCGGAAATGCCGAAAAACCGGATGATGCTTCCGAAAAAGGCATAGTGCATGCCCAGAAGCACCAGGAGAACAAGACCTAAAAATACCATGGCTTTAACCTGCATCTTCGTCTTTCTTGCGTGATCATGAATTGTAAATCAGCTAAAGAATAGCGCCTGGGCCACATTTGGCAAGCAGGCGTTTTGGAAAATGGGTCGATAAATGTCTGTCCCAGTGTCGACCCTCCATGGCTCCCGAAAGTCATGAGCGCTACACCCCCCTTCGCCCCCCTCAAGGGGGGAATACGTAACGCACCGCATCGCCCCTGCGAGCATCCTCACCGTCATTTGCAAAATTTGTGTCCATTCAGAAATGGTGGATTTCGGTTCGGGCCAAGGCCGCAAGCCGATTTGAACTGATAATGCGAAAAGCGGCTCAAGAAGCCCGGATCAGGTTCGAGGACAAGGCGCGGGCTGATGAGAAAGCGCAGCATACATTCGTATGTGAGCTTTTGAAGAAGACCGCAACGCAGCCCTCGGGCCTCAGACGGGTTTCTTGTGCCGCTTTTCAGTACATGCGGTGGCGGAACAGATATGCCGCCGCCGCCAGGTTGACGATGCCGATGATGGCCATGGGCCAGTACTGGTGGGCCAGCATGGGAATGGTGCCCCCTTCCAGGAAGACGCTTCTTAAAATCACCAGGTAGTAGCGCATGGGATTGAAATAGGTCAGGTACTGCATGAATACGGGCATGTTGGCGATGGGGTTGGCAAACCCGGACAGAATGACGCTGGGCACCAGGAACATGAAGGCGCCGAACAGCCCCTGCTGCTGGGAAATGCTCAATGACGAGATCATCAGGCCGATGCCGATGGCCGACATGAGAAACAGGAAAATCCCCAGGTAGAGCGCAGCCACACTGCCCGCCAGGGGAATCTTGAACCAGAGCAGGGCCATGATGATGATGAAGGTGGCCTCCAGCGTGCCGATGATAAACCCGGGAAGCGCCTTTCCCATCAGCAGTTCCACCGGCCGCAGGGGGGTCACCAGGAGCTGGTCGAATGTGCCGGCCTCGCGCTCCCGGGCAACGGACATGGCGGTCACCAGGATGGTCACCACCAGGGTGAGCAGGCCCACGATACCGGGAACGATAAACCACAGGCTCTCCAGGTTCGGGTTGAACCAGGCCCGGACTTCCAGCCGGGCCGGCGGCTCCCCGATCCCCTGCTGCTTGGCCCAGGCTTCATTGAACTGGGCCACGATGTTGCGGACATACCCCAGCAGGATCAGGGCAGTGTTGGAATTTCGGCCGTCGATGATCACCTGCAGGTCGGCTGGCTCTTTCAGCAGCATATCCCGGGTGAAATTCGGGCCGAACCGCATCACCATGAGCACCTCTTTGTCGTCGATGACATCATTGATGCGCCGGCTGCTCTTCAGGGTATCCACCAGGTCAAACGTCCTGGAGCCTTCAAAGCGGGCCAGCAGCTCCCGGGAGGCATATCCCGGATCTTCGTTGTACACGGCATACCGGATATGATTGAGATCGAAGGTGGCCGCATAGCTGAACACGAACAGCTGGATCACCGGCGGAATGATCAGCACGGTGCGGCTGCGCTTGTCCTTGAGCAGGGCCAGAAATTCCTTGATCATCAGGGCATATGTCCGTCTCCACATGAAAATACCTCCTACTCCAGCCGTTTGACGGTTTTTCGCCGCACCAGGATCAGGAAAATGGCGGCAATGATGATCAGGGCCAGCGCATTGGGCAGAATCACACTCCATATGTCGCCGGCGGCGAAAATGGTCTGCAGGATGGAGACATAGTAGCGCGCGGCGAAGACGTGGGTGATGGCCTGGATCGGCCGGGGCATGCTGTTGATTTCAAAGATGAAGCCCGACAGGAGAAACGCCGGGAGATAGGTGGTGATGATGGCGGCCTGGCCGGCCACGAACTGGTTCTTGGCCACGGTGGAGATCAAAAGGCCCATTCCCAGGGCCGCCAGCAGGAAGAGGGCCGAAGCGGCCATCAGCACCCAGATGCTGCCGCGCAGGGGCACCTGGAACAAAAACAGGGCCAGGACCACGGAAAGGGCCAGCCCACCCATGCCCAGGACGAAATAGGGGATGATCTTGCCCAGCAGAAATTCCCGGGTGCGGATGGGGGTGACCATCAGGGCCTCCATGGTGCCGCGCTCCCATTCCCGTGCCACCACCAGAGCGGTGAGCAGCGCCCCGATCAGGGTCATGATCACGGCGATCAGGCCGGGAACCAGGTAGTTGCTGCTCCGCACCGCCGGGTTGAACAAAATTCGGAATTCTAAATCGACCGGGATGTTGAGATCCTGTCCCCGGGAGGCGGCAAAACCGGTGATCCAGTCGGCCCAGACCCCTTGGACGTATCCGGAGATGAGCCGGGCATTGTTGGCATCCACCCCGTTGACGAACACCCCGATGGCCGCTGTATTGCCGGATAGCACCTGCCGGCTGAAATCATTGCGCAGCCAGACGATGCCTTCCACCTCCCGATCCCGCAGTGCGGCTTCCGCAGCGTGCATGGTGGAAAACGCCTGGGCCGCAAAGTAGGGGGACTGGGCAAACGCCCCGGTGAACGAAGCGGTTGTGGCCGTGGGCTCCTCCACCACCAGGGCCACGGGCACATCCGTGGCGTCCAGGGTGACCCCGTAGCCGAAGGTAAACAGAAGGATCAGGGGGAGGATGAAGGCGATGGCGATGCTCGACGGGTCCCGCACGATCTGCAGGATCTCTTTGCGGATCATCCCGCGAAGCCGCATCCCTCCGCCCCGTCGTTTCATTTCCTTCGGCGGGTTGCTGTCGTTCATGCGTCCGCCTCCTCGTGGGCCTGGATCAGTCCGATGAAGGCATCCTCCATGCTGGGTTCGGGGTTCTCTTCGGTGCGGAATCGGTCTTTCATGTCTTCGGGGGTTCCCTGGGCCAGGATTTCGCCTTCGGCCATCATCACCAGGCGGTCGCAGTATTCGGCTTCCTCCATGAAGTGGGTGGTGACCAGGATGGTCACCCCCTGTTCGGACAGGGAATTGATCCGGTGCCAGAATTCCCGGCGGGCCAGGGGGTCCACGCCGGAAGTGGGCTCGTCCAGGAACAGGATTTCCGGGTGGTGCATGAGGGCGGCCGCCATGGCCAGGCGCTGCTTGAATCCCAGGGGCAGGTTCCGGCTGGCGGCATTGGCGTATTCCTCCAGTTCGAATTCGGATACGGCCCAGTCGATGCGCGCCTTCTGCGCCTTGTTCCGCAGCCCGTAAATGCTGCTGAAAAAGCGCAGGTTCTCCAGTACCGACAGGTCGCCGTACAATGAAAATTTCTGGGCCATGTAGCCGATCCGGGCCCGGGCCTTGGCCGCGGCATGCAACAGGTCCCGGCCCGCCACCCGCAGGGTCCCCTCCGAGGCGGGGAGCAGGCCGCACAACATGCGGAAGGTGGTGGATTTTCCGGCCCCGTTGGCGCCCAGCAGGCCGAATACCTCGCCCCGGCAGACGGTGAAGCTGATCCCCCTTACCGCGTAGAAATCGCCGAACCGGCGCTTGACGTTTTCGACCGTGATGATTTCCTCGCCCTCTTTTCCGGTGATCACCTTGCCGGTGTCGATCCGGCCGTGCCCGGGCGGGCCGGTCCGCTCCCGGAGCCGGACGATAAAGGCGTCTTCAAATCGCGACGCGACGGGATCGATGGTTGCCGCCGGCTGGTCCGCAAACCACTTTTTCGCATCGGGCGGGGTGGTATCCTGCATGATCAGGCGCACCCCGTTTTTCTGAATGATGGCATCCAGCACGCCTTCGGTATCCACCAGCCGGGTCTGGAGCAGGCGCTTGTTCATGTCCGGAACGGTCACCTGGAAGCTTCTGCCGGATACCTCTTTGGAAAAATCGCCCGGCGGCCCCTGGCCCAGGAGCCGGCCCTGGTGCATGAGAACGACCTGGCCGCAGCGTTCGGCTTCGTCCAGGTAGGCGGTGCTCAACAAAACGGTGATGGTTTCTTCTTTCACCAGCCGGTAGACGATTTCCCAGAGTTCCCGGCGCGATACCGGGTCCACGCCCACGGTGGGCTCGTCCAGCAGGAGCAGGCGGGGCGGGCGCACCAGGGTGCAGGCCAGGCCCAGCTTCTGCTTCATGCCCCCGGACAGGTCCCGGGCGAACCGGTCCGTGAAAGGCGCCAGGCCGGTCATGTGCATCAGCTCTTCATAGCGCCCTTTCCGGGCGGAGACGGGGACGCCCTGCAGGTCTGCATACAGGTCCAGGTTTTCCTGTACGGAAAGCTCCTCATAGAGGCCGAAGCGCTGGGGCATGTACCCGATGTTCTGCTGCACTTTCAGGGGGTCGGCCACCGCGTCGATATCCAAAACGGTGATGCGGCCCTCGTCGGGCACCAGCAGCCCGGCAATCAGCCGGATCAGGGTGGTCTTGCCGGCCGCATCCGGACCGATGAGACCGGTGACGCTTCCGGCCTCAACCTCGAAGCTGACCCCGTGAAGCGCCTGAACCGTGGTTTTTTCCGCCGGAAATGTTTTGCTTAGATTCTCCACCACCAGGGTGGCGGAAACTCCGGTTCGGGGTTCGGGCATTTTATTTTTCCCCGCAGCGATCACCGGGCGTCTGATCGGCAGCCGGTGCCGGCTGGTCCAGGAGAATGGTCACGGTGGCCGGCATGCCCAGCCGAAGCTGGTTTTGAGGATTGCACACATATACCCGGACCTGGTAGACCAGCTTGCTGCGAAGCTCTTCGGTCTGAACCGTTTTCGGGGTAAATTCCGCCGTGGGGGAGATAAACCCGATCCATCCCGTATAGGATTTGCCAGGGTAGCTGTCCGTGGTGACAGATGCCTTCATGCCCGGGGCGATCTTGCCCAGGTTGGTCTCATCCACATAGGCGCGCACCCAGAGGGGGCTGGTCAGGGCCAGGGTCAGCACCGGGGTCTGTGGAAATGCCATGTCACCGGGCTCCATGATCCGGTCCCGGATAATCCCTTCGGCCGGGGCGATGAGCCGGGTGTCCTCAAGCTGCTGCTGGGCGAGGTCCAGCTGGGCCTTGTAGGCCTCCAGTGTGGCCCGGGCCGCATCGATGTCCTCCTGACGGGGGCCCTGAACGGCCAATCCCAGGGCCTGCTGTTCGGCATCCAGGTTGGCCTTGGCGGTTTTGAGGGATGCCTGGGCATTGTCCAGCTTCTGCTGGGACACGAACTGGGTGTCGGCCAGCTGTTTGGCCCGATCGTAATTCTGGCGGGCGTCTTCCACGTTGGCTTTGGCCGCCGCCACCCGGGCCCGGGCCGCGGCAATCTCCTGGGGCCGGCTGCCCGCCAGCAGACGCGCCAGCACCTGCTCCTGGGACGCCACCTTGGACTTGGCGGCCGCCACCGCCGCCCGGTAGCGCACCGGATCGATTTCCGCCAGCACCTGTCCGGCTTTCACCCGGTCTCCCTCGGTCACGTAAATTTTTTCAATGCGGCCGTTGTCCTGGAAGGCCATCTGCACCTGGCGGATGTCCACATTTCCGTACAGGACGAGCCGATCGGTGGGTTCTTCCCCGCCCTTCCGGTAATAATAAATCCCCGCGGCTATGGCACCGATGACCACAAGAAGAACCAGGATGCGGATTATCTTCTTTCCCATAATTAACAATTTCCCTTCATGTCATTCACAAACCAGCAGACTGTTGATATCCGCCACATCCTTTGGCGAGAGAACCCCCGCGGCCCATTTCAGCTGGGCCCGCGCCAGGATGTGGTCGTAGAGCGACTGATAATAGAGCCGTTGGACATCCGTGTAATCCTGGGTGGTGGTCATGAGGTCGATGATGGTCCGGGTTCCGACCTCATACCCTTTGCGGGTGGCGGCAAGGGAGGTCTCGGACGATTTCAAGGCCTGGGCGGCCGCCTCGAACTGGGCCACGCTGTTTTCCAGGCTGACAAACGCGCTCTCCACGTTCAAGGTCACCTGGTCCTTTAAATCCTGCAGCAAAAAACGCGCGGCGCTGGCCTGGGCCTTGGCCCTGGCCACCGAGGCGCCGATCTCCCCGCCCAGGTAGATGGGAAGGTTTACCGCCAGGCCCACCTGGGCTTTTTCGGTTTTCACGCTGGGCATGAAGTCCCCCTTGTTGTAACCGTATCCCGCATTCATATTGAGATCCGGCCACCGTGCCCGGCCGGCGATGCGTATCTGCTCTTCGGCGCTCATGAGCTGCTGCCGGGCCTGCATCAGCAGGGGCTGGCGGTTTTCCGCAATGTCCAGCCAGGGTCCGACCCGGTCGGGATCCGGTCCCCTGGCCGACAGGACGCACACGTCCTTGAGGTCATTGACCGGCTCATGGGTCAGCCGTTCCAGTTCCCGCTGGGAGATCTGGACCCGGTTTTTTGCGCTGATCAGCGCCGATTCGGCCGCATCATAGCGGGCTTTGGCCTCCTGCAGGGAGATGATGTCCCCGGTCCCCACGTTCAAGGCCGCCTGGGCCTGATCCAGAATTTCTGACAGCAGCTTCTTCTGGCTTTGGGCCACCCGGAGCCGCGAGTTTGCGTTTAACACGGTGAAGTAGGCCTGCGTCACCTGCAGGGTAAGATCCTGCTCGGCTGCCATGACCGCGGCCCGGCCCGCCTGGACCAGGTTTTCGGCGGCATTCCAGGCCGACCAGGCCTGCCCGTCCAGCAGGGGCTGGATTAGGGTCACGCTGTAGCTTCCGCCGGTGTAGGTTTGATCGATGTCCTGGAAGGTGTTGGCCGGAATGGCCGGCCCGCTGAAATCCTTGCCAAACCCCTTGATATCGGCGTGATCCCGGCTGATGGCGGCATTGGTGGTCACTTTCGGCATCAGGGCCGCAAGCGCCCGCCGCTTGTCCGCCAGGTCCGAATCCAGCAGGGCCTCGGCGCGTTTTAACACCGGACTGGTATCTGCCGCCTGCCGGTAGGCGGTAAGCAGATCTTCGGCCCGGCCGCCGCAGGGCACGAACACAAGGGTGAGAATCAGCAGAATGAAAAACCTCAGCCTTCCCCGTTGGATAATATCAGAGCACCCCCTATGACACGTCGGCACTTATACATCCCCCCTCTTTTTTTGGCGATTCGAATTCCACAAGTGAAATAAATACATTAACACACGCTCACTCGGGGATGCAAATATCAAGTAGGGATACCTTTTACTGCCGACTGCGCATCGGCTCATCATTTTACCGGTTTCGTTCGATTGTGAAAACACAGCATCTTGAGCCTTTGCACCCCGCAGGCGGATTTTTTTCGCAGCCCGCTAATTAGATTGACAATTCAGTCGGAAAACATGGTATAAGCAGATGATAAAAATCGGATTTCAGAGGAGCAGGAACATGACCCTATATGCCAGAGATATCATGGTGACCCGGTTCAGCACCATTCATATGAATGCGCCCATTGAAGCCGCTGTCCGGAGCATTTCCAGCGGGGTCGTCCGGGAAACGGGATACAAAACCATCAGCCTGATGGTCACCGATGAATATAGTAAACTATGCGGCGTGATTTCCATGTTCGATATCCTTTACCATCTTCGGCCGGATTTTTTAAATTTCGGCATCGATGGTGAAGAGCTGAAGTGGGAAGGTCAGTTGAAAGTCCTGATCGACCGGCTCAAAGGGAAAAAAGTGCACGACATCATGAGCCGTCATGTGATCGGCGCCACAGCAGACGATCACATCATGGTCGTCCTGGATCGGATGGTCAAAAACAGATACCGTCGGATTCCCGTTCTGAAAAACGATAAACCCATCGGCATCGTATACATCTCGGATATTTTTCATCGCCTTTTCTGCCAAGAAGTATAAAAAAGGGGAGTGCGCGAGCCTCCGCCATTTTTTTTCCGCTTGTTTCCAACATCTCCATAGCTGCTCATTTTGAAAATTTGGGAATTCAAACAACATGTTACTTGCATTCCCGTTTCAGGTGGTATACGCTTGCGACATTTCCATAAAAAGCCTTTCTCGTTGTGAATTATTTTGAGCGGCTCACTTCGGGAAAGGCTTTTTTGTTTTCTTTCGAAGGTGTCCTGTTGGATCTGCCCGGCTACGGCGGATTTCATTATTAATTTCTGTGTCTCGACTGCAGCAAAGGAAAAGAATGAACACATACCGGATTGCACTTGTTGAAGCGGTTTCGGATCTGACCCATGTTTACAGCCGGACCTGTCTGCCCCGCGTCGGGCTGGCCACCATTGCCGCGGTTCTTCATCGAAACGGCTATTCGTGCGACTTGTGGATAAAGCCCATGACGGATGCGGAGAAGAAGAACCTGGCCAATTACGATCTGGTGGGCATCGGTTCGCTGTCCAGTACCATCCGGGAGGCCTATTGCCTGTCGGATGAGTTGAAAAAAACGGGGACCCCTGTGGTGATGGGCGGGCCCCATGTCTCATTTCTGCCGGAAGAAGCCTTGAATCATTGCGATTACGTGGTCAGGGGAGAAGGGGATGAGACGTTTCTTTCCCTGGTGAAAATACTGGAACAGGGGGCGATTCCCAATGGGCTCAAGGGCATTTCCTACAAAAACAAAGACCAGTCCTTTCAGCACAACGAAAAGCATGATGTGGTGGATTTTTCAAAAGTCCCGTCGCCGGACTTTACCCTCTCCCCCCAGATCGGCACCAAAGACATCCCCCCCATCGTCATTACCTCCAGGGGCTGTCCCCACGACTGCTCATTTTGCAGCGTGACCCCGATATTCGGGCGAAAATACCGGTTTAAATCCCATGAGCAGGTCATTTCCGAACTGCGGCCGGTTCAGCACAAGAGCGTCTGCTTCGGCGATGATAATTTCTGCGCCAATCCCAAACGGGCCAAATCGCTGATGCGGGAAATGATCAAAAAAGATGCGGTCCCGCTGCGGTGGTCCGGGCAGGTCTGCGTGAGCGCCGCCTCCGACAACGAAATGCTGGAACTGATGGAAGAGACCCGGTGCCGGATCGTATACGTGGGCATCGAGTCGGTGGATCCGGAAACGCTCAAGACCTACGGCAAGGCCCACACGGTGGATGCCGTTAAAAAATGTGTCGAAAATCTTCACAAGCACAACATCGGCATCCATGGCATGTTCGTCGTGGACAGCGGGGACAGCCCGGATGCGGCGAAAAACATCGTGGATTATGCCATTGAGACGGACATCGACACCATCCAGGTTTTTTCCATCACCCCGTTTCCCGGAACCCGGGCGTATGAAGAAAACCGGAACATGATCCTTCACGATCACTGGACCCAGTATGATGGCATGCATGTGGTGGTAAAACCGTCAAAATGTTCCGCATATGACATGCAGATGTCCATCGTCAACCAGATGAAGCGGTTTTACAGTTTGACGCGGATTCTGACATCTTACCGGAAGAACAGGGGGTGGCGGGTCAAATACCGGTTCGGCGGCAATCTGCTGGTAAGAAAATGGATACAGGAAAACGCGGATTATATTGAAAGCCTGAAAGCGGTCGGCAGGATAAATTAGTTCGGCCATTAAATCAAAAAAGCCGGGTCCGTTTGACGGACCCGGCTTTTTTTGTGGCTATAGGGGTAAGGGCGGTGCGCGCCTTACAGATTTACGGCCTTGCCTTGGCCAGGCCGATGGTTTCCAGGGCCGCTTCCATTTCCGTCAGGATTTCCGGATCATCGATGGTGGCGGGAATGTTGAAGTCCCGGTTGTCCGCAATTTTCTGGATGGTGCCCCGCAGGATCTTTCCGGATCGGGTTTTGGGCAGCCGTTTGACCACCACCGCCATTTTAAAAGCGGCAACCGGTCCGATGCGGTCTCTCACCATGCGGACGACTTCGGCGACGATTTCGTTGTGGGTGCGCGTCACTCCGGATTTGAGCACCAGAAATCCCACCGGAACCTGACCCTTCAGGGTATCTTCCACCCCGAGAACAGCGCATTCGGCCACATCCGGGTGGTCGGACAGGACCTCCTCCATGGCGCCGGTGGACAGCCGGTGGCCGGCCACATTGATGATGTCGTCGGTGCGGGACATGACATAGATGTAATTGTCGGCATCGATCATTCCGGCATCCGCAGTTTTGTAGAACCCGGGAAATTCGGTCAGGTATGTGTCAATGTAGCGCTGGTCGTTGCCCCAGAGGGTGGGCAGGGTGCCCGGAGGGAGCGGCAGCTTCACGGACAGCGCCCCGATCTCGCCGGCCGGCATGGGCTGGTTGTCGGGATCGAGCACCTGCACGTCCCATCCGGGAACCGCCTTGGTGGGAGATCCGTATTTCACCGGGAAATGGTGCAGGCCCATGCAGTTGGCGGCAATCGCCCATCCCGTCTCCGTCTGCCACCAGTGGTCGATCACCGGCACTTTCAGGTTGTTTTCCGACCACTGGATGGTATCCGGGTCGGAGCGCTCCCCGGCCAGAAACAGGATCTTGAAATTGGGCAGGTCATAGTTTTTAAGCAGTTCCGCACGGGGATCCTCGCGTTTGATGGCACGGTAGGCGGTGGGCGCGGTGAACATGCATTTCACCTTGTGCTGGGAAATCACCCGCCAGAACACGCCCGCATCCGGGGTGCCCACGGGTTTGCCTTCGAACAGAATCGTGGTGCAGCCTTTAAACAGGGGTGCATACACGATGTAGGAATGCCCCACCACCCAGCCCACATCCGATGCGGCCCACCATACATCGTCCTCGTCGATATCGTAGACGGCCTTCATGGTCCATTTCAGGGCCACTGCATGACCGCCGTTGTCCCGCACCACCCCCTTGGGCTGGCCGGTGGTCCCGGAGGTATACAGGATGTAGAGCGGATCCGTGGCTGCCAGGGGCACGCAGGGGACGGGCTCTGCCTTTTCCATGGCCGCATTCCAGTCGATGTCCCGGCCGGGGGTCAGTTCCGCGGTCTCCTGGGGCCGCTGGAAAATCACGCAGTGCTCCGGTTTTGATGCACAGACGCGGATGGCTTCATCGAGCAGCGGCTTGTATTTGATGATGCGGCTCCCTTCGATGCCGCAGGAGGCGGTAATAATCATTTTCGGATGGGCGTCATCGATGCGGGTGGCCAGTTCCCGGGCCGCAAAACCGCCGAACACCACCGAATGGACGGCGCCGATACGGGCGCAGGCCAGCATGGCCACGGCCGCCTGGGGGATCATGGGCATGTAGATGATGACCCGGTCTCCCTTGGTCACCCCCTGGGAGACGAGCACGCCGGCAAATTTCGCCACCGTATCCCGCAACTGCGCATAGGTGTATTTTTCGATGGTCCCGGTGACGGGGCTGTCATAGATGAGGGCGATCCGCTCGCCCCGGCCGCGGTCATCCACGTGAAAATCGAGGGCGTTGTAGCAGGTGTTGATCTGCCCCCCCACAAACCACCGGTAGAGCGGTTTATGGGTGTCGTCGAGCACTTTGTCCCATTTTTTGTACCAGTGGCAGTCTTCGGCCACTTTTCCCCAGAAGCCTTCGGGATCGTTGATGGACTGGCGGTAAACCTCATCGTATTTCGTCATTACTGGAAATTCTCCTCTGCCTGTCTATGTTGCAGTTTCGGGAATGCCGTCGGAATGCCGGCATCCGGTAATGAATGATTGCGGATTTGCGGGTGATCATATTCTGGGAATGAAGAAGAAAAGGTAGTGGGTGGGTGAAAATCTGGCATATATCCGTATATATCGGAAAAGCGTTTTTGTTTAAAGCCTTATTTCAGGAAAGCATATGATGTTTCTTTTACAGAACACTGTTTAATACACTCCCGTCATCCTGTCAAGAGCGATGCGCTGTCCCTTTTTTACCGGCGGGCCGGGGCCAACTGGCGCCGCCGGCAATCAGGCCTTTGAAAAACGCCAGGGCGTTTTGTCCCAGGGACTGGGTCCGGTATCCGCCTTCCTGGATGATCACCAGGGGAAGCCCCATGGCCCCGATGAGTTTTCCGTTTTCCTCGAAATCCCGGATCCGAAGGGACCAGGTTCCGGTAGGGTCCCCCTTGGCGGGATCCAGCCCCAGGGCCACCACCAGAAACTGGGGGCTAAATTTTTTAATCCGGCGCAGCGCTTCATTGAGCGCTTTACGGTAGCGCTCGCCGTCGACCTGCTCGGGCAGCGGCAGGTTGAAATTAAACCCCATCCCCTCACCCTCCCCCTTTTCCTCTTCGAATCCGCTGAAGTACGGGTAGGCAAAGCGCGGGTGGCCGTGGATGGAGACGGTCAGCACGTCGGAGCGGCGGTAGAAGATGTCCTGCTGACCGTTTCCGTGATGGTAATCCACATCCAGGATGGCCGTTTTTCCGTATGCGCTCAGATACTGCGCGGCAATGGCATTGTTGTTGAGATAGCAGAATCCGCCGAAGGACCGGCCCTCCGCGTGGTGGCCGGGGGGCGGACCAGCGCGTAGGCGATGCGCCGGCCGTCGATGATCTCCCGGGCCGCGGTCAGGGAGCAGTCCACGCCGCCCCGGGCCGCCGGGAATGCATTGGCATTGATGGGGGTGAACGTGTCGATGCAGTAATAGCCGGACAGAACCGATGGCTCCTTCGGCGGCCGGGTCTTGTTCCGGATGGGGAAAATGTAGGGATAGAGGGATTTGCCCGGGGGCACCTGGGCGCAGGCTTTTTTCAGGTAGCTGAAAAACTGTCCGTCATGAACCTTCAGGATGGCCGCATCGGGGAACGTCTTTGGGGAGATCCGGTCGAACAGGCCGCTTCTTTCCAGCACGGAAAGGATGCTCCTGATGCGCACCGGGGACTCGACATATCCCCGTTCATGCACGTGGTGAATTTCATGGCGGGCGTTGACGATCAGGGCGATGGGTTCGGCCGCGTTTTTCGAAGGAGCGGAAATGACCACTTCGGGCTTGACGTATACAAATTCCCGCAGCC
Organism: uncultured delta proteobacterium; assembly: GCA_963826785.1. Lineage (GTDB taxonomy): Bacteria > Desulfobacterota > Desulfobacteria > Desulfobacterales > Desulfosalsimonadaceae > CAWGYD01. The sequence continues at coordinate 1,103,160 of CAWGYD010000006.1, forward strand.
GGATGGGATCATCGGAAAAGGATGCCACCACCCGGTCCACATATTCCCGGGGGCAGTATTCGGGATATTTCCGTTCCAGGATGGCCCGGACCACCTTGCGGGCAAAGGCGCGGCGAAGGGGGGTGCCATGGGCGAGTCCGTCATAGACAAGATGGGGCATGCAGGTTTCACCGGGATTGACCGGCATTTCAAAACCGGTATTGATCACCGGCCGGGCCCCGTACTGTTCATAGAATTTGAGCCGGGACCTGTTTTGTTTCAATTTGTCTGTGTCCGGGCAGGCCGCCGGATCATCGGGCAGGCACTCGAAAAAAAGCCCCCTGGCCTTGAAAGCGGCGGCTTCCCGGCGGACCCGGTCATAGAGGGCCGCCCCCAGGCCGCCCCGGGGCCGGGCCGAAGCCGTGGCCAGCCAGTCCAGCCAGGCGAACCCGATATCGGGCTCATGGAGCATCAGGGCAAACCCAGTCACCCTTCTGCGCATGCTTTCCGATACGAACAGGATGCTCTTGAACCGGTGTTTCAAGGGATTGCGCAGCTTTTCCCCCAGCTGCTCAACCTCTTTTTCCGGCACATCCGGGATGCGCCGGCGCAGAATGTCGGCCACCTGCTTCAACCGTTCCCGGTTGGCGGGAACGACGTCGTCATAGATGCGGTGGATGCGCAGCACGAAGATCCTTTAAATTCGGGTGGGCGGCAGCGAAAAAGCCGAGGTCCGGGTGCATTGCCTGGATTATAACCCGGTGGACGGGGAAGTCAAAGCATAGAATGAAAACGCCGATAGAAGATAGACGGGCAGGAGTCGATCAGAGCACTTGCAGCTGCTGCTGTTTGCGTTCCTGGAAGGTGTTTCCCATACGATCCGCCTGGTCGCCGGAGAGCAGCTTGCGGCCGCCCTTGAACAGGTCCTCCTCCTCTTCCTCCAGGTGATGTTCGGTAAATTCCTGAAGAATTTTCAGCTTCACCGTCCAGCGCTCATTTTCCCGGGGAAAGTCCTTCAGATCGATGAGCATGCGTTCGATCACCCGATGCTCTTCGATGGATTCGAGGGCTTCTTCCCGCAAATCTTTCTGCTCCGCGAGGGTGTCCAGCAGGATCTTTTCCTCGTTTTCATGGTGCACTCTGAGGTTCTTGTTCAACGACTCGAACTGGCTCGGATCGGTAATCGATTTTTCAAACAGGTTGCGCAGGGTATCATGATGATCTTCGATGGCTTCGAAAATATTCATGGGATCACCTCGGTCAATATTTGGCAATGACGTAAACGGCATGGACGATGCCGGGGACATATCCGAAAATGGTGAGCAGGATGTTCAGCCAGAAATGCTTGCCGAACCCCACCTGCAGAAACACGCCCAGCGGCGGCAGAAGAATGGCGATGATGATTCTCAAGATATCCATTGAAACGCTCCTTATCCTTTTGCGATAAAGTATAACCGCATCGATCCGGTGTGGTGAGATACTGTCTTTACTGAGCTCCAGTCTACCGATTTTTCCTGCCGGGAGTAAATACGGTAAACGCTGTATATTTTCCATGACCGCCCCGACTACCTTTTATCAAGCCCGCTTTTTCTGACGGGGCGTTATTTTCGTTTTTGGGTCCAGCAGGTCTGATCTCCGAGGATCCCTTCCACATAAATCATCTGGATGAGGATCATGGCGCAGGCCACCAGCGGCATGGCCAGCAGTACCCCCAGGATGCCGATGAGCTCCAGCAATAATGCCTGCACGGCGATGATCAGCATGGGCGGGACGGTGACGGCCTTTCGATGGATCATGGGCGTGATGAAGAATCCCTCGATGGACTGGATGAAGGTGAAAAACAGGGTCACGTATATCAGCTTGTAGGGATCGTCCGTCAGGGTCACCAGGGCGGTGAGAAAATAGGCGATGATGGGTCCCAGGTTGGGGACAAAGGTCATGATGGCGGTAAACATGGCCAGGACCACGGAGTAGGGCACATCCAGGAAATAGAGCCCCAGAAAAACCAGTGATCCCAGGATGGCCATGGAAGTCGCCTGTCCCAACAGCCACCAGCGCAGGATATAGCCCAGGCGTTCAAGGATCAGCATGGTTCTGGGACGCAGATGAAACGGGACGAGATGGATGATGCCGTTGAAATAGGTTTCTTCTTCAGCGGCAAAGTATACCCCGATGATGATGATAAAAATGGTGGCAAAGACCACGCCGATGGTAATAGAGAAAATGCCGGCCACATTCTGAAGCGCATCGATCAGATTGCTTCCGTCCTGGGACTGGATCAGGCTTTCGACATCTGTCTTGCCCACCACGGCCCCGCCCCAGCTGAAGCGGAGAAGGAATAAGCGAAGCTGCTTCAAAGCCTCCGGAATATTTTCCACAAGCGTCATGGCCTGCTCCTCTATGATCGGGACCAGCAGCATGAGAAAAAGTGAAACGGCAAGTATCACCACGAGCATGACGATGACCAGTGAAATACTTCCGGGAAGACGGGTGAATCGCGATACCCGGCATTTGAAATAATGCAAAAAGATGCCAAACAGGATCCCGGCAAAGATCAGCAGCAGGATATCCAGCGCGCGCCAGGCAAACACCAGCAGAATGACCGTGGTCAGCGTCAAGCCCAGGGCGACTGAAACCCGCTGAAAGTAAAATTGGAGAGAAGATGGGCTATCCGCATGGGTGGGATTGGCGTCTGTCATGGGGCATCGCTTGCTTGAGTTAAAGGAAGATCGCAAGTGGGGAGATGCTCCCGCAGGGAACGCAAAAACTTTGAGTTTTTTACGTTTCCTCCCTGCGGGAGAAATGATTCGTCATTCTTAAATAACGGCGTTTAATTTCGCTTGTGTTCTCCGCTGAAGACCTCGATCAACACCTTGGCGACCTCGCCAATGATCACTGCATATCCGCCGATTCGATCGGCAGTTTCATTAAACCGGACGACGGTGTCTTTAGTGCTGCTGGTGATCAGTTCCAATGCCTGTCCCGCCTCTTTGACCGGCGCTTTCATTTCATCGCTCATGAAGAGGATGTTTTCGGAGATATGGGCCAGGTTGGGAATCATTTTATTGAGATGATCCTGGTTTTCTTTTAACAGGGAGTTTCCGGTTTTGAGCAGCGTATTGACGTTCTTCATCAGGAGAATGGCATATGCGACCGCGGCCAGAAAGGCGATAAATAAAATCGCATATCCGATGTCCGCAATAGTGAATGTGATTTGTCCTTCCATGGCCACTCCTTTATGGGGGTAGAGATTTAATGGGTCTGCCCGTGTTTGGTGTCTTCATATTCCCGGGCCGCTTCCTTGGCCGCTTCGATGTTCTTGTCGGCCTCTTCCCTCAGCCGCCGGCTTTTTTCATCATAGGCCGCCCGCATCTCATCCTTTTTTTCCTCCATGGTGTCCATGAGATATTCCTTGTTCCGGGCGATGCTGTCTTTGATTTTCTCCCGGGTATTTTTTCCCGAACCCGGGGCAAACAGGATGCCTGCCGCCGCCCCCATCAACGTGCCCAGGGTGATGCCCATGGCCATATTCATGTTGGTCTGCCGCTTGAGTTCATGGGCCCGGCTCGATCTTGAATCGGACAACCGTTCCGCAATTTCCTTTAATGCAATGGCGTATCCGCCGGCTTTAATGAGATTCAACCACATGGTAGTCCCCTTTCATCAATCATGGATGGTTTGATCAACGGTTTGAGTTCATGCTCATCTGACCAGAACACGCAAATAACCGTTCCGGTCATTATCATCTGATCAGTTACCCTTAAGAATGGAGTTTGCGGCCTGAATTGTAAATCAAGGCAATCCTTTATTTAGGGGGCAAATTTCATGTATTTGGAGAAGATGGGAGCAAAAGAGCCGGAGGGGATTACCTGTCAGGAATGCGGTTTGGTGACCAGCGGCAAAAGCGATGCAGGAGAAGCTTATCCCTTGCATACACCAAGGGATAAGCATGGATTAAAGCATATTAACGCGTGGCATCGCCCACTTCGTCAGCGGCTTCGCCAACGGCGTCGCCGGTCTTCTCACTGGCGTTTCCCACGGTATCCCCGATTTTCTCACCGGTATCCCCGATGGAATCCCCGATCTGTTCGCCGGTGTCGCCCACCCCATTATCGTTATTGCATCCTACGGCACCGATCGTCAGGGCCAATAAAACTGCCAGGATCGCAAGTAATTTCTTTAAATTCGCCATTTTTTTCCTCCTTTTCTCTTGAGATGATCTGGTGAACAGCGCGTGCGCTTTCGGATCTGATTTTTTGATAAATCATCGAAAAATCGGATCCAACGATTACAGGATAAATCATCAGGTGAAAAAGAGTATGGAGCTAAACCTGTATTTTCCCCTTGTTTAGGAGGTATTCCAAGGGGTGTCGCGCATACTTTTTATGGATTAATTTTCAATTCGGCTTGCGAATGCGGCGGCCCATACCTATTTATTTGATGGTTCCCCGGCGCTCTTTTCAAATTACATCGAAAAAAAACAAAACAGGTATCGGACTCAGTCAATTGAAGCACAGAACACGGACGCCATCGGCAATCGTGGCCGGCTGCCACAGCATCGGCTACGGCATCATCCGGTCTCTGGGAGAAGAAAATGTCCCGGTTGTCGCCGTTTCCTATTCCCACAAGGATATGGGAACCGTTTCCAGGTATGTGCGTCAGGCGGAAAAAATCGCCCATCCGGAAACCCACTCGGCGCAGTTTCTGGAACAGATGGAAAAGATCGGACGCCGCCTGGGCGGCGGCATCTTGTTCCCTTCCGATGATGCCACGCTGTCGACGATTTCACGGAATAAAAAGTACCTCTCCGATTTTTTCACCGTGGCCTGCCCGGAGTGGGCGGTCATCCGAAGAATCATCGACAAGCGCTACACCTATGAAATTGCCGCTATCAACAATATTGCCGCGCCAAAAACCTTTTGCATCGAAAACGAATCACAGATCGATGCGGTCAAGGACCGGCTCAGCTTTCCCTCCATTATCAAACCCCGGCGCAGCCATCTTTTTGCCGAACAGTTTCACTGCAAGGCATTCAAGGCGAATACCGAAGCGGAATTAAAGGCCTATTTTGCTTTGTGCAAGGCGCATCGGCTGTCCGTGATGGTGCAGGAATTCATCCCCGGCCCGGATACATTAAACGTCAATTACAATTCCTTTTTCCGCGATGGAAGACCTCTGGCGGAATTCACCGCCCGCAAGGTGCGGCTTTCCCAGCCCAGCTTCGGGATTCCCCGCTGTGTAAGGAGCCAGAAAATTCCGGAGATTATCGCTCCGGGCCGCAAAATTTTAAATGCGGTGGGATTTCAGGGGTATTCCTGCACGGAATTCAAACAGGATCCCCGGGACGGCGTATATAAGCTGCTGGAGATCAACGGCCGCCACAACCGGTCCGGCCTGCTGGCACTCAAGTGCGGCATCAATTTTCCATTTACGGAATACCAGTATCTCTGTGGTGGAAAAGACCGGCCATATCGGACATTCAAGCAAAACGTGTTCTGGATCGATGAATTTCATGACCTGTTTTCCACCATTAAATATCGCAAACACGAAGCCTATTCCATCCGGGACTACCTGCGCCCCTATCTGCGTTCAAATATCTTTTCCATTTACAACCCGCGGGATTTAAGCCCTTTTCTGTTCAGAATTAGAAATTTGTACGCCCAGCTGATCGGCAGGGCCGCCCGAAACGGCTTTAATGAATTCGGCGGGTAGTCTTTTGTTTTTTTCCTTCCTTTGTGAATCGAATTCCGTTATAAGTTAAAATATTTGCATTCATTGCGCGTTTTACGGCACCCCACCGCCTACTTTATCGATGTTTACGAAAACTGATGAACCGATATCGTATCGAACACCGTGATCTTGAGCTGGTAAACCGGTTCCGGTATAAAGTGGAAGAAAAGGCCGCCCGCCGGAAAAGGCTTCGCCGGAAGCTGACCGGAGCCGGCCTGGTGGTCTGCATGGCGGCGGCCCTGTCGCTGTATGTCTTCTTTTCGCCGGATGGGGACAAGACGATCGCAAACCGCTCCGCGCCGGTGGCTCTGATCCAGGCGCCCCGACAGTTGCAAGGGCAAAGCGCGGATCAGGTGAAAATAGAAAATGTCGCCCCGCAGGTGGCGACAGATGGTGCCTTGGAGGAAACGCCCGCGCCCTCGCCCGCGCCATCGGCAACGGCCTCAGCTGTTTTTCCAACGGCAGACGCCATCGACTACAACCCACCCATCAAAAAAGCGGTTTTTGAAAAACCGGAGATCAAAACGCCGGCGGTTCTGGCTGAAAAAAAATCGGCGTCATCATTACCCCGGCCAATTGTAGAAAAATCTATCCGCATTAATCGAATCGTCTCCTGCCGGGAGGTGAAGAACCGAAAATCAACGGGTAGCCAGACGACGTTTTCGGTTGAAAAGAATGCGCGGCTGTGGGTCTGGATGGAGGTGCAGTCAAAGACGCTTCCCCGCACCCTGCGGCATGTCTATTTCATGAACGGCCGGCGCTTCTGTGAAGTCCCTTTAAGCATCGATTATTCCCGTACGCGTACATGGAGCAACATTTCGCTTTCTTTAGCGGATGTGGGTAAGTGGCGCGTGGATGTGATAAATGAAACCGGGGAGGTCCTTTCCCGGGTCCAATTTGACGTCATACCGTAAATAAGACCGGTCCCCGCCGGGCGCATCCTGCCGCAAATACCATTTTGCCCGGTGAAACATACCCTCCAGCACTAATTTTTCATGCCCCTTCTTTTCGGTTACCCTGATTAAAAGATCATCAGCGAAAACGGGTAATAGAAGAAAGGCGGTTCATGCTGGTTGCATTGTGCATAGGGATCACTTTGTCGGTGACTGTGGCGGCGATTCATTTCGAATCGTTTAATCTGATTGCGAGAAGTTATTCCCGATTGTCCTACCGGCCCCGAATGCTGGCGGTTTTCCTCTCTGTTTATTTGACCCACCTGATTGAAATCGTCATTTACACGGGTGCCTACTACGTGCTGAACAACCGGTGGGGGCTGGGATATTTTTCGGAGCCGTTTTCCTTTTCGCTGACCAACCTGTTCTATTATTCCACCGTCAGCTACACGACCCTGGGGCTTTCCAGCTTTTATGCCCAGGGACCCCTCAAAATCGTCGCCAGCCTGGAGTCGCTGACCGGGTTCATGCTGATCACCTGGTCCGCGTCATTTGCGTACCGGTCCTTCGGAAGATTTTGGAAACTGGAGTAATGGTTAATCCACCGGCTGGACCTCCCAGATTTTTTCCGCATATTCCCGCACGGCCCGGTCGCTGGAGAATTTGCCCATACCGGCGGTGTTCAGGATGGAACAGCGGGTCCAGGCATCGGGTTTCCGGTAGAGCTGCCCGACCTGCTGCTGCATGTCCACATAGGGCCGGTAGTCGGCCATGATCATGTAATAATCGCCATGGTGGAGCAGGGAATCGATGATGGGATCATACAGGTGCGGCGTATCGGGGGAGAACAGGCCGGATTGAATCCGTTCGATTACGGATGTAAGTTCAGGGTCATTTTTGAAGCTTTCCTGGGGATTGTATCCACTCACGCGCATGAGTTCCACCTCTTCGGCCCTTAAGCCGAAGATGAAGATGTTGTCTTTGCCCACCTCCTCCATGATCTCCACGTTGGCGCCGTCTAAAGTGCCGATGGTCAATGCGCCGTTTAGTGAAAGCTTCATGTTTCCGGTGCCGGACGCCTCCATGCCCGCAGTCGAGATCTGCTCGGACAGGTCGGCGGCAGGGATGATCTTTTCCGCCTTGGACACACAGTAATTCGGAAGGAATACCACCTTGATCCGGCCGGCCACATCCGGATCGGCATTCACCACTTCGGCCACGGAGTTGATCAGCTTGATGACCAGTTTGGCCATGTAATATCCCGGCGCCGCCTTGCCGCCGAAAATAAAGGTGCGGGGAACCACATCCGTTGCCGGGTCTTCCTTGATGCGGTTGAACAATGTGATCACGTGAAAGATGTTGAGCAGCTGGCGCTTGTATTCGTGTATCCGCTTGATCTGGACATCAAACAGGGTATCTGCGCCGATGGTGATGCCCGTCTGTTCAAAAACATAATGGGCCAGCCGAAGCTTGTTTTGCTGCTTCACCTGACGCCATTGCGCACAGAAATCAAGATTTTCGGCAAAGGGCGTCAGCCTGCGCAGCTGGGTGAGGTCGAAAATCCAGTCTTTTCCGATGGCTGTGCAGATCAGGTCCGTCAAATCCGGGTTGACCTGGAGAATCCACCGCCGGGGCGTGATCCCGTTGGTGATATTGATGAATTTATTCGGAAAATATTCGTGAAAGTCTGCAAACAGCCGCTCCTTCAAGATCCGGGTGTGCAGTTCGGAGACGCCGTTGACCCGGTGGCTGCCCACAATGGCCAGATGGGCCATTCGGACCTGCCCGTGGTGGATGATGCCCATCCGGAACCTTTTTTCGGATCGGCCCGGAAAGCGTGATTCCACCTGTTCGAGAAACTGCCGGTTGATTTCGGAGATGATGTCCATGTGCCGGGGCAGCACCCGGGCGATCAGGTCCACCGGCCAGACTTCCAGTGCTTCGGGAAGTACGGTATGGTTGGTGTAGGCAAACGTCTGGGTGCAGACCGTCCAGGCTTCGTCCCAGTCCAGGTTTTCCTCATCGATGAGAATACGCATCAGTTCGGGAATGGCGATGCATGGATGGGTATCATTGAGCTGGATGGCCACCGCATCGGGAAACCGGGCAAAATTGGTCTGCTGACGCTTGAATCGGCGGATGATATCCTTGAAAGAGGCCGCCACGAAGAAATACTGCTGCTTGAGCCGCAGCTCCTTTCCGGCGATGCTCTCATCCTTGGGGTAGAGCACCTTGGAGATGGTTTCGCTCAGCACCTTGGCCTCCACCGCCCCGATATAATCGCCCTCGTTGAATTCCTGCAGGTTGAATTCCCGGGAAGACAGGGCGGACCACAGGCGCATGTTGTGGGCCTTGCCGTTTTTCTGGCCGGGAATCAGGTAGTCGCAGGCCATGGCCATGACATTGTCCGTGTCCACCCAGCAGTAGCGGGTGGAGCCGTCCGGGTAGATGTAGCAGGACGACCTCCCGTAAAACTTGATTTCATAAAGGCTATACTGCCGCTTGAACTCCCAGGCGGAACCCCGGCGCAGCCAGTTGTCGCTCTTTTCCACCTGCCATCCGTGATGGAACTGCTGATAGAAAATTCCGTAATCGTAACGGATGCCGTATCCGTAACCCGGGATGCCCAGCGTGGCCATGGAATCCAGGAAACAGGACGCCAGCCGACCGAGTCCGCCGTTGCCGATCCCTGCATCCCATTCTTCCTCGGCGAGTTCCTCCAGATCCAGACCCACGGCGGAAAGCGCCTTTTTGCAGGTGTCCAGCAGGCCCAGTTTCATGATGTTGTTGATCAAAAACCGGCCGGGGAGAAACTCCAGGGAAAGATAATAGACCCGCTTGGCATTGACTTCATAGAAGCGGCGCTGGGTCTTGAGCCATTGCTCGGTCAACCGCTCCCGGATGCTCAGGGCCAGCCCGGTATAATACGTGTCTTTTTTGGGCGGATCAAAATCGTTTCCCATATACGACATGATATGGTGCTGGATGTCCGCCAGCAGCTGTTCCGGCTCGGGGCTCAGAGAAAAATAGGCGGTATCTGGATGCAAACGGCCTCCTATTGCAGCAAATATTGTCGTGCCGCTCTGGGGATACCGGTCCCGTTGATCTGGTTCCGGATGCGGTCGACTCTTTTCTGGAGCCTGACGGAGCGGGTTTTGCGGCGGGTATCGATGCCCAGCGCCTCATTGAGCGGGCATGTCCGGGTTACGGCGGATTCGGCGATAAGCGCACCGCCGATCATGGCGGCAAGGCCTGCCGCCCGCCCCTTCTTTCCCTGAAGCCTGCTGTACCCCGCATAAACCAGCAGCGGTCCTGCAATGCTGCGCCAGGCCTGATCGGCGCGCCCGACATTCTCTTTCATATCTGCCTCCCAAAAATTCAGGTTGTCTGTTTTTCTTTTCGCAAAAATTTAGTTTGTACTTTACTTCAGGATAACCACCCGAAAAAGGAATCGCAAAATGTTCAAACCCGCAAAAGGACGCACGCGGCACTGCCTGACGGCATGCAGGATGTGCGAATCGGCACTATAATGAAATGTCGAGGCCGCGGTTTCGGAAAAATTTCATTATATCCGGGCGCACGGTGTTTTTACTGAAAAGGAGTTTTTGGCCGCGAGGGACACCCCCCCTGCCCCCCCTCAAGGGGGGAATTGGAAAAAGGAGGCCTCGAGGGGGGAATTGAAAAAGGGGGGCTCGAGGGGGAATTGAAGAAGGGGGGCCTCCATTTCTTATTCCCCCCTGAGGGGGGCGAAGGGGGGTGTATGGACCTGCGGACAACAAAAAAATGAGGTCGTATCCATCCACAAATGGCTAATTTGCCCAATTTCTGCGTCAGGCTCAAATTTTAATCCTCAAAATACGTTGAGTATTCCTGCGGTTAAAATTTTCGCCTTCCTTGAACTTGAACAAATTATCTCATTCGTGGATGGACACGAGGTCATTTAAATGATTTGCCGGGTTACTGTAAGTTCCGTAAAAGCGCGGTTAACCCCGAATCGGCAGGAAGGGAAAAAATATGGAAAACTGGTTTCATTTCTACATCGGATCGGATCCGCGCACCATATTATGGTGGCAGATGTGCATTCGGGGGATCCTGATTTTTTTCTGGGCACTGCTGATGGTCCGGATCGGCGGCAAGCGGATATTCGGAAAATTTACCGGGTTTGACATCGTCTTAAGCGTCATCCTCGGTTCCATCCTCAGCCGCGCCCTGACCGGAAACGCCCGATTCATCCCCACCATTGCCGCTGCCAGCACCATTACACTGCTTCATATCGTGTTGGCCAACATTTCATTTTACACGAAGGTATTGGGCCACATCATCAAGGGGAATGAGACCCTTTTGATCAAAGACGGGGAGATCCTTTGGGAAAATATGCGAAAAGCCAATGTGACCGAACATGATCTCAGGGAGGAACTGCGGTTGAACGCCAGCCGGGAAACCTTCGAGGGCATAAAATCGGCTTACCTGGAGCGCAGCGGCAGCATCAGTTTCATCAAGGGGTAATCCTTCCGCGGACGTTCATATCCATTGATTGCGGACTCGGCATTCGGGTTTGTCATTCCAAAAATAGGGGATCGACCGTATTTATCCCACGCGGAGAACACCCGTAGAATGAAATGTGTTCTTCTTTCAAAATATTTGCGGTGGTGAAGGATTTTTTTATGGCACTCTGGGCACTGGCCTATGACGGATATGTTCCTGAACAGGAGGGGCTGCGCGAAGCCCTGTGCACGCTGGGCAATGGATACTTCTGTACCCGGGGGGCCGGTTTCGATGCAAAAGCCGATAACACGCGCTACCCGGGCACCTACCTGGCCGGGGGATACAACCGGCTGACCACCGAAATCGCAGGTCATGTCATCGAAAATGAAGACCTGGTGAATATCCCCAACTGGCTGCCCTTGACCTTCCGGCTGCCCGGCGGCCCGTGGTTCAAGCTGACCGAGGTCAAGCTTCTGGACTATCGCCAGGAACTCAACATCCGCCAGGGAATCCTGAGGCGGAACATCCGGTTTGAAGATGATCAGGGGCGCATCACCCGGCTGGACGAACACCGGCTGGTCCACATGGAAAACTGCCACCTGGCCGGACTGTCCGTCACGTTGATCCCGGAAAACTGGTCCGGAACGCTGTCCCTGCGCACAGCGCTCGACGGTCGGGTGGTCAATGCCGGGGTCAAGCGGTACAGCGACCTTGAAAATCGCCACCTGGTGCCCCTGGAATCCAGATGCGAGGCGGAAGACATCCTTTATTTAAAAGTCAGGACCAGCCAGTCCCGGGTCGAGATCGCCATGGCCGCCCGCACCCGGGTCTATGAAAACGGCGCTGCGGCGGGTTCTCAAAGAAAATGCACAGCGGAGAATGGCTTTGCGGCCCAGGAGTTTTCAGCCGAAGCCGTAGAGGGAAAGCCGCTTTCCATTGAAAAAATAATCACCCTGTATACCTCCCGGGATTTTGCCATCACCGAATGCGGCATGGAAGCCCTGCGCGAAATTTCGCGCATCGGCCGGTTTGCGGAGTTGATGGAGACCCACAGCCTGACCTGGAAGCACCTGTGGCGACGGTTCAACATCCGGTTTGAGCATACGGATCCGGAAGAGGGGGACCGGACCGGGATGATTCTGCACCTTCACATCTTCCATCTGCTCCAGACCACATCCGTTCACACCATGGACCTGGACGCGGGGGTGCCTTCCCGGGGATGGCACGGGGAGGCCTACCGGGGGCATATCCTGTGGGATGAACTCTTCATCTTTCCGATTTTAAACCTGAGGCTGCCGGCCATTACCCGCAGCCTGCTCATGTACCGGTTCCGCCGGCTGGATGAGGCCCGGTTCCTGGCCCGGAAAGCGGGTCACGCCGGGGCCATGTACCCCTGGCAGAGCGGCAGCGACGGCCGGGAGGAAAGCCAGAACATCCATCTCAATCCCGCCTCCGGCCGCTGGATTGCGGACAACTCCCAGCGCCAGCGGCATGTGAACGCCGCCATCGCCTACAACATCTACCAGTTTTTCCAGGTCACCGGCGACATGGAGTTTTTGTCTTTTTACGGCACCGAGATGTTTTTGGAGATCGCGCGCTTCTGGGCGAGCATCTCCGTTTACAATGAAGCGGAAGACCGCTACGAAATCAAGGGGGTCATGGGCCCAGATGAATATCACGACCAGTACCCCCATGCGGATCAACCCGGCCTGAACAACAACGCCTACACCAATGTGATGGCCGTCTGGGTGCTGATGCATGCCCTTCGCATCCTGCGGGAGCTGCTCACGGAAGACCGGGCAAAGGAAATCTGCGAAACCCTTCGGATCGGTCCCGATGAACTGGACCGGTGGGAGGTGATCAGCCGGAAAATGAAAATCGTGTTTCATGATGACGGCATCATCAGCCAGTTTGAAGGATACGGCGATTTAAAGGAGTTCGACTGGGAGGGGTACAAGCAGAAATACGGCAATATCCAGCGGCTGGACCGGATCCTGGAGGCGGAAAACGACTCGGTCAACCACTACAAGATCTCCAAGCAGGCCGATGTGCTGATGCTCTTCTACCTGTTCTCGGCAAACGAGCTGCAGACGATTTTCGACCGGCTGGGATACACTTTCGACAAGAAATCCATCCCGAAAAATATCGAATACTACATCAACCGCACCTCCCACGGGTCCACCCTGAGCTGGGTGGTGCACGCCTGGGTGACGGCGCGGATGGACCGCAAACGGTCCTGGCAGCTGTTCGAGGAAGCGCTTCATGCGGATTTAAAAGACATTCAGGGCGGAACCACGCCCGAGGGGATCCACCTGGGGGCCATGGCCGGCACCGTGGACCTGATCAAGGAAGGATATACCGGCATCCAGCTGCATGGCGAGGTGCTGTGGTTCAAACCCCGCTTGCCCGGTCCCCTCAAACGCCTGGGCATGCAGATCCGCTACCGTGGCCATACCCTGGAGATGGATATTGACCGGCAGACGCTGACCCTCACTTCGTTAAAGGCTGCTGAAAGGCCCATCCGGGTGGGTTACCAGGATAACGTGTACGACCTGGAAGCCGAAATGACCCTCACCTTCCGGCTGAAGGAGGGATGATGAAATGAACGAGTCAACACCGGCAGGTGAATTCAAAGCCTATATTTTCGACCTGGACGGTGTGGTCACCCGGACGGCCAAAGCCCATTTCGCCGCGTGGAAGAAGATGTTCGACGATTATCTGGCCCGGCGCAGTGCACAAAAAAATCTGGTCTGCCGACCATTTGAACAGGCGGATTATTCCCGCTACGTGGATGGCAAGCCGCGCTACGACGGGGTTCAGAGTTTTCTTGTCTCCAGGGGGATCCGCCTTTCCTACGGTGGGCCGGAAGATTCTCCGGAGCAAGAGACCGTCTGCGGGCTGGGCAACCGGAAGAACCGCTTGTTCCAGGAATTTTTAAAAAAAGGCGAAGTGGAGGTGTTTGATGACGCCGTCGAATTCATCCGGCACCGGCGGCAGGAGAACAGGGCCGTTGCCGTGGTTTCTTCCAGCAAAAACTGCCGGAAGGTCCTCGAAGCCGCCCATATCGAAGATCTCTTCGACATTCGGGTGGACGGCATCACTTCCGTCCAGCAGGGGCTTTCCGGAAAACCCGAGCCGGACACCTTCCTCTATGCGGCCAGAACGCTCGGGGTCACGCCGTCCGAAGCCGCCATGTTTGAAGATGCGCCCGCGGGGGTGCAAGCCGGCCGGAAGGGCGCTTTCGGCCTGGTGGTGGGGGTGGCCCGGGACGGGGGCGAATCGGCCCTGCTGGAAAACGGGGCCGACCGGGTGATCCGCAGCTTCAAGGAGATCGATGCATGAACACGATGGATTGGCATTCACTGCCGTCCGCCCTGGCGCATTTCGAGGATGTGGCCCGGGCGCTGATCGGCAGATCACCGGCCCTGTTCATCGATTATGACGGCACCCTTACCCCCATCGTATCCAACCCGAAGGACGCGGTGATGTCTCATCGCATGCAGGAACTGGTGAAAAGTCTGGCCGACTGCTGCACGGTGGCCGTGATCAGCGGCCGGGACCGGCGGGATGTCGAGTCGAAAGTGGGGTTGAAGAATCTCATCTACGCCGGTTCCCACGGGTTTGACATCTCCGGTCCGGGGGGGCTGTCATTTATCCGGAAGGAAGGCGAAAAATCGCTGCCGGATCTGGACCGGGCCGAAGAAGCACTTTCCGGCAAACTCGCCGCTATTTCCGGCGTCCGGCTGGAGCGCAAGAAATTTGCCCTCGCCGTTCATTTCCGCAATGCCCCCCCCGGGGAAGAGGGGCGGATCCAAACGATTGCCGAACAGGTGGCGAAATCGCTTGATACCTTGAAAACCGGCCGGGGGAAAAAGATCATCGAATTAAAACCGGATGTCGACTGGAACAAGGGGCATGCGGTGAACTGGCTGATGAAAAAGCTTGATTTGGACCTTTCGGAAACAACGCCCGTCTATCTTGGCGACGATATCACCGATGAAGACGCCCTGGCCGCGGTGGCACAAAACGGTCTGGGCATCCTGGTGGGGCACCACGGAGATCCCACCCATGCCCGCTTCGGATTGAAAGACGTTCAGGAGGTGGAGATCTTTCTCAAACGGATAAAAGACCTGATCTGCTGAATTTTTGAGATAAAATAAAACCGGCAGTCTGACTCAACTGCCGGTCCTGTTTCATATCGACTTGCCTCTTGATTCATATATTACCCTGTGGTCAATGGATGGACAACGTGACCGCCTCTTCCATGGGGTCCTTGAAGGGAATTTCTATCCTGAGCAGTCCATCCTCATAGGTGGCGTCGGCTGCATCGGGTTTGACCGGGCAGCAGAAGGTTCCGGTGGAGACAAACTCGATGTCATCCCTCGGTGCGCTCAAGCTGAAACTGTCATCCCGCAGCTTGATCGAGATGCCTTCTTTCTTGACCCCGGGCAGTGAAACTTCCATTTTCAGCTTTCCGCTGGCCTCGTCCACGTATGAACACAAGTCGGCAGCGACTCTGCGTGCATTTTCCGTCATGTCGCACACCTCCTTTCAAATGAATTCACATGGCCGGCACGGTCTTTTTTTGCGCCGGTACAACCAGCTACCGTGCCGTATAAGCAATAAAGTAAAACAGGGTTGCGGCAATTCAAGTAACTGAATGTTCCCATTTCCGGCACGGGCTGGGTGTATGGATTTTGTTCATCCATCTTTCGGCCCCGGCATCCGAATTTTTTTTTTGCTCCTCCCCATGACGTAGGCTTCAAGCATTCATAACGAAGTGATTTCAAATCTTTTGATCAGATCAGTACCTTCGCTTTAGCAATCATCCGTCGTTTTTTAGATAAAATACTTCTGAAAAATCAGGGCCGACCCCTATTTAACCTTCCTTTAGGCATCCTTAAAAACTTTTATGTGCTGATCCATATAGTTCCAACCTGTGGGTGTTGAATTTTTCTTTCGATCGCGCATTGCCAATTAAACCTGATCCATCTTTTTAGAAATCCGCTTTTGTATCGCTGAAATAGATCCACCCGGAAAGGGTGGGTTTCGATGATCTCCCTGAAGGGGAGGGCGATTAAATTCCGGTGAAAGGAGGTGATGAAAAAAGTAACGGTTTTTGAGTGATCTGTTCGCATCCGAAATTATCACGTAATCCAATTCAAACAAATGAGAGGAATCAAAATGAAACCGTATCGTATGAAAAGAATCGGGATGGCCGTTCTTGCGTTTTCCATGATGACGCTCATCTGCTCGCCGGCCGTTTGGGGGGCGAGGCCGGATAACCCGGGCGGCGGCGGCGGAAGGCCCGGCGGTGAGGCGGCCGGAAACAATCTCTCCTTTCCGGTGATCTGGGCGGAAGGGGTTACAAAGGCCTTGCCGGGCACGGCGTTGATGACGCCTTTGCTCAATGGGGTATGGTGGTATTGGTGGGGAACCGAGGGCACCGACCCGAATATCGTGCCCCTGAGTTGTGCGCCGGACCCGGACAATGAGGCTTATTGCGATGATGGGGTAGCGGGTCAGTACGATATCAATAATGTTCCGGGCGATGGCTGGGAAAAGGCCTATCTGCAGAAGGATATAAACAATGTCTGGCAGGCGGAAAATGAAGACTGGAGCACTTCTCAAGTCGTCGTTGACTGGATTGACTGGGGGGACAACCTGGAATCCCAGGACTGGTACCTCACTTCCCAGGTCCGAACGGAGGTGGTCCTGCTCAAGGATTTGCCAGATAACATGCAGGCATATGAAATGCTTCATGTGAGCGGATGGGGAATCGACGAGGTTCATGGGCTGGCCGTTTCACAGGAAGATGTGCCCCGGATCTATTATTCCACCCAGGCGACCATTTACAGTCCTTGTGCCCGCCTGACCATCCAGAAACTGCAGGTCGAAAGGGACAGTGAAGCGCTGACGGGATTGATTTGGGCGCCGAAAACGGGATGGACGGATCCGGACGGTGGCTTCGGCACTCTGGTCAATGCCCCCATCTTCAATAGTGCGGTATATGAAGGCGGCGACGGACCCGGTTACTATTCGGCCGAGATCAACGTGAAGGGCAAGATCATCTACGGTTATACCTGGAACGTCCGCAGAACGAATGACGGGGCGGGTGATTACCGGATCACGTTCAGCCTGGATCCCGCGTACGGATCTGGCGATGACCAATTGTTGAATACCGGAATCGATGACACCACCCAAATTCTTCTGCCGGTGGAGGAAGCGGTGGTGGTGATTGCCGAAGAAGACGGTGGCAGCAGCGGCGGTGGAGCCACGGCCATGCTGGATACGCTGAATAACCTGACCTACACCGATGTCCGTATCCTCCAAAGGGGCGGCGGCGGAGGCGGCCAGGGAGGTGGTCAGGGCGGAAGAAGGTAAGCGCGGTTTGGGTTTAGATTTGTCCGGCTGCGAAAATCAAGCGGCCGGGCAAAATCATCCCGCATTGCCGGATCAGTTCTC
>CAWGYD010000007.1:0-47500 GCA_963826785.1 uncultured delta proteobacterium
CATTGGCATCTGCACTTGAGCAGGTCAAATCCGAACGGATGAAGAAAGACCAGGCGATTGCCGAGAAAAAAACGCAGCAATCGGAAATGCATCGCAGTATCGACAAACTCGAAACCGACATCCAGCATGCCGGAGACGATGAAAAACGCCTGACCGAGGAAATTGGTTCTCTTGAAGCCGCCCTGGCAGACCTTGGGGAAAAAAACGTCCGGATCGACGATGAAATGGCCCTGGAACTCAGCCGAAAAGCCGACCTTGAAGAAAAGATTCACCATATCGAGGCCGAGATCGAAAAGGAGGGCTGCGCGTTTGCCGATATTCGAAAGCAGCGGGATGAGCGATCCGCCCAGCTGGAAGCCGACAAGAAACAGCTGATGCAACTGATGACCCAGCAGGTGCGATTCCAGAATATTTTCGCCAATGCGGAGACCACCTCTAAAAATATCAAACAGCGCCTCCGGCAGATCGAAAAGGAAGCGGCGCAGGCCGGGGAAAAAGTTCTGGAACTCGAACGGACGGAGGAAGAAGCCCGGGTCCATCTTGCATCGAAGCAGTCGGCGGCGGAGGAACTCACCATTCGCATCGGCCGGGCAAAACGGCTGCTGGAGGAAAAGACCGGCGCACTGGGCCAGCAGGTCAAAAGCGTCAACTCCCTGCACAATGAAAAGAATCAGGTGAAATCCAGATATGCCGCCTTGAAGAAGATGGATGACAATTACGACTGGTATAAGGACGGCGTCAGGGCCGTCATGAAAAACAAAATGGCCGCACAGGCCGATGGGACACCGACGGAATCAGACGGTGTGGTCGGATTGACCGCGGACTGCCTGGAGCCTGCGCCCGGGTATGAATTTGCACTGGAAGCGGTTCTGGGCGAAACGCTGCAGTATATTCTGGTAAGGGATGCCCAGCATGGTGCGGCTTCCATCAATTTTCTCCGTAAAAGCAACGCCGGCCGAAGCGGGTTTATTCCGCTGACGGCCTTTGCCGGCGATTCCGGAGAAAACCTTCCTGCGGGGCCGGAAAATCTCCTGCAGAACCATGTCCGGATTCAGCCCGGTTTTGAAAACGCGGCGGCCATGCTCTTAAAAGATATCGTCGTGGTGGAAAGCTTCGAGGAGGCCCTTGAATTATGGCATCACCCGAACGGTTTCAGGAAGGTGGTCACCAAAAGCGGTGACCTGATCCATGCCGAGGGCATCATGGTGGGAGGGAGCAAGGACAAGCTTTCCGGGATCTATGAGAAGAAATCCGAGCTGCGGCAGCTGGGGGAAACCATCCGGCAGCTGGATGAATCCCTAAAATCCGAACACGAGGTCCAGGAATCGCTCGAAAACGCGGTCAAGTCCATTGAAACCGACATCCAACATCTGACCGTCGAAAAAAACCAGGTCCAGTCAACCCTCTTCGAAGCGGAAAAATCGCTTTACCGGATAGCAGAATCCCTGAAGCATGCCCGCCGCCACCTGGAAATCACCGAGCTGGAAAAGGATAAACTGACCGGTGAAAAGACCGATGTGGATGCGCAAATCGCCCGCCACGATTCCGCCCTGGGGCAGGTTACCCGTGAAGTGGAATCAATGGAGCAGCGCGTCGCCTCCTCTGGGGATGAAATCGCGGAAATGTCTGATCGGATAATGGAATTTGACCGCCAGCAGGTGGAATTAAAACTTCAGTCCACCCGCTTTCATGCCCAGCTGGAAAATGCGATGCAGACCCTGAGGCGCCTGAAAACCTTCAAGGACGAAGGCATCAGCCAAGCGGGCCAGTATCAAAAAGATATCGAGATCAAAAAGAAGAAAAAGGATCAGGCCTCCTTTTCCGTCACGGGCAAACAGCAGCACCTGGCAGCGGCCCGATCCCGTATGGCCGCCATTGACCAGGATTTGAAAGCCGAGCAGACGGCGTATCAATCCATCGAGGAGCAGATCGAATCCACCGGCAGCCAGATGTCTAAAACCCAGGCGGTGATCGACGACACCCACCGGCAGGTTCATGAACTGGAACTGGAACTGTCCCGCTATCAGCTCAACCGGGAGCACGTGGTGGGCCGGTTTCTGGAAAAATACAGCCACTCTTTTTCCGAATATGCCGATGCCCACCGGGAAACCGTCACCGCGCCGGGATTTTTAATCGAAAAAATGGAAACAGACCTGGAAGGCTGGAAAAAGAAAATGGCGGCCATCGGGGACGTGAATCTGGGGGCCATCGAAGCCTATGAGGAACAGCAGTCCCGCCATGATTTTCTGGTCAAGCAGCGCGACGACCTGGTCCAGGCGCTGGAGGATCTGGAAAACGTGATCCGCAAAATCAACCGGATTACCCAGAAGCTGTTCATGGAAATGTTTGAGACCATCAATGAAAAATTTTCCGAACTGTTTCCCCGCCTGTTTGCCGGCGGGTCCGCCTGGCTCGAATTGACCCAACCCAACCAGCCGCTGGAAACCGGCGTGGAGCTCATGATCCATCCGCCGGGGAAAAAAGTGACCCGGCTGTCACTTCTATCGGGCGGGGAGAAGGCACTTTCCGCGATTGCCTTCATCTTCTCCATCTTTCTGATCAATCCGGCATCCTACTGCCTGCTCGACGAAATCGATGCGCCTCTGGATGAAGCCAATACCCATCGCTTTAATGAACTGCTGCGGATCATCGGGGAAAGATCCCAGATCATCATGATCACCCATAACAAGCGCAGCATGGAATTTGCGGACGTGCTTTTCGGCGTTACCATGGGAGAAAGCGGCGTATCCAGGATCGTGTCCGTTGATATTGAAAAAATCGCCCGTCATTCCGACCTGATGAAAAATTAAATGCACCTGAGGGGTTCTCATGTTTGAACAGCTGATTCACCAGATACTCGAATTCTTAAACACCGCTGCGGCCCAGTATTCCGGGGAGGCCATAGGGGCGGTGATCATTCTTCTTCTGCTGGTTGCCGCCTCCCGTATCCGGCGGCGGCAGCATCGTCAGATCCGGGAGGATATCGACCGGCTCGATGAAGAGCTCCTGTCCGAAGAAGAGATAGAGGCCGAATTAGAGGCGGCAATGGAAACTGAAGAAACAGAGGAGAAAATTCAGCCGGTCATATCTGAGCCGCCGTCCCCAGGGGAAATCATCAGCCCGCCGGAACCTGCCCCACCGGCGGCAAAATCCGCCCGGAAGCCCGCCGAAGCGTTTAAAGCGCCCAAAGAGACCCCCACGGGATTTTTCAACCGGCTCAAGTCCGGCATGACCAAAACCCGGCAGAATCTCTCCGGCCGGTTTGATGCCATTTTTGCGGGAAGCCGCAAGATGGATGCCGAAATGCTGGAGGAGATCGAAGAGACGCTGATTACCGCCGATGTGGGCGTACCGACCACCATGGAACTGATGGACCGAATTTCGCAAAAATCGTCTTCCATACATAATGCCGAAGATTTCAAGCGGCAGCTCAAGTCGGAAATGGCCGAATTTCTCGAATCTTCAGGTCCGACAGGCGTCCCCCAGGGAATCAAACCCTATGTCATCCTGATGGTGGGCGTGAACGGCGTGGGCAAAACCACCACCATCGGCAAACTGGCCGCCCGATACCATGCCGAAGGAAAAAAGGTCCTGCTGGCGGCATCGGACACCTTCCGGGCAGCTGCCGTGGAGCAGCTGGAAATCTGGGCCAAACGTTCGGATGCCGACATTGTCATGCACCGGGACAAGGCGGACCCGGCGGCAGTTGCATTTGACGGCGTTGAAGCGGCCATGGCCCGCGATGTGGATGTCGTCATCGTGGATACGGCAGGAAGGCTGCATACCAAGGTGAACCTGATGGAGCAGTTAAAAAAGATCAAGCGAAGCATCAGCAAGAAATATCCGTCCGCACCCCATGAAATCCTGCTGGTGCTCGACGCCACCACCGGGCAGAACGCCCTTTCCCAGGCAAAGTTGTTTCATGAAGAAATCGGGGTGACCGGCATCATCTTAACCAAGCTGGACGGCACCGCCAAGGGCGGCATCGTTTTGAGCATCTGCCACATGTTAAACATCCCCATCCGCTATATCGGCATCGGGGAACAGATCGATGACCTCCAGAAATTCGATCCGAAGCTGTTTGTCGACGCCCTTTTGTAAGCCGCCAGAATCAAACCGTTATTGAAGAATCATCATGATAACATACTGTTTTAATTATGACTAAATCAATAAACAGAAATTCCGCTCTTCGCTCATCCTCAGCCATCGACTGGTATGCAATGCCGTCCGAAGGCGTTTTCAAGATCAAGCCAACCCTGTATCTTCTCCCCTTGTCTGTTTTAAATTGGCTGTGCATGCCGGTTTACCCAATAAAAATATTCATAAAAATGCTGAAAATCGCATTTTAGTTATTGACAAGCCTAAAAGCCTACTTTAAGGTTCTAAATAATCAGGTTTTTTTTAAAACCAAACACAACAAGAGAGGGAGGGAGTCATGACCAAAGCAGAACTGGTGGAAAAAATGGCCGCCGATGCCGGAGTTTCCAAGGTTGCCGCAACAGCCGCTCTGAATTCTTTCATGGACGGTGTTTCCAAGGCGTTGAAGAAAAAAGACGGTAAAGTGACACTGGTAGGTTTCGGAACCTTTCAGAAAGTCCGCCGCAAAGCCCGCACCGGCAGAAATCCCCAGACCGGCGATCCGATCAAAATCAAGGCGCGCAATGTGATCAAGTTCAAGCCCGGCAAAGGATTGAAAGACGCTGTCTGATATCAGATAAAACGCAACGAATTCCAAAGGGCTGCATGACTGGAAACGGTCTTGCAGCCCTTTTCATTTTATCAGGTATAGCGGATACTAAAATCGTCATATTTGTGGGCATAGGATTCGTCGCTGATCTCCAATCCGGCCACCTCGGCCATGGACGGTCCTTTGCGGCACCATTCCAGAACCCGGTCCACTTTGTCCGCATCGCCTTCGAAGAATGCCTCCACCTTTCCATCCCGCCGGTTCCGGACCCAGCCGGTGACCTGATGAAGATCTGCCGTCTCCTCGGTTCTTTTCCGAAAAAACACGCCTTGGACACGTCCGCTGATGATAACCCGCACCGCCTTTTTATCCGACATACCTGGCCTTTCAATTTTCTGTCTCTATTTTGAAATCGTTTTATCGGGCCGCATTGATAAGCAACAGACCATAAGTATACGTTGACCCCGTCTCAAATATTGTTAACATGATCAACCTGACTGTCAACGCAGCCGTGCGGGCACCCCATCATTACAGCGGGGCTCACAATCCGATTGACATGAACATGCATTCACATTCACGGGTTTGCTTCCCTTCTTTAGGCGCAGGAGAAGATGAAATGGCATACGAACACATCGAATACGAGAGAGTTGGTGAAATCGCTGTTATCCGATTTAACCGGCCGGAAGTCATGAACTGCATCGGAATACAGACCCACCGGGAGTTGGTTGCCGCGTGGACGGATTTTAAAAACGACCAAACGGCTAAGGTCGCTGTCATCACCGGCGCAGGCGAACATGCATTCTGCGCAGGCGGGGACCTTAAAAGCCCGCCGGACATTCTACCGTTGACCCGCTCGGAAATCGATGCCCATAACCGGGGGGAAAGACCCGGCATCCTGGGCCCGAGCCGGTGGACGGATATTTATAAACCCATTATTGCCGCCGTCAACGGGGTGGCATATGCGGGGGGTCTGGAATGGGCCTGTTTTGCCGATATCCGCATCGCCGAAGAACACGCCACTTTCGGGGTCACCTGCCGGAGATGGAATATCGGGCTGGCCGACGGCGGCACCCAGCGCCTGCCCCGGATCATCGGTATGGGCCGGGCAATGGAGCTGATCATCACGGGAAGGGTCATCGATTCGCAAGAGGCCGCGCGCATCGGCCTGGTCAACGAAATTGTTTCCACGGGAAAATCCCTCGAACGCGCCATGGAACTGGCGGAATTTATCTGCACCCTGCCCCAGCCGGCTATCCGCACGGACAAGGAAGCGGCTTTGCGCGGTTTTGGGAAACCGCTGGACGAAGGCTTGCGCATCGAAGCCCGATGCTTCAACCGCCTCATCGGCGGCAACGAAATGGCCGAAGGCGTCCGGCAGTTCCGGGAGCGGGATCATCCCGACCGGAAAAGGCAAAGCGCGCCCAAAACCCCCGGGCTCAAGCGAAGCTGAATAAGGCGCTTATGGACAGGCATTTGCAAACCAGTGGGGCCGTGTTGATATTCACCCCTCGATCATTTCCCTGAACTCGGATTCGGACAGGATCGCCACCCCGTGTTTCTGCGCCTGGGAAAGCTTTGAGCCCGGGCTTTCGCCCGCCACCACGTAATCGGTCTTTTTGCTCACCGATCCCGTGACCGAACCGCCCAGCTGCTCGATCCTCTTTTTGGCTTCGTCGCGGGTCATGGATTCGAGCTTTCCGGTCAGAACAAAGATTTTGCCTGATAATGCGGTATCTTTTTTTACCTGCGGATCATAGAGGATTTCAACCCCTGATTTTAGCAGACGGTCAACGGTTGCCTGATTTTTCATTTCGGCAAAAAAATCGGAAATGCTCTGGGCCACCACCGGTCCGATTTCGTGAATGGCTTCAAGCGGGTCCTTTCCGGTGTTACGAACCGCATCCAGATTGTCAAAATTCTGCGCCAGGACAGCGGCCACATGCTCCCCGACATGGCGGATCCCCAGCGCATAGAGGAACCGGGAAAAACTGACCCGGCGGCTTTCGGCAATGGCATTGACGAGATTGTCCGCGGATTTTGCGCCCATGCGCTCCATGCTTTCCAGGGTCTGTCGGTCCAGGGCAAACAGGTCGGCATAATCGGAAATAATCCGGCGTTCAACCATCTGGTCGATGAGCTTCTCCCCCAGACCGTCGATATCAAAAGCCGCCTTGCCGGCGAAATGGCGGATGTTGGCCTTGATCTGCGCCGGGCAGGAAACATTGACGCACCGGGTCACCGCCTCGCCTGATATCCGCCTGGCCGGCTCGCCGCATACCGGGCAGACCGCAGGCATCGAAAACCTGCGTTCCGAGCCGTCCCGGCTGCTTTCGATCACCTTGACGATTTCGGGGATCACGTCCCCGGCGCGCCGGACAAAAACGGAGTCGCCGATGCGCACATCCTTTTTTTCCACCTCATCTTCGTTGTGCAGGGTCGCCCGGCTGACCGTCACCCCGCCCACGCTGACCGGCTCCAGAAAGGCCACCGGCGTCAGCGCCCCGGTACGGCCCACCTGGACCTGAATATCCAGCACCCGGGTCCGCTCCTGAACCGCTTCGAACTTAATGGCAAGGGCCCACCGGGGCCGCCGGGAGGTGGCCCCCAGCTTTTCCTGGTAGCCGAAATCATCAACCTTGATGACCAACCCGTCGATCTCATAGGGAAGGTCAAGCCGGATTTCGTCGAGTTGTCTGTAGAACTCAAGGATGCCAGAAATGCCGATCCCGGGTCGAACCAGTGGATTGGTCCGAAACCCGAGGCTTTTTAAGATATCGATGGCCTGGGCATGCGAACGGGTCGAAAGGCCTTCTGACACCCCGATGCCGTAAACGAAAATTTCCAGAGGACGCCGGGCGGTGATGGCGGAATCCAACTGGCGCAGGGATCCGGCGGCTGCATTCCTGGGATTGGCGAACAGCGGCTGGTCCTGGGTGATCCGATCCCGGTTGAGCTTTTCAAAATTTTTACGCGACAGGAAGATCTCGCCGCGGACTTCCAGGCGGGAGGGAATACGGATATTGTCGGAATGCAGGCGCAGGGGAACCGAAGCCACCGTTTTGACATTGGCGGTGATCAACTCGCCTACCTCCCCGTCCCCCCGGGTGGAGGCGACGGTCAGAAGGCCGTCAACATATACCAGTTCCACCGCCACCCCGTCGATCTTCGGTTCGGCGGTGTAAAGGATCTCCTCGGTTTCGGACAGGCCAATCCCGCGCTTGACCCGAAGGTCGAAATCGATGATATCCGATTCCGAAAACCCCTTGTCCAGGCTCAGCATGGGAATGGTGTGAGGGACCGTCTCGAATTTATCCAAAGGCGGCGACCCCACCCGGGCACTGGGCGAATCCGGGCTGGCAAGCGCCGGCCATGCTTCCTCCAACTCGATGAGTTCCTTCATCATCCGGTCATATTCGGCATCGGATATGACCGGATCATCGAGTACAAAATAACGGTGATTATGGTGGTGAAGCGCGCTCCTGAGTTCTTCCACCCGATTGATAACCGCCGGATCAATTTCGCTGACCATGAACGCTTCCTGTTTCGGACAAAGAGATTTTAGGTTTTCGTTGCGATCTTTGCGAGAATCTTTCTGATGATATTACCACCGGTCAAGCGCAAAACCCGGCGATCAAGGCGGCGATGCGCTCGCGCTGCTCGACAAATCTTTTCGCCTTGAATCCGGGCACCCATTTGAGCGAAGATAGTTCATCTGAAACGATGAGCATGCACCCGATGTTCACATTCCGAAAGGCGGCAACAGTGAAGAGGGCCGAAGCCTCCATTTCCACGCCCAGCACCTGCTTTTCCTGGAATGCGGCGATTTTTTCCGGTGTTTCCCGGAAGATGGCATCCGTCGTCCAGACGGAACCTCGGTGCACATCGATATGTTCGGCAAGGCAGGAATCGACAAGCTGCTGCTGGAGGATTGGCGATGGCAATGACGAGAAAATCCCCGGTTGGCAATAATGGCCCGAGGTGCCTTCGTCGATGTATGCCCGGTCGGGGATGATCACGTCTCCGATGTGCACGCGCTCCGATACCGCCCCGCACCATCCGATCATGATGACCTCGCGTACGCCCCATGCAATCAACGTCTCCATCAAGATGACCGCATAGGGGGCCCCGATGAAGGGTCCGGCCAGGCTGCAGGCGTTTTGGGGGCCATCTTTGAAATGCACACGGCTCATCAACAGGCGACGGTTTTTATCCAGCCCCATGCAGCCCGCCAGACGCGCCGCATCATCCGGATGGGATGCCATCACGCAGCGGTGTCCCAGATGTTTCGGATGTCTTCCCTTCGCGGGTAAAATAACGCCGTCTGTTATTTCCATTCAAATCCGTTTAACTGAATCGCAGATGCCTCTTGTTAAAAAAAATTTACTCCATCGGGTCGACCCGGGACGCGAGTTCATCCTTGATCTCGTCAATGTTTTCATACAGCCAGATGATGTCCTCCACGGTGAGGCGGCCCGCTTTCACCGGCCGGCCCTGTGTGCCATCTTTTTTGGTCAGCACCCGGGGACCGATCTGAAGCTTGGGCTCGCCCTCGCCATATTGATTAATCGATATCATCAATCCGGTTTCCTCGCACCGCCACTGCTTTAAAACCTTGTCCATCTCCGGATCATAACCTGCCATGCTGCCTCCTTGTATATGTTTTAAACGATAATTTTTAAGTGGATAACTTTGAAAAATCGGCCAAACGCTCAAAGAGCCCGGATATTCCGCCCAGCAGCGCCAGCCGGTTCTGCCGCAGCGCCGCATCTTCGGCCATAACGAGCACGTCGTCAAAAAAACGGTCCACATGGCCCCGCAGGGAGGCGATTTCGGAAAATGCCGTTTCGACATCCCCCTTTGTCAAGCATTCCCCTACCCTGGATTTCACCTCCACAAAGAATTCATGCAGAATTTTTTCCGAATCGTGTTCAAACAGGGCGGGATTCACCTTTGCAGTCGATAGCCATTCCTCGTTCGATTTTCTTATAATATTCACCACCCGTTTGAATGCCACCGCAAGGATTTCAAAATCCGGCAGCGATTTCAACTTCTGCAGGGCATGGGCCCTTTTCCAGATATCGGAAATATCATCGCCGGGAGCGGCCAGGACCGCCGCCACCGCATCCCGGGAAATCCCCTCATCCTCGAGCAGGGAAGCCATGCGCCCCTTGAAAAAGTCGTAGATGCCTTCCTTGACGCCCGTATCCGGAGATACATCTGAAAAACCGGCAAGGCTTTCTGCAATCATATGTTTCAATGAAAAGGAAAAATTTTCTTTCAGGACGATCTGGATAATGCCGATCCCCTGACGGCGAAGGGCATACGGGTCGGAAGCCCCGGTGGGAATCATTCCCACATGAAAGCACCCGCAGATGGTGTCGAGCTTGTCGGCAACGGCGACTAACGCCCCTTCAGTGGATGCCGGCAGCGGGCCGCCGGAAAAGGTGGGGCGGTAGTGTTCTTCTATGGCCCGGGCCACGTTTTCGGGTTCTTTTGCCACCCGGGCGTAGATGCCGCCCATGATCCCCTGCAGTTTTGGAAATTCCCCCACGACGTGGCTGACCAGGTCCGATTTGCACAGGAGAGCCCCTCGTGAGATATGCGCTTTCTCAGCGGCAGAGAGCTGGAGCGCATCGGCCAGGATACCGGCCATTCTCTGAATTCGGGTGGTCTTGTCGTAGACCGACCCGAGATCGGCTTGAAACAGCACGGATCTGAGTTTTTCCCTCATGTCATCCAGCGAGCTTCGGATGTCTGCCGTATAAAAGAATCGGGCGTCTTCCAATCGGGCCCGGAGGACCCGTTCGTGCCCCTTCACCACCAGCCCCATGTCGGGGGGGCGGGTGTTGTTCACCGCTACGAAATGGGGCATCATCTGGTTGTTTGCGTCCACAACGGCGAAATAGCGCTGGTGCTCCTTCATGGCCGTGATCAGGATGGGCGCCGGCAGCTGCAGGAACTTTTTATCGAAACTGCCCACCGCCACTGCGGGATATTCCACCAGGTTGGTGTTGGTCTCCACCAGTTCGGGATCGGTGATGATGCTGCCGCCCACCTGGTCAACGGCCGTTTCCATCTGGTGAAGCAGCATTTTCCGGCGCCGTTGAATATCCGCCAGCACCCATGCGGATTCAAGCGCATCGACATAGTCGGCCGAAGCGGACAACCGGATGCGGCCGGGCGCCATGAACCGGTGGCCGAACGTATATCTCCCGCTTTTGATATCCCCCAGCTGAAAGGAGATGACCCGCTCTCCCAACAGGGCGACGATGGAATGGATGGGACGTGCAAATTCGATGCGCAATCCGGCCCATCGCATGGTTTTGGGAAACGGGAGGGACAGGATCAGTTCGGGAAGCATCTCTTTTAAAATGCGGATCGATGAAAACCCTTTTTCCATTCTGGCCGCAAAGAGGTAGCGCCCTTTTTCAGTGTCCTTTAACCCCAGTGATTTGACGGACACCCCGTTTTTTTCCGCGAATTTAACGGCGGCGATGGTGAATTTCCCGTCCGCATCCACGGCCACTTTTTCCGGGGGCCCCGATATTTCGATGTTGAGTGGCGCCTGCCGGTCGGCCAGGTTATCGATGACCACCGACAGCCGTCTGGGCGTTCCGAAGGTGGAGGCCCTGCCGCAATCGATGCGCGCATCGGCCAGTCGTTTCACCAGCCGGGCAGCCAGCGCATCCAGCGCGGGGATGATGTACCCGGCGGGGATTTCTTCCGTTCCAATTTCGACCAGTAACCGGTCCATGTCTGCTCCTGTCGACCTCAGCTTTTATTTTGCATGCACGTGTGGGTGCACGATCTAAGATGTTTCTTCAGTTTCGCGGGATAGCAGCGGATATCCCATCTCCTCCCGCTGCCGGACATACGCCTCGGCACAGATTCGGGCCAGGTTCCGGATGCGGGCGATGTACCCGGTCCGTTCGGTGACGCTGATGGCGCCACGGGCATCCAGCAGGTTGAACACATGTGAACATTTCAGGCAGTATTCGTAGGCGGGCAGCACCAGCCCCGCCTTGACGATGCGGCTCGATTCGCCTTCGAATTGGGCGAACATGTCAAAGAGCATTTGAATATCGGCCACTTCGAAATTGTAGGTGGACTGCTCCACTTCCTGCTGATGATGCACCTGCCCGTAGGTGATGTCATCGTTCCATTTCAGGTCGAACACCGAATCCACGCCCTGCAGGTACATGCAGATCCGCTCCAGCCCATAGGTGATTTCCACCGGTACGGGGTGCACGGCGATGCTGCCGGCCATCTGAAAATAGGTAAACTGGGTGATTTCCATCCCATCCAGCCAGACTTCCCATCCCAGCCCCGAAGCGCCCAGGGTGGGAGATTCCCAGTCGTCTTCCACGAAACGGATGTCATGATCCGACACCTCTATCCCCAGGGTGCGCAGGCTGTTCAGATACTGCTGCTGAACGTCCATCGGGGAAGGTTTCAGGATCACCTGAAACTGATAGTAGTGCTGCAGCCGGTAGGGATTGTCCCCATAACGGCCGTCCGTGGGGCGGCGGGAGGGCTGTACATAGGCGACTTTCCAGGGTTCCGGCCCCAGCGCGCGCAACAGCGTGTCCGGATGGAAGGTACCGGCGCCGACTTCAAGGTCATAGGGTTGGACCAGGAGGCATCCCCGGCCGGCCCAGAAGTTTTGAAGCTTTAGGATCACCTGCTGAAAATTCATATCGTTTTCATCCTTATAATTTTACGCGATGGTCTTTTCGTTTCGCTGCAAATCGCCTGTACACGTCAGGCCGGCGGCATCCACCTTCACCTCCAGCAGGCAAGCCGCATCATGACAGGAGATCACTGCGCCCCACTGGTCTTTCAAACGGGCGACGGTGTCCGGCTCACCCAGTGCCCAGACGCATCCGCCGCCGCCGGCGCCGGTGAAGCGGATTCCGCAGCTCAGATGGTATGCCGCATCCGCCAGCTTTTTACCGATAGGGTCGAAAACATCCGGCGTCAATTCCAGGCGAACGGCGGTTTCGAGATTCATCAGCCGGGCCGCCTCATTATACTCCTTTTTTGAAAAGGCGCTGACAAACAAATGGGTGTAGCGGGCGATATCCGTCCACTGGGAATGAAACGCGCCGGACAAAAACTGCCGGATCCATCGACCATTGATATCGCTGGACTCATGGGGCGCCCCGCAATAGGCCACCAGAATACGGGAATTGACATCCCGGCAAACCGAATGATCCCCGATGGCCTGTCGGGCAAATGGGGTATCCCCCGGAACCCCTCTCCAGAACCAGGCATTGATCCCGCCGTAAAAAGCGGCCAGCTGGTCCTGTATGCCGCAGGGGACCCCGGCGGTACTCTCCTCGATGGCATGGGCCAGCAGTGGAATCCGCTCATAGGGCATCACGGCCCGGCCTGAATTTTTCAGGAGTTCATGATAGGCTCCGATCAGGGCCACGGCTGCGGACGAAGATCCGCCCAGGGCGCTTCGGGGCGGGGAAGTCGATTCGATATCGATATGAAGGCCGTCTACTTGAAAATACGCGGCCACAGCAGACATCAGGCCGAGGGGATGGTCAAAGGAAACCGAATCCAGGCAAAACCGGATTTCATCAAATCCTTTGGAGGTAATCTTGACGAACCCTTCGTCAAATGGACGCAAGCACACCTTCGTCCGCATGTCGATGGCGATATTGAATGTGCAGGGATTCAGATGGGCAAGCGGGTAGTAGAAGGTGCTGATATCCAGAGTCCCCCCCATGTCCAGGCGGCAGGGGACGCTGGTCTCGATGCCCCTTGATTCCAGTATCTTGCTTGCAGACAATCGCATATGATCAAACCCATCTATCGGTTGGCCGCATGGCCCTGTGACCGCAATTCCCTCAAAAATTTAAGACTTCTGGGCTCCCGGCCCAGGTGGTAGGGGATAAAGGCCTCCACCAGCTTCAACGACTCGGAAACCGCTGCACGGCTGAACTTGAGTCGTGCGATACATGTCAGTTCACTGTCCCGGGCCCACAGCAGCTGCTTGAGGGTTCCCCGGGACAGGACAAATTGGCCTAAACGGGATGTCGAACATCCTTGGCACAGGATGCTCCCCTTTTCAAGATCAAAAAAAAACCGGTCGGTGTTTATATTTTCAACTTCAATCCGGCATGCCGCACATTGGGCGAAATTCGGGAACAGGCCGGCAAGCAGAAGAAATCGGATCTGAAAAATGATGCTGACGGTCTCATTTTCCATGAGATCGGCATCAAGCGCTTTCAGGCAGAAACGAAACAGCTGAAAAACAAGCGGCTGGGCCTGTTTTTCTTCCAGCCAGATGTTTAAAATTTCCGCCCAGTAGCTGGCATATGCCATTTTATGCACATTTCCCCGTATGTTTGAAAACGGATGCTGCAGGGAGGCTTCCAAAAGCACCGGCAGCCCCCCTCTCTTAGGGGATTTCAATACGATCTGGACCAATGAAAACAGTTCCAGAATACCGGCAAACCGTTTGCGGCTCTTCTTGGCATTCTTGGCAATCACGGTGGTCTTGCCCTGGGTCAGACTGAAAAAAGTGATGATCAGGTCGAAATCCCCGTGGTCAATTCGCCGGATCAGGATGGCGGGTGTGGAAAAACCGGGCATGGGGTCATATCATCAGGATGGCAATGTGCAACAATTAAAAGGGTACAAGACAGGCAAAGGTTCCATGAGGACCTCACTTCTGGCTGGATGAAGGGACCGGCAGTTCGATATTGACCACTTCCCCGCTTGTCCCGGGGACAGCCACCGGTTCATCATTTAACCGCATGTTCAACCCGCCTGCATTTCCGATGAGCATGTTGATCCGCGACCGGGCTTCCAACTCGATATGGTCACCTGGATTCAAAAGATAATCCAGCGCTTCTTCCCCGTCGATATTGACTTTGATCCAGGTCTTTTCCACTGCATCGATCTGAAGCATCCAGGGCCCCTGCTGCCGGATAGCAGGCGGCATTGGATCAGATGCCGGCGTGTTCCCGGTGTGAGCCGGGTGAGGCGGGGCCGGCAGCGGCTGATATTTCCAGACGCCGTATATTGCACAGGACATTACCAGGATCGCCCCGAGGGCCAAAAGCCATACCCGGGCACCTTTAAGTCCCATAAAACCGGAACCGGCCCGGGACCTGGAGTTCTCATCAGATTCAAACCGGTTGAGCAGGTACCGCTCGACAATATCATCGCCATCGACACCGATGCAGCGGGCATATGCCCGAAGAATTCCCTTGACGTAAATTTCATCCGGCAGCCGGGAATGGTCTTCGCTCTCGATGAGCGTCAGCTGCCCCACGCCGACCCTGATCTCCCGGGCGACCGATTCCAGGTCAATGCCTCTTTGAATGCGAATCGCCCTTAAGTATCGGCCAAATGAAGATGAACACGGTGCCGGATTCATCAATACGCTCTTTTGTTATAAAATGATCTGAATGTGTGCGTTCTCCCGGAGATTTTGGATCCACTCCTGAAATTTGGCATTGACTTCCTGTTCATAGAGTTTCTGTTCGATTTCATCAGTGACATCCAAAAGCGGTTTGCCGTCGGTCTGGACGATTTCCTCCACATAAAAGATCTGAAATCCCTGGTCCGTTTCGATCACGGCGGAAAAGTCACCGGGCTGCATTTGGCTGACCGCATCCCGTATGATCTCGGACAGGTCATCCAGCGCAAACAGGCCGAGTTCGCCCCCCTCCTTGGCATTAAATGCCTCGGAATGGGCACGGGCCAGATCTTTGAAGGACTGGCCCGCTTCAAGCTGATCCCGGATGGCTTCCATCTTTTGTTTTGTTTCCGCTTTGACCTGCTCATCGGCATACGGGGGGAGTTCCATGATGATGTTGCACAGCCGGTATTTTTTTTTGCCGGAATAAATCTCCGGATGGTCATTGTAATAGGACTGAACGTCGGATTGGGTGATGATGATATTGGATTTCACACGCATGTTGACCAGCTTGTTGCGCATGATCTGTTTTTTTAACTCCTTTCGGTACTCTTCCAGACTCATTCCACTGGCGGTCAGAGCTTGCCGCAACTGTTCATCGGTGTAGTAATTCATCGACTTCACCCGTTCAACGGCCTCATCCACCTCCGCGTCGCCGACGATGATGCCGGATTCCCGAATTTCCTGATCGGTCAGTGCATCATCGATCAAATTGTTGAGCATCTCTTTTCGGGCTTCAAAGAGGGCCTTTTCTTCTTCCTGAGGGGATAAATGCCGGGCGCGGATTTCCTTCTCAAAAGGGCGTCATGGCCTTGTTTAACTCCACCAGCCGGATAATGTTGTCGTTGACCACGGCCACGATCCGATCCACCGTTTCTGCGGAATGGGCGGCAGATACCGTCAATCCGATCGCCAGAAGTCCGGCAAGGCCCCAAACTCCGATCCTGCGCGCTGCTGCGTATATAATCATTTTATATCCATCCTTGTGACTTTGGAAAACTTCCCGATTTTACTTCAAAAAACTTTTAGTGGTTAACATGTTCACCGATCTGGATCAAGATATTTTTGGACTGGGCTAAAATCGCGCCCCATCTACCCGCTTTTAACCGGACCCGGAGGGTTTCGTCCGCCGTGAACTGGAAATCAGAGGGAGAAGATGCCACCAGGTCCAGAATTTTAAAGGGGTGTTTTTGGTGCATTTGCGAAAATGTCAGATACATCAGGTTCTCGTTCAAATCGAGCTTCTTCACGCCCGCCTTTATGGCAAGGATCCGCAGCATGATTTTTAACAGCAGGTTTTTGGCTTCCTCCGGCGGTTCGCCATACCGGTCGGTGAGTTCGGACTTGAAATCGGCCGCTTCCTTCAATTCCGTCATCTTTGACAGGCGCCGGTATGCCAGCATCCGCTGATCGATGTCCGGGATGTAAGATTCGGGGATGAAAACAGACAGGGGCACATTGATTTCAGGCTCGAGTTTTTCCACCACGGTTTCGCCCTTCATGCGCGACACCGCATCGGAGAGGAGCCTTAAAAACATGTCGTAGCCCACGGCCGCGATTTTTCCGGACTGGGCAACCCCCAGGGCGGCGCCGCCGCCCCGGATCTTGAGGTCATTCATGGCAATCTGGAATCCGGCGCCGAGATCGGTATGCTCCATCAGCACCTTCAGCCGTTTGTAGGCGTCTTTGGACAGGGCAGCCTCTTTGGGGACAAACAGGTAGGCATACGCCTGCTCGTCTGAGCGGCCCACCCGGCCGCGCAGCTGGTAAATCTGGGCCAGTCCGAAGCGGTCCGCCCGGTTGATGATCATGGTATTGGCATTGGGAATGTCCAGGCCGGACTCGATGATGGTGGTGCAGACCAGCATGTCGATTTCGTTGTTTAGGAACTTGAACATGACCTCTTCGAGTTCATTTTCGCTCAGCCGTCCATGGGCGACGCCCAGGCGGACTTCGGGGACCAGGTCCTGGAGATGCCGGGCCATGTTCCAGATGGTGTGGATATTGTTGTGAACGAAAAAAATCTGGCCGCCCCGGGCGATTTCCTTGCGTATGGCTTCCGTGATCACCGCAGGATCGAACTCGGAAATATAGGAGATGATGGAGCGCCTGAATTCGGGTGGGGTCTGAATGACGCTGATATCCCTCACCCCCAGCAGGGACATGTGCAGGGTTCGGGGAATGGGAGTGGCGGTCATGGACAGAACGTCCACGGAACTTCGCATCCTTTTCAGCTTCTCCTTGTGCTTCACCCCGAACCGCTGTTCTTCATCGATGACGATCAGACCCAGGTCTTTGAATGCAATATCCTTCTGCAGCAGGCGATGGGTCCCGATCACGATATCCGACCTTCCGGTTTTCATCCGCTCCAGGATATCGCGCTGTTCTTTCCGGCTGCGAAACCGGCTCAGGCAGTCGATGATAATGGGATACCGGGAAAACCGTTCGGCAAAGGTCTTGCCGTGCTGTTCCGCCAGGATGGTGGTGGGCACCAGGACGGCGACCTGCTTGCCTTCACTGACAGCCTTGAAGGCGGCGCGGATGGAGACCTCGGTCTTGCCGTACCCCACATCTCCGCAGATCAGCCGATCCATGGGGATTTCGCTTTCCATGTCTTCGTTGACATCGCCAATGGCATTGAGCTGGTCCGGAGTTTCCTCATAGGGGAACCCGGCCTCGAAATCGGCGTAATTGCGATCCGCTGGTGAGAACCGGTGGCCGGGCATGACTTTCCGGGCCGCATAGAGATCCAGCAGTTCCCCGGCAATTTTTTCCACCGACTGCTCTGTTTTGGCTTTGACCTTCTGCCAACTCTTGCCGCCCATTTTATCGATAACCGGCTCGATGCCGTCGATCCCCAGGTATTTCTGAACCATCCCAAGCCGGTCCACCGGTATGTAGAGCTTGTCTCCGCCCTGATACTCGATCAGGAGATAATCATTTACCGCCCGTTCGATGGACAGCTTTTCAAGACCGCGGTACACACCGATACCATGCTCGGTGTGTACCACCAGATCCCCGGCATTGAGCTCTCCAAAATCGATGAAATCCGTATGTACATCAAATTTTCGTTTCCGGGTTCTGCGGGGATGGGATTTTGCGCCGAAAATCTCTTTTTCGACGATAAGCGCAAACCGTTCTTCCTCCCAGACGAATCCTGCGGAAAGGGTGCCAAGGCTGATCACCGCTTCGGGGCGGCGCCTGATGCGGGGAAAGGGAGACTCGGTGATCCGGGCATCGATATCATAGGGCACCAGCAGGGATTTCAGCCGATCCGCCTGGCTCCTGGTGCCGCAGACCATGACCGTCAACAGCCCCGTGCTCTGCATTTTGGTGATCCAGTCCGCCAGCGGTCGAAGCACCTCCTCATGTTTTTTGTCGCCCAGCAGCTTTGCCGACACTTCCGCATTGTCTTTGACATCGAAAGATATCCGCACCGCGTCTTTATCGCCCGGAGCGGCGAGGGCAAGCGGTTTGAAAACCAGACGGGCACGGCGGGACAGTTCCGCTTGTGCGGTCGCCCAATTGATGTACAATTTTTCCGGGTTCACACAGATCCGGTTTTCATCGCATGCGGTCAGGTAATTGCGGGATGACTGATTCTCCTTTTCCAGAGCGGCTTTTTCCATTTCGCCGGGGTTGACCGTTGTCCACAGGGTCGCATCCGGCACATAATCAAAAAGGGAATCGGTTTGTTCGTAAATCAAGGGAAGCAGACTCTCGATTCCCGGGAAATTCCCCTGCTGAGAGATCTGATCGATCATCTCTTCCGACTGCTTCCGGGTGAGGCCGAATTGATCACCGTATTCACGGATCCTCGAAATCGCTGCGACCAGTCCGGCCCGGCCCAGAACCGCTTCCTTTGCAGGAAGGATAATGGCTTCATCGGCATGCTGGAGTTTTCGCTGGGTTTCGGCGGAGAAAAAACGGATCGATTCCACCATGTCGCCGAACAATTCCACCCGGACCGGATCCGCATACATGGGGCTGAAAATATCCATGATGCCGCCCCGGATTGAATATTCGCCGGGCTCTTCCACCAGGGAGACCTGTGTGTATCCGCCGGCCTGGAGTTTTTCAATGAGGCCGTCCCGATCGACTTCTTCGTTGATCATCAGGAGCTCGGCATAATCCGTCAAAACCGATTTGGGGATCAGCCGCTGCAGCAGTGTTTCAACAGGCGTGAGCACAATGAGGGGGCGGCTGCCAAGGGCCATTTGATACAGGATGCGCAGCCGGCGGGCGGCGGTTTCGCTGTGATAGGAAAGCCGCTTGAAAGGCAGGACGTTATACGGCGGGAAAATCACCGCCTCGACCATATCCGGTCCCGTGAAGAAACTCAGATCTTCGGCCAGTTTCTCACAATCCGCCATGGCAGGAAGCACCACGGTAAATGATCGTTCCAGGTGCCGGATGCCATAGGAGAGCAGATAAGCGCCCTGCGCATTTTCGATGCCTTCACATATGCAACGGGAATGCGGCTCGGTTAAAGCTTGAATAACCGACAGGATTTTCTTGTCGGCTGGAAATATGGCATTATTATCTTTCATATATTTCATCTGTCATTGTGATTGGACAAAGGTTGGGCAAAAAGTTGCGCTGTCCATCCACGCCGGGTTGCAGCGCACAAAGATATTTCAGGGCGAATTTGAACCAAAAAAGCGCTTGACCGCCTGATTTCACCATGTTAATGACGTTTGAGATTTTACGGTGCGCCGACGTAGCTCAGATGGTAGAGCAGCTGATTCGTAATCAGCAGGTCCGCGGTTCGATTCCGCGCGTCGGCTCCAGGAAAAACCCCAATCTTTCAAGCCTTTCCAGCGATACGCCGACTCACCTTATTCTTCAAAATATGTCTCAGATTGTCCCCTGCCGGACATTTTTTACGTACAAAACGCGTACAAAAATTTTTACGCACCTCAAACCCTTCATTAAATTGTTCAGGCTTTATGGCTCCCGGATTTAAAATTTGCCTGCAACATAAGGTCTTCCACTCTTAAAATCAATCCCCTTGATATTGCCCCCTCTATAAATTGACTGCCTGGGAAATCCTTTTTCGGTTATCCATTTTTCAGTTGGTAAAGCCCATGTACGGCAAAAAAGACATCTAAATGGCTTTAGACCGGCACGCGGCTGATTTTGATTTTGAGCTTTCGCATTTTTGCCCGCAGCGTGGACGGATTCATCCCTAAAAGTTCGGCGGCCCCTCCCCTTCCTTCGATCCGGCCATTGGCCAGATGCACGCTTTTTTTGATATGGAGGGTGATCATTTCCGCCATTGTCGGGAAATGATCCGGTTGCCTGAAAGATGCTTCACCCGGCAGATTGCCGGGGCATGCGGACAGGTCCGGAAAGTGAAGCGGTTCGCCCCTGCTGAGAATCAATGCCCGTTCGATGACATTCTGAAGCTCCCGCACATTTCCCGGCCAGTCATACGTTTTGAGCTGTTCCATGGCGTGGGGGGCAAATTCATGAGGATAGGGAAGATTCATATCGACAGACTGCCTCGAAGCAAAATATTCGGCAAACTCCGGGATGTCGTCTTTTCTTTCCCGCAAGGGGGGAATGCGGATGGGGAAAACATTGAGGCGATACCAGAGATCTTTTCGAAATCGCGCGTTTATCACCATGGTTTCAAGGTCCCGGTTGGTGGCCGAAACGATCCGGGTGTTGACGGAGATGGTGCGTGTGCCCCCGACCCGGCGCAATTCCATGGACTGGAGGAATCTCAGCAGCTTGACCTGGGCCTGAACCGATAATTCACCGATCTCATCCATGAAAACCGTCCCGCCGTCCGCCTGTTCGAAATACCCCCGCTTCATGCCGTCTGCGCCGGTAAAGGCCCCCTTTTCATATCCGAACAGTTCGCTTTCCAGCAGCGTTTCAGGTATGGCCCCGCAGTTAAAACTGACCAGAGGGCCTTTTGACCGCTTTGAGCGCAGGTGAATGGCATTTGCAATCACTTCCTTGCCCACACCGGTTTCACCCGACAGCAGGATCGGGATATCCAGTTCCGCCACCTGCTGAACACTGTGGATGACCTTCTTCAGGCCCGATTCCGCGCCGATGATCCGATACCCCAGTCTTTTTTTGAGTTCCTGGTTTTCGGTGATCAGCCGTTCCCGCTGACTGGTGATTTCCAACTGCGACAGGATATGGCGGATACTTCCGGCAACCGGTCCAAACATGTCTTTGATGAACCGGAGGTGTGTTTTCGTATATCGATTTTCTCCCCAGGCCACCAGTCCCGATGACGCCGAAGCGATTCTCATTGATCTCGGTTCGGATGATCAGCGTCGAGGCATTTTCACGAATGGCGAAGTAATTGGACACATCAATGGTAATCGGATCGCGTGAGGTATTTGGAATGTTGCTGATCATCCTTGAACTGATTGCCAGCGCTGATTTGAATCCGGCATCGGAGAGTTTCACCTTCTCATCCACCAGCATCACGCCCTCATCGTTGACCATGGCCTTGTAATGCAGCCTGCCCTCATTCACATCGAAAATAGGAATATTAAGAAAATCCAGCGGGATATACTTTTTGAAAAAGTTATAGATCTTACTGATCGCATTTTCAACGTCCGTACTGGTGATCATTTCAAGTGCGAATTCTTCAACGCGCTCGCTGGCGGGAGAAATCATATCGCTTCTCCTTCGGGTATGGGGAAAGTGGATGGGGAAGAGTTGCCCGTCAAATATAACGGTTCTTTCAATATTCATAAAGATATTTATTATATTTGGCGGTCCACGCCCTGCAAAAATATGTAACAACTTAATTTTACAATTAATTATTTAACGGCATGCCGATTGCATTAAATTTGGCGAATATCTATGCTTTTTATTCATTACGGAGGTTCCACATGCTCACAGTCGGATTGGATATTGGCTCGATCACCACGAAAATTGCCGTCATGGAAGACCGCAAACTGCTTTTTACGGATCTTTCCTTCACCGGTTATGATGCCGAAAGGGCGTGGAAGGACATTTTGGAAAAAACACGGGACCGTCTTCGGCTGAAAAACGGTTCAGTGGACCGGATTGTGTCCACCGGATACGGGCGGAACAATGTGGATGTCGCACACAAAAAAATAACGGAAATCATGTGCCACGCTGCAGGTGCCCGGTATTTTCTCCCCAAGACGAAATGTGTCATCGATATCGGCGGACAGGACAGCAAATTTATCCGGCTCGCAGAGAACGGCTCGGTTTCAGATTTCGTAATGAATGACAAATGCGCAGCCGGAACCGGCCGCTTTCTCGAAGTCATGGCAAGGGCTCTGGAACTCAACCTGGCGGATTTCGGAGAACTGTCGCTGATGTCAAAAAAACCATCAAAAATCAGCAGTATGTGTACGGTCTTTGCCGAATCGGAGATCATTTCGCTGATCTCCAAGGGCGAAACCCGGGAAAACATCATCGCGGGCATCCATGAGTCGATCGCCTCCCGCATGAGTTCCATGATGGGCCGTTCCGGTATTCTAAAACCAGTGGTCATGACCGGCGGGGTGGCAAAGAACATCGGCATCCGAAATGCCCTTGAAAAAAAGCTCAATTTAAAAATCGAAGTTCCGGCAACGGCCCAGGTCAACGGTGCCATCGGCGCGGCGATCCTCGCCCAAAACGAATAAGGGATTTGAAATCAAGGAGAGATGTTCATGAAAACATTTGCTTATTTTGACACGGGTCATGAGTTTCCCGAGGAGATCGTCATGGCAGCGGGCTTTACCCCCTATAAAATCCTGGGGGATATTCACGAATCGACCGATCCCGCGGACAGCTACGTCCATAATTATATCTGCCCTTTTTCCAGGAGCGCGCTGACCGAAGGGATGGCCCGCTCCGAAGGGTGGGCCGGGATCGCATTCTGCCACGGATGCGATGTCACCAACAACCAGTACGACATCTGGAAATACCACGTAAAGACCGATTTTCTGTACTGGATCAACACGCCGGCCAACAACAACAATGCGGGAAGATCGTTCCACAGGCGCGAGCTCCTGCGATTCATCGATCATCTGGAAAAGAAATTCAAATTCCGGATCTCGACAGAGGATCTGGGCAACGCCATACGGGTTTCAAATACCATCAAAAGTTTGTTGCGAACAATGGCGTCCCTTCGTTCGACAAAAGACATTTCCAATGCTGAATACCACGATGTCATCCGCAAATGCCTCCAGTCCCCCAGGGCAGAAACGATAACGGAATTAAAAAGCGCTTTGGATGACTGGCGGAAAAGGCCTGCATTCCCGGACGACAAAATTCCCGTTCTGGTGACGGGTTCGGATATCACATACGGCGAAGCCATGGAGGTGTTTGAAACCGCGGGGCTGAGAATCGTTCGCGATGACATGTCTCTGGGTGAGCGCTACTTTGCCGAATCCATTTCCGAGGACGGGGATCCGGTCGAAGCGCTGGTGGACTACAACTGCCGTATCCCCCAGCCCCCCACCCGATTGCCGTTCGAAGCGAGACTGGACTTTCTGCGCAAATGCCTGAAGGAAACGCCCGTAAAAGGGATCGTGTACCAGATGCTTAAATTCTGCGAACCCCACGCCCTGGATATGCCTTATATGACCGACCAGCTCAGAAAGGACGGTTACAAGGTACTGGTCATCGAGCGGGAATACACGCCCACCATGGATCAGCAGTTGGTCAGCCGGCTTGAAACCTTCAAGGATATGATCTGATCAGGAGGAAAAATATGATACGCATAACCAAATTTATCGCTCAGAATCCAAAGCTTTTCATCAACGGCATCAAAGGGTACCTCAACCAGCCGCTCACCCCCCGGATGTTTCAGATCATCATGCAGTACATCAACCGGACCAAGCTCATGAAACTCTTCCCCTGGGTCAAAACCGGTTCATTTTCCGCCGGGTTCCCGGTGGAGTTCGCCCGGGCGTTCGGCATCTTCCCATATTACCCGGAAGCTTACGCGGCATTGACCGGCGCTGCGGAAAGCACGCAGCCCTCCATTGAACATGCGGAGAGCCTTGGCTACAGCCGGGATTTGTGCAGCTATATGAAAACCAGCATCGGCGCCTCCCGGTTGAACTGGCCGGAAGATTTCGGCGGAAGCGAGCCGACCGATTATTACTTCTCCGGCAATCTCGTATGCGACACCCACATGAAATGGTTTGAATCCGAGGCCAAGATTTTCGGCAAACCCCATTTCGGCCTGGATGTTCCCAGTCTGGTGGCCGGCGAGAGCGAAGAAAGGCTTGAAGAATATATTGATTATGTTGAACAGCAGCTGTGGGACCTGATCAAGTTTCTGGAAAATGTCACCGGTAAAAAATTCAACGAGAAAAAATTCCTCAAGACCATCGACCGGTCAACGGAGATGAGCCGCCTGTTCATGGACCTCTATGAATACCGGAAACGGCACCCCGCCAACCGCTACTTCGAATGGGTGAGACTGTTCATGCTGCCCATGGTCCCCCAGTGGAATGAGAAAGCCGGGGTGAAATTTTACCGCAAGCACCTGAAGATGGCCCGGAAACGGTACGGAGACAACAAGGTGATCGAATCCGGCCGGGAAAAGTACCGGGTCCTGTGGGAAGGGATCACCATCTGGTACAAGGTCGACCTCTACCAGAAAGTGCTGGCCGAAAAGGGGGCCAAAGTGGTGATGGAGCCCTACACCTATTCCTTTGCGGTACGGAAAAAATCAGGACTTCCGCTCAGGGAAACCCTGCGCCAGGTGGCCAGGGAACTCATGACCATTCCTTTCACGCTCAATCTCGATGAAAGAATTAAATATTTTAACGGTCTCATTGATGAGTACGACCTCGACGGCATCATCCTGTTTGCCAACCAGAGCTGCCGTCCCAGCAGCACCGGCCTGCTGGATTTGAAGGAGGCGCTTGTCAGGGAAAGGGGCATTCCGGTGCTGATGCTCAATACCGACCACTGCGAC
This sequence comes from uncultured delta proteobacterium, assembly GCA_963826785.1. Taxonomy (GTDB): domain Bacteria; phylum Desulfobacterota; class Desulfobacteria; order Desulfobacterales; family Desulfosalsimonadaceae; genus CAWGYD01. Next base: position 25,048 of record CAWGYD010000007.1, read on the forward strand.
CCCCGGGCTTATGCAGAGGGGCCCATCAACACCCGGATCGACGGGTTTGTAGAGATGATGGAAAACTATAAGGCAACAAAAAGCCGGCAGCCCAAACAGCCGGCCCAGACCTCGGCAAAGTTGGCGGAAACCGTATATTGACAGGTTTTACCCGACAAAACCGAATGAAGGACGAGGGCATCGTGAAAAATATCCATCAAAAATGAACTTTAACTTATTTAAAAAAATACTGATTAAGGGAGAACGCCATGAATAACGACCAATTTAGAGGAAAGACCGCCCTGATCAGCGGTGCCGGATCGGGTATCGGGCTGGAACTCGCAAAAAAACTCGGGCAGGAAGGTTCCATTATCATTGGAACCGACATCAATTCCGCGCGGGTAGAGAAGATGATGAACATCCTGCAGGATATGGGGATCCGTGCGCATGGATACACAGTGGATCACACGGATGTTTCCGCAGTCGAGGCGCTTGCGCACAAGATTGAATCGGAAATCGGTCCTGTTGATATTCTATGCTGCAATGCCGGAGTCGGCCATGGCGCAAAAATCGACACCATCCCCTTAAAAGAGTGGAAATGGGTAATGGATATCAATCTCTGGGGGGTCATTTACATGATCCACGTTTTCCTTCCCGCCATGATTCAACGCAAGCAGGGACAGATCCTCATCACGGCGAGCGGCGCCGGGCTTTTCCCCCTTGCCGGCATGGCCCCCTACTGCATGTCCAAATCGGCCCTGGTGACATTGACCAATGTCATGCGGATGGAACTGAAGATCCATGATATCAACGTTTCCGCCCTCTGTCCCGGCATTATCAACACCAATATCATCCGGGACGGAATCATCCAGGGGGAAGACAACAAGACATACGCCCAGAAATTTTATGCCGCCTGGGGAACCCATCCTTCCAAAGTGGCTAAAGCAGCCGTTAAGGGCCTCAAAAGAAACAAGGGGATCATCATCACGCCCCGATACCAGATCCTGATGAATTACCTGATGTATCGCCTATCGCCGGCATTGATCGTCTGGCTGGGAAGCGCACTGTTCAAAAGGGGATGGAATTTCATCGGCCCGCTGCTGAAAGAAAAAGATAAAAATGAGGTCAACTGAAAACCAGATGGAAATTCGTGAGGCGAACTGACCTTGATTATCAAAAGGCATTGAATCTGCCTGCCCGGTATGGGAGACGGGGCAGTCCGCTGCCTGTGTGGTAAATGCTTGTTTATTTACTAACTCATTTGGATAATACGCCCCATCGCGCGAGTTTCAGATACAATGGCTTCATCCAACCTCGCCGGTTCAGCCATGCCGTGAGATTATAATAAAGGTTCGGCGTCAGCCGCTTGTTGAGCCACAGCATCCTGCCGAAAAACATGGGCACCGCATACAGTTTGTTCTTTGCCACCGCCTGGACGAGTTTTCTGGCGATCCTGTCCGCCTGATAGCCTTTTTCAAAAGCGGTTTTTGCGACCTCGGATATCCATGGATCGGTGCTTTTCAGGGTTTCCCTGGCTCCGGCATCATTGATATCAACGAGGCCGATCCTCCATCCCAGTTTGGCAAATTCCAGTGACAACGCCCTTCCCAGGCCGCTTCCCCCGCCGGTGATCACCACTCTCTTGTTCGGAAATCTTTTCATGAGTATATCCCTAAAAATCTATGGATTTGTACTTCATTTTATCTCAGACCTCCCGCCATCCTGGAAAAACATCTTCATTTACTTCTTTTACCGATTTCCCGGTAATCTTCGATTTGGTATTTTATCAATTTGCTCTCCTCTTTATTTATTACTGATGTACAAATTCTACAGGCGTGGCGGCAGCAGCTTTCCCCGATCAATGGTTTTGAAATATCCCGTATATTCATACCCTTTGACAAGAGCAATGGCATCTTCCGGGCATATGGCCATACAGTCACCGCATCCCATGCATTCATTAATATGATTTTCCGGCATTTTGGACAGTTTGTTTTCAATAACGAGCGCATCCGCCGGACATGCTTTGACACAAAAACCGCAGCCGGAGCATTTCTCATTATCGATCTCCACAATGCCGTTGTTGATCTGATCCGGATCATCGTAAATCGGTATCCGTCGTTTTTCAGAAAAACTTAAATTTTTCATAAAATGCCTCCCTGCAATATTTCAGGATTAATAATTTATTTTTTTAGAACCATTTTCATACCAGTCCACGGCATGGGTGGCCCGCTTGACCATGCCGTCCGGCTCTCCCACCGGCCATCCAACGGCGATGCTTGAAGCGAATTTATACGGATAGGAAATTCCAAAGAATTTTTTCCATTTTAAAACATATTGAAACGCCAGCTTGACAAAACCGACCCAGCAGGTGCCAAGTCCCATGCTGTGGGCTGCCAATACCATATTTTGTCCGGCAATCCCGCAATCCAGGTCCGGATTGGAAACACCCCGAACATCCTTAAATATCAAGATAACCGTCGGCGCGCCGTGAAACAGGCCCAGCTTGCCGTCCGCGATCAATGTGCAGGCGCCAAAGGGGACCGGATGCAAATCGCGAGGCTTCATCTTGATATTGAATTTTGCAATGGGAAGACGCCATCGTTTTCCGGAAATCCGGTAATCAATCAGGGATTTAAATAGTTTGCAGATCTTGATCGTTGTATCGGTCAGCCCTTTGATGATTTCAGGTTCCCGAACCACAATAAACTTCCAGGGTTGGCTGTTTCCGGCGGACGGGGCAAACCGGCCAGCTTCGATAATCCGGCTAATCATAAATTCCGGGACCTGTTCTTTTTTGTAAAGCCGGACGCTGCGGCGGCTGAGAATAACTTCTTCCGTCGGCGTCCACTCATTTTGCAGTTTTTCAGCGAGTTGTGTTTGTTTGCCCATGATATGCCTCCATCGCATTGGGGGTTTAAAATAACGGGGATTTTTTATCCCTCAATTTACGGACATGGGTTCAGCCGGGAAGCAGATACCCGATGCTGCTCCGGTTATAATGCATACCTTGCCGTTATAAATATTCATCCCCATCATTGACCTTCCTTTCGTCTTTAGTTATTTAATCGTATCTAAAACCTGTTTAAATAAAACAGCAAAAACAAGGTCAACGCAGCCTGCCATAAAGAGCAGCCAGGTAATATCGCCTTTTATCATATAAATAAGGAACAGCAGGAAAACCAGCATCTTGCCGATTATACCCATTTTAATGATGTCCCGGTTTCTTTCTACATCCTTGCTGATCCAGTAATATCCCAGTCCAAAAATGAATATCGCCCCTGCTACGATAAAAAACCACAGCATGCTTTCCGGAACTGTAAGGAATAATTCAAGGATATTGACATTGATAAAATACAAACCGACAAATAAAAGAGCGGCCCCCCAGTTCCATAGCGCGCCAATAAAAAATAAGTTCTTTTGATATGATTCACTCTGTGCCATCATATATTTCCTTTCTGATAAATAGTTGACCTGATTTTAGATCCGCTTCCGTCTATTCCTGAACCTGAGTTCGGGTTTGAGTCACTACTTTCATTATGCGAGTTCCTTTTTAAACGCGTCCGTCAGTTCCGGCACTATCTTGAACAAATCCCCGGCCAGGCCAAAATCCGCTACTCCAAAAATCGGTGCTTCTTCATCCTTGTTGATGGCCACAATTACCTTGCTGTTTTTCATCCCCGCCAGATGCTGAATGGCTCCGGAGATGCCCACGGCGATATACAGGTCCGGGGCAACGGTTTTTCCGGTCTGGCCCACCTGGAAGTCATTGGATATCCAGCCGGCATCCACGGCGGCCCGACTGGCGCCCACCGCGCCGCCGAACAGATCGGTCAACTGCTCGATGAGCGCAAAATTTTCCGGGCCTTTCATTCCTCTGCCCCCCGTCACGACAACACGGGCCTCCGTCGGGTCCGGCCGGTCGCTGCGGGTCTCCCGCATGTCCACAAACCGGGTTTTTGCCTTGTGCGCGGGTATCTGGAGCGGGGATATGACGCTTTCTTTTCCGGCAGGTTGGCAAGCGGCAAATGCGGTTCCCTGGATGGTCGCCACGGTCACTGGTGTTTTCACTTCAAGGGTGGCCTGAGCGTTTCCGGCCCACATTTCCCGTATATAACACTGGCCATCAAACCCGATCAGGTCTGTCACCATTCCGGCGCTGAGTTTCGCCGCCACTCTGGGCATCAGGTCGCGCCCGGTGGTGCCGGAATTCATGCCGACAAAAACGGCATCGCATTGTTTGGCGACTTCAGCAACGACATGTCCCCAAGTCTCGGCTGTATAATTGGTAAACGATGGGTCATCCAGCAGAAAAATCGTATCTGCGCCATAGGGTTTTACTTGATCCGCAACCCCGGCCACGCCATGACCGATCACCAGCAGATTCAATGGAGCGCCGCGGTTTTCAGCCATCTGGCGGGCAAAGGTCAAGGCATTTAAGGTGGCGTTTTTAAGTTTTTGTTTCTGATGTTCAACGACCAAAAGTACACTTGGCATTTATCTTCTCCTTATTTAGATCACCCTGGCCTCTTCTTTGAGCGCCTGGACAAGTTCATTCACATCAGCAACGATCCGGCCGCCTTTTCGTTTCGGCGGCTCCGACATTTTCCGGATCAATACTTTTGGTGTCATGTTTACGCCCAAATCCGCGGGCGACAGAGTTTTGATCTCCTTTTTCTTTGCTTTCATGATGGCCGGAAGCGCGGGGTATCGGGGTTCGTTTAAACGCAGGTCGGCGCTGATGATTCCGGGCAGATCGATCTCCACGATTTCAATGCCGCCATCCACTTCTCTTTCAACTCTGGCGGTTGCACCGTTGATCTCTATTTTGGAAGCAAAACAGGCCTGCCCCCATCCCAGGTATTCAGCCAGGAGCTGGGCCACCTGATTGTTGTCGTCATCCACCGCCTGCTTGCCAAGTATCACCAGATCCGGCTGTTCGCTGTCGATGACGGCTTTTAAGATGTTTGCCACCGTATCCGAATCCGAATCTCCTTCCACCTGAACATGGATACCGCGGTCGGCCCCCATGGAAAGTCCATAGCGGATTTCCGTCTGGGCCTTCTGGCTTCCGATACCAGCCACCACCACCTCACCGCCCTTATCCTCCTTGATGCGAAGGGCTTCTTCAATGGCGATCTCATCAAATGGATTGACCTTGAAGCTCATGCTGGACAGATCGATGCCCGAACCATCTTCCTTGATTTTTATTTTCATATCCGGGTCCGTGACCCGCTTGGCTGTGACCAGAATTTTCATAGATCAAACCTTTTCCAGGATATGAATGCCCATGGCCGCCTCTTCATACGCCAGATTCCCGCCGCCGTTTTCCGCCATGGCAAGACGGCAGCCCTGAACCTGCCGCGGGCCGGCTTCATGTCTTAATTGGGTGACTAGTTCGTGAATCTGCCCCAGGCCGGACGCACCAATGGGATGACCGCGGGACTCCAAACCGCCAGAAGTATTAATGGGTATTTTCCCACCAAGTTTTGTTGCTCCGGATTCCGCAAACACACCACCTTCGCCCATCGGGCAAAACCCCAGCGATTCGCTTTGGTGCAATTCACCAAAAGCTGTCGCATCATGGACTTCGGCCACGTGAATATCTTCGGGTCCGACTCCGGCCATTGCATAGGCTTTTTGTGAAACAAGACAGGCAATATCCTTGTTTTCTTCCTCAATTCTGCGATCCGTGCCAGACCCCAGAACAGACGCCCTTATTTTTACAGGACGGGCGTTTTTTATCTTTTTCAAAAAATCAGCAGAACACAATACCGCCCCGGCGCCGCCGTCACCAACCGGTGCGCACATGGGAACCGTGAGCGGCCAGCTGACCGATCGGGCAGCCAGAACTTCGTCCACACTTATTTGATTCTGATACTGGGCATTCGGATTCATGGAACTATGAAAATGGTTCTTGGAAGCAATCACGGCCAACTGTTTTTGTGTGGTCCCGTATTTGTTCATGTGATATCTTGCAAAAGCCGAATACACATCCATAAACGCGCTGCGATTTTGTCCGGCACCGCCAGCGTCGTCTTCTTTCGGGATTTCAAGATCGATGTTTTTGCTCACTGCCTGGAGCATTTCCATGTGAGGAACCATGTTTTCAACATCAATGCCGGTCCAGAAGGCTTTAAACATTTTCACCTTGTCTTCGTCATACATTTTCTCGGCACCCAGGGCGATCACACATTCATAAACACCGGATGCGACACCCATCCATGCACAATGGAAACCGGTGGCTCCCCCGGCGCAGGCATTTTCCAGATTGTATATGGGCAACCCCATAACGCCCAATGGCCGCAATGCCACCTGGCCCCTGATACAGTGCTGGTTCGATTGATATCCCCAGTTGGAGTTGGAAAAGTAAATTGCATCTAAAGCATCCTGACCGATGTCGGCATCAGCCAGCGTTTTTTCCAAAGCTTCAGCAGCAATACTTTTAATCGACCGATCCCAGTACCGGGCAAATTTTGTCATCCCAACACCGATTACAAATACATCATGCATGATATCTCCTATTTCTTTTCGCTCATTGTAAAAAGTGGCTGCCATTTTTATGATTGTGTTTAAAAATTAATATCCTCTATCTCTTCTGCAGCTTTTTTAGCCTTTTCCTGTCCAAGCGGTGAAAGAATCTCAACATACGCAGATACCCCATTGGCCAGATTCGATAATTCCACCAGAACAACCTGCCGATCTTAGGCACAAAAGCGATGGTTTTCTTTTTGATCACAGCCTTGAGTATTAATTTTGCACAGACATCAGGGGTGATGGCGGATAATTTTTCAAACAGGATAGCCAGATAAGAGCTCAACACATTTTCCGAGGTCGTGTTGACCGTTTCGCTATCGGTAAGCAATGGTGTCCGAATATATCCGGGACAGATGATTGTAAGATCGACGCCCGTATCAGCGGCTTCCACCCATAAGCTTTCCGTTAATCCGAACACGGCGTGCTTGGTTCCCACATAGGATGCTGTAAGGGGAAATGGAAGAACTCCTTCCACGGAAGACAGGTTGATAATATGACCGCTACCCTGTTTGACCATGAGATGGTAGGCGTGATAAGTGCCGTAGAGAAGGCCGTTTAAATTCACGTCAAGCACCCTGGTCATATGGTCCAAATTAATGTCCCTCACTTCTCCAATTATTACAATTCCAGCGTTGTTAAAGAGATAATCCAGTTTGCCATACTCGGCCGCCGTGTCTTCAATAATCTTTTTGAAAGCAAATTTATCCGTCACATCCAGTTTAACGGCTTTGACTTTCAGCCCATTTTTAAGTAGTGCTTCAGTGGCTTTTTCAACCTGTTCAAAATTTATGTCAGCCATGACCACATAGGCTCCTTGCCGGGCCAGTTGATCACAAAGATTTCGGCCAATGCCTGAAGCGCTCCCAGTTACAATGGCAGATTTTATCCTTGAAAATGCTCATTGAATCTCCTTTTCCCCCACGGTTTTAATGTTTCTAAAAATTCCGTGTTTGGCGAAACGTCGCTTGCCGGCTCCTATGATATATACATCGCGCATGATTTAGCTTTTGGTTATTTTTCTTCATAAGTTTTTTCAAATGTCTGCCCTTTGTAATGGCTCCGTTCCAGGCTGCCGGCTTCCGCCCAGAGGATCGCCGGATTGATCTTTAACCGCTTAGTCATTGCAGCGACAATTTCCCCCTCAAGGGTTTTGAGTTGTTCTCCGGCAAGACCTGCCGCATGTTCAACACGCAATTTTAACGGCGGCACCACGCGGGGCGGTTTTTCATCAAGGACAATGCGCATTTCACCCGTCACTTTTGGCACAAATTCGTTAATCACCCCTTTGATATGACTGGGATAGACCATTACCCCTTTGACTTTCAGCATGTCGTCTGACCGCCCAATAACTTTGTACCGGAACCCGGACCGGCCGCAGGGGCAGGGTTCGGTGAATACCTGGTGGATATCGCCCATGCTCTGGCGGACCATGATCCATCCGTCCCCTTCAAGGGAGGTAAACACCGCTTCCCCTTTGGCGCCGTTTTCCATGGGAATCGGGGCTTTGGTTTCCGGGTCTACCAGTTCGTAATACGCAAGATCATCTCCCAGCCAGTGCATGCCCTGGTATTCTTTATGATCACAGGAACATCCGAAACCAGCTCCGGCATCAAAAATTCTGCACCCGTAAGCCGATTCAATCTTGGCTTTGACTTCCGGTATCCCCGCGCCCGGTTCACCGCCGCACAATAAGGCCTTAAACCCCAGTTCCTTCACGGTTTTATTCAATAATTTAGGCGACTGTTCGATCAGATACTCCGCCAGGGAAGGCGTGCCCACATAGACGTTTCCTTTAAACAGGCCCTGCATCAGCAGTATCCGTTCACTTTTGGCTTCGGCACCCACCGGTATCATGGTTGATCCCATTTTTTGCATCCCCATCATCGTGGGGATTCCGGCAATCACCATTGACAAGGCAAAGCAGAACAATACCCGGTCCTTCGGCCGGATTCCCGCCCGCCAGCCGCCCCGGACCATGACCTCCCCCCAGATATTGTGGATATCGTTATTGGTCATGGGGTAAGGTGTGGGGATGCCGGTTGTCCCGGTGGTGGTGGCAATATAATCAAGGTCGTCAACTGAGATGGGCATGATCTGATCCAGCGCTTTGATAAAATCGCCGCCGCATTCCATGACCAGTGCCCGCAGATCTTCCTTGTTAAACAAACCGATCTTGTCCTTGAATTCATCCATGCTGCTAAGAGAATCCGGATCGCATTTACTGCCTTCGATCATTTTGGCGTAAAATGGCGCATTGGCCTTCAGCCGGTTCAACATTTTTTTCAGTTTTTCAAACTGGACTTTTTCCATCTCCGGGGTATTGAGAAACGGTTCGATATCCATGTTCCAGTAGGGTCTGTTTTGATCCATCGATTGATAGCCTCTATGATGTGCAATTTTTATGTTATTCGGGAATGTCTTCGTCTCCGAACACACCCCGGTATCTCATGATCTTTTCATAGGCCTTTGCCTGGCAATTCACGTCTTTTTCAACAAAGGTCTCATCGGGCTCCACTTTCAGGAAAGTCGGATCTTCCCACCATTTCGGTTTTGTTTTCAGGATGGGATTGCCGCCGCCGGAAAAAGCCATCCACAGTGAGGGACCGCCGGCCATCTGGGTCATCATTTTCTGTTCAAAACTCAAAATGTCTTTCCAAGCCTCCCGGTCAAACCACAGATTTTTTCCTGAAGGCCCGACAGGCAGTCCCAGGACCATCGACGCGTCCTCCATGTGTCCCAGCAGCATGGCAATGGCCCCGATGCTGAACATAATCCGCGCTTCCGCCCGGTGCTGGGCCGCGCACGCGCAGGCAAAATCACAGGCCGTGCCGTAATCGATGGCCTTCCAGACGCAGCTGGGTCCGTAGCAGCCGACCCCGACCCCTTTGTTCCGGCTGGTGTATTTCGCATACTCGCCGCATGTTTTAAATCCGCAGGCGCCGCAATCCCAAAGGGCCGGCTGGGTCAGGTCCGCCCCGATCAATAAAACGGGCGGCAATTTCTTTTTATCGGCCAGGCCCTTTAACGCCACCGCGTCATGAAGCTGAAATGCGGAATTTTCGCCCAATGTCGCCAGCACATCAATGATCGGATAGATATCCTCATCAGTAATAATTTCCGTCATGATCTCAAGACGATGGGAGACCCCCGGCGCTCTACCCGCCGCCAGAGCGCAGGCCTTTGCGACATCCAGAAGGTGGTCGGCAACAGCATCCTGTCCATTATATACGGCCATGGTCATTCCTCCTTTCCGGAATTATCGGGTCTTTTTTTCTTTGCCGGATCAAACGTATGATAAGGATGATTCGGTATCTGCCGGGTAATCGTGGTGATCTTTCGGATGCCATCCACCTGTTTGGCCATATTGGTGAGATGATAATTCGGCGGGGTATCCGCATAGGGGTTCTTGGATGCCACCCCCAGGAGAATGCCGACCACGATTTCCGAGTTCATGCAGATATCCAGGTTCCTGCCGGCAAGTCCCACCGAATAGCAGGGTTTGGCGTCAATAAAATGATTACCGGCCACCCACAACGCAGACCCGACGGCATATCCGAGGTCATGCGCCCGGATCACACAGACCGGACCCCGGATGGCCGTGTCCCGCCGTCTGTCCGTGGCGTCGATAAGTCCGTTAAAATGATTCAAGCGCTCATAGACAAAAGAGCAGTTCGGCTCTCCGCCGCACAACCCGCACCCCACATCCATTGGGGTTTCGTGGGCGCGCTTGTTTCCCAGAAATACAATCGCATCGCTTTCCCGCACCATTACCGCTTCATATAAAAACGGTTTTTTCAGCCGTTCCGGAACCTGTTCATGGGCCAGGCGTTCCATCTCCCGGGCGATCAGTTCCAGTTCCTTCTGGCCGTAGGCGATTTCCGCTTCATGGCCGGGAACTCCCCCGGTAAACGGAGCGGTTAATGCGGCATTGACCATCAGCTTCGCGGCGATCAGTACATTTTCTTTTTTGGCCTGATCCGGCGGCGAATACGGCGGCCATTCATCGATATGGATTCTTGTCATTTTTCCTCCTCGATTTTAAATGCAATCGGGATAAAACCGGATTCGTGCGGACACCGGTTATTTGTGCCGGGTCAGAAATCGAGCGGCGCCCGTGGATAGGTTTCCATCAGGATATGTCCGCCATGACGGGACAGGGTCTCGTTATTTCCGTCTTCTATCAGCGTAGACCTTGCGTCCCGGAACAGCTTTTCCGTCAGATATTCACGGGTGAGGCCGTTTCCGCCCAAAAGCTGAATGGCTTCATGTGTATTTTTAAAGGCCATCTCCGTGCACTGGGTTTTTGCAACCAGGGAATATTCGACCAGCGGCGGCGAAAGGTTTAAATTCAGGTTCATGCCCGCCCGGGCAATTGCCCGTCCGGTCTCGATCCGTGCGAACATGTCGAAAATCCGCTGCTTGGTGGTATAATGTTCAATCAATGGTTTTCCGCCCTGAACCCGTTCCTTGGTGTAATTCAAGGCTTCGTCGAATGCAGCCCGGGACAGGCCGTTAGACCAGGAAGCCATGCACAGATTGGCCGCCGCCAGAATAATATCGAAAATCGGTACATAAAAATCCGGGTCGACAAACATGTAGTCTTTGGGGATCCGCACATCATCAAAATAGATTTCCCCCTGGTTTAAGTCTCTCTGGCCGATCTTCTCCAGCGGTTTTCCCTTGGAGACGCCCGGAAGATCGAGCGGAACGATGCACACCCCGTTGCCGGAAAATCCTTTGGACGGATCAATCTGCACATGAAGCATGGTGTGGGTGGCGATGGTGCCGCCGGAAACCCACGCGGATTTCTGACCGTTGACCACCCATTCATCACCATCAAGCTTTGCCCGCACATTTCCTTTCATCTTGGGAGATTCAAAATACTCTTCTCCCACTGCAATCACATCAGACCCGTGCTCGGGCTCGGTGATTCCCCAGCACCCCCGAATGCTTCCATCCGTGCAGTCGCAAAACGGTTTCACAAATTTTTCGATCAATTCATCATTGTTGGTCATGCAGATGCAGTAGAAGGGAAAACAGACCACGGTGGTCAGAAGCGCAAGACCGAAACTTCCCCATGCCAGCTCCTCGAAGATGATGTTCGTCTGCAGCGGTGAGAGTCCGAGGCCGCCATAATACTCGGGCAGAAGGATTTTATGATATCCCAGCGAATAGGCTTTTTTCAGAAATGGCCACAAAGGAGAATCCGGTGCGATCCCCTCTTCAGCCGTCATCCGGTCCAGCAGTTTGGCCACCGGCCGCATTTCCTGTTCCGCAAACTGACGGGCCGCATCCTTCAAGGCAATATCGTCTTCACTCAAATCAAGATTGATGTCGAAATATTTCATGAATACCCCCTGTTTGGATTACATCGGTAAATTGAATTTCTTGCAGTATTCCGGATAGAGCGCCTGACCGGGCTTGAGCAGCGGGAGCAGCTGCAGAACCTTTCCGACCGGTCCTTTTGCCTTGATCTGCCGGGTTGCCAGCGCCTTGGGGATGAACACCTGCTTCAGCCAGAATTTATGAACCGTGTCGCCATCCATCTTCATGGTGACCGTTGGCACCTTGGCCCTTGCTTCCTCCTCGAAAACCGGTCCGTTTCCGTCCACGAACATGGTCACCTCCGGATCATCCACCACAAACAAAATGCTCATATTGGATGCTTTCAGATTGGGGCCGAATTCGGTTTCGTTGATCATTTTCATCCAGAGTTCACCAAACAATTCGGTTGCGACCTCTTTTGTAAAAATCGGCATGACTTCCTCCTTAGTGCATTGAGGTGGGTTGATATTGAACACAGAGAACACTGTTTTACACAGCAAACAATGTGCCAAGGTGATCTAAATTATAATGGACTGGTTTTATGATACAATTTAATAACTGAACTTGATCCGGAAATTGAATCGTCAATATAATGCCACTATGGCGTCAATATATTGACATCCATGCATAGTCTGTTATGATGCCGGAAGCAAATCACCACAGAAAGGGATCCCGACCATGAAATCAGACCAACCCGCCCGCCCGGGCAATCCTCTTGTAAATCGAAAACAAGCCGGTTTGAGAGATATCGACATCGCTGAAAAATACCTGCGGGCAGACGATAAAGAACAGGCATGGCATTCCTACAGGCAGGCTGCAGACCGGCTGTACCCGGCGCTGAAAAGGGATATGGACGCCGAATCTTTCTTTATTTCCGCCGCCCTCCATCTCTCCGGCCTTTCCTTCGCGCTGGGCAAGGGATTCAAAAATATGGCGAAATACCTTCACCGTGCCCATGAAGCCGCCGCGACACTGGGTGATCGGAGATCCCATGCCATGCTGAACATGCACCTGGGAAGACTCTATTATTTTTCGGACCGCCGGGCCGACGCCATGGTGGCGCTGTCCATGGGTTTGAGTGAAATCGAAGAGCTGGGAGATGAGGATATCCTCGAACAATCCGCCGAGTTTCTGGGGATGTTCTATTTTATGCAGGGCCTGTTCAAGGAAGCCCTGCCTCACCTGGAAAGGGCCGAACGGATACTGATCAAGCAGGAACGGAATCAGTCCTTCAGTTCCATCGCCCCCATTCTGCTCGGTTACTGCCTGGCCTACCTGGGAGAATTTCACCGTGCCATCGGCACGCTCGATTTCCATTGGCGAACGGCAAGAGAAAGTTGTGATCACAATATGGCCATGACCCTGCGGATCATCATGGGGACCGTGCTGATATTGATCAAAAGGGAAAAGGAAGGCTATTTCCATGTGGATGAAACGATAAAGGAAGCCCGGTTGCAAAAAAATTATCTGGCCGAATACCTGGCTGCCGGACCGGTCGCACTCCGCTTTCTCTCCACCGGACATGCCGCCAAAGCCCATGAATACTTAAAAAAGACCTTTGAAAGCGGTCTGGTTACGGGGATCGTCCGCCAATATGCCTCCCCCTGGATATTGGAAATGATATCCGAATTCGAACGGCTCCGATTTGAACCTATTCTGGGGCTCACCCTTCACCAGGCAATGGAGCGGGCCGTCAATGAAAACAACATTCATCTTCACGGAACGGCCCTGCGGTTAAAAGCCCTCTATGAACTTGCGGAAAATATGCCGATGGAATCCGTTCTGGCGGATCTGGCGCTAAGTGAAACGCTGCTCGACAAATCAGGTGACATCATCCAGTCCGCCAAAACCAAAATAGAGATCGCCAGGCTCGAGTTATCCAGGGGGGACCGCAAGGAAGCCGCCCGGAAAGCCAGGGGGGCCTGGCAAATTCTGGGCGGATACGCCGAACAGTTCTTCCCGGATGATCTGCACCATCTCGTTAATCCGGAGACCCATAACCTCAAGTCGGTTGATGCATCACGCGATTCGTTTGAGCGGTACATCAAGCTTACCGAAGCCATGTTCCCGGCAGACAGCGGAGAAGATGTCCTTGCCTGCGCGATTTGTGCCACCAACCGCTTTTTCGGAGCGGAACGCGGCGGGCTCTTCTGGTTCCCCGGCGGGAAATTCATCAATCCGCCCAAGCTGCGCGCTTCCTGCAATTTAAGCGAAAAAGACATTATCGGCGAAGATTTCAAACGAAATTATAACCTGATTTTAAAAGCCTTCAAAGAAAACCGCCCCATATGGAAACGGAATCAAACCGGCAAACTCGATCCATCCGGGCGGCCGGTCAGGTCCATACTGTGTCTTCCGGTGGAAGTCAGGGGGAAGATCCGCGCCGTGATTTATCACGACAACTCGTATCTTGAAGACTGTTTTGATTTTCTGGATGACAGCACCCTGAAAAAGGTGGCCGATCATGTCAGCCGGCAATCGGCCAGAATTTACGAATATTACCGGCTCCGGGACGAGCGCAACGAACTGATTACCGAAAAGAGCTTATATGAAACCACTCTGGAAGAAAAAGGCCTGATCTATAAAAGCCGGGACATGGCCGATCTGATTGAGCAGATAGACCGGGTGTCCAAAACGGATTCAACTATTTTGATTCTCGGCGACACCGGGGTTGGAAAAGAGCTTATGGCCCGGCGCGTCCATACCATGAGCCACCGCAGAGAACGCCCTTTTGTGGTCATAGACGCGACAACCATACCTGAAGCACTGTTTGAGAGCGAATTGTTTGGACACGAAAAAGGCGCATTCACCGGTGCGGACCAGCAGAAAAAAGGGCGGCTGGAACTGGCCGACCGGGGGACATTGTTTATCGATGAAATCGGTGAACTCCCGCTTTCCATACAGGTCAAGCTGCTTCGCGCGATTCAGGAGCGCAGCTTCATAAGGGTCGGCGGAACCCGCACCATTGTCTCGGATTTTCGATTGATTGCCGCAACCAACCGCGACCTGTCAGAAGAAGTGTTCGCCCGTCGGTTCCGCCAGGACCTGTACTATCGCTTAAATGTCATTCCATTTACAGTTCCGGCCCTGCGCGAGCGCACCGAAGACATCGTCCTGCTGGCGAATCATTTTCTAAACCGGTTTGCCAGAAAATATCACCGGCACGATCTTGTGATCGATCCTGAAACCGAAAAGCTGCTGAAGCAATATGATTGGCCGGGCAATGTCCGGGAACTGGAAAACATCATCGAACGTGCCGTATTGCTGTCTTCAAAAGGAAGACTGAAGGTCGACCTGCCCTTGAACGCGATGATAAAAGCAGACGAATTCTTTTCCGATACCCCCACCCTCAATGATCTGGAACAGCGCTATATCCGCTACATTCTTCAAAAGACCGGCGGAAAAATAGGAGGCCCCGGCGGCGCCGGTGAAAAATTGGGGTTGAAACGGACGACACTTATCGCCCGAATGAAAAAACTCGGGATACGGTAAACAATGTCTTGAAAGATTTCGCTGAAAATTTGGTTCTCCATGAAGCAAAGGCATGGTTTGCCTAAGTTCATTTCCTTTCACAAACAGATGAAAACATCGGGTGCAGCTAAAAGAGGTTGCAAGCCAATTTGATATTGCCTATACGTACCTGATCATTGTTTTGAATGGCCGTGCAACACCGTCACCGGATTTGAAAAAGAGGATCAATGGCGTACCAATCAGTGAGGTTTTTGTGTGAGGCCTCGCACATAACAAACATCCGTCAATGACATCAATCGGAATTTGAAAAGTGCGGGATTTTGGAAAGAATCGGGGCCGGCAGGAGAAAATGATGAAACAGCAGATTTCATATACCCCTTTTTTTACACATAAAATGTCTTGACATGAACGTTAATTATATTTATTCATAATAAAATTAATGATATTTGATTGACATTGATTAAGTTTCCTATTATTTCTTGCAGTTAGTGACGTTACTGAAAGAAATTCTTTTTTGCTATGACAGCACCCGACGAAAACGGCCTTAAATCCGAAATTGAAGAAATTTCAAGTCGAATCGATCAGATTATCAGAACCGTCGATGATTTATACCCGGTCCATACACCAGCGGAAACGACGGAAGATCGCGATTCCGAATAAACAAGCAACTGCTTATCAGAATGAAGAACATCTGAGTCCATTAACTGAGGAGGCGTAATGGCATTAACAAAGAACAATATTGTTGAGCGCGTAAACGAACTGGGTTTCACGAAAAAAAAATCGGTTGAAATCGTGGAATCTCTGTTGGAGATCATCAAAAACAGCTTGGAAACCGGGGAAGACGTGCTGGTATCCGGTTTCGGAAAATTCTGCGTGAAGAAAAAATCAACCCGCCGGGGGCGAAATCCAGCCACCGGTGATGATCTGATATTAGATGAACGAAATGTCGTCACGTTTAAATGCTCCGGTAAACTCAGGGAATCGATCAACGATTAGCGAGATCAAATTTCCTGATTTTCCGAAAATTCGGTGGTAACGACAGTTTATCTTCTGTTGCGGCATGAGTACATTGACCCGGTCTATGTCAGATGAAAATGCAAGTGCCGGTTTTGGAAAAAACAGCGCTTTAAAAAATTCAAAAGCCTTCACCCACATGGGTGAAGGCTTTTTATTTCGCATATGCCTTTTATCGTCGGTGCGCCCTGAATAAGCGTACCGGCTTTGAAGGTTTAATTAGAATCGATGCCATATTGTTTTATTTTGCTCAGCAGCGAGGGATGGCTGATCTCGAGTAATTTCGCCGCATGGGTACGATTCCCGCCGGTGGCCTCAAGCGCCCGCCGGATCAGATTATTCTCCATAATCTCCTTGCCGGTCTTGAGGGAATACCCTTGAAAGATCCCCTCAATTGAAGTTTGCTTCTCGCTGCTCAATTCACCCGGAAGATTTTCCGGCGTGAGAACGTCATCTTCGGCAAGAACCACCGCACGTTCCATTATATTTTCGAGTTCGCGGACATTTCCAGGCCAATTGTATTTGAGCAGCAGCGCCATGGCCGCCGGGGATATCCCTTTGATCTGCCTGTTGAGTTTCCCGTTGAACTGATCGATGAAATGCCGGCAAAGGATCGGAATATCTTCACTGCGCTCGATGAGCGCCGGCAGACGAATTTGAATGACGTTCAACCGGTAGTACAGATCTTCCCGAAAGGCGCCATTCTCCACCTCCCGGGCCAGGTTCTTCGAAGTGGCCGCAACCACGCGCACATCGATTTTTTTGAAGCGGGTATCACCCACCGGACGGATTTCATTCTCCTGAAGCACCCTTAGAAGCTTCACCTGCAGGGAAAGGGGCAACTCCCCTATTTCATCCAGGAAAATGGTTCCCCCGTCTGCTGCTTCGAACAGGCCGCTGCGGTTCTGGTCCGCCCCGGTGAATGCGCCCTTTTTGTATCCAAACATTTCACTTTCAAGTAAAGTCTCAGGTATTCCACCACAATTAATCGTAATTAAAGGCTTTTTTTCACGTTGACCACCATAGTGAATTCCCCGCGCGATGAGTTCTTTGCCGGTTCCCGAATCTCCCGTTATCAAGACTGTGGTATCAAAAAGCGCCACTTTGGCAGCCAGTTTCAGCACCGCCTCCATTACCGTGCTTTTTGCGATCACCCTGCTGAAACCGGAAGCCGATTCGATTTCTTTGATCCGCTGCTTCAATTGGGCGTTTTCATTTTGCAAGCGTTCACGCTCGAGGGCTTTTTGAATCGTCAACAGAATTTCATCGGGCTGGAACGGCTTGGAGATATAATCGTACGCCCCCTGTTTCATGGCTTCGATGGCCGTATCAATACTGCCGTATGCCGACATCATGATGACATGGGTGTTTTTTAACCGGCAGGCGGCCTCCTTGAGAAAGGTTATGCCATCCATAACCGGCATGCGGATATCGCAAAACAGGAAATCATAGTGATCATTACATACCTGCTCCAAACCTTTCGCCCCATCGGAGACGCTGTTCACCTGATACCCGGATTCCGTGAGCAGGGCGGTCAGCATGTGCCGCATGTTTTCTTCGTCATCGATGATCAAGATGCTTTTTTTCATGCGTATCTCACAATATTTACGTCAATTTCGGTATATAGGCGACTTTTTGCACAGGGGGAGGCAGATGGTAAAGGTCGTCCCCTGATGCACCCGGCTCTTGACGGAGAGGGTGCCGCCTGCCTGCTCGATAATCATGTAACTCACGGACAGCCCCAGACCGGTGCCCTTTCCGGGTTCCTTGGTGGTATAAAACGGGTCGAATACATTTTCGATGTCATCTCCGGAAATTCCGGTGCCATTATCCGAAACGCACAGCTTCAAAGCCGGCGCGTCATTCAAATCGCCTTCTCCTGCCTGTTCAACGATTTGAGTGGACAAAACGATTTTGCCTTTTTCAGGCCCTGTCGCATCGCGCAGGGAATCGGCTGCATTGATGATCAGGTTTAACAGCACCTGTCGGATTTGATTGCCGTCGGCCAGTATTTCATCGGATACGGCCGCAAGATCATAGGTGATGTCGATATCTTTCATCACCGGCAGGTCCGAAATCCTGCGGCCGGTATCTTTTATGAGTTCATGCATTGAAATTATATCGATCTCGGCCTGGGAAGGCCTGGAAAGGTCTAACAGTTGCTTTATAATGACGCTGATCCGGTTGACCTCATCCTCGGCGCGCCGGGCATAATCATGACCTTTATGGTCATCAGGGGCAAGGGCATATTTTTTCAAAAGACCGAGATATCCCAGGACAATGCCCAGCGGGTTGCCGATTTCATGGGCGATTCCAGCGGATAATCGACCGATGGAAGCCAGTTTTTCAGCCCTGATGATTTCGTTCTGGGCATTTTGGAGATGGGTGTGCGTCTTTTCGAGGGTGAGCAGGGATATTTTGAGTTTCTGCTTGTCATCTTCGATACGCTGAATCATCCGGTTCAAAGCAGTGGAGAGCCGGTTTAATTCATGGTCCTTCTTGTCCGGCAGAAAATCAATGTGATCTTCGGGATGATACGCTTCGGTTCGTTTAATAAATCTGTCCAGCGGACGCACAATCAGGCGTGAAAACCGGAGAAAGCCTAAAAAAGTCAGCACCAGGAGATTGGCCATCCCATAAACGCCGATAATATGTTGGGACTGCCGAAGGGTCAGATAGATTCCGTCGAGATTATAAGCAACGGCAGCGACAATGGTCGAATTGCCTTTCATAAAAATGGTTTCGGAAATAATGGCATACTTTTTCTGCGGCCAGAAGACCCCCCAGGTCTTTCCGGCATACCGGACCTGGCCTTTTCCGGTATCCTGCTGCAGGTTCATCGCCTGGTCAATTTCCGATCGGATCTCTTCACTGATGAGACTGGACGGGGTTTTAAAAACCGGTGAATCGTCCATCCGGAGTTGAGCACAAATAATGGCGGGATCAGAAAACAAAGTGTTTAGAAACCGGATCGCATCAGTGCCTGCCTCTTTTCCGGATGAGTGATCCCGAAATACGACATCGATGGATTTGAGCAGCAGCCGTTTGCCCTGGGAAACCTTTTCCTGAACCAATTGGTTCTCAATGATGCTGATGACCACAAAATCCGTCAGCAGAATCGACGCCATCAGAATTATGGCAATATTGAATGCGATCTTTGATTTAAGGCTGGGTGCAAACACCATCAATAGATATCAGGACGCATGGAATATTTTTGATCAACCCGTTAGAAGCATTATAATATAGATTAGCATCAGAAAAGGAAATGTATTCCGAGCCGACAACCTCAACATGGACTAACGAATTAGCATATCTGAAAATCAGGATGATGATCAACCTTTATTAAATTTCTGTATTTCATGTTTGCAAGGCAAAGGCGCAATGAATGCCTGTTCTTCATGAAAACATATCTGATTTCAACTCCTTTCTAAGGATATCCTTGTGTATAAATCAGGCGGAAGGTCCGAGTTATTGTATACGGGACCTGATTCAATTTTTGAACAGGTCCGCCATCGCAAACTTCATCATGCAAAAAACGGGTTCATTGACCCCTTTCTCCAAAATCCCCGTCCCGGTCTGAAACGATTTCTATGGTGGAAATTAACAAATCACAATCCCTTTAAAAAGCTATATTCACAAGAAGAGATTATTCCGGTCCAGGTGGACTGGGAAGCGGTATACCGCCACCGGGGATTATCGATAACATACCTCAAACACGCTTCTTTGCTGATCAAGGATCAGGGGTGCTGTCTGCTGGTGGATCCGGTATTTGGCGGGCTGTTTCCACTGATTAAAGATTTTACACCTTTTGATTTTGATGTTAAACGAATTCCGAAACCCGATCATATCCTGATCACCCACGGTCATTACGATCACCTCGATTCGCAGACGATCGCCGGTTTCGAAAAAGACACGCACATTATTTCCCCTCTGGGCTATCAACGCACATTTAATCGGCTGAACATGTTTAATCAAACCCGGCTGGACTGGTTCGACACATTTGAATCCGGTGCGTTGAAGATCACGCTGCTTCCGTGCCATCACTGGACCATGAGAAACCCCCTGGCCGGTCCGAATCATTCACTGTGGGGATCGTATCTGATCGAGACGGCAACAGGACCGCGCCTATATATCTCCGGGGATACCGCTTATTTCGAGGGGTTTACGAAAATCGGGCGCAGGGCCGACATTGATCTGGCCATTTTCAATTTGGGAGCGTATGAACCCCGCTGGTTCATGGCAGAAAGCCATATGAATCCTGAAGAGTCGGTGCGGGCATTTGAAGAATTGAAGGCAACAAAAATGATGATTGTCCATTGGGGCACCTTCCGGCTGGGGGATGAACCGGTTTTTCTGCCGCCGATCGAATTGAGAGCGGTGATCGAAAAAAAAGGTCTGAAGGACCGATGGGTCGACCTTCCCCACGGCGGGACTGCATTTGCTGAAGATATTCTTTGATATTGCCTACGGCCGCTTACCCTGCGGTTACATTTCACATATAATCCCCCAGACGCAAAAAAGCCCCGGTCATGCCAATGCATGCAACCGGGGCTTTTTTAAGAAGATTTCGGCGGCGTCCTACTCTCCCACGCAGTCTCCCACGCAGTACCATTGGCGCTCGGGGGCTTAACTTCCGAGTTCGGGATGGTTTCGGGTGTATCCCCCCTGCTGTCGCCACCGAAAATTGGTGAGCTGACCGCCGTCAAACGGCGGCGGTCAACTAATCTGTAAAATGTAAACTCATCAAAACGCTCAGCTTAAAGTAAAGATTTGTGGCTAAGCCGCACGGCCGATTAGTACCGGTAAGCTCAACACATTACTGCGCTTACACACCCGGCCTATCTACCTCGTCATCTTCAAGGGGCCTTCAGTTCCGGTGTCTCCACCGGAAGGGATATCTTATCTTGAGGGGGGCTTCCCGCTTAGATGCTTTCAGCGGTTATCCCGTCCGAACATAGCTACCCAGCTATGCCGCTGGCGCGACAACTGGAACACCATCGGTTCGTCCATCCCGGTCCTCTCGTACTGAGGACAGATCCTCTCAAATATCCTGCGCCCGCGAAAGATAGGGACCAAACTGTCTCACGACGTTTTAAACCCAGCTCACGTACCACTTTAATCGGCGAACAGCCGAACCCTTGGGACCTGCTCCAGCCCCAGGATGTGATGAGCCGACATCGAGGTGCCAAACCGCATCGTCGATGTGAACTCTTGGATGCGATCAGCCTGTTATCCCCGGCGTACCTTTTATCCGTTGAGCGACGGCCCTTCCATTCGGGACCGCCGGATCACTAAGACCTACTTTCGTACCTGCTCGGAATGTCTCCCTCGCAGTCAAGCTCCCTTATGCCTTTACACTCTACGGCTGGTTTCCAATCAGCCTGAGGGAACCTTCGCGCGCCTCCGTTACTCTTTGGGAGGCGACCGCCCCAGTCAAACTACCCACCAGACACTGTCTTCCGCCCGGCTTCACGGGTCGGAATTAGAATCCTAAGACAACAAAGGTGGTATTTCAAGGTTGGCTCCACGAGAACTGGCGTTCCCGCTTCAAAGCCTCCCACCTATCCTACACATGCTGACCCAAGATCCAATGTCAAGCTATAGTAAAGGTGCCGGGGTCTTTCCGTCTTTTCGCGGGTAGACGGCATCTTCACCGCCAATACAATTTCGCTGAGTCCCTGGTTGAGACAGTGCGGAAGTCGTTACGCCATTCGTGCAGGTCGGAACTTACCCGACAAGGAATTTCGCTACCTTAGGACCGTTATAGTTACGGCCGCCGTTTACTGGGGCTTCGGTTCAATGCTTCGCCCGAAAGCTAACATCTCCCCTTAACCTTCCAGCACCGGGCAGGCGTCAGACCCTATACATCGTCTTGCGACTTAGCAGAGTCCTGTGTTTTTAGTAAACAGTCGCTACCGCCATTTCTCTGCGACCCCCGACAGCTCTAAGAGCAAGTCCTATCACCATCAGGGGCACACCTTCTCCCGAAGTTACGGTGTCATTTTGCCGAGTTCCTTAACCAGGGTTCTCTCAAGCGCCTTGGGATACTCTCCCCGCCTACCTGAGTCGGTTTGCGGTACGATCACCCTATGATCTCGCTAGAGGCTTTTCTTGGCAGCATGGGATCAGT
>CAWGYD010000008.1:0-513970 GCA_963826785.1 uncultured delta proteobacterium
GGGGGAATGGTTTAATTAGGAAATTACTCTTTTTTTAAATTTCCCCCCATGAAGGAATGGATGTTGTTAAATTTTTCAATTCTAATTCCCCCCTTGAGGGGGGCGCAGGGGGGTGTTACGGCCCATGCCATTATATCAACCCGCTAATTCCAGGAAATTGACATTTACAATTTTTTACATCCATGCTTGTCAAAGCCTTATTTTAATACTAATATCATTAGCAAATGCCAATCAGATTAATAATTCAAGGGGATATAAAACCCGGGCGTAAACGCCCCTCCCCTTTTCAGGAAAACAGTATGAACCCAATCCAGAAGACCAAAAAATTCCGTTTTTTTGCCATCTCTTTTGCACTGGCCGCCCTGCCCATCGTTTTCAGCGGATGCAGCCGGGATTCGGATGAGGCGATATCCTTCTACAATAAAGCCAAGACCTGCTATGCCAAACAAAATTATGTTTGCGCCAGACAATCCCTCGAGCGGGCCGTCACTGTCAAGCCGGACTTTGTCGGGGCTTATGCGAATCTGGGGGAAGTCTATCTGAAGCTGGGCGATATTCCGAAAGCATTTGAGGCGTACCAGAAAGCAGCCGAACTGGATCCTGAGGAAGAAACCGTTCAATTGCGCCTGGCCACACTTCAGCTGCTCAACCGGAATATCGAAAATGCCCGGAATATCCTGAATGGGATTATCGAAAAATCGCCTGAAAGCCTGACCGCCAATTACCTGCTGGCATCCATATATAACATGGAAAAGGAATACGAAAAGGCCGAAGCGATATTTAAAACCATAATCGCCCAGGACCCTACTCAGATCAGGGCCTATCTGGAGTTTGCCAACCTTCTGGTGAACCGGGAAGAAATCGAGCCCGCGGAACGGCTGCTGGAAACCGCGGTGGCAAAGAATCCCGGGTCTCTTCAAGCAGTGACGACTCTTTTTGAATTATATGCGGTTCAACAGAAATACGGCCCTGCGGAAGCGCTGCTGAAACAGACCATACAGGCTTATCCGGACGCCAGCGAGCCCTACATCCTCCTGGGCAACCTTTATCGCCTCACCCGGGAGTGGGACAAATCGGAAGCCGCATACCTGAAGGCTGTTCAAAGCACACCGGACAGCCCGAAACCCTATTTGATCGCCGCCAATTTTTACGCCACCACCAACCATCCGAAACCGGCACTGGCAATGTATGAAAAAGCATTGGGCATTCAGCCGGACAACCCGGGGCTGATGATGTATATGGCCCGGTTTCACCTGGAGCACGGCGATTTTGCCGCAGCTGACGCCTACATCGAAAAAATATCGGCAAAAGATCCGGAGTATCTCCCGGCAAAGATTTTAAAAGTCGAGACTCCTGCTGGCCCAGCATGAATATAACCAGGCTTCTGTCTACTTGTCCGAGCTGATCCGGCAGCATCCGGATATGCCCCAGCTCTATTTCCTGAACGGGCTTGCCCATTTGAATAACAATGAGACCAATGCGGCCAAAATTGAATTCGGCAAAATCCCGGCAGAAAGCCCTGAATTCATCAAGTCCCGTCTGCTGATGGCCGACCTTTTTTTCAAAGAGCAGAACATCGCCCAGGCAAAAGAAACCCTTGAATCGATTATCAGCATTTCGCCCGATAACCTGGATGCCATCAAGATGATGGGAAGCATCTATCTGTTTGAAAATAAAATTGAAGAAGCGAAAAGCCAGTTTTCCAAATTGATCGCCATCGCCCCCCAGAACCCCGAAGGCTATTTCCGCCTGGGAATGATCGACAAGATGAAAAAGGATTATGGCCATGCGGTGACCCGTTTTGAGCAGGCCCTGTCCAAAGATAATGAAAACATAGATATTTTTGTCTTCCTGGTATCTACCATGCTGGAAAACAACCAGTTGGATCAGGCCATCGCCCGATGTGATGAAAAGCTGGAAACACTGGAGAACAAAACCGCCCGGGGCATTGTCTACAATTTGAAGGGAAAGATTTATCTGGCATCAAATCATGTCCAGGATGCTGAAAATGCATTCAAGTCTGCCATCAAGGCATTCCCGAATTTTCTTCCCCCTTATTATTCGCTGGCGAAAGTTTACCTGAACAACGACCGGGCGGAAGATGCGATCGCCCAATATCAGAAAGCCATCGAGACGGAAGCGAATCAGGATATCCCCCACATGATTTTGGGGGTGATATTTTCCATGAAGAAGCAGTATGATCTGGCTGAAATTCATTACCGTCAGGCCCTCAAGGCCAATCCGGATTTTGTTCCGGCCGCCAACAATCTGGCTTATCTCATGGCCGAAAAGGACACCGGCCTCAGCGAAGCGCTTCGACTGGCCCAGCAGGCCAATGATAAAATGCCCGATGATCCCCGGATACTCGATACCCTGGGCTGGGTTTACGTCAAGCTTGGCCTCTATGATCAGGCCATACAGGAGTTTTCCGGAAGTATGCGGCAATTGGCGGATAATCCGACCATCTATTTTCATCTCGGTCTGGCATATTTGAAAAAAGGCGATTCCGGCAAGGCCCGCTCCGCATTTGAAAAGGCGCTCGAAATGGATGAAAATTTTGCGGAAGCGGATCAGACGAGGGAGATTTTGTCCGGCATGTGAGGCGGTTTTCTGTCTTTCTGTCTTTTTGTCTTTTTGGTGGCGGAATATGGGAGGTTTTTCTTGCTTGTGAGGAAGCAACACCCCCCCTGCCCCCCCTCAAGGGGGGAATTTTTTGGAGGGTTCCCCGTACATGGTTGGTTTTGAATGTCCCTCCGCAAGGAGGGACATTCTTTAAATCCCCCCTTGAGGGGGGCCAGGGGGGTGTTCCCCTTGAGGGGGGCCAGGGGGGTGTTCCCCTTGGGGAGCGTCAGGGAGCGTCAGGCGTTAGGCCACGATACATTTAAGCTTTTAAGAGTTAAAACCATCACGCGCTTTACGCGTTTTTTTTATTTTTTACCGGAATACATATAAACACTCCACATGCGCTATATTTCATTTAAAGTATTGATTATCTGCATTTTACTGCCGCCGCTGCTCTACCTGGCCACGGTTAATTACCTGGAGTCCTATCTGACCCGCACGGTAAACGTTCAGGTCAGGAATATCTACCTGTCCGATATCACCGATATGTTAAACGGTCTGGTCCGGGTCAGGGAAGGGGTAAACAATTCCATTGATCAATACCTCAAGGGAAATCTCCTGGAGAAACTCGGCGTCCAGATCGATATCACCGTTGCTACCCGCGATGGAAACATCATTTATCCGTCGACTTTCCAGAATGAAGCGACAAGCAGAACCCCCAGCGATCCCCTGTCCGTCGCCCAGGCGAATTTCGCCATTTTAAATGCAGGTCTGCAGGTGGAAGTAAATGTCATCATTAAACATTATTCACTGCTGGCGCTTGCCATCCTGATGTTTTATATCATCATTTTCATGAGCGGGCTCTATGTATATTACCATAAAGTCATGGTGCGGATCAGGCGGGAAGACGAAAAAAGAACCAGCGAACTGGACCGGCTGCATACCCTTGAAAAAAAGCGGCAGGAACGCATACAAAATCTCGCCCTGGAAAGAAAATCCCTGCTGGATGAATATCAGAGCATTCAACAGCGGCTTGAAAATGAAAAATTGATGGCGGAAAAAGCAGAGATCGATCTTTTTGATGAAATCGAGTCACTGGAGCTCAAGCTGAAGGAAAACCTTTCCCTGCAGGAGCAGCAGCATGAGGAAATCGACAATCTGAAAGAAAAAATCGGGGATCTTGAAAAAACCCGTGAAACAGCCAACCGTCACAAGGAAAAGGCCGCGGATAAGCTTTCCAAGCGGTTCAAGGTCTTATACAAAAATATCGACATTACCGACCGGGCGCTGTCCAACCTTGCCGACATGAATGATGATGCGGGCCTGAAAGCCGAGGAGCTGATCCACCAGCTCAATGATGATGCCTCACTGGTGACGGTGAAACGCAAGGTCTTCAGTAAAAAAGGTAAGGTGACGGCGTTTGAGGTGGTTTTTTCCTATAATGGCAGACTCTATTTCAGAAGGGCCGATGACAACCGCATCGAGATTCTGACCATCGGGACCAAAAATTCACAGACCCGGGACCTGGCTTATTTAGACACAATTACCTGAACAGCAGGTATTCCCCTCAAAAATTAAAGATAATACTTATAGATGGATAAAAATAATTTTCTGCCATATAGGGAGATAATCGCTGTTATTTCGCTGATCTTCCTGACTTTTGCAATATATTGGCAGGTTAAGAATTTTGAATTTTTGAATTTCGATGATAATCAATATGTATATGAAAATCCATTTATCCGGGAAGGCATAAGTTTAGAAAACATAAAATGGGCTTTTACAAGCTTTCACTCGGGCAATTGGCATCCCATAACATGGTTGTCCCACATGGTGGACTGCCAAATTTATGGTTTAAATCCTGCCGGACATCATTTCAGTAGTCTTCTTTTTCATATCGCAAATGCCATTATTTTATTTCTTCTCCTGAGAATGATGACAGGCCGATTCTGGGAGGGTTTTCTCGTTGCCATCCTTTTTTCGCTTCATCCTATGCATGTGGAATCGGTTGCCTGGATATCCGAACGAAAAGATGTTTTAAGCACCTTCTTCTTTTTATTAACCATTTACTATTATTTTCAATATACTCAGAAACCCAAGATTTTCACATATCTTCCGGTTATTGTTCTTTTTTTGCTTGGCTTGATGAGCAAACCGATGGTTGTGACACTTCCTTTTGTTCTGCTCCTGATGGATTACTGGCCAATCAGCAGATTGCAATTTAATGATAAACTCCTGTCAGCGGCTCATTTAAAATTTATCTGGGAAAAAATACCATTATTTATTTTGTCTATAATTTCATGCCTCATTACCGTGCGTGCTCAAGACAGTGGGGGCGCAATAACAACAATTTTGCCTATAGGGACAAAGCTTGCCAACATCCCGATATCTTACATACAATATATCATAAAATTCTTTTATCCGTTGGATCTCGCTGTTCTGTACCCATATCAATTGAATCCGCCGGTCTGGAAAGTGTCTGCCGCATTCATCATCTTGATAATGATTTCTTTTCTGACGATAAAGGCTCGAAAATATCCGTATCTTCTGGTTGGATGGCTTTGGTTTCTCGGTACACTTTTACCCGTGATCGGGCTTATTCAGGTGGGAAGACAATCAATCGCAGACAGATATACGTATATACCCTATATTGGGCTGTCTATTCTGATTGTCTGGGGTATATCGGGCATCTTGAATAAACTGAAATCAAAGGTCTTAAGATTTGCAATCCCTACGCTGCTGTCGAACCTGTGTTTATTTTCAATTTTAATTTTGAGTTGGAACCAAATTGGAAAATGGAAAACCAATATATCTCTTTTTCAGAATGCACTGGCGGTAACTACCGATAACTATCTGGCACATAACAATCTCGGGCTTGCTTTATTCGCCCAAAAGGAACTCGATTCCGCCATTTATCATTATAAAATGGCATTATCGATAAATCCTTATTATTTGGAAGCGAACAACAATCTTGGAAATGCCTTGTATGCTAAAGGTTATATAAATGAATCGATCGAATGTTATAAAAGGGCGCTAAATATCAATCCTGAGAGCGCCGAAGTCCATTTCAATTATGGTTTATCTTTAATGAAGAGTGGGAATACTGAAAAAGCCATACAAGAGTTCAGTAAAGGGCTTGAAATTAAACCAGAAGCGGCTTACGCGCATTATTATCTCGGGCAATTGTTCTCTATGAGAGGATGATAGCCCGAAAGCCGTTTCCCATTACTTGCATGCCATCAGTATCAAGCCTGATTTCCTTGAAGCGTATTCAGATCTTGGCAATATATACTTCAAACAGGGGAAGATGGATGAGGCCATTCGTGCTTATAAACAGGCGATGCGGTTAAATCCTGATATTGCAGAAATTCATAACAATCTTGGTGTCGCTTACATTCACAAGGGAGATATCGAAAATGCTGTCAACTGCTTTGAAAATGCAGTTCGGATAAACCCTGACTACAGTGAGGCGAAAAGGAATTTCGAAAATGCATTAAAAATGAAGTAACAGTTTATCGCTTTGAAAAACGCGATGTATTTATGGGCGAACCGCCTGACACCCCCCTGCCCCCCTCAAGGCATAAGCGATAGCTTAACGCATAGTATCCCCGTGTACCAGGGGATCGAAACCGCACTTTCCCGGCCTCCAAGGCATAAGCGCTAACTTAACGCATAGTATCCCCCCCGTAATCATCCTTTATGTCATTCCGGCAGTCTTTTAGCCGGAATCCATCTAAATGATTGCGGGATACTTTTTGGTGAACTCTTCCACGAAATTGTTTCTATGTTCCCAAACTCGCTTGATGAGGTCGGAGGTCACACCGATATAACGGGTGCCGTTTCTTTTATTTGCAAGAATGTATACCGCTGGTTGCCTGTTCATTTCGTCTTCCTGGATTCCGGCTTAAAGACTGCCGGAATGACGCTCATAAGAGGAACGACAAATTAGAAGATATCATGATCGGTCATTAAATCAGCGCTTATGCCCCTCCAGGGGGGATTATAAGGGGGGGGTTGCTGACTCAAAAAACAGCGATTTCTTTTGATTTTCAAAACACTGTGCAAATATGAAGATGGTATGAGCTTTCAGACCGATTCCTTATACCCACAATCCGGCGCCACGCATTTGATGACCGTTCCTTCTTTTTTGGTCTCTTTTTCCACCAGGAAGGGGGCGTGGCACAGGGGGCAGGGTTTGGGGACCGGTTTGTCCCAGGTGGCGAAGTTGCAGTCGGGGAAGCGGCTGCAGCCGTAAAATGTTTTGCCGCGTTTGGAGACACGTTCCAGGATTTCACCGGTGCAGCCTTCTTTCGGGCATTTGACGCCGGTTGATTTGGCGTGATGGGCTCTGGGCGCCGTTGATGGATCGGGTGTTTTTGCATTCCGGATATCCGGAGCAGGCCAGAAAATCCCCGTACTTTCCCTGCTTGACCAGCATGGGCCGTCCGCACTTGTCGCAGATTTCCCCTTCGGCCGCTTCGTGGGCCGGTTCCACCGGGTGGATCGCCCCTTTTTCGTCCCGGGTGTAATTGCGGGAATATTTGCATTCGGGATATCCCACGCAGGCCAGAAACGGGCCGTTTTTGCCCACTTTGATGTGGAGCTTTTTGCCGCAGGAAGGGCAGTCCAGGTCTGTTGGCATCCCGATTCCCTTGACGGACAGCATGTGATCCCCGGCGGCTTCCAGGCGATTTTCGAAACGCTCGTAAAACCGGTGTAAAATATCGATGTTGTCGGCTTCCGCAGACTCCACCCGGTCCAGGTCATCTTCCATCCGGGCGGTAAAATCCACATTCAGAATATCCGGAAAATTCTCCACCAGCAGGTCGCTGACGATAAATCCCAGCTCGCTGGGTTTAAAATACCCTTTTAATTTTTCCACATATCCCTTGTCCTGGATGGTGGTCAGGATGGTGGCATAGGTGCTGGGGCGGCCGATCCCGTTTTCCTCCAGTTCCTTGACCAGAGACGCTTCGGAAAACCGCGGGGGCGGCGTGGTGAAATGCTGTTTGGGATCGAGTTTTTTCAGATCCAGCACCATTTTTTCCGTCAGATCCGGCAGCACATCCTTTTTGTTCTCCTCCCCCTCTTTTTCCTCGTCATCGACCGACATGTACAGGGCCATGAATCCGGGAAACGCCACCGTGGATCCGCTGGCGGTAGAACAGGTAATCGCCCGCCTTGATGGACACCGTGTTCTGGTTGATCAGCGCCTGGGCCATCTGGGAGGCCACAAACCGGTTCCAGATGATCCGGTAGAGCGCCATCTGGTCTTTGGACAGGTGGGGCGCCATTTTCTCCGGCGTCAGTTCTACAGATGCCGGGCGGATGGCCTCATGGGCGTCCTGGACCTTGTTTTTGTTTTTGAAGAACCGCGGCTGGTCCAGGGCATAATCTTTCCCGAACCGCTGCCGGATATGATCGAGCGCCTCGTTGGCGGCTTCTGCGGAAATACGCGTGGAATCGGTACGCATGTAGGTGATGAGCCCGACGTATTCCCCCTTGCCCAGATCGATCCCTTCATAGAGCTGCTGGGCCACGATCATGGTCTTCTTGGCGGAAAACCGAAGCTTGTTGATGGCCTCCTGCTGAAGCTTGCTGGTGGTAAACGGCGGATAGGGATTGCGCTTCACCGTTTTCTTGACCACCTTGTCCACCACGAAAGGCACGCCCTTCAGGTCGCTCAAGATCCGGTCCGATTCTTCCTGATTTTTAACTTCGATCTTCCGGTCGTCTTTTTTGGTCAGCTTCGCGGTAAACGGCGGCGGATTGTCGCCTTCCAGGTGGGCGGTCAGGGACCAGTACTCCTGGGGGATAAACGCCTGGATGGCCCGTTCCCGCTCGCAGATCATCCGCACGGTCACCGATTGCACCCGGCCGGCGCTCAGCCCGTATTTCACCTTCTGCCAGAGAATCGGCGATATCTGATACCCCACCAGCCGGTCTAAAATCCGCCGGGTCTGCTGGGCCTTGTACTTGTTTAAGTTCAGCGTCTCCGGCGAAGACAGTGCGTCCATGATCCCTTTCCGGGTCAGTTCATGAAACAGCACCCGGTGAAACCGGCGCCCTTTCTTCTTGAGCACTTCGGCCGTGTGAAAGGCGATGGCTTCCCCCTCCCGGTCCGGGTCGGGGGCGAGATAGATGTCCTCGGAGTGATTGGCCGCGGTCTTGAGGGAATTGATCACCTTCTGTTTTCCCCGCACCGTGTCATACCGGGGCTCGAAGTTCTGCGAAACATCGATGCCGAGTTCTTTTTCCGGCAAATCCTTGATGTGGCCGATGGTGGACGCCACATTAAAATCGTTGCCGATATATTTGCGCAGGGTTCTTTCTTTCGTGGGAGATTCAACGATGACGAGCGGTTTACTCACGGTTATCCTCTTTTGTGCAAAAATATTTTCCGGGCAGTTGTGCAATCAGCCCCTTGAGTTCGAGATTCAGCAGAATTGCCGAAACCCTGGCGACATCCATCTCCAATTGCCGGCACAAATCATCGATATGGATGGGATATGCTTCCAGAAGGTTGGCAATGGCCGCCTCTTCAGTTCCCAAATAAGATAATCCGGGGTTTTGGGGTTGCAAAATATTTTTATTCAATGGCGCTTCTTTTTTTTCCGTCGCAAAGAACCGGGGGAACTCTTCCAGAACATCTGCGGCGCAGGTGACCAGCTTGGCCCCCTGCTTCAGCAGGTTGTGCGCGCCGGTGCTCTTTAACGAGTTGGCGCTGCCGGGCACCGCAAACACTTCGCGCCCCTGCTCCGCGGCCAGCTGGGCGGTGATCAGAGAGCCGCTTTTCCGGGCGGCTTCGACCACCACGGTGCCCAGGGTCATGCCCGAGATGATGCGGTTCCGGGCGGGAAAGTTATAGGCATTGGGCAGCTCACGGATGGGAAACTCCGTGACCACCGCACCGTTTTCGGCGATCCGGGTAAACAGCGCCCGGTTTTCCGGCGGGTATATGGTCGAAAGACCATTGCCCAGAACCGCGATGGTTCTTCCGCCGGCATCGATGGCCGCCTGGTGCGCGGCGCTGTCCACACCCCGGGCCAGGCCGCTGACGATCACCATACCGGAGGCGGCCAGATCGTATCCCAAACGGCGGGCCATGGAAATGCCGTACTGGCTCGCGCTTCTTGAACCCACCACGGCAATGCCCGTCCGGGTGTCCCCCAGTGTTCCGTTCACATAGAGAAACGGCGGCGGGTCATGAATTTCGCGCAGAAGCGGCGGGTACTGCGAATCGTTTAGGGTAACCAGCTTGCAGCCGGCCTTTTCGGCAAGCGCCATTTCCGCCCTGGCCTGATCCCATCCCTTAAACGCCAGGATGGCCCGGGCAATTTTGGCACCCAGGCCTTCGATCGCCTGAAGGTCCGACAGCTGTGCGCCAAAGACGCGCTCGGGCGTTTCAAAGTGCTCGAGCAGTCGCTTGTACAAGTGATTCCCGATGCCCGGAATCTGCTTGAGCGCTATCCATGGCAGGAGATGCTGCATATGCTTAGGGCCCGTTGTAATGGTAAGGGGTTGCCTTTGTGGGGGAACACCCCCCCTGCCCCCCCTCAAGGGGGGAATTGTTTCGAAGTTTATCCTCCCGACTGATGGAATGCCCCCGCTGCCTTTTGCGAGGTGGGTGTGGGGCCCGGCGTGGGGACACCCCCCAAGCCCCCCTCAAGGGGGGAATTATCAATGGCTTATTCCGGCACGGGGAAGAAAATTCAACGATTCACCCTGCAACGAAAAATTCCCCCCTTGAGGGGGGCGAAGGGGGGTGTCGGGTGTCTGCTGTCCGGCCACAATAGCGCCCCTCCACGCCCAACCAATTCCCCCCTTGAGGGGGGCGAAGGGGGGTGTCGGGTTTCGGGTGTCCGGCCACGATAGCGCCCCTCCACGCCCAACCAATTCCCCCCTTGAGGGGGGCGAAGGGGGGTGTCGGGTGTCAGGTGTCCGGCCACAATAGCGCCCCTCCATGCCCGACCAATTCCCCGGCCGTCAAATAACAAACTGCCCCAAAAGGGCAGTTTGTTCCAGATTTCGATCACCATCAAATCAATCAAGCGGCTTTTGCTTTACCGGTAACCCCTTCTTTCAGTAACAGCAGGATCGGGCTGGCCACGTAAATGGACGAATAGGTCCCGATGACGACGCCGACAAGCAATGCCAGGGCAAAATCGTAAATGATATCGCCGCCGAAGAAAAACAGGGCCAGCAGTACGATCAGGGTGGTCCCCGCGGTCAGTATGGTGCGGCTCAGGGTTTCATTGATGCTGCGGTTGATGATGGTTTCCCGCGGCTGCCCCCGGTAGCGCTTGGTGTTTTCACGGATCCGGTCGAAAACGATGATGGTGTCGTTGAGGGAATACCCGATGATGGTGAGCAGCGCGGCCACCACCGGCAGAGAAAATTCAACGTTGGCCACGGAAAGGACCCCCACCGTGATCATGACATCGTGAATCAGGGCCACGATGGCGCCCATGGCGAATTTCAGGCGAAGCTGCCAGAAGAGCGCCAGGGTGACGATCAGCGCCACTGCAATCAGGATGGGAATGCTGACGTTGATCAGGGAAAAAACATACACCACCCCGATGAGGGAAAATGCCATGACAGCGCTCAAGGCCCATTTCAGCTCAAACCGGCCGGAAATGTAGATGGAGATAAACAGCAGGGTGTAAAACAGGGCAAACAGCGCCTTGGCCCGAAGGTCCGCCCCCACCTGTGGACCCACCATTTCGATTCGCCGGATTTCCACATTTGCGCCGGTGGACGCATCGATGGCGCTCTTGACGTGTTGGGAAAACCCCTGGTCAGTCATGAGCGATTCGCTGGTCCTGACCAGGTACTCGTGGTCTTCAACCGGACCGAACCGCTGCACCGCCGATCCCTCGAGCCCGATTTTGGCCAGACCGCTTTTGATATCCCCGATGGACACCGGCTGCGTGAACTTGATCTGCACCACGGTACCACCTGCGAAATCAATCCCGTAATTGGGACCACCATGAATGATCAGTGTTGCGATGCTGGCCAGAATCAATGTCAATGAGAAGGCGAAAGCGAAAAAACGTTTTCCGATGAAATCGATATGAGTGCCCGGTTTGATGAATTCCATTGAAAACTTCCTATCTAAATGCTTAAGGTTTTGACCCGCAGGTTAATGTAGATATAATCAAACAGCATCCGGGAGAAAATCAGTGCGGTAAACATGCTGGCCAGAACCCCCAGACTCAGTGTCACGGCAAATCCCTTGACCGGCCCGGTGCCGAACTGGAACAGGACCACGGCGGCAATCAGGGTGGTGACATTGGCATCCAGAATCGTGAGCGTGCTCCGCTCGAATCCCGCGGCAATCGATGCGACGGCGGTCTTGCCCAGGCGCATCTCCTCCCTGATCCGTTCGTATATGATCACATTGGCATCCACGGCCATACCGATGGTCAGGATGATGCCGGCTATACCGGGAAGGGTCAGGGTGGCCCCGAACGCGGCCAGGCCGCCGGCGATCAGAACGATATTCAAGATCAGCGCGATATCGGCAATCCCGCCCGATCCCTTGTAATAGACCAGCATGAAAAACACCACCAGTGCAAAACCGATGGCCATGGAAATCAGGCCCTTGCGGATGGAATCATGCCCCAGGGAGGGTCCCACGCTCCGTTCTTCGATCACCTGGACCGGTGCCGGCAGAGCGCCCGCCCGGAGCACGATGGCCAGATCGCTGGCTTCCTGGGAGGTAAAGTTGCCGGTAATCCGGGCCCTGCCGCCGGGAATCTTCTCCTGAATCACCGGCGCGGAATAGACCTTGTTGTCCAGCACAATGGCGAGCCGCTTTTTCACGTTTTCTTCGGTGACCCGCTCGAATATCCGGGCCCCTTTTTTATCGAAATCAATGGACACATAGGGTTCATTGAACTGCGGATCGAATTCTACCCGGGCGTCCGTCAGGTAAGCGCCGGTCAGCAGGGTCTGCTTGCGGACCAGGTACGGCTGCCCCTTGTCGGCTGCAGTTGCCATGGGATCGTTTGAGGCCTGGTAGAGGACTTCGCTTCCGGGCGGCACATCACCCTTCAGGGCCGCGCCCAGGTCATGGGACTCATCCAGCAGCTTGAATTCCAGCAGCGCGGTCTTTCCGATCAGCTTTTTGGCCCGCTCCGGATCCTGGAGTCCCGGGAGCTGCACCTGAATCCGGCGCTCGCCCTGGAGGCGGATATCCGGCTCGCTCACGCCGAACTGGTCTATCCGGTTGCGGATCGTCTCAAGGGCCTGCTCGGTGGCCTGCTTTTTAATTTCATTGACCCATTGCGCAGTCATGCCCACTTTGACATCCAGCCCTTTTTCCGTATTTACCGGTGTCCCGACGATTTCGAGTCCGGAGTAATACTTTTCCAGAACGGACTTGACGTTTTCCAGATCCGCCGCATCCGTGAGCTGGATGGTCAAGTGCGGTTTTTCCGGCGTATTCGATGCCACTATGCCGGATCTTTTCATCCCGGAAATAGGTCCGAAGTTCATTTCGGACCCTGCTCGAGGGTTCCTTCCACCGCTTTTTCCGTTTTGACCTCCAGCACCAGATGCATCCCCCCCTGAAGGTCCAACCCCAGATTGATCTGCTTGTGGGGCCACCAGCCGGGTTTGAAGGTGGGGACGATGTAAATGAGGGCAATGATAAAAACGATGCCGACTACCGGAAGGCGCCAGGTAATATTTTTCAATTCATTTTACCTTTCATGTGGATATTGGCATTTTGAACATCTGACGATGCGTTCGAAAATGGCTGCGCAGATTTTTACCACTCCTGATTTTAAAATCAAGTTTTCTTTATTCCATTCTGCTTCAACATGATACCCAGGCGGCAAGGTGCAGGCGTAACAATGCGAAGGGTTGTATCCTGGAAACCGGCGAAGGCAGTCGCTGAATGCCAAATGGAATCAGTCGCTTTTTTTGGATGCCCGCCCGGATTCCGGGCTGAGCCCCGCAATGGAGCTGCGGGTGACTTTGATGCGGACCTTGTCGGCCACTTCCACACTCGCTGTACTTTCGTCAAGAGAGACGATCTGGCCGTAAATGCCGCCGCTGGTAATGATCCGGTCGCCCTTTTTAAGGCTCGAGATCATCTCCTGGTGGGTTTTGGCCTTTTTCTGCTGGGGCCGGATCAACAGAAAATAGAAGATCACAAACATCAGGATGATGGGAATAAAAGCGCCCAGGCCACCCCCCTGCGCCCCCTGTGCGCCCTGCCCCATTGCATATGCCACGTTCATCACGGTAACCTCCTTATATAAATGAATAAATAAATATATAAATCAGATAATTCAGATAATATTGAAATTAAGAGTAAAGCCCGACACCCCCCTGCGCCCCCCTCAAGGGGGGAATTGGACGGTGGTGGACGTGTAAGTAAACGAGCTTACTCGTATTCAAATATATTTCACGACCCTTCAATTACTTCCCCCTGCCGCGCCCCCCTCAAGGGGGGAATTGGAGGGTGGTAGAGTTAGTATTTGATCTTACTCGTATCCAAACATATTGCACCGAATCCCCTAATTGCTTCCCCCTGTGCCCCCGCAAGGGGGGATTTGGAGAGTGGCGGACGTAAAGTATTCGGTCTTACTCGATTCAAAACATATTCACCAAAGCCCCTAATTAATTCCCCCCTTGAGGGGGGGCAGGGGGGGTGTTCGGCCCAGCAAAAAGTTTCACATGTGCAATCAACAAATCAGCACATCAAACATCAAACAACATCAAACCATTTTCTCTTCAGTTTCTCTGTTCTGGTAATGGTATACCTGCATACGTAAAAAAAATGCCGGGGTCAACAGTTGTTGAAAACGATATCATTCCCACGCGATGCGGCTGTCCCCGGGGACCATCTGCGGGTCCGCCTCTATGGTGACCGTGATGTTGCGGCGGGTTTCGATGTCCAGGATTTCCCTTTTCTTGCGGTTGAGCAGGAAGACGGCCACATCCTTGGGCACATACCCGTGGACATTGGTGACCCCGTCTTTCAAGGTTTCCAACCGCAGCCGCCGCAAAAAGCCCAGCCCTAATGACTCCACCGACTGGGTGGCCCCTTTTCCCTGGCAGTATCGGCAGGTCTCGAAGCTGATCGACCGGATGGAGGGCCGTATCCGCTGGCGCGACATTTCCATCAGGCCGAAAGTGGACAGGCGGCCGACCTTTGTACGGGCCTTGTCCACCTTCAAGTGCTCCTTGATTTCCCGCTCGACCTTGAGTTTGTTCTTCCGGTCCCGCATGTCGATAAAATCGATGACGATCAGGCCGCCGAAGTCCCGCAGCCGGAGCTGCCGGGCGATTTCCTCGGCCGCCTCCAGGTTGGTCTGAAGGGCCGTGGCCTCCACAGAATCCTTCTGGGTGGCTTTCCCGGAATTCACGTCGATGGAAACCAGTGCTTCGGTCTGCTCGATGACGATGGATCCGCCTGACTTGAGTTTGACCCGGTTTTCAAAAATGGAGGCGATCTTGTCCTCCAGCTGGTTTTTAGTGAAAATCGGCTTGTCCGCGGTATACCGCTTGACCACCCGGACATGCTCGGGGGAAATCATCCGGATGAGTTCCCGGATGTCGTTGTATACGGTTTCATCGTCGATCAGGATTTCATTGATGTCGGCGGTAAAATAGTCTCTCATGATACGCTGGGCAAACGTCCGATCCTTGTACAGCAAGGCGGGTGCCTTTTCCGCCAGCGCACTTTTCTTGATATTCTTCCACATCCGCATCAGATAGCTGTAGTCTTTGGTCATGGTGGTCTTGGTGCATTCCTGGCCGGCGGTTCGCACAATGATTCCGAAATCTTCGGGGATCTTGAGCTTGCCCAGAATCTCCTTCAACCGCTTGCGCTCCGCTTCGTCTTCGATCTTTCTTGACACCCCGCGGGTTTTGCTGCCGGGCATCAGGACCGTATGGCGGCCGGGCAGCGAAATGAACGTGGTGAGCATGGCCCCTTTTTCCATGATGGGTTCATGCACCACCTGCACCATCAGCTCCTGGCCGTGCTTGACGATATTGCGCAGGGACTGCCCGCCGGAAGGATCATCGAGAAAGTAGTCGGGATGTATTTCCTGCTTCTGCAGAAATCCGTGTTTCTCGGCGCCGTAATCCACAAATACCGCCTGCAGGCTGGGCTCCACCCGTGCGACGATCGCCTTGTAGATATTTCCCTGAGTGACTTCCCGGGCAGTGGTTTCGATATGGAACTCTTCCAGCCGGTTGTCCGTGACTTTTGCGATTCGGCATTCATCCGGGTCCACCGCATTGATTAAAATTTTACTGCCCATAATCTTCTAAACCTTCGATATGCAGTGCCTGACGGCACTAGTTAAAAATTGAATCAGATTTGATGCAGTCGTAAAAAGTCGGATTTCTCTCTTTTGTCATTCCGGCGAAGTCCTGAATCTATCATAAGCTAAGATAGATATGGACTTCGGTTTTCACCGGGGTGACGAATTTTGGACTTTTTACGAATGCATCAGATTTGCATGTGGCAAAAATTAAGAATATGATGTTTCGATGCAGCCGTACAAAAGTATTTTTTTCTCGCCAAGCCGCCAAAGGTCGTATTTTAGACAAGCCGGCGGTCCGACACCCCCCAAGCCCCCCTCAAGGGGGGAATGAAAAGGAGGCCATCGGCAGCCTAATCGTTTCTTTACTGCAAGAACACCGCACCGGGCGAATATAATGCTTTTTACGAGACCATCGTGTTTTAATGTGTAAATTAAATAAGAGATCGGCGGTTACAAGTCAAATAATTTCTGATTTGAGCAGGTTGCAATGTACCCAAAGGCTTGACTTGATATTTATCATATCTTGTGGCATGACACTTACAATCAAATTCCGGTCTGCACGACAATCATATATTAAGGTACGATAATGGAAAATCGCTATAATCCCCGGGCGATCGAGGCGAAATGGCAGACCGCCTGGGAAAAGAACCGACAGTTCAAGGCCGAAGTCGACCCGAACCGCGAAAAGTATTACCTGCTGGAGATGTTTCCCTACCCTTCCGGCAAGATTCACATGGGCCATGTCCGAAACTACACCATCGGCGATGTGGTGGCCCGTTATAAACGGATGCGGGGATTCAACGTGCTGCATCCCATGGGATGGGACGCCTTCGGCATGCCCGCCGAAAACGCCGCCATCGCCAACCGCTCCCATCCGGCGCGCTGGACGTATGACAACATCGACTACATGCGTGCCCAGCTGAAAAAGCTCGGCTTCAGTTATGACTGGGACCGGGAAATCGCCACCTGCACCCCGGAGTACTACCGATGGGAACAATGGCTGTTTGTCCGGATGTACAAAAAGCAAATGATCCAGCGCAGGGAATCCTACGTCAACTGGTGCGAGAGCTGCCATACGGTTCTGGCCAATGAACAGGTGGAAGCCGGGGCATGCTGGCGCTGCGGTGAACAGGTAAAACAGAAAAAGCTGTTCCAGTGGTTTTTCAAGATCACCGATTACGCACAGGACCTGCTGGACTGGTGCGACAAACTGCCCGGGTGGCCGGAAAAGGTCACCACCATGCAGAAAAACTGGATCGGTAAAAGCACGGGGGCGGAAATCCGGTTTCCCATCGAAAATTCCGACCAGGAGATACCGGTATTTACCACCCGTCCGGACACGCTGTTTGGCGCCACTTTCATGTGCCTGGCGCCCGAGCACCCCCTGGTGGCCGAACTGTCCCGGGGGACCGCCCAGGAAGACGCGGTAAAGGCATTTGTCGAGCGCATCACCATTGAAAACCGCTCCGCGCGGATGCTGGACAACTATGAAAAGGAAGGGGTGTTTACCGGGGCATACTGCATCAACCCTGCAAACGGGCGGCGGATGCCGGTCTACACCGCCAATTTTGCGCTGATGGAATACGGCACCGGCGCGGTCATGTCGGTACCCGCCCACGACCAGCGCGATTTTGATTTCGCCAGAAAATACGGTCTGGAAATCGTGGTGGTGATCAAGCCCGAAGACGCGAATCCCGAAGACGTGGCCGTGTCCGAGGCCTACACCGGAGACGGCATCCTGATCCATTCCGAATCCTTTAACGGCACGGACAACCGCACCGCCCAGAAGGAGATCACCGACTGGCTGGAAAGACAGGGACTGGGGAAGACACGAAGTCAGTTTCCGGCTGCGGGACTGGGGCATTTCCCGCCAGCGTTAC
The DNA here is from genome assembly GCA_963826785.1 of uncultured delta proteobacterium. Lineage (GTDB taxonomy): Bacteria > Desulfobacterota > Desulfobacteria > Desulfobacterales > Desulfosalsimonadaceae > CAWGYD01. The sequence goes on from CAWGYD010000008.1 coordinate 17,729, forward strand.
TGGGGCGCTCCCGTTCCCATGCTCCATTGCGAAAAATGCGGCATCGTGCCGGTACCGGAAGAAGACCTGCCGGTGGTGCTGCCCGAAGACGTGGACCTGCTGGAAGGCGGCGGCTCACCGCTGGCTTCCCTGGAATCGTTTGTCAACACCGTCTGCCCGGAATGCGGCGGCGCTGCCCGCCGGGAAACCGACACCATGGATACCTTCGTGGAATCCTCCTGGTATTTTGACCGGTACTGCAGCCCCCATTTCGATCAGGGCATGTTCGAAAAGAAGGCGGTGGACTACTGGATGCCGGTGGACCAGTATATCGGCGGTGTGGAACATGCGGTGCTCCACCTCCTGTATTCCCGGTACTTCACCCGGGTCCTGAACGACATGGGGCTGATCAAATCCCGGGAGCCCTTCACCCGCCTGCTGACCCAGGGAATGGTGTGCAAGGAAACCCTTTACTGCCCGGAGCACGGTTTTCTGTTTCCGGAGGAAGCCGTCGTGGAAACGGATAAACCCACCTGCACCAAGTGCGGCCGCGACATCGTCATCGGCCGGGTGGAGAAGATGTCTAAATCCAAAAAGAATGTGATCGACCCCAACACGCTGCTGGAAAAATACGGGGCCGACACGGTGCGGCTCTTCTGCCTGTTTGCCGCCCCCCCGGAACGGGATCTGGAATGGAGCGAGCAGGGGGTGGAGGGGAGTTTCCGGTTCCTGAACCGGGTCTGGCGCCTGGTGCATGACTGGCAGCAAAAGATTTCCGGGGTGCGCCCGTTTGACGGCGCCATCGGGGATCTCGATGCGGATATTGCCGCGCTCTTTTCTAAAACACATCAGACCATCGCCAAGGTCACCGGCGACATCGAGGAACGGTTTCATTTCAACACCGCCATCAGCGCGATCATGGAACTGGTCAATGCCATGTACGGCATGGACATCGGGCATGCGGACGACAATGCCGGAAAGGTCATGCGGTTTGCCATCGAATCGACCATTCGGCTGCTTTCGCCCGTGGTGCCCCACTTTGCGGAAGAACTTCACGAGATGCTGATGCCGGACGGGCAGACCGTTTCCACCGCCGCATGGCCCGCCTACCGCGAAGACGCCCTGGTATCCGACACGCAGCTGATCGTCATCCAGGTCAACGGCAAACTCCGGGGACGATTCGAAATCGCGGCCGACGCCGATGATGAAGCCCTGAAAACCCATGCCCTGGCGGATGAAAACGTTTTGCGGTTTATCGGGGACCGGCCGATTCGGAAGGTGATCGTGGTGAAGAACAAACTGGTCAATATCGTGATTTGATGGACAGAAGATCGTATCAATCCAGACGGGACACCCCCCAAGCCCCCCTCAAGGGGGGAATACCCCCCATGTCCCCCCAAGCCTCCCTCAAGGGGGGATTCCCCCCACCAGGCTTGATTCCCCCCTTGAGGGGGGACAAAGGGGGGTGTAGCGGCTTTTCGGATCTGGATGCATCTGGTCGCAAGGGAGGACACCCCCCAAGCCCCCCTCAAGGGGGGATTTCCCCCCATGTCCCCCCAAGCCCCCCTCAAGGGGGGAATTGGTTTGGGGGCAGGAAGGCACAATCCCACTCTCCCATCGAGGGCGACACCCCCCAAGCCCCCCTCAAGGGGGGATTACCCCCCATGTCCCCCCAAGCCCCCCTCAAGGGGGGATTTCCCCCTTGTCCCCCCAAGCCTTCCTCAAGGGGGCACGGTTTGATTCCCCCCTTGAGGGGGGACGAAGGGGGGTGTAGCGGCTTTTCGGATCTGGATGCATCTGGTCGCAGGGGGGACACCCCCAAGCCCCCCTCAAGGGGGGATTTCCCCCCATGTCCCCCCAAGCCCCCCTCAAGGGGGGAATTATCGTGGGGGAATCTGCTTACCGGCAGAATCTTGCGATTTCATTCCCCCCTTGAGGGGGGATTAAGGGGGGTGTCCGGGCTCGGCTGCATCACCCTGCTGGCATGCCTTTTCCTGGCCGCCTGCGGATATCATTTTTCCGGGGGAGGTCAGCTGCCGGGGGATATTAGCACCATCAGTGTCGAGGTCTTTGAAAACCGGACGATTGAAACCGGCCTCGAGCGCGTGTCGCCAACGACCTGGTCAATGAATTCACGCGCTTTGAAAGCATCGAGGTGGTGGCCCCGGAAAAGGCCGGCGCCGTGTTGACGGGAATTATCAAATCGGTGAGCAGCCGCACGGTTTCCCACCGGACCCCGTATAACCCGGCAGCGCGCCGGATCCGGGTGGTCATGGATGTGGCGATGTCCGCCGGCGGCAAAACCGTGTGGAGCGCCCGGGGAATATCCGAAGAAGAAGATTATGATGTGTCTGCGGACAAACTGCAGACAGAGGAAAATAAAAAATCCGCTTTGAAAATCCTGTCAAAACGGATCGCAGAGCGGATTTACTATAATCTTACATCAAATTTCTGATAGGCGGGGATGGAGAGGCAGATCGGCTGAAGGCAAAAAGACGGAATGAAAGAGTATCCGCCTTCCGTTATCAGCTGTTAAGCGCGCGGTTTGCCCGCCGGGACAACCGGGAAATTCTCCGGGCCGCTGTTTTTTTGTGCAAAACCCCTTTTTTTGCGGCTTTATCGATGATGGATTTCGCATTATTCAACTCGGTGGTCAAAGCGGCGGCATCGCCCTCTTTTTCAGCTGCCAGAACGATTTTCACAGCGGATTTGACGCGGGTTTTCATCATCCGGTTGCGCATGCGCCGTTTCTGATTCTGAATATTTCGCTTAACTGCGGATCTATGATTTGCCAATGCTTGTCTCCTTTGCGTATTATGAAAAATGTAAGGGGTTATTACCGGATTGAAAATTCCTTGTCAAGTGATTTCATTACCATCTCCTCTTCACATTGTAACCACCCGCAAAATACTTACAAATGAATGAGAACCAACGGGTCGCCCGGGCGGCCGGCGTTATCGGGGCGGCCACACTGCTGAGCCGGATCATGGGATTCATCCGGGATATGGTGATCGCCTGGTTTTTCGGCGCGGGATGGATCGCCGACGCCTTTTTCGTGGCCTTCCGCATTCCCAACCTGCTCCGGCGGCTGTTTGCGGAAGGCTCCCTGAGCATCGCCTTTGTGCCGGTTTTTGCCCAGTACCTGACCCGCAATGGGAAAACGGATGCCTTCGAGATGGCGCAATCGGCCATCCGGCTGCTGTCTTTCATTTTAGTGGCATTCACCCTGGCCGGCGTCCTCCTTGCACCCGGCATCATCCGGATCATCGCCCCGGGGTATACCGGCCCGCAATTTGCGCTGACGGTCACCCTGACCCGGATCATGTTTCCCTACGTTTTCTTTGTCTGCCTGGTGGCGCTGTGCATGGGGATACTAAACGTGCTGGGTCATTTTACCGCCCCGGCCGCCGCCCCCGTTTTTCTAAATCTTTCCATGATCGCAGCAGTGCTGTTCATCGCCCCCCACATGGAAACGCCGGTGGTCGGGCTGGCCATCGGGGTCCTGATCGGCGGTGTCGCTTCAACTGGCCCTGCAGATCCCGTTTCTGATCCGGAAAGGATTTTATTTCACCCGAAACGCGCCCCTGGTCCACCCGGGGGTGAAAAAAGTGGCCAGACTCATGGGGCCGGCCGTGTTCGGGGCCGCCATCTACCAGATCAACATCTTCGTCATCACCCTTCTGGCCACCCTGCTTCCCGAAGGAAGCGTCTCCTATCTATATTATGCGGACCGGCTGGTCCAGTTTCCATTGGGGATTTTTGCCATTTCCATATCCGTGGCGGTGCTCCCGACCCTTTCCCGCCAGGCGGCCGCAAAAGACGTGCCCGCCCTGTCCGCCACCTTTGCTTATGCCATGCGCATGGTATTTTTCATCACCCTGCCGGCGATGGCCGGCCTGATCGTCTTGAGCCGGCCCATCGTCGCCCTGCTGTTTCAACGCGGCGCATTCGATCCCCTGAGCGCGACGCTGACGGCAGATGCGCTGGTGTATTACGCCCTGGGCCTGTGGGCATTTAGCGCCGTGCGGATCGTGGTATCCACCTTCTATGCCCTGCACGATACGAAAACACCGGTGAAAACCGGCCTGGTCTCCATTGCGGCCAACATCCTTCTGGCCATGGCCCTGATGGGTCCGATGAAGCACAGCGGACTGGCGCTGGCCACATCGCTCGCCTCCGCCATCAACCTGGCCCTCCTGTTTCGGATACTGGTGAAAAAACTGGAATCCGGCGCTTTGAAAAAGATGATTGAGTCCATCTTCCGCTCTGTGGTATGTACTGCGGTAATGGGCGCCTGCCTGTGGTTTGCCATGAGATTTTTCTCCCTGCCGCCGCAGGCATCGGGACTGATGCGCATGGCCCAGGTTTCGGCCGGCATTCTTTTCGGCATTGCCGCATATCTTCTGGCGGCCATGGCGCTTGGGTGCAGCGAGCCCTATGAAATCATCGGTATGCTGAAAAAGGGGAAGCCCGCGTGATTCTCAAAACAGCCCATTTCAATATCGCACTGATACTTGCCGCATGCCTGCTGGCCGCCTATCTGGGCCTCATCATCTTCGGCGACAACGGGGTGGTGGATTTAAACGCCAAAAAGGAGCGACTGGCGAAAATTACGGCTGAAAACGAAAAACTCGAGGATCAGAATGTGCAGCTGTACCGCAAGATCACCCGGATGAAGGAAGATCCGGTCTACATCGAGGATACGGCCCGGCAGGAATTGAAAATGATCCGCGAAGACGAGATCATCTTTAAATTCAGCGACCGGAAAACCATCCCCCCTGCTCTTCCGAAAACGACCACCCCCTCCCAAAACATCACTGAAACCGACCTGGGACCGAATTCGAAAAACACGACATCCCCTTAAACTTCCCCGCAAACCCAAGAGGTGAATTGATATCCGCATACCAATCAGGCCTTTGAGTGGTCATGTTTTTTCGAACGGCTGCCCCCCCTTTGATTCCCTCCTCAAGAGTTATGAGCAAGAGACATAAGTGCTAACTTAACGCACGTATTCCCCCCACAATCTCCTCACCGTCATTCCGGCAGTCTTTTAGCCGGAATCCATCTAAATGATTGCGGGATACAAATCCTCCCACTCGGGATTCGTTTTCTCAATCAAATGCATTTTCCACTTTCGTTTCCAGCCTTTCAATCGTTTCTCCCGCTGGATAGCAGATTCCATACTTCCATGAAGCTCATACCAAACCAAAGCATGGACGCCATATCTTTTGGTGAACCCTTCCACAAAGTTGTTTCTATGTTCCCAGACTCGCTTGATGAGATCGGAGGTCACACCGACATAAAGGGTGCCGTTTCTTTTATTAGCAAGAATGTATACCGCTGGTTGCCTGTTCATTTCGTCTTCCTGGATTCCGGCTTAAAAACTGCCGGATAAAATGACGAATTGATGAGCCGTAAAAAAGGTGTAGCGGCTTTTCGGATGGATGCATCGGGTCAAGGGGGAACACCCCCCAAGCCCCCCTCAAGGGGGGATTACCCCCCGTGTCCCCCCATGCCTTCCTCAAGGGGGGATTACCCCCCGTGTCCCCTCAAGCCTTCCTCAGGGGGGGGCACCACGGTTTGATTCCCCCCTTGAGGGGGGACGAAGGGGGGTGTAGCGGCTTTTCGGATCTGGATGCATCGGGTCAAGGGAGGACAACACCCCCCCGGCCCCCCTCAAGGGGGGATTACCCCCTATGTCCCCTCAAGCCCACCTTGTATGGATCTGGTTGTGTGCATGGCCAATTAAGCCAAGAGCCAACTAAACTCGTCGCCTCTTATTTAAATAGATACAATCGACTTGACCACCGCATTTCCTTTTTGCATCCGGATTTGGGCCGCGGCGATGTCGGGGTCATGGGGGAAGCAGAGCACCCAGTCTTTTCGGGCGGCCTGTTCCAGCAGGGCGGATTTTTCTTCGATCACCTTCATGGGATAATTGTCGTAGCTCATGTTCCAGACCAGGGGGAGATGGGCGGCGGTGGGGATCAGGTCCGCGCAGAAACACAGGGTAGCGTCGTCACCTGCAATTACGGGGAACATCTGTCCTTCGGTATGGCCGTTCGGATACGCGCAGGGAAATGCCCTCGAACAGGTGATCCGACGGGCCGTCCAGTATATTGAGCAACCCGGATCGGGCCAGCGGTTCGATATTTTCCGGAAAAAAGCTGCCGTCGTCCCGGGGGGAAGGGTGGCGGCTGTATTCGAGGTGGGACTTCTGGATGTGGCAGACGGCATTGGGGAAGGCCGGAACCACCCGATCCTCGATTATCTCTGTGCATCCGCCCACATGATCAAAATGAAGGTGGGTGATGAGAACGTCGGTAATGTCGGAGACTTTCAGCCCATAGGGGGAAAGGCGCGCAGACATGGAACCCGGGCCAGGCTCGATGCCGTAATTGCGCTTCATCCTCGCGTCGATCTTATCCCCGATTCCCGCATCCACCAGAATGGTGCGGCCGTTTCCGGCGATCACCAGCGATCGGGCCACCATGGTCATCCGATTTTGCGGGTCCGTGGAGACCTTTTGTCCCCACAGAGCGCTTTGGGGATCACCCCGAACATGGCCCCCCCGTCAATCCGGAACCGGTCCAGTTCGATACAGAAGCAGTCGTAATCGCCGAATCGCATCAGGCAATTTACCGCATCACAGCGGCTTTTTCCGGCGGAAGGAGTCGAGTATGTCCCTGATGGATTCAGGATATTCCTGGGCCTGGAGGCGCTTGATGATTTTCAAGGCGGTTTTTCCAAAGATCGGGATTTTCCACACATAGGGTACGGTCAAATGGATGTCCAGCAGGTTGGACTTGCCGGGATGCAGTTCCTTTTCCGTGCGGCTGTCATTTTCAGAAATCAGCGCGTCCAGCGACAGATTGATGCGAAGACCGGATTTGGAGGATAGTCTGGGCCGGTGCCCCGGGTTTGCCTTTGAGGCGCTTCCCGGCCTTTTTTCGCTCTTTTCCAGACGGTCGATCACCTCAAATGCCCGGTCGACTTTTTTTTCAGTTTCTTTCGGTGTTGCCATGACGCCCCTCCCCTGCTTCAATTATGGTTTTTGAGATCGTCTCCACATCTTCCAGGGCTTTTTCCACCTGGGATCTCAATTTCTTGTTGGTTTCCACGGTCCTGGCGTATTCGTTGAGATTCAACCCTTTCCGGTTGAAATTTTCATACACGGAGCGGGCCGGGTATACGGCCTTCAGGCACGACACATACGGCGGCAGAATTTCATTGAAATAGGCGAAACATTTTTCCGCATTGATCAACGGGTGCGTAAACACCGGCAGGGCATAAAACTGGTTCCGTTTTTCCGGCGCCTCCTTGATGATCTCCTTGATGACGGGGTAAAGATTGTTGATAAATGCCGATTCATCATGGGTGGAGATGCGCATGGGGATAATGGTCAGATCGCAGAAAGCGCAGGCAAACTGCGTGTGCAGCCTGCCCTTCCCTTCTCCGGGGATGTCCATGATCATCAGGTCGTTATGGTTGGCGATCAGCTTGATGCCCTGCTGAAACACCTCCTTCTGGGTGCTGGAGATGTGGTGAAACGAGACCTTTTCCACATCGTAGCCCATTTCCGTGCGTTCATACCACCAGTTCTTGAGGGTTCCCTGGGGATCGAGTTCCACCAGTGCGACGGAATCAAACGCTCGGCGTATGGTGTCCGAAAAGGCCGTATTCATGGCCAGTGTGCTCTTGCCGGTCCCACCCTTGGTCTGGACGAATCCAATAATCATTTACATTATCTCTCTATCTTCAAACATCAGATACGATCATGTTTAAAGATGGTTCGCAGGCACTTCTTGCCCGTGATTCCACAGTTCATATTCACTGATATCGATATCGCTGGTCCAATATACGGCATACCCCCCCTGCTCAACCTGCACAGCTCTGAACAATGCCGGATTTTTGAGTTCAGAGAACACTTCCTGGTCAAGCAAAAGAGTGATGTCGTATGTTTTTTTCCGCTTATTGTCGAACTCAACCAAAAGCGTACGATCATCCACCGCTTTGGCCGATTTGATTTTTGGATATTTCAATTTTCGCTACTCCAGCGGCGGCAGCTTTTTAAACTCCTGCAGTTCCCACATTCGCTTCAGTTCCTGCCTGTTAATCTCCGCCCACTCAACAACCATTTGCCTGGCTCTTTTTGGCAAGTCACCTCAATCATTTCCAGCGTATTTATGGCGAAAAGTGCCACATTCGCCATATACCGCATGAAAATGCGGCGGGGATGATCGCCAAAGAACAGCTTGATAATAATCCCGTAAAACCTTGCAACTTCAGGCATAATCCCCCGAATCTATCCAGCGCTCTGCTGTTTCAGTTTGACCGGGTCCCGGCCTTCCCGGGCGGCCCGGGCGAGGCGCGCCACCTCGTCGATATCGGCATCCGAAAACACGCCGTTCACGCCGGAGATTGCGGCCAGGCGCATGCCGTGCTTCAGCCCCAGCTTGTAGATCTCCTTGACCTTCTGCCATTCGATGTCCCGGCCGATGGTAAAAATTTCAAACCGGCCTTCCAGGGCCAGCACGATGGTTTCGGCCAGGCATGCGTAGGCCACCTTCGGGGGCAGCCCGATATCCTTCATTTCCACGTTTTGCCCAGGGAGCAGAATTTCCCCGGACTCGATGACCAGAACATCCGGCCGCTTGGCCACATCCTCGGCGGAGAGGTCCAGGGGCCGGGCCACATCGGTGATAACACAACCGGGCTTCACATTCATGATGTCGATCACGCTCTTTCCGCCGCCGGCCGAGGTGGCGGTCACGATCACGTCCATGTCGGCCAGAAACTTGTCCGCCCGGGTGGAGATCTCGATGTTCACATCCGGCGTTTCATCCAGCACCGATTCTTTCAGGGCCAGCAGCTTGGAATGCCGGACATCGATCATGTAGACATCGGTAAACGCCATGGCCAACAGCCGGCAGCAGACCGACCCGATGGCGCCGGTGGCGCCCACCACCATGGTCTTGGCTTTGAGCTTCTTCCCTTTGACCACATCGATGAGCCCCATTCGCCGCACGGCATCGGCCGCCGCCCAGAGGGCACCGGACGCGCTGTAGCTGTTTCCGGTGGTGATGGGAATATCGGCCAGCTTGGCCACGGTTTTACCCGCATCCCCCACCACCTTGGTGAAGGCCCCCAACCCCATGATCTGGGCCCCCAGCCGCTTGGCCATCTTGGCGGCCTGGAGCAGCCGCTTGTAGGTAAACTCCGCATCGTGCGCCAGCATCTGCTTGGGGGTGCCGCCAACGGTGATGAGCCACCCTTCGGCTTCCACTCCCAGGGGCGATTTGATGCCGGTCATCTTGGAATAGACAAACGGCGGGGAATAGGCGATGATTTTTTCCACCGCATCCATAAACCCTCTGGGTGCATACCGGGATACCAGTTCAATGGTGGGATCTTTTTTCAGCTGCTCCTGGGAAAGCGGGTGGATCACGAAGGCAAACCGATTGACCCGCCTGAATTCTCCCTGAGGGTAGATCTGCCGGGGATCCATCCGCTGTTCGCTGATCACTTCCAGGAGATCATCCTCGGTTAGGCGGTCCAGTGGAATGTCGAGTGCAGCGGAAATCATCGCCTCCAGAACATTGAACCCCACCACCTGCTCCAGGATCTTGGGGGTGCAATCGAACACCACGTCCACGCCCCGCTCCTGCAGGAACTGAATCCGGTCCTCGTAAACCGTGGCCGATATGATGGTTTTGCCCCCCAGTTCCTCCAGGGTGCAGTTTTTCAGAAATTCCTCAAACCCGTATGCCGGCACCACCACGATATTGGCCTTCTGAATGGCCTTGCGGATAATATACTCGTTCCACGCCCGAACCGGCATGGCGGATGCGGCAAAACGCTTGCTGGGCACCCATTCCAGGGCATCGTGCACCCCCTTGGCGTACATTTCCAGTTCGGAAAGGGAATTCAGGAATTTGGGGATGCCGTTTTCGTAGATGGGATCGGCAAAGGAGATGTTGTCGGTGTATTCCGAAAGCACCTTGGCGATGTTGTAGCTGGACATGCCGGAGAGGAACAGGACCTTGCGGTGATTGAAATAATTGTTGCCCAGCTTGAACTGAAGATGCCGGATGGCCCATTCAAAGGATACCCGGCGCAGCATTTCGCCGGTGGTCACCGGTGAACCGATCCGGGATTTGAGCTGGTCCACTTTCATCTTCTGCTTTTCGAGCGCCCGGCTGGATCCGATGGAATAATTGAAGTCGAGCCCCCCCATGCCGATGGCATCGGCTTCCTTGTCATACTGCTCAAGCAACTCCGAAGCCAGGTCCACGTCGCCGTCCGTGCCGATCCGCTTGATGGTGAAATCCTGATTCAAGAATTGCGCAACAAATTCATAGTCATCCCTGCTATTCCCCAGACTGATACTGACGATCTGTTTCACGGCCCCCTCCTTACATTACATTACATCAATGAACCACCGGCCAAAGCCGATGGATTAATTCACCCTGCCCATCATATAATTCCCCCCTCGAGGGCATAAGCGCTAACTTAACGCATAGTATCCCCCCCGTAATCATCCTTTATGTCATTCCGGCAGTCTTTTAGCCGGAATCCATCTAAATGATTGCGGGATACAAATCCTCCCAATCGGGATTCGTTCTCTCAATCAAATGCATTTTCCACTTTCGTTTCCAGTCTTTCAATCGTTTCTCTCGCTGGATAGCAGATTCCATACTTCCATGAAGCTCATACCAAACCAAAAAATGGACTCCATACTTTTTGGTGAACCCTTCCACGAAATTGTTTCTATGTTCCCAAACTCGCTTGATGAGGTCGGAGGTCACACCGATATAAAGGGTGCCGTTTCTTTTATTTGCAAGAATGTATACCGCTGGTTGCCTGTTCATTTCGTCTTCCTGGATTCCGGCTTAAAGACTGCCGGAATGACGCTCTTAAGAGGAACGACAAATTAGAAGATATTGCATCGGTCATTAAGTTAGCGCCTATGCCCCTTGAGGGGGGCTTGGGGGGTGTTCCCCCTTGCAAATATATTCAAATCCCGGAAAGCCGCTACACCCCCCTTTGTCCCCCCTCAAGGGGGGAATGAAAAAGGTGCGGTCCCATCATCACAAATGGCGTTTGCAGGGCACAGATCCATGGCCTCTTCGCACATCCGGACTTCTGCGTCATTTTCCGGCTGCTTGTAAACAAAGCTGTTTCCTGTAAACAGGTCCTCATCCGTGTTTTCCGTAAAATTATAGGGCGCAATCTCCCCGCACAGCATGCACCCGATACATACCCGGGTCACATAATACGGCCCGGAAACGTTTTCGCTGAATTTTTCCTTCAACATCTGGCCTTCCATTTCTTTTGTGCCCGAATGTTGATGAACCCGTAAAAAGTCCGAAGTTCGTCACTCCGGTGAAAACCGGAGTCTATAACCAACTTAGTTTGTAGTAGATTCCGGCCTCCGCCGGAATGACGAAAGTGAAAAATCCGACTTTTTACGGCTTCATCAATCTTCAGTCTTGAATCAAATGCCCCAACCCCCTGTCCTTTATAAAACGGGTGTACTCCGCATAGGCCGGATTTAGAATCGGAAGGAGTTTTAAAGTCTTGGGAACATTTCCCCGGGCCATCACCTGGCGGCGCGTCAAAGCGGTGACGAGATTTGCCTTGCCCAGCCAGAACTTGTGGGCAAAATCGGCATTCATGGTCATGGTGACCTCGGGCTTGCCGTCAAATTCACCCTGATGGATCATCAGTTCCTCACCGCTGGCGTCCACGGTGATGACCCCGTCCGGGTTCTTGTACACAAACTGTATGCACAAATTGGTTTTCTTCAATGCGGGCCCGATCTCCGGGTGAATCTTGAGCAGTTCGAAAAAATCGACCAGGACGGAGTAGAGCATCTTCGAATCGGAAAACACATTTTTCGTATCGCCTTTGCCGATGTGTGCCGTCGAAGGGGCCAGGTCCGACCGGGTGACCGGAAGCGGGGTGACCTTTGCATGGTAGAGCCGCTTGACAATTTCGATGACGGCGTCCCGGTCCGGCTCCACCGGGTTGTACAGCATGGAGCCGTCTTCCATGGCCTTGGTGGCCACCAGCTCAATCCGGGCCAGATTGTCATCGATTCCCGCATCCTTAAGATTCAATGGCATCCCGGTAACATGCGCCAGTTGGCGGTTCAAGGTCCGGATCTTTTCCACTCCCGCTTCTGCGGACCATCGTTTGAACCATTGATCGATGAACCCCAGATTGCCCAGCGTCCTGGCGGCAAAGGTTTTAGCCCTGTGGGATTGTGTGTCCAGCCAAGGCCGGATGGAATCGATAACCGCGGCCGCATTTTCAAAGAGCTTGAACCGGCCGGCCTTGAGCAGGCTCTGGCTTTCGTTGATCAGTTGGGGAAAGGTGATCCCCAACGCCAGGGCAATATCCGAATACCGGTCCATCTGCGATTCGAGGTTGTATTCCATGACTTCCGGCAGCACCAGCGCATTGGCCAGGCCATGGGGAATGTGGTAGACGCCGCCCAGGGCATGGGAAATGCCGTGCACCATGCCCACCATGGAATGGGAGAAGGCCACCCCGGCCAGAAAACTTCCCACCAGCATGGCGCCCCGGGCTTCCAGGTCCTCGGGATGTACGCAAACCCGCAGGATGTTTTGACTGATCAGCCGGATGGCATGCAGGGCCAGGGCATCGGAAGCGGGAGACCACTCCTTGTCCACATAGGCTTCGATGGCATGGGTCAGGGCGTCCATGCCGGTGGCGGCGGTCAGCTTGCCGGGCATGGACACCGTCACCTCCGGATCGAGAATGGCCAGTTCCGGCAGGAAGTGCTCTTCGGCAAAGGGAAGTTTGACGTCATTGTCCGGGTCGGCGATCACGGCGACCTTGGTCACCTCCGATCCGGTGCCGGCGGTGGTGGGGACGATGATCATGGGCAGCAGGGACTCCGCCGGCTCCAGCAGGTAGGCGCCCATGTGGTCGGCCACCTTCCCTCCCTTCACCAGGAGAATGTTGGCCACTTTGGCCGTATCGATCACGCTGCCGCCGCCCACGGCAATCAGCAGGTCGCATTTATGCCGCTTTCCCAGGGCCGCGCACTGTTCGACGGCTTTCAGCGTCGAATTCGGAGGGACCTTATCAAATACGGCCGCGATTTCGATGTCGGTCTTCTCGAAGCCGTTTTTTACTTTATCCACCGGTCCGGTTTTGGCCAGAATTTCGTCCGTGACCAGCAGGGCTGTCCTTTTTCCCAGGTGTTTCACGGCGGTTTCGATGTTCTTTAAAATGCCGATGCCGTATATGACCTTGGTGGGCAACGAGAATTCGAAATATTCGGGCAGCATTGCTTTCCTTTCAGTCGCGGATGACCCGGTAAAAATCCTCCCCGGGGATGAATCTCCCTCCGGGATGCAAATGGGAATTAAAGCCGCTGTTAAACGATGTTCACGACTCCTGATAACCGTTAAAGAATATTGTTTTTAGCGGTTGATGTCAATAACAGGGATAGAATGACCTGTCAATCCTAAAAAATTAACGTTTTGGTTAGCTTTCAATTGGTTACCCGTAAATCGGGACTTATCGGCCAATCCGAGGAAGCGGAAATATTCACGAACAGACGATGAAGTCGGTTCCGCTTCTTTCAAGGAGCTTAACTTGCTAAAGCGTTTTTCACCCGTTTATCTTTTGATTTCTCACCGGTCCGACACCCCCCAAGCCCCCCTCAAGGGGGGAATTTGATCGTAATTTCAAGGCCTGCCCTCCTATGAGGGGGGAATTAAATCCGAGTGGATGAATCTGATTGCGATCGGCGCACTGATCCCCCCCTGAGAGGGGAATTTAAGGTCCTTTCCGTTGTTCTTGTTTATCAAGACCCCCCGGTGCGATGTGTGTGCAATGATCAGCTCAGGGGAGGAAATGGGATCTGAGGGAAGACCGTCCCTCCTTAATTCCCCCCTTGAGGGGGGCCAGGGGGGTGTCCCGGCGGCGGCCGCTGCAGTTCATTGCTGCAAAAACACCGCGCTTCGGGGCACAATGCTTCTAAATCCCCGCGGGCAAAGACATTTATGTTTATGCATAGCTGCGTTTGACGGCTTTCAACCAGCCCTGGTAAAGGTTTTTGCGCTTTTCCGGATCCATCTTCGCCTCCCACCGCCGGTCCACCGCCCAGTGCCGGGCCAGTTCGGCCTGATCCCGCCAGAATCCCACCGCCAGGCCGGCGGCATAGGCGGCCCCCAGCACGGAGGTTTCCCTGTTTTTCGGACACACGACGGGAATATCGAGAATATCGGCCTGAAACTGCATGAACAGTTCATTTTTGACCATGCCGCCGTCGACTTTCAACACCTTGAGGTCGATCCCCGAATCCTTGGCCATGGCATCGAAGATCTCTTTGGTCTGAAAGGCGCAGGCCTCGAGAACGGCCCGGGCGATATGCCCCTTGTGGATGTAATGGGTCAACCCGGTGATGACGCCCCGGGCATCGCTGCGCCAGTGGGGCGCAAACAGCCCGGAAAATGCCGGGACAAAATAGATCCCCCCGTTGTCCTCCACTGTTTTGGCCAGATCCTCGATTTCGCTGGACTCCTTGATCATCTCCAGGTTGTCCCGGACCCATTGCACCAGGGAACCGGCGATGGCGATGGAGCCTTCCAGCGCGTAAACCGCCGGCTGATCGCCGATCCGGTATCCCACCGTGGTCAGCATGCCGAATTTGGACTGCACCAGCTTTTCTCCGGTGTTGAGGAGCATGAAACACCCGGTGCCGTAAGTATTTTTGGCTTCTCCCGGCAAATAGCAGGTCTGGCCGAACAGGGCGGCCTGCTGGTCCCCCAGTATTCCGCTGATGGGAACGCTTGCACTGAAAATGCCCGATTTATCGGTATGGCCGTAGATTTCGCTGGATGACCGGATAGTCGGCAGCATCTGCTCCGAAACTCCCATGACCGCAAGCATTTCCGGGTCCCATTCAAGGGTTTCAATATTCATCAGCATCGTTCGGCTGGCATTGGTCACATCCGTGATGTGAATTCCGCCATCGGGCCCTCCGGTCAGCCACCAGACCAGCCAGGAATCCATGTTGCCGAAGATGGCATCACCGGAATCCGCCGCCTGGGCGACCCCTTCCACGTTGTCCATGACCCACTTGATCTTGGGCCCTGAAAAATAGGTGGTCAGCGGCAGGCCGACCCGGTCGCGGAAGCAATTCATATCGCCCCCCACCGCCAGTTGACGGCAGATGTCCTCGGTGCGGGTGTCCTGCCAGACAATGGCATTGTAGTAGGGTTTGCCGGTTTTGCGGTTCCACACCACGGTGGTTTCCCGCTGGTTCGTGATCCCCAGGCCCGCCAGCTGGCTGGGCTCGATCCCGGATCGCTGGACGCCTTTCCGGATCACCTCCATCGTGCGATCGCGGATCTCCATGGGATCATGCTCCACCCATCCCGGCTTCGGATAGATCTGCCGGTGCTCGAGCTGGTGCATGGACACGATCTCTCCTTTCCGGTCGAAAATAAAAAACCGCGTGCTGGTGGTCCCCTGGTCAACGGCTCCCACGTATGTTTCCATCGCTTTTCCTCCTGCTGTATGGTTTCCCCATCTAACTGTAAACTTTTGACATTGCTAATTTACACCTCAATCAGAAAAGGGCAAAAGATTTTTTAAACAAATTGCGGGATCAAAAAAAATAAGCCGTTGCCGGCAACTTTCCGATGATGGGATGATACATTTAATTCATTCCAAGTCAACCTATCGAAGAAAAGAAATTTGCGGATTTTTGATTTAATGTTCAATCTTTATTACAGATGTGCCTGTTTGGATTTTGACGCAAAGCGTTAAAAAAAGTTTAACAAGAAGATTGATTTATTTACCGCTTGCTGTTAGATATGGTTACGATAACGTTTGATCCACTAAAGCTTCCCAAAATATTAATGATCATCTTCAAGCGGGTATCCGCAAGTGATAAAGAAATGCAGATGAAAGAGGTCGCCCCGCTCCCAGACGGAAAAATCGCTTTGCGCAAGTTTCCCCGTATTCCCCGGGTTCAACTCCAGCTGGCATCCAATTCAGTCACCCGCTTTAAAATCGTCCGCCAGAACATGATCCGGTATTTTGCCAATGACATGATCTGCCGGTGGATCAATTTAAGCTACAATTCATATTCCAAATTTTACGAAGGCCAACTCCGCCTGGGATTGCCCGTATCCAAGGAGCTGCTCAAATCAAGGGATGAATTGCGATCCCTTGCCGCCGGCAAGCTGGCCCTCACGCTCTACCACATCTTTCTGAGGGTGACCGGGACCCGGATTCCGAGAAACCGGATCAAGTACATCCTGATCGGGGAACTCGAAGCCGGCAGTCTTACACTGACGGAAAATGTGATCATACTGACCCGCAAACAGCTCAAGTATCTGACCATCACCCGCTTGAAAATTCCGGCCTACTTTTTCTCGGACATATACGAGGAAGCCACCCGGCGGCGGATCCTGAAAGAGACCCTCAAGAGCAACCGGCTGCCCGCTTATTTCGACAGCGAAATCGAGGAAAATGCCCAGAACGGCCGGAGAGATTACGAAGTCGTTTATTACCGGGACTATACGGAAGAGGGAAAAGAGATCAAGTTCCGGCGGCTGGTCAGCATAGAAGACGTCACCTCGGGCGACAACCGGCCATCGGTGATCCTGATCCCGGGATTTGCCAACAACAGCAACTGCTACAATCTCACCAATCAGCAGTCCATGGCCAAGGACCTGGCCGATGCGGGCCACTGGGTCTACCTGTTCGATCCCCGGGGGATGGGGATCAACCACGGCAAGTTCGACCCCATGTACACGGTGGATACCCTCATCGATTATGACCTGCCCACCGTGCTTCAGTTTATCAGCAACCGCAGCAAGCAAAAGCCATCCGTGCTGATCGGCCACAGCATGGGCGGCATCATCGCGGAAAACATGCTGCTCAACTGGAACCTGCGGCTGCATCTCAATGAAATCGAAGATCTGACCAGTGAGCAGAAAGCCTTTTTGAACCAGATCCTTCCCCCTGTCGACGCCGCCCAGGAGAAGCTTTCCCAGGTTCGGGCCGTGATCTCGCTGGGGTCGCCGAAATTTTTCAACAAGCTGTCCCATGCGTTATTCCCGGCCACCCTCTGGCTCAACCATCTGGCACGGATATTCAGGCTCCACCATGTGCCGGTGAAAGAAGTCGTGTCCCAGATGGTGCAGGCACCGGTCTTAAGCGATCTGACCCAGCTGATGTTAAGATCCAATCTCGGCGACTTGAATTTTTTAATCTGCCCGGAAAACCATAAATCAGATAAAAACTTTACCCGGCTCTACGTCCAGAATGCACTGGAATCGGTCCCCCTGGGACTGGGGTTCCAGTTTTTAAAGGCGATATACAACGGCGAAGGTTTCAAGCGCATGGACCAGAGCCGGTTCAACTATTCCACGCACCTGAGATATTTTCCCAAAAACATCCCCACCTTCCATTTCTGGGGGACCCGGGATCCGCTGGCGCCGCCGGACAACCTCCAATTCAGTAAGTTTTATCCCCACGGCTCCAAAAAAATCTATCATATCGAATCCGCGGAGCAGGCACGGCAGATCGAGATTTCTCCCCGACGCAGCCAGGTGGTGGATTTCGTCATCGAGGGGGCCAACCATCTCGACCTCCTCTACGGCCGGGTGGCCGAAGATATCATCAAGCCCCTGGTCTTAAAAATCATCGATCAGTCCTGGGGAGACTGGTCCTACGAGCAGCCTTCGGCCCCATCCGAAGATGAACCCGCCGAGCCGATGGCCTCCGCCAGATAATCGATCGATCGCCTTTCTCACATGCACCCCCTGCCGGATGATGACGCCCCGGGGCCACAATGGCCGCCTGAACCCCCTATCCTTTATCTCTGCGCCAACCCTTCCTGCTGTACGGGCATTGCCTGAGCATCCGGCAGGGGCGCGGGTCTGCCGGTTATTAAAAGCGTCTGCCCCGTGGAAATCCTTTTCTCCGGTCCTTGTTTTTCGCCGAATCATCTTTATTTTAAAAAGTTAAAAGTGATGAACCCGTAAAAAGTCCAAAGTTCGTCACTCCGGTGAAAACCGGAGTCTATAACCAACTTAGTTTGTAGTAGATTCCGGCCTCCGCCGGAATGACGAAAGCGTAAAATCCGACTTTTTACGGCTTCATCAAAAGTGTGATCGACAATTTTTTTTACTTGTAAAGGAGTCAACACGTATGGGCAATCAGATTAAAACAACCGTTCTGCTGGCGGTCATGACCGCGGTGATCCTCTGGGTGGGCAAAATGCTCGGCGGGACCGGCGGAATGGTCATTGCGCTGATATTTGCAGGCGGGATCAATTTCTTTTCTTACTGGTATTCCGACAAGGTCGTTCTCCGGATGTACAAGGCCTCACGGGTTTCCCAGGAAGAAGCCCCGCAATTGTACGGCATCGTGAAAGACCTCGCCGGCCGGGCCGGCCTGCCCATGCCTGCGGTATACATCATTCCCCAGGAAGCCCCCAATGCTTTTGCCACGGGCAGGAACCCCGAACACGCGGTGGTTGCCGTCACCCAGGGCCTTCTCAAGTACATGGATGCCGATGAATTAAAAGGGGTCATCGCCCACGAACTCAGCCACGTCCAGAACCGCGATATCCTCATCGGCACCATCGCGGCCACCATGGCCGGCGCCATCATGATGCTGGCCAGCCTGGCCCGATGGTCGGCCATCTTCGGCGGCATCGGCGGCAGCAGAGATGAAGGCGGCGGCGGAATTCTCGGCCTGATCGCCATGTCCATCATCGCCCCCATTGCGGCGCTGCTGATCCAGATGGGTATCTCCCGGTCCCGGGAATATCTGGCGGACAGTTCCGCCACCAAAATTACCGGGGAAGGCGAAAGCCTGGCCCGTGCCTTGGAAAAGCTTAGCGCCTATTCGAAGAAAATCCCCATGAAGGCCGAACCGGCCACGGCGCACATGTTCATCACCAATCCCCTGGCGGGGAAAAACATGATGAACCTGTTCTCCACGCACCCCCCCATCGAAGACCGCATCGCCCGGCTGCGAAACGGCCGGTCGACCTACTCCCCCGGCAGGCCGGAAGCTTTCGGTGGAGATAAAAGCGATCACAGCGATAAAAAAGAAAACAGCATGGATGACCAGGCAAAGGATTTCTGGAACCGGCTGTCATAGGAAACATTTCATGGATCAGAAGATCAGAGACGCCATCTACCGCGCCGTGGAAAATGAGCCGTTTGCAAAGACCATGGGACTTGGGCTTATCGGACTGGAGACCGGGTATTCCAAAGTGGAGATGATGTATGCGCCGGAGGGTATGGCCAACATATACGCCCGGGCACACGGAGGCGCCATTTTCGCCCTCATCGACGAAGCCTTTGAAACCGCCAGCCAGACCGGCGGCACCATCGCCGTGGCCCTGAATGTCAATGTCAGCTATGTGGCCAGCCCGGAACTCGGAACCCGCCTTTTTGCAGAAGCCGTCGAAATCAGCCGATCCCGGAAAATCGCGCACTACGACATCCGCGTCACCGATGAAAACGAAACCCTGATCGCCACGTGCCGGGCCATGGCCTACCTGACGGGCAAACCCCTTCCGTTCTAAGCTGATTTTCCCCTTTGTAGAGTTGGAGGACCGGCGTGGGGACACCCCCCTGGCCCCCCTCAAGGGGGGAATTATCAATGGCTTATCCCGACACGGGGAAGAAAATTCAACGATTCACCCTGCAAAGAAAAATTCCCCCCTTGAGGGGGGCGCAGGGGGGTGTCGGACCGGCCGGTTGGGCCAAACCTTAGCGATTCATAATCAGATTACTTTTCCAAAAACGCCTGCACCTCATCGATGATCGCATCGATCTCCCCCGGCTTTTTCCAGATCATCTCGGGATCTTTGCGAAACCAGGTCAGCTGCCGCTTGGCATAGCGGCGGGTCGCTTTTTTCATTTCCGCTACCGCCGCCTCCCAGTCGAAACGCCCCTCCAGAAAATCGAGCATCTGCCGGTATCCGATGGCCTGCATGGGCCGCAAGTCCTGCCCATATCCCCTTGCCAGCAGGGCTTTTACTTCCGCCAGCAGGCCGCCCTCGATCATGGACTCCACCCGGGCATTGATCTGATCGTATAATGCCTCGCGGTCCATATAGAGACAAAATTTGATTGTTTCGTAAAACCGGTCGGCAAAAGCGTGCGCCTGCTGATATCGGGACATGGGCGTTCCGGTCAGGTCGAACATCTCCAGCGCCCGTATGACCCGGTAGGTATCATGCGGATGGATCCGGGCGGCCGACTCGGGGTCATGCAATTGAAGCCGCGCATAGAGGACCTCCAATCCATGATCACGGGCTTCCTCCTTGAGTTTTTCCCGCAGTTCCGGATCGGCCGGGGCGGCTTCAAACAGACCGTGCACCAGGGCCTTTATGTAAAACCCGGTCCCCCCCACCACCAGCGGCACCCGGCCCTGCTGACCGGTTTGCAATACGGCCTGCCGGGCTTCTCTGGCATACCGCGCCGCATCATAGGATTCATCCGGGTCGGCAATATCGATCATAAAATGGGGCGCCCGGGCCCGCTCACCGGCATCCGGCTTGGCGGTGCCGATGTCCATGTGCCGGTAAATCTGCATGGAATCCGCACCGATGATCGCTCCATGGAATTTTTCCGCCAGGGCCAGGGCCGCCGATGTCTTGCCGATGCAGGTGGGGCCGGTGATGATGACGATTTTCGGGGACTGTCCGCGCATAATGAATTGAATTGACATTCAGTTTTAAATTATTAATTTAACCGGAGAAAATGAATTTCGGAAATAAGCATACGCTCAGAATTTTATTGACATCCTCTGTATTTATCGATATCAAAAAAATTTTGACTTCGCTGTACCTTTCCTGTTGAATTTGCCGGATTTACAAGGTACCGCCCACTGCGGATAAAATCAATCATTGTTCGAGCCGGCGCCTTTTGGCGAATCTGCTCATCATGATCAAACAGGAGTATCAAAATATGGCCAAAGACGTCAACGGATCCGTAATGGTCGTCGGCGGCGGCATTGCAGGGATGCAATCCGCCCTGGATCTCGCCGACTCGGGTTTTTATGTATACCTGGTGGAAAAGGGGCCTTCCATCGGCGGCGTGATGTCGCAGCTGGACAAGACCTTTCCCACCAATGACTGCGCCATGTGAATTATCTCACCGAAACTGGTCGAGGTCGGCCGGCATTTAAATATTGAGTTAGTCACTCTTTCGGAAGTCGTTGACATCAAGGGGGAAGCGGGCAATTTCGAAGTCGAGTTGCTGCAGAAGCCCCGGTACGTCGATATTGACAAGTGCATCGCCTGCGGTGCCTGCACGGAAAAATGCCCCAAAAAGGTGGACGACGAATACAACGCCGGGATGGGCAAGCGCAAAGCCATCTACGTGCGATATCCCCAGGCGGTTCCGCTCAAATACGCCATCGACGCGGAGAACTGCCTCCAGTTGACCAAGGGCAAATGCGGCGTCTGCGCCAAAAAATGCCCTGTCGGAGCGGTCAATTACGAAGACAAGGAAAAGACCCTGACCCTAAACGTCGGGGCGGTCATCATGGCGCCGGGGTTCGAGCCGTTCAATCCGTCCGGGTTCGACAATTACCAGTACGCCAAACATCCCAATGTGATCACCTCCATGGAATTCGAGCGGCTGCTGTCCGCCTCCGGCCCCACCATGGGCCATGTGATCCGCCCCTCGGACAAGGAGGAGCCCAAAAGAATCGCCTGGTTTCAGTGCGTGGGATCAAGGGATCTGAACCGGTGCGACAATGCATACTGCTCTTCCGTGTGCTGCATGTATGCCATCAAGGAAGCGGTGATCGCCAAAGAGCACGCCGGGGAAGGCCTGGATTGCGCCATTTTTTACATGGACATGCGGACACCCGGGAAAGAGTTCGAGCGGTTTTACGAAAATGCAAAGACCAAAAGCGGCGTCCGGTTCGTCCGAAGCCGGGTCCACACCATCAACCCGGTTCCCGGAAGCGACGATCTGGAACTGCGGTATGTGGATGAAAACGGGGAGCTTAAAATCGAAGTCTTCGACATGGTGGTGCTTTCCATCGGCCTGCAGACCCCGCCGGCGCTCGTCGACCTGTCCAACAAACTGGGGCTTCAACTCACCCCCGGCAATTTCTGTAAAACCGAGACATTTTCTCCGGTGAACACCTCCCGGGAAGGCATTTTCGCCTGCGGTGCATTCCAGGGCCCCAAGGATATTCCCCAGGCGGTCATCGATTCCAGTGCGGCCGCTTCGGCAGCGGCTGAAATCCTGTCGTCCGCCCGCAACACCAAAACCCGGGCCAAGAAGGTCACCCCCGAACGCAAAATTGCAGGGGAGCGGCCGAAGATCGGCGTTTTTGTCTGCAAGTGCGGCATCAACATCGCCGGCGTGGTGGATGTCCCCAAGGTGGTGGAGTACGCATCCACCCTGCCCTACGTGGAGTTTGCCACCGAAAACCTGTTTTCCTGTTCCCAGGATACCCAGGACAACATGGTCAAACTGATCCAGGAAAAGGGACTAAACCGGATCGTGGTGGCGGCCTGCACCCCCAAGACACACGAACCCCTGTTCCAGGAAACCCTGCTCAATTCCGGGTTGAACAAATACCTGTTCGAGATGACCAACATCCGGAACCAGAACTCCTGGGTGCACAAGAACAATCCCGAGATGGCCACGGAAAAAGCCAGGGACCTGGTCCGCATGGCGGTGGCCAAGGTCGCCCTGCAGGAGCCCCTGAGGGAAACCGAACTGTCGGTCAACCAGACCGCCATGGTCGTGGGCGGCGGCATTTCCGGAATGGCTGCCGCCAAATGCTTTGCCGAGCAGGGGTATGAAACCCACCTGGTGGAACACGATGCGAGCCTGGGCGGCCAGGCGAAAAACCTGTTTCATACCGCCAAGGGTGAAGACATTCAGCAAAAACTTGCGGAAATGATCGAAGCGGTCAACAAGAATGACCGGATTCATGTGCACTTGAATACGAAGCTTACCCAGGTGGAAGGGTTTGTGGGCAATTTCAAGTCCACGTTTTCCGCAAACGGCGATGAGACGAGCCTCGAGCACGGGGTGGTGGTGCTGGCGACCGGCGCGGCCCCCTATACCCCCGTGGAGTACAGCTACGGCAAGGATCCCCGGATCATGGCCAGCCAGGAACTGGACCGCAGATTCATCGAAAACGACCCGGCCTTAAAAGAGATCAATTCCGCCGTGTTCATCCAGTGCGTGGGCTCCCGGGAGCCCGAGCGGATGTACTGCTCACGACTCTGCTGCACCCACAGCGTGGAAAACGCCCTGGAGCTCAAAAAGAAAAATCCGGAGGCCAATATCTATATCCTGTACCGGGATATCCGGACATACGGCGAAAAAGAATACCTGTACAAGGAAGCCCGGGAGAAGGGGGTTATCTTCATCCGGTTTTCCATCGACAACAAACCGGAGGTGACCGTCAAGAACGGCAAGGTCATGGTAAAGACCATCGACCACATCCTGGGCCGCCCCGTGGAGATCGAAGCCGATCTGGTGACCCTGGCCACGGCCATCATCCCTTACCGGGATGAGCAGCTGGCCAACTTCTTCAAGGTTCCCATGAATGAAGACGGGTTCTTCATCGAAAAGCATGCCAAACTCGGACCGTCCGAATTCGCCACCGACGGGGCCTTCCTGTGCGGCCTGGCCCATTACCCCAAGCCCATCGACGAATCCGTGGCCCAGGCAAAAGCGGCTGTGGCCCGGGCGGTGACGCTGCTTTCCCGTAAAAATATCTTCAGCTCCGGGACCATCGCCCAGGTGGAGCAGGCCAAGTGTGCCGAATGCGGCGTGTGCGTATCCCTCTGCCCCTATTCCGCGCCGTCTTTTGCCAAAGAGGGCCGGTTTGCCGGCAAGGCGGAAGTCAATCCGGCATTGTGCAAGGGATGCGGGCTTTGCGTGGCCTCCTGCCGGTCCGGTGCGATCCACCTGAAGGGCTTTGATACGGATCAGATCCTCACCCAGATTTTCGAACTCGATGAAGCGGTTTAATGATCAAATATCCAAGGAGAGACAATGGCTGAAAAAGAACCGAAAATCATAAGCTTCCTGTGCAACTGGTGCAGCTATGGCGCAGCAGATCTCGCCGGGGTGAGCCGGATGGAATATCCGCCCAATATCCGGGTGGTCCGAATCCCCTGCACCGGCCGTATGAGCCCCAAATTTATCCTGGCGGGGCTTCGCCAGGGTGCGGATGCGGTCTGGGTATCGGGGTGACATCCGGGTGAATGTCATTACCTGGAAGGTAATTATTATGCACGCCGAAAATTCGCCCTGATGAAAAACTTGTTGGAACACACTGGAATCGAGCCCGGAAGACTCCATTTCTCCTGGATCTCTTCGGCCGAATCCACCAAATTCGTCGATGTGGTCAAAAAAATCACCGCAGAAGTCAAGGCGCTGGATTCCGACAAAAAATACGCAAAAACCGAACCCAAGGTTGACTAGACATGACGGCATATACCGAAAAAATCAGAGAAATCGCCAAACGGCTGCTCAGTGAAGGCAAGGTGGATATGGTCATCGGATTCCGGAAAGGAAGCCTGCCCATGATGAACCAGCCCCTGTGCACCGCTTCGCCTGAGAAGACGGCAGAACTGGTGTGGGACAGCAGCTGCGGCATCAATCTGGCCAATTATATCACCGGCGGCAAGGACAGGATCGGCATCGTCGCCAAGGGGTGTGATTCCAGAAATATCGTCACCCACATTATCGAAAACAAGATCAAGCGCGACCAGCTCCATATCATCGGAGTGCCCTGCACGGGAATGATCGACCGGCATGCGGTCAGCAAGAGGGTCGAGGGCGAAATTACGGAAATCGAAGAGTCCGGCGATTCCATTACGCTCAAGGGAAACGGTTTTGAAAAAACAATTCCCAAAAAAGAGGTCCTTGCCGAAAACTGCGCCGTGTGCACGCACAGAAACCCGGTCATCTATGATGAACTGGCGGGCGAACTGGTGGAAGAACAGGCGGATGTGGACAAGTACGCCTCGGTGGATGCGGTGGAGGCCATGAACCCCCAGGAAAAATGGGATTATTTCCAGGACCTGATCTCCAACTGCATCCGCTGCTACGCCTGCCGGAACGCCTGCCCCCTGTGCTACTGCCCCACCTGCTTCGTGGATGAATCCCGGCCCCAGTGGGTGGGCAAAAGCCAGGACCCCATCGATGTGCGGACCTTTCACCTGCTGCGGGCTTACCACTGTGCCGGCCGGTGCACCGACTGCGGTGCCTGCGAGCGGGCCTGCCCCATGGGAATCAAGGTGAGGGAATTCACCAAGAAACTCAACAAGGACTGCCTGGACCTCTATGGGTGGGAAGCCGGGTTGTCGACGGAACAACGGCCGCCGCTGGATACCTACAAGACGGATGACCCTGAAAAATTCATCAAATAAAGCATAGGCGAATCACCATGATCATTGCAATAGACAAACAAAGCTGGGCGTCCGGGATCGAGAAGCTCAAAGATGCCTACCGCGTCTACGGCCCGGTCAGGAAAAAAGACGACTTTGAATACGATGTGCTGGACAAAGGCGTTCTGCCTCAATTCGATCAGTATCAGAATACCCGCCTGTCGCCCAAATCCATCATCTATCCCCAGAGCCAGAAGATGTTTTCCTACAGCCTGGATGAAAACAGCCCGGACAACCGGATCTTAAAAGAGATCAAGGAAGATGAAACGCCTAGGGCCGTCATCGGCATCCGCCCCTGTGATGCGTACTCCTTCCCCCTGGTCCGAAGGAATTTCGACACGCCGGAGTATCAGGACGTGTACTGGACAAGGGCCTATGAAGCGACCACCTTTATCGGGCTGGCCTGTGCGGACCCATGCGGCACCTGCTTCTGCACCAGTGCGGGGACATCGCCCTTCGGCGAAGAAGGACTGGATGTGCTCCTGGTGGATACAGGGGAGTCCTTTCTGGCCAAAGTGCTGACCGAAAAAGGCAAAGCCCTGGTGGCGGCAGCCGGATGGACCGCCGAGGCGGACAAAGCGGCCGCCCAGGAGATTGAAAAACGGCGCACCACCGCTGAAGAAAAGGTCGTCTCGACCGTGGCAACAGACAAGCTCAGAGAAAAAACCATTCTCTCCCTCTATGATGCCCCCTTCTGGCAGGAAGCGGCATTTTCCTGCATCAATTGCGGCACCTGCACCTATTCATGCCCCACCTGCTGGTGCTTTGACATCCAGGATGAAACTTCCGGCAAGAAAGGGATCCGGATGCGCAACTGGGACAGCTGCATGTTTCCGCTGTTTACCTTTCATGCCTCCGGCCACAATCCCCGGACACAGAAATTCGAACGGATGCGCCAGCGGTTCATGCATAAACTCAAATATTACGTGGACAAATACGACAGCGGCATCCAGTGCGTGGGCTGCGGGCGATGCATCCGCATGTGCCCGGTCAACATCGATATCCGGAAAATCTGCGACCAGATGAACAGCTATGATCCGGAGGCGTGCGCCTGCGAAGTGACATCGTCTTAGCCAAGGGGAGAACAACCGTGCGAAATCCATATCTGCCATACCCGGTCCGCATTGATCAAATCATTACGGAAACCGAGGATAATAGTTTAAAGACATTTAAATTCGTATTTCTAGATCCGGCCGACGAGGAACGGTTTGCGTATCAGTCGGGTCAGTTTGCGGAACTTTCCGTTCCGGGACTGGGTGAAATTCCCATCGGCATCGCCTCCTCTCCCACGGAAAAAGGTTTTGTCAAATTCACCATTTTCAAAACCGGAAAAGTGACCTCCTACCTTCATGCCATGAAGGAAGGCGACATCATGGGGCTCCGCGGCCCCCTGGGGCACCCTTTCCCCTGGGAAATGCTGGAGGGAAAAAGCGTGGTGATCATCGGCGGCGGGTTTGCCTTCACCACCCTGCGGTCCTCCATCATGTTCATGACGGACCCGGCAAACCGTGACAAGTTCAAGGATATCCATGTCATTTACGGCGCCCGCTCCCCGGGAATGCTCCTCTACAAGGACGAACTGCAGCAGTGGGCAAACCGGGACGATATACACATGAACATCACCGTGGACGGCACGGATGATCCCGACTGGAAATATCTGAAAGGCTTCGTTCCCACCATCACCGAGCAGAAAGCCCCTGCCGGAAATGACGACACCTATGCCATCGTGTGCGGTCCGCCCATCATGATCAAATTCACCCAGCCGGTGCTGGACAATCTCGGCTACAGCCATGACCACATCATCATGTCCCTTGAAAACCGGATGAAATGCGGGATCGGCATCTGCGGACGCTGCAATATCGGCAAAGAACTGGTGTGCAAGGACGGCCCGGTATTTACGTTGGCCCAGCTCAATGAAATGCCGCGGGAGTACTAACGGATCATAATTTTCATATTGACAATATCAGCAATACCCGATAAATTAATAATTTATATCCCTAAGTGAAATGCTTCGGCAATGTGCGCCAATTCATAAATATTAATGCGAAAAGGAGGGTTTAGTAAATGCCAACAGTTGAATTCGAAGGGAATACGTTTAACGTAGACGAAGACGGGTTTATCGACAATTTCGAAAATTACAACGAGGCCTGGGTGAAATACGTTAAACAGCAGGAAGGCATCGACGAAATGAATGATGAGCACTGGAAAGTCATCAACGTCCTGCAGGACTATTACAAGAAAAACGGCATCGCCCCGATGGTCCGGATTCTTTCCAAGCTTACCGGTTTCAAACTGAAACACATCTATGAACTGTTCCCCTCAGGACCCGGCAAGGGAGCCTGCAAGATGGCCGGACTTCCGAAACCGACCGGGTGCGTGTAACCCCCTGACCGTAAATGTTTTTCATTATCTGGTTGTAAAGAGCCCTGCCCGCTGTGCAGGGCTCTTTTTATTTTAATTTCGCATTCAGGACGCGTCCGCGCCGGTTGCATCACCCGCTTTCAGAAATGATCCATACGCCCCCCTTCACCACTTGATTACCGCCGGGGCATCGTCTATCATTCAAAACGAAAATGGGGGAACAAATGAAAATTTCAGTTCAAACCCGGCAGAAGACGGAATTGATCGACATCACCGGTAAAGTTCAGGATGCGGTGTCATCGGCGGGCATCGACAACGGGATCTGCATGATCTATGTCCCGCACACCACCGCCGGCATCACCATCAATGAAAATGCCGATCCAACGGTTGCATCCGACATCTTGAACATCTTAAACCGGATCGTCCCATGGGAAGCCGACTACCGGCACGCCGAAGGGAATTCCCCTGCCCATGTGAAGTCGAGCCTGGTGGGCGTATCCCAGCTGGTGGCCGTGGAAGGCGGAAAACTGGCGCTGGGGACCTGGCAGGGCATCTTTTTCTGCGAATTCGACGGGCCCCGAAACCGCAACGTCCGGATTAAAACAATGGCAAAGTAAATCATGCAAACATTAGATGAAAAAGACAAGGCGCTGCTCAACCGGATACAGTCTGATTTCCCTATTTCTTCAAGGCCCTACCAGAAAATCGGGACCGAACTCGGCCTGTCCGAGGATGAGGTGATCGACCGCATCCGCCGGCTCAAATCCGAAAACATCATCCGCCGCATCGGGGGCAATTTTGTGCCCGGAAAACTCGGCTACGTCAGCACACTTTGTGCCGGAAAAGTGCCCGAGGAACGGATCGGGGAATTTGCAAATATCGTGAACCAGTATCCGGGGGTCACCCATAATTATGTTCGCGAAAACCCGTTTAATGTCTGGTTCACCTTCATCGCCCCCTCCATGTCCCTGATCGATCAATATCTGGAAGAGATTTCCATAAAAACCGGCATCACCGACCTCATCAGCCTGCCCGCCACCCGGGTGTTCAAAATCAAGGCCCATTTCAGCCTGTAGGCCGTTTTGGCTGCAGGCATGCTTGAAAAGCATGCCATGAAAAATATCCGAATCGCCGTCATCACCGCCTGTTTCAGGGTGGGCCGGACCCGGGAGAATCTTAAGACCCTCTCCCGCTGGACTGCTGCTGCCGCTAAAAAAAAAGCGGATGTGGTCTGCTTTCCGGAAATGTGCGTCACCGGGTATTGCTCCGGTCCGGAGATCCGGAAATGGGCTGAGCCCCTGCCCGGCCCGTCCACCGCATTTCTGGAAGATCTGGCCCGGGAGCATTGCATCACGATTCTGGCCGGAATGGCGGAAATTGACACTGCCGGACTGATTTATGCCAGCCACCTGGTGTTCGGACCGGAAGGCCTCATTGGCATCTATCGCAAGCTGCACCTGGGACCGCCTGAGAAAGCGGTGCTCTCGCCCGGTGAGGCCATCCCCCTGTTTACCGTTCCGCAGTTCACCTTCGGCATCCAGTTATGCTATGACGCCCATTTTCCTGAACTGGCCACGGCCATGGCGGTCAAGGGCGCCGACGCGCTGTTCATCCCCCACGCATCACCGGGTCGGACCGCCGGAAGCCAAAAAGCGATCATGGCTTCGCCACATGCGGGCCCGGGCATTCGACAACGGCATGTTTGTCATTGCCTGCAACCCGGTGGGGGGAAATGGCCAGGGACTCCTCTTTCCCGGGGTCATCCTGGTGATCGGCCCGTCCGGTGATATCCTGGCCGAGTACACGGGCGATGTTGAACATCTGCTGATCGCAAACCTCAAAGCAGATGCGCTCAAATCGGTCCGGGACCACCACATGCGCTACTTTCTCCCCAATCGTCGGCCGGAACTCTATAATGAATGAAAAATCGATCCGGTCCCAAAGATCATGAGGGGATATATTCCCGGACGGGGCGCTTACATATCCTGATCGGTCCAGCAGTGCCTTCAGGCCTTTCCAGAAAATCGCGGACGCTTCGGTGAAGACTTCGCGAATCGCCGAATCCGATTCAAGCGAGCGGATATAACTTTCCATGCCGCTGTTTAGCAGACTGGCAAATCCATGAGAAAACAGCCAGCCGTGGAACATGAATTTTCTTCTGGATTCGTCTGAAAAACGGTCGAATACCGGGTAATCCCTCAACCGCTTCAGATGATATTCGAAGTTATCGGCACTGCACCGGGTATTTACTTCCGAATAGGTTTCATCGTGAATGCATTTAAATAGATATTTTTCATTTCGGGCGAACAGAACATAACCGAGCCCCATGTCCATGTAAATGTCGCCGCTGTAGGGGGTGAGCTGAAATGAGAGAAGGCGTTGCCAGGCGTTTTCCACCACCGCCTCCTCGATGTCACGCATGGAATTGACCCGGGTGTAAATGGGCATGGTGGAGGCCTTGAGCTGATGCGCCAATGCCCGGGCGGACAAGTTGCCCATACCGCGCTGGCGGACAATCTCCACTGCGGCATCGACAATATCCTCAACCCGGTATTTCTTCCGCCTCGTCATGATAAAACCGGCTATTTGACATCGAGCAGTGTAATCAGGCCGAGGCTGAGCTGGGGAATATAGGTAATCAGAAGCAGCCCGATCATCAGGATCACCAGAAAAGGGATGGCGGCCATGTAGAGTTGGAGAACCGGCTTTTTGAACCGAAAGCAGGAGATGAAAAGATTCATTCCCACCGGCGGGGTGGAATACCCGATCTCCAGGTTGGTCAGAAAGATGATGCCCAGGTGGACCGGGTCGATGCCGTAGCTCACCGCGATGGGAAGAATCAACGGCACCACCACCAGCAGCGCCGAATAGATGTCCATGATGCACCCGACGATGAGCAGAAATACATTCAAGCCGATGAGAAAGGCCCATTTGGATGTCACCAGGTCCTGCATTTTTTCCAGGATCACCATGGGGATCTGGGCATCGATCATGTAATTGGTCAACGCCAGGGCAGACCCCAGAATAATCAGGATGCCGCCCACCAGCACCATGCTCTGATTCATGATCAGGGGCATGTGGCGCAGCTTGATCTCCCGGTGGATGAAGACCTCAACGATAAATGCATACAAAACGATCAGCGCGGCGACTTCTCCCAGGGTGACATATCCGCCGAAAATGCCCAGAATTACGATCAGGGGAATGAACAATTCCCATTTGGCATCCCAGGTGGTTTTCGCCATGAGCGAAAGCGACGTCTTTTCCCGGATGACATCCGAGCGTATTCCCACCACCATTGAATACAATGACAGCAGCAGAATCAGCAGCAGTCCGGGAATAATTCCGGCTGCAAACAGCTTATTGATGCTGGTTTCCGCGATCACCCCATAGATGATGATGGGCAGGCTGGGGGGAAAGAGAAGCCCCAGGGACCCGGATGAAGTCAGCAGGCCCAGGGAGAACCGCTCCGGGTATCGCTCCTTGATCATGGCCGGGTAGAGCAGTCCGCCCAGTGCGATGATGGTCACACCGGATGCACCGGTGAACGCGGTGAAAAAGGCGCAGGCCGCAAGGGCCACGATGGCGAACCCGCCCGGCAGCCATCCCAGAACCGCCCGGGAAAAATTGACGATCCGGACCGAAGAACGGCTTTCGGCAAGGATAAACCCTGCAAAGGTGAACAGCGGGATCGTATACAGGATGGGGTTGTTGGCAAATTTGTTGTAGGTATCCACCACCAGCGCGGCAAAGGGAATGTCTGCCACATAAAAACCGATCATGGCAAAGGCGGAGATGACAATGAATATGGGCGCGCCCAGCAGGGCCATCAAGATGATCAGGCCGATCAGAAATGCGGTCATCGGTCAGCCTCCCGGAAGGCGCGATAAAATCCCATGATGGTGTTGCGCAGGAAACGGATGGAAACCAGGGTGTAGCCTAGGGGCAGAATGGCCTCCATGGACCAGCTGGGAAGGTTGAGAAAAGGCGAAGTGCCCGGGCTCTGATACTCAATTTCGACAAACTCGAACGCGGCAAACACCAGGATGCAGCAGACGATAAACGAAAACAGGCTGATGACCGGCTCCAGATATTTCTTTGATCGTTTCGGGATCAGATTGGACACCGCATCGATCTTCACATGGGACCGGCTGCGCGTGGCCACGGCCGCACCGAAAAAAGCGATCCACAGGACCAGGTGACGCACCAGGGTGTCCCCGCCGGAAATCCCGGATTGAAAAAAGTTGCGCATCAGGATCTGGACCAGCACCATCGCAACCATGGCGGCCAGAAACAGCACGATCAGGACATCTTCAACCTTGGACAGCCACCGGTTAAAGCGCCCGGTTTCCGCCCGGGCAGCCACGCAGACCGGGCATCCCAGCAGATCCGGTTCAAATTCATTGCCGCATTTCAGACACTGCATGCCGGCGGCCCTACCTGATCATTTCCACATGACTGTCCGGATGGGCTTTCCGGTATTCTTCCAGATACCCCAGCGTCTCGTCCAGAAGCTCCTGGGAGTAGAGTTTGCCCACCAGGTTCTCCCGGGCCTTCTTTGAAGTGGTGAAAATAAATTCCAGCTGGGCCTTGTCCTTTTCCGGATCAAAGGGGACCACCTTGATGCCGGCTTTTTTAAGCACCTCGATGGATTTGTGGTCCTGCTCCCGGGTATGCAGGCTCAGTTTATCGAAATAGGGCTGACAGATCTTTTTGATCTTGATCTGGTTTTCCGGTGTAATCTTATCCCACATCCGCTTGGTGACGATGGTCCCCCCCTGGACATTGGTGGTGGGCATTTCGGCCATGTATCCAAATCGTTCATACCAGTGGTAGGCCACCGCCCCATAGGGGGTGATGGGGGCGGTATCGATGAGCTTGGTGGACAGCGAGGTCATGACGTCGGTGATGGAAAGGGGAACCGGGGTGATCTCGAAGGCCTCGAACATGGCCTGGCTGAGCGGGTCGCCCTGCCACATCCACCACTTCTGGCTGCGGGCCACTTCGATGGAGGTGATGGGCACTTTGGACAGGTTGTAGACAAAACCGATTTCGTTCCACCCCAGAACGATATAGCCTTCCTCCTCGAACCGCTTCTCCATATAGGGACGGAGCTTTTCACGAACATAGGCGACTTCCTCGTAGTTCCGGAATACATAGGGGAGTTCGGTGACCCGCACCTCCGGGACAATCTGGCCGAGACCATGGCCGGTGAATGTACCGCCGTGCAGTTGTCCCAGCCGGATTTTGCGCAAAACATCCATTTCATCGCCCTGAACCCCGCCGTAATAGAGCTTTACCCCCACCTGGTTGCCGGTCTCCTTCCGGATCCGGGCATCCATTTCATTGATGACATTCATCATATAGGACCCGCGGGGGGCGATGGTGGCCATCTTGAACAGAATTTCCGGTTGATCCGCCGCAGATGCCGCCACTGGAATCAGAAATAGAATGGAAAAGAGAATCGCATACAAGGATTTTGATTTCATCGGTCGCCTTTCCTAATAAACATTGTCAACATCTTCCAGCATCCGCCGGGCTTTTTTCTTTGCCGCCGAATTGATGAATGTCATCTCGGGCAGCAGATCTTCCGGTGCGGAAATGACGTAGTTCAACGTATCCACGTACAACTGCCGGTCCTGAATCTGATAGGCATAATACTGGGCATACATCAGATAAAATACCAGCATTTTTCCGTCTGATATGGCAAAGGCTTTGTCAAACTCCGCCTGGGCCAGTTCCGGTTTCCCCCCATGGGCCACCGGACGCGAAGCATGCAGAACGCCCATGACCGTGTGGGCAGCACCGTATTTGAAGGTATCGTCGAGTTCCATGGAACGTTTCAGCATCGCCCTGATCTTGGGCAGCGCGAGAAAGATTTCCGGGTCATCCACGTTTAATCCGGCCCAGCTCAGCCAGGAACTTGCCCCCCAGAACAGCGCGGGGACGTCGCTTTTGTTGAACACGGAAAGGCTTTGTACGAACGGTTCAAGTGGACCGTCCAGGGCCTGTGCGAATTTCTTTTTTTGAGACAGCGCACGAAGGGCATAGTCTCTTGATTTCGCATACATCTTCATGGCCCGTTCCCGGTCCTCCGACTCAAGGAAGACAAACGAATACCCGTTGTAGGCCTCTGCGGCCATCACCAGGTATTTGGTATTGTTCGGCGACGCCTCGATGATACCGTCCATCTGGATCAGGCTGGCGGGCAGCGCGTCCCGCACCAGTTCCACATCATTGTTCCGGTTGACGGCCGTGTTCATCTTGTCCAGCAGCGGGGACATGGAATCGGCCATGAATTTGGCGTTGGCGCATCCGGCCGCCGAAATGGCGATTCCGATCAGGATGAGCAGGCGCAGAAATCTGGCATGGGGCATATCGTATGTTCCTTTAGCGGGTTAAAAGAAGCGGGGGATTAAAAAAACGAATTGTTATTTACAATTAGTCGGATTTATGCCGGCTGTCAAACTAATTTTGAAGGCACCCCGGATTACGGGGCTAAAGAGACGCGGGTGCTCAGAAAAGTTCGATAAAATTTCCGATCCAGTAGGGGCCGTCTTCAGGGGCGTTTACCCCTTTGGTAATCCGCTGGATGGGAGACGGGAATTTGATTTTTCCGCAGAACCAGTCCGGGTAGAGCAGATCGCCCAGCCAGGGGATCTTTATCACTTTGTCCCCGCAGGGAAAATCGA
This sequence comes from uncultured delta proteobacterium, assembly GCA_963826785.1. Classification (GTDB taxonomy): domain Bacteria; phylum Desulfobacterota; class Desulfobacteria; order Desulfobacterales; family Desulfosalsimonadaceae; genus CAWGYD01. Next base: position 52,211 of record CAWGYD010000008.1, read on the forward strand.
TGATGTCCTTGCTGTAGTACCCGATTTCATCACCGCTGCCAAGCTGTCCGTCCCCGTTTTTGTCCAGAATAGCCACCAGGTAGGCCGTGCGCTCGAGCAGACCGCCTGCATCCACCCCCTTGATCAGGGGCTGGGGGGGGCGGTTGTTTTCGTAAACCACGATCTGTTCGTACAAAGCGGTCAGTATGGGAAGTTTGCGGGTGCACAGTGTGCAGGGTTTCTCTCCGATGCCGATATAGTCGTACGCCGTGGGCGAAAGGATGTCCGCGCCCAGGATGTAGTCCATATCGATATTGAATTCGATTTTCCCCGCTGCAGATATGCCGATGGAGATGCCGTCCACATGGATGGCCAGAACAATCAATTGTGCCCGCTCCATATTGAACGATCCGGTGTGGCTCAAGTCCAGTGCATAGCTGATGGACGCATCGAAATCATAGAGCAGCTTGTTCACCTTGAATTCGTAATCCTCCGGGGGGACGATGTTCTTGCCGCAGGAAAGTTCAACCGTAAACTGATATGTCCGCTTGTTCACCATCAGCCCGAGCTTGTCTCCCCGGGTGGGCACGGGAAAGCCGCCGGAAGAATCCCTGTCCCACAGGGCGGCGATCATCACCTGATCCCCCGGCTTCAGGTCGGTATTGGACAGGTCGATATCGAAATAAACATCCATGGCCGGCATTTTGTAAAAATACTTCAGGGCGGAATACGGGTCTTCCAGAATATCTGCGGGATTGTCCGAGTCGAAGACGAAAATATACATGGGATAATCATCGGAATAATATTCCGAAAACATGGAAAAGGTCCCGGCGATGGAAATGTCGTATCCGGACGGCTTAGGGATGACGAAGGTAAAGGAAATGTCAATGCCGGTCAAAGACGTTCCGTCATCGATGTAAACGAGCGATGAAAATTCACCGCCCCGGTCGTAGAATCCGATCTTATCGCCGGCGTCGATGCGGCCGTTCTGGTTGGCATCCAGCAGGGCGATCAACTGGACGTTGTCCATGGGCACGTTTTTCCCGTAAGGAATGATATCGATGGTATAAGGGGCCGGACCCGGCGCCTTGGCCATGGAAGTGTAGCCGATCACGGAATTTACGTCGATGGCGGAAAAATCGGAAGATGTGATTTCGCCGGCATACGCCACGACATACACGTCCCCTGCTTCCCCGCCCCGGATGTTTCCGGAAACCGAAGCATGATAGTCGAATACCTCCCGGGAAATATCGATTGCAAATCCGTAATTTTCACCGGAAGTCAATGTCAGTGCCGGTGAAATGGTGCCCTCATTAAAATAGATGCCTACAAAATCGCCCCGGGTGAGATTGGGAAGCCCGCCGGCAAAGTCGCGGTCCCACAAACCGATCACCATGACCTGATCTCCGGGAGCGATTCCGGCGGCGGCCAGATCGAAACAAAATTCAGTGGTGGACCTGGGCATTTTAGCAAAATACCGGATTGCGGAAAAAGGGTCTTCCATGACGGCCGCGGGATCGCTGCCGTCCAGCACGGCGATGTAAACCGGCGCCTGCTGCTGTGAGTAGTCACCGGGAATGCTGAAATGGCCGGTGATGGACAAGGGGATATCCGACGGTTCGGATATGGTGAAGGTAAAGGCGATGTCGATATTGGTCAGGGAGGTGCCATCATCCAGGTAGACCAGGGATGAGAATTCTCCTCCGCGGTCGTAAAACCCGATCTTGTCGCCCCCGTCCGCGCGTCCGTTTTTGTTGGCATCCAGCAGGGCGATCACCTGCACCTTTTCCAGGGGCACGTCTTTGCCGTAGGGGAGGATGTCGATGGTGTAATTTGCCGGACCCGGTGACTTGGAAACAGCCGTATACCCCATGACGGCATTGATATCGATGGCGGAAAAATCCGATGATTCGATATCCCCGGCGTAAGCCACCACATACACATCCCCCTTGTCCTGGCCCATGATTTTCCCGGAGATGGCGGCCTGATAATCATACACTTGCCTGGAAATATCGATGGCAAATCCGGAATTGTCCCCGGAAGTAAGCGTCACCGCCGGGGTGATGCGCCCCTCCTGAAAATAAATGCCGATGAAATCGCCTGCCGTCAGGTTGGGCAGCCCGCCGGCAAAGTCGCGGTCCCACAGGCCGATGACCATGACCTGATCCCCCGGAACAATGCCGGCACCAGCCAGGTCGAATGAAAACCCGGTGGTGGTTTTGGGTATCCGGGCAAAATACCGGATGGCTGAAAATGGATCATCCAGGATGGTTTCGGGATCATTTCCATCGAGTACGGCAATGTAGACCGGCGCCTGCTGCTGTGCATAGTCACCCGGAATGGTAAAATACCCGGAAATGGATAAAGGGATATCCGATGGTTCGGATAGGGTAAAGGAAAATGCGATATCGATGCCGGTCAGCGCAGTGCCGTCATCGATACGGACCAGCGATGAGAACTCACCGCCCCGGTCGTAAAATCCGATCTTGTCGCCCCCGTCCACCCGCCCGTTTTTATTGGCATCCAGCAGGGCGATCACCTGAACTTTTTCAATGGGCACATCTTTGCCGTAGGGAAGAATGTCGATGGTGTAATCCGCCGGCCCGGGCGCCTTGGAGATGGCCGTATACCCGATGACGGCATTGACATCGATGGCCGAAAAATCCGACGATTCGATATCCCCGGCGTAAGCCACCGCATAGACATCGCCCTTGTCCTCCCCCTGAATTTGTCCGGAAATAGTGGCATTATAGTCGAACACCTCCCGGGAAACGTCGATGACAAACCCGGAATTGTCCCCGGAAGTAAGCGTCACCGCCGGCGTGATCCGGCCCTCCTGAAAATATATGCCGATAAAATCGCCCACGGTGACATTGGGCATCCCGCCCGCAAAATCGCGGTCCCACAATCCGATCACCATGACGTTATCACCCGGGACAAACCCGAGGGCCGCCAGATCAAAGGAAAACTCGGTCGTCGTTTTTGGAATTTTGGAAAAGTAACGCACCGAATTGAAGGGATTATCCAGTATGGCTTCGGGATCGTCCCCGTCCAGTACGGCGATAAATACCGGCGCTTTTTGCTCCGCATAGGTGCCGTCGATGGTAAAATGGCCGGAAATGGACAAAGGGATATCCGAAGGATCGGAAACCGTAAAGGTCGGCTCCAGGTCAATTTCGGTCAGGGCGGTGCCGTCATCGATGAAGAGCAGGGTGGAAAATTCTTTCCCGGCGCTGTAAAACCCGATCCTGTCGCCGCCGTCGATGCGGGCATTTTTGTTGGCATCCAGCAGGACGATGACCTGCACATCCTTAATGGGAACATCTTTGCCATAGGGGAGAATATCGATTGCGTATGCCGCCGGTTCCGATGTCTTGGAGAGGGCGGTGTACCCGATGACGTCATTTACGTCGATGGCGGTGAAATCGGATGATTCGATTTCCCCCGCATAAGCCACCACGTAGACATCCCCCTTGCCGCTTCCGTAAATCTGCCCCGATATGGACGCCGTATAATCAAACACTTCCCGGGTGATATCAATGGTCAAACCGGAGTTATCGCCTTGATTCAGCGTCACCGCAGGGGAAATCCGGCCTTCTTCAAAATAAATCCCGATCATGTCGCCGGGGGTGAGATTGGGCAGCCCCCCCGCAAAATCGCGGTCCCACAGACCGATCACCATGATTTCATCGCCGGGAGAAAGGCCGGCCGCACCCAGGTCAAACGAAAACTGGGTCGAGTTTTTGGCAATCCTTGAAAAGTACCGGATCGATCCGAAGGGATTTTCCAGAACGGCCTCCGGATTCTGCGCATCAAACACGGCGATGTAGACCGGCGGCGCCTGATCATCATAGGATCCCGGGAGAGTGAAATTGCCGGACAGCAAGACCGCTGCTTCTGACGGATCGGAAACCGTGAAGGAAAAAGAGATGTCAACGGCGGACAGTTCGGTATTGTCCTTAATCGTAAGCAGGGTGGAAGAGAAACCTTCCCGGGCGGAATAAAAACCGATCTTGTCCCCGCCGTCGATCACCTGGTTGGCGTTGGCGTCCAGCAGGGCAAACACCTGCACGTTTTGAACCGGCACATTCATGCCGTAGGGGAGGATGTCGATGGTATACGGCGTCGAAGCGGCTTGTTTGGTGATATTCTGATAACCGATGACGGCATTGACATCCACGGCGGAAAAATCCGATGATGCAATGTCACCGGCATACGCCACCAGAATCACATCCCCGGTTTCCTCGCCCAGTATATTCCCGGAAACAGAAGCCGTATAGTCAAACACTTCCCGGGTGATATCGATATGAAACCGGTCATCGATGCCTTCCTTGAGCAATACTGCCGGCGAGATCTTTCCGGGTTCGAAATAGACGCCGATAAAATCGCCGGGGTCCGGGAAAGGCACATCATTGGTATAATTGTGATCCAGAAAGGCGATCAGGAAAATCTCGTCTCCGGGGGACAGGTTCTGACGGGACAGGTCCACCGTAAAGGAATTGTTTTCCCGGTCGGCCACGACATAAGCGAGGATCGCCTCCTTGGGACGGTTTTCCAGAATATCCCTGTCCAGGGTATTGGCAACGGCCACCAGCACCGGGGCATCGCTGTCAGCCAGACCCTCGGGAAGGCTGAACGTGCCGGTGAGGACCGGCCCGGTGTCTTTTGAATCGTCACCGCACCCGGCCATGCATGCCAGCAGGATCAAAAACATCCAGATATGGAATTTACGGATATGCATACCGCAGGTTCACCATCACGAAATCATTGTCCCGGAAATAGTAGAAAATGGAATCTTCCTCAAAATCGTCTTCTCCGCTGGCATTTATGCCGATGTAGGCCAGTTCCAGCTTGAAGCCGTTTTTAAAATCGTATTCGGCCCGGGGCCAGAAGATCATCCCTCCCCTTGCCGTCTCGAAGATGCCGGTGAGCGACAGATGAACCCGCTTGTCGAAATAATCATCCTGAAACCGGACGGTGGCAAAATCGGTGATCTGGGGCGGGTTGATGTCGTCATCAAGATACATGGCATCATACCACTCCACGGTGAAAAGGGTGTCGCCGGTGTGCCCGGGAATCCATTGATGCAGGGGCATGAAATAGTTGAATCCCACGGAATAGGATACAAATCCGGATTCCTTTGTATCGAATGGAAATTCCAGGAACTGGGGAAGGTCCGTATTCTGCCTGACAAACCCGGTCTTGTCGGGCGAATAGGCGGTTTCCGCCTGGAACACGAAATCATCGTAGTCCATGGAAAAATCCGCCCCCACAAAATCGGCCACGAAATACTCTGGGTTTACCAGCAGGGCAACCGGCTGATTGGGGATCAGCACCGTCTGGTAGGGGACCAGCACCGGATTGTTGTCCGGGCCGTGGTAGGCGGAAAAAGAGATGTCGATTCCCTGGAAGGTGGTGGAAACCCGTCCGGCATATCCGAAATTTCGTGCATCCGCATCCAGGGGTTCGGAATCGTCAAAGATGACCGGATACGACCCTTCCACGAATTTTACCGACCAGTAATGGTTCGTGGCCGGCAGGGCCGCTGCGATATGAAGCGGGACGAATACGAGTTCGACGGTATAGTCATCGGAAAAAATCATTCCGGAAACAGCCGGGACGCCCAGACGGACTTCGTCCTGGTCTTTAAACAGCAGTTCCCGCAGGTCCATCGGGTTGAGATATGATGTGGAATTTAGAAAATCGGCCGTGCCCCAGCCGAAGATCTGATTGCCGATGCGGATCCGGTAGTTTCCGGAAAGCCAGCTGTAATAGAGCTCCCGGGCCATCAGTTCGCTCGACTCGGTTGACACCCGAAGGTTGCGATAAAACTCGGTTTCTTCGGAATACGGGTAGTCCGCTCCAATATCCTCATTTATGAAGGTGGGGTAAAAATAGGCATCCATCACGGAAAAAAGGTAGCTCCGGGTGGTGCCATATTTGATTTCCAGGCCGGCGCTGATTTCGCTCTTCTGGTCCGCATCGACGAAATCCTGCTCCCGGTTGGTATTGATATAATTTTCGAATGCGGCATCCAGGCGCCATGTAAAGGCCGGGGTGTCACCCCCGAGATTTAATTCTTCCTCCAGGTCTGCATCCCAGTCCTCTTCGAATCCGCCCTCCCCTTCCGCGCCCCCCTCGGTGGACGAATCCTCTTCATCCAAATCCGATTCATCTTCCTCGAAGCCCGATTCATCTTCTGCGGAAGACACTTCCTTCAACGTCTTCATCTTCTATGACGGAGTTTTCATCAGAAGATTCCGAAAAGACAATGACTTTCGAAGGGCCGACGGCAAACGCATGGGGCACCTGCATCTGATAAAAGCGGGGTCCCCACAGAAACAGGGCCAAAAAAACAAGGAGCTTTGCTCCCATGGCGTGTGGCAGGAAAATCCTCATCCGTCGCGCAACTTGAATACAAAGCCCCTTTGAATTCTGCAAAAGCCGTTATTCCCGTGTTCGGTGTATCCCCTGTCTTTTGCGCCCCGGAGGGGACAGACAAGGGCTTTTCTATCTTAAGGCTTCCTTGTTGAATTTTGCGCTGTCAATCTCTGTGTTGTACTTCAATCCTTTCAGGATCAGTTCGGTATTGCCGGCCCCGTTGGCCAACTCCATTTTTACCTTATGCGGGGTTAAAATGCCATCAATTTCTTTGATATCATAGTTTTCCAAAAACTTATGAAACTGGCCGTCCTTGTAAAAATCGACCCGCACCACGAAATAATCAGGTTTGCGGACATAGAAGATGACCTTGTCATAAATTCTGTCGGCGGTCTTCTTCACCCCTTCCACCTTGTAACAGTCCGCGTCAACGGCTTTTTCCTCCCCCAGCAGTTTATAGTCATAATCGTCGATATCCACCGAAGTCAGATCCTCGTAGTAGAAATGGGAATTGACAAATGGCTTGTCCCTGCCGGAGGATACGATCCGTTTGACCTTGCCCGAAGAGAGCATCAGCCACTGATCATCATCCGCGTTCTTGTGGGAGTGGGTCAGCAGTTTGATTTTGGTGGGGCGGATGAAGGAAATCAGCGCCTTGTCCTCGTCATTGTCAAACTGCTTCATCTGAACGATAAATTCCTTTTCCTCAGCGTTGCCGCCCTTGTGGATGACCATCATGATCTTGGAAATCGCCGTCTGGGGTTCGGGCAGTGCATCGCTTTTCTCCATGATCTCCCGCCCGTTCATGGCAAGGGCCACATGCGCCGCCAGCATCATGGCCAACGTGATTCCCGCAATTCGCAATTTCATAAAGAAACCTCCTTTTTATAAGATGCGCGTGAAAATGATGATCGCTGCATCCGGTATTATTGAGGGGAACAGGCCGCTGGGATGCCGGTTTCGGGCACACAGACCGCGGCCGCTTTAACGAGTTTGACGCCGGTCAACTTAATGGCGGCCGGCAGGACCAGCAACGCGCCGATGGTGGTGGCCACCATGGTGATGGTCATGAGCAGACCGAACAGGATCAGGGGCTTGAACGTGGAAAATTCCATGACCGAAAAACCGAATATCAGCGCCAGGGAAGTAAAGAGGATGGCCTTGCCGGCGACCTTGAGGGTATGGGCAATGGCCGTGTCCACATCTTCCCCCTGCATGCGAAACCACCTGAAGGTATTTAAAAAATGAATCGTGTCGTCCACGCCGATGCCGATGGTGATGGCCGCGATGATGGAAGTGGCGATATCCAGGCGAATACCGAACCATCCCATGATACCGAAATTCAGCATCACGGCGACCGTCATGGGAATCAGCGAAAGCAGCGCTGAACGGATATCCCTCATCAGGATCAGCACCACCAGTCCGATCACCACCAGCGTCAGCAGCAGGCTCTGAATCTGGCCATTCACGATATAGTCGACGCTTTTGATGACCATTGCGGGATGACCGGTGATTTTAAAATTATATCCTTCGGGGAGATTCTTCTCAAGATAGGAATTGATGGTCGTAAAGATTTCCTTAATGGCCCCGGTTCCCTAGAAGCTCCCCCTTGTTCTGTCCCAGACGGGTCAGGATGTTGCAGGTTCGAAACTGGGTGTCCACATAGGGCTCGAACCGGTCCACCCGGCCGTCGGAATCGAGGTCATCGTCGGAATAAATTTCGAGATAGTCCATCACCTCCGCATCCGTATCCGGTATTTTAAAATACTTTAAACGGTCATTGTTCATGGCCATATGCATGGTCTTGATGAAATCCGGGAACGCATCGGTCCGGCCGATGCACAGATTATTGTCGCATGTCTCCAGCCAGCACCGGATATCGGAAATCGTCCTTAAGAAATCGGCGGATTTGATGCCGTCCTTTCGGCCGGAATCCACCAGGATATCAAACCCCCATCGCCCGCCGAACTTGTCGCTGATAACTTCCGCGCTGGTGCGGATGGGATTGTCCTTTTTAAAATAATGCAGCAGTTCCGTCTCCACTTTAAGCTGCATCAACCCGGCCACCGACAGCCCCATTACCAACAATACCCCCACTACGACGGCTTTATAGTGATAAAGCGCCCCGCGGGTGAGCCACTCGATGGCCCGGTCGATCACGGGAGACTTCACCCCGGAGAGTTTGGTGTTTTTCTTCTTGCCCGAACTGTACGGCAGCAGTTCCAGCCCTGCCGGGATGAAGGATGCGGATATCAGCACCGCGAACACGACGCCCAGTGCCGAACAGATTCCCCATTCCCGGATTGCGGACAGCTGGTGCGTGCCCAGGGTCAGAAAGGCCACGAAAGTGGTCAATCCGGTGAGAAAGACCGTTGTGGAAATATGGGCCATGGAATGGGCAAGACCGGTGGCCGGGCCTTCCTCGACGATCAGGTGATAATCGGCATAATACTGATTCATGATGTGGATGGCATAAGAGCTTCCCACCGCGATCATGAGCACGGGGATGGAGACGCCCACGGTGGTGATCTTGATGCCCAGGTATCCCATGAGTCCCAGAATCCATATCATGGCCATCAACAGGGTGGTAAAGGGCAGCAATACCCCCCTCAGGGTCCTGAAATTCAGGTAGAAAACAACGATCACCACCAGCATCACCAGCGGGATCAGTGCCGAGAGATCCCGCTGCATGTAGTTGTTGAGCCAGATGTAGATGATGGGCTCTCCCTGGGGAATGATGGTCAGCGATGACTTGTAGCTGTTTACGATGGACAGGATTTCCCGGGATATGGGATCGGAATTCGAAACATCGGCGAACCGGATGATGAAGGCGAAATCGGAAATTTCGCCCTGGGCATCGGTGGCATAGATCCCTTTTTCAAACACGGGGTTTCGCTTGAGACGTTCGGCAAACAACTGAAAATCGCCGGAGGTCTCCGGCAGCACGCGGCGTCCCGCCGGATCGGTTTCGATCAGTTGGACGGTGGTGAGCATATCATCCTCACCGGAGATGTCCTTAATGGTAAACGGGGATATGATTTCTTCGATCATTTCCCGGGACTTGAGTTCATCTGCGGCGATCAGCGCCTTTTCCAGCCGGGACCTTTTCCAGGTGCTCAACACCCCTTCCCCGGCCCCCGCCTGATCCATTTTCCGCGTCAGCAGCCGCTGGTAAGACGGATCTGATTCGAATGCGGCCAGCAGGGATTCACGGCTTGCTTCCGGATCGGCCAGAATTTTGAGCGCCTTTGTTGTTCGCGCTTTTTCCAGGTCGGCATGGTAATCCTGAAAGGCTTCCAGATCGGTCAGCAGGTTATCCACCTGCTTGAACGTGGCCGGCTGAAACAGATTTTCATGGGTGATGTCCAGGATGACGAAAGCGCTGTTGTCCCCGTAAATCTCTTTGATTTTGTTGTAGTACAGGTATTCCGGATCCGACTGGGGAAGAAACGTGGCCACCGAGGTGTCAAACTGCAGCTTGAATATGCCCAGCCCGAGAATGATGGTAATGATCACACAGGCGGCCAGCACCGACTTTGGCCATTTCAGCACGAATTCGATATAGCGTTTCATTGGTTTCTGTTGCTCCCCCCTCATGCATGACTATTCAACTGGAATGCGGCCGGATGTAACCAAAAGATAGGCCCCATCAATCATGAAAGTCAAATGGATGCGATCCCCTTACAATCTGAATTACCAAATAAATCAATATGAAAGCAATGCATGCCTCCACTGACTGACTCATCAGTCAGTGGAGGCTTCAATATGGCACGCCTTTTGTCGGAATTGCAAGAGAAAAAACGAAGAGAAATATCTTCTGGTGATTTATAAGGGAGGGGGATCTTGCCAAAATCAGACGAAAAGAGGGAAGGACATCTGAGATTTACTCAAATGAAGAGAGATGAGATTCATTTCTGAGGCCGCCATTCACAAGGATTAAGAGCAGATGGCAGGCCTTGATGAATAAAGGGGTCCTGTGTGCAGTCTATCGGTACATTGAAGGGTATCGATTTTTGTAAGAATGTATAATTTTGTGCATCGATCTGTACGATATAAAGCATCATCATTTTATATACATTGGGGATCAGCTTCTAATTGTTTTATTTAATTGTTCAATTTCGGTTTTTCGGTGAAAACTCAAATGAAGTTCTTCCCCAAATCATTAAAGGATGCAAAGCTTTAAATTTTGCCAGGCCCGATAAAGGGAAAATTTTTTGCATTCGCTGGCTCCGAATCATTGGTTATCATATCCTCATTATTTTAGAATACTTAATAATATGACAATGCAAATATCCCGATTTAATTTTGACGATTATGAATGATTGGAACATGGATTGCATTCCACAGTAGAAATTGCGGCACTCATGACAAGAATTAAACGATCGGATGGGATATTAATTAGATTGAACGCTTGTATATGTAAGTAAATCAAAAACCGCTTGATAAAGGCAAATCACCTGAAATGGTGATGCGCAAAGGAACCGGCCTAAGTCCCTGAAAGGGATATGGCGGCGGACCTGCCTGGCGGATTCAGCACCTCCTAAGGTGTTGTTTCCTGCACGGCTGGAATAAACACATTAGGAGGTATAAATGAAATCACCGAATCGAAAGTCTTCATCATTAATTATTGTATCATTCCTGCTGATAACGATCTTCCCATCATTGGTATACTCCGCTCAAGTCACCTTGAGCTGGGCCAGGCCGAATGACAGCCGGGTGGTCGGGTACAAAGTGTACTGCGGCAAATCAGGCACCAACTTCAAAACCACTCCCGTCCAGACAATTAACTCGACAACTCAAACCAATTGCCTGATCACCGGACTTGAAGAAGGGCAAACATATGCGTTTGCCGCAACCAGTTTTGATTCATCCGGGAATCAAAGCGTCTTCTCCGAAACGGTCAATTACACAACGGCAAGATCAATATCTCCAAATGATATAGATGATGACGGAGATGGCTATACCGAAAATGAGGGGGATTGCAATGACAATGATCGGAGAATATACCCCGGCGCAATTGAAATCTGCGGCGACGGCATCGATCAGGACTGCAGCGGAAGTGATCTGACATGCCCGGAAGACCTCGATAAAGACGGTGACGGATATACCGAGAATCAAGGCGACTGCAACGACAATGATCCTTCGATCCACTCCGGGGCCATTGAAATTTGCGGCGACGGCATCGACCAGGATTGCAATGGCAGCGATTTAGAATGCAGTTCAGGCAACGAAAATACAGTGGTGTTCGGCGATACATCGGATGCAGACTATCCCGGCACCGTTCAGGATACCTTCATCGACATCAGTTCCACTGTCAAATTCGCATCGACCCAACTGTGTACTTACACATGGCCGGAGAACATGCCGGCAAATGCGATCTTGATTAAATTAGGGTTGGCACAGATCCCGGCCCAAGCCCAGATTCAGAGTGCCGTTCTCAAACTTTACCAGACTGCGGGGGGTGGTGACGCCGCCTATGATGTCTCTGTCCACAAGATCATCACGGTTAATCCCGAATTGAGTCGCGCGAACGGATATACCTTTGATGGCGCCAATGACTGGACCGCTAATAACAGCTGTTATAACGGCGTCCCCATGGCTCAGGCCGATATCGCCCAGGCTGAAGATGTAAACAGTCTGAATCTGAGCCCAGGAGTCAAGGAATGGGATGTAAAGGGCATGGTTCAGGAATGGGTCAGCAATCCCTCCTCGAATTACGGACTCATGTTGAATTCGGATGCAGTGGCCGGCTCAAACAGCTACCGGTATTTCGCCTCCAGCAAAGCAAGCGAGCCTGCCTACCGACCCCATTTTGAAATCGTCTACACCGTTAATTCTCCGGATGACATGGATGGCGATAATGACGGGTATACCGTAAATGAAGGCGACTGCAACGACAATGATCCGTCTATCCACCCCGGCGCCGTTGAAATCTGCGGTGACGGCATCGATCAGGATTGCAGCGGCAGCGATTTGGACTGCAGTGCAAACAGCGAAAACACGGTGGTGTTCGGCGATACAGCAGGTGCGGATTACCCCGGCACCCTTCAGGACACCTTCATCGACCTCAGTTCAGCTGTAAATGTCTCGTCAGCCCAACTGTGCACCTACACATGGCCGAAAAACCAGCCGGCCAATGCCATGCTGATCAAATTAAGCCTGCCGAATGCCATACCGGCCGGCGTGCAAATTAAGCGCGCCACTCTCAAACTTTATCAGACTAAAGCAGGAGGCGACGCATCCTACGATGTATCCGTGCATAAAATCATCAAATATAATCCTGACTTGAATGCCGTAAACGGTTACACCTATGATGGCGTTCATGGCTGGACCGCCAACGCGATCTGTCACAAAAATGTTCCCCTGGCCCAGGCCGATATCGCCCAGGCCGAAGATATGAACAGCCTTGGCCAAACCAATGGCTACAAGGCATGGAATGTGACGGGCATGGTTCAGGACTGGGTCCGTAATCCGGCTTCGAACTATGGTCTCATGTTGAATTCGGATTTGGTGGCCGGCAACAACAGCTATCGCTATTTTGCATCCAGCGAAGCAAGCAACGCAGCGTTGAGGCCGTACATCGAAATCGTATACACGATTAATCCATAGATCTCCATGGACTCGATAACCGTGAAGGATTATGTATATATCAACTCACAATCATCGTAAATTCGCATCGCCATGTGAAAATCAGATCAAAATGGTGTCTAAACCATAAATGAACCAGTGAAATTAAATAAAGAATATGAGGTCTATAATGAAAAAAATCGTTTTTATCGCTTCAATCCTTATAATAGCCGTATCGGCCAGCGCCCAGGCCGGTATCATATGGCAGGAAAACTTCAATGGGTACAGTTCGAACTGGTCGTGCACGGATGGGGATTGTGAGGCAGGATGCCCTTCCGGATATGTCGGTTGCCGTGGAGATCAGTCTGTTGCCGGCGGGCCGGATATTGAGATAAGTACTGCATATGAAAGATCAAACCCGGGCCCCAGCAACAGGGGGTATCGTGTTTGGGTCTATGACGGAACAAGCGGAACCTGCTGCGAGAACGTCCTGCGAAAATCGGTTCCGGCAGGAACTAATTTTTATCTCCGCTGGTACATGCGTCTTTCGACCAATAAGCTGGAAAATTACTGGAAAATGTTCCGAATGTTTTCCAACGGAACTCAAATATTCATTTTGGAACCGAAATATCGCTATTCGTGGGGCGAGACAAGATTCAACCTATCAAATGGAACGGGATCGGCTGAGGCAAATTGGACTCAATGGGTTATCAGCAAAGATTACACCCCCGACACATGGGTTTGCATGGAAGTTTTTATCAACCAGACAAATGGCCAAGCCACCTTGTGGGTTGATGGCGCAAGTAAAGGAACAATAAGCATATCCCAACTCCAATCATCTAATTACAGCATTGATCGAATCGAAATTGGCGGCAACCAGTCGGATATCGCCGGCGGCAACGATAATTATATGGATTATGATGACGTCGTCGTCAGCACGACATATATCGGGCCCGCTAACGATAATGGCGGCACGGTAGATCCATTGACGCCCCCGAGCGCTTTGAAAGTCACCGAACAATAAAAATCCTGCTTTTCAGTCCTCTAAGTTCACCAATCGTTGTAAAATGAAACTGATATGGCGTCATCTTATTTGGAGTCATTTTTAAGCAACCCCTAAAAAATGCGATGGCCATCATAAAGATCAATATGTTGTGCATGTAAAACCGGCAGAACTTTTTCCAAAATCGTTATAACATTATCGTTATCATCATGGAGCAGTAGAATGTCTCTTGGTGAAACTTCTTGCGCGATTTTTTCCACAATGCTTTCGCAGTCGCTTGGGATCAAGTATCTGCCAGTCATTCGCATGTCGGGACCAAAGCAGAAACTTCATTCCAAAAATTTTAGACGCAATTAAGCTTGTTGGTGAAATTTGTCCACCTGGTGGCCTGAATATTTTAGGCTTTTCCCCGATACAAGATTCTATTGCCATTTGACATCTCGAAACATCATGCAGGTAATGTAAAAAGGAGAGGCTGGTTTTTGTTACAGTGCACGAAAGTATGATTTCCAATTAAGTGACCTTGGTCGTGTATCATTTTAATGACTTGTGGGGCTTTGCGCATGCGCCGACCAACAATAAAAAATATTGCACGAGCATTGTATGCTCTTAATAATTCTAATACTTTCGGGGTAATTTCTGGGTGTGGTCCTCCTCGATGGCCAACAAATCGCTATATCATAGACATCGCTTCTTATACCTGGCATTCGAAACGGGAAATAATTTTTCCCATTCAGGCATATTAAACTATTCATTTTCTCATCTTTATCAGCAGGCCGAAAGCAAAATATCTCATCAATTTTTTGTGGCGATTCTTGAACATGAATTTCCCGACGGCAACAGAAAATTTCGGCAGGAGGACATCAATGAATGGGATTCTGAAATCAAAATACTGAAATTCATCCACCTGAAATCCCATCAACTCAGCATCCCTGACAAATTCACGGTAATCGAAATAATTAAAATCAAAATTGATCTGATCGTACTTTTTGCCCGTAAGTTTCGACTTCATCAAGTGATAAAAAGGCACCAGTTTTTCATACAGGCCGGGAAACCGTATCTTGTTGACTTGAACAATCGCTTCTCCGCCGGGTTTCAGCACGCGGTGAATTTCGGATAAAACAGGAAGATAATCTTTTACATAACACATGACGCCGATACACAAAACAATGTCTAGTTCCTTGTTCGAAAACGGCAGATTCGATGCGTCATTTACAGCAAAATATGCTTTTTCCGCTGACGGATTCTGCAAAGCCTTGTTTTTGGCCTGCTTGATCATTTCGATCGAAAGGTCCGTGCTGTATACCTTCAAGCCTTTTTCGAGCAGATTTTCTGTTAATATGCCCGGTCCGCATCCAATATCAAGCACTGTAGCCGAGGTCTGGTTTAAAAAATCCAGTACCAGTTTCCGCCGTGTCACATAAGCGATTCCCTCGCAAAGTGAATTTTGATATCTCATCTTCGTGTATTGCGGGGCATCCAGATCGTGGAAATACTTCACTCTCTCTAAATGCGAATTCAACTCTTCTTTGGCCTGCACGGCGTGCTCACCTCCATTCATGTAAAGTTAAAGCCTTTCTGCCCTGCCCCACTGATTGATCTTTCTCCCCAATATTCCGATGACATCAATGCCCCCTTTCCAAATCAAAAATACGGGGCAATACGCGAGTGCGCCGAGGAATTTCAGTATCGGCATGTTCGTGAGGAAAATTCCACTGAAAAAGTAGGTGAATTCGAGAAACAGCATAAACGAAATCCAGTAAACCAGGTATGCCGTTTCATATACAAGATTTTGCAAAATGAGTACGAAAAGCAGCGCTATGGTCATGTTTACCATCAATGACAGATTGGGAAGCAAAAGAGCGAAACTGGCATCTATTATCCTGATGTTTCGTTCTGCCAATCCCTTTTTAAAAAGCCTCACCCCGAAGGTCCTGGCCACCTGAAACCGGCCGGTGGACCACCGAATTCTTTGTGCCGTGGCATGACGGATCCCAAGAGATTCCTGATGATATATTTTTGCCTTTGCTGCAAAACCAATCATTTCGTTTTCCATTATCAGCTTTGCATAATATTCATAATCTTCTGCGATCGTGCTGGCCGACCAGCCATGTTTTTCAAGGATGCGGGTCGTAAAGCACATGCCATTTCCCATAAGATATGAGGACAACCCCAATTTGTATTTTGCGTGATGGTATAAGTTGTTATTTATCGTTCTGGAGACATGGATAATCTTCGTAAAAATGCTGGCTTCAGGATTGGCAAGGCAATTGTTGCATTGAATGATTTCGCTTCCCCTTCCGATGATCTCGTTTAGACCTTGGAAGAAAAAGGAATCGACGATGTTATCCGCATCCACTATTATCACCGCATCAAAACGCTTAAAATCGATATTCTTCAACGCCCACTCGATCGCAAAACCTTTTCCCCTTTCGGCGCTATTTTCCCGTGTCATGACGTTCACACCAAAACCCGCGGCGATCTGAGCCGTATTATCCTTACAATTATCTGCAATGACGGACACTTCAAAAAGACTCGGATCGTAGTTCACCGTCTTTAAACTTTCCAGCATCCTGCCGATGACCGCCTGCTCATTATGAGCGGGAATAAGAAGGATATACCGGTATCGGTCCGCCGACTGGACGGGATGCGTTTCCCTGATCAGGAAAAAAGCGACTGCGAGAAAAACATGATATATGGCCGCAAAACTGATGAAAATCAGGATAGGCGACCAGATGAGGGTCAGTATGATGCCCATGATCTTTCTTTTTGCCTCAGGTTTTTTTCAATAAAGGGTCACCCGTTGTTTCGATACCAGCCAAAACATTCTCCAAGCCCCTGATCCATGGAGACGTTTGGTGACCAACCCAATTTTGCCTTGACTTCTGTATTGCTGAAAATGACATCATTGGAGGCTGAACTCAGACGGTATCTTGTCAGGACCGGATTTTTACCCATCATTTTAAAAACCATCTCCTGAAAAAAGATCCCTGAATAAACGAACCAGTAAGGAAAGGCCACGGATAGTGATTTTTTGAAAACCGCCTCTTTGACCCTTTTTACATATTCGCGCTTGGTGATGCAGCCGTCATCCACCACGTTGAACACCTGTCCCGCCGCGTTTTCATTTTCCAGAGACAGTACAATCGCATCCACGAGATTATCAATATAGACAAATGGAAGTTTCATGCTGCTCCTGCCGAGGATCGCAAAAATCTTGTCAAAAACAGAAATGCCGATCAGTGGGCTGAAAACCGGACCGCCCGGGCCGAAGATAGTTGCCGGCCTCAGAATCACAGTAGGGACGCCATCGCTTTGATTCATGACCTTTTCCGCGACCTTCTCGGCTTTCAGCTTTGACCATGTATAAAAACCCCGGGCCTGCGGTTTTCTTTCGAGAGGCGAATCTTCCGTTATGACCGAACCCGGCTTCATGCCGCTGACCTGATAGACACTCATGGAACTGATGTAGACGACACGGGAAACGCCGAGTTCACGTGAAAAAGCAAAAACGTCTTCCGTTCCCTTGACGGTCGTCTGTTCGAATTCCGCCCAATCGCCATCCTGTGCAGCTGCCGCATGAACCACATAATCTACTCCGCGTATGGCATTCTCCAGGGTTTCCGGATGACGAATGTCTCCATAATGTATTTCCGCACCGAGATTTTTTAAATGATCTTCTTTGGACAATTTCCGCAACAACACCCGAACACCGTATCCTTGTTGAATAAGAACCTGGCACAGCCGCCTGCCGAGGAATCCCCCCCCACCGGTAACGAGCACCTTCCCCTTGGTGTTTTCGGCCATACCAGCCGGAGCCGGAATATTTTCAAAACCGGGGTGAAGTTTTCCAGCGCTTTCCCAGATACCGTCGATAACGCCCATGACATTCAGGGCCTTTTCCCTGGTGACCGGGACCTCGCTTTGATTCCGGATCGAGTCATAAAATGAATGGATCAGGTTTCGCATCCCTGAATATGGCTTCAATTTACCGCGGGCGAAATTCAACACGTTGCCAACGGTTTGCCCGGACAGGCCGGCTGCGCTGCTAAAGTTATCTACGATCTTGGCCGCCGCTCCCGGCATTTTCCGCACCGGATTCACGATCGTGGTCATGTTATTGAAATCGACATTGATGATGGCTTTTTTGTGGTAAATCTTCAAAAAATGCTGGAACGGCTTTGCATTGAAGGAAATCGTTAGTTTTCCCATAGCGTTTTCCCCCGCCGCCATCACGTGGAGTTCATCCGTTAAATCCTGGAAAAGCGCTCCATTGCAATTGCTAAGCGTTTCAACCTTCACAGGTTTTCCGATATACTCAAGAAGAAGATAAAGCGGATGAGCGATGAAATCGTGAAAGAGGCCGCCGGGCAGACCGAAAATCCAGGAGATTTCGTTTGGAGACGGGTAATTCATGATCTCGGGTATCTGGACATTGATGCCGTAATAACTCTCTACATATACAATATCCTCGTACCGCAATCCGTTGAGAACCGATTTGGCCTTCAGCATCCATGGGTCGAAAAGATGATTGTGATCAACGCAGAGCTTGACTCCGTTTTCCTGGGCAAGGTCGTAAAGCCTGCATGCACTCGGGTAATCGATCGTCATCGGTTTTTCGACCAGGACATGATTTTTCAACTTGAGAGCCGTTTCGGCCAACGCGGCATGTGTCTGAGGTGGAGTCGTGATGTGGATGACATGGGTCCCCTCTTTTTGAATCATTTCTTCCATGTCTGTGTAGCATCGATCTATTCCATACACGCCTTTGACCTTCTCCAGCGCCTTCTCATTCTTGTCCGCCACTGCGCAAAGGCTGGCGCCTTCATAATTTTCGATGAATGCGCGATGATGATGAAAAATCGTTCCACACCCGACAATGCCGACTCTCAATTTTTCCATTCGGTGCTTACCCCCTCATTTCAACAATTCATGATATATATGTTCGATATTTCCGATCCAATTTGAACGATTGAAGGCGGACGCAATCTTTGCCTGAGCATTTCTCGATATCTCACGATACCTGTCCGTGTCCTTCAGCAAAATTTCAATGGCCGCCGCAATTGCACGAGGATCGTTCGGTTCTACGATCATGCCGTCAATTCCATCTTCAATGATCTCGGGAATGCCCCCGACCCGGGTGGATACAACCGGAATGGCATGTTTCATGGCCTCGAGAACGACCAGGGGAATTCCTTCTGTTTTAGAAGATATTACCAATAAATCCAGGGACTGATAAATGGGTTCCATGTCGTTGACGAAACCGCAGAATTGGATCCTTCCCGTTAAATTTTGACTCGCCGCTGTTTTTTCAAGGTTTTGTCTCTCCGGTCCGTCCCCCACGATCAAAAACTTTACCTTCCTGAATTTGGGCAACAGCAACCGGGCCGCTTCCAGGAAACCGGCTACATTTTTTTCCGGACTTAACCTTCCAATAATCCCAATCAAAAAATCATCACTGCTTTTAAAATGCGTTGCTCCGCCCTTTTTCAATTTATGGTCCAAATGAATGTCTACGGAATTGTGGAGACGCGAAATCTTGTGGGGCTTGAATCTCAAAGCAGCCAGATCATCCTTGATCTGATCGGATACGGGAAGAATCCGGTCAAAAAAACGGAGGGCGAATCGATCGCAATGACCATAGAATCTAAGCCTCGGGTCAATATTTACCCATCCGTGCAGGGTCGATACAATTGGAAGCCGGTTCGCCTTGGCGGCAATCAGTCCGATGATATCCGAACGATATCCATGAGTGTGGATGATATTGATCTTTTCTCTGCTGATGAATTTTATAAGTTTGAAAATATTTTCAAAATCGATGGTTCTTTTGAGCCAGAAGACCTCGTGAGATATCGCTTTCTCCTTGAGCCGTTCGATAAACTGATTTTTCCTGAAATGAAAATTCACGAATGCGCCGATCACGACTTTAAACTTTAAATCGTTTATGGCTTCCGCAAGATCGAGCACGACACGCTCCGCCCCTCCGAAATGGGTCGGCGCAATAAGCTGAAGCACTGCGATTCTCTTTTCTGATTTTTCGGTGAGCACCTTTATTTCCGTGCAGAAAGTATTTCGCTGGAATCGGCGGAGTGCCCCTTCCAGCCGGCAACTTTTCGAATGATTTTAGCGGGATTTCCAGCAACCATATTGAGCGGTTCAACGCTTTTCGTCACCACGGATCCTGCCCCCACAACCGCGCCTTCACCGATAGTTACACCTTTAAGAATAATGGCGCGACATCCGATCCATGCGCCGTCCTTTATTCTTACCGGCACACAAACTTCATTTTTTCCATCGGTTGAATGATAATCCCGATCAAGAATCACGCAATCCCATGCGATGATGACATCATTTCCGATATCCACATGATTTCCGGCATGAATTTCGGTACGGTCGCCGATTGAGCAGCGTTTCCCGATGGCAATTTTCGCTTTATGATCCTTGCGTCTTCCAAAGCAAGAAAGTTTTACACCCGGCCAGAACTCCGTATATTCACCGACTGAAATGGATCCGTTTTTCTTATGTATTTTTATGGGTCCCCGAACAGATATCAGTTCCCGGTTCTCCAACCGAAAGGAAATGATGATTCCGCGCAAAGATGAAATGCATCCGGCCAAAATCTCGTGCAACGACTTGCCTCTGAGTTTTTGTAAGATCTCAGCGAATTTCATCCATATAACCAGCAAAAATTATAAAAAGTTTGTTATTCTATTTCATGAAAGCGACTTTAACCCCCACTCGGGGATCCAGTGGAAAAACAGGTGGATGTAAGAAGAATGGGTGTATAACCATTTAAGGGGTCATTAACGCAGCCCATTGGCATAGATAGGGTTCCAAATCTTTCTAATAGCGCTTAACATAATACAACCAATTTGAATCAGGAGCATTTTCTTCCAAACTGGCATCTTGTCTCCATCCCATTTTACTATAAAACCGGGTGGCGCAAATGTTCTCTGAATGCACTCTTAACCGCCCTTCGGTGATTCCGGATTCTTTTATTGTTTCCTCGAAATGCTCGAAAAGATTTTCGGCAACACCGGTTCCCCTAAAATCATTTATGACAGCAGTAAACATGATATAAATTGCATTCGGCCTGATATTTTTTTCAAAGTTTTCCTTTTTGGCTACACGAGAAACATTTTTAAATATCCGGATGAATTTCTTTCGGGTCTCCTGCTTCATGACGGTCATTCGAATGGATTTTCGGGTTAGAAATTTATAACTGAAAATGGCCGCTATCAAAAAAAAATGGTTGGATAAAAATTCTTTATTGTGACTGGAGACATTTTTAGACCCGATTATGAATCCGACTACCTGGCTGGTATCAGAATTTTCTTCCACAGCCACTGCCGAAATATCATAATCATGATTGCAAAATTCACGAATATATAAGGTCAGCCATTTCTTCCCAAGATCCGAGAGCAAGCCGGTAAATAATGACGCGTATATATTCACGACTTCAGCAACATGCGTGTGCTGCATTTTCACGATTCTGATTTTTTTCATCTGATCAGATAATTGCACAATCATTATTCATGCCTGCTTATTGATCCGATGGAGGGGCTATCCGGATTTCCGCTATTCCCAGATCCCCTCCAGTGAATCGTGAGAACTGGGGCGGAAGCTTTTTTGCCGGATCATCTTCGTCATCATATCGAGACCGAATGTGAAAAAGGGCATTGGATCTTTCCGGCAAAAATCGTCCAGTGCGATATCTTGCATGAAAAGCCCGCAATATTCCTTAATGAAACTTAATTTGTAACGGTGGTGCTTCAATGCCTGGGGGAGCGTTCGCAGGTCCCCCCAAAGCCATCGGGTCATAACGCCTTTTGCAAATCCCGGAGTTTCTTTCACATCTCCTTTTGATGCAATCTGATAGAGCATGTATGGGAAATCGACGCCGCTTGCGATTCCCTGGGCCAGGGATCCCCAGAACCGCGGATTGATATCGATGAGGTAGGGTATGCCGGTATTTTCCTCGACTAAAAAATCGGCCTGACAGATCCCATGCCATTTAAGGGCTTCGAGAAATTTTTTCATCAGGATGACGATCTCCGGCTTATCGACGCTGACCCGGAGTGTCGCCTGTCCGCCGGAAAACGGCAGATCCCTCAGCTGTTTATAGACCAAATGCCCTTTAAGAATTCCCTGGTTCATCACCATGGCCACACAGTAAACATTCCCCTTGATTTTCTCCTGGACAAAAAAACGATCCCATGGACGATCGGCATGATTGCTCTTTTCAAGCAGTTTTGTAAGATCCTGCCGGGAATCTGCCTGGGCAATCCCCCATGCGCCGCCGCCTTGCTTCGGTTTAATCAAAACCGGGAAATCGAGTTTGCCCATTTCCTTTCTGAGTTCGTCAATGCCTGCCGAGCGAGGAACCGGGATACCGAGATTACGGGCGAGGGGCAGCCATTTGTCTTTGTTGTGCGCAATCAATATCTGCGCATAATCCGGGATCGCCATTTTCACATGCGTCGATACAGCCGATTTGTATTTTGCCAGTAAAAATGTTTCTTCAAAGACCGGGATCAAGGCCTCGGCCCGCAGACGTCTGGCATTTTCAACAATGGCGTTAATGAAGGCTTGTGGTTCCTTAAAAGGAGAAGGATACAAAAAATGCCCCTTTGAATACCGTGAACTGAATGCCATGGACATGGGGACGAAATCAGCCGTATAGACGTCAATGCCTTTTTCACCAAGGCTTTTCACGATGCCATAGGCCATTCTGCTTTTGGCATTGGTTACGATTACCCTCATGGCTGCCTAAACGATCCTGCGCGTCTTTTGTTTCATCATGTTGATGGCATGCTGCTTCCATTGATAATAAAAAGGCTTGGGATCCCTTTTATTTAGAACGGCAAATACTTTTCTGCCCAAATAGGGTGCCATATATTCTTTAAGGCTGAATTGCTCCAGGTGATGGTGCAACAGGGTATGCAGTACGTCTTTGTAGAGATGAATCCAGTAAATATCGCTTTGGTAGGAATTTGACCTGGCTTTCCGGCCTTTTACCAGATCAAGATACTGGATATAAGGAAAATTAATGCCGCACGCGACACACAATCCGATATAAAAAATAAATCGCATATTGATCTCGATGAGTTTGTATTTATCCTCTCTTGGATCGTATTTCCATTCGATTTCCGAAAAACCGTGATAGCCCAAGTTCTTTAAAAGAGCGTAACTCATCTCGTCTAAGCACTTGCTTTTTTCACTTTTAACGACTCTTCCGTATCCGTACTTCGGCGGATCCTGACGTATTTTCCGGGATGTCATCGAAGCAAGAAGCTCTCCAGAACGATCAATGTAGGAGGCATACTGGATCATCTGCTCACTGTCCGGACCGGGAATAATTTCACTGATCGACAATTCGTATTCATCTTTTGTAAAATCAGAAGTCAGACACTTATACTCATCAACCAATTCTTCAAATGTGTCTACCTCGATCATCTTGATGTCGTGTTTTCTGTAAAAGAGATGCCCAAGCCCTGGTTTTATAAGACATGGGAATCTCAGATCCGCTTTTATATGGTTGAGTTCATCGCGTGTTTTTGGGGAAAATGTCTTTGGAACGGCGATGCCGAGACTTTCTGCCGCTCTGTAAAGAGCGCTTTTATTCATTATCTTTTGCACAATTTCAATATCGAGTTTCGGTATCCGGTAATATTTCGAGAGAATATCCTGATGCGCAGCCAGAAATTCAACAGTATAATCTTTTGTCGGTACAATCAGAAATCCCGCCCATTCACCCTTCTTTTCCAGAAGGAAATCCAACAATAATGAAGGATTTTCGATAAAGCCCGGAATCCTGATGGATTCAGTGACGTACTTCGAATATCTTCCGATCTCATCTTTATCCTGATCATAGAGAACGATGCTTCTGATCCCCTTCTCACCAAGCGCCCGAATAACCTGGTAACCGAGTTCGGTTCCATTCAAAATGATAACTTTTTCCATAAAATAATTTCTGAATTCGTATGATATTGAGAAGTAATCTATTGAAATTAGAGCTTCATTATCAAAAGCGGCAGGAGGGATGCGATACTGGATAATCGTTCAAAAAGATGCAAACTTCATTGATGCGACAAGGATTCATCTACACTGCGAAAATTTAAACGCGATTTATCTAATTTGAAGTTATGGTCGCCGCTCACATTCGCATTCAAATCAAAAAATGACATTTCATGTATCCCGGGTATACAGTATCGTTTTTCACATTTTTGTAGAAATTTTGGATCGTCATCGCCATCTTTGTCCTTGAAAATGGCGGCTTTAATTTTTCCTTTTTCATCATACATAAATGGATTGGACTTTAAAAATGCTGAGACTTGTTTGTTCTTTTCAATGGGTTTAATATAATAATAACTTCTGGAGGGCTTCCCTATATTTAAGCCAAGTCCCCTTTTAAATTGAAGAACGCCATCATTTAAGAAACTCCTTGTATAGCCTGTATTGACTTCTCTAAAGCCAATTTTTTTGAGGTAATCAAATCCAAAGAAATAAATCGCCGGAATGATATATTCATTTCTATACTCAAAGATATCCACTTTAATACCCAGAGTCCAAAACCTTGGTCTTCTTTCTTTTAGATTTATCAATGCCCCCGCGATGTTCATATTATCCTGTCTCACGAACAGGCATATACAATCCTTGAATTTTTTCGCCATATTTTCATATGTCCAAACCAAGGCCCCTTCATTATATCTACTGTTAATATAGGGCAGGTACATATCATGGTAAAACGCCTCAAGTGATTTCAGATCCGATGTGACAATATAGCTTAGATTATTTTCGGTTATTTTTTTAAGATTTCGCCTGTGGTTTCTGCTCATGTTGATCGAAGGTTCTTTGTCTATGTTGACCCACCCGGATACCCAGCATGGTACAAAATACCCATCATTTCTAAATAAACTTTCTTTCAATTGATTCCCGATTTCGATGACCAATAGAGATGCCCCTGCTTTTTCAATTAAGTTTTGCTTCGCCAAAATACTGCTCGTATGCCTCCCTATGAATTTATCTTGCAGCAGGCGATCAAAAATCCGATTAACCATATCGTGTTTATTGATCAATGACCCCCCAAAGATTACGCTGTATGCTTCTTTGGTGCTTTTGTCCACGCCTGTTAACAACCAGAAGTTGTTCCTCATTTTCTTAATTGAATACGCCAGATCGTATAAGGTCGATGCCGAATTGCGAAATACATCTGTCATTATGGATATCCCATCCAAGGCCTGCGCCCCTGATTTTAAATTTTGAAATTATATGCTGCCAACGCTGCTTTCAGACGGGGGGTCAGCAACCCCCCGTTGGTCGCTTGTATTCCGGCCGTCCCCCACTCAATATTTCCCTCGATGATCACCGGCCCGACATCAGTGATGGCGATGTCCCATCCGATGGACTTGAGTTGAAAAAAGGCTTTTTGCGCCTTTTCTGCCAATAAGCACACCTCGTTCCAGAAGGGGACTTGAAAATTCTTGAATCTGACGTTTGTTTTTGGATGAGCCGTAACCGTGGTTCCAAAGTTCGGATGAAAGAACCCGGTTTCTTTTAGTTTGCCATTTGACAGGTTTATACCGACCACAATCCCTCCTGTGGAAAAATTGTCAGTGCAGTTTTCATCGGCGCCCGTTCTCAACATCCCGGCAAGCAAAATAACCGACATTTCTTTTGTCAAAAAGGTTATGATCCGGATCGTGTTTACCGAGCATGGATTTAATTTTTTCATTTCCCTGTGCTGATCGATCCGTTCCTCAATGATAAAATCCCCTGCTTTAAACCTGGCTTCTGCGATTTCCAGTTCTGATCCGTGTTTAATCAGCATTTTGACCAGCTCATTTCCAGAAAGAAAATGAATCCCCAATCCCTGAACGCCCTTTGCCGGCTTAATCACGAAGGTACTTATTCAAATTATTATTCAAATAATCACATAAACTAATGCCGTCGCCAATTACCCTTCCTTCATGAAAAATGCCGCACAGCTTTGGTGTCGGCAATTGTCGGCTCCGGCAATAACAATGAAAAGTATACTTATCATTGACGAGCATGGTGTACTCGACATTCCATAATATGGAATACAACTGTCGCCTGATGAAAGGGGAATCCGGTTCGTCGAGATATGTGGCGAATTCGTGGCGTTTTTTGACATCAAATCGCCATAGCCGGTAATTTCTCGGGAGCATTCCACGAACAAAAAACAAGTACAGGTAATCCGATATAATAGACGCCGCATTTTTTGCCGGCTGCCCCGGTTCGCGATATGATTTGCTGCCCAATCCTTCAAAAAGGTTCGGCAGGCGCCGCAGGTGGGCAATCGCGTGACCCAGCAGCCTCGAGTAACGGACAGCTCTTGTGCCCATAGATTCACTTTGCCTTGGCATTGAATACGGAGGAATCATGTGAACTACTTATTATCCCACTTCTAAAATAAGTCGATCAAATCAAAGGCAGGGGTGCGGCGACGGCCCCACCCCTGCCTTTTTCTTTCTTTCGATTTACCGCATGGAAGCAGGCGGCTTCGAAAAATCCAAAAACTCATAGATGGGTTCGATGGAATTCAAAAGGCTCAGGATCTCCTGATCGCTGTATCCGAGCAGATAGGATCTCAGATAATCATCGGCTGTATAAGTTCCGGAGTCCTTTGTGGCGCAAAACATTTTTCCGCGGTGGAACGTCCCCACATAATATTGGGCGGAGTTGCAGGATCCGTAGAACATTCGCCCGTATTTCATTTCTGCTTCCGGTATTTTGGCTCTGCGGGCATCCAGGATAACCTTCCCAAAGGTAATCGGGCTGCCGGTCGATCTCGAATAATAATGGGGTTTGTGGTGAAATGTATTGTCCGCATAGATCAGACCGATAATATTGTATACAAAATCCGTTTCACGCTCCACGTCATACCCGTTGGGTCCGGACACGGTCAGGGTAACCGTATAAGCTCCCGGCTCCGTATAAGTGTGGGTCGGGTTATGCTCTGTGCTGACCGGGGATCCGTCTCCGAAATCCCACTCCCAGCTTGTAATTTCCCCGGCGCTTTGATCGATAAAATCCACGACTGTTCGATCTGAGCCCAATCGGTTCAGGGACGTGAATTCCGCCTGGATCAAGGGCGATGTCCCAACCGCGATAAAATCGGTCTTGACCTCTGTATCGTGTTCCCCGGATGAATCGGTTACCCTGAGACTTACGGTGTAAAGCCCGGGATTCGCATAGGTGTGGGTCGGGTTCTCCAGGATGCTGTAGGTCCCATCGCCGAAATCCCAGTACCAATCCGTAATTCCTCCGGAGACATCCGACATGGAATAAAAAGAGCCCATCTGGACAAACTGGACCGCCAGGGGAGCGCCTCCCGATGTCACGTCGGCTCTGAATTCGGATTGGAGAATCTTTGCCGGATTCTCCAGGGCGCTTAAGAATAAAGGCATCCGCAATCACCGTCCCGTCCGCATCGTCACTCACCTGGAAGGTGTAGGCGCCTTCGTCGAAGTAAAAAGCCCCCAGGGTGTTCGCGAGTTGTGTTTCCCGTTGGTCCACTTCGACAATACTTGATCCTCCCGCATGCTGGATCGTAAATTTGGCATTGGTGGCATTGGCCGGATCCGGATACCAGGACGCCAGAGCGGCATAATAGCCCGGATACTTCACCAGCAGGGTAAAAGTTGCGGTATTCTGACCGGTTCCGGGTAAATGGTACTGATAGTTATACCCCAAATAACCGGCTTCTCCCATATAACCCGCCCCGGCAACCTTTGCCATCGGCCAGTTACCGACGACATCGAACCGGTTGAAATCGGAATCCGTGTTGGTGATAAAGTATTCGGGATTTGCCATCGGGTCCGGCGGGGCTGAACCATTGGGCCAGTCCCAGGCCGGAACGTTGGCGTCGGGAAACCTTTCGAGATAGCTTCCGTTCGACAGTTCCACCTTGTAGGTGTTCGGATCTCCCGGAATCTCGTATTTCAGATAATAATTATACGGCGGAGTTCCTTCGTCAAAAGTGTACGGCATGATTCCGCTGGAATAATCGCTGTAGATCGGCAGCCAGTTGGGATAGGCCTGGCCATATTGCATTCCGTCGATTTTGACCGACACCATATCGGTGGAAAAACTCATGAAGCGTTCGTCATCAATGAAATAGATATTGTCTATCTGTTGTCGGTAGACTTCTGACACAGTGGCAAAGGTGAGCCCCAATCCGAAATTGGCATGCCCATTGATAACGATGTGGGAATCCTGCTCTTTAAGGGCGGCATCCATCGCCGCCGGCGTTCTCACGGTGTGAATGAAGTAGGTGATGTTTTTGTCCGTATTCGTATATACGTATACGCCGTTGTTTTCCACGGCGCCCATACTGGTGAGCATTTGCGTCGTGTGGGGGATAAACAAAGCGTCCCCGGCATATCCGTCGCAGAGATAAATATTTTCAGCGGCCGCGAGGATGTGAATATAATTTTGCCGGGTTTCGGTATCCGACCCCGAAGAATTTTCCACCGTAAGGGAAACCGTATAATCACCCGGTTCCAGATACTCATGAACCGGGTTTTCTTCCGTGCTGGTGTTTCCGTCACCAAAATTCCAGAGCCAGTCCGTCACATTCCCAAGGCTCATGTCGGTAAACTGAATCGTATATGGCGCTCCGCCGTATACGCTATCCGCGGAAAAATCGGCGACCGGAGGGCTTGCCTGGGCCACCCGGGTGAATTTCATTGCATCCGCGCACGTGCTCGATGGCCCGGGCTGAGCAGTAATCGTGATGCGATAGCTGGTATTGGCCTCGAATAAATAATCGCCCAGGGTGTTCCACTTTCCTCCGTTGGCCTGCTGGTTCACCAACACGGTAGTGGAGCCTCCTGCATACGCAATTTTAACTGGAACACTCATGCTCCTGGATGGCCACTCCGTCCACCACATGAAAATTTCATAATGATCTGAAACCACGGGTTGAAACGTCCAGGTATAGGTGGCGCCATCCCGGCTCCATAAAGAATTTGTCCCGTAGTAACCCGAAGCCCCGGAAACATACCAGGCTCCGGTATAAGAAGTGCCGGCCCCGCCATTGTCGATGACGATTTCTTCAGGAATTTCATCGATGGTCAGGCTTTGAGTCACGGGTTGAGAAGCGGCTCCATCCTCGTCGTAAACCACAAAGGTGATCGTGTGGGTACCTTTGGAGAGCACATTTGTTGAAAATGATGAAAAATCGCTTAAATGCCCGTCGATATCCGAATCCCAACTATAGCCGGTCACGGTTCCGTCCGGATCTTCGCCGTGTCCGGAAAAGACAATCAGCGCATCAAGATTTGCCGGGTTTGGAGAAATGCTGTCGATATAAGCAGTTGGAGGAATATTTCCAACGCTCAGACTGGCTTCAGCCGGAACCGACCATGCGCCTGCATCGTCTTGAACTCTGAATGTAATGGCGTGCACCCCATTTGAAAGGCCAGCCGAGGAAA
The DNA here is from genome assembly GCA_963826785.1 of uncultured delta proteobacterium. Taxonomy (GTDB): domain Bacteria; phylum Desulfobacterota; class Desulfobacteria; order Desulfobacterales; family Desulfosalsimonadaceae; genus CAWGYD01. Next base: position 81,599 of record CAWGYD010000008.1, read on the forward strand.
ATGAAGGCTGGTCGCTCAGTTCCCCGTCGATGCTGGACTTCCAGGCATATGCCGATACACTGCCGTCGGTGTCCTCTCCGTGGCCGGTAAAGGTCACTTCCTGGCCTGCATCCGCCGGGTTGGGGGAAATGGAATCGATATTTGCCGTCGGTGTACTGTTCGTTTCCATAAAATTGAATTTGACCGCATCCGCACATGTGCTCGACGGGTACGGCTGGGATTTTATGCTGACTTTCCCTCCGGAATTGGTATCGAAACGGTAAACACCGAGGCTGTTCCATTTCCCGCCATTTTGTTGCTGATTGATATTGATCGTCTCTGACCCGCCATCATACTGGATGGTGACCGGCACACTGGTGCTTCTCGAAGGCCACACCGTCCACCACATGGTCAGCTCATATTCGCCGGTCTGGGGTGGAGTGAAGTTCCAGGTGAATGTCGTCCCATCCCTGCTCCATACCGAATCAGGGCCATAGGGATTGGATGCGCCTGAAACTTCCCAAGTGCCGGTCTGGGAGGTGCCGGCGGCGCGATTATCGATGATGATTTCGGTGGGAACGCTGCCCACGATCAATGTCTGCGTCGCGGGCACGGACCAGAGGCCCTCCGCATCCTGGACGCTGAAGGAAATGATATGGGTGCCTTCGGTTAATGATGTCGTAAAAGACGCAACATCGCTCAAAAGACCGTCTATGCTCGATTCCCAACGATAGGCGGCAATGTCTCCCTCGGTATCCGCGCCTGAACCTTGAAACTCTATTATCTGTTGCGGCTCGGCCGGATTGGGATCAATCATGTCGATGGAAGCAGTTGGCGGGGTATTGCCGGAGATGAATCGGTACCACACCGCATCTGCGCAAGTGCTGAGGGTCGCCCCGTAGGCGGCCGTAATCGTGACGGTGCCGCTCCCATTGAAAAAATAAGTCCCCAAACTGTTCCACTGCCCGGCATTTTCCTGCTGATTAACACTCAGGTTTTCCGTTCCGTTTGCATGATATATGGCAACAGGGATTTTTGTTGCTCTTGATTTATAAGCCGACCACCACATAAGCACCTCATAGGTGCCGGGAAGCTGGGAATTCATCTGCCAGGAATAGGTTACCCCATCGCGCGAGGCCAGGCTGTCACCATCGTAGGGCAAGGTTCCTCCAGATGGATACCAGGCGCCTGTGAAGGAAGTGCCGGAATCGCCGTCATCGATCAGGACATCGCCAAACGCACTTCCGCATAAGAAAAATAGAACCAAAAATAGCAACACCGGCCAAGAATAAATAAAACCGCTTCCGTATTTTCGTTTCATTGATTTCCTCCTTCCCAGAAAGATTGATAAAAACCCATTAAATTCAATGTCCAGAACCTGCCTGCTTTTGGATACAATGATAACTTGGACTTTTTCAGGCGTGGGTCAATGCCCGGAGTTCCAACCGGAGAACGCAGCTTGTGAAATTTGAAAAATTTTTATGTAAAAAGATTTTTCTCGCAAAACGGCCGGGGTTGGAGTGGCCTTTTCGTCATGGCGAGAAATTCAAGTATTCAGATTTGCATCAGATGGGATTTAAGGAAGCGGTAATAAACTTGAGCAGTCCAGCCGTTTTTACGATACAGATGAATCAGCCGACAATCGACTGGTGATGGATCGATGTTTGCCCGTCGCCCCGCGCTCAAGAAATTGAACCGGCACTACATCTATTTTTATCATTCCGCCTAAGATATCACGGAGATTGTTCAGAATCCGTCTTCTGACGTTTTCGATTTGGCTGTCTTGGTCGATGACGACATAAACGGTTATGTTGTAGTCGATATCCTGATGTATTTTAAATTCCTTGACTGCGGAGATGGTCTCAACCTGGAACACCATCGTTTGGGGATCCAGTAATTTCCCGTTCGGCAGGACAATGAAATCATCGGATCTTCCAACAATAGATTGAAAATACGGAAAGGTGCGGCCGCATGCGCATTTACTCTGTGATAATATACCGATATCTCCGATTTCATAGCGAAGATAAGGCATCGAATAGTTATTCAAGGCGGTGATGACGATTTTCCCCTTCTCTCCGGGCGGCAGAGTTCTTCCATTTTCGTCATGGATTTCGACAATGACATTATCGGCATGCCACATGAAGATTCTGCATCCTGCACTCAAAGCCGATTGCCGAAAATTCCAGGCATGAATAGTCATCGTACACTTTGCATTGGAATGCATGTTCAACAGTGTTTCGAATACTGTCCGTTAACAGTTCCGAATTGGAGAGGATAAACTTGAGACCGAGTTTTGATGCCTGTTCTTTTGTAATCACCTTTGCAAGAAGGTAAAGAACGGATGGATATGCATTGAGTATTTGAGGACGAATGTCCAAAATTTTGGACAACTGCTTCTCCGCCGGCCATTCAAGCGGGAGATAGGACCTCCTGAGAAGGCCGAATTTCTGGATGGCCAGTTCCGTCACCGGTGGGCCATAACGGATGTAAACCGATTTGTACCAGGGCTTGTACCCGAAATCGCAGAGCTGCCGAAATTGCATCAAACGATAGAGGGCAGCCACTTTGTGATCCAGCAGCACATCGAGTTTTTTCCCCGAAGAACCGGACGTCATTCGAGATGAGCATCGATTTGGATCCACACGCCTTGAAGTGATCTTATCCGGATAGTTTTCAAGAATGATATCCTTGGTCAGCACCGGGATTTTACTCAAGTCGGTAATTGAGCGTACATCCTGCGGCCGCAACGCCATAGCATCAAATAACGCTTTGTAATAAATTACATTTTCATAAGCATAATTCACAAGCTTTTGCAGCAGCATCGTCTGCATTTTCGCAAGTGATTTTTCGCTCTTCCATTGATTTACGAAAATCGCCGGAAGCCGCAGCGCATGATAGCCGTAATTGAAAACTGGATTCAAAAGAAAGCCTCGTTCTTTCACTTCACATACGAGTGGTTAAAGCCTCATTTTTTAAATTTCGCATGCTCGCACTCATGGCCAGCAGAAAAAACAAGTGGATCGAATAACCCTGAGTTAGAAATAGAGCGCTGGTCCAGAATCCGTAAAAACTGATTCCGAGAAATATCGGGAGCAGTGATCGTTTAAGTTCCATCTCCGTTCTCATTCGCCGGAGGTTGGCAATGGCGCCCAGGTTCAGAAGAACGTAGACAATAAACCCCGGAACCCCTGTTTCGACGGCCACCTCAATGATAGACGAATGGGGGACTTGCCATGCCTGTACCCCGTCCCTGTTCTCGGCGCGGCGCAGACCCAATGCAATCGATGAACAGTTGGCCCCCACGCCAAAAATGGGATTTTCCATAAGAATTAATAAATTTTGCTTCCAGATATTCAATCGGCCTTTTTCATCAGAAACATTGTAATCACTCCCTATATTATGGAAGCGCTCCCCTGCCACGGGCAAATAATAGGCAAGAACACTCAGAAGTAGAATGACGACGAAAAATTTTCTGCCACCACGCCAGGCATCCGTTTTAATCCGCATCATTGCGATGATGATGACCGCAAACGCGAGGATCCCGCCCCGGGACTGGGCGATTAGAATGCTTACCGCCATAGAAATGGAGGCCAATAAAAAAAAAATCTTCGTCATAAATTTATGTTTGACCAGAAAAAAATAAAAGGTGAGCGGCAGGTATGTCACCAGCAGGAAGGCGACATCGTTCGGATCATACATCTGGCTGGCGTAAACCCGGTATCCCACGTTCCCAGCAAGAATGGTGTCTTTAATGTAGTTGAGCGAAATAAATACGGCTCCGGCAACAGCAGCCCAGGCAACACTGTTGAGCCGTTTTTCCGAATTGACCAGAATGATAAATATAATAAAGTACAGTAAAGTACCTGGAAAAGCGGAAAAAACGAAATGAAAGGCGACCCCTCTATGAACCGCGAAAGGGATTCCCACCATCATGATCATAAAAAAAATGAGGAGAAAACGAACCTCCCGATTGCGATTGATGCCATCTGGAAATTTTATTCCTGCAAGGATCATGGAAATCAGCGTCAATGCGGAAATCATCGCAACGGGTCGCAGAAAAATGAGAAAGGTTATATAATCCTGTGGCCTTCCGATGAGCACGAAGGTCCATATCCAAAGGAATGCAAAAGGCAATTTATCATTCGATTCTTTTGCCTCGATCCGTTCGTTACAGGGATTTTGAATGATGAATTCCGAAGACATCTGGGGTTACCGCACAAAATTCATTGCAGCGCGAAGCTGATGGAATCGGGCAATCCGCTCTTCCCTGGAAAAACAGAGGGAAAAAACACAAAGTATGTATAGCGGCCATGGCCAAAGACATTTCGAATAAAAATGTCATCCATGTCATGAATCGCAATCCACTGCGAGAGAAAATACAAGGTTAAAGAAAAGATCAACACGGCAAACAAAGGCGGGAAAAAAGCCTCTCCTAAAAATTTCCGGTACGAAATTTTCAACAATCTGCACGTATACCATGGAATCCACAGGAGATTGAACATGATCATCGGTATGGTTTTTCCGAGCGCCGTTCCCGCTATGCCGTAATATTTCATTAGAACAATGATTAAAACGATGCTGATAACGGCCTGCAAAACGGCAGAGTATGCCGCAAGATTATGTTTTGCCAGACCCTGCAGGACCTGAATGCAAATATGCTGAGCGAGAAAGGCGATGATTCCGATGGACAAAATGACAAGGGTCGGATAACTGAGGGCGGCATATTTATGACCGATCCACAGATTTAAAAATTCATGGCCGACAATCATGTAAGATGCGCCCATCGGCAAGGAAATCATCATGACATACTTGGTTCCGACTGACATTAACGATTTGTACTTTGCATTTTGATTCAGAGCCTCCAGCTGGCTTACGGTCGGCTGGAAAACACTCATTCCCATTACTAACAGCCGTATATACCCGGTTAATCGATGAGCAACCCCGTAGAAAGCGATGGCAGCGGTCCCGATGAAGTATCCGATCAGAAGGCTGTCGGCCGCAAAAATCAATCGTATTGCGATAATATATAAAAAAAAGAAGAGGCTGTAGTCGGAAACCATTCTGAAGCTCTTTTTGCGGATAAATTTCATACCGATCTTAAAGCCGTCGTTCATTTTATAAACATATATGATTTGAACTGCACCTTCCAATAGGCTGGTGACGAAATGAATCATCGCAAGACATATCAACCCGAATCCATACAGGACAAAGATCACGATCGCCATTGTGCGAAGGATCATCATGCAGATAGAAATAAATGCGATCGCATCATATCTCTGGACGCCTCGCATGTAGCTTGAAAAAATACTTAACGGTATGGATGCGGCTATCTGAAGTCCGATGATGAGAACGACATATTTGGCCTCGGTGAGAAGCTGAACCGGTATCTTGAAATAAACGATCCCGTAAAACGAGATGATAACCGATAAGATCGCCGCGAGAATGCCTGTTCCCAGATACAGGCAAAAAGATGCCGTGCAAATTTCATTCAATGATGCGATGTCTTTTTTGGAGGTATATTCGGCCACATATTTGACGACCGATCCGCCTACCCCGAGATTAAGCAATCCGAGATAACCGGTGAAGTTCAATGTCAAAATCCAGAGGCCGTAACGGTCATCCCCATAGCTGTGGATGAGAAACGGCATCATCAGGAAACCGACCATCATCCCGAGGAAAATGGACCCCCAGTTCCCAAGGATATTCCGAATAATTTGAACAGATGTGATCATGGTATAAAAACCGAATGCGGGTTATTTGGGGTTATGCGCATTTTGCAATTTCTATAAATAAATCTTCATAACTTTTAATCCATTTCCGGGTATCATGCTTTTCATGAACATAGCGCTGTGCATTTGCGGACAGCATTTTAGAAAGACTTTGGGATTGCAGGATTCTTATCAACGCCCGGCTGAGCGCTTGGGGATCATTGGGGGGAACCAGCAGGCCGGTTTTTTCATTAGCCACAACATCTCTGATACCGATAATATCAGTCCCGACGATCGGACGACTCGCCGCCATGGCTTCCAGGAGTGTCAGGGGGATACCTTCCATATCCGAAGGCAGACAATAAACATCCATGATCTGCATCAATTCAGGAATATCAGATCTTGACCCCGCTATGATGACATCATTTACCAAACCCAGCTTTTCGATCAGGTTCATCAGATCAGATCGTCGCTTGCCTTCACCGACGATCAGTAATTTCACATGATCCATTCTTTGTTTGATGAGATTGAAAGCCGCAATCAAATTGGGATAGTTCTTTTGCCGCTTCAGACTGCCGACAGATCCGATGACCCGGTCTTCATTTTTAAACCCGAATTCCTTTTTTTTATCAAAAACCGTTTCGGCAGTCTCAAACCGGGAAATATTGATAGAATTTTGAATCGTAAACACCTTGGTATAATTCAGCCCGTATTTCCTGTGTATGGAATCACTGACATCCCTTGAAATGCCGATCCCTCCTTCAGAAAATTTCAGCATGAATTTCCCCACAGCCGGCCAGTACTTTTTTACGCCTTCAACTTCCCAGCAGCTATGGGCAGTGTACAGTAATTTGCACCGATTCAATTTCGCCGCAAAAAATCCATAAAAAAATGGCGTCATGTGATGCGCATTGATGAGTTGAATATGGTTTTGACTACAATAACTTGATACTTTCCTTATGGTTTCGAGTGCGTCTTTTCCTTGCTTGTGAATACAAACTGTGGGAATTCCAAGATTGCGAAATTCTTCATGCATTTCTCCATCAGTAAGGGAGATGACAAATGGCTGAAATTTTCTGCTGCTCAAGTTCTCACATAAATCCTTGACGACCCTTTCCGACCCCCCGGTCCGGAAAGTTTGCAGAATAAATAAAATTCTGATTTTTTCGCTCATAATGTTCTGATATTCAATGCTTCCATCATCTGTTTTCAAGCGTTCTCTCTCCGGTAAGGACGAATTCACCAATACCAATAGAATATATCGGCTATACTTCAGCGCCGCGAGGAAACGTCACTACATTTTTTAAGACGAACTTATAATAGCCGAATTTCATTTGTGCCTTTATGAAATCATTTAGTGTCCATCGTTTCCTGCCGATGTTTCGGTCATAGATTTGTTTGAAATCATTGATGGTCAAACGTGTCCCAATGTGGCGATTCAACAATTCGATTGACCGTTCTGTCTTTATAATTAGATCTTCGAAGCTTAAACTCAAATAATCCAGACCTTCCGTTTTTAGGAAATGCTTGGAAGCTTCTTCAGAAGATTGATGTATTGCTTTTAGTTTTTCGATGGGGATGGCAAATTTTCCTCTTAAAATCAAACCCGTCCACGTTTGCCGCAAATCCCGCGTCATGAGGATAAATTTGCATTTTTGGATGTCGACCAATTTTTTCCAGAATTGCATCGTAAATGACAGCCTGGGATCCTTCCACAGCCACGGCATGTGCTTATCATTCTCAATTACAAACTGATTATAGGGATTTAGATCTATCTTACCATGCAGTTCACCTATCTTATGAGGAGAAGGAGAAGGGATATCGGAAACATCTCTCCAAAAAAATCCGGATTTCCTGAACAGTTCGATATTATGATCCACCAGGGCGGCGTTCTCGTATGTGTCGTAAGCGACCTTTTTTGTATCCTTCCCCACCCAGTATCCTTCTTTTGAGATGAGCGCCGCAAGAACGCTGCTACCGCATATTCCGCCTGTTAAGATGATGACATTGGGCAACATATGGTATGACTCCTGATGTTATTCCATGAAAAGAGATTTGGATTTTTCGGCCTTGCATACCGTTCCGGACAGGAACTGTGATTCAGGTCAAGAACGTCTGATAAAACTTTAATTTGACATATTCTACCAGCAGGCCGGATGCCGAGACATTTGTATGGGAACCATATACATAAACCTTGACCGGTTTATGCTTTAGAAACTGTTCAAAGCTGATCCGGACTCTTCGGGTGTGATAATCAGATGAAATCAGGACTACAGACGTGTATGACTCGCCAATAATTATCCGGGAAATATTTTTGGCCTCATTATGTGTCCCGAAATACCCATCTTCCATCTTTATAAAATTAATCTTTTCAACAGGAATGCCAATTTTTTTCATTTCTGCGGATGCCCATTCGTCATTGGTCAAATTCCGGCCGGCAGGTGGGCTGTATTCTGTTATTCCCGGCCGGCTCAGCATTAAAATTTTTTTACAGTTCCGTTTTCTGCAAAGGTCGTAAACCACTTGAAATTTTTGAATCAGGCTGTTTTGGCTGCCGCCCAGGATATAAACCGCATCGACATCATTTTTCGGCAAACGCAAATCAGCATCAACGAGTCTTGGCAGGATCAAACCCGATATTGCCTGATCAAAGGAGGGCATCCATCTCCCACATGATTGTTCATTGATGTAAGGGTAAATCAGGAAAGCGAAAGTGAAGCCAAAAAGAGCAATTGCCCAAAAAAGAAGAGTTTTTTGTTTTCCTTCAACTATCTGCATTTCACCGGCTCGGATTCCAGATCATATCTGTTTCACCCCGGAGAAATTTTATCCAGCCTTTGATCACGGAGAGGTTTACCATCACAAATGTGCGGCAAATCTCTGCCACTTTAAGCGCATGGGTCTGCTTCGGAATCGGCAATATTTTAAATGCGATAAAATAGAAACTTAACTGGGCGAACAATGTGCCCGCGTAAAACGGATTCAAATTGCCGATGACGATGAATACATTTGCCAGAAACGCCGTCAATAAAAGAACCGGCACGAAAAATCTCAACAACTTGTGTGAAAATAACTGAAAACTGAACAAGGGGTATTTTAAAGGATTGAGCAGAGAACCATGTGTAAAAATAGCTCTGAGGGTGCGATTGGTGATTCGCACCTGACGGGCATATTCATTTTCTGAATCCCGACAGGTGTTTTCGCAGCAAAATGCCCCCTGCGCCAGCACCCCGCGATATCCCTGTTCCACAATTTTAAGGGGGATTACGAAATCATTTATATCGCAGCAGGCCAAGGGTTTGTAAAGCTTGCTGCGAATTGCGAAGATTGCGCCATCGGCACAGACACATGATCCGATTTTTCCTTCCAGTCTCTTCGTCCATGCCTCTATCCGGGTATACAGACCCACCGATAAATGCGAACATGATTCTTGATTTTGGCGATAACGGGTATGGCCCGTAACAAAGCCGACTTTTCTCAAGGCAAAACAGCGCACCAGCGATTTGATGGATTCTTTATGATACAGGGAGTTCGCATCCGAAAAGACGATTATGTCTCCCGTCGCCGAAGGTATGGTCATGTTGAGGCATGCGGTTTTTCCGATGCGACCGGTATAATGTTTCAACATCACACCGCGGTCGGCAAACGATTGAACGATGCTGTCGGTCTGATCGGTGGATCCATCAGAAATCACGATGATTTCAAGAAGGTCGGCCGGGTATTCCAGTTCCAGGGTATTTACAAGCTTTTTTTCAATGTTTTTTGCTTCGTTGTATGCCGAAATCAGGATGGACACCCTGGGGAAATGCGTGCTTTCATGCAAAGGGGGCTCTTTACTGAAGAAAATGCCTGCTAACGAAAGCAAAAGAGGATAACCGACGTAAGCATAAACAATCAGAGTGACAGAAAGCCAGAAAAGGAGAATCATGAAATACCCGTCTTGTTTTCTACTTGAATAAAATTTGGCGCACTATTTTTCTTCCGGCCAATAATCAGGAAGAATGATCAACAGTTTTTCCGCAAAAAATCGCATGTCTTCTTTGGCCTGCGCCAATTTATCTTTTGGCGTCAACATCGAAATGCGAATAAATGCGCCGTCATTACGATTATGCGCGATGCGTCCTATGAAACGCTGGATATTCTGCTCAATGCCGTTAGAAAGGACGTGTATCTTATCGCTTTGATACCAGTGCAAAACATTTTCGTACACATCGCCTTTTTGGGCGACAATATAGTTTACAGCCGCCCTGCCCCGTCCTGTGTCCAGCGAAACTGTCCCGGTTTTGATGATCCCCCAGCCCGCACTCGGCAGGCAGGCATATGGGTTGTGGCCGGTGCGACCGCCCTTGGCCGTGCCGTAATAGCCGATGTATAGATTGACCCGGGTGCCATTCGGATTCAGATATTGCCGGTATACATAATGATCTGCGTTTAGCGCCGCATATACCGAATCGGGGAATCGTTTTTCAGTTCCTTGATACGCGCCGATTTGCATCGGGATGTTTTCAAGGTTGGTATTAACGACCACCGGCATGCCGCGTTTTCCGACAAGAATGACGGCCAATAAAGTGGCGGCCAATAAGGTGATTGAAATCGCATATGGTTTATTCAAAAAAATCATTTGATTTTTACTGGCATCGGTTTTTCAAAAAAAAATCATGGCAGCACCGCCCATTATCGCGCCTTGAAAAAACATTTGTTCAATATTGATGAACCCGCAAAAAGTCCGAAGTTCGTCACTCCGGTGAAAACCGGACTCTATAACCAACTTAGTTTGTAGTAGATTCCGGCCTCCGCCGGAATGACGAAAGCGTAAAATCCGACTTTTTACGGCTTCATCAATATTTAGTGGCTGAACGAAAACCGTCTATTTGCCCAATATCTGCGTCAAGCTAAAATTTTAATCCTCAAAATACCTCGAGTATTCCTGCGGTTAAAATTTTCGCCTTCCTTGATCTTGAACAAATATACTGGTTTTCGTTCGGCCACTATTTAGTTTCTTATGCACCGCATTGTGTATATTTTTTCTTCAACTTGGAGCCGTATGCATGCTGAAGCATTTGATAAGTGCCCATCAGGATGACCAGTCCAAAGACGAACACAGCCATGCCTGAAAATTCGTGTAAAAAACCCTGCGCCACGCGGGCGCCGTAAAAATGCGCCAGTATGCCGGTCCCCGTTACCCTGATGATATTTGCAAAGATGGCGATGGGAACGGTCAATGCAATCAGCAGCGCAGCACCGGGTGCGGCCATCCGGTTGTGATATACGAACAGGATGCCCAGCATCAGCATGGCCATCATCGATTGAATACCGCTGCAAGCTTGGGCTACTTCCAACTGTGTCCGCGCAAAATATAGGATGTTGCCTTCCTGATACACCGGGATCGAAACAAACTGGATCAAGGCAGCGGAAATGTCGGTTGCCAGGTGCTGCAATGGAAGTGAGATAAGCGTTAAGATGGAGACCGGCACCGGTATCATAAAAAGCAAAAAGAAAAGTGGAAATGACAATTTTTTAAAAACGATTGCACCATAATTATAGAGCACCAATCCCATTAATGAAAAAACCATCATGCAGCGCGCGCTAACGGAAATGCCTCCCGCCAGACTTAAAACGTAGATCGACAGGCTCCCGAACAACAAAAATACGCCCCGCAAGTCCACCTGGATGGGGCAACCCTTGAGTTCAGGCCGCTTTTTCCATATGTAAAAAGCGGCGATCAACGGAACCAGCAATCCATGGGAATTATTGGGATCATCTGTCCACGCCTTTATCAATTGAGGGAATAATGGATAAAAGACGACCATCCACATCGCAAAAAGGGTCAAACCTTTAACACTTAATAGTTTATGGGTTCTAAAAGAACCTGGCATTTGTACTCCCATTAAACGAAAATGCATGATGTGATGGGTGCGAGATGATCCGGAAATGAGAGTGCTCAACTCGAATAGAGATGATGCATTCGCATGAACTTTTTCAAAAATGCCGATGATCCTTTGTCGGTCTTTTGATGACAGAAACCCATGCACCGGAAGGGTTAAGAGTCTTTCGGCGCACGCTTTTGCGCCGGGAAAATCCGTTGCGCAAGATTCATATTTGAGTTCGCCGATGGCATCTATCGAGTCCGGGTATGAAGGCATCAGGCCAAGTCCCTGCTGATCACTCATTTCAAGCAGATTTTCCCGCAGGGCGGCATTCTGAACCAGGACGGGAAACCGGAGTAAGGGATAGGCCGGTACCCGCCCGTTTGTTTTTGGAATTGATTCAATCCAGTCAAAATGACCCAAAGCATGCGCCCAGAAAGCCGCGTGACCTGCACGCACCTGCTGAAATGCTGCGATGGCCATTTTCCAGTTTCGTGCCAGACCTGCCTGGAAAGCTGAAAATTGTTTAATGGGGAACTCGGGATCAAAAATAGTTTCCCCCAGTTTCAGCATCGGCATGGATTTCGGTATCCAGAAAAAGGAAGGATGCATAAAGGCGGACAGCGCAATGGCATATGCAAGATGATTCAATCGATGCGCTGAAGATTGCACAGCAAAATTGGGGATAACCGATTCGATGCGTTCTGCCATCCCGTCTGAGTTGGTGAGAACGATCCCGCCATCAACAGTGGAAAAGGCTTTGCCGCGGCCAAGGCTGAAAAAACCGATGTCTCCCAGGGTTCCCAGAAGTTTTTTATTGAAGACATTTCCCATGGCCTGAGCCGCATCCTCGATGATGAATACCTCCGGATCGATTAGCAGCGTTCGTATTCGGTTTATATCAGAGGGGATGCCGAACAGGTGATTGCCGACAATCGCAAGAAGACGATCCGTATGCTTAAGGGTGGCTTTAAGTTTTTCATCATCATAATTCAGGGTTGCCGGATTAACATCGCATAAACGCACCTTCAGCCCGGCTCTTATGATGGCGGATGGAACGGAATAGCATGTAAAGGCCGGTATGAGGACCTCGTTCCGGTCGGGAAAATTCTGTTTGAGCGCCCGGAGGATAATGGTCAAAGCAGCTTTTCCCGATGAGAGCAAAAAGCAGTGCTTGACCTTGAAATGGTCTTTGAGCGAAAGCATGAAATCATCAATTTCTGCCTGCCCGCGCATCACCCCTTTAAAGCCCCGGAAAACCGCATGGATAGGGATCGGGGCTGCGGCCGGAGGAAGGGTGCGCTTGATAAGCATACGATTGATCACAAGGAAATATATTTTCTTATCCGGCTGCCGATAAAAGTGGCGGCAGGAAGCGGCATCTTCTGGAAAACGGCTTCACCCATACTTCGAATTTGATTTCCCGCATTGGAAACGGATCCGGGCAGCAGGAACCTGGATTTTGTCTTCGAAATCTTCCAATTTTCCCAGTTTAAAGGATGCGGTTTTGCCCCCCACTGTTGCTTGAACCTGTAAGTTCCTTCACCGGGTGTTGAACGGCCGAAATCGAAAAATGCATATCCCTTGTCGGCGGCATATTTAATGAACGACCAATACAGGGTCATGTTGGCATTATATCGATTGAACCGTCTCAGGGAAGAAGCCCAGGGAATGGATACGACACGTTTGTGGCAAAGGATAATTCCGGCGGCGGCGGGCGTATGATCCGGCATGTATACAACGCCGCATTTTGCCCTTTCATCATAATACTTCAAAATGCTTCTCAACCAGTTTCTACTGTGAACAGGGGAACCCAGGTCACGCATGTTTTCGTTAAAGACAGAATAAAAATCATTTAAAAGTTCCGCCCCCCCCACCACGGCGAACAAACCATCCCGTTCCGGTTTATTGATCTGGCTTCGAAGTTTTGATTTGAAGGAAGAAAAAAGGTCTTCCGAATTGTCCGGCAATTCAAGAAGCATGCGTACTTTTTGCGGGGAGAATTTATTGGAGTCGGGATTCGATTCAATGGAAGATCGCATCTCCACGTTTGAAATCTTGTGCACAAGTGCATATCGGCAGGCAAAATCAAAAAGATCTTCAGCAACTTCCGGACTTTCGGCCAACATGCCGCCGATATCGCAATAGGGCAGAGAAACAAGCTTTCCCTCACATAAAGGGGGATGAACGTGGACCGTCGGCAGAATACCGCAGACCCGATCCTCCTCCTCCGCCAAAAAATACGGGCATTCGAATTGATAGGAATCTTCTATGGCCTGCTTCCAGGCAAAAAAATGGTAGGCAAGCCCAATTTTATGGCCCTCTACAAAATCATCCCATCGCGTTTGATCAGCGTTTTGAGCACTTCGGATAGTGATATTTTGAGAACTCACCGGATATCTCTTTTTGACATCGACGCTAATGAGTGAATGAAACATCCGCCGCCGCCGCCATCCTGACCCGAATCCACATCATGATTCGAATTCCCATCCTGAGCGCTGGAGACAGCATAGTAGACGGCTTCTGAAAAATCGCTTTCGTTGCCTTGCCTGTCAAAACTTTTTGCCGCAAATCCGTAGGTCGCCCCTTCCGCCAGGCCGAACACGCGGCAGGAAGTCTGTTCAGGCGAATTGATAATTTCCGCAGGCTCTGATTTGAAGTCGGTATCCGCGCATCCATAAAATAAAAAGTATCCGGAAACTCTCAAATCATCGGGTTTTGCCCAACTCAGGATCACATTTTGCGATTGGACTGAAGCTGCAGGTATTGAGAAAAACAGACTTGAAAAAATGATAATTTTCCGCAGCAATGAAAGTCGCCTCATTTCATCATCCGGGATTTTTTTTGCAGCATGTTCTTTTGATGCACTCCGTCCCTTTCGGGGACAACCGTGAGCGGCCCTTCCTGGAAAACTGATGACTTTTTTTACTGTAATTACCGAATCTGGTTATCCGGAATACTCCAGTTAGAATTCCGAATTCAAAGTCCCCCTTTGGAAAAGGGGGATTTAGGGGGATTTGGCGCCTCCCGGGAGAAATCCCCCCCCCCCTTTTCAAAAGGGGGAGAAAAACGATTACTGGATTTTTCGGGATAAACAGATTACCGAATATCTAGTCTGAAATCGATAATGGCTATGGCAATGGGACGAATTTAAAATCGCTTAATAGCCGCTCAAAGCGTCCCATGGTTTTACTGAGATTGTTATAATGCCGGAACCTGGATATAAGCTTCGCCTGTTTAAACCGGGGCTGCTCGCAATCGATTTCCCACGGATGCAGGTAAAACAGGAAAGGTCTTCTTTCTTTCTTGTTTATTCGTTTAAGGGCAAGTCGGGTGAGCCAGTAGGGAAATAATCTGAAATACCCCCCCCCGGCGATTGGAATTTTTTGTCCGCAAAAGAGTGCCGTGCTGATCGGAAATTCCACCATACCCTTCTGGGGCAGGTTATAGCGAAAACGCGGGGATTCAGGAATTCCGCATACATCATGCAAGATCGGAAAGATGCTCGAATCAGTGGTGAACCCCAGTTCTTCAAGAATATCCAGCGCCCACAGCGACTTTTTGGTAATCGAATAGCTCGGGGCCCGATAGGATGTGATTTTTTTGCAGCAAATGCTTTCCAAAATGGTTTTTGCCTTAAGCGTATCTTCCCGGAACTCTTCCGGTGTAAGGTCATATATTTTTCGGTGCCAGAAGCTGTGGCATCCGATTTCATGCTTGTCGGCCATAATGGATCGAACGATCCGCGGATGCTTTTCAGCAATCCATCCCACGACAAAAAACGTCGCCTTTACCCGGTGTTTTTTCAGCAATCCCAGGATGAGGGTTGTGTTTGCATGAATCCGCTGATCCATGGCATCCCAGTCGGCAGGAGAGATGATATCCCCGAACGCTGAAACCTGAAAATAATCCTCAACATCTATGGTCAGGTAATTATTCACTTAGCAGTGCAATAAAACATCTAATGGACGGGTTCGACGCAGTGTTCATCAATTTCAACCGATAGGGCCTGCATGATGCTGCTGATTGAAATTACCAGCCTGCAATGCCTGTCTTTTCGAACGATCATACCTTCGATATCTTTCATCGGCCCTGTTTTGATGCGGACCCGCTGCCCTTCCTGCGTAAAATCCCAGGGAAGCACCGGAGCGCCTCCTGACAGAGTTTGCTGGACCTGGCCCAACTCTCCGATGAGTTGTTTTTGATCTTTAACTTCAATCATCCGGGCTATGTGATTGGATTTAAATGCCTTGTGACGGTCCGCATCGTCTGCCTTGAGAAAAAGGTATCCACTGAAAAGCGGCACCTGGCTGAAACGGATACGGTTTTGACTGATCTGGCGCTTTTGAAACATTGGCAAATAGTAGCCGATGTTTGCTTGCTCCAGGTAATTGGCCAGCGCTTTTTCACGCCGGCTTTTGGTATGGACCACCCGCCATGGATTATCATCTTTGCTGCAGATCAAGATGTCATTCGGGAAGAGCGGCTTCGGATTTTGTCCAGTACTTAGCGTCATGTCACAACTTTTCTAATTGTTTTTCAAAAATACCATTTTGCCGTTATCCGATACAAAGCGGCATCCGCTTGCACACATGCAAACTACCGCCTGGAAGGCAATCTTCTGCGAATAACCCCGCCGAAAACAATAAGGCCAGCCCCTACCAGCATCATGGTCGAAGGCTCTGGAACGGGTTGTGGATCGCTGGAATTTACAAAATTCATTCTTTTTAGGCCTGCCCGGCCTGCAGCCCGCGGCGGGATCACCAACTTCTCATTTGCTGAGTGCATCCAATGATATGAAAAACCCGGAAATCGATTCAGGACTGTATGAACATTTAATTCTGAAAAAATTTCGCTTTCAGTATGATATAGATCAAAATCTTTTGAATACGGGTGATGCCCTGGTTTTTGAAAAGGGGCGGGAACTGCAGCTGCAGAACCTGCAAAAATGAAAAAACACACTATTGCTGTCACTATTTTTAAAAGCCGCCTCATGGCCGTATCCTCCTTTTTTTCGTAATAATATACACATAGAGCAATTCCCATGCCATGGCGTCGGGCAGAGATCCTATCTGTAAAAATGGCGACATCTCCCTGAATTCATGAACTTAATTTTTGTGAAAAAAAGAATTTTTGGTAACTAAAATGAAGGGGGGGAAATCCTTTAATGCGGTTTTTTCCGAAAATTCGGAAAAATTTTCAGGTGAATCGAATCATTGCTTGATAAATTTATATCAATAGGGTCAAAGGTCAGTATCCCATTGTCTTACTTCGTTTTTCGATGGTATTTTCGGAAATCTACATAGATTTGATTTTTGAGAATTTCCGGAAATCAGGAATTTTTTCCGATTTTCCGGAAAAACCCGTGTGAGAGGGCTCTATGTTTGCCGGAAAGAATACAATATTGGCGCGTTAAATCGGAGGGAATCAATCGTATCAGAGAAAAATGAATGGCGACGCTTCTCAAATCTCACATTCAATGGGCATAAGATAGGGCGGTCTCGCTCTCATCTCTTTGAAGATGAGCCCTGTTTCGAAACATTCCATAATATTTTCAATAACTCTGTGCCAGCAAATCTGTGCAAATCCCTGGAGTTGGGGAATCGTAAAATGATGATCAAAATTATAAATCAGCCACGCACCGGCCGGAATCTGTTTTCTTGAAAGAATGCGCATGCCGCTTGCGCTGTAATCAATTGTAATTGCCATTTCAGCAAAATCGTTCGTCAGATTGCCATCTGAATTGCAGGAACGGATCAGGACTTTTTGCTGAATCAAATTTCTTTTAAACTGCCGCCTGCTTCCGTTAATGTCTTTTACCGAAAGCGTTTTCTCTTTTTTCAGTTCCCGAGACTTTTCATAAAACCGGCATTTTGAATATATGGGAGAAAGGCAATGCGTGAGGAGGTTTTCTTTTGAAGGCAGGTAAAATCCATCAGTGCACAGACTGCATGTTTGCATGTCCTGTAAAAAATATGGACATCTCCCTACAATACTGTTTTCCGATTCCTGCATGATGTATCAGCCACCTTGCGCCGCTGGCAATGATAAGGGAAAATCACAGGCATCAATTTCTGCCCCCCATCTGCAATGCAAAGCGAATGCCATCAATTGCAAATTTGCTTGAATTTCTTTGGATTTATTCCGTAACGTTTCATTTTTTCGTAAAAAGTCGTTTTTGACAGGCATAATTGATTTGCCGCATCATCTATCTTCCAGTTGCAGTTTCTGAGCGCCCCGGAAATCATTTCTGCCTCAAAAATAGAAACACTCTCCTTGAGAGACAGATCATTCAGTTTTTCAAATAGTTGCTCAGGAACTAATTGAGACTTCAGGGGTTGAGCTTCAAGTTTAAGACCCAGATCATTTGGTGCAATCATTCCATTTTTGGACAGCAGCACAGCGCGCTTAATGACATTATCCAACTCCCGGATGTTGCCAGGCCAGTTATATTCCAATAACAGTTCCATCACACTCGTAGGCAGAAAAGTGATTTCCTTATTGTAGCGCTCCCTGTATTTGACAAGAAAATTCGTTGATAACAGGACAATATCTTCCTTGCGTTCGCGAAGCGGCACCTGGTGCAGGTTGATCACATTTAGACGATAATACAGATCTTCACGGAATGTGCCGGCTTTTACGGCAGCGCTTAAGTCCTTGTTCGTGGCGGCAATTATCCTGACATCCACTGAGATCGGTTTGTTCGAACCCAAACGGAAAAGCTGCCCATCCTGGAGCACACGCAGCAGGGAAGCTTGCATCTTGGGGCTGATATCTCCGATTTCATCAAGAAAGATGGTCCCCCCGTCTGCCTCCTCGAATTTACCCTTGCGGCCTGTTGCCGCCCCGGTGAAAGCGCCTTTTTCAAAGCCAAAGAGATCACTTTCGAGTAAGCTTTCCGCAACAGCAGAGCAGTTAAACCGAATATAGCGCTTATCCGCCCGGCTGCTCTGCTGCTGAACCAGATCCGCCACCAGCTCCTTGCCCGTTCCTGATTCTCCGGTTATCAGAATAGTGGCATCAGAATCCGCCACTTGATAGATCAACTCCCGGATTGCACGGATCGGCTTGCTTTCGCCAATCATTTTCTCCCTGCCGATCAGCCCTTCGGTTTCTTTCTTTAAAAAATTGATTTCAGAATACAGCTGCTGTCTTTCCATCTCATTTTCTTTCAGAGCGGCGATTCTTTCCCTTAAAACGGCTTCGATATTCTTGCTGTATTTTTCCAGCTCGAGTTCATGCAATTTTTTCTGCGTTACGTCTCTTAGAATCAATAAGTTGAGATTGTCCTTGCGGTATCCGATGAAAGGGACATAGCCATATTCCACGTAGAAAGGACCGGTAAGCGTTCTTTCAAACATCTGGCCATACCGCTGCTCGGAATTCTGGCACCTGAAAGGGCATAAATCCGTTTCGCAGGGACTTTCGAGTCCGGCGATCACCTGGTAACATCTATTGCCTTGCTGATTGCCAAATCGGGATTTTGCCGCCGTATTCATGCGCTCGATCAGAAAATTATCTCTTATGATCAGAAGCATATCCGGCAATAAATCGAAAAGCACTTTTGTGTTTTGCGCCAGACGATCGATTTCCTTGTCAATGCTTATGACTCTTTCCCGCATGGAGGCCATCTCGACTAACCCGGTTTTTTTCATCATCGGCGAATGCAGTAAGGAATCGTTAAATTGCACCATCTCTACCGAGCGCCTTTCTGATACAGAACCACTTTAATTGTCTGAAAAATTGTCAAAAAATCTATGCCGGTGGAAAGGTTTTTGATGTAATACAAATCATATTCAAGCTTGCGCAATGCATCTTGAACAGAGGACCCATAAGGGTAGTAAATCTGAGCCAAACCGGTAATCCCCGGCTTGATCACATGCCGATTATTATAATACGGTATGTCTTTTGCCAGCGCTTCGACAAATACAGGCCGCTCCGGCCGGGGTCCGACAAAACTCATGTCTCCCTTGAGCACATTGATCAATTGCGGCAGTTCGTCGATCCGAAATTTCCGGATAAATCTGCCGACTTTCGTTATCCGGCTATCGTCCTTGGCGGCCCATATCGGTCCGTTTAATTCTGCGCTCTCGACCATTGAACGAAATTTTATGATCTGAAAAGTTTTCCCATTTTCACCAACGCGCTCCTGGCGGTAAAATATTCGTCCATTGGTTTCAAGTTTGATCATTAGCGCACATACCAGGAAAACCGGCAGCGTAATGATAAACAATGTCGCAGCGGCCAGTACATCCAGGATGCGCTTTATCATCCTTCTAAACCGGCTGATGTGGAATCCCTCTGAAAAAACGATCCATGAAGGGTTCACCCATTCCACTGGAACTTTCCCGACCAATTCTTCATAAAACCTTGCAGCTTGTATGATTTCAACTCCAAGAAATTTAAATTGAATAAGTGTATGCAATGGCATTCCGCGCTTTTCATCCAGCGCCACCACGATCTTCCCTATGGCGTGACGCTGGCAAAGTTCCCGCAAGTCTTCCACCTCGCCAAAAACAGGCAATTCCCTTGGCAAACCAGTACCAACCCGGTCTCCGACAAGGGCAATGATCTTATAACCGGAATCCTTTTTCTTTTCGATTTCTTCTATGATTTCTCGCGCATAAACGCCTGTGCCGATTATCGCGATCGGTTTGACAAACATCCGGTTTTCAAGAATTTTGAAATAAAAAAAACGCCAGAAAAAAACCGCAAGGCCGATAGCGGATATCCCGTACCAGAAAATCCGATCGGAAATATTTACAATTGGAAACAAATGATAAATCAACGCCAGTATGATGCAGCCCAGACCAAATGTCTGGGCCACCTTCAACATGTGGTCAGAGATTGTGGGAAGTATTTTAAGATCGTACAAATCAAAATAGTAAAAGCACAAATGAAATACCAGGGTGACAATAAATGCCCGCAAGAGATAAAGAGAGATTAACGCCTCAAATTCTGATGTCCCCGCCCAGGCAATAAATACGATGTTTATGATGAGAAAAATTAAAATTCCCTCACCAAATATGAACAGCAGATTTCTCCACGGATAATATCTTTTAAGAATATGCGGCATGATTAAAAGCCCTAAAGGATTAACTTCAATAGTGGTAATATCCGTTTCCTTTTTTTCTGGACAGGAAGCTCTCTATTTTGTTTTCAGGGCATGCATTAAATACCAGTCCCACGATTTTTTCAGGCCCTATCGTATCTGCAAACTTTTTAATCTGTTCTCTGCTTGAAACACCGTGGCGAACCACAAGAATAACGCCGTCAATATGTTTGGCCAGCACACTCGTTTCAGAAGCCACGCCGACAGGCGGGCTGTCAAAGAGGAAAATACTTTCCGGATACCGGTCCGCGAGTTCGTGAATAAATGAGATCATTTTGCCCGAACTCAGCAGTTCGGATGGATTTGACGGCGATTTGCCGCTCGGAATCAGCGAAAGTTTCGGCTGTCCCGTTTTTCTGACGAACAGCGAAACATCGGCATCATCCTGCAAATAATCGACCAGACCGGCTTCATTGGTAATTCCAAATAACGGGGCGATGGCGGGGCGTCTAAAATCACAGTCCAGGATCATGGCGCGATACCCCAGGTCTTGAGAAATCGCGATGCCTAAATTCGCGCACACAAATCCCTTGCCCTCATGCGGCATTATACTGGTAACGAGCAGTGTTTTGCACTTGCGCTCCAGGGATGAATCCAGAACTGCGAACCCTAAGACGGCGTAAATTCTCAAAAAAAGGAGAATTCTGTTTTATGGCAAGCTGCAAACGGGCGTCCCAGTGGTCACACCGGAAAAATTCGAGATCTGAAGCATCTTCCATAAAGGCGGCAGATCTTTCCCCAAATTGAGAATTGATTTCACTTGATGGGACAAAATTCATCGCACGTTTTTTTCGAGATGTTTTTTCAAATGCCTTCGACAGCTTGCCCATGTTTAATCCTCATTGTGAATTGAACGTGCAAATCCATCTCTTTTTCTAAAAACCGGCCGTACGCGACACCAAAGTCATATTTCCGGTTTCTATGCAAAAATAAGTGCCCCGGTACTCCAGAAATACAGGGTTGCCGTAATCAATGCCAGTACCCAGATGGCAAAAAAGAGATACCACAAAATATTTTTGATTTTCTGGCGTTTAAGTTCAAAATCGGTAAAAATCAGTGGCAAGGTACAGGTCACGGGTATTTGCAAATAATCTTCCATTTCTTTCTGGTTTTTAAAAGAAGGATCTAAGAAATCAATACCCAGAACGAGTACTGCGCCCACCGCAAGCCCGATCGCCATTGACGAGATCAAGATCTTCAAAAAAGATCCTTTAACAGGTGTCTCCGGTAAATATGCGGGATCCACGATCTTGAATTGACTTCCTTTCTGCCGTATTTCCAAACTTTCGGCGGCTTCGGCCGCCAGGCTCTGCGCCACGAGGGCGTCATGATATCTTTTGAGTTCATCATAGTCTCTCGTCAAATCCGACCATTCGGCTTCACGGATCGGCGATGCATCTATCCATTTCTGATAGGTTTTAATCTGGCTCAGAATGTTTTCGCTCTCTTTTCGCAGGTTTTTCAGATCCAGATCAATCTCCTTTAACTGGATCGAAAGTTCCTGGATGCGCGGATCAACCGCCTCCATAACGGACACGGCTTCTTTGCTGTCCGGGTCTTTGAAATTTGAAATTTCGGATTCAAGATTTTCGATCCGCTTTTCTATTCGCCTGACACTCGGATGCTGTTTCGTATACCTTGCCAGCAATTCATTTCGGCTATTGCGCGCATTGGCAAGTTCAGTCTGGAGTAAGCCTGCCTTGGTTTCAGGCACAGCGACATCAGCATTAAAAGCCGCTTTTTGAAGGTTTTTACGGACTTCAAGCTGCTCCGAGGCAAGCAGACGGGTTTGTTCAAGCCCCTGAATATTTGTCTGTATCGCCTGAAACTGCGACTGCAACGTATTTAACCGGGTGACATTCGAGGCGCGCTGATCGCGCATTTCATTGTAATATTTCAGTTTATAATCCCGCATTTGGGATTCTTTTTCATGAAGGGTGACTTTGGACATTCGAAGTTCCTCCTGGATATAAGAGGCCCTTTCCCTTGCCCGCTCCTCCCTTACGCGAATATTTTCCTCAATGAATTTCGCCGCCAGTGCGTTGGTGACCTGCCTGACGGTATTCGGATTCTTGCCTCTGAAAGAAATGGTGAAGACATTACCCGTCTTTCGGCCAAGATCGATATCAATCGCGTTCTTGCGCAGTCGTTCAATGATATCTTCTTTGGCCGCGTTTTCTCGCATTTCAGCGTAGAGATTGAATTCC
The DNA here is from genome assembly GCA_963826785.1 of uncultured delta proteobacterium. Lineage (GTDB taxonomy): Bacteria > Desulfobacterota > Desulfobacteria > Desulfobacterales > Desulfosalsimonadaceae > CAWGYD01. The sequence goes on from CAWGYD010000008.1 coordinate 104,472, forward strand.
TCGATTATTTTCTCGAGATTTGTCCGGCTCAACACCTGCTGGGCGATCGTATTGACCATTTCACCGATTTGCACTTTTTCATCCGGAGACAATCGGGACGGATTTATTCTTTGCTCCTGATAAATAATGGAAGCACTGGACTGATAGATCTGCGGCGTTCTCAGATAATACGCATACCCGGCAGTGACAGCCAATAAAAGCATCACGATAATCAACTTGTGCCGGCTGAGTAACAGATTCAAATATTTATATATGATCTGAATCTGGGGTTCCTGTGCATTCATTTGATATCCCATATTGAAAAGCCCGGTGTTTTAATGAATAGAGATTTCCTCGATGCGGTCAGGGGACGACAATCGTATCCCCCGGTCGGATCAGAACCACTTGCCCCAGGCTGTCTCCGCCCAGAAAGTCATCATAATCAAAATATAAAATTTTTTCCGATGTCCCCGGTCCGTTTACAATCATGATCCGGGATTTTTTAGCCCATTCAAGGAAACCGCCCGCACGGGCGATTGCCTGAAGAACCGTTATGGGCTGGGTGATGATGAATTCTCCGGGCTGGCCGACTTGACCGAGAACATAATAGACCTTTTCCCTGCTCGCACTGAGAATGACCGTAACATCTGCCACCTCGATAAATTTCGTGAGCTTGGCAGATATTTTCTCAGCAAGGGCCGGCGGTGTAAACCCTTCTGCGACTAAATCCCCGGTGAGGGGCAGAGAAATTCTGCCATCGCTTCGGATGGTAACGTTTCGAGATATTTCAGGCTCCCCGTGCACGACAATATCCAAAACATCGCCGACGCCCAGTTTATAAATACCTGGATCGCTGTCTACGGTTTGCTGCTGCTGGGCCGCAACCGAAGGGCTGCAAATCATGAAAACGGATGCGGCCCAGAAACACATCATCAAATTCAACATTCTGAGCAACTGATTCGATCTGCAATCCATTTTTTGATTTCTTTTAAGCGCGCCGCCTGCGGCAGAAATTAAGAAAAGCATATTTCACCTGCTCATTACTTGGTTAGTGTAAATCGTTAAGAACTTTATTTCCTTAATTCTGATATCTCCAGACCATCCTGTCAAATGGATCAAAAAAATGAGGTGATCATCAAGATTTCAGTAGCATCGCCGGTTTTTGCAACTGACAGGGCCGGATGAACTGCATCGCAGCCCATCTCAACAGGTAATATTTTCGAGGGCCGTTTCGATGAAAAAAAATTATGACGCCTGCATATCCGGCGACAGGGATTCCGCTGCTTTGACAAAGCGCTTCATCAGGCACAATAAATTTATCCAAATCTGGTTATCCGGAATACTCCAGTTAGAATTCCGGATTCAAAGTCCCCCTTTGGAAAAGGGGGATTTAGGGGGATTTGGCGCCTCCCGGGAGAAATCCCCCCCGCCCCCCTTTTCAAAAGGGGGGAGAAAAACGATTACTGGTTTTTTCGGGATAACCAGATATCCAAATTCAAAATGGATGATGAATCGAAATCACTTTGTACCGGTAGTGGAAAAGCAAAGTTTTTAATTCGCGTCAGGTATTACCCGTCTGCAGCACTGTACGTCCTGTTGTCTCAACAGATTGACGAACCATGAGGATTATTTATGAATATGGGCAGAAAAACAGCTTTTTTAATGTTTGTAATCCTGTGTCTCATTTCGACAGCTTGCGCGGATTTTGAAGAAAAAAAAACGCATTATTTTGAAAAGGGTATGGAATATCAAAAGGCGGGGAACTATGAAGCGGCAATAATTGAATTTCGAAATTGCGTGAAGATTGATCCTAAATTCGCAGACGCCCGCTACAATCTCGGTCTTGCATACCTTAAAACCCGGCAGATAAGCGAAGCACTGGGAGAATTCGAACGGGCGGCAACCCTTGACCCCCAAAATACGGATGCCCTTTTAAAAACTGCTGAAATATATTTTCTGGCGGATAAGTTCGATGAAAGCCGGGACAATATTAATAAAATTTTTGAAGTGGACGAAAATTTTCCGGATGCCTTTGCGTTGCTCGCCCGGATAGAACTCAGCCAGCAAAATTTGGGTTCGGCCGAGAAGGCAATCGGAAAAGCCCTGAAGTTAAGCCCCCAAAACAGCCGTTACCATATCATTCACTCGCATATACTGGGTTCTGAAAACCGATATGGCGAAGCCGAAACCGCATTGAAAAAGGCCATAGAGATTGACCCGCGGCCTGAAAATTTAAAAGAACTTGCCCTCTTCTTTATTGAACAGAATAACGATCACGAAGCCGAACAGATTCTCAAAGAACTTCTTTCCAGGGACCCGGATCGGCCGGAACCTTATCTTGATCTGGCAAGATTTTGTATGATGAAGGGTCGGCAATCAGAGGCTGAACAAAATATTCTTGCGGCAATCCGCAAAGATCCGAAATCATGCGAAGCATATATCCTGTTGGCCGCTTTTTACCAGGAGACCGGGGCCTTCGAAAAATCAGAGAAAGCGTATAAAAATGCCATCGTCAATTCGGATACGCCTGCCGATATTAAAATGATGCTGGCCGATCTTTATTATGAAAATGAAGAATATGCGCTTGCATCCCGGGAAGTTGAAGGCGTATTAGCGGAGGATGCTCAACATCCCCAGGCAAATTTAATCGCCGCCAAGTTGAATATCAGGAATAATAAAAATTCAGAGGCGCTGTCAATTCTCGATAATCTTATCCGAAATGAACCCGGCTGCGGGGAGGCCTATTATCTCAAAGGGATTGCCCTCCTCAACAGAGGTGAAATCGAGCTTTCATTAAATGCGGCAAACCAGGCGCTCAAATTCGACCCGAAGAATGCGGACGCGCTGACGTTGCGGGCCCATCATCTTTTCCTGAAAGGCGATTTTGAAGCGGCCCGGAATAGCGCCGCAAAAGCCCTGCAGGAGAAACCGGGCAATCTTCGCGCCGGGATCATTCTCGCCAAGACCCTCCTATCCCTTGGTGAAATTGAAAGCGCAGCGGCCCTGTTCGAAAAAATGGAAACGGTTGCCCCCGGGAATATTGAAATCATGTACAACAAATCTCTGGCTTACCTGGCCCGGGACGATGTTGCAAAGGCCAGGGATTCACTTGAAAAAATTCTGGTTTTAAATCCGGATTTCAATCCCGCGCTGATCAGTTTATGTCAGATAGCGATTCAGCAGCAAGATCCCGATCAGGCAATTGCCGTAGCCCGAAAACAGTTGCAGAATTCCCCGAACAATCCACATCACATGATCTTACTGGCAGAGCTTCTGGACAGATATGCGCAATCTCCGGATGAAGCACTGGCTTTGCTGAAACGGGCCCGTGAAACCGCACCGGAGGTCCCCGGCATCTATTCCCTGACCGCCAATATTTTGATGAATGAAGGAAAAACTGCAGAAGCGATCAATCAGTATAAAACGCTGATCGAGAAGCAGCCCGATATGGCCGAAAACCACCTGATTCTGGGAATTTTGCTTGACAGGAGCGGCGATTCCGAAGGCGCGAAGAGCGAATATCTCCGGGTACTGGAACTTCGCCCTGAATTTCCGGTTGCGGCAAATAACCTGGCATGGTTGACAGCCAACACGAAGGAACCGGATCTTGGAGAAGCGTTGCGCCTTGCGCTCATTGCAAAAGAAGGTTCTCCTGACGATCCGTTGATTGCGGACACGCTCGGGTGGATTTATTACAAGCGGGGGGCATACGACCTAGCTCTGACCCAGTTCACGATCGCCACTCAAAAGCGTTCGGACGCACCCACCCTGCGCTATCACATGGCCCTGGCGCTTTTTGCTAAAGGGGAGATAGACGAAGCGAAAACACAATTACAAACGTGTCTGTCATCAAAAGAACAGTTTCCGGAATACACCGAAGCCGCCCTTTTGATGAACAAGATCATCAATTGACCGGGTCTGCTTTTCGAACTCGAAGCGCCTGATGAGAAGTTCCGTGAAACTTTAATGTATGAATGCTGTCATATATTCCTTAAATTACGGGCTGTTGTTTTCCTGCCTTTTTGAAACGGCTTGTCCGCAAATCGAAAAGCGCTTCTCCCTTGGCCTTATTCGTCTCTTGATATTTTTACCCCTTCTGGCACTCGAATACCTGTATTTCAGTGCATACCTAAGAAATGACCTGGTGGCGCCGCTTTTCTTTTCAGAAAATGTATTTGCGTTAACCTGTATTCTGCTGGCCTGCAATCTGCCGCCGGTTATCCTCCCTTTATCCGGAAAATCAATCCCATTGCGCCTGACGTTCTTTGTCGCCATTTTCGGCCTGGCGTTTGCCGGTGCTCACAAGATGTTCAGGGCGCCGCAATTCAGCATTTATCAGGGCAACCTGTTTTTCCCTGTTCATGGGCATCTGTATTTTGCCTCGCTATTTTTACTGATCGCCGTTCTGGTAATCGCATGGCGGCTCGAAGCCTTCTGGCGGGCGCTGCGCCCCAGGCACCGCTGGTCCTATAAATACATGGTGATCGGAATTTTTCTGATCAGTGGAACGATAGGGTGGTCGACCGCTTTGCGGCTGGCGTATTTACATCTGAACATCAATCATCTGCTTTTGTCGGCGGTTCTTCTGGTTTTTGCCTGGCTTTTGACGGCATATGCGGTCATCGGCAACAGGTTGGTCAATCGCAGCATATTCGTATCCCGAAAAGTGGTATATGCCACGATCGCGCCGGCTGCGTTTGCAGGCTATTTTTTCGCCATCGGCATCATTTCTCTGCTGATGAAAAGCTTCGGCTGGTCGCTGCACTTTGTTCTGCAATGGGCTCTGGTGATCGGGGGTCTGCTGGTGATTTCCATCATCGCATTTTCAACCAAAGTTCGCGCCAATGTCAAATATTTCATCAGCACCCACTTCTATGTAAATAAATATGAATATCGCGATGAATGGCTGGCATTTTCCGATTTACTGCACCAGAAATTAACCGAAAACGGAATATGCGATGCATTGCAGCACATTCTGCAGGACAGCCTGTATACGGATACGATTATAATCTGGGTTGGCGACACAACATCGGGGTTTCGCCTGACCGGTAAACAGGACGGCATCTCTGATGCGGCTGTCCTGAAAATCTCAGTTCATGACCCACTGATTCAATATTTAAAAAATGCCCCCTACCTGGATTTGAAAGCATCCGATTCGAAAGCGCAGTGCCTGTCGAAAAAAGGTGATCATTTCTCATCCATGGGACTGGCGCTGCTCGTGCCGCTGACCATTGGGGAGCATTTTCTGGGGATCATCGGTCTGGGTTCTGAATACACCGGCGGCAGATACGGCAAGGATGATTTCGACCTGCTTGCAGCCCTCTGCTCCCAGGCGTCCTCCGCGCTGCTTGCGGTTCGAATGGCAGAAGAACTTGCCCGGGCACGTGAACAATTTGCCTGGGACACGCTTTCCGCATTTGTGCTTCATGATATCAAAAATGCCGTCACCATGTTGTCTCTGGTCAAAGAAAATGCCCCCCGGCATATTCAGAATCCCGAGTTTCAGCATGACATGCTCGATGTGGTTGATGATGCCCTGAAAAGAATGCTGAAGGTGCAGTCGCGCTTAAACAATTTGAATAAAGAAATCACGCCGGTATTGACATCCATAAAAGCGGGGGAATGGGTAAATGACTGCTGTGAAATCATCGGTAAAAAGCTGTCAAGTGTCAGATTTGATATCGAATGCCGGGATGATTTTTTCATGCATACGGATCAGGACTTTCTGGGCATCATTCTGGAAAATATGGTTTTAAATGCCATAGAGGCCTGCGCTGGAAATAGGGTGCGGGTATGGATTAAAATTGAATCATCAACAGATGGATTTTTCCTGATGGAATGCACGGACAACGGCCCCGGCATTCCACTGGAAATGCTGCCCGATCGTCTTTTTGCCCCGTTTATCACCTCCAAACCGGAGGGCAGCGGAATCGGTATGTGGCAGGCCAAAAAACTCGTTGAAAGTCTTGGCGGGGAAATCCGGGCACAGAATTCTAAAAGCCGTGGCGCCCGATTTACAATCCGACTGCCTGTAAATCATGAAGCCGTATACGGCCCGGCAATAAATTGAAAGATGCGGGAATGAACATCGATGACGCCGTAAAAAGTCGGATTTTACGCTTTCGTCATTCTAAGTTGGTTATAGACTCCGGTTTTCACCGGAGTGACGAACTTTGGACTTTTTACGGGTTCATCAACATTGATGAAGCCCTGAAAAGCTCCCAGCCCCGCTGCGCGGTGTTTTACAGAAAGAAACTTTCGAATCGCAACGGCCACCGCCGGCCACACCCCCCTTTTATTCCCCCCTCAAGGGGGGATTAGACCTTGAAATTATGATCAAATTCATCCATCGGGGGGGGACACCTCCCTTTAATTCCCCCCTCGAGGGGGGTCAGGGGGGTGTTGGATCTGCGAAAACCAAAGAATGCTATTTATTTTAACCCCTTGTCGGAATTAAGCTCATTCCGTGGAAGCCTGATTCCCCTCGCCTAACGCTCCAAAAAACCAAAAAAACCGCGAAGGTAAAATATTCGAAAAATCATTTTACCTTCGCGGCCTGGGCGCCTTGGCGATAAAAAACACTTTTTGCGATTTCATCAAATATTTTAATTTTTTAAACCGCTGTAAAAAATTCCGACATTCAACTCATCAGCCGTTTTCGTCTGGATGCGACGAGTCCACCCGCTATACCGAATCCCAGTAAAAGAAGGGTGGCGGGTTCGGGCACGGGGGATGTCGTATTATCACCGGGAGGATGCTTTTTCCAATCGGTTTTCTTCCATCCTTTTTTCATCCCCCTCATCCACAAGTCATAAGCACCACCGGATTTCCAATTTTTTGCATTTTTTACAAAATTGAGATAAAATCCAAGTGCTTTACCCGTCTTGACCGCAGAAAAGCTGGTTGGCCCAAAGGGCGTCGTTTTCACTTCCCATTTTCCCGTGATTTTATCCTGAGTGATGATCCAATTACCATGTTTCAAAAATAAGGGTTCTATGACAAAAGATGGATCTTTTGCGAATGAAGATGAATTACGCAAAAAATCAACCGTATTGAATATGGACCCTGCCGATGCCATGCCAATCCAGCAAAAAACAAATAAAATCGACAATGAAAAAATCATTCGTGTTCTCATACATGTTTCCTTTCTCACCCATTTAAGCGTTTCCCGGATTTGAGTCGATATATGCCCGTTCTTTATGCCTGCGAGTTCTTCAACCATTTGGCCTCATAATACTGCAAGACACATACCATGCATTTGAATGCACTGAACTTACTGGATTTAATCTTATCGAAGATTTTGCAGCACCAGGAAATGTAAAAAAAACCGACACGCACGCGGTACAGCCGTTTTGGCCTTGCAAACAGCAGGAGCGGTGCTTGAAAGGAGAATGGGGTTTGACCCATCAGATGCCATGCTTTTTTAGAAGGTCATGGAGCGTGGGGCGGCTGATTTGCAGAAGTTTGGCCGCCTGGCTGATATTATCGCCGGTCATAAGCAGGGCCTGCCGAATGCATTGATGTTCAGCCTGACCCCGGGCTTCCTGCAGCGTCTGAACGGTTTCATCCACGTTTCGAAAATTTTTCTCCTCCAAACCCAGGTCAATAGAAGTGATGGTCTGATTGCTATAAACCGAAAGCGCTCTTCGGATGCGATTCTGGAGTTCGCGGATATTGCCCGGCCAGTCATGAGCTAAAAGAGCGGATATGGCGCAGGGTGAAAAACAGACCCGGCCCGAGTTAAGCGATTGTGCTTCCCGGCGGAGAAAGTGCTGAGCCAGCATCATGATATCCTCACGGCGCGCGTTGAGCGGCGGCAGATGGATCGGTATCACATTTAAACGAAAGTAGAGGTCCTCCCTGAAAATTCCTTCGCTTGTGGACAGTTCCAGATCGTTATGGGTTGCCGCAATGACCCTGGCGTTTACCGAAAGGGTTTGATTTCCCCCCACGCGTTCGATAGTCCCCTCCTGCAGAAACCGAAGGATTTTCACCTGCATGGCCAGCGGCATTTCACCGATTTCATCCAGAAATACCGTTCCGGAGTCCGCTTGCTCCAGTTTGCCGATTTTACGGGCAACCGCGCCGGTAAAGGCGCCTTTTTCATGTCCGAACAATTCCCCCTCCAGCAGATTTTCAGGAATGGCGGCGCAGTTGATAATCACAAAGGCCTTTTTCGAGCGGGGACTCAACTGATGAATGGCATGAGCCACCATTTCCTTACCGGTACCCGATGCACCCGTAATCAGAACCGGGTACGCTGTTCTGCTGACCTTCCGGATCGATGAAAAAAGCTTTTGCATTGCCGGGGATACGCCGAGCATGCCGCACAGGGAAACCACCTGGTCATTTTGCTCGCTGAGCTGACGATTGATTTCCTCCAGTTTCCAGATCCTGAAAGTTCTTTTCAGGATAATCGTTAATGTATTCAGGTCTATGGGCTTTTCACAAAAATCCACCGCACCTGCCGCAACGGCTTTGATTGCATTTTCTTGTTCGGAATTGCCGGTAATGACGATTATCTTTGTCTGAGGTGCGAGGTTTCGCGATTCTTTTAAAAGTTTAAAGCCTTCCAATGGCGTATCCGGCGAAGGCGGAAGGCCAAGGTCGAGCGTGGCCACGGGAAAAGCCTGGCTTGACAATAAATGACGCGCTTTTTTGCCATCAGCGGCAATTGTAATGTCATAGAGATCCCCCAGTGACCACCGGAGTTGCCTGGCCACTGAAGCCTCGTCCTCGATGATTAACAATTTTTCTTTTGCCACCCATGCCTCCTGCTTCAGCAGCCCTCACCCGGGAAGGTTGATAATTAATATACCGCAAAAACACCCGCAGATCGCTTATCGGGTTTAATGCGTTGACTGGCTGGGCGTAAAATATATTCTATCTGCTGCGATTGGATGATTGGGCAAGATGACGTGATCCGATGGGGAAATATCGAGTTCTTTTGCGCATTCCTTGATAATTTTCTTTTTAATTGATTTTGCGGAATTGATGTATCCTGTCAATAAAGCCCGGTCCGCTATGATATTGATCAGGCGGGGATATCCTTTGGAAAAAAGATGAATCCCGTTGATGGCACTGGACTTGAAAATTTTACGACCCGCTCCGGCAACCCCCAGGCGGTATTCAATATATTTTTCGGTTTCCTTCAAGGAAAGCCTCGGAATATTATAGTTAACCGTAATTCTCTGCCGGATGGCTCTGTTCTCCGGCTGATTCAGAATGTCGTTGAATTCAAGCTGGCCCACAAAAAACACGTTGATCAGCTTGATCCCTTTGTTTTCCAAGTTCGAAAAAAGTCTGATTTCTGAAAGGAGTGAATTGCTGAGCAGCTGGCATTCATCAATAATCAGCAGCACGCGTTTCCCCTGATAATGCAGCTTGAGCAAAAAATCATTAAAGGCGCTGAGAAATGATCCTTTTGTTTTAAATTTCCCGCCAAAACCGAAAAGCCTTGATACATAATTGAAGAAATCAAGAGAATCGAGCAAAGGATTACTGACCACAGCCGTCCGGGCATTCCCATGCAGCCATTGCAGAAATGCATTTACAATGGTTGTTTTTCCGACACCGACATCACCGGTTAAAAGCAAAAAACCCTTGTTCTCAAGTACGCCGTACTTAAGCGCCGCTAAAGCTTCTTTCTGCTTATCACCAAACCAGATAAATTCCGGGTCGGTATCAATTTGAAAAGGCTTTTTGCAGAGATGATAATAATCGAGATACATATTTCTACGCTCATGTTCAGTTTCTGATATCTTGAGATCAGCCTTTTTGCAGACTCAATACAATTGCCTCTTGTTGACAAACTTAAATCTTAATTTGCGCCTTTCAAATGGCTTTATGCCATTAAGTCATATTATCAAATGATTATAATCTATTTAGAGACATTCTTTACTGCCCTCCATCTATAATTGGTCCGGACACACGACCAGCCGACAGCCCACTTGCCCCCACCCCGGCTTCAAATATTTTCGCCATACCGCTATGGACGCAATTGAATCTTTACGGGTAATGAAGGTGAATCATCAACCATGATTTGATGTAGTTATTTGAATTATATCTTAATATTCATATTCAATTTGCTTCCTGCTCAAAACCCGCTTATCTTAAAAATCAATGAAAACTTATCTTCGTCATATCCTTGTTCTTGCCATCGGAATCGCGTCAACTATCTGTTTCATGCAGGGCGGTGCCGGCGCCGCGGTGACGATGTCTCCGGGCATATCCGTTCAAAATACCTATTCCGACAATATCAACCTGGCTTCGGAAAATGAGAGGCACGATTTCATCACTTCGCTCGGCCCCAGCATCAACTTGGGCATGACCGGGCGGTCTACTGCTTTCAACCTTTCCTATCAACCGGTTTACGCAAGTTATTTGCGGTTCCCCCGATATAACACCATGCGGCATCGAGCAGTGATGGACGGTTCCCGTCAGATTTCCAGAACGACACGATTCGAATTCAACGACAATTATCAGTATACTGAAGAACCGCTTTATATCAGTGAAGATGCGCCTTTAGAAGTGGATACCGACATCCTGAGAGGCAGAAATCCCTATCATATGAATACATCCCGAATCGGTGTTATCAACCAGTTCGGTCCGGAAAATGTTATCGACCTTCAATATGAATATTATTTTCTTAAGAATGAAAACGATACGATTGAGGACCGCGAATATTATCAACCCGATGTAACGATTACTTTCTGGCCATCTCCCAACCGCATCGGGACTGAATCGGAAATCAGTTTTACGCGCAGAAATTTCGATGATTCCGGGGACTATGATGATGTTTATGGGAGACTGAGATTGATACGGCGTTTGGGTCCTCATTTTGACTTCTATGCACAATATACGCACGAATTGACCGACTATGTCGATGTGGGCAATGATTATCAGGTCGCCAGCCCTTTGCTGGGATTTATCTGGAATGAATACATGAATGCGACTTTTGAGGTGAGTTTCGGTTATTTCAATCAGGAAAAAGAAAAAAATGGAGATGAAAGCGGACCGGTAGGAACGATTGAGACCCGCTATACGTTTCAAAAAGGGACTGCTGTTTCGATAGCGGGCAGTACCGGATATGATCAGGACACTTCCGGTGCTGAAGTTCTCGGGTTTAACAAGTATTACACGTTCATCGGAACGCTAAAGCATCCATTGAGCCGGCGATTGATCAGCAATTTTACCGCCGGGTATCGTCAATCCCTCTATACGGAACTGGATCCGGAAAGACAGGATTCCATTTGGGAATCTACTGCCGGATTGACATATCAGCCGTTGCCATGGATGACCCTGGAAGTGAAGTATTCTTTCCGCAAAGTCAATTCGGATATCAATGCAGATGATTACACGGAGAACCGGGCCGCAATTGCCGTGTTTCTGAATCCGCGCAAGCCGGTGATGTTAATCCGTTAGCCGAAGGATAAATTGGAGGGTGTATGCGAAAAAAACTAAAACTTTTCATCGGGATGGTTCTCATCCTGATGGGATTGAACCGGTTTCATTTTCAGGAAGCACATGCCCTGGATTTCAATGGTGTAATCGATGCCGACAGCCGTTGGACTACCGCGGACAGCCCCGTCCATATAACGGGCGACGTGCATGTCGAGCCGAACACCTCGTTGACGATTGAACCCGGTGTTGACGTAATTTTCAAATCACCCGCTGATATCGGGAAAGGATATTCCATCCGTGTCGATGGAACGCTGATCGCCCGGGGGAAAACACATCAACCCATTATATTTACCGCAGAAGACAGATCCATACCCTGGGGGGCAATCCTCTTTGGCGACGAAAGCAGGGATTGGAATCAAACCACAACAAGCGGATGTATTTTAGAATATTGTGTCTTTGAATATGGCGGAAATGAACCCTCCGGCAAAGGCATGATCGTCGCCATTGATGCCGCGCCCTTTATCACCCGCAATGCAATCCGATTCGGTGCGGCTGCAGGTATTTCAGCATTGGTTTCAGATGATCCGGCAGCGGTATCCACCCTGAGCGGAAATATCCGGATCGTTTCCAACCAGATATATAACAACCCAACCGGAATCCGGTTGCTGGCAGAGGGAGGAATCATCGAGGACAATTATTTCCTCAACAACGGTCAGGCAATCGATCTTCAGGTCCGCACCAATGATGTGACGATTTCCGATAATACCGTGGTGAGTTCGTCTTCCAACCGATCCGGGAGCGATATCCGGCTTCTATTAAATGAAGCGCACAGCGGGATAGCCGCTTACCAGTGGCGGCAAACCGGAGGGACGCCCGTTGAACTGATCCATCCGCAAAACGCCCGGGCATCCTTTTTATCGCCCGATCCCGGCAATGGCGTGGAAAATTTAACATTTGATCTGACCGTGACCAATAAAAACGGACTCCAGGCGCATGAAACAGTAAAGATCGACATTGTCGGCGAAAATCCGCCACCTGTTGCCAAAACCGGTGCCGATCTCAATGTTCAGCTTCCCGAAGAAGAAGGTGAAGAATTGGTCATAATGCTCAGCGGGGAAAATTCCGTCGATCCTTACCTGGGAATAGTTAAATACGCATGGAAACAGACGGAAGGGATAACGGTAGATCTGCAGGGAGCCGATACCGTCGAACCGACGTTTACCGTTCCCGCATCCGTATCCGCCGGCGATCGAATGACCTTTCAATTGACAGTGACAGACCAGGCCGGACTGACCTCGACGGATTCAGTCGATATCATATTTTACGATGACAATATCTTCCCGGTTGCAGCAGCAGGCAATGATCAAAGGGTTTCTCAGGGAAATGCCGTTTTTCTCGATGGTTCCGCATCAAGAGATCCAGACGGCAGCATATCGGCATATGAGTGGGTACAGACAAACGGATTGCCGGTAAATCTGATCAATCCGAACACCGCAAAACCGCGCTTTGAACCACCCGAAGGAAGCAATGTTCCAGAAGTGCTGACTTTCAGATTGAAGGTTACGGATAATGGCGGACTGCAGGATTTCGATGATATCGCCGTCACCGTAAATGGCACCTTGACAGCCGGCGCCGAAATCAGCTTTTCTGACGATGGTATGATCATTCTGGATGGAAGTGCGTCTTTGGACCGGAACGCCGCCGCGACTGTCGATATTGTATCCAACAATTTTTTGGCAAAAGAGGCCGGCACGGGACTGCTGGCCATCACGGCCAATGAAAACGCCTCCTATGCTTTGAACGTTACCTGGAACAATCTCAACACCGACGAGAAGAAGGGTTATCTCGTCTATCTCCATGACTGGCCGATCGAATCATCAGCGCCCCTTGACATGCCGGGCAACTGGTGGGGCGTCAGTGACGCATTGACGATTGAATCCTTCATATATGATCAGGATGAAAATTATAGTTTACCGGCAGTGGAATTCCGCCCGTTTGCAGGGGGAAAAATACCCGGGATCGGATCATCACTTCCCTATCCCCCGCTTGCGGATGCCGGTCCCGATATGGAAGCGGTTACCGACACTTTAGTCACCCTGGATGGGAGCCGCTCCTATGATCCCGAGAACATCGCGCAATATCGATGGAAACAAACCGGGGGGCCGATGGTGGATCTCAAAAACGCGAACCAGGCGAAGGCTTCATTCATTGCCCCGCCCGGCGGCCCTGATGGGGCCGATCTTCAATTCGAACTGAGTGTTTCAACCGACGGCGCTTTTACCCACAGCGATACGGCAAACGCCGCCATCAGGCCTGAAAGCGATCTTCCCACCGTAGACGTGGGCGGATGTTTTATTCAAACGGCCGCATCCCAGCATCTGAATCATGCGCTTTTTCTCATTTTTCCAATTTTGATTCTGATAATTTTTTTAAACTTGCTGGCCCGGTTTTTATCACTGCGTTTCAAATTGCCGGCAGTATGTATTTTCCTGACGATGATGTTCATCATCGGGGCTCCCGCCCGGGCCGGATATCTTTCTGTGGGGGGCGGAGCCGGAGGAGATGCCGACGATTACAACGTAACACTTGAAACCGGCGCCAAAGATATCCGGGCCGGCAACCTTGATCTGTTGTTTGGTGTCGGAATCTTTTTGATTCCCCATTCGGATGATGATTTCCCGGATGACACGATTTCCTTCCCATGCCCGAATGTGGATTGCATCCGATTCGACACCGCAAGAAAAGGAAATGAGGTCGGTTTCTTGGGAAAACTTGGGATTGAAATCGGGTCCAGCGATTTTTATGTGTCGGGCATCGGCGGATTTACGGCTTACACGGAAAGCGAAATTTCCTTTTCACCTGCGACGGGCCGCTATTATGAAGAATCTTCGGACAGCACGGTCGAAGCGCTATATGGCGGCGGAATCAGCTATTTCATCGATCAAAAATGGAAAATCGTTCTTGAAGTGGACTACGACAACATCCGGGGGGTAACCGGTTTGGCCGGTTTGCACTGGTAATTCAATCAGGCGATGCGGATGCGATTTTTTCGATGGTGACGTTATATCCGGAAAGGGTGTCCGTGAGCGGCCGTCCGAATAAAAACAAGAGGATGTCGGCCGGCAGGTTCCCCTTCCCTGTGGCCAGTTTTCTATACTGCAGGTCCAGGTTGACCCATTCGGTCAGCCTGGAAGCGGCCTCCGGATTTCCGTTCTCCCGCTGCTCTACCCATTTTCTGATCTCTTCATATGAACAGACCGACTCATGCGAGGAAACCAACTCCTTGAGCCATTGAATATGGCCGATTACGGCCAAACGGTCCACCCGGCCGCGGTCATACCCCTCCATGATGCGGGCCGAATCCCAGCAGGCCTGCAGCCGGCATTCCAGTGGCCGGCCTTTATAAATGCGGCAGCCGTTTTCCTCCTCGATAAAATGGATGCACGTTTTTCCTTTCGGAATTGACCTGATTTTAACAATTTCATGCGCCATATCGATCCGGTGCCCGGCTACATTGTCATAGGCCCGCTCCCCTTTCCGGATGGTCATCAGCATATCCAGTTCGATGGCCCCGCTTCGGATAAGGGGCAGGTCTTCTTCATGCAGCGCGGGCCCCCCTTTTCGGCAGCAGGTGCCGCAGCGGGTACAGGCGGTAATCTGGTTTTCTTTCATTTGACCTCGACACGTTCAAAAAAGCGGAGGCCGTTTGTGCACAAACGGCCTCCTGTTTCATATTCAATTTATTCGAGATAATAAGGCATTGCTTCTCAAGCTTTAACACCCCCCTGCCCCCCTCAAGGGGGGATTCCCCCCCGTGTCCCCCCTGCCCCCCTCAAGGGGGGATTTCCCCCCGTGTCCCCCCTGCCCCCCCTCAAGGGGGGAATATCGGGAAGGAAGGAGACAGGGGGATGTTTGCGGCTCTTTTAAAAAGGCTTCAAGTTTTAAGCGATATCAGTCCTTTTCTTTTCCGGTTTCGGCTTCTTCTGCGACCGTGCAGACGGAAGACGGGTCATCCATGATCTTTAAGGCCTGGTAGCGTTTTTTGATCTCTTCTTCGATGCGGGCGCGCAGCTTGGTGGATTCCTCCGGGAAACTGCGCTCCAGGGAGGCAAACCGGTTCTCGCCGGACAGGAAGTTCTGGATCGTTCCGTCCGGGTCCTTGGATTCCAGGACAAACGGGTTTTTC
Source organism: uncultured delta proteobacterium (assembly GCA_963826785.1). Classification (GTDB taxonomy): domain Bacteria; phylum Desulfobacterota; class Desulfobacteria; order Desulfobacterales; family Desulfosalsimonadaceae; genus CAWGYD01. The sequence continues at coordinate 120,040 of CAWGYD010000008.1, forward strand.
CCTTCTTCGGCCAGCACCGGGTTGAACCGGTACAGGGGCCAGTATCCGCTGGTAACGGCCTTCTTCTCTTCCTCCTGGCTCTTGCCCATTCCGGTGCGGATGCCCTGGTTGATGCAGGGGGCATAGCAGATCACCAGCGAGGGGCCGGGATACTGATCGGCTTCCTTGAGGGCCTTTAATGCCTGCTGCTTGTTGGCGCCCATGGAAATGGAGGCCACGTAGACATAGCCGTAGGTCATGGCGATGCGGCCCAGGTCTTTCTTGCCGGTTTTCTTGCCGGAGGCGGCAAACTTGGCCACCGCACCGGTGGGCGTGGCCTTGGAGGACTGGCCGCCGGTGTTGGAATAGACTTCCGTATCCATGACCAGGATGTTGATGTCCTCGCCCGAGGCCAGCACATGATCCAGCCCGCCGTAGCCGATGTCATAGGCCCATCCGTCGCCGCCGAACACCCAGATCGATTTTTTCACCAGAAGATCGGCGCTCTCGTAGATCTCGTCCAGCAGCGGATCGGCTTCCATGGTCTCCAGAATGGCCTCGATCTGCCGCCCGTGGACTTCGGAGGCATCGGCATCATTCATCCCTTCCAGCCAGTTCTGCATGGCCGTTTTCAGCTCTTCGGCGATGTCCGTGTCGATGGCCCGGGTGATCAGGTCCGCCAGTTTCTTTCTGCGCTGGGAATAGGACATGGTCATGCCGTAGCCGAATTCCGCGGCATCTTCGAACAGGGAATTTCCCCATGCCGGGCCGAATCCGTCCTTGTTGGTGCAGTAGGGGGCAGACGGCGCCGAGGCGCCCCAGATGGAGCTGCAGCCGGTGGCGTTGGCGATGACCATCCGCTCTCCCATGAGCTGGGTGAGCACCTTCACGTAAGAGGTCTCGCCGCATCCGGCACAGGCCCCGGAGAACTCCAGCAGGGGCTGGCAGAACTGGCTGCCCTTGACCGAATCGCGCTTGACCAGGTTGTCCTTTATGGGCAGCGACTCGGCATAGCGTTCGTTCACGATCTGAACGGGCGCCTGGGAATCGATGGGCCGCATCACCAGGGCCTTTTTCTTGGCCGGGCAGATATCGGCGCAGTTGCCGCATCCCATGCAGTCCAGCGGGTAGACCTGGATCCGGAAATGATGTCCCTTCAATTCCTTGCCCATGGCCGGGATGGTCACGAAGTTTTCCGGCACGCTCTGATTTTCTTCATCCGTCAGGAGCACCGGCCGGATGGAGGCATGGGGGCAGACAAAGGCGCACTGGTTGCACTGGATGCAGTTTTCGGAAATCCATTCCGGCACATTGATGGCCACTCCCCGCTTTTCATACTGGCTGGTTCCCAGCGGAATGATCCCGTCGGGCTCAAACGCGCTCACCGGCAGTTCGTTGCCTTTCTGACGGATCATGGGGATCATCACATCCCTGACAAAATCGGGAAGCTCCGTCCCGGCGGCGGCAGCGGCTTTTTCCGCTTCCGCATGGATCCAGGAGTCCGGGTATTTGATTTCATGGAGATTTTCAATGGTGCGGTCCACGGCGTTGATGTTCATGGCCACGATCTTCTCGCCCTTCTTGCCGTAGGTTTTCTGAATGTCTTTTTTCAGAAAATCGATGGCTTCATCGATGGGAAGCACCTTGGATAGATTGAAGAAAGCGGTCTGCATGATCATGTTGATCCGGCCGCCCAGCCCCACGGCCTCGGCGATTTTGACCGCGTCCACGGTGAAGAACTTGAGCTTTTTTTCGGCGATGGTCCGCTTCATGGCCGCAGGCAGGGCATCTTCCATATCTTCTGCGGTCCAGGGGGAATTGAGCAGGAAGGTGCCGCCCTTCTTGATCCCCTCGAGCACATCATAGAGTTCCACGTAATTTGACTTGTGGCAGGCCACGAAATCGGCGGAATTCACCAGGTAGGTGGACTGGATGGGGTTTTTGGAAAATCGCAGGTGCGAAACGGTAATCCCGCCGGATTTTTTGGCATCATATGCAAAATAGCCCTGGGCGAACTTGTCGGTGTTGTCGCCGATGATCTTGATGGCGCTCTTATTGGCGCCCACGGTCCCGTCGGACCCCAGCCCCCAGAACTTGCACTGCACCGTGCCGGAGGGAACCGGGTCGAATTCTTCCTCCACCGTCAGCGACCGATGGGTGACATCGTCTTTGATCCCCACGGTGAAATGGTTCTTGGGCCCCTTGGCATTCATGTTGTCGAAAATGGCTTTGACCATGGCCGGGGTGAATTCCTTGGACCCCAGTCCATACCGGCCGCCGCTGATCTGGGGCATTTCCCCGAATTCCTTGAACGCGGCGACCACGTCCATGTAAAGCGGGTCGCCGATGGCGCCGGGCTCTTTGGTGCGGTCCATCACCGTGATCTGCTCCACCGTGGAAGGAATGGCCGCCATCAGGTGTTCGATGGAAAACGGCCGGTACAGCCGGACCTTGACCAGACCCAGGCTTTCCCCGCGGTCATTGAGATAATTGATGGCCTCTTCGATGGTTTCGGTGGCCGATCCCATGGCGATGATGATCCGATCCGCCTACGGGTCGCCCACGTAATCAAACAGCCGGTATTTGCGGCCGGTGAGCTTGGCCACTTTTTCCATGCTGTCCACCACGATGGCGGGAAGCTGATCATAGAAGGGATTGGCCGCTTCGCGGCCCTGGAAATAGATATCCGGATTCTGGGCGGTGCCCCGGATGTGGGGATGTTCGGGATTCATGGCCCGGGACCGGAATTCGGCGATGGCCTCATGATTGATCAGGCCGGCCATATCCTCGTAGTCGATCACTTCGATCTTCTGAATCTCGCTGGAAGTCCTGAACCCGTCAAAAAAATGGATAAACGGCAGGCTCGCCTCGATGGCCGCCAAATGCGACACCAGGGCCAGGTCCATGACTTCCTGCACCGATCCCGATGCCAGCATGGCAAAACCGGCCTGGCGAACGCTCATCACATCGCTGTGGTCGCCGAAAATGGAAAGGGCATGTGCGGCCAGCGCCCGGGCGGACACATGGAAAACCGCCGGGAGCAGTTCGCCGGAGATCTTGTACATGTTGGGAATCATGAGCAGCAGCCCCTGGGAGGCGGTAAAGGTGGTGGTCAGCGCGCCGGCAGCCAGGGCGCCGTGCACGGACCCGGCCGCACCGGCTTCGGACTGCAGCTGCTTGACATTGAGTGTCTGGCCGAAGATGTTTTTTCTTCCCTGGGCAGCCCATTCATCCGCGATCTCTCCCATGGAGGTGGACGGGGTGATGGGATAAATCGCGGCCGTATCACTCAACGCATACGCCACGTGAACGGCGGCCGTGTTCCCGTCGATGGTCTTCATCTGTTTCGCCATAATCGTTTACTCCGTTTCTGAAATTAACATCATATATAAATCTTTTTGGATTGGTGAAAACATAATCCGAAAACTTAAAATTGTAAAATTTATCTTAAAACTGGCCGCATGTAAATGAAAAATTGAACGTTTGGCATCGGGAGTCAGCGCCCGAACCTGAATGGAGGCTGCAGGTGGTAAATCAAAGCCAGGCGCAAGCCCTGCGGGTCGCCCGTCTGGGCCGAAAAGCGTCTGAAAATGCAGAATTGGCGCAGAAGCGGTCTATCCCGTGCTACTCCACCCGGTAGAGCAGATCGATATAGCGCTCCATGATCTGTCCCACCAGCCCCCGCACCGGGATGGTGGCCGCCATCCCGTACACCGGTGCCATGGGGCCGGATTCGTCGGGATGCTTCCGGACATGCGCTTCGGCCTCCGCCAGATCCGCGATGAACCGCTCGGCCACGCCCGGCTGCGTGTGCCTCAGGGTCACGCAGATATGCACGCAGGGCGGTTTGTGCAGACCGTTCAAGCTCCAGCCCTTCTCCCCCATCCGATCCATGATCTGATAAATATTGGCATCTTTTGCATCAAAGGCGATCACCCACAAGGGGTCGCCCAGGATGTTCAGACCGGGGATATTCTGGATTCCCGCCTTGATCTTGTCGGCACTCGACAGGATCTTTTCCGTGGCGGACAGATATCCGGATTCCCCCATGGACACCAGGGCCGCCCAGCAGGCGGCGCTCAGCGCACCCGGCCGGCTGCCGGCAAAAGTGGGGGAAAAATACAGGCCGCCGGGCCAGTCGGTAATGGTGAAATACTGGTAATGCCGCAGGTCCGTGCCCCTATACAGCACCACCGATGTCCCTTTGGCGGCATACCCGTATTTGTGGGTATCCGCGGACATGGAGGTCACCCCGGGAAGACTGAAATCAAAAGGGGGCACCGCATAGCCGAGTTTTTCTGCAAAGGGGAGCACAAACCCGCCCAGGCAGGCGTCCGTGTGAAATCCGATCCCCTTTTTCAATGCGATCTCCGAGAGTTCGGAAATGGGGTCAACCGCGCCATGGGGGAACGAGGGGGCCGACCCCACCATCACGATGGTGTTTTTGGTGACTGCCTTTTCAGCGGCGGCCGCATCGGCACGAAAATTCGCATCCACCGGGATATGGATGATCTTGATGTTGAAGTATTGGGCAGCCTTGTCAAAGGCCGCATGGGCGGTAACCGGTACGATCATCTCGGGGGAGCGGATGTTTTTCTCTTTGCGGGCCTTGTCCCGGTAGGTCTTCATGGCCAGCAGGATGCTTTCGGTTCCGCCCGAGGAAACCGTCCCGCAGATCTCGCCATCCGTCTTGTCCGCCCCCAGCATCCGGGCGGTCATGGAGACGATTTCCGCTTCGTACTTGGCCCCGCTGGGCCAGACGTCGGAATGAAGCGGGTTGCTCTGGGAATTTAAGCTGTAAACCCGATTTAAAAAATCGATGTGCGCCTCGTCTCCATGATAGACCGCCCCCGAGACAAACCCGTCTTTCCATTTGCCCACCTCTTTTTGATGGATATCTTCCATCAGGGCAATAATCCGGTCCCGCTCCACCCCGGTCTCCGGCAGGCTGGCAAACTGCGCCACGCTGCCGCGGTAAGGTTTGACCGTGGTTTCGATCTGGGCCATCATTTCGTTGACCTGATTTTCGATTGCCCTTGCCACAAAGGGAATCCGTCTGATGGAATTAAACGCCCGGGCCGCCATTTTGGGGGGAAGCCGGTAAAGTGATTTTTCCAGAAACCGCTGAAGCCCCAATCCGCACCTCCGCTTTGATGATAAAACCCAGAAAATAACGTAAATATCGCCCCCCCTTGCAGGCAGGAATCATCCCACCGCAAGAGAGGATCTAAGAAGTGTCATGGTCTTTGTGCCCTTCGTGGTGAATACCTGTTTTTCAGACGCGATTCAGTGTTCTGTAGATTTTTTTGTTTTTGCGATAGATCTGCTTGAACTGCGCAAACAGCCGGTCGTAAATGTCCCGGTTGGCCGGGTCGGGATCATAGGTGTTTGCCACCTCCACCGTTGCCGGAATATCCTTGTAGTCCATGTATCCCAGGGCGACTGCCGCCAGGAGGGCTGCGCCCCGAACGTTTGCCAGAAGCGGCTGTTTGACCTGGCGGATGCTCCGGTTAAAAACATCCGCATGGATTCTGCACCAGATGTCCGATGCGCCCCCCCCGCCGATCATGCGGATGGGATCGAGGCGCTTCTTGGTAAACCGTTCAACAGCCGACAGGAGCCACCGGCCATTGAAGGCCACCCCTTCCAGCACGGCCCGGATCATGTGGGCCCGGGTGGTTTCGAGGGACTGGTTGAAAAAACCGCCCCGGACGAAAGGGTCATCCAAGGGGGTGCGTTCGCCGTACAGCCAGGGGGTAAAGATGACGTTTCCGCTGCCCGGGGGAACGGTGGCCGCCACCTGGTCGAACCGCTTGTAGACATCGGACGGACAGGGTCCTGTGCACAGGGCGTCATTGTGAAAGAAGAGGTTGTCCCGTAAAAAAGTAAGGCAGGCCCCGGCGGTTTCCTGCTCGTTGGCCACGAAATACCGGCCCGGAATGGCCGAGGGCAGCGAAGCGATTCCGGAGGCGAGATCGGTTTTCTTGTAGGGCACATGGCAGGTCAGCCAGGATGAGGTCCCGATATAAAAATGTGCCTCAAAATCATTGACCCCTCCGGACCCCACGGCCGCGGCCTGAACGTCCGGGGTCCCCATGACCACTTTCACATCAGCGCCCAGTCCCAGTTCGGCAGCCAGTTCTTTCTGGAGGGGGCCCAGAATCGCGTTGGCGCCCTTAAGCTCGGGGAGTTTATCCCCGTCGATGGTGGACATGGACACCAGCTTATCATCATAACAGATGTGGTTGATATCCCGGTTGTCCGTCACCCAGTGCAGGGTGATGGAATCCACGGAGGCGGCAAACCGGCCGGTGAGCCGAAAATTGATATAATCCTTGGGCTCCAGAAACTTGAAGGTCCGCCGATAGATGTCCGGGTGGCGGTTTTTGATGTAGAGTATATGGGCGATGGGGTCCTTGCCCGAATGGCTGGGCGCCCCGCCGGTAAGCCGCAGCCAGCGCTGCAGTTTACCGATGCCGTAGCCCTCGATCTTTACCAGTCCGCCGGTGATCTTTCTGATGTACGGGCTCCCCCGGGAATCCAGCCAGATCAGGGCGTTCATCAGGGGGGTGCCGTCGCGGTCGACGGCCACGGTGCCGGACCACTGGGTGGAGCAGCTGACCGCCACGATATCTTCCGGCGGCACCCGTTTTTTTGAAAGCAGCACCTTGAAGGTTTCAAGAATCGAATTCCACCACTGGGCCGGTTCCTGTTCAGCCCCGCCGTCGGGGAGCAGGTGTACGCGGTTCTCGACGAACGTGTGGTCGATGATTTCACCCCGGGTGGATACCAGTGCGGATTTCGGACCGGATGTCCCCAGATCCACGGCCAGAATATACTTTTTCTTTTCCTGAGCCATGCCCCCCCTAAGCTATTTGAATAGTTGGCTGCTGATATTTCCGGTAATTTGATTCAATAGAAAGCTACCGACCCCGGTGTGCGGTGTTTTTATAGAAAGGAGCTATCGAATCGTAACGGCCGCCGCCGGCACACCCCCCTTTAATTCCCCCCTCAAGGGGGGACTCCTTTTTTATTCCCCCCTGCGAGGGGGGACCAAGGGGGGTGTTGGGCCTGTGGATTACAAAAATTGAAGTCACTTCATCTGTTTGCCAAGTTGAGTCGCTTGGAAGCTCCCCGCCCCGCTGTGCGGTATTATTGCAGTGAGGAACTTGCGGTCTCCCTTTCAGGGAATGTTGTTGTCATACAGGAAGGAAAATGTTTCAGAATGTTCGATGCCGATCAGCTTGATGGTCAAATCAACGGGGCCATCGACACCTGCAAGCACTTCATCCAGATCGACCACGCCTTCGGCATTGGTGGGCGCCCTCCTGTCGAGTCCGGCCTCTGCATTCTGGATGATCAGCACTTCCTCGTCTGCCGGCTGCGGGGTCCCGCATGCAACGGTTTCCCCCGTATCATAGGTGCCCAGCTTTTCCACCCGGCGGCTTTGTTCAACGATGGCATAGGAGCGGAGCATGTCAAAGAGGCCCAGCCCGAAAAACGGCATTTCCAGAATCGCCAGATACAACCCCCGCCGCTGTTTTGCCGTCACCCGCAGCTTTTCTATTTTTTCATTGCACATGGGCGTTTTCTCAACGACGATCCGGTTTCCCATGGCGTGGTAATCGTAATCGAATTTGCTGAAATCGCCTGCAATGGTTTCGCCGTTTTTGAGTTCCGATTTTGCAGGCCCCACATAGGTAAGGAAACTGGAGCATCCGGAAACGCAGAAGGAAAATATCAGAAAAATAAAAACCTGCAGTGCGTTTCGTCCCATTTCTTCCCCCTTTTTTTGAATCCGGCCAACATGCCTGAAATTTGACAGCGGTGTAAAAAATCTGTACAAATATCAATAGCTCATATCACAATCATACGAATGTCACAACCCCCAAATCAAAAGGGAGTTCTTATGAAAAGGAAACATCTGATCTGCGTCTGCCTGTTTTTTCTCCTTGGCGCCGGCTGTCTGACCGAACCGCCGGGGCAGACCCTCACCGACGATCCCGGCCCATTCCCCCAGGATTACCAGAAGATCATCCTCTGTTACCTGAATTACTACCTGGATGATCCCGGGAGCCTCAAAGATTTCGAAATTACCAAGCCGCCGGAAATCGTCACCGTCGACACGTTTTACCCCTTCATCCCGTTAAGCGAGGGACAAAAGGTGTGGGAAGCCTTTATCGTATTCAACGCCCGGAATGAAAGCGGAGAATACACCGGCCGGGATCTTCATGTCGTCTGGATCCGGCATCATAAAATCGTCGCCTTTGACTACAAGGACATCGATTACGGATACAGCGTCAAACAGCGGCTGGGGGATCCGTGCGCGTCCGGTGAGCGGGGCTGAGAATCCGAAAATTTCCTCCCGGCCGCCGGCGTATCGTCAAAAAAACGCTTTCATCACTCGATTTTAAATAAGATAAGCGAAATGAACAGGATTGGCAAAAAGATGCGGGCTATTTCAGGAGATCGCCGTAGGCATGCTCCAGTGATACGAATTCCGAAACATCCAGTGTTTCCGCCCGCCGGGAGGGATCGATGCCGGCGGCCAGCAGCACCGCTTCCACCATCTGCTCGGACATGGGCAGTTCTCCGCTTTTCAAGGCATTTTTCAGCGTCTTTCGCCGCTTGCCGAATGCCGCCTTGACGATCTGGGAAAAAACAGCCTCGTCATAGACCGGATCGTCGATGGTTTCTTTAAACCGGATTTCGATCACCTCGGAAGCCACCTTGGGCCGGGGGTAGAAAAGATGGGGGGCGACGGTGGCGATGCTTTTCAGATCCGCGCAGTATTGAAGCATCACCGACAGCCGGCCGTATTCCTTGGTCCCGGGGACAGCCTTCAGGCGCTGAACCACCTCCTTCTGAAACATCAACACCGCCCGGTCTATCAGCCGGCGAAGATGGATCAGCCTGATCAACACCTGGGAAGAAATGTTGTAGGGAAGATTTCCAAGAACCACCAGTTTCTCCCCTTCCCCTACAGCCAATGCGGAAATGTCCACATCAAAAATGTCTTGATTGATCAGCACCACGTTTTCCCGGTGCAAATTTTCAAGCTCATTTCTCAGCACGGCGGCCATCCGGTCATCTTTTTCCACGGCGTACACCCGTGAAACGATTTCGGAGGCCGGCAGGGTCAGGGCGCCGAGCCCGGCCCCGATCTCCAGGACGACATCATCGGAATAAAGTCCGGAGCGCCGCAGCAGCATCAGTGCGGTGGACGGATCTGCCAGGAAATTCTGGCCCAGCTGTTTTCGGGGCCTCAATTGAAATGATTGCAGCAGGGTTTTGGGTGAAGTCATTTGCCATCCCGTCATAGAAGTTCCCTTTTCATTTTACCGGCAGCCTATACCATGTTGAGACTACAAGCCATCTCAAAAAAACATCTAACCTCCATTAGCTGCGTTATGGACCTTTTCAAAATACTCACATATATGAGATATGCTCCGTTTTTTCATCGGCCCATGCCTTTGCTCTTGGGGGCGATCTGCTTTTTTGAGATGGCTTGTAAAGCGCATATTCTTTTTTAATTTTCAATAGTCATTGCCAAGTCCGCCGATAATAAAATTAGCCATTCCGCGATTTATCTGGTATGGGTCCCCAGGATCGTTCGCGCCATTTGCGATTTTATTCCGCATCCTTACCTTATTGGAGAGTTTAATTTCACATAGAAAGGACCCGCATACGGTTATGGAAAAGATGACTGACCAAAACAATCCCGGCCTTGCCCCCAAAAGCCGCATCTCCGACTACCAGGTTCACAAACGGATCGAACTTTCCGAAATCAACGCCATTTATTACGAACTCGAGCATCTGCCCACCGGTGCCCGGCACATCCACATCAGCAACGCAGATTCGGAAAACAGTTTCGGGGTGATCTTCAAGACCGTGCCCACCGATTCCACCGGAGTCGCCCATATCCTCGAGCACACGGTACTCTGCGGATCGAAACGCTATCCGGTGCGGGATCCGTTTTTTTCCATGATGAAGCGCAGCCTGAGCACCTTCATGAATGCGCTGACCGCTTCGGACTGGACCATGTACCCCTTTTCCACCCAGAATCGGAAGGACTTCTACAACCTGATGTCGGTCTACCTGGATGCGGCCTTCTATCCCCGGCTGGACCGGCTCAGCTTCAAGCAGGAAGGGCACCGCCTGGAATTTGAATCCGGGGAAGACGACAAAACCGCCCAACTGGTCTACAAGGGGGTGGTATACAATGAAATGAAAGGGGCCATGTCCTCTCCGGATCAGCTGATGGCCCGCTCCCTCTTGAACGCGCTTTATCCGGACACCACCTACAGCAACAATTCCGGCGGCGACCCGGCACAGATCCCTCTGCTGACCCACCAGCAGCTCATCGACTTTCACCGGCACCACTACCATCCCAGCAACGCCTATTTTTATACCTACGGGAACCTGCCCCTGGCCGATCACCTGGCCTTCATCGAGGACAAGGTGTTAAATCATTTCACCCGGATCGACCCGAACACCGATGTTCCCTCCCAGCCCCGCTGGGACCGGCCCCGGCAGGCCGAGTACGTCTACCCGGTCGATGCCGGCGAGGACCTGTCCAAAAAATGCCAGGTGAGCGTGGCCTGGCTGACCGCGGATATCCGGCAACCCTTGGAAATGCTGGCGCTCACCATTCTGGAGCAGGTGCTCATCGGAAATTCCGGCTCGCCGCTCCGGAAGGCGCTGATCGATTCGGAACTCGGCAGCACCCTTGCCGACGGCACCGGATTCGACAGTGAAAACAAAGACACCATGTTCGCCTGCGGCCTCAAGGATGTGGCAGAGGAATCCGCCGACCAGGTCGAGGCCATCATGTTTGACACCTTATCGGACCTGCACCGCAATGGAATCGATAAGGCCCTGGTGGATTCGGCCATTCACCAGATCGAGTTTCATCAAAAGGAGATCACCAATTCCCCTTATCCCTATGGACTCAAACTGCTGCTCCGGTTTTGCGGGGACTGGCTCCACCACGGGGACCCGGCCCTGATACTCAAATTCGACCAGCTGATGGACCAGCTGCGCCGGGAAATGGCCGCAGGCCCCTTTCTGGAGGAAAAGATCAAGACCTGGTTTCTGGACAATCCCCACCGGGTCCGCCTGCTCCTGCGGCCCGATATCCAGAAGGCGGCGCAGGACCAGCGCATGGAAGCAGAACAGCTCGCAACCGTTCGCAAGAAACTTACCGAATCAGATATCCAGGCCATCACCGAGGACACCCAAAGGCTTTTAGCGCTGCAGGATGAGGAAGAAGACCTGTCGAGCCTGCCCACCCTGGAAAAAGACGATATCCCGCCCGAGGTGGAGCGGGTTGCGGTGTCTGCCGGATATGACGAAGCCATCGCCGATTTTTATGAACAGCCCACTTCCGGCATCTTCTATTTTACCGCCGCCCTGGGTTTAAACGGATTATCCGATGTGCATATTCCCATGCTGCCGCTGTTCTGCCATGCCATATCCCGATGCGGAACCGCCCGGCACAGCGACTCGGAAATGGCACAGATCAAGGATCTGGTCACCGGCGGCATCGGATGGCGCATCAATGCCGCCACCAGTTTTAAAAGGCCTGACAACGATGTCTGCCTGCCCCTGGTAACGATCAATGCCAAATGCCTGTCCAAAAATGTGGAAAAAATGTTTGACCTGATGGGCGAAATCATGGGGGAGATGGATTTTAGGGACTTGAACCTGCTCAAGCACCTGGTTTTGGAATACCGCTCCGATCTGGATTCCGCCATCGTCTCCGGCGGCCACCGGTATGCCGTTTCCCTGGCTTCACGCAATTTTACCCCGGCCGCCCGGCTAAACGAGCGGTGGCATGGCATCCACCAGCTCCGTCACCTGAAAGACATCAGCGGCGAGTTGGATGATGAAAAACTCAAGGCCATCTCCGACGATCTCATCCATATCGCCTCGGTGATTTTCAACCGCAAAAACATGAAAGCGGGACTTATCGGAGAAGCCTCCGACCTGAAGCAGGCCGAAACCTGTTTCCGCCGGCTGCGGGATCAACTGGATGGCACGGCCGCCTCGGGGTTGGCGGCACCGGCGGATAATTTTCAAGCGGAGCGGGTTCGTGAAGGCTGGAGCACCGCTACGGCCGTTTCCTTTGTGGCCAGTGTCATGGAAACCAGGCGGCTGCAGCATGAGGACGCACCGGCCCTGGCGGTGATCAGCAAAATTCTGCGATCCATGTTCCTGCACCGGGAAATCCGGGAGAAAGGCGGGGCCTACGGCGGATTTGCCGGATACCAGACGGAAAGCGGCCTGTTTTACTTCGCCTCCTACCGCGATCCCCATATCGTCAATACCTTGAAGGTTTTTCAGGAAGCGGCCCGGTTCATCACCACGGAAGCGTTGACTGAAGAAAATATCAAGGAGGCCATCCTGCAGGTCTGCGCGGATATCGATCGCCCGGACACCCCGGCCGCCATGGCCATCAAGGCATTTTACCGTAAACTGGTGTCGCTTGACGATGAGATGCGCCAGACGTTTAAAAAACGGCTTCTTCAGCTGGATGGAAAACGGGTGCGGGAAGTGGCGCTGACCTGGTTCGACAAACCCGAACTCCCCACTGCAGTAGCGGTGATCTCCAATGAACAGGCCTTAAAGGATGCCAACAGTCGGCTTGAGCCCAAGCTTCGGTTGAACCGGATTTAAAACTTTAAGCCAGAATCTTTCTTAATTTCTCCGCCTCGTTCCGGGAAAGGGCCCCTTTGGCCAGGGCGATATCGATGGTGGCGGCCCCCAGTACTTTGTACAGGGCCGCTTCCGCCGGCAGTTCAGACATGGCCCGCAGATGGTCCTCCACGGTGGCCGCATCCCCCCGGGCAATTGGCCCGGTGAGGGCATCGGGGATTCCCACGGAGTCGATATTATTCAAGGTCCCCCGGATCAGGGGCTGCAGGATGGAAAACAGCTGATCCTTGGAAACACCGGCTGCGGACAGCAGTTTGAAAGAAAAATCCAGCAGCGTCACCAGGTAGTTGGAGGCCACCACCGCCGAGGCATGATACAGGGTTTTTCCTTCTGTGCGGATCATAAAGGGGGTCGCGCCCAGATCGGCGGCGATCGCTTCAGCCGCCCTCACCGCCTGATCATCCCCTTCGAGCGCCATCATGATCCCATGAAAGGGATTGATGTTCAGATTGGCAGCGATGCTTTGCAGCGGATGGAGTGATCCGATAAAAGCGCCGCCCGATTTTGCCGGAGAAAGGATGGTGGAAGGAAGCGAGCCGCTGCAGTGAAAAACGCTGCTGCCGCCCTTAAATCCCCGGGCGTCTGCAATCTGACGGCAGACATCGGCGATGGCCTGATCGGGCGTGGTGATAAATACCAGATCCGCATTGCGCGCCGCTCGGGTGATGTCAGCCACCGTCTTTTTCGCACCACCGGCCGCTTCCGCGGTCTTTTGAGCCGACGACAGGTGCCTGCTGGCAAACCCGGCAGGGAGGTAACCGGCGTTGAACAGTTCCCGCGCCAGCGCGGTACCCACCTTCCCGCACCCGATAATGGCAAATGTTGGCTTCATCCGGCAGTCCCTCCGCTTCTATGATTCATTCGGCCCATGATGTTCATTAAAAAAAACTTCTTAACATTCCGGCAAGACGATCTTTTACATCTAATAGCAAATATATCAAATTCCTTCAATCGCGATACCGCACAAAAAACGAGCAATCGTTCGATATTTGAATTGACAGGGAAGAAAATGATATGCCATATTCATGGCATGGAGCGTCATATTCTCATCATTGCCGAGCATGCCGGCAGCGCCTTGTCTCCGCTTACCGCTGAACTGATCACCTGCGCGCGCCGTCTATCGGGCTTTTTGTCACCAGCCAGGGAAATCAAGCTGATCCTGTCAACTGATGACCACCAGGAGGCAGCGGCGGCCGCCCGCGATTTCAGTGTGGATGTCATTGACCTTCAAAGCGGTGGGCACACCCAAAGACCGCAGATGGTCTACAAGCACCTTCCCCGAGACCTTTTGCTGGAATTCGATCCCGAAATCATCCTGCTGGCCCATACCGCCTCCGGCCTGGAAGCCGCGCCCGCAATTGCCGCCCGGCTGAACGCCGCCTGCATGACCGGTGTCGAAAACATCACCGTCCATGAGAACCGCCTTCATTTCGACCGGTTGATCGCGGGCGGTAAAATCATGACCCGGCTGACCTCAAATGCCCCGGTCACCGTGTGTACCATTCAGCCCGGCCTTTATGAAGCCGACGGGATGACAGGCCCGGCTTCACCCGGACGCATCATTGAAAAAATCCTCCCTGAAACGGAACCTTTCTATGTCTCCAAAGGGATGAATCGAGGCTGCGCCGATGTGTCAAACCTCAAGGGAGCCGACGTGATTGTCGCTGCCGGGAACGGAGTACGGGAAAAAGAACAGCTCGGATTGATCCGTAAGCTTTCGGAATTGTTCCCCAAGTCGGCACTGGCCGGGTCCCGCCCGATATGCGACCGGAAATGGCTGGAATACCACCAGCAGGTGGGGATCACCGGCGCCGTGGTCAAGCCGAAGCTCTACCTGGCCTGCGGCATATCCGGCGCCAGCCAGCATATCGCCGGCATGAAGCAGTCCCAGTTTATCGTATCGATCAATACGGATCCCCGGGCAGCCATCTGCAATTTCTCCGATATCTGCGTGGTTGAGGATCTGGCCACGTTTATCCCCGCTTTCATAGATATCATCCAATCATAAATACAGCCGGCCCCATGATCGGTATTGTCCCCCCCTTTAAAATGTGATATCCAGTTCTTTCCGTGATATACCGATATTCGCCTCAATGGATCAGAGGATTCCCCCATGACTCAAGACGCATCCGCACATGATCTGAAAAAGCGCTTCGCCGCACTGGAAGCCGAACTCGCCGCATGCCGGGACCGGGTTGCGGAACTGGAAACCAGCGAGCGCCAGTACCGCATGCTCATCGAAAACATCCCCGAAATGATCTGGATCATGACGGCGGACAAGTTCAAGCTGACTTATCTGAATCCGTACGCCGAAAAAATGCTCGGCTATACGGTGGACGAGATTCTCAACAAATCGTTCCAGGAGATCCTGACGCCGGCATCATTTAATTTCGCCGCTCGCTATTTCGTACAGGAACGGCAGAAATACATCGATGACATTCACCGGAAACCCCGGCCGCATATTTTCGAAATCGAATATATCCGCAAGGACGGATCCACCTTCTGGGTTGAAGTCAACGGGTGCCCCATTTTTGATGAACATCACCGGCTGATACGAATCATCGGGGTTTCACGGGATATTTCAGATCGGGTGGAAGCGCGGAAGGCGTTGAAAAAAAGCGAGGAAAAGTACCGGACCCTCTTTGAAGATTCAAGAGACACCATTTATATCACCACCCGGGACGGTCTTTTTGTCGACATCAATCCGGCGGGCCTCGATCTCTTCGGCTACACCCGGAAGGAGATCATCGGCACGGATGTCCGAAACATCTACCTGGACGCCGCAGAGCGGAATACCTTCACGGCGGCCATCGAAGAAGCCGGTTTCGTGCGCGATTATGAAATCCAGTTCAAGAAAAAGGACGGGGTCCCCATCGATTGTCTGCTCACGTCCACACTCTGGCTCGGAGATGACGGCGCCATCCTGGGATATCAAGGGGTGATGCGGGATATCACCTCCCAGAAGCGGATCATCCGTCAGCTTCAGCAGATCCAGAAAATGGAGGCCATCGGCACCCTTGCCGGCGGCATTGCTCACAACTTCAACAATATCTTGATGACCATCCAGGGAAATACCTCCCTGATGTTGATGAAAACCGATCCCGATCACCCCCATTACCCGAAACTCAAAATTATCGAGCAGCATATCCAGTTCGGTGCGGATTTGAGCCGGCAGCTGCTCGGTTTCGCCCGGGGAGAGCAGTCGGAATCCAAGAAGATCCGGCTGAACCTGCTGATCCAGATCAGCGCCAAGATGTTTGCCAGCACCAAAAAAGGAAATATCGGTCCACACCCGCTTCGAAAAAGAACTCTGGCCGGTAATTGCCGATCCGGGCCAGATGGAACAGGTATTTCTCAACCTGCTGGTCAATGCCTGGCAG
This sequence comes from uncultured delta proteobacterium, assembly GCA_963826785.1. Lineage (GTDB taxonomy): Bacteria > Desulfobacterota > Desulfobacteria > Desulfobacterales > Desulfosalsimonadaceae > CAWGYD01. The sequence goes on from CAWGYD010000008.1 coordinate 136,116, forward strand.
GCCATGCCGGACGGGGGCGAGGTCCATATCGAGACAGAAAACCTGACCTTAAACCCGCACCAGATTTCCATGTACCGGCTGCCGCCGGGGCGCTATGTCAAAATCGCGTTCACCGATACCGGAATCGGGATGGATGAACGGACCCGGGAAAAAATTTTCGAACCCTTTTTCACCACCAAGGAACAGGGCCACGGCACCGGTCTCGGGCTGACCACCGTATACGGGATCATTCAGAGCCATGGGGGCTATATCGCCGTCTACAGCGAACCGGCCAAGGGAAGCACATTCTCTATTTACCTGCCGGCTGCCGAAGATTTGGTGAAAGTGGAAAAGCCCGCACCTCCCATTCTCATCAAAGGAAATGAATCCGTTTTGATAATCGATGATGAAACCATGATCATCGATACCGCACAGACCATGCTGGCCGAGTTGGGATACACCGTTTACACCGCGGACAGCGGGAAAAAAGGCATAGAGGCCTTTCTCAATCTTGCGGAGCAGGTCGACCTGGTGATCTTAGATATGATCATGCCCCACATGAGCGGCAATGAGACCTTTGAACGCTTGAAAACCATCGACCCGGAAGTGAAGGTGCTGCTGTCCAGCGGATATGGTTTGAACGGGCAGGCATCGGTCCTGATGGAAAAAGGATGCCGGGGGTTTATTCAAAAGCCCTTTACGATCCGGGAACTCTCCAGAAAAGTAAGAGAGGTGCTGGAGAGCGCCCCGGTGGAAATGTCATAAAGGTTCAATCCCTGCTTTTTCGGTAGGCATTGTAGGCAGCGTCGGCCTGGCGCAGGATGAACTCGGGACTGCGCAGACTGTCCATCTCGTGCTGGCAGCCGCACCCCAGGCATTCCTTGCGGGCGCGGACCGGAAAATGCTTGCAGGGCAAAAGCCGGGCCTCGTCGTCCCGCCGCCGGCCGAACACCTCTTCGTTGGGCAGCAGGGAGGCATTCGATCCGCCGAAATAATACCAGTTGGTCAGGGTGCACCCGCCCCCGTTTTCGGGCGTGGGGCAGGAACAGATGGTATAAGGCGTGTCAAACAGCTTCATGGACGAAAACAGGGTCCCCCGGGCCAGATAGAAGATGGTGGCCAGTTCGAACACCAGTTCCTTGTGGATCAGGTGGGCCTTGCGGTTGCGGTGCAGGGACCGGACCCAGGCGGGTGTGTATTTTTCGTGCACCGGCAGGATCTCCCAGTGGGGATAGGTCCGTTCAAAAAGGGTTTCCAGCTGGTAGCCGGCATCATCCGACGCTTTCAGCCGCAGCAGATCCTCGCAGAGATCCGTAAACACGGCATCCGTATCCGGCAGGGTCCCGAACTTTTCCTTGAGTTCTTTGTAGCGGCCGACAAACCGGTCCAGCAGCTGCCTGCCCGTTTCTTCCGATACCCGGTTGTAAATTTTTCCATCCTGGCGCAGGTCGTCCACGATGCCTGCGCTTCGGCACGCACAGTGCCCCAGGTAGACCGGATCCGCGCTCAGGATGTCTGACCAGACCGTCTGCAGCGGCACCACCCGGCCGTTTAAGACATAATTGAGCCCGATGTCCCGGATGCGGGGAACCACGTCCCCGGGCAGATGGCTGATCCACCAGGGAAGCAGCACCACCAGCTCATGGATCACCGGCACCGAGGTTTCCCGACGCCACAGGAGGTATTCCCCCATTTTATTTGCCATTCGCCGGGCCACGGAGCGCTTCAGTTCCGGCTGTTCATCGGTCAGTATCGCTTTTAAGATGGATTCGGAAAGCCGCTTTTTCTCGACATCTACCAGCTTTTGGTGAAGAAGCTCCGGATTGCCCCGGCTGATATCGCGGACTCGCCGGGCCAGGGCGGCCAGTTCCCGCAGGGCGATGGGCCAGCGCCGGTCCAGTTCCTTCTGCTCGTCACTGCAAAACACATCTTCTGCGCTATCGCCGTTACCGCTGTCATCGACCCGCTTGTTCATCGCCATTTTTCCATGCATTTGGTGGGTTTCTTCAGAGCCTGCTTATAACCGGAAGCGTACACTTTATCAAGCAGGAATGGTTGGCGGGGAAGAACCATGAAAAATCAAGAATACCTCAAATTCTGTAGCTATCGCAGCTGATTGAGCACGCTTTGTTGATGCATCACAGATCAGGTAATTTCCCTGATCGGATTTATGTGACCCTGCTTACCCCCAAATATTTTAAAGACAAACAGGGGCTGTTTGCTGAACGGAATTACTGGGGGAAATTTGAAAAGTATTTCTGATTTGGCAGAACTCAAAGCTGATTTAGAACTCTATCCCCTTCCCTTTCTTAACCACAGCATAGAAACCCTCTTGGGACGAGTAAATTCGCTAATTTTGCGATGGGTAACTTTTGAAGAACTGCTCAGTCTGCCTAACCGGGTAAGCCACAACGTCCCTGGAAAATACATTCGAAATTGGTACCAGATCTTTAATGAAATAGGTATGGGATTTTATTATGAATGAATATTAAGTTAATGATTTTATAAATTTTAGCTAAATTGCTTTACTTCAAATAAACGCTGATTTTTTTGTCGGTAATTTATCTTCTGATCAAAATGGATAGAAATCAAAAATTGCTGAAAGAGGATTTATTCACGATTTCCCAAGCCGGCTGTTCAATTCTAACGCTAATTTTTTTTAAATCAAAAACAGGGACGGCAAAAATCTTTGCAAATTTTGGATGATAATAAACATAGGATGCAAGATAGCTATGCATTCGTGAATCCAAATCATCCTTCATGTTATGGTTGCTTAACATTAATTTGAATGCTCCTTTGTGCTTATCTGGAATATTCACATCTACAAACCAATAGTATAACTCACGATCCAACAATTCTCGTTGCCCCATTGCTATTACTATATATTTCTTACCCTTTTTCACTATAAAAGAGAAATTACCATCAGCATCAGACTTGGCGGTTTGTTCTGATAGGGAAAGGATGCCCGAAATAATGGAGGACATTATTGAATCATGGTACTTTTCAAGTGAATCGATTTTAGCCAAGCAAGCCTCATATCTTGGTTTCAGCTCAATTCCTTTTTCGACAAGTATAGATTCAACAATTTGAAAATCTTCAAGTGCACATTTAAACTCTGCATCACCATGCGATGTTTTATAAATTTTCTTTAAGTTTTCATCAATAGTGGCATACTTTTCTAAAACTTGTTTCTTGTCTTTTAAAACATGTTCTGCAGCCAAGTAATCCGGCCAAAACTCATAATACGATTTATTCAGGTCATCAAATTCCTTTAATGTTTTTTCGCATTCCTTTTGATAAGTAATCGAATCTTTACATAGCTTCGTATCAAAATATGAATTTAATTTTTCTACCGATATAAGATGAACAGGTACAAGACCGAGTTTTATGTTTTGCCCCCCACCGGTCACGATAAACACGTTGCCTTTCAAAGTAATTTCATTATTACCGCATCCAATTAGAAAGACAACCACTGCCCAAATAGTTATAAAACGAAAAAACATATTGCATTCCTCACAATCCGGTTGTTATTTTCGATTCATAATAAAAAATCTAATGATTATTCGCAATAGGATATTATTTATAACAATGCCCGGCGATATCAAATGAATAAAATTATTAAATTAACGGCCATCATATTAATGGTTCTTGCAAGTAGCTCTTATGCTTTTCAAATAGAAACACGAGAACAAATCGTGGAAGATGCTGTTAAATTTTGTCCTCCGGACTTAAGAACTTTCTTAATGCCGAATATTTCAATTTTGAAAGGCAAAATGTCTTTTGCATCGCATATGCAGCGGCCTATTGATTCACTTTTACTAAAAGAAATATCGACATCATTAATAGAGGAAATAAAAAGCGGGACTGATTATAACTATAATACGATAAGCAAATTTGGATTGGTTGCCTTGTTCATTACCGAAGCCATAAATCCATATTTTTCGGCAAATAGCATATCTCTTTCAAATAATAGAGCCAGACAGGTTTCGTATAAGGGTATCATCGTTATCTATGACGGTTACCAACCTGTCCCAGACCCTGAATTTAAATTCAAATCCCTTACAGATAAATACCAGGACAGTTTGGGTTATATAAAACCTTCTTTATTAGATTCAGCTTACAATGATGCAGTTAATGAAGTTTCAGATTTCTTCATTTCTATATGGCAAATGGCCGGGAAGCCTGTAAATGATTTAGTCTCAACCGGCTTCACGATTGATCACCGCTCGGGACGATTATTACAGGCCAATATTTCAAATCAAAAGAGAACTGAACCTACAGACGTTCAAGTCGATAAGGACGTATCTAATCCCAAGGGTACTTACTGGCAAGTATACCAAAATGCAGTTGATGCTTCAAGTAACCATGATTGGAATGGATGGGAAGCTCAAATGAGAATGATTAATAGAGAAACTGATTTCGCGTTGCCAGAGGATTTCTGGCAAAATTATCATAGAGCAATAAAATCAATAAATAAAGGAGATTGGCTTTCTTTCAAAGAATACATGGAAAAGATGGATCAGGAAATCGGACTGGATTCATCCAGTGCATTTTACAACGCATACGATAAAAGTCTCAAAGCTTTATCAAATCGGGATTGGCGGGAGTACGAATCACAATTCAGCCAAATGGAAGGGCTATTGGGGAATTAATTTAGATGATGTATCACTTTAAACCACCAATTACTTGGAATCCCGTTAGAATTGCCTTTTTATTTGGTTTATTTTTTATATTTACAGAATCCATCGTATCGGCGATTAATAGTGATGAGATTTTGATTAAAGGATTTATAAATAGATATGGGAAATACCCTATTATACAAGTTATTTTAGCATATAATGATAATGATATCACCCTCGATGTCAGGGGTAAACGGATAATTTACAGTGGGAATCCTGATGAAAGTTATGTCAATGTCCATACGATACTTTGTGATTTGAAAACGATTCATCTTACACCTAAGAAGCTAGAAAAATTAATTAATGACCGAATTAAACCCAATACTTTGGTTTTATTTAAACAGATGTCTCGTAATCTAAAAAGTGAAGCATTAGAGAGCCGAAAAGATAGAGAAAAAGGGCTTATCGATTCCTTTAAAAGAGAAGACAATATAAGTATGATGATAGAAGAGGAGAAGAAACGACTGCTAAATAAAAAAGAGAAGCTGGAAGAAGAAATTAAAAAGGAGGCATTACTCATTAAACAGGAAGATCAACTCCGAAAAGAAAAAATCAGGCTCATAGAAAGGAAGCAGGTCATCGAAGAAGAAATCAAAACTGAAGCAGCAAGAATAAGAAGAGAAAATTCATTTAATTGATGTGATGCCCTTCGCAGGGCCGTATTGCGCTGATAAAATTCCGTCCTAATCTTCCTGAATATTTCTATCTTCTCAGAAAAGCCGAAATTCCCCTCATTAAATTTTCTTGATGAACTTTTTTTATTACCATATGTTAATGCATTATCATTATTTGATTTTTGAAATTTTTTCACGCGAACAGGGGTCAAAGATATGGCTGAAAAATTCTGGCAATTAATTCCTGTGAATAGTGAACTTCAACCATTCATAATTAATTCATCTCCCGCTATATTAGGAAGATCTGCTTCCAAATGTGATATTTTAATCGATGATGCGTCAATCGCAGATTCACACATTCAATTTGTTCTGAATAAAACTGGTTTACAAATATATGATTTAAATAGCGAAAACGGAATAGCCATTCAAGGGGAAAAGGTAAAAAATAGAATCGAAATCAAAGCCAGAAGTGCAAAGCAAGGATTATCGCTTGTCGCCGGAAAAATAGAATTTATTTTAAAATATGGTGAAATATCCACTGATACTTACACTTCTCCCCTGAAAAGGGAAGATGAATGGTTTTATAATCATAAAGGGAAAAAGTACGGACCATTGAAAAAGGAGGAATTGTTCAAAGCCGCTCAAAATCATCTGTTATTTCCGACTGATGATGTATGGAATTCGAGCTTTGATTATCAATTAAAAGCTTTCGAAATTAAAGGGCTATTAGAAAAGGGTTATTCTCCAATTATAGATGATGACAAGGAAATTATATGTCCATATTGCTGGAATTCATTTAACCTTGAAGATATTCGTTTTGTATCTTGCCATCCAGAGTTGTCTGGAGATTCTGTCTTAGGTGAAAGTGAATTCCAAAGATTTATCCCTTTTCATTTCAGACCGAAAGGAAAGGCATTAGATTCTAAGGGAATGCTTTGCCATGAAAAAGCATGCCCGATTTGCCACATTGCCATCCCGTCTGATCTGCTTATTAAAACCCCTCCCATTTTTATTTCATTGGTTGGAGTCCCGGCAAGCGGAAAATCATATTGTTTGGCCGCTACCACATGGAATCTGAGAACCATCTTTAACCAGCATTTCAATATGGATTTCGTTGATGTCGATCCCCTAATAAATCATTGGATTACTGAATATGAATCATTGCTTTTCAAAAATGAAAAAATTTTGAAAACACCATTGGAGGCATCTCATGTCTATCGGCAGGCAAAAATAAATGGCGTAACGGCGATCCTTCCGCAACCATGCATGTTCTTTCTTAAATCTTATGAAGATATCCAGGCCGCCAATAATGTTAACCGGGTGCTTGTATTGTACGATAATGCAGGTGAGCATTTTCAGCCGGGATACGATTCTGCAATTACTCCCGTCACCAGGCATTTAAGCCGTGCCGGCGGGATCATTTTTCTTTTCGATCCATCAGCCGATCCGCGAATCGCAAAGTTTATACCGGAAAACGCAGATATCCCAAAAGGAACTGACATTCAAAAACAAACAGTGCTGTTAAATGAGATGATCGTTCGGCTTAAAAATCATTTGGGCCTTACTGCAGAGGAACGCTACCAAAAACCGATTGTTTTCGCGATTTCAAAATCGGATTTACTTCATCAATTCAGCGAACTCCATGATAATGATGAGCCATTAACCATTAAATCCAATACGAATATCAATGCCCTGAATCTATCTAAGATTGCGAGGATTTCATACTGTACAAGAGACTTTTTGAAAAAATATGTCCCTGAAATCGTCAACCTGATTGAATCGTTTGCCGAAATGATAATTTATCTACCCATAAGTGCTCTTGGTCATGAGCCAAAAGATTTGGGACATGAGAATAAAAATATAAAGCCCTCTTTCATTGAAATCCCCATTTTATATATTTTATCCAAGCTCGGATTCATTCCTTCTGCAAAAACATTAGATGAAATCCTTCCAGTTAATCAATTTGAGGTCAACAACCGGTATTTTGAATTGAAAGACCCGGTTTCAGGTAAAATTCTGCAAGTACCGCTTATATATGCCGGACATACCCTCTATTATCCTGGAACCAGAACCAAAATTCGGATACCCGAACTTCCGCATGTCAAATGTTTATAGATAATATTTTAACTTTAGAAATTGCGCTGCTCTAAAATGGCAAGGGGAAGAAATGATTTTTGAGTTAATTTATACTTCCGTCCCGAAAGGCTTAAAACCTGGTTCAAGCGGATACACGACAGTCGCCTGTACCGAGGGAATGCCGGCAAAGTATGTCAGCCTTTGTGAATCCCTTAGCGGGTATATTCATTTATATGCAGACCTGAACGATCCGAATTACCGATTAAATCCTGTCGCATACAGCCATTATAAATTTTCGGTAAACAATGAAAAAATATCCGTCCTCTCCCGGGTTTCTTCTTCAGGGGCTGATTATAGCGGCAGGGCCAATAAAATTGCCCATCATATTGTTGTCCTTCAGGACGAACAACATTTGATTGGACCCGCCGCACTCATGAATCAGCCCGGATTATTTGTAGATGAATGGAATCGAGAACCTCAGATATTGCCCAAAGGCCGCATTGCTTTTCCAGAAAACGAAATAAAATCCTATTTTGCAGAGGAATGGGAAAATGTTTTGGGGGATGCGGGTGCTGCCGGAGTGCTTGCACAGAAAATCTTAGATAATGATAAAACCCCGGCATTCATTCTGTTCGAACCTGGAACGAACCTGCTGCAACTGATCATCGAAGCAATGGATCTTCTTCCTCTGGAGCAACAATGGGCGACGACCTTCAACACGTATTTTGATCCCACCATAAAACCTATTGATTCTGAATGTATCGTGCGATGCTGTGTCCGGAATTCAAAGCACTTGAATTCATTTCCAGATGCATTGGTAATGGATTTACCGCAAAAAAAGATGATAGGGAAAATACCGAAAGATGCAGAAATTTACGAGTGTGCGCGAACTGGAAATCCGCCCTCCTGGCTGCGGCCCAAGAAAGACACCGATACAGAGACGTTTATCGAAGGACTGTGGGAGTCTGATCAAAGGTCACCATCTCCTCGCAGGGCTTCGCCAATAAGTCAGAAACATCCAACTTCAATTATAGAACCCCCCACAAAGAAGAAATCTGACTTTGAATTTTATTTGTGGTCAGCTGTAATCATTCTTTTATTTTTGATTTTTATCTACTTTCCAATCAAAAATTGGTTAGCTCCGGAATCGAACAAGAATCAACCTAACGAAAACGGGCAAATTGATTCTACGCAAAATGAAGAGAAACCAGTTAATAGTGGTGAAAATGAGACATTAATGCAGTATGCTCCTCCCCCAATGAACACCGGACAAGTAAATACGGCTCCTCAAAGGAATGAAATGAAAGTTACCATTCTTTACGCAGAAAAAAAAAATGATAATGACGAAAATATAAAGAGTAATGAAGTCATAATTGATAGACGAATTGAATTCACACAGGTAAAACAAGTTTTTCTTTATGATAATGAAAGGATTATTGCAGCGAATATAGAGGAAAGGCCATCCGGCGGAGGAAACCAACACCTCATATCTACAGGGGAGTCTAAAAGCAGTAAGAGCAGAATTTGGGTAATAAATGGGAAAACACATATCTCATTAATGGACCCCTTTTTCGCAATTTTTATCAAAATATCAGATGATGGTCCTTTTCTAATATGGATTAAGCCTATTAAAATTAAGTTTGAAAATTCAACTATCGAAGAAATTACGACTGTGAAAAAATTTATCAAAGTTTTGCATGATCATAAGATTCTTAAAGCTGAAGCTTATAACGAAAATTCAGAATTGGAAAAGCAAGATTTAGGCAATCAAACATGGGATCAATTATATGAAAACTTGAAAAAAATATATGATTCGGTAACCTGTGAAATAATACAAGAGTTAAATCAAGAGATAAATGGTTATTGTAGGAATCGGGAACCTGAGAATAAGGAATTATGCCAATACGTAAACGGTATAGAGGAAATTAAATCTGAAGATAAGAATAAAGATTTATCCAAGACTATTCAAAAGATAAAGTACTTAAAGATTGATAATGATGATATCAAAAGTTTGATAAATAAATTTGAAAATAGGAGAATTTATTGCGAACTATTTCCAAGACATGAACAAAGAGAGATATCTATGCAATTAACTGAGATTATAAAATGAACAGGTGAAAAATGTTCCCCCCTCCTGACCTGATAAGGCAAATTCAAAAAATTTTGGATTCGGAAGACCTCTCTATCCCTGAATACAAGGAGGTCGCCCGGCAATTTCAGGAACAATATAATCTTGCCAAAGCGAGGATACTGAAATGTAAGTCTCTTATTTCAGAACGAAGGCGTGAAGATGCAGTAGCGGAAGCACTGAAGGACCCTGATTTAAGAGAGATAAGCAGCAACTTGCATTTCAAAGAACTATTAAAATGGAAAAATATTTGCCAGGAACAGAACTGGCCCATACCGGAATTGTATGAATCTCAATTTAATGCGGCCTTACAGGATGTTTTTTCTTCAGACAATAAAATTTTTCCGTTGCTCACGAAATATAGGCGGGCTGCCCTTAAAAATGACTTCAGACGCTCTGTTCAGATTTTAAGACAAATAAAAAAGACAGACTGGTCCAACAAAAAATGGGATGAGGATCTCAAAGAATTTGAAAAAAGCCGAATGGCGGAGATTCGCAATCATTTCGTTTCGGCAGTTCGCAATCGTGATCATGACTATATCGCCTATTTGCTAATGGAATTAGAAGAAGAATGGTCAATTCCACGGGACGATCTTTTGTATAAAGAAATAAAGGAGCATGTTTTAAATCACAAGAAAAAGGAGGTGATGCGGAACGGAAAAGAAATCTGCGCCAGAATGGTAAAAGCCTATAGGGCCAAGGATTTCTCTGCTGTCGAAAAAACAATCGAAGAGTATGAAAGTTTAAGAAAAGATCCGCTTTTTGATAATCAAGAAATGGATCGAGCATATATCAAAATTTCTTTTTGGATTGAAACGGTAAAGAAAGAAAATGAATTAAAGGAGGCGGCTGCAAGGGAAAATGAAAGCTGGAGCGAGGCGATTTTTATACTTGAGCAAAATTTGAAAATGAAAAATGTCAAAAATGTAATGAATTGCCTGAAAGAATTAGAGCAGTACTCTGGTAAAATAATACCGCCGGAGCTTGGAGCCGAAGCTGATGCACTGATTAAGAAATGGAAATTTAAACGGAAGGTCACCTTCAGTCTGGTTATTTTAGTGTTCATTTTGTGTGCCGGCTTAGCGTTGGCGGTGACGAGATATCATCAAATTCAGGACTCAACCCTGGCTGATTTGGAATCGGCATACAAAGCGGAAGACCTTCCACATTTTTTAGAAATATTAAAGAATTCGGAGAATACGCATCGATTTACCTACAATTCAAATGAAATACAAAAATGGGCTTCCAAGATACCGGATCTCACGGCCATAGTTGCAAAAAAGCGAGCTATTTTTGAAGAGACGATTACACGAGTTAAGCAAATGCAAGATAATGATTTTTATGGCGATGAAGAAAAGGTTGAGCAGTTGCTTCATGCCGCAGAAATAAATGCTGTGGATAATGCGGATAAAGGAATAATAGCGTCTATAAAAGAAGCGTGGGAAATTCACAAAGATCTGATTATCAATCAAAATGACAGGAATCTCAATAAGATTCTAAATGCAGTTTCTATCGAAATCGAGAAAGCAGAGACCTCCCTGGACCATATTCATTATATTGAGGCAAACGGGTACCTTTTTGAAACTGAGAAATTATTGATCCAAGCAGCTGAGATTGAGAATGTTTCGCCAAAGCTTACAGATGACATGAAAAAAATTCGGAACAAATATGAAAATCTAAGGTCTGACCTGCATCCGAAAATCAAGCAGCTTGAAATTATTTCAGGGGCACCAACTTTATCTGAATATTTAACTGAACTTAAAGCATATGTAACCGCCCTACCCGACGATCCGCTAAGCAGGTTAATGAATTCGATAATTTCAGATGAAAAAAATTATTATGACCTTATTTCCATGCAATCTTATAATCCTGCAAACCCTTTCTGGTATCCAGTTGCTGAAATTTTCTCCGAGATCAAAGATAATATTTCTACGGTCAAAAAGGATATCACGAATCTTCAAGCCGATAAATGGTATACGGATTTATGGGAATACCCTTTGATTCCCGCCTTTAATAAAGGCAATAAGAAGGTATTCTCCGAGGGCAACCTTGTTAAAAAAAACAACGATGATGGCGTTGGGTGTTTTACAGGGTTTATGTATGTTTCGTCTTCCAGTGATTCGGAACCGGAATTCGTTCAAGGAGAACTCATCACAGCATATTTTGATACAACTAAGAAGGTTGAAAAATTAAGTCATTGCAAAATTTTATATAATGATTTCGAAAAAATTTTGGAAGCCCCTCCAGATCTGTTTGCCGAAACAATGTTAACCCAAATGCAAAACCTCCTTAATGAAGATCTGCATCCTCTCTTAAAAGTTTCGGTCATGAAAAACTTGGTTCGCTCATTTACGGATTTAATGGAAGATAATGCGATGGAGGATTGGGAAGATGTATTGTCAGATTTAAATGGTTTCGAATCTCCTGTCCATTGGCTCTGTTTTCTAAATCCAGCTCTTGAAAGTGGTAATAAGCGCGCCAAACGCATTCTGGATAAACATTTTGAGAAAACAAACATTATCTCGACACAAAAAGCTAAACTTGAGCTGATCCGAAAATGCTTGAAACGCTCGATTAAATGGGTTGGCAGCGCCTCATTTGAAGGGAATCAAGAAATTTTATGGAAACAATCCAATATCCCCAGCGAAACATGGGTAGTTCGGGCATCCAGTAAGCCCAGTATTTATCTTGCACAGGAAATTAAAAATGAAAAATTAGTCTTTGATTATGTGAGTTATCTTCCTGGTGAACCGGTTTTTGCCCCGGATGATATGAAGACTTCCCGTGAAATTCTGAAAGAGGTTTTTTCGAAAAATGAATTATCTTTCGAAAATCATCTATCCGTTCCATCAATATGGCCTATTAATCTAAAGGCCAATGATTTGTAATTACTTTAAGATCACCCATAATTACAAAAGAGAAAAAAATGACTGATATCCATAGAAAGCAATTGGTGAAAATTCTCGAATGGCAGAGAATGGACATCGAAGGCCGTTTGAAGTTTAAAGGTGGAAAATACACAGACGTTAATTTTTCTTTATCACTTCTATTCGGGCTGATCTTGTTTTCTATTTTCTATGGGACGGTGATGGCGACTAAATATCCTCCCATATATGATTTTTTCTTAAACAGAAGTATAACACAGCCATTCACAATGTTCTTTTCCTGTTGGGCGATATCAATTCTCTTTTTTAAATGGCAAAAGCTCCTTTTCCAAGAAAAAGCACTGGGCTTGATGATTGTTCCCCACTCACATGATTTCGAGCTTAATGCAGCATCGGCAAAGGATATTCTTGAAAGAATGCATGGAATTGTTGACAAAGTCGAACACTTTACCCTTTTAAATCGGATTGAAAGGGCATTATCCAATTTGCACAATATCGGCATGATCACCGATGTGTCAGAAGTATTGAGATCTCAGGCCGAAAATGATGAAGACCATATGGAATCCAGTTATGCCTTGGTGAGGGGTTTTATATGGGCCATCCCTGTACTTGGGTTTGTCGGCACAGTTTTGGGATTGTCAAAAGCTATCGGCAATTTTGGTGAAGTTCTTGGCTCTGCAGGAAATTTTGAAAACTTGAAAATCTCACTCCAAAGTGTCACTTCAGGATTGTCAGTTGCATTTGATACGACATTATTTGCACTGCTTGCAGCTTTAACAATTCAATTGATTTTAATCACCTTGAAAAAAAGGGAAGAGGATTTTTTGGATGCATGCAAAGAATATTGCCATGCAAATATTATAAGTAAATTGAGGCTTTCTAATTCCTCTGTCATAAACTAATGCCAGATAAATGAGAAAGAGACGAGCGCATAAAAAAGATTTACCAATAAGTTTTTTTTCATTTCAGGATATTATAACTTGCCTTGTGGGCATTTTAATAATTCTGACGTTGATCATGGGAATTGAAATCCCCAATTCAGTATCGCTTTCGTGCGAAAGCATGCAAACTGATATTTCTCAAACCTCGGATAAGGAACAGGATAACAATGCGAATATATTCAATGAGGCCAGAAAAAAGATCAGAATTGATAATTTGAAATCAAAATTAAATCAGATTGAATTGGATTACACCCGCGAAAAAGTTGTTTGGGAATTGTTAAATAAGGAATTATTTGAACTGAAGGATAAATATCAAGATATATTGACCGACAGAAGAATTTTCCTCATCCCAGGTGAGACTAACGATAAAATACCTCTGATCGTGGTATGCTCGTTATCCAGCATAGCCGTAAGTCATTTAAACAATGCAACTGCATTAGCTACTTTCACAACCGATCGAGAAGGAATCAATAACTTTTTCGCATATGTATTAAATAGGGAAAAGGATAATGAATTCTTTGTAATTATGATTAAACCTTCAGGAACCGATTACGCCATGGATCTCGTTTATTTTATACAAAATGCGGGTTTTGAGGTTGGTTATGATGCTCTTGAAGAGGACTATTCCCTGGCTCTAAAGAATGACCATGAGTAAAAGAGGTGAAGAGCATCCCAACAGTTTTGATCTGCTTCTTGATACGATTTGCAATGCCTTTGGAGGAATCATCCTCGTCTCCCTATTGATGTCCATCTTAATTTGCGCAGGAAGTAAGGAGGCGGATGAGAAGGCAACCGAATTGAGTCCTTCCCTACACTCAACCCCAAATAATGATCCGAAAAAGTTATCGTGCGAAATTGAAGATTTTAAAAAGAAAAGCGATGATATTCTTTTATCAATCAATGCTCTCAAAAATCAAATCACGACACTAAATGAAGAAATCGCAATAAAAAAAGCGTCCAGATTAAGGCGCCTCCGCCTACCTCGCCTGCGGGAAGTGACAGGCAAAAGAACCATCGTCACAGCGATTTATAATGGTAAGTTTTATATATTCCACGATTTACAAGATAAAATTCACGAACATGACAACTCTGATGCCCGTGTAATCGAAGATAAGGATAAGATAACAATTCGGCCGTTTAAAAACAGAGGGCAACCAATAATGGAAAATGCCGAAAATTCAGGAAAATTGAATGCGGCCCTCAAAAATCTTAATCCGTCCCATGAGTATATACTTTTTTGTGTTTATAAAGATTCATTTGCCGAATTCAACCATGTAAAAAAACTTTTTGTAGATAAAGGATTTGATTACAATTGGATAATTTGCTCTGCCGATGAAGATATTAAACTCATGAAGGCGCAGCATGTGAATGTACAATAAAATTTGGCATTATCTAAAACCTGAAGACGCGGTTAATCAAAGTGAAGGCCAACCCCCGATTTTTAAAAATGGATTTAGGCAAGGCAATGACGTCTTGCCTCATCATCATCGATGCAACGTCAGCCGATAAAAAGCAATTCATAGGAGCTCTTATCAGATAAGGACCATTCATCGACACCCCCACTTTTTACTGGCAACTCAACTGGCCCCATATGCCAAACGCGTCTTATGGCAATTCCTTGCATCGAGAGAAATGATGAAGTGTCATTTTAACGTTTCGTCTATCTTCCAACACACCGGAACAGGATTTGCCGCAATGGAAAATATGTGCTTGTCATGAAAGAAATGACGCACGATCCATTCCCGATGGTCATAGGAGACCCCCAGGCGCGATTCATCGATGATCCGGTGCACCCGGCAGGCGGATAGCCCCGTCAACCCGATCCCGCAGGCTTTGAGGACCGCTTCCTTGGCCGTAAAATAGCGGTAGAAAGCCAGATCCGTAACCGAATCCCACAATGCCCATTCGGATTCATCCGCGATTTTTTTAAACATCCCGGCGCGCACCGGCAGCAAGGCTTCCAGATCGATGCCCACCCGATGGGAGGATACCACGCCGGCCACATATTGCGGCTTGTGGCTCACAGACCAGAAGTATCCGTTTTCAGGAAGGGGCGCCCCTGAAGCATCAGCTTCGAGGCGATCCAGGGTGATGCCGGTCCGGGCCGCGGAGGCCTTCACCGCCTGTCGGGCCAGTCGGCTCAAGTTCGCGGCATTTTGGCGGCCGGTGAAACCCGCACACGATTCCGGCACCCTGTGGATTACCGGATAAATCGGATCATCATGCCCTGGCATGGCCTTTGCCCCGGATCCATCTTCATTTGATTCACGGATGCTCAAACGTAATGATGATGTCGGCCACTGTGGCGCCTTTCCCTTCCTCATGGACAAACAGGGGGTTGATGTCGAGTTCCTTGATATTGGGATGTTCGGTCACCAGATGGGACAGCCCCACCAGCAGCTGCTCCAGTTTTTCGATATCCGCATGGGGTTTTCCCCGGTAGCCGGTGAGCATCTCGTATCCCTTGATGCTCCGGATCATACGCCGGGCGTTGTTTCTGCCGATGGGCGCCAGTTTGAAGGTCACGTTTTTAAACAGTTCCACGTAGATGCCGCCGAAACCGAACATGATCAAATGGCCGAAGTTTTCGTACTTGGTCACCCCCAGGATCACCTCCAGGCCCGGGGGGGCCATCTTCTGGATCAAAACGCCATCGATGCGCGCATCCGGTTTGAAGGCGTGTGCATTTTTAATGATGGCATCAAAACTCTCTTTGACTTCATCCGCGGTTTTCAGGTTGACCCGCACACACCCGGCATCCGATTTATGCAGAATATCGGGCGAGGCGATCTTGAGCGCCACCGGCGAGCCGATTTCACCGGCGATGCGCCCGGCTTCATCGGCGGTTTGGGCCACCTTCATGGGCAGCATGTCAAAGCCGTAGCACTGCAGCAATTCCTGGCCGTCATATTCGCCTAAAACGGTTTTGCCTTCCGCAAGCGTCTTATCCACGATCTGCCGGGCCCGGGCGCTGTCGATTTTAATATCGAATTCCGGCAGGATCTTCCGGTGAAGCCAGCGGTTGGCTTCATGAAGTTTTCCCATGGACCGGGCTGCGTTTTCCGGAAACTGGAACACCGGGACATGATGGGCCTGCAGGTATTCGACCCCGGCCGAGACGTCCACCACCCCCATGAAACTGCAGATAATCGGCTTATTGCTTTTTTCATAAATTTTGACGATGGCCTCGGCCGTGCCGATGGCGTCGGTCATGGACTGGGGGGTGAGAATCATCAGGACCCCGTCTACGCCTTCATCGCTGATCACTGCTTCCAGGGCATGTTCATAGCGGTCGCTGGGCGCATCCCCGATGACATCCACCGGATTGTGAAAATTGGCGGTGGGGGGCAGATACTGGCGCAGCAGCGCATCGGTTTGTTCGCTGAACCGGGCCAGCCGAAGACCTGAAATCTCGGTCATGTCCGTGGCGATGATACCGGGGCCGCCCGCATTGGTGATAATGGCCACCCGATTGCCGGCCGGAATCTTTTCGGCGGAAAACGCTTCGGCAAAATCAAACAGGTCATCCACCGTATCGACCCGTATGATCCCGGCCTGGTCGAAAATGGCATTATAAACCGCTTCCGTGCCCGCCAGCGAGCCGGTATGGGAGGCGGCGGCGGCGGCACCGGCCGTGGTTTTCCCGGACTTGATCACCAGGATGGGGGTGGGCCGGTCACCGGAGGTGATGTGTTTGACCTCCTGGATGAAGGTGGGGCGGTACCGGAGTTCCTCCATGTAGATCATGATGACTTTGGTTTTCGGGTCCTTGTGATAATAGCGCAGCAAATCCAGTTCATCCACGTCGGCCTTGTTGCCGATGGAGACGAATTTGGAAAACCCGAATCCCCGATCCGCGGCAAAATCGAGCACCGCCGTGCACAAGGCCCCGCTCTGGGAAATAAAAGAGATGTTTCCCACCCGGGGCATGCGGGTGGAGAAACTGGCATTGAGCCGGACATCGGCATGGGGATTGATCACCCCCAGGCAGTTGGGGCCCACCAGGCGGATGCCGGCTGCACGGCATTTTTCGGCGATCGCCTCCTCGATGGCGGCCCCCTCGCCGCCGACTTCCCTGAAGCCCGCCGATACGATGACAATCCCCTTGACCGGTTTTTCAATACACTGGTCAACGGCTTTTAACGCCAGTTTCGGCGGCAGGATGATCATGGCCAGATCCACCGGGTCCGGAATGTCCAGGATGGTGGGATAACACCGGACGCTCAGGATGGAGCGGGCGGTGGGATTGACCGGGTAGAGGGTCCCCTGGTATCCGCCCTTGAGCACATTGGCGAAAATATCATGGCCGACCTTGCCGGGGGTGGAGGATGCCCCGATGACGGCAACCGATTCGGGTGAAAAAATGGCGTCCAGCTTATCCATGCAGGTTCTCCTTTTGACGTGATTGATTCGCCCCCGGAAAAAGGGATCGGTCGTTTTTATTCGGCAATAAAGATAATCGGATAGTTACGTATTCGTCAAGTCCGACTTGACCTGAAGGATCATTTCATAGATCCGGTTTTTACCCATCCCGGTTTCCCTGGAAAGCTTCCGGGCCAGAGCGGATGCGCTTTCGGAGGACTTCAGCACAGCTTCCCGGACCCTTTCGGCCAGATCATCCGGCTCCGCCTCAACGGATTTCCGGGGGCATCCGGCCACCAGCAGGGTGATTTCCCCTTTAATGGTGTCGCGCTCGGAAAGGCTGTCAAAAATTTCTGAAATCGGGCCGCGGATGAATTCCTCGAAGGTCTTGGTCATCTCCCGGGCAAGCACTGCCGGACGGTCTCCCAGGATGTCGGCCATCGCTTTGAGCACGGACATGATGCGCCGGGGGGATTCATAAAAGATCAGGGTGGCGCTCTCATCGGCCAGGGCCTGCAGTCGAAGGGTCCGTTTGGCGGATCTGGGGGGAAGAAATCCGACGAATACGAAAGCGTCCGTGGGCAGGCCCGATGCGCTCAGCGCGGTGACGGCGGCGCTTACCCCGGGGATGGGGACGACCCGGATGCCCGCCGCAATGGCCGTCTGCAGGATGCGGTACCCCGGATCCGACATGGTGGGGGTTCCGGCATTGGATACCAGGGCCACCGATGCCCCGTCCTTAAGTCTCTGGATGATTGCCGGCGCCTGTTCGGCCTCGTTGTGCTCGTGGCAGGCGATCAGCCTGGCCTGGATGTCGAAATGGGTGAGCAGTTTGCGGGTGTGGCGGGTGTCTTCGGCAGCGATGAGATCGACGGACTTCAACGTATCCAGGGCACGCAAGGTGATATCCCCCAGGTTTCCGATGGGGGTCGCCACCATATAGAGGATCCCCGGCGTGGCACCCGGCTGTTTTATTTCAGCTGACAAATTCAAAGGCATTTTTGATGATCTCGACGCGGGTATTTTCACTGTCGGCATTGATGGCAACCACGTCGAAGCGGGCCCGGACATTCATCTGACGGGTTGATTTCAGGTAAAAAAGCGCATTTTTTGCAATTTTGCGCTGCTTGGCCGGCGTGACGGCCGCCTTGGCACTGCCGTAGACAGACGATTTCCGGGTTTTGACTTCCACGAACACCAGGGTGTCTCCATCTTTGGCGATAATATCGATTTCTCCCACGGGTGTGCGGTAGTTGGTATGCAAGACCCTGTACCCCTGAGCCTTTAGCGCCTTGCCCGCAAGCGCTTCTCCAAATTGTCCAAACCGCAGCCGCTGGAGCGTCATGACTCAAAAACGCCTTTAAACGTTTTCCGATGGATAAAACAACATCCGAATTTCCGGATGGCCTCCCGGTGCAGGCGGGTGGCATACCCTTTATGGCGGCAGAATTCAAACTCCGGGTAATCGAGATGGTATCCTTCCATGAGCCGGTCACGGGTGACTTTGGCCACGATGGAGGCCGCAGATATGGAAATGCTCAGTTGATCGCCGTTGATTACCGGCTGCTGGGGAAAATCGATTTTGAGGCTGTAGGGCCCGTCGATCAGAAGAAAGTCGGGGACAGGCCTTAGATTCCGGACCGCAATGGCCATGGAAACCAGTGAAGCCTGCAGAATATTGATCCGGTCAATCTCGTGGGCGTCCACGATCCCGATGCCCACGGCAATGGCAAGATCGTAGATGGAGTCATAGAGCGCATCGCGCTTTTCGGGGGAGAGCAGTTTCGAATCGGTGATACCGTTTTGGGGAACAACGGTAGGCAGGATGACCGCAGCGGAGACAACCGGGCCGGCCAGCGGCCCGCGGCCGGCCTCGTCGATCCCGGCCACATGAACATGGCCGTTTCGCCGGGCCGCTTTCTCAAACGCCCAGATATCATCCATGCGGTTGCGTCAATCACCCTAAACGATGGACGTGAACATACACGCCATGTCGGCATGTTTTCCAGACTGCCCAGATATAAGCCCGCCCCCGGAATAGAAATGCAGGGACGCATTTTCGCCCCTGCGAACCCGAAACAGACGATTTTGCATCATCTTAAACGCAAAATGGAATTAGAAGAATTCCGTTTCCGATTAGCTCGGCCGGCGTTCTTTAAGCCGTGCCGCCTTGCCGCGCAGCTTGCGCAAGTAGTAAATCTTGGCACGGCGGACCCGGCCCAGGGTGACGACCTCGATCTTGTCGATGGAGGGCGAATTCAGGGGAAAAACACGCTCCACCCCTACCCCGTAGGACACCTTGCGAACGGTAAACGCAGCACCGGACAATCCGTTCCGTCTGCTGATCACCACACCCTGGAAAACCTGGATCCGCTCCTTTTCCCCCTCGCGGATGCGCACATGAACCTTGACGGTATCGCCGGGCGCGAAAGCCGGATAATCCAGCCTTAACTGCTCTCTTTCAATCTGCCTGATCTTTTCCATGTTTCTGCCTCTGTATTCTATGAATTAGCGTTAAAGAATATCTATCATATCGATGGTCTGCAGCCCAGCACCCGGTCCAGGACGATAGCGGCTGCGGACCGGACCGACAGGTGATTGTAATCGGCGCGGCCCCGGATGGGTTCCAGCACAAAATCGACGCTGTCCATGAATTCGTCCGTCAGTCCCCACGCGGTTCCCAGAACGATCAAAAACGTATCTTCTGAGGTGTTGACCAGACCCCGCAGGGTTTCAAAACCAAGCGTCCGGTCTTTTCCGGCCGCGCAGGTGGCCACAATTTTTATGTTTTCCGGGCCATCGGCCCGGATGTCCTCGATCACCTGATCCAGATCTTGTGCCAGCCGGATGCCGTTAAGGGCCTGTTTGCGTTTCGGGTTATATATGCCCCCCGACCCGTTTGTCCAGTGAGAAATTATTTTTTTCACCAGCGACTGCTGATCGGTCAGGGGCGTGACCACATAAAACGCGCGGATCCCGTATGTGGCGGCCGCCCTTGCGATATCGTGCAAGTCCAGATTCGTTACCGCCGAAACAATCGTTTCCCCGTTTTTGTTTTTGACGGGATGATGCAGCAGCGCCAGATACACTTTGGGAAGCAAATTGCAATCAGGCATCGACAAGTCGTTCAACCTGGTCACACCATTTTTTCAGAATCTGCTTCTCCCGGTCATCGAGTTTCCTGTCTTTTAGCAGATCCGGGCGTTTCAGCAGCGTCCGGACCAGAGACGATTCCATCCGCCAATCCGCGATGGCGGCATGGTTGCCGGAGGTCAGGACTTCCGGAACGTATTGATTCTCGAATACCGGGGGCCGGGTGTAATGGGCATGTTCCAGCAGGTTGTCCGCAAACGAATCTTTTTCGGCCGATTCACCGCACCCCAGAACGCCCGGTATCAAACGGGTCAGCGCATCCACCAGAACCATGGCGGCGACTTCTCCGCCGGTGAGGATATAGTCGCCGATGGAAATTTCCGCATCCACATGGTCATATACCCGCTCGTCCATCCCTTCATACCGACCGCAGACCAGTATCAGCCCTTCTTCTCTGGAAAGCGTTCCGGCCAGCGGCTGATCGAACGGTCTGCCCTGGGGCCCCAGCAGGATGGTTTTCGCGTAAGGCGCCCGCGATTTGGCGTCCGTAATCGCTTTGACCAAGGGTTCCGGCTTCATGACCATGCCGGCGCCGCCCCCATAGGGCCGGTCATCCGTGACCCGGTGCCGCCCCTGGGCGTGCTCCCGGATATCCATCGGGGTCGCCGTGATAATTCCCTTTTCAATGGCCAGGCGGATCATTCCGCAGGCGAAAAAAGAATCGAAGATCTCCGGAAATATGGTTAAAATAAAAAAATCCATCGCAGCGAAATCTTCAAAGTCCCTCGGGCAGATCAACCGTGATCTGTCCGCTTTTCGGATCAATGCACCGCACGATGGATGCCGCGGCCGGAATAAGCGTTTCTTCGTCGTCCCGCTTGACCACGAACACATCATTTCCCCCCGCGGAGAAAATATGTTCGAGCCGGCCGATATACGCATTTTTGATATCGTAGACTTCAAGTCCGATCAGATCGGACCAGTACCAGCTGTCCGGCTCCTCGATTTCAGGAAGCTGATGGCGGTTTACGAAGATTTCAGCGCCCTGCAGCCCTTCCGCAGCCGTTCGGTCGGCCACGCCTGACAGTGCAATACGCAGGATGTTCCTGTAGGGCTTGCAGTCTCTGATCGTATAGGGTTCCCGCCTGCCGCCGGGATGCATCAATTCAATCTGATTTTGGGGATCATACAGGGCGTTTGTTTCTGTATAGGAACAAACATTGACATACCCCTTGATCCCGTGCGCCCCCATAATCTTTCCGATTTTCAGGGGACTGTTTTCGCCCGTCCGGGCCGTTTTGCTCAATCTTCTACGATTTCCAGCACTGTCCGTTTTTTTACCTTGGCCGACGCCGCGCCCAACAGGGTCCGCATTGCCCTTGCCGTCCTTCCCTGCTTGCCGATCACCTTGCCGAGGTCTTCTTTCGCGACCTTCAGTTCCAGCACCGACGTCTGGTCTCCCTCGATCTCGGTAACCTTTACCTCTTCAGGATTGTCAACGAGCGCTTTTGCAATGTAAGTGATCAGATCTTTCATGGTCCGTCTCCTTTACTGCTGCGGGGGAATAAGGAATAAGAGGTAAAAAAAACTTAAGCAGGCATTTCCCTAAAGTCCATTTTTTTCCAGAAGACTGTTCACCGTATCCGTCGGTTTGGCGCCTTGTGAGAGCCAGTACTGAACCCGCTCCGCTTTCAGGTTGACTTCTTTGGGCTCCACCATGGGGTTGTAGGTCCCGACTGTCTCGATAAATCTCCCATCCCGCGGGTATCGGCCATCGGCCACGACAATCCGGTAGAATGGTCTTTTCTTTGCACCAAATCTGGCTAATCTGATTTTTACTGCCATATCCGTCCTAACTCCTTCAAAAAGGCATCATTGTGCGGCCAATTCCGCGCATTAAACCGCCCTTGTTCAATTTCTTGATCATTTTCAAAACTTGGGCATAATTTTTCAGTAACTTATTGACTTCCTGTACACTGGTTCCGCTGCCGTTTGCAATCCTTTTCCGGCGGCTTCCGTTGATCATCTGGTATTTACGGCGTTCCTGGGGCGTCATGGAATTGATGATCGCCTCGATGCGGATCAGTTCCCGGTCATCGATGTCCATCTGGTCGATCTTCTTGATCTTGCTGACTCCGGGGATCATCTTGATCAGGTCGGTCAACGACCCCATTTTCCGCACCTGGGCCATCTGGTCCCGGAAATCTTCCAGCGAAAACTCGTTCTTCCGCAGTTTCTTTTCTAAATCCGCTGCTTTTTTCTCATCGACGACGCTCTGGGCTTTTTCGATGAAGGAAAGCATGTCCCCCATGCCCAGAATCCGCGAGGACATGCGGTCCGGATGAAACGGCTCCAACTCGTTTAACTTTTCACCCACCCCGATGAACTTGATCGGTTTTCCGGTGATCGCCTTTATGGACAGGGCGGCGCCGCCCCGGGCATCTCCATCCATTTTGGTCAGCACCACGCCGCCGATATCGAGCTCCTGCTCAAACGACTGGGCGATGTTCACCGCATCCTGACCGGTCATGGCATCGGCCACCAGAAGGATCTCCGACGGCTGCAGGGTGGCCTTGATATTTACGAGTTCGGCCATCAATGCTTCATCGATATGCAGTCGGCCTGCGGTATCGATGATCAGGGTATCGCACCCTTCGGCTGCCGCCGCCGCTTTGGCCCTTCGGCAGATTTCCACCGGGTCCATATCCGTGGTGGAGGCAAACGCCGGCAGGGACAGCTGAGTCGCCAGCTTCTGGAGCTGATCGATGGCCGCCGGCCGGTACACGTCCGCAGGCACCAGGTACGGCTTTTTCCCCTGCTTGCGCAGATGAATCGCCAGTTTGCCCGCAGTCGTGGTCTTACCGGAGCCCTGGAGCCCCACCAGCATAATGGCGGCCGGCGCCGGTCCTGAAAGGTTCAGACCTTCGTTCTTGCTGCCCATCAAGGCGGTCAGCTCGTCATTGACGATCTTGATCACCTGCTGGGCGGGCGTCAGGCTGGAGAGGACTTCCTGCCCGACGGCGCGGGTCTTGATATCGGCGATCAACTGCTTGACCACCTTGTAATGGGCATCGGCTTCCAGAAGGGCCATCCGGACTTCCCGCAAGCCCTCCTCGATGTTCTTCTCGCTTAGCTTGCCGTGCCCCTTGAGTTTCTTGAAAACACTATTGAGTCGGTCACTTAAATTGTCAAACATGCGCTATCACAATCCTGAAACTAAATTCTTGATTTTAAAATTTAAAGAATGGTATGTCAATAAAAAAACAGACACAGGCCGGGCACGGGCCCCCATCTCTTTTGGGCGGCCCCCCTCCCTTTTTCCGGATCCGCACTTATATTTCGCCTATGCTACGTTCTCATACCCAAAAAAACAACATCCTGGACATGGACCGGGAGCATATCGCAAAATGGTGCGAAACCAGCGGCATCAAACCCTACCGGACCGCGCAGATCCTGCGCTGGCTCTATGCCCGGGGTGCTGTTTGCTTTGACAACATGACCGATTTGTCCAAACAGATCCGGCACCAGCTTTCAGAGCAGTTTGCACTGTCCTTTCCGAAAAAGATTAAAGAAGAAGTCTCGGTGGACGGCTCCCGCAAATTCCTGTTTGGCCTCTCTGACGAAAACCATATCGAAACCGTGCTGATCCCGGAAAAGGATCATTACACGCTGTGCATCTCCACCCAGGTGGGATGCGCCATGGGATGCCGCTTCTGCCTTACCGCTAAAAACGGGCTGGTCCGCAACCTGACCCCGGGGGAGATCACCGGCCAGGTTTTGCAGGCGCAAAGAGAAATCACCGCGACTGACGGAGATAAAAGCCGGCTCACCAATATCGTTCTCATGGGCATGGGCGAACCGCTGGCCAATTACGATTCGGTCATTTCAGCCATCCGCATCATCACCGATCATGCAGACGGCATGGGTTTTTCCACCCGGCGGGTCACTCTTTCCACATCGGGCCTGGTGCCCAGATTTTCCCAACTGGGGAAAGACACCCGCATCAGGCTGGCCATTTCATTGAATGCCACCCAAAACACCACCCGGGACATGCTGATGCCCGTCAACAAGACCTGGCCCCTCGAAGCGCTCATCGATGCCTGCGCCGCCTATCCCCTGGCCCCCCGGGACAAGATCACCTTTGAATACATCCTGATTGCCGGGGTCAACGATTCGCCCGAAGACGCCCGCCGACTGGCAAAGCTCCTGGCGCCGGTCAAGGCCAAGATCAACCTGATCCCCTTCAACGAACATCGTGCATCCGGGTTTAAGCGGCCGGACGAATCGGCCATTTTCTCCTTCCAGAAAATCCTGCACCAGAAAAACTACACCGCCATCATCCGCCGCAGCAAGGGGCAGGACATATCGGCGGCCTGCGGCCAGCTCTCGGCAGGGCAAACAGTAACAAGTTCCTGATCTAATACGAAAATAATCCCGGATACGAACCGGGGCGATTCAAACGAACAGGTCCCGGATCATCGTGTGCGCAACCGGCATTACGGAGAGGACCGATTTTCCCTCCGGCTGAAACAGGAGGACCTCCACCGGCCGGCCGGCCGGCGCCTTGCTGTAGCCGGCGCAGATGGAGGCCGCCTGGCGGGTATCCTCGGCATCGGCATTGCCCGGCACCAGTCCCGCGGGACCGGGTACATCCTTCATCCGGATCAATAGATCCATTTTCGGACGGTGGCAGGAAAAGATCTGCTCATTATCGTTCTTGTTGCGGCCCACCACCAGTTTGGCCCCATGGTCCAGCCGGAGATGCCGGCCGAACCCGAGCATGTTCAATTCCGCCACCGACCACTGTTCCTGATGGGTGAAATAGTCCTTAAGCCGCCTGGAATATTGAGGGTCCGTCAACAGGCACCCCCCGGCCGGGGCGGGGTATTCCCGGATCCCATAATGCCGGGCCATTTCCATCTGGGGTTTCCGGGACCTGCCCGAAAGATCACCCAGCCTATGGCGATCCACCAACCCGCTTTCTTCCATGGGCGTCATGGGAAGTTTTTTGGCGCTCAGCGGACGCAGAATATGCCCGTCAAAACCCGAATGCTTTTCCACATAGCGAAGCGACTGCCTGGTCTGGGACATGGGGCGCTGGCCCATGACC
Source organism: uncultured delta proteobacterium (assembly GCA_963826785.1). Taxonomy (GTDB): domain Bacteria; phylum Desulfobacterota; class Desulfobacteria; order Desulfobacterales; family Desulfosalsimonadaceae; genus CAWGYD01. The sequence goes on from CAWGYD010000008.1 coordinate 161,983, forward strand.
TCACCGGAAAACAAAAAATCGCAGCCCAGTTCGGCCATCATTTCCCCGGCAGCCTTAAACATCAGGGCATGGCAGTCCATGCAGGGGTTCATATGCCTGCCATATCCGCAGGGCGGCCGGCGCAGCATGGGCAGGTATCGCTCCGTGAGGTCCACCACCTTCAGCGGGATTTCCGTCTGCAGCGAGGCTTTTTGCGCCTTGTCCGCAGAAAAAAACGGCGTCTCAAAGGCAATCCAGCAGACTTCGATTCCCTGATCTCTCAAAACGCATGCGGCCAGTATGCTGTCGAGTCCGCCCGAACACAACCCCAGGCCTTTTACTTTTTTTCCGTCTGATTTCATGTTATGCATGATGTCCGATTATATGAAGGCTTTGTCGCTTTTCAGTTTCAAGTTAAAACGCAATCCAGGTTCCTCAATGAATGAATCGAAAAGAATTCAAAAAATCCGCCAGATACTAAAGACCGAGTACCCGGATGTCAAGACCCAGCTGAATTACCAATCCCCGTTTCAGCTGCTGGTGGCCACCATCCTGTCGGCCCAGTGCACGGACCGGCAGGTCAATGCCGTCACACCGGGGCTGTTTGAAAGCCTTGCCGGACCCGCAGATTTTGCCGAAGCGTCCATCGAGCAAATTGAAAATCTCATCCGCTCCACCGGATTTTTCCACAACAAGGCCAAAAACATTCAAAACTGCGCCAGGGCAATCGTGGCGCAGTATGGCGGTACGGTGCCGGACACACTGGAGGAACTGGTCAAGCTGCCCGGGGTGGGCCGCAAAACCGCCAACGTGGTGCTGGGGGCCGCCTTTGGAAAACCGGGCATTGTGGTGGACACCCATGTGGCAAGAATTTCAGGGAGGCTGGCGCTGACATCGAACAAGGATCCGGTCAAAATCGAATTTGATCTCATGGAAATCATCCCCCGACCCGAGCGCGATGATTTTTCCCTGCGATTGATCTATTTCGGCCGGGAAATCTGCACCGCCCGCAAACCCAAATGCCCGAAATGCTTTTTGATTCAGCTGTGCCCGTATCCGGATAAAACAGGGGATGTCAAATGAAGGCTTCCCGCCCGCTTCTGGGCGCACACCTGTCCATCGCCGGCGGCCTGCACCGGGCAATCGGGTCGGCATCGGCCCTTGGGTGCAATGTCCTGCAGATATTTACCAAAAATGCCAGCACCTGGCGTGAAAAGCAGCTGGCCGAAAATGAAATCGAAACCTTTCAAAAGGCCCGGAAGGAGGCGGGTATTTCCTGTGTTGCGTCACACACCTCCTACCTGATCAACATCGCCGGACCGGATGAGAAAAAATCTGCCATGTCCTTTGCGGCACTCAAGCAGGAACTGATCCGGTGCAGCCAGCTGGGGCTCGACCATGCCATCCTGCATCCCGGGTCCCACATGGGCGCGGGTGAAGATGAGGGAATCCAGCATGCGGCCGATATGCTCAACCGGCTATTTGAACAAACCAGTGGAATCGCCACCCGGCTGCTGCTGGAAACCACCGCCGGCCAGGGAGATTGCGTGGGGCATGCCTTGGGTCAGCTGGCGGATATCGTAAACCGGGTGGCGGATCAGAATCGGGTGGGCATCTGCCTGGACACCTGCCACATCTTTGCCGCAGGATACGATATCTCAACAGAAGAAGGTTATGACCGGACCATGGCGGAATTTGAGCGGCTTATCGGGTTTGACCGGCTTTTTGCCATCCATGTCAATGATTCCAAGCGAGAATGCGGATCACGGGTGGACCGGCATGAACACATCGGCAAGGGCCGCATCGGTCTGCCGGGGTTTAAACTGATCATGAACGATGCCCGGCTGCGCCCCATTCCCAAAATTCTCGAGACCCCGAAACGCGAGGCCGGCCGGGACGCTGACCCGGTTAACCTCAATAGGCTCAGAGCACTTTTAACTGCCTGATGTGCTTTGTGTCAGAAACTAATTTTCCCTCCGGCCGGCCAGCGTCTCATAGGCTAACTGGATTTCCACGAATTTCTTTTTGGCCAGCTGCTGGAAATCCTCCCCCAGGTGGGTGACCTTATCGGGGTGGTATTTCTGAACCGCCTTGCGGTAAGCGGCATGAATTTCCTTTTCCGATGCCCCGGGCCGGACCCCCAGTATCGCATAGGGGTCTTTGGGGGGCGCGTTCCGGTATGCGGAGGCATTTTCAGCGCCATTTTCAGGCCCATTGGATTGCCGTTCCCGCTGCTGACGGTTGTCCGCAGGCCGGGAATTGAACAGATAGTTTTTCAGCAGGGTGACAAACCGGGGCAGCCGCCGGTATTTCAAATAATAAATCAGCAGCGCCATCAGCAGCGTATCATCGAGCCATCCGGTGATGGGGATCACATCCGGCAGGAGGTCAATGGGGCTGATCACGTAGATCAATACAAAAATAACAGCCGCAATTATCCACAAAATATTCATGTTTTACCCGTTCATGTACGCAGGGTGGCGGTCAGCCGGAGCGGATGGATCAGCAGGGACAACGCATCGATAATGGAGGTGCAGACTACATCAGCCGAAAGCAGGGTTTCCATTGAAGCCCCCTCCCCCAGAATGACCCCGATTCCCAGTGCCGATTCCTTGAGCATCAGGGAGTCGTTTCGGCCGTTGCCGATGCTGACCGTCCGGTCTGCGCCGATCTGTCGGATATAAGCCAGTTTTCCCGCCTGCTGGTCCGCCTGGGGCAGGATGGTCAGTTCACAGTCGATCCCCGAAAGCCCCGCTTTTGCCTTGCCGAATGTATCGGCGGTAACCACGTGAAGCCTGATCTGATCCGAAAGTAATATCAGCATTTCCCTCACATCCGAAATCAGGGTGCCGTCAATGGCCAGGGTGCCGTTATAATCCATCACCAGATGGTCAAGCACCAGTTCCCCCCGGCCCGGAATTGAAATATTCATCGCAAACTCCCGTTTTGCAACTTCATCGCCCAATCAATAGAATCACTTGCCGCCTGGCCCGGAAAATCCGGTAGCCCCTGTTTTTCCGCGCGTCATTAAATCCAATCCGGCGCATTTTCATCCGGGCATTACCTTAATTTTTACCATTTTACCGTATTTTCGCCAACTCAGATGTATAAAACAACTTCGGTAAAGATCAAGTTGAATCGCAATATTTACCTTGAGGAAGCAGAAATGCTCGACAAAAATCGCCTCAAGATCGGATCGCCCGAATCAAATTGAAAAGCATCAGCTGTATTGCTATACTTTGAATTTTCAGATTTTGTCCTGACAAAAAACCTCTGACCTGAGGGATTGCAACTGCATGATCGGCGTGGACACCGGCGGGACGTTTACCGATTTTATCTACCGGGAAGGTGGTGGAAAATGGCGGGTGGAAAAGATTCTTTCCACTCCCCATAACCCGGCATCGGCGGTCATCGAGGGGATTTCAAGGATTGCGGGGGGAAAACAGCCCCTGCGCGTCATCCACGGGTCCACGGTGGCCACCAACGCCATCCTCGAGAAAAAGGGGGCGAAAACGGCCCTGCTGACCAACCGGGGATTCGAAGATATCCTGGTCATCGGCCGCCAGAACAGAACCCGGCTCTATGATCTTTTTTACCAAAAGAGCCCGCCGCTGGTTAAAGACCGATACAGAATCGGCATTCCCGGCCGCATGGACTGCACCGGAACTGAAATCACCCCTCTTGATCCATCCGCCCTGGCCGAGGCGATCCGGTTTCTGGCCGGTGAAGGAGTCCAATCCGTGGCGGTCTGCTTTCTCTTTTCGTTTTTAAATCCTTTGCACGAGCAGGGCGTCAAGCAGGCCCTCTCCACCCTTGGCATTCCCATATCGCTGTCCTGTGAGATCCTGCCGGAATTCAGGGAATTCGAACGGACGTCCACCACCGTCATCAACGCCTATGTCGCGCCGAAAATGTCGGGCTACATCCGTGAAATGAAAAAGCGGATCGCCGGTGGAAGCCTTCGCATCATGCAGTCCAACGGCGGAAGCATTTCCGCTGAAACCGCAGCGAACCAGCCGGTCCGCACCATCCTCTCCGGCCCGGCCGGCGGGGTGGTGGGCGCCCGCGCAGTTGCGCGATTTGCCGGGTATGACCGCATCATCACCTTTGACATGGGCGGCACCTCCACAGATGTCGCATTGATCGACAAAGCGCTGCCGATTACCACGGAATCGATGATTGGAGATTATCCGGTAAAAGTCCCCATGATCGACATCCACACGGTGGGGGCGGGTGGCGGCTCCATTGCCGGAATCGATGCGGGCGGTGCGCTCCGGGTGGGGCCGGAGAGTGCGGGCGCGGATCCGGGGCCGGCCTGCTATGGAAAAGGCGACCGGATCACGGTGACCGATGCCCACTTGTTTCTCGGAAGGCTCTTGCCCGATCATTTCCTGGGAGGCCGCCTCCGGCTGGCCAAGGACCGCGTCGAACCGCTCCTGCACCGGATGGCGCAAAAAGCGCACATGCCGGCGATGCAACTCGCAGAGGGTATCGTGACGGTGGCCAACACGGCCATGGAACGCGCGCTTCGGGTCATTTCCGTGGAGAAAGGGTACGATCCGTCCGAGTTTGCCCTTTTCTCATTCGGGGGGGCAGGCGGCCTGCATGCCGCCGACCTGGCCCGCCAGCTTCATATTCCGGAAGTGATTGTTCCGAATAACCCGGGAATCCTTTCCGCCATGGGCATGCTGATGGCCGATATCATCCGGGATTATTCCAAAACGATTGCCGAACAGGACCGCATGGCCGGCCCGGGCAGCCTGGCGGACCTGTTTGGCCCCATGGAAAAGCAGGCTGAAGCGGATATGGCCGAAGAAGGGTTTGCCCCAAAAGGGGTGCGGCTGGAGAAATACGTGGATATTCGCTACCGGGGGCAGTCGTACGAACTCATGGTGCCCTTCGACCCAACCGTCATGGACCGGTTTCATCGCCGCCACGAGCAGATCTACGGGTTTTCAAGCCCGGAAAAGCCGGTGGAGGTGATTAGTCTGAGGCTTCGGGCCATCGGAACACCCGAGAAAATCGAAATTACAAAAAGCCAGATGAAAAGGACAGGGTTTCCGGAAGCGGCGGTAATCGCGCAACAGGAGATCATCTTCGACGGAAAACCGGCCACCACCCCCGTCCTGGACAGACAGCGGATGATCAGCGGTCAGCACTTTAGCGGCCCGGCCGTTATCGTGGAATATTCCGCCACCCTATGGGTGCCCCCCTTCTGCGATGGCCGGGTGGATGAATATGGAAACATCATACTGGCCGTCACCCGATGAGGGACACCGGACGGATTTAGTCCGTTACATCCGAGATGATGCATAGCGGCAAAGGGTGGACGACCTCACGGCCGAAGCGCCTGGGAATGCGAATGGCGGAATCAGAACCCGCCCAGCGGCCTGAGAAACGTGTACCGGGCCGGTTCCACCATAAAACGGTGGTAGGCTTCGGGCACATTGTCCCCCAGTATCGAAAACGGCAGGGACACGACAAAGGATGCAGTCCCGATGGCCAGCGAGGCAATGCCCAGGGGCCTTACGATGGTAAAATCATAGATCATGGCGCCGGCATTGTGCTCCGGACCATAAACCTGCGCAGATGCGGTGCTAAACGGGACCAGAACAAATGATACGGCGATGAAAAATAACATCCATTTCCTGAACCTGATCATACCTGCCTCCTTCTCCCGAATGTTCTTGTGGTTAACCGACATTGCTGAATTCTGTCTTAAAATATGTTTAAAATGCCCGTATGTCAACGATCAATCGCATATTTGCCATCATCTCCTGATAAACATGTATGCGGAGAAAATTTGAAGAAAAGAGGACGACCTTGATCAACTGCCGCCGCCTCGTACGGATCTCCGCGCGTATCGGATTTCCGGTTCTGCTTTGCCTCTCTTTCTACCTGAGTGTTTCCATGCCCGATGAGCAGTCGCTTATCGCTTCCCTGTGGGATAAATTCAGCCACGCGGCCGGTTATTTCACGCTGGTCCTGATGCTGGACTTCGCCTATCGGCCAGCATTGCACATAGGGGCCAAATCATCTGCCATCCTGGCCTACAGCATCGGGATCGAGTGCATTCAATTTTTTATCCCCTACCGCGAGTTCAGCCTGCTGGACATCCTGGCCAACGCCACCGGCATCGGAATCTTTTTAATTCTGCGAATCCTGGCGAAGTACACAATACCGTCTTTTCCTGAATAGAAGCGGCATCACAGCCCCTCATCAAACCCGGGGGGAAGCCCGTCCTCAGGATTTTTCACATCACCGGGAGTTTCGAATTCCCCTCCTGTCCCCGGCGTTTCTTTGGGGCGCAACCGAAGCTGGTATCCCCGAAGGGCACCCTCGGCTTCGTAGGATTCCCCTTTGTCCAGCCGCAGGGCGTTCATGGGGGTGACCACGATGGCCGCCTCGTGTATGACCGGGCAGAAATGCTCACAGTACCCGCAGCCCGCACACCGGTCTTCATTCACATGGGGGACGGGATAGGGAAGCTCAGGGCGTTTTTCGAACTCCACCGCATCATAGGGGCAGACCTCGTCGCATACCATGCAGCCCTTTTTGTGCTCCCAGGCCAGGCATTTCTGCCGGGCAATCACCGCGGTGCCGGTCCGGGCCCAGACGCGTTCCAGGGCGCCAAGCGGGTTGATGGCGCCGGTGGGGCAGACCGAGCCGCATACCGTGCACCGGGGATCGCAGTACTTGCGCCGGGGAGTGACGGCCGGGCTGAACATGCCCAGAAATCCGGCCGTAAACCATACCGGCTGCAAGGTGTTGGTGGGGCACGCGGACATGCATTCCCCGCAGCGCACGCACCGGTCCAGAAAACCGGGTTCGGGAAGCGCCCCGGGGGGTCGGATCAGGCGGGCGGCGCGGACGTTTCCTTCGGCGTTTTCGTCGGCCACCGCCGTCAAACCGGTCATGCCAACCGCTGCGGTCCCGGCACCGGCAAGTGCCGCCAGGAGGACGCGCCGGCGCTCCGCAGATACCGGTGCCCGCCTGCATGCGTCCTGTCCCCGGGCAAAAGAAATCGCCTGCTTGGGGCACTTCTTTTCGCATTGGCGGCAGACGATGCATTCGCCGTGCCGGGTGGTCTCCGGCCCTTCCGGATCAATGGCTCCCATGGGGCAGATGCGGCTGCACAGCCCGCACTGGTTGCATTTTTCATCGACCTGCCGCCGGAATACCGGCTTTTTAGACAACAGGGAGAGCATGGCGCCGGAAGGGCATACATAGCGGCACCAGAAGCGGGGGGAAAGCCGAACGGCCGCAAATACCATCACAAATACGCCCAGGATGAAAAACTGGGTGGCAAACCGGTGCGGTTCGATTTCCAAAAACATCAGCGGCCGGAAATCGAGCCAGTCGGCTGCCGGCCGGACCAGGCCGACGGCCCTGTCGGAAAAAAGCCGAACCACCGGATAGACCACCATCCCGTAAAAACGGGTGATCAGTGACAGGGGGGCAAGCCAGAAGACCATGCCCACGCCCATCAGCGCAGCACCCGCAAAACCGGCCAGCAAATAGATTTTCAGGGTGGGAGAAACCCCATGAGCGGCGCGCGACCCGGATTTGCGCGCAAGCTTCGCGTCGGACAGGTCGATGGTGGTGCCCATGGGGCAGATATACCCGCAGAAGATCCGCCCAAACAAAGGGGTGACAGCCAAAACGAACAGGGCGGCGATAAAAATCCACTCAAATGTCCGGGCGGCCAGAAAGGTCAGACCGACTAAAGCCGGGTCCATGGCCAGGAACAGTTCCGGCAATTTCATGCGGGCGGCGGCGGCCAGAAGAACGAGGAAGATAAACAGGCAAATCAACTGCGCCCAGCGGCGAAAAGAAATCCGAAAAAAAATCATAGGGTGACGCGTTTGACCTTTAGATTTTCGATGTCCATCCGCCCCAGGCCCCGCTGATGGGCGTACCGGATATGCTTGATCTGGTCGGGCCGGTATTTCTTGCCATACCATTCAAATGCGGATACCGCATAGGCGTCTGCCGCCACCATGTCCGTGGAAGCGATCACCGTGTCCGGTTTGAGCACTGTGCCCGGCCCGCCCGGTCCGCCCGTCGACAAAACCCGGGTGGCGTCGATCACCACCAGGTCGGGTTTGAGAAGCGAGGCCAGGTCCACGATGGATTCACTGAGGTCCAGACGGTGCAGGGTCCGCCGATCGGAGATCAGGCCCATCATCCCTTTCATGGAAAGGCTCACCCCGGCAGAGGAATGGGATTTGGCCACCGGAGCGGCAATCAGAACATCTGCGGACAGCACGTCCTTCATCACGTCCGTCTTTTTGAGCTTACGGGCACCCGGGATTTCTTTTTCGGCAAACATGGCCGGGGTGGTGATCATGTGCACCATGCCGTCGTCCACGGAACGGCAGGCGGTTTCGATGCCCGACATTTCCAGGCATCGCTCGGCCGGCGCCAGGGGGTTGTCCAGCACCAGCACCCGGGATGCTCCCGCTTCCCGGCACATGGCCGCCAGGGTCTGGACCACCAGGGGATGGGTGTTGGACGCGCGCTCCGGCCCCACCGGAAAGCTCATGTTGGGTTTAATCACCACGCGGCTGCCTTTTTTGACGAATTTTTCCATTCCGCCCATCAGCGATACGGCCGCGCGAACCGCCCCCGCGGGATCGCCCTTGACCACGGCCAGATCGGGGGTCCCTTCAGCCAGCGTCAAAGAAGGCAGAAAAAGGGAGGCCCCGGCCACCCAGGCCATGGACTTTACCTGGAGCTTCAAAAATTCTCTTCTATCCAATGCTTTCATGCGCTCATCCTTCCATCCTCTCATGGTGAAAAGGGGACAATCAGTTTACATCATTTAACATGTAATTGGCATTTGAAAAAGTCCGGATTGATCTTCGCAAGTTAACCACGGCGATTTCGAATTTCAATGCCGGCACTTCAGCCTTGACGCGCTGCAATCCGCATAGGCATAATAGATTTGTCAAGCAGGCTTCACGGCGTTTTCAGATGGGAAAACTGATGAAATTTGACCCCATACTTCTTGAAATCTATAAACATCTCTATTCCTCCGTTGCCGAGGAAATGGGAGTGGTGCTCCGACGAACCAGCTACTCCACCAATATCAAGGAGCGGCGGGATTTTTCCTGCGCCCTTTTCGGCCCGGACGGGGCCATGGTGGCCCAGGCGGCCCATATTCCGGTGCACCTGGGGTCCATGCCCCTGTCCGTCCGTTCGGCCATCGACGCGCAGTCGTTGAACGACGGCGACATGGTCATGCTCAACGACCCCTTTTCCGGGGGCACCCATCTGCCGGATATCACCCTGGTGGCCCCGGTTTTCTCAAACGGCGAAGGCCCCCTGTTCTACACGGCATGCAGGGCTCACCACGCGGATATCGGCGGGATGAGTTCGGGCTCCATGCCGCTTTCCACCTCCATCTTCCAGGAGGGGCTGATCATACCGCCGGTCAAGATCGTGGAGAATCACCGCATTTTACCCCAGGTGCTCAGCCTGATCCTCGCCAATGTGCGGACGCCCATGGAACGGGAAGGCGATCTCACCGCACAATTGATGGCCAATCGCACCGGCATCCGCCGCCTCAATGAAATCATCACCGGCCGCGGCCTTAAACAGGTGCATGCCTATGCCGACCACCTGATCCGGTATTCGGAAACCCTCATGCGCCGGCGGATCGGGGCCATCCCCGACGGCGTCTATGAATTCGAGGATATGCTGGAGGACGACGGATGCGGTACGGCCGGCATCTTTATCCGCGTGCGCCTGACCATACGAGAAGATACCGCCCAGGTGGATTTTTCCGAATCCGATGACCAGGTCAGGGGAAACATCAATGCCGTGCGGGCCGTTACCCTGTCTGCGGTGCTTTACGTCTTCCGGTCTTTGATTTCGGATTCGATTCCCACCAACTCGGGGTGCCTGGCCCCCATCGGGCTGAAAACCCGGCCGGGGTCCATCGTGGACGCGCAGTTTCCGGCCGCCGTGGCCGCGGGGAACGTGGAAACCGCCCAGCGGATCGTGGATGTGCTGCTGGGCGCCCTGTCTTCAGCCATCCCCGGGGAGATTCCGGCCGCGAGCCAGGGCACCATGAACAACATCACCATCGGCGGCATCCACCCGCAAACCCATACCCCTTATACCTATTATGAAACCATCGGCGGCGGCATGGGCGCTTCCCGCAGGGGGGACGGGGAATCGGCCGTTCACTCCCATATGACCAACACACTAAATACGCCGGTGGAAGCCCTGGAATTTGCCTATCCCTTTCAGATCACCCGGTATGCCGTCCGTAAAGATTCCGGGGGTGCCGGACACCACGCGGGCGGCGACGGGATCATCCGGGATATCCGACTTACAGGGGAAGCGGACGTCACGGTCCTGTCGGAGCGGCGAAGCGCGTCCCCTTACGGGCTGTGCGGTGGGGAATCGGGCCTTCCGGGAGAAAACCGCATTCTGCGCAACGGCAAAATGATCATAAAACCCGGCAAATTCAGCCAGGCCTGCCGAAGCGGGGACGAAATCCGGATCAATACCCCCGGCGGCGGCGGATACGGCAGAAAATGAGCACGCCCATTGCCATCGTGGGCGGCAATATCGCCGGCCTGTCATCGGCCTACCACCTGGCCCGACGCGGATGTCCGGTCAGGATATTTGAACCGCGGGTCTGGGACAAACCCTGCGGAGGGGCGGTTTCCATCGAATTTGCCCGGTATCTCATGCAAGAGCTCGGTTTGTGCCTGAATGCCGCCGCTTTTCCGCCGCTGCCGGTCAGGCTTTCCTTTAACAGCGGCCGGCATGTGGACAGCCGGGGGTTTTTCGTTATCATCGACCGCCATGATCTTCAGAAACAGCTCATGGAAAAGTTGTCCCAGCAGCCCGGAATCGAGATTATTGCGCAAAGGGCGCCGCTTTCCGCACCCGGCCTGTTTTCCGCCCAGAACATCCTGGCCGCCGGGTACGGCGGATTTACCCGCAGGGTTCTGGGGGACCAGTGGCATCACCGTGAGTATTCCCATGTGGTCAAATACGGCGGTCCCATCCATGAACCCCTGCCCCGCCGGCATTTGATCGTCTTTGACAGCCGCATCAAGGGGTACGGATGGGTCTTCATCGAACCGGGAAACCGTTTCAATGCCGGCATGGGCGGGATGGTGGACCGCAAGGTCCTGGATGAAAAATTTAAGCGGTTTCTTTGCTTCATCAACGTCCGTTTCGGTTATAAAATCGAGCTTTCCGATCAGCCGCCCATGCGTTGGAAGGTTCCCATGTCCGTCAGGGTCTGGGACCGCCCCGTCGCGTTTACCCATAATGATAAAACGTTTATCGGGACGGGCGATGCGCTGGGGCTGGCCCACCCGGTCATCGCCGCCGGCATCGAACCGGCCTGGCTGTCGGGATGGCTCGCGGGGGAAAGCCTCGACCCAAAAACTACGCGGATCGACATTTCCCGATATTGCATGCTGCTGGAGCAGAGCCTGCGGAGGACCTGCCGGAAAAAAAGCGACCTGCTCATGGCGGCCATCGTCCGGACCCCCTGGTTTCCCCTGCAGGAGGAAATGGCCTATCTGCTGCTGAAACTTTCCTGGAAGCGCGTCCTTAAAAACCTTTCGGTCCGCCCCTGGTTTAAGCCGGCTGACATCGATTTAAATTCATGTTAGATCAGACAAAGGATAAACTTTTAGATGAAAACCCCGATTGCCCGACAACTGATGCAGGTGGCCCTGGGACGGGAGGTAGCCGACCTGGTCATCACCGGCGGCCGGCTCTTAAACGTGTTTACCGGCGAACTGCTGGACGATATGGCGGTGGCCGTCAAGGGCGAGCGGATTGCCTGGGTGGGCAAAAACTACCCGGAGGCACTCTGCGGCGCTGCCCGGATCATTGATGCGAAAGGCCGGGTGCTGGTTCCCGGTTTTATCGACGGCCACACCCACATCGCCTGGATGGCCGCTCCCGAGGCCTTCCTGAAGGTCGCCATGACCGGCGGCACCACCACCATCATCACCGAAGTGTTCGAACCCTACCCGGTCTGCGGTCTTGCGGGCATCATCGACCTGCTCGATGCCCTGGCGGACCAGCCGGTGAAATGCTATGCCACCGCACCGGCCATGGTCTCCATCAGTCCGCGCACCAAGGGAATGGCCGCAGCCGACCTGGATGTCCTGCTGGCCCGGGACGATATCGTGGGCATGGGGGAAGCTTACTGGCAGGGCGTGCTGCAGGATGTGGACATCTACCTGCCGGCTTTTGAGCGCACCCGGGCCGCCGGCAAAACCCTGGAAGGGCATACGGCCGGGGCAAACGAAAAAAACCTCAACGCCTATGCGGCCCTGGGCGTTTCCTCCTGCCATGAACCCATCCAGGCCGGCGAGGTCATCGACCGCCTGCGCCTGGGCTTTCACGTGATGATCCGGGAAGGAAGCGTTCGCCGGGAACTGGAAGCGGTTTCTAAAATTTGCGGCACCGGGATCGATTTCAGGCGCATGATCCTGGTGTCCGACGGCCTGTCTCCCGACGCACTGCTCTCCTGCGGATATATGGAATACATCGTTCAAAAGGCCATCGACCTGGGGTTTCCCCCCGCCGAAGCCATCCGCATGGCCACGCTCAACGTGGCAGAGCATTTCCGCCTGGACGACCGCATCGGCGCCATCGCCCCGGGCCGGTATGCGGATATCCTTATCATACCTGACCTTACAACCATTTCCCCCGAGATGGTGATCAGCAGCGGCCGGGTCATCGCCCAACAGGGCAAACGCCTGATCGATCCCCGGCCCCACGCGTTCAGCGATCAAAGCCGGTCCAGCATCCGTTTGCCCGGATACAGCAAAGCAGCCGATTTTTCCATCAAAATCGATAGCGGGAAGGCACGGCAGAGGGTCCGGGTGATGGAGTTGGCCACACCCCTGGTGACCCGGGAACGCCAGGTGGAACTGCCGGTGGATTGCGGCGAAATCAAAGCGGATCGCTCCCTCGATCTCCTGAAGATTGCCGCCATCGACCGGGCCATTGGCCCCGGAGACCAGTTTGTGGGACTGATCACCGGTTTTGGCCTTGCATCAGGGGCCGTGGCCTACAGCGCCACCTGGGATTCCGCCGACATCATCGTCATCGGTGCAGATGATGCAGACATGGCCCTTGCCGTAAACCGCCTGGCGGATCTCCAGGGAGGAGCGGTGGTGGCTGAGCGCGGCGAAATCATCGCCGAACTTCCCCTGCCCGTTTTCGGGGTCGTTTCCAATGCGCCGGTGGAGGCGATCCTTCGCCAGGCAAATGCCGTCGGCCGGGCCCTTTCAGAAAGGGGAGTACCGCTTCCCGATCCCCTGCTGACCATGGGAACGCTCACCAGCGCGGCCATCCCGTTTTTCCGGATCTGCGAGGAGGGGCTGGTGAATTTAAAAGACGGCAGGGTGGTGGGTCTGTTCGTGGATTAAACCCATCGCATGGACCGTCTGCATTCCTCACCTGCACGTGCACGGATTTTTTTCGAATTGCCGGCTAAGCGAACTCCAGATCCGCCAGATAGGGGAAGTGGTCCGACGGGTAGCGGCCGTTGAAACAGTCGCGGATGATCTTGGCATTTTTAATTTCAAACCGCCAGTCCGCCAGGATCCAATCCATCCGGGACAGCCGGGGGATCCCTTCAAACCCGTGGTGGGTGAATCCCTGGCCGCCCTCCTGCCCGCCGAGCGACTGCCAGGTGTCGCACAGCCGGGTCTGTGAGTTATTGAGCACCGCGTGCACTTCTGATTCCGGGGAATCATTGAAGTCTCCCATGAGGATGACCGGGGATTCCTGACGGCCCACCCATGCGGCGATGATTTTCGCCTGCTCGTACCGGGCTTTGCGGCCCAGGTGATCCAGGTGGGTGACCGCGGCGATCATTTTCCGATAACTGCCCGCCACCCGCAGTACGGCATAACTCAGCATGCGCGGAAATGCGCTGTCCCAGTCCTTGCTCATGTGCACGTCCGGCGTTTTGGACAGCCAGAAATCCCGGCCCCCCTGAACATCGTACCCGCTCTTCCGGAAAAACAGGGTGGGGCACTGAATCACGGGGTCCGGCAATCTTCCCGGCATTACCGGTTCGTATGCCGGCAGGGCATCGCGCAGGTAGGTCAGCTGGGGCCATTTGCCTTCCTGGGTGCCCAGTATGTCCGGCGCATAGGTGTTGATGACCCGGACCACCATCTCGCGGCGGTGGATCCAGGCATTGTCTCCGTCGGTATCATTTTCAAACCGGAGATTAAACGTCATCATCCGCATGATTTGACCTGCCTTGAGTTTTTTTTTTGATGTCTTTACAAACGAAAAAAAATGTGCCGTGCTGCCTAAACTCGCAAATTTGAAGCCGATTGACAAGGCCCTTTGTCCAAAAAAGAATTGCGGGCGGGTCAATCGTCGTATACATTTGTTCAAAGCGCCATTTCTAAAAAAGACAACGCGTTCTCACATCAATAAAGCTTAAATGCCGGAAAAAAACCGTTTTCAAATAAACCCATGCCGATCCCATCGCCAGCAACGCGGTTTATTCGCAGAATGTCGATTCGGTTTATCAACACCGACGCCGGAAGGGCTTTTCTTCCGTTCCTGACCCGGTGTCTCATCCTCTTTTATCAAGCCCGGGAAGCAAGAGCCCGATTGGCTGACGAAATTATTTACCGGCTTCCGCCCCTCAAACGCTTCTTCTCCACCCGAAACCCCGCCGTCCGATACTTGAATCTTCTTTTAAACACAATTTTAGAAGCGCTCCTGCTCATCGCCGCAACCGCGCTTCTGTCCATTGCCCTGCTGCACCTGGCCAAGATGATGTGGCTGCTGTACATGCAAACCCCAATGGGCAGGCAATTCCTGATTTCATTTCACGAGAAGGCCAACACCTTCAATGAAATTCTGCTGGGCATGGACCTGTGGGTCTTCGGGGCGGATCTGACCTTTTCCGCTTTTATGATTTGCCTGTTCTTCTGCTCGATCAGTTACTTTCTGCACCTGTATCGATATTTTTTCTACTCCCTGGGATTTTTCAAGCAGCTGCTGTTCTGGGGTATGCCCCTGTCCGCGGCAGTGGCGTTCTATATTTCTTGGCAATACGGGATTTCACCCTGGACGGACCTGATGGTCCTCACCGCGATTCCCACCTGCTGTGTCTTGTTCGCCTGTTTCCGCTATGCCCGGCGCCTGCTCATGGAAGCCGGAGAATTGTTGGAATGGGTGATCGGCCTCATTGAAAATGCCGCCCGCAGGCTGATGGGAGTCACCCGGAATCCCCCCCGGAACATCCGGTTGATGATGGACCAAATGATCCGTTTACTCAAAAAAATGTGATGCGGCTCCTTTTGCCCGACTCTGTTTCTTTTTCCCTGTCCCTTGTAATCGGAAATGATTTTCGGTATGGCTGTGGGAATCTGCGCGTCACCCCTTTTTGAATCGGAGGCACAATGGAATGTAAAACAAATTTATAACCGAACCGGGAAAACAAAATGTCAGAATTTGTAAAAGTGGTTTGCCACGATGAAATCACAGAGGTTTCCTTCAACTGCCCGGAAACGTTTAATGCCTTTGATCTGGACATGATCACCGCCATGGCCGACCACCTCACCCGGCTTTCCGTCGACCCTGCGGTTCGAGGCGTCATGATTGCCGGTCTTCCCCGGGCCTTCTGCACCGGCGGGAACCTGAAATGGGTGAAGGGCTATTCTCCCGGGGACCCGGGCGCTTCCTTTCACACCCTGGCGGCCCAGTTGCACCGGGCGGTGGTGGAGATCCGGCGCATGGAAAAGCCGGTGGCCGCAGCGCTGACCGGAATCTCAGCCGGTGCCGGGTTTTCCCTGGCCCTGGCCTGCGACTTCCGGGTGATGGAAAAATCCGCCGTGCTGAGACAGGCATATACCTCAAATGGACTTTGCATCGATGGCGGCGGCACCTTCATGCTGCCCCGACTGGTGGGGCTGGCAAGATCCCTTGAAATTTCCACGTTCGATGAGCCCATTAGCGCAGAAAAAGCGCTCGAGTGGGGACTTGCCACAAAACTGGCCGAAGACGGAAAAGGAAAGGAAGCCGCCATCGACCTTCTCCGGAAGGCGGCGGGAGGGTCTTTAAACGCTTTTGCCGAAGCCAAGCGGCTGTTTAACGATTCTTTTTCAAACAGTCTCGAATTCCAGCTGGAACTGGAAAGAAAAGGTTTGTCCGCCTGCGGCCGGCACCCGGACGGCCGGGAAGGGATCAGCGCCTTCATGGAAAAAAGAAAACCCGATTTTAAGAAATCAACGTAAAGGATGACATGACAAACACCACCATTGCAGAAATTACCCAAAAAATCATCGACAACCCTGATTCCCCGCTTACCATGGAGGAGGCCGGCTCCCTGGTCGCCCTCGCCTCCAGCCATTTCACGGACCTGCTGAACGGCGCCCACCGGATTACCCGGGCGAACAAGGGCCGGGATGTCTTTACCTGCACCATTTTAAACGCCAAATCGGGCCAGTGCTCCCAGAACTGCGCTTTCTGCGCCCAGTCCGCGCATCATCACACCCATGTGCGGACCTATCCACTGATGACATCTGAAGAGATGCTCGACAGCGCCCTTCGGATGGACGAGATCGGCGCCACCCAGTTTTCCATGGTGACCAGCGGATACCGGCTGGCGGATGCGGAAATCGATACCATCTGCGAAACCACCGCCAAAATTAAAAACCGGACCGGACTCTCCGTCTGCTGCTCCCTGGGGATGCTCTTGCCGGAGCAGGCCCGGCGGCTGGCCCAAAGCGGCATCACCTGCTACCACCACAACCTGGAAAGCGCCCAAAGCCATTATCCGGCCATCTGCACCACCCATGACTACAAAGAGCATTTCGAGACCATCGCCACCGCAAGGGAAGCGGGCCTGCGGGTCTGCGCCGGGTGCATCCTGGGGCTGGGAGAAACCTGGGAGCAGCGCATCGAACTGGCATTCTGCCTCAAAAAGCTAAAGATCGACCGGGTGCCGATTAATTTTTTAAACCCGATTGCCGGCACCAAAATGGAGCACCGCCCGCTTCTTCCCCCCCTGGAAGCCCTGGCCTGCATCGCCCTGTTCCGGTTTGTCCTGCCCGCAGCCGACATCACCATCTGCGGCGGACGGGAAAAAACCCTGGGTGATTTTCAATCCTTTTTGTTCATGGCCGGCGCCAACGGACTGATGATCGGAAATTACCTGACCACCGCCGGAAGAGACCTGCAGATGGATTTGGATATGATTCAAAACTGGCAGTCGATCGGCTGATCCTTAAAACGCCTCGCCCCGTTACGCGGTGTTTTTTTAAACATCTGGCGAGTGAATTTCCTTACAAGCCGATCCGGACGGGCTTTCCCCCGGGGTTTTTTCCTTTAAAAAAATCCGCCCCCATCCGGATTGCGAAATGACTTCCGGTGAATATACTGTTTTTTTATCCTGTTCAGGATTTGAGATCTTCATTTTAACTCACCGGGGGATAAAAACAGATGCCCAAATACAAGCATATTCTGCTGGTTTATCCGGAGGTGCCCAACAACACCTACTGGAGCTTCACCTATGCCTTGAAATTCATCCGCAAAAAAAGTTCCATGCCGCCGCTGGGCCTGATCACGGTGGCCGCCCTGATCCCCGCCGGTTACGATCTGAAACTGGTGGACATGAATATCGAACCGCTCCAGGACCCAGATATAAAATGGGCGGACGCGGTCTTTATTTCAGCCATGATGATTCAGCAGCCGAGCATGGCATCGGTCATTTCCAGATGCAGGGAGATGGGCAAAAAGGTGGTGGCCGGCGGACCCATCGCCAATTCCAGCCATGACGAGATCACCGGCGTGGACCATTTCGTGCGAGGAGAAGTCGAACATTTTCTGCCCGGGGTGCTGGATGACCTGGAAAACGAAGCCGCCCCCCATCTTTATCCCCCGCCGCCCCGTCCGGACATCACCCATAGCGCGCCCCCCCGCTTCGATCTGCTGAACATGGACGCGTATGCCTCCATGTCGGTCCAGTATTCCCGGGGCTGCCCCTTTCACTGCGAGTTCTGCGACATCTGGCCCGTGTACGGCAACCGGCCCCGGCTCAAATCCGCCGGCACGCTCATCGCCGAACTGGACACACTTTACCGGCTCGGCTGGCGGGGTCCGGTATTCATCGTGGACGACAACTTTATCGGCAACAAGAAAGCGGTGAAAGATCAGCTTCTGCCCGCGCTGAAACAATGGCAGCAGGATCACGGGCATCCGTTCAAGTTTTTCACCGAGGCGAGCATCAATATGGCCGATGATGAAGACCTGTTGACGGCCATGCGGGAATCGGGCTTCAACGAGGTGTTCATCGGCATTGAAACCCCGGATGAGGACGGGCTGAAAGAAACCGGAAAAACGCAGAATCTGAAAAGCGACCTGGGCCGCTCCATCCGCACCATTCAGCAGCACGGCATTGAAGTGATGGCCGGATTCATCATCGGGTTCGACAATGACAAGGAAGATATTTTCGCGCGGCAGATCGCCTTTATTCAGAACAACGGCATCCCCAAAGCCATGATCGGCCTGTTAAACGCCCTGCCCGGCACGCGCCTGTATCAGCGGCTGCAAAAAGAAAACCGCATCTTAACCGCTTCTGCGGGAAACAACACCCACAATCTGTCCACCAATTTCATCACCCGCATGGATGACCGAAAACTGCGCGACGGTTACAAAACGATTCTGGCCCACATCTACGACTTTCGGTTGAAAAACTATTTTGAACGGTGCAACCGCATGCTTGACAGCATCGAGCACCGGGATTTTTTCCAGCGACAGATCCGCTTTCCCGAAATATCGGCTTTTCTGACATCCCTTCTTCGTCAGCCCTTTACCCCCTACGGGGCTCAATACCTGAAATTTTTATGCCGGAACCTGTTCAAACACCGGGATGTGTTCGCTGAAGTGGTCACGCTGGGCATTGTGGGGCATCATTTCCATACCATCACCCACGAGACCCTCAAAGTGGAGAAAATTTCCACCGTGCTGGATGAAAAATACCGCTATTTTAATGAACTGACCGCCCGGTATTCCCAGGCGATTATGGACAATTCCATGGACAATATCGCATCGGTGGCCAAACTCTGGGCGAAGCGGGGCCGGCTGTTGAAACAGATGCGGCACAAAATTGAAAAAATAGATATCGATTTCAGGCAGGACCTGGTGCACAAGTATCTTACCCTGTCGGCCCAGATGCGGGAGGCGCTGAATCGTTTCGAGCAGAAGGCGTTAAGATGCTGAGGGATTTTTTTCCGCTGCGGACTGTTTCTCTGCCTGCAGCCGCTGGAGAAACTGTTTTTCGAGATCGTCGATGATCATCGCCATGATATCGCGCTCCCGCACCGGGCCCGAGTCGTTCCACCCGTTTTTAAATGCCATCTGTTTTTTATCCCTGAACTCCCACAGGGTGGCGGCCAGATCCCTGGCGGCAAACATTTTCTGCAGGATATGCCGCTCATGGGGGGTCAAATCCGTCTCCGTATCGACCCTCCGGCTGTTTGAAAGCGAAATGATCATTTCAAGATCTCCTTGACCCGGCCGACCCGGCCGTCTTCCAGGCGGACTTTGATGCCATGGGGATGGGAAGGAGACCGGGTGAGGATATCCTTTACCGTTCCTTCGGTAAGCGCGCCTGAGCGCTGGTCCTGCTTCTGCACAATCTTTACCCGCAGGCCGGTCTGTATTTCATTACGATTGGCGCCCCCCGGACGCCAATGGCCGCTTTCTTCCATTGGATCTCCCGTAAAAATACGTTGGCTGTTCGCCTGATGCCACCTGAGTGCGTATAGTGTTTATCCAAGACATCTCCGTTTGTCAAAAAATAATCGGCCACGCAAATGCAGGACGGCGGGTAAACCCGTTTTAGATGCCCGGAAGGAAAACTTGAAAATGGTTAACGTACGGCTCACAACGATTGCCGCAATCCTGATGGGTATTGCTGCCGTCGCCATGGCGCAGCCGTCTGCCCAATGGGTGGCCCGATACAACGGGGCGGAAAACAGCGAGGACTTCGCAGGCGCCATGACCATGGACGGCGCCGGAAATATCTATGTGACGGGAGACAGCTACAGCGAAGGATCATTTTCCGATTACGCCACTGCAAAATATGACAGCCAGGGAAATCAACTGTGGTCGGCCCGGTATAACGGGTCGGACCGCCGGTGGGGCGACCACGCTGCCGCCATTGCGGTGGATGACGAGGGAAATGTCCTTGTCACCGGGTCTTCCATGGGGATGGGGACCGGTTTTGATTACGCCACCATCAAGTATGACAAATCCGGAAACGAACTCTGGACGGCACGATACAACTCCCCGGTCAATGAATGGGACCGGGCCGAAGCCATCGCCGTTGATGCTTCCGGAAATGTCTATGTGACCGGATACAGCCCTCGCCTGAAAACCGGATACGATTACGCCACCATTAAATATGATGCAAACGGACGGATGGCCTGGGTGACCCGCTACGACCACGGCGGATTTGACCAGGCCAAGGCACTGGCCCTGGATGCGGCCGGGGATATCTGCGTCACCGGAACCAGCCGGGATGCCGATACCGGCCTCGATTTCGCAACGGTAAAATATGATACGGACGGACGGCAGCTCTGGTCGGCACGCTACAATTCCGCTTACGGCGCAGACGACCAGGCAAATGCCATGATCATCGACGCCGGCGGCCATATCTATGTGACCGGTTACAGCCGGGGCGCGCATTCGGGAGACGATTATCTCACTCTCAAATACGATGCTTCGGGAAGTCTGCTGTGGGCCGCCCGATACAACGGACCGTCCAATGCCGAAGACCACGCCGAAGCCCTGGCGGTGGATATGGATGGCCGGCTCTGTGTCACCGGCTACAGCCGGGGAAAAGACGGGACCATCTGCTATACCACAGTGAAATACGATTCAGACGGGAGCCAGCTCTGGGTCAACACCTATGATGCGCCCATCAACCTGTGGGATCATGCCGAAGCCCTGGCCGTCGATCCTGCCGGAAACGCCTACGTGGCCGTGGTCGGCAGGGGGGCGGACTCCAGTTATGATTACGTCACCCTGGGATACGACAGCGACGGCATTGAAATGTGGAGGGCCCGATACAATGGGCCGGACCGGTTTTTCGCCGACCATGCCCGGGCCATCCGGGTCGATGATGATGGTAATATTTACGTCCTGGGGCATTCCTGGGGGGTCCGGACTTTAAATGACTACACCCTGGTGAAGTATTCACCCGGAAAAGATTCCATGGCCGCCTCGGGGCCGTCCCCGGCAACCCAGGCAAGTGGGCCTTTCCCGAAGGTATCGGCTTCTGTTCCATGATCCCATGATCAGATCAGATCAGATCAGACATCCCCGATTGCCCCTCCCCGCCCGGGCCCGCAGGCACATTTCCACCCAAAATTATTGCTTGACTTTCGGATAGCACGAGCGTAATTTTCCATCAATCGTTGGAAGCATCTATTTGATATCATCAGGAGGCGCGTTGAAATGGATTTTACACTCGACAAATCTCAAAAGGAGATCCAAAGAGCCGCCTGGGAATTTGCCAGGGGTCTGTTTGACAAGGAAAAGATCATCGACTGGTCCAAAACCCAGGAATTTCCCAAAGCCATACTGAAAAAAGCCGGGGAACTCGGGTTTATCGGTATCCACTTCCCCGAAAGCGTGGACGGCGGCGGCATGGGCCTGCTGGAATATGCCCTGGTGGCCGAAACCCTGTGCCGAAGGGATTCCAGCCTGGGTTCTGCCCTCTTGTTTGCCGCCTATGGGTCCGAGTGCCTCCTGCGATTTGGGAGCGAGGAGATGAAAACCCGGTTTCTTCCCCCCCTGGTGGAGGGTGAGACCATCTGCACCGGCGCATTCATGGAAGCCGACCAGGGATATGATCTTCGGAAGATGAACACCACCGCCGTAAAGGAAAACAGCGAATGGATCATCTCCGGTGAAAAGGGGTTTGTCCCCTTTGGTGAAAGTGCGAATTTTTTTGTGGTGCTTTGCACGACAAACCCGAAAGCCGATCCGCCCGCATCCGGCATGTCCCTTTTCCTGGTGGAATCGGACCGCCCGGGGGTGTCTGCCGTCGATGCCGGGGAAAAACTGGGGGGCCGGCTCATCCCCTTTTCAAACGTGTCCTTTGACTGCGTCAGGGTCCCGGCGCAGAACCTCATCGGCTCGGAATCGGCGGGCTATGACCAGGTCAAGCGGTTTCTGGCCGAAAACCGCATCCAGATTGCCGCCATGGCCCTCGGAACGGCCCAGGGGGCCTATGACCGCGCCCTGGACTATGTCAAGCAGCGGGAGCAGTTCGGCAAGAAGCTGGCCCAGTTCCAGATCACCCGCCACAAGATTGCGGACATGGCCGCCCGGATCGAAACCGCCCGGCTGCTGACCTATCATGCGGCCTGGAAATTCGACCACCATCAGATCGACGACCAGAGTGCCTCCATGGCCAAGCTCGTCGCCGCCCAGACCGCCATGGCGGTCACCGACGAAGCCATCCAGCTCATGGGCGGGTATGGATACATGACCGAATACGAAGTGGAGCACTTCTACCGGGATGCCAAGCAGGCCGAAATTTTTCAGGGCACACCGGCGGTCCAGAAAGATATCATCTCGGATGAAATTTTCGCCAAACTGAAATAATACCCGCAGACGGCCGTGATCGCGCCGCGGCATCGAAAACAGGAGATCATCATGAACATACTGCCTTATACCCAGGAACATCATGAATATCGGGAACGCCTGCGGGCCTTCCTGGCCGCTGAAGTCACCCCCCGGGTGGGCCAGTGGGAAAAAGACCACATCGTTCCCAAGGACATGTGGCGCCGCATGGGCCGGGAAGGGTTTCTGTGCACCTGGGTGCCGAAGGAATACGGCGGCATGGGCGGCGATTTCCTCTATTCGGTGGTGACCACCGAGGAAATGGCCAGGACCAACCACACCGGGCTTGCCGCCATGCTCCACAGCGACGTGGTAGTCCCCTACATCGGGGCCTTCGGGTCCGAGGAGCAGAAAAAAAAGTATCTTCCCGGGTGCGTCTCCGGGGACATCATCACCGCCATCGCCATGACCGAACCGGATGCGGGCAGCGACCTGGCCGGGATGCAGGCCACCGCCGAAGTCGACGGAGATGAATTTATCATCAACGGCTCCAAGACCTTCATCTCCAACGGCATCAACGCCGACCTGGTGATCGTGGCCGCCAAGACCCCCGAGGAATCCAATCCGTACAAGGCCCTTTCCCTGTTTGTGGTGGAAGACGGCAATCCCGGGCTCAAGCGGGGCCGCCACCTGGACAAGATGGGATTTCACAGCCAGGACACCGCCGAACTGTTCTTCTCCAACTGCCGCATCCCCCGTGAAAATGTGCTGGGCCAGCAGGGCATGGGATTCATGATGCTCATGGAAAAGCTCCAGCAGGAGCGTCTGATGTGCGCCATCGGCGCCCAGGCCGCATCCGAACTCATCGTGGAGTGGACCGTCGACTACTGCAAAACACACCATGACGCCCTGGGGAAACCGCTATCCAAGTCCCAGGCCACCCATTTCGCCCTGGTGGAGATGCTCACGGAGGTAAAACTCGGTCGGGCGTTTATCGACAAGCTGACCGTGGAGCACGCCGCCGGGGAAAGCATCATCGTGGAGACCTCCATGGCCAAATACTGGACCACGGACCAGGCCAAGAAACTGGCCAGCCGGTGCCTGGACCTGTTCGGCGACGCGGGCCTGACGGAAAACTGCCCGCTGGCCCGGGCCCTGCGCGACGTTCGGGTCATGTCCATCTTTGCCGGCACCAACGAGGTGATGAAGGGAATCGCCGCCAAGTTCATGGGGCTGTGAAAGGGTCGCCCGGAAATGGCGGCAGGACGCGCTACTTGATTTTCGCGTAAACCCTG
This sequence comes from uncultured delta proteobacterium, assembly GCA_963826785.1. Classification (GTDB taxonomy): domain Bacteria; phylum Desulfobacterota; class Desulfobacteria; order Desulfobacterales; family Desulfosalsimonadaceae; genus CAWGYD01. The sequence goes on from CAWGYD010000008.1 coordinate 185,856, forward strand.
CGGATGGCATCGGCAATGGCCGCGGGTTCCTCTTCCTGGATAAAATGCCCCGCTTCAGTTTCCGTTACGCCGGCCTGCGGCAGCGCCTCTGTCGTGCGCTTCAACAGCCGGCCCAGAACAGGGTCTTTCTTTCCCCACACGATTTCCACCGGGCCGGAAAACGATTTCACGAAGGCGAAGCATTTTCCAAGGGGTTCAACCGAGGGGTGTGCAAGGGAATCGGGGACCATCCGGGCCAGGGCCAGGGGCGCGGCATTGTCCCGGATTCTGCGCAGGGGATACCGGTAGGCCCTGGCCGCCGCGCCGGAAATGCTTGACGGGTCCCCCTGGGCTTTGTGAAGCGCGATCTGGGGAAAACTAAATCCCCGGAACAAGATGGTGCTGATCACCGGCATCTGGCTGAGCCGGTGAAAAAAGGTGGGTTTAAAGCCCGGCTTCGGCGGGCCGATGGCCGTATTGAGCACCACCATCCCTTTGGCCATATTGGGCCGGTCGGAGAGCGCGCGCAATCCAATGGGGCCGCCCCAGTCCTGCCCCACAAATATCAGGGAATCGATTCCCAGCTGGTCGATGAACGATCTGAGCCAGGCGGCATGATTTTCCAGGGTGTGGATGCGCATGTCGGCCGGCTTGTCCGAAAACCCCAGCCCGATCAGGTCCGGCGCAATGCACCGGAAGCCTTCTTCAGCCAGGTTCCGCATAACGTGCCGGTACAAAAATCCCCAGGTGGGATTGCCGTGCAGCATCAGCACCGGATACCCTTTTCCGGATTCCGTCACGTGCATGAACCGGTCTTCGCCCACCCGGATTCGGTACCGGGCATGCCCCAGGGGCAGCATCTGTGCAATCCATTCCGGCATGGCCGGCGCCGTGAGCTTGTTCATCCCCTCACCCCCCTGAGATCGTTATCGCGTTTTTTTCGGATATAAATGTAAGCGGCTTTTTGAAAAATTGCCACCCGCATCTTCCTGCCGGCCGCAATGGTTCTTGATCTTCGGGCCAATAGAAAATACATTTATGAGAAACTCAGTCCCATTGTATGATACGGTTTCATTCTTTTAGGTCTTGAATCCATGCGCGTAAACATGAATGAAAATGACTAAACCCGGACCCAGCGCTGAGACGATGGCAAACTGGCGGATCAGCGATCTGATCGACCTGGAATATTTTCTGCCCGGGGACGAAACCGGGGCGGATGCCGCTTCCGGACCGGATATTTCCCGGGACAGGGAAATTTATCTCTCCTATGCAAAGGCCCATCAGCCGCCGTTTCCCCGCCGGGACCTGCTCAGGTACTGGCTGGAGGCCAGACGGGGAAAAACGCACGCACCGGGCCGGGAGGCCGAACTGCCCGGCGCGGCATTTGACGAATCGTGGCGGGTCGCGCGCGTACTGGTCATCATTTCAGCCCTGTTCTTCGGCGCATCCCTCTCCTGGTCCGTGCTGTCCTACAGCGGCCATGAGCCCATCAACATTTTCACCTGCCTGTGGATCTTCATCGTTCCCCAGATCGCCCTGCTCTCTTTTCTGGCCATAACCGTGCTCCTGCACCAGGTCGGCATCATCGGGTCCTTCAAGAGCATGTACCCCCTGCTCTCCGCCCTGGTCCGGAGGATGGCCGCCCGCATGCGCAATACCGGACAAGACGCCTTGTCCGCATCCCGCCGCAGCCGCATCTCCGGTGTCGCCGGGCTGATCGGCAAACAAAAAACCCTCTATGGATCGGTGTTTCTCTGGCCGGTGTTCATCCTGGCGCAGCTGTTCGGCCTCTGCTTCAACATCGGCCTTCTGGCGGCCACGCTGTTGAAGCTCACCATCACCGACCTGGCATTCGGGTGGCAGTCCACCCTGCAGTTGGCCCCGGAGAGCGTCTACGAACTGGTCCATGCCATATCATTTCCATGGGTGTGGTTTGCCCCGCCCCCCATCGGGCATCCCACGCTTTCGCAGATCGCCGGGAGCAAGATGGTGCTCAAGGAAGGCATCGTCGGCCTGACCACGGCCAACCTGGTCTCCTGGTGGCCGTTTCTGTGTTTTGCCATCCTCTTTTACGGTTTTCTGCCGCGCCTGACGCTTTTGCTCATCGGCATGTGGCGCAGAAAAGCCGCCCTGGACCGGATCGATTTTTCCCACAGCGCATGCGATCGGCTGATCCAGCACATGCAGACGCCGCGGGTGAATACGTCCAGCCGGATATTCTCGTCTGAGCCCGGGTTCTCCCCTGCGCCTGCTGCCGCACCGAAACCGCCTGCCGAGGATTCGGCCGCGGTCCGGGCGGAAGGCGGCACCGCCCTGGTGGTGCTGCCGGAGGATATAGACGATAAATGCGATCCGAACCTGTTGTCCGAGCGCCTCGGCCAGATCCTGGGCCTGCGGGTGGAGAAAAAGATCCGTTCGGAGATGGATCCCGCGCAGGACCGGCAGGCGATGCAAACTTTAATTTCAGGGAGCAAAAACGCTGATCTTCGCGTGGTGGTGCTCCAGGAAGCCTGGCAGCCGCCCATCAGGGAAACACTGGAATGGATCAGGGCGCTGCGCGGCGCAGTCAATGATCATACCGGCATGATCATTGCCCTGATCGGCAAACCCGCCGGACAGGAGATATTTACCACCCCGGACGACACCGACCGGGTCATCTGGAACCAGGCGGTCAACGGCATGGGCGATCCGTATATCCGGGTGGAAAACCTGGGCGGATAACAAGGTCGTCAATTTGAGATAAGGTTTATCATGGAAACGACATCCCCCGCATTTGCCATTCTCGGGCATCCCAACGAGGGAAAGTCCTCGGTGGTCTCCACGCTGGCCGAGGATGACCGGGTCCCCATCAGCCCCACGCCGGGGGAGACCCGGAAATGCCACGAATACCCGGTCACGGTGGACGGCCATGAAATCCTGCGGTTCGTCGACACCCCGGGTTTCCAGCAGCCCCGCCGGACCCATCAGTGGATGACCGCCTATACCGGGGAAAATTCCCGCATGATCGCCGATTTCATTTCAGCCCATGTAACTGATCCCCAGTTTTCAGACGAGTGCGAACTAATGACCCCCCTGGCGGCCGGCGCCGGGATCATTTACGTGGTGGATGGATCACGCCCCCTGCGCCGGACCGACATCATGGAAATGGATATCCTGAGGCTGACCGGTCTGCCCCGCATGGCGGTCATCAACACCAAGGAACAAAACCGGGTCGATTTTATCGACGCGTGGAAAACCGAAGCCCGCAAGCATTTCAACATCATCCGGGTCTTTGATGCCCACCGGGCCACCTATGCCGAGCGGATCGACCTGATGGAAAGCCTCAAAATGATCGACCCGGACTGGCAGCCGGCCCTGACCCGGGCCATAGAGGCCTTCCAGAAGGACTGGCAGCAGCGCCTCAACGACACCGCCGTCACCATCATCCTGCTGCTCCAACAGGCGCAAAAGGCTTCAGTGTCCAAAACCTGCGAAACCCAGGAGGAGATTGAAGAGATAAAAGATCAGCTCCAGGAAAAATACCAGCAGGAAATCCATCAGATCGAAAAAGCCGCGCACAGGCGAATCCGCAAGCGGTTCAAGCACAACATCTTCAACTACGACCTGCCCCCCCACTCCATCCTGAAGGAGGACCTGTTTTCAAGGGCCTCCTGGCGGGTGCTGGGACTGAAACAGTGGCAACTGGCCGCGGCCGCCGGCGCCGGCGGCGGTGCGCTGGGCGCGCAGATCGACCTGGCCCTGGCCGGGCACACCCTGGGTCTGTTCACGGCCATTGGCGGCGCCATCGGGGCGGGTTCCGCTCTGCTGGGCGCCCGGCAGGCAGCGGGTACGAAAATCGTGGGAATGCCGCTGGGCCGGTACAAGGTCCGGGTGGGCCCCATGCAGAATCAGCAGATGCTGTTCATCCTGCTGGACCGCGCCCTGATCTATGTTTCCCACGTGATCAACTGGGCCCACAGCCGCCGGGAGCAGTCCGGTCCGCCACAGGCGGCGGAAGGCGCCAAGGCGGGCTACACATCGAAAATGGATGCCTCCCAAAAACAGCTGCTGGCGTCCTTCTTCAAATCCCTTCAAAAAGACGATCCCGTTCGGGTCGAATCTCTGCGCTCCCGTGTGGAAGCCCTGCTCACCGACCAGCTCAACCAGATCTCCCGTCAAAAAGCGCCCGTGGAATAGTTTGTATTTGATTCCAGGCCCAATTTCTTCTAAACAGTAGAAATTGTGCACCGATTCACATTCAGTGGAGGTTTTATGGAAGACGTTTCCCTGGCCGACCAGTCCCGGCTGGCCATCCGCACCTTCAAGACCATCGCGGATGCGGCCCTGCTGAGGGGATATTACCGCATGGGCGGTCGGACCGGCAGCACCCTCGAGTCCGCCCTGCGCATCTTAAGCCCTGAAATATACGGTTCCATGAACGAACCCCGCTCCATCGAGTTAAAGGGGCTGGAATATGTCATCGACCGGCTTCCTAAAGGAATCGAATCCTGCCACCGCATCGTGATGACCGCCCACGAGGATTACCGGGGGGCCGCCTTTGAAAAGATCATGCCCCTGTCGCGCCGCCGGGTGTCCTACCGGATCAGCCCCACGGAAATGAGTTTTGCCATCACCCGCGGCCAGAGTGAAATCTATGACATTCTCACCCACATCACCTTCCTGTATATCGAGGCCAAAAAGATCCAGAACAAGATGCGTGATGATTACGGCCAGATCACGGTGGAATGGCAGATGTTCGAAAAGAACCTTCCCTGTGTGGAAAACATGTGCTCCCAGGAACTGGACCAGACCCTGTGGAACTTAAGCCTGCTTCTGGGACGGACTTTTGACGAAACCAAGGCCACCTTCGCCTACCTGGAAAAAAACCGGACTGAAAAGGACAGCAACAACGGGCTGTTTAACATTATCTACAGCCTGGCCAGACTGGTGGATGAGGAAAAGGACAAGGAAAAAGCGGTCACCGTCCATTTCACGCCGTCTTTGAGCAACCTGATCTTAAACCGCATCTATGCCCGGCAGTGGGCTGCGGCCATCAAGGAAAAACTCTTTTCACTGGGGCTCCAGGACCGCCCCCTGCACATCTTCAGCGCCAACCTGCACAGCACGGTAAACCTGCTCTACGGATATGCGGCGGTGAAAGCCGACAAACCCTCGGCGGATCAGCAGGACCTTTATGAATTCATCCGCCAGCTGCGGGAAAACAGCCTGGATGTCCTTGAAGTTGCGGAAGAAAACGGGTGCTGCATGATCCATGATGAAAGCGGCTCCCAGATCGAATGCCAACTCATCGACACCCTGCCCCTGGCAAAAATCCCCCTTCACCCCGCCCTGAATATCGAAAAGGATACGGTGAAAGCCGAAAAGCCGGTGATCCTGGTGATGGATTACGCCTTCGGCGAGCAGGCGTTTGAACTGATGGACGAACTGCTCTATCCCTGGCCGGTCAACGGCGGCAAGCAGGCGCTGAATACCCGCTCCATTTCCATCATCGGCAAGGCGGGCATCCTGCCGGGGGAAAAGGGCGACATCATGCTGGCCACCGCCCACGTGCTGGAAGGCACTCCCCATAATTACATCATCGACAATGACCTGACCGAGTCGGATTTCGACGACAGCGTGGGGGTGTTCACCGGCCCCCTGATCACCGTTTTGGGAACATCGCTCCAGAACCGGCACGTTTTGCAGAAATTCCAGCTCTCCACCTGGAAGGCCGTGGGCCTGGAAATGGAAGGGGGCCATTACCAGCGGGCCATCAACGCGGCCATCATCCGCGGCCATGTCTCCAAGGATATTAAAATCCGCTACGCCTATTACGCCTCGGACAACCCCTTGAAGAGCGGCCAGACGCTGGCCTCGGGAAGCATGGGACTCGAGGGGATCAAGCCGACCTATCTGATCAGCAAACTGATCCTGGAAAAAATCTTGCACGCGTGAGTATCAGGACAAGATAGACATGAAAAAATTCAGTTGATCGGGTGATGATAGGACCAGTTGCCAATTTTGCCATGAATTCAGAAACCTATTTATTCAATTGAAATAGATTGATCCTTTGGCCGCATTCAACGGCCCCATCCTTTGTCTTGACACCCATCCGCATTTCCCCCTATATTCGCACTGCTTTTCAGGTTTGCTTCCCATTCAGTTATGCCAGCAAGGATTTATCCATGAAGAAATTTTTCACATCCTTTATCATTGTGCCGTTCATGCTGATGTCCATGTTTTTTTCTTCAGACGCATACGGCATCTCCGTCATATCCAAGAATCCCTATCTCGGCGCCGTGGTGGTGGATGCGGCCACCGGCAGGGTTCTTTTCGAGGACAACGCCGATGTTCGCGCATACCCGGCCAGCATGATCAAGCTCATGGATCTGCTGATCATCCTCGAGGCGGTTCAGTACGGGCATTTGACCTTAAACGACCAGGTGACCGTCACCGCCAAGTCCGCCCGGATCGGCGGCTCCCAGGTGTATCTGAAAGAGCACGAAGTCTTCACGGTGGATGAACTCTTAAACGCGCTGATCATCCAGTCCGCAAATGATGCGGCCACTGCGCTCGCCCTTCATTACGCCGGCACCACCGCGGCGTTCGTGGATCTCATGAACAAGCGGGCACAGGAACTGGGCATGAAGGACACGGAGTTTCATTCGGTGCACGGGCTGCCTCCCGGAAAAGGCGACAGCCCGGATATCGCCACCCCGCGCGACATGGCCCTCCTCTGCCGTGAAGTGCTCAAGCACCCCGAAGCGCTGAAATACACTTCCACCAAGGTCTGCGAATTCCGGCCGGACGCGGAGCAGCCCTTCATCATGCGCACCCACAACCACCTGCTGGCCAGTTTCGAGGGATGCGACGGGCTGAAAACCGGATACTTCTCCGCCGGTGGCTATTCCATCGCGGCCACCGCCCAGAAGAACGGTCTGCGCGCCATTGCCGTGGTCATGGGCAGTAAGGACTACAAGACACGGGACCGCAACGCCCGGGAAATCCTTTCCAAGGGCCTGATGGAAATGCTCATGGCATCCACGCCGGCAGCTCCGGCCGTTGAAGCGAAAACCGCCCCGGAAGCCCGGATCACTACCGCCTCGAGCACGGCGCAGGAGGAGGTGGATGAAGCAATTTTTGAAGAGGGCTCAGCGCCGGAAACGCCGGAAAGCGATGTCATCACCATCACCATCAAAAAGAGCAACATCAAAATGACCCTGGGGCTGGCCGGCGGCATTTTCCTCCTGTTTGGCCTCTTTTTCCATTTCAAGAACAACAGGCGCAGAAGAAGAAAATACTGATCCCTGCCCGTTTGCTGCGGGTATGCGGACACACGATGAAAATCCCGCATACCCGCCCGTTTCCCTCACCTGCTCCGTATCTGCCCCATATCCTGAATTGACATTTTCGACGATTTCTGCCATCGTCCATTAAGTCCATCCCTCCCGTTCTCCGTTCTTTTTTCGAACAGATGATTCGGTCCTTTGAGAACGACCCGACGGCAGGGAGTATTTCCGATCCCCCCTTTGTACAAGGTTTTTGCAATTGGCTGATGAAGGATACGATGAACTGATCACCCGGGTCAGGAAGCTCGAAGAAGAATTATCCGATTGCCGGCGCGATTATGAAGATCTTCAGGAAAACGGGAATACAAGCGCTTCGGGATGCGGATATCAAATACCGAATCGTCGCCGAGAACACCTATGACTGGGAATGGTGGCGTGACCCGAAGGGCGACTTCATCTATATTTCCCCTTCCTGCGAGCGGATTACCCACCACCCCGCAGCGGAATTTTTCAATGATCCGGACCTGCTTTACAACATCATCCATCCGGATGACAAATCCGCCTTTTTCAAACATCACATCAGTATCGAACAGCAGCTTTTTTCCGGCGAGATCGAATTCCGGATTGTTCGACCGGACGGCACTTTCAGGTGGATTGGACATGCCTGCCAACCCGTATTCGACCGCAAGGGCAGGTTTATGGGACGCAGGGGCAGCAACCGGGATATTACGGATCGAAAAAGGGCGGAAGAGAAGCTGAAGGAATCCCAAAACCAGCTTCGCCATCTTTCCTCCCGGCTGCTGACGGCCCAGGAAACAGAGCGGAGACGGATTTCGAGGGAACTCCACGATGACCTGGGCGGCGCGCTGTCTTTGCTGAAACTTCGCTGCAGCCTCATCGAAAAGAAGCTGGCAATCGGCCTTCGGGAAGAATGCCGGCAGAATCTTGCGTTTATCGATCAGATCATCGACAGTGTGCATCGCCTCTCCCGGGATTTGAGCCCGTCCATCATCGAAGATCTCGGCCTTATGCCCGCTATCCGCTGGCTGGTCGACAATTTCGCCACGCATCACCAGATCAAAGTCATATACGATATCTCCGATGTCGGTTCACTGCTGGCAAAAGAGGACCATGTTCACGTGTACCGGATCTTCCAGGAGGTCCTGACCAATCTCGGCAAGCATGCCCGGGCGAAAACGGTGATCGTCAAAATTTCAGAAAACGATGAAGCCGTCTCTTTCTGCGTGGAAGACGACGGCGTGGGCTTCGATATGGAGGCGGTCTCCATGCGGCCAATTTCGGAAAAAGGACTGGGATTGGCCACCATGGATGAGCGGGCGAGGATGCTCGGCGGCTCGCTTGAGATTTCCAGCCCCGAAGGAAAGGGCACCCGGATGACGCTTCGCATTCCCAGGAAAAAGGATCGCCACGGTTGAAAGTTTATCAGATTGTCATCGCAGATGATCATGCCCTGTTCCGGCACGGCTTGAAAGGGCTTTTAGACGGGGCCTCCGATCTGCAGGTCATCGGTGAGGCCGGAGATGGTTTTGAACTGATCCGCTTGCTGAAATCAAGTAAGAACAGCCCCAACCTGATCATCCTCGATATCTCCATGCCGAACCTGCGGGGAATTGAAGCGATCCAGGAGATCAAGACGCTTCACCCGACGACCAAGATCATGATCGTCACCATGCACAGCGACAAGGAATATCTTTTCGAAGCACTGGCCGCCGGCATCGACGGGTACTTTCTGAAAAAGGATGCCGGCGATGAACTCTTGTCGGCAATTGACAAAATTCGGAAAGGCAAAGTCTATATATCCCCCCAGCTGTCATTTTCACTGGAGGACGGTTGGAATCAGATGCGGCAGGTGATGAAAAAATCGGTAGTGACCCCCAGGGAAAAAGAGGTCCTCAAGATGATTGCCGAAGGAAGAGCCAACAAGGAAATCGCCGATCTGATGTTTATCAGCGTCCATACGGTCGAGCGGCACCGCGCCAATATCATGAAAAAACTGGATCTGAAAAATACGGCCGATCTGGTGAAGTACGCCATCCAGAAAGGATACGTCTGATCCGGTGAAAGCCTCTTTCTTAAAATATCACCATCGAGTGATATGCTGTTTCAGACACGGTCCCGCTGATGCACGTACATAGTTTCTACCATATCGCCTGCATGGCTCATGTGGTGAATTAATATAACCAAATCAGCCATATAGATCAATGGTCGATACATTAACCCAGCGTTTCCCGGGAGATGAAGTGGCCGAAAAAACCCCGTTTCGAATCGTGATTGCCGATGACCACGCGATGTTTCGCCACGGCATGAAGTGGATTCTTGAAAAAGAATGCCGGGCGGAGGTGATCGGAGAGGCATCCGACGGCCAGGAATGCCTCGATCTGCTGGATCGCCTCCAGCCCTCGCCCCATCTGGTCATCCTCGATATTTCCATGCCGAGGATGGGCGGAATCGAGGCGGCTGTCCGCATCAGGAAAACCCAACCGGAGATCAAGATCCTGATCCTGAGCATGCACAAAGAGCGTGCATACGTGGAAAAAGCCCTGGATTCAGGGGCGGACGGATATCTTCTCAAAACGGATACGGGCGATGAAATGGCCCATGCCGTCAAAACGCTTCAGCAGGGAAAAATCTACATTTCCCCATCCATTCCCTTTCCGCCCAAATCCTGACTTCACGGTGCTTAAATCCAATCAGGCACTCCGTGCCGCCGCCGTTTCAAAATCCCATTATCAAGCCAATTTTTCGGCCTGCGCCTTTGTCCCGAACCTGATCCGGTGTTTTTTCAAACCCCTCCTACATACATTTAACCATATCAAAATAGTCGATTCATCGGATTGTTCTGATACCCCGTTCTGCCGCATATTCATCTCACGATCATCGTTATCATAAAGCCATAAGATTTGTTTTCATCCGGCCGGCGCCATTCGCGGCCTGTTAGCGGATTGAACAGGGAGGGCAGGTCCGGGATTCATCAACAATTATTTGGAGAAGGAGGCGATCCGGTCAAAAAAATGTTCCAGGCGCATTTACTCACTTTTAAAAAAATTGAATTGAATTTTAAAAAATAGGAAGGTCACGCATGCAAAAGGTCAAATTATCAAGTTATTTTTTGGTTTTGGCTTTTGCTGTTTTTGCCTTGGCCCTGGGCGTCGACCAGGCCGGTGCGAAAAAAGCATTGAACGACAATACGAATCTCACAGACAAGGCCCTTAAACATCACGGGAAGGTCACCACAACAGAACAAAAGACCGCTGCCGCCACGTTCCAGATGCAATATCAGCCCGCTTTAATGGCCGGGGCCGCCGCTCCGGCAGCCCCGGATCCAGGCGGTATTCCGCATTATTTCGGTCCCTATCCAAACTGGGCCAACAGCCCCATGCCCACGGGCGCGGTCGGCAGCGTCACCTTGATTGATCCGGGCGCCGGTTATACCGCCCCGATCGTTACCATTACCGATCTTTACGATTCCGCGGGGGCAGATGGCGCCACGGCAGCAGCCGTTATTGATCCGGTCTCCGGCGCGATTACCGATATTGTTCTTTTAAGCGGCGGCGCCGGCTATACCGCCCCCATCGTTACCATTACTGACGACACCGGCGCGGGCGCTTCCGCCGCGGCCGCATTGGATCTGACAAGCCTCACCGGAGGCATCCGGAAATTCATGGACGCCCTGCCCGGCCTGACATCTTCCCAAGCCAACCTGCTCGGACAGTACATCCCCGTCGCAGTCGCCGATACCACATCATATTCTGCAGGCGGCGCCGGCTATACATCAGCACCGACGGTGGCCATCACCGATGCCACCGGCACCGGTGCGACCGCCATCGCGACTTTGAACGGCGATAAAGTGATCAGTGTCGAAGTCACCAATGCCGGCAGCAACTATTCTCAAAACCCGCTGGTCGTCTTTTCCGGCGGCGGCGCCGCATCCCAGGCCGTGGCCATTGCCACCGTGGATCCCACAACCAAAACCGTTACCGATGTGACCCTGACCGGCGCCGACTACTATGAAATCGGGGTCGTCGATTTTAACGAAAAGATGCATACGGACCTGCCGCCCACGCGAATCCGGGGATATGTGCAGATAGCCACGCCAGTGGTGCCGGGTTCCCACATTGCGCTGACCGACCCGAACGGCAATCCCGTAACGCTGCCCGACGGATCGCAGGCATATGCCGTGGATAATCCCCACTACATGGGGCCGGTCATCGTCTCCAGGCGCAACGTGCCGGTGCGGGTGAAATTTTACAACCTGCTCCCCACGGGTGCCGGCGGCAACCTGTTCCTTCCGGTGGACAAGACGGCCATGGGGGCGGGAACAGGCCCCCTCGGCGGAACTGAGACGTACACCGAAAATCGCACCGTCAGCCATCTGCATGGCAACAACGGCGTCTGGATCAGCGATGGCACCCCCAACCAGTGGATCACGCCGGCCGGCGAGTCCACTTCTTATCCCAAGGGTGTGAGCGTGCGGAACGTTCCCGATATGCCCGATCCCGGCGATGGTGCGGTAACACTGTATTACACCAACGCGCAGAGCGCCCGCCTGGAGTTCTACCACGACCATGCACTGGCCATCACCCGCCTCAACGTCTATGCCGGTGAAGCCGCACCCTACCTGATCACCGATGACGTCGAGGAAGATCTCATCAACGGCACCAACTACACCGGCGTCAACCCCGGCGGACTCAACGTGCTGCCCGACATCGGCATTCCCCTGGTCATTCAGGACAAGGGATTTGTGGATGCAAGCACAATTTCCTATCAGGACCCCACCTGGAACTCGGGCACCACCGCCCCGGCCCCCAATACCGGCGACCTCTGGTACCCGCATGTCTACATGCCGGCCCAGAATCCGTGGGACCCGTCCGGAATCAATGCGTTCGGCCGCTGGCATTACGCCCCCTGGTTCTGGCCGCCTGCAACGGATCTGATGTATCTGCCGGTGGATAACGAGTATTATGACCCGATCAATGCGCCCTGGGAGCCGCCGCAGCGGCCCGCCACCCCCAATCCGTCCATGGTGGGCGAGGCCTTCATGGATACCGCGGTGGTCAACGGCACCGCCTACCCGTACATGGAAGTGGAGCCCGAAAGCTTACCGTTTCCGCATCCTGAGCATTGCCAACGACCGGTTTTTCAACCTGCAGTTTTATGTGGCCGATCCCGCCGTGACCACCGCCGACGGACGGACCCATACCGAAGTCAAAACGATTCCCTCCGCGGGGATGACAGGTCTCCCGGCTGACTGGGCGGCCGGCGTGCCCGATCCGACCACCAAGGGCCCGGACTGGATTCAGATCGGCACCGAAGGCGGCTTTATCCCGGCCCCGGTGGTGATCCCCTCACAGCCCATCACCTGGAACATGGACCAGACCGCATTTAACTTCGGCAATATGGATCAGCATTCGCTTCTTGCTGGGACCGGCTGAGCGGGCGGATGTCATCGTGGACTTCTCCCAGTTTGCCGGAAAGACGATCATCCTTTACAATGATGCGCCCGCGGCTTTCCCCGCATACGACGCGCACTATGACTATTTCACCGGGGACCCGGACAACACCGATATCGGCGGCGCCCCGACCACCCAGGCCGGATTCGGCCCCAATACCCGCACCCTTATGCAGATCAGGGTCGGCACCGATGTGACCACGCCCACTGCAGATGTGACGCTTGCCAACCTGCAGACCGTGTTTGCCAAGACTGCGGCGAAGCAGGGGGTTTTTGAGGCGTCCCAGGACCCCATCATCATGCCCCAGGCGGATTACAACACCGCGTACAATGCGAGTTTCCCCAGCAGCCCGACAACGGCTTATGTGCAGCTCAGCAATTTCCAGAAAAGCTTTCAGCCGATCGATTCATTCGGCAATTTTTTGAGCCCGGTGACGCTTCCCCTGCAGGCTAAAGCCATCCAGGATGAAATGGGGGAGGCTTACGACAATGAATATGGACGGATGAGCGGGATGCTCGGGCTGGAACTGCCGGTGACGAACTCCACTACCCAGCAGTTCATGCTCTATCCATTCATGTCCCCGCCCGTCGACCTCATCAAGGGTTCGATGTACGCCGACCCCGTCGGTTCGTTAGCGGACGGCACCCAGATCTGGAAAATCACCCACAACGGGGTGGACACCCACGTAATCCACACCCATCTGTTCAACGTGCAGATGGTCAACCGGGTCGCATGGGACGGTGCACTCATTCCGCCCGATGCCAACGAGCTGGGCTGGAAGGAAAGCTTCCGGGTCAATCCGCTGGAGCACACCATCGTTGCCCTGCGGCCCCTGCTGCCCAATGCGCCTTTCCAGGTTCCCAACAGCATCCGTATGATCGATCCGACCAAACCGGATGGATACATGCTGATGGGGCCGCCCACGGGATTCATGGATCCGCTGGGCAACCCGGTGACCGTCATGAACCACCTGGTCAATTACGGATATGAATACATGGAGCACTGCCACCTGCTGGCCCATGAAGAAATGGACATGATGCATGCCATTTCCATCAGCGGCCCGCCGACGGCGCCTTCCGACCTGAGCGCCGCCCTGGTTCGGCAACGGCAAAAAACGCCGGGTCGACCTGGCATGGCTGGACAATTCGGTCAATGAAACGGCGTTCGTGATGGAGCGGGCCACCAGCATTGCCGGTCCCTGGGCCGTCTTGGCGACCCTCTCCACAGATGGAAACGCGATGGGTCCGATGTTGTATCCGGATGCCATCGGAAACACCAACTTAACCTTCTATTACCGGGTGAAAGCCATCAACGTGGTCGGTGATTCCGACACTCTCGGTTTCCCCACCATCAATAGCGAATCCGCTTATACTGCACCGGTCAGTTTTTCATCGGCATATCCCGATGAAATCGGCGTTTTTCAAAATGGTACATGGTATTTAGACAAAAATGGAAACGGTGTATTCGACAGCGGAGTGGATGCCATGTTCCATTTCGGAATAGCCGGAGACATGCCGATCGCAGGCGACTGGAACGGTGACGGATATGACGAAGTAGGCGTCAAACGCGGCAACAGGTGGTATCTGGATTATAATGGCAACGGTACATGGGATGCCGGTGATGTCACTATCCCCCGTTTCGGCTTGGCTTCTGATGTTCCCATCGTGGGCGACTGGAACGGTGACGGAAAAGACGATATCGGCGTCAAACGCGGCAACAGGTGGTTCCTGGATTACAACAACACAGGCGCCTGGGATACCGGCGATATTACCTATAACAACTTCGGGCTGTCTTCTGATCTACCTGTCGCGGGCGATTGGAATGCCGACGGGTATGACGAAATCGGCGTCAAACGCGAACCAGGTGGTACCTGGATTACAATGGCACCGGTGCCTGGGATGCCGGTGATGTCACCTATAACAACTTCGGGCTGTATTCTGATCTACCTGTTGCAGGCGATTGGAATGCCGACGGGTATGACGAAATCGGGGTGAAGCGCGGAAGCAAATGGTTCATGGACTACAATGGCACAGGGGCCTGGGACTCCGGCGATATCACCTATGCCAGCTTCGGACTGGCTTCTGACCTGCCTGTCGTCAGTAAATGGGCACCCTGATAGAAATAGCACGGGGGGGTGTGGAGACGCGCCCTCCGGATTCAACTTTATTATAGTTTTCCTCCAGCGGGAACGACTGTAAATGATATATCGTTCCCATATACCCACCGGGTTCCGACTGGCATGCAGCCAGCCGGAACCCGATGGGGAAAAATTAAAATGACCGTCAAATCGAACTCTCATCTACATCAACCATACCAGGAATCACTAAAAAGAAGATGGCCAGACAAAAGCCTTACCGCGTTGTGATTGCCGATGATCATGCCATGTTTCGCCAAGATCTGAAATGCATTCTCATCATGGAATGCGAAGTCGAGGTCGTGGGCGAGGCCTGCGACGGCCAGGAATGCCTTGATCTTCTGGAAGGAATGGACGCTCTTCCCCAATTGGTGATTCTGGACATATCGATGCCCAGACTCGGCGGCATCGAAACCGCAGCCTCCATCAAGACCGCCCATCCGGAAATCAAGGTGCTAATCCTGAGCATGCACCAAGAAAGCGCCTATGTGGAAAAAGCATTTTCCTCCGGGGCAAACGGATACCTTCTCAAAAAGGATTCCGGTCCGGAAATAGCGCATGCCGTGGAAAAAATCCGGCAGGGCCAGAATTATCTTTCCCCCTCCATTTTTCCTTCTCCGTATTCCTGACGATCCCGTCTGAGCCTGTCTGCATCTGACTTAAAAAGTGATGATGGAATAGGCCTTCATTTATTCAAACAACGGCAGATATTTCCCGTACCCTTCCTTCTCCAGATCGGATTTGGGGACAAACCGCAGGGCCGCCGAGTTGAGGCAGTAGCGCAGGCCGGTGGGCTCGGGGCCGTCATTGAACACGTGCCCCAGATGGGAGTCGGCATGCCTGCTGCGGACTTCGGTTCGGATCATGAAAAAACCCCAGTCCTTTTTTTCAACGATATTGTCCGGTTCCAGGGGACGGGTGAAGCTGGGCCAGCCCGTGCCGGACTCGAACTTGTCCTTTGAGCTGAACAGCGGCTCACCCGAGACGATATCCACATAGATGCCATCTTCGTGGTTGTCCCAGTAGGCGTTTTTAAACGGGGGCTCAGTCCCCTCTTCCTGGGTCACCTTGTACTGCAGCGGGGTGAGCATCTCTTTGAGTTTTTCATCATCCGGCTTCTGATAGTTGCTCATGGAGATATTTTCCATATCTGCGGATGCGGCCATATTTTCACCCGGCATGTTCATGCCCATCTCCGCAGTGCCGGTTTTTTCCATTGAATCGTTTCTCATCGTTTTTCCGTGCTCCATTTTCATCGGTTCATCGCCCCATGCTTTTTCCAGAAACTGGTCCCGGCCCGAATTCCACCGGTAGAACTTATAACGGATGGGGTTCTTTTTATAGTAGTCCTGATGGTATTCCTCGGCCGGGTAAAACGGCCCCAGGGGCAGGATCTCGGTGACGATGGGTTTGTCGAACACACCGGATGCGGCCAACTCCTTTTTGGAGGCTTCGGCCAGCTGATGCTGATGATCATCGGCATACCAGATGACGCTGCGGTATTGAGATCCCCGGTCCACGAACTGCCCCCCCGCGTCCGTGGGGTCGACATGCCGCCAGAAGACATCGAGCAGCTGTTGGTATGAGATCTTTTCCGGGTCATAATAGACCTTGACCGATTCCACATGCCCGGTCCCGCCGGCGGAAACCTCCTCATAGGAAGGGTTTTCCACATGGCCGCCGGTATAGCCGGAAATCACTTCAATCACACCATCGGCTTTCTCAAAATCCGACTCGGTGCACCAGAAACACCCGCCGGCAAAAACAGCCGTCCGGGCATTTTCCAGGCCTTTTTGACTGTCGGAAATTTCCGAAGCATGCGTGCCGGTCCAACCGGAATATCCGAAAAATAAAACCGCCACCATAATGATGATGATAAGCAAGGACTTGTTCATAAAACACCTCCTCTGGTTCTGATCGCAAAATTAACTTCTTTTTAATAAAGGTAAGACCGTTTGAACTAAAAATAAGGAGGCGATTTGAAGAAAGGTAAAAGGATAGACAAAAAAAACAGTCTGGTTATCCGGAATACTCCAGTCAGAATTCCGGATTCAAAGTCCCCCTTTGGAAAAGGGGGATTTAGGGGGATTTGGCGCCTCCCGGGAGAAATCCCCCCCGCCCCCCTTTTCAAAAGGTGGGAGAAAAACGAATACTGGATTTTTCGGGATAACCAGAAAAAAACAGATTTGACTTTAAAGAGTAACACCGTTACTGTAACAGTGTCGTTAAAGATAAACTTCTCACGGAAATCCGACCATGCCCAAAACCCAGCGAAAGCCCGAAGAAATCGAAGCCGTAAAGGAGCAGATGCTGGATCATGCACTCGAGCTGATCGCCGAATCAGGATACAAAGGCTTCAGCATGCGCAAGCTCTCCGCCCGGCTGGGGATTGCGGCGAAAACCATTTACAATTATTATGTCAACAAGGATGAGATCTACCTGGTCATCCTGACCCGGGGATTCGAATACCCTTTACGACACCTGCCTGGCCGCCGGCCGCCCCGCAAAAAACCCCATGGACAGGATCGCCGCCATGAGCCGTGCATTCGTGGACTTCGGCATCGAACACGCAAACCTGTACAACCTGATGTTCACCTGGCATGTGCCCAAGTTCAAGGATTACCTGGGCACGCCCATGGAAGGCGCCGCCCAGGTGGAACTGGAAACCGCACTGAAGCTTTCCGAACTGTTCATTGACGCCATCAAGGCGTGCGGGCAGGGTTCGGCACCCCTGTCTGATGAGGACGCCCGCTTCCTGATGATCCAGATCTGGGTACAGGGGCACGGGTATGTGGCAGGTCTCAACAACACCCTGCTCGACTACATGCACGAAGCCCCGCTGACGATCAAGGACCGGCTGGTGGAATCCATGATGCAAAACATCAGGTCCGCTTTGAAGGCGAACTTTATAAGGAGCATTAGTTGAAAACCCCGCTCATACTCGAAATCAAGGGAAACTCGCTGGATGATGGACCGGGCATCCGATCGGTGGTCTTTTTCAAGGGATGTCCCCTCTCCTGCGTCTGGTGCCACAACCCGGAAAGCAAGAAAACGGATGCGGAGATCGGGTTTGAGGAGAAAGAATGCGTGGGGTGCAATACCTGTATGGAAACCTGTACGGAAAAGGCGCTTTCCCGAAATAACCCTTACTTCGTGGACCGCAGCCGCTGCAGCCTGTGTTTTGCCTGCACGGACGCCTGCCCCTCCGGCGCATTGAGCCGCATCGGAAAATCCATGGGCGTCGATGAGATTGCGGCTCAAATCATCCGGGACAAGCCATTCTTCGATACCTCCGGCGGCGGGGTCACCTTTTCCGGAGGGGAACCCACGCTGTTCATGGAGTTTGCCGGGGAACTGGCCAAAACCCTCAGGCAAAGCCATGTCCGTGTCCTGCTGGAAACCTGCGGCCTTTTTGATTTCAGCAAATTCAAAGACTATCTTTATCCCTATCTGGATGAGATATACATCGACATCAAGCTGATGGATGACGCGCTTCACCGGCAGCACTGCGGTGCGGGCAATGCGGTCATCATGGACAATTTCAGAAAAATTCATGCCTTGTCGCAAAACGGCGGCATCCCGGTCACGCCCCGCACCCCCCTGATTCCCGGGATCACTGACACGACGGAAAACATGTCCGCCATTGCCGAATTCCTGATATCCTGCGGCGCCAAACAGGCCCGGCTGCTTCCCTATCATCCCCTGTGGCAGGAAAAAAACCGGAAGATCGGCATCGGCAGGACAAAAAATCAAGACCCGGCCATGGACCGCTGGCTGGACAACCAGGTGCTGGAGCAATGCCGGGCTGTTTTCATGGAAGCCGGGATTAAACTGTAAGGGAGAACACCCCCCTGCGCCCCCCTCAAGGGGGGATTACAATTTCCCATCTCGAGGGAGGATTAAAGCTACGATTTCCCCTCAAGGGAGGATTAAAGCTGCAATTTCCCCTCTCAAGGGGGGATTAAGCTACAATTCCCCTCTGAATTGGGGGGTTATGGTACTTACGCAATTCCCACCTCAAATGGGGGCGCACACAAACAATTCCCCCCTTGAGGGGGGTCAGGGGGGTGTTTGGACACAGAAAAAAAAACATTCTTCCATTTTTTTAGAATCATCAACCATCAACGGAGGTGATTTATGCTGCTCAAAACCGATCCCGCAACAAGTGTGACGAACGGCTCCCAAAGCAAGACCCTGACCCATCTTTTGACCAAAACCCTGCTGCGGACCATGGCGGCCACCTTCAACCTCCGGCCCGGACTGAAGAAATACCTGAAAACCGATGCCGGCTGGTTCGACTTCACCGTGGGCATCCGCACGGAGAGCCGCTCGGTGGAGACGGCCATCCGGTTTCGCGGCGGCAAGGTCGGCATCCTTAAAGAACATCCCCGATGACTGCGAGGTCTGCCTGATCTTTTCGTCGGACGGCGCCATCCGCAAACTGCTCTCGGCCACCCCCACCGAGCAGATCTTCATGATCATGAGAAGCGAGTTCCGGACGGTGGGGAACCAGTCCTATATGAACCTGTTTTTCTATTTCCTGTCGCTGCTGCTGCACAAGAAGCAGAAGAAGCTGATGCTAAAAGAGCGCGACACGGATCAGAAAAACCTGTTGAAGGCATCGCCGAGCGCCCGGTCCGACCTGAGCAACGAACTCAAGCAGCGAAGCGCCTACCGCATGCAGGCGGAAAGCATCGACCCGGGAGTCAGGTTCCTTCAAGACCCGTATCTTTCCGCCTATGCCATCGACGATTTCCCCAGGATCAAGGATTTCCTGGAGATCCATTTCACGGCCCGGGCCGAAGTCTGCCCGGAGCGGCCGAAGCTGATCACCGAATGGTACAAGAAAAACGGGTTTGAAAAAGACAGCCGCGGCAATGACTGGATTCCCGAACTGCGCCAGGGGCATGCCTTCAAGTACCTGATGGAAAACCGCAAACCCATCATCGGGAAGAATGACCTCATCGCGGGCACCACCACCGCAAAGGATATCGGGGTGGTGGTATACCCGGACAGCCACGGCACCATGATCTGGAACGAACTGCTCACCGTCCCCCACCGGACCTTGAACCCCTATGATCTTTCCGAGGAAACCGCCGATTTGCTCCACCGGGAGGTGTTTCCCTTCTTTATCCGCCGCAATTTCAAGGAATGGGTCCGGGACAACTATGATGCCCCGCTCTGCCAGGCCATCGACGAACGGTTTGCCGTCTACTTCATCTGGAAGCAGGCGGCCCTGTCCCACACCATTCCCGATTTCCCCAAGATCATGGCCAAAGGTGCATCCGGCATCATCGAAGAAATCAAGGGCCATTTGGCCAGACCGGGCCTGGATCCGAAGCAAAAGGCCACCCTGGAAGCCATGGTGCTCTGCCTGGAAGGGCTGATCGCCTATGGTCGAAAAACCTGGCCGGGCAGGCGAAAGCCGATGCGGCAAAAGAAACAGACCCCGTGCGCCGGAAAGAACTGGAGCATCTGGCAAAAATCTGCGCGCAGGTGCCCGAGCACCCGGCCCGCACCCTGGACGAGGCGGTCAACGCCATGTGGATCACCTGGGTGGGGCTGCACATGGAAAACACCAATGCGGGGCTTTCCCTGGGCCGGCTGGACCAGTGGCTGCAGCCCTATTTCGCCGCGGACATGGAAAAAATCGACGATCCGGGCGAGCGCCAGGCCTTTATCAAGCATGCCATTGAAATGGTGGCCTGCTTTTACATGCGCTGCACCGACCACCTGCCGCTGACCCCGGACCTGGCCAACTGGTACTTCGGGGGAAGCTCCTCGGACCAGGCCATCACCCTGGGCGGGATCACCCCGGAAGGAAACGACGCGGTCTGCGATATGACCTACATCTTTTTGAAGGTCACGGAGATGCTCTCCATCCGGGACCCCAACGTCAATGCCCGCTTCCATCCGGGGATCAACAGCGATGCCTACCTCAAACGCCTGTGCGAGGTCAATCTCATCACCGCGGCCACCCCTTCCCTGCACAACGACAAGGCAATCATGGCATCGCTTGCAGAATTCAATTACGCCCCCGAGGACCTGCGCAACTGGTCGGCGACGGGGTGCGTGGAGCCCACCCTGTCAGGCCGGCACATCGGACATACCAATTTCCAGATGATGAACATGGTGGCGGCCGTGGAAATGGCGCTGCACAACGGCTATCATCCGCCCATGAACTGGAAGCTGGGGCCGGACACCGGCGAGATCGCAGATTTTGCCACATTCGATGATTTCTTCACCGCTTTTACCGAACAGTTCAAGTTCCTCATCGACCACTCCATCGCATACAACAACATGCTGGGCCTTGCCCACCAGTACATCCGGCCCACACCGCTCCTCTCGTCGCTGATCGAGGATTGCATCTCCAAAGGCGCGGACGTGACGCACGGCGGCGCACGGTACAACAGCTCCGGGGCGGCCTGCATCGGGCTCGCCGATGTGACCGACTCCATGATGGTGATCAAGAAATTGATTTATGATGAGAAGAAGATCGATTTTACCCGGCTGAAAAAAGCGGTGGACGAAAATTTCGAAAGCGACCCGGCACTGCATGCCATGGTGACCAAAAAAGTGCCGCTGTTCGGATCGGGAAGCGAAGAGGCCGTGGCCATGGCCGACCGGATCACCAAATTCGCCCACGACTATTACGGCAGCCACGTAAACTACCGGGGCGGGCCGTACACGGTGGGGTTCTGGTCCATGTCCAACCACGTCATCTATGGGACCTTGAGCTCCGCCCTCCCCTCGGGCAAGCTCTACGGGAAACCCTTCACCCCCGGACTCACCCCGGAGCCCCACGCATCGAGCAGCCTGCTGGACAATATCCGGGATGTGGCCCGGCTCAACCCCCAATACATCAACAACAACATCGCCTTTAACGTCAAGGTGGTCCCCGGCGGCGCCGACACCCGTGAAAACGTCATCGCCCGGATGTTCTCCTACACGAAGACCTTTTTCGACCTGGGGGGCATGCAGATGCAGATGAACGTGGTCACCTCCGAGACGTTAAAAGACGCCATGGCCCACCCGGAAAACTACCGCAACCTCCTGGTGCGCATCTCCGGATACAACGCCTATTTCGTGACCTTAAACCGCGATCTGCAGATGGAGCTGATCGAGCGGGCGGAATACGGGTTGTAAAAGGGGGGAAAAAATGGCCACGCTCGAATGCAACCGCAGGCACTTTCTGAAACTGACCGGCGCGGCGGCCGCCGCGGCGTTATTGCCGGCCTGCAGCCACAGCATGAAGCGGCTGGAGGGCGAGGCAAACGCCATGCCGTTGATCGATGCCCCGCATGCAAGGGCCTCCGGGGCCTGGATCGCCAAAGATGCGGGGGATGCCGAGTCCTATCCGCTCTTCAAGCAGGCCCTCGAGGCGGCAACCGATTTTTCCTGGCTCTCTCCGGGCGACCCGGTTTTTGTCAAGATCGCCATCAACTCGGCAAACCCCTATCCGGCCACCACCGACCCCTGGGCGCTTTCCTCCACCATCCGGCTTCTTAAGGAAAAAGGGGCCGGCAAGATCATCGTCGGCGACTCCAGCGGGGTCGAATCGGTGCACTGGACCCGGGATAAACAGCGGGGATCATCACGCGAGAACTGCGAAAAGGCCGGGCTCCTCAAGGTGATCAACGAAAACGGAGCCGAGGCGGTCTTCTTCGAGGAGGCGGGGTATGATGCCTTCATCCCCGTCTTGCCCCGGGGCGCCCACCACTGGAAAGAACCGCTCTGGATAACCAGGGCCGTGGCATCGGCCGCGCACATCGTCTACCTCCCCCGGGTCAGCTCCCATGTGATGGGCGACATCACTTCGGGGATGAAGATCGGCGTCGGGTTTTTGCGGGAAGACAGCCGGCGAATGTTTCATTCCGGCGGGGACGATTTTTATGCCATGTACGAGGAGATCAACCACGTCCCGGAAATCGCGGACCGGCTCCGCCTCACCGTTTCCTCGGGGCGGAAAGTGCTGGCCACCTTCGGCCCGGACGACGGGCATGTCACCGCCCCCGCGTTCGCCCCGGTGATCGCCTCCGAAGACCTGCTGTCCCATGAAATGGCCGCCTATGCCTGGCTGTGCTACAACCGCGAGTTTGAAACCTCCTTTTTCGACGCCGGGTTCACCGGCGGCCTGACCAAACGGCGCTCGTTCATCAACCGGGGGTTTGTCTGGTACATCTGGGACGAGGGCAGTTTCTTCGGCACCCCGGGGATTCCCCTTTATATCGCGGGAAACCTCTACGCCCACCCCTCGATTTTAAACGCGGCAAAGCGTCTGGGCGGCCGGCCTTCCCGAATCGATTTCGAATCGGTAAACGCCCCGGCAAAAGCATCAGAAATGGCCGCCTACATGCAGCGGCGGATAACGCAGGGTTAAAGTCGGAATCACCGCTTCAAGTCCCCCTTTTCAAAGCCACGCTCTTTGTAAGCCTGCCTCGGGTATCTGAAAATCGCGACAATCGCTTTAAAGTCCCCCTTTTTTTCAAAGGGGGATTTAGGGGGATTTAAAATGGTAATTAGTGTTTGAACGAAAACAATTTTAATCAATAAAAAGCGATGGCTATATATTTAGTATGGTATCAAGAATTTTAAAAAAATTGTCACTTATTCGATTTTTTCACTTGATTTTTATCTTGTACTAATTGTATAATATCCTGAATTTTTTATTTAAAATCTTATAATCCGGAATCCGGTGAAACGCTTCCAATCAAAAATCTTCAGGAAAAAATATGCGAAGAGTTATCGACCCCCAAATGAAAATCGGTGAAAAAGCAATCGCCAGCATCAAATTTGATCTCCGCTGCCGGGACGAAATCCCCAAACTGCTTCGCGGGTTGCAGGCCATATACTGCAACCGGGAACTGCGCGAAAAGGTCTTCGCCGTTCTCACTGAGATCATCCCGGATCATATCGATCCCAACAATGGCCGCAAGGGCATGGATCTGTGGAAAATATTCGTCCTGGGCACCCTGCGGCTCAACTGCGACTGGGATCATGATAAACTCCATGACATCGCCAATAATCACAAAACACTCCGGCAGATGCTCGGCCATGGCACAATGGATGCCGATTATCAGTATTCACTGCAAACCCTCAAGGAGAATATCTCCTTGTTTACACCGGAGGTGTTGGACAAAATCAATCAGCTCGTTGTCCAGTACGGTCATCAGTTGGCCGGTAAAAAAAAAGATCGAAAATTGGCCGGAAGCTGTGATTCTTTCGTCGTTGAAACCGATGTTCATTATCCAACTGATATTAATCTACTTTTTGATGCCATGCGAAAAATGATCACGCTGATCATGCGTATCTGCGAACATATGGAGATTACTGATTGGCGCCAGGGCGAACACCATATTCGTAAAGCAAAAAAATTGTATCGAAAAGCCCAACGGTTAAAACACTCCTCATCAAAAGATAAGACCAAAAAGGCCGAAAGGGCACAACTGATCATTGATGCTCACAATGAGTACATCAATCTGGCCCGCTTTTATGTTGATAAAATTAGGCAATCGTTCACTTTATTGCTGACATCCAATATCCTCACCCAAATGAAAATAGCTGAAGTAAAAGATTATATGGTTCATGCCGAAAGGCAGATCGATCAGATCTGCAGAAGAGTTGTTCAAGGCGAAACGATCCCCCATCACGAAAAGGTGTTCTCACTCTTTGAGCAACACACCGAATGGATCAGCAAAGGCAAAGCCGGTGTTCCGGTGGAACTCGGTTTAAAGGTTTGCATTGTCAAAGATCAATACAATTTCATTTTGCATCATCATGTGATGCAAAATGAAACCGACGACAAAATCGTCGTTTCCATTATCAAAGAAACGCAGCGCAGATTTGCCGATTTTAAAAATTGCAGTTTCGACAAAGGTTTTCATAGCCCAAACAATCAGAAAGAATTGGCAATTCTGCTGGACAGAGCCGTGCTTCCCAGAAAGGGGAGGCTTTCGGCTATTAATAAAGAAATCGAGAACTCCGAAGAATTTAAAAAAGCGAAAAGAAAGCATTCGGCAGTTGAATCCTCGATCAATGCACTGGGCAATCACGGACTGGACAGGTGCCGGGACCATGGCATTGAAGGTTTCAAACGCTATGTCGCCTTGGCCGTTGTAGCACGCAATATTCAGCTCATCGGTCATATGTTACAACAAAAAGAAGTCACTCGGTTGCGCCGCCAGGAAAAGAGAGAACGAAAAGCAGCTTAAACAAGCGATATTTGAGGCACCGGCAGGATACCTGCGTTCAAAAATAAGAAATGGGCCGAAAATCATAGCTTTTTGCGATATTGAAAATAGTTTTGACCAATGCCGCTTGGATCTCATGCTGAATTTCCCCTAGCCGGCACAAAAATCCGGCGAAATTTTCTGCCGGAAAAATTAAAAATCCGGGTTTTCGTTCGGGCACTAATTAAAATCCCTGATGTTTATCCGCCCATACGAATAAGCCCCACATATTTCCCCACGATCCTGACCTTCTTCCGCCCCCCGCCCTTCAATATGATCGGCGGGTAATCCTTGTTCGCCGAGTGCAGTTCAAGGACGCCCTTTTTCCGGCGGATTATTTTCAGCGTCGCCTCGGGCAGCATTTCATCCACAATGACTGCAGCAATGGCGCCGTTATCCACATCATCACGCGGTGCGATCACCGCCAGATCGCCCTCCTGGATATGCGCTTCGATCATGGAATCGCCAACCACCCGCACGGCAAAACAGGCCTCGTGGCCGTACAAAGCGGGATCAATGGGAAGATAAGCTTCAACATGATCAAAGACGCCGATGGGCGTTCCCGCTGCGATGCGCCCGGCCAGGGGAATGCATTTCGACTCCACAGCAACGGCTGTCGGCCGCCATGACCGTTTTTTACCGCGAATAGATTCAATAAACCCCTTCTCAATCAACACATGCAAGATCCGGTGCACCCCCGCGGGCCCCTTGAGCTCAAAATGCTCGCAGATCTCCCGCACGGTCGGGGCCATGCCGGTTTCCTGGTGGTGATGGAGAATGTATTCATATACACTCAACTGTCTGTCGGTTAATTTCATGAGATGCCTTTTACTCTCAGGCGCACACATTCCATGACCCGCAGCCCGGCCCCATACATGAGCTGCCCCATCAGCCAGCTCCTGCCGTCGAGTTGATTTAGAATTTCCCGGACTTCCGGTTTTGAATATACGACCGGCAGCCTTCTGGGCTTTTTCGCGCGGACCACGTCCTCTATCAGATTAAATTCCTGCTTCAACACTTCCCGGTACAAAAACAGCAGTGCATTGAAAGCCTGATTTTGCGTTGAGGCGGCAACTTTTCGATTTACCGCCAAATCAGTCAGAAATTGACTGATTTCCTTTTCGCCCATTTCTTTTGGGTGACGTTTATCATGATACAGAATATACCGCCTTATCCATCCGACATAGGTTTCCTCTGTTCTGATACTGTAGTGCTTCAAGCGAATGCGATTGCGTACCTGATCCAGAAGTTTTGGCGAATTTGACATAAAATACCTCTTTTGATGGATAAGTATAAGTGATATGATCAAACCAAAAATCAAAAAGTGAACATTTGTTCATATGGCTTATAAGGTATCATATTGAAAAATGTGATATCAAGAACTTTTTCTTCATATAACCACTCTGAGGGGTGATATTGACCCAATTCGCTCGATATGAAGATTTCGTAAGCAAATTGGCTGTAAAATAAAACAGCGATTAGTACATATATTTCTTGTTAGGGCTCAACGTTAAAAGAATCAACGTGTCAGAAATGCAAAGCAGCTCTGTTCGAAGACAACGCCGAGATTCGTCAGCCTTGTCCTGTTTGTGACTGTATGACCCGCTCCTCTGTTGAATCGCTGCACGATACGATTGTGGCTCTTGACCATATGCGCATGAAAGGAAGGCACGCTGATAATAAACGCCCCTATTTTGATGCTCGTACTGGCGCCAGCTATTACCGCAAGGACGGTGAATGCCATCTTTACCGACTTATCGACCGTGATAATGATCGTTACGTCGAGACGATAAAGCGCCTGAGCACTGGAGAAATCATTTATCACGTAGATGAACCGCTTTCAAAACACATCGGCCACGGCAGCGCGAAATCCTTAAACGAGTCGGTGGAGCCCTAACCAGAAAGCTCAAGGGGCAGCCAGGGCAGTCGGGTTTTGAAAATTTGGGGGAAATTGAACATTAACCATCTTTAAGACAAGTCAGTGGAAGCCCTGGCCCCCATTGGCTGCCGCCGTTAGCAAAGGTCTTTTCGGGTGCGCCCACAATTTGGCGTGAAAAGCAAGTTCCTATTGATTTGTTGGACTTCAAAAATCGGAGTAAATGATGAAGTGTCCATTTTGTGCAGAAGAGATAAAAGACGAAGCAATAAAATGCAAACATTGCGGTGAGTGGTTAGAGGCCAAAGGCGCTCCACAGCAATCAAGGGCTTTTACAGACAGTTCAGTCCAAAATAAACCCCCAGTATTTGAAAAATCAATGAGATATGGCGGCAATTCACAGCCTTTGTAGATATTGGCGAAACAATTGAGCAATCGGCAAACCTCCCAGAGAAGTATCTTCCTGAAGAGGTTTTTAAAAAAGAAAAAATCAATATACCAGACATAATGGAAGCCAAAATGCTCAAGACTAAAAACGGATGGATCCTGCTATACTCAAATCTTCTTTTTAAAGGTTGGGGTTTCTACGATATGGTATTTACAAATAATAGAATCGTTTTAGTTGCAACAACACCACGAGAAAAGTTTAATAGTCCATCTGCTGGTATATTTGGCCTCTTTGGGATTACGTTATCGGCGGCATTCAAGAAATACCAATAACTAACAAAGGATAAAAAAATTGATCTAAATATTATTGATCAGTTAATTGAAAATAGAGCAGCTATTTATATAGAAGTTGACAACATTAAAAAAATGATTATTGCATAAGAAAATTTCTTTTGCGGAAGATTTTTTCGGCGAAAAGCATTTAGAGTGATTATTTCGGGCAATTTTAACTACAACAAAACGATTCGAATTGGTTTCCTCTGTTTTTTTTCAGAAGGCAACAAGATTAACGAAAGGAAAAAAATGATAGATCAAAATATTAACTTCCAGACTATCTTGCGTCAGAGAAAGTGGATGCTGTTTCTGATATTGGAGATACTTTAGCAAAGTTTTAGCGGTTTATGTGAAGAGAACTAATCTTATATTAAGAAATTGAGAAAAATAGGTGACCCCATTCACGGAAATGATTATGCCTAAGCAAATGCACACGGACGCCGGACTCCGCTGCGCTCCGTTTGCTGCCGGTGATTTGCAACGTTAGGGATCGAGAGAAAGGACATGACATGCCGCGCTACTGGGTCATGGCTCCCGTTGAGTCGAAGCCGTCAGGTCTGTTCGACGCAGTATGGCAATTCGACCGTGACCAGAACGTGATATCTATCGGCTGGAGCCAACTTGGCGATATCACGGGCATGACCAGTGAAGAATTGGCCCAGGCTGTCGCAGCATCATATCCAGACAAGCCGCCACAGACCAAGGGGCTATACACAAACATGTTGTGGGCGTTCTACCACGAGATGCTTCCCGGTGACTACGTGATAGCACGGCGCGGCCGGAAGACCCTTGCCGGTGTGGGCAGGTTCCCGGACCCGCCGCATACGCGCCGGGCCGGAACTCGCCCGTCAATCATCCGGGGTTCATCGACGTTGCTTGGCAAGAGCAGCCCCGTGACAAGACGTTTCCCACGATTGTCTTTCCCATGCATACACTGGCGGAGTTTTCGGGGGAGCAATTCCGCAGCATTGTAGAGGGCTCTGGCCCTCCCATTGCCCCACCGGGTGACGAACCCGAAGTCGAAGACCCGAGCGAGTTCGTTCTGGAGAAATATCTTGAAGACTTCATCGTCAGTAACTTCGCGACGATCTTCAAAGGACACTTGCGGATTTTCGAAGATGCGGAAGGGAACGACGGTCAGCAGTATGCGACCGACATCGGCCCCATCGACATACTGGCAGTCGATGCACAGTCCAAAGCATTAGTCGTGATTGAGCTGAAGAAGGGACGGCCCTCCGACAGAGTCGTCGGGCAGATCCTACGGTACATGGGATGGGTGAAGAGGAATCTGTGTTCTAATGGACAGATGGTGAAGGGGTTGATCATCTGTCGTGACCACGATCCAAAACTGAGCTATGCCCTGGAAATGACAAACAACATCGACGTGCGATACTACAATGTGTCGTTCAAATTGAGAGAGAATCCCTAACCAGAGCGTGGAGCGCGACTTCGGGCTAGCCGCGCCGCTACGCTCTGCGGCCAACCCGAAGCGGCTCACGCTCGACGTTATGCTAACAAATTTTTACCAGAGGAATAAATGGCAGCAGAAGTTCAGAGCACGATCAAACCATTAATTATGCAATTTTTAAATGAGTTAATGAAGAATTATTGGGGACCTCTTTATCATCATATTAAAAATAATTCAGAGTTGATGCTCACAGTTCCAGGGTTTTTGTTAGATCTTGAGAAAATAATTGTATTTGTCGGAAGAACACATATCGCAGTAGAATATATAGGCTCTGAAGTGTTGCAAGAGCTCAAGTCATTAGGGGAACTCGAAGTGCAATATCATGATTATTCTGTAAAAGACTGTAATCTCCTTGAGCAAGTCATTGGTTTCGAATATGACTCGACTTCAAACGTTCGAATGCAGCTAACACCTGTAAGTGTTGATTATCTTTTCCCGACCAACCGTGGGTGGGATAAACTTTCTGAATTGGGCTGGAATTTTGCAGCACAAAATAGCGTCATGGGATTCAATATACCTTGTCCAGAACCTATTCCAGGTAAGTTTCATAGAATTGTTAATGGAATGTTTTTTGACGCTGATGAATCGGGGTTGAAATCAAGGCATATTAAATGGTTAGACTTTTTTCCTATCCTGTTTGATGGGAGTGATACAGAGTTTGATACCATCTCTTTTAGCTTAGAAAAAATAAAAAATTTAGTAGAGCAAGATGCAAATTACCAATATCCACTTCCTGATGACTATAAGTTCAAACAACTACCAAAGATAAATCGTTTTTTAGAATTATGGGGAAATTCCAATAGCACAGAAACGGATATCACTACTTTTTTGGCAAAAGAAGAGAATGAATTTATCCTAACCATGAAATTCGGGGCAAAAGAAATTTATCCTGAGTTGACCTGTGAATGGCAGAGCACTGAAAGGGATGACATAAGGCCAGATTTCTTTGTTGTGCAGCCAAATGGTTATGCTGACATCGTTGAATTCAAACTTCCCAATATTAATAAAAATTTTATCGTTGGAAGTAAAAACAGGGAAACTTTTTCTGCATGGCTAAATTCATATATATCTCAGACGCGTGTTTATAGAACTTATTTCGATGACCCGAATAATAGAAAATGGTTCGAAGATAAATATGGCTTTAAAGTTCACAACCCGCGCCGATGGCTTGTGGTAGGCCGCAGAAATGATTTTGACTCTGACATATGGAGGGAAATCATAGCAGATTATAAAGACATAGAGATATTAACTTTTGATGATTTAATCGATGGTGTAGTTGTTCAATTTTACAAGTAATCAATTTATAAATATTTTGCATAACCTGCGGCTCCACGCGACCGCGGGCCAGCGCAGTCATTTATCATAGGGCATAGGCGCGGTCGCGTGAGCCTATGCGTTGGCAAGCAATCAATGATGACAACATGCATATAAAAAAGAGGCTGAACATGGATAATAATATACCGTTTCGCGACTTAGGGGATAAACTTCTTTCATTGCCTGAGCGTGGGGCTGTTACAAACTACGAGTTGGTTCACCTTTTGGAAACAAGTATGCCAAACGTGTCGAATGCATGGACGCATGTGGTTCCGGCACTGGCCAAGTATGCCAAGCATGAAGGTAAACGAAGCCTTTTGGGGCACGATAAAGGAGAGACTGCATATCGAGAATTGGAAGAGAAGCTTTATCTTGTGATTTTGGGTCTCTATGGAGATAATCTGCTATCTCAAGGAGCAAACATCAAGGAATGTCTATTGACCTTACTCCGTTCACTTGTCTCATTCAAAGAAGCTTATCCAAATTGGGGCGACGCCTATTCTGCTGGTTATAGGGTGTTCGTGGAAGGAAAAGATGAGATAAGTTCCATTTTGGATCGGCACCAATGTGCCGTGGAGGCCAAACTCTTCAAATTACGCAAGCCAGTTAAAGAATTATCCAGAAAGACACTTTTGGAAAAGGCTCAGGATGCTCCGATTTCGTTACGTATTTTAATGGATAGCTTACAGAACAGACTTGAACGAGACTATCATCAGGTTCTCCTTCTGCGCAGATGGGATACTTTCTCGTTCGCTGGCACGGTTGCAGGTTGTGTTGGCCTTGCGTTACGGCTGCACTTTGACGTTCCTGAACGGGAAAGGACTTCTATTGAACTGGCGATGAGAGACGTGCTTCAAAAAAGGTTCCCAGAAGCTGAGCAGGTATATGGGGATTGCAATAGATTTTTGACTGAGAGCCTTGCGGAGATCCCTCGAGCAGAACGCGGGAAACACTTATTCGTCCTGCTTGGGCTTTGGGTTTTTGCCACCGTAGCCGACGGAGAGACGGTGGAGAAAGAAGAATGGATTGTGGGGCAAATAGCCGAAATGCTTCAGAATGAAACTATTGGATTTTGGAAACAACCTTATCCATCTTATTCAGATGCATGAAATGCCCAACAAGGCAAATTAACTCGGATGCAAACTCCGCTGCACTCCATTTGCACCGGTTATTTGCGACGTTATCAAAGAGGAATAGGCATGTAATCAAGTATATCTGAAAGTGAAAATCAGATTGAAAATCTTGATTTCCGCATACGAACAGGCGGAGTTGATAAGGAAGCTGATTGCCGGAAGAGTTGCCGTTTTCTCCAACATCCCTGTCCGTTTTAAAGGAAATCATGTTCATCAAGCAGACTGGCCGCGGGATTTTATACGGCAAGACAGGATCGGGGGCCGATGATCACGGGGCTTTCGTCCTGGGATGGTTTGTCGGCTTCGTCATCAGCAATGACGATGCATATTCTTTCGCGTGCATTGCGGAAGGAGAAAATGTCATGGGCACGGACGTCCGCGGCATGGTTGAAATTATTCTGGAGAAACAGGGATTCCTGTAGCAGATCAATGCCGAACAGGCCGGACGCATGCGACGGAATACAGCCGCGCGCGGCATTCCATTAGGTGAGTTGACTTCATGAAATTGCAAGATCTGGGTTTCGACCCTTGGTTTGAGCCATACATCAGCGAGCTGCAGCAGGCGGGGCGCGGCATTGCCCGCATATCGGCGGTTGACCGCGGGTCATACCGCATCAGAAATGAAGCCGCAGAAGTTTCGGCCGAACTCGCGGGGAGGCTTTCTTACCAGGCTGAAAGCCCCGCCGACCTGCCATGCGTCGGAGACTGGGTGACGGTGCAGTATTATAATGATGACACGGAGGCGATCATCCACGGGGTGTTTCCGCGAAAGACGTTTCTTCGCCGCAAGACCGCCGGTCAGAATGTCGAGTTTCAGATGATTGCAGCCAACATCGACACGGCGTTTATCGTTCAGTCCTGCCATTTCGACTTCAATCCGCGGCGGATGGACCGCTACCTGGTGATGGCAGCCGATGGAAAAGTCGAGCCGATCGTCATCCTCACCAAGACGGATTTGATCAGCCGTGAAGAACTGGAACAGAAGCTTGCCATCACCCGGTCAACCGCGATGACGGCCAGCGTCATTGCGCTGAGCAGCCTCAGCGGTGACGGGTTTGACGAGTTTAAGGGGATGCTCGCCCCGGGAAAGACCTATTGCCTGCTGGGTTCATCGGGCGTCGGGAAGACCACGCTCATCAACCGCCTGATCGGCCAGGATGCTTTTGACACAAAGGCCGTCAGCGCAACGGGAGAAGGCACCCACACGACGTCGCGCCGGCAGCTCATCGTACTTGGCCAGGGCGCCATGTTGGTGGATACGCCCGGAATGCGGGAACTGGGGCTTTTGGGCGCCGGAGACGGGGTCGATCAGGGCTTTGAAGATATTCTCCTGCTTTCCCAAAACTGCCGCTATACCAATTGCAGCCATGAACACGCGTCCGGCTGTGCAGTGCAGGCTGCGGTAAAAAGCGGTGAATTGAATGAAGATCGTTACGCCAGCTACATGAAGCTCAAGAAGGAATCCGATTTTCACGAGATGTCTTACCTGGACAAACGCAAGAAGGACAAAGCATTCGGACGTTTCATTAAATCGGTCAAAAAGCAGATAAAATAAGGGATCGACCCTGATTTTGGCATGGGGGCATGCCTGGATGACTTTTAAGGACTTAACTTCGGCAATCAGAGTAAGCGACTTTTTTTTTGTTATCCGCAGGTCCGACACCCCCCTTGGTCCCCCCTCGCAGGGGGGAATGGCATTCGTATTCCGCAAAGGTGGACAGTGATTCCCTTGGTTCCCTTGGCAGGGGGGAATAAAAATGGCGGTCCCCCTGGAGGCGGGCGGTCGGACACCCCCCTGCGCCCCCCTCAAGGGGGGAATGAGGGAAGGGCTGCCCCCCTCGATCGCTTTTCTATCCCCCCTCGATCGCTTTCTCTATCCCCCCTCGATCGCTTTTCTATCCCCCCTCGATCGCTTTTCTATCCTTCCTCGATCGCTTTTCTATCCTTCCTCGATCGCTTTTATCCTTCCTCGAGAATACGCTTTCCAATTCCCCCCTCGAGGGGGGCCAGGGGGGTGTACTGGCGGCGGCCGTTAGGATTAAAAAGTTGTTTACTGCAAAAGCACCGCGCAGCGGGGTGGAGCGCTTCTAAAAAAGCGCGGATCGGTAAATTCCATTATACGGACAGACGATCTTGCCCCATCACGGGTACCCTTGACACCCGCGCCTTCCCAGACTAAAGTATAGGCTTATGAGCGGCATAACGGATATCTATAAACTAATCGCATCGAAAGTAATGGGGCTGTTTTCGGAACAGCTTTTAAAGCCTGCCCAGCGGTTTTTCTCCCATGAGGCCATGAGCAGTGTCCTGCTGCTGGCTGCCGCAACTGCAGCCATACTCCTTGCCAATTCCCAGTGGCGCACGGCCTACGAGCATCTCATCCACACGGAAATATCCTTTGGCCTGGGCACCATCCAAATCACCAAATCCCTGTTTCACTGGGTAAATGACGGGCTGATGGCCCTGTTCTTCTTCACGGTGGGACTGGAAATCAAGCGCGAGATGATGGTGGGTGAGCTCTCTTCATTCAGGCGGGCGATTTTCCCGGCTGTGGCCGCCATAGGGGGGATGATTGTCCCCGCCGTTATCTACGGGGCGTTTACCCACGGCACCCCGTACACCGACGGCTGGGGAATCCCGATGGCCACCGATATCGCCTTTGCGCTCGGGGCGGTGGCGGTTTTCGGAAAGCGGCTTCCGGCCGGGCTGCGGGTCTTTCTTGCCGCATTCGCCATTGCCGACGACATGGGGGCGGTCATGGTGATCGCTCTTTTTTACACCAAGACCATTGTCTGGATGAACCTGCTGATCTGCATCGGGTTCATCGTGATTCTTGCCATCGTCAACCTGTTGTGGGTGCGCCATACGCTCATCTATGCGCTGCTGGGTCTCGGGGTGTGGATTTCGGTGCTCGGTTCCGGCGTACACCCCACGGTGGCCGGGGTGATCGTCTCTTTGTTCATCCCCGCCCGGGGCAAGCTCGATACCGACCTGTTCATTAAAAACATACGTAGCCATCTGGATGCCTTCGAATGCGAAGAGCAGAGCTGCGGCTTTTCCATCCTGCTCAACAACAATCACCTTAACGCGGTTCAGTCCATCGAGATTGATTGCCACAACGTGGAAACCCCCCTCCAGCGGCTCGAACACGCCCTCCACCCATGGGTGGCGTTTGTTATCCTTCCCCTGTTTGCCTTCTGTAATTCCGGGCTCGATTTTCACGGACTGAGTTTATCCGCAATGATCCTTCATCCGGTCACCCTGGGTGTGATTACCGGGCTGGTTGTCGGCAAGCCCATAGGGATCCTGCTGTTTGCCTTCCTGGCCGTCAAGACCGGCCTGGCCGCCCTGCCCCGCGGCATCCGGTGGGGGCACATCTTCGGCGCGTCCCTGCTGGGCGGCATCGGCTTTACCATGTCGCTGTTTATATCGGAACTTTCCTTTTCCGCCATCGAACTGCTGGATCATGCCAAATTCGGGATATTTGCCGGCTCCATTCTGGCGGCAACCCTCGGGATCGGCTATTTGTATTTCGAATCCGTCAGGGAAAGGACATAAAGCGGATTATACGGGTTTTTGGGGAGGATGCCGGTCCTTGCAGATCACAGCATGTGCCCCCTTTAGTTTCGTCCGTAAATATGGGGTCGTTTGAAGCGGAAAAAATCTTCCTTTTCCTCGAGTTCAATGGTTTTGGCTTCATCCTGGAAATATTTCGCCCTGAGCGCCTGGAGCTGTTCCTCCTGCTGCGCTCCTTCGAATTGAGATGCGATTGCTTCACGCTCCTGCATGTACTTCAAGCCGGTTTCCCATCGCCGGCTGCGATCCGCGTCCAGTACCTCCATGTTTTCAATTTCTTCTTCTGAAAACCCCATCTCCCTGCGGACCTGGTTGATTTTAAACTGGCGCTGCTCCGGGCTCAATGCGGTAAGTTCTTCCTGGACCGAATCGATGCTGAAAAAAACTTTGGCCAGCATGAAGTGCTGATCCAGTACATGGGCATCGGCTGAATTTTCATACGTCTGGCGAAGCGCATCCTGATACATATCGAGTTTCTCCTCGATGGTCATGTCCCGGGATTCACCCAGAACCGACATGATGTCCTGCATGGCCCCGGTTCTGGCTTCCGTGGCCAGAAGCTCTCCGGTCCATATTTCCTCCGCATCTTCGCCGAACAGCTCATGACGTTTTTCCCACAGGGCGTTTAATCGCTCCAGGGCGGTCATAGAGGCTAAAAACCCTTCATTATCTGCCAGCCAGCGCTCATATTCTTCCAACTTATCAATGGTTGCCATGATTTGATCGGCCAGATCCGGAAAAGCGCGCTTGAGAATCATATAGAATTTTGCCCTTCCATCTTCTCCGGGGAATAAAGAGCTGACGTATTTTTTTACATCCAGAAGCGCGGCCTGGGTGCTGATGCTGGATATGGTTTTACCGTAATTTCGCTGCAGTTCCAGGACAAGCCGGTCTTCAATCGATGCATTGGGCATTTCCGGTTTCATCGGCGTTGTTTCCGCATCATCGTATCCAACAGGCAGCACCGGGGAAGCGGCCACCCGGGATGGGGTCGACTGGACAGGCATAATGGCGGTCATATCCTGCTCCGGTTCGGATAAGATGAAACAGGCCAAACCGATCACCATTGCCAATACGATGCCAATGATCCCTGAGATGATTTTATTGCCGCGGCTGATCTTCATGTGCAACTCCGTGTATACTGCATTTTTTTTGCCGTTGACCCGATCCTGAGTATTGAAACCCGTTTTTAGACAAATAGCCGGAGAACGATATTTCATCAATCATCAAATCAAAAAAAACCCTCATCCAAAAGGAGCTTTTTGGATGAGGGCATGTTGCGCTTGTATTCGGGCGTTTTGGGGTGAAAATCGACGCCCCTGAAATAATTAATAGGGCAAATATTTGAGTTTGGCCCAGATCAGGCCGGCAAGCTTTTTCGATCCCGAATCAGCCGGATGAACACCGTCGATAATGATATCGGAATTGACGATGCTGCTTCTCGGATCGATGAATACGCGATTATTGTTCGCGGCTGTGGCATTGGTGACGGCAGCCTTCAGCTTCAAATCGCCGTAATCGACTGCCGCGTTCAAGGTCGTGGAACCGATCAGACCGGTTTTGATGTGGTAGTATCCAAGAAAAAGGACATTTTTGACGCCGTCGCGCCCCATCTGGTTGATCAGATTGACCGTGTCCACATATACATCGTTGATCAAATTCTTACAGGAGGAGGAAAGGCCGGATTCCCACCAGTCTTTCTTGCAGTTGTAAGGATCAAACGCCATGGTTGCGGGGATCAGGATATCATTGCCGCCGCCATCCATGATGATGGTGTCGATGAGGCTGTACTGGCTTTTGGCTTTTGCATACTGGGCAGCGACATCAAAGGAGGTGAGGATATTGCTCCCTTTTATTTCCGCTCCGGAAGTTGCATATCTGCGAAATGTTTTGCCCGCATAGCTGTGAAGATAATCACTGATTTTGCCCGACAATGCGAATATGGAATCCCCTATATTGACGATCTTATTGTTGCCGGCACTGGTGATATTGGGAACGCTTAAAAGACTGCAGGCCCCGAAGGCAACGGAAATAAACAGGCATAGCAAAATACTGGCGATCCTTGAATTCAATAGAATCCTTTTCATTTTTCCCCCTTTTGATTTTTTAGAATTGAATGACATGTTTTAAACCAGGAATCCCGTCTTTGTTCCGAAATGAATCACATGCTGCTTTTTCTTTACCTGATATCTGACATGAACCGCTTACAACCTTAAAATTCAGGTTTGTTCATGTAAACAATGTTTATAACTTTCTAAAAAAATATACAATCGGGTAAAACCTGATTTTGAAATTCGAAAAACCTGATGTCATCATATGATCATGAAAAAAACTGACTTTACGAGACCGTCAATTTTCACTATCAAGAACCTATTGTTAATGCGAAAATCAATTTTCGTGCGGTTCGTGCACGTTTTCAAAAAGCAGAGCAGAGGAGCGGGATGAATCTGTTTCAAGTGGTGTCCGGACTGGTGAGTCTGGCGGCGGTGCTGGCCTATCTGAATCACCGGCTGCTGAAGCTTCCCATCACCATCGGGCTGATGCTGGGGGCGCTGGTGATTTCCCTTGCCATCATCGGACTGGGAAAGGTGGGCATTCACTTCGAGTATGTGGCCAAGGAGGTGATCGGCAGCATCAATTTTGACGAAACCGTCCTTCAGGGGATGCTCAGCTTCCTGCTGTTTGCCGGTGCACTGCACATCAACCTCGATGACCTGTCCCGACAGAAATGGGTGATCCTCCTGCTGGCCACATTCGGTGTTCTGGCCTCAACCTTCATGGTGGGGTATGCGAGCTGGCTGGTGCTGGGGCTGCTGGGTGTGGATATCCCCCTGATATACTGTCTCCTGTTCGGCGCACTGATTTCACCCACCGACCCCATTGCCGTGCTGGCCATCATCAAGACCGTGGGCGCGCCCAAGGACCTGGAGACCACCATTGCCGGCGAATCCCTGTTCAATGACGGCATCGCCGTGGTGGTATTTTTGACCATCCTCAATATCGCCGCCGGCGGGCATGATATCGGCTTCTCGCAGGTGGCGGCCCTTTTTGCCCGGGAAACCCTGGGGGGAATCGCTTTCGGCCTGGCCAGCGGGTACGTGGTCTTTCTCATGCTGCGCAGGATCGACAACTACCAGGTGGAAGTTCTGCTCACCCTGGCCCTGGTCATGGGCGGATATGCACTGGCCGGTGCGCTTCACCTGTCGGGCCCCATCGCCACGGTGGTGGCCGGGCTGCTCATCGGCAATCACGGGCGGATACTGGGCATGTCTGAAAAAACGCGGCAGAACCTGGATATGTTCTGGGAACTGGTGGATGAAATTTTAAACGCGGTGCTGTTCGTGCTCATCGGTCTTGAAATTCTGCTCATTCCCATGGACCCCAAACTGTTCTGGACCGGACTGGCCATGATTCCCACGGTTCTTGCGGCACGGTTTCTCTCGGTGTCCATTCCCATAACGGCGATGCGGTTTCGCCGCCGTTTTCCCCGCGGTGTCATCCCGATCCTCACCTGGACCGGGCTCCGGGGCGGAATTTCAGTGGCCCTGGCCCTGTCGCTTCCCGCAAGCGCCTCCCGGGACATCATCATCAGCATCACCTACATCATCGTTATTTTTTCCATTCTGGTCCAGGGCCTGACCTGCGGGAAGCTGATCCGGGCGCAAAGCCGGAAATGATGTCTTTTTGTACGGACACCCCCCTGCCCCCCTCGAGGGGGGAATTGGTTTGGGGCATGCGCCTGAACAGACTACCTACCTCGTGACCATCCACAAATGGCTAATTTGCCCAATTTCTGCGTCAGGCTCAAATTTTAATCCTCAAAATACCTTGAGTATTCCTGCGGTTAAAATTTTCGCCTTCCTTGAACTCGAACAAATTATCTCATTCGTGGATGGACACTACCTCGTATTATTTCCCATTACGGGGCTTCATTGACAATTGGCGATTGGCGATTGTTTTTTTTCGCATTTTTCAATTGTGAATTGTGCATTTGTCTGATTTTCCAGGCTAATCAACGCTCATAGTGACAAGAGTTTACAATTCCCCCCTCGAGGGGGGCGAAGGGGGGTGTTGAAGCTGTCGGGCGGGCGGATATCGACTGGCTTTTCTGGACCCAAACTACAGAATATCAATGATCCTTCTCTGGAAACCGGTGAGCACCTCGGCGATATCGACGGCTTCCGGATCGAGGATAATTGAAAAAAGCGACATTCCTTCCAGGAAGGCCACAATGGCCATACTGATGCGGTTTGCCTGGGCCGGGTCCCGGGTCACCCGGATTAAAATGGCCGAGAGCACTTCCATCCATTCCGCATAGGCCCGCTGCAGCCGCTGCCGGACAACCGGATTGTAGGCGGCGATTTCCCAGATTTCGATAAACACCTTCGACAGCTGCCGGTTGAGCGTGATCCGGTCATTCATGAAGTCAAAAAAAGACCCGATCAGCTGCTTTTCATCGATTTCATCCACGTCTTTGCCGTTGAGCCACTCTTCGAACATGGACCGGTAATGCAGGATCGCGTAATCGATATAATTGATCAGGATGTCTTCCTTGCTCTTGAAGTAATAATGGAGCAATCCGTGGTTGACGCCCGCGACCCGGGCGATGTCCTTGATGGAGGTCTTGTTGAAGGGTTTTTCCTGGA
Organism: uncultured delta proteobacterium; assembly: GCA_963826785.1. Lineage (GTDB taxonomy): Bacteria > Desulfobacterota > Desulfobacteria > Desulfobacterales > Desulfosalsimonadaceae > CAWGYD01. The sequence goes on from CAWGYD010000008.1 coordinate 225,670, forward strand.
GGCATTCGTTTAATGCATCCAGTATGCGGATTCGTTTTTCTTCCTGACCATTGTTGCGGGCCATTTCTTTATCCCTTATATTTAAATTCTTTCGATTCTTCAGCAGGCATAAACCCGGGATTCCAGTTGACCGGGCATGCAAAGGGACGGATCATCTCAAACTGAAACCGGATTGTAAAAATAAATTGACAAAGCGTTCTGCTTTTCTTATTTAGTTAGTTAACTAACTAATATCATCTTTTCAAATGCCCGTCAATCCCAATTTCCTTCAGGAGGTGCGCCATGTCCGATTATCGACAGAAAAGCTGGTGGCTTGAATCCCTTCCCCGAGAAATCACCCCCAACCCGCCCCTGACCGGCCGCGAAAAGGCGGATGTGGTCATCATCGGCGGCGGATACACCGGACTTTCCACCGGATATCATTTAAAGCAGTTCAAGCCCGATATGGATGTCCGCCTGATCGAGTCCGATGTCTGCGGATACGGTGCCTCCGGCCGGAACGGCGGTTTCTCCATGACCCTGTTCGGACTGACCAAGGGGATCACCAAGTTCCGGTTCAACGACGAAAAGGCGAGATCCGCGCACGTGTACATGGAAAATGCGGTGGATTATCTTCATGACGTCATCACCCAAAATCACATCGACTGTGATTACGAAAGGAGCGGCTACCTGCTGGTGGGGACCAGCCCCAGCCAGGTCAAGCGGGTGGAGCATGATTTTCACATCATGGAGAAATGGGGGCTCGGCGGGGTGGAGCGATGGGACCGGGCGCGGCTGGCCGAAGAGTTCAACACCGATTTTTACCAGCTGGGCTGGTTCGAGCCCCGCTGCGGCATCCTCAACCCCGCCCGGCTGGCCCGGGGCTTGAAAGAACCTGGCCGAAAACCAGGGGGTGATCGTTTACGAGAATTCCCCGGTGAAAAGCTTCGGCCGAAAAGGCGCCGCCGGGTCCGGATTCATCGTAAAGACCGAGACAGGCGAAATCCATGCGGAATACCTGGTGCTGGCCACCAATGCCTACTCCATCCTGTTTCCGGATTTAAAAAAGCTCCAGTATCCGGCATTCACCCACATTGTCATGTCTGATCCCCTGACAGACGCACAGTACGATTCCATCGGCTGGAAGAACCGGGCCGGCATCGAGGATGCCCGGGATCTGATCCATTATTACCGGCTCACTGCGGACAACCGCATCGTCATGGGCGGGGGGGACGTTTCCTTCGGCTACGGCGCAGACCTTGACAGGGACTTGAACGATGATATATTTGCCCACCTGAAGAAACATGTCACCGACGTTTTCCCGCAGCTGGAGGGGATCGGTTTTACTCACCAGTGGGGCGGCCCCGTTTCCGTGACCATGGACATGGCGCCGGTGATCGGGTATCTTGGATCGGATAAAAAGGCCGTTTTCTCCATGGGATGTATCGGCCATGGCGTGTCCATGACCACCATGAACGGCCGCACCATCGCCGAGATGATCACCGGCCGGCAGACCGAACGCACGGAGATGTTCTTTGTGGGCCGCAAAATTTTCTCCTGGCCCCCCGAACTGATCACCTATGGCCTGGCCCACGCCATCCGGGGGTTTATGAAGATGGAAGACCGCTTTATTTACAAATAAGGAAGCATCGATCCATGATTATCGATATACACACCCATTTGGGAGATATTTTAAACCCCGGCGGTGGAAAGCTCATCGATCAGACCGGCGTCCGGAAGAAAATTCTCTATGACGTGATTTCCAATTCCGAACTGCTGCTGCACAGCGGCTTTCCCAGGCTGATCGAAGAACAGATCTACTATAAACTCTATCCGCTGGTGACCCGGGCATCCCGGGCCCGGAATGCCACCGCCACCCTTGAGAACATGCGGACATCCCTAGATGAGGCGGAGGTGACTTTTTCCGCCTGCATGCCCATCCCGCCCTACTTGACCTTTGCGGATCTGAAAGCCGCACGGGAGAAAGAACCCCGCATCATTGCTTTCACGGGGATCGATTACACCGCTGACTACGATATCGAATCCGCGTTGAGCGATGATGTCGCAAACGGCGCCCGCGGACTGAAGCTGCACCCCATCATTCAAAAAATGCCCCTAAACAGTGAAAAAACCTTCGAGGCCGTGGAAGCGTTTGCCGTTTATGGGCTGCCGGTGCTGTTTCACTGCGGGGTCTCCTCCTATTATCTCGAGCCGGAAAAACAGGCCCGGGAAGATGCAAGCCTGGGCGAAATTCATTATGCCCGGGAACTGGTGGCGGCCTTTCCGGATGTGACCTTTATCGCCGGACATGCCGGGTTGTTTAAATATCGGGATGTGATCAAGATGCTCAGCCCCTATAAAAACGTCATGGTGGACACATCCGTTCAGTCCCCGGCCCACGTGCAGTTACTGATCAAAGCCTTCGGTCCGGATCGGGTGCTGTACGGTTCGGACTGGCCCTACGGCAACCGGCTGCCGGCCATCAAGATCATCAAAAAAGCCTGCAAAGGGGATGCGTCTCTGGAAAAAATGATATTTTTCGATAACGCCGCTTCCATTCTGGGGCCGGAATATGTCAATGAGGCTTTAGCAGAAGTCAACGCACATACGGCGGCTCGCAGCTGACCAGCCGCCCGGGGCTTTACCGCCGGGTGTCGGACCGGGTGATGCCGGCCCGGGGGAACAGGACAAACACCAGCACCACCTGGATGGCGAGTCCGATCATCACCAGTATCATGCCGGACAGGTATGCGGACCGGTAGGCCATCACTTCCCCGGATCCCCGGCTGAGCATGAAATCCACAATGGGCCCTGAAATCAGGGTGCCGGCCAGGCCCCAGGAGAGAAACAGGGTGGCGTTGAACAGACCGAACAGCTGGCCCCGGCGCTCGGGGGGGATCAGGATGGAAGCCAGGGCATAGGAGGCCGCCAGGATAATCACATCGGCCGCACCCCAGAACAGGCTTCCCACGAAAATCAGCGTCAGATGAGTGGCAAAGGCGTACAGGAGCAGATAAATCATCGCCATCAGACCGCCCAGGCACACCGCACGGCCGTTGCCCATCCACCTGCCGATCCTTCCGGCCAGCAGTCCGAACACGATCAGTGCAGCAGACGAAGTATTGAAAATGTAGCTCAGCATCCGGCTGGAGACCCCGAAACCCGAATCCAGCACCAGGTACTGGGACTGGATGATCATGACGCCGTTTCGTCCGAAATTGATAAAGACCATGGCCGCCAGGAACACCCAGTACAGGCGCAGGGAAGCGGCCTGGCACGCGGCATCGCAATCCCGGCGGTCCATCTCTTCCGCCCGCACCCCGCCTTCGGGAAGATAGCGGATGGGGATGATGGAGACCAGCATGACCGCGGCGGCGATGAAAAACAGGATGCCCGAGTGAAACCCCCAGCCCTCGTACATCTTCCCCATCCCGTCATAGAGCAGCCCCCCGATCCAGATGCCCGCCAGCCGCCCCAGACCGCCGATGGACGTCAGATACCCCATGACCGTGTTCCGCCGCGCTTCGGGAAACACATCGGATATCATGGCGCTCCAGCCGATATTGCTCATGGACCAGAACACTTCCGTTACCGACAATCCGATGATAATCGAAAACCCGGACAGATGCGGGCTTTTGATCAGCACATGGACAAACCAGATCAACACCGTCCCGATGGCCCCTGAAATCTCCCCCCACAGGATCAGCGTCCGCCGCAGCTGCTTCCGGTCGGAAAACCGCCCCCAGATGAGATTCTGGGCGGCAATGTTGCAAATCATGGGAAGGGTGGCGAACAGGGTGGTTTCGGTGACCGAAAGCCCCAGGAAATATCGCAGATATATGGACAGATAGGCATAGAACAGGCCCCGCCGGAACATGGCCAGGGCCTGAAAAGAGCCGATCCCCCACAGGACTTTGGTGGCGGGGAGGATAAAGGGTCGGGGTGTCATTTGACCGTCACGGTTTCCGGTAATCGCCGGGTCAGGATGTCGGCGGCTTCTTCCACCATTTCGGCCACAATCTGCGCGGCCGGTTTGATTTCGCTGATCATGCCGGCCACCTGCCCGGAGAACGGGCCGATATATTCCTCGTGGTTGGCCCGGCTGAACATCTCCACCATGGCCGAGGCCAGCATCACCTGGACCGGGAAAGGCAGCGGCTCCAGGCCCGATTTGTCCCACAGGTCATGAAACTGGTTGTAGATGGCCCGGGAGGTCTTCCCGGTGTACAGATAGGTCCTGCGGGTATCTTCATCCGTTGCCTTTAAAATCGCCTTTTTCTGGACATCCATGGCGCCGCCCTCATTGGAGGCGAGGAATCGGGTTCCCACCCACACCCCGGCGCAGCCGATGGCCAGTGCAGCGGCCAGACCCCGGCCGTCTCCGATGCCGCCGGCGGCCAGGACCGGCACCGGCGTGGCCGCATCCACCGCCTGGGGCCACAGGGCCACGGAGCCGACCCGGCCGGTATGCCCGCCGCCCTCGTACCCCTGGGCCACCACCAGGTCCACCCCGGACCGGGCAATCCGCCGAACGTTCTTGGTGTTGCCGGCAATTCCCAATACTTTCATGCCCGCCGCATGGGCTTCATCCACCATGAACCCGGGATTGCCCAGACCCGAACAGAACAGGGGCACCTTGTGCTCGATGCACGCTTTCACCGCGGCATGGGGCCGCATGGTGGTAATCTTTAAGCCCACCATCAAGTCGATGTCCGGCAGCCCCATCTCCTCCTTTGTCTTCATCATCCATTCGTAATGGGCTTTGGGGAGCGTTTTTAACAGATCGGCAAGGGGCATCTCGTCCGGGCCGTCGGCCGACGCATCGCCTGCGCTCACGATCTGTTCCGGCAGAAGCAGGTCCACGCCGAAGGGCTTGTCCGTGAGCTTCCGGATTTCCCGGATGGCATCGACGGTTTCGTCCACCGAGTATCCGGCAGCGCCCAGCACGCCCAGCCCCCCGGCTTCGGAAACGGCCACCACCAGTTCCACCGGCGCCCCGGTCTTCTCCCCCACCAGGCTCGGCCCCATCCCCGCACTCAGGATCGGATATTCGATCCCCAGCATGTCGCACAGCTTTGTCTTCAGTGTTCGTTTGCCCATGGGGCCCCTCCCTCGATACTCAAAAAGAATGATTGTTTATCCGCCGGATATGGGCGGCATGGTAAAAGCGGCCGGCTGCCGGTGAGCCCCCTGCCCTTCAGGGGGATTGGACCGCCGCGGCTTTCTCCGTACAGAATGTTTGAAATCATCGAATCCTTCTGACACGGCGGATCACCAGCCGGCTTTTCGGAATCGCCGGCATGCGGGATTGCCTGACCCTCAAATCCTGTTCGGGTATATCATAGGTCATCGAACGCGTCAGGCGTTTTACCCCGGTTTTCATTAACGCGATGGTGATCCACTCCCCTTCAATGAAACGATAGCCGTCCAAAAGGAAAAAAAGAGTGCTCTCCGGGCTGTTGTCCCGGGGCATGAAAGCCATAACGTCCCCCGTGAATGGATTCAACCAAATGGCGGGGCCCTAATCGACTGCGATCATCACGCTGGAGGCCTTGACCATGGCGTACACCTCCTTGCCGATTTCCAGCCCCAGCCGCTTGGCCGAGTTGATGGTGATGATGGATACCACTTTCTGGCCGTCGGGAAGCTCGATTTCGATTTCCGAATTCACCGCGCCGGTGGTGATGCTGGCAATTTTCCCCCTGAGCATGTTCCGTGCACTGGTTTTCATGAATCCCCTCCTTTCATTATTGTCGTTAGGTTATGGTAAAAAATGGTTTAGTTTTATCGAAATTGCAAACCCGAAAAAAAAGCGGCATCCCATCAGGTGATTTCCGAAACCGAATGCCGCTTGGTTCGATAACCCCGGGCGTTATGGTCCGGCAGGACATGATTCGACAGTTGCCGCTGACACCCGGATCATCCGGACAGGATGTCATAATATACTTCCTGCACCCTGCCAAATGTCTTCGCCCAGGAAAAAGTCGCCATTTTATCTTCAACTGCCGATAAATCGATCTGCGGGTATCGGCAGGCGGCCTCCATTTGCGCCAGCAGCGCCTGCTTCAGATCCAGCGCAAACCGCTGCTCATCCTGCTCATAGGGCTGATCCACACGCCGAAGCCGCGGCATTTGAACCCATTGGACATAATCGGTTTTGACATCGCCGAGAATTTCGATGATCCCGGGCAGGGCCGTGGCCACGATCCGGCATCCGGAAGCAAGCCCCTCCAGCACGACCAGGGGGAGACCTTCGTAAAAAGAAGGCAGCACGAATATGTGAGACTGCTTCATGATGGCCGCCAGCTCCGGCTGGGACAATGCGCCGTGGATGATCACCCGGCCGCCCAGCTGCCCGGCAAGCGCCAGGCAGTCGGCTTTTTCCTCCCCGCTGCCGCCCCCCACCAGGTGAAGCTGCCAGGCGGGCGAATCGATTTCAGACAATGCCCGCAACAGCCAGGGCACACCCTTGGCCCTGCTCAGCTTGCCGGCATAGGTCAGCTGCACCGGTGCCGGCGCCGGCTTTGTACCCATGGAAAAAAGGACATCATTGTAACCTGCGCCCACGGTAAAAACAGCTTCCGGCGAAAAGCCGTAAAGCCTGACGATTTCTTCTTTCTGCTCCCGGCTCAATGCCATGACGGCATCGAGGCCTCGGCATCCGCTCAGCACCAGGTCCCGGAGATGCGGGCAGTTCCGGAACTGGCGCAGGTCCGAACCGTGGCAGGTGGCGGCCATGGGAATTTCGGGAAACAACCGCCGGGCCAGGGAACTGACCACCCACAGATGATGGCTGTGGATGATATCGGGTTCAAATGCCGCCACCGCTTTCTTGAGCACCCGGTCGAAGGCCGTTTCATATTCCCGGAGTTCTTTTTCGGAAAGGTCGCAGAACCGTCCGCTGGAATAAGGCATGACATCGCTCATGCCGATGATGGGATAGGAAACATCGGCATGATGAAATTTCACGAACCGGCATTGGTCCTTTTCAATGCAGTCCAGTTCGGCGGCCCAGTCCGACTGAATGCCGGCCACCAGAAAATTTTGATGGCCGCATGCCGCCGCCTCCCTGAGCATGGCCTGGACATAAATGCCGGAGCCGGTGGAATCCGGCCGCTGGCTGAGCAAATGAAGTATCTTTAATTTTCGTTTACGGTTCACTCTATTCGGCCTGCATACTTTCAGCAGATAAAGCCGAAAGCCCTGATTCATCTCACATGATAAGGTTAAAAAATCCGGAAATTCCCTCACTTCGGCCAATTTTTCAGATCAGGAAAATGCGCGGCTTATATGGGTCACCATATATGAACCCATGAACATTTGGCAAGCCATCGAAAAACATTTTCATGCCAGAATCATTTAAATCCAGGGAGCTTATCAATTTATATCATCAAAAATTTGACTCCTGTCACTCATATCACTAGATTATCATAATCTCAGATTCAGCTTTTATAATGCTCTTAATATCATAAACCGGCCAGGAGGTGTGTAATGCCGAAATCCCAGAAGCGTGTGCCTGAAATGATCGTGGATGTGCTTAGAAGCGGAAAGGAAATGGAGTTATCCGAAATCGCCGAATCCGTTTCAAAAATGTCCGACGCGGAAGTCAAATTTTCAAATATCGCCAATCATATGACCCGACTTTTCCACAAGACCGAAATCGGAAATTTCATCATCCGAAAACGGCCCCGGGACCGGTATGTCTACGCTCTGGCCAAGGGCGCACTCGGGCTGAATCCACAGCAGATTTATGACCTGGTATGCGGGGTCGGAAAAAACAAACCGGCATTGCAAAAAGCCTTGAGGGCCAAACCGTCCCTGAAAAGATATCTCAAGGGCCAGGAGAATATGATGAAGGCGGAAGCACCCGGGGCCAAAATGAAGGAACCGGCGAAGAAAAAAATGCATGCTGCCGAAGTGCTGACACCGGAAAAAAAGAATGGATCCGATTCCAACGGCTTGAACATCAACCTGCATGTAACGGTCCGTTTTCAGCCGGCCAGCCGGGAAAGCGCCTCCTTGCAGGGATAAACGCCCGGCGGATGCGCCCGTTCAGAAAGAAAACAACGCCTGTAAATGGCGATGCAGCTTTTTTTGTCCATACTCTGGCGGGCGCCGCCCGGCGCTCATGCTTTTCCGGCGCAGCAATAATCTCTATCCCCGATTTTAAGAACCGGCCGCGGTGATTGACGGATCGGTTTCCCGCAGTTACTGTTTCGATTATATGCCTTGAAAGAATTTACTGCGAAATCCGAATGCATCCTTTTTTTCTGTTCCTTATAAAGATGCGCAGCGCGGTGGTGCACGATTATACAAAAGGGAGAATTTACATGGATGTCAAATCAATTCGAATCGCACTGGCACTGGCGGCCGCCGTCGGCTGCTTCATGTTCTGCCCGCCGCTTGAGGTTCGGGGAGCGCAGCCGTCCGAACCTCAGGCCCGCACGGATATCAGCCAGGGAAACGCGCTTTTGCTGGAAGCGTCTTCTCCATTTGAGGACATGATCGAAGCGGCCCTCGCGGGAAACGGAAGCGGCGTTCAAAAAGCACTTGCCAGCTATGGCCGCATGGCCGCCAAAGTTCCCGACGCCCTGCCCGCGGCTGCCCGGCCGGATCTGGAAAAAAGGGTGGCGCAGATCCGTGACGCCGAAGCCCGGAAGGATCTGCAGGCCGTGGCTGAAAACGCGGTGGAGGCGTACCGGATTCTGATCAATGGGCTCAATCCGTTACAGGCCGCCGTTCCCGTTTCCGTTTCGCAGCTCGACTACGTCGGCTTCAAACAGCGGGTCCTTCTGCACGCCCAAAACACCGACTGGGCCGCCCTTTCCGAAACCGTCCGGACGGCACAGCAGAACTGGCAGTCCTTGTCGCCGCTGATTCATGACAGCGGGCTTCGGGACGCCGTGCAAACCATGATCAACGGCATGGAAGCGGGCATCTCCCTCAAGCACCCGGCGATGGCTGAGTTTGCCGCCCGAATGGACCTTGCGCTGGTCGATCTGATAGAAAATTATTTTACCCGGGGTTGAACGTAAGAAACTCCCGACCCCGCTGCGCGGTATTTATACAGGAAGGAGCTTTCGAATCGTAACAGCCGTCGTCCGTACACCCCCCTTTTATTCCCCCCTCAAGGGGGGACTCATTTTTGTGTACCCCTTACTCTCTTTTTGTTCTCCCCTGCGAGGAGGGACTTTTTTTTATTCCCCCCTCTCAGGGGGGACCAAGGGGGGTGTTGGACCTGCAGATAACGAAGTAAATGAAACCACTTAATCTGTTTGCCGGGTTAAGTGCTTTGGAAGGTCAAAGATTTTCTATTAGTTGTGCCCGCCCGTTTTGGGCGGCCGGTCCGCCCTGCCGGGGAGCAGAAATATCAGGGGGATGGTGCACAGAAAAAGAATGCCGAAGACGATGGACACGTCATTGTAGGCCATCATGGTCGCCTGGCGGTTGATGATCCGGTCGGTGAGGGCATAGATGGCATGCTGCATGGCGGCGGGATTCAGTCCGGAATGACCCAGCGCGTTTTCGGCAATACGGCGGTATTCAGTGTAAACCGGGTTGAAGACATTGACGTGATCCACCATGTAGGCCCGATGGATCTGCTGCCCCCGGGCCACCAGGGTGGCGGCCAGCGCATATCCGATATTGCCGCCGATCCGGCGCGCCAGGGTGTAGACGCTGGTGGCGTCGGTCATGTCCGGTCTGGGCACCATGGCCAGCGACACGGTACTCAGCGTGACGAACATGAAGGGCATGCCCACCCCCATGATCAGCAGCGTGGGGACCAGGTTCCAGAATCCCGCCGCCAGCGACAGTTTGGACAGGTCCTAATAGGCCCAGAAGGTGATCACCACCCCGACCAGCACCAGCACCCGTGCATCCACACGGTTGTAAAGCCGGCCGACGATGGGCATGAACAGCATGAGCATCGCCGCGCGGGGGGCGAGCACCATTCCGGCCTCCAATGCCGGGTATCCGAGCAGATTCTGGGTAAACTGGGGCAGGATAAAGGTGGTGCCGAACAGCGCCACTCCGAAGATGATCCCCATGGCCGAACCGATGGACAGGGGTATATTCTTCAAGATGCGGAAATTGATCACCGGCTCCGGGATTTTCATCTCCCACCAGACCAGGAACAGTGCGGTCACCGTACCCACAATGGTCCCCATGACGATCATGTTCGATTCGAACCAGTTTTCGCTCTGTCCCCGCTCCAGCACCACCTGCATGGTGGTCAGGGCAACGGACAGCAGGGCGATTCCCACCCAGTCGATTTTTTTGACCCCCCGGCGCAGGTAGGCCGGATCATGGACGAAGGCACCGACCATCAGCATGCCCACAACGCTGACCGGGATGTTGATGAAAAAAATCCATGGCCAGCCGTAATGGTCCGTGAGCCAGCCCCCCAGAATCGGCCCCACGGCCGGGGCCAGCACCACCCCCATGCCGAAGATGGCCATGGCCATCCCCTGCTCCTCCTGGGGAAAGGATTCCCGCAGGATGGCCTGGGATATGGGGATCAGCGCCCCGCCGCCGATTCCCTGGATGACCCGGTAGACCAGCATCTGGTGAAAGGTGGTGGCTGTGCCGCACAGGATGGATCCGACCGTGAACAGCCCGAAGGACCACAGGTAGAGCCGTTTCCGGCCGATCAGCGTACTCCACCAGCCGGACATGGTCACCATGATGATTTCGGCGATGCTGTAGGCGGTGGCCACCCAGGTGATGGCGGACAGGTCCTCGCTGAAGCTGCCCATCATGTGCGGCATGGACACATTGACCACGCTGATGTCCATGACCGCCATGAACGCGCCGAACATGACGGTGATGGCCACGACCCACTTATTGACCTCTACCAGGGGGGCTGAAGCGGGAGGGGGTTGATTTGCCGAATTCATGGGGTCAGACGCCGGCCGCACCGGCCTTTGCCGGCGGCGCCGATTTTTCTCCGCCGACATCGGCAGTGATGTTGACTTCCGGCACCACCGACATGCCCGGAGCGAGCAGGAGATTGTCCATTTCCGTTGACGGATCGAAAACGATCTTTACCGGTATGCGCTGGACCACCTTGACATAGTTGCCGGTGGCGTTTTCCGGGGGGAGAAGGCTGAAGCGAGATCCCGTCCCGTGCTGAAAGCTGTCCACATGACCATGCAGGGTCAGGTCCGGATACGCATCCACATGGATGATGGCCGGCTGCCCCTTCCGCATGCGGGTCAGCTGCGTTTCCTTGTAATTTGCCGTCACCCATCTGTCCCGGGTCACCAGGGCCATCAGCGTTTGGCCCACCTGAACGAAGGTACCCGGCTCCACCGCCTTTTTGGTGACAAACCCGTCTTCGGGCGCATGGATTTTGGTATATGACAGGCTGAGTTCGGCCTGCTGCATCCGGGCGCCGGCCTGATCGACATCGGCTTTGGCGGCTTCCACCCGGGCAGCAGACTGGCGGCGGGCATCTGCGGCGGAGTTCACGGCCGCTTCGGCCTGCTGCACCATGGCATCGCGGGTATCGACATTCTTGCGGGCGGCGGCCAGCTGGGCCGCTGACACCTGCTCCGCAGCCACGGCATGGTCCAGCTGCTGCCGGGCAATGTTGTTGGTCTTGGCCATTTTTTCGGCGCGCTTCAGATCGACCAGGTCGCGTTCATGAACGGCCTCTGCAGATGCCACTTCAGTTTTGGCCTGGGCCAGGGTCGATCTGGCGATGGCGAGCTGGGCCAGGGCCTCATCATACTGGCTTTTCGCCAGGGCCTCGCCCGCCTGCGCGGCCTGCATTGCCGCCCGGGCCGATTCCAGCGCCGCCCGGGCGGCATTCAGACCGGCCTGGAGGTCGTTGGGGTCGACTTCGACCAGCAGGTCGCCGGCCTTCACCTGCTGATTGTCCTTGACGAGAACCCGGGTCACATGTCCGTTCACCCGGGGGCTGACCGCCACGATATGGCCGTCGATAAAGGCATCATCAGTGGATTCATACGCAATGGCATGCAGGTAATAGGGAATGCCGAACGCCAGCCCCGCGATGATCAGGGCCGCCAGGGACAAGCGCAGAAGCAGGCGGCGGCGGTTCATGGGTTTGGGTATTGGGCTGCCGCCTTCGTCTGAATTCGTTTTTGTCTCTGCCATTTACACGTACTTTCCCCGGTTTTCCCGCCGCCCTTCAGGACCGGCAGGGATGAACTGCATTGGTAAATGATGAATCGTGACAAAAAATACACAGATGCAGCCGCAGCGTCAAGTCGATAAACCCGCGGCCATTGGCGGCTTCTATTTTGAAGCCTCTGGGATTTAAGGTAAAATCAGGATGGAGGTAGCGCCAGGATCGGCATGAATCTTCAACCGGCGGGCATCGGGCAGGACAAGGTGCAGGGTGCAGGGCCGGGTCCCGGTGTTGCGAAGGATCATCCGCCCATGGCCGATCGGCCGTATCCATGCCGTGGTGCCCCGCATCCGTTTGATCGCTGCATTTTGCGTCCGCAGGGTCCAAGTACCGCCTGAAATTGCCATCGCCGGTTCTTCGGCAAATTCGGATCGATTGCCCACCACACCGCGGCAGCGGCTTTCATCTCCGGCCAGCACATGGTAATTCAGCTCCGCCGGTAAAGCGGAAAGCAGGGTCGATAGATTTTCGGTGGCGACAAAGACCGCTTCCGGTCCGGCGAGCAGTTTGGCCGCCTCCCCTGGATTCAGGCAAAGCCGGTTGACCCCCAGCCGATATTGCAGGTCATCGGAAAAGATGAAGCTCAACGGGAAAAAAGGTCCGCAGTCGGCTTCCAGGCGTTGTGCAAACTCCCGGTTGGCCAGGCCCCGGGCCACCATGGGATTGCCGGCCCGGGGAACAGCCAGGTACCAGGATTCATAGAGGAGAAACAGGAGTGTGAATGCAGCCAGGGCCGACCACCGGCGAAAGCGCCAGGATTGGGACCAACGGCCCAGTAAACGACCCTCCAGGATGGCCACCGCGGGCAAAAGCGGGAACACCAGGTCCCCCCGCTTGTGGCTGGCCAGCATCAGCGCCAGCAGGCCGATGCCGATTTGCGCCGCGATATATCGTTCCCCCCGCCGTTCAGAGGGCTGCGTTGCCGGATGCCGGAAGATGCGATACAGTTCCCAGAGGAAAAGCGGCGTCCATGGCAGCGCTCTGGAGAGAAGATACAGCGGCGGCTTGACGGATGAAAGCAGCCGATGCATGTCCATGCTGTGACCGACGGCATTTCCCCACAATTCGCGCATAAACACCCGTTCGTGAAATGCCGGCCCCATGTCCCACCAGGCCATTGCCGCCCATCCGCCCGCCAGGACAAGCGGAAGAATCACCCCGTGCCACCAGGTCCGGGGGAGCCCTCTGGCGGCAGCACTGCTGCGATTCCAGAAAACGGCGGACAGCCCGGCAAAGCCCAGCAGGATGGCAAACGGCCCCTTGGTCAGCGTGCCCAACGCCGCCCAAAGCCAGGCCCACCACCATCCCCGGCCCTTCTCCCATGCCCGCCAGGCCTGCCAGGCGCAGAGCACCACAAACCCCGTAAACAGGCCGTCGGTGCGCACCAGCGCGGTCTGCTTGATGGCGGCATTGGTGGCCAGGTAGCAAAGGACCGCAAGCCAGGCCGAGTGCTCATCCGATGCCAGGTCCAGGGTCCAGCGCCAGATCCCCCAGGCGGCGATAACCGTCCCCAGCAGCGCGGGCAGCGCATAGGAGAAGCGGCCGGCCCCCAGCATCAGGACGACCAGGGCGCCGAGCCAGTTATAGAGCGGCGGCTTGCTTTCCACCCCCCCGATGTTGTCCACCTGGCAGATCCAGTTTCCATTGTAGGCCGCATCCAGGATATAGGCGCAGACCTTGACCTGATCCCGGTTGCGCAGGTCATCCGGGGTGGCCATGCGCAGAAGAAAAGCGCCCCCTGCCAGCAGAAAAATGATCAGCGCTGCCCGGAGGCCCGGTTTGATTCCGATTTTTAGCGGCATATTTGCTTACAGATTCAGCCTTGAACCGTTGATATCTGATTTTTCCGGGTGCCGGACAGACACATGCCCTGTTTCGGCCCGCGCAAGGTATTCTTCATCGATAATTTATGAACATGATGATCAACGGATGCAAAAGACGAAACGAAAAGAAGGGAAAAAGATGACGGCTGTGGGGGGAAGTTTCAGGAGTGGTGGAGGTTCGACAATGCCTGGTCTATTTTTTTCTCGAATCGCAAAATCCGGTCCCCGGTCAACTTTTCACTCCTGTACAGCGAAAGGTATTTCAATCTGCTCTTTTTCGCACATGCGCCCAGCAGGGCCAGCTTCAGAACCTTTCTTACCGGCCGGCGCATGATCAGATGATCCACCCACCAGGGGGCGCCCAGGGAGGTGACCGCCACCAGCTATTTTCAGTTTTTCGAGCCGGGGCGTTATCGGTCCGAAGTCGTTTGCATGATCGTAGGCGATGCCGGGGCCCCAGACGCGGTCGAACCACCCTTTGAGGATGGCCGGAAAGCCGAACCACCAGGTGGGAAAGACCAGGATGAGCGCTTCGGCCCCCAGCAGCCGGTCCACCTCTCCGGCCACCGCGGAGGCGTCATAGGGGTTCTGGTAATAGGTGCTGCGCTCCTGTTTGGTCAGGACCGGCTGGAAATTCTGCGCATAAAGGTCTTCCAGGATGACCTCGTGCCCCAAATCACCCAGCCTGCGGACAACCCTTCGGGTCAGACGCATGCACAGGCTTTCGGATACGGGATGTGAGGAAACGACGAGACACTTCATCGATTCATCATGCACTTTCATCCACGGCGCTCAGGTTGTTCTCATCAAAAACCTGTTTGGCGATAAAAAGTCCGTTCAGCGCCGCGGGAAACCCCGCGTAAACTGCCATCTGCATCATCACTTCCACGATCTCCCGCGGCGTCCAGCCGATATTGATCGCATTGTTCACATGCCCCTTGAGCTGGGGCCCGGCGGTGCCCAGGGCGGTCAAAGCCGCCACCGTGCAGATCTGGCGGGTTTTCAAATCCAGCCCGGGCCGGCTGTAAATGTCGCCGAAGGGAAATTCGATGGTCAGATCCGCAAAATCCGGGGCAATATCCTTTAACGATTCGATCAGCCGATCGGGCTGCTTCTCATCGAACTGGGCCAGCTTCTGATATCCCCGTTCATATCTTTCCGATTTCATCATCTCTCCTTGTTTTGTAAATTTCACGAGCCGTCTTCATGCGCGGCCGCATCCGGGGCCGAAAGCAGGTCGATGAGTTCCTCGGAGGAGAAGGTTTTAAGCAGACCCGGATCATCTTCGGCGATAACTCATCCATGAGGTTTTTCTTACGGGCGATAATGGCGGAAATCTTTTCTTCCAGGGTTCCCTCGGTGACCAGCTTGAACACCTGCACACCCCGTTTCTGACCGATCCGGTGCACCCGGTCCGTGGCCTGATCTTCCTTGGCGGCATTCCACCAGCGGTCATAATGGATCACAACCGAGCCGGCGGTCAGGTCGATCCCCGTGCCGCCGGCCTTCAGGCTCCCGACGAATACCCGGCAATCCGGATCTTATTGAATCTGGATCGATCTGCTTCCGCCGTTTCCGGGTCTGGTCCCGGTAAGGGTCGCATACCCGATGTCGCTTGCGTCTCAGGTAATCGGCGATCATGTCGATCATTGTCAACAAACTGGCTGTACACCACCACCTTCTGTCCGTTGTCCAGGCACTCGTCCAGAAGTTCCAAAACAGGTCCCACTTTCCGGAATCGAGCTGTTCCGCCGGTCGTTATCCACGGTTGTCCTTGACGAGTGCAGGATGGTTGCAAATCTGCTTGAGCAGCATCAGCAGGGCAAAAATGTGGATATAGTCGATGCGGCTTTTTCCGCTTTGCAGGTCTTTCCGGATCCGCCCCCCGGTCCGTCCACTGGCTTCCCGGTACAGGCGGACCTGGATATCGGTCAGGGTGCAGTAACGGATGTCTTCTATTTTTTCAGGAAGTTCCGATAAGACGGATGTCTTCATCCGGCGCAGGGTAAAGGGGGAAATCAGGCGGCGCAGTTCCCGGCGTCTTTTTGGCATCGAAGAAGATGAATCCGCACCGTAGCGAAAGGCGAAACGATCGTCCTCCCCCAGAAATCCCGGCAGCACCAGGTCCATCAGCGCCTTGAGCTCGGTGAGCCGGTTCTCGACAGGTGTCCCGGTGACGCCGATCTTGATTTCCGCCCGGATAGCGCTTGCCGCCTTGTATGAGAGGGTATCCGCGTTTTTAA
This sequence comes from uncultured delta proteobacterium, assembly GCA_963826785.1. Taxonomy (GTDB): domain Bacteria; phylum Desulfobacterota; class Desulfobacteria; order Desulfobacterales; family Desulfosalsimonadaceae; genus CAWGYD01. Next base: position 241,872 of record CAWGYD010000008.1, read on the forward strand.
TGGACTGGGCTTCATCAAAGGCAGCCAGGGCAAAGATTTTTTCGGATAAAACCCCGGCATCCCGAAGCAGTATCCCATAGGAAGTGATCATCACCCGGCCGGGGACAGCCCTGGAAGGAAATTCCCGATTGTACCCGTGATATACAACCGGCTTCAGGGCCGGCGCATGCTGCTGAATTTTTCGTTCCCAGTGGGAGATCACCGTGGTCGGGCAGACCACCAGGAAGGGTTGGTCGACTTTCCGCTCTTCCAGCAGCCAGACCATCAGCGCCATCACCTGGTGCGTCTTGCCCAGTCCCATATCGTCGCACAACAGTCCGCCGAACCGGTTTTCATACAGGAAGGTCAGCCATTCCACGCCATACTTCTGATAATCCCGCAGGGGGGAGGAAAGGCCGGCCGGCTGTGTAAATGCCGCCGGAGATTTGAGTTCCAGCAGAGCGGCCAGATCCTGTGCACCTGCAGTATTACCCGAGATCATCACGGGTTTGTCCGTTGCGGCTTTTAACCTGAACAGGTCCAGCCGGGACAGCTTCAGATTCCTGTTTCCTGCGGCCAGTGCGGCAAGCACCGGATTTCCGGGCTGACCGGTAAATGCATCCAGGTCAAAGGCGGCGACATCGATCCACCCCCGGCTCACCGGAAGGAAGCGCTTTTTAGCCAGTTTGGCCTGGTAAATGTCGGCAAGGGAAACGCTAACATCTTCACCAAAGCCATAGTGGACGGAAAGCCAGCACCAGTCCCGGTCGATAGCCTCCGGCGTGACCTCGATGCGGCTGCAATCCTTGAATACCGTGATATTCTGGATCGATTCATCGATGATATTGGGCGGGGCAAAGAGATCCCGCCCCAGTTTTTCCAGGATATCCGGGACTTTTTCCGGCCTGATCCGCCGGGTGAGTTTGCCGCCGAAGGTCTCTATGAGATGATCCGGATCCGAAACAGAGGCGAACAACTGCTGCTCGGGAAGATAAAAGAGATCGCCGTATTGAAATTGCCGCACACGGCTGCGGTCGATGGCGGCTGTATTTCCTTTTCCATCCGAAAAAAGGAAATGCAGCTTGAGCACCAGGCGGTTTTGATCGTCTGCCGACACTTTCACGATGGAAGTCAGGGGATGCGGGTGGACTGTGAAACGCCCCTGGTTATCCAGGCGGCCGGCCAGTTGTGAAATAAGAGCCGGTACTGCCGCGTGCGGGACGGAAACGGTCATCATCGGACCGAGCATATCCCGGCAGCGGATGGAAAACAAACCGTCGGACATATCCATTTCACCCGAGATGGCGGTACTTTCCACGTCCGAAATCCGCATGCAGTGGTAAAACAGCTTAAACCAGAAGCTTTCCTCCAGTGACTGGCGCCGGGTGCGCACGCCTTTTTTGATCATCTGGTATTCGGTTTCGGTGAGGGTCGCCCGGCGCAGCATGTCAATGATCTCCCCCCTGTTAAACGGTTTTTCTTCGGGGGCGATTCCGCACCGTTCCAGCAGAAGCCGGTTTTCTGAAATGGGAGAGGATTCCGGCAGCCGGCCTTTGGAAAGATATTCGATCCGGAGGGCATCTGCCGGCATCAGCACAAGGGTTTCTTCTTCCCTGTGACTGACGGCATCCGGTTTGAGACGATACATTTCCTGGAACACAGTCGCCAGGTGAAACCAGATGCTCCTTCGAAACCGTCCGTCAAAGGCAAGGCAGTCCGTGGGGCTGACAAGGGAGCTGATTTCGCCGATATGATTGCAATGCTTTTTCTTCCGGTACATCCGGCAGCCGCAGCTGAAATGAATTTCCGGATTCCGATCCGGGCAGACCATGATGGAAACACCCGGATCATCATCTGAAATATCCGGAACCAGGGCTGCTGCATTGCGGAAATATTCCAGCCGGTGAAAATCCGGCCGATTTTCCGTTTTTGCCAGAACCGCTTTCATATTTTCCTTGCCCGGCGCATAGGCAGAATAAATGACTGCACTCGATTGATGTGAAATCTTATGGATATTGGCATGTTCTGAAAATGGGTGAATCAGGACCGGAGTTTAGAACGACCGCTGTGCAGTGTCAAGAATTGAGCAAGAATTTGCGAATCAACTTCTGCCAGATACCACCAGATGTTCCAGATAATCTTTCAATACCGCTGCATTGTTGCGTTCTTCATCCTTTGCGCTGAAAACCAGGGTCACGCGGCCGCCCCTGGCCCGCTGGGCCAGCTGGCGAAGGGCGTCTTCATGTTCTTTCAACTCCGAAAGATAGCGTTTTTGAAATGCCTCCCACTGGTCCGGGTCACTGTGAAACCATTTCCGAAGTTCATTTGACGGCGCCGCCTCTTTCAGCCATTCATCCAGCCTGGCCTCATCTTTGGAGACGCCGCGCGGCCACAGCCGATCGACCAGCACCCGGTAACCGTCTTCAGGGCCGGGCGTTTCATATGCACGCTTTAACGCGATGGTCATAAAACGCCTCCTTCTTTTGGCGGGTCAATGTACGGAAAAAAAACCTGATCTGATTAAAATCCTAAGCACCTGGACAATTTATGCAATTTTGGGTGAGATGCATGCTCGAAACCCAGGAAAGGTCCGGTTCAGACAACCGGAGCAAAAATTGATGTCACATAACCGCCAATATCGGCTTTTAAAATAATGGGATCGCCTGAATCTTTCGACATCAACCCGCGGCGACATGGGTGCTGGTGACTTCCGCCAACAGCTTCCCCTCATTTCCCACGACGCGCGTTCTGACGACAAAGACCTTTCGGCCTTTCTTGACAAACCTTGCCTCGGCCGAAATTACACCGTCCTTCTGGTTTCCGACCAGCGCGGTATGGACATCGATAGCCAGCGGAAATCCCCGGCCCTCTTCATCCAGGACCTGCCCCTCCAGGACGAGGATCGATGCGGTGACATCTGCCAGCCAGATCAGGGCGCCGGCCTGTACAACGCCGAAAGGATTTCTCATCCCGTCGGTGATCGGCATGCGGCTGACCACAAGATCTTTACGCCTTTCTTCGATAAAGAATTCGATGCTGCCGGTCCTTTTGGAAGATTTGACATGTTCATGCAAAGTTTCCATCGAATTTTCCTTTTTTGATAGTAGCAAAAGCAGACACGCGGTTTTCGGAAACGATCATGCTCGAAACCAAAAGATACCGCCTCGGTCCCAATGATCCATCCCGGACAATCGATTTTGAGTTTTCCTTTTTTGACTAGATTCCATACGAGAATCTGGACAGATTAAGATAGCAGATCTATACTGGAAACAATATGTCATCAAACGGATTCGGAGGAAATAAAATGGAACACCCCATGGAAGTTCTTGAAAGTGTGCGCGGGTTTATGAAAAGCCGGATTATTTTGTCGGGCGCAGAGCTTGATCTGTTTACCCTGATTCACCGGGGGGCGGATACGGTTGAGGTGCTTTCCGAAAAAACCGGGGCGGACCGGCGGGGGCTCACCCGACTGCTGGATGCCATTGTCACCTACGGGCTGGTGGCCAAGGAAAAGAACCGGTACCGGCTCACCAACGCGGGGCTGTTTTTGTCGGCGGATCATCCGGAGAGCACCCTGCCCATGGTGATGCACATGAACGAACTGTGGAATTCCTGGAGCCGGCTCACCGAAACGGTCATCCAGGGCAAAAATCACCAGAGGATTCCTGTTTCCAAAAAGGACGAGGCATCCATGAAGGCGTTTATCGGGGCGATGCACGTGGTCGGCCGGGGGCTTTCCCGGGAGATCGCAAACGGGCTGGACCTGTCTCCCTATACCCGTCTGCTGGACATCGGCGGCGCTTCCGGGACCTACACCATCGCATTTCTGGAGAAAAACCCGGACTTGCACTCCGTGATCTTCGATCTGCCCCAGGTCCTTCCGCTGGCGAAAGCACGGCTGTCGGAAGAAGGGATGGCCGACCGGGTGGAGCTTGCCGGCGGCGACTTCTATGTCGATCCCATGCCCGGCGGATGCGACCTGGCCCTGCTTTCGGCCATTATCCACCAGAACAGTCCGGAACAGAACCTGGATTTGTACAAAAAGATTTTTGAGGCGCTCCTGCCCGGGGGGACCCTTCTGATCCGGGACCACATCATGGAAGAAGACCGGATTCGGCCCGCCGGCGGTGCGATTTTTGCCATCAATATGCTGTCGGTCACCGACGGGGGCGATACCTTTACGTTTGGGGAAATCCGGGAGAGCCTGGAAGCGGCCGGATTCACAGATGTCCGGCTGATCCGCCAGGGGGAGCGGATGGACGGCATCGTGGAGGCCAAAAAACCGGCTTGACGGAATCGGTGACGGCTTCATGGATCAGCCGCATTCGATGCGGTTTCTCAGTTGTCCGGATACACGGTGGGCTTTTCCGGGTCTTTTGATTCACGGTCTGACTTTCTGCCGATGATGCAGGCATCGAGGATGCTGATGATCCAGCAGGCCACGATGAAATAGAAGGCTGCCCGGACAAGGGTGCTCTCAGGGGATGCTACCGCCCGGGTGGCGGCATCGGTGATGGTTTGCATATCGATGATGCCGCCCTGGGCCTGGATCTGCGAAAGCGCCCGGATGGCGATCTTTTGCCCCTCGTAGATCATGACCCCGAGACCGGCCGCCACCGCCAGGATCAGTGCGATTCCCCGGACGTAATGTTTGAGCACGATCTGGCCAAGACCGGGCAGCACCAGGCCGGATAACAGCATTCCTCTGACTGCTTTTGACATAAACAAACCTCGTTTGAAACTCGTTTGGAATTTAACCGGTTCCGGGGTAGCTTTCAGGTGCGACACCCCCCTGGCCCCCCTCAAGGGGGGGAATCAAATATAGTTTAGCGTTGTCAGGTTGCCTGTTCGGGAAGCCCGGCCAGGGCGCAGGCGCAGGAGAGTTCCCCCTCTCCCCGGAGGCATGTCATTACGGCTTCTGCCAGATGTTCCCCCACCATGTTTTCCTCATCGATGATCAGGTGGGCGCCCGCATTTTCCAGTTCCCGGTTGTGGATGTGATACCGGCTGCGGGCGATCACGGTGGAATCGGGGGCGAGCCGGCGGATGGCTTCAATGGTGAACCGGGCCGCCCGGGGATCGGGAACGGTGACCACCGCCAAACACGACGAAGACATCCCCGCATGCTCCAGCACTTCTTCCTTGCCTGCATCTCCGATATGTACCGTAAGCCCCTTTTTCTGGGCCTGGCGTGCGGTGGTGGGCCGCATCTCGATCACCACCGGCGCCAGGCCGCCGTTTACCAGGGCATCTGCCACCCGCTGGCCGGCAGGGCCGAACCCGATGATGAAAATGCGCCCCCCTTCCGGGGCGGCATGGCCATCTCCATGCAGGACCCCCATGGTTCCGCCGGCGATCTTCCCGATGATCATTTCGGCGATTCTCGGGGCGTAAGCGACCAGATAGGCGGACAAAAACAGGGAAACGATGGTGACCGACACGGTCCAGTCGAAGGTGTCGGCATCGATCAACCCCATGCTTTTGGCGCTGATGGCCAGCACAAACGAGAATTCCCCGATCTGGGCCAGGGTGATGCCGGTGGCCAGCGCCTGGACCCGGTCAAACTTGAAAAGCCGCACAATGACATAGATCACGATGATCTTGCCGATCATCATCAGCACCAGACCGCCGGCCACCCAGTGCAGATGAAACATGAACCACTTCGGATTGGCCAGCAGGCCGATGGCGGTGAAAAACAGGGTGACGAACAGGGTGCGCAGGGAGCCGATATCCGCCCGGATCTGGGTGGAAAAGGGCGATTCCGCCAGCAGCATGCCGGCCAGAAAGGCCCCGAGGGCCGGAGACAATCCCACGGAGTGGGCCAGAAAAACAGAGCCCAGCGCAATCACGATGGCCAGCAGGATGATCAGGTCGCGGCTGGTGTGCAGGGCATCGGACCTGAGAATGAAGGGGACCACGTGATAGAAGAGCACGTAGAAAAGCGCCGCCAGGCCCAGCGCGCCCAGGCCGGTCATGGCGATGGAGGTCCAGACCGCCTCTTTCGTGCCGCCCTGGCCGATCATAGTGACCATGATCACCAGCGGGATCACCGAAATATCCTGCAGCAGCAAAATTCCCATGGCGTTTCTACCCCGGGCAGAATCGAGCGCCGACCGGTCCACCAGTACCCGCATGACCACGGCAGTGGAAGAAAGCGCCACCATCGCCCCCAGCGCCAGTGATTCGCCCAGGCTCCAGAAACGGGAAAATCCCCAGGCAAATATGGCCAGGGTGGAAGCCACCTGAAGGGTGCCGCCGATGACGGCAATGGCGCCCAGCCGTTTGAGCCGGCTGAAGGAAAACTCCAGGCCGATGGAAAACAACAGGAGGCTCACCCCGAGTTCCGCCAGCTGGAATACCGCATCGATGTTGAGCACCCAGGGGCCGATGGCCACGCCGGCCAGCAGGTATCCCACGATGGGGCTTTGCTTCAGCCGCTCGGCAACCAGCCCCAGGACAAACGCGCCGGTCAAAAGCAGCAGGATCTGGAGCAGCAGGGACCAGAATTCCAAATTTATCCTCCGATGATTTTCAGTGACTCCGGAATTTTCACCACCGGTACGGGGTCCATCTTGTGACGGTTGGCGGCGTGCAGTTTCCGAAAAAGCATCAGCACCTCATGCTGACGGGGGCTCAGGGCGGATTCATTGCCCCCGGCGGCCTCAAACGTCATGGCCCATTCCAGTTCGTCATAGGTGGCGCCCAGCTGATCTTCGTCGGAGCGGTTGTCATGCCAGAGCCCATCGGTGGGCGGCGCGCTGATGATCCCCTCGATGATGCCCAGGGACCGGCCCAGGGCGTACACCTCGGATTTCATCAGGTCCCCGATGGGAAGCAGGTCCACGCCGCCGTCGCCGTATTTGGTGTAGAACCCCACCCCGAAATCCTCCACCTTGTTGCCGGTACCGGCCACGAGCAGGTTGTGATGGCCGGAGAACGCATACAGGGTGAGCATTCGAAGCCGGGCGCGGGTATTGGCCATGGTGAGGTGATCCTGGAGTTCGGCGGGGATTGTCTGGTGGATGGCATCAAATACGGGGGATAAATCCACTTCGACGCCCTTTACCCCCGGATAATTGGACTCCAGCCATTTGATATGCCGGCTGGAAAGCAAAAACTGGTCCTTGGCCTGGTAGATGGGCATATTCAGGACATAGACCGGCCTGCCCGTCCTGGCGCAAAGGGTGGAGGTGACCGCCGAATCGATGCCGCCGGAAACCCCGGCCACAAATCCCCGCATGGCGGAATGTTCGCAGTAGGTATTGAGCCAATCCACAATGTAGTCGATTACGTTTTCCGTTTGCATAGTTTTTCCCCTATGACCCCTTTAGTTCTCGTGGCGAGTTCCTTGAAAGTCCCCCCCGGCAATGTTTTTGCAGTAATGAACTTTCGCATCCAAACGGCCGTCGCCGGTACACCCCCCTTTAATTCCCCCCTCAAGGGGGGATTAGGCCTTGAAATTAAGATCAAATCCCCCCATTGAGGGTCCTATTGAGGAGGGACTCTTTTTTATTTCCCCCCTGCGAAGGGGGGACTCCTTTTTATTCCCCCCCCCTGCGAAAAGGGACTCCTTTTTTATCCCCCCCTGCGAAGGGGGACTCCTTTTTTTATTCCCCCCCTGCGAAGGGGGACTCCTTTTTTATTCCCCCCTCGAGGGGGGTCAGGGGGGTGTACGGACCTGCGGAAACAAAGAATGAAATTAATTAAACCACTTGCCGAGTAAGTTCTTTAAAAGCTCGAATCTCTTCGCCCATATGCAAAGACCGCAAAGGTATGTGTTTGCAAGTCAATCCTAACCCGTACGGCCTTGTCGCGCAACCTCCGCATTAAACCGTGTATACGCCATTTTAAATCATTTTGCCATTCCATTTCATGTTCAGCGCCAACAGCGTTGGCTGCGCCATCAGCTTCCCGATGTACTTTCCTGTGGGCTTTATCGCCCCTTCCTGCCGCCGGGGACCTATATGCAAATATACAATTTGGTAATTTTTAGTTATTTTTAGTAATTAATTTCTAATTATTTGACATAAAATATCACTTTAAGATAATTATTAACTTCTTTTAACTTTTATGCCTCCCCTGGAGAAAAAAAACGATGAACTGTTTGAATTGGCGAAGCGCAATCATGGCTCTTCTTTTATGCCTTCTTCTGGTCCCCTCCCCTGCTGTTTTTGCGCAAGCCCAGACCGCCGGAAACGTATTGAACATCAATCTGGCCACCCCGCTGTCGGATGAAGCGATCACCTTTGTCCTGGGGGGCGTATTCCAGACCGATTACCGTTACTATATGAACGAAAACCAGGACGACAACCGCTTTTTGATCCGGCGGGCGCAGCTGGAACTGACCGGGTATGTCCGATCCTGGCTGAAGCTCAATCTGGAATACGAATTCAAAAACGACGTAAACGATCACCTGATGGACACCTTTGCGGAAATCGAGTTTAATAATCAGGCCCTGCGCATCGGTCATTTCAAGAAACCCTTCGGCCTGGAATGGCAGACTCCGGAATCCGCCATCTTTTTTGCCGAACGATCCATGGGCTATTATCTCACCCCTCACCGGGATGTGGGACTCGCTCTGGGGGGATCGCTTTTAGACGAGCACCTGTTCTATGCAGGCGGCCTGTTCAACGCCGAAGGCGAAAACGTAACCAACCGGGGCGACGGCAACGATGATCCCGAGGCGCTTGCACGGATTGTCGCTGCCCCATTTTCCGGCATGGATGCGGACTGGCTCCGGCAGCTGCAGTTTGGCGGATCGGCATCCTGGGCCCGCATCAATCTGTCCAACCTGGATGTCGAGGTCAAAACCACCGGAATGGTGGGAACGAGCCGAAATATTTTCGTGCTCTCCCACGACACCAAATTCGGCGTACTCCAGGAGGCGGACAAACGCCTTCGGTATGGCGCCGAGGCGGCCTGGGCCTATGCCTCCCTTGCCCTGCAGGCGGAATTTATCCATTTGACCTATACGGACCTGAAGCCGGCTACCGGCCCGGCCCGGGACGCGGATTTTTCCAACTGGTATGCCAGTGCGATCTATTTTCCCACCGGTGAAGCGCTCGAATTTGTCCGGTCGGTCCCCGAAAGGGTTGTCCCCCTGAGGCCCTTTAACCCCTCCGTCGGCGGATGGGGCGCTCTGGGGCTTGCGCTCCGGTATTCTCATTTCAATGGAGATGAGGACTGGATTCAGCCGGGCACCTATGTCTCGGTGGCAGATGCGGATGCATGGAGTCTGGCGATCAACTGGATCCTGCTGCCCATGCACCGCATCGTGCTTGACTACACCCATACGGACCTGTCCGACCCCATCCGGGTGCGGGTTCACCCGGACGGATCGGTGGATTACATCAACGATGAAGAGGTGCTGGTGCTCCGATATTCAATCGATTTCTGAAATCATCTAATAATCAAAAGGAGGAATGATGAAAACCCGAAAATTAATCGGATTATTGACGGCGGTGCTGTTATCCATGGCTGCCGTGGCTTATGCCGCCTATCACCACGAAGGGGAAATGGATGCGAACAAGTTTTTAGCCGCCTACCCGGATACTGCGGGGACCAAACTGGACCACTGTGCCTTGTGCCACGGCGGCGGGGAATATGAAAGCAAGGGGAAAATGGTTTCCCTGGGCAGCTGCCAGTGGTGCCACTACGCTTACGGATATGACGGCGCCGGTGAGATCGAGGAGACCATCAACGCATACGGCGCCGCCTACAAGGCCGCCGGCCGGAATGCGGCTGCAGTGGCCTCCATCGATGCCCTGGATTCAGACAACGATGGATACACCAATGCGGAAGAAATCGCGGCCATGACATTTCCGGGCAGCGCCGGCGATCATCCGGGACTCGGCCAGGCCCCCTACCGCATCTACACCCGGGCGCAGCTCGAGGCCATGGATCAGCATACCCAGTTTCTGCTCATGAGCGGTTCGCGTTCCGATGACGATTACACCGAATATACCGGCGTGCCCATGAAAGATCTGTTAGACGATGCCGGCATCACGGAATCGGCCACGGGGATCACGGTATTCGCCCCGGACGGATGGGCGCAGTACCATCCCCTATATTATGATGAAGATCCCGAACTGTACCACGTCTACGGCAACATGCCGGGCGCCGCATACCAGTATCCGCCCGCAAATTTTTACTATAACCAGGAGGCGGACCTGAGCCTGAACCCGGATTACGGATGGGCCAACTACAGCGCCCCGTCCTGCGCCGGGCGGTCCAACGGCGACGCCATCAATGTGGACGGCGGCCTGAAAGCGCTACTGGCCATCACCCGGGAGGGGACCTACCTCGATCCGGGGGTATTGTCCACTGAAAACAAGCTCGACGGCGAAGGCCCGTTCCGGGTGGTGGTTCCCCAGAAAACAGCCACCCCCCCGGACCAGTCCAGCCGGGCCGATGAGCAGGAGGTGGTCTGGCCGTATGAAAATGACTGGGACCACAACGCCGGGTCCTGTTCACGCTCGGCGACCATCATCCGGGTAGAGCCCATGCCCGAAGGCACCACTGATATCGATATCCTGGAAGCCGGCTGGAATTACGTGGACCAGGAGAAGGTCATCCTCTATGGGGCCATCGACGGAACCGACTCCAACGGAAACGGCGTACTGGACAGCGAAGAAAAGATCGATGATCAGAGTGATAATGACAATGACGGCACCCCTGACTATATGGATACGGATACCGCGCGGGTGCGCGAGGCCACCGGCGGGGGAACGATCCTGATTCACTGCGACAAAGGCGACCTGGTGCAGGTGGCGGCTTTCGGAGCAGATGACCCCGCAGTCAGCGAAACCGGTAAACCGGCCATCGCGTTTCCCCATGGCGCCCTGCGCTTCAACATTACCGGCATCACCCCCGGCGCTTTTGTGGATGTGAAAATCGAGTTCCCGGAAGATGTCCCCAAAGATGCCGAACTTTATAAAATTACCGATGCCGGCTGGCAGAAGCTGGATTTTGGCAGCAACAACGGAGATGCAACCATCACGGTCAGACTGACCGACGGCGACCCGGCTACGGATGCCGACGGCATGGTCAACGGCATCATCGTGGACCCGAGCGCCCTGGGTGTGCCGGAAGGTTCCGGCAACGAGAATGGGGGCGGCGATGATGGCGGGACATGCTTCATCATGACCGTTTTAAAATAGGAAAAATAACATCTTAAACGGATTGACGGCTTTACGCGCAATCGATATAACCGGGGGCATTGTGAGCGCAATCGCATGCCCCCTTACTTTCAACGATGATTCGTTGCGGAGAAATACGTATGAAGCGCCATTTTCAAGTTTTGATGATCCTGCTGGTCATTCTTTGCTGAGCGGAATCGCTTCTGCCGAAGACAAGGTCATCAAGATGTCCACCACCACCAGCACCCGGGATTCGGGGCTGCTGGATGTTTTGCTGCCGGCATTTGAAAAAGACACCGGCATTCAGGTCAAAGTGATCGCCAAGGGGACCGGCGCGGCCATCCGCGACGGCATGGACGGCAACGTGGACATCATCTTTGTTCACGCGAAAGACCGCGAGGAGAAGTTCGTGGCCGATGGCTACGGAACGAAACGATATGCCGTCATGCACAATGACTTTGTCATCGCGGGCCCCCCTTCCGATCCCGCCGGGATCGAAGGCATGCGAAATGCGGCCGGCGCATTTGAAAAGATTGCGGCAAAAGAGGCGACTTTTATTTCCCGGGGCGATGATTCCGGCACCCACACCAAGGAGCAGGATATCTGGAAGCAGAGCCATGTGCCGCTTGAAACCAAGACCACTGAGTTGGTCAAGGACGGAAAGGTCAGCCGCATTTCTTTTGTTTTTCCCAAAGACTCCCGGAACTGGTACCTGTCCATCGGCCAGGGAATGGGGACGACCCTGACCATGGCGGCGGAGAAGCAGGCGTATGCCCTGACGGATCGGGGGACCTTCCTGGAATACAAGCTGGGCCGGAAAATGGGTCTCGATCTGGACATCCTGTGTGAAAAGGATCCCCTGTTGAACAATCCGTACGGCCTGATACCGGTCAACCCCGAAAAATTTCCGCATGTCCGGTACGAACTGGCCCGGCAGTTTGCCGACTGGATGATGTCCGGAAAAGCCCAATCCATGATCGCCGATTATAAAGTTCAGGGAAAGCCGCTTTTTTATCCGGATGCGATGAAATAACAGCGTTTTCGGTACCTATCTGAAGCGAAGACGCAAAGAGGGGCATAACATCCCATGTTCATCGACGGACTTTTATCCGCTTTCCAGCTGATTTTCTCACTGGATGCCGAGCTGCTCGAAATCGTATGGGTGTCGCTGAAGGTCAGTTTCAGCGCCACCCTGATTTCCGCTGCTTTGGGAATTCCTGCGGCCTTTGCCATCTTCATCCGAAAATTTTTCCTCAAACGGGCGCTCATCACCCTTTTAAACACCCTGCTGGCGCTCCCCACCGTGGTCATCGGCCTGTTCGTGTACGCATTTATCTCCAGAAAAGGCATTCTCGGCTCGTTTGATCTGCTCTATACCCAGCAGGCCATCATCATCGGCCAGGTCATCCTGATCTTTCCCATTGTCACCTCGTTTACCCTGTCCGCCCTGAGCCGGATCGATCCCCGCTACCTAAAAACCGCCCTGACCCTGGGGGCCAACCGCTACCAGGCCTCCCTGGTGCTGATGCGGGAGGCGCGGTTTGCCATCATGGCCGCCGTTGTGGCCGCATTCGGACGGGTGATCTCCGAGATCGGCATCAGCATGATGCTGGGGGGAAACATCCGGGGGTTCACCCGGACCATGACCACGGCCATGGCCCTGCAGTACGACAAAGGGGAATTTATCCTCGCATTCGCCCTGGGCATCGTCCTTTTGGCCATCTGCCTGCTGGTCAATATCGCCCTCAACCATTTCCAGGGCCAGATGCCGGATCAATCGGCTTAGATTTGCCCTTTCCCCGCCCTTTCCCATCCGGTTATTGACCCTTTGCGCATAACCCGCTATATTCGCCTATATTTTTTCGGGAGGAAACATGAAAAAGCTGCTGTCCACAAGGGAAGTTGCCGAATTTCTGGGGGTGAATGAAAAGATGGTCTATACCCTGGTCTCTGAAAAGGGGCTTCCCGCATCTAAAATCACCGGCAAATGGGTTTTTCCGCTGCACCTGGTGGAGCAGTGGGTGGAGACCAACACCATCAATTACCCCGAAGCCGTGACCGAACTTCCCCCCTATGAGGGTGTGCTGATCATCGCCGGCAGCAACGATCTTCTGCTGGAAAAAACCATTTCCCTGTTCAACCGGATGTTTTCCGGGAACATCGCCGTATTCGGCAACCTGGGCAGCATGGGCGGCCTGCGGGCGCTTCGCCGGAATTTATGTCATATGGCCCCCTCCCACCTGCTTCAGGAGGAAGAAGACGATTACAATTTTGATTTCGCCGGCCAGGAACTGGACCGGATGCCGGTGATCGTCAATTTCTGTCGCAGGGAACAGGGATTTATGATCCCCAAGCAAAATCCGCAGAATATAAAAAGCGTCTCCGACTTGGCCCGGAAAGAGATCCGGGTGGTGAACCGGGCGCCCGGTACCGGCACCCGCCTGTTGTTTGACCGGGAACTGGGCAAGGCGGGAATCAAACCCGGCAGCATCGCCGGATACGACCACGAGGTCAACAGCCACCTGGAAGTCGGGTTGGAGGTCTTGACGGGAAAGGCGGATGCGGGGCCCGGCATCCGGGGCGTGGCATCCCTGCTGGGGCTGGAATTCGTCCCCCTGCGCTGGGAACGCTACGACCTGCTCATCACCAAAGAACGCTTCTTCGACAAAGGGATCCAGTATTTTCTGGGACTGCTCCATGACGCGCAATTCAAAGAACTGGCCGGCCACTTTACCGGATACGATATTTCCGCGAGCGGAAAGATCGTCTACCCCAGGGAAGCCGAATGAAGGCAAACGATTCTTTCAACCCGCACGTCCTGTTGAGAAACCGGCATGTACAGAGCATCATCAACAGCCTCCCCCTCCGGCGGCCTCTGGTGGCGCGGCGGGCCAGAAAGATGCTTTGCGCTTCCAAGCCGCACATCATCGATGCCGGCGAGGGCATACGCCTGCAGGGATACTATGCCGCACACCCGGAAAAACAGACAAAAGGCCTGTGCATATTGATTCACGGCTGGGAAGGGAGTGCCGATTCCCTGTACCTGGTATCGGCCGCCGGCCTGCTCTTTGAAAACGGCTACGACGTCTTTCGCCTGAATTTGCGGGACCACGGAAAAACCCACCATTTAAACCGGGAACTGTTTCACTCCTGCAGGATTCATGAGGTGGTGGCCGCCATCAGGACGATCCAGGATACCTTTTTCCACACCCGTCTGCTCCTGGGCGGATTTTCCCTGGGTGGAAATTTTGCCCTTCGGGTGGCGGTGCGGGCCCCGGATGCCGGCATCCATGCGGAAAAAGTGGCGGCGGTCTGCCCGGTGCTGCGCCCCTTGAGCACGCTCGATGCCATGGAAAACGGGTTTTTCCTCTACGAGGGGTACTTCATGAAGAAATGGCGCCGGTCCCTGCGATTGAAAGAGGGATTCTTTCCGGACCTGGTGAAAATGGACGAAGTCAACCGGCATACCTCCATACGGGCGCTGACCGATTATTTCATCCGTGAATACACCGATTTTGCGAATCTTGACGCCTATCTTTCCGGGTACGCCATTACCGGAGAAGCATTAAAGGCCCTGCAGATTCCCGCTTTCATCATTTCCAGCCTGGACGACCCGGTAATCCCCTCGGAGGACCTCAAAAACCTCTATGCCTCGGATTGTCTTCACATTGAACCCGTGCCGTTTGGCGGCCACTGTGGTTTTATCGAAAATTTTGCGTTCAGGAGCTGGGCGGAGCGGCGGATACTGGAACTGTTTGAAGAAGGTTCAGCCTCTTAATAACGCCCGCCCCCTCGAGGGGGGACTCCTTTTTATTCCCCCTTAGAGGGGGGACCAAGGGGGGTGTTGGACCTTTGGACAGCAAAAAAATAAAGTAAAACGCAAACGCAATAACATGTGTGCGGCATCCCTGAAATATTTTATCGCGCCGGATACCCCGTGATCTCCTGGATGCTCCTGTAAAGCGGTTTGAGCTGTTTGAAAATCTTGGTGTAGACCTTTTCGTAAAGGGCCAAATAGAGTTCGTGGTTCTGGGCGATGGGCTCGAACACGTCCCTGACCCGGGTCATCTCCGATACCGCCGCATTGAAATCAGAATAGAACTTGAGCCCTACCGCCGCATCGATGGCCGCGCCGATGGCGGATGTTTCATGGGTATGGGGCCGCTGGGCGGGAAGCCCGAAAATGTCGGCCGCAATCTGCATGGCCGTATCGCTCTGGGAGCCGCCCCCGGAGACCCGCAGGCCCCGGATGGGAACCTTGTTTTTCTTTTCGGTGACATCGGCCCCTTCCTTGAGCCCGAAAATCAATCCCTCGATAATGGCCCGGTAAAAATGCGCCCGGGTGTGGATATCGCCGAACCCGATCACAGCGCCTTTGACATACTTGGCGGTATGCGGCCCCGGGGTCCAGTGGGGATGCAGGATCAATCCCAGGGAGCCGGGGGGCACGTCCCGGATCATGGCGTCAAAGAGCATCTCCGGGGTGACGCCCTCCTTTTGGGCCTCCTCGATCTCCTTCTGCCCGAACTGCTCCTTGAACCAGGAGACCATCCAGAACCCCCGCATGATGGAGACCTCGGTATAATAGGTGTCGGGAACGGCGGCCGGATAAGGAGGGAAGAAACTTTGGACCTCCACGTACTTGGCGGTGGCGGTGTTGACCGTGGCGATGGTGCCGAAGCTCAGGCAGGCGGTTTCCGGGGTCATGCATCCGGCCCCCAGGATCTCGCAGGCCTTGTCGCTGGCCGCGGCGATCACGGGCAACCCCTTCGGGATGCCGGTCTCCTCTGCGGCCCTGGCAGTGATCCGGCCCATTTCTTCCCCCGGCTTGACCAAAGCGGGGAGCTTTTGGGCATCCACAGGAAAAATCTTCCACTTGAAATCGTATTTTCCCGCCCACTGGTAGGTTTTGTTGTTGACGGGCAGATATCCGACGTTGCTGCCGGTGGAGTCGACAAATTCGCCGGTCAGCTTGTAATTGAAATAGCCGGACAGGAGCAGGTACTTGTGGGTCTTTTCCCAGATATCCGGCTGCTGCTGCTTGATCCAGTTGACTTCCGCATCCGCAATCACCCCTTCGGCGAATTCGAGCAGCCGGGCCGCCTTGAGCACGGGCTTGAGCACGCCGGGAATGATTTTGCCGGCATCGGCCTTGCGGTTGTCCAGCCAGGTGATGGCGGGCCGAAGCGCCCGGCCCTCGCGATCCACATTCACCACGGTGGCCCGCTGGGTGGTCACGGCCACCCCCGCAATGCGCTGCTTCAGCTCTCCAATTTTTTCGAAGAGCAGTTTGCAGGTACTGCAGAACATGGACCAGTAGTAGTCCGGCTCCTGCTCCGCCCAACCGGGATTTCTGGAAAAATAGGGTTCGATGGGCGTCTTGACGATGTGCAGGATATCGCCCTTCAGGTCCACCACAGAAGCCCGGATCGACTGGGTTCCCGCATCGATGGACAGAATCAGCTGACCATTTACATTTCCCATTTTCCCTCTCCCCCGGTCGCTGTTTATCTCAAAGCCTCGGATTCGTATTCATGCACGTGCACCGTCCAGTGTCCAGTGTCCGAATATTAATCCAGTCCCAGATGCCCCCCCGGATTCATGATGCCGTTGGGATCGAAATGGTTTTTCAGCGCCCGCAATACCGCCATCTGCTCTTTGCCCAGGTGCTTTTCCATGAAGGGTGAAAACAGTTTGCCCACCCCGTGATGATGGCTGATGGACCCGCCGTTCTTGATGATCGATTCGATGACCCCGTGATGAAATTTCTGATACTCCTTGAGTTCGATCATCTTTAAAATGAAGATGAAGTAAAGATTGGTCCCCTGGGGATAAAAATGCGAGGCATGGGTCATGCAGATGGTATGCGGCCGGCTCTTGATATAGGAACGGACGCCCTGGTGCAGCCGGTGCAGGTTGTCCCAGGTCACCCCGGACTCCACGGTGTCGATGATGATGCCGTAGTCCATGAGGTCCTCGCGCATGTAGGGCTCCTTGTAGCGCGTCTTTTCCCACAGGCCGGTGGCATACCCGGTCAGGTTCATGGCCCCGTACTGCCGACATACCCGGGCCACCTGGGCTTTTACGTACTTGGCATAGCTCTTTTCCCCTTCCGTGGTGCCCAGGCACAGGCACCGCTCCATGGGCCGATACCCCCGCAGGTGGATGAGGCTGTCCACCGGCCCCCCCTGGAGGCCGAAGAGCTTCAATCCCACCTCGGTTTCCTCGGGGTCGGAAATCCGGTAGACCGCGGGAACGCCGAATTCGCCCTGCATGATCTCCCGGCTGGCGTTCACCGCCTTTTCCCAGGAAGGGAACATGAAGGCAAACCGCTGGCGGTTATCCGGCATGCAGCGGAAGATCTTCATGGTCAGTTCCACCAGCACACCGAAAGCCCCCTCGTTTCCTTTCATGATGTCGTTGATCTTGGGGCCGGTGGCGGTGGCGGGAAATTCCAGGGTTTTAAATGACCCCGCCGGCGTGACGTATTCCTGGCTGATCACCAGGTCATAGGCATCACCGTAGTAGGTGGAGGCCTGGCCCGATCCCAGTGTGACGATCCAGCCCCCCACGGAAGAATATTCAAATGACTGGGGGAAGTGGCCGCAGGTGTAGCGGCGGGCAGTCTTGAACCGCTCCGGCGCATTGTTCAACGCCTCTTCATAGGCGGGGCCGAACATGCCAGCCTGAACCCGGGCGGTCTGGTTGAGTTCGTTGATGGAAAGCACCTTGTTCATATGCGTGCTCATCACCAGCATGACCCCGCCCTTAGGCGTTTGCAGGCCGAAGGTCACCGAAGATCCGCCGCCGTAGACATAAAGGGGAATTTTTTCGTCACTGCAATAAGCGACGATCTTTGCCACATCTTTCTTGTTCCGGGGGTGCACGACCACATCCGGAACCTGGGCGACCCGATGGTGGCGAAGGTCCAGGGCTTCGTCCACTGTTTTGCCGTGGCTGTATTTTACCCGGCTGTAGTCGTCGGTGGACACGTTTCGCTTGCCCGCCAGCTCTTCGATTTTATGGATCTGCGCTTCGGAGAGACCGATTTTCCGGTCGATTTTGACGGCTTCGTCCCCCTCGAATTTCGGTTTTTTAAAATCCGCATCCGACATGTTGAATTCGGCCTTGAGCATCTCGAACCATGCATGATTGGGGTGCTTGTATTCATCGGGGCGTCCCCACTTGAAGATGGACCGATAGGATTTCTTCGCCGGCGGCTTTTCGCGCCAGTCCGGTTCAAACACGCTCTTGTCAGACATGGTCTTCTCCCTTTTGATGTTTATCAGCACTCGATATAAAAAAGTTCGGATAGATCAAATATCGCCCGCCAGATAGGATTTAGGATTTACAGGCTTGGAAGAATCATAACGAAATATTGGCAAAACACAAATTAAAAATCTTACATGACCGGTTTCAAAATCTTTCAGAACATGTGCCGTCCTGGACATCGCAAAACATCGGAGGAAGGGAGTCAAAGAAGGAAACAAAGAAGGAGTGTTGAATTTTAAAAGGTGCAGACGCAAAGCGCCCCGGGGAAACCCCCGGGGCGCTTATGCAGTGATTTACGACTTTAGGAAAACGTATGTTTAAATGTCATAGTACAGGAAGAACTCATGGGGATGCGGCCGCAGTTTCATGGCGTTGACCTCCGCATCGGTCTTGTACTCGATCCAGCGCTCGATGACGTCCTTGGTGAATACGTCGCCCTTGAGCAAAAACTCATGGTCTTCCTTGAGGGCGGCCAGTGCTTCTTCCAGGGAACCCGGTGCGGACGGGATCTCGGCCAGTTCTTCCGGCGGAAGATCATAGATGTTCTTGTCCAGCGGATCGCCCGGGTCCATCTTGTTCTGGATGCCGTCGAGCACCGCCATCAGGACCGCGGAAAATGCGAGATAGCCGTTGCAGGAGGGGTCCGGGGTGCGAAATTCGATCCGCTTGGCCTTGGGTGAAGAGGAATACATGGGGATGCGGACCGCCGCACTCCGGTTCCGGCTGGAGTAGGCCAGGTTGACCGGCGCTTCGAAACCCGGCACCAGTCGCTTGTAGGAGTTGGTGGTCGGGTTGGTGAAGGCGCACAGTGCCTTGCAGTGTTTCAGGATGCCGCCGATGGCATACAGGGCTTCCTGGGAAACGCCCGCGTACTTGTCCCCGGCGAACAGCGGCTGGCCTTCCTTCCAGATGCTGACATGGGTGTGCATGCCCGATCCGTTGTCCTCGAACAGCGGTTTGGGCATGAACGTCACCGTCTTGTTGTATTTATGGGCCACGTTTTTCAGAACGTACTTGAACCACACCAGCTGATCGCCCATCTCCAGAAGGGGCTTGAACCGCATGTCGATTTCGGCCTGGCCGCCGGTGGCCACCTCGTGATGCTGGCATTCCACGTCAAATCCGAGATCCTGCAGGGTCAGCATCATCTCGGTGCGGATATTCTGCTGCTTGTCCATGGGAGGAACCGGGAAATACCCTTCCTTGTGGCGGGGTTTGTAGCCCAGGTTCGGAAATTCGTCCCGGCCGCTGTTCCAGATGCCTTCTTCGGAATCGACCATGTAGAAGGCCTGGTGACGGCCGGATTCGAACCGCACATCGTCAAAGATAAAAAATTCCGCTTCCGGCCCGATAAACGCCGTGTCTCCGATACCGGTCTGTTTCAGGTAGGCTTCGGCCTTCTGGGCCACATGCCTCGGGTCACGGGTATACGGTTCATGGGTAATGGGATCGACGATGTTGCCGATCAGCACCACGGTTTTTTCCTCATAGAAGGGATCCACCTTCATGGAGGAAGGGTCCGGAACGACCAGCATGTCGCTGGCGTTGATGGGCTGCCAGCCCCGGATGCTCGATCCGTCGAACCCGAACCCGTCTTCGAAGCAGGATTCGTCCACTTCGGTGGACGGAACGCTAAAATGCTGCCAGATCCCGGGAAAATCCATGAACCGGAAATCCACTACCCTGATTTTCTCCTGTTTGATAAACTCCAATACATCTTTGGCACTAGTCATTGATTCCTCCTTGTGTGTTTGTTTATCGGCACTCGATCTACCGTGTTTCAGGTTCTGAATCTAATTGGAATAATGGAATATTGGGTCAATGAAGAGGTAACCACTGACCTATTATTCCATCATTCCATCATTCATCATTCCCTTATCTTTTGGGAACCTTTGATGAGAGGTTAAATGGCCTCGTCCCCGGTTTCTCCCGTGCGGACCCGGATGACCTGCTCCAGGGAGAGCACGAAAATCTTGCCGTCGCCGATCTTTCCCGTATTGGCGGCATTGCGGATGGTCTGGACGACTTCGTCCACCTGCTCGGTCCGCACCACGATTTCGATCTTGATCTTGGGGATGAAGTCCACCAGGTACTCGGCGCCCCGGTAAATTTCCTTATGCCCTTTCTGACGGCCGTACCCTTTTACTTCCGTGATGGTCATGCCCTGCAGCCCGATTTCGCTCAGCGCCTGTTTGACATCGTCGAGTTTGAAGGGTTTGATGATGGCTTCTATTTTCTTCATGATGTGCCTCCTTTTTTATGTGAATTTTTATATGCAATGCGTTTGATGAAGAGCGGATCAGCTGATCTCAAACCCTCTTTCCCCGTGAATGGCGCTGTCGAGCCCCTCGATTTCATTTTCGATTTCCACCCGCAGGCCCCCCGCCAGCATCTTGGTCACCATCACCACCACCCAGGTGCCGGCGGCAGTGTAGGCGACCGTGGCCAGGATGGAGACGATCTGGATGCCAAACTGCGATGCATTGCCGTAAAACCATCCGGCGGAGCCGGAAATTGCCGGGGAGGCAAACAGGCCGGTGGCCAGCGCGCCCCACATGCCGCAGATGCCGTGCACGCCAAAGGCGTCCAGGGAATCGTCATACCCCATCTTGTGCTTGAGCTTGGATACGCTGAAAAAACCGATCACCCCGGCAAAAAAACCGATCACCAGTGAAGCCGGCATGTTCACGTACCCGGCGGCGGGCGTAATCGCCACCAGTCCCGCCACCACCCCCGAGGCGATTCCCAGGACGGTGGGTTTTTTCGTGAAGTACCATTCCATAAACATCCAGGAAAGCGCGGCCATGGCGGCGGAAGTGTTGGTGGCCAGAAACGCCGACCCGGAAACCCCGTTGGCTGCCAGGGCACTTCCCGCATTGAAGCCGAACCAGCCGAACCACAGCAGGGCCGCTCCCAGGGCGGTCAGGGTGATGCTTGACGGGAACATGGCCTCTTTGCCGTACCCGTGGCGTTTGCCCAGCATCAGGGCCAGCACCAGGCCGGCCACACCGGCATTGATGTGAACCACGTTGCCGCCCGCGAAATCGAGCGCCCCCATGTCGGCCATCCAGCCCCCTCCCCATACCCAGTGGGCGATGGGGCAGTAGATGAAGGTGAGCCACAGCACCGCAAAGATGATCCATGCGGAAAACTTCATCCGATCGACAACGGAGCCGAGCACCAGGGCCACGGTAATGCCGGCAAAGGTCAGCTGAAACAGGACGAACACGAAAGTGGGAATGGTGCCCGTAACGCTTTCGACCCCGATCCCGTTTAAAAAAAGGTGGTCCAGATTACCGATGACGCCGCCTGCGTCCGGTCCGAAAGCCAGGGTATATCCCCACAACACCCAGATGATGCTGCCCAGGCAGTAAGAAACAAAGGTCATGGCAAAGGTATTGAGCAGGTTTTTGTACCGGCTCATGCCCGAGTAGAACAGCGCCAGCCCCGCCGGGGTCATCATCATGACCAGGGCGGTGGCCACGATAATCCAGGCCGTATCCCCGCTGTCAATCGCATCCGCTGCAAATGCCGGCCCTGCGGACAGCAAAAACAGGATCAGCATCATTATCCATGTGGTCGCTTTTCTCTTCATTCTACCCCCTGTTCATGGCTTAAAAATTTCTTCGATTACCCTGTTCGTTTAGACGATACCTAAATGTGTTTGTGCAACCGCTTGACACCCCCCTGGCCCCCCTCAAGGGGGGATTTCTATCGAGAGTGCCCCCTCGTTGAGGATTCCTATATGGAGAGTATCCGTAAATCATTTCAATTCCCCCCTTGAGGGGGGCCAGGGGGGTGTTCCCCCACATGAGGCAGCACCGACAGAATTTCCGTCTTGATCTGCTCCACCTGTTCCGGGTCGGTGATTTTTTCATCGGATTCATCCCGGACATAGAATACATCCACCACCTGGTCGAGCTTGGTGGCGATTTTAGCCACCCGGATATTGAGTCCGCACCGGCTGATGGCATCGGTAATCCTGTGAAGCAGCCCGGGAAAATCATATGCGAACACCTCGACAATGGTGAAAAAGCTCGACATGTCATTATCCACCTTCACCCGGTTGGGCCGGGTGGATACATGGGGTTCGATGTGCCGGCCCGGCAGCACCTTCCGGGAAAGGGCCTCGGACAAATCCAGGTTTCCGGCAAGTGCGTCGTGGAGGTTTTTTTCCGCCCGCACCCAGCGCTCGGCCTCGAATATCTGGTCCGGCGGCGGCTCCACTTTGAAAATATCCAAAGCGATCTGGTTTCGCCAGGTGTAGACCTGAACATCTAAAATGTTGATGCTGTTTAAGGTAAACACCCCGGCAATGCGGGAGAACAGCCCGGGCCGGTCCTTGGCGCAGATGACCACGGTCCGGGTGTTGAGTTCCGGGTCCGGATGAACCTTCCACACGAACGGGGCGTCGCCCATGTTCTGGTAGAGGTTGATATGGGCGATGATGTCATCGGCATCGGTGTAGAGCAGATACCGGGGAGACATCTGGGATAAAAGATTTTGAAGCCCGCTTCCATTGAAGGCCACATCCTTCATGCCGACCACATAATCGGTTTTCTTCTCGATCAGCCGAACCGCTGCCGATGAGGCCAGTTCGCCGCTTTCCAGAATGCTCATCACCTTTAAAAACAAATCCCGCATCAGGGCTGCGGTCCAGTCGTTCCAGGCCTTTGGACCGGTGGCGACCGAGTCGGCGACAGTGAGGAGATAGAGCATTTTCAGGCGGTTTTCATCCTGGATCCGCCTGGCACACATGATGGCGGTCTCCTCATCGTTTAGATCCCGACGGGTGGCCGTCTTGGCCAGGAGCAGGTGATTTTCGATCAGAAAAGACACGGTCTCGATATCCCGCTGGGCATACCCGTTGCGCTCCAGCACGGTCTGGGCGATTTTCGCCCCGGCATCCGAATGTTTTCCACCGGGAAGCCCCTTGCCCAGGTCGTGCATCAGGGCGGCCAGCATGAGGGGCTTTTTCCGTTTCAGGCGCCGGTAAAGGTCCCCGCAGAGGACATCCCGGCAGGGGTCCTGAAACGTGCCGAAACTCTTAATGATGTACACCGTTTTGAGCATATGCCGATCCACCGGGAACAGGTGGTAGGCGTCATACTGGATGCGGTCCACCACGGTTTCATATTCCGGGATCAGGCGGACCAGGAATCCGGAGATGAGCATCTGCTCCAGCACATTGAAGGTGGGCGCCGGAGCCATGAGAATATTTTCGAACAGGGACCGGGCTTCCGGATCGGCCAGATACCTTTCGCCGGCCAGATATCCGAACTCCCGGACCAGTCGGAGCGATTCCCGGCTCAAGGGGATCTTGAGCTCCGCGCTGACTTCAAAAATTCGGATCAGCAGCGTGGGATCATCCAGAATGGATTCGGGTGAATCGAAATTGAGCCGGCCCTCGGCCAGGTGAATTCCTTTTATCTGCTTCACCTTGCGGATGTTGTGCTTCCATTTGCCCGCCTGCTCATAGCCGAGCTCATATAAAAACAGGAGCAGCTGCTGTTTGATATGCGCCATATGGGCGTGCAGTTCACTCAGGAACCGCTCCACCGCGGACTGACCCTTTTCCGGCGAAAATCCCATGGCCCGGGCCAACCGATGCTGGTACTCGAAATAGAGCTGATCGCACTTGCGGGCAGCGATCAGATGAAGCTGATTGCGCACCGTCCAAATAAAGGACAGGGCCGTGCTCAGGTCGTTGTATTCGGCATGGGAAAGGCATCCCAGGTATTCCAGGTCCCGTGTTTCTTTCAGTCCGAACCGGATATCCGCCACCCAGCGCATGGTGTGATAGTCCCGCAGCCCGCCGTTTCCTTCCTTCAGGTTCGGCTCCAGGAGAAAGGTGGAATCGCCGAAATCCTGGTGCCGCTGACGGTTGCGGTCCACCAGCCACTTGATGACCTTTTTTGATTTTCGGTGGATGATCCGGCGCTCGATCTGGTCCATCAGCTGGGTGTAAACGGATGAAATACCGCAGATGAACCGGGCGTCTAAAATAGAGGTGAAGACTTCATAGTCTTCCTGGGCGATTTTGAGGCATTCGCCGATGGAGCGGGTGGCATGGCCCACTTCCATGCGGATATCCCACAAGGGGTAAATGATTTCCCGGATCAGTTCGTCGGCTTCCCTGGGCACCCGATCCTGGAACAGGATCAATAGATCCACATCCGAATGGTAGCACTGCTCGGACCGGCCGTATCCCCCCAGGGCGATGATGGCATAGGGGTTCTTGATGATGTTCATGCGGGGGCCGATGTTGCTCGACTCGAAGCTGTTGCGGATATATTCGTCAATATAATGAGCGTAAGCCTTGAGCACCGAAGGGGTGTCCGCCGGATCATGATCGGAAAAGAGCGCTTCGCGCTTTTTCAGCAGATCCTTTGCAAATCCCGCCTGATTTTTTTCAATTGACTGATTCAACACATTCATGCTCCCGTTTTGCGTATGCCTGATTGAATGCAACTGACATGCCAACATGAAGAAACGCGTCAGACAGCGGATTTACGGACTGCAGCCTTTAGATCGAAAGCGAAAACAACAATATTGTTTTACAAAATTGTAATTACGAAATACAAATTTGTAAAACAAATTGATTGATGGAATTTTAAAAAGGCTTCAGAACGCGGATGGATCAGCCAAGATCGTCGCGCGGTTTGAGGTCAATCCGGAAGCGGCAAAGGGGCCAGATTCGCCCTTTGTCACGCCAGAGTGCCGATATCATTTAATACCGGCAGCAGCTTTGCCCGGCAGGCGGCGGCAAAGTCCTCCGGGTAATGGCCGTTGATCCACCGGAGCTGGGCCTCGCTGAAGGCCCCCGGCGACTCCGGCAGGCGGGGAAGAAAGGTATAAATGAGCCGCTGGTCCGTATCCAGACTGTCTATGGATCTGGCATATTCAAAAACCGTGACCATTTTTGCCCCCAGGACACCCAGCACCTTGACGGCCACCAGCATGGCGTAGTCGATGGATCGGCGGACATCGTTGTCGGCTTCCAGGATATGCCCCACCGGGGGAAGCATCATGAGCTGGATCTCCCACTGGGAGGTCTGGGCCTTGGGTACAAATAAAATAAGGTTCATATCCTCATAAATGACCAGGCTGCGGTTCTCTTCCCGGCGGTCAAACCGCTGGTTGCCGAAGATCGCCCGGATGTAGGACTCGAAAAAAGGTTTGGACGCCTGCAGGCGATAGGTGCGGATAAAATCGGCCACCATGTCTCCGCAGGCATAGGGCGTAAAATCCCCACCGTCCTCCCATCCCCGGGCCTTGACGCCTTCCATGGGGATGCACGCGGGAATCATGGCATACTGCTGGTGAATCTGCTGGTGGGAAGCGTGCAGCCGGTACCGGGTGGGGGCATAATCGAAACCGAAGTTCCATCCCCACAGGGTGCGGTTGAACTTCAGGTCTTTTCGCTTGGCGCTCATCTGCAGCGCCTGATTGACCTCGCTGCGCAGTTTTTCGATCTCCGCCCCGGTCATCTGCCGGCGCTGGCAGTTAACTACGATACCGATCTCCTCGGCCACGCGGATCACCGTTCGTTGATAATATAGGTGCCGCAGGGCGCGCATGTCCGCCAGCGTCAGGTCGGCGATCCGGTATCGGACCGCATCATGCGCCATGTTGGCGGCATAATGCCCCCCCGGAATATAGCTGTTTCGACGTAAATATTCGAAAACATGAGAGGAGCCGCCTCCTTTAGCAAATTCCCCCACAATCTCGCTGCTTCCCTGGGCCCCGGGAAGCAGAACCATGACAATTTTGTAATCATCCGGAAGACAAGGATTATTGGCCACAATTTCAAACAGCAGATGGTCCCTGATCACCGGGCCGGCGCTGCCGTCGGCATTGGCCTGATACCGAAGGCCGACCGGCTTTTCACCATCCGCGCCGTAAACAAATTGAGCCGACTGCCGGGCCAGTTGAACCAGATCCCGGGGGTCGGTGGAAGTGGCAGCAAGGGCCAGGCGAAGGGGCTTTGGAAGGGTTTCAAAATAATGCGGCGGCACAGATGATGGACGGTTCTCTTTTTTAATCCATCCGGCCAGTGTGTCGGTGAAAGAGACCGGCTCGGGTGCTGGAATCCGGATGGATTCTGGGTCTTTGGCCTTTTGGTCCGCCCAGGATTTGGTAATATACGTGACGCCTCTAAAGGGAAACGGGTTACGGATTTCATAGATGGTGTCCGCACCGGTTTCGTCCACGTCCCCCGGCGGGAAATTATCCCGGTTGTTCACCGATGTTTGGTCTAAATAGCGGCCCAGATCAACTATGAAGTTGTTTTCACGCAGATTTTTCACCCGAAAGCGGGGGCGGTGAGCCCCATATACGAAATTGCCGGTCGGCGCCACGCAGGTCCTGAGTTTCATGATTATTCCTTTTTATCGGTGTCTGACTCAGGTACTTCTACCACTTCCCTCCGGCGATTTTCAAGCTGCAATTATTCATAATCCCTTCAAATCGGCCTGAAGATGAGCAACCGAATCGATGGCGCGCTTCTTGTCGCTGTATTGCTCGAGTGCACCGATAAACCGGGTGATTTTTTTTTGAACCCCTTCATCGATATCCATGAACTGGCATCCCAGCCCGGTATGACCGGCGTCGTCGAGAATCCATTTGATCTGAATTTCCGTGTTCACCGGCAGCTTGAATTTCTTCAAGTCATTGATCTCCATAAGGATCAACCGGTTTCCGGATTCAAAGGAGAGATTTTCATTTTTTTTGACATAGCAGCTCAATCCGCCTGCGCTCAGGTCCAACAGCGTCGACGGAATCACGCTCTGTATGCCGTGAATCGAAAACAGCGCGGCAATACCGTCCCGGGTGGAAAACATCACCCGTTTATGTCGCCTTCTTTTCTCAATATCGTTTTCCATCATATATATCCTCAAGTTTAAAACTGTTATGCGTTGCCGTCCGGCATCCATTCCGCCGGTACTGTTTCATAAGAATATGAACTCCATTCAGATGAGACAAGCAGCGCCTGACCGATTATGCGGATTCCGATCTGCATGAAAACGCCTCCCCGCGACAGCTGAGAAATCGCTTTGAGCATACAAAGGCAAAACAAGCCCTTGTCGGGATGATATCGCCATGAAGGACAATGACATCAGAATCCGCTCCTCACGCGTTTTCCGAAATTTCATCGCCCAAAAGATCCCCCAGTCGATTCAAGAACAAGATATATAATTGATTTAATATTAGATTGACACAAATGGCCATCATGGTAATTATTCTAAACAGGTATTGCCATCCTTTGATACCCGTAAGGCCAAGCAGTCCCGGCAGTGCCGCTTTGGAGCTAAAAAAGAATATTATGTATATGTTGACGCGCTCTGCGAAATCGGCCAGTATTAAAATTTCGGCTTGAAAGCGCTGCTTTCAGCAACAGAATTCCAAAAAAGGGAGCAAACCATGAAACCTTTAAAAATAATAGTGACCGGCGCGCTGATCCTGGCTTTTCTGGCCGCCTGCTCCACAGTTCCCATCACCGGCCGTCAGCAGCTGGACCTGGTGCCTGAATCCACCATGCTATCCATGAGTTTTCAGCAGTATGACCAGTTTCTTAAGGAACACAAAGTCATAAACAATACCGAGTGTGCAAAAATGGTGCAGCAGGTGGGCCAGAATATCGCGCAGGCGGTGGATACCTTTTTTAAACAGCACAACATGGCCGACAAGATCAAAGATTATAAATGGGAATTCCACCTGATCGACAGCGAAGAAGTCAACGCCTGGTGCATGCCGGGGGGCAAGGTCGTGGTATACCAGGGGCTCTGCCCTGTGGCAAAGGACGCCAACGGCCTGGCCGTGGTGATGGGGCACGAAATCGCCCATGCGGTGGCCGGACACGGCGGTGAGCGGATGAGCCAGGGACTGCTGGCCCAGTTCGGGACCGTGGCGTTGGGTGAGGCATTAAAGACCCAGCCGGCCGCGACCCAGCAGCTCTGGATGACTGCGTTCGGGCTGGGCGCCCAGGTGGGGGTTCTTTTGCCCTACAGCCGTCTCCAGGAATCCGAGGCCGACCGGCTGGGCCTGATCTTCATGGCCATGGCCGGCTATGACCCCCATGGAGCGGTTGCCTTCTGGGAACGGATGATGGCCAAGAAAGGCGGCGCGTCGGCTCCGGAATTTTTGAGCACCCACCCTTCGGATCAGAAGCGGATCGAAAATATCAAGAAACTGATCCCCGAAGCCATGCAGTATTATCATCCTTCTGCCAATTAGAAGGGAATTTAAGGCTCCAATGCTTCAGAAATTTCTGCTGTTGTCCATCGCCGGCGCTGCGGGGACCCTTTGCCGCTACGGACTGGCCGGTTTCGTCCACCGCCTGACCGGTGCCGGATTTCCCTGGGGAACCCTGGCGGTGAATATCACCGGATGTTTTCTGGCGGGCGTGGTCTGGACCCTTTTCGAACACCGATGGCCCCTTTTCGGCCAGGCCCGTGTAATCATCATGGTGGGGTTTATGGGTGCTTTCACCACATTTTCATCGTATATACTGGAAACCGGCGAACTGCTTCGTGCGGCCGACTGGGCCGCTGCCGCCGGCAATTTTTTTCTGCAGAACGGCATCGGGTTTGCCGCACTCTTTGCCGGCATCACCCTGGCCCGCCTGCTCTGATCCGGGAGAATATCATGAAGCTTCCGCATGAATCGATGCTGCTGAGAATTTTCATCGGGGAGAGCGACCGGTCCGAAGGAAGACCCCTCTATGAAGTGATCGTCAAAAAAGCGCGTGAAACCGGAATGGCCGGCGCCACGGTCATTCGCGGCGTCCTGGGATTCGGCGCCAACAGCCGCATTCATACTTCGAAGATTCTGCGCCTGTCCGAAGATCTTCCCCTGGTGATCGAAATCGTGGACACCGAAGAAAAAATCGAATCCTTCCTGCCCGAACTCGACGCCCTGATCACGGAAGGCCTGGTCACCCTGGAAAAGGCCCGGGTGATGGTTTATCGCCACAATGCGAAGGGATCGGAGGCGAGAAAAACCGATTGACCGGCCATCAGGTAATCGTCCACCCAGCCGGGCCCGCCTGCCGGTGCGACATTTCTGGATACAAATTCATATGCATCTACGACCGGACGGTAGAAATGTATCCGGTACCGCAAATACCCGAACCTCCAATACGAAATACATTCTAACCCCAATTCCATTCAATCCGCTGTTTTTCTATAAACTATAGCTGACTGTTCTATCCGGCAAAAATGCTCCAACGGGAACAACAGCTTGAAAACATTTGTCTTCCTGATTCTGCTGCCCATCGTCTGCATGGGAGGATGCTTTAGGGTCGGTCCGAATTTCAGCTCCCCACGGGTGTCCGTGGAGGAATCATGGATGGAAATCAGAGATTCGCGTCTGGGTGTGGGAACCCCGAAATACCGGGGCTGGTGGCGGATCTTTGATGACCCCGACCTCACCCTGCTCATCAACACGGCTTACCGGGACAATCTGCAGCTGCAGGCCGCCGGGCTTCGGGTGATCGAGGCACAGGCGCAACTCGGCATTGCCGTCGGGCAGTGGTATCCCCAATCCCAGCAGGCCAGCGGCTCCCTGAAGCAAAACGAGATCGGTTCCGGGGTGGGTTTCGGTGCATTCGGCACCCAGGCCGGGACGTCAGCCGCCGCCGGCGGTGCGTCAACAACAGCCGGCAGCACGGCTTCGTCCTCCCCGGGAAGCCTCTCCTATGCGGAATCGACCCTGGGGGCGGCCGCCAGCTGGGAAATTGATTTCTGGGGCAAATTCCGCCGGGGGATCGATTCGGCACGGCTGAGCCTGCTGGCCTCGGTGGCGGCCTATGATTCGGCCCTGGTCAGCCTCACCGCCCAGGTGGCCAACACTTACATTTCCATCCGCACGCTGGAAAAACGGCTGCGCATTGCCCGGGAAAATGCGAAAAGCCAGGAGGAAGGGCTGAGGATCGCCCGGGTCCGGTACCGGGCGGGCGCCACCAGCGAACGCGATGTTTACCAGGCGCTTTCCCAGTTAAAGGCCACCCGGGCGACCATTCCCCAGTTGGAGACCACCCTTCGCGAGACCCGCAACGCCTTGAGCGTTCTTCTGGGGCGGCCGCCCGCACAGATAAACGGCCTCCTTTCGGAGAAATCCGGGATTCCTTCCGTGCCTTCGAAGGTGGCGGTGGGGATTCCCATCGATTTGCTGCGCAGGCGCCCCGATATCCGTCAGGCCGAGTATCAGGCGGCTGCACAAGTCAATCAAATCGGCATCGCCAAAGCGGATTTGTACCCCGCCTTTTCGCTTTCGGGTTCCTTCGAGGTGATCGGAAACAACCTGGGCCCCATCCGGCCTGGGGGATATGTTTTCCTGGAATCATCGCCTGATCACCTACGGGCCGTCCTTTACCTGGAACTTTTTAAATTACGGTCGTATCGCCAATAATGTCCGGCTGCAGGACGCCCGTTTCCAGGAACTTCTGGTTTCCTACCGGAGCGCCGTGCTCCAGGCGCAGCAGGAAGTCGAAAACAACCTGGTCGCCTTTCTCAATACCCAGGACCAGGCCGCCCTGCTGCAGGAGGCGGCGGAGGCGGCGAAACAGTCGCTTGAACTGGCCATGGTGCAGTATAAGGAAGGCGATACCGACTACACCACCGTGCTCACGGCCCAGCAGGCCCTGCTGTCCCAGCAGGATAGTCTGGCCAGTGCAGAGGGGCAGGTCCCCCAAAGCCTGGTGGGCATATACCGTGCGTTGGGCGGCGGATGGGAGATTCGCCAGGGAAACGATTTTATCCCTGAAAAGATACGCCAGGAGATGACCCGGCGGACCGACTGGGGCGATCTTCTAAAAGAGCAGCCGGTAAAACCGGCGGCAGTTGAGGAAACGGGAATTCTGCCCCCGCTGCCCCGATGGTGATGGGGGTTGAAACATGAAAGCCGAAACCACAACCTGAAAGGAACCGATGCCGATGCATGCCCCCAGGGCCGCCCCATGGATGAGGTGGGGATTTTTCATCATCCCCCTCTTATGTTCGGCCTTGGCCGGCTGCGGCAAAGGCCAGGAAAACACCGCGCCGCCGCCAACCCCCAAGGTTACCGTCTCCCATCCGCTGGAGCAGAGCGTGACCGATTACATCGAGGTCCCCGGCACCCTGCAGGCGCGTGGCGAGGTCAACCTGATGGCACGGGTGGAAGGATATCTGGAGTCCATCCACTTTGAAGACGGGGCGATCGTACAGGAAGGGGAACTGCTTTTCCTGATCGAACCGGGACCCTATGAAGCGGATCTGCAGCAGGCCCAGGCCGTCGTGGCCCAGCAAAAGGCGGCCCTGGAGCACGCATTGAAGGAATATGAGCGGCAGCAGCGGATGAAGAAGAAGAATGCGACATCGGAATCGAATGTCGAACAATGGCGGGCCCAGTATGAACAGGCCAAGGCCGCGCTCAAGGAGGCCGAGGCCAAAGTCGAACTGGCCCGGATCAACCTGTCCTATACCAAGATCCGAGCCCCCTTCGACGGGCGCATGGAAAGACACCTGGTTGATCCGGGCAACCTGGTGGGTGCCGGCGGCCCCACCCAGCTGGCCACCATCCACCGGCTCAACCCGATATTTGCCTATTTTAACCTGACGGAGCAGGAAACCATGCGGTTTCTCAACAGGCTGCGGGAAAATCGATCAGCGGATCAAAACCAGATCCCCGTGTTTCTGGGGGTGACCGGAGAAACGGGGTATCCTCACCGGGGAGTAGTGGATTACACGTCCACGGTTTTGAACCCGGCCACGGGCGCCCTGCAGATGCGCGGCATCCTCGACAATCCGCTGGTCAACCGGTTTCCCGCGCTGCTCCCCGGGATGTATGCCCATGTGCGGATTCCGGTATCGGTCGATACGCATGCACTGCTGGTGCCGGATGCCGCCCTGGGGGTGGCCCAGGGAAAGGAGTTCCTTCTGCTGGTCAATGAAAATGACAAGGTGGAGCAGCGTTTTGTCACCACCGGCAAGAAGGTCGATGATCTGCGGGTGATTAAAAAGGGGATTGGACCGGAAAGCCGGGTGATCGTCACCGGCCTTCAACAGGCGCATCCCGGTGCGAAGGTGACCCCGCAGATGAAACAGATGAAGGGGGACCATCTCCCTGGAAAGTAAGGCCTAACATGAACATACGACCGGGCAAAGCCCCGCATGCCCGGCCGGGGACTGGAGTAGGCATAAATGTTCTCCCGGTTTTTTATCGAACGCCCCATCTTCGCCAACGTGCTGGCCATCGTCATCGTCATCATCGGGGGAATTGCCCTGATGCGCCTGCCCATTACCAAATACCCCGACATCACGCCCCCCACCATCACCGTGAGCACCTTCTTCCCGGGCGCCAGTGCCAGGATACTGGTGGAGAGCGTGGCCCGGCCCATCGAAGAGGCGGTCAACGGGGTGGAGGGGATGCTGTACATGCAATCGAACAGCGCCGGCAATGGGGCATACAGCCTGACGGTGACTTTCCAGATCGGCTCCGATATCAACACCGACCAGATCCTGGTGCAAAACCGCGTCTCTTCGGCGCTTTCTCTTTTGCCCGTCGAGGTTCAGCGCCAGGGGGTCACCACCCGCAAGTCCTCCACGTCCATTCTGCAGGTGATCACCCTGACGTCACCGGACGAACGCTATGACAGCCTTTTTCTCGACAATTACGCCCTGATCAACCTCAAGGAGGAACTGCTGCGCCTGGACGGGGTGGGCAACATCCAGATTTTCGGGGTCGGCTCCTATGCCATGCGCATCTGGCTGAATCCCGCCATCATGCAGAGCTATAACCTGACCCCCGCCGATGTGGTTCAGGCCATCCAGGGACAGAATATCCAGGTGGCCGCCGGGGAAATCGGATCACCGCCCGTTCCTTCCGGGCAGGACTTCCAGTACAGCGTCCGGGTGCAGGGGCGCCTTGAGCAGGTGGGGGAATTTGAAAACATCATCGTCAAAAGCCAGACGGAGCAGGCCGGCCAGATCATCCGCATCAAGGACCTGGGACGGGTGGAACTCGGGTCCCAGACCTACAGCCAGTTCAACGAAAAAAACGGCACTCCCTCCGCCGGTATCGCCGTTTTCCAGCTTCCCGGCGCCAACGCCCTGAAGGTGGCGGGGGAGGTCAAAAGCGCCATGGAGCGACTGAGCCAATCCTTTCCCGCCGGCCTCGAATACAGCATCCCTTTTGACACCACCATGTTTGTCCGCGCCTCCATCGATGAGGTCTACCGGACCCTTTTCGAAGCGATCGCCCTGGTGCTGGTGGTGATCCTGCTCTTCCTCCAGATCATGCGCACCATGATCATTCCCGCCACCGCACTGCCGGTGACCATTCTGGGGGCCTTCGTGGCCATGGCCACCCTCGGGTACACCATCAACATGGTGACCATGTTCGCCCTGGTGCTGGCCATCGGCATCGTGGTCGATGACGGCATCATCATCGTGGAAGGGGTCACCCACCACATGGAACAGGGACTTGCCCCCAAGGAAGCGACCATCGAGGCCATGGGGGAACTCAGCAGCCCCATTTACGGAATCACCGTGGTGCTCATGGCCGTATTTGTCCCCGCCGTTTTCATGTCCGGGGTGACCGGGCATCTCTACCGGCAGTTCTCCCTGGTCATCGCCGCCACCGCCCTGATCAGCGCCTTCAACGCCCTGACCCTCCAGCCGGCCCAGTGCGTCCTCTATCTCAAGCCGAAGAAGAAAAAAGAGCGGCCGAACTTCATCTACCGCATTTTCAATTCTTTTTACGACGCCGGGGAGCGGATTTTCCTGCGGCTGATCAGATGGATGACGCGGCACACCCTCATAATGGTGGCGGCCTATGCGGTCCTGATCGGCATTGCCGTCTGGCTGTTCGGGACCCTGCCCCGGGGGTTTCTGCCCACGGAGGACCAGGGCTATGTTCTGGTCAGCACGGAGTTGCCCCAGGCGGCTTCCCTTCAGCGCACCCATGCGGTGGCGGAAAAAATGAACGCGGTTTACAAGACCATCCCCGGCATCAAGGACTGGGTCACGGTGGGGGGGATTTCCCTGCTGGAAGGCTTTGCCGCCAAATCCAATTCCGCGGTCACCTTCGTCATTCTTGAAAACTGGAGCCAGCGCGGATCTAAGCTTTCCTCGGATGCCATCACGGCACTTCTCCAGAAAAAGCTTTCCGCCATCCGGGAGGCCACGTTTTTTGCCACCCAGCCCCCCGCTATCCAGGGACTCGGCATCGTCACCGGTTTCGAGATGCAGGTGGGGCTGAAAGGCGGGAGCCTTGATTTCGATCAACTGCAGAAAGCGGTGCAAAAACTCATCAAGACCGCTTCCGCCAACCCCGGCATCGTCGGCCTCACCACCCCCTTCAACCCGGATGTGCCGCAGATCAATGCCAATGTCGATCGCCTCAAGGCGGAGGTGTTCGAGACCCCGGTGATCGATGTGTTCAACACGCTTCAGGCCTATCTGGGGTCTTCCTTTGTAAACCAGTTCAACCAGTTCGGGCAGACTTTCCAGGTCTACGTTCAGGCCGAGGGCGCTTTCCGGAACTCGCCGGAGGATATCGGCAACCTGTTTGTGCGCAATCAGAAAGGGCAGATGGTGCCCATGGGCAATTTGGTGGAGGTCAGTTTCACCAACGCCCCCTATTTTATCTCCCTGTACAATCTCTACCCGTCCGCGGCGATCATCGGCAGCACAACGCCCGGATTCAGTTCAGGCCAGGCGATTTCCACCATGGAAAAAATCGCCGACAAGATCCTGCCACAAAACATGGTCTACCAGTGGACGGGCATGTCCTTCCAGGAAAAGGCGGTGGGGCACCAGATCATCTACGTCTTTTTCCTTTCCGTGCTGCTGGTCTTTCTCACCCTGGCGGCCCAGTACGAAAGCTGGGCAAGCCCCCTGGCCGTGATTCTTTCCGTGCCCCTGGCCGTGCTGGGCATCACCCTGGCCCTGACCTTCAGGGGATACGAGATCAATGTGTACACCGAGATCGGCATCGTTTTGCTGGTGGCGCTGGCCAGCAAGAACGCCATCCTCATCGTCGACTATGCCCGGAATATCCGCAAGGAAGGCCGCTCGATCATCGACGCGGCCGTTCAAGCCTCCCAGCGACGGCTGCGCCCCATCCTGATGACCTCCCTGGCCTTTGTCTTCGGCGTCCTCCCGCTGTTTATCGCCACCGGAGCGGGGGCCACCGGCCGAAGGGACATCGGCACCGCGGTGATCGGGGGCATGCTCACCTCCACTTTTCTGGCCATGCTGTTCGTGCCGGTATTTTTCGTTATCACCCAGCGGTTGAGTGAGTGGTGGGAAAATCGGGGGTAAAAGATGGGGCCGTCATTGCCTCCGGAATGCCTCCGCCTCGATAAAAATCCGTTTGATGATGGGGTATTCTTTCCTGATGCTTTTTTCCAGGCGATCGATGGCATCCGTCAGATCGGACGCGGGCAGGTTTTCGCAAAATTCGATGTCGATGTTGAGCAGCACCTGATCGGGGGACAGGTGCATGGTCAGGGTGCGGTGCACTTTTTTCACCGAGGCGTCGGCTTCTACAATTTTTTCGATGCCCCGGATCACCTCGATATCCACGCTCTCGCCCAGCAGCAGCCCCCTGCCCTCATACGCAAGGAAAATAGCTGTCGCTGCCAGGATGATCCCGATGAGGATGGAAGCGCCGCCGTCGAAATAGGGGTTGTTGAAATGATGGCTCAAGAAAACCCCCAGGGCCGCGACCACCAGACCGGAAAGCGCCGCCGAATCCTCGCTGATCACCGTATAAAGCGCCGGATCCTTGCTCCCATGCAGGGTTTTCCAAAACCCCTGGTAGTTTTCGGTGCCGAGCAGCTGCTTGATGGCGATGGACCAGGAAACGGACTCTGCAACAAAAGCGATTCCCAGGACGATGTAATTCCAGGTGGGGTCCTTTATCTCATTGGGATGCTGAAAATGCATGATCCCCTCGTAAAAGGACATGCCGCCCCCCATGCTGAAAAGAAGGACGGCCACCATCAGGCCCCAGAAATAGATTTCCTTTCCGTGGCCGAAGGGATGAAGATCGTCCGCGGGTTTCCGGCTCCTGCTCATTCCCAGAAGAAGCAAAAGTTCATTGCCGGTGTCCACGACGGAATGGATGCCCTCGGACACCATGGCCGAACTGCCGGTGATCATCGCGGCCGTGAACTTGCTGGCGGCCACCACCATATTGGCCGCCAGTGCTCCGTAGACGGCGATGTGGCTTTCCCCTGACGCTCTTGCCATGATCTTGATCCTCTGCGATTAACTATTGTCCATCCACAAATTATCTCATTCGTGGATGGACAATAAGAATAACCCTTCAGAAATTAATCACCCGGAAAATATACTTGAGGCAAAAATAGATCCCGATCAGGATAAAAAGGACGCCGGTGATACCTCTAAACCAGCGTTCCAGGACCTTCAGGCGGTTGAAAAACAGGCCGGCGGCCCTTCCGCTGTAGGCGATGAGGATGGCAAATCCGATCACCGGCGCCGCGGTCCCGATTCCGAAAAAAAGCGGCAGAATCAAGCGGGAGCGAAGCTCCAGGGACAGGGGAATCACCCCGCCGAAAAAAAGGGCCGCAGATACCGGGCAAAACGTCAGCGCGAATAAAAACCCCAGGGCCACCGCCCCGCCGATGCCGCTGTCCCCCAGCCGTTTCAGCAGGTTCGCATTTACGGCAAATGACGGCAGCTGAACCGGGATGAGTTCCAGGATGAACAGGCCGGTCACCAGCAGAATGGGACCCAGGATCTGGTTCATGTGGATCTGGAGAAAGTTGGCCACCCCGGGAATGGAAATCAGCCCCGCAATGAGGGCGGATGCAATCATCACGTAGGACAGGGTGCGGCCAACGGTATAGGAAATTGCCGCCAGCACCGTGGCATAGGGCGAATTGATCTGCTTTCCGATATACGTGGTGGCGGCGATATTGGTGGCCAGGGGGCACGGGCTGATGGAGGTGAGAATGCCAAGCCAGATGACGGAAAAAATCTGTGCGGCGCTGAAATCCATCATTGTTGTCTCATCCAGCCGCTGATCTCGGATGCGACGTATTGATCAAACTGCGCCTCATCCCGCACATAGGTCCAGATCTTTTCCAGGTTTTTCCACCGGATCTCCTTGCCGTCCTTGACTTCGGAAATAATCAGGGACTTGGTATAGAGCTGGTAATCCTGGTTATAATGTTCGTTTCCCGAATGATCCACGTTGATGATGCGCCAGACCAGCGTCTTGTTTTTCAATTCTTCCGAAAAATGGTTTTCGATGGCTTCATTGGACAATTCTTCCAGTTTGTGGCAGGTCGGACAGCGCACTGTGTTGTGGAAATAGGTGGCGACGAAATAATGGGACGGATTTTCGATTTCCGGTGCAGGCCCCTGACCCGGTTCTGCAGCCGAAACAGCCGGAATGATACATGCAAACATAAAAGCGAGACAAATACAAATGGTCTTCAGGTTTCGTTTAACCGACATCAAAACAATCTCCTCCAATGATGATAATTCAACCATTCAAAAGCCGCCATTTCAACCGGGTCCCATGGTGAGGACAAAGGGCGGGGTATAAGACAGATCTAAATCAAAGAACAGTTCATCGCTTTGAAAAACGATATGTATTTATTGAATACTTGACGCATGGCATCCCCCAGCGAGCATCCTCACCGTCATTTCGGCCGTCATTAAGCCCGAAGACCTAAGGTCTGCAGCTGACATGGCACACGCCCGTTGGCGTTTCAACCGCATAGGGGAAATATTTTCGTTTGAACCACAGGGCCGCGTTCACCAGGGAAATCAGCACCGGCACTTCCACCAGGGGGCCGATGACCGCTGCAAAGGCCTGACCCGAATCGATGCCGAATACGGACACCGCCACGGCGATGGCCAGTTCGAAATTGTTCGAGGCCGCCGTAAAGGAGAGCGTGGTGGCCTGTTCATAGGTGGCCCTGACCTTCATGGACATGTAAAAGGACATGAAAAACATGATGATGAAGTAAATACACAGGGGGATGGCCACCCGGACCACATCCAGCGGCAGTTCAACGATGTATTCGCCCTTGAGCGAAAACATCACCAGTATGGTAAAGAGCAGGGCCGCCAGGGTGATGGGGCTGATCATGGGGATGAAATTTTCTTCGTAGCGTTTTGCGCCCACGGTTTTTAAACCGATGATCCGGGACAGCACCCCCGCGATAAAGGGGATGCCCAGATAGATAAAAACGCTCTGGGCGATCTGCTTCATGGAGATGTCAACGACCATGCCGGACAGCCCCATCCATTGCGGCAGCACGGTGATAAACACGTATGCGTACACGGAAAAAAAGAGCACCTGGAAAATCGAGTTGAAGGCCACCAGGCCGGCGCAGTATTCCCGGTCCCCGGCGGCCAGGTCGTTCCAGACGATGACCATGGCGATACAGCGGGCCAGGCCGATCAGGATCAGCCCCGCCATGTATTCCGGGTAGCCGGATAAAAAGGCCACCGCCAGCAGAAACATCAGCACGGGGCCGATGACCCAGTTCTGGGCCAGTGACAGGGCGAGCACCTTGGCATCTTTGAATACGTAGCCCAATTTTTCGTATTTGACCTTGGCCAGCGGCGGGTACATCATCAGGATCAGGCCGATGGCAATGGGGATATTGGTGGTGCCCACCGTAAATTTGTCGATCACCCGGCTGATCTGCGGAAAGAAGTATCCGCCGCCCACGCCGATGAACATGGCCAGAAATATCCACAGGGTGAGAAACCGGTCCAGAAAGGAAAGCTTTTTGATGGTTGGATCGTTCATCATTCCATTTCCCTAATAGATGGTAGGGTTTTTATCCGGCAATCCAGCTCAGGACCTCTTCCTTTTTGGGAACTTTCCCCACCGATTTGACCTGTCCGTCGATGATCACGGCCGGGGTTCCCATCACCCCGTGTTTGGCAATTTCCATCATATCGGACACTTTTTCGACAGATGCGTCAATGCCGCTTTCCGCAACCGCTTCTTCTACGATTTTTTCCGTTTTCGCGCATTTGGCACAACCCGGGCCCAATACTTTGATTTCCATTTTTTCCTCCTTCATCTTCATAAAGCCATAGATGCATTGCACCCCCTTTAATTCCCCCCTTGAGAGGGCATCCTTTAATTCCCCCCTTGAGGGGGGGAAGGGGGGTGTTGGCAAGAGCACTCATATCACCAGGTTAAACAGATATCCCACCCCCAGGATGCCGCCGGCCACCACCAGGATAAAGGTCCATATCAATCTCATTTTCAGAACTTTTCGCAGGATCACCATTTCCGGGAAGGACAGCGCGATCACCGACATCATGAAGGCCAGCACCGTCCCCAGGGCCGCGCCCTTGCCCAGCAGGGCTTCCACCACCGGCACGATCCCGGCGGCATTGGAATACATGGGCACCCCGATCAGTACCGCCAGCGGCACGCTCCACCAGTTGCCCTTTCCCATGATCGACGCCATGACCTCCTGGGGGACGAACCCGTGGATTCCGGCGCCCACGGCGATCCCGGCAATCACGTAAACCCAGACCCTGCCCACGATTTCGATGACGGCATCTTTTGCATAAACGATGCGCTCCTGCCAGGTCATTTTCGTGCCTTCGGCATCCTGCGCGCCCGTGCGGATCTGGGTCACCCAGTCTTCGATATGGCCTTCCAGTTTCAGCCGGCCCAGGACCCATCCGGCCGAAATGGCCACAAACAGGCCGGTTCCCGCATACAGCAGGGCGATTTTCCAGCCCAGGAGCCCATAGAGCAGGCCCAGCGCGATTTCATTGACCAGGGGCGCGGCGATTAAAAAGGAAAAGGTCACCCCCAGCGGCACCCCGGCGCTCACAAACCCGATAAACAGCGGAACGGCCGAGCAGGAGCAGAACGGCGTGACCACGCCCAGCAGGGCCGCCAGCACGTTTCCGATAAACTCGGTCCGCCCCGAGAGCATGGCGCGGGTCTTTTCCGGGGTGAAAAAACTCCGGATGAGCCCGACGCCGAATACCACCAGGACCAGCAGCATCAGCACCTTGGGGGTTTCATAGAGCAAAAACGCGACGGCACTTCCGGCATGTCCCTCTGGATTGAACCCCAGCGCAGAAAACGTCAGAAAAGTGGCCGCGGATTCAAGCCGCTGATATACCAGCCACCACAGGAGAACCGCCGCGGCCCCGATGATCAGCAGAACCGGCAGTGAAAGACCGGACAGCCGCAATTGCCGCACGGTGGAAGTCTCGGATATCTCCTCCGGGTTACGGTTCATTTTAAATATCCTTTTTTATGTCATTTTCGCCATATAGACATACAGCGATGTATTTACAGAAAAATTTGATTATCCATATAATACCAGCAGTAGATTTTTTATTGTCACTTTCTCCCCCCTTTTGCATAAAGGGGGGCGGGGGGGGATTTTTAATTTTCCAATCAAACGCTTTGCTGCATAAGCTGGAGTTTCCCGAATAAGCAGGCAAAAAGGATTACCGGCCGCAAATGATTTCCCGCCGGATTTCCGGTAAGCGCGCGTGCAAGTCCTGTATTTCGGGATCATCATCCAGCCAGTGCCGCAGGCTGCCGATGAGGCTTGCCGCATACGGGCTGGCGCCGCCGTCGGCCAGGGTGTAATTGACCCATAGCCCGTCCTTGCGGTAAACGATGAGCCCCGCATCCCCCAGAATCTGGAGATGCTTGCTGGCGGTGGACTGTGCAATTCCCAGCGCCGCCTGGATCTCGCAAACACACATCATTCTTCGCTGGAGCATTTTCATGATCTTGATCCGGCTGGGATCGGACAGCGCTTTCATCACCTTGATAAACGGTTTCATGGACATCTCCTCATATCGTTAAATTGGAATATAGTGGTATTTGCGGGGTCTGTCAAGCAGGAAATTCCGGACAAAAACAGCTATGATATGCCCTCAATACTGACGATGGCGATCAATCTGGTTTTACCGGTTGACAGCGCTAATAAATATTTTTTATATAAAAATCATATTCTTAAAATATACATGGCGCTGTTGATAAAGCAAAGCGCGCAAGCCGCATTTAAACATCGCCGATGATGCTCAAGATAATCATTACCTGGGCAATTTACTAATAATCAATGATTATAAGCATATACAAAGGACTGAGCACCGATGGCCAACCATAACGGCAACGGGAAATCCCTCGAATCCTGGATCTGGGATGCCGCCTGTTCCATCCGTGGGGCCAAGGACGCGCCGAAATACAAGGACTACATCCTCCCGCTGATCTTCACCAAGCGCCTCTGCGACGTCTTCGATGACGAGCTGAACCGCATCGCCGCCGAGGTCGGCTCGCGCAAGAAGGCCTTCCAGCTCGCCAAAATGGATTGGCAGCGGGCACGACGACAAGACTGCAAAGATGCCGCTTCTATTCTTTACCCCTCGTGCCGGACGATCCCGAGCAGCCGGTCTGGTCCGTCATCCGCAAGCTCTCCGACAAGATCGGCGAAGGCGTCACCACCCACATGCGGGCCATCGCCCGGGAAAACCCGCTGCTGCAGGGCATCATCGACCGCGTCGATTTCAACGCCACCACCCACGGCCAGCGCGACCTCGACGACGACCGCCTCTCCAACCTCATCGAGGCCATCAGCACCAAGCGCCTCGGGCTCGACGACGTCGAGGCCGACATCATCGGCAAGAGCTACGAATACCTCATCCGCAAGTTCGCCGAGGGCGGCGGCCAGAGCGCCGGCGAGTTCTACACCCCGCCCGAGGTCGGCACCATCATGTCCCGGGTCCTCCAGCCCGAGCCCGGCATGGAAATCTACGACCCCACCTGCGGCTCCGGCGGCCTCCTCGTGAAATGCGAGATCGCCATGGAGGAAAAACGGAGGGCGGGTTTTCCAACCCGCCATTTGAAAGGCGGACAGGAATGTCCGCCCTCCTTTGCCCCCCTGAAACTGTTCGGCCAGGAATACACCCCCGAGACCTGGGCCATGGCCAACATGAACATGATCATCCACGACATGGAGGGCCAGATCGAGATCGGCGACACCTTCAAGAACCCCAAATTCCGCAACAAGCAGGGCAAACTCCGCACCTTCGACCGCGTCGTCGCCAATCCCATGTGGAACCAGGACTGGTTCACCGAGGCCGACTACGACAACGACGAACTCGACCGCTTCCCCGCCGGGGCCGGCTTCCCCGGCAAATCCTCCGCCGACTGGGGCTGGGTCCAGCACATGCACGCCAGCCTCAATCCGGAACCGGCCGCGCCGCCGTCGTCCTCGACACCGGCGCCGCCTCCCGCGGCTCGGGCAATGCCGGCACCAACAAGGAAAAAACCGTCCGCCAGTGGTTCGTCGACCACGACCTCATCGAGAGCGTCCTCTACCTGCCCGAAAACCTCTTCTACAACACCACCGCCCCGGGCATCGTCCTCTTCCTCAACCGGGCCAAGCCCAAGGCCCGAAAGGGCAAGGTCTTCCTCGTCAACGCCAGCCAGATCTTCGAAAAGGGCGACCCCAAGAACTTCATCCCGGACGAGGGCATCCAGCGCATCGCCGACACCCTCATCGGGTGGAAGGAAGAGGAAAAACTCAGCCGCATCGTCGATCACGCCGAGCTTGCGAAAAACGACTACAACATCTCCCCCAGCCGCTACATCCACACCAGCGACGCCGAAACCTACCGGCCCATCGCCGAGATCGTCGCGGAACTGAAAGCCATCGAAGCCGAGGCAAAAGAGACCGACAAGGCCCTTAGCAAAATCCTCAAGCAACTCGGAATCGGCGCATGAAGATCTTCATCAGCAGCGTGCAAAAGGAATTTGCCGCCGAGCGCAAGGCCCTGGCCGCTTACCTTGCAGGCGATCCGCTGCTGCGGCGCTTTTTCGAACACTTTCTGTTTGAAGAACAGCCGGCGGCCGATCAGCGGGCCGACCAGTGCTACCTCGACGAGGTGGATCGCTGCGATATCTATCTCGGTATTTTCGGCAATGATTATGGCCGGGAAGATGCCCAGGGGCTTTCACCGACACACTGTGAGTTCAACCGGGCCACCGAAAAGGGCAAGTGCCGTCTGATCTATGTCAAGGGGGCCGATGACAGCGCCCGGCATCCGAAAATGAGCGCCCTGATCCGTGATGCCGCAGGCAGCCTGATCCGGCGCCGGTTCAATTCCGCCGAGGAGCTGATCGCCGGGGTGTATGCGAGTCTGGTCAGGATTCTTGAAGAGCGCGAACTGATCCGTTTCGGACCATTTGATGCCACGTTCTGCAGAAACGCAACGCTTGACGACCTTGATGAAGACAAGATCACCCGTTTTCTGGTGCTGGCCCGGCGCGGCCGCAATTTCCCCTTGCCGGGGGATACGCCGCCGCATGAGGTGCTGGCGCATCTCAATTTGCTCGACAAGGGACGGCCGACCCATGCCGCTGTTTTGTTGTTCGGCAGACAGCCGCAACGTTTTCTGATCACCTCCGAAGTGAAATGCGCCCATTTCCACGGCTATGAAGTGGCCAAACCCATCCCTTCCTATCAGGTGTACAAAGGCACGGTTTTCGATCTCGTGGATCAGGCCAAGGATTTCGTGCTCTCCAAGATAGACCTGTGGGTGGGAACCCGGGCGGAAAGCACCCAGGCGCCGACGAAATACGAAATTCCGCAGGAAGTTGTCGCCGAAGCCATCGTCAATGCCGTCGTGCATCGCGACTACACCAGCAATGCCAGCGTCCAGGTCATGCTCTTTAAGGATCGGCTGGAAGTCTGGAATCCCGGCACCCTGCCGCCGACCCTGACCCTTGAAAAACTGCGCGGCCCGCATGCCTCCGTTCCGCATAATCCGCTTCTTGCCGAGCCCATGTACCTGACCAAGTACATCGAACGCATGGGAACCGGTATCCGTGACATGATCCGGCGATGCCGGAAGGCCGGGCTTGCTGAACCTGAAATCAGGCTTGACGGCGGGTTTTTTGTGTTGACGATCCGGAGGAAAAAGACTGAGCCGGGGACCAGTCGGAACCAGGTCGGGACCAGGTCACCCCGCAAGATACCCACCAGTCGACGGTACCAGTCACCCCACCAGTCGCGGAGGTTACGTCTCTCGACTCTCGCCTGCGTCGGATCAAGTGGCCCTCTTGGCAACGCCGAAATTCTTGAAGATCTATGGTCTTAAAGATCGTACGCATCTCCGTGAGCATTATATCGACCCAGCCCTTGCAGACGGACTGGTGGAGCGTACCATCCCCGACAAACCCACCAGTCGCCTCCAGAAATACCGGCTCACGGAAAAGGGACGCGAATTACTGGAGCGATTGGAAAAGGGAAAGGGCCGGTCATGAAAAACATTGTGGCTACAGGACAAGTCGAGGCCCAAGAGGCCCAAGTCGGACACCCACCAGTCAAGTCAACAGTCGGCGGGCAAGGATTTGAAGAAGATTTTGGAGAAGATCGGGGTATGAGTGACTGCACGTATCAAGCTTTCACGAATGTTGCCAGAACTTGTGAATGGCCGGCGATCGCTTTCGAAATCAACAGGGCGTATGACGAAGCTCGTGACGGGACATCGTCCGTTCTATCAAGCGAAAAAAGATTCTATGG
The DNA here is from genome assembly GCA_963826785.1 of uncultured delta proteobacterium. Classification (GTDB taxonomy): domain Bacteria; phylum Desulfobacterota; class Desulfobacteria; order Desulfobacterales; family Desulfosalsimonadaceae; genus CAWGYD01. The sequence continues at coordinate 286,809 of CAWGYD010000008.1, forward strand.
AGCCACTTATCCAAACGAACGGATCAGATTGCATGTGCGCCGAAGAATGCTGTCGGAAAGCCAGGCGACATTCTTGTCGCGAACGCGCGCCGGTTGGAGCGACAAATCTTGAACCAAAGATCGTTGCTTGTATCTGGACGTGGCATCGCTGCAGTTCGGGACAAATGGCATCGATCCGCGATTTTCTCTATTGGCTCAATTCGTAAGACCTTAGATGTGAAGCTATATTATCGACAGCCTCGGGTCAAGTGACTGACTATCACAGGCGAATCAACTAGCAATCACAGTTGGCTGAATTGCCGATCAATGCACTCCCATCCCACTCCCCGAGCAAAAGAAGATCGCGCACATCCTTTCGACGGTGCAGCGGGCGATCGAAGCGCAGGAGCGGATCATTCAGACCACCACCGAGCTGAAAAAGGCCCTCATGCACAAGCTCTTCACCGAAGGCCTCCGCAACGAACCCCAAAAACAAACCGAAATCGGCCCCGTCCCCGAAAGCTGGGAGGTGGTGCCGTTGTCGATGTCTGCCGATTCCAAAGTGGAGGCACTCCCATCCAAGAAGAACCCGGAATTCTGGCAAGGAACCATTCCTTGGGTTTCGACCAAGGACATGAAACGCCCCTGCATAACGAAGTTCCAGACCAATCCCCCAAGAAGCACTCGAGAATCGAAAGCAACTTGCACCCGGCGGTTTCGCTCTTAATCGTCGTTCGACGAGGAATGATCTTGGCAAAGACTGCCGGTCGCGCTCGCAGAAGTTCCGATGGCTATCGAATCAAGAATGAAGGCCATCATTCCACCAAAGGCTCAAAATCCGCTCCGTATTTCTTTCATCTACTTCAAAACATTACGAGGCAACCTGTCAGAAAGATCGGACGCATCCGGGCACGCGAACCGCGCAACTCAATGAGGCCATCGAGATCTCGGAGTTCAAAATCCACTTCCCGACTTGGACACGCAGGAAGAGATCGCATCAGCAATCAAAGCGCTCGAACGAAAACGAGCTTCATGAACAGAAAGCGAAAACGACTCCAAGACCTCTTCCGCACCCTCCTTCACGAACTGATGACCGCGAAAACCCGCGTTCAGAACCTTACTTTATCCGAGGATAGTTATGAATGATCCAAGAGGCTCATATTGGAGGCGCTGGGACCTCCACGTGCATACGCCATACTCCGAGCTCAACAATGGCTTCGGCGACGACTTCGACACCTACGCTAAGGAGCTTCTCACTCGGGCTAAGGACAACGATATCGCATGCATTGGAATCACCGATTACTTTTTGATCGATGGTTACAAGGCTTTGAGAAAAATCGTTGATGAAGACACCAAGCTGGAGGCCCTCCTCGACCCGTCCTGTGCGACGCACGCAAAGAAGGTCCTTTACTTGCCGAATATCGAATTTCGCTCTTCAACGATCGTTCGCTATCGTGATGCCGGGGGAAGACTCACGATAGCCGGGTCGACTTTCACATCCTCTTCGCTGATTCAGTGCCATCTGAAACAATTGAAGAGGACTTCCTGCGCGAGCTCAAGTTTTCGGCCGATGGAGCACCCGCTGCACCTGATGTGAGCTCGAATTTCAAGAAACCTTTTCCGATATAGAGATTCCAGGGTTTAACCCTGCGGAGAATTGATGATCGATAACTTCTAAGACAGGGCGATAAGACCTCTTCAAGTTGGTATCCATGCATAAGTAGGAAGCTATGCCTAAACCCGGAGAGCACAAAACAGTCCAGGCCCGTATCCTTGCATATGCGCAAGAGACTGGTCGTTTGTTTTTAATGACAAAAAATGGCTTCATAAAGTCGACATTTATGACGAATAAATGACAAATATATACTTCTAAATCGTCATAAGTTTACGATATACAACCTCCAGATAAAGGAGGGCTTCTGATGAAAATTGAAGGATTATTAACGGACGAGGCGATCCTGACGGAGCTGGGCGGGCGCCTGGCCCAGCGTCGGTTGGAACTTCAGCTTACGCAAGAGATGCTGGCGGAGCAGGCAGGAGTATCGAAGCGGACCGTGGAACGTATCGAGGCCGGGGCCACGACGCAAACGACGACATTGATCCGGATTCTGCGGGTATTGGCGCTGTTAGATTGGCTGGAAATACTGGTGCCCGAAGCCGGACCCAGTCCGATGGATCTGGTCAAGCTGAAAGGCAAGGTGCGGAAGCGGGCCAGCGGCAAGCGGAAGCCTACGGACAAGGGACCGTGGCGGTGGGGTGATGAAACGTGAATACGACGGCAGCGGTAACAAAACACAGGCTGCCCTGAGACTGGAGCTCCTTAAATGAAACCCGGAGAACACAAAACCGTCCAAGCTCGGATCCTCGAATATGCTGAGGCCATCGGCTGGACTGTCGTGCCCCGCGAGGAAGCCGAGGAAAGGAGGGCGGGTTTTCCAACCCGCCATATGCAAGAAAATGGCGGACAGGGATGTCCGCCCGCCGTTAAGGCGGGTTGGAAAACCCGCCCTCCCTTGTCTCTTTTCTTCGACGACCTGCTCGACGCCAAGGTGCGGGAATTCAATCCGCGCTATGCCGAGGCCGAGGGCGCCTTGCCCGGGCGGTTCCGCCATCTCCACACCGACATCTACGGCAACCGGGAATTCGTCGAGCATCTGCGCAACCGGGGCAAATTCTTCGACCACGAGGAAAAGCGCGAGCGCGACCTGATCCTGATCGATTACGACGACCCGGCGAACAACGTTTTCGAGGTCACCGAGGAGTGGGCCTTTCACAACGGCCATTACGGCACGCGGGAGGATGTGGTCTTTCTCATCAACGGCATTCCGGTGCTGGTGATCGAGTGCAAGAACGCCAACAAGGACGAGGCCATTGCCCTGGGGGTGGACCAGATCCGCCGTTACCACCGCGAGACGCCCGAGCTGTTCGTGTCGCAGCAGCTATTCACCGCCACCGACGCCATCGGCTTTTCCTATGGGGTGACCTGGAACACGGTGCGGCGCAACATTTTCAATTGGAAGCTAACGGAGGGCGGGTTTTCCAACCCGCCGCATACAAAGCTCGTATGGCGGGTTGGAAAACCCGCCCTCCGTTAACACGCACTCCTTTTTCAATCCGCATGGTGAGATCGACAAGAAGGAGCATCGATTGCCCCATTGGCAGCAGGGCGAGGCATGGGTCTTTGTGACGTGGCGACTGGGTGATTCTCTTCCGAAGGCGAAGCTGGATCGGTGGAAGGAGGAACGCGCGATATGGCTCTCACATCATCCCGAACCGTGGGATGAAAAGACCGAAGCCGAGTATCACGAGCGTTTTTCCAGCCAGATCGACGAGTGGCTGGATCAAGGGAGCGGGTCGTGTGTGCTGAAAGACCCGGCGAACGCGAAGATGGTGGCGGATGCGTTGAGGCATTTCGATGGTGAGCGATATGAGATCGCGTCGTTCGTGGTGATGCCGAATCACGTTCACGTGTTGTTCCGACCGCTGGGCAAACACACGCTGCCGGAGATACTGAAGTCGTGGAAAGGATTCACGGCGCGGGAGATCAACAAGCGGATCGGGAAGACGGGAGCGCTTTGGCAGGATGAGTATTGGGATCGGTTGATTCGGAATGAGCGGCACTTTTTCAAGGTGGCGGAATACATCCGGGAGAATCCGGTGAAGGCAAAGCTTGAAGGAGGGGGCAGTTCATACGTGGAGGGCGGGTTTTCCAACCGCCGTATGCAAAATTAGAATGGCGGACAGGAAAGTCCGCCCTCCTAGAGCATGGCGGGTTGGAAAACCCGCCCTCCGTTGACGTTCCCGGCCGACTGGAAGCAAAGGTCAAGACCTTCTGCGCCATCCCGCAGGTACTCGCCTTCCTGAAGGACTACATCGTCTTTGCCGAGAAGGACGAGGAGCTGAACAAATACATCCTGCGCCAGCACCAGACCGGCGCGGTGGAGGCGGCCGTCGGCCGGGCCCTCGATCCCCGGCGCACCCGCGGGCTGGTCTGGCACACCCAGGGCAGCGGCAAGACCTTCACCATGATCAAGGCGGCGGAACGGCTTTTCCGCGCGCCCGAGGCGGACAAGCCCACCATCCTGCTGATGATCGACCGCAACGAGCTGGAAGACCAGATGCTCAAGAACCTCGCCGCGCTCGGCCTGGGCAACCTGGAGCACGCCGGCAGCATCGCCCGGCTCAACCGGTTGCTGCGCGACGACTACCGGGGCATCATCGTGACGATGATCCACAAGTTCCGCGACATGCCGGCGGATCTCAACACGCGCGCAAACATCTACGTCCTCATCGACGAAGCCCATCGCACCACCGGCGGCGATCTCGGCAACTTCCTCATGGCCGGCCTGCCGAACGCCACCTTCCTCGGTTTCACCGGCACCCCGGTGGACAAGACCGCCTACGGCAAGGGCACCTTCAAGACCTTCGGCTGCGAGGACGACCAGGGCTACCTGCACAAGTATTCCATCGCCGACAGCATCGAGGACGGCACCACCCTGCCGCTCTACTACCAGCTCGCGCCAAATGAAATGCTCGTGCCCGCACGAGACGCTGGATGCGGAATTCCTCTCCCTCGCCGAAGCCGAGGGCGTGGCCGACATCGAGGAGCTGAACAAGATCCTCGAGCGGGCGGTGAACCTGAAGAATTTCCTCAAGGGCAAGGACCGGATACAAAAGGTGGCGCAGTTCGTCGCCGAACATTACCGCGAGAACGTCGAGCCGCTCGGCTACAAGGCCTTTCTCGTCGGCGTGGACCGCGAAGCCTGCGCCCACTACAAGCACGCCCTCGATCAGTTCCTGCCGCCCGAGTATTCCGAGGTCGTTTACACCGGCAGCAACAACGACTCGGCCCTGCTGAAGGAATTCCACCTCGACCCGAAGAAGGAGCGGCAGATCCGCAAGAGCTTCGGCAAGCTCGACCAGCAGCCGAAGATCCTGATCGTCACCGAGAAACTGCTCACCGGCTTCGACGCGCCCGTGCTCTACGCCATGTATCTCGACAAGCCGATGCGCGACCACACCCTGCTGCAGGCCATCGCCCGGGTGAACCGCCCCTACGAGAACGAGGCCCGGGAGATGGTGAAGCCCCACGGCTTCGTTCTGGATTTCGTCGGCATCTTCGACAAGCTGGAAAAGGCGCTGGCCTTCGACAGCGACGAGATCAACGCCATCGTCAAGGATCTGAAGCTCCTGAAGGTGCTCTTCAAAAACAAGATGGAGAGATTTCAAGGGAGGGCGGACTTTCCAGTCCGCCTTGGAGAAGCAGACGCGGGTTGGAAAACCCGCGCTCCGTTCGAATTCAACGACAAGGACGTCGATACCCTCATCGAGCACTTCCGCGATCCCGAGCGGCGCAAGGAGTTTTTCAAGGAATACAAGGAGATCGAGATGCTCTACGAGATCATCTCGCCGGACGCCTTCCTGCGGCCGTTCATCAGCGACTACGGAACGCTCGCGGCCATCTATGCCGTTGTTCGGAAGGCCTACGCCAAGCGGGTCATGGTGGACCGGGACTTCCAGAGAAAGACGAACGAGCTGGTGCAGAGGCATATCGGAACCAGCTATATCCTGCCCGTCGAGGACACCCTGGAAATCAATGAGGATACCGTAAGGTATATCGTCGATAAAAAGGGGGGCGACAACAGCAAGGTCATCAACCTGGTCAAAAGCATCGGAAAGGCGGCGGAAGAACAAAGTGACGATCCCTATCTGATTGCCATGGCCGAGCGCGCGCGGGTTGTCCAGGAGGCATTTGAAGATCGGCAGGCCACTACGGCCGAAACGCTGGCCAAGCTGCTTCGCGAGGTGGAGGCGAACGAGGCCCGCAAAAAGGAACAGGCCGCCAAAGGAATCGACGGTCTGACGTTTTTCGTCTACCGCATGCTGGAGGATGCGAAGATCGGGAACGCCGAGGCCGTCAGCCGCAAAATCCGGGAGGCCTTTGTCGAAACGCCGAACTGGAAACGCAGCGACAGCCAGCTTCGGGAGCTGCGCAAGAAGGTTACTTTTGCCATCTTTGCGGAATGTGACGACCTCGATCGCGGTAACCGCATTGGTGAATGATCTGTTCCGCGTACTGGAAAAGGCGGACAGGATTTAACTCATGGACAACCCGGATACAAAGACGGCGTTCAAGGAGCGGGTTCGCCACTGGGCCGAAAAGCTCGATGTGAATGTCGTCTGGCTCGGGGTGCGGCCGATGAGCAACAAATGGGCCTCGTGCTCCACCGCCGGCCACCTGAACTTCAACGCCGATCTGCTCGACCTGAAAACCGAGCTGTGGGACTACGTCATCGTCCACGAACTGCTGCACTTCTTTGTTCCAAACCATGGAAAACTATGGAAGAGCCTGATGCGCGCCCATCTGGGCGATTATGAGGCTTATGAAGCAGAGTTGAAGCAGATAGCGCAAAACAAGCGCTTTCACAGCTGACCTGGCTATCTTGCGGCGGTTAATAAATTCTGTGGTTAATGAGATCCGTAGTTTTATCATTTATGATCCCTTTCGCCCGGCCGGTGAAGCGGACGTTAACCCATCCACTCGAATCTGATAAAGAGGTGAAAATTCCATGATCACAGTTATTGTCGAATTCAAGCTGCCCCGGGCGATTACAAGGGATCAGGCGCGCGAAACCTTTCTGGGGACGGCATCGAGATACAAGGGTATGGCCGGACTGATCCGCAAGTACTATTTTATTTCCTTGGACGGCACCAAAGCGGGCGGCGTCTACCTCTGGAAATCCCGCGAAGACGCCGACCGGCTCTACACAGAAGAGTGGAAGGCCTTTGTCCGTGAAAAATACGGCACCGAACCTGCGCTTGCATACCTGGAATGCCCGGTGGTCGTTGACAACCTCTCGAATGAAATCATCTCGGACTGACCCGGCATTTAAGCAAGCCGATCATTAAAAACTATTCTTGTCAGCGCGCCTCTCCCATGGTGTCGGCGGCATGGGCGCCGCGACTCCCCATGGGGCGGGGCTCTCCCCGGGTGGTGTCTTTCCGGGTCTGATGCTCCATCTCAGCGTTCAATTCCGCCCCCAGCAGGATCAGGTAAGAAGTCAGAAAAAGCCAGGTGAGCAGCACGATCACCGCTCCCATGGACCCGTATGTGGCATTGTAGCTGCCGAAATTGGACACGTAAATGGAAAACAGCACCGATGCGATGATCCAGGCGACGGTGGCCAGGATCGCCCCCCCGCTCGCCCATCGCCACTGGGGATAATCCCGGTCCGGCGCAAACCGGTATAACACCCCGAGCCCGACCATGATAAAGGCCGCCAGAAGCACCCACCGGGCAATGGAAATCAGGAGCTGAAGCGGCGACGGCAGGCCCAGGTTTCCCAGCAGTCCCGGCAGGACCACGATCAAGGCCAGGGAGACGATCATAAACAGTATGGCGCCCAGGGTCAGCAGCAAAGAAACCGCATTGAACCGGATGATCCCCCGGTTCTCCTGTTCATCATAGGCAATATCCAGGGCCGTGATCATGGCCTTCATCCCCTTGGCGGCGCTCCAGAGCGCCAGCACGATGCTGACGCCCAGGCTGATGCCCAATTTTCCGCTGGAACTGGACACGATGGAGGAGATCTGGCTGCTGATGATCTGGTAGACCTGCTGGGGGACGATCCCCTTGAAGGAGGCCACCTGCTGCTGAACCTGGGCCGGGTCTGCCACCAGCCCGTATAATGAGACAAAGGCGGTGATGGCCGGAAATATGGAAAACAGGGCGTAGAAGGCCACTCCCGCGGAAACGATGCTCAGATTGTCCTTCCCCTGCTCGTCCTTGACCCGCAGGAGAATATCCTTCCACCCGGTTTTGGGGATCTTGGAAGGCGCATCGGCCTCCCTGCCCCGTTCCGATGATTGATCTTCATTCGCGTTCATGTCTTGACCCTCCAATAATTTTAAAAAATTCCATCCTCATCCCTTACATAATCCGCTGCATAAAATTTATGGATGCATCTTCAGGAAAAAATAAGGTCATTCCCCTATCCGGCAGGGTAAATTCCCCTATTTTGAGATCAAACCGATATTCCATGCCCGGCCCCGCCGAAATTTTGCCGGATAATCATACAAAACGATTTCTCGAATCAACTGATTTATGTATCAGAGACTCAAACCTCCCGCCCTTTGGTTTCGATCATCAATTACCGCTTCTGCCGCGGGGCAATAGGGGCTTGACCCTATGGACGCCCTGCTTATTTGATTATAAAAAAGGCAGAAGAGATTCATTATTGAGAAAACCGCGATGAGAGGAGGATAGGATGGCCAAAGACTGCAGCGGTTCACAGCTTCTGGCGGCCGGATTTGCCTGCGGCGCGGCCCTGCTCACCTGGGCGGCGGTGCGCCGGACGGGTGATCCTGGCCGCAGAAAGGTTTCGCCGCAGCCCCGAAGCCTGATCAATTTTGCTGAGGCCATCGTTGCTGAGGCCATCTATGACAAGACCGTCCCCTCTAAAAAGAAGACCCGGCGCAAGGCGGTCCGCCGGTTGTACGGCGCGGCGGCCCTGCTCTCCTTCAGCGTCCTTGCGGACAGCGTACTGGAGCATTACCGCGGCTGCTTCAACAACCGGGCCATGTACATCCCGCCGGTGGCCTCCTCGCTGGTGCTGGCTGAAACCGTGGCCGGGGCCATCATGCCCGGATCCGTCAATGCCCTGCGCCGGCCCCTGTTCTTTGCGGCAGTACTCACCGGTACTGCCGGATTCGGATTCCACGTCTACAACATCAGCCGCCGCGAAGGGGGATTTTCCTGGCTCAATCTCTTCTACGGCGCGCCGCTGGGTGCCCCCGGTGCCCTGGCCATGGCCGGCATATACGGATACTGCGCCGAAATGGTTCACCAGCAGAGCCGGCCATTTCGGAAAAAACGGTTTCCCCGCATGCGTGAAATCGGCCGGGCCCTTGCCGGTCTATCCATGTTCAGCATGCTGGGAACGGTGGGGGAAGTCCTGCTGCTCCATTTCCGCGGCGCCTTTCAGGACCGTTTCATGTACATCCCGGTGGTGCTGCCCACTCTGGGGGCACTGGGTCTGGGAAAAGCCGCCCTCCGGCCCGGCCGGCGCAGGATGGACGGCCTTGCCGCGACCCTGAAGGCCATCAATGTCATGGGGATGATCGGTTCGGGGTTTCACGCATACGGCATTCACCGAAACATGGGCGGATGGAACAACTGGAGCCAGATGCTCCTCCAGGGCCCGCCGCTTCCCGCGCCGCCGGGATTTTCCGGCATCGCCCTGGGCGGCTTGGGCGCCCTGAACCTGATGACCAGCAACGGAGATTAAACGTGGATCATTTCAAGCAACGGTTTCCCGAATATGATGTCCTGGCCAAGTGGGACACCCCCTCCTGGAATGACCAGACCCGGAAAGTGGTGGCCAAACGGATCAATGAAATCCCCGAGCGCCGATTTTTCGATCCCGACGAATTTGCCACGCTGGAAGCGGTTTGCGGCCGCGTCATTCCCCAGCCCGACCGGCCGGATAACCCCGTCCCCATCGCCCCCTTCATCGACGAAAAACTGTTTGAAAACCAGACCGACGGCACCCGCTATGACGTGCTCCCCCCTTTGCGGGAAGCCTGGAGGCAAGGGCTTTCGGCCATTGAAGGCGAAAGCCGGATCCGGTTTGAAAAGCGTTTTGCCGATCTGTCGCCGGAACAGCAGGATCTCATTTTGCGCGATATTCAGAACGGCAGGACCGAAAGTCCGGCCTGGCAGGACATGCCCCCGGAAAAATGGTTCGCTTCACGGATGGTTTTTGACATCGTGTCCGTCTATTACGCCCATCCCGCATCCTGGAACGAAATCGGCTTCGGCGGGCCGGCCTCCCCCCGGGGGTATGTCCGGCTGAGGACCAACCGCCATGACCCCTGGGAGGCGAGGGAGATGCCATGAACGATCATATACCAGCAGCCCGCCGCAACGGACAGGCCCCGGACGTGCTCCGGCCGGGAAAGACGCCTCCCCATGCGCTGCTTCTCCGATGCCGAAGAAGTCGATTTTGCCATCGTCGGCACCGGCGCCGGCGGGGGCACCCTGGCCGCAAAACTGGCCCAGTCCGGCTTCTCCGTGGTGGCCTTCGACGCCGGCCCCTTCTGGCGGCCCCTGGAGGAATTCACCTCGGATGAAAAGTCCCAGCAGAAGCTCTACTGGACCGACGACCGGATCAGCGCCGGAGAAAACCCCATCGAGTTCGGCCGGAACAACAGCGGTAAAGGCGTGGGCGGCTGCACCGTCCATTTCACCATGGTCTCCCTGCGCTTTCGCCCGGAGTGGTTCAAGGCCAGATCAAAAATGGGGTATGCGGTGGACTGGCCCATCACCTGGGAGGAGATGTGGCGATACTACGAAGCGGTGGAGCAGGCATTAAAAATCTCCGGGCCGGTGCAACTACCCCTGGGGCCCGCCCCGGGGCCGCTACCCCTACCGGCCCCACGAGGTGAATGCCGCCGGACTGGTGCTGGGCCGGGCCGCCGATGCCATGGGAATCGCCTGGGCCCCCACGCCTCTGGCCACCATCTCCGCCCCCCGGGGGCGCGCCCATCCCTGCGTTTACCGGGGCTTCTGCCAGGTCGGGTGCTCCACCAATGCCAAGCAGAGCATCCTGGTCACCCGGATTCCTGCGGCCATCAAAGCCGGGGCGGAGATCCGGGACAAATCCATGGTGGGCCGGATCGAGATCAATGATTCCGGACGGGCCACCGGGGTCAAGTACCACCGGGACGGCCAGTGGCGCTTTCAAAAAGCCCGTCATGTGGTGGTGGCGGGCTATGCCATCGAGACCCCCCGCCTGCTGCTCAACTCCGCCTGCCCCCCGTTTCCGGACGGGCTGGCCAACTCCAGCGGCCTGGTGGGCAAAAATCTCATGCCCCAGGCCAACCACGCGGTGTGGGGGATCATGGAAGACGAAATCCGCTGGTACAAGGGGCCGCCCACCATGGCCATCACCGAGCACTGGAACTACACCGACACGGGCAAGGATTTTCCCGGGGGCTACTGCTTCCTCAGCCAGGGGCCGCTGCCCATCGACTGGGCCCACAGCGTGGCGGGCAAGCGGGGGCTTTGGGGGATGGCCCTGCGGGAGCAGATGACCCGGTACAACCACCAGGCGGGATTGAAGATCGTGGGGGAGGTGCTCCCCCGGGAGGAGAACCGCGTGGAGTTGTCGGACGAAACCGACGCCCTGGGGCTGCCCATCCCCAAGATCACCTTTTCCTATGGGGAAGAAGACAAACGGCTGCAGGCTCATGCCCTTGATTTCATGCGCCAGGGGCTGGTCGCTGCCGGGGGGAGCGACCTCTGGCACGAATCGGGCACCGCCCACCTGCTGGGCACCTGCCGGATGGGAAACAGCCCCTCTTCCAGCGTCACCGATGCCGACGGCCGGACCTGGGATATTCCCAATCTCTGGATCTGCGACGGATCGCTCTTTCCCACCAGCGGCGGCGTGAACCCGTCATTGACCATCCAGGCCCTGGCCTGCCGCATGGCAGACCGGATTGTGGCCCAATCCCGCCGGGGGGAAATTTGATGGCGCATGCTTTGCAAGGAACATACTCGGAAAGGGGTTTAAATAATTTCTTTTTTGTTTTTCGCAGGTCCGACACCCCCCTTCGCCCCCCTCAAGGGGGGAATTGAGAGGGTGGGGCACCCTTCGAGGGGTGGAATTAAAGGAGGATGTCCCTCGAGGGAGGGAATAAAAGGGGGGTGCCCTTCGAGGGAGGAAATAAAAGGGGGGTGCCTCGAGGGAGGAAAGAGGGACATCCCTTGAGGGGAGGGGAAAGCGAGATATCCCCTCGCGGATAATCACCCCGCTTATGTTAACTTTTTATAGGAGACATTCATGCCCGGCGCCATGGTCCCCACTGAACGGCTGTATGCCTTTATCGCCGACGGCGAGCGCGGGGCGCTCATCGACCCTTCCGGCGGCATTTCCTGGATGTGCATGCCCTCCTGGGACGGGGATGCTTTTTTCACATCCCTGCTGGGCGGGGCCGGGATCTACAGCGTCAGCCCGCAGGAGAGCTATGTCTGGGGCGGCTATTATGAATCCGGCACGCTGGTCTGGCGCAACCGCTGGACCCTGACCGGCGGACCGATTGTCGAATGCCATGACGCCCTGGCCTTTCCCGGCGATCCGGAAAGGGCGCTGCTGCTGCGGCGACTGAGTGCGGAAAAGGGCGAAGTCAGGATGCGAATCGTCCTGGATATCCGGCCCGAATACGGAAAAAAACGCATCCAGAACTGGAAGCAATCGGAACAGGGGATATGGTCCGGCCACCTGGATCCGCTGCAGGTACAGTGGCACGGCGCAGCGGATGCCCGCTTTTCGAAGGATGAGGGGCTGGTGATGGAAGTCACCCTCGCGGCGGGGCAGCATCATGATCTGCTGCTCGCGCTTTCCTGCCGGCCCATGAAAGACGAAAAGTTTGATCCGGATGCCCTCTGGAGTTCCACCCGCAGGGCCTGGGAACTGTCCGCACCCAAGCTGGACCGGTGCGCGGGGCAGCGCGACGCCCTGCATGCCTATGTGGTCCTCCGGGGATTGACCACGAAAAGCGGCGGCATGGCTTCTGCGGCCACCACCTCCCTTCCGGAGCGGAGCGACTCGGGCCGCAATTACGATTACCGCTACGTCTGGATTCGGGACCAATGCTGGACCGGCCAGGCCATGGCCGCCATCGCACCTGACTTCCTGCTGAGCGAATCCGTCCGGTTTATCCAGGACCGATTGCTGGAAGACGGGCCGGATCTTCGGCCGGTCTACACCCCATCCGGCGAAAAAGTCCCCGCAGAAAAAGATCTTTCACACCTGCCCGGCTACCCGGGTGGAGCCCAAAATCATCATCGGCAACAAGGCCGGGGAGCAGTTTCAGCTGGATGCCTTCGGCGAGGCGCTTCTGCTCTTTGCCGCCGCCGCCCGGCACGACACACTGGATGCGATGGGATGGCGGGCGGCGGAAGTCGCGGTGAATGCCATTAAAAATCGCTGGCAGGAAAAGGGGGCCGGTCTGTGGGAGACTAAACCCCATTGCTGGACCCACAGCCGGCTGATCTGCGCGGCGGGGCTCAAGCAGATCGCCATGAACGGCGCACCGCGCCGGGTGGCTTCCCAGTGGCTGGCCCTGGCCGAAACCATCCTGGCCGAAACTGCCGGGATGTCCGTCCACCGGTCCGGGTACTGGCAGCGCTCACCCGAAGACGACCGGGTGGATGCCTCCCTGCTCCTGCCGGTGCTGCGGGGGGCCCTGTACCATAAGGACCCCCGGAGCAAGGCCACCCTGGAAAAGATCGAGCACGACCTGGCCCGGGACGGCTACTGCTACCGGTTCAAGTCCTCCCTCCCCCTGTCCCGGGCAGAAGGGGCCTTTTCCATCTGCGGGTATTGGCTCTGCCTCACTTACCTCCAGCAGAAGGATTACACCGAAGCCGTGCGCTGGTTCGAGCGCGCCCGGTCCAGCTGCGGCCCGCCCGGCCTTTATGCCGAAGAATACGATGTCATCCAGCGGGAGCTGCGGGGCAACCTCCCCCAGGCCTTTGTCCACGCCGTCCTGCTGGAATGCGCCGCGCGTATCGGCCAGGAGATCGGCTACCGATAGATGTGGCTTCAAAACCTCATCTAAGGTCCACTGGCTGCGTTGCAGGCTTCCTCAAAATGCTCACATACGCCATATCTAATTCGGATTCAAAATCCCCTTGAACTGATCGCCCAACCCTTTGAGTTCCTCGCCCTTCTTTTTGAGCTGCTCGGTGGTCTGTTCCAGTTGTTTCTGCTTTTCCATTTTCAACTTGTTAAAATCGATCCCCTTGGCCTTGAACTGATCCCGGAACCGGGCCATGACCTGGGGAGAGGTGATATTTTCGTAGATGTTCTGGAAAATGATCATCATGACCTGCCGCGGGGTGGTGTTTTCACCCCCCACATTCTTCATGTGGAGATCGGGCATTGGGGAGGTGACGGACTGGCTCTGGCCGAGCACCGAGACGGACATGTTCACCGTCCCCCCGGTCATGGCAAAATCCCGGATCAACAGGCTTTTCCCTTTTTTCTCCGGGGCGGGCGCGGGGGCCTGGGGCTCAGAAGGCTTGGACGGGCCCGCGGCGGTTTTGATGTTGTTGATAATCGCCCGGAAATTGTCCGTCTTTCCTTTCAGCTCATAGGAGATCACCGGCTTTTGGATTTCAATCCTGTCGATGATGATGGTATCGCCGGCCAGGCTTTTCTCGTCCACATCGACGGTCACAGCATTCACGCTCAGGGCATTCTGGTCTGAAAATCCCCGGGGATTTCCCATGACGAAATCATTTAGCCGGGCCTCGCCGGTGAACAGGGATACATTCACATTCGCCACACTGACATCGGTTTGGGTCATGGAAGGCAGGTAGGTGTTCACCGCAGTTTTAATGATGGGCCCCAGATTTGAAATACCGATCACCAGGACAATGATCAGGATCAACAGGACAGCTCCGAGGCCGATGACAAGCCACTTTCTCATGCAGTTCCTCCTTTCAGGTGATATGGATTTGCAGAAGCAAAGGCATCCTGGATGCTTATTTATAGACGGACCCTAAACGGCTGCCAGGGCCTGCTCCAGGTCGGCAATGATATCGTCGATGTGCTCGATGCCCACCGACAGCCGGATCAGATCCGGGGGAAGGCCGCCGGCGATCTGCTGTTCGGGGGAGAGCTGGGAATGGGTGGTGGAAGAGGGATGCAGGGCCAGGCTCTTGGCATCCCCCACATTGGCCAGGTGGGAAATCAGGTTGAGATTTTCGATAAACTGCCGTCCGGCATCCGGCGTCCCCTCGATCCCGAACACCACCATGGCGCCAAACCCCTTCTTCAGGTACTTTGCGGCAATTGCGTGCGACGGGTCGTCCGGCAGCCCGGGATACCGGACCCAGGCCGCTTTGGGATGTTCCTTTAAGAACTGGGCCACTTTCATGGCATTCTGGCAGTGCCGCTCCATGCGCAAAGGGAGCGTCTCCATTCCCTGGAGGAACAGCCAGGCATTGTCCGGCGACATGCAGGCCCCCAGGTTCCGCAGGGGCACCAGGCGCATGCGCACGATAAAGGCGATGTCGTTGTTCTCCCCCAGATCGTGGGCGAACCGGAGATCGAAATTGCTGGGGTCCGGGATATTGAAATACTTGAATTTCGGATCGGTCCAATCGAAGGTTCCGGCGTCCACCACCACCCCGCCGATGCCGGTGCCGTGTCCGCCGATCCACTTGGTCACCGAATTGACCACCACGTCGGCGCCGTGCTCGATGGCCCGCAGCAAATAGGGGGTGGTGAAGGTGGCGTCCACGATCAGCGGCAGGTGGTGCTTTTTCGCGATCTTCGATACCGCATCGATGTCGGCCACGTCCAGGGCGGGGTTTCCGATGGTCTCCATGAAAATGGCCCGGGTCTTTGATGTCACGGCCGCATCGAAATTTTTCGGATCTCTCGGGTCCACGAATTTCACCTGGATGTCGAACTGGGGCAGGATGTCATGAAACATGGTATAGGTGCCGCCATACAGGTTGCTGGCGGACACGATCTCGTCGCCGGCGCCGCAGATGGTGATGATGGAATAGTAAATGGCGGCCGTACCCGAGGAAAGGGCCAGGGCGGCTGCCCCGCCCTCCAGTGCGGCCAGTCGCTTTTCCAGTGCATCATGGGTGGGGTTCATGATCCGGGAATAGATGTTTCCCGCTTGCTGGTGCGAAAACAGGCCGGCGGCATGCTCCGTGCTTTTAAACGTAAAGGAAGTGGTCCGGTGGATGGGAATCGCCCGGGAACGGGTCACCGGGTCGGGCGCATACCCGGCATGCAGGCACAGGGTTTCAAAGTGGAGTTTTCGGGTCATGGCGTCCTCCAGAATGGATTCAGAATTTATGATGATCGGAGGATCAGTCTTCCTTCCTGAACAGCTCCGTACTGATATACCGCTCCCCCGTGCTGGGCAACAGGGTGACGATCCTTTTGCCGGCAGATTCCGGCCGTTTTGCCACCTGCAGCGCGGCGGCCACGGCCGCCCCCGAGGAAATGCCGCAGAGCAGCCCTTCCTTTTCCGCAAGCTTCCGGGCCATGTCAAACGCCTGGTCATTGGTGACGGTGACCACCTCGTCGATGACCGACCGGTCCAGCACCTCGGGCACAAACCCCGCCCCGATGCCCTGGATTTTGTGAGGTCCGGGCTTGCCGCCGGAGAGCACCGGCGATTCCGCCGGCTCCACGGCAATGGCCTTGAATGTGTTCTTCCGGCTCTTGATCACCTGGGCCACGCCGGTGATGGTGCCGCCGGTGCCCACGCCGGCCACGAATATATCCACCGTCCCTTCCGTGTCCCGCCAGATCTCCTCCGCGGTGGTGATGCGATGAACGGCCGGGTTGGCCGGGTTGGCGAACTGGTCCGGCATGAAGGCATCTTTTTGTTCCGCAAGCATCTCCCTGGCCGTGTCAATGGCGCCTTTCATGCCCTGCTCCCCCCGGGTCAGCACCAGGTCCGCGCCCAGATGGCGCAACAGTTTCTTGCGCTCCATGCTCATGGTTTCGGGCATGGTCAGGCGGAGCCGGTATCCTTTGGCCGCGCACACGAAGGCAAGGGCGATGCCGGTATTGCCGCTGGTGGGTTCGATGATCAGTGTGCCGGGGTGGATGCGCCCCTGCTTTTCCGCCGCTTCGATCATGGACACGGCGATGCGGTCCTTGACACTTCCCAGCGGGTTGAAATATTCCAGCTTGGCATAAATCTCGGCGTCGATCCCCTCGGTGATCCGATTGAGCCGGACCATGGGGGTCAATCCGATGGTATGGGCGATATTGGAATAATATTTCATCGTCGTATTCCTTTATTTGAATAACCTGACTCCGATTTCCTTATGTTTTCCGGTACTTTAATTTGGGGGTCTCGCCGATCACGGTGGTATCCGGGGGAACCGATTCGGTCACCCAGACATTGCCGCCGATGACGCAGCGTGTGCCGATAGTGGTTTCGCCGCCCAGGATAGTGGCGCCGGAATAGATCACCACGTCATCCTCGATGGTGGGATGCCGTTTTAGACCCCGCATCTGTTCGCACTGATCGGAAGGCACCGACAGGGCGCCGATGGTCACCCCCTGGTAGAGGCGGACATTTTTGCCGATGATGGAGGTCTCGCCGATCACCACGCCGGTGCCGTGGTCGATGAAAAACCGCGGGCCGATCGTCGCCCCCGGATGGATGTCGATGCCGGTCAGGCTGTGGGAAAATTCGGTCATCATCCGGGGGATCAGCGGGACTTCCAGTTCAAACAGCCGGTGGGCGATCCGATAGACGGTGATGGCGAACATGCCCGGATAGCTGAAGATGACCTCGTCATGGCTCTTGGCTGCCGGGTCCCCTTCGTAGCCGGCATCGATGTCCGTGGAGAGCATCTTCTGGAGGGCCGGGACCGATTCCAGAAAAGCCAGGGCGATCTGATACCCCCGCTCCATGCAGTCGGTGCAGGGGCGTTCATACTTGAAGCATTCATACCGGATGGCCCTGGACACCTGGTCGGACAACAGGTCGAACAGGGTGGAAACCTGCTGGCCCAGGGTATACTTGAGGTTGACCGGATCGAGCTTGTCCCGGTTGAAATACCCTGGAAACAGGATCTCCCGGGCCTTGTCGAGAATGGCAAACACCGATTCCCGGGAAGGGGTGGGTTCATAGTCGATATGGGTGAAATTCTTGTCCTGGGTGCATCCGGCCAGGATGTCATCCACCACCCGGGGAAGTTTTTCCCGGAAATCGGTGTATGATTCGGCCTCGGTCCGGCATTTGGAAATGTCAGTTTTTCTTGCGTCCATGCGATTTGCTCCATTTCCAATGGAACATCATGATTATGAAATTATCCCAACATTATATTCCGTAAAAATCCATTTTTCCTTATCGTCATTCCGGCGAGGCCGATATTCCAATTGGTTATTACTCCGGTATTCCCGGAGTGACGAACTCCGGTTTTTACGGGTTCCAGCATTCCAGCATTCCATTCCAGTATTCCATTGCTCCCTTTGATGCTGCGACTGCCCTCGCCGGTATCGCGTATTCGGGTTCTGACGCTTACTGCACCGCGCAGGCCGATTTCCAGAAGGGGGACATCTGCCGGAGCCGTTCGATAATGGCCGGCAGCTGCTCCACCACGAAATCGACCTCTTCTGCGGTGTTGTAAGTGCTCAGGGAAAACCGGATGGAGCCGTGGGCCGCAGTGTACGGTACGCCCATGGCCCTCAGCACGTGGGAGGGCTCCAGCGATCCCGAGGTGCAGGCGGACCCGGAAGAAGCGCAGATCCCGAACTGGTCCATCATCAAAAGGATGGCTTCCCCTTCGATATATTCGAAGCTGATATTGGTGGTGTTGGGCAGCCGGCTTTCCGGTTCACCGTTTAAAATGGTCTTTTCCACGCCGGTCAGAATTCCGGTTTCCAGGCGGTCCCGCAGCTTTCCCACCCGTTCCATCCCCGGCAGGTGCAGCGCCGCCAATTCCGCGGCCTTGCCCATGCCGATGATGGATGCGGAATTTTCAGTACCGCCCCGCCGGCCCCTTTCCTGGTGGCCGCCGATCATGAAGGGCGAGAACTTGGTCCCCTTTCTCACATAGAGGGCCCCCACACCTTTTGGCGCATGGATCTTGTGGCCGGACATGGAGAGCATGTTCACGTTCGCATCGGCGACATCCACCGGGATCTTCCCCACCGCCTGGACCGCATCTGTGTGAAAGACGATGCCGCGCTCCCGGATGATTTTCGCCAGTTTTGCAATGGGGTATATCACTCCGGTTTCGTTGTTGGCCCACATGATGCTGACCACGGCCGTATCGTCGCTCAAATGGTCCACCAGGTAATCCGTATCCAGGTTTCCCCGGCGGTCCACCGGCACCCAGGAAATCCGGTAGCCGTTCTTGGCCAGGTGCTCATACAGGTTTTTGATCGCCGGGTGCTCCACCCGGGTGGTGATGATGTGCTTTTTCTCCGGCTGGGACCGGATGGCCGCCCAGATGGCCGTGGAGTCACTTTCCGTTCCGCATCCCGTGAAAATGATCTCTTCGGGGGACGCATGGATCAGGGCGGCGACTTTTTCCCGGGCTTCGGCAATTTTTTTTCCCACCATGCCGCCGAAGGCGTGCATACTGGAAGGGTTGCCGTAGTATTCGGTAAAAAAGGGCTGCATCTCCTGGAGCACTTCCGGTGCCACCCGGGTGGTGGCGTTGTTGTCCATGTAGATCACGTTCATGCGGCCTCCTCCACCACCAGTTCCGGTGTGACCATCTCACGCAGTTTGGCCTCCACGTAGTTTTTCAACGTCAGCCCCGAAGCCGCGCAGGTGGCGCAGGTGCCGATGAGCTTGACAAATACCCGGTTGCCGTCCACATCCACCAGTTCGATGCTGCCGCCGTCCTTCTGCAGGGCCGGCTTGATTTCACGCTCCAGGGTGTCTTCGATCATCTTGATCTTCTGGATGTTCGTCAGCCCCTTGGGTTTTGCCGGTTCGATGCCGGCCTTCTGGTAGACCGAATTGATGATCTGCTCGATATCGTCGTGGCATTTGCCGCAGCCGCCGCCGGCCTTTATGTAATTGGTGACATCATCGATGCTCTTGAGCCGGTTTTCCCGGACCGCCGCCTCGATCTGCTTGTCGGTGACCCCGAAGCACTCGCATACCACCCGGCCCTCCTGAGGCTGCAGGTCCCCGCCCCGATAATTCTGGATGGCCACCTTGAGGGCGTCTTTTCCCATCACCGAGCAGTGCATCTTTTCCTTGGGCAGTCCGCCGAGGTACTCGGCGATGTCGTCATTGGTAATCTTTTCGGCTTCCTCCAGGGATTTGCCCCGGAGTATCTCCGTCAGCGCCGATGAAGAGGCAATGGCGCTGGCGCATCCGAATGTCTGGAACCGGGCATCGACGATCTTCTTGTTCTCGTCGAGCTTGAGATAGAGTTTCAGTGCGTCCCCGCAGGCCATGGAGCCGACCTCGCCCACGGCATCCGCGTCCTCGATCTCACCGACATTCCTGGGATTTAAAAAATGATCTTTGACCTTGTCCGTGTATTCCCACATTTTTCCGGTCTCCTCTGGATATCGCTTTATAATCCGCTGCCCACTTTGTATGGAGCGGATTGAAAATTTGTTTTTAATACTCTCATAATAATCATATTGATTTAAATATCAAAGTCTTTTTTAAACACCGGTCCGAATCAATCGTTGAATCGGCGGCTGTTTTCAGTGATATATAGCTATCACATCGTGATACCTGTTTTTTACTCGCCATCCAGCAGGGAAATATTTTCATCTGCAATGGCCAGGCTGACCCTTGTGCAGGCGGCAGCCAGTTCGGAGGCGGCGGTGGCATCGGTCCGGGCCGGCGGGTGGCACAGGGGGCGGATTTGGCGGATGAGTTGCATCATGCGCAATCCATGCCGGCAGATTAAAAGCGAAACTTCCATCAGCTTCTGTTTTTCCCGGGACCCTCCGCCCGCATTCAACGGCCCGGACCTGAGGCCGGCGATGTATCGGTTATAGGCAAAAACATCGGCTTCCATGAGGGCCAGGCACTGATTTCGAATTTGATCGAATTCTTCGGCGGCCTGCAGGAGTCGCGGCCTGGTTTCAGAAGTTTTTATGTATTTTACAGAAACGCGGCAGACAAAAGATCCCAGGGCGGCAGCCGTCGCACCGGTCAGGGCCGATGCACTTCCGGCGGCGGGAACCGCGGGGGACGGGGCGGCAATCATTTCCAGCAGATGGGTGAAGGGTTCTGATTTCATGTTTAAACCCCTTATCCAGATAACGCCAGTCTTGATTATTGGTGACAGTTCTCCCCACTTTCGGAAGGGAGGCGGGAGATTTAAGATTCCGGCGTGTCAAATCCCCCTGAATCCCCCTTTTCTAAGGGGGACTTATATCAAAATTTACCAAGCACTTGCTTTTGCTGAATAAACTGGAGTTATCCGGATAACCCGAAAAATTTATCCGGGTTGCCTACGCGATCAGGCGCTTGGACCGCAGCAGGGGCCGGGGGTCGATGAGGTGGCGCCGGAACCATCCCCGGCCGCTTCCCACACCCATGGACAAAGACAGGATTTCTGAAAAATGCAGGACCGGGACCTTGCCGGGAAGCGAACTGCGGATCTCCAGGTTGAGGTGGCACATGGCGCAGGCGGTGACGATGCACTCGGCTTTCACCTGGGCTGCGCCGTCCATAATGCGCGTGACGGTGCCGGTGGCGATATCCGGCCGGGAAACGGACAGAAATGTGCCGCAGCAGCGGGATTTGTGGGACCAGGAAAGCGGCTCTGCCCCCAGAGACGAAAGCACTCTCTCCATGATTCCATGAAAGTTTCGTTCATGGCGCATGGCCGGTGGTCGATTGAGCATGCAGCCGTAATAGGGGACGAACTTCAGGCCGCTCAGCCGCTTGGGCGTATTTTCAAACAGGCCGTCTTCATCCATTTCCAGGAGCAGGTCAAAAAAATTGATCACCTGCAGATCAGACGGAAACGGCTTTCCCCACAACGCGGCATATTCTTCCTGAAGAACCGGATCTTCCTTGATTTTCATATGGGTGCTTTTCAGCCGCAGATAGCAGCTCGGGCAGGCGGCCAGCAGGGGCCGGTCCGGCGGGGCCAAAAGAAGATTGCGCGACGGCAGGTGAATCCCGAGTTCGTGGTTGATGCTGTGGGCCGATGACGATCCGCAGCAGTTCCAGTCCCTGATCTCCACCAGTTCAATCCCGTAAAGCCGGCAGAACGTCAACAGCGAGTTGTTGTTTTCCTTGGCCGTGGTGGCCAGGGAACAGCCGGGAAAATAGGAGAAGGTTTTATGCTTCATCATGTTTTCTTCCCCCCGGATTTAGCAAAGATGGCCCTGATGCTGCTCATTTTCTTCACCCGGGAAGGCATCAGGTCGAGCTTGCGGTTCGAAAGCATGCGCAGTCCCAGGTTCATATCCGAAAACCAGTCTTTTTTGATCATTTTGTAGCGCAGCATGATTTCCAGTTTGTGCGTCCGGCCATGCCGGCGGATGGAGTTGACCACCTCCTGGTGGAACTTGAAGATGTCCGGCTGCCCGATGGCGGCTTTTTCCTCCAGGGCGATCGCCCGGATGGCATCCATGACTGCGGCCATATCGATGGCCTGGGGGCATTCAACGGAACAGGTATTGCACCCCACGCAGATCCATGCGGCCGAGCATTCAATCGCCTTTTTCTTCATCCCCAGCTGCACCAGCCGGAGCACCTGATTGGGCAGGTAATCCATGGAATCCGCAAACGGGCACCCATTGCTGCACCCCCTGCAATGCCAGCACAAACTGACGTTTTCGCCGGACCGGCGGGCCACATCCGCCAAAAAACCGGATTCCAGCTTGTCAAAATTGACGGTATCCTGCGACATTTTCCAGGCAGACTGCAGCATCGCCTACTCCATGCGTAAACGTTATCGAAGACTTTTCTTTACAAAAATGAAACCATTAGATCAAGTGGATGCTTTCGATCAGATCGGCGGGGCAATGGTCACCAGCACCCGCATATCGGTTTTTGCCCGGATGCCGTGGGGTTCGCTGATATCTGAGATCAACACGTCCCCGGGACCGGCCGGAAAAGTGGCCCCGTCCCCGCCCAGAAACTCGCCCGTCCCCTCGAGCACCGCGATGCTGGCCTGCCCTTCGATGTCATGCGAGTGAATCGGCAGTTCCTGGCCGGCCTTGAAATTGAAATTGATAATTTTAAAATAGGGGGAATCATGGACCAGGAAGTTGGTCATTTTCTTTTCCGAAAACCCGTTTTCCTCAAACATGGCAATTTTTTTGATCATTGGGGTACCTCCTGATTTCTTTGTCAGCCGGCCTTTTGTTCCAAGCCGGCATTCTAAAGTTAGATGAAGCTGCGGCACTCCGATGAAAGCCGGAGTCTATAGCCAGCTGCTGAGTTCATGTCCACTAGTTCATGATAGATTTCTGTTTTCGCCGGCCCGACACCCCCCTTCGCCCCCCTCGAGGGGGGGAATAAAAAGGGGGGGTGCCCTTCGCGACTAAAAAGTTCATTCAGTAAAAACAATGCATTGGGGTATGATGAATGCGTTTTCCGGGTTCATCAAGTTTATTTCCTCCCCAGAAATGGTAGTTTTTGGCTCAGGCCAAAAGCGCCTCGATTCTGAAACCGGAGGCGCAGTCGTCTACGTCAAGGGTTTCAGAATCGCGAGAACGCCGGCCTGGGCCAAAAGATGCCGTTTCTGCGCCATTACGCGCACAGGATGGCGTCCAGGTCCTCCTGCGGTGTGCTGATGGGCATGATATTGAATTTCTCCACCAGGATGTTGAGCACGTTGGGGGAGACAAACGCCGGCAGACTCGGCCCCAGGCGGATATCCTTGATCCCCAGGTAGAGCAGGGTCAGCAGGATGGCCACCGCCTTCTGCTCATACCAGGACAGCACCATGGAGAGCGGCAGATCGTTGACCCCCACGCCGAAGGCATCGGCCAGGGCTCCGGCGATCTTAATGGCCGAATAGGCATCGTTGCACTGCCCCACATCCAAAAGCCGCGGAATACCGCCGATATCCCCCAGCTTCTTATCGAAAAACCGGAACTTGCCGCAGGCCAGGGTCAGGACCACGCAGTCCTCGGGTACTTTTTCCACAAATTCCGTGTAATAGTTGCGGCCCGGCTTGGCGCCGTCGCATCCGGCCACCAGGAAGAAATGCCGGATGTCCTTGTTTTTCACCGCCGAAATCACCTTGTCGGCCACGCTCATCACCGCGTTTCGGGCAAATCCCACCGTCACGCTGCCCTTGTCCACATCTTCTTCGAATCCGGTCATGGAAAGCGCCCTTTCGATCACCGGGGTAAAATCCTTGTCCGCGATGTGGGTGACCCCGGGCCAGCCCACCAGGCCGGTGGTGAAGATGTTGCCCTTGTAGATTTCCTTCGGGTTCTGGATACAGTTGGTGGTCATGAGGATGGCGCCCGGGAATTCGGCGAACTCCCGTTTCTGATTCTGCCAGGCGCTGCCGTAATGCCCATAGAAGTGCGAATACTTTTTGAGTTCCGGGTACCCGTGGCAGGGGAGCATCTCACCGTGGGTGTACACATAGATCCCCTTGCCTTCGCTCTGCTTCAAAATGGCTTCCAGGTCGCCCAGGTCATGCCCGGATACCAGGATGGCCTTTCCCTTTTTGGCGCCCAGGGGGACCTGTGTCGGTACGGGATGACCATAAGCGCCCGTGTTGGCCGCATCCAGCAATTCCATGGCCCGCAAGTTGATCTCGCCGCACTTGAGCACCAGGCCCAGCAGATCGTCTGCGGATTTGTCGTTGTCCAGGGTGGCGGCCAGCCCCTCGTAAATGAAATCAAAAACCTTGTTGTCGGTCTGACCCAGAATGGCGGCATGATCCGCATAAGCGGCAACGCCCTTGATGCCGTAGGTCAGGATTTCCCGCAGCGAGGTGATATCCTCATTGTCCGAAAAAGTCTTCACCCCGACCTTCTGCCCCTCGGCCACCAGTTCCCCGCGGCTCCGGGGAGGATCATAGATGGCCGGTCCGGCTGAAAAATCGGTCCACCCGCCGGCGGCATCCACCTTGCGCTTCAACGCTTCCCGCTTTTCAGCGGTTTTGTGTATCAGCGTCACAAAACGCTCCGGATCGAAATCCACATTGGTCAGCGTCGAAAACATCGCCTCGCACGTAAAGCGGTCAGTCCGTTCATCCCGCACATTGACCTTGGCCGCTTCAACGGCAATCTGGGAAAGCCCCTTTAGCATATAGACCAGAAGGTCCTGGAGTTCAGCCACTTCGGACTGTTTGCCGCATACGCCGATCTGGGTGCATCCTTCGCCTTTGGCCGTCTGTTCACATTGAAAACAAAACATCTTTTTGCCTCCTTTTTTAGGTTGGGGTTTGATCGTTTAAAAATTCTTTTCGTTGTTTTGATTTCCAAATTACCCCAAAACCGGAACGGCATCCTTGACTTAGGTCAAGCCGCACTGCTTTTTTTTAAATAATTTCTTTTGAGCGTAAATCTGTTGCTTCAAAAACACCGCACGGCGGGCACACAATGCGTTTTAAGCGTTCATTACCATTCAAGATATTAAGATCTTATTGGATTTTTTCAAGGCCACCCGGATTTCCGGCAAAACAGAGCGAAATGAAGCGGTGGACACCAGAAGCGCGGCCCCTATGATTTCTCAAGGGACCGCTGAATTTTTCCGCGCATACAGGCAAGAAGGGGTAAATGGGAAAAACATCATGTCCAGAAGCAATGCCGATCCGGCATCTGCGCGGCCATTTCGCCGGACAGACGGACGATCTGCCGGTAGTCGGCAGGGGTGTCCATGTCATGGACCACGCCGGGATCCCGGGTCGTCAAGTAAAATACCCGGTTACGATGCCGGGCGATAATCCGGTTCAAGGAAACCCCCTGGGAAACGGGTTTGCAGATATCGACCGGAAACAGGGCGGGATGACCGTTTTTAAAATCAAAAGTGGGAATGATGATCTTGTCCGGAAAGCGATGATGCAGCTCGACCAGTTTCGCATATGTATCCGCGGTCACCAGGGGATGGTCGCACGGGCAGATGATCACCCCGGTTGCATAGCCGGGCATGGCGGCAAGCCCGATGGCGGCAGAGCCGGCCATGTCGCTTTCAGCATCATCGTTTACCGCCATGCAGATCCGGTAGCCGGAAAGGGCTGCGGCCACCCGAAAGCGTTCATGGCCGAGCACCGCCACGATATCATCGATTCCCGCTTCCATCATATGGTCAATGCAGTATGCCGCCGCCGGCTTTCCCTGAACCGGGAGCAGCTGCTTAATTTCGTTCATCCGTGTTGATCTGCCTGCTGCCAGCAGCACGGCACCCACTGTCGTGGACATGCTTCCTCCTTTTCTGAACCAGCTGAGCCGCAATGCTCAGCGCAATTTCGGTTGGTGTGACCGCTCCGATATCCAGCCCCACGGGTGTATGGACCCGCACAAGCTGATCTTCGGCAATGCCGTCGGCGATCAGATTTTCAAAAAAACGGGCCTTTTTCTTCCGGCTTCCCAGCAGCCCGATATAGGGGGCCGGTGTTTTCAAGGCATTCAGGACCACCCCGTAATCGTGTTCGTGGCCCCGGGTGGCGCATACGATAAATGTATTCTCATCCACAGGAACCGACTTAAACAGGATATCAAAGGGAACGGTTATCACATCGGACGCCTCCGGCAGCCGTTCCTTGGCGGCATATTCCGCCCGGTCATCTGCCGCGGTCACGCAAAAGCCGCAAAAAGCGGCGGCGGTGCACAGGGCCTGGCCCACGTGCCCCGCACCGGCGATGATCAGCTTTGGCGGGGCCAGCACGGGTTCAACATAGATTGTCACCCGTCCGCCGCAGACATATCCGGATTCGGGGGTCAGGCGGATAGAGAACGTGGAAGCGGAGCCGCTGCTGATCGCGCGAAGGCTCTGGGCCATGACCGCCTGCTCGATGCGGCCGCCGCCCACGGTGCCCACGGGATCGCCCCTCCGGCGCACCAGCATCTTGGCCCCGACTCCCGCCGGAGTCGATCCCTGGGCCTCCACCACAATGGCCAGTGCGCAGGGCTCCCCATTTTTCCGGCAGGCCACCAGCGTTTCAAATACCTGTGCGTGCGAATTTTTCGGCTCCATGCAAACACATTCTCCGTCTCGATGAATTCTTCCCGGCTTCCTCAGAAGGTATTTATTTCTAAAACGGCCCCCGTTGAATGTGTATACCTGATATCCTGTAAATCGGTGGGGGCGCTCCCCCATATTCAAACCGAAAACGGCCGTCGAACCGGAAAGGACGAAAAAAACCGCGAACCGGACACTTTCCGATTCGCGGTTTTTAAAAGAAATCTCGCGGGCGCCCCTATTCAGGCGGATGGTCCGCTTTTTCAAAAATCGCCGGCGGCTTTTCGGTGGACCCGGTGGCATTCGGGTAATCCGGATACCGGTATGCCTTCTGGCCGCTGTTGATCAGTTCTTCGGAAGCATGCATGAACCGGTTGTAGCGCTTCTTGCACTCGTAAAATCCATGCCACCACGCATAATCCGGCGCCATCATGGCCGTACCCATGCGCGCCCGCCGTCCTTCATGGTGCCAGAGTTCATAAAACTCCACCTCCAGATCCTCGTCGAAATAGCGGCTCTTGTCGAGCAGGCCCCGGGCATACAGATCGTCCAGGCGTTTTCTTGCCGGCTGATAATACACCGTATTGTATTCTTCGACGACGTTGTCGAGCTTGGTGTAATGGTCTTTCACCCACTTTTCACTGTGGCACTGCCGGCAGACGGCCTGCATTTTGTCCCGTTCCACCGACCAGTTGGTCTTTGCGGGGAATGCCTTGAAATCGGCCGGGCGAACGGTCAGGGGCGCCTGGGTTTCCCAGGAGAGCCGCTCGGTCACATCATGGGTGGTGGAGACCGTCCCCGATCCGGACATGTGGCACACCGCACAGGTGGGACCCCGGAAATCCACCCCCGCCGACCAGGTGCCCGGGGCTGAGGTCCAGTTGTAGTTGTCGCCGAATGCCGTGTAGATATCGCCGTGCTTGGATTCCATGTAGATTTCGATCTGGGGATGGTCCGGTCCCAGGTGGCACTGACCGCAGGCTTCCGGCTTGCGGGCCTCCATGATGGAAAACCGGTGGCGGGTATGGCAGCTGGAACACGATCCCTTGCTGCCGTCGAGATTGACCCGCCCCACCCCCACATTGGGCCAGGTATCGGAGGCGATTTCGCCGTCTTTCGTCTGAATGACCGACCCGTGGCAGTAATAGCACCCCGATTGGCGCTCCACCGCGCTGTTCATGCCGTCATTGAGCCAGGGATCGATCTTCCAGATGATCTCAAGGGTATTGGCATGCTTGCTCCTTTGAAACTGCGTCGCCTCATCGGGATGGCATCTGGAGCAGTCCTTGGGGGTGACCACCCCGGACACCGGCACCCGGTATTTTTCCACACCCCAGGGGGAATCGGATTTCCGGTACTGCTGATAGTGCGCTTTGCTCACATCCGGATCATGTTCCTCGGCCTGATGACAATCGATGCAGGTGATGTTGGCGGACGCATGCCGGCTGTTGGCCCAGTCCGCGTAGATCCCCGGATGGCTCTGCTTGTGGCACTGGATACAGGCGACCCCCGCCTCGGAAATGCTTCTTTCCAGCCGGAATTCTTTTGTTTTGGACATGTCCGAATTGTTTTCGGCGCAGATGCCGGAAACGGGCGTTTCAAGGCAAAAAGCGCCGGTCAGCAGAATCAGCAGCAACGATATTTTCATGCCGATCTTCCCTCCTTCTAAAATGATTGATATTGCTTGTACCGGTAGATGGCGGTCGGGTTGTGCACCAGGTCCCGGTGGCAGTCCACGCACCTTTTTTCCTGTCCGGGCAGGGCATAGACCACGGAGCGGTGGGCCAGCATGGCCCCCCGTTTGTCCGGGATATAAAGAATGTTCCGGTGGCATTTCCGGCACTGTTCGTTTTTGAATGACGCATAGGCTTTTTCACGATTTTCGGCGTGGTCGTATTCATCCATGGTGAAATGGGCGATGACGTCCTTTATGCCGTGCAGGGTCTTGGTATAGAAGAAATTCACGGTGTCATGCGGGGCGGGCAGGTGGCAGTCCATGCAGTCGGCCACAAATCCCTGGGCGTTGTTGACGTGGGTCGACGTCTTCCAGGTATTGTAGGCGAACTCGATTTCATGGCAGGAGGAGCAGAATCCCGGGGTGGACGTACGGACCATGGTGTAATAGGTCATGGAAAACACCGGAAACCCGATCAATATGCCGATGATGATCAGAAGTGCGCTTCTGGTGAATCTGTTCATATGCCTCCATCGGTTTTTAAGTCGTGGCCGAACGAAAACCCGGATATTTGTTCAAGATCGCAGATATTGGGCAAATAGACGGTTTTCGTTCAGCCACGAAAGTATCACCTGTTCATTATTATATCCAGGATCGAGATAGATGCAAATCGGCACCCGCTATGCGTCCGGTAAAGATCAGGCATCAGCCGGTATATTTTACATGGGACATTAAAAAGATTATGGTTTGGATAAAGCAGGCGGTCATTGACCTATATCAATTTCATCGATTTTCAAGAACCGGCAAGGAGGCGGCATGCAGATCCAGAAAATTTTATGGCCCACTGATTTTTCCGAAAATGCACAGAGAGCGCTGCCATACGTCACTTCCCTTTCCCAGGTGTATCAGGCGGAAATCCACATTCTTTATGTGCTCAAGGAGTACCTGGAATTCGGGGCCGCCTACGGGGATTACGACCCTTCGGATTATGACAAGATGAAGCAGTGGGAAAAAGATATGGCTGAAAAACGGCTGGACGAGATCTGCAGCCGGTTTCTGGACAGCTGCCCCCTTTACGTCCGGCATCTCGGGGTGGGGAATCCGGGCAAAGTGATCATAGAGACCATCGAAAATGAGCGGATCGACCTGGTGGTCATGGCCGGAAAAGGAACCGAAGACCACTTCCAGGTGGGCAGCGTGGTGGACCGGGTGATGCGGTGTGGGGCCGCCCCCCTGCTGGTCGTGCCGGTGCCGCCGGCCTGCGTATCCGCTGCATCATAACCGGAAAGGATTTCAACCATGCGCGCGACCCGAACACTCAATGAAGAACACAACATCATATTGAAAGCAGCGGAAATTTTCGAGCGGCTGCACCACCGCATCCAGAAAAACGGGGATCTGGACAGATCGGCGCTGACAAAACTCATCGAGTTTGACCGGGAGTTTTCCATCCGCTGCCACCACGAAAAGGAAGAACGGTATCTGTTTCCCAGGCTCAGGGAATACGGTGTTCCGGATCATCAGGGGCTCATCAGTGAACTGCTGCTGGAACATGAACAGTTCCGGCAGATGATGATCGACCTTTCGGTCATCATCAAAACGGAAAAGCCCCTCCCCCCTTCCGCGCTGGATGAGGCGGACCGCCTGATCGGTTCTTTTGTCAGCCTCATTCGTGAGCACATCGACGAAGAAGACCACATCCTCTTTCCGGCAGCCGACCAGATCCTCATCCCGGCCCACCAGGATTTCCTGTCCGAAGCATTTGAGCGCTTCGAAATCGAAGAGACCGGCGCAGGCGTTCACGAAAAATATCACGGGATGATCAAAGAACTGGATGCATCGGTATAAGAAAAATCGGGGAGGGAGAATTCGTAAAAAAAAATCTGCTTATCCATGAAACTCCAGCAGCGTTTTTGGCTATTATTTTCTCCTCCCTTTCCTCAAAAGGGGGGCCGGGGGGGATTTAATTTCGGCGCGTCAACATCTCTTGAAATCCCCCTAAATCCCCCTTTTAAAAGGGGGACTTTTGTGCCCCGATTTCAAAGAGAATATAATTACCAATTTACTGGAGTTAACAGACATGAACCTGACGATTTAACTTAAGCGGCACCACGCTTTTCAGATACTTTGCGGTCCGAGATGGAAAGGACCTTTTTGCGCAGGCGGATGACTTTTGGCGTGATTTCGACCCATTCGTCATCCCGGATGAACTGGATGGCCTTTTCCAGGGTCAGGGGGAATATCGGGGTCAGGGTGACCGCATCATCCTTTCCCGAAGCCCGGACGTTGGTCAATTTCTTGGTCTTGCAGGGATTGACGTTCAGGTCGGTCTCCCGGTTGTGCTCGCCCACGATCATGCCCTCGTAGACCTGGTCCCCCGGCAGCACAAACAGCCGGCCCCGGGGTTCCAGGTTGAACAGGGCATAGGCCACCGCGTTTCCCTGGCGGTCCGAAACCAGGCTTCCCGTGTACCGGTGGGGGAAATCCCCCCGGTATGTCTCATACCCGGCATAGGAGGAGTTCATGATCCCGGTGCCCCGGGTGTCGGTGAGAAATTCGTCCCGAAACCCGATCAGCGCCCGGGAGGGCGCTGAGAACTCCAGCCGGACCCGGCCGTTGTTCTTGTGCGACATGTGGGTCAGATGCGCCTTGCGGCGCAGCAGCTTTTCCGTGACGATCCCCTGGAAGGTTTCATCACAGTTGATCAGCAGGTTTTCGATGGGTTCGCATTTTTCACCGTTGATGTTCCGGAAGATCACCTGGGGCCGGCCCACGCACAGTTCGAATCCCTCCCGGCGCATCTGCTCGATGAGAATGGCCATCTGGAACTCGCCGCGGCCCTTGACCACGAAACTTTCCTTGTCGTCGGATTCCTCCACCTGGATGGAGACATTGGTGAGGCTTTCCTTGACCAGGCGCTCGCTGATCTTGCTGGACTGGACGAATTTGCCGTCCTTTCCGGAAAACGGACCGGTGTTTTTGGCAAATTCCATGAATACGGTGGGCTGATCCACGCTGATCCGGGGAAGCGCCTTGGGGGTTTCCCGGGTGCAGATGGTATCTCCAATGTGGACGTCCTCGATGCCCGACAGAACGATGATTTCCCCGGCCGAGACCTCTTCGGCTTCGGCCAGTTCGATTCCCCGGTAAATTTGGAGTTTGGAGATTTTAAGCGGCACCTGGGCGCCGTCTTCGTGGATGCAGATCAGATCCTTGCGGGAAGCCACCGACCCGTTGACCACCTTGCCGATGGCCAGACGGCCCAGGTAATCCGAATAGCTCAAGTCCGACACCAGCATCTGGAAGGGTTCGCCCGGGGTGGATTTCGGCGAAGGGATTTCTTTTGCGATCATGTCCAGCAGCAGGTGCAGGTTCTCCGCATGATCCCCCGGTTCTTTCATGGCCAGCCCTTTTCGCCCCACGGCATAGAGGAGCGGGAAATCGAGCTGCGCGTCGGAGGCGTCCAGATCGATGAGCAGGCTGTAGACGTCGTCCAGCACTTCTGCGGGGCGGGCATCGTCCCGGTCGATCTTGTTGATCACCACGATCAGCTTCAGGCCGGCGCGCAGGGCCTTGTCCAGCACGAACCGGGTCTGGGGCAGCGGGCCTTCGGAGGCATCCACCAGCAGGATGGCGCCGTCGGCCATGGAAAGGGCACGTTCCACCTCGCCACCGAAATCGGCGTGGCCCGGCGTATCGATGATGTTGATTTTTACATCATTCCACACAATGGCGCAGTTTTTGGCGGCGATGGTAATCCCCCGCTCCCGCTCCAGGTCCATCCGGTCCATGAGGCGTTCGGCCACTTCCTGACCCTGCCTGAACACTCCGCTCTGGCGGAACATGGCATCCACCAGGGTCGTCTTTCCATGGTCGACGTGGGCGATGATGGCGATATTTCGAATCGATTGGTTTTTTGGCGTATTCATTTATCTTTCTCAAACTGATTAAATACTGATTGCATTGACAGGCACAGAACCGGAAACCTAATGCCAAATTTTTAAAATTCAAGGCGGACTGATAAATCGCGCGTAACGATTCCCCGGGAGAAGCATCTTGGCCGGCACGGTTTTTTTTGGCAACCCATGAATCGGAAAGGGGGTTTATATATGAGGGGGTGTAAAAAGAAAAGGAATAATTTCAGACGATATCAAAAGACAGTTCAATTCCGGGCCGTCGGAAGCTCCATCACGAACCGGGCCCCCGGGGTGAAATTGGGGTCAAGATACAGCCGGCCGCCGTGCTCCGCTACAATCCCGTAGCTGATGGACAGGCCGAGCCCGGTCCCCTTGCCGGTCTCCTTGGTGGAAAAAAAAGGGTCGAAAATACGATCGATGAGCGGCAGGGGCACCCCCGTGCCGTTCTCCTCGACAGAAATGCGAAGCAGGTTCTTTTCGGCGGCCTCCGCCGCCACCCGGATGATTTTTTCGCCCTCGGGACCGTGCGCCTCATTCACCGCATCCCGGGCGTTGGTCAGCAGGTTCAAAATCACCTGCTGGATCTGCTGCTTGTTGCAGTTGACCAGCGGGAGATCCTCGGAGACATCGATATTCAGGGCAATATCATCATTTCGCATGACCGCGCGGACCAGGGGAATCACGCCATATACCATATCATGCGGTGAGGTGTCGGCTTTGAGTTTTTTTTCCCTGCGGGCAAAAGAGAGAAGATCGGTGATCAGTTCATGCACCCGTGTGGTCTCGCGCTGGATTTTTCGGGCAAAATCGGCGATCCGGCTGTCATCTCCGGCGCTTTCCTCGATGAGCTGCGCATATCCGGAAATGCCCATGATGGGGTTGTTCACCTCGTGGGCGATACCGCTGGCCAGAAAACCGATGTCCTCCATTTTCTGCTGCTGCCGCAGCCGCATCTCGGACAGCTTCTCGCGGGTGATATCCTCATAGGTGCCGAGAACCCCGATGATGTCATTTGCGCTGTTTCGAAGCGGCACCTTGCTGGTCCGGAGAATGGTTCGCTTCCCCTGGCGGGTCTGGGATTCTTCATAACGCAACCGGGGTCCGCCGCTTCCGATCACGGCGGCGTCATCGGCACGGTACTTTTCGGCTTCCATGCTCCAGGGCATGTCGAAATCCGTTCGGCCGACAATATCTGAAACACAAGCCAGCCCCGCATCTTTGGCAAAAAGCCGGTTGCATCCGATGTAATTTAAGCCGGTGTCCTTCCAGAAAACCCGCACCGGAATGGTATCGAGCACCAGGCGCAGCATGGCCTGGGCTTCCTGCAGGGCGATGCGCGTCTGTTCCCGGTCCGTCACATCCTGGACCATGGAGATATAGCCGAAAAAGGTGCCGTCTGCGGCGATCATGGGCGTGTTGCTCCATTCACACGTGATGTTCCGGCCGTCTTTGGTGATATTCTGGTTGATGATGTGGGCATCCATGGCCCCCTGGTACAGTCGACGCTCTATCCCCTCGACAGCGGGCCGGGCACTCTCGGGAACCACCGTATCATAGGGAGATTTGCCCAGTATCTCCTCCCGGGAGAACCCGAAAATGGATTCTGCAGCCGGGTTGATATAGCCGAAGGTGAAATCCGGGTTGACCACGAAACATCCGATGGGCATACGATTGAGTATCAGTTCGAGCAGTTCGGCCGTCCGCGCCTTCTGGGACGCCAGCTGCAGCTGCCGCTGTTCCGAAAGGGTTTTTTCGGTGATGTCGATGCTTTGTACGGCAAGACGCCGGACATTCCCCTCTTCATCCAGGATGGGATAGATGTGGTTGTCGATGATCCGGTTTCCCCGGCGGTCTTCAAAGCGCACCGGCATTCGCGCCCGGACCGCAGCGTCCACATGGGCTTTGCGGAACCGGGCCATGTTCTCCGGAAAAAAACGGTAAATGGGAGAACCGATCAGGCGGGTGAAGTCGACCCCCAGCCGCCGGGCCAGTGACCGGTTGGCGGCAAGGACCATCCCGTCGGCATCGATCATGAACACGGCATCATCATTTAAGTCCACCAATGCATGCCATATGGCATTTCGCGGCTTCATCCGGCAGATGCATCCTTCTTTTGAAATTGATGGAAATCATCAGAGGCACATAAACCATAACCCCGCATAGCCCTGCCGGCAAACCGCTTTGGTCCGCGCACAGCCGGTCAAAATTGCCCGGCATTCAGGAAGCGGCAGCTGCCCGGCGCATGATCATCGTGGGGAATCCGGCATGGTTGAGCCCGGCCGGATGGTGGTCGAAAAAGCCGAAGGCCTTGTATAGCCGGCGCGCGGGGCGGCCATCGGGAACACTCTTATCAAACGTCTGGACGGTTATGGCCCGTGACGCGCTGAGATGCCGGATGGCCGTCGACAGCAGCGCCCGGCCGTATCCCCTGCCCCGGTATGGCAGGGATACCGCCATCCAGGAAATTTCATTGAATTCCCGGGAAATCACGATTCCGCCCGCCAGCCGGCCCTCGGGGGGCCCCGGTGCCCGGATGCAAAATGCGTTTGCCGCCATGACCGCCAGCCGCAGGATGGGCAGAAACCCCCTGCTTTCGATCATGGGACCGAACAGCGGCTCTACTTCCCGGGCCAGGGCCAGCCAGCCCTCAATCTCTTCAAGCGACGAGACCGTCACTTCCATTGCTTCCACCCCTCCCGTTCTGTCATCGTCAGCCATATGGAAATCTTGAAATTCTTTTAAACTGCCGCTAATCTTCTCATGATTTATCATTTTATAAAAACTGTCCACCGGGTGCGCATATGCCATGAATGAAATCTATGCCCTTCTGATCCTGTTTGCCGTGGGAAACATCGCCGGGTTTATCAACGTGACCGCGGGCGGCGGCTCAACGCTGAGCGTGCCGGTGCTGATTTTTTTGGGACTGGATGCAGCCGTGGCCAACGGCACCAATCGGGTGGCCATCTGCATTCAGAACATATCGGCGGTCTACTCCTTCAAGCGGGAAAAATACCGGCAGTTCAAGCTCAGTGCGAAACTGGCCCTGCTCACCCTGCCGGGATCCATTGCCGGTGCCTTCCTGGCCATAGATATCAGCAATTCCCTGTTTGAAAAGATACTGGGCATCGTGATGATCGGGATCATCGTTTCGATGATCCTGCCCCGCCCCAAACGGGCGCCGGACAACACCGAAAGCAAGGAATTCACCTGGCCGGTGGTCCTCTCCATGTTCCTGATCGGCTTTTACGGCGGATTCATCCAGGTCGGGGTCGGTTTTCTCCTGATGGCGGCCTTAAACCAGCTTCTTCGATTTGACCTGGTCCATGTGAACATGCACAAGGTGTTCATCGTTTTGATATACACCATCCCCGCCCTGCTGATCTTCGTCTTCACCGGAAACGTCCGCTGGTCCTTCGGCCTGAGCCTGGCTGCCGGCAACGCCCTCGGCGGATGGTGGGCGGCCAAGGTTTCGGTGAAAAAGGGCGAGCGGCTGATCAAGACCGTCCTGGTCATCGCCATCCTGATCATGTCGTTGAAGCTGCTGAATTTATTTTAGAAGAGGCTACTTTGCGGTCTTTGCGGTCGACTTAGACTTCTATTGAATAATTCATTTTTCATTTTGTCTTCCCTGGAAAGACTGCCGGAATGACGAATTGATGTTCGCTCACAAGGAGAACGACAAATTAGAAGGTAACATCCCCCTCATTAAGTTAGCCCCTCCAGGGGGGAATTAAAGGGGGAGTGTCCCCCCTCTGGATCATGAAAGATATGACTGGTCTCCTAACGAGCGCGGGCAGGTATCGGCCTGCATTTCCGTCTGCTGCAGGATGCCTGGTCTCCTGGCGGGCGCGGGGACAGGGGTCCGGCAGGCGAGATTGGAGATTTTTGCAATAGAATCCACTGGCCAATGATCAATCGATGCTAAACTCGAAAAATCCAACATGTCAATCCGCCCCGCCCTGCAAAAATATCCTGAGCGGCCGGATTCCTGCCCCCGTGCCCGCCAGCCACAAGCGCTGCCAAAAAGTCAATTCTCGGAAGCCGGATTCAACGCATTTGCAAGGGCTTCCACCGTCCGTCGTTGAACGAATTCCCCCACCGCGGCAAATATCCGCTCCGATCCCTCGCCATTGATGATACCGTGCCGGTCCGTATTGACCATCAGGTACTCCTTATCCGTCGAGGCGATCTTCTTGAAAATTTTCAGCGACCCTTCAAATGCCACCACCGGGTCGGCATAAGACTGGATGATCAGTGCGGGAATGGTAATTTTATCGAGCCTGGGCGCAAGTTCATCCATCCGCTTTTCCATCTCCATGATGCCGGAAAGTGGATTGCGGACATAATTGATGTGGGGGTTTTCGGGATTGTTTTCGATGAACTGCTTGCCGGCCGCTTCAAAATTGAGCTTCTTCATCAATCGATTCCAGAAATTAACCGCCGGAACCAGACGGGCGGAAAAGTCCTGCAGCTTCATGGGCGGCGCGATGGCAAACACACCGGAAATGCCTTCCACCCGGGTACACAGGTCCAGGGCCAGTCCGGCCCCGAAGGAAAAACCGCCCGCCACCACCTTCCGGCAGAGGGTTCTCATGATCACGAATCCCTCGTCCACGGAATCGACCCACTCCAATTGCCGCCGGACCGCCAGATCTTCCGGAGACGTGCCGTGCCCTTTCAGCCGGGGGCAGTAAACCCAGTATCCCAGGCCCGCCAGATGCTCGGCCAGGGCGCGCACCTCCAGGGGGGCGGCCATGTACCCGTGGACCAGAACGACCCCGACGTCTTTGAACCGGCCCGGAAGCAGAAACGGCGCGCCCACCTCTTTCCCCTTGCTCTCGCCTTGGATGCCGAATATCTGGTAATCTTTTTCAAAATCAAACCGGGCTTTTTCCAGCAGATGGCGTCTCAGACGGTAGCGGATCCGCAGGGCCGGCTGGCGGGCCAGCGATTTGAGTTCCGCCTGCAGCCGGACCAGCGGCTCGATTTCGTTTGCCGCCACCGCCACCGGGTTTTCGACCCGCACCTGGTGGAAATCGGATGTTTCATCAAAATCGAATGCCTTGACCAGCGTTTCCCCTTTTTGGGTCAGCACTCCTTTTTCCAGGGCCAGATTCTAAAAAATTCATCATTTTGCCGTGCCGGTCGTCCGTCAACAGCCCCACCGGATTCTGGGCCAGGCTGTCATGCCGGTAAATGCCCAATCTGTCGAAATTGATGGTGGAAGCGGCCAGGTATGTCCGGTGCCGCAGATCACGGGCGTCGATATGGTGCTCCGGCATGTATTTGAGAAGGGTGGCCAGGATGTGGTCATGATTGACCGTGGTCATGCGGTAAATGGCGGACATGTAGCGCTCCATGATGCGCCGGACGGTCTTCTGCAGCATGGGCCGGCTGGGAATGGGTTCATCGAAGCCGATGGGGCGGGGATTTGAAATGTCGGCCATGGCCGCATGACTTTTGAGATAAGCCCCCACCCGGATGGGCTCGCCGAACCGGATATCCACATCCACCCCGGAAAGGAGCATGCTCCCCTCGGTCATGATCTCCTCCACCGCCCGTTCGGTCATCTCGCCCATGACCAGCTCGGCCAGCCGATTGATATTGTTCTCCCGCGCCCGCAGCGGATAATAGGTCAGATTGACCGGCACGATGAAGGTTTCATGGTGCAGCACCGGGGAAAGGTCCTCGATTTTAAACATGTTCCGCAGCCGCTCGGCTTCTTCCGGGGCCGAGGCGAGCATCCGGCGCAGCCGCTCCCGGTAGAATTCCGTGCGCAACGCCACCGTGGCCGCTCCCGTATGCGGCGGATGCACCCCCTCCGGGGACACGATGGCAAAGCGGTTCCCTTTTTTCCCGTCCGCATCATACACCTTCTTGTTCTTGACCATGCGGCCTTCCGGAAAGACGATCCAGGCCGCTTCATTGGTCAGCAGCGTTTTCACCATCAGCAGGTCCCGGTCCGGATTTCGCGTGGAAACAGCCCCGAGATTCTCTAAAAGCGCTGCCAGACCGCCGGCGAAAAGTCCGTGATCCGCCAGGCTCCAGACGGCCTTGCGGGTAATCCGGTTGATGAAATAGGGAAGAAAAATGGTTTCGATGCGGGTGAAGTGGTTGATGACAAACACCAGGGCGCCTTCGGGGATGTTTTCCTCTCCGTGAATTCTGAAATTGGCCCGGGTCAGGCTGGAAAGGGCTTTTACGGCGTACCCGGCGGTGCGATAGGCATAAGGGTTCATGGGCGGCTCCTGGTGGGGGAAAAATCAGTTATGAAATGGTTATACGTGAAACAGGCAAGGGGGTCAATTCATGAAACGCGATCCGCACCGGGCTGTTGGGCCAAAAATCAGATCAAACCGCCTGAGCATTGGGCGGGATCAGGCTCATGGCCCGCTCGGTGATGGCGGTGATGCTCAGGGACGGATTGACGCCCGGGTTGGCCGAAATCATGGACCCGTCGCACACATACATGTTCTTGTAGCCGAACACCCGGTTGTCCCTGTCGATCACGCCGCTGGATCGGTCCTCCCCCATCACGGCGCCGCCCAGGATGTGGGCCGTGGTAGGGATGCCGAACAGGGTTTCGGTGAGCAGCACCATGGGTTTACCATTGACGATCCGGGCATACTTTTCCGAAAGGTCCCGGGCTTCCGGGATAAAGGCGGTGGGCGGACCGCCCCGGTCCAGGGCGGATTTCATCAGGCCGAAGCGCCCCCGAACGAACCGAAGGGTGCTGTCCAGGGAGCGCATGTAGAGCAGAATCTGGGTTTTTCTGGACCAGTCGCTGACGAAAAATGCCCGAAAATTGGACACCGGATGGCGGATAATGTCGAGCACGATCTTTCCCAGCCGCTCAAATATGTTCCTCCCGCTGATCATGGGTGACATGAGCAGCCGCCAGATGCCGCTTCCGGCCGGGTAGCGCACCGGCTCCAGATGGCTGTGGGGATCGGTATTCAAAATGGAGCTGATGGCCACCCCATCTGAAAAAACCCGGTCCCGGTCAAAGGTGGTGACCCCCACCAGGCTTTCCGAATTGGTGCGGATTTCCCGGCCCACCATCTCCGAAAGTGCCGGCAGTGAGGACGCCTTGAGCTTGAGCAGCAGGTCCACCGTGCCCAGCACACCTCCGGCAAACACCACGTTTTTTGCCGTAAAAACCCCCCTTTTGCCGAAAAACCGGGTGGAAGATTTGTATCTCACTTTGTATCCGTCCCCGCCGTCTGCGGCACCCATCGGGGACACATCATAGACCCTCGATTCGGCAAGGATCTTCGCACCATGCGCCCGGGCCAAATACAGGTAGTTCTTGTCCAGGGTGTTCTTGGCGTTGAACCGGCACCCGAGCATGCACCCCCCGCAGAAGATGCAGCCGGCCCGGTCCGGCCCCCTGCCGCCGAAATACGGATCGGAAACGGTCTTTTCCGGCT
Source organism: uncultured delta proteobacterium (assembly GCA_963826785.1). Taxonomy (GTDB): domain Bacteria; phylum Desulfobacterota; class Desulfobacteria; order Desulfobacterales; family Desulfosalsimonadaceae; genus CAWGYD01. The sequence goes on from CAWGYD010000008.1 coordinate 326,453, forward strand.
CGCCGAAATAGACGGCTGCGGTGGTGGGATAAAATTCGTCGGACTTGCCGATCTGCGCAGCCAGTTCTTTTAAGGCCAGGTCCCCGGTCTCCAGGCGGGGACAGACCGCCGCGCCCCGCATGGCCAGCGCGGTTTCGTAAAAGCCTTTGAGTTCGGTCTCCCAGTCGGCCAGATTCCCCCACGAACCGGAGTTGAAAAAGGCCGGCCGGGGAACAGGCATGGTATTGGCATACACCAGAGACCCGCCGCCCACGCCGACACCCGACAAAACGGCCACATGCCGGAAGAAAGTCATCTTGAACAGGCCGAAAAACCGAAAAATTGGCAGCCACAGCCATTTTTTCACGTTCCAGTTGGATTTGGGGAAATCTTTCTCTTTCAGCCACTTTCCCTTTTCCAGCACCAGCACCGAATACCCTTTTTCGCTCAGGCGCAGTGCGGACACGGAACCGCCGAACCCGCTGCCGATAATGATATAGTCGTAATCGAATTGGTTTTCCATCATGATCCCCTTATTTTGCGTCCATCCGGAAATGAGATCATCGCTTCAAGTTCAAGGAAGGCGAAAATCGGACGGGCAAATCAGCTGTTTATGGATGCACACGATTCAAAACGCGCCATAACCTCAAAATAATCATCGGATGAACGGACAACCACCGCCGATGAAGAGTTTCCATGCGGTGTTATTGTGGCGATACGTACGGCTCATTCTTCTAATTTCGGAAAATGCGAATCGTTTATGGTTTGATTAAATATTCATTGCAAATTCAGTTAAATGAAATGATAATTATTATTCGGCGTTCAAGTGGGACCTGATTTTCAACTTTTTCAAGACATGCCGAAAGTCCGTCATTGAAAGAAAAAACCCCCGGGGGGAGGGACTTGCATGGAGCAGTTTTTCAATCTTTCCGTAGACATGCTTGGCATCGTTTCAGCAGGAGACGGGAGTTTCAAGCGCGTCAATCCCGCCTTTTGCCGCACGCTCGGCTGGAGTGAACAAGACCTGCTGTCGATGCGGCAAAAAGACCTGATCCATCCTGAAGATCTCGCCATTTATCAGCATATCATATCGGATTTACTCCCGGGCAAACAACCTGAACAATTTGAATTCCGGCTGCGCTGCAAGGATGGCGCCTATAAACTGGCTGCATGCAGCATCACATCCGACCCGGACAGAGGGCTCATGTTCTGTGTATGCAGGGACATGACCCAGGAGAAAGCGGCAGAAAGATCAAAAAATGCGGAAGCGGCGCTTCGGGATATGGGTAAAAAATACCGGCTTCTTGCTGAGAATACTGCGGATGTCATCTATAAGCTGCGGATAGAAGATCAAAAGTGCGTATATGCAAGTCCTTCTATTGAAAGGTTGCTGGGCTACACGCCGGAAGAGGCGCTTTCCCTCTCTGTTCAGGAGGTTATGCCTCCGAAATCCTATGAAACCCAATTGGTGAAATTATCGGAGGCCATCGCAAGCAACAGTAGAGATTTCGAGATCCTGGAGCTTGAAATGATTCATAAGGATGGCCATATCGTGCCCGTTGAAATCAACGTCAGTCTGATATTTGATGATTACGGCCGTCCCATAGAAATTCAAGGCATCTGCCGCGACATAACTGAGCGGAAGCGGGCTGAAACTGCCCTCCGACAGAACGAGGCCACCCTGCGCACCTTTATCTCCGAATGCCGGGATGGCATCATCATGATCAACCGGCAGGGAAAGATCGTGGAGTGGAACAGAGGGGAGGCGCTGATCACCGGCATTTCCCGGGAGGCGGCCATGGGTCAATACCTGTGGGACATCCAAAACTTGCTGGCGCCTGAAGCGATAAGATCCGCCGCCTATGTGGAAGCGGCCCGTGAAAAAATCATGAGAGGATTTGAGGAAGGGACCCGCTTAAAACGGTTCATCGAGGAAGAAATCGAACGTCCCGACGGCACCCGCCGCGATGTGCATTCCAACCTCTTCGCCATCCAAATCGGGGGGTCGCTTCTCGCCTGCGGCATCTGCAGGGATGTAACCCACCTAAAACATGTTGAGGAAGAGCTCAGGCAAAGCGAAAAAAAATATCGCGACCTGCTGGACAATATGAACGAGGTTCTTTTTGTCCTCGACCGGTCGGGCAGGGTTTCTTTTGTCTGTTCAGCTGTTTCCCGATTGGCGCAATACAACCCGTCAGAAGTCATCGGTCATTTTGCAGAAGATTTTATCTATAAGGAAGACCTCCCGCGATTCAGAAAAAACTTTAAAGCCGCACTGGAAGGAAAGAAATCAACCGAGAATCAATATCGAATTGTAACCGGGACAGGGGATATCAAGTGGGTGGAAACATCCACCCGACAGGTGTATGCGGGCATCGAAATCACGGGCGTTCAAGGTTTGTTTCTGGACATTACCGAGCGGAAGCGGGCTGAAGAAGCGCTCAAAGAAAATGAAGAGCGGTTCCGGGCGGTCTTTGACAATGCGGCCGTGGGCATGGCGCTTGTTGATCTGGCGGGCCATATTCTAAAGGTAAATGAGGCATTCTGCGGATTTTTAGGTTATGCGCCCCAAGAACTGGCCAACATGCACTTCTCTGAAATAACCCATCCCGAGGACTTGGAAACAGATGTAAAATTGGCCCAGGAGCTGATCGGGGGCGCCAGGGACAGCTATATGCTGGATAAACGGTATTTGCGGAAAAACGGCGAAGTGGTGTGGGGCCGGTTGGGAGTGTCTATCATCAGAGACGGCGGCGGTTCACCCATGTATGGCCTCGGGACCTGCGAGGATATTACCGCACGCAAGGCGGCTGAAGATAATTTGAAGCACCTGAATGAATTTCTTGAACAGCGGGTGGCCGAGCGCACCGCCGAGGCGGAGCAGCGGGCCGAGGCCCTGCGGCAGCTGGCCCTGGAACTTTCAGGGGCGGAGGACCTGGAGCGCCGCCGCATCGCCATGATCCTCCATGACGATCTGCAGCAGTATCTGGCTGCTATCCGGTTCCGGCTGAGCAGCCTGATCCGGGATACACAGGCTGATCCGAAAACCGCCCAACGGCTTTTCTCTGCGGAGTCTCTTCTTATTGAGAGCATTCAGAAGTGCCGGAGCCTGTCCCATGAGCTTTCTCCACCCGTCCTTCACCAGAATGGGTTAATTGCTGCCCTGGGATGGCTTTCCAAGGACATGGGCGAAAAGCATGGACTGGAGGTGGCTCTTCATACCGAACCTGGCGCAGAACCCGTCTCTCCGAGGCTTGCTTCGGCTCTGTTCCGATCCATCCGCGAGCTTCTGTTCAATATCGTCAAGCATGCCGGAACCGATCGCGCCGAAATCCATGTGAATGCTAAAACTGGTCAAATTCAATTCGGGTGAGTGATCCGGGAAGCGGGTTCGATGTTGATCAGATCCGAAGCCGGCAATTCGGCAAGGTCGCTTTCGGGCTTTTCAACGTGGAGGAACGAATCCGTTTTTTGGGCGGCACCTTTCGCATTCGGAGCACCCCCGGGGAAGGGACGCAAATTGACATCCGCGCACCCAACCGGCCGGCCCAATCGGAAAAAATCGGTGGTTTGGAAATCGATCTTGTGGAAAAATCCGGAGAAGGATTCAGGCAGGACCAAAGAGGCAAAATCCGAATTCTTCTGGCCGACGATCACGCCGTCATGCGCGACGGGCTGTCCGGTATTTTGGGGAATCAGCCGGATCTGGAGGTGGTTGCCCAGGCTAAAAACGGATTAGAAGCCGTTCAAATGGCGGACCAGACGGAACCCGATGTGATCCTGATGGATATTTCAATGCCTAAAATGGACGGCATTGCCGCCACGGAAGAGATTTTAAAAAGACACCCCGGAACCCGCATCATCGGCCTGAGCATGCATGACGACCCTTCCATTGAAGAAAGAATGATGAGTGCCGGCGCCAGTGCCTATATATACAAGGCCGCCCCCTCGGATGAGCTTATTCAAACCATACGGATGTCAATTAGGCGATAAAGTCCTGTTATCCTGAAGCGCTTCGGCTATGGACCGCCCGTATTGCTGGTTTCTTCAGTGGCGAGCCGGAACCATGGCTGTTTTACCAAAGTTTTCTGCTGTTTATCTTGATAATACTTCCCAAATTTCAGTTGATGCGACTAAGATTTTTCCCAATTCGCCACCGTCTTTTTCCATTAATGAAACTCGTCACCATTTCTTTTATTTCCGTTAAGGCGATTAGCGCAAACCCCAGGGGGAAAATGCACAAAAACGGAATAGCCGGCCAGGTGTGCCGCAGCCAGGCGAAATGCAGGGGCATCAGGGTATAAACCAAAAAGGCGATACTGAATATCATCGGATAAAATGAGTTGGGCTGTGCGTTAAGAGGGCTGCAAGCCAGGGAACGGCCGCAAGAGCCGTACTTGGGCGTCCTTTTGAAAACGCCCCCTCTGGTTTTCCATCCCCGTATCGCTGCTGCGGAGAGCACGGGCGCCATCCCGATGCTGAAGGCCGGCAGCAGAAGAATGGTCATCAAAGGCGCAGCGGAGCGGGCGGCCAGTCCATAGACCAGGTAGTAAAACAGGATGGCACCCCCCGAGAACATGAACAGGGGCAAATCGACCTGGATAATCTGCCAGGGCCCGATTCCCGACCGGCTGACCAGGACGGGGAAAAGGGTGAGCGTGACCAGAAATCCGAGGACCCAGCAGAAGTTCGACAACAGATGAACGGCCGCCTCGATCTTGACCCGGGCCGGCAGGCGGGACCGGAAAAGAGAGAAGAGCAGCTTGCGGGCTGTCTGGATCGACCCGGTTCCCCAGCGCGCCTGCTGGCTCCGGAAATCGGCCAGGCGCACCGGCAACTCGGAGGGAACCTCCACCTGGTCCAGGTATACAAACCGCCACCCCTTCAATTGGGCCCGGTAGCTCAAGTCCAGATCCTCAGTGAGTGTGTCGGACTGCCACCCACCGGCGGAAATAATGGCTTTGCGGCGCCAGACGCCGGCGGTTCCGTTGAAATTGAAGAAGAGCCCCCGGCTGCATCGCACCTGGTGTTCGATGCTGAAATGGGGGGCGAGCAGCAGGGCCTGGAGCCGCGTGAGCCAGGAATCGTCGGCGTTTAAAAAGCCCCACCGGGTCTGGACCATGCCCACCTCCGGTTTTGAGAAAAACGGGAGGGTCCGTTTCAGATAATCGGCAGGGGGCACAAAATCGGAATCGAACACCGCAATGTATTGTCCTGCCGCCCGGTTCAGGCCCGCCGCCAGCGCGCCCGCCTTGAATCCTTCCCGGGTTTTGCGGCGAAGGACGCGGACGCTGATGCCCCTTTTCCGCCAGTATGCAGACCGCAGGTCCACAATCTGCCGCGTTTCATCATCGGAGTCGTCCAGAACCTGGATTTCCAGCCTGTCGGTGGGCCAGTCCAACCCGGCCGCCGCATCGATAATGCGCGCCGCCACCCGTGGCTCGTTGTAAAGGGGGATCTGGACCGATACACAGGGGTATGCGTGCATCTCCGGTGCAGGCGGTCCGCATTTCCCATGCGTTTTTCGCAAATTCAGCCAGCATCCCAGCATCCAAAGCCGGTGGATGCCATAAAGGCAAATGCCGAAAAGCCCTGCAAAATGCAAAACGACTGCGATGCGGATAAATGTGGTCACTGCGCCCGTTGTCATTGATAATTATGATCTAAACCGAATATCGATTTAGAATTTCAATTTGAATTATTTAAATTTTTTATCTATTAAAATACGCACCGAATGGCAATGTAATTTTATCACTTCATGAAAAGAATATGATGCAGAAACCACGAAAGATCCGCGACACAAATGCCGGAGAGTCTCAAGAGTGCGTCGATTGCGGCCGGTGCGTGAAGGAATGCGCCTTCCTGGCCCGGTACGGCACCCCCGGCCAGGTCCTCAAAAACAGGGAGGCCGGCTCTCAGCTGGCGTTTGGCTGCAGCCTCTGTGGATTATGTACGTCCGTGTGCCCTGTGGATTTCGACCCGGCGGGGATGTTCCTGGAAATGCGGCGACAGGCGGTAAAAAAAGCGGGGGAGGTGCTTCCCGAGCACAAGGTCCTGCTGGCATATGAACGCCGGGGCATGTCCAGGCGCTACACGTTCTATTCCCTTCCCGAAGGGTGCGACAGCGTGTTCTTCCCGGGGTGCACCCTGCCGGGGACCCGGCCGGAAACCACGATTGCCGCTTTTGAAGCCCTGAAAAAAATGAAGCCCGCAACGGGCATTGTGCTGGACTGCTGCGGAAAGCCCTCCCATGACCTGGGCCGGACCGAATTCTTTTCCGCCATGTTCGATGAAATGGCAAACTTCCTGTCAGGCGCAGGTGTCCGGCGCATCATCACCGCCTGCCCGAACTGCCACGCCATGTTTTCAAAACAGGGTGGAGCCTTTCGCGTCCAAACCGTTTACGAGGTCCTTGGCGCATCCGGCCGGCCGGCATCCGGGAAGGGGTGCCAAAGCGCGACGGTGACCGTCCATGACCCCTGCGTGCTGCGATTTGAGGCGGGTGTTCAGAATGCCGCCCGGGACCTGCTTGCCCAAAAAGGGCTTCAGATCGAAGAAATGGCCCACAGCCGAATAAATACCGTATGCTGCGGCGAGGGCGGGGCCGCAGGGTTTGTTCTGCCGGCGCATGCTGAAAACTGGGCCCGGATCCGCGAAGCCGAGGCCGCCGGCCGGACCGTGGTCACCTATTGTGCCGGGTGCGCGGGAAAGCTGAAAAAATATGTGCCAACCCTTCACCTGCTGGATGTCTTCTTTTTTAAAGAAACCGCCCTTGCCGGAAAAGCAAGGGTTTATCGACCACCCCTGACCTACTGGAACCGGATCAAATTGAAAAAGACCCTTAAAAAGAAATATCCGGCCGCGATTGCCCGGGAGCGCACCTTCACTGCGGACTCGCCAAAAATCAGACCCGCCGCTTTCAAAAAGTGGCTGCTTATCCTGGCCTTTGTCGCCCTGGTTGCCGGGGTTCAGATATCCGGAGCCGCCCGATTCCTCGAAGCCGGCGCTCTCGAAGATTGGGTCCACGGATTCGGCCCCTGGGCCCCGGCCATCTACATCCTTTTCTATGCCGCCGCCCCTGCCCTGTTTCTTCCCGGTCTTCCCATCACCATTGCAGGCGGCCTGCTCTTCGGTCCATTCTGGGGCGTGGTATACGCCATCACCGGCGCAACGGCCGGGGCATGCGCGGCCTTCATAATCGCCCGGTATGCCGCCCGGGACTGGGTGGTTTCAAAACTTTCCGGCCCGCGGTGGAAACGCCTGCATGCCGGCGTCGAATCCCAGGGGTGGAAAATCGTGGCCATCACCCGGTTGATCCCACTCTTTCCGTTCAACCTGCTCAATTATGCTTTCGGGGTTACCCGGGTCAGGTTTCTGACCTATGCCGTCACCTCGTTTATCTGCATGCTCCCCGCCTGCATCGCCTATATCGTCTTCGCCAGTTCATTGCCGGACCTCCTGGCCGGCAATCTTTCGACCGGTCTGATTGCCGGGGTGGTGCTGATCGCCCTGGTGTCGGCGATACCGCTTGCATATCGCCGGTTTCGGGCAGGCAGGCGCCGGGAAGAGGTTGACGAACTCGCAGAATGAGATGACCCGGCTGCGGCCATTCATGTTCAGGGAGAAACAGACATCAATCGGCCAAAAGCGGGGGCGGATGTTTTTGAAAACTTTTTCGTAAAAAAAGCAATGGATGAGGCCGTCGCGGGCGCACCCCAGACCAGGGCGGTGGTCAGCAGATCCTGCTGCCAAACCCCCAGCAAAGAATAGGGGATCAGCACCCGGTAGGACAACAGAACGGAAAAAGAAGCGACCAGTCCCGCCGGCCCGGGAGAAAACGGCAGAAAGCCCGTGAGATAGAGCGCATACCAGGGGTGCAGGGTGGGGGTAAGCAAAACATAGGCGAGGCAGATGCCATAGCAGGCATTGAAAGCGGATCTGACCCGCCCCGAAACGTCTTCTGCAAATTTTAAACGGCGGTAAAGCCGGGCATAAAGAATGCCGGAAGTGATGACAAATGCGACCAGTATGGCCATGCGCCGGATATCGGCGCTCCCTGTTGCATGGCGGAGCATTTGAAAGACCAGGCCTGAAAATTCCCAGTGCCGGACATACAGGGAAAGTGTGGGCAGGATGTTCCGGATGGCCGGCAGAAATGGCCATATCAGAAGCACGGCAAAGATGAATCCTGAAAACAGAAAAGCAGCCCTATGGCGCACAGGGCGGATCATCAGAAGGATCGCCGGCAGCAGCACCAGGGGGAAAAGCTTGGTGAGCACCGCCCCGGTCCAGCATGCGCCGGCAAGGCACGCAAAGGTCCATGATCGCGCCCGTTGCCCCAACGACCGGGTGATAAGCCAAAATGAGAAAAGGGTCAGGCAGAGACATGCCCCGTCGATGTGGCCGGAGCCGGCGATCTCGGCCGCGGGCAGCGGATGCCAGGCGTAGAGCAGCACGAACCAGGGCGAAATTCCGGCCGTGCGCAAAAGGCTGATGATCAGCCAGCACGAGAATACATCGATTCCCGCCATAATCGCTTTCATGCCGGTGATGCCGCCTGTGAACGCGCCGGCGGCAAAGATCAGCTGTGCGGCCGGTGGGTAAATGGTGACCAGATGCGGGTGGTTGATCTGCGAAATCAGTGCGGCCATGGCGCCATTCGTCGACTGGACATGGAGAGGGGCCAGCCCGTAAGGGTTTTGGCCGGACAGCAGACGCATGCCGTCAAACACATACCGGTAGATGTCATCGGACAGGACCGGATCCTGAAATGCGAACACTGCCCGGATCGCGGCCGCTGTCAACAGCACCGCCGTTGCGGAGAAAGGGATGCGAAACCGGATCATTAAATAGGTTCCGGCCGCCACCATAATCATGATCAGGGCATCAACGGCCAACCATTCGGGAACGCGGGCGGGCACGTTTAAGACAATTGCGGAAAGTGCATGGGAGAGGAAGATGAAAACACAGAAAAGAGGCACAATCCACCGGCTATCATGGCCTATTAACCTGTTCTGTATATTGCTGGTCATGGCATTTTATCTGTCCGACAACTGTTGTGGTGCGGATATCGGCATGATTGATGCCCAAGCCCTTCACTCCGGCCCGTCCGGCTGGGCGGTCCTGGACGCCCGGCCCGTGGACCGGTTTGCGGAAGGCCATATTCCCGGGGCGCTGCCGTTTTCATGGGAGAACCATACCAGAGTCGATGCCCGAAATATACCCTATCGTACATTTCCGCCGGAAGAGATGGCCCGGATACTCGGGGCCATGGGCATCAGTGAAACAACACCGGTGGTGATCTACGGGGATGCCGATACCAGCTGGGGGGAGAAGGCTGGTCCTGCTGGGTTTTTTCCTGGATCGGCCACAAAGGGCCGGTACGGGTGATCGAGGGCGGCATCCAGGAGTGGACAAAGCATTATCCGCTGCAAACCGGAGGAGCATCACAGAAGCGCACCCCTGCGGTATATAAATTTACTGTGGATAACCAAAGCTTGATCACCTGCCGGGAAATCAAGGCTGATCCTGCCTTGTTTACCCTGGTGGACACCCGGTCCTGGCTGGAGTGGATCAAGGGGTCCCTGCCGGGTGCGGTCCATATCCCCTGGACGGATTTTTACACCGGGGATACGCGGCAGCCGATCTCCGCATCGGCACTGTCCGGTTTGTTAAAAGAACATGGCGTATCTCTTGAAAAGCCCGTTGTCTATTTCTGCACCGGCGGCATCCGGTCCGGATACGCATGGATGGTGCATGAACTGGCCGGGCTTCCGCCTGCTTTAAATTTTGAGGGCGGTGTCGAGGCATGGCAACGGTTTCAAAAAAAATAGCTGTCTCGAAATAACAGTCACTTGATTATCGAAACCCATCGTTCATTTTTCACAGTCGCAGCGGCCGCAGTGCTTTTGTGGTGGGGAACGGCCTTTCTGGAAGGGACGCGCGCTTTCCCATTCCTGGCTGCGTTCCTGTGGGGGCTGACCCTTTTCCTGGTGATGCTTTTTCCCCGGCACCGGGATACAAGGGCTGACTGGACTTGGATTCTGATCCTGGCGTTTGCATGCCAGGCGGGAATACTCGTTTCTGAATTTGCCGGGAATGGCTTCGATTGGACGATCGTTGCGTCCCGAATGCTCGACGTTGTGACTGTGCTGTTTCTATCGGGTGTTCTGCTCCGGCGGGGGCTTCCGATGCGATGGGCCCTGCTCTATGCCTGCAATCCCCTGGCGATGCTTGCCCCCGGAAGTGGGGGCGCGTCGATCCTTGTTTTTTGGGTAACTGGCGCTTTATATCTCTACCATGCGGACAAGTGGCGCCTGATGTACCTGCTGCTGGGCGCGGGCGCTGCCACCTCGCCCCTCTTTATTGTCTTTGCCGGGTTTTACATCAACCGAAACAATATCCGGTACCTGGGATGGGTTCTTCCGGGCATGGGGGCTTTTCTATTTTTAATGATCACAGCCGGCATGCCCGCCCTTGTGGACGGCGGGATGCAGAATGTGGGTGAACCCGCCCTTTCCGGTCCTTTAGCTGTCCTGATTCCGGATTTTATCTTCCTTCAGCTTGTGAGCCGGCAGGTGCTGTTATGCCTCGCCCTGGCGCCGGCCCTCTGGCTTTTACATCCTGTCCGGCCCGGCCGGTTAAGGAATGACCCGGTGCCGGGCCTGTTTTTTGCCGCGGGGCTTATCCTTTTCACCACCCCCCGGGTGCTGCCGGCATTCTTTATGCTGCTCGCCCCTTTTATCGTGCTTTGCCCCAACGCCCTATGGTGCTTTTTCTACCTGGTTCTGTTTTTCCTGCCCCAGGTTCCGCCGGGTCCCAGCGAAGCGTGGTTTGCCCTCTGGTGGAGTCCCCTGTATGCCGCTGTTCTTCTGGCCGGGTTCTGCCAATGGAAGCGGTTTACGTCCGATATGCGCCCTTTCCCCTGCCGCAGCATTTCGGTGGTTATTCCGGCTTTGAATGAACAAGGGCATATCGGCTCCTGCATCGCCAGCATCCGCGCCGCTTGCCCCTCGGCCGAGGTCATCGTGGTGGACGGCGGGTCCTCCGACCTCACCCGGACCATCGCTCAGCAGAACGGCGCCCGTGTGGTGGTGAATGCCCGGCATTTTGAAAACGGCGGCGGCAGGGGCGGACAGATCCGGACGGGAGTTCACTGTGCCATTGGCGATGTCGTTGCCGTGGTGCACGCGGACGCGCAAGTCCCGCAGGGCGCATTGAATCGGATGCTGGACGTGCTGAACAAAAACCCCGGCGTGGCGGGCGGCGTCCTGGGATGCCGGTTTAATGCCAAAAGCCCCTGCCTCACCCTGGTGGAGTGGCTAAATGATGTGCGGATGGCCTTTTTTGGCATCGGGTTCGGGGACCAGATCCAGTTTTTCCGGCGACACCCGGTGGTGGACAACCAACTCTTACCGGCGATCCCTCTGATGGAGGATGTTGAGCTTTCGATCCGGCTGGCGGGCCTGGGCCGGCAGGTGCATCTGTTTGAAAAGGTAACGGTGTCCTCCCGGCGCTGGCAGCAGAAAGGGGCGACAAACGGCTTGATGGTCATCGGGCAGGTGGCGCTCTATCTGGTAAAACGTTTGCGGGGGGTGCCGGATACTGCCGGCATTTACAAACGGTATTATTCAGCGTGACAAAGATGCGGGACTGCATCCGGCCCATCGGGCTGAAGCATGGAGGGGCCGTTGAAACGGCCCCTCCATGAGAATGATCGGTTGAACCGATCGGCAAAGGTTATTCGGTTACCGGCAGGTTCGGATACTCGTCGGTGACAGGGTTGAGATTGCTTTCCGGCCCCATGCTCCATTCGAACCAGGAACTGTCGAAATTGCTGATCTGAGGGTAGCCCATAATGTAGGCACTAAACCAGGCCAGGCTGGAGCGCCAGGCCGTGCCGCAATAAAAGCTCAGATGCTGATCTGTCGTCAGTCCCTGAGAATTCCACCAGGGATAAATCTTGTCCGGCGCAAGCGTGCCATCGTCATTGAGATAATCTTTCATACCGGACGTTCCTGTGCCGGCCTTGCCCCAGACCGCGCCGGGAACCCGTCCGCTGGTGGGGATATAGCTGTAGGGGGCGGTTTTGCCGGTATATTCGTCCCAGGTACGGATATCCACGATCCGGGCATTGTCTATGTCCCCATTGACCACATCGCGCACATAGGGAATGTCCACCTTGTATTCGGGATGAATGGCGGTGGTGCGGCCGGGATCATCCGGATCAAAAAATTCCACGGGCCTCCGGACACCGGCGATCGTTTCCAGTTCATATCCGGCGCCGGTCCAGGCGCTCTTGCCGCCATTCAGGAAACGGACATCCTCGACACCTGCGTACATCAGGGTCCAGAGCACACGGGCGGCGGCCGACGCACTGCCGTAGACAACCACCGTGGTGTTTTTGTCGATTCCCATGTAGGCAATGGCCGGCAGCAGGTATTCGTCCGGATAGATATTCCACCAGTTGCGCGGGAGCGCGTCGTCCGGGCCGAGTCCCTTGGCGGCATCCTCCTCCTCGGTGGTGCTGCGGTCCCAGCAGGCCGGTTCGCCCGCATCCACGGGCCAGTCGTTTCTCGGGTTGAAGCAGTCGTACTCGATTTCATCCGTGTTCACCCAGATGGCTTCCGGGACATGGCCGCCATTATAGGAGTCCGGCGCCGGGCCCCACCCGGTTTCCACGATCACATAAGGATGTGCCGTCATTGCTGTTATCGATCATCTCCTTAACCCATTTCGCGTCAACCAGTTCTGTCCGTATGTCCCGTTTCCCTGGGATTGTCGTAGATAGGACCATTGGAACCATCCCGCCGTCAAAGTTGGCGGCCGGCCATCCCAGGAGATAGGCATAAAACGTATACTGGCCTGACCGCCACCCCGTGCCGCAATAAAAATACATCTTTTTATCCGGTGAAAAACCGGAATCCTGTCCAGTTCATGCTGCAACTCGGTAAAATCCCTAAGGGACTGGATGTCGGCGCTGGCCAATGCCACCCAGTCTCCGATCCACTGTGCGGTTTTGATGCGGCCAATTCATTAAAATACTGGTAGTAGGAATTTGAAGAGCCCGTGAATTCCGCCCAGCTCCCGGTCGTCCACGATCACGGCATTGGTGATTGGTGCCGTCAATGACATCGTTTAAATGTCATCGGTGGTGGCAAGGTACTGGGGGTTGCCAGGAGCAGCCGCCGAAATCCACCGGGGCCAAGCAGTTTGGTGCTGTCTCCACCCGGTCTCCGCCGTAGGCCACCCAGGCGTCATAGCTGCCGTTCAAGATCCGGACATCATCGACGCCCGCCAAGAGCAGTGCCCAGGCGATCCGTCCCGCGGTCATCATGCGAAATGTCATCATCCGCATACACCACAACGGTCTTGTATCTTTGAATCCCCAGGCCGCCGAAAAAGGCTTGGAGTTCCGATGGGCTTTGACATTGCCTTCCTCAGGATACACGTAGCCATCTCCATACTCCGAATTCGGACCGTTTTCGATGGAATAGGTATCCATGAAAATCGCACCGGGGATATGCCCGTCCGTTGCATAAGGTAGTTCCCCCGATAATCGGATACCGTTGTTTCGCTATAGCGGGGCTCACCATGAGGTAAACAGGATCACGTATCCATTGCCCGGATAGGTGGGCGGATTTTCCCCCTTGATCAGCGGCATTCACCCATCCCGGGTACACCAGCGCCTGGTAGTTCGCAAGCTTCTCCATGGGATAGGCACCCGCATCGGCCGCGGCCCAGTCCCAGATGGAGGCGTCAAAATTGGCGACACGATCGTAGCCCATCAGCCGGCAGACAAAATAGGCGTAGGCACTGCGGATGCCGGCGGTGCAGTAGGGGACCACCTCCTTGCCCGCTGTGACCCCCCTGGATTCAAAAAGCGCCTTCATGGCCGTGTAGTCGAGAATGGTCTTGTCCGGGGCGAAATAGTGTTCGTACTGCAGGTGCGCCGCACCAGTGATATGGCCGCCCCGCTTTTCGCCATAAAGGGTCCAGCCGTTGTACTCCTCGTCGGTCCGGGTGTCGACGATCACAAAATCCGAGTCATTCATCCGCTCGGCGATATGCTCCTTGTTTGTGACCACGCTGTCATTGACGTCTGCTGCAAATTTTGTGTGCTTTAAGGTTTGGACGGCGGTTTCCGGCGTGTTGCCCTCGGCGATCCACTTGTCCCAGCCGCCGTCCAGGATGCGGACATTGGGGCATCCCAGGTACTCGAACATCCAGAACAGCCGTCCGGCGGCCCCCCAGGAGGCGGTGGTGTCATCATAGATGATCATCCAGGTGTCGCGGCTGATGCCGGCCTCCCCCAGCTGTGTTTCCAGTTCATCCACCGGTTTCAGATTCGTTTCCGAATCGACAAATCCCTGCCAGGGCATGCTCAATGCGCCCGGAATATGGCCGGCACTGTAGGCATCCGCGCTTCGGGCGTCCAGTATCACCACGCCGCTTTCGGACAGATTCGAGGCATTGGCCAGAAGCCCGCCGTTGGGGTATCCTTTGGCCGTGGGATCGACGGTGTGCTTGACGGTGGTGCTTGACTCGTTGCATCCCGCCAGGGCTAAAAGGGAGAGGCAAATGAAGACAATCCATGACCGTGACTTTAAACGCATGTGTTCCTCCTTCCTAAGGTGTTATCAATATGAGTGCCAGTGTGTAGGTCGTGCCGGCGGCCGTCCACTCTCCCCAGAGGGAGGGGGTGTAGCTGAACTCGAGGCCCCATTGTTTGCTGACCATGTACCCTGCGGTAACATCCAGCTTGATCAGGTCGTAGTTGGCCGAAGCGGTGGGATTGCCGAGCAGGTCGATGGAACCGGATTCTGAACCCAGGCCGATGGTGCCGTCCACTTTGACCCGGCCGTAAAAGTCGTGGCCGAAATCCATGCCGGTCTCCGCCAGGAAGCGGAATTCGTCATCCGGTTCTTCCTGGCGCCAGCGGTAGCCCGCCTCCAGGTTGAAATATCCCGGCAGCACGGGATACAGCGACCGGCCGTAGAGCAGCCGGACCTCCTCTGCCCATTCCCCGGTCCCTAAAGGAAGGGGGTCGTTTTCATCGTAAAATGACGGGATCTTCACCAATCCCTGGATGGAGACAACGCCGATTTTGTTTTCCATGAGATTGTACTTCAGGGCGGCATCCACATCGCTGATGCCCTGGTCCTTTATTTCCAGCAAGTCGTCATCTTTTTTAAGCCACTTATAATAAATGGAGCCGATGAGGGTCAGGCGGTCTGTGACCCCATACTCGCCATAGTAGTTGAGGTTGTAATCCTTGAAATCGCCGTTGAAGGGGTACGCGATCCGGTCCCCGTCATCGGCATAAAATTTATCCGAATAGTAGTAATTGGCCGAAAGCCGGCTGTAGCTCCCCCCTTTTGGGCAGGCCCACGCACCGGCAAACGCCCGGGTCGACACGGCCAGCAGAAAGACGGCCGCCCAGAAAACAGCGATTTTTTTCACGAGTTTCTCTCCTTTGCAGTTTTAGCTTTATCTGTTTATTGACGAATGTGCAGGTCAATGCCGCTGTAGCCGGCAGAAAGAAGGGAAATGAATATCAAAGAAATAATCAATTTATCAAATAGAAAATATTAATATATTTTCAACTGATCATTCATTTTTTATTTCGCGGGTGAGGAGATGGGTCCAGGGACTTGCTTAGAATGAACTATCCCGCCGGAGGCGACGGGGTATTGATCCACCGTGATTAAAGGATCGACTCATTTATAATTTTAAATTCCGGGCTTTCCCATATCTTGTGATTGCCCATTTTAAGGAATGCTGAAGGGCGGCTTGGGATATGTTGCTGCTTACGCGTTATGAAATGATATGTTGTATACTTTCTTTATGCGCTTGATAAACTTGAACATCTTTCGGGCTCCAGGGCCGGAACCCTTTATCCACATATTTTAATGCACCCCTTGTGAGCATCGGTAGGGATTGAAAGATAAATTTCAGATACGGTCCCCAGTTTTCGCGCCTAAGCAGGATTCCATCTTTCAGCAAAAGATACAGCTGAAGCCCATAGACCGATATCAATGTAGCCGGCATCCATATAAAAAACAGGGAGAGGGTCAACAGCCAGGTACGTTTTTCCAAGGCTGAAAACACATCAAAGCACACCGCCTGGTGCTCCAGTTCTTCCAGCGCATGCCAGTTGGTGAAATCAATTGCGGCATTTGACTGATCACCCACCCAGATCTTTTGCTTAACAATAAAATCTCGGCTGATAGCGGATGTAAAATGTTCAAACGCAGCAGGCATGGCCAGTTCACATGTCGGCGGAGAAATCCTGCGCAGCAACCGGATAAAAAATTTATGAAACCGTTCAAACGGACGGATCGCCGGATAACCGCACTTTTCCAACAGATCATTGCATCGCATATGCATCAGCGCGTGCCGGCCCTCCTGCCGAATCAGTGCGTCAATGTCGCGGATCAGCCTGGGATCGGTAATCTTATCCGCGTTTTTTCGGACAATATCGATGACCGTTCTTTCCGAGAGTGGCACCACAATGGAAAGGGCATTCATAAAATGAGAGGTAAAGGGATCTTTCAGCCAGTATTTATCAACATTTGAAAAGTCAAACTCAGGCCGCCGGGGCTCGATGACAATTTCCTCAGGAGTTGAACTGCATGCCGTTTTTATCGGGGGTATTTTTCTTTCCATCATCCTCCCCTTATTTAGAATGAAACAAACAGATTCATTTCAGATCATTAATCTTGTCAGCGTTGCCTGAACTTTAAAACCCGTGGATCCATGATTTTACGCCACAATGGAGGGATCAATGCCAATAAAACCATTCCCGCATATCCAGTCGGAAGTTGGGGAACTTCATCATAATGGCGCAGTAATTGGTAGCTACGGCCAGGCTTGTAATGGTGGTCGGAATGGCGCTGAATATTAAACAGAAAATGATTGGAAAGCCAGTTACTTGAATTCCAGGAATGCCATGGGCGGACCGGTTCATATTTTCCGGGTGCGATTTCCTTGCGCAGAAGGCCGTAATGTACAACGTAATTGGCGTTTTCAACCAAAATAATGGCAATAAAACTTTGTGCAAAAAAATAAAAAATACCCATTACCCCGAAAAACACAGCTATGAAGATCGTAAAAGTCGTCTGGGCAAGAAGTGCGACAACCATTGGATTCTCTATGCTCCAGATTGGCTTATTCTTTTTTTTCATTCGATTTGCTTGAAACGCCCAGGCATTATTGAAACCGCCTGAAATTGTTCGTGGTAAAAATGTGTAAAATGATTCTCCTAAACGTGAGGTGGCAGGGTCTTCAGGAGTGGCTACCCGCTTGTGATGCCCCACAACATGCTCTGTTCCGAAATGAATATACAAAACTGTGCCGTACAATATTTTTGAAAGCAGAGGTTCGAATTTTCCATTTACGCGATGGGCCAGCTCATGTGCTGCACTGAGCCCTAATATGTTGGATGATATACCGACGGAGAGGATAAGGCCAAATAACTCTACAGCTGACAATTTGCTGTAAGAAACTGCATATGCACCCCATAAAACAACCATTATTTGAATGGGAACACAAAGGACAGGCCAAATTTTATATCTGATATCTGTTGCAAGTTTTTTCTCTGTTTCCTTAGATGGGTTGAGGGTAAATCTTCCAACAGCAGAGTCCAGCAGCGGTCCAACTCCAAAAACCAAGAATGGCGTCAGAAAGGTATAAATTCCTCCCAGCGAATAACCGAAAAAGACTGAAAGCGGTATCAGATAAATTATGGAATAAGATATAACGTGCATCCTGGCCGCTGTTCTTTTCTAAAATGAACTTATTGTATCCTGATTTGTAAATACGAAGATAGCTTAGCATCATTTTCAACGGTTATAAAGATTTTAAAAAACGATTTAAAGCATGGCGGTGATAGAGGCAGTAGTACTTATTATCCCTGAAACGAATAGCCGATAACCGGCCAGCCCTCCTTTGACTTGGAGCGCCCCAAATATTGTGTTATCAATTTTCGAGGAATACTGATGAGATGCAATTGCATGGTGCACAGGTGAGACGATTTTGGGCAGTGCACCTTCTGGCAATGTTATGAAAGGACCGGCGCTAATCAGCCTCACGATTTTTTGTGTCGGCTGATTAGCATCATTGGGCAGCATGCCCTGACCAAGGCTTGATATTTTTTAGTAGGGGACCAATAGTACGCTCCGCAACTTCGGTATCATAAGCAGCTTGTGCACGTAGCCAATATCCATTGGATAAACCAAAAAATCGACACAACCTCAAATCTGTATCAGCTGTGACCGCTCGTTTACCTGCAACAATTTCGCTGATACGTTGTGCCGGAACATCAATCTCCTTGGCCAAACGGTATTGACTGAGGCACATGGGTTTAAGAAATTCTTCCAATAGGATTTCACCTGGTGTTATGGGATTAAGTTTTTTCATAATAGATGCTCCTTAATGATAATCAACTATTTCGACTTCTTCAGCGAATCCATCCGACCAACGAAAGCAGACTCGCCACTGATCGTTGATGCGAATACTGTATTGACCTGAGCGATTGCCCTTGAGCGCCTCAAGGTGATTTCCAGGTGGCACTCTCAAATCATCAAGACAATTTGCAATTTCGAGTTGCCTGAGTTTTCGCCTGGCAACATTGGCAACATTCACAAATTTCTTTACTTGTCGGCCTTTAGAGAGTGCTTCAGTGTATTCACATTTAAATGATCGGATCATGTAAAATATAATAACGCATCTCATGAATAACGTCAAACGTGATTATTTTTAACCAACATTATCGGACTAATATCGGTGTATCTGGTTTCCTGATAATACATAAAAAGGCTGATTAATGGGGCAAAATGGAATTACAAGGGAAAGCAAGATCCTGTCAAGCATTACAATCGATTGAAGATTACAAAGGATACCATCCTTGTTATATTTATGACGTTGATGATGATTTTGAACAGGAGTGGGGATATTCTTGGTGACTTACATCAATTGGGAGCGGAGAACTATACGTAAAGGAGGTCTCTATTCATTCATGCGATGGTCGTTTGCCAAGTGGCATGCATGCGTTTATACTTATATTTTTACTCTTATGGAGATTTTGCATAAATATCAGTACCCGAACGAAAACCCGGATATCGGGTCAGGACCAAGGAAGGCTAAAATTTAAACCACAGGAATACGTTAAGGGATTTTGAGGATTAGAATTTGTGCCTGACGCAGATATCGGGCGAATAGACGATATTCGTTCAGTCATTATACTTCAATCCATCAGGAAGGGGGACGGCGATGAAAAAGACCGATTGGCGGATAACGACCTTCTTTATCATCACGGTCGGAATACTGGCCGGCGCCTGCCAGCTGATCGATATCCCCACACGGCTTTTCCAAATCGGGGCGGGATGGGATGTCGGCACCCCCTCGCTTCCCTACTATGCGTATACGGATCAAAGCCTTGACCAGCTGAATGCTGAAATGGAAAAGGCAAACCTCAAGGTCACCCTTGCCGACACCTACCGGGTGGCTTATCAAAAAAATTTTTCCAAGGCACTTCCCTCCGGGGACACCGGGCAGCGGGTGAAGAACATCCAGGATGCCACCGTCTATTTCCAGCGGCTGCTGGCATGGGCGGGGATGCCGGAGGCGGACAAGTATATTTTGACGACTATGGATTCCGTAGATTCCCGGTACACGCTGTTTGCTGCCGTTTACCGGCCCATCAAAGTCATCGCGGTCAGGGACAAGTATCACCCGGAGCAGAAGCTGACCCTCACCCCTATGGATCGAAAATATTACCGCCCCTATCGGTACGACATCGACAAGAATCGGATGGATGTGGTGTATGAGTGGTCGGCCCTGCCCAGGGAGTGCTATCAACGGCAGGCGGATCAGGCCCTGCTCCTGGCCCTGGCGGCCAACCAGGTGCTGGCAAAGAAAATTGAACCCGAGTATTGGGAGGAAGAGCAGAAATGGATGGAAAACCGGGTCGAATCCGTTCTGTTGGCCCAGGACGAAACCGTCTGCCGGATCATGGGGATCGACAAGGGTTTCATGGAGAAAGACTCACCCTATCATCCTCGCAAAAATCCATGATGCGTCTATCTGCGGCTTCAATCGCGGATATGCTTTTCACGCAGCCGTTCGGATAGTTTTTTGACCGCCTGGAATCCGTTTTCCACTGTTTTTTCGATATCCGGGTTTACCAGGCAGCAGGTGGCCGGTGAAATCAAACTCCGGGAAAGCAGCAGGTCCCGGTCGATACCCTTCCTGATCAGCCGTTCCCACACGTCTTCAAGCTGCCTTTCCAGGGAGTCGATGTCCTCCTTTTCATAGGGTTCCACATTGGTGGGCACAATCCCCCAGGACAGCACCCCGCCACGATCGAGAAACCGGGCCACCGATTTCGCATAGGAGGGGAACACCTCTTTGTTGGTGTAAATGTCCAGCGACAGGATATCCAGATCCAGATTGAGCAGAAAGTCCCAATCCGGGTTGCCGCACAGGTGAATCCCCCGGGGCCGGTCGATCATGGCAAAAAATGCCTCCATATCGGTTCTGGCCTTCATGTCTCCATATCCGCTCATGGCTGAAAACAGGAACTGCAGCCCCGGTTCGTCGATGAACATGAAGGCGTTTTCATTTATCTGTTTGAGCCGGTTGAGCTGCACATTGACCCGTTTGGCCATGAATTCGAACATGAACGGCCGCACCGTATCGTCGAACAGGATAGGCCGGTCGTCTGCGTCCACCACGTTGAACCCGAAACTGATGGGCCCTTCCAGCTGGCCCCGGATGGCGGGGCGGTCCGACAGATCCATTTCGAGGAACCGATGGTAGACCGCCGAATACTGCCGGCTGATGTCGAAGATGTCAGGGGAGTCGAACCGGGCCAACACATCCTCGAATTCTTCGATAAACTTCTCCATGGAAAAACGCAGGGTCCTTTTTTCCATATCCAGTAAAATTCCCGGGAAATGCTCCGCGGCCTGGACATACATGTCCTCGTAGTAGGACAGGCGCGGCAGCTGCGGCCAATAGGGGATGTCCATGGACAGAGCCACTTGCAGCGCCCGTTCAACATCCGTGTGGGGCATGACCGCCATGGCGGTGGTGAGAAGATTTCCGGGGATCAGGGCTGCCATTTTGCCTCCTGTTTCCTGTTGATCAAATGGTCAATTGTGAATGGTGAGATCCAAAAAGTGTGTTCCGATTTGTTTCTCTCGGCATCACCTGCTTTTAAGAACCGGTTTCAGATGGGTCATCAGCCCGTCCCAGTCCCGGGCGGCCAGCTCGGCAAACCGCATGCCGTTTTTCGAGTGCTGCTTGTAAAAGGCGATGCAGGCTTTTACGATCTTCAACACCTCGTCTTCCGTATAGACGCCGGGCAGTTCACTGGCCAGCCGCGGATGGCGGCCCAGTTTGCCCCCCAGCAGCACCCGGAAGCCGCGGCCGCCGATGCTTAAGGCGCCGGTGGGGCATGCGGCCGTGCACTTTCCGCAGGAAAGGCACTTTTCCCAGGCAACAATCGGTTTTTCAAGATCTTCATCCAGGAGAACCGCCCCCTCCCGGCAGGCATCGACACATTGGCCGCACATGGAGCAGGCCTGATCGGAGACTTCCGGCCAGGCCGCTCCGATAATGCCGATGTCCCGGATCTGGGGCTGGGAACAGGCATTGGGGCAATCTGAAATCGAGACGCTAAATTCGTGGTGGAACTTGAGCGAACCCGCCACCTGCTGTTTCAAGAATCCAAGCAGGTCTTCTTTTCTAAACAGCGCTTCCAAATCACGGACCAGGTTCAGGGAGTCGTTTGCCCGGTTGGGGCAGCCGCCCGGCCCGAAACAGGAATCGATCCGGTATCCCTTTACGTCCTCTTCCATCCGGGTCAGGTATTGCTTCCTGGCGGCATGCATGTCATCGATGGTAACTTCCTGTCCACCCGATTCCGCCGCCAGCGCTTCCACCTTGGCCCGGACGCGCTTTCGGACAAAAAACGGGACTTTTTTAAGGGCGGCATCCGCCTCGGGAGTCCATTTCATTTGATCAAAGCTTCCTCTTTACAGGCTGTGGGTATTGTTTTTGTCGCAAAATCCGGTTATTGATTACCTCACAGTATATAAATCCGCCTTGACTTATGTCAAAGCCATAAAAAAACGACTGAACGGAATATGAGAAATATGGCAACCCCGCTTCGCGACACCGCATCGGAATCCATCCTCTTTAAGGACCTGCCCGGCCACCACCTGGACGCAATCCTGAACATCGCCGTAGAGAAAGAAGTCTCCCGGGGAGAGTTGATCTTTTCGGAAGGCGACCCGGGCAGCGGCATTTATCTGATCATTTCCGGCCAGGTGAAAGTGTTCAAGCTTTCCATGGATGGCAAGGAAAAAATCCTGCACATGTTCGGCCCCGGCGAACCGTTTGGCGAGGTGCCGGTTTTTTCCGGCCAGGCCTACCCGGCAGCGGCCGAAGCCGCCCGGAATTCGCGGCTGCTGTTCATTCCCAGAAACAAATTTATCGAGCTGATCACCACGGACCCCACCCTTGCATTAAACATGCTGGCCGTCCTGTCCCGGCGGCTGAGGGGTTTTACCATCCAGATCGAAAACCTGGCCTTGAAGGAAGTGCCCAATCGACTGGCCGGATACCTGATTCTCATGGCAAAAGAACAGCAGAACACGAAATCAATAGAGCTGCACATTTCCAAAGGGCAGTTGGCAAGCTTCCTGGGCACCATCCCGGAAACCCTCTCCCGCATCTTGAAGAAGATGAGTGATCAGGGGCTGATTCAGGTGGAAGGACGAAAAATCAGGCTGACGGACTACGGCAGCCTGACGCTGCTGGCGGAATCCGGCAGGCTGGAAGACATGGAAAATTAAAACAGAGGTCACTCTGGGGCCGATCGATTCAAATGGAGGCCGATGCGAAACGCACTACGATAAAAGAATGTGCGCAAACACTGGCATACTGCAAATTTTGCTTGACAAGCACCCGAGACGATGTGGCACAATGTGGCATTACATATATTCCTAATTTGATGGCGAATTTTTTTCACTGGAAAGCACCTGGTGTCGTGACACAAGTAAATGGAACCCTCTCTTTTTAAGACATATCGCAACCGGCTGAGCAAAACCCAGGAAAAAATGGCGCAGCTCCTGGGACTCTCGGTCAAGGCCGTCCGGAGCTACGAGCAGGGCTGGCGGGCGATTCCGGTGTACGTGGAACGCCAGATGATGTTTCTGGTTTCACGCAAGGAGGCGACCCTGAATCCACCCAGACCTTGCTGGGAAGTGATGAACTGCCCCGAGAAAAGGCGAAAGATATGCCCTGCCTGGGAACTGAACACGGGCGATCTCTGCTGGTTTATCAATGGGACCATCTGCGGCGCCGTTGTTCATAAAAACTGGAAAGATAAAATCGAAATCTGCAAGAAATGCCGTGCATTCCCCGCCATCCTGCATACTGTCCCCCCGCCGGCCGGTGCCATGGAAGCCGGTGCCAGCTGCAAAGACCTGATCTGATAAATATTTTTTTCTGGTTCTCCCGAAAAATCCAGTAAAGTTTTTCTCCCCCCTTTTGAAAAGGGGGGCGGGGGGGATTTCTCCCGGGAGGCACCAAAATCCCCCTAAATCCCCCTTTTCAAAAGGGGGACTTAAATCCTATTCCTTGGTCCTGCAAGGCGCACCCGCCCGAATCATGCGCGGCGAAATCCATTTTTTCCGAAGATAAATCCTCAGCCGCCTGTCGATGGCACAAAATAATACTTGGGTGTGAAAAAATTATCCGGCCCACCGCATGAAACCGGCCGGTTCTGGAAATTATTTCGCACCCGGATTCTTCCCGCAAATTTTAATCCCCCTTTTTCCACAATCATAAGCTATTATTATAATGATTTATTTTTCCGTGTCCGCATAGAAAATGACGACTGAGCCTGTTTCTGGCATATCGGTTGCAGATAAACCTTGGATAAAAGTGTGAATTCCAAACGGACACCAAAGAAAAAGTAAGAAGGAGCAGGAATGAATCTACCCAAATGTATAGGACAAGCACAACGAATCCACTTTGCCCCCCTCCCCGGGAGCGAAAAAATTGCCGGAACCATCCTTGCGGTCATGATGCTCTTTTTTTTCTCCATCATGCTGACTGGGTGCGGCGGTGGATCATCGGGAACCGATGAAAACGGCATCGCCATGAATGCGGACAGACGGCACGGCCATGCATACCGGCACTTTCATCGACAGTCCCGTGGCCGGCCTGGATTACCATTCCGCCTCGGCCCAGGGGCAGACCGATGAAAAAGGACATTTCATGTATGCGGATGGCGAAATGATGCAATTTTCCATAGGGGATGTGGTTCTTGGAGAAGCCATGGCCGATGACGTGGTGACCCTGATGGATTTGATCGGAGAAGCCCGGCAGGATCAAGGGGTCACCGATCCCATGGCAACCAATATGGGACGCTTCCTGCAGTCACTGGATGCAGACGGCGATCCCGAAAACGGGATCACCATCACCCCCGAAGTCAGGGATGAAGTCATGGGCCGGATGATCGATTTTGAGCAGAGCATCGCCCAATTCGAAAACGACCCGTTCATTTCCGCCTGTTTTGATACCTTAAATGCCCTGGATCTGCCACACGCCGGTCAGGCCTGGGAACTCTGCCCGGTGGATACGGCATGGGCGCACATGGTGGACCACATGGGCCAGTACATGCCGGAATGGATGGTCGATCAAATGGGAGGCGGCAGCAACGGCGGAAACGTGGCGGATGCCCCAGGCGCGGATTATCCCATGGGTGGAATGATGGATGGCGATATGATCGATCTCATGGACGATCATATGGGAACCGGAAGCGGTGATGCTTTCCCTGTCAATGGTATGACGACCGGCGACATGATCGATTACATGGACGACCACATGGGAACCGGCGGCACGAACCCGCATCCAATGGCTGGTGACAGCAATAACCCGCCCTTAAGCAATGATTCGCCCTCAAACAGCACTGCCGGCAACCAGATGGTTGACGGCATGTATGGCTATGGCGGGATGATGTCCGGCGGCGGGCACATGGGAATTTAAAAAGGACGGGAGGGGCCGGGGCGCCGGGGCCTGGCCCCTCTTTTATGATTTGATCCCGTATCTTTTCAGTTTCAGCTGAAGGGTCCGGCGGCTGATACCCAGGATATCGGCGGTTCGGGTCCGGTTGCCCCCCGTTTCGTCCAGAGTCCTCAAGATCATCTGTTTTTCCATCTCCCGGATGGTCTGCCCCGCGGCAATATCAATCCCTTCCTCTCCCTTTTCACCGTTTAAGGAACGGATCGTCTCCGGCAGGTGCTCCAGGGTGATCACCTCCCCCCGGGTCAGGATCACCGCACGCTCGATGGCGTTCTCCAGTTCCCTGATATTCCCCGGCCAGGAATATCGCATCATCAAATCTCTGGCCCGGGGCGTGAACCCCTTGATGAGACGGTGGTTTTTTTCGGCATAAATCTTTAAAAAATGATCAGCCAGGAACGGGACATCCTCCCGCCGCTCCCGCAGGGGCGGAATCCGGAGGGAGACAACGTTTAACCGGTAGTACAGGTCTTCGCGGAACCGGCCGCTTTCGATTTCTTCTTCCAACACCCGGTTGGTGGCCGCGATCACCCGGATATCGACTTTCACCGTCTGGGTGCTTCCCAGGGGTTCAAATTCCTGCTCCTGGAGCACCCGCAGGATCTTGGCCTGGGTGGTGGGGGGCATTTCCGCGATCTCGTCCAGGAAGATCGATCCGGCATGGGCCTGGCGGAAACGGCCCTGCTTTCGGGCCACCGCGCCGGTGAACGCCCCTTTTTCGTGCCCGAACAGTTCGCTTTCCAGCAGGGTTTCGGGCAGTGCCGCGCAGTTGATCTTGATGAACGGCTGCGCCTTCCGGGCGCTGTTTTCATGAATGGCGTTGGCCACCAGTTCCTTGCCCGTACCGCTCTCTCCCAGCAGCAGGACCGTGGCATCGGACGGGGCGACCAGGGACAGGGTTTCGAACATTTCAACCATGGAGGCGCTCCGGCCGATGATTTTAGGAAAATCGAACCGCTCGCTGATGCGCTCCTTCAACAGCCGATTTTCCACCTCCAGCTTGAAATGCCGCAGGGCCTTGTTCACATGGATCTTTAGCTCATCGATATCCAGCGGCTTGGTGAGATAGTCGAAAGCGCCGGATTTAAGGGCGTCCACCGCCGTATTGACCGAGGCATAGGCCGTCATGATGATCACCGGAATACCCGGGCTGATCCCCCGGATGAGCTTCAAGGCTTCGATCCCCCCCATCCGGTTCATCCGGATATCCATCAGGACCAGGTCATAAAACCGCGCCTCCACGGCATTGACCGCTTCCCGGCCATCGCCTGCGTGGGTGATGTCGAAGCCCTCCGCCGAAAGAACCGCATCGAGCATCTGCAGGTGGGCGGCATCGTCATCCACCACCAGAATGTGGGGTCGTATGTCTACTTCCATCAGTCGCTGACCTCCAGGTCCAAAGGAATATCAATGGTGAAGCGGCATCCGGACGGCCGATCCGGAAGCGGGCTTTCCAGGTGAATTTTGCCCCGGTGATTTTCCACGATCCGGGAGACGATGGCCAGGCCCAGGCCGGTCCCCTTGTCCCGGGTGGTGAAAAACGGATCGAATATCCTGGCCTGCTGTTCAGCGGAAATACCGCCGCCGTTGTCCTGCACCCGAAACGACAAATGCGTTTTTGACCGGACTGCGCCAATCTCGACCTGCCCCTTGCCGCCGGACACCGCCTGCAGGGAATTAAGCATCAGGTTGAGCAGAACCTGGGTCATGAGATTCTCATCCATCATAACCGGTTCCATTCCCGGCTGAACGTGCATGATCAGCTCGATGCCCTTTGCAGCGGCATCCCCTTCCACCAGGCGAACGGTATGGTTCACCAGTTCCCCGGGATCCACTAAAGAAAGCTCCAGTTCCATGGGCCTGGCGAAATTGAGCAGATCTGTGACCACCCGGTTGATCCGATCCACCTCCTTGACCATGATGAGTGCATATTCCCGATCCGTGGGCCGGTCTTTGAGCACATGGCCAAGAAACCGGGCAAAACCGCGGATGGAACTCAGCGGATTTCGAATTTCATGGGCTACGGATGCCGCCAATTTGCCTAGTGCCGCCAGTTTTTCGGTCCGCCGCACCTTATCCTCCAGCCGCTTGATCTCCCTTAAGTCCCTCAAGATGATCACCGCACCCAGGCATCCCGATTCGCCCTCCAGAATAGGGGTCACGCTGACGGCCAGGGGCATCCCCTCTTCCGCCGGCCCGTTGATCCGGATTTCACGGTCCATGACGGGAAGGCATTCGGCAAGTGTTTTTGAAATGCCCCAATCATCAAAATCGATCACACCGTCCAGGCGCATGCCACGGGCATATGACGGGTCCAATCCCAGCAGTTCCAGCCCCAGGCTGTTGTGGGAAATGATGCGGCCTTCGGCATCGATGCTCAGCAGGCCATTGGCCATGCTGTCCACCACCTGCCGGGTGTAATCCTGGATCTTCTTGAGCTCTTGATTCATCCGGTGATAGCGGTTGATCACGAACATGAAAAAAATCCCGCCGCCCCCCAGCAGGATCAGGATCGTCATCATGATAATGGCATGATGGAAATCCTCGTGCCGCGCGGAAGCAAACGTTGACATTTTCAGGCCGATCACGATGACGGCATGGTCATAGCGGTCTAAAGGAGCGGATTCTCCCTTTTCCGAGGCCATATCGAACTGTTTGGCCAGTTCATAGACGTTTGCGCCCTGACGGTCCGTCCGGATGCGGCTGATGATATGCCCGCTCTTCAGCCCGTCCGGAGCCCATATCCCGTCCGGTACCGGATCAGATCCGGATGACCGGTGCAGGAGGCGATGGCGGGCATCCGCAAGGTAGATGTAGGCCACGGAATCGTTTTTCGCAGCCTCATGGATCAGCCGGTCCATGGCGTGGTCCCGGGTTCCCGGCAGCGTGGTCAGCGCCCGGCCGCCGGCTTCCATGACATCGATAATCGCCACCCCCTGCTGGCGGAGGAACGTCAGGGCATGCGTCCGTGCCCGGTTGAGGTTCCAGTAAGTGGAAAATCCGATGAACACCAGGAGCACCAGTACGACGATGACGATGATCAGGGCGGGAATATAGAGTCTTCGGGATTGGTGGTTCATGTGCAGGATATCGGTCTAAAAAGGTAAATGATGTGAAATAAAATAGCAGTTTCGGAAATAGGGTGCAAACATTTTACACATATAAAACACGGAAGCGCGAAATTTATTCGCATCATCTTATTGCCTTCAAGTGTTAAATTTTCCCGGCGCCCGGCGCCGGGAAAATTTCCAGTAACGCCTTTTCGTGGAGGAAAAGAGCGGGTCACATTGCACGCCAGGCATGTCCGTGGCGGTACCCGGTGACATGGAATAATTGGCAAAAGCCGTGCCAAAAGTTAAAAATCATGGCGGCTTTCGATAGTCATTTGAATTCCATAATGATTTGGACATCTATGGCTTTCGATGTTACCTTTTCATCATCCCGCGGAGCATGCGGAGTATATGCAAGGCAATCTGAACTACCGATGATTTTATCACCGCGAGCAATGACTTCTGCCATCATATGAGAAACTTGCAATGCGCTTGACGATATGCCGTCAAACATTTACATTATACGTCTTGGCATGGTTTTTGATCTATCATCTTTGATGAACCCGCAAAAAGTCCAAAGTTCGTCACTCCGGTGAAAACCGGAGTCTATAACCAACTTAGTTTGTAGTAGATTCCGGCCTCCGCCGGAATGACGAAAGCGTAAAATCCGACTTTTTACGGCTTCATCATCTTTCAAGCAATTACAGAAAAGAGGGGATAACGATGAAAAGGGGACGGTGGGTCACGGGTATATGGATGGTCATGCTTTCAGGGGCGGTGCTGCTCACGGGGGCTTCGGCTTTCGCCGGAAGCCCCATCTGGGCCCCGCCGGTTTTAGACGATCTCATCGCCGAGGGCATTGCCAATAACCAGTCCATCAGCAGCATGCGCCAGGAGATTGCCGCCATGGCAGACCAGGTGCCGGTGGCCGGCACCCTGCCCGACCCCATGCTGGGGGTGGGTCTGTTAAATTTGCCCACCAACAGCTTTTCATTTGACCAGGAACCCATGACCCAAAAGCAGATTTCGCTCGAACAGCAGGTCCCCTGGCCGGGAAAGCTCAGCCTCAAATCGAAAATGGCGGCCCAGGCCGTCGGCAGCAAAGAGGCCCTTTTAAAAGCCGAAATCCTCGCCCTGTCCCAGAAAATCGCGGAGGCCTGGTATGAACTCGGCTATGTGGAAAAAAGCCTTCAGAACAATGCCCGCCTGACCGACCTGGTGAACCAGATCAAAAGAGAAGCCCAGGACCGGTATGCGGTGGGACGCGGACTCCAGAACAACATTTTCCAGTCGGAAATGGAGTTGAGCAAACTCTCCACGGAAAGGATCATGCTGGAAAACCAGCAGCGCACCATACAGGACCGGCTCAATATGATGCTAAACCGCAACCCGTATCAGCCTGTGGCCCCCGCCGGCCGGACTGGAGGACAAACTTCCCGATTTTTCGCTGCCCGAGGCCAAGAACGCGGCCCTTCAATACAATCCGGAACTGGCCGCCAAGCAGTACGAAATTTCCCGGGCCGAAACAGCCGTCGAACTGGCCAAAAAGGATTACCTGCCGGACATGGGATTCAAGCTTGCCTACGGCCAGCGGGATGAGGACATGACCGGACGTAAACTCCCCGACTTTGTCTCCGGCTCGGTAATGGTGAACCTGCCGGTCTGGCACCGGACCAAACAGGACAAGAACCTGGACGCTGCCGTAAACCGCTTGCAATCGGTCAAATCGGCTTATGCCCACCTGGAAAATACGCTTCCCCTGCGGGTGGATGCGCTGGCCGTGGAACTGGCGGATACCCGACAGCGCCTGGCCGTGTACACGGAAGAATTGATCCCCCAGGCCCGGGAATGGGCACGGTCGGCAAACGACGCGTACCAGGTGGGGGAGGTGGAATTTGACACCATGATACAGGCGGCCATGCGGGTGCTCAATTACGAACTTGCCGCCGAAAAGCTCCGGTTTGCCCTGTATCAGAAACTGGCCGCCCTGGATCAACTGGTGGGCCGACCGGTTGCGGATATCGCCGCGTCCGGCGACCTGAACATCCCGGAGGAAAAATGAGCATGAACAACAAGACCCGATTTCCGGTTTTCATTATTGTGATCACCATCCTGCTGACCCTTTTGATTGCCGGAGGGGCCGCCTGGTTTCTCGGTTATCTGGGCCCGAAATTTCACCAGGAGAGTGCCCGGACTGCCGGGGAAAAACAGCTTTACACCTGCGGCATGCATCCGGAAGTCATCCGGGAAAAGCCCGGCAACTGCCCCTTGTGCGGCATGAAACTGGTGCCCGTGAAAAAGGGGGCCGAAGCGTCCCCGCCGGAAAGCGGTAAGGGCAAAATCGCCTACTGGCGGGCGCCCATGAACCCCAACGAAATATATGACAAGCCGGGAAAGAGTGCCATGGGAATGGATCTGGTGCCGGTTTATGAAGACCAGGTCAAAGCGGGGGCCACCATTGTAGTTGATCCGGTCACCCAGCAGGATATGGGACTGCGGACGGCCGTGGTGGAAAAAGGCCCCCTGGTCCACACCATCCGGACTTACGGGCACGTCACCTATGATGAGACCCTGCTGGCCGTGGTAAACCTGACGTTTTCCGGCTGGATCGAAAAACTCTACGTGGATTTCACCGGCCAGCGGGTGGAAAAGGGAAAACCCCTGTTTGACATCTATTCCCCCGACCTGATCACCGTCCAGCAGGACTACCTGGAAGCCTGGCGGAATTACCAGAGCAACAAATCGGATACTTTCAAGCAGCGCTTGAACACCGTACGCAAGCGGCTCTCGTTCTACAACATCAGCGATGCGG
The DNA here is from genome assembly GCA_963826785.1 of uncultured delta proteobacterium. Taxonomy (GTDB): domain Bacteria; phylum Desulfobacterota; class Desulfobacteria; order Desulfobacterales; family Desulfosalsimonadaceae; genus CAWGYD01. Next base: position 357,392 of record CAWGYD010000008.1, read on the forward strand.
AAATCGAGAAAATCAAAAATCAGAATCAAGTCCTTCAGACCATTACCATCTATTCCCCGGTTTCCGGGGTGGTGATCGAAAAGCATGCGGTGGAAGGCGGCTATATCAAGGCGGGCAGCAGTGTATATGAAATCGCCGACCTGTCGAAGGTGTGGGTGGAAGCCCACATATTCGAATATGAATTCCAGGCCGTCCATACCGGTCTGCCGGTGGAAATGACCCTTCCCTATATGCCGGGCCGGCACTACACCGGCGAAGTGCTTTTCATCTACCCCTACCTGCAGCGCAAGACCCGGGACGTGGTGGTCCGGCTGACCTTCGACAACCCGGAAAACGACCTCAAGCCCGACATGTACGCGGATGTAAAGATCCGCACCTCGGTGGCAAAGGAAGGCATCCGCATCCCCGAAGAGGCGGTGATCCGTTCCGGGGAGCGCAACATCGTATTCGTCACCCGGGAGAAAGGAAAATTCATTCCCCGTGAAGTGACCCTGGGCATGCCCCTGGACAACGGCATGATCCAGATCTTGTCGGGCGTCGCCCCCGGAGAAACCATCGTCACCTCGGGCCAGTTCCTGCTCGACTCCGAATCCAAGCTCAAAGAGGCCATCGAGAAGATGCGGGAACCGCAGCCCCAAACCCAAAAGCAGGCGGCACCGCAGAAACCGGCCCCACCTCCCGGGTTTTTCGATGAATTGAAAAAAGAGCCGCCCCCGGCTCCGACGGGTTTTTTCAAGGATTTAAAACAGATGGACAACGGCCAGGCCGGTTCCGGCAAAAACGCCTCGGGGGATGCCAGATGATTCACAGGATTATCGAATGGTCCGTCCGCAACAAATTCATGGTGATCCTGGCCACGCTCTTTATCATCATCGGAGGAATCTACGCCCTGGAGTCCATCCCCCTGGATGCCATCCCGGATCTCTCCGATGTCCAGGTCATCATCTACACCGACTATCCCGGCCAGGGCCCCCAGGTGGTGGAGGACCAGGTCACCTACCCGCTGACCACCACCATGCTGAGCGTCCCCTATGCCAAGGTGGTGCGGGGATATTCTTTTTTCGGGCTCTCCTTCGTCTACATCATCTTTGAAGACGGCACCGATCTGTACTGGGCCCGCTCCCGGGTGCTGGAGTATCTGAACGGCGCCGCCGCCCGGCTTCCTGCCGGGGTCACTCCCCGGCTGGGGCCGGACGCCACCGGGGTAGGCTGGGTATTCGAGTATGTCCTGACCGATACCTCGGGCAAGCACGACCTCTCCCAGCTCCGCAGCATCCAGGACTGGTATCTGCGCTATCAGCTGATGAGTGTCCCCGGCGTGGCCGAGGTGGCCAGCATCGGCGGGTTCGTCAAGCAGTACCAGGTGGAGGTGGACCCCAACAAGCTGCTGGCCTATGACCTGTCCCTGCAGAAAGTCCGTGCCGCCATCAAGAAAAGCAACAACGACGTGGGGGGCCGGCTCATTGAAATGGGGGAAACCGAGTTCATGGTCCGGGGTCTGGGATACATCAAGTCCCTTCACGACCTGGAGCAGATCGCCGTGGGCGTGGACGAAATGGGAACCCCCATCCTGCTCAAAAGCATCGCCTATATCCACCTGGGGCCCGAACTCCGGCGCGGGGTACTGGACTGGAACGGCGAGGGGGAAGCCGCCGGCGGCATCGTCATCATGCGCTACGGCGAAAACGCCCTTCAGGTGATCCAGGGGGTGAAACAGAAACTGGCCGACCTGAAAAAGGGGCTGCCCGAAGGGGTTGAGATCAAGATCGGCTACGACCGCTCGGGCCTGATCGAACGGGCTATTTCCACGCTCAAGCAAAAATTGGTGGAGGAAATGACGGTAGTGGCCATCATCTGCATCCTCTTTCTGCTCCACTTCCGGTCCGCCTTCGTGGCCCTGTTCACCCTGCCGGTGGGCGTGCTGATGTCGTTTCTGGTCATCTATCCGCTGGGGATCAACGCCAACATCATGAGCCTGGGGGGGATCGCCATCGCCATCGGGGTCATGGTGGATGCCTCCATCGTCATGGTGGAAAACGCCCACAAGCACCTGGAGCGCGACAGCGGCAGCAAGCCCCACGCCCAGATCATCCTGGATGCCGCCAAGGAAGTCGGTCCCGCCCTGTTCTACAGTCTGCTGATCATCACGGTCTCCTTTGTCCCGGTGTTTTCGCTGCAGGAGCAGTCCGGCCGGATGTTCAAGCCCCTGGCCTACACCAAGACATTTGCCATGGCCGCCTCCTCGATACTGGCCATCACCATCATTCCGGTGCTCATGACCTTCTTTGTCCGGGAAACCCCCTTTGCACCGGAGACATCAAAAAAATTCCGCATCGGCGTTTGGATCACCGCCATGGCGGGCCCCATCCTGCTGGTGATTGCAGCCGGTCTCATGGGGCTTACCCTGCCGGGCTGGAGCCTGGCCGCGGCCGTGGCCGCATCGATTTTCGCGCTGTTCTGCCTGATTCCGCAGAAGATCATGCCGGAAGAAAAAAATCCACTGAGCCGCTTTTTCGTACGCATCTACCACCCCATCATCTCCCTGGTGCTCAACTACCGCAAAACCACGGTGCTGGTGGCCATCCTCATCCTGGCGGCCACCTGGTACCCGGCCACCCGGCTGGGGAGTGAATTCATGCCCCCCTTAAACGAAGGCAGCCTGCTCTACATGCCCACCACATTGCCGGGCATCTCCATCACCGAAGCGCGGGCGGTGCTCCAGCAGACCGACCGGATCATCGCTTCATTTCCCGAAGTCGAGACGGTGTTCGGCAAGATCGGCCGGGCGGAGACCGCCACGGACCCCGCCCCGCTCACCATGATCGAAACCACCATCATGCTCTACCCCCAGGTGGTGTATGAAAAAATTCCGGTCAAACGGTTCTACTCCGACTGGCCGCAATGGGCCCATGCCCCCTTTTCCTGGATCTGGCCGGAATACAAACAGGGCAGAATCCTCCATGAATGGCAAAAGAAGAAGATCGACCGGTTCTTCTCCGGGTGGCCGGGATGGCTGAAGGCGCCGCTGGCCTGGATATGGCCCGAGGAGCGCTACATCACCATCGATGAACTGGCCCAGGATTACCTGAATCCGGCCATTTCCTTCCCGGGGCTGACCAACGCCTGGACCATGCCGATCAAGACCCGCATCGACATGCTTTCCACCGGCATCAAGACCCCGGTGGGGATCAAGCTGATGGGGCCGGACCTGTCCGTCCTGTCGGATCTCGGCACGCAGATCGAGGCGGTGATCAAGGGGATTCCGGAAACCCTTTCCGTCTATTCCGAACGGGTGACCGGCGGCAATTACCTCGATTTTGATATCAACCGGCATGAAATCGCGCGTTACGGGCTGACCATAGAGGATGTGCAGGATGTGATCATGTCCGCCGTGGGGGGGATGAACGTGACCCAGACGGTGGAAGGACTGGAGCGCTATCCGGTCAGCGTGCGCTACCTGCGGGAGTTGCGGGACAATATCTCCCAGCTCAAGCGGGTGCTGGTATCGACGCCCACCGGAGGGCACGTGCCTTTGGCCCAGCTGGCGGACATTAAAATCCATAAAGGGCCGGCCATGATCAAGAGTGAAAACTCGCGCAAATCCGCCTGGATCTTCGTGGATCTCAAGGGGATGGACGTGGGCTCTTACGTGGCTCATGCACAGAAGCTGGTGGATGCCCGCATCGACCTGCCCACGGGCTACTCCATGGTCTGGTCCGGCCAGTACGAATACATGCAAAAGGCGCGCAAAACCTTAAACCTGGTGGTCCCGCTCACCCTGGTGCTGATTTTCATCCTGCTTTTCGTGCATTTCAGAAACGTCATCGAATCGATGATCGTGATGGGCAGCCTCCCCTTTGCCCTGGTGGGGGGCGTTTGGCTGCTTTATCTTTTACATTATAACGTGTCGGTGGCCGTGGTGGTGGGGTTTATCGCCCTGGCCGGCCTGGCATCGGAGACCGGGGTGGTCATGCTGGTATACCTGGACGAGGCCTATGAGCGTTATCGGGATGCCGGGAAAATGGAAAGTCCCGCGCAGCTCAATGCCGCCATTATCGAAGGGGCGGTGGAGCGGGTCCGGCCCAAGCTGATGACGGTGGCCACCACGCTGATCGGCCTGCTGCCGGTGATGATCGGGACGGAAACCGGCTCCCAGGTAATGAAGCGGATCGCCGCGCCCATGGTGGGCGGGCTGATTTCCTCCACCATTTTGACGCTGATTATCATCCCGGCCGTCTACGACCTCTGGAAAAGGCGCAGTCTCGGCCGGAAAGATTGAATGGAAGGCGATATTTGCGGGAGAATCAAAAAGGCATGCACGTGAACGAAAACCCGGCAGAAACTTTTCCAGACAATAGTGTAAAAAATGCATTAAATTAAGGAGAATCCCACATGAACCGAGAAAGAACATATATGATCATTTTCGCCCTTATCCTTTTCACCGCCGCACCGGCTCTTTGCGCAAAACCAGACGGATCACGGGAATATGAATATGCCCATGGCGGGAGAAAGCCATGCTGCGGGCCAGGCTATCGCAAAAGACACCGTGGACGGCTACACCCTGTCTTACCGCCTGATCGACATGCGTCAGATGGCAAAAGAAATGCCGGAAATGACCGCCACGCATCACCTGATGCTCTACATCACCGATCCCCAGGGACAGCCGGTGACAAACGCCACGGTGGGTTTTCTGATCGAAGGTCCGGACGGATCGGAACAGCAGGTGATGGCCATGTCAATGGGCGACGGGTACGGGTCGGACGTCAGTATCAAACAGCCCGGAAAATACATTGTCAAGGCCAAGGCGGTGACCGGGGAAAAGACGCTTCTGGATGAATTCAGCTATGAATTGGCGGATTGATTATTAACCCAAACCCCTTGACCGCGGGTCCATTATAATCTATGGGATCTGTTTCTGGAAAAAGACAGATCGTACACGAAAATCGAAAGGATATACCCGATGTCCCGACCCGCTATCAACCAGCGCTTTATGCTGGAGCCCCGCTCTCTGAAAGTAAACGAAACGCGGCTGGAGATATTCTGCATAAAAAACCTCGATCCGTTTATCCGGCAGCTGGAGGAAAAAGGCGACGCCTACGTGCCGGAGTTTCCCTTCTGGGTCAAGGTCTGGGAAGCGTCCCTGGTGCTCCTCGATTACCTGGCGAACAGGGACCTGGGGAAAAACCGCAGGATCCTGGAAATCGGCGCCGGCATGGGAGTGGTGGGGCTGTTTCTGGGATCACTGGGGCATCGGGTGACCATCACCGACAACAACCCCGATGCCCTGGAACTGGCGGAATACAACGTCCGGCACAACGGCCTCGAAACCGTGGACGTCCAATACCTGGACTGGAACCAGCCGCAGTTTGATGAAAAATTCGATATCGTCTGCGGCGCCGAACTGCTCTACAATGAGTCCGCCGTGGAACCGGTCCTTGCCATCTGCCGCGGCCTGCTCGAAACTAAAGGCACTGCATACCTGGCCCACAACCGCATGCGGCGGTTTCTGCCCCCCTTTGCCCTGCTGGCCTCAGAGACATTCAACGTAAAAACCGTGGACAAGATCCTGACCGGAAAGGATGTTGCCCAGAAAGTCATTCTCCACATCCTTTCAACCCGAAATTCGTGAAGCAGGCTAATAAAAAAGCCGTTTTTTCCAGACCAGGGAAACAACGGCTTTGATAAGGAACAGGCATTATATGAAAAAAGGCTCCCCACGGGAGCCGATTTAAATACCTCACCCCTTGGGCGCACAGGAAGACGGCCGGAAATTATCGGATCCCGCCGAATGGGCCCCCCGGGTCCGGACGCAGCCGGCGGACATCAGCTTGTTGGTTCCCCGGCAGCCGCAGTCGGGACATTCCGGATTTTCACGGTCCCCTCCGATCACCAGCTTTTCAAACCGGCAATGGCATTTTCCGCATTCAAATTCATATATCGGCATCATTTTCTCCTTTGTCGCTGAAGTTCAGATTAAAATTCACTTAGGTGAATATAAATCCAATCCCGGCAAAATCAAGGATGATGCACCTGGAGGCCGACGGGAATTTCGATATCAAAAGTCACCCCTTTTCCAGGAGAACTGGCGCACCGGATGGTTCCGCCCAGGGTTCGGGTCACCAGGTTGTAGACAATATGCATCCCCAGGCCGGTGCCCCCTTCCCCCCGCCGGGTGGTGAAGAACGGCTCGTATATCCGTTTCAGGGTGTCTGCATCCATGCCCCGGCCATTGTCGCTGTAGCGCATACGAAGCATCTGTTCATGCAATGAGACTTCCAGCCGGATCACGCCTGTTTTCATATCCGCAAACCCATGGATCAGGGAATTCATCATCAGGTTGGTGATGATCTGTGAAAACATACCCGGGTAGCTGTCGATTTCCAGGTGCTCGGGACAGTCCACCTCGATTTTATGCCCGGTCCGTTTGAACTGGAACTGCATGCTCAAAAGGGTGCCATGGATATAGCTCTTCAGGTCGAATTTCCGGCGGGTTTCCGTGGACTGGTCCACGGCGACCTGCTTGAAGTTCTTCACCAGTTCCACCGCCCGGTTCAGGTTATGCACGATAATCGATATGGAATCGGACACCTGCCGGATATATTTTTCAAATGCATGTTGATATTAGCCGGATCCAGGGTCCGTCCGGCGATTTCACGGGTTTTTTCCTGAAGAAAAGACGCGGCCGTCACGGTGACGCCGATGGGGGTATTGATTTCATGGGCCACCCCGGCCACCAGGCCGCCCAGGGAAGCCATTTTTTCAGCTTCCACCAGCTGCGTCTGGGTCCGGCTCAATTCCGCCATGGAGGCATGCAGATCCTGATTGGTCTGAAGCAGTTCTTGAGCCGCCCGGTTCAATTCCGCATTTGAAATCTCCAGACGGTCCTTCTGGATCATAAGCTCCTTCTTGGTGCGCTTGAGCAGGTCCGATGCGGACGAGACGAGAAATGCCATCACATAGAGGGTGATGCCCAGGCTTGAAATGATCAGCAGCACTTCGGACAATGAATAGTGATATCCCCAGGTGTTGTTCTGGTGGGGAATGATCCCGAAATGCTCCATCAGGACCATGGCGGCAAATGAAAATCCGCAGAGGGTGGCGATGATAAAGGAATACCGCCGGGGCGCGACCACTCCGACATACGCGATGAGCACGCCGTATATAAGCGCCAGATATACCCCTCGGATCCCGCCCAGAAAATAGATGATTACCGTATCGCCGATCGCTTCGGCCATGTTGATGGAAAGATTGTAAACTTCCATCGCCGATTTGCCGGTCACCCGCTTCAATCCCCAGAGAAACGGGATGTTAACCGCGATGATGATCCCGCCGACGATGGTGATGGCGATAATGGAACCGGTATCGATCACGTCAAAAAAGTAGGCCCAGACCAGAAACAGCCATATGACAACAATGGCGCCGGTACGGGCAAATGCGCCCCGAAGATGCCGCTGGTAGATAAGCTTGAGCTGGTGGGTGGACAGACGGGAAGCCGAATGGAGAAACGAAGGATCTGTCTGCGGCTGCAAAATATCTGATGCCTGCTTCAACACTTCTCCTGTAAATTTCAATGCATCACGGTGACTTGTGCCGAGAACCGAATTTTTTGCCGTCGCCGCAATACAATAGTTGACAACCCCGAGATCGCATGCTAATTTTTCTTTTTAATGTCGGGGCGTAGCGCAGCCTGGTAGCGCACTTGCATGGGGTGCAAGGGGCCGGAGGTTCAAATCCTCTCGCCCCGACCAAAAAAAAATCAAGGGTTTACGGTTCGTCCGGAGCCCTTTTTTTATTGCATTTTTTCGCCAGGGGGCCGTTTTTTCCCGCCACACCTTTTTTCTGCTTCGTAATTGCCAATTTCAAAACTTACCTTAGAGCATCAGCCAAGTCAAACTTTTGATATGAGGTCTATTTCCGAATGTTGTCCTCCACACTGCCTGCTGTCCCAAACAGAGGGCATTACGGCCCAGGAACCCCGTAAAAACATTGGTTAGGGGCAAAGGGTCCCCCCCAAACAGGTTTGCTTCAAAGTTAAAGTCGCCTGAAAGAAGTCCTTGCCGGAAAGGAATGGACAATCAGTGATCTCATCATATCAAAGGTCACAAAAAAGCCAATAGTTACAATAAGCCACAGGATCAACACACCAGAAGGCAAGCCGCTCGGAATTGTGGTTGCGGCCATAGACCCTGACAGGATTGGTGAACGGCTCGGTTTCAATCGATCAGGCGGAGGGATCATCACTTTTTTTGACCGGAATGGAAGAGAGGTCCTTCAGTATCCCTCAGAAAATTGGGATTGGCGGCAGCGGGGTGCCTATAAAGACTTGCCGGCCATAAGGGTTGCGCTTGGCGGAAAAGAAACCGTGACCACCATCCCTCACTTTCTGGATGGGAAAAAACGGATAGCGGCAATGGTGCCCGTGCCGATGAACGGGTGGATCGTCTGCGCCAGCCGTCCGACCCGGCAGGTTTTCCAGCCCATCATCCACAGGATCGTCCGGCAAGGGCTTTTTTTTGTACTTCTTGTGATTTTTGTCTTTGCCATAGCCATGTTTTTTTCACAGCGAATCGTATCTCCTTTGAAAAAACTGCATCAGCATGCACTGGCATTAGGCAGCAGCACAGAATACCCCACGCTTGAGATTGACAGTTCTGATGAGGAAATAAAGGATCTTGCCTTTGCCTTCAATAAGATGACGACTGAGATTTCAAAGCGTGAAAAGGCTTTGGACGAGGCACGCCTGCGCCTTCTTGCCGTTTTGGAAGGTATCCCTGCATTTGTCTACCTGCAAGGCCCGGATTGTGAAATCAAGTATGCCAACCGCACTTTCCGGGAAACCTTCGGTGACCCTGAAGGCAAGCCATGTCATGAGGTGCTTCGTGGCGAGAACAGTCCGTGTGCCGGTTGTACGGTCGATAACATTTTCAATTCCAGGATGGTGCAGGATTGGAAGTGGCGCAGCGTCAACGGTCGAATCTATCATATGCATGATCGCCCGTTTGAAGATTTTGATGGCACATGCTCAGTGCTTAAGATGGGTTTGGATATCACAGAGCAGGAGCAGGCGGCGGAAAACCTCAGGCAATCTGAAGAACAGTCAAGACAACTCGCGCTAAGGCTCTTCTCGGCCCAGGAAGAAGAACGGAAACGAATCGCAGGAGAACTTCACGACAGCGTCATGCAGACCCTTGTGGCCATGAAGTTCAGCATCGAAAGAGCCGTCCAGAATCCTGACCATGAGCGCACCGATGAAGCCGATCGGTCAATGAAGCTTCTTTTTTCGCTCATTGACAACGCCATGCAAGAGATGCGGGCCATCTATTCGGGACTCCGGCCGCCGATGCTGGACAAATCGGGGATCATCGCCACCCTGGACTGGCTATGCCAGAACTTTCAAAAAATATATCCAACCCACCAGCTTGAGGCCATTTATGAAATTAAAGAGCAGGAGATCGCGGATAGACTCCAGATCATCATCTTCCGGGTGGCCCAGGAAGCATTGAACAATATCGCCAAGTACAGCAAATCAGAGCACGCTCGGATATCTTTGGTCAAAACAGAGGGCCTGATCCGGCTGGATATCATGGATGACGGGGTGGGATTTGATATGGAAAATCATCGGCAAGGGCTCGGGTTGATCAGCATGAGAGAGCGCGTTGAACTTTCAGGCGGCAATTTCAAGATTGAATCCCGGCCCGGCCATGGAACCGCCATCACGGCCGAGTGGCCCCAAGTGGTGTAAGGCCCAATTTGATGGCAAGAGATGCACTGCCCCGGACCAGGAATTCAGCCCCGGCAGTAAGCGCGAGTAATCCGGCAATAAAAGTAACTATTTCCAAAATCATCCAATTTTCCGTTGGCGCACAGGCTTAAAAACCCTGTGCGCCTGATTCATTTTTCACCGGTTACAGCAAATATCTGCGGCTGATCCAAAGCGCGATCAGAAAAGCAGCGGCAATCGCGAACATCTTCACCAATCCCATCAGGTTTTCAGCTAATGTGTATGTTTTTGGGGAATAATCAATTGTCGCTCCTGAAGGGTCTTTGAGTTTCAGCGGGTCTTTTGATCGCAAATCCTGATTGGACATAAATTTTCCTCCCATGACCTGCATTGAAGATAATCCCCCCGGGTCAGTATGCCTGGCGATGGGTATCTTCTTGTCATGCCTTATATATGTGGATTCAATCGGTCTGCAATGGAACATGCCTTCAGACCAGAAAACATGGAATCTCTTCTTCAGACTGATGAGGCGAAGGGGGGTGCCCGAATAAGGCCGGATGAAAAGTGCTGACAATTTATTGCATCTTCGTGCGCGAAGGAAGGAAGGGGGGAATAATCCTTTTCGAAAAGCAGTGCATTTGGTTCCTGGAGCAGGATGAAGCACATTATCGGTGCTATTCCGCCGGTTTCGTTCTCCGGCGGTAAAGAGAACAGACGCGCTGTTCTCGAATTCAAGGCTATAAATAACTTTCTCGGCAGAGGACCGCGAATCATTCCACTCAGGGCTTGATTGCGATGGTGAAAAACCCGCAGGCGCGATGCCAAACACAAGCAGGCAGGTCAGGACTACCCAGAATCGATATTTAAAGGCGGTATTTAACATTTTGATACCGATTCGGTGGTTTCTGCCGTTATTTGGGTGAATTTTTTAACCAGTTAAAATTCAATGCGATTTTCTATAGAAAGATAACTCAGATGAACGGCGAAAACAATATCGATTGTAAAAAATGGTCCATGGCGGAATATTGTAATGATCGCCATGGGATGGAAAATCGGCGGCGAAGGGCGCAAGGCGCCGTGCAATCAAGATTTAAACAGATCTGTTATAAACAATTCCAGGATTGATCTTTCACCAGAGGCGATAATTCCTCCAAATCCACAAATAAAGCCCTTTCAGAACAATTATCTCACATTGCTTTTTTACCGATTCAATGTTAATCGTTTGGCCGCTAAAACGGGTGCGCAATTGCATCAAAAAAATCCTTTATCTATTTGAATTGGAGACAGTGATGAAAAAAGCGGCAGCTTATATAACGACGATTTTCTTTGCGATAGGTTTGCTGTTTGGCTGCACCACCGGCCAGCCGAACAAGACAGCGGCAGGCGCTGGAATTGGTGCCGTGACCGGGGGCGTGGTAGGTGCGGTGATCGGCCACCAATCCGGTCACAAAAAAGGCGGCGCGGTGATCGGAGCGGTGGCCGGCGGAGCGATCGGCGCCCTCATCGGAAATCGTATGGAGAAGCAGGCAAAGGAGTTGGAGCAGGTCCAGGGCATGGAAGACGTATCCTATGACCCGGAACAGAAGAAAATTGATGCCACCCTGGATGTTTTGTTCGATTTCGACAAGGCGAATATCCGATCATCCGAACGATCGAAACTCGACGAACTGGCCCGGGTTTTTTCCAAATATCCAGAAAACATCGTGATGATTGAAGGGCATACCGATAGCGCGGGGACCGATAATTATAACCTGAATCTGTCGGAGGAACGGGCCCAGAGTGTGGCTGCCTACCTGAGGTCCCAAAATATCGATATTTCAAGCCTGACGGCCAGAGGATACGGTGAGAGCCGGCCGGTGGCCAGCAATGCCACCGCGGAGGGGCGCGAGAAGAACCGCCGTGTGGAAATCAAGATCACAGCCGATCCGAGCCGCGTGCCACAGAGCAATTGACGTCAACATATCCAACCGATTGGCTCCCCGGCCAATACCGAGGAATCATGCGACTTGAAAAGCGGCATTTTCAACCCTGATCGGGGGGCCGCCGGGCCGAGGCTTTTCCCGGCGACCCCTCATTTCCAATGCGGGTTTTCACATTGCCGGATGCGGGGATTATCCTGGATAGCTCTCAATTGCAGCCAAAAGGGCGCGGATGTGCCCTTTTATGGTTTCGAAGCCCATGCTTTTTTTTCCGCTGGCCTCATCCATGTAAAGACTGCGATTGACTTCCACCATTATCGATATCACCCGGCGATTTTTTTGGAAAAATTTCAGGGGCACGATGGTTCCGGCATAGGGACGATCGATTCCGACGGTAAACCCCCTCTCTTTGAGAAAGGAAACGGCGGTTTCAATCAGCGGCAACCGCGTGTGAACCAGATCCGTCCCGATGCAAAAATCCGGCCTTGGCACTGACTGGTCCATGTCGTATGGCAGGGGATGATTTGGAAAACTGTGGCAATCCACGATCAACGCATCACCGCTTGCCTCCAACTCCGCTTCCACCTCAGCCTGAAGCGCCTGATGATGCTTGTCATAATGCTCAATGATCAGGTCTTCGATTTCCTTTGGACTCAAGTTCCGTTTGAGCTTATTGCCGCTGGCGGTAAGCGTATATATTTTGCCCATGCCTCTTTTACTCATGGGTTCCAGGTTATCATCGACAAACCGTTCCACATCCACCAGGAGCCGGGACATGGGGAAGATGACCGGTTTTGCCCCGGGAAAATCATAAAGCTCGTCTGTGTACAGATCCGTCATGAGCAGGAGTTCGGCTCGGAGCGCTTCATCCGAAAGAATGAACTGATCTCTTAAGTTTTCGGGAATATTAAGGGATGAATGTGGGATATGCAGAATCATCGCTTTAACATAAACCATTTGCGGGGGATGCTCAAGAGGCTAAATTGAAGCCCGGCCATTGGATCTGCCATTTTGCGCCTTTCTATACGGCCACCTTGATCACCACCTTGTGGATCAAAGAAGCGGAAACCATGGGAGCGTGTGCATCTTCAGGAAAAAAGGCGGCAAACTGCCCTGCGTGAACGTGTACCCGGGTATCAGGGGTGTCGTAAAAAAATTGAAGATCCCTGTCCGGGTCATAGCCGGCCACTTTGCGTGCGCATCCGGACCGGGGTTTCCAACCGATTGAGTCCGTTCCATGGAGCACCACCTGGATATCGATGTACGCATTATGGATTTCGAGCAAGGCCTTCTCGGGCGGCTTACCAACTTCTTTGATCACCAGCGCATAGATTTCATTTCCGCCGAGTTCGTGCCGGCCGCAGGGCAGGTCGGCGAGATCGACCCTTTGAAGAAAAGCGGCCGCGGCCGGAAAGAGACGATGCATCGATTCATAATGGGCCAGGCGGCCGATGACATCCAAAATCATAACGTTGCTGCCCTCATTTCCGGTTCAAGTTCCCCGAATGGGTCGTCGGTATACAGAAACCCAAAGTCCTTTCTGACCCGTTCGTCTGATATACCGAAATCCGCCAGGGTTTTCACCTGGTGTTTCCGCTGATACGATTTCTGCTTTTGCGCCTGAAGCGATACAGCCTCGCGCAGCGCCTCACTGGGTTTGATTCCCGTAAACTCGACGATCTGCTCAAACATGGGGATCAACTCCCTGCGCAGCTTTTGATATGGAACGATCAGCACCTTTTTTCTATCGATTTCATTTTTGTGCCACAAATCATAAAAATACCGGTACAATTCCAGACTGGCCTGGTATCGGCGGTTGTAGTAATTGGCTTTCTGCTTTTCGGAAAACCGGTGCATTCCCCACAAAATATCGAGCGTATTGTAATTTAACGATAGATAGGACGGCAGGGTATCTTCGGGCATGCGGTGCATATAGATAAAACGGGCATCCGGAAATACGTCGAGAAGCGTCTTGATCCGATGGGTGGAAAAATGGGTCTGGGCAAAAATCTGTGTTTTGCCGGTATCATGGATATGGCGCTTGAAAATGGATTGTAAAAACCGGGCCGACTTGATTCTTCTTTTTTCCGGCTGAAGGTCATGGAAGCGGATTTCCCGATAGTCGTTTTCGACAAATCCCAGCGGTGTGCCGATGATCACGAACTGAGTGTCGTGGTTGTGCAGGAAGAGCATTTCGTCTTCCTCCACCGAATCCAGAGCAATCTGGTGGCCGGCCGCCTCCGGGATGAGCACAACCGGTTGTTTCCGCGTCAAAAACCGCACGATCGGGCCGACGATTTTCCGGGCCGTAAGCGCGGGAAACAGCAGCTGCCAGGTGGTAAAAGCGGCCATTTCCCCCGTCTGGGTAAACAGGTGATGGATGAAGGTGGTGCCGCTTCGGGGATGCCCGATGATAAATACCGGCCGTTTGACTTTCACCTTTCGGAATTTCGGGAAGAACAGATGATCGAGAAACAGCGTCACGGCAGTGAAAAAAGAATGCACCATGAAAAACAGGATCACCATAACAAAGAAAGCAAAATTTTTGCTGAACCCGAACAATTCCCAGCTGGCTGCCAGCCCCTGCCTGTACATTCTCATGCGGGCCTTCCTTCCTGGTAAGGGATAAATTAGATCAAAACTAACCGTTTTCTATTTGCTTTGCAACATGCAAACAGGGGCACGATTCATCCTCAAAAAATGCGGGTTCGAGCCGGAGAGTCGGATATGGTTGACGCTTCGGGAAATTTTTTACGCCGATGCGATGATAAGGTCATGATGTATCCCATGCTGGAGATGGCGGGGTTCAGAAGCTTTTTTATCGATGAGATTCTGTATGTCTACAACATATACGAAAAGGATTTTCAGGTGGGGAAAGGTGCAAACATCACTCAAAGGTGGTATTTGCGCTGCATCCGTTCAATTCTCAAGCGTAAAGACCGTTATTCACCCATCGATACGTAAATACGCAGGCCTCTGAAAAAAGGCCCCGCAGGTTTTTCCCGGCAACGGTCATGTCCGGTTTGTCAGCGCTTCCGACGGATCGTCATGGGGCTGACCGGGTCGGGCTTGGGGTGGTAGGGCAGATGCCTGAGAAAATAAAGGCGGGCCGCCTCTAAGAAGATGCGCGGCTTGGTCAGATGCGGGATGGCGGGATGGCGCGCCAGCATCCGCAGATGACCGGCACGCGTCAGCGCACGCCCCCTGCCCCACAGGCGCGCCTCAAAGAGGGGCTCGTTTTCCTTGACCAGGTGAATGCGGACATCGAGTTCATCGCCGGGCGGGGAGAATAAAAATTCGTAATTCCCCTCCAGATCGTTAAACGGTGAAACATGAAACGCCTTTTTGGCGGCATACCGCATCGACTCCGGCGTGGATGCCCCGGGGTCCGCGTCGGGCACATAGACATGGCGCTCCCCGAAGGTATTGTTCACCTCCACCACCATGGCGCTGACCGCACCGCCTGCGTCAAAGCAGTAATAAAAACTGACCGGGTTGAACACATAGTTGAGATACCGGGCCGAGGTGACCAGCATGACAGACGCGGTTTCTGCCCGCGCGTCCTCCGGCAGAAACCGCATGAGTTTTTCCCGGATGCCGCCGGGGCCAGCGTCCAGGTAATCGGCATCGTGAACCGATGCCGGCCGCACCCGGTTGTACCCGAAAAACGGCAGCCGCCGGTCCAGTTGTGCCAGTTCGTCCAGATAAAGCCCATAGACGTAGATCGGATACCGGAAGCGGTGCACCGTCGGCCGGTGCCGGGTATGTTCCACGAACCCTTCATATATTTTCGATTTCATAGGTCGATCCCGAAATCCTTTCCCACGGCCACCGCCGACATCACCGCATCTTCGTGAAAGCCGTAGCGGAAATAGCTGCCGCAGAACCAGGTGGAGTTCACCCCGTTCAAGGCCGGCAGGTCGGTCTGGGATTCCACGGCTGCCGAACTGAAGATGGGGTGCGCGTACTGGAGATCCGCGATGATGTGCCCCGGGTCGATGACGCGCCCCGGATTCAGGGTGACGCAGTAATGATGCTCCGAAGACAGCTGCTGGAGCAGGTTCATGTAATAGGTCAGGGTCACCGCCTGGTCGACCATCCCGGACCCGCGTTCATAATTCCAGGAGGCCCGCGCCTTCAAAAGCGGGGGAAGACAGGAAGAATCCCGGTGAAGAACCGCCCGGTTGCCGGCATAGCGCCAGGCGGACAGCAGTCGGGCTTCGGCATCCGAAGGATCGGAAAGCATGGCCAGGGCCTCATCGGCATGGGCGGCGATGACCACTTTGTCGTGCACGGCCTCGCCCCCATCGGTCCACAGGCGCACCCGGCCGTCTTCCCGGGCGATCTTTCGGACCGGCCGGGCCGTATGCACGTGTCCTGTAAACTGGTTCAGAAACGCCTTGACGTACTCATGGCTGCCCCCCTTAATCGTGTACCACTGGGGATGTCCGGAAACGGTCAGGAGCCCGTGATTTTCAAAGAACCGGGCGAAGGTGTCGGCGGGAAATGCCAGCATGTCCTTGTCCGCCGACGACCAGATGGCCGCGCCCATGGGGACGATATAGCGCTCGGCAAACCGGGCGCTGAAGTTGTATTGCTTCAGATACTCCTCCAGGGTCAACCCTTGCAGTTTCCGCTGCTCCAGCAGCCGCCGGGTCAGCCGGTTAAACCGGATGATTTCGAGAAGAAACCGCCAGAATGACGGCCGCAGGCGATTTCTGGGGTCGGCAAACAGGGCCGAACTGTTGTAGGTGAACCCCGTCCCGGAATCCCAGTAGGAAAAGGACATGGGGCTTTTCAGACGGGAAACCCCCAGCTGTTCGATAAAGCGGATGAAATGGGGATAGGTGCGGTCATTGTGAACGATAAATCCCGTGTCCACGGGGGTATGGATCCCGTTTCCTTCATCGACCGCCACGGTGTGGGTGTGGCCGCCCACATAATCATTTTTTTCATACAGAGTGACCCGATGGCGGCGCTGCAACAGGTAGGCGGCCACAATGCCGGCCACCCCGCCGCCGACAACGGCAATGTCCAGATCGGATGGATTAGTCATAGGCGCTCCTTCTTCGGAAACCAGGGGATAAACGCACTGGTCCGGTTGATATAGTCCCGGTACTCGGGGTTGTCCGAAAACTCGGTTTCCTCCATCAGCGTGACCCCGGTGATTCGCAGCAGGGTATAGGTGATGACGATGGGGCTGATGATGGTCCACGCGCCCCAGACGGTGGAGAGCACGATCACGAATATGCCCCACCAGGCCAGGGATTCCCCGAAATAGTTCGGGTGGCGGCTGTAGCGCCAGAGGCCGCGATCCATGACATGGCCCCGGTTTTCGGGCCGGGACAGAAACTGCGACAACTGGAGATCCGACAGGGTCTCCACAACAAATCCGGTGGTCCAGATCAGCACCCCGAGCGCATCGAGCCAGGTCAGGTATGCCGGTGTCGCCGCGATCTGGCCGTACTGCACCCCCAGAGAGATAATCCACTGGAAGAGCGCCTGGACCAGAAAAACCTTGAACAGGCTCACCAGCCAGAAGCGTTCGCCGTATTTTTCCCGCCAGGCGGCATACCGGGGATCTTCGTCCTTTCCCCGGCTGCGGGTATACATGTGGGAAAACAGCCGCAGCCCCCACAGGGTCACCAGGATGACCAGGATGATTTTTCGACCGATGAACCCGTTCGCCTGGAAAAAGGTCAGCCAGGCGATGAGCACAAAGCCCAGCCCCCAGAGGCTGTCGGCGATGGTGACATTTTGCCGGTAAAGACTGATGCACCATCCCACCAGCATCAGTCCGGCGGCCGCCAGGAGATTGAAGGCAAACAGCATCACGATATCCATTTGACGACTCCTCTTCCTCCTCGGTTAGATGGGCCGGCCGCCGATCACGCGACCGGGGTTCAAGGGATCATGAACCGGATGGCCGGCGGCCCGTTCATCGATGGCTGCGCGGATCTGCCGGTGCAGCTCCCCGCTGATGGGATAATAGAGCGCAACCCCTATGGCCACTGCATTGCACAGGCAGGGCACCAGGGCGTACAGAACACGCAGGGTCATGACCACCGATTCGGATTGCACGATATTGGGCTGATACCCGGCCGCCCCGAGCAGGGCCAGTCCGGCGCCCACCCCCAGTGCGGCGGCCATTTTCTTGGCGATCGACCACAGGCCGATGTACAGGCCCTCGCGCCGCTCATCGGTGACCAGTTCGTCATAATCGATCACATCGGCCTGGATGGCCGACGGGATGGCCAGGGTGGCCCCGAACCCGATGCCCGACAAAAAGACCAGGATGCCGTACATAACTTCATCTCCGGGCCCCAGAAAAAAGACCCAGAAGAACGCACCGGTATTGACCGCCATGGAGGCGATCCAGACGGCTTTTTTCCCGGTCTTCCCCGAAGCGTATACCCACAGGGGCAGAAAAGCGACCCCCGTGACGAAATAGAGCATCAGAAACAGGTCCGCCCGGGGCGAATGGAGCACATACTCCACGTAATACAGGATGAGGGTGGCCGGGAGGTTGTTCCCCACGGCGCTGATGGTATAGGCGATCAGCAGAATCCGAAACGGCCGGTTGCTCAGGCTGGACCGGATCCACTCCACAATCCGCATGTTTGCATACACATCCCGCCGGGCGCGCTCCCTGAAGGTGATCACGCACCAGGCGCATGCCGCCAGGATCAGCGGCGTGTAGGCAAGCGACAGGATGAAAAAGGTGTCCCGCTCCCCCCCGGGGCCCTCCCCCAGACCGGCGATCCACTTGACCGCCCCCGGGGATGCGGCCGCCACCAGCGTGCCGGCGATCAGGGCGCCATCGCGCATGGAAAACAGGGAAGTCCGCTCATCATAATCATAGGTGAGTTCCGGCCCTAATGCTTCGTAGGGAACAATGACCACCGTCCAGAACAGAAAAAGTAAAAATATCAAAATCATGAACCAGATGGTGGCCGCATTTTCACCCATTCCGGCCGGCGGATTGAACAGCAGCAGGATGGCCCCCACCGTGAGCACCGCCCCCGCGGCGATCAGCGGGCGCCGCCGCCCCATGGGCGTGCGCAGCCGGTCGGACACAAGGCCGATGGCCGGGTCCGTGACCGCATCGAAGAGCCTCACCACCAGCAGAATCGCCCCCAGGGCGGTGATATGCACCCCCACCACGTCGGTGTAGAATTTCGGGATATAGACGTATACGGGGATGCCCACCACCGCCAGGGCGAATGCCGGCGCCGCATAGGCAAGTTTTTCCGTCCACGACAGTGTCTTCACGGTCATCTCTTTCCGAGCAGGCGATCCCGAAATGACGTGTCAATGGGGTTTTTTCCGATCCAGATGGAGAAAAACGCCGCTGAGAAGTCAGGGCCGGGAACCGATCCTAAAACCTGGTCGTTTAACGCCAGCTGCGTCCCCTTCCCCGGGATATAGGTGGCCGTGTAGCGGTCCCCCGGCTCAACATCCTGATAAAAGCGGTTCAACTGCGCAATTTTTCCTTCAAGATCTCTAAACGCTTCCGAAGATACATTCTTTTCGATCATCCGGGTGGTGGCCTCGGCAAAGTCTTTCGCATCGATGGCGTGAAAATAATGGAGGACCAGGCGGCGGGGGACAAAACCGTCCAGCGCCTTTTCAGATGGCACCTCCGGCTCCAGATAGAATGCACCCACATAGGCCTTGATAAAGACCATGTAGCGCAGCAGGGCGGTTCCCCGCAGGTCCAGTTCACGGCCGTCCACCACCTGCCGTTCGGGAAAGGTCACGCCTTCGATGCTGGCCGCACCGGCCGGTCCGGCCATAAACAGGATTGCTGCCATGATGATGCGCATATGTTTCTGCATGGACGTCCCTCCCCTGATTTTATGTTCGGTTCGCGACCTGATTTTGCCAGACCAGGCCAATTGTAATGCGCACGCCCTGCATTTCAATCAAATTGCATTTATCTAATACAAATACTATATATCAAATATATAAATATAAAAGGGGGACTTGAGATGGACTATTTTTTGACTTCCGCATTTTTCAAGGTCGCCGGCATATCGATCGTCATTTTCATCATTCTCGATCTGCTCTGGCTGGCGGTCATCGCCCAGCCCATCTACTTCAGGCAGCTGGGCTATCTCGCTTCGATTGAAAACGGCCGGATCACCTTCAATCTGCCGGTGGGGCTCCTGGTGCAGGCCATTATCGCAGTGGGGCTGGCCGTGTTTATCTCCATGGGGCTGCTCATTGACAACCGCCTGACAGTTGCCATCGGCGTCGGCGCATTTTCCGGGTTCGTGCTCTATTGCACCTATGACCTGACCAATCTTTCCTTTATCAAAGGATACCCGGTGTCCGTCACCCTCATCGATATTGCATGGGGAACCGCCCAGGGAATATTCGCGGGATTTTACGTGTTCTACCTGACCCGGATTTTTTCACCGGCTGCCTGATGCGGATGAACTGATGATCGATTTTGCAATACCCCTTGGTCGCTTCCCCGCGGGGGCGGATCCTTTATTGCAGCCCGACCTTCCAGTTCCACAGCCCCGGTCTTTTTTTCAAAGTGATCCCGGCGGGTACGGGTTCGGTCAGGTGGATGAAAAGCTCATAGCCCATCTGCTGCAGTTGCTGCTGATGTTCTTTCAAATCGATGATCCAGTTGGGGAAGACCCACACGTTGGCGCCGGTTTTCCGGGCCCAGGCCTCTTCTTTCTTCGGGCTGGCAAACATGCGGTCGGGCGTCAACTCCTCTGAAATCGTCCTGGAGATGCACAGGGGCCAGTTGCCCGAGATCACCATCCCCAGCGGCAGTGGGCTTTGCTGGGCCATCAACGCATAATCGCCCTCCCCGAGTTCGGGGCTGACGATGACGCCGGAAAAACCCATCTGGCGGAGCATCTCGACCGCAAGAGGGTTTGAAACGTTGCAGAACGGTCCCGCCCAGATATTTACGTCCCGGTTTAAAAAAAGGGCCCGCTGCCAGGGGGCATTGAGCATGAAATTGCGAAATCCGCGCCTCATGGCCTGATCGACGGAATCCGCATACTGTTTTTCTTCATCGGGCCAGATCACAGGAGGCAGCCAGCACCAGTGCCGGGGAAGGGCTTTTTTCGGCAGGATTTGGGCTGCCGGATCCAGCCAGAAACCAATCAGTTCGGCCTTGCCCGGCGCCCCCCCCCGCTCCCGGGACACCGCCATTTCCACGACATCTTTACGGCGCCTGGCCAGCCGGGGAAGTTTGGGCGCAAACAGGCTTTCGTGCAGCATGGGGGTTTGCGATCGGGCAGTCAGCTTCGATTCCAGCGCGGCAAAGGCTTTTTCCAGTTCTTCCTCCCGGCGGTCAATGAGAAACACGGGGGCCTCGTTCTTCGGCCGGGTCCGGCCAGGCAGATTCAACACCAGGCGGCCTCTTTTGGGAACATACTTGCTGACCTTATAAGTGGCGTGGCCCGGGTCGTCCTCGTACCCGATCCGGAGCATGTCCTGGGCAAACAGTTCGAACCGGGGGACCAGGTATGGCCGGGTGGAACCGCCCTGGATCTTCCCTGCCAGCAGCCCCGATCCGGTCTGCTCGTTGATGTCGATGGGCACATAGGGGCGCTGGGGCAGGATGTTGTAGTGGGTCCCCTTGCGGCCCAGGGCATATTCCAGAAACGAGGCGGCGGTTTTTTTCATCTGTGGATCATCGGGGTGGTCCCGGAGGAGCTTATAAGCGGATACGGTGTAATAGACGTAGTGCGGTCCTTTTTTGCGGCCCTCGATTTTCAAGGCGGACACCTTAGGGGTCTGCACCAGGAGTTTGGCCAGCACGTCATACCAGAGATCCTGGCAGGAAAAATAGCGCCGGGTCTGCTTGCCCTGGGTATACATCCGCCGGCAGGGCTGCACGCACCGGCCCCTCAGACCGCTCTTCCCCCCCATGAAACTGCTCCAGTAGCATCTTCCGGATACGGCGTAGCACAGCGCGCCGTGGACGAACAGTTCCAGATCAAGATCTTCGGGCGCCGCCTGTGCCACCTGCTTGATTTCGTCTATGGTCAGCTCCCTTGGGAGCACCACCCGGTTGACGGCCGGCAGTTGCCGGACTGCGGACAGGGCGGCGGCAAAACTGGCATTGGCCAGGGTGGAAAGGTGCAGGTCGCCTGCAAATCCGGTCTGCCGGGCAAGCTCCACCAGGGCCAGGTCCTGGATGATCAGCGCGTCGGGCTTCACCGCGGTATTGAGCTGGTCGATGAGGCGGCCGGTTTGAGTCAGTTCATCGGGCTTGATCATCGAGTTGAGGGTGATATAGACCTTTGTCTCCTGTGCATGGGCGAGCGGCACCAGGTCTGCCAGATCGGAGATGGTGAAATTTTCAGCCGCCATGCGGGCGGAAAAGCTTTTCAGGCCGCAGTAGATGCTGTCCGCCCCGGCGGCCAGAGCCGCCATGAACGCCCCCCGCCCCCCGGCCGGCGCCAGAATTTCAGCTTTTTTTTCTGCAGATGTTTCATTCATCGAAAACATATCCCATAGCGGCGCATACGGCCGCGAAGCGGTTTGCTTTTTTTAACCATTTCAGGCACAATCTGTTATTCTAATAAGATGATATGAATTTGAATTTTTAAAATCAATTCCTATTTTTTTATAAGTATCGGTAAATTGAGTTTATTTTAATTTTTTGCAACCATTCCGGTGGATAGTGCACCCGGGGAAGAGACCATGCCAAGGAGTTTGATATGAAAATTGCAGTCAGCGGCAAGGGGGGCGTGGGAAAAACCACGTTTTCGGCCATGATGATCCGGGCGTTCAACGATCAGGGCAAACACGTGCTGGCCATCGACGCGGACCCGGACGCCAACCTGGCGAGCGCCGTCGGTGTTCCCGGTGCCGATAAAATCGTCCCCATATCGGAAATGAAGGAATTGGTATACGAACGGACCGAAGCCAAAGCCGGGTCCATCGGCGGCTTCTTCAAGCTAAACCCCAAGGTGGACGACCTGCCGGACGCCCTTTCCGCCAAACTGGGCAATATCAAGCTCATGCGGCTGGGCGGGGTCAAAAAAGGCGGGGCCGGATGCATCTGTCCGGAAAGCACCCTGTTAAAGGCCCTGGTCACCCATGTGGTGCTCGCCCGGGACGAGGTGGTGGTGATGGACATGGAAGCCGGCATCGAACACCTGGGCCGGGGGACCGCCCAGGCCGTCAATAAGCTGCTGGTGGTGGTGGAACCCGGAAGGCGCAGCATCGATACGGCAAAGCATATCCGGTCCCTGGCCGCCCAGATCGGCCTGGACCTGATATCCCTGGTGGGCAACAAGATCCGGGGGCCCCAGGACGAAGAATTTTTGCGAAGCCACCTGCCGGACCTTGAGTTTGTAGGGTTTCTACCCTATGAAGATGCGCTCATCGAAGCGGATTTGAAAGGCATTTCCCCCTATGATGTCGATTCGAAGGCAAAAGCGCTCATCAGCGATATGATCGGTAAACTTAGATGACCCGCCCCGATTACAAGCAGGGAAAGCGGCCGAACAGGCGCCGGAAAACGTCATCCGTCCGGCATCTCCAGCCCGGCGCGGATTCCCGGCTCAAAAGTGTGTTCGCCCGCATCGGCATTCCCAGAAAGGAGCCGTTCGTCCCGGACCCTTTCCAGGAAGCGGCTCTGGCTGCAATCAATAAAGGGGACTGCCTGGTGACGGTGCCCACCGGCTCCGGGAAAACCTGGATTGCCGAGCAGACCATTGCGCGGATACTGGACGGCGGCGGCCGGGCCTGGTACGCATCTCCCTTAAAAGCCCTGACCAATTCCAAGTACGCAGAGTTTTCGGACATTTTCGGCGCATCGAAACTGGGCATTCTCACCGGTGACCGGAAGGAGAATCCGGATGCACCGGTGATCGTCGGGACAACGGAAATCCTGCGCAACCAGCTCTATGATGCCATGCACCGGGGCGAAGACCTGTCCACCGATTTCGTAGTGCTGGACGAGGCCCATTTTCTCGGAGACGAAGACCGGGGCGTCGTCTGGGAAGAAATCATGATCTATCTTCCCTCCCGGATTCCCTTGATGCTGCTGTCCGCCACCATCGGGAACGCCGATGCCATCGCCGCCTGGCTCGAATCCATCCGGGGCCGCTCCTGCATCGTGATTGCGGAGAAAAATCGGCCGGTGCCGCTCTACCCCTTGTTCCTGCATCCCTCCGGCACCCTGTTTCCCATGCTGGCCGGCGGTCAGCGCGGCAAGCCCGGGGGGCAGCGGCTCAACAACAAGGTGTTCAAATACCTCAGCGCAGCCCGTTCCCAGCGGATGCGCATGAGCCGCCAGCTCCCGCCCATGGGCGATGTTTTGCAGGTGCTGAAGCGATACAACCTGCTGCCGGCCATCTTCTTTTTAAAATCCCGGGCCGACTGCGACAATGCCCTGCTTCTCAGCAGCAGCAACATTACCGAAGAATCCCCGGACCGGAAAACCCGGCGCGCCAAACGCATCGACGACATGCTGGAACGCGTTCCCCACCTGGCCGGCCATAAACAGATGCACCTGCTGCGCGAATCGGCCATCGGCGCCCATCACAGCGGCCAGCTGCCGGCATGGAAAATCATCATCGAAAACCTGATGACCGAGGGATTGCTGGATGCGGTGTTCGCCACGTCCACTGTGGCCGCAGGAGTGAATTTCCCCGCCCGGACCATCGTGTTTTTGAATTCGGACCGGTTCAACGGCCGGGAATTCGTTCCCCTGACCTCCACTGAATTTCACCAGATGACCGGACGCGCCGGACGGCGGGGTATGGACAAGATCGGTTTTGCGGTGGTCATCCCGGGACGGTTCATGGATATCGAACTGATGGCCCTACTTTTCAGTGCACCGCCATCCGATGTCCACAGCCAGATCAAAATCAATTTTTCCATGGTGCTTAATCTCCTGCTGTCTCACAGCCCCGAGCAGATCCGGGAACTCCTGGAAAAATCCTTTGCCGCATATCTGCTGACCGCAAAGCCTTGCAAAAAAAGGACAGAGGCCGAACCCGCCGGGGCCGATGCAACGGCCCTGTGGCACGAATTCACCCGACGCCTTGACTTTTTAAAGGAAAAAGAATACGTTAGCCATGACAATCAGCTGACGGAGGACGGCCAGTGGGCCTCTCAGCTCAGGATCGATCATCCCCTCATGGTGGGGGAAGGATTCCGGCAGAACCTGTTTCCCAGGCGCGACCCGGCCCTGCTCACCGCCATTATGGCCACGTTTGTCAACGAGCGGGAAACCGATGATGCCGCCATCGATCCGGATCTTATCCCCAGGCCCCTGATGGACCGCTTCAAGAAGATCGTCACTGGACTGGAGCCGTTTGCCCAACAGATGCGGTCGAAAGGATTCGAAGTCCCCACTCCCTATTTTCTGCCGGCGCTCACGCTGTATCTGTGGGCCCGGGGAATGGACTGGGACAAGGTGGCCGACATCTCCCAGATGGCCGAAGGCGACCTGGCCATGCTGATCATGCGGACTGCGGACAACCTTCGCCACATCCGGAATATCGGCGATGCGTTCCCCGATGCCGCCCGTGCGGCCGCACAGGCGGTGGAGCTGATCCTGCGGGACCCGGTGGTTTCAACATTAGACATATAGGCGGAAATGGAAATATTTAACTGGGCAACCATTACCCTGAGCGTTTTCCTGGCGGTCATCGCTTCGGGCCACGCCCTCTTCCATAAACGCACCCCGCCGTCGGCCCTGGGATGGGTGGCGGTCTGCCTGATGTTCCCCTTTTTCGGAGCGGTTCTCTACTATCTGTTCGGCATCAACCGGGTGGAAACCCGCGCGCGCAAACTGGAAGACAAGCGCCCCGAACATTCGGGCCAGGCCCAGTACCAGCGCGCCGCGGATATCGCTTCCATCAAGCCGCCGGACATCGGGCTGGCCCGTGCCTATGCACAGATCGCCCGGATATCGGATGTCGTCACCCACCAGAGCCTGGTGAGCGGAAACCGGGTCGATCCCTTCCACAGCGGGGAGGAAGCGTATCCGGCCATGCTCGAATCCATTGCCAGTGCCCGGGATAAAATCTATCTGATCACCTATATTTTCGATCTGGACAAGACCGGCCGGCAGTTCATCGATGCACTGGCCCGGGCGGTGCAGCGGGGGGTGGATGTCCGGGTGATCATCGACGGGGTGGGCGAACTCATGTCGCTTCCCTGGTTTGGATTCCGGGCCGGGCGGCAGCTGAAGCAAAAAGGGATCCGGCTCGCCCGTTTTCTGCGGCCCAGGCTGATCCCGCCGGCCATACACATCAACCTGCGCAATCACCGAAAACTCCTGATCGCAGACGGCCGGGTCGGATATACCGGCGGAATGAACATCGGGGACCGGCATCTGGCGAAAAATACCAAAAATCCATCCCGGGTCATCGATATGCATTTTCGCTTGACCGGACCCATTGTCATCCAGCTGGAGCAATCTTTCCTCGAGGACTGGGCGTTCTGCACCGGTGAGCAGGACCTGGCCAGCCCCTCTGCACCGGAAAAATGCGGCAATGCCGTGTGCAGGGCGATCAAGGACGGCCCCAATGAAGACGTCAACAAGCTCGCCACCATTTTAAACGGCGCCATCGCGTCTGCCCGCCGGCGCATCGATATCATGACGCCCTATTTCCTGCCCTCCACCGAGATGATGAGCGCCCTTCAGATTGCGGCCCTTCGCGGCATCGAAGTCAATATTGTCCTGCCCTCGAAAAACAACATGCCCTTCATCCAGTGGGCCAGTCACAACCTGTTTTCCGAACTGCTGTACTGGGGGGTCCGGATCTACTATCAGCCGCCGCCCTTCGTGCATACCAAGCTGTTCGTGGTGGATGACCAATACGTGCAGATCGGCTCCGCCAACCTGGATGCGCGCAGCCTGAGGCTCAATTTCGAGTTCTCGGTGGAAATCTACAACAGGGAGGCGGCAAACCGCCTTTCCGCCCATATTCACGAACGAATCTCGCAGTCGACGCAAATTACGCTTCAAAAAATTGAAAGCCGGCATATTCTCATCAAAACCAGAGATGCCCTGACCTGGCTTTTTTCACCCTATTTGTAGACAAAAGGACCAGCGCATATGACCAAATACAAAAAACCCGTTAAAACCGAGATCAACGTCTCCTCGGTGACCCGGGAACTTCTTGGCCTGGTCATGAAAATGCCCTTGAACGAGAAATGCAAACTGATGGGTGAGTTGAAAGCGCCGATCCGAAAGATCACCGAAGATGACGTGCATGCTTCTTCCGTCACCAAGATTTTGATCGAAACCATCATGGGTATGTCCCTGGATGAACGCTGCCAGATACTGGGGGAACTAAAGGCCCTGACCGGTTCATCCAAGCGCAATTACAGCCGCAGGGAATATTCCGCCCATGTTCAATGCATGATCTCGGGGAACCTGATCAAGGGGGACATCCGCAACATCAGCAAGGGCGGGGTTTTCGTCGACCTTGCGCCCATGGCCAGGCGCAGCTTTTACGTCGATGACCCGGTGACCCTGATTTTCGAACACCCCGATACCGGACGCAATATCAAGGTGACCGGGATCATCGTCCGGATCAACCAAAAGGGATTTGCGGTCCGGCTTGACGAACTTTTGTAGCAAAGCGGCTTTTTACAAGGGCACCTGAACCGGGATGGGCGCAACATTAGCCGGATGCAAGGGGAAACCAGGCCTGCACCCGGGTGCCATTCCCCGGATTGCCGGAGAAATGGATCTCTCCCCCGAAGGCATACGCCCGCTCCTTCATCCCCAGAATGCCGAATGAATTTTCCTTCTCCATCTGTTCATCCAGAAAACCCTTTCCGTTGTCTGCGACCTCCAGCATGATCCGCCCCCCTTTCCAGTGGAGGAGAACATCCACCCGAGACGCTTCCGCATGCCGCACGGCGTTGGTGGCGGCTTCCTGAAAGACCCGGAAGATGGCGGTGGACAGGTCATCGCCGCAGTCGATGGTCTCCGGATCGATGGTGACATGAAAGTCGATGCCGGACCGTGTCTGAAGATCCTCCGCCTGCCAGCGGACCGCCTCGGCCAGCCCCAGGTCGTTCAACAGGGCCGGACGCAGCCGGGTAATGATCCGTTTGACCGACTGGATGGCCTCATTGGCAAGCGAGGTCACCATTTCCGCTTTTGATTTCAGCACAGGCGCGTCCGAGAGCATTTTCTTTGACATCCATGCGGCTTCAAGCTTGATGGCGGTCAGGGCCTGCCCCAGCTCGTCATGGATTTCCCGGGCGATGCCTTTTCGCTCCTGTTCCCGGGCCGCCTGCAGGTGCCGGGACAGCTGCTGCATCCGTTCCTTGGCGGCCGTCAGTGCATCTTCCGCCGCGCGGAGCTTGGTGATGTCCCGGGCGAATACCGCCACCCGGGTAATATTTCCCGATGCATCCCGGATCGGGTGGATATGGGCATAAAACCACCGGCCTTCCTCGACATCGACCATGCTGACCGGTTCTCCGGATACAAAGACCTTCTCCAGTTGATGTTTGCGATCACGTGCGATTTGAGCTGAATACAGTTCCCAGACGCAGGCCCCGATCAATTCAGCTTTCGGCTTATCGAAGTGCGCTGCATAGGTGGCGTTCAAATCAAGGATTTTTCCATTACCGTCCAGCAGAACAATCCCGTCGGAGGCGGCGTCAAGCAGGGTCCTGGCCTTCTCCTCACTCGAGAGCAGGGCCGCTTCGGCCATTACCCGCAAGGTGATGTCTTCGGCCACGCACAATCCTCCGATCACCTGGTCCTTGCTGGAAACGATGGGAACAAAATCGGCTTTCAGATGCCGGGTCCGGCCGCCGGTAACCGATGTATATTCCCCCTCGTAACCGGCGTAAATTCCATTGAGACAGGATTTGATGGCTTGAAGCACCTGTAAATTCTCTATACCGGAAAGCAGGTCAAACCCGGCGATCTGATGGGCGCCGGCCCCCATCATTTCCTGCGCTTTGGGATTGTTATCAGAGATGACGCCGTTGGTATCGAAATAGAAAAACCCCACTGATGCTGAATTAAAAATGAGACGATACTTGAGTTCACTGTCTGCCAGTTCCCTTTGTATCCGTATCCGCTCCGTAATGTTCCGGCCGATCACCTGGATGTTGTCGACCCGGCCGTTTCTGATGATGGGAGTAACGCTCGCCTCGACATGAACGGTGCTGCCGTCCTTGGCCCGGATGACCAGGTGGCGGGACTTGATCCGTTCGCCCCCAACGACCTGTTCAAAGAGCTGCATGGCCTGGACCGATTCGGGTTCCTGGAAATACCGGTTGAAATGATTGCCGATGACTTCCTTCACGCTGTATCCGAAAATGTGCTCCGAGGCGGAGGAGGCATAGGTGATTTTTCCACCCGTATCGATTTCATAGATGCCGTCCGAGCTGGTTTCGGCCAGCAGGCGGTACTTTTCCTCGCTCTCCCGGACCATTTGTTCCGCATTCACCCGCTCGGTAAGATCCGCATTCACGCCAATGCCGCCGGTCACCCTGCCCTGCGCATCCCGGACCGGCATAAAATCGACATTTAAAAACAGTTTCCGCTCGCCGGTGACTGACGTATACCATCCTTCGTAATGGCTCTTCTCTCCCTGCAGCGCGGCTTGAAGCTGTTTCAAAACCGCTGAATCGGAAAGATTTTCCAGCATGTTAATGCCGATGAGCTTCAAATGGGAAGACCCCATCATGCGGACAAACTGATGATTGCATTCGGTAATGACGCCGTTTTGATCAAAATGGAAAATTCCCACCGGGGCCAGGTTGAAAATCAGCCGGTAGCGCTCCCGGCTTTCTTCCACCATTTTTTCCGCAATCCGGCGCGCCGTGATATCGCTCACAACTTTTACCACGCCCTTGAGCTTTCCCGCGGTGTCGTTCACCGGGAAGCTGCGGACATACCACCACTTGCCTTCCGGGGTCTGTATTTCAGCTTCATCTGCGCTCCCGGACGCAAATGTAGCGAGCACCGGGCAATTCTCGCAGGGCTTTTCTTTGCCCATGTATTGAAAACAAGGGGTCCGGGATAATTCTTCGGCGGTCAACCCCGTCATGTCCAGGGCTCTGCGGTTCGACCAGACCAGATCGAGCTTCGGGCTGCCGAAATAGAATACCGAATCATGGAGGCTGTCTAAAATGATCGATTTTTCCTTTTCATTTTCCGCCAACACCCTTTCCGCCAGGCGCCGGTCATTGATCATGAACCGCAGCACCAGGACAATTGAAAAAAACAGGCACAAAATGGCCCCGAATATGAAGCTGAAGTTGCGAACCGTTTGTTTCATAATGGTCGATTTTGACATGCCGGCAGGCAGTGCCACCGTTTCCAGCCCCACCACCCGATCGATGGGAAGATGAAAGGATGCGGTGTCGCCGTAGCGCGCAAGCAGTCCCGGCGGTGCATCCGCCGGGTCTCCATGACAGGCCAGGCAGCGCTGCTCCATGCGCATGGGCCTGAATCTGGCGAGATATTCGATTCCTGACAGGCTGATCTCATCCGTCCATTCCCTGATCTCCGGATGGGCATTGAAAAAAGCGATCAAATTGATTTCCGACGCGCTGCCCCGGTTGGCGGGATTGCGGGGGTTGTCCGATGAAAATTTGACGACCAGATCCGGGAACCGGTTTCTGACCTTTTCGAAAATCAGGCGTGACACATAGCTCGATGACATGATTTCGGGGATGAATTCATCTTCAGGCAGATACCCCCCGACCATCGGCCGAAGAATCTGGGAAACGTATTCCCGAATGGAGAGCTCAAAATTCAATGCGATATCCAGCTGTTCTTGATGCAGATGATCCACGCTGTCCTGAATCTGCCGATAGGCATAATAAAACTGGATGGACGAAAAGATCACCACCAGCATGCTGATGGTCAAAATGATTTTGAGTCGGATTTTCTTCATGAATGCATACCTTGATTCCAGAGGTGTTTACAGGCTCAGGGGAATGTCGAAAAAACGGATGGCATTTCCATGAAGGATGCGCCTGAGGTCAGCCTCCGGGAGCCCGGAATCGCCGATCTTTTTCAATTCCCGATCCCATGCATAGGGGATGTTGGGAAAATCCGAGCCGTACATGATCCGATCCATTCTCATTTCCGAAAGCCTCATCGGCGGGTCCGCCGGGAGATAATCGGCAAGCGCCATGGCCGTGTCCAGGTAGAGATTGTCATAGGTTTGAATCAGCCGGTTATAAGCGTCAAGTTCGTCAAAACCCAGGTGCGGCACGCAGATATTGACACGGGGAAATTTTTTCAAAACCGCCTCGAGCTTGTCCGCATGGCAGATCAGGTAAGGATCGCATGGATAGGCCTCGCTTTTGGGCTCTCTTCCGGCGTGCATGACCAAAGGCTTATGGGCCGCCTGGCATACGCTCAGGATATCGGCCACCTCCGGGCTGCTTAATTCATAGCATTGTACATGGGCGTGAAGCTTGACGCCGGAAAGGCCCGCGTCAAATGCCTCGTTTAGAATATCCGCGCAATCCGGTTCACCCGGGAATACCGTGGCCATGCCGGTCACCCGGCCGGGGAACTGCCGGCAGATGCCGGCCATATAGGCATTCAACTGTCGGGCGATCCCGGGTTTGTGGGCATACTGGAGCGCCACCACGTGGCGGATCCCCTTTGCGAACAGAAATGAGAGCAGATCGTAAGAATGCAGCCTGTACCGGATGGGCCAGCCGTATTCATCAAACCACCGCCAGACGGCATCAAAAATCCCGTCCGGAAAGAGATGGACGTGGGCATCCACCACACCGGGCAGCCCTTCCGGCACCCGCTCGCCCTCAACATCATTTATTTCTGGAAGATTGCTGTTCAGCATGAAAATTCGATAGCTTTCTGTTTGGGCATTTCAGTTATTTTTCAATTTTCAAAGCCGCCTGAAAAAAAAAGCAGGGGAAAGCCCGTTTTACAATGATGGTCTCCCCCTGCTTCTTCGTTTACAACTGCGCATTATGAACGGGCGCGATACAGATCTTCCGCCAATTGTCCGAGCCCCAGTTCCATCAGTTTTGCCCGCTCGGGTTTTCCGGTCTCCCAGTCCCAGCTGCAGGTCGCGTAAAACTCTTTGAGCATCCGGTCCAGATCCGGTTCGATGCCCGCGGTGGCCCCCTCCTTCAGCGCCCGGCGGGCGATTCCCGGCACCTTGTCATCGGCCCGGGTGACCCCCAGCAGGTTATTGATGGCCCGCTTGAGATTCAGGGACCGCTCCCCGAAGGTGAGCAGGTCCATGGCCTTGTATTCGATTCCGGTGATGCAGGACAGGATTTTGGCGATCATGCCCGCCGGCAGGGGCGAGAATTCGCAGAGGGTGAAGCTGTTGTACAGTTCACAAAAGAAGAGGATTTTTGCGGTCATGGCCCCTTTCTGGGAAGGGTCGTTCTTGTCGGAGAAAGTGATGCCCACATCCAGGCCCACTTCGTTTCCGGGGGCATCCAGGCTGTAGAAGCTTCCTTTCAGGTGGCAGGCTCCCCGCGGCCCCACCGCGTAGGAGAGCGCCGACCCCTGGTAGGCCCGGGGGTCGTGCATGGGGATCTCCAGTCCCTTGACATGGGCGGCTTCCTCGGGGTCGACCCCAAGTTCCTCGGCCATTTTCTTTACCCCCTTGGAAAGCAGAACCCCGATCCCTTCCTGCTTCACCATCAACTCCAGCAGCGGCAGCAGGACGTCTCCGTCTCCCCAGGAAATGGCCATTCCCGCCTTCTCCTGCGTAAGCACCCCTTTTTCCTGGAGGTGCATGGCAAAGGCGATGGA
Organism: uncultured delta proteobacterium; assembly: GCA_963826785.1. GTDB lineage: Bacteria > Desulfobacterota > Desulfobacteria > Desulfobacterales > Desulfosalsimonadaceae > CAWGYD01. The sequence continues at coordinate 389,763 of CAWGYD010000008.1, forward strand.
CACGCCTGCGGAGATGGTGTCCAGGCCGTGCTCATTGCAGAAATGGTTGGCCCGGACCACCGTGTCAAGATCGAAATTCATGCACAGCGGACCAAAGGCCGCCACGGTTTCGTATTCGGGGCCGTCCACCTGTTTGATGTCGTCGGCAAAATCCTTGATGATGCGGCCGCACCCGATGGGGCATCCGGCGCAGGCGTAATTGGACATGACATATTTTTCCCGGAAGGCCGGGCCGTGAACCTTGGCGGCGGGAAAGATCGATTTGGTGAAATACCGGGTGGGGACATCTCCCAGGCGCATGGCCAGATCCATGTAGAAATTGGTGCCGTAGAGCTTGTAGGCATTGGTGTTGGCGTTGGCCTTGATGCAGTCCCGGGCCTCTTCGATGATGCGCTTGAGCTGATCCTGATTGGCGATCGGGGTTTTTTGATTTCCGCTCACCGCCAGTGCCTTCAGGTTCTTGGCGCCCATGAGTGCTCCCAGGCCGCACCGGCCGGCGGCCCGGCCCTCATCATTCATGATGTTGGCAAAATGGATCTGGTTCTCCCCGGCCAGACCGATGCAGGCGATGGAAACCCGGCCCTCGAGTTCGTCCTTGATCAGGGACTGGGTCTTGTAGATATCCTTTCCCCACAGGTGGGCCGCATCCCTTAATTCGGCCGCACCGTCATGAACGTACAAATAGACCGGATTTTCTGCTTTTCCGGTGATCAGGATGCCGTCGTAACCGGTTGCTTTGAGCCGGACGGGAAACTTGCCGCCGGTGGTGGCCTCCCCCCACAGGCCAGTGGCCGGGGAAATGCCGCAGACAGCCGCCCGGCTGACCATGGGGACGTTGGAGCCGGTAAACGGACCGGTGGCAAAGACAATCGGATTTTCCGGGGCGAGCGGATCCATATCCGGCTTGACCGAATCATAGATCAATCGGGCGGCCAGGGTGGACCCGCCGATGTATTTCTGCTGATCCTCATTGCTGATGGGAACTTCCGAAATCTGCCCGGTGGACAAATCGACTTTGAGATATTTTCCGAAATATCCGTTCATGCGGCTACCTCCATGTTTCCGATTGCATATCGAGCAGGGTGCCTTCATATGCGTTTACAAAAACGTCTTTGATCTGCTCCCGGGTCAGATCGTACCAGCCGAAATAAAACGAGGGATCCGTGGGGGTCTGGGCCAGGATCACCTCCATGTGCTTATCCAGATCCTCCCGGGCGATCCCTGCATCCTTTAACCCCACCGGCAGATTGATCTCGAGCATGAAATTGCGGATCTTTTCCACCAGGCCGGCCAGGCGCGTTTCATTCGATGATGAATTTTCAACTCCCAGCGCGTCGCACAGCGTCAGGTAGCGGTCGGTGGCCTTTGAATAGACCTGGAGTTCATAGGGGATAAACAGCATGACCATCACCCCGTGGTGGATATGAAACAGCCCGCCCACGGTGTGGCCGAGGGAATGGGAAATGCCCGATCCCGCATTGCACAGGGGGATGCCGCCCATCATGGCGGCCTGCTGCATTTTGATCCGGGGCATGAGGTCGTCGCCGTCTTTGCAGGCCCGGGGCAGCCATTCGAAAATCATCTGAATGGTTTTTATGGCGATGGCCTGGTTGAGCTCATCCGATTTGGGGGCCATGAACCCGTCAATGGCATGGGCCAGGGCGTCACCGCCGGTCCCGGCGGTGAGTTCCGGGGGCATGCCGAGGGTGAAGGTGGGATCGAGCAGGGCGTAATCGGGCACGAACTCGGGAATGGCACCGGCCACAGGCAGCTTTACCCCGTCCGGAAAAGAGATGACCGCCACCCCTGATACTTCGGAGCCCGTTCCGCTGGTGGTGGGGACCGCCACCAGCTTTGCCTTGTGCCTCAGATTCAGCGGCACCAGCGGACTTAAAATCTCCAGCTTCACGTCCGGATGCTCATAGAGCAGCCAGGCGGCCTTGGCCGTGTCCATGGCCGACCCGCCGCCGATGGCAAAGATCAGGTCCGGTGCGAACCTGCGCATCTGGGCCGCACAATCCCGCACCGTATCGATGGGCGCGTCCGGTTTGGCCTTGGCCCACATGTCGAATGTGATGCCGTGCCGCTTCTCATAGGGCGCCCGGACCTTGGGGGCAAACCGCTGGGCATATTCGTCGGTGACGATAAATGCCTTCTTCTTCTTCGATTCCCGGGCGATCAGGTCCACCGAATCGGGCAGCAGCTGGGGCTTTTCCAGAAACAGGTTGAGCCCGGAAAAAATCCGCGGGGTGAAAAAGGGTTTGGAGACATCTTTTAAAAATTCCGCCTGGACCATGGGGCCGCCATAGGTCCTGAGCAGGTATTCATTTGTCCAGTACGTCATTTCGACCTCCTTGGGATGCTTGAATGCGGCGTGCGCGTCAACGGACACGTGCTCGTGAACGTTCACGAATTCTTTATTCAAATCAGTCAGGACATGACGAATTTAATGGCCGCGCCAAACCAGGTAAACGAATGGAGTTTGCCTTCGATGGCCACCCGGTGATTGGAAATCGCCTGCATCACCCCTTCATCGCCCGACTTCATGGCATTGAAGGCAGTGCCTGCGTCAGCCCACACCATGGCGGCGTCGAACTGGTCCAGGACCTTGTCCGTGGAAAACTTCCCGTCTTTGAAGATAAACCGTTTTCCCACCTTATTGTCATTGGTTTTAACGACCACGCTGCACTCGTGGCCCATCAGAAATTTCTTGAAATGCGGGTTGGTCCGGGCGGCTTTCCTGAATTTCGACGCAAGGATGTTCAGAAGCAAAAAGAATCTCATGGGGCACTCCTTCGAATCGGCTGGTTATCTGTCGATCTGTTCGCAATGAACAGACGGAGCATAAATTTTTTATAGTAAGTACTCACTTAGATTGCAATCCACAAATTAACCTTAACGTGAAAATTTGTCATTTTCCGGCAACGGCGCTTCCGATTTCGGGGTGATAGCATTGTGGCGTGTTCATCAAATGATTATGATTATGGGGTCACTTACTTTAAAAAGAGGCGGAGTAATGAAAAAATCCCAAAAGAAAACCGTCAATGCCCGGGTGAGGCTGCTCAGATCGTTGATTCGCGATTTTCCCTGGATCCATATCTTTCTGGGGCTGACTGGAAATCTCAGTTTTTTTATCGGCAGCATCTGCTTTTTATGGGAGAAATACAAACCTGCGGGCGTATGGCTCTTTATCATCGGCTCTTTCGGCATGCTGATCGGAAGCATGGGGCATGCCTTCATCAAATGGGACGAATACCTGAACCATCAAAATGATGATTCGACAGACTTGTAATTCCATATTCACCCGGGAAATGATCGATGGGCCATCAAAAAAAGATTCTTCTCATGATCAAACGTAAATTGATCCTGCTGATGCTGCCGGCCTTTTGCCTTCTGGCCTGCGCGGGCAGAGCCGGTACACCGGCCTTTGCACAGAGCCGCTCCCTGAGCGAGGTTTTCAAGAAGGTCAACCCGTCTGTGGTTAAAATCATCACCCTTACACAGGCAGACAGGATTGACGCTTCCGGCGTTTCAGGCGCCGTCAGCTCCGGGGTGATCATTTCCGACCAGGGCCAGATCATGACTGCGGCCCACGCGGTGAATACCGCCGACAAGATCATGGTCATCCTCAGCAGCAGCCAGGTCATCGAGGCGGATGTGGTATCACTGTCCACCGATTCCGATATCGCGCTGATCGCGCTCAAAACCGTCCCGGAAACCCTCCCGGTGGCGCAGCTGGGAAATTCCGACCAGGTCAGCATCGGGGATGAGGTCTTTGTCATCGGCGCCCCCTATGGCATCGACCACACCCTGTCCGTCGGCCATATCAGCGGACGGAGAAAATCGCGCACGATTTGCCGGGAGATAACGCCGTTTGAATTTCTCCAGACCGATGCGGCCATCAACCAGGGCAATTCAGGAGGCCCCATGTTCAATGAAGCGGGGCAGGTGGTCGGCATCGTCAGCCGGATTCTTTCCAGCACCGGCGGGTCCATGGGACTGGGATTTGCCGTCTCCATCAATACCGCCCGGCAGCTCCTGTTGGAGAACCAGTCCTTCTGGATCGGATTTGACGCATTTTTGCTGTACGGAGACCTTGCCAAATCCTTCAATCTTCCCCAGGAAGCCGGCCTGCTGGTTCAGACCGTGGCACAAAATTCGCCCGGAGCGGATTTGGGGCTGAAGCCCGGAACCATTCCCGTCCAGATCGGCGACGATTCATTCCTCATCGGCGGAGATATTGTCCTGACGGTCCAGGGCTTTCCGGTAACCTACTCGGTGGATGATGTGTGCGCCATCCAGGACACCATCGGCGGCTTTACGAAAGATAGCAGAATCGACCTGACCGTGCTGCGTGAAGGAAAAATCATCCACCTGACCACCGACGCCGGCGAAAAATAACCGAGTCAAAGCGCCTGGCTTTGGGTGCCCCATTGAAAAGAAGGGGAAATCCGCAGAACCAAAAATTTTAAAACCGGGCATGCTTATTGCTTAAGCATGAGGCGCTGTGGTAATTACCGGATGCCTGCCGCCGGTCAGGCCTGTTTCCTTCAGTCCATTATTGACATTTTTTATAAAACCTTTAAAACAGTGAATCCGGTTTTCCCTTCAGGCACATTCTCATGCAAAACAACCATATAACGTTTCGGCGGCCGTGTGGCCGACATATATTTTCCGTATCTGGGACCAACCATTGATAAATAAAGCCAATGTGGTGATCACGATTGCCATCGCCCTGGTGACGGTGAGCATCTGGGCGTTCTTCAACCGGCCGGAGAAAGAACCGCTGTGGCCCGAAAAAATCATGGGATTCTGTTATTCGCCCTACCAGGCCGACCAGAATCCCGCTGAAAAGCGCTATCCCACTGAAGAACAGCTCGAATCCGATCTGGCATTGATGTCCGGCAGGACCCACGCCATCCGCACCTATTCCATGGAGGGTCCTCTCGCCCGAATTCCCCGGCTTGCCCGGAAATACCATATCAACGTCGCCCTGGGCGCCTGGATCGGAAATGACCCGGCGCGCAACAAGGCGGAAATCGATCAACTGATCCGTGGGGCCACCGATAACAGCAATGTGGTGCGGGTGATCGTCGGAAATGAAGCCATCCTGAGAAATGATATTCCCCTGCCCCAGCTCATCAATTATCTCATCCGGGTGCGAAAGGCCCTGCCCGCCCCGGTCAGCACGGCCGAGCCCTGGCATATCTGGCTCAAATACCCGGAACTGGCTGAAAATGTCGATTTTCTGGCCGTGCATCTCCTCCCCTACTGGGAAGGAATCCCCCTTGACCATGCAGTGGATTTCTGCATCGAGCAGATTAAAAAGCTGGAAACCGCCTTTCCCGATAAACCCATCGTGATCACCGAGGTGGGCTGGCCCAGTGAGGGGCGCACCCGTCAGGGCGCAGTGGCATCCGCCGCAAACGAGGGCGCCTTTCTTCGGCGCTTCCTGGAACGGGCCACCCATGAAAATTACGTCTACTATGTCATGGAGGCGTTTGATCAGCCCTGGAAACGCCGGAATGAAGGGTCGGTGGGGGCGTATTGGGGGGTTTACGACGTTTATCGGAATCCGAAATTCGCTTTTTCCAAACCCATTATCAAAATACCGGAATGGCGGGTTCTGGCCGGCATTTCCGTGCTCATTGCCATCATCACCCTGATCATGCTGGTCATCAACAGTGAAACGCTCAATATCCGGGGCCGGGGGTTCCTGGCCCTGATCGCCTTCTCCCTTGCCACGGCATCCGTCTGGTCCACCTACGATTATGTGCACCAATACCTGACGCCCAGCACCATCATCATCGGCATCCTCATCGTGTTCGGCATCATCGGAATCATGCTGGTGCTCCTGACCGAGGCCCATGAATGGGCCGAAATCCTGTGGGTAAAGGAACGGCGCCGGAAATTCGTCCCGGTCCGGGTGGAAGACGACCAGCTCCCCATGGTATCGATCCACCTGCCCATCCACAATGAACCGCCCCAAATGGTCCGGCAGACCCTGGACGGACTGGCCCGGCTGGATTACCCCCGGTTCGAGGTGATCGTCATGGACAACAACACCTGCGATCCGGACACATGGATGCCCGTTCAGGAATACTGCCGTCATCTCGGCCCGCATTTCCGCTTCTTTCATGAGGAACATCTCCCCGGGTTCAAGGCGGGGGCGCTGAATTATGCGCTGCACCGGACCCATCCGGATGCTTCCGTGGTGGGGGTGATCGACAGCGATTACGTGGTGGATCCGTCATGGCTGCGGGATCTGGTGCCCCAGTTCACCGTGAAATCGGTGGGCATTGTCCAGGCCCCACAGGATTATCGGGATGACGGGAAAACAATTTTTAAGTCCATGTGCTATTCCGAATACCGGGGATTCTTCTTTATCGGCATGATCACCCGCAATGAACGCAATGCCATCATTCAGCACGGCACCATGACCCTGATCCGGCGAAATGCGTTAAACGAAGTGGGCGGCTGGGGGCAATGGTGCATCACTGAAGATGCCGAACTGGGGCTGCGCATTTTCGAGCGGGGATACGAGGCCATCTATATTCCCCGCAGCTACGGGAAAGGGCTGATGCCCGATACCTTCATCGATTACAAAAAACAGCGATTCAGGTGGGCGTATGGCGCCATTCAGATCATCCGCAGACATGCGGGCAAACTGACCGGATTTACCAAAAGCCGGCTGACCGCCGGGCAGCGGTATCATTTCTGGGCCGGATGGCTCCCCTGGATGGCCGATTCCATAAACCTGGTCTTCAACATGGGCGCGCTCTTCTGGTCGCTGGGCATGGCCGTGGCGCCGGAACGGTTTGATCCGCCCCTGATCATCTGCTCCGCCTTTCCCCTGGCCCTGTTCTGCTTTAAAGTGTCGAAAATCCTGTTCATCTATCAGCAGGCCCATATCGTGGTGAGCGTTCGTCAAACCTTTGCCGCGGCCACGGCCGGACTGGCCCTGTCCCACACCATCGGAAAGGCGGTGCTGGCCGGTTTTTTTACCCGAAGCATGCCCTTTTTCCGAACCCCCAAAATGGCGCGCAAACATGCCCTGCTTCAGGCCGTAAATGCCTCCCGTGAAGAATTTCTGATGATGATCGCCCTGTGGCTGCTGGCTTTCGGGATCCGGTTTTCCGGTGCGACCCCCTCGCCGGACCTGGCCATATGGATCGTGGTCCTGCTGATCCAGAGCCTCACCTATGCGGCCGCCGTCGCGGTCTCTCTGGTCAGCGCCCTCCCCTCCCTGGATTCGGGCAATCCGTCCATTACCGAAGAACCGGTCCTGACCAGCCGCTGAATTTGACATGCCCGGCGAAAAACCCCCATATTTAATTTAAATCAGATCCGGGCACGACTCACCTTCTTCCTTTTTCACACCTGCGAAATCCACCTCCATCTGGTTGAGTGTAAAACACGAGACGCATCAATCCGGAGTTTTGCATGATCCTCAAATTTTGCACATATCGGCTTCCGGCGGCGTAAAGCGCTCTTCCTGCCGGAAGCCCGTCCCGTCCTCCAGGGGCCTCTTTCCGGACCAGATAAAGCCCCGTCATGACAACAACCTGTTTTTCCATGCCCGGCCCCGGCCGATCCGCCGGCCCGGCAGACAAGGAGGCGATATGAAAAAGCAACTGCTGAACTACGACACCCTGCGCAAAATCACCGATGCCATTTCCCATTCCCGCGATCCCGAAGAAGTGGTCCTGATGACGGTCGACAGCATCAAGAGTGCGCTGGATGCAAAGGGGTGCACCCTTTTCCTGGTGAACCGAACCACCCATGAACTGGAAGTGGCCGCATCCTTTGGACTCAGCCACGAATATATCAATAAAGGTCCGGTCAGTGCGCTCAAGTCGATTTCCAAATCCCTGGAAGAAGGACCGGTGGCGATTTACGACGTCGCAGACGATCCGCGAATTCAGTACCCGGAAGCGGCGACAAAGGAAGGCATCGCATCGATCCTCTCGGCGCCCATCACCGTCCGGGGAAATGTCATCGGTGCCTTGAGGGTGTATACGGCCGAACCCTGGGAATTTGACATGGATGATGTGAATTTCGTCCAGGCGATGGCCAATATGGCAGGTATGGCCATCGACATGACCCGCTATTCAAAAGGCCTCAAGGACAGCATTGAAATTCTTAAAACCCTCAGAGACCCCAAGACGATTAAATCCCGGAAACGAACCCCCTATGAAAGCGTCCCGATCAGCTTCTGACAGCGGTTCGATTCATAGACAAACAGCGCCCGCATGCCCAGGCCGGCGGGCGCCTGGAATTGCACCCGAACTACTCCCCGAAAAACTTGATAAAATACAGTCCATACCCCATTTACCCCGTCTCAGATCTTTACTATTCGATATCTGATGAGATGGCAAAAAGTCGTATTTCACGCTTTCGTATGTAAATTATCTTATGATCTGATGACATTTTTCAAATGAAAAGCGATCAGGAGGCGGCATGGCCAAAAGAAAACCGGGGCGTCAGGAACCCAAAAAACAGGATTCGGAGAACCTGAAGGATCTTCCGGTCGACAAACTCATAAACCTTTTGAAAACGACCGCCGGCGGGCTGTCCACTCAAGAGGCCAATCAGCGCCAGGAGCAGTACGGATACAACGAACTTTCGGAAAAACGGGAAAGCGCCATTCTGCTGTTTCTCTCCTATTTCTATGGCACCATCCCCCTCATGATCATGGCGGCGGCCATCCTGTCTGCCGTCCTGGGGCACTATCCCACCCTGGGCATCATCATGGCACTGCTGATCATCAATGCGGTGGTGGGATTCCGGGAAGAGCACCAGGCGGGGGATGCCATTGCCGCGCTCAAGCAGAAGCTGGCGGTCAAAGCCAATGTCCGGCGGGACGGCAAATGGATGAGCATTCCCGCCCGGGAACTGGTTCCCGGTGATGTCATCCGGCTGCGCATCGGCAGCATCATCCCGGCGGATGCCAGACTTCTGGAGGGGGACGAGGTCCAGGTGGACCAGTCCGCCCTGACCGGAGAATCCATGCCGGTGAAGCACAAATCCGGTGATGCGGTCTATTCCGGCTCCATCCTCAAGCAGGGAGAAATCGATGCCGTGGTTTTTGCCACCGGCATCCACACCTACTACGGTAAAACCGCGCAGCTGGTGGAATCGGCCAAGACCAAAAGCCACCTCCAGATCGCCATCATGAAAATGGCGGACTACCTGCTGGTGATCGCCATTTTCCTGTCCCTGGTCATCATCGGCGTGGTGTTTTCCCGCACTTCTCAGCTTCTGGAGGTGCTGCAGTTTGTTCTGGTGCTGATCGTGGCGGCCGTGCCCGTGGCCATGCCGGCCGTCCTCTCCGTGACCATGGCGCTCGGGGCCAGCAAACTGGCCGATAAGCAGGCGATCGTCACCAAACTCTCCGCCATCGAGGAGGTGGCCGGCGTGGATATCCTCTGCTCGGACAAGACCGGCACCCTCACCCAGTCCAAACTGACCCCGGGAGATCCATTTACGGTCAAGGGTGTCGCGCAGATGAGCTGATCCTTTATGCCGCCCTGGCATCCCGCGAGGAAGATCAGGATCCCATCGACATGGCCGTTCTCGGCGGCATTTCAGACCATGAAAAATTAAAATCATATGAAATTAAGCACTTCATGCCCTTTGACCCGGTGCACAAGCGCACCGAGGCATCGGTGGAAAGCCCAGAGGGGCCGGCGTTTAAAACCACCAAGGGGGCGCCGCAGGTTATCCTGGCGCTTGATCCCGATGCCTCGGGGATAAAGGATGAAGTGGAGCGCGCCATTGCCGATTTTGCCGGCCGCGGCTTTCGATCCCTGGGCGTGGCCCGCACCGGTGAAAATGGGAAGTGGCACTTCATGGGCATCATCCCCCTCTATGACCCGCTGCGGGAGGATACCAAGCCCACCATCGAGGCGGCCAAAAAACTGGGGCTTGCGGTGAAGATGGTGACCGGCGACCAGGTGGCCATCGGAAAGGAAATCGCCCGGCAGCTGGACCTGGGCACCAACATTCTGGACGCATCCATGTTCGAGGAAACCCGGCCCCATGAGAGCGGCCAGCTGGAAGATGCCATTGAGGCCGCCGACGGTTTTGCCCAGGTCTTTCCCGAGCACAAATACCACATCGTGGATGTCCTCCAGAAGCGGGGCCATATTGTGGGGATGACCGGCGACGGCGTCAATGACGCCCCGGCCCTGAAAAAGGCAGACGCCGGCATCGCCGTTTCCGGGGCCACGGACGCGGCCCGGGCCGCGGCCAGCATCGCCCTGCTCAACCCCGGGCTTTCCGTGATTATCGACGCCATCCGGGAAAGCCGCCGGATTTTCGAGCGCATGCTGTCCTACGCCGTCTACCGCATCGCCGAAACCGTGGCCCTGCTGGGCTTTATCACCATCGCCATCGTCTTTTTCAACATGTTCCCCGTCACCCCCATCATGATCGTATTCCTGGCCATATTAAACGACGGATCGATTCTGTCCATCGCCTATGACAACACCCGCTCGGCCGAGGAGCCGCTGAGCTGGAACATGGTTTTCGTAATGGGAATGGCCGGGGTGCTGGGCAGCTATGCCGTGGCCCGCTCTCTGGGCATCTATGCCATCAGCACCTATTTGCTGCACATGGATCCGGACACCATCCGGACCATGATCTACCTCAACCTTTCCGTGGGGGGCATACTGACCCTTTACGCGGCCCGCACCCGCGGCCCCTTCTGGTCTGTGGCCCCAGGAAAGATCCTGCTGCTCGTCACCTTGAGTGCCCAGATGATCGCCACGCTTCTGTCGGTGTACGGCATCCTCATGGCCCCTATCGGCTGGGCTAATGCCGGCATCATCTGGGGATACTGCCTTGTGCTGTTTATCGTGCAGGATCAGGTCAAACTGGGCGCACGCCTCGTGTTCAGTGAAGGGCACTCGGGGTATTTCGGCCGGCACGCCAGATAGACCGACGAAGAAGCCTCTCCTTTCCATTTTATTTTCATCCACACTCGACCGGAAGGTTGACAAGATCCTTATTTCATGAAAAGAATGAAATTTTTTCACGAAAGATGAAACCAAATGCCCTTCATCGAAAGGGCTTTGGAAAACGAAAAAATCATAGGGAAGGACCAGTTTTTTTAACTGAATTTTAGCCATGCGCAGAAATATTGAACATGTCGGCTGGGGACAGCTGAATTATGAAATCCGCGAGATCGTCGCTGTGGCAAAAGACGTCGAAGCAATGGGCATGACGGTCACATGGGAGAATATCGGGGATCCGATCCAGAAAGGGGAAAAAATGCTCCCCTGGATCAAGGAGATCATCCGGGATCTGGCCGCCTGCGACCACACCTACGGATACGTGCCCACGCCAGGGGTTCAGGAAACGCGCGAATTCGTGGCGGAGCTGGTGAACAAGCGGGGCAGCTATCAGGTAACCGCGGAAGATATCATCTTCTTCAACGGACTGGGCGACGCAGTGGCCAAAATCTTCGGATTTCTGCGCCGGGAAGCCCGTGTCATCGGCCCATCGCCTGCCTATTCCACCCATTCCTCTGCCGAAGCCGCCCACTCCGGGTATGAGCACCTCACCTACGACCTGATCCCGGATGACAACTGGATGCCGGACCTGACCGACCTGGAAAACAAGGTCAAATATAACGACTCCATTGCCGGCCTGCTGCTGATCAACCCGGATAACCCCACGGGGGCCGTTTATCCCCGCCACATATTGGAAGCCATGGTGGATATCGCCCGCCGGTACGGCTTGTTCATCATCAGCGACGAGATTTACGCCAATATCGTCTACAACGGGGCGGAAATGGTCCACTTGAGCCAGATCATCGGCGATGTTCCGGGCATGGCCCTGCACGGCATCTCAAAGGAATACCCATGGCCGGGCGCGCGGTGCGGTTGGGCCGAAGTGTTCAACAAGGACCGCAACTCTGATTTCAAGCGCTACATCAAAAGCCTCATGAATGCAAAGATGCTGGAGGTCTGTTCCACCAGCCTTCCGCAATATTCCATCCCCAAAGTCATCGGGGATCAGCGGTATGCGCATCACGTGGCCAGCCGACGGAAGATGTTCGAAAGAAGAGCCACTGAAGCCTATGAGATCTTTTCCGCCTGCGAAAACGTGCATGTGGTCAAACCCCAGGGCGCTTTTTACATGACTGTTCTGCTGAAGGAGGAATATCTCCATCCGCGGCAATCCCTGGATATTAAAAACCCGCAGATCCGGCGCTATATCGAATCCAAGGTCCGCGATGTGAAAATCGACAAGCGCTTCGTTTACTATCTGCTGGGCGCGACGGGCATCTGCGTGGTCCCCCTCACCGGTTTCTGCTGCGACCGCAAGGGCTTTCGCATTACCCTGCTGGAAACCGACGACGAAAAAAGGCGCTGGACCTGGAACACCATCGTCAAGAGCATCGATGAATACATGGCCTCGGTCCCTGTGGTAAACGCCGCGAAGGCCTGCTGAAACAAAGCGGCGACAGATTCACGTTGCAACCGACTTGCCTGGGATCGATGAACCCCGGCGCACCTGATCCCAGGGGGTGTCATTTTTCCGTAAAATACGGGACCACCATCACCGGAACCGTTGCCAGCCGCAACACCAGTTCGGTGGTTCTGCCAAAGACGGTGCTTTCCATGAACAGCCGGTGATTTGCCCCTATAATGATCAGATCATCCCGGTTTTCCCTGGCCTGGGCCAGGATCTGCTTGACCGCATTGCCTTTTCGCACCACGGTTTCAATTTCGCACGCATCTTGAACCGACCTGCCGATTTCCGAACACAGCCTTCTGACCTCTTCCTCGGCCCCGTCCGGCTGATGTTCTGAACTGTAGATCACGGTCAGGCGGGATTTAAACCGCCGGGCCATGGACACGGCCGCCTGCAGGGCGCAGGCGGCCGAAACCGTATCATTGCAGGGACACAGAATGCGCTTTAAGTGAAGGGCCTCCCCGGCATGGCTGACATCGATGAATTGATGGGCTTTCTGCCGCGCAGTGAATACGGGAATTTTCGCATTCCGGACCACGTTTTCCGCCACCGATCCCAGAAACAGGTGCTGCAACCCGCTGTGCCCGTGGGTTCCCATGATGATAAGATCAAATCCGCCCTGCTCCGCCGTGTCCAGGACAGCGTCCACCGGATGCCGGTCGATGACCCGGTAAGATATGGAGAGGCCTTCAACCAATGGCCCGAGAACCGTCGCGACATGAGCCCTCAGCTGACTTTCGACGGTCGTTTCCGCTTTTTTTAATTCGGAAAGGATCCAGGAATCATCTTTCCGGGAGAAATATCTCGGCACTTCAAATCTTTCCGCGTGAAGTACGGTCAATCCTGCCGAAAATTCCCGGGCACCCATTGCCGCATATTTCAGGGCCAGGCTCGAAAGATCGCTGAAATCAACCGGGCACAGGATCCGCCCGGGTTCAAATGGCTGTGGATGTTTCATAAAACCTCCTTCACAGGATGATAGGTCATGCCCGCATTTCCGATCCTCGATCAAAATGTAAACAATTACCGAATCATATTCAAATTTTTTTCGATAGGGTTTTATCATTACATGAATCAAATTGTTCCACGGAGATGATTGCGTTGATTTCCCACAAGAGTAACCATCCGATTTTTAAAATTAAATTAGGCCAACAGAGATGATCTGGTTTCCATTTTGCTGGAATACGCTCATTATATTTGTTATACTTATCTCTCGAAGATATAAAAGTTATCAGCGCATTCTTTACAGATCGGAGATGCCAAAAAATGAAGTGCTTGAGAATTCTCTCGGGTTTGCTGATCTTCTGCGGGGTGGTGGGATCCACGGCAGCATTTGCCGCAGGAATGTCGCAGGAGGCTGTCCCTTCCACTCTTTTGCTCCAGGAAGCCATTGACCAGGCGCTGGCCCGCAATTCACAGATTTCCGCCGCGCAGTCCAGGGTGCGTGCATCCGAGGCCCGCATCTCCCAGGCCTTGTCCGGGTTCTACCCCCAGCTGTATGCGTCCGAAGTCTATCAGCGGACCACCAATCCCATGTGGGCGTTCGGGGCCAAGCTGAACCAGGAGATCATTACCCAGCAGGATTTTCTTCCTGAAAAGCTCAATAATCCCGAACCCATCGACAACTTCAACACCCAACTCGGACTGAAATGGTCGCTGTTTGACGGCGGTAAAACCTGGTTCGGCTGGAAACAGGCGGACATGGCCTACCAGTCGACCGAGCTGGGGCTGACCCGGACCCGGCAGGAGATTATCTTTGCGACCATCGCCGCCTACACGGATCTGGTATTTGCCCGAAAAAGCCTGATCGTGGTGGACCAGGCCCTTCAGACCGCCCGGAGTCATCTCCAGGTGGTGCAGACCCGATATCAAAACGGGCTGACCGTCAAAAGCGATGTGCTCCGCGCCAAAGTCCACATTGCCGAACTGGAACAGAACAAATACACCGCATTCAGCGCCGTATCCGTGGCCCAGGCGGCGTTAAACGCGGTCATGGGCACGGAAATGACCCGGGAAATCAATACCGCCACTCCCCTTGCCCCGGCAGAAGTCCCGGAAACACCGCTGCCCGAATGGATTGATACGGCCTTAAACCAGCGGCCCGAACTGATGCAGCTTTCATATCAGGCAAAGATGGCCCGGGCAGAGGTCAAAAAATCCAGGACGGCCCGTCTTCCTTCATTCATGCTAAATGGCGCCTATGAACTCAATTCCGAGGATTTCGACGGCTCCGGAGAAAGCTACACCGTGGGCGCAAATGTCACCCTCGATCTGTTCACCGGATTTCGCGTATCGGCCAAAACAACAGAAGCCCTGCACCTCCTCGATGCGGCCCGGGCCGGACAGACCGGCATGAAGCAGAAAATCCGGCTTGAGACCGAGCAGGCGTATTACTCCCTGATGAGTGCCCAAAAGCGGATCGAAGCCGCAAAAGCGGCCGTGGAAGAATCCCAGGAAGCCATGCGGATCATCTTAAACCGCTATGACAACGGGCAGGTGCCGATCATCTCGCTTCTGGATGCGGAAATTGCGCTTTACCGCTCACGCAACAACTACTATCAGGCCGTAAAAGACCAGGTGCAGTCCCGGGCCCAGCTGGCCCTGGCCGCGGGAACGCTCGACCCGGCATTTCAATCGTCATCCATCATTCATGAAGGGGAATAATACTGTGAAGAGCAAGTGGACGCACCCGCTGGTGCGATTGCTGATCATGTCCGCGGCAATACTCATGTTTTCCGGCTGCGGGGAGGAAATCGCTCCCGGCAATACGGAGTCAGGTCCCGGTAAAGCCGTTCAGACAGAAATCGGGACCGCTGAAACCATCGATCACCCCATTCAGTATCAAGCGGTGGGAACCGTGTATCCCCGGACCACGGCCACCATTTCCGCCAAGGTGATGGGGGAGATCACCAGCGTTCCCGTCAGGGAAGGCGACCACGTGAAAAAAGGCGATCTCCTGGCCGCTATCCAGGGCAACCAGATGGCAGCCCAGCTGAATCAGGCCAAAGCCGGTCTGGCAGAGGCCAGACAGTCGGCCCGGGCGGCCCAATCCGCCGTTGAATCCGCCAAATCCCAGTTCGAACTGGCCCAGGCCACCTATGACCGGTATAAATCTTTGCTCGAAGCCGACTCCGTCAGCCAGCAGGAATTCGAAGAGGTGCAGTCCAGATTCCAGCAGGCTCAAGCCGCGCTCTCCCAGTCCAAATCCATGCGCGAAGCTGCCCAGGATCGGATCAACCAGGCCAAAGCCGCTGTTTCGGCGGCCGAGACCACATTTTCCGACACCAATGTCAGGTCTCCCTATGACGGTGTGGTGACCGCCAAGATGGTGGAACCCGGCGACCTGGCATCACCGGGCACACCGCTGGTCAAACTGGAGGAAACCGGGACGTATGAAGTGCACATGGTGCTCCCGGAAGAATATATCCGGCACATCAAAATAGGGGATACGGTCACGGTTCGCGTCCCCTCCATACCCGATGAAAGACTTGAAGGCACGATCAAGACCATTGACCCTTCCGCCGACCCCTCCATCCGGTCGTTTCAGGTCAAGATCGCCCTGCCCGAAGCCGCCGGTCTCCGGGCAGGCCTGTTTGCCCGGGTCCTGATCCCCATCGGCCGGACCGCCGCCATCCTGATTCCCCAAAGCGCGGTGGTGCATCAGGGCCAGTTGACCGGCATCTTCATTGTAACTGAAAGCGGCGTCGCCCGCTTCCGCCTGATCCGGACCGGACGGCCCTTTGGAGACCGGGTGGAAGTCCTGTCCGGCCTGAGTGCCGATGAACGATACGTGGTTCATCCGGGCGCCGACATTAAAGATGGTGTGAAAGTGGAGGGGGCATGAGCCACAATGTCGGCCCGGCGGGGAGACTCGCCGGCCTGTTTATCAATTCGAAGCTGACCCCGCTGATCATCATCGCCGGCATCCTGCTGGGGCTTGCCTCGGTGATCGCCCTCCCCCGGGAGGAGGAGCCGCAGATCATCGTTCCCATGGTGGACATTTTTGTCCAGATGCCCGGCGCGAGTTCCAAAGAAGTGGAGCAGCGGGTCACCACCCCCATGGAGAACCTGCTCTGGGAAATCCCGGGAGTGGAATATATCTATTCCACCTCAAGTCCCGGACAGTCCATGACCATCGTTCGCTTCTATGTGGGGGAAGACGAGGAAAAAGCCATTGTCCGGCTCCAGTCCAAACTGATGGCCAATTATGACCGCATCCCCTTCCTGGTCAGCCAGCCGTTGGTCAAGCCCCGGTCCATCAACGACGTACCGATTTTGGCGCTGACCTTCTGGAGCGAATCCGAGGACCATTTTACCCTGCGCCGGGTGGTGGCGGAATTGGAGCAGAGCATCAAGCGGGTGCCCGACGTCTCCATCACCCATATCATCGGCGGCCAGAAGCGGCAGGTGGAAGTCCTGCTGGATCCAGTCCGGCTGGCGGCCTACAACCTGGATGCCGCCACCATCGAACAGATGCTATCGGCAGCCAATGCCCAGGCCCAGGCCGGCAGCTTCCCCACCACTAACGGCCAGATCCTGGTCACCGTGGGCGGATTCCTCAAAACCGTCCAGGATGTCCGGCAGGTGGTGGTGGGCGTGCACCAGGGCCGGCCGGTCTACCTCGATGATGTGGCCGCCATTGAAGAAGGACCGGCGGAACTTGACAACTATGTCTTTTTCGGCACCGGGCCGGCTGCCGGGGAAAAGGGGATCGAACCGGATATTCCGGAACTGGGGGACTACCCGGCTGTCACCCTGAGCGTGGCCAAGCGCAAGGGAACCAACGCGGTAGCCCTTGCCGAACAGATCCTGAAGCAGGTCGAAAGCGTCCGGGGAACCATCATCCCCGAAGACATCCATATGACCGTCACGAGAAACTACGGGGATACGGCCGAAGAAAAATCAAACGAACTGCTGTTTCACATGGTCATCGCCGTATTTTCGGTCACCCTGCTCATCTGGTTTGCCCTGGGCCACCGGGAATCGCTCATCGTGGCTTTAGCCATCCCGGTCACCCTCGCCCTGACCCTGTTTATCTTTTTTCTGCTGGGCTATACCCTGAACCGCATCACCCTGTTTGCGCTGATCTTCTCCATCGGCATCCTGGTGGACGATGCCATCGTGGTGGTGGAAAACATCGTCCGACACTTCCGGCTTCCCTCAAACCGGGACAAAGGAAGGTTCGCCATTGCCATCGAAGCGGTCAGCGAAGTGGGGAACCCCACCATCCTCGCCACCGGCACCGTGATTGCCGCCATCCTCCCCATGGCCTTCGTGGGCGGTCTCATGGGGCCTTACATGCGGCCCATTCCGGTGGGGGCATCGGCCGCCATGGTCTTTTCCCTGCTGGTGGCCTTTATCGTCACCCCCTGGGCCGCGGTGCGCATCCTGGGCAAACGGGATAAATCCGGGGCGCACATGGAAGGCGAGAAGGAGGACTGGACCACCCGGCTTTACCGGCGGTTCATGAACCCGCTGATCCATGAACCCGCCAAGCGATGGGCATTTCTGATCCTGGTGGTGGTGCTGCTTCTGGGGGCCTGCGCCATGATCGGCGTGGGCCTGGTCCGGGTGAAAATGCTCCCCTTCGACAACAAGAGCGAATTCCAGGTCATCATCAACATGCCCACAAAAGCCACCCTGGAGCAGACCTCGGGACTGGCCCTGGCCATGGGCGACTATCTCCGGACCGTAAACGAGGTGGTGGACTACCAGGTGTACGTGGGGACCGCGGCACCCTTTAATTTCAACGGCCTGGTCCGGCACTACTATCTGCGCCAAAGCCCCTGGCAGGCGGAAATCAATGTCAACCTGGCGGGAAAGGGGAAACGGCAGGAGCAGAGCCACGCCATTGCCAAGCGGGTCCGACCGGACCTGAAAAAGATCGCCGACCTGTTCGGCGCCCGCATCCAGGTGACGGAGGTCCCGCCCGGCCCGCCGGTGCTCTCCACCCTGGTATCGGAAATCTACGGCCCGGATTACAATGAACAGCGCGACATTGCCCGCAAAGTGATGGACATCTACGAGAACACCGAGGGCGTGGTGGATGTGGACTGGTACATGGAATCCGATCAGCCCCGGTACTATATCGCGGCAGACCCGGTCAAGGCGGCCCTGCACGGCATCGGGGTGGACCAGATCACCCGGATCGTGAGCCTTAATCTGAAAGGAAAAGCCATCGGCCTGCTGCACGCCCCCTCTGAACGCGAGGACGTTGACATCATGCTCCGAAGCCCGCTTCCCGACCGGGCCGGGATCGATCGGCTGTTAAACGCCTCCATCAAGGCCCCCGGCGGTCAGATGGTTCCCCTGTCCGAACTGGTGACCGTCCGGAAAGAGAACATCGACAAGAGCATCTATCACAAGAACCTCATGGAGGTGGTCTATGTGATCGGCGATGTGGCAGGGGCAAAGGAAAGCCCGGTGTATGCCATTCTGGAGATGCGAAACAAAATCGATGACATCGCTATCCCCGGCGGGTACCGGATCCATCAGCTCTATGCCTCCATGCCGGACACGGAGGCGTTTTATTCCATGAAGTGGGATGGCGAATGGCAGATCACCTATGAGGTCTTCCGGGACCTGGGCATTTCCTTTGCCGTGGTGCTGGTGCTGATCTTCATCCTGGTGGTGGGGTGGTTCCAGAGTTTCACCACCCCCCTGGTGATCATGGCGGCGATCCCCTTTTCACTCATCGGCATCCTGCCCGCCCACTGGGCCCTGGGGGCGTTCTTCACCGCCACCTCCATGATCGGCTTCATTGCCGGCGCCGGCATCGTGGTGCGAAACTCCATCATCCTGGTGGATTTTGTGGAGCTGCGCCTGGCCGAAGGCATGCCCCTGGATGAAGCGGTGGTGGACGCGGGTGCCGTGCGGTTCAGGCCCATGATGCTGACTGCGGCCGCGGTGGTGGTGGGCGCCTCGGTGATCCTGTTCGATCCCATTTTCCAGGGTCTGGCCATCTCCCTGATGGCGGGCGAAGTCGCCTCCCTGCTCTTCTCCCGGATGACCGTCCCCATCCTCTACTACATGGACAAGCGATGGGAGCATGACCATCTTAAAGGATAACAGCCAGATGGGGGTAGATTCCTCACCGGCCCAACACCCCCCTGCCCCCCTCGATGGGGGAATTTGATCGTAATTTCAAGCCCTAATCCCCCCTTGAGGGGGGAATAAAAGGGGGGTGTACCGGCGGCGGCCGTTGCGATTCGAAAATTCCTGCCTGTAAAAATACCGCGCATCGGGGTACAATACTTCCAAAGAGACAAAAGGAGCCCAAGGGAAAAAGTCCATGCCAAAAGTCATGATCCATCCGGCCACCTATGAGAATGCCCGCCCGGCCGTCGACCGGGCGTTTGAACTGTTTCCGCTGGAATTTACAGGCAAAAAAGTCCTGATCAAACCCAATGTGCTGCGCTCATCGCAAGCCCACGAGGGCATCGTCACCCATCCGGCGGTGCTTTCCGCGGTGGTGAAAAAAGTGGAATCACTCAATCCCGCATCCATCGTGGTGGGGGACAATCCCGGCCTGTTCAGCTACGGGGCCAACGAAGAAAGCTTTAAAACCACCGGCCTGATGGATGCGGCCGGGGATACTATCAAAACATCGGAACCGATTCGGTCAAGGTTAAATTCAACCCGGACTTTCTGCCGTCGCTGAGCATCTCCCGCATCGTTTTTGACGCCGATATCATCATCAGCCTCCCCCGATTCAAGACCCACGGCCTGACCGTGATCACCGGCGCGATCAAAAACAGCTACGGATTCATCCCCGGCGCCCAGAAGGCCATGCTCCACAAAGCCGCCGGCAGCCCCAAACGATTCCATGAAGCCATCGTAGCGGTATTTTCCCTGAGGGTGCCCGACCTGTTCATCATGGACGCGGTGGTGGGCATGGAAGGAAACGGCCCGGCCTCCCCCGACCTTCGCGACATCGGATTGATCCTGGCGTCCGATAACGCCGTGGCCATGGATGCCGTGGTGGCCGACATGATGGGATGCGATCCGGGCCGCATTCTTTTTCTGCAGAAGGCCAAGGCGGCGGGACTCGGAGAATGCATGACTTCGACCGCATCGAAATCATCGGTGAGTTGCAGCGGATTCCCGATTTCAAACTCCCACCCCTGGGCGGCGAAGCCGTCATCGGAAACCGCGATATCCAGAACCTGATGGAAAGCCGGACCCTGCTTCGCCCCCAGGCGGACCCCGGAACGCTGCACAGCCTGCGGCACCTGCGTGGACCAGTGCGCCGCCTCGGCCCTGTCCATGGAAGACGACCTGCCCGTGGTGGATGCCGACACCTGCATTTCATGCTTCTGCTGCCAGGAAGTCTGCCCCGAAAAAGCCATGGCATTGAAATAAGTTATCGTCAAGACACGCACATAAGGGGCGGCAAAATCACCGGAAGGTGATCATGACCGTCCCGGTTTCCACCGCGTCTCCGGGCTTTACGCTGACGGCATCGACGACTGCATCGGCGGGGGAGGCCACCGCGCTTTCCATCTTCATGGACTCGATGACCACCAGTTCCTGGCCCTTGAAGACCCGGTCTCCCGGCGCCACGCGGATCTCCACCACCAGTCCGGGCATGGGGCACTCCAGGACGTTTTCGGCCACCTTTTTGACCGGCGCCGGCATGTATCCGGCCAGCTTCCACTCCCTGGGATTGTAGATCTCAAACGTTTTTACGATCCCGGAGAAGGCGGCCTCGATGAAGTTGCCGTTATATCTCAGGCGGAAATAGTATTCATCTCCGTTGATGGTAAGCTTCAGTCGCCTGCGGAAGAATTCCAGGGGCGGTGTGGTCACCTCATATTTTTCGTCATCCACCTGGAAGCGCCAGTCATGCTCCGAATTTGAAACCTTTTCAAGCGCGATACGAAAAACATCCCCGTCGCCTTTGGCCACGTATTCATGCACCGTCTTATGCACATAGGCGCTGCCCACCCGGGGGCTCAGCGGCAGGAGCGAGTCCTTGACCAGATTTTCCCGCAGGTGATAAACAAGCGTTGTCGCAAGGGCGATGATCCTCAGGATCTCGGGGGACGGCGGGACGGCCGTTTCCGGATCGGACAGGTGCTGCCCGATAAAATCCGTGGAAAGATCGCCTTCGATGTAGGCGGGATGGCCGATGATGCGGTTGATAAAATCAATATTGGTGAGGATCCCTTCGATGTGATAGGCGTTTAACGCCTGGACCATCCGCTTTCGGGCGATCTCCCGGTCTTCGCCCCAGGTGATCACCTTGGCGATCATGGGATCGAAAAACACGCTGATGGTGCTGCCCACCGCCACCCCGCTGTCCGTCCGGATGTGGGGGCCGCGGGGGGCCGCATACCGGGTGATGAGCCCCACCGAGGGGATGAAGTTCCGGGACGTGTCCTCCGCGCTGACCCGCGCCTCCATGGCCCACCCGGACATTTGGACGGCATCCTGGGTGAAGGGGAGCGTTTCCCCGCAGGCGATCTGAAGCTGAAGTTCCACCAGATCCAGGCCCGTTACCATTTCCGTCACCGGGTGCTCCACCTGCAGGCGCGTGTTCATCTCCAGGAAATAAAATTGCCGGTCCGCGTCCATGACGAATTCGACGGTGCCCGCATTGACATATCCCGCCGTTTTCGCCAGTTCGCAGGCCAACGCCCCCATCCGGGAGCGCAGCTTCGAATCGATGGCGGTCGAGGGGGACTCCTCTATGATCTTCTGGTACCGGCGCTGGATGGAGCACTCCCGTTCTCCCAGGTGGACGACATTTCCGTGGTTATCCGCCATGACCTGGATTTCGATGTGCCGCGGATGGCGGATATAGCGCTCGATGAAAATGCTGTCATCGCCGAAGGACTTTTTGGCCTCCTGCCGGCAAAGCTTCAGGGCGGAAGGAAGCGCCTGCTCCGAATCCACCACCCGCATCCCTTTTCCGCCCCCTCCGGCAGCCGGTTTCAACAGCACGGGGTATCCGACCTGTTGCGCGATCCGGGCCGCATCCGAATCGGATGCCACCGCCTCCATGTGCCCGGGGACCGTGGGGACCCCGGCGTTTTGCGCAAGCTTCTTGGCCGCAATCTTGTCTCCGAGCTTCTCAATGGCCGACGCCGGCGGGCCGATAAACACAAGTCCCGCATCGGCCACCATCTGCGCGAAATTCGCGTTCTCGGAAAGAAAGCCGTATCCGGGGTGAATGGCCTCGGCGCCCGTTTCAAGCGCAACCGCTATGATCTTCTCCTTGACCAGGTAAGACTCGGAAGGCCGCAGCCCGCCGAGGGCGACCGCCTCGTCCGCCCCGGTCACATGCAGGCTTTTAAAATCATTTTCCGAATAGACGGCCACAGTCGAGACGCCCATGCGCTTGCAGGTCCGGATAATGCGCAGCGCAATTTCCCCTCGGTTTGCAATCAGAATTTTGCTGAACATATATCACCTCAAAGTGGGATGTTGCCGTGTTTGCGATCCGGCGACTTGGCTTTCTTGCTCTCCAGAAACTGCAGCGTCCGGATCAGGCGGTGCCGGGTGTGCCGGGGAAAGATGACGTCGTCGATATAGCCGCGTTTGGCGGCCAGAAACGGATTGAGGTACTGCTCCCGGTAGGATTCCATCTTTTCTTTCAACAGCTGTTCCGGATCGGCGGCCTTCTGGATTTCGCGCCGATAGATCACTTCGGAGGCGCCCCGGGGCCCCAGGACTGCGATTTCAGCCGTGGGCCAGGCATAGTTGATATCGCAGTGGATGTGCTTTGAATTCATGACCAGGTAAGCCCCGCCGTAGGCCTTGCGGACGATCACGGTAATTCTCGGGACGGTGGCCTCGGTAAACGCGTACAAAAGTTTGGCCCCGTGGCGGATGATCCCGCCGTGCTCCTGCTCGGGACCCGGCATGAACCCGGGGACGTCCACCAGGCAGACCAGGGGGATGTTGAAGGCATCGCAGAAGCGGACGAAGCGGGCTGCCTTGAAAGAGGCGTCATTGTCCAAAACCCCGGCCAGAACCGCCGGCTGATTGGCCACCAGGCCGATGGCCTGGCCCCCCAGGCGCCCGAATCCGCAGATGATGTTTCTGGCAAAGAGGGGCTGGACCTCCAGAAATTCCGCGCCGTCTAAAATGCTGTGGATCAGGATGTTCATGTCATATCCCTGGTTGGGGTTTTCCGGAACCAGGTAGTCCAGTGCCGGATCGGTCCGTTCCGGCGGATCATTGAGATCGAGGAAGGGGGCCTTCTGCCGGTTGTTTGACGGCAGGTAGTTGATCAGGCGGCGCACCGCCCGCAGGCAGAGGATGTCGTTGGGGTACATGAAATGGGCCACCCCGCTCTTGGACGCGTGAACGTCCGCGCCGCCCAGGTCTTCGGCCGAAATTTCCTTGTGGATCACCGTTTTGACCACATTGGGGCCGGTGACGAACATGTAGGCGGTGTCGGCCACCATGAAGGTGAAATCGGTGATGGAAGGGCTGTAGACGGCCCCGCCGGCACACGGTCCCATGATGCAGGAAATCTGGGGGATCACCCCACTGGCGCTGACGTTGCGGTGAAAGATCTCGCCGTAGGCCGCAAGCGCGTCCACCCCCTCCTGGATCCGGGCGCCGCCGGAATCGTTTAGCCCGATAATGGGCGATCCCACGCTATAGGCCAGGTCCATCACCTTGCAGATCTTCTGGGAGTGGCCTTCCCCCAGCGACCCCCCGATGACCGTGAAATCCTGGGAAAAGACAAATACCTCCCGGCCGTTGATCCGGCCATGGCCCGTGATCACCCCGTCCCCCGGGTAGGTTTCACCGTTTCCGGAAAACTCTCCCCGGCCGACCTTGAGCATGTCGATCTCTTCGAAAGTTCCCTCGTCGAGCAGAAGATCGATGCGTTCCCGCGCCGAAAGCTTCCCTTTCCCGTGCTGAACCTCGACCCGTGATTTTCCACCCCCCTGGAGGGCTTCGTCTCTCAATTCAGCCAGCTCCAGTATATTGCTGTGCATGATGTCAACCATATCAACCCCTTACAGCCAAGATGTGTTTCGGCATTATAAATTTTCATTTTGGTCTTGTTATGCGCGCCGGATACAGGACTAATTATAATTTCTATTTCCGAAAACTCCAATAAAATAGAGAAAAATGATTTGATAATGAATGCCGTTTCCGCCTGATATGCTTTCGAATTAATTATTCCGACTTGACATATCGGCAATTCCTATGATTAAGTCTTTGAGGGGGAGAACAGCTTCAATTTATATTCGATTTACTTCAAAGTTTGCACGACAAGATGAATTGGGTTTACGGGTTACCAAAAACAGCGTGTTCATGGTGACCGCTTGAGCGCATATTCATGTTCCTGTAACGCTCACCCCGGGGAATAGGGTTCGGCCATGCATATCGAACCTCATATTCTAGCCTCCTGCGGCTCGTTTTCCGTTGCCGTGATCGCCCTTCTGTTTGCCTTGCTGCAGGCCTGGCTTTATGCCGTCCGCCGTGAACATGTATGGCATTTCTGGGGAATGCTGCTTTCCCTTTCCACCATGATATTCGCTTTCGGCGTGTTCCTGCAGTTTTACGGGCAACCCGATGAAATGAACCGCGTGGCGGATAAGCTCCAGATCACCGGCATTATTCTCCTGGCCTATTTTGCCCTGTGGTTCACCTATTCTTTTCTGGGGCTTTCGACCCGGACCATTTACCAGTGGCTCGGGGCCGTTTTTCACATCCTGCTCATCGTGCTTGTCTGGAAAACCCGGCTGATTATCAGCGATCAGTTTGTCTACCGTGATTTTCTTTTTCTTTCCAAGCCCTATATCGAGCCACGGCTGGGCTGGCTCGGCATCCTCGTGTTCACCTATGTCGGCATTGCAGTTTCGGCAGTGATGGTGATCCTTCTTCAAAATTTGAATACCCATCAGGGCGAATCTAAAAACCTGTCCCTGTACTTTGCAGGATTCATCTTCTGGCTGTCGCTGGGGGTGCATGATATTCTTGTGACCCTGTTTAATCTGAAATCGATTCTGTTCTTGATGGAGTACGGGTTCCTGGCATTTTCCATCGCAGTGGTCGTCGTCGTTTTGAAAACCAACATCGATCTTTCTGCGCTCGCCGAACAGCGGGCCCAGAATCTCGTCCGTGAAAAGGAGCGGTATGAGGCCCTCTCCGAGGTGATTTTCGATTATGCCTTTGCTTTCCGGGTGGAACCCGACGGCCGTTTCATTCCGGACTGGACCGTCGGCCCCATAGAACGCATGACCGGTTTTACCGCCAGAGAACTGTCCGATTTTAAAACGCTTAGAACGTTTATTCATGCCGAGGACCGCCCCGTCGTAAAGCAGCATATGCTCCGGCTGCTGGAAGGGAATTCGGAAACCGTTGAATTCCGTATCCGGACGAAAAGAGGGCAGACCCGGTGGATGCGCAACCACGGGCGTTCAATTTACGATCACCAGCAGCAAAGGACCACCTATATCTATGGGGCCATGCAGGATATCACAGAAAAAAAAGAAGCTGAAAAGGCGCTCCGGGAAAACGAAAGAAAATACCGGCTCCTGGTTGAAAACGCCAACGACGCCATCATTATTCTGCAGAACGGACGGGTTCTTTTCCCAAATCCCCGCGCCCTTGCCATCACCGGCTATTCTCTGGAGGAGTTGACGAAGATAGACATCGAAGATCTGCTGCATCCGGAAGACAAGGAAATGGTCATCGAAAAGTACGAGGAAAGCCTGTCCGGTCAAGAAATCGAGCGGCCCTATACCTTTCGCCTGGTGACCCGGCAGAGACAGATCCGCATTGTTCAGATCAATACCGTTCATATCAGTTGGGAAAACCAGCCCGCAACCCTGAACTTCGTCCGGGATGTCACTGTGGAGAAAAAGCTTGAAGAACAGCTTCAGCAACGGAAAAAATTTGAGGCCATCGGCATCCTGGCCGGCGGTTTGTCCCATGACATCAACAATGCCATGACGGGCATTCTGGGCAATCTGGAACTGCTCAAATATAAATTCGACAGGGACCAGCTGGACGAAGTCAACATGGACCGCTACTTAAGTCAAATTATGACTTCGGCCCATCGGGTTACGGATAAATGCCAGAAGCTTCTGGCATATTCCCGAAAGGGAAGCTGCATCCCCCAGCCGGTCGACATCAATGATATCATTGTCCAGACGGTAGAGGCCATCCCCGAAACCGACCGGTCCCGCATCCGGTTTCACACGGAACTGGCGGATGCGCTTTTCGTCGTGTGCGCCGATGCCGACCAGATGAAACTGGTTATCAGCGCAATCGTGCAAAATGCGATGGAAAGCATCCGGGACACGGGGGAAATTAAAATATCAACCGACTTCACGGCGGTCAACGCCGATTCAAACAAAGCGCTTCGCCCGGGTGTGTACGCCGTCATTTCGGTCGTGGACTCCGGGGCGGGAATGGATGAAGAGATCAAATCCAGAGTTTTCGACCCGTTCTTTACCACGAAATTCCATGGCCGGGGAATGAGTCTCGCCGCTGTTTACGGCATCCTGAAGAGCCACCGGGGTATTATTCAAATCGATTCAAAACCGCAAAAGGGGACCGCCGTCCGGATTTATATTCCGGCGGAGCCATCATCGGCCGGCAACAACATCGATTTGAAAACCGAATCATTGCTGGCTGCCGGCGGCAGGGCAGAATTGTAAGTCCGTGGGGTTGAGTCGGAGCAGTTTGTTTATGTATAATCACAGTTGTCTCGTCGAAAAGAATTGTTTACCCGTAAAACATTTGATATATTCCAAGCGATTCACATCGCGTAATGCCAAGTTGCCATTTCATTTGATTATTGCTCTTTGAAACGCATCAGGACCTCAAGTTTCCCGCCCCCGTTTCACATTGTCGGATGAATCGAACCTGTCTTCCCGACGAAAACTAATTCGCTGTCTATGAAGTAAGAGTTTTTTCCCGTTACGACGCTCTCATTTATAATCAAGAAAGGTTTCATGCCATGAAAAGGATCCATTTGATTGTTTCTGTCGTCCTCTCATTTTCCTTGATATTTATCACCCTGGGCTGCAGCAAACCCAAGGAAGCCAAAATCGAGCTGTCCAGCCATGAGTTTTATATCAAAAAGATAAGTGATAATTCATACTCGGTCTACGCCCGGGGAAAAATCAAAAATACCGGAGAAGTCGATGTCAAAAAAGTGGTGGTGACCGCCTACTGCCGGTCCTGCTCCAATGAACTGATTCCCGGTAAATGGACGGTCTCGGAAAGAGAAAGGGCGCCTGTTGAAATGGATGTGATCAATTATCTGGTGGCCGGCGGAGAGGCGGATTTTAATTTTGCGGATGTGGCGGTGATTTATAATACCGTCCCCGAACAGCCGGAAAAAATGCCCGATAACATGGAGGTGGTGATCCAATCCTACGATATCGTCAGTTAGCTCCATTCAGTGGATGTGGCATCTTGCCGGTGGACACCGCAATTTTTATTTTGATTCCTTTATCTTTTTGGCATGGACGATGTCTTCGCGTTCATCTTCTTCCAGCCGGTCTTCGATAAAGGCGATGGTATTTTTGTAGCGGGGCATGATGGTCGACTCCAGGGCATTGACCTGGCGCTGGACTTTGCGGAGTTCCACGGCCAGGCGCCACACGGAGATGAAAACCTCCGAAGCCCTTGCCAGAAAAGACAGCACGTCCATCCATTTCTCCCGGGCCTCATCCAGGGATGCGCTGGTTTCCGTCATCCCGTACGGCGGATCGATGGCCTCGATCTCCATCTGCAGGATGGGGATCTTGAGCCCCATGATGGTATGCGTCTTCATATTCAAATCCAGCCGGGCCGTGGGGGACAGGCTGATCCAGTCGATCCGGTCGCTTCCCATGCGCATGCGGGCCAGCAGCAGGGCCTCATGCGCCTTTCTAAAAAGGTCCAGGCTTTCCTTCTCCAGCGCCATGGCTCTGTCCAGCCGGCTCATGAGTTCCTGGACCATCACTTCCCGCTTGCGGTCGAGCAGATCGTGACGGGTGCCGATCCCCTTGAGCTGATCCTTGAGCAGGAGCAGGTTTCCCCGGGTGGGATTGACGTTTAACATCTCGGCCATTTTATGCTTCCGATGAATTCTCTCTGCCGGTCAGATGGGCACTGATCTGCGATTTGTTCACCCGGGTCAGCTCCGCCTCGGGCAGCAGGGTCAGCAGTTCCCATCCCAGATCGAGTGTTTCCGTCATTTCCCGGCTCTCCATGTGCCCCTGGGCGATAAACCGGTTCTCGAATGCCTCCCCGAACCGCAGAAACCGCCGGTCACGCTCGGACAGGTCCTCCTCCCCGATGATCTGGGCGAGGTTGCGCACGTTCTGGACCTCGGTATAGGATGCGTACAGCTGATTGGACAGATCCTGGTGGTCCTCCCGGGTTTCTTCCCCGCCGATGCCGTCTTTCATCAGGCGGGAGAGGCTCGGCAGCACGTCGATGGGCGGATAGACCCCCTTGCGGTTGAGCTCCCGGCTCAAAACGATCTGCCCCTCGGTGATATATCCGGTCAAATCCGGAATCGGATGGGTGATGTCGTCGTTGGGCATGCTCAGAATCGGCATGATGGTGATCGATCCCTCGCTGTTTTCAACCCGGCCGCAGCGTTCGTAGATCTGGGCCAGATCGCTGTAGAGATAGCCGGGGAATCCTTTCCGGGTGGGGACTTCGTCCCGCCGGTTGGAAATCTCCCTCAACGCTTCACCGTAATTGGTCATGTCCGTGAGGATCACCAGGATGTGCATGTCATGCTCGAATGCCAGGAACTCGGCCAGGCTCAGCGCCACCCGGGGGGTGATGATCCGCTCCACTGCCGGGTCGTCGGCGAGATTGAGGAAAAGGGCTGCCTGGTTGATCATCCCGCTTTCCTCCAGGGTGCGCCGGAACGCGCGGGCGGTGCCGTGGGATACGCCCATGGCCGCAAATATAATGGAAAACTGTTCATCTTCCCCGGAGATCCGGGCCTGGCGGGCAATCTGCCCGGCCATGGCATCATGGGGAAGCCCGTTTCCGGAAAAGATGGGAAGCTTCTGGCCCCGCACCAGTGTATTCATTCCGTCTATGGCCGAAATGCCGGTGACGATATGGCTCCTGGGGTAATTGCGGGATGACGGGTTGATGGGCGCCCCGTTGATATCGACCCGCTTTTCGGCAATGGGCGGCGGCAGATCGTCAATGGGCCGGCCCATGCCGTCAAACACCCGCCCGAGCATTTCCCGGGCCACCGGCGATATCATGGGATGGCCGCGAAAACGGATGCGCAGGCTGGCGGGGTTGAGCCCGAAGCTTTCCGTGAACAGCTGGATCACCGCCCGGTGTTCACCGACTTCCAGAACCTGGCCGAGGCGCATGGAACCGTCCGGCGCGACGACTTCGGCCAGTTCCCGGTATTGGGCATTTCCCGCCCCTTCGATGACCAGGATCGGCCCTTCCAGGCGGTCGGCCCCGGCGTATTCCTGCATCAGCAATCGGTTCATGTCGAGGCCTCTGCTTCTGCGGCGTCCGACGGTTCGTCGGCCCCTCTTTTCTGTTGCGGATCCAGATCGTCAAGTCTTTTGATGACCGCCTCCCGGTGCTGATCGAGCCCATCGAGATCATCGTTTGCAATTTCGCCCCGCAGCCGGATGAGGGTGGCCGGATCATAGGTTTTCTTGATCTCTTCAATGGGCACATTTGCGCCGAGCAGATTTCGTCCGCGTTCATGGATATCTAAAAACAGGCGGAGCATTTTGACCTGCTTTTCGGGCTTGGCATAGGCATCCACCGGATTTAAGGCGTTTTGCTGCAAAAATCCCTCCCGGAGGAGCCGGGCTGCGGCCAATACCCACTGCTGGTGGTCGGACAGGGCATCGGGTCCCACCAGCTGGACCAGCTGCTGAAGGTTGGCCTCCTCGTGCAGAATCTCCATGGCCGTATGGCGAAGGTCCTTCCAGTCGGCGGCCGCCTCTTTTTCCCACCACCGGGCGATGGGGTCGGACTGGAGGCTGTAGCTGGTCATCCAGCCCACCGCCGGATAGTGCCGCTGATGGGCCAGATCCCGGTCCAGCGCCCACCAGCACTGGGTGAAGCGCTGGGTGTGCCGGGTCACCGGTTCGGAAAAATCGCCTCCGGGGGGAGATACCGCCCCCACGATGGTCACCGAACCCTCCCGGCCGCCCAGCGTGGTGACCCGGCCGGCACGCTCATAGAAGGCGGACAGCCGTGCTGAAAGATAGGCGGGATACCCCTCTTCCACCGGCATTTCACCGAGCCGGCCGGAAATTTCCCGCAGCGCCTGGGCCCATCGGGAGGTCGAGTCCGCCATGAGGGCCACGTCATACCCCTGGTCCCGATAATACTCCGCCATGGTAATTCCCGTGTAGATGCTCGAATCCCGTGCGGATACCGGCATATTGGAGGTGTTGGCGATCATGATGGTCCGCTCCATCAGGGAATGTCCGGTCCAGGGATCGGTCAGTGCCGGAAATTCCTCCAGGGCTTCTGTCATTTCATTGCCCCGTTCCCCGCACCCGATATAGACGATGATGTTGGCGTTCGACCACTGGGCCAGGGCATGCTGGATGACCGTTTTTCCCGTGCCGAACCCCCCGGGGACGGCGGCCGTCCCGCCCTTGGCCACCGGGAAAAAGGTGTCGATGACGCGCTGACCGGTGATCAGCGGCACATCCGCCTCCAGCCGATGTTGAATCGGGCGGGGCGTGCGCACGTGCCATTGCTGGGCCAGGGTAAGGGGTTGCGATTTTCCTTCGCGGTCCCGGATGAGCGCAATGCGGTCAGTAATAATGTATTCACCTTCATCGGCGAGTTCGATGAGTTCCCCGCTCAGACCGGGGGGAACCATGATCCGATGTTCGATGAGCGGCGTTTCCTGGACCACCCCCAGGGTATCCCCGGCGGAAATATGCGCGCCCTTTTCGGTTCGCGGCTCAAATTTCCATTCCTTCTCATGATCCAGAGGTTTTACATGAACCCCCCGGCGGATGAATGTGCCGGAGCGCTCCTTGAGCAGTTCCAGGGGCCGCTGAATGCCGTCGAATACACTGCCCAGCAGCCCGGGGCCGAGGGTGACGGAAAAGGGGCGGCCGCTGCGAAAGACCGGCATGCCCGCACGCAGACCGGTGGTGTCCTCGTATACCTGGATGGTGGCCGTACCCGATGCCAGGGCGATGACCTCGGCGGTGAGCCGGTCCTCCCCGATCCAGACCTGCTCGGAGATGGTGAGTTCACCTTCCAGCCGGGCATGCACGATAAATTCACTGATCCAGGTCAGGTAGCCGATTGCATCACTCATGATCCACCAGTTGTTGAAATACCCGGTTCCGGATTTCCTCTCTTGCCGATTCCAGGCGGCCGGCAAACGTCAGGTCGATCCGGCGCCTGCCATCGATGTCCGTGACGATCAGGCCGCCGTCTGTCTCTTCGGGCTTGTCCGCGCGTTTAAAAACGACATCGCCCCCGGATAATCCGGATGCTTCATCCGCCCACGCCGCCAGGTGCTCCCCGGTGAGCAGCCTGTGGCCCTTTTGATCCGATGACAGCACCCGGGTGCCGTTTCCGATGGCAGATATCGCCGCAATTGCCAGGTGTTTTAAAATCCGGGTATATTCATCCTCGCTTTGGGTCAGCTGCTGAAGCTTCACCCGGGCCTGGTCCCACACCGTGTTCAACAGCGACTCCCTTGCCTTCAGGTACTGGCTTTTTTCCTCGATCGTTCTTTTCATGCGGCGGTGAAGGCGGATTTCACGGGCGCGTTTACGCGCGTCGGACAGGATTTCTCCACGGACCTTATCGGCCCGGCTTTTGGCCTGATCCGCAATGTGGGCGGCATTCTGCTTCGCCTGGGTTTCGATGTCATGAATTTCGCTGCTGGACACGTGCCGGATCGCTGTGGTCAGTTCATCCGGATCGCCGATGACGTTTGGCATTTTACCTCCTACACGCTGATGCCGATGGCCCGGCGGACCATTTCAGCCATCGACTGTTCCGGGGGCTTGAGATCTTTGCCGGGAATTTCGATGATGATGGGGGAAAGGCGTTTCATTTTAAGCCGGTCCACCTGTTGGCGCATCTGCTCCGCCATTTTCCGGGTGATGAGCAGAAGCTGGATCCGATCGTCTGAAAGCGCCTGATCCAGGGCATCGAGCGCCTCCTCCCGGCTTTCCGCCGTTTTTCCTGAAACACCCACCAGCTGCATGCCCAGAACCGTCTCCCGGTCCCCGATCACGTGTACGGTCATGAAGCACGCCCCCGCCGCAAGGGATCATGGTTTTTACATCCGATGGATGCCATCATCATCCTCCGAATCCCATCAGGAGCATGAATGCGATGATCAGCCCGTAGATGGCGATCCCCTCGGCCAGCCCGACAAACACCAGGCTGCGGCCGAAGGTTTCCGGGTTCTGGGCCATGCCGCCGATGGCCGCCGCCCCCGTTACGGCCACGGCGATGCCGGCCCCGATGGAACCAAGGCCAACGGCGATTCCGGCGGCCAGGGCATTCCAGCCGCCGGAGGCCGTCTGCTTCTGCGTGCCCTGTATGTTTTGCCCGCCGGAAGCCTGACGACCCTGCCCATCCTGGGCGATCACCGGACTTTCCATGAAAAGAAACATCCCTGCGGACAGGGCGGCGATTCCGTTTACCATCAGCAGCATAACCACCACCGTCCGGATCATGGATTGGCGTTGGCGCTTTACCCGGATGCGTTTCAATGCCGCCCGCATGATACAAAGCCCCGCTGCTCCCAGTACGATCTGCGTTATCATGTCGCCTCCTGAAGTCAATTTGTCATCCCCCCTGCGCCTTCATGAGCCGGAAGGGTTTGAACGCGCTGCCCCGGCCGTCGAAAAACTTGCTGAAAAATTCGTAATATTCAAGCCGAAGGGCCTGGATGGCCACCACCAGCCCTTCAAATGCGATCACGAGCAAAGTGCCGATAATGATCACCAGCCACCCGAAGAACATGCCGCCGTGTTCGGCCAGCATGAAAACGATCTGCATCAGGCCGGCATGGGCGACGGCAAAAGCCCCCAGCCGGATAAATGAGAGCGTATTGGTAAAATTGCGGATCAGGGTATCGAACAGCTCAAATACCGCTTCCACCTGAAAAATGGAGCCGAGTCCGTCCGGCTCGCGCATCTGGCCGTTGGCCCATTTGATCAGCGGTTCGGAAAACAGAAGCAGGACGGCGGGAATGGCCAGCAGGATCACCTCGGTGCGCATGGAGATGACTCCCCGGATAAATGCATATCCCCCGCCGATGATGGCCCAGTAAAACCAGAAGCCCGCAATCCCGTTGTGGCCGAACAGCAGCATCCCGCGATTGCCCGTGCGCAGTGCATTGAAAATGGCGGCGACAAACCCCGCCGTCAGCAGGACCACCCCGCCGATGATGGAATAGCGCATCAGGGCCATGATGTCGGCCAGGGGTGCAATCCAGATACCGGGAATCAGGTCCTCCCGCCCGAACAGGCTGCCGTAAAAGATTCCAAAAATCATGGCGCAGATCCCCGACACTGCCAGAATCGCTCCGATGGCCCGCCCCATTTCGTGCTTTGCCCGGAAATTCAGGTATCCCCCGAATACCGCCAGGACCAGGCCGTGCCCCAAATCGCCGAACATGATGCCGTACATCAGACAAAAGGTGAGTGCGGCAAGGGGCGTGGGATCGATTTCACCGTAGTCGGGCGTACCGAAGGTTTCCACGATGGCTTCAAAGGGCCGAAGAAAGGACGGATTACGGATCAGGGTGGGCGGCCGGCGTTGCCCGCCGGGTTTGGGTTCAACAATCTCGATGTCCATGCGGCCTTCGGTGGTGGTTTCCATTCGGCTGACCAGTTCGCTGATCTTTGTTTGCGGGACCCAGCCGGATATCAGAAACGTCTGCTCGTGTTTTGAAAACCGGGTAATTGCCATGGCCACTTCCAGATCCGCCGTCACCAGCTGCCGGAAGGTCAGCAGCCGGCGCCCCCAGTGCCGGGCCAACTGCCGGCGATCGATTTCCAGATCCGCCTGCCGCTCCCGGCAATCTTTTCGCCGCCGGTACAGTTCGGACAAAATCTGTGCGGGCGTGCCGGTGAGATCTTCAGGCAGGGATACCGGCTCCAGGAACACCCCCCTGACGGCGGCTTCGAGGACATCGGCAAATTGTTTTGCAGCGGCCGCCGCCACCAGCAGCCGGCTGCCGTCATCGGTCCGCCCAACGGGCATGACCACGAAGGGAATCCTGAAAAACAGGACCTCCACGGGGAGGTCCCGTTCTTTTGCGGTATCCAGGATTTCAACGTCTGCGCGGCCGGCCGTGGCATTTTCCACCGTGAACACGATATTGTCGATTTCGGACGCCGGCACCTGTCCGGACATGCGAAAAACGTCTCCGTACCGTGCGAATTCGGAGATCGTTTCGGCGATCCGGGCATGGGTCCGGGCCCGGCGCCATAGATATAAAAGCTGCTGCCGCCACTGCGGATAGGCTCTTTTTTCCTCATTTTCCAGCCGGGCGAGCCCCTGTTTGCATTCGTCCAACTGCCGCTGCAATGCGCCGCTGATTTGATCGTTTTCCCGCCCGTCTGTTTCCGGCAGGTTTAGCAGATCCATATCCAGGCCCGATATCATGGCGTCAAACGTTTTCGCATGCGTGTTCACGGTGGCCCCTGCCACCAGCACACGGCGATCATCGAGTTCGATGGGGATCAAAAGCGAGGGGATGCCGGACAGGACGATTCTCATGGTGTCCAGGCGCGCTTTGGGCAGCGTACCGAAAACCCAGTGCAGGTTCCCTGATTCTCGAACTGCCGGGATCGGGATGCCGGCGGATTCAAACAGGCCGAGGGCCCGGATCTGATGATCCAGTCTTTCCATCTT
Organism: uncultured delta proteobacterium; assembly: GCA_963826785.1. GTDB lineage: Bacteria > Desulfobacterota > Desulfobacteria > Desulfobacterales > Desulfosalsimonadaceae > CAWGYD01. The sequence goes on from CAWGYD010000008.1 coordinate 425,070, forward strand.
CTTTTCCTGGCGGTTTTTACGGTCCCGGCAGGTGCGGATCATTTCCTCCAGCGCATCGATTTTTTCGGAGATCTCCTTGACTTCCCGCCGGGGGGCTGCCTTTTCGGATAGCGGCAGGACCGGGGGTTTGATTTGAAGTGCATCCATGAGGGATTGAATCCGCTCCACCTGGCCTGCACAGGTTCCGGCCAGATTCTTCCAGTCGGATGAAGGCTGCGCCCATTCTTCGCCCGTGGTCTTGACCGGCCGGAAATGGCCGGACTTGAGAAGCGCCAGGGTGGCCGGCTCCACTTCCGGCGCGGAAAGGAAAATATTGATCCTGCGGGTGGTTTTCCGGGAAAGCGGCTTTTTGGCCACTGGATTTTCAAACAGGGCCAGCCGCAGGCTCTCCAGGTTCTCCCGGGGCATGGTGCCCACCACCCAGTGCATGTATGTCGGATTTCGAATTTCCTCCACCGGAATTTCCAGGGGTTCAAGAAGCTGCATTTCCCGGATGAGATATTCCAGGTGCCGGATATCCTCCCGGTTCCGCCGATAACGCACTTGCCAGTCTTTAATCGCCTGCTCCGCTTCTTTTAAGATATCCCCGATATCATCCGCATCCGCTGCAGGTGAAAGCCGCTGGGGCGGACCCATCCTGGGGCAGGGGATCTGCAGGGCATCTAAAAGATTTTCCATGCGCTCCTTCTGGGCGGTATACCGATCAGACAGGTCACTCCAGTGGTTCGTTTCGGTGCGCCAGTCCCGATCGTCGGCATCGGGGCTCAGATGGAAGGATTCGAACCGCCCCAGGGCGATGACGGCTTTTTCGATGTCGTCTTCTAAAAGAAACACATTGACCTGTCGCATGGGAACCGGCGTGAACATGATCAGAGCGCCTCCCGATTGCTTTCGGCAAAAATCCGGTGGGGATGGACGGCCTTCTCCCGGAGGGTGCGAAACAGCGCATCCATCTCCTTTTCGGGGATGGCGGCGTCAAATATCACCATTTCACCGGTCCGGCCATACCGATCCAGAATCCGGGCTGTTTTCAGTGCCGCTTGCGCCTGGTGGTCCGCCTCGACCAGATGATCGGCCCAGTCTTTTGCCAGGCGCTGCCGGTTCCGGGAAATACTTTCCAGATTTTCCCGAAGGACTGCGATCCGGTGCTCGAGATCCTGGCGTTCACGGCCGGCCGCGGGTTCCCATGGGTCCAGTTCAAGCGCTTCATAAAACAGGGACTGAAGGATCCGCGTGAGGACAAAAACATCTTTTTGAAGGGCGGATGCGGCGATAAACCATTTTCCGCCGGACTCGAAGATCGGCATGATGACAAGCGGGGTTGAAACGGCGGCCAGATGGATCCTGTCCTTCTGGTCCGACGGAATCCATCCGCATTCCAGATGAATGTAGGATAGGTGCTGCATCTGCCGGAACGAAATTCCCACCTGCTGCAACCGCTCCCAGTTTTTAGAAAGGATGCGCAGCCGCTCTAGCTGCGCATTCACCTCATTTTTCCGTTCCTCCAGGGCCTGAAGTTTTTCCTCGATTTCCTCCAGGAGTCTTTGACCGTCATCGACGGCCTTTTCGATATTGATGCCCGGCAGCGGCTTTTTTTCCACGGCATCCGAGATATGCAGGGCTTGTTTCAGCCTGTGCAGCCGATGGGTGTTGTCCAGTAAACGCTCGACCAGATCGTGCCATTTGCCGGCCCCCCTTTCTTGCCCCGGTTCAAAGCGCAGATCTTCAAACCGGGCCAGGGCCGCCGCCACCGGCTCCAGATCGGCTTCATGGATGGCCATGCTGACTTTCGTGCGGTTCATGCATACCCCCGTTTTCCGATCAGGCACGGGCGGATCCGATCGGTCGGCCATCCGTAGGCGACGCCCTCCAGGGTGGTAATCAGATCTTCCACTTCCGATTCGACGAGCACCAGGTACGCCAGTATGGTCCCGAAGTGCAGGGGATAATGCATCAGTGTTTCAAGGGCCAGTCCATGCAGGTACCGGCGAAAAATGACTTCAAGATCGACCAGGGCATCCCGGGTACGCTGGTCCTGCAGCCGGTCCATATCGGGCAGACGGCCGTCCCAGATGGCGCTGATGATTTCGACCAGGGAACCGCCCGACGCCGCCCCCTGGATAAGCGCCGCATTCACGCGGCCTCCGGTGGGCAGGGAATAGCCGAGAATGGTTTCGGGTTCCAGGTGAAAGAAAATCCGGTAGCGATATGCCCACAGGATATTGCGGCTGTCGATGATCGTGCCGACAATCCGCTGCGCATCCCTTCCGTCCCTGCCCGCAAGACGGTTGAGCAGATCCTGCAGCCGGCGGTAATAGGCCAGGTACAAGGCCACTTCCAGTATAAAAACATTGTCCCGGCGGATATATTCATTATAAGCGTTCTCCAGGGCACGGGCATAGAAGCGGCCGAAAAACGACATCTTGATTCGGCCGATGGCGTCATGCACGGAACTGGCGTTGCTCAGGACATGCCAGTCGAACTGGGTCCCGGCCCGCAGCGGAACCAGAAAAGACCGGATCCGGGCGGCCGGAATGCGGTTATGGAGGCCGCGCAGCAAAATGACCAGGTTGCTGATCTCAAACGGCCGCCAGAGCCAGTCGACCATATCGCTCACCGCGCCCTGCAGAAAGGGGATCGGCAACCGGAAACGGTCCGAAAGGAAACGGCGCAGCCGTTTTTCAATCTCCTCGATGTTTTGAGGCTGATCGGCAAACAGTTCTCCATAAGCGGTGCCGGCGGCTGCGGAAAGAAAGCCCTGGGTATCCGATGCGGTTATAAGGACCTCCCAGTCCGCATCTGAAAGCATGCGGCCGATGGCTGCCCGCACGGCGGCATGCGGGGCGGCATATGTGAACATGTCCATCATGGTCGCATCATGGTTTACTCCGTTTTTGCGGTGACCCAGTCCACCAGGAAATCGACCGCCCGGTTCATGTTGTCCCGGGCGTGCCGGCGCAGCACCTGGATATCCGGGGATTCATCGGATGCCCCCGTGGCCTGTTCGGCCTCGGATGCTTCGACCAGGGCGTCGGCTTCGGATTGCGCCTCCTTTCGGGCCCTGTTCACCATTTCTTCCGCCCGGTTCCTTGCCGCCTCTATGGTCGATTCCGCCTCTCTTCGGGCGTTTTCCACATTCTGGCGGGCATTTCTGTCCGCATCGAATAATTGCCGGATGATGTTCTGATGTTCTGAAACGTTTTTTCCGGGCATACGATTTTTCCTGTACTTAAAAACACGATCAGGTTGTACCGAAATGATGAAACGATTGGACCTGAAGGACCGTTGTGATCAGGTTAGAAGGGGATTTCGACAAACATTTTGCATTCACCGGAATCTCCCATGCTGCTTTCGAAAAAAAGATGCCGGCCGATTTCAAGTTCACCGATAATGTATTTCCCCGACAGGTCCGAACCGATCTTCCAGTTGATCCGATCCGGAATCAATTCCTGCACGATCGGGCTCCGGGTGACCGCCTCTTTGACTCTGAACATGAAGCCGCCATTGAACTCGACATTTTCCTTGACCGCCCACTGGGAATCTTCCCTGATATTGACCCCGCCTTTGAGCTTCAATCTCTTCACATAATCATCCATCCGGTGCTCGACATCATGAAACATTTCCCGAAGCCCGGCAAACACATCGAATTCCTTCATGGCAAGTTCGATCATCTCGAGTTTATGGGGCCGCTCCCTGTCCGGTCCGCTGCAATAATCGGCAGGCCATTTGATCCGATCTTCCTCCCTCCGGCAGGAAAGCGCCATGGGGTCGATGTCCGCCCGGTCAAACACGAATTTGAGTTCCCGACCAAACAGCGGATGCACGTTTAGCGTCAGACGGTTGCCCGATTCGGAAACCGCAAAACGAGGACCTGTAAAAGCGTCGCCTGCCGCACCTGCAGCCCCGATGAAGAAAAGCAGGTATACGGCTGTCATTACAATGAGTCGAACCGACAGGGGGATGATCTGATCCAGCGTCTGCGGCATTCAGGTAGTTGCTCCCCGTTGAATATGGTTTTAACGACATCCGCAATTTCAAAAAATCATAGGTATGCAAAGCAAGGGCGTCAACAGGTCCGCTGCACATCAGGCAATCCATAACTTACCTGTTTTATATTCATTATTCTCGACATCAGGTTCTGAGCAGCTCACAATAGAGCCTTGTTTTTCCGAAAATACATGATGCCACTCATGAACAACTTGAGCCTGTAAATATCAGCCGGGTGAACCCGCTTCTTGCACGAATTCCCCGTCCGCAGATTGAAACGTTGAGCATATCTGCCATCAAAAAACCGGGTTCGCCGGTTATCGTGCGATTCAGACCTTTTCTTGGTCGATTAAATTCAAATGCTTATATTAATATATGACAGAATCCATCGGGATAAGCACTCACATGTAAACCCGGAAACGCTTTAAAACCGGGAAGGGAGAGGCCGAATGCAAAAACCAAAAGGAACGGATTTTAAATGCAGACGCAGCAACTGCTGGATCACGAACGCGGCCTGTCGCAAGCGGCAGCGGATCGCTAAACGGCAGCAGGAAACGCCTGCAGCTATATCCAGAATCTATTCCATTGCTTCTCTCGAGGATTGCCTCAATTGCCAGCAGGCACAAGAATCCGGAATCATGCCGTTTCCAGTCACCTGACGTTCACCCCGGTCAATTCCGAAAGCATCGCCCCCCTGGACAAGACCGCAGCAGGTCGGGACTGCCGGTCTTGACCCGGGAACGAATTGGATACATACATTAATAAAATCAAAAACTTATCCCGAACATTTCCATCGGCGACCGGTCACGGAGACCGCCTTTTTAAAAAAAATGCGGAAAAAAAGTTGACATCCCGGGAAGAACTCTTTATTGTTCACACTATGAACGAAAAAAAACTATCTGCTTTCCGCACAAACCCGCCGGCGGCTTTTCAGGTGACCCGGCTCAAGGAACTGGTGACGGATATGGTCAAATGCTGCGAAGATCGCAGGATCTATGAGCATTCCCGCTTCGGCCTCCCCTATGGGGAATTGCGCTGCCTGATGCTGTTTGACGGCGAGCATTACCTGACCGTCAAAACCCTTGCGAAAAAAATGGATGTGGCCAAGAGCCGGGTGACCCAGGTGGTGGACCAGCTGTCCGGAAAAGGGTACCTGACCAAACTCGACGACCCTGCGGACGCCCGGGTGAAGCTCATCGGCCTTACCGCCGCCGGCCGGGAAAAAGTGCGCCAGGTGGATGATTTCTACAAGGAAATTCATCGGGAAATTTTAAAGCAGATCAGCGAAGAAGATCGAAAAATGCTGCTGTCGTACATGGAAATGCTTCACGGGGCCATGGAAACGGTCCGGGAAAAGCTGGTGTAAACCCGGGCAGACCTGAGATTTTTTTTGTCCTAATAGTTAATAGTATTAACAAAAACCAGAAACACAGGATGGAGACATTATGGAACCGACGACAACCGTCACCCTCGAATCCCTGCATGAGCAGATCGAAGCCCTGGAGGGACAGGTCCGGACCCTGGCCGGGTCCGGGCCGGAAAACAAAATGTCCATGATCGTATTTTCCGGCGATCTGGACAAGCTCATCGCCGCTTTTGTCATCGCCACGGGGGCCGTGGCCATGGGAATGGATGTGGTGATGTTCTTCACCTTCTGGGGAACCCCCGCCCTGCGCAGTGAATCCGGGAATGCCGGCAGGAAAGACCTGATGGGCAAGATGTTCGGAGCGGCCCTGCCCCGGGGAGCGGACCGGGCCAGGCTTTCCAAGATGAACATGGGCGGCATGGGAACGGCCATGATGAAATCGCTGATGAAAAAGAAAAATGTGGCATCGCTTCCCGAGATGATCCAGATGGCGGCCGAACTCGGCGTGCGCGTCTATGTGTGTGAAATGTCCATGGACCTGATGGGCTTTACCCATGAGGAAATGATAAAATACCCGGACCTGACCTACTGCGGCGTGGCCAAATTCCTGGAGGAAGCCGCCGGCAGCAAAATACAGCTGTTTATCTGATGAGCCGTAAACAATTTCTTCCTGACTGAAACAAGATGAAGCCGTAAAAAGTCGGATTTTACGCTGTCGTCATTCCGGCGGAGGCCGGAATCTACTACAAACTAAGCTGGTTATAGACTCCGGTTTTCACCGGAGTGACGAACTTTGGACTTTTTACGGGTTCATCAAACAAGCCTAACCCAAAAAACGAACAAAGGAGATTCGATAATGTCTGAAGCCATCGCAAAATCCGTCGATCTTAAAGGGCTGCCCTGCCCTATGCCCGTGGTGAAAATGAGCAAGGCCATAAAGGAAGTTCAAATCGGGGAAGTGATCGAGTGTGAAACATCCGATCCCGGCGCCCGGGCCGATTTTCCCGCATGGGCCAGGACCAGCGGAAACGAAATCCTCAAATCCGAACAGGACGGCAAGATCACCCGATTTCAGATTAAAAGGCTCAAGTAACGGGGAGTTTGAATTGGAAAACCTTTATTATTTCATTCTGGTCCCCATGGTCTACCTGGCCTTTGCGGTTTTCTTCGGGGGCACAGCCTATCAGCTGGTAAGGATCTGGCGGAGGCCGGCGAATCCGGTCCCCCTTCACCTGTATCCGAAAAAGCGGCATGGCTTTCTAAATGCCCTTTCCGACACATTTCTGCTGCCCACGGTCCTGCGGCGAAAACCCCTGCTGTGGGGGTTTCTCATGGCCTTTCACATCTGCCTGCTGCTGACCATCGTCGGCCACCTGGAGCTGTTTGCCGATATTAAGGCGATCCAGGTCATTCCCCACCAGATTTTTCTGGGGGGTGGATTTTTAGGGCTGATCCTGTCCATCTGCCTGCTCTATTTTTTAGGCCGCCGGTTCTTTTCACCCGTGCGGGATATCTCCGTGCCCGAGGATTATTTCCTGCTGATCCTGCTCTTTCTGGTGGTCCTGTTCGGATCGGAGATGGACTGGGCCCGCAACTGGTTTTATTACAGCACCATGTATGTCGAGGACTACCGGGAATACCTGATGAGCCTGCTCACCTTGAAGCCGGTGCTGAGCGACACCATTACCGGCTCGGGGCATACCTTCATGCTGGTGCTGCACGTGCTGTTCGCCAACCTGTTTTTAATGGCGTTTCCCTTCAGCAAGATCATGCATGCCTTTCTGGCCCTGCCGGTCAACCAATTGAAAAGAGGATAGACAATGGATGCCAAAACCCGCGCCGATCTCTTGGCGCTTTTTGAAAGCAAGCTCAACTATGCCATGCGCCTCTACCTGGAAACCTGCTCCCGGTGCGGCGTGTGCACCGAGGCCTGCCACGTGTATGCCTCCATGCCCAAGGCCAAAAATATCGCCGCATACCGCGCAGAGATCGTCCGCCGGATATACAAGAAATATTTCAAAGCCCAGGGCCGGATCATGCCGGCTCTGGGTGAAGCCCGGCCCCTTTCCGAACTGGCCCTCGAGGAACTCTACGAGGCCGCCTACTCCTGCACCGGATGCCGGCGATGCATGACCTTCTGCCCCTTCGGCATCGACACCCAGATGATCATGTCCATTGCCAAACTCCTGCTGGTGGGCGCCCACGCGGAGCCGGAAATCCTGACCATGCTGGCCGATACCTCCATCCAGAAGGGTCAATCCCTGGAGATCTTCCGGGAAGGTTTTCTGGAATCGGTGAAGGAACTGGAGGCGGACGTTCTGGAAAAATGGAAATCCGAGGCGGGAAAAACGGTGATTCCCGTGGATGTCAAGGGTGCAAACCTGCTTTACGTGGCCCTGGCCGGTTCCCATTCCATGGTCCCGGCGGCGGCCGTGTTCAACGCGGCCGGTGAAAAGTGGACGCTCTCTTTTTTCGAGGCGGTCAATTTCGGAGCGTTTGTGGGCGATCCCTCCCGGACCCGGCTGATCCTGGACCGCATCATCAATGAGGCCAGGCGCCTTGAAGTCAAGGAAGTCTGCATCTGCGAGTGCGGCACCGCCTTCCGGGTGATGAAGCAGATGGCCGGAAACCAGCCCTTTACGGTCAGCTCCATCACCGAGGTTCACGCGCGGTATATCCGGGAGGGTCGGATCAAGCTGAAAAAGGAAAAAATTTCTGCCCCCCTGACCTATCACGATCCCTGCCAGCTGGCCCGAAACGGCGGGGTCATGGACGAGCCGCGCTATATCCTCTCCCACCTGGCCGGCAATTTCCGGGACATGTCCCCCAAACCGGCGGACAACTGGTGTTGCGGCGGTGGCGGCGGCCTGGTGGCGCTGGGGGAAGACACGCTGGATTTCAGGATGAAGTCGGCAAAAGTCAAGGCCGAACAGGTGAAGAAAACCGGCGCAAAAATCCTGGCCACCGCCTGCGAGAACTGCCACACCCAACTGTGCAATTTAAACGACCATTACCAGATGGGCACCGACGTCCGCTTTCTCTCCTCCATGGTGGCAGACGCCCTGGTAGAATAGCAGGGATCGCATTCCTCTTTGGCCTGCCCGGGGGCATGGTTAAATCAACGGGGCGATTCCGGCTTGCCGCAAAATGGTTATTGGGATAATGAAAGGGCAAAGCCAAAAAATACCTTTATCCCTGTTACGGATCATCAAATGACCAGAGTCATATTGAAAAAAGGGCGTGAACGGTCCCTTCTGCGCGGGCATCCGTGGGTGTTTTCCGGTGCGGTCGGGCAAATCGATATCACACCCCAGCCCGGCGAAACCATCGAGGTCTTTTCGGACAGCGGCCAGTTTCTGGGACGCGGGGCCTTTTCCCCCGCCTCCCAGATCCGGGTGCGCATCTGGACGTTTGATCCGAAAGAAGCCATCGATGAGCGCTTTTTTGAAAACCGGATTCAGGCGGCCATGTCATTGCGGGCATCTTTGGGTATTTCCGGGCAGACCAATGCCTTTCGCCTGGTTTCCGCGGAAGCCGACGGGCTTCCCGGGTTGATCGTGGACCGCTACGGCGATTTCCTGGTGTGCCAGTTTTTAAGCACGGGCGCCGAAAACTGGAAAGGCGTCATCGTCGATCACCTGACAAAGCTTGCCGGCATCAAGGGCATTTTCGAACGCTCCGATGCCGGCGTCCGCAAAAAAGAAGGATTGCGGCCACAAAAAGGACTGCTATGGGGAGAAAATCCACCCGACCGGATCGAGATCGAGGAAGCGGGTATAAAATTTCTGGTTGATGTCGAAAACGGCCATAAAACCGGATTTTACCTGGATCAGCGGATCAACCGCCATCTGGTTTCCGCGCACAGTTTCGGGACGGAGGTGCTCAACTGTTTTGCCTACACCGGGGGATTCGGCCTGGCGGCCTTAAAAGGCGGGGCCAAACACGTGACCCACGTGGAGGATGTGGCCGGCCTGCTGGAACAAATCGACCAGAATGTGCGCCTGAATCCGTTTGAAGCGCACCGGTCCGAAAACATCAAGGCCGATGTTTTCCAGTTGCTGCGGAGATACGATGAGCAAAAAAAAACCTTTGATATGATCATCCTGGACCCGCCCAAATTTGCGGAATCCCAGCGTCACCTGCCCCGGGCCAGCCGCGGGTACAAGGACATCAACCGCCTGGCATTCAAGTGCCTGCGGCCGGGCGGCATGCTGTTCACCTTTTCCTGCTCCGGCCTGATGGGCATGGAATTATTCCAGAAAATCGTCGCCGATGCGGCCATCGATGCCGGCCGTGACGCGCAGATCATCCAATGGCTCGGACAAAGCCCCGACCACCCCGTAAAGCTGCATATCCCCGAAAGCCAGTATCTGAAAGGCCTGATCGCACGCGTATCCGGTTAGCCGCTTTAAGTTTTTGAAGGAACTTAACTCGGTAAAGCGGTTTAAAGGGTTGCAACATGGATGCGCATATGGTAATTGCAAACATCATAAGCAAGTAAATCTCCATTTTATGAACCCTCACAGAGTTTCATGTTTTGATCCGGTCATATCTTCCCCTTTTCATTCTGCTTCCGTTGTTCCTGCTGTCGGGCTGCGATTCATTTTCCTATTACCGCCAGGCAGCCGCGGGCCAGATGAGCCTGTTATCCAAGAGACAGCCCATTGAAAACCTGATCGCAGACACATACACGGATGAAAATCTCAAAGCGCGCCTGAAGCTGATCCTGTCCATCCGGGATTTTGCCCGGACCGAGCTGAACCTGCCGGTTGAAAAACAGTTTCTCTCCTATGTGGATCTCGGCCGGACGCATGTGGTCTGGAATGTATATGCCGCCCCGGAATTTTCACTTTCCCCCAGGACCTTTCATTTCCCCATTGTCGGCGATACGGTATACAAGGGCTTTTTCTCGGAAGAAATGGCTATGGAATCTGGCGGACAGGCTTCACCGCCAGGGGTTTGATGTCTATGTCAGCGGCGCCACCGCCTATTCCACCCTGGGATGGTTTTCGGACCCGATTCTGAGCACCACGGTTTACCGCAGGGAGGACAACCTGGCGGGCCTGATATTTCATGAACTGGCCCACCAGGTGCTCTATATTAAAAACGACACCGCCTTCAACGAGGGGTTCGCCGTGGCCGTGGAGCAGGAGGGGGTGCGCCGCTGGCTGGAAAGCCGCGGCGAACATGCCCTGTTTGCGCAGTATCTGCAGGGAAAGAAGCAGCGGGCCGAATTTGCCGATCTGGTCAAAACCTGCCGCGCGCACCTGCAAACGCTTTACCAAAGAGGAGATATCGGCATACCCGAGAAAAAAGCGCAAAAAGCATCCATATTCGAACAACTTCGCAGCGATTATGCGCAGCTGAAAACAAAGTGGGGCAACGACAGCCGCTATGACGCCTGGTTTGACTCGCCCATGAACAATGCCAAGTTGATTCCGGTGGCGGTCTATTCGGATTTTGTCCCTTTTTTTGCGGGCATGATTCAGCAGACAGACGGCAACATGCAGGCGTTTTTTAAAAACTGCCGCAGGCTGTCCCGACAAAGGCCGGAAAAAAGGATCCTCCTGTTATCCCAGATCCCACCCCTTAACCTGACTCCCCACCTGTAGCACCAGTGTCGGCAGCCGGTCACATCGAAACGGATGTTTCCGTTGCTTTTTCCATCATCATGTCCAGATGAAAACGGACCGGGCCCCGGTAGCGGTGATCCTCGCCGAAACGGGTATGCAGCGCATATTCGGATGTGGGCAGGGACCAGGAAGTGGCAATGGCCACATGCCCTTTGGGAAAGGGTGCGATTTCCGCCTGAATGTAATCCAGGGGGGCCAGCGCGCTCGGCTTTTCCACCAGGGAATCCTGCTCCCCGTAGCAGATAAGCATCCGGATGCCCTTTTCCTGCAGCCGTTTGATGTTGAGCGGCCGGTCGAAGGCCTTGAACGGAAGGGTCCCGTCCTTGGAAATGGGATGGTTATAGGACAAAAAGCTCAACCGGGTGATTTCCATGGGCAGATCGTGACGCTGGCAGGTAATCCAGTAATTTAAAGCCGCGGCGGTTTTGCTGAGTTTCATCCCCCGTTTCTTCAGGATGCTGAACATGGCCAAATCCCGGTACAAGGTATTTACCGGATATTCCGTCTGGATGCTCTTTAATTTATAGACCCAGCTCATCAGGTCGCCATCGGCTACCCGGTTGCCGTTTGGAAGCACCTTGGTCCCGTATTCCAGGGAGTTGAACCGATCGGGCAGGTTTTCCAGAAAATGCCGGAAGTGTGCGCTCCGGGTGCCGTCGATGGGGGCCACACAGGTGATATGGGTATCCACCAGGCCGTCGAGTTCACCGGAAAGCAGGTTGCTCAGGGTGATCAATCCCCCCTGGCAGTATCCGTTCAATGTCAGCGGCCGGCCATGTTCCGCCACGATCTTTTCACAGAAATATTTCATATCCCGGATATCGTCTTCCAGGGTGATCTTTTGCATGGCCGGGGTGGTGTCGATGGGTTTCATGATCCGCACATAGGTGGGAATCCCCTGGTTGGCAAAGCTGTGCACATAGCTCTTGTTCTCCCCCGGAAGAAAGGCCAGGATATCGGCCCCCAGCACATAAGGGTGAACAATCAGGATCGGCTTTGCCGTTTTCGCGTTCGTCGATATCGGTTTCCGTCGGCAGGACCCGGTAGCAGAAGAAGCGGTCGGTTTCGGCAATCTTGCGGTATCCGCCGCGTTCGAAGTGAAATCCGAATTCATCTGCGATCTCCGAAATCGCCCGGGGATATTCATGCGCCACCTGCCGGGTGATGTCGGCAATTCGCTCGATATAATCGAATATGTCGCCTTCCGTGCTGCCGGCAAAGGTTTTCATCACGGCATTGACGGCCTTTTCCATTTCAGCGGAGTGGAATTCAACCATGGTATCCAGGCTGCTTGAAATCGCCTGAAAGGCAAGATCCATATTAAAAGCGATCAATTTCATATACTCGGGCCAAGCGCCGGCCGGCGGATCGGTGCCCGCTTTTGCCGCCTCGGCCTGGTTGAAATAATTGAGCGCCTTGACCCAGGAATTGAAATAATCCGCGTTGTAATCCGCCAATGCCTGCCAGTAATCATATCCGGCCCGGGTCAGCCCGTAATTCGCGTTTTCGATCTTCTTCTCATAATTCCAAAATTTATCGATTCCTTTAAACAAAGACGGATTGAAATCAGAGATCGACATATTCATGATGGTTTCCATTCAGAAATCTCCATAAGGCCCTGGTTTGTGGATTTCAAAGCACGTTGCCCTGCAGGTATTGATGCATACAGGTTTTAAGATGCCCCTTCAAATGCGAATCCAGCTCTTCCAGGCACTCATTGCACAGAGAAATCGATTCTTTCGTCTGGTACAACTGTCTGAACGGCACTGTCTTGTTGCACCAGTTGCAGCTGACGGAAAGCCATTTGATCCCGGCGATGTAGGGCGGCTCGGATCGCTTTTTCTGCCAGATGAGCTTTGCTTCGGGAGCATAGATGGGGGCCGAGCCGGTCTGGCCGGCAATCGGAGGCGCAAAATGGATGACGGAATTTTCAGGAAGCGGGTGGCTGGAGATGAATCCGAGCCCGCCCTTGCTGTAATTTTTCGTCAATGCCGAAAAAACATCCTTTTCTCCTTCGGCGCGAAACCGGATGGGGGCATTGACGGCGTATCGTTTATATGCCCTGGCATTTGAATCTTCAACATGATCCTGATTCATCATTGTTCGTCTCCTTTCATTGGGGAATGGAGAACTGTGTAAACAAATGTAATGCCCGCAGCACTATGATGCCAGTGGGGTCAGCCGCTTTATTTGAAGAAATCGGTTGCGCCACCCGCACCCGGAAATGACCAGGCCATAGCCGATGGAACAGGCGCTGATTTGACAGCAGCGGATCCGATGGAAACCATTTTGCCATGCCCTTTCTTCGGGGCCTCGGGAAAACTTCAAACACGCGAACAGCAGCAAAGGAATGGTAATGAATATTCAAATTCAGGAACCTCAAATCCTCGAGCAGGATATACTGAGAGTGGACGACCCGGATTTTCGTCCGGAGCATGTATGCATCGTCACCGGCGCCGGCGGCGGGATCGGGCGGGCCACCGCCATTGCCGCCGCCGCCAACCATCTAACGGTGGCGGGGCTGGATATCGATGAAGAAAGCGGTCAACAGACCGCGAAAATGGCAAAGGACCTGGGCGGCCAGATGGTGTTCATCCGGACGGATCTCACCCGGGATGAAGATATCGTGCACGCCGTTTCCGAAGCGGCCAAAAAGGGAACGATCAAGTACCTGGCCAATATCGCCGGCATCCAGCACATCGATTCCATCGAGAATTTTCCCATGGACAAATACGACCTGATGCAGAAGATCATGCTGCGCGCCCCCTTTTACCTGTCCAAACTCAGCCTGCCCCACATGAAAAAGAGTTCCGGCGGGACCGGGGCTGTCGGCAACATGGCTTCCGTGCACGCCCACATCTGCACCATCAACAAGGCGGTTTACAACATCACCAAGTTCGGCCTGCGGGCGCTGACACAATCCATTGCCGCAGAAGGGGGAGGCAAAGTCCGGTCCTTTTCCGTGAGCACCGGGTTTGTGAAGACCGCCCTGGCCCTGAAGCAGGTTCCGGCCCAGGCGAAGCAGCGCGGTATCACCGAAGACGAAGTCGTGCGCGACGTGATGATGGGCAAGTCGCGGATCAAGGAAATGATGGCCCCCATAGAGGTGGGGAACCTGTTCGTCTACGGTTTTTCACGATTTTCCAGGTACCTGATCGGAGGTGATCTCCTGTTTGACGGCGGGATGACGCTGACGTACATGTAGGAACGATCTTGGACGAAATCGCAAAAAGCATCCCTTTTTGCGCGATATTTTTGCAGTAAGCGGCGCTTTAAAAAGTGGTCAAACCATTTGATGGGCGCTTATTTTTTGGGCGGGCTGATGACGGCTGTGCCGTCCAGGACGACCGTGCCATCCTGATTGATGCACCGGGTGCTTGCGGTGATCCGGTTTTTTTCGGAATCGATGCGGGTGACCTCCACCACCGCTCGGATGGTGTCGCCGATTTTTACCGGGGCCTTGAAATTGAGTTCCTGGCGGATGTAAATCGCGCCGGGGCCGGGGAGATGGTTTCCTAAAACATTGGAGATAAAGCCCGCCGACAGCATGCCGTGGGCGATGCGGGTCTTGAAGAATGTGCCCCTGGCATATTCCTCGTTGACATGGGCGGGGTTGAAATCGCCGGTGATCCCGGCATACGCATATATGTCGCCCTCGGATACGGTCTTGGCAAATTCGGCCGTGTCCCCGACCCGGATTTCATCAATTGTCCTGCCCTTCATCCAAAGGCTCCTTTTCTAAAATATAATATCAGAACCATGACCGGTGTGCCCACATGTCATCTTTCAAATCACTGTATTTGTCTTCGAGAATGGCAAAACTGGTGGCATTCCCGATGGACAGCCCGGCCTGATGGGCGAGTGCGTTGAACATCATGATTTCATCATCATAAAAAGGCCGATATGCGGCGAAATACAGCCACATCATGCCGGAAATATCCTCACCGGAGCGGATCGGGGCGCCCATGAGGCCCATGACGCCCTGTTGCTGCAGCGCTTCCGGCACAGGCATATGATCATTGGGAAGAATCAGCGTTTTGCCTGTCAGGATGTCCCGGGTACGGATTCCCCCGGCCACCGCGGCGGCAGCCAGGATATCGGGGCTCAATCCATGATGGGTCACCAGCACCGGTTCCCCGGTTTTCCGGTCCACCAGGTAAACGGCTGCGCCCTTTGCCCCGTAACCCCGGGTGAGGTCAACGGTCAGCGTATTCATGATCTGCTTTAGATCCAGAGACGCATTTATACCTGCCGTCAGGTCGTGAAACATCTTCGTCATCTTCCGGATATGCACGATCAGCCGGGCCCGGTCAACTGCAATTCCGGCATTGGCTGCAAGGGCCGAAAAGAAGGCGATTTCGTCGCGGCCGAATTCGTGCTTTTCAGATTTGTACAAAAAGAACACCCCCATGGGTTGGTTGCCGGTCATCACCGGAACGGCCATGTAGGAAGCGATCCCTTCCTCGGCCAGAAGTCCCGGATGCGAGGCGCAGTCGTCATCGATGATATCGGAAATTTTCCGGCACCCGCTTTTGAGAAGCTCCTCGAGGATGGCTTTTGCGCGGTCCGGCTCCGCCTGGAGATGTTTTTCGGACAGTCCCCGATGCACCGCAGGCAGAAACCGGCTGTTTTCCGGGTGCATCAGGCAAAGGCACGCACCCCTGGCGTCGAGGGCGTCAACGGCGATATCCATCAGCAGGTCCAGCAGTTCCCTTTTTTTGATGGCCGCACCCTGTGCCCGGCTGATTTCACAGAGATGTTCAAAGTAGTTCATGTTCCGCTCCGGTTTGCTTGTCCTTTGCCAGTAAATAGTAATCCTTCACATGGATCGATGCACGGTCCGCATCCCGATCCGAAAGCCAGCTGATGATTTTGGGGACAAATTCCTTTTTCGATTTGGAGCTGACATAAATGCCGATATGGCCGGTTTCCAGCCGGAAATCTTCCGTGTCGTGGCTGCCCACCCGGCTCGTGATGAGATTGGCCGCCCCCGGCGGCACCAGATGATCGAACTGGGCGTAAATATTGAGCAGCGGCATGGTGATGCGGTTTAAATCCACATGCTTTCCCTCCAGTTCGTACCGGTTTTGAATCAGCAGGTTCTTCTGGTAGAAATCCCGAATGAACTGGCGAAAGGTCTCCCCGGGTACATCGGGACTATCGAAGATCCATTTTTCCATGCGGATGAAATTTTCCACGTAATCCATGCTGTCGAAATTTTCCGTAAACCCCACGTATTTGTCGATCATCAACCGGGCGGGATTGAGCAGCAGGAATCCCAGGTTCATGATGTCCCCGGGGACGTTTCCGTAGGCCTCGACCAGGGCGTCGGGATCCACGTACTTCATCCAGATATGCAAAAGCCCGTCATCCGTATCGAAATTGGACGGGGTGACCGTGGTGATCAGGTTCTTGATCTTTTCCGGGTAGAGCGCGCTGTAGATCAGGCTGAACGTGCCGCCCATGCAGATACCCATCAGGTTGATCTGCTCCAGATCATGGCGGCGGCGGATAAAATCGACAATGTTGTTCATGTAGCCGTTGACGTGATCCCCGATGCCGACGAACCGGTCCATCTTCGTAGGATATCCCCAATCGACCACATACAGCTCCATGCCGGCATCCAGCATGCTGCGGATCACGCTTCGGTCCGGCTGAAGGTCGAGCATGGTCTCCCGGTTGATCAGGGCATATACCATCAGCAGGGGCGTTTGGATATGCCCCTCCGGGCGGTTTGGGGGCAGGTAGTGCTTCAGCTTGACCCGATCCTCCGTGTAGACCACCTCATACGGCGTTTCGGAAATCCGGGTGTTTAACGGACTGACCATGATCTGGGCGGCCTTTTTGCTTCTCTTTCTTGCCCTGTCCATGTCCTGGGCCAGACGGGATAAAATCAGATCCACCGGAACACCTGAGCGGTTCATGATTCACCCCCATACGGCCGGGTCGCTTTTTCGATTTTGCCGATTCGCTTTTTTAAAAGGTACAGCTCCTTCTGCATTTCCTCAAAATCGGATATGCTGGGCAGGGACAGGTACTGCAGAAGATCGTTGACCAGTTCCCGACGGGCCTTGGCGTATGCGGAAGCGGCGTTGAGGGCTTCTGAGAGCATTTTCAGGTATTCCGGGCTGCGCAGCAGGCGCATGTAATGGCCTTCCAGGATCTTGATCCAGATGGTGTAATAGGATCTGAGATCTTCCGGCAATCCGTTTCGGATGGATTTTTCAGCGATTTGCTCCTGGAAGGTCGCAAATGAATCATAGAGGGGCTGAAATACCAGCTGCAGAAATCCGGCCATGATGGTCTCGAGTTGTCCCAGGCAGTCGAAGAACTGGCTGAACTTCTCCTGGTGATACCGCATCAGACCCAGCTGGGGAATATTGATGAATTTCCTAAATTCCGAATCATAGACATCGTGCCATATCCGGAACGCCTGGCGGTCAACACCCGGGGAAATGGCATACTGCGCCGATTTTCCCATCTGCCCGGTCATTTTGCCGGTCATCTCCGCCAGGTTGTCGAATGCCGGCTGAATCATTTTCAAGATGATGTCCGGAATGGCGGTGACGCTTTTCAGGGAGGACACCAGTGAATCCGGCTGGCCCATGGCCGATGCCAGGGCGCCGGCAGCCGTCATGGACGCCGCCAGAACCTGGGCGGCAGATCCCGCCAAAGGATCGTGATCAGCATCACCATGATCCTCGTCTTTCACATGGTCTTTTACATGCTCGAAAGTACCCGATTCCGGTTGCGGCATCATCGATCCGGCCATCTGCAGCCAGAAATCCGTTGCTGATTTCATCCATGTGCCGAAAACTTCGGCGGGTTCGTTATGATGTTCACCGGCCGCTGTCATATTCATCTCACCATCTTATCAGTTGATTATATTGTAAAAAAAGCGCAATCCTCTTTTCTTTTCCGTACGTTTTGAAAAAACAGATTGCGCTTGGATACTTCTTATCGGCAACAACTTATCAGTGGGTTTCTTCGAGGTATTGCTCCACCTTCCGGTACTGATCATCGACGGCCGCCTTGAAATCACCCACCCCTTTCTGGTAAGTCTTGACCCAATCCTTGATGGTCCTTTTTCCATCTTCCGGAAGCCAGGCGCCCTGGTCCAGAAACGTATTGAGCATTTTTTCCCCCTGCTCCTGGGCCAGACGCATGGCATAAAAGCCATTGTCAAACGTCATCTTGTTAAACTGTACGATTTGCTTTAATACCTGTTTGTTATCCATGGCAAATTCTCCTTTTGCGGTAATCATTTTGTGTAAAGCCTGTCTTGCCCAGGCTTATTGATCGCATGAATTAAAGTAAAATTTTCCCTTCAAATGTCAAATAGGGATAAAAGGGGCTGATTCCAGATAACCCTTTGACTTTCTGAAAGGTTTTACATTAGAATATGTCCTGAATGGTGCTTGTCAAGCAGGCCTTTTGTTGCAATGCACAAAACGCAACCGGGCACTTTTGGCCCGGGATTTTTTCAGGTGATATAAGCAGTTATATCTGCTGACAGATTTTTGGGTGATAACTGAAAATTTTATGTTGAGGGATGATTTTATTCGTGCCGGGGGAGAAAATGGCGGATCCGGAAAAAGTGCATTTAAAGAAGTATGCCAACAGGCGGCTGTATAATACGGAAAAGAGCGCCTATGTGACCTTGAATGATGTGGCGGGCCTGATCCGCCAGGGCCGGTGGGTCAGCGTGACGGATGCCGACACTGGCGAGGATGTGACCGCGTTTACGCTCACGCAGATCATCATGGAGGAGGCCCGGAAGAAAAATGCGCTGCTTCCGGCTCCGCTGCTGCACCTGATCATCCGGTACGGCGAAAACATCCTGTCCGATTTCTTTGAAAACTACCTCGAAAAAATTCTTAAAAATTATATTTTCTACAAGAATATGGCCGATGACCAGTTCGGAAGATGGCTGGAAATGGGCAGCCGATTCCAGGACCTGGCCAAGCCCCCTTTTTCCGAAATGAACCCGTTCCAGTCATTTTTCAGGCAGTTTTTCAGGGCGTCCGCCGATGAGAAGGATCAGGGCGGGAATGACAAAAAGGATTAGAAAAACAAAAACGGCACATGTGCATCCGGAAAAGCACGTGTGCCGTTTTTATTTTTTCTTTTTTCGATTGGCGCTATGAGGCGATCGACAGCATCGCTTCTGCCCGGTCGCTTCTGGCCATGATGAAATCCACCACCTTGCTGTAATGGTCCCGCAGGATCCGGGAGGACCTGAATATGCCCATGTGCCCGGCATCGGCCACCACGGCCAGCTTGTCTTCGGGCGGGACCGATTCGATTTCATCCAGGTGCCCGATCCCCTGCAGCGGCGGAACGATTTCATCTCTTGACCCGCCCAGCGCCCAGATGGGCACATTTGCCGGATAGTCCTTTATGCCGACGGTCTTGCCGCCGATGGCCAGACGGCCGCGGATGAGGTCGTTGTTGACAAAAATTTTCTTGTAGGTGTCGCGGATGAATTCGGCCGGAAAATGATGGCACCAGTTGTACCAGTCATAAAATTCCTTCTGCCGTTTTACCCCGTCCCGGTTGCCCGACTTCAGGTCCGCATACATGCGGCGAAAGTTTTTCATGTGCTGTTCAATGCCCAGGAAATAAAACCCCGACACCTGGAGACGGCCGTCATACACCTTTCGCCCCGCACCGATTTCCCCTTCGGCAATGGTGCCGGAAAACCGGTCGATCAGGTAGTCGATGTATCCCTCACCCATGTGACGGGAAAAATCGGTCAAAAAACCCGGCTCGGCCTCCGTGTGCATGGGAGAACCGGCGCAGCCGAAGGTTTTGCCCAGCCCGGGGTTTAGAATCAGGGTGGCCATCAACAGGGGGCCCGGCTGGCAGACCGCCACCAGGTGGGAGGGATACCCGGTCTTATCTTTCAGATGGGTTAAAATCGAGGTGAATTGCGCCACCTGGCCGGCAAACCCCTCGTCATGGCGTTTGCCGTCGACCTGCACCGGAATATCCGATGCGCATTTCTGCTCCACCACGGCCATGCGGGTCAGGCCGTTATCCCGCATGTACACTGCGGTTCTTTCGGCGATATTGGAATGATGGCCCGCCCGGGGGGCGACTACCACCGTGTAATTTTGGATCGCATGCGGGCCGTCGGCTGAGATATCGATCAGCCGCATGGAGGGAAGGTCAAGCAAAACATTTTTTTCCGAATAGCTGACCTGCCAGTCCTGGGGAGCGGGTTCTTTGGTCAGGAAATCGATAAATTCACTGTTGATCCGCGCATGGCGGGCCAACTGGTCCAGCATGCCCACCGCGCCGACAGCGGCCGCCTGCTGGAAGAAAAACGCGCCCTTGGCGCCCGAAACCGCAAGCTGCCGGGTGGTTCTCATGGGGTCGCCTTGCCCTTTGCCATATGAGAAACAGATATCGCTTGCGCTTTTAAACAGATTTTCCATCCGCCCGGCATGCCGCTCCAGGTTGCGCGCCGCTATTTCAGACAAGGCCGTTCCGGCCTGAAGGGACGCCATCAGGCAATTTGCCGCAACCTTTACCTGCGGAAAAAAACTCATCAATGATGCTGGCATGTATTCCTGCTTCCTTTCTTATCATCGAACTGACGTTCGAATAAAGGTTATCATGTATTCATCGGTGTTTTTAGAACGTACGTTCTGTTCATACTCTCAATACCATGGCAGGGAAGTCAATCATTTTTTGTGCAGTGCATCATAAGAGCGGATGGCGCGGCCGTGTTTTCCGTAGCGTCTTTTGCGCCGGTGATATCGCGTCAAATAAGAATCTGCAAATTTCATGCGCGAAAAGCAGCCGCTATTCATCATGCTTTAAGCATTTAGAAGGCACATCGGGTGAGATGGTGCCCACCAAGGCCTGATATGAAAGCATTGGCTGGATCTATTCGGCTGGGTAGCCTGAGGAATGATTCAAATCGAGGCGAGGGATTTGACGCACTGCAAAAAAACGCGGGAAACCAAATTTCATGCTCGTCGACCCGGGCGCTTTAATATCCGGAATCAGTCATTTTTGGCCAGGGCATCTTTAAATTCATTCAGGGCAGCCTGTATCGGAATAGCGCTTCCTGTTGAAGAGCCGCTCATAACACTGATGCCGACCACCTGCCCCTGTTGGTTGATCAGGGGGCCGCCGCAGTTTTGGGCATGAATACCGGCATCGGTCCGGATGTATCCCCTTATGAATTCCGTAATGGTCCCCCTGCTGGCAAAATCCCGATACGGCATGGGTGCGCCGATGGCGTAGACAATATCCCCGATTTGAACCGCGCCCGGGGCTGCAGGTTCAATATACGGGGCGATGCACGCGTCTGCCTTGAGCAGCGCCAGGTCATAGGCAGTGCTGGTCATCACCAGAACCGCTTTTAGTTCCATGTCGTTTAGCAGGGTGATCTTGTATTCATGAGGCGGCTTTTCTTCTCTAATCCCGTCTCCGGTCATTTCATCAGTATCTTCAAGGATTTGACCGCCCATGGTGTAAACCGCGATCTGGCTTTTATTGGTCAGGATGTATCCGTCTGGCGATATAAAAAAACCGGCGCTGCGGTGGTCATCGGAGTTGATGGTCACCACGCAAAGCGAGGCCTGTTCGACACCGGCACCGCCCGGGTGTTTATCACGACGGGACCCTATGAGCGCTTTTCTGATATCGAGAAAATCGGGGGCGCCGTCAGACGTGTTTTCCAGCCTTTTGCCCCCATCCGGTCCGGCCTGCGGGGTATCGGTGAATCGGAGCACCCCGTTTTCATCGGTATACTGATATATGCCGCCATGCCCGGTTCCGGGAAGACCGGCCAGCAGAAAGCACAGGCAAATCCATAAAAGATTTTTTTTCATATCGGAAAATCCCGATGATCCGGAGGTGAAGCCCTTCATTAAAACTTAAATGGCTAAAAGCCCTCTTCCCCTATGACAAAAATCGGATTTCATGTCAATCCGCAAGCGCTGTAATGCGCTTTCCATCCCGGCGTCATTTAGAACGAACGTTCGCTTTTGCTTGACAAGCTGCCGGCGGCACATTAGATCATCTGTTTTAACGTTCATGAATATCATGCGCCAGGAGGAATCTGCTCACATGGAATTTTTTTTCAACCCCCGGGGGATTGCACTCATCGGAGCCACTCCCAATCCGCTGAAGGGGGGGAACACCATACTCAAGAACCTGGTCCACGGATTTGCCGGCCCGATCTATCCCGTCAACTCCCGGTATACCCAAATCGATTCAATGCCATGCTACCCCTCCATCGCAGATGTTCCGGACCCGGTGGATCTGGCCATTATTTTTGTCCCGGCCGCTTTGGTGCCGCAAATTTTAAAAAAGTGCGCCGGCAGGGGCATTCCGGGGGTCATTATCGAATCCGGCGGATTTGCGGAAACCGGGGAGGAAGGGAAAAAACTCCAGGATGAACTGTGCGCCATTGTCCGCAAAACCGGCATCCGGGTCTGGGGCCCCAACTGCATGGGCCTGGTGGACGGCGTGAACGGTCATGCGTTTTCGTTTGTATCGCCGGTGATATGGGAGGAAGGGCTGCTTCCCGGGGAGGTGTCCCTGGTGGTGCAGAGCGGCATGCTTTCCGCCGGGTTCCTGATCGACCTCATCAGCCACGGCATCATGGGCATCAGCAAGGCCTGCTCCATCGGCAACAAGGCGGACGTCAATGAAATCGATCTGCTTGAATACCTCATCGATGATCCGCACACCGGGGCCGTGGGGCTTTACCTGGAATCCATTCCCCAGGGGCGGCGGTTTACACAACTCTGCCGGCAAACGAACAAACCGATTGTGGTTTTAAAGGCCGGCAAAAGCCTCAAAGGTGCCGAAGCGGCGATGAGCCACACGGCCAGTATGGCCGGAAACGATGCGGTGGTACGAAATTCGCTGATTCAATCCGGAGTGGTCATGGCATCGGATTTCAAGCAGATGATGGATATCTGCCGAACCCTGTCCGCCTATCCGGATCTGCCCGCCAAAAAACCCCGGATTGCGGTATTGACCTTCAGCGGCGGAGCGGGAATCCTGTCTGCGGATTTCATCGATGAGCTGGGTATGGACATTGCCGAACTGTCGGAAAAAACCGTATCCGCCCTCGAAGAAATCTTTCCCGAATGGATGCCGGTGGCCAATCCCGTCGATCTGTGGCCGGCGGTGGAGCGAAACGGTATGGAAAAAGTATACGGCACCGCCATTTCCGCGGTGTGTGCCGACGAAAATGTGGATGCGGTATTGTTTCATGCATTTGTCGGCGGGGGCCGGGTGGAGCCGGATATTCCCGGCATGGCGCGGTATGCCCGGGAGGCGGGCAAACCGGTCTTCTGCTGGTTGATGGGCAGGCAGGAGGCGGTGAAAAAATTTCACATCACCGCCCATGAACACAAAGTCCCGGCATTCGGAGAACTCTACCGTGCCGTGGAATGCATCCGGGCAGCGTTCGGACGTCACCGCCCCATTCAGGCCGTGCCGGATGCGGACCTGAAAAAGATCGAACTGACACCCCCCCTTCAGGAATTGATGACCGGCCACAGCGGAGTGTTGGATGAATATCTGTCGAAACAGATCCTGGCCGCTGCAGGCATCGGCACGGTCGATGAGCGAAGGGTCCGTTCAGGATCCGAGATGGATGCGGCCTGCAAGGAACTGGGATTTCCCCTGGTGATCAAGGGACTGCTGCCCGATGCGGTCCATAAGACGGATCTGGGGCTGGTGCACCTCGATATCCGGACGATAGCCGAGGCTTCGGCCCTGTTTGAAAAGTTAAATGACCGTGTGGGGAATAACGGTAAAATCCTGGCCCAGAAACAAGTGCCGGATGGCCTTGAACTGATCGCCGGAATGGTGGTCGATCCCCAGTTCGGCCCCTGTGTGATGTGTGGGCTGGGCGGTGTATTCACCGAAATTCTAAATGACATCGTTTTCGGAACGGCCCCGCTGACCCGGGCGGATGCCCTGGCCATGATCGGGCGCCTGAAGAACCAGCGCCTCCTGGATGGATTCCGGGGTGCGGTTCCGGTGGACCGCCAGGCCCTGGCAGCCGTACTGACCGCTCTGGGGAACCTGGCGGCCTGCTTTCCCCGTATCCGGGAAATCGACATCAATCCGCTGATCATTGCCGATGGCCGGCCGGTGGCAGTGGATGCGACGCTGATTACAGGAGCGCCGTGACCGCTTCCGGCATGCGGGTCTCTACAATTCCTTCATGAGGGTTTGTGCACGCTCAGTCCAGTAGGGGTCTTTGCTGATCTCGAGCGCCTGGGTAAGCAGCTGCCGGGCTTCCGCCTTGGGCTTTTTACCCCGTTCGTCCACCAGAATTTCGGCCATGTACACGTGCGCTTCCACCCGGTCCGGATTATCGAAGTACGGCGTGTTCTGGAATTCGCGATAATACTTCATGGCCTTGTCCTCATCGGTGTACGGCCACGGCACCACCTGCCAGAACCGGCCCAGGGCGACCATCGGTCCGCCGTCATCATAGGACTTGTCGATCTGGAAGGCGGTTTCCAGGTTTTTCTGGACCTTGTTCTTCAACCCCTCCCGCAGGGCGGTGAACAGGCCCACGCCGTCGGAGTAAGTCCCCGTGCACAATCCGTAATAATAGTACCCCTGTACCTTATCCGGCTCCAGGTCGATGGCCCGTTCGGCATAGTGCATCCCCTTCTTGCCGTATTCCGCACAGACATCCTCCCAATTGGCGATTTTCTGTTCCCGGGCTTGCTCGCCGTAAAGACGGCAGGCTTCAGCCGTTTTCCAATTGGCCGCGAAATTATCCGGCTGCTTCGTAACGGCCTGGTCCAGAATTTCCAGCGCGGATTTATAGGTGCCGATTTGTTCGGCGCCCGTTTGACGTTCACCCTTATCAATCAGATCATCCGCCTGTTTCAATAGCTGGTCGACGTCCCCCTGGCCGGACACCGCCTGGTTGCCCTGCTGCGTCTCCATCCCTTCTTCACCACCGTCTCCGGATTGTGCCCGGGCAGACGCACCCGGCTGCACCAGCACCAGAATGGAAAACAGGCTTACCCACAAGATCCGCATCACCATGTTCATGGTCGACCTCCTTTTTAAATTTTTAATGACAAAATGAAACGGGTTGTCTTCAGCTGCTTGAAAATTGAGAAGATTCGCTTGATAATAATTAGTAACCACCCACTTGATGATGATCAAATGCAAGCGGCCCGGGCGAATTTCACCCGGGCCGCTTGTCTGTTTTTTTTTGTAAAACCAATGGGAGTGGGAATACTTGCTTTACCGAAAGGAAAGGCCGGCTCGAATAAACCAGGTGTCCTCCAGGTCTGCATCAACCGCGTCATAAAGATCCAATTTGATATGGCGCCCGATTTCAGCGCCCCCGGAAAGGCCGATCCATAAATGTTGTCCCAGCCGGAATTCAAGACCGGCGCCGGTTTGCCAGCTTTCAAATTCAAAATCGGCGTCCTGGCCGTCAAACAGTTCAACATTCCATTCATTTCCGCCCGGTTCGACAAAAAGATACAACAGAAGATCCGGAGTCCATCTCCAGGTGGCCGAGGGGTTGGGAAACATTAAATTAACGTGCAGTTTGTCCGAGGCCGTCCATTTCAGGCCGCCCACCGGGTAAACCTGATCTTCCCCGAATGCTTGTCCGTAGGCCGCACCGATGACCAGAAATTGTTTCGGACCGAGTTCGTAATTATAATAGATGCCGCCGGGTACATTGAAATCATCGCCGGAGACGTCATTGAAATCGGAAAAAATTCCCGGCGCAAGCGTCAACTGAAAAACCGACCGGCCATTTGCCTGCCACATCATTGTCAGCGGGATCTGCAGGGAATAGACATCGATTGAAGCGTAATAAGGGCCATTGAAATCAAAATACCTTGAATTAGACCGCATGCCGGCAAAGAATCGATAAGCGCCCTTCGCCCCGGTATAAAATGGGAACCAGAAATCAAATTCCAGCAGATCGACCTGGGTCCCGTCGCTGTGTTCAAGTTCGGCATCCCCCCGGAAGGTATAGGCGATCCCCGCCTGAACCAGGGGTTCGTGGGGGCTGGGCGGGAGCGCAAACAGAATTTGCGGAAAGAACAGAACCAGCAGGCCGGTGACAAACCCCCATCTGAAATATGGATGCCCCTTCATAATCTTCTCCCTGAGTTTGATGAAGCCGTAAAAAGCATTGTACCCCGCCGTGCGGTATTTTTGCAGTCAGGAACTTGCGAATCCTAACGGCCTTCGGCCAGTACACCCCCCCTTTATTATCCTCTCGAGGGGGGACTCCTTTTTTCATTCCCCCTGCGAGGGGGACTCCTTTTTTTATTCCCCCCTGCGAGGGGGGATCAAGGGGGGTGTCGGACGGGCGGAGGGGGTTAGCCATGGAAATCCCCTATTTTGTCTGCACCGGAGTTTCAGGCTGGCGCGCTGACCAGCCCGCCTCTATGCGGTCGAAACCGTCTGTCTTGATCCGTTTAAAGGCCTTTCCGCTCCACTCCCATGAGTGGACATCCACGTGATCGGGTTCAATGGCGATGAAATTAAATCCGTTGGGCACCCCGCTTCTCAGCCGGCTGCTGGTGGCGGTCGACGCCTGGACACACAGCATGCTGCGCTTGATTAAGGTATGGAAGGCAGAAATATCACCGCTGTAGCTCAGATGAAGATGCCCGCCCAGGAGCAGGTCGATTTCCAGTTCCGCAAAAACCGAAAGCGCGCGCCGGGCATGCCGGACCAGATAGGTCCGGGGTCTTTGGGGCGGCGGCAGAAAGGGATGATGGGTAAACACGATCTTGACCCGCCCCGCGCCGACCCGATTAAAAAAATCTTTCACCATCTCCAGTTGATCGATTGAGAAATCGCCCTCCTTCCAGGTCCAGTGCGGCACCCAGGATCGGGCCGTGTTGACGCCCATGATGGCGATCTCATGGTCATGATACCGGGGATTGAGCGATTCACTGATAAATTTCCGGAACCGGCGATACGGGTCCGTGAAGCGTTCCAGCAAATTGACATAGGGCAGATCATGATTTCCCGGAATCACCATGTGGGGTACGGGCAGACGGTCGATGAACGCACGGGCTTGCCGCCATTCCCGCGGGCGGGAGCGCATGGTGAGATCGCCGCTGATGATGCACAGATCCGGACGGGCAATCCCGATTTGAGTTTCGAGCTGTTCCACGATATCTGGCGTAATCCTGCCGAAATGCAGGTCCGTGATGTGGATCAGGGTCTTCATGGTTCATCCCCAAGTTGGGTATCTTCATTCTCCTGCCATAACAGCCGATCGGCCGTGTTCGCCGGCATCAGGACCTTCAAGGCGCGAGGATGGATCCGGAAGTTCAGTGGCGGGGCAAAATCGAGCAGTTCCCCATCCGTTGCCGTGGTGATCGTCTTTCTGCGGCGAGGAGAGGGACACCTGATCCGTCGAATAAGCCGCCAGGTCGCTTTCGCTCTCCCAGGTGCCCAGAAAAAGCCGCAAGGCCAGGCGAAGCGTTTCCATGCGCGTGGACTCCCGGGCCACATAAACAGACAGCTTGGCGGCATCCAGCGTCACGGGATGGGGAAACAATGCATATGCATTGTGGTATTCGTTATTGCATACCGCCACACCTAAAACGTTCATGGATTTTGCGCTGCCATTCATCTGCAGGTGGACCTGAATGCGGGGGTTTTGCTTCAGCAGGGTAAAAGCGGTCTGGAACAGCTTTTTGAACCGGCTGGCCAATGACTTTCCCCGGACGTGTTCACGCTGCCGCATCAAAGGCGGCAGAATTCCCATGATGCAGTTGCACAGGTAGGGACGGCCCTCCACCTCAGCGTAATCCACCCGGCGGATCACCCCTTTTGCCAGAACGTGGGCCGCCTGAGCAGGATCGAGCGGGATCCCGAGATCCTGGGCATACAGGTTCAGCGTGCCCATGGGAAGAATGCCCAGCACCTTTCCGGCCCGGGACAGCGCCACTGCCGCCGCATTGATGGTGCCGTCTCCGCCGCCCACAACGATGATTTCATCTTTACCGTTTACCGCCGCATCGATGGCCGCACCGATATCCCTGCCGGTGCGGACCTGCAGGTCGGCATCGATGCCCTCTTCGGCAAAGGCTTTGGAAATGGCTTCTAAAAGCAGACCGCCCTTGCGTCCGACCAGCGCGCCGGACCTGCCGTTGATGATGACCTTGAGGGTTGTAATATGCATGTCACAATTTAAAGCAGATGGGCCAAAGCGGTCTTTTGGGACCGCAGCAGCAAAATTCAGTATTATTCAGTGATGATCCAAAAATGAACAGCATGCCGATGCCTGTCAATTTTACGTGACCTTCAAAGATTATACAAGCCGCTTAAATTAGAAGTCGTTTTTTCTCCGATGGACGCTGTGCGTTTCGCATTCACATGGTCTTGCCGGATGCGCTTGAGCGCGCTGCCGCCCGGTTGTATTTAAAGCGATCCCGATTCAAAACACAAACCATCAAAGTCCTTTTCTACTTTCTGCAATATAGGGTCTATACCTTATTTACATACGACCGCATGGTTATGTAAAGTTTTAATGATCTCAGATAAATAGTGCATGAACGAATCACGCCCCGGCGATGATCCGCATCTTCGTTCAAGCGCTGACTATAAGAATTTCACCACCTTTTTGCACGGGTAAAAAAAAGATGACGCACACTGGAGCAGAGAAGGCGCCAAAACCGCGGTTGATGGTGGTATCCAACCGCCTGCCCATCATCCTGGATCAGAACGAACAGGGCGAGTGGCAGGCCCGGCCGGGTTCGGGGGGATTGGTGACGGCGCTGGCCCCCGTTCTCAAAAATCGGGGCGGATTATGGATCGGCTGGCCGGGCGTTACGCAATTTCCGGAAAATGAACTGGAAAAGGCCATGGCCGAAGCGGCCATTGCATCCGGATTCAATCTCAAGCCGGTGGAACTGACTGAACTGGAAAGAGAAAAATACTACCGGGGAGCTGCCAATGAGATGATCTGGCCGCTGTTTCATGACATGCCCGGCCGGTGTAATTTCGATCCTTCGTACTGGCCTTTCTATGAGCAGGTCAATCGCAAATTCGCCGAAAAAATTGTCGAAAACATCGAAAAGGGTGATTTTATATGGGTGCATGATTATCACCTCATGGACGTGGGAAATGAATTGAGAAGTCTGGGGGTAAAGGATAAAACCGCTTTTTTCCTGCATATCCCATTCCCACCCCCCGATATTTTCATGCGGCTGCCCTGGCGGTTCGATCTGCTGCGCGCCCTTCTGGCCTACGACCTGATCGGCCTTCAGACCCTGCGCGATCAGCGCAACTTCATCCAGTGCGTCCGAAAAAACATCAAAACCGTTTCAGTTCATGGCCGGGGCCATGTGCTGACGCTCGATTTCGGTGAGCGCCAGGTCCGGGTGGGGGCATTTCCCATCAGCATCGACTACCATGATTTCGCTTCGACCGCCGACAGCAAGGAGGTGGCGAACAAGGCGTGGTACATACACGAGCAGATGCCGGGGGTGAACATCATCCTGGGCATCGACCGGCTCGATTACTCAAAGGGGATCCTGGAGCGGATAAAGGCATTCCAGTATGCGCTTTCCCGCTATCCCGAACTGCTGGAAAAGGTCATCCTGGTCCAGGTGGTGGTCCCCAGCCGGCGCAACATTCCCGAATACGAAGATCTTAAAATCGAAATCGAGCGGCTGGTGGGCGAAGTCAACGGAGAATTCACCCGGTTTGACTGGGTGCCTATCCATTATATTTTCCGCAGCCTCACCCGGACCGAACTGCTGGCCTACTACCGGACCTCGGAAATCGCCCTGATTACGCCCTTAAAGGATGGCATGAACCTGATCGCAAAAGAGTTCTGCGCCTCCAGCATCGAGGAGAACTGTGTTTTAATCCTGAGCGAATTTGCCGGCGCGGCCGCCCAACTCCAGAAGAACGCCCTGATGGTCAACCCCCACGATCAGCAGGGGGTGGCCGAGGCCATCTACCGGGCCTTTAAAATGGCTCCGGAAGAACGCAGGGAGCGGATGCGGCAGTTGCGCAAAAATATCGAGAAGACCGATATTTACTGGTGGGTCAATTCCTTCCTGCAGGCCTCCATTGCCAAAACCCTGAACAATTTCTCCCGTCCGGAAGATTACCGGCCCCAGTTCGAATTGTAGACAACCCCGGCACGCCAGTATCGTCTCCCTATTCAAGAATATTGCGAAAATTCGAAGGATAATCTAACATTAAAGTCACGCGTTCAGACGACCGGTTCACCGGAAGCGGGCAGTTGCAATTTAATTGAATCTGCCTATTGTTTTTTACGACACGAACTATACGATTAGACAAAGGAATCGGACATGGAGAAAGCCGTCCTGAACCGGGCCCTGCCCCGCCGGCTGAAGCTGTTTCTGGCCCTGTCCCGCACCCCTCACGGGATTCTGGATATGGCCACGCCCGCCTTTGCCGTACTGCTCTATCTGGGCGCCTTTCCGCAGCCCCAAGTGATAATGATCGGCCTGATGACCGCATTTGCCGGGTACACCGCGGTGTATGCCTTAAACGATGTGGTGGATTACCGCTCCGACCGGGAGAAGTCGGGCCATGAAATGGCGATTCCGGAAAATTACCTGGATGCCGTCGGCGTGCGGCATCCCATGGCACAGGGCCTGCTGAGTATCCGCGACGGCATCATCTGGGCGGCCGGCTGGTCCGTTGTGGCGCTGATCGGGGCCTGGCTGCTCAATCCCATGTGCGTGGCGGTATTTTTGACCGGTGCAGCGCTGGAGGTGATTTACTGCGTTTTGTGGCGGGTCAGTCCCTGGCGGGCGGTGGTGAGCGGAATGGTCAAAAACAGCGGGGCGATTGCCGCCCTTTTTGCCGTGGACCCCACGCCCTCGGTTTCCTTTACGCTGGCTTTATTCCTGTGCCTGTTCTTCTGGGAGATCGGGGGACAGAATATCCCGGCGGACTGGACGGACCTGAAAATGGATCGCTTCTATAAAGCCCAGACGATCCCGGTGCGGCTGGGCGCCCGGACATCTGCCCGGCTTGCCCTTGCCTCTCTCAGCCTTGCGGTGATTTTCGCCATTGTCCTGTTCGCCCGGGCCTTTCCGAATGTGCGTTGGACTGTTTCCGCCGCAGTGTTTCTGATGGGCACGGCCCTTTTGATCGCACCCGCTTTCCGGCTGGTCCGGGCCGGGTCACGGGATGCGGCCATGGCCCTGTTCAATAAAGCCAGTTACTTCCCCCCCGCCCTGCTGGCAATTTCCATGATTGCGATTTTGTAAGTATTTCTCGCCAGACTTTGCGGTCCTGGAAAAAATAATCAATCAAAAGAATTACTTGGTGGCCACATGCACCGCGGCGATGCCGTTCATCAGGCGTTTGTAATGGACATTTCTGAACCCGATGGTTTCGAGCATCTCTTTTAACTCGTCGGGAAGCGCAAACATGCGGATGGTTTCGGAAAGGCAGGCATACGATCGGCTGGATCCGGTGAGGATTCCGCCGACAAAGGGCATGATGGTAAACGAGTAGAAATCGTACAGGGTCCGGAATACCGGGTTGACCGGTTTTGAAAATTCCAGGCACATGAAGGTGCCGCCGGGCTTGAGCACTCTGAACATTTCCGAAAACCCCTTCTGCAGGTGGGTGAGATTGCGGATGCCGAATCCCACCGTGGCCGCATCAAAATGGTTTTCCGGAAATGTGATGTTCTCCGCATCCCCCTCCACATAACTGATCCGGTCTTCAAATTTTCTGTTCTCCGGCCGGGTCTCCCCGGCGTGCATCATGGCCCGGTTGATGTCATAGACGCAAACCCATCCTTTAGGCCCCACTTTTCGGGCGGACAGCACCGCAAGATCGCCGGTCCCGCCGCACACGTCGATCACCCTGTCCCCGGGTGAAAGCGCCATCATCCGGATGGCCTCCCGCTTCCAGGCATAATGGATGCCGAAGCTCAGCACCGTATTTAAAAAATCGTATTTCGGCGCCACCTTGTTGAAATGGTCCAGGACCGCGCGTCTCTTTTCTTCGGTCCGAAATTCCTTCAGGCCGAACCATGCTTTTCCGGCCTGGTCCACATAGTGGTCAAACATCTTTTCCCGCTGGTCTTCTTTCAGCCAGCCCGGATTTTTCCATAATTCCATTTTTCAGCTTTTTTCCCTATGTTGGTTTACTCAAATGCATCAGGTAATTGACTTTTTGAATCCGCGTGAACCCGGTGCGGCGGATAAACGGCAAATAGTAAAACCCCCTGACATCCCTTACCGCCAAGCCGGCGGCTTTTGCCATTTCCGCCACCTTTGCCGGTCGGATGAATTTGGAATACGCGTGCGTTCCTTTTTCCACGATGCCCAGGACCCGCTCTGCCATCACGATCGCCAGCAGCCAGGCGGCAAAGGTCCGGTTGAGGGTGGCGATGAAGACCTGCCCGCCGGGCCTGACCAGAAGCGCGCAGGCATGAAGAATCGATGCCGGGTCCGGAATATGCTCCAGCAGTTCCATGCAGGTAACGGCGTCAAAGGACTCCGGTGATTTCTCGGCCAGATCTTCTGCGGAAATCCGGCGATAATCAACCGCCACGCCGCTGATCCCCATATGCGTCCGGGCGGCCGACAAAGCCGATTCCGCAAGATCGATCCCGGTCACCTCCGCCCCGGCAGCGGCCATGGCTTCGGCCAGGATGCCGCCGCCGCAGCCCACATCCAGGATCTGTTTGTTCCGGATATCAAGCCGGTTCTGGATATAGGCCAGCCGCAGCGGATTGATGTCGTGCAGGGCCGCAAGCGGACCCTTTCGGTCCCACCAGAGAGAAGCCTGGCTTTCAAACCGGGCCACCTCATCGGGATCCATATTGTATTGAGCCGAAGGCATCTATGCCACCGGCAACCCGGTTTCTTTAAACACCGGGGAAAGAAATTCCACGGATTTTTTTCCGGCAATCTCGGGGCCGTGCGCATAGGTATAAAGCTCAAGCGACATATCCCCGTCATAGCCCAGACGCTTCATGGCGGAAAAAACCGCCCCAAAATCGATGGCCCCATCTCCCGGCACCAGGTGATGGTGGATGCGGCTTTGGCCGATATCTTCCACATGGACGTGGCCCACCCACTCGAAGAGGTCTTCGAATGCCGCTTCGGGGCGCTCCCCGGCGCAGAAAAAATGGCCGATATCGAAGTTGATCCCCACTGCGGGGGACCGCACATCTTTGATGAACGAGATAAATTCGGCACTCCTCTCGATGAGCAGGTCCGGTTCCGGTTCCACCAGCAGTTTCACCTTCAGCTCTTCCGCCAGGGGGATCACTTCTTCGAGTCCCTTGTGGAAAAGCGCCATGGCTTCATCCCTGGACTGCCCGTCCAGGGGACCGCCCGGCGGCACGGAGATATTTTTGCACCCCAGGGTACGGGCGATCTGAAGACATTGCCTGGTATGAGAGACCCGTATTTGCCGGCGCTGCGGATCGGATTCGATCCATGACGGCAGGTAGGTGTTCCCCACGGCAAACAAGGTGAATGAATTTAAATTGGTGACGCATAGATCCAGTTTCTTCAGCAGGTCTCTGAGCCGCTCCAGTTGGGCGGCATCGTATTCCGGTGGGTAGAGATGGGGCTGATCGCACATGATCTCCACCCCGGAAAAACCAAGATCGGCAATTTTCTCCAATGCTTCGACAAGACCACATTGGGTAAAGGCATTGGTGCTGTAACCCAGTTTCACGGTTTTTCGATTTCCTTTCCTTTAATAGTGCTGCTCTAATTATGCATGACAGTCGTACGGCGGCAGACATCGGCAAGTTGCTCCAGGCTTTTCAACTGGTCCTGAAAGGTCCTGGGCGGATCCTCACCGATGGATTTCTTGAAAAAAAAGGCGAGTTCGCCGATGGGTCCGGATCGTCCGGACAGGGAGAGGGCCGCCATCCATCGCGCCAGGTCCAGCACCATGGGAGCGGCCAGGATGGAGTCCCGGCCCTGCAGGTTGAGCCGAATGCTCATGGGCATGGAGAAAATGCTTTCAAAGTCGATCACGTCCCAGGCTTCCTTGGCATCTCCCCGGGGCGGATAGTAATCGATGTGGACCTTGTGCGACGGCTTGCCGAACTTTTTTTCGCCCGGCCGATAGCCCAGCACATGATCGAGCACATCGGTCTTGTTGGTCAGCTTGCAGGCCGCATGCGCCGGATCCATCAGATTTTCGCCGTCGGCATTTCCCAGGATGTTCAAGCTGTACCAGCCGTTTACATAGAGCTTGCGGGCCGCAAACGCGGAGGCCATCACGACCTTCCAGTAGGTCTGGCCGGTTTTGCCGTCCCGCCCCGCCATGGGCACCCCTTGGCGCACGGCCTCGTTGATCACCGCGGGCACCTCGATTTCATTAGGGGTAAAATTGATCACCGGGATTTTTGACTCGATGGCGGCAAGCGCATAGACCAGATCCGGAAAATCGATCCCCTCGCTCATCCCGCAGAGCGCTTCAACTGAAGTATAGCCGTTTAAATTATGCATCTGGCAGGCGGGAAGCAGATTGACCAGCACCGGGACCATGTCGGGATACATTTTTTTGAAATCAGCCATATCTTCGACGACTTGCCTGATCTGTGCCTTCAGCCCGGCCCGGGGGTCGGGTGCCGGCCTGACCGGATATGTTGCGAATGCTTCGGCATAGGGGGCAAAGGTGCTTTCTTCGAGCACCCCGTGGCCGATGAGCGCATCCGTCATGGAACCGGTGCGTATGTCCCAGCCGGCCGCTTGAAAACGACGGTTGACGGGCAGATCCATGTCCGCTGTCATCAAATACGGCCACACCTGCTCGGGCCGCTCTCTTGCGGCCTCGATTGCCGCCGCCGCCGTGGTGGCGATCGCCCCCTTCATGCCTGAAACCAGTATCAGCACGCCTTTTTCTGAATTGCCGCTGTCTGCCATAAAAATCGTCTTTCCTAATCAAGAAGTCGTCGGGAAGGTTTATTAAACGGAACGGTCGGAAAGGATGTATTTTTCCGATGCCATAATTTTAACATAAAATTTCAATAATTTAAATCCAAATACACCATAGGCCGATGCCGGTGCGGTATGTAAAAGGGTAATCCGCTCCCCCCGGTTGTCAAGAATGACTTCATCCGATCTGAAAAAACACCACGCCGGGTGAATATGAGGTTGAATCTGCACGGTCAAACCTGCTAATATCCATATTTCATAGATCGATTAAAAATTCACCTGAATTTTTCGCTGATAATTGTTATACATATCCGTCTCGTGCAAAACATGGCCATATCTTCGGCCGAAACAACAGAAATGCGAGAAGGCCATTCTTGTTTCTTTGACAAAAAAAATTCTAACAGGCTGTGTGCCGGCATGGGGTCGTCAAACGACGTTTTCGGCCATCACTCCACACCCGGCCCCCCCTGTACGGGGATAATCGGCCACGGGGCGGACCCGGGCGCGATTTTTCGACAGCCTGAAACCGTCGGAATCGGAAGCTGACATGTCGATCAAAGGCAACCTGGAAACGGTTTATCTCCCCACCATCCTGCAGATGTTGAGCGCTGAATACAAGACGGGCATCCTCCAGCTGAAGCGGGAGGACAATGAAGTCAACATCTATATCCAGAACGGCGCCATCGTATACGCGACGGAAAACGGCAAGAAAAACCGCCTGGGCGATATCCTGAAAAACAGCGGCATTCTGTCTTCCAAGCAGATCAAGGAGTGCCTGAAGGAGAGCATCGGCACCAAAAAAGCCCTCGGCAAAATTCTTCTGGATAAAGGCTACATCACCCGCAGCCAGTTCAATACCCTGATCCTGAAACAGGCGGAAAACACCCTGTATAATGTTTTTCTCTGGAAGGACGGGGAATTCGAGTACACCGATACCAAGCTCAACCTCAATCGAATCGTCGTTCACAAAATCGATACCATGGCCCTCCTGCTGGAAGCCACGCGCCGGATCGATGAAATTTCGGTGCTGAAAAAGCAGATCCCGGATGAAGACCTGATCCTGAAAATATCGGGAAAAATCCAGGATAATAAAGAGATCAAACTCAATCCCACTGAATGGCGGATTCTATCCATGCTGGACGGAACCACCAATATCCGCAAGATTTTAGACGACAGCGGCCTGGACGATTTTGCCGGTTACCAGATTCTCAATGCGCTGATCTCCTCGGGCAAAGTGGAGGTCTGCAAACCCAAGCCGGCGCCGAACCCCGCCCGGGATGCCGTAAACCATTTCAAGGGGATGGACACCAGGGCCTTCCGAAAAGGCCTCGACGACCTGGGGCTCAAACGTTCGAGCCTGCTGCGCATCACCCTGACCCGGATCTTCAGGGATGCCGAGGATGAGGAAAGCCTCTTGTCGGCGATAAAGGATGAGGCCGGCAAGCTGTCCAATTCCACGGAAAAAGGAGCGCTTCTCGACCTCAAGGAAAAAAACCAGGTCCCCTTCATCAAAGATGTCCTGGATCTTTTATGCAAGGCCGTCGATGAAATCCCCATCAGCAATTGACGGGGGGCCTGGTTTATTTGATCCCGGTCTTGGGTAAATCGGGCAGCGCCTTTCGGGCACGTGAAAACATTTCGGCCGCCGATGTGAATAAAGGTTCAAGCTTCCGGTCTGCATCGGTGACGTACTGCCATTCCCAGTGGACATCGTGGCCGTCTGCCTCCTTCAGGTAGATGTGGCTACCTTTTCTTATATTGAGTTCACTGCCGTCATCTAACCGGATCGTGATTTCCGCGCCCATGTCTGTTCTCCTTTTCTATTGATCGGTGCGGCAGGGGTGTTAAGACAGCCCCTGTAATTGGCTATGCCGTATCTCTTTTCATCGCCTTTTCATGAGACGCTGATAAAATAAGCCCCCGAACGTTTTTAATTATAATCATCGCAGCAGAACCGATCCATTTTTTACCATTTAGGGTTGTGCGCAAGATTTCCGCTGATTAACTTATGGCGATTGCCGCCAATTTATCTTTTTCGGCCGGTGCGCCATTGCCAAACCGCAGATTTTGCCAGACAGGAGTATGGAATCAATGCAGAATATATCGGAAAAAATCGACCGCATAATGCCGGATCGGACGGACCTGTACAAGAAAGCCCTGCTGCTGGCGAAGATCACGGTTTTTTACAACATCATCGAAGGGATCGTTTCGATTTTTTTCGGCATGAATGACGAGACCCTGTCCCTGTTCGGCTTCGGGCTGGATTCGTTTGTGGAGGTCATCTCCGGCATCGGCATCTGGCACATGGTCAGCCGGACCATGAAACAGCCGGCGTCGGATCCCGATGCCTTTGAAAAAACCGCATTGAAAGTCACGGGAACTGCGTTTTATCTGCTTGCGGCGGGGCTGATCATAACCGCAGCCGTCAACCTGTATCAGGGCCACCGTCCGGAAACCACCTTCTGGGGGATCGTCATTTCGCTGATTTCCATCGCCACGATGTGGGCACTGGTTCGCTTCAAACTGCAGGTGGGGAAAAAGCTCGCCTCGGATGCCATTATCGCGGATGCAGGCTGCACGAAAACCTGCCTGTACCTTTCCTTTGCGCTTCTGCTGGCCAGCGCAGGCTATGCGCTGACCGGCATCGGCGGCATCGATTCTGCAGGGGCCGCCGCCATCGCTATATTTGCCTTCCGTGAAGGCAGGGAATCCTTTGAAAAAGCCGAGGGCAAAACCTGCTCCTGCCACTGCGGGGGATCGGAGGCGGATTGCGAACCGGCACCCGCGCAAAAGCGCAGGTGATAATCCGCTGTGCGGGGCGGTCCGCCCCGCGCATGAACCGTTTCGGGCTCCTTAATTGCCTCGCTCGTATCGCCCCATCAGGGATGCCTCCTGCAGGACATGGCCCTTGAGGGCCGCTTCCACGCTTTTCTTGTCGGCGCCTTCGGCAAGATCGAGCATGGTGTCAAGCGCATACACTCTCAAGAAATAGCGGTGCTCGCGGTCCGGGGGACAGGGCCCGTAATACCCGGTCTTCCCGTTGGTCCCCTTCCCCGGTGTTCCCGGGGGTTCCTGGCCTTCGGCGATTCGGCGGGTGTCCGGCGGAATATTGAAAACCACCCAATGGTCCCACATCCCATCGGCCCGAAGATTCTTGGGCACATCCGGGTCATCCATGAGAAGTACCAGGCTTTTCGTCCCTTTCGGAATTTCGGCGATCTCCAGGGGCAGGCTGACCCCTATCCCCTCGCAGGTATACCTGGACGGGATTTTCCCTTCGTTTTCAAATGCGCTGCAGGTCAGTTTCATCAAATTGCTCCTTTTCGACTATTTTTTGTCAATAGAGTAACGATCCGCTGTCCGAATGGCAAATGAGCAGATGGTCAAGATCGTCGGGGCGGCTTTTGGCGGTCGGCGTCGGTCAGGAAAACCCATGGAGGAAATAATCGAAGGGAAGAACAGCAGGGGTCAGGAGCGCCCGGAAAAAGAAGATTGCGGCCTTTTCCAGAATCGCTCCCGGCCCTGTTTTTTTTTGCACTTCAGGATTTGAAGACCGATCGGGGCGAAGAGATGATTTCCTTCATGCGGGCCTCCTGAATGCGCTGTTCATGCTCCGATTTGCGCTTGTAGGCCATATCGATCTTTTCGGTGAGGTCTTCTGTTTCGCACGGCTTCATCAGATAATCGAGCGCGCCGAGTTTCATCCCCTCGATGGCGGTTTCCACGGTGGCCTTGCCGGTCAGCATGATCACTTCGGTGAGCGGCTTGATCTGCTTGATTTCACGCAGCACCTGTATGCCGTCCACCTCGGGCATGGACACATCCAGAACCACGACATCAAAATTGGATTTTTTGACCAGTTCCAGGGCCTGCCTGCCGTCATAGGCCGCGGCGACGTGATAGTCCCGGATCTTGAGCCGTTCGGCCAGGGTGTCGGCAAAGCTGCGTTCATCATCGACGATCATCACCTTGGTTAACATCATTTTTTCTCCTTCGCGTTATGGTTAGGCCCTTAAATCCGCATCCACTGGAACAGTCAATACAATTTCACCGCTGATTTCGTCAATAGTGATGATAGCGTTCAGGTCTTTGATCAATGATGCGGCCGAATCGGGTGGAAACGCGGCGCAGGCATCCATTCTCCGGTCCTGCAGCGATACCCGGATCCGGCAGTCCTCCGCACAGGGCTCGACCCGGATCTTTACTGATTTTTCGGTTCCGCAGGATTCCATGGCGGCCTGCAGGCATTGCCAGATGAGAAACTGGAGCAGAAACGGCCGGGTTCTCACCTGAAGCGCTTTTTCACCGGGCTGAAAATCGAGCACCGCCCCCTTCTGGGAAGCGGCGCGCATGGACAGGGCGGTGATCAGCCCGGTCAGTTCGGAAACATCCACTTTGCCCACCGCCTCATCCATGCTGTGGGCAAACCGGTTCATGTTCTTGATGATTCCATCCCCCCGCTTGATCTGGTACTTCAGGTCATCGGCGAGCCCGGCGATGCGGTTGGGGTCGAGGGGGATGCCCCTTTCCACCATGGCGGAAAGGTCCTTGAGCAGACCGGCCTTTTCATTGATAATGGCCATCACATTCTTGATCTCATGGGAAACGGATGCCACGATCCTGCCGAAAAACTGCAGGTTTTCATCCGCGGCGGTTTTTTCATTCTGCGCCATCTGGTGCTCCCCCTTGATTGCGGTTGAGTACGGACTCGATCCGGCAGATCAGGATATCGATATCGATCGGCTTGACCAGGTAGAATTCTTCCCCGATCTGGCGGGTGACTTCCTTGAAATCCTCCTCGGAACCATAGCCGGTCAAAAAGATAAACTTCATTTCCGGGTATTTCGCCTGCAGCTGCTCCTTGAGGGCAAGCCCCCCCACCCGGGGCATTTTCAGGTCCAAAACGGCCACATCGAACTTCTGACCTTTTGCTTTTTGCATCGCTTCTGCGCCGGTTTCGGCCCATTGCGCCTCAAAACCGCGGATTTCAAGGCGTTCCGCAAGGGTGGAGATCAGTTCCACTTCGTCGTCAACGAGCAACACCCGGATTGGCTTCATTAAATGGACTCCTTGTTCATTATCTTGCGGTCCTGTCTCTTCCGACCGGTCATGAAACGGGTATCCTGAGGGGCAGGATAACCGTGAATGCGGTTCCCTTGCCCACTTCACTGTCTACGCTGATCTGGCCCCCGATTTCGCGGATCAGATTGAGGGTGATGGACAGCCCGAGTCCGGTCCCGCCCTTTCCGACCCGGGTGGAGAAAAACGGCTCGAAAATCCGGTGGAGTTCTTCTTCGGGGATGCCGCATCCGGTGTCCTTGAACTTGATGGACACTTTATCTTCTCCGGCGTTTTCGACGACGATATCGACGCGGCCGCCGTCGTCCACGGCGGCAAACGCGTTGTTGATGATATTGACGAATATCTGCTGCAGTTTGCCCAGGTCGGTTTGAATGGCCGGTACATCTTCGGCCAGATCCACATGAAGGGAGATGCTCCGATGGGAGGCCTCCCGGTGGTAGAATTCGAGAACCCCTTCCAGGATATCGCGAAGATTGATGTCGACCACCGAGGCCTCGAATTTTCCGGCAAACGTCAGCAGTCGCTTGGTGATGGTGCCCGCCCGCTTTACGGAGGCGATGATGGCATCGGCGATTCCGATCAGCTTTTCATCCTTCTGGTATTTGGCCCGGACAACGAACAGGTCCTTTAACAGGCCCGCCTTTTCATTGATGATGGCCAGCGGATTGTTGATCTCATGGGCCACGCTGGCTGCCAGGCGGCCGATGGAAGCCATCTTGTTGGCATACTCCACCTGGTGAAGCGACTTGACCCGCTTTTCATCCGCGGATCTGATTTTCTGGAGCATGAAGCTTGCGGTCCACAAAATGACGGTCAGGATGACGGTAATGCTGCCGATCAAAAAAGCGATGAGTTTCAGCCGGGTTTCAAACCACGGTTTCATCATTTCCGCCTGGTCTTTTACGATCATCAGGATAAAGGGCGTATTTTCGATAAACCGGTACCCAACGACCATTTCCCGCCCGTTGATCTCATGTTCATACACCTCGCTCCTGTCGGAGTATTGCGGCACCGGAAACGGCAGTTTCTCGAGCACGCCGCCGTAATAACGGGAAGGGGTCTGCAGGATGCCCTGGTGGTTGACCAGAAACGCATTGCCCCGGCCTTCCAGTTCCAGGTTGGACAGCAGGTCTTCGAAGGGGGTGATCCCGATGGCCGAACGCAGGATAAAAAATGATTTGTCCGCGATGTTGCGGCCCACCGCGATGACGAAATGGGGTTCGTTCCGGTACCCCAAAAACACATCGCTGATATGGGCGCCATGGTCGATCACCTGGTCGAACCATTCCTGCCCGGCATAATTTTTTCCTTTCAGCGCATATGGGCCCACATAGTTCACCTGGTACCCGGAATCATCGATCAGGCCCAGATCCACAAACCCGCCCCCGAAACTTTTCTGCAGGTTTTCCAGGACATCGGCCAACCGCTCATGGTTGGAGAGCACCGCCGGGGGGTTGTCATAGACGATAAAATTCAATGCGGACTTCCGCTCCGCCAGGAAAAAGGCGATGGCCCGCTGGGTATTGGACAAGATCCGGGTGGTGCGGGAGAGAAATTCCGATTCGATGGCCTGCTGGGTGACCTGATAATCGACAAAGGTGATAAATATCAATGGGATCAGGGAAACACAGCCGGTGAGCAGCACCACCAGACGCCAGATCCGCCGGTAGTTCATCAAATGCTTCCGGTGGATGAGCAGGTTCTCCGGCACAGATTTTATCGATGGACGGGTTTCCATGTTTTTAATCAATCGTATGGATGAATTGCACATACCATGAGCGTGCACGAAGAACCCATTGGGGCTACTTTTTGCTTCCCCGGTTTACGATATATTCATTGGCCTTCTTGATGGTTTCGCTCAGCTCGTCGATATCCACCGGCTTTTGCAGGTAGGCGAAGGCGCCCAGCTGCATGCAGGTCTCCCGGTCCGCATCGGACCCGTGGCCGGTCAGGATGATCACTTCGATGCCGGGATTGGTGGACTTGACCCGGCGCAGCACCTCGATGCCGTCGATCCCGGGCATGCGCAGATCCAGAATCATGACTTCCGGCTCGTCCTCCCTGATCAGCGCCAGCGCGGATTCGCCGTCATAGGCCACGGCCGAGCCCATATCCCGGATCATCAGCCGCTCCGAAAGCGTCTGCACAAATTCCCGCTCATCATCCACCAGCAGCACCCGTGTGGGCAGTTCAAAATTGCATTTCCGATAGATGTCCGCCTGATAGAATTCCGGCCCCACTTTTGTCGTCACCGATTTCACCCCGGGCACGCGCTCCGCCAGTCCCTTGAGTTCGTCTTCCAGCCGGCTCAGCAGGAGTACATGTTTATTGATGGTCAGGGTGACATCCCCGCCTTCTGATTTGACGCCCACGTTGTGCCCCTCGTTGGCCAGAACCACCTCCACGGCGGCCGAAAGCTTGAAATCATCCAGGGCGGCGACGGAATCCGCCTTGGCTTTTAACACCTCCCTGCCCAGGCTGTCTTTTACCAGTTCAAGGACCTCGTCTATGTTCATTTTGTCGGTGGGGGAGACGATATCATACAGCGAGGGGTCCCACGGGTCGGATGCGTAATGCAGGGCCTTTACCCAGACGGCCCGGTCCTCATCCCGGTTGCGGATCAGCTTGTGAGCTTCATTTTCGCTCAGGTTCTGCTCCGCCTTGGCCACTTCCACCCGAAAACGGATGTCGGCAATCAGGCAGATCCGCAGAACATGGGTGATTTCCCTGGGGATCAGATGGCTGGAAAATCCGGTGACCACCAGGTTGTTTTCGGGCAGCATCTCGGAGAGCGCCATTTTCAGGTAGGCGATGGAGCGCTCCCGTTCATGGGTGAACTTGTTGAAAATGGACGTTTTGGAAGAAAACGCCTTTTCAATCTTGTTTTCGGACAGCCCGGAAAGGCGGCTGGCGGCTGAAACCACATCCACATCGCTGACGGACGCATAGCCCGTCTGATCGATAATCGCGGAAATCAGAGGTTCTTCCCGGCAAAATGTTCCGCTGAAAATACTGATTAAAGGCATTTCAACCCCCTTTATGTTTTAATTCTGCGGCACGGCCTGGTTGCAGGCGGGAATCAGGGGACAGGCCCCCTCCTGTGCCGTCGCGTGAGTGTCCTGGTAAATGGCGTCGATGGCGGACTCCATGGTGGGAAAGATATGGTCCTCTCCGATCTTTTCCGGAAGATGCGTCCGCTTCAGGACCGACATCACCGCTTCGTTCACTCCGCTCAACGAGATATCGAGCCCCGCGCTCCTCACCCGGTCCACCAGCTGTGAAAGGGTTTCTTCGCCGGAAGCATCGATGTCGTTGATGCCGTTCGAGACGATGACGATATGCTTGAGGTCGTGCTTTTCTTTCATGACCTCCATCATCTTGTCTTCCAGGTAGCTGGCATTGGCGAAAAACAGGGGTCCGTCAAAG
Organism: uncultured delta proteobacterium; assembly: GCA_963826785.1. Taxonomy (GTDB): domain Bacteria; phylum Desulfobacterota; class Desulfobacteria; order Desulfobacterales; family Desulfosalsimonadaceae; genus CAWGYD01. The sequence continues at coordinate 468,461 of CAWGYD010000008.1, forward strand.
CGGACCATGGCGATATAACGGCACTCTTTCAGGCCATGGGTTTTGGCGCAGCGCAGCGCCTGGTCTTCCGCCCGGGACAGGTAAACCACCGTGGGCCGCATCCGCTTGTAAAAAAAGACGCCAACGGAAAGAACCACCCCGATCATGATCCCCTTGTCCAGGTGCGGCGCAAACGCCAGGGTGGCCACAAAGGAGATGATGGAAATCAGGCCGTCGTACCATTGGGCATGCCAGGCATGGACAAACCCGGATATATTGATCAGCCCGATCACCGCCATCATGATGACCGCCGCCAGCACCGACTGGGGCAGATGGTACAGCAGGGGCGTAAAAAAGAGCAGCGCAATCACCACCGTCAGGCTGGTGAAAACGGAAGAAAGGCCGCTCACGGCCCCGGCCTGAAGGTTGACCGCGCTGCGGGAGAACGAGCCGGAAGTGGGATAGCTTTTACCGATTCCCCCCAGGATATTGGCCAGTCCCTGGCCGATGAGTTCCTGGTTGGGGTCGAGGCGCTGCCCGGTTTTGGCGGCCATGGCCTTGGCGATGGAAATGGCCTCCATGAACCCCAGCAGGGAGATGATCACCGCATAGGGGAAAATATGACCCATCACCCGCCAGTCGATCTTGGGAATGGAAAATGCCGGCAGCCCCTTGGGGATGGCCCCCACCACGTCGCCGCCGCCCATCAGAAGAATCTGGCCCTCATCGACGGGTTTGTTGGAAATGCGGATCCGCCAGATTCGATCCCCGGTTTCCGCCCCGGCGGGCGCCTCCCCTTGGGGGTAGAACCTGCGCTGATCTTCCGGGCCCGCCGCCACGAAAAGCGTTTTCCGGATCTCTTCGCGCAGCACGTGGGTCCGGTCCTTCAGCACGTCCATTTTAAATGTCAGAACATTGATGCGGTGCTCCACATCCAGAAGGGCCACGTGATTGCCCGTCTTTTTGACCTCGGCGGCTTCCTCATATGCCAGGGTCCGCTGATTTGCGAGTGCGTCGATCTCATTGACCGCCTGGTTGAACTGAACGATATCCTGCTGAATCGCCGGGGCCGCGATCGAATTCAGCTCAACCTTGGCGTTGTGTTCGAAGCCGATGGCCCAGGATGCAACGGTGGTGATCACCACGGCCACCAGCACGTTGGGGATGCGGGGATTGAACCAGCGCAGCCCGTACATGATGACAAAGGCGGCGGCCCCCATGATGAAGGTGGGCCAATGGGTGTAAAAGAAAGCCGATTCCACCACCCGGCTGATGGTTTCGTAGTGGTGGGTGGCGCTGTCCACGTAAACCCCGAACAGCTTGGACAGCTGGGAGGAGGCAATGATGATGGCCGCGGCGTTGGTAAACCCGTTGACCACCGGGTGGGACAGAAAATTCACCACCAGGCCCAGGCGCAGGATTCCCAATGACAGCTGGAAGAAGCCCACCATCAGGGCCAGCATGATGGCATAGGCGATATATCCCGGACTTCCCGCGGTGGCCAGGGGCGCCAGGGAAGCCGACGTCATCAGGGAAACCACAGCCACCGGGCCGGTGGCCAGCTGCCGGCTGGAGCCGAACAGGGCGGCCACCATGGGGGGCAGAAAAGAGGCGTAAAGGCCGTAATATGGGGGCAATCCTGCCAGTTGGGCATAGGCCATGGACTGTGGAATCAAAACGAGGGCAACGGTCAGCCCGGAAAGCGCATCGGTCTTGAAACTCTCCAGATCGTATTTTTGAAACCAGGTCAGAAACGGAAATACTTTTGTGATCATGGTGCTCCCTTGACGTAAGAATTGGAATCAGCCGCCAATATCCGGTTACAGGCGAAAATCAGTTCATTATACAGTGTGCCGGCATCATAGAGTCCGTAGGTATTCAACCGCAGCAGACCATCCACCATGGAAAAAATGATCATGGCCATCTTTCTGGCCGGCATGTCCAATATTGATCCGTCTTTCTGGCCCAACTCGATGGCCTGTTCAAACACATCCACCAGGCAGTCGTAGATGGCTTCCATATCCTCCCGGCACTCTTCCCGGGTCAGCGCCAGTTGATAGGCATCGTGCCGGTGAAGCAGCAGAAACTGCTCTTCCATGGAATCGGCCAGCTGCAGATAGAACGTGATCAGGTCCCCGGCCATTTTGAGACCGTTTTCAAATTCCCGGTCCCGGGTATATTTTTTCAGTTCAGATACGATGCTGTCCTTGAAAGCCTTGAGGATGGACAGAAACAGGCCTTCCTTGCTCTTGAAATGATAGATGACGGTACCCTCGGCCGCACCCGTCATGTTCGCAATCTCCGACAGACGGGTTTCATTGAATCCCTTGGTCGAAAACAGCCGGGCAGCCGCATCCATGATGGCTTCTTTTTTGCTCACGACGGGTGATCCCCCAGATATTGACTGAGCACTCAGTCAGTTTTTGCTAAAACTAAAAACTACCGTTATTATTCAATCAAAGTCAAGCGGAAAAATATGTCCGTTTTTGCAACACTTGTGGATCTATTTGTAATTCAAGGCATTTTTTTCTGCAAAAAATCATGCCGATGCGGGCCGGCAGGGGAATCGAAGAAAGGGAGGCGGGAAAAGCACCACACCGTGTTGGCAAGGTGACAATATGTGTTTACAAAGCCTAAAATTCACATTAAAAGTGTCCATCCGGAACGTCCGGACAATTTTTCCCGGCCGGGGGTGGATACAGGCATTGCAGGAAGCCGCCCACCCGGAAGAATGAAAACTGCGTTGAACAGGCTTGCCATGCTTCCCTATTTGTTGCTGATAATCGGATTTATCCTGCTGATCAAGGGGGCGGACCTGCTGGTGGAAGGCGCATCCGCCATCGCCCGGCGCATGAACATATCCGATCTGGTCATCGGCCTTACCGTGGTGGCGTTCGGCACGTCCATGCCGGAGCTGTTCGTCAACCTGTTTGCCAGCGTGAGCGGCAGTTCCGGAATCGCCATCGGCAATGTGCTGGGGAGCAACATTGCCAACATCCTGCTCATCCTGGGTGTATCCGCGATGATCTCACCCCTCCGGGTGTCGGGCGGCACCGTGTACAAGGAAATCCCCTTCAGCCTGCTGGCCGCGCTGGTGCTGGGCATCATCGCAAATGATCAGATCATCGACCATCGTCATTTTTCCGAGATTTCACGCACCGACGGCATGGTCCTGCTCTGCTTTTTTCTCATCTTCATCTATTATTCCGCCAGCATCGCCCATAAAGTCAACGGGATGGAAACCTACGCCGGCACAACCGAAAATGGAAAAGGGGTGTGGCATTCCGGCGTGCGGGTGGCAGCGGGACTGGTGGGGCTGGGCTTAGGCGGCCAGTGGATCGTGGGGGGCGCCGTCCACATGGCCCGGGCGCTGGGGATGAGTGAAGCCCTGGTCGGGCTGACCATCGTTTCGGTGGGGACGTCCCTTCCGGAACTGGCGACTTCGGCCGTGGCGGCCTACAAAAAAAATGCGGATATCGCCGTGGGGAACATCGTCGGCTCCAACATCTTCAATATCTTTTTCGTGTTGGGCATCAGCGCATGCATCCGGCCCCTGCCTTTCCAGAAGATCAGCAACATGGATATCGCGGCGGTGATCATCGCCAGCCTCATCCTGTTTTCGGCCATGTTCACCGGGAGGCGGCACGCCCTCGACCGGTGGGAAGGCGCCACCCTGGTGGCGCTCTACCTGGTATATATCGTCTACCTGGTGATGCGGGGCTGATTAAAGGAGGCAGTATCGCTTCACGACAATCATCTTCTGACTGCTTTTCGTTTCAACCAGAATACCCGTGACCTGAACCTTCTTCTGCTTCAGGGAAATCACATCGCGCCCTTCGCTGTTGCTGCCGTCGATCAGGTATTCCTCTTCATCATAGGTGGACAGCGCATAAGATTTGGGATTCCCCTTTTCATCCCAGTCCAGGGGAATGATCACCCCGGTCTTGGTAATGAGCTGGCCATCGGATTCATTTTTCTTCACGGCAGGTTTCCTGTCGATTTAATTGCCTGGTAACGGGAAACCCTATTTCTTTCAATTTACATGCCAATAAACCGGCTAATTCTTATAATCTTCTTTACGGATCCGGTATTTGACCATCAGCTTGTGCAGCTGGCGGGGGGTAATGCCGGCCGCTTCCGCGGACTGGTTGATTTTTCCATTATGCCTGGCCATCAGACCGGCCACGTACTGCTTCTCAAAATCATGGACCACCTTTTTCCGGCCTTCCGAGAGGGATATCCCCGCATCCACCGGAATGCAGCTCACCTTTTTGCGCTCCCCGAAGAGTTCCGGGGGAAATCCGTCCGGGGTGAGCACGGATGATTTCTCCAGGATATAGGCACGCTCCATCAGGTTTTCCAACTCCCGGATGTTTCCGGGCCAGTCATATTGCTGCATGGCCTCAAGCACCTCCGGATGGACCGATTCGATCTGTTTCTGCATTTCCGCGTTCAGCCGCCGCAGAAACAAGCCGATCAGGAGATCCATGTCCTCGGTGCGCTCCCTCAGGGGAGGAATGACAATGGTGAATACATTCAGCCGGTAATAGAGGTCCTTGCGGAACAGCCCTTCCTCGCTCATTTTTTTCAGGTCGGAATTGGTGGCGACGATGACCCGGGCATCGGTCTGCAGCGCATCCTCCCCACCGATCCTCGAAAAGGTGCCGTCCTGGAGCACCTGAAGGAACTTGATCTGGGCGGAAGGCGTGATGGTCCCGATCTCATCCAGAAAGATGGTCCCCTTGTTGGCGATTTCAAACTTGCCGAGCTTGCGGCTGACCGCACCGGTAAAAGCCCCTTTTTCATGGCCGAACAGTTCGCTCTCCAGAAGGGTATCGGGAATCGCGCCGCAATGGACGCTGATGAAGCGGCCGTTTTCCCGGTTGCTGTGGCGGTGAATCAGGTTGGCCAGCACCCCTTTTCCCGTCCCGGTTTCACCATAGAGCAGCACGTTGGTGCGGGTGGGCGCAACCGTCCGGATCATTTCATACACCTGCTGCATGGTGGGATTCAAGGTCGTGACCAGTTCCTGGGCGTCGGCATGCCAGAATTTTCCCCGAAGGTACGTGATTTCAGACCGGACGATGGCCTGTTCCCGGATCCACTCGGCCGCAAGCTTGATCTCGTCTTCCTCGAGGGGATAGGTGATATAATTGCTGGCACCGGCCTTGATGGCGGAAACGGCGGTCCGGACGTTTTTCTTGGAGACCATGACCACGATTTCAAGGGCCGGGTACTGGGCCTTGAATCCCTGGATCACCTCCCGGTAATGCGCGCTGCCGGCGCACAAACCCTGGTCATCGACGTCCACGAAGATCAAATCCGGTCTTTTCCGGGACAGCATGACCTTGGCTGCATTGAAGTTTTCGGCATGCCAGACGGACCGCCGGGTGAACGCCATCTGAAATTGCTCGACGGCAGGCGCATGACCGGTGACCACCAGAATATGCTTCATTATCTGTTCATCCTTTCGCAAACCCCGAACTCCGGCAACCCGCCTCCAAGGTGCGGGCCGGTGCCTTAATCCGCAAATCAGCGGATGCTTCTTATCAGAACTTAAAATTCCGCTTCAGCAGGCAAGTGAATCCATAGTTCCGCTTCCGTTTATGCCCGACGCATATTGGCATGCATGGTCCCGCGCCTGCAATAAAAAATTAATGGATGCACAAAATCGGGGGGATGCGGATCTTTATTTACAATTTTCAAAGCGGGTGACAAAATAGACCAGATAAATTCACTTGATATGAAACCCGGACCATTGTAATGAACCTGCAAGAGGACGCATCATCTGCCCAGTTAGAAGCGGAACCTGCATTTCCGATTGCTGCCCCGGCACCTCATCCCGCCGCTATTGAATTGGAATCGTTGGCATCTGTTTTGCATCATCTCCCGTATCATAGAGCATCTGAAGCGCACGGCCGGGCCAATACCACCCGGATCGGGTCGAGGGGATGCCGATAACCGCCCGAACTTCAAAACCACAATGCTAACAGCATCATGAAAATCATCCGACTCCAATGTTTTTCTAAAATTTACAGAGATTCTAGATTATGCCCGCAGGAGGGCAAACTCATCCTTTTTCTGCTGCTCACGATGACCCTGCTAATCGGCATTGCCCTGGCGGCCTGGGAGATCCGGACATCGAGCATCCAGGCGCGTTTGTTTTCAAAGGCCGCCCGGACCCAGACTTATCACCTGCAGCCGGGAAAAACGGATATGATCCGGTATCCCCAAAGCGGTCCTTATGATATCCGCATGGGGTACGTCCGGATCCCCCAATGGCTGGATCGATTGGAGGGGAAGGGATTTGAAATCAAGGCCCAGGCCCGGTGGTCCCCGGAATTGCTGAAAACCTTCGACTGGGGATTTTTCCCCGTCTACCGTGAAAAAAACCAGGCGGGCATCGTCATCTCAGACCGCCTGAACCGGGACGTGCTGCGTACGGCCTTTCCGGGTCGGATCTATCCTGATTTCAAATCCATTCCCCCGGTGCTGGTGAAGATGCTGCTGTTCATCGAAAACCGGCACCTCTTAAATCCGTCCGCACCCAACCAGAATCCCGCGGTGGAATGGGAACGGCTGGCCAAGGCGATAGCGGATGCGGCCATTCAGAAGGTGGATTCCAATCACGATGTGGCCGGCGGAAGCACCCTGGCCACCCAGATTGAAAAGTTCAGGCATTCACCGGAGGGGATCACCTCGAGCGCTTCGGAAAAGCTGCGGCAGATCGTTTCCGCCTCCCTGCGGGCCTATCGGGATGGTGAAGAAACAGGAGAGGCCCGGAGGCGGATCGCGGTGGATTACATCAACTCCATCCCCCTGGCGGCAATCCCCGGGTATGGAGAAGTCAACGGCCTGGGTGACGGCCTCTGGGCCTGGTATGCCATGGATTTTGAAAACACCAACCGGCTGCTGATGGACTCCGAGCGCCCGGATCTGGATGGCGCCGGGCTTGATGAAGCGGGAGCGGCGGTCCGGGCCGCCCTGAGCCTTTTTCTGTCCCAGCGCCGCCCTTCCGCCTACCTGATCACCCACCGCGAATCCCTGCAGAAATTAACGGACACCTATTTGCGGCTCCTGGTGGATGAAGGGATCATTTCAAAATCCATTTATCAGGCGGCATTGAAAGCACGGCCCGCCCTGCAGAAATCGACGTCTTTGTCCTACGCACTCGACCCGGCCAGCCGAAAGGCGGCCAACCTGATCCGTTCCAGGCTGATGTCAACCCTGGGGGTCGATCGGCTCTATGATCTGGATCGAATCGATCTCACCGTAAAAACCACCCTGGACATGGACCTTCAGGAAAAAGTCACCCAGCGGCTGATGGGACTGAAAGACCCCGCAGCGGTGAAGCAGGCCGGGCTGGTCCGGCCGCATCTCCTGGATCAGGGAGACCCGGCCAAAGTGGTGTACAGCTTCAGCCTGTATGAGAGCACCCCTGCCGGAAACCTGCTGCGGGTGCAGACCAACAATTACGACGGCCCGTTCAATATCGACGAGCAGACCAAGCTGGACCTGGGCTCCTCGGCCAAGCTGCGCACCCTGGTGCATTATCTTGAAATCATGACCCAGTTGTATCATCAGTACGGCGACCTGCCGAAAATCGAACTCAAAGTGCTGGCGGTGGACAAGACCATCGACCCGCTCACCCGATGGGCCGCCGAATACCTGCTGACCACCTCTTCACCGGATCTTTCCGGGATGCTGGATGCCGCCATGACCCGGCTTTATTCCGCAAGCCCCTATGAACAGTTTTTCACCGGCGGCGGACTCCATACATTTGCCAATTTCCGAAAGGAAGACAACCGCCGGATCATGACCGTCCGGGAGGCATTCCGGCATTCCATCAACCTCGTTTTCATCCGCATGATGCGCGATATCAGCTACTATCATGTTTACCAGCGCTACGGGGTCACCCCCCGCTACCTGGAAAAACTGGATGAATTAGAGAAAAAACGGCTCCTTACGGTGTTTGCCGACCGGGAGGGGAGCGTTTTCATCCGCCGTTTCTGGCAGAAATACCGCCGGAAAAACCCGGTGGAAGCAGCGGAGTTGCTCTATGCCGGAATTACCCCCACCCCGGCCAAGCTGACCGCGGCATTCCGGTTTATCCGGCCGGAAGCCCCCATAGCGGTGTTTTCCGAATTCATCAAGGGACATTTGCCCGGTTCAAAGTTCACGGACAATTTTATAGAAGAGCTGTATGACGATTACAGTCCCGGCCGCTTCACCCTGGCAGACATCGGCTATGTCGCCCACGTTCACCCGCTGGAACTCTGGGTGGTGCGGTACCTGCAGCAGCATCCGGAAACCTCGATTTCCCAAATCGTGGCCGAAAGCGCCGAGGAGCGGCAGATGGTGTATCAGTGGCTGTTCAAAACCCGGAGCAGCCGGAAGCAGTTCCAGCGGATCCGCACCATCATCGAACTCGAAGCGTTCCAGGACGTTCATCTGGCCTGGAAGCGGATGGGATACCCGTTTGATTATCTGGTGCCGTCTTACGCCACGTCCATCGGCTCATCGGGGGATCGCCCGGGCGCATTGGCCGAACTGATCGGAATCATTCAAAACGATGGGATGCGCTATCCCGCCGTCCGTTTCCAGGCGCTTCATTTCGCCAAAAACACCCCCTATGAGACCCTGCTGACCCTGGTGCCGGCCGAGGGCGAACGGGTCATGGCCCCCGAAGTGGCCCGCACGGTAAAGCAGGCGCTGCTCGACGTGGTCAACGAAGGCACTGCCAGGAGTCTTTTCAATTCCGTCACGTACACGGACGGCACCTATCTGATCCTGGGAGGGAAGACTGGAACCGGGGACCATCGGTACAAGACATTCGGCACGGGCGGGAAGATGCTCACCTCCCAGGTCATGAACCGGGCCGCCACATTTGTTTTTCTCATCGGGGACCGCTATTTCGGCACCATCAGCGCCTATGTCGCGGGCGGGGATGCGGCGAATTATTCATTTTCCAGCAGCCTGCCGGTCAATGTCCTGAAAATGATTCTGCCGGAAATGGTGCCCTTACTGGAGCACAAGGATCCCACCGTCTACGCGAATCTTCCGGAAACGGGCGCAGAACGGGCCGGGGCGATGTAATAAAAAAGGGGGGCAACAGGACAGTTTATCCCGTTGCCCCCCTTTTGGTTGAAAAAGCGAACTTACTTCTTCATGCCCTTCATGAAAATGGCTTCTGCCTTGGCGGCAGCCGCTTCGGCGCGGTCGGCAGCCTGCTGTGCGGCGCGGGCGGCGCGGTCGTTTTTACCGCAGCAATCCTTGACCGCGGCCTGGGCTTCATCAGCGGCGGCGCGGGCGGCCTGGGCGGCGGCCATGGCGTCATCCGCCTTCTGGCTGGTTTCATCCAGCTGGGCCTGCATCTTTTTGGTCTGCGAACAGGTCGCGCATCCGGTGCCCAGCATCGCCACCGTCATCATCAGAACACAAAGCATTGCAATTACTCTTTTTTTCATTGTCTTTTCCTTCCGTTTAAAGTGATGTTGATGTTTTTGTTCTATGGTTGAGAAATTGAATTACTCCTGATTTCTATTGCATACTGTGTTGAATTGAAACGAAATCGACACCTCCTTTCGCAATTTCTCCAACAACTGTCGGAATTCCGCTTTGCGTAAACAGACATTGTTTGACTTTTTCCCGATCGATTGCCCCCCCCAGCCCCCGCTGTTGAATCAGCGCTTCCGCATGCGCCGCCATGTCGGGAATCCGGGCGTAAATATCCGGATGCGCCTCCATGTAGACTAGGCCATTCTGAATACCGATCTTAACCGGCTCATAAACGATTTCCACCACCGCCCCGGGGGAGACCTCCCCGAAAAGCTGGGAAATATGTTCCGGGTACAGCCGGATGCATCCCCGGCTCACCTGACGGCCGACGCCCCACGGATTATTGGTGCCGTGAATGCCGATATGGTCTGCGGACAAACCGATCCAGTAATCCCCCAGTGGATTTTTCGGGCCCGGCGGGAACGGGGTTTTGCCGTACGCGTCCCATGCGGATGGCGGCGGGGTCCAGGTGGGATGCTCCTGGCATGATACGATCCGGGCGATGGTGGTGGGGGTTTCAAATGCCTCCCGGCCGATGCCGATGGGATATGTCTTGACCATATGGATCGATTTAAAAAACCGGTACAGCCGCATCTCTGGGATGTTGATGACCACTTCTTCATGCTGGGTCGGCGGCAGGAGCCATAAAGTGGGGACTGCCACCCGTCGGCCCACCCCCGGGACCCATGGGTCGATATCCGGGTGGCTCAACTCGATTTCATTGTATCCCAACCCGAAATTACGGGCCACGTCCAGCAAGGTTTCCCCTTCGGCAACTTCATGAAACTGCATGAACCCGATGAGGTTGATCGATTCGGCCGGATGATGGCCATCGCCGTCAAGATGGTACGGATAAGATGTTGCCATTGCCGAGGTGTGGACAAACACCAGAACCAGAACCATCAGGACCGATTTAATGTACCTGTTCAATGTTTCGCATATCCTTTTTCTGCCTGTTAAGTGATAAATGTGCGGGAGTATGCCTCCGGCACATCCATCCCCCAAAATTTTCTGAAAAAATAATTGCAAATTAAATGCCAATGTTTCTCCAAAACCGCGATAGCCGTTTTATGTCTTCATCCTTATCATCAAGTTTAGACATTTTCCCAGTTTTTGCCAAATGATATCATGATATTGAAATATGTGATCCGATTTTTTACAAATCGCGCCGCCCCAGCGTATTTAACCGGTCCTGTTTCTGCCGGCCTTGACATTTCAGGGCTGTTTTACTAATTTTCTATCCCTTGATCAAAAATCTTTTCGCGATCCTTCTGCAAAAGAAAAAGGATGCGCCGCCCGTTTCGAGAATCAACGGTTCGGATCGGCCATGGCACTGCTGCGAAAGACGTTGTCCTTAGCATGAATTAAAACTTTCAACAAATCAACCGATACGCTTTGATATGCAGAATGAATGGATACCCCGGCATGCCCAAAAGACGCTCGAAATTCTGATTCCCAGAATTCGGCCACCGGCCGGAGCGGATGGGGACGATAAAAACTGGGACATATTTGAAAAACGGCTTCGCCGACAATGGCCCCACCTGTTTCAGTTGCTGGTGCGGCTCTATGGCTGGCAGTATGATTTTTTTTACCACCTGGAGCAGCTGCTGGCCGCTGCGGCAAAAAGCTGGAAAGAACGCCCGGCACATTTAAAGGCCCTCGATGAACGGCGTGAAACCGATGTTCAGTGGTTTCAGTCGGAAGAGATGGTGGGAGGCGTCCTGTATGTCGACCTGTTCAGCGACCGGCTGGCAGGCCTGCACGACCACATCCCCTATTTCAAGAAACTGGGGTTGACCTACCTTCACCTCATGCCGCTTTTTGCCGTACCCCATGGGAACAATGACGGCGGATACGCCGTCAGCGATTACCGGGCCATCAACCCGGACATCGGCACCATGGAGGAACTGACCGCCCTCGCCCGGATCCTGCACGACGAGGGGATCAGCCTGGTGCTCGATTTCGTGATGAACCACACCGCCGACAATCATCGCTGGGCCCAGATGGCCGCCGAAGGAGATCCCGATTATCAGGAATTTTATTTTCTTTTTGACGACCGCACCCTGCCCGACCAGTACCAGGCCCATTTACGAGACATTTTTCCCGATGTCCGCAGGGGAAGCTTTACCTGGGTTGCCGATATCAAAAAATGGGTCTGGACGACCTTCAACAGTTTTCAGTGGGATCTGAACTACGCCAACCCGGCCGTGTTCAGATCCATGGCAGCCGAAATGCTTTACCTGGCCAATGTGGGGGTGGATGTGCTGCGGCTGGATGCCGTGGCCTTCATCTGGAAACGGATGGGAACCGATTGCGAAAACCAGCCGGAAGCGCACCTGATCATCCAGGCGTTCAACGCAATCGCCCGCATCGCCGCACCCGCCCTGCTGTTTAAATCCGAAGCCATCGTGCATCCGGACGAGGTGATCCGGTATATTGATCCCGGCGAATGCCAACTATCCTATAATCCCATGCTCATGGCGCTGTTGTGGGAAGCTTTGGCCACCCGGGAAGTGAAACTGCTGAGCCGCGCCATGAAAAAAAGGATCCGCATCCACCCGCAATGCGCCTGGGTGAACTATCTGCGCTGTCATGACGATATCGGGTGGACTTTTGACGATCAGGACGCATGGGAGGTGGGGATCAATCCGAATCACCACCGCAAATTTCTAAACAATTTCTACACGAATAATTTTCCGGGATCCTTTGCCCACGGCATGCCTTTTCAGTACAACCCGGAAACCGGGGATCTCCGGATCTCCGGCACACTGGCCTCCCTTGCAGGCCTGGAGCACGCACTCGAGATCGAAAACCCGGAATTGATCGAAGCCGCGGTTCACCGGATCAACCTGCTGCGCAGCATCATGTTGAGCGTGGGAGGCATTCCCCTGATTTATCTGGGGGATGAATGGGGGATGTTAAACGACTACACCTTTTTGTCCGATCCGGCCAAGGCCACGGACAGCCGGTGGGTCCACCGATCCCGGAAACGGTGGGAGGCAAAAGAGGATCGCACCGATGGCGAGGTTCTGGAGTGGCGGTTCTTCAACGAACTGGTCCGGTTGATCCGCCTGCGCAAACAGCTTCCGGCAATGCGAAACGGAAGCATGGAAGTCATCGATACCGAAAATCCGCATCTCTTCGGTTACATGAGAGAATTCGGGGACCAGCGGCTGCTGATCATCAACAACTTTTCGGAATTTTCTCAATCCATGCCCCAGCCCCAGCTAAATAAAATCGCATCCACCAGACAATTTCACGACCGGATCACCGACAACACCATCGCAAACGGCAATGGACTCGACCTGGGTCCCTACCAGTTCGTCTGGCTGGAATGCATCGACAGCGGGGGCTGAACAGGGGCGCCTCAGCAGAAATGCCTTGCAAATATCGGCCGCATGAATGAATATTTCTGGAGGTTTTTAGATCCGCGGGGTTAAGCCGCGCGGGTTTTGCAAATTCATAAAACTGCAAAATTACGGGAGGAAAGCATGGCCAAGGTGAAACGGATCCTGTTTGCGATCGAGCTGTCCGAACTGTCTGAGGAAATCTACCAGTGGGCCAATCTGATGGGGCAACAGTTCAATGCTGAACTGCACATCGTCCATGTTCTGCCGGATTTAAACGAATGGGCGCTGCCGTATACCGTTCACCCGAACCTGGTGGAAGAACAGAACCGGATGATAAGAAATGCCGAAAAGAAGTTAGACGAATACTGCAGCCGCAATATCAACAGTGAGATTCCCTACAAACGCCAGGTCCTTGTCGGCAAGCCGGCCGAGCAGGTGGTCAATTACATCCAATCCGAGCATATTTCACTGGTGATTATCGGAACCCACGGCCGCAGCGGCATGGACCGGTCACTGTTCGGATCGGTGGCGGATCGGGTGCTCCGGTTTTCCCCCGTCCCGGTGCTGACCATCAATCCCCATCCCATGAAAATCGACGCATAGCGTCGGGCTCCGCTACCGGAGGCATTTGGATTTCAAAAAAAATTTGATGCTGCAAAATGTCGCACCGCGGGTCGGCATTCAAGAAATTTCTTTTAACCGGGCTGCTTCCGCCAGCAGCAGGTTGAGATAGATCTCGGCGGCCCGGCAGACCTGGTCAAATGCCACCGATTCATCTGCCGCATGCGCATTATCGAGCTTGCCCGGCCCCAGGACCACCGGCTTGACGCCATAAGACCACAGCTGGTTGGCATCCGAGTGGCTTCGAAAGTCCGCCGGCTCCCATGGGGCGGCGAGCCCGTCATACACGGTTTTTAAGGATTCCACCAAGGACCCTTTTTCCGGGAGCCGGTAGCCGGCATCGATGTTCTGGATCTGAAACAGCCGCTGAATGTCTGCGGCCGCACCTTCCGCCGCCATGCACACTTCTTCAAGCTCGGTCACGATTTCACCGATGTGGGCATCCGGCGGCACGTGGATGTCCAGCCAGGCTTCGCCCCGATCCGGCACCGCAAATCCCGATCGGCTGCTGTAAAGATCCCTGAAATTGTAAACCAGTTCCGGATAGCGGCTGCGCAGAAAATGGGTCAGCCTCAGCATCATGTGCAGCAGGGTTTCTATCGCCGTCTGCCCGCTTCCCGCCATGGACGCGTGAAGCCGCTTGCCCGTGCCGGCAATCTGGATTTCGACATACCCGTAGCAGCTCAGGCAGGGTTTCAAGTCCGTGGGCTCTCCGATGAGGGCCCACGGAAAATGGTAGTCGTCAATCAGCTTTTCCGCGCCGTCTCCGTTTTCCTCCTCCCCCACCACCAGGAACAACCCCGCCGGCGGCATCTGCCCGCGCAGCTGCCGGTAAGCCAGAAACGCCTCGATCATGGCGGCGCACCCTGCCTTCATATCGGCGGCGCCCAGGCCGTGAATGGTTCCGTTTTCTTCCGCAAACCCGAATTCGTCCAGATCATAGGCCGGCACCGTGTCGATATGCCCGATAAACGCCAGCGGAATTTCCATATCAGGGGGGATCAGGGCCAGGTTGTAGCGGGTTTCATCCACGGGCTGCGTTATGGCGGCCATGCCGCAACTGTGGAGATATCCCTTTATATACGCCAGGATATCCGCTTCCTTGCCCGATGGACTGTAGATATCGAGCATCCGGTGAAGGAGTGATTTGAGGCGGAGGGGATCGATCATGCGTGCCTCATGAATGGGACCCGTTTTTATGGCCGTTTTTCCGTTTAAGTTTCTGACGCTCCTGATCCAGATTCATGGTCAGGTAAATGTGCGCTTCGGGATTGGAAAACCCCTGCTCGTTGAAAAATTCGATGGCGGGATGATTTTCCGCATCCATATCCACAACCATGATCCGCACGCCGTCATGGAGCATCACGGCCTTGAACTTCTGGAACAGCCGTTCGGCCACGCCCAGTCGCTGAAAATCCCGCGTCACCCCCAGCCAGATCAGGTGTCCGTATTTCCAGGCGCTCCGGGTTTTTGTGATGGTCGTACCCAGTGCGAAACCGACAATGGTGTTTTCATGTTCGGCCACCAGGCAGTATTCGGTATCGCTGTAAAACAGATCGCACACCTCGTATTCATCCCAGGTGCGGTATGTGTTGGGCGCTTTTCGGGCCAGAAATAGCGCCTCGCCCAGATGAAAGATGTCGGCGAGATCGTCAATGGTGGCTTCACGGATTTTCACCGCCTGCCGCAGTGCTTTCAGATCCGATTCCTCGGAGTTCATGTTTTCGTCTTTCTTCAATAATCCCATGTGTTAAAAGTATGCTCCTTTTCAATATATAAACCTGCCTTTTCCCTACGCCGATCCGGGCTGACTTTCAATATGAATCGTGCGGGTGGGGAAGGCAAAGCGGATGTCTTCTTTTTCAAATTTTTCGATGATGGACAGGTTGATTTTTTCCTGAGTATCCATGTAATCCGTATAATCCGGGCTCAGGACATAATAGACGCATTCGTAATTGAGCGAGAAATCCCCGAAGCCCTTGAAATGCGACCGGTCAAAGCGGGTCAGGCTGGCCTCTTCGATAATCTGTTTCACCATGGGGGAGATCTGTTTCAATTTTTCGGCCGGCGTGTCATAGGTAACGCCGAAGGTAAATACCACGCGCCGTTCCCAGAAAAACTTGTAATTACGGATCCGGCTTTTGAGCAGGTCGTTGTTGCCGAAAACCAGCAGTTCGCCGGACAGGCTGCGGATCCGGGTGGTTTTGATCCCGATTCGCTCGACTGTCCCCATGTAATCATCCACGATGATGAAGTGCCCCACTTCAAATGGCCGGTCCAGCAGGATGGAAAGCGACGCAAACAGGTCACCCAGAATGTTCTGCGTGGCCAGACCGATGGCGACGCCGCCGATGCCCAGACTGGCCACCAGAGCGGTCACGTCAAAACCGATGTTGTCCAATACCCACAGAAGAATAAAGGACCAGAGGACCACCCGGGCGATAACGATAATGATGGACACGCCCGAATTGGCGGATGGGTCTTTTATTCGCCGGCCGGCATACTCCTTGATGCCGTCACGGACAAAAAAGCTTCCCCATATGCCGATCTGGAGAATCACCGCCACAAAGGCGGCGCTCTGGATAATATGATTCGTTTTTTTTGATAATTCAAGGAATTCGCATGAAAAATAAACGGCCACAGCAAATAAAATGAGCGACTTGGTCCGCCTGAAAATTTCAGAAAACCAGGTTTTAACCATCCCGGGTTCGGCCTCGCCGGCGGCCTCAAGCCTTTTGACCAGAATTTTCTTGAACAGAATGAAAAGAAAAGTCAGCACCAGCACGGACAGGCCGGCCAACATCCAGTCAAATACGGTATTGTGATAAAATTTTAATGCAAACAGGCCTTTTTCGAAATCGTCCGACAGGATCTTGCCGATAATGGCGAGGTCAGGCATTGGCATAAAAAAGATCGCTTTCTTCTTTCTCCTGATGGATTTTCGGCTGCAATATCAGCCGATACTGGGCAAAAGGCCCAACATCAATAAAAGGTTAATGAGCGGGCTATGGCCATCGGGTCTTGATACGGATACGGCATGTGACCGGGGAATGCATCGATTTCGGGGTGCTCATTGGGCTTCCTGAAGAAAAAAAACAGCAAATTGTTTTGAATAATAATCCTTTAATATCAGATTGCAACCTCCTGTGCAAGTCCCTGATCCCCCTGCACCGACAATCACCGGCATCAAATTTGCCGGAAAGATCGCATAAGATAGGTTTGCCATTTTACGCCAAGCAGTCTAATATGGTCTTTTACTTTATCCTTGAAATATCAGAACATGCCCAAATGCTCAGGATGGATACCCATGCATGAACTTTCGGTAACTGAAAAAATACTCGATATCGTCGTGTCTCACGCCCAAAAGCACCACGTGAAAAAGGTGGTTTCCATTACGCTGAAAATCGGCGAATTGAGCGATCTGGAAAATGAATGGATGCAGCATTATTTTGACTACCTGAGCAAGGATACGGTGGCTGCCGGGGCCATTCTCAAAATCGAACGGGTGCCCATCGTCCTCAAGTGCAATAAATGCGGGCAGCTAACAGAAATTGCCAAGGATCAGCTGGGGCAGGTTTCCTGCTCCGGGTGCTACGAGCAGGCCAATTTTTCCATCGAATCCGGCAGGGAATATTACATCAAGGAAATGGAGGCGCAATAAATGGAGAAAATCCGACTGATCGAAGTCAAAGAAGAAATCCTTTCCGACAATGATGCCGCGGCAAATGACTTGCGCCGGGCGCTCAAAGCGGAGCACACCTTCATGATCAACCTCATGGCCTCCCCCGGCGCCGGCAAAACCAGCCTGCTGCTTCAAACCATCGCCGCCCTTAAATCCGATTTCCGCATGGGGGTGATCGAGGCGGATATCGATTCAGTCGTCGATTCCGAAAAGATCGCACAGACGAAAATCCCCTGCGTCCAGCTGAAAACCGGGGGATTCTGCCACCTGGATTCCGCCATGGTGAAAAAAGGGCTGGATGCCTTAGACACCGTCAACATGGACCTGGTGTTCATCGAAAATGTGGGAAACCTGGTCTGCCCGGCCGAGTTTGACACCGGCGCCACCCGGGACGTGATGATCTTAAGCGTACCGGAAGGCGATGACAAGCCTCTCAAATACCCCCTGATGTTTTCCAAATGTCATGCGCTGCTGGTGAACAAAATCGATTTTCTATCCCTCTCCGACTTCGATTTGAATGCCATGCGGCAGCGGGTGACCCGGCTGAATCCCGGCATCGAAATATTTGAAGTTTCATGTAAAACCGGTCAGGGCATCGAGGCCTGGACGCAATGGCTGAAGCAGAACGTGTCGGATTATCTGGCATCCTGAAAGCGCATGCGACCGCAGGCAGCCGCTGCAGACAAATAAATTACTTGACAAAAGGCCCGTATTTCTTTTTAATGCTTGGTAATAATTGTACATTTTTTAATGCATCGTTATCAACTCCCCATATTATATGAATTACGATGGTTAATGTGTAGATGAGCGACGATAACTGCTCTTCCGATGAAGATTTCAAGCTTCACGTTCATATCGAAGCCGATGACGCCGAAACTGCCCCTGACGAACCCGCCTTCACCTATGGTTTCCCCGAAGAAATCGAAAAGAACGTGTTGGATAAAGCTGCCGATTCGGCCGTCCCTTCAAATCCAGGCGCACCGGATGCGAATTTCCTGATTCAGATCAGCAGGGAACTCGAGCGTCTATCCTCGGCTTTTGAAAGCAAATTCAAGTATGACGCCGCCAGGGAAAAAATCATTGACGGGCTGCATCAGGAACTTCAGCAGTACCGGGAAGGGCTTCTGAAAAAGTACCTGCACCGGATCATCATCGATGTGATCAAGATTGTGGATGATATCCGGAAATATTCCGATCATCATAAAAGCCAGCCGCCCCTGCCGGAAAACGCGGACAAGATCCTGTCGTTCATGGACAATATTGCAGACGACCTCGAAGAACTGTTCGCCTGGGAAGGATTGACGCCTTTTTCCGGTGAAGGCGATGGTTTTGATTCCGGCCGCCAGCGGATCGTCAATAAAATCGAAACCGGCGACCCCGATCTGGATAAGAAAATCGCAAGGCATGTCCGACCCGGTTACGAATGGGAAGGCAAGGTGATCCGGCCCGAACTGGTTTCGGTTTATATCTTCAACCCGGATAATGTTGAAAAAGATAAGGATGCCTGATGACGGAAAGATCGAAGCGCATTTTCGGCATTGACCTGGGGACCACCTATTCCTCCATCGCCTATGTGGATGAATTCGGAAAAGCCGTCATCGTCCCGAATACTGAAAACGAACGGGTGACGCCTTCGGTGGTCTTTTTTGACGAAGGAAGCATCGTGGTGGGGGAAGTGGCCAAGGAGAGCGCCAAACTGTATCCGGAAGATGTGGTGAGCTTCGTCAAAAGGTCCATGGGGGAACCCAACTTCATCTTCGTGCATCGGGGGGAGGAATACCGGGCGGAGGAAATATCGGCCTATATTCTAAAAAAGCTCGCCCAGGATGCCGAGCAGTACCTGGGTGAAAAAGTGACGGACGTGGTGATCACCTGTCCGGCATATTTTGGGATCAACGAGCGCGAAGCCACCCGCAAGGCCGGCGAGATTGCCGGATTCAACGTTCGCCAGATCATCAACGAACCCACCGCGGCGGCCATCGCCTATGGTTCGCTGGACACGACGGAAGAACGCGTGGTGCTGGTCTATGACCTGGGCGGGGGAACCTTTGACGTGACCATGATCGATATCCGCAAGGATTCGGTTGAAGTCATCTGCACCGGTGGCGACCACAACCTGGGGGGCAAGGACTGGGATGACCGGGTGGTCTCGTACATGGTGGAATTCTTCCAGAAGGAAACCCACACCACCGATGATATTTTAGATGACCTGGATACCTGGCAGGATTTGCAGCTCTCCGGTGAAAAGGCGAAAAAAATCCTTTCTCAGCGGCCGAAAACCCCCATTTCAGTGACCCACGGGGGCGAGCGGGTCAAGATGCTCCTGGATCGCGACAAGTTCCAGGAACTCACGGAGGACCTGCTGGAGCGGACCATCGAATTTACGCGGGAAATGCTCCAGGAAGCCAAGATCAAAGGGTACCATCAATTCGATGAGTTCATCCTGGTGGGGGGCGCCACGCGGATGCCGCGCATCAAGCAGCGGATCGAGGAAGAATTCAACATCACCCCTAAAGTTTTTGACCCGGATGAAGCCGTGGCCAAAGGGGCCGCCATTTACGGCTGGAAATTGAGCTTAAATGACAGCCTGATTCAACGGCTGTCCGAAAAAACCCGAAGGCCGGTGGAACAGCTGGAAAATATTTCGGTGTTGATCGAAAACAATGAAATCAGCACGGAAGATGTCCGGGAAGCCGCCCAGCATGTGGCGGACAGAACCGGCTATACCCTGCCCAGCGTGCAGAGCGCCATGCTCAAGGTGAAAAACGTCACCAGCAAGAGCTTCGGCGTCGTCGCGCACAATTCCAAACGCCAGGAGATCATCTTCAACCTGGTGTTGAGAAACACCACCGTCCCGATTTCCCGGACCAAAGACTTTTATACGGCCATAGAAGATCAGAAATCCGTTCTGATCCGGATCATGGAAAATGAAACCGGTCAGGAAGAGATCCCTTTGAGCCACGGCGTGGAAATAAAAACCGCCGTCTTGCATCTGCCGCCCAGCCTGCCCGCCGACCTGCCCATTGAAATCACCTTTTCGTTAAACGAGGAAGGCCGCCTGCATATCACCGCCCTTGAAACCAGCGGGGCGCGTCAGGTGGAAGTGGTCCTGGATACGGCCTCGGTCATCCAGGGAGAAGAATTTGAAAAGGCAAAGACCCGGTCCCAGGCGCTGGTCATTCATTAGAATAAAGCGCCCGCATGGGTTTTGTTTGCCATCGATGCCACCTTTTCCCAAGAACTGCGATTTTCCATGCCGGAGTTGTTTCACCCTTAGCCGAAATTAAAAATGATGGAACGCGAAAATTTTTATATCATCCTTGAACTTTCCGTCGATCCGCCCGAAACCGATCTGGGCGTGATCAATCGGGCCATTGCCAACAAGAAGGCCCAGTGGAGCCGCCTGCGCAATCACCCCACCAAAGGGCTTCAGATTCAAAAATACCTGAACATGATCCCGGAAATTCAGCGCGTCATGCTGGACCGGGAACTCCGGCGGCAAGAGGCGGATGCGGCCAAGGCCTTTCTCCAAAAGGGAATGGAAGCCAAGTTCTCGGAAATCGACCGCCATATTGAAATCCTGATGGGAAAGGGGTTTATCGCCAAGGAGGAAATTACCCGGCTCGCCGATCTGCACAATATTCCCCAGAATGAAATCCAGGAGCGGATCAATGCCAAAAAGCAGGAAAAGTTCATCCGCATCGATCTGGAAATCGGTTACCGCATGGCCAAAGGGTATCTCACGGAAACCGAAGTCGCCCGCATTGCAAAGCATCACGCACTGACCGTAGAAGAAATCAAATCCCGGGTGCGGTGCCCCGTCACCAGGGACGCCAAAGACAAGGCCGCTCTCAAGCCAAAACAGATCGATCCGTCCATCAACAAATCGATCCTCGACAACCTGAAAATCGTCGATAAAGGATCATTGTATGATTTTTTGGGCATGCCGTCGAGTTCCCCCCTGGCCATGCTCCAGGAAAAATCGGTCCAGAAGAAGAAACAGCTGGCCAGCATCAGTAAAAAAGACGCCGTGGCCACTGCCAGCAGCATCCTGGCCGGTCACTGCATGACCCTGTTCAAAAACGAAGAATCCCGCCTGGCCTATGATATCAGCCTCTCCCTCTCCTTTCTGGCGGAGCTCGATTCCGACATTGACGTGGCCGCCATCAATGGTGCCATCCGGCCGGAATACCAGAACATCCTCATTGAAAAAGCCATGGGGCTCGGAATGGACGAAGACGAAGCCCGCGAGTATATCAAGTCGTATGGCCGGAAAAAAAAATACCAGATCGAGCAGAACCCGGACAGAAAGAAGCGGCTGATCATAATGTCGGCGGCAGGCGCTTTGGCAATTATCCTGCTGGTGGCCGGTTTCATGGCGCTGTCCGTTATTCACGAGAAAAGATCGGCGGAATCGGCATACCAGGCGCTGCTCACCCGGGCGGAGAGCCAGCCCGACCCCGGGGAAAAAATCAAGATATTCAAGGCCTATCTTAACAGCCGCCCCAAAGCAGAATATGCTGCCTCCGTTAATGAGCGGATCGCCGGTCTGGAGAAGCAGGTGGCGCGGCAGGCCCTGGACGAGGTAGAGGCCAGGGCCGGAAAGATGATGGAGCAAGAAGCATACGAAAATGCCCGGGAGACCTATCAAAACTTCTTAAAAGACCACCCGGGGACGCCGTTTAAGGCAGACGTCGCCGGCCGCATGGATAAGATCGAAAAGCAGATCGAGGCACGGGATTTTGAGCATTTGACCGGCATCATGCGACAGGCCGGGGTGGATGAAAAAATTGCGGCCTGTCGGAACTACCTGGCCTTGCATCCCAAAGGCGCCCACAAGACGCAGACGGAGGAATTCATCCGGGAGATGAGCAACGAGTATTACATCTACATCAATCGGGAGTTCTCCAAATGCAAGGAAAAAGAGGACTGGCAAGGCTGTCTCGATCTTTGCAGCAGCTATACCGCCCTTTACGACAACGCCAATTCCGACCTGCTGAAACAGCTGGTGCCGGCGTACGAAAAAAAGCTCAAGGATCAGCAGACCTTTGAAACCATAGTGCAAAAAACAGGCGCCCTGGGCGCTGAATATGCCACCGCCCGGCAGGTCTTCATCGATTACCTGGAGGCCTATCCGGATACGACCGTACGCGATAAGGTCCAACTGGAACTGGCCCGAATCGACCATATGGAGATGCTGCACCATATCAATCTCAAAAAGCAGCAGATGCAGGACCTCCTGCAGACCACCAGCGGCCGGTTTGTGGAAAGGCAGGAAGGCATCGTCATCGATACCCGGACCGGGCTGATGTGGTGCCTGGCGGATACCGGGATTATTATGGGAGACGAGTGCGTCAATTACGAGAAGGCCAAAAGCTTCACCGATGCCTTAGACACCGGAGGATACACCGACTGGCGCCTGCCCACCGCCGCCGAACTGGCAGCCATCTATCGGTCCGCCCCGGCCTTTCCCGCGCCCGCTGAACAATGGTACTGGACATCAGACGCGTTCTCCAGCTATGCGGACGGATGGCACACCCGGGTGGCCACCGTGTCGAATCAACCGGCCGAAAGCGAGATTGTCCGCAGAGACGACCGGGACTGCGGTGCGGTCCGGGCGGTCCGGGGAAGCGTAAAAGAATTGACATAAGGAGTACAGACGCATACGCGATGATCAGAAATATGGAAATTTTAAAAGAGCCCATCGAACTTTACAAGATCCTGAAGTTCGAAAATCTTGTCAACAGCGGCGGCGAGGCGAAACAGGTGATTTCCGAAGGCCTGGTTTCGGTAAACGGAGCCGTTGAAATGAGAAAGCGAAAAAAAATCTTTTCGGGCGACGTCGTTCATTTCGGCGAAACCGAAGTCCGCGTTCAACTTGGCCCCGAAAACGGGATGCCGACTTGAAACCCAGGATAAAAGTTGCCGCGGCCGATACCCCGGATGGGGGCGAGATGGTCCTTTACCAGCATGACCGTGATTTTTTCATCAAGGTCAACGGCCAGGATCTGATGCACAGCCGTCAGCATGAATCGGAACTGGAACTGGCGCGGCTGGGATGCTCGCATTTGACCGGCCGCAAGGCGGCCTGCGTCCTGATCGGCGGGCTGGGCATGGGATATACCCTCCGTCAGACCCTCGATTTACTCGGCCCGGATGCCCGGATCGTGGTGAGTGAACTGCTGCAGGCGGTGATCGAATGGAATCGGGAGTTTTTCCGTGACTTAAACGGCAGGCCGCTTGAGGACGAACGCGTCGACCTCAATACCGGCGACATCAGCGAAATGATTATGGGCGCCAAAAACCGGTTTGACGCGATCCTGCTGGATGTGGATAACGGCCCCTGTGCAATGACCCATTCAGAAAACGCCCGCCTTTACAGTTACGAGGGGATTTCGGCCTGCAGGCGGGCGCTTCGAAAAAAAGGCGTTCTTGCGGTGTGGTCGGCCGAGCCGAGCAGGGAATTTGAGCAGACCCTGATGGGCTGCCGATTCCATGTGCGCCGTTTCCGGGTCCCGGCCCACAAGGGCAGCAAATCTCAGTCTCGCTTTATATGGGTCGCATCGGAGGATAAGATGCTTCTGCCCCCCGGTGGCGGTGAACCGCGCCAGCCGGCGGGGAAACCTTCCCCGAAAAATCCCGGAAGGCGCCGGCCCACACGCACCTGACAATCGCAATCTTAAATTTAATCATAAAGAGGGGGGCACCGACACGATGATCTGGGGACTCAAGAAAAAAATGTATCGGGTTCAGCATGGGGTGATGAAAGCGGTCTCCGGCGTTATGCCGTTTCCGGTCCCGGTGCTGCTGACCGGTCCGGGAAGCGTCAAAAAGCTGGCTGAAAACATCAGTGCCCGCAGGCTGAAAAATGTGCTGGTGGTCACCGATAAAGTCCTGATGGAATTGAAACTGCCGAATGGACTTTTCAAAGCGCTTACCGAATATGGGATCAAGTATACGGTCTTTGACGCGGTGCAGCCCAATCCGACGATCGAAAATGTGGAAGCAGGCCGTAAAATGTACAAGGCGAGCCTGTGTGACGGCATCATCGCTTTTGGCGGCGGATCGGCCATGGATTGCGCCAAGATTATCGGCGCCCGGATTTCAAACCCCTATTTCTCCGTGCGCCGGATGAAGGGGCTGTTCAAGGTGATTTTGCCGATCCCGCCCCTCTTCTGCGTGCCCACCACCGCGGGGACCGGCTCCGAAACCACTGTGGCCGCAGTCATCACCGATGCGAAGACCCATGAAAAATTTGCGATTAACGACATCAAAATCGTCCCCAAAATCGCTGTTCTGGATCCCGAACTCATGGTCGGGCTTCCGCCGCACATTACCTCCACCACCGGAATGGACGCCCTGACCCACGCGGTTGAAGCGTATATCGGGTTGAACGGAAACAAATTCACCGATGAGAATGCCGAAAACGCCACCCGGCTGATATTCGAAAATCTTGAGGAGGCCTTTCGGAACGGCTCGAACCTGGAGGCCCGCAACAATATGGCCCTGGCCTCTTTTTATGCCGGGTCCGCATTCACCAGAGCCTACGTGGGGTATGTGCATGCCATCGCCCACAACATGGGCGGGTTGTACGGCGTCCCCCATGGCCTGGCCAATGCCGTCATCCTGCCCTATGTGCTTGAATTTTGCCGCCAGGATGCGGAGAAAAAGCTGGCGGCGTTAGCCGTTGCCGGCGGCATCGGCAAAAAAGGGGAGCCTGAAGAAGCGCTTTCTTTGCGCTTCATCGAAAAAGTCAAAACCATGAACCAGAACATGGGGATTCCCACCGGCATCACGCGCTTCAGGAAAAAGACATTCCCCTGATCGCCAGACGCGCCTTGAATGAAGCGCATCCGGATTATCCGGTACCGAAAATCATGACGCTCAGGGAATGCGAGGGCCTGGTCCGCAAACTCCTGCCGTAGTCCGCTGACAATGTTGTTTGGGCCTTGAGGTTGCCTTTTGCAGATCTCGTATTGTTAACCCCGGTCCGAAACGGCCTTATAGAGCAATTGGATGACGGGTTTGAGAAACTCAGTACTCAGATGCCGCATCAGGCCGAGCTCGGCACGGTCTTCTTCGGATACGATTTTTTCCGCCTCTTCCCGGATGGTGGAGAGCAGCTGGGGCGCATCAACGGCGTCTCGGAAAATCCGGGTCAGTGCCAGCCGTATCATGCTCGACCGCCGCAGATTCATCATGTCCAGGCTTTTGCGCAGCATCTTCGAATCGATGCTTTCCAGTCCGGCAAGCGCTGCCTTTGCGGTGTCCATGTCACCGGCCCTTCCGGCCAGGACCGCGATTTGGGGGGCGGCTGGCGCGGGGTCTGCAGAAACATCCGCGTCCGATCCTTTTAAAGCCGCCTCTGCCGGCTTTCCGCCGATGAGAATGGTCTCAAAGAATACCACCTCCGGATCCAGATCCATCCGGCTGTCATAGCAGGATGGACCGTTCTCTGTGCTGTTTCTGAAATCATTTACCCCTGTAACCAGACCGGCCAGCTCCGTTTCCAGAAAATCCCGGGCGGCGGCGGCCGTCGCATTTCGGCGCCCGGGATCAGGGTCTTTAATCCGCAGCCGCACGGGCATTACCGGCACCGAGGGATCATCCGGATAAAGGATTTCGAGCCGGGCCGCTTCATTCCACCCGACCTGTAGGCCGGCGGTTGTCTCCGCAAATTTGACATCCCGGGCGGAAAATAATTCCCGAATGGTTTGGAATCTGTCGTCCATCATCACATCCATCATCAAACCTTCAGCATGATAACGGGTTAGACGTCATGTGGCCTGATTATGGCCCCTCGATGCCCGCCGGCCAGAGGTAATAAAACCCGGAATGGTTCAACAGGGCCGAATCAGGCAGCCCGATATTGACCACGGAAAAGCCTTTTGCGCCATAGCGGGTCTGGGTGTTGTAAACATTGTCATCGGGGTATTTAGTGCGTCGGTAGACCACCACTTTGCTGTCGTCACCCAGCCCCCCGATCTTTCGGGAATAGCCAATGGCATCGTCCATGTACCCGATTTCATCCACCAGCCCCGCCGCCACCGCCTCCTGTGCCAGGAAGATGCGGGCGCTGGCAATACTGTCCACCGCTTCGGGGGGGATATTGCGGTTCTTTAAAACCAGATCGATGAACCGCTTCCCCAGATCTGAGGTAAGATTTTGAAAAATCATGTCTTCCTCATCCGTCGCCTTGCGGAATGGAGAGCCCATGTCCTTCTTGTCGCCCGAGGCATTGACGGCAACCCCCACACCGATTTTATCCAGCAGGTCATAAACCTTGGGACGAAGGAAGATCACCCCCACGGATCCGGTGATGGAAGTGGGGTGCGCCATGATGTGGTCTGCGGGCATGGCCACGTAGTAGCCTCCGGAGGCGGCCAGATTCATCATCATGACGACGATTTTGATTCCGGTCTCCGCTTTGAATTTCACCAGTTCATTATAGAGGATATCGCTTGCGGTCACCGATCCCCCGGGGGAGTCGATTTTCAGCAGCACCGTCTTTATATCCGAATCCTTCCGGGCAAGCCGAAGCTGGGAAACGATGTCCTGCACCATGCTCGGTTCGGTCTTGAATACCGCTTCCCGGGTGACATCATTGATCATTCCGGTAATGGGAATCACCAGCACCTTGCCGGCCCCTTCGCCCTGGAGCACATATTCTTCAAGGGGGTCCGTGGCATCCGTGAACAGCTTCACATTCGGCGCCAGACATCCGGCACACCAGAGCAGCATTCCCACCAACAGCACGACAGACAGTTTCTTAAGCATTTCGATACACCTCCGGCATCCACAATTTGGCTTTACTTTTCGCATTGACGATAACACTATGTAAGTGTCCGAACGGAAAAAATACAGATTTAAATTCCCCATCGACTTTTTTCGGGCTGAGTTTATCATCTTAAGATATAGAATTCAATTTTTAATCCATAGTTTAGACACGGATGCCATCTGATTCAAATCCAAAGCCGTTTTTATTCATCGAATCCTTCTTCGGCGGGTCCCACAAGGACTTTGCTTTAGGGCTCATCGAACATTCCCGGCATGGATTCGATCTGGCCACCCTGCCGGCCCGCTCCTGGAAATGGCGGATGCGGGGGGCGGCATTTCATTTCCGGCGCCAGTACCCCCATCCTGGCGGTTATGCCGGCGTTTTTGCCACGGACATGATTTCGTTGGCCGATTTGAAAGCCTTCTATGGGAGGCAGTGCCCGCCACTGGTCCTTTACTTTCACGAAAACCAGATCACCTATCCTGTTTTATCGAGCCAGGAGCGCGATTTTCACTACGGCTTCACCAACCTGGCCAGTGCGCTGGCAGCCGACCGGGTATTGTTTAATTCAAAATTTCAGTTCGATTCATTTTTTGATGCGCTGCCTGAATTTGTCAACATGATGCCCGATTCCCGGCCCTACTGGATAATTGATGCCATCCGGTCCAAATCCGCCATCTGCCATCCGGGATGCCGGTTGGATCAATCCGGGTCCGGGTGTGCCAAAATAGAAAGTCCGCCCTTGATCATCTGGAATCACCGGTGGGAATACGACAAAAACCCGGAAGCCTTCTTTGCCGCCCTTGAAGCCGTTTCCGCCCGGGGAATCGATTTTTCCCTGGCCATACTGGGACAATCGTTTAAGCGCATCCCCCCTGTTTTTGCAGCCGCCGAAAAGCGGTTTCAAAAACAGATCCGCCGGTTCGGTCCGGTAAGATCCCGGGCCGACTACCAGGGCTGGTTGTCCAAGGGGGCCATCGTGGTCAGCACGGCGATCCAGGAAAATTTCGGCATTTCGGTGATCGAGGCCGTCGCTCACGGCTGCCTGCCCCTGGTCCCCCATCGCCTGTCCTACCCGGAAATCATTCCCGCATGCTTCCATGATGATTTTCTGTACCGCGATGATGAAGCGCTGATAGATAAACTATGCCGCCTGCTCACCCATTACCCCGCTTATCCGGAAAAGCGCGCCGCATTGACCGAAATCGCCCGGCAATTTTCCTGGAAACAGAGAATCCATGCCTTCGATGCGGAACTGGACCGGCTCGCGGATATTGGGCAAGGCCAATGATATTTAATCGATATCAATCAATGATGCTTGAATAATTCAACTAAATTTATAATGATAGCAAAATGATCCGCAAGTTACGCCAACCTGGAACATCAGCGAACACGGGGGGATAGCGAAAATGAAGATTTGGCGAAATCAGCAGGGGGTGGCCCACGTTCAGGCGGACGATCTGCCCGGGCTCTTCAATGGAATGGGCTACGTGCATGGACGGGACCGGGGGCTTCAGCTCCTTTTGATGCGGATTTTGGGGCAGGGCCGGGCCTGTGAGCTGCTGGATGCCTCCGATCAGATGTTATCCATCGATCTGTTCTTCCGCAAAATGAACTGGTACGGCCATATGTCCGAACAGCTGGAGACGCTTGCCCCGGACATCAAAACGATCTGCCGGTCTTACTGCGACGGCGTCAATGCGGCCCTTTCGGAAAAACGGCCCTGGGAATTAAAACTGGTCGGCTATACCCCGGAGCCCTGGCGCATCGAAGACATTCTGCTGCTTTCGCGGATGATGGGGTATCTGACCCTGTCCCAGTCCCAGGGGGAGATGGAGCGCCTGTTTGTGGAAATGGTCCAGGCCGGCATCGATGAAGAAAGGCTCCATGAACTCTTCCCGGGCATTTTAGGGGGACTGGATGTAAAGCTTGTCGGCGAAATCAAATTGGGCGAGCGGATCGTCAATCCGGCGGATCTCTGGGGCCGGGCGGTGCCGAAGATGATGGCCTCGAACAACTGGGTCGTTTCCGGCGCCAGAACCCAATCGGGAAAACCGATCCTCGCCAATGATCCCCACCTGGAAATCAACCGGCTTCCCAATGTCTGGTGCGAAATGGTGCTGATCACACCGGATCGGTATGCCATGGGGGCTTCCGTCCCCGGCGCGCCGGGACTTCCCATCGGCCGCAATCCTGATCTGGCATGGAGCGCCACCTACACCTTCATGGATTCCACGGATTCCTGGATCGAGATGTGCCGGGACGGCAAATACTTCCGGGAACCGGATACCTGGGAGCCATTTCATCAGCGCAGGGAAACCATTCTGCGAAAGAAAAAGGACCCGGTGGAGGTCACCTTCTATGAAAACCCCCACGGGGTACTGGACGGAAATCCCTTCGAGTCGGGAAAATACCTGGCCACCGCCTGGGCGCCGGCTTTTTCAGGCGCAAAATCCATTTCCCGCCTGCTGAACATGTGGCATGCGAAAAGCGTGGATGAAGGGATGAAGCTGCTGGGGAAGGTCGAAACCTCCTGGAATTTCGTTCTGGCCGACAACAAGGGGAATATCGGATATCAAATGTCGGGCCTCATGCCCAGGCGACGGGAGGGGATCAGCGGTTTTGTCCCGCTGGCCGGGTGGAAGCCCGAAAACGACTGGCAGGGAACCGTCGACCCGGTCGACCTGCCCCGATGCTTGAACCCCGAGCAGGGCTATTTCGTCACCTCCAATCAGGATTTAAATTCATACGGCAAGGCCGCTCCCATCAATGTGGGGATGGGGCCTTACCGCTCCGACCGGATCGCAGCGCTTCTTGAAGAAAAGAACAAATTGACCTGCGAGGACATGTTTGCCATCCATTTCGATGTCTATTCGACGCAGGCCGAAGCCTTCATGAAAATCCTTTCACCGCTGCTTGGCGAGACGGAAAACGGCCGGCTGCTCAAAAGCTGGGATTTGAGGTACACCGCCGATTCCAAAGGGGCCTGGCTGTTCAAACGGTTTTACCGGGAACTGTACAAGGAAGTGTTCGGAAAAAACGGAATGGGGGAACCGGCGGTGGCCTTTCTGCAAACCGCCACCGGCATGTTCAATGATTTTTATGTCAATTTTGACCGCATTCTTCTATCCGAAAACTCCGCCTGGTTCAGCGGCAGGACCCGGACGGAAATCTGGAAGAAAGCCGCGGATGCAATCCTATCCATAGAGCCGAAGCCCTGGGGCGACTCACAGCAGTTGATGCTGGAGAACATCTTTTTTGCCGGCCGACTCCCCCGATTTCTGGGATTTGACCGTGGACCGATCACCATCATAGGGGATCTTGCCACTCCGCATCAGGGCCAGATTTATCAAAGCGCGGGGCGCAAAACCAGCTTCGCGCCCTCTTACCGATTCGTCACGGATCTTTCGACAAACGAACTGCACACCAATCTGGCCGGCGGGCCATCTGACCGCCGGTTCTCGAAATGGTACGCGTCGGATCTGGACAACTGGGCGGCCGGGCGGTACAAGAAACTGAGACCGGATGACAGTGAGGACCCGATCGAATTCTAAGGAAGTAACATGAATGAAGCGGACTTGTATCTGCCCTAACGGGTTTCCGGAAACTTCAGCGAAATCGATTCGCCGTCCTCTTTTTTCTTCACCTTGACCATCATATCGATGCTGCTGTCGCGGATCCCCAGCGAAAGGGGGAGCTTTCCCTTGTCTTCTTCGATATGGGTGATTTCCCTGATAATCTTGAATATCCGGTCCGCCACCGGTCCTGCGGGATGGGGCAGTTCTGCCTTGCGGTATGTTGCCTCAATTTCTACCTTCCCGCCCTTGCTCCGTTTCAGCTTGATCGTTTCGGTATTGGTGTTCAGGCCATGAAGAATGGCCAGTGCCAGCCATTTAAGGGCCGTTTCTTCATCATCGGGTTGATGATTGATCTTCCCCAGTTCGGACAGATAATCCGTTTCGGCAAAGCAATTGATCTCGTCCTGCACCTTTTTATGAAGACTCTGCCTGTCTAATGGTTCCATGACGCGCCTCCTCGATTTTCAATTTATCATTGACTGGTATAAAAATTACCCATGAAAGCAGGGGCGTCAACTGATGGACCCAAAAATCAATGCAGAAGGGCTCCGAAGAGGCATCCGGGTGAATTGACTTTATCGGCAAAGACCTTTATGTAATTTACCATGACATCACCGGCAAAACATAAATCTGCCCTTCGGTTGATCGAAGGCGGACTTCACTGCAGCATGAATCACGGAGATATCCGCATCGTCGGGGCGCCCGAGGAAGCGCCGCCATTCAAGATCGATGCACGGGCCGTCGAGGAGGACACCTATTTGATCATGGGCGCCGAGCCGCAGCATGTGAAGCCGGCCGATCATCCCCTGCGCCTGATTGCCGAATTATCCAACCTGACCCCTGAAATTCCGGGATCAGTCATCATCAAGAGCGGCCGGCCCGCCCTTTTTCTGGCGGTGGTTCATGATGTGGATGACGTGCCCACCTGGCGTGAAAAGTGGATTGAAGCTGCTCTTTGGGAAATTTTTAAAAAAGCGGAGGACCGGCGGATGTCGGCGATCGGACTGCCGGTACTCGGCAGCCGGTACGGCAAGTTCAAGGCATCCCGGTTTATTCACCTGCTGAACCGGGTGCTGGATGCCGGCGGGATTTGTCACCTTAAACGGATATGGCTGATCGCGCCGGTTCCGGTGAATGCTCAATTGATCAAGATGCTGGGGGAGCAAAGAAGACTGAAAGTCTAAAGCCTGAAGGATAGAAGGCTGAGGCAAAAAACTTAAAAATCACCGGACCGTGCTGTCATCCCTTCTGCTTGGTCCTGCCGTTGATTTTCTTCTGGACGCTTTGCCTGACCTGCCGGCTTTTCTGGTTTAACACGGTGTAGCTGTACCGGACGTTTTTTTCCAGGATCTGCGGGTAATTCATAATATTGTTTTTGATCTTGTAGCCGTTGCTGGTGACTTTGCGAATCAGGTCGATTTCCTTGCCGATCACCCGGCACTGTCCCTGCCGGACCGCTTCCAGAAAAGCCCTTCGATCCGGCGCCTTTTCCTTTTCCGCACAGGTAACGGCTTTGCCCATCTGAAACAGGTTATGGCCGTCGCTGCCGCCGGTCATGGACTTGCCCAGATTAAACCCCAGCACCGCACATTGCAGGTTCCACTTTTTCAGATTTCCCGCATTGATGGCTTCGACCCCGTCCGCCTGATCCAGCAGGTACTGCTGCCGATGATCGGAGATGACCGGATTGCAGATGCCGGTGTAAACGGCGCAGTACGGATGCGGAAAAATGATGACCGGTTTATATTTCCGGGCCTTTTCGATGATCCCCTCCATGGGCAGGAAAGAGGATGACATCACGTGCCGGCCCAGCCAGGGCACCAGATCCGTTTCATAAAACCGGATCAACTCCTTGATGTCATTTAAATAGACCAGAAGATGGGCGCCTTCCCGGGAGGTGATTTCAATTCCGGGGATGGAGAAGATATCTTCGTATTGGGCCAGGTGGATCGCGCCCCGGATCTCGTTATGATCGGTGACGGCCACCCCGATGCCGAGTTTGCGCGCCCGGCCGGCGATGCTGGGGATATCATTGAACCCGTCTGAATGCCGGGAATGAAAGTGCATGTCCACGACCGTGTACGACTCGGAAAGCTCGGTCAGCAGGGGCCGCTCGAAAAGGACCCGGTTCTGATGCTGCATTTATGCCTCATATGAAAACAGGGCAACCCTGTTTATATTTTTGTCTGTGCTTCTGTTGCCGGGCGGTAAAGCGCCCGCAGCCGCGGGGTTTCATCTTTACATGATCATTTTTCGGTGCTTTGGAATAATGCATAACGCTATAATGTAATACCGGATCAAATGCATTCAATCGGCAAAACGTCATCCGGCCGACTCTTTTTGCCAAAGTGCCATCCCCTGCTTATCGCAAGTGCGCACCTGAAACAATGAAAAAAGGCGGGATCAAATGCGTATTTCCCTTTTGAGATGAAATGCGATGTGGGAAACGCCTTTCAATTGCAGAAAATACGGGCTCGTGCATCCACGCAATTATCCCCTCGGGCGCTGAAAAGAAAAACCCCCCGGCGGGCAAGCCTCGGGGGGTCTTTTAAAAATCAGAACCGAAAGGAATCAGGATTCCAGTTTCTCCGTCAATTCCGGGACGAATTCGATGATGTTGGCTTCGATGCCCAGATCGGCCACCTGAAAGATGGGGGCCTTGGGATTCTTGTTGACGGCCACGATAAAGGGATTTCCCTTGATGCCGCCCAGGTGCTGGAATGATCCGGAGATACCCAGCGCCATGTAGACCTTGGGTTTGACCGTCTGGCCGGAAGTTCCCACCTGGCGCGCCTTTTCCAGCCATTTGGCATCCACGATGGGCCGTGAGCAGGATACGTCCGCGCCCATGGCCTTGGCCAGGTCGAAGACGAGTTCGAGGTTGTCCTGTTCCTCGATGCCCCGACCGACCGATACCAGCACCTCGGACTTGGTGATGTCGACATCGCCCACTTCGGCAGCCACCACTTCGAGGAATTTGCGCTTGGCGGAAAGGTCGCCGGCATCGCCCGATTTGTCCACCACTTCGCCGCCGCCGGCCTTGGATTCATCCGCCGGG
Organism: uncultured delta proteobacterium; assembly: GCA_963826785.1. GTDB lineage: Bacteria > Desulfobacterota > Desulfobacteria > Desulfobacterales > Desulfosalsimonadaceae > CAWGYD01. The sequence continues at coordinate 502,065 of CAWGYD010000008.1, forward strand.
AAGGCGCCGGGCCGTGCATTGATGACTGCTCCGGCGGCAAGATCGCAGGTCACGTGCGTGTGGGCCTGACCGCCGAATTCCTGGCGCACGACTTTGAGGGTGTCGCCGTCCACGGCGTCGATGCCGATGATGTCGGCGACGAACGCGGAATTCATTTTAATGGACAGTCCCGGCCCCAGGTCCATGCCGAGCGTGTCATGGGGCAGCAAGACGATGGAGTCTCCCGGCAGGACGTTGACCAGCGCCTTGCGGACCACTTCCGCATTGGGGTAGGCCAGCGCCGCATTGTCGATCTTCCAGACCGCGTTATACGATGCGGCCATTTCACTGCAAACCTTGTCCAGATCGCCGCCTGTGCCGGTGACGATCGCGGTTGCGGGTGCACCCGGAGCGATTTTTTTGGCCGCGGCCAGCAGCTCCAGCGCGGAATCTTCTGCAACACCCTGTGCGTGCTTGATATATGCAAAAACCTGTCCGGCCATTATTTCAACCCTCCTTTGGCTTTTAAGTTTTCAATCAGTTTTTCGATGATCTCATCCGTGCTGCCGGTGAGCATTTCCGCGCCTTCTCCCATTTCGGGCACGAAGTAGTCGACGCGCTTGACTTTTGCCGCACCTTCGCCGACCGCGGCGGGATCCACGCCCAGGTCGGATGCGCCCATGGTGGGGATCTCCACCGAGGCGACTTTCCGTATGCCGCGGATACCCACGTATCGGGGTTCATTGATGCCGGTCTGGATGGACAGGACGCAGGGCAGTTCGATCTCGTTCATTTCCTGGTTGCCGCCCTCGATTTCCCGGCCGACTTTCAGTTTGCCGTCGCCGGCCTCGATCAGGTTCACCAGCGAGGCATAGGGGTAATCCAGCATGGCGGCCAGCATGCCGCCCACCTGGCCCGCGCCTTCGTCCGCCTGGGCGCCGCTCATGATCAGGTCGTAATTGCCTTTTTCCACGGCGGCTTTCAGGACGGCGGCAATGCCTTTGCCATCGGAGCCCTCAAAGGCATCGTCGGCCAGAAGAAGTCCTTTTTCAGCGCCCATGGCCATTTCCCGGCGGAGCACCTCTTCCGATTCATCGTCGCCGACGGTGACCACAGTGACGGACCCGCCGACCTTGTCCACGATCTGGATCGCTTCTTCCACCGCATAGTTGTCCCATTCATTCACGGAATACACCAGGTCGTCTCTCTCAATGTCGTTTCCGGCACTGTTGATGACGATCTCGTTTTCCGAGGTGTCGGGAACCCGTTTGACACATACCAAAATCTCCATATTGTCCTCCACCTAAGCTGTTAGTAAAAAGATGATTCAGACCTATCCGTCAAATAAACCGAAATGACAATCTTTCCGAAATATATAAATAACCCTGCGGAATTATTTTGCCAAATGGGCGGCGACCAGTTCACTCAAGTCAATGGCTTCCATCTTTCCTTCCAGTCCCGCCACCTTGATGCCGTCTTCGATGTTGGTCAGGCAGAACGGGCATGCGGTCACGATCACGCTGGCGCCGGCTTTCTGCGCCATCTTGACCCGGCGGACGCCCATCCGTTCGTCTTCCTCCGGTTCATAGAAGAGCATCAGACCGCCGCCGCTGCAGCAGAAGGACCGATCCCGGGACTTGAACATTTCCACCCGGCGGATGCCGGAAATGGCATCGAGCACCTGGCGCGGGGCATCGTAGACGTCATTGTGACGGCCGAGATAACAGGGGTCGTGATACGTATATACCTTGTTCGCTTCTTCCTCGGTCACGCCGGTCAGCTTGATGGTTCCGGCAGCGATCTGTCCGGCGACGAACTGGCTGATATGCTCCACCGGCGGAAGATCCGTTGTACTCGTTTTTCAGTGCATTGAAGGCATGCGGGTCCGCGGTGACGATCTTCTTGACGGCCGCATCGAGGATGGCCTCCGTGTTCTGCGCCTTCAAATCCTGAAAGAGCATTTCCTCGCCGAACCGCCGGACTTCGTTTCCGGAATCCTTTTCCGCCTTGCCCAGGATGCCGAAATTGGCCCCGGCCGCGCAAAGGACCTTGGCGGTGGCCTGGGCGATCAGCTGCATCCGTTCGTCATAGGACGATACGCTGTCCACGAAATAGAGGATATCCGCGGATTCCCCCCCGCCCAGTTCCTTGACTTCGCAGTCTTCCATTCCCTTGGTCCATTCCGAACGCTTCTTTTCCAGCTTGCCATAGGGGTTGCCGCGTTTTTCCAGCGACTGGAGGGGTTTCTGCAGGGTCTGGGGAACGTTTCCATCGTCAACCATTCCCCGGCGCAGATCGACGATCTTATTGATGTATTCGATCCCCAGCGGGCATTCCTGCTCGCAGGCGCCGCAAGTGGTGCAGGACCAGATTTCATCTTCGCTGTAAATGGTGCCGATCAGGTTTTCGTCCGTTCCGACGAAATTTCCCATGAGCGGAAAATGATGAAATGCGTAGTCGCGCCCCTTGAGGGAAATGAACCGGGGAGACAGGGGCCGGCCCACCGTCCGGGCGGGACATTGATCGGCGCATCGCCCGCAGTCGGCACAGGTATAGAAGTCAAGGATATCTTTCCAGGTAAAATCGCTGTATTTCTTTACGCCGAAGGATTCCAGATCATCGAGCTGATCCTCGGCCACACCGTAGCGGACCGGGCGGATCCGGCCCTTTTCCAGGCGCATGAAATAGACGTTGAACAGCGAGGTGATAACGTGGAAATGCTTGCCCATGGGCAAAAAGCACAGGAAGGTAAAGAAAACGATATCATGAACGTAATAGGAGATAATGTGGAGGCGCTGCAGGGTGGCAATGGGGGTATCTACCAGCGCGTTTCGAAACATCCAGGCCAGGGTGCCCGGGGCCAGAAATTCCCCGTGGCCGGTGACCTGTGTCTGGGCGGCCACCAGAGCGGCTTCATACATACTCTCGGAGACCATCAGCGTACCGATGAATCCAAGGACCAGCAGGGCTTCCCAGGTGTGATCCTCTCCGTATGATTTCGGGTAGGCGTAGCGCTCGGGCCGGAAAATGCCCCGGCGGATAAACGCGATCACCGCGGCGATGAACACGGCAGTGGCGGCATAATCCTTGAAAAAATAGTAAATGTCGCCCAAAAACGTATTGAGGCCCGGAAAGATGAAATCCGAACTGATCCCTTTGATCACCAGTTCCATGGAGCGGATGGAAAGGATCAGAAAGCCGAAAAAAATGATGATGTGGAGCACACCCCCCATCATGTACCGCGGCTGTTTCCATTGGGCCAGCCAGATCTTGGCGATGTTGAACAGGCGCTCCTTGGGCCGGTCAAACCGGAAATCCGGGTTTGATCTGACGATGGGCGCCAGCCTCAAGGCGATGATATAAGTAAACAGGGCCACCGCGGCAACCGGGATCAGCACCGAGAAAATCACCGTCGGAAAAAACCCGAATAGCTTATACGAAGCCGGAGAAATCAATACAGGATCCATTTACTTCTTTTCCCCTTTCATGTGTTGGTCATATCTTATTTCGATGCGAAAACGGCAGTTCGCGCAACCATAACATAATGAGTGTATGTTCATATAAATGAACCATCATTCATAGTTAATTATGCGGGTGCAGTCAAGAGAAATATGGGGAAGAAGGCTGAAGACCAAGGGCTGAACACTGATGTTTTTACGCTTCCATCATTGCGGACTCAAAAATAAAAACCCGTCCTGAAAAAGCGCTTTATCCCGCCTCAACCGGGTTCTAGCAGAAATGAACGTGCATTTTTCCGGTGCATCGTAAATTGGATTTCAAATTTCTGTTTCGAAAATACATGGCGACCCCGGCGGGGCACCCCCCTGAGGTGGGACGTGAGTGGGGATCGACCCCGCCGGGATACCATCATTTTTCAGTCTTGGCCTTGCAACCTTCAGCGATTTACGCTCGGATTATCCGATAAAAGACGCCTCATCAATATCCATGGCGGCGCTGTCTGCGGCCAGGATGGCGTTCATTTTCCCCAGCGTGGTCGGCAGCACCGTGCTGGTGAAGAACTGGGCGCTCTTGAGCTGTCCGTCATAGAAGGGGATGTCCTTCTTCTTGGCGGTCTCAAGCGCCTTGGCGGCAATTACGGCTCTCCAGAGCAGCTGCCAGGCCATCACCACGTCGCCGCACACTTCCATGAAAGGATAGGAGAAAGCAAAAGCGGTGAGCACCTTTTCGGACATGGCGATCTTGCCCATGTGCATGGCGACTTCACCCAGCTTGTTCAGCGCCTCTTCCAGCTTGGCCGCATAGGACTTGATGGCCTCGATTTCCTTGGCCTGGCCGATCACATTCATGATTTCGCCCATCAGATCCATGACCAGCTTGCCCTTTTTCATGCCGAGCTTCCGGCCGAGCAGGTCCATGGACTGGATGCCGTTGGTCCCCTCATAGATCATGGTGATGCGGCAGTCGCGCACCAGCTGCTCCTGGGGATATTCCTTGATATAGCCGTAGCCGCCGTAGATCTGCATGCCCAGGTTGCAGACATCATAGGCCCGGTCGGTGACGTATCCCTTGGCGATGGGGATCAGCAGGTCGATCAGTCCGTGGTACTTGTCTTTTTCCTCTTCGTTGTCCGTGGTGTTGGCCTTGTCTTCGCACCAGGCCACATAGTAGAGAAGGCTTCTCATCCCTTCCACGTAGGCTTTCATGGTCAAAAGCATGCGCCGAACGTCGGGATGCTGGATGATGCTCACCGACGGGGCTTCCTTGGCCAGCATGTTGAGCAGATGCCGTCCCTGGATGCGCTCCTTGGCATAATTCACCGAGTTCATGTAGGAGGCGGTGGCACAGGAGAATCCCTGCATGCCCACCAGCAGGCGGGCTTCGTTCATCATCAGGAACATGGCCCGCATCCCCTTGTTCTCCTCGCCGAGCAGGGTGCCGATGCAGTTGCCCTTTTCACCCAGGGACAGGGTGCAGGTGGCGTTCCCGTGAATCCCCATTTTTTCTTCGATTCCCACGCAGGTCACGTCATTGAATTCACCCAGGCTGCCGTCGGCATTGACCCTGAACTTGGGAACCAGGAACAGGGAGATGCCTTTCGTGCCGGCGGGCGCGCCCTCGATCCGGGCCAGGACCGGGTGTACGATGTTCTTGCACAGGTCGTGCTCTCCGCTGGAGATAAAAATCTTCTGTCCGGTGATGGAGTAGGTGCCGTCGCCGTTGGGTACCGCCTTGGTCTCCAGCGCACCCACGTCGGAGCCCGCATTGGGTTCGGTCAGCAGCATGGTCCCGCCCCACTCGCAGGTGAACAGTTTTTTCAGAAAAAGCTTTTTCTGCTCTTCCGTGCCGAACGCCTCCACCAGCTTGCCGGCGCCGTGGGTGAGGCCCGAATACATCATAAAGGCATAATTGGCGCCGTTGAAAAACTCGGCGGCCGCCATGGACACGGCCCGGGGCATCCCCTGCCCGCCGTATTCCGGATCTTCCGGCATGGCCGTCCACTCCCCTTCGCGCAGGAGATCAAAGGGCTTGCGGAAAATTTCAGGGACGATCACCTTGCCCCCTTCAAATTTGCAGCCGATCTCGTCGCCTTCCTTGCGGGTGGGCAGGATCTCCTTTACCGCCAGATTCCGGGCTTCGGAAACGATCAGGTCCACGGTCTTGCGGTTGAATTCCGCATACGTTTCATGATTGCTGAAGTCCCCCACGGCCAATTGCTCATGAAGAACAAAATCAACATCCCGCCGGTCAGAAATTTGCTGTGCCATGATACTTTTCTCCTTTTTGATGTATTTGGGCTTTGTCCATGAAGATATCTATCGGGAACCGATTTTAAAAAACCGATCTTTATGTGTTGTGCGTTTCCCGGGCGGCGCCGATGCCGTTGAAATAAAAATCGACCAGGGGTTCGGCCATCGGGACCAGGTCATACTTTCCGCCTGTCACCACCCAGGTATTGATCACCTCGTTGACCGCCCCGAGGATAAACCGCCGGGCCAGTCCGGATTGGAAATTTGTCCTGAACGTACCCTCCCGCTGCCCCTGGGCGATGATCTCATCCAGTATATCCAGGTACATCTTGGTGATCTCCTTGATATACTTGTCGTCGATGGACCGGGCCTGGAAGGCTTCGCGCTGGAAAACCACCGCCATATTCCGGTCCCGCTGAAATTCGGTGAGATGGCGGCGGATCAGGTTTCTCAGCTTTCCTTCCGCATCTGCGGCCTCATCCACTTCCTCCCGGAAACGGTCAAATACCTGGCGGGTCTTGTAGCTGAAAAAATTGATCAGGATGTCGGCTTTATTTTTGAAGTAGAGGTAGATGGTGCCGTCGGCGACCCCGGCTTCTCGGGCCACCTGGGAGATAGTGGCCTTGTAGTATCCCTGTTCAGCAAAGACCTTTATCGCCGCCTCGAGAATCTGGTGATATTTCCCGTTGCTGTTCCGGCTTGTTTTTTCCTGCATATGCAACCTTTGCCTGCGCCGTAGTTGAAATGAACGAACATTCACTGAATTGACATTCACTGAATGAATACTCATTCATTAACAGGCAAATTTTAAATGTCAAGAGGAAATCAATTCTGACATGCTGATATTAGGCAAGAGGGTCTTCGGTTACCATGTACCCGTTGGCCGCGACGGGATTAAACGGATTTTTCAAGATTGATGGATCGTAAAGCGTATTTTATCCCGGGAAAAACAGGGGGACTGATTCCCCTGGAGGGGGGATGAAGGAGGCTGTACCGGCGACAGGGGCCCGGTAAAACACTGCTGCCGGGCCCCTTGGAAAACTGCTTTTGGAAACGGGGTTATCCTTTGACCCGTTCCACGTACTGCCCGGATCGGGTGTCGATACGGATTTTTTCGCCTTCTTCAATGAAAGGCGGGACCTGAACGGTATATCCGGTCTCCAGGGTGGCGGGTTTGGAACTTCCCGAGGCCGTATCTCCCTTTACCCAGGGGTCGGCCTTGACGATTTTGAGCTCAACGAAATTGGGCAAAGACACCCCGATGGGGCGCTCCTTGAACAGCAGGACGCTGCACACCGTATTTTCTTTTAAATACTTGATATCCTCACCAATCTGCTCCTGGGTCAGAAATTCCTGCTCATAGGTGCTGGTGTTCATGAAGCAGTACCGGTCGCCTTCCGCATAGAGATATTCCATCACCTGCTCCTCCAGACTGGCCTGCTCAATTTTTTCACCGGATCGGTAGGTCTTGTCAAACTGCGCCCCGGTGACCATATTTTTGAGTTTGCATTTATACAGGGCCTGCCCCTTGCCGGGTTTGACAAACTGAAAATCGACAATCACATACGGGTCCCCGTCAATCTCGATTTTCAACCCCTTCCTCAGATCTCCGCTTTCATACATGGGTATATGCTCCTTATCTATATTTTTATCTGGTGATCGCGCTTAACCGGACAAAGACTTTCACATCGAACAAAACAGTTGTTCCTTTGCCGCTATGCAGCGCTCGCATCTATTTGATTCATCCCCGGGTTCCAACGTTTGTGACCGCCCGGCGAAAAAACAGCTTCATCGGTGAAGCTCGGCAGCCGCCCGGCGTGCTTCGGCCACAAACTTTTCCACCCGCTCCGGGTCCTTTTTAAAACGGATGGATTTTCCCGTTTTGTCAACGGCATTGGTCTGCGTGCAGCTGTCCACTCCGGCCGGCCGGACCCGCAGGATCGCATCATATACGTTTTCCGGGGACAGCCCGCCGGCAAGGATCACCGGTATGCCGCTCTTGGCAACGACCTGCGCTGCGGTCTGCCAGTCGCAGGTTTGACCGGTGATTCCCACAAACCCCTGAACCGGCTGGTCCGCTTCGCAGTTTTGCCCAACAATATAGGTATCGATGAGGAAATAATCACTAACCGGTTCAAACCAGGTCATCAGTTCAAAAACCGGGAAATCATGCGCCGCCCGGTCGGGAACGGGAATGGAACGCATGATTTGGATACCGGGAAAGCAGCGTTTGACTTCGGCCTGCATATGAACCAGATCCATGCAGCGATTTTTTAAGTCCCCCTCGCCTCCCGGCCCGAATGATCGCCTCGCAGAAATGCACCATGTCCGGAGAGTAATATTCCAGCGATTTCAGCACGGCGCCGGTTTCATGGTACAGAAGGATCAGGCTGCTTTTTGCGCCGGCCCGGGCTGCCGCATCGATGGCATTTTTGATTTCGGTCTGCCGCCAGTCCTCTTGTGAGACAACCACGCTGCCGATATGGTCGACGCCCCGGGCTGCCATCGCGGCGGCCTCGCCGGCGGTCTGAATTTCATAAATCTGGATAATCATCTCATCCATCCGGTCTGAAATTTTATTCCATTTCGCATTCAAGCGCTTCCTTCCGTTGGTGTGCGTCGTCGGCGCCTTCTGAATCATCTTGAATGCAAAATGGAATTATAATCGTCTGCGCATGCCGCAAAATTTTCATTTCCGTGCGGCAGATGATGCAGATGTGCATTATTTAGCTGAATCGTCAAGTAAATAAATGGGTTGACTTTTGATGCCTGCTTTACCATATTCATTGTGTTTTATCAATTGAATTTACAAGAGTGCGCATGGAAGACCTCAATACCTGGATTTTCCCGGCCCCGGCAAGATCCATCGCGTCTTTTTTCCCGATCTGATTAATTCTGGCCTGAGATATTGATTTGATAATAATTGACGATATTTCACAGGCGGGTTATGCGTCGATTCACGGACGGGATTAAATCGATGGGATTTGAAGTTTGCAGCGAAATGATACCCGGACCGACCGGAATGAGGCGGCGAATACCTGCGGGACATGAAAACACCGCAAAGGGTGGCGCTTGAATGCGAAATGGGATAAAATGTTGATAATAATGTATGCAGCCATATGAATGAGGGGCCATGATTGTCGTTATTGATTTTGGATCGCAGTACAACCAGCTGATCGCCAGACGGGTTCGTGAAAACAAGGTCTATTGCCAGATCGAGCCGCCGGATATCGGCGTGGATGCCATCAAGACCCTGAATCCTGAGGGCATCATTCTGTCCGGGGGGCCGTCGAGCATTTATGAAAAGAACAGCCCCAGGCTCAATACCGACATTTTGCATCTTGATATTCCCGTGCTGGGGATCTGCTATGGCATGCAGTACATGGTGGATGCAATGGGCGGCGAGGTGAAAAAATCAAGCAAGCGGGAATACGGATTTGCCGAACTGACCATTACAGACCATAGCGGCATTTTCGCCGAAATCGATCAAAGCGCCTCCTGCTGGATGAGCCACGGAGATTCCATCGCCGCGCTGCCGGAAAACTTTGCCGTCACCGCATCCACACCCAATACGCCGTTTGCCGCCATCGCAAACCCGGTAAAAAAAATGTACGGCCTGCAGTTTCACCCGGAGGTGGAACATACGCCCAAGGGAAAGCAGATCCTGAAAAGCTTCATCTTTGACGTCTGCGGCTGCAAGCCGGACTGGACCATGAAGGCTTTTGCCCGGGAATCCATCGAACAGGTCCGGGCCGCGGTGGGGGATAAAAAAGTCATCCTGGGCTTGAGCGGCGGGGTGGATTCATCCGTAACGGCCATGCTGATCCACAAAGCGGTGGGCAAACACCTGACCTGCATCTTTGTCGACAACGGCCTGCTGCGCTTAAATGAAGCGGCAAAGCTAAAAGTCATTTTAAAAGAGCACCTGCACATCAATATCCGGTTCGTCAATGCCTCCCGGCTGTTCCTGTCCGCCCTCAAAGGGGTGACCGACCCGGAAAAAAAGCGCAAGATCATCGGCAAAATCTTCATGGATGTGTTTGAAGCCGAAGCCAAGAAGATCAAGGACGCGGATTTTCTGGCCCAGGGGACCCTGTATCCGGACATCATCGAGTCCCAATCCGCTTTCGGCGGCCCCACTTCCATCATCAAGTCCCACCACAATGTGGGCGGACTCCCCAAAAAAATGAAGCTTAAGCTGGTGGAACCCTTAAAATTTCTCTTCAAGGATGAAGTGCGCAAACTGGGAAAGGAACTGGGACTTCCGGAAGAACTGGTCTGGCGGCAGCCCTTTCCCGGGCCGGGCCTGGCCATCCGCATCATCGGCGAGATCACCCCGAAGCGGCTGTCGGTGCTCAGAAAAGTGGATGCCATCCTGATCGAGGAAATCCGGGGGGCCGGATATTACAAAAAGCTGTGGCAGTCCTTTGCCGTGCTCCTGCCCATCAAGAGCGTCGGCGTCATGGGGGACAAGCGCACCTATGAGAACATCGTGGCCCTTCGGGCGGTCACCAGCAGGGATGCCATGACCGCCGACTGGGCCCGGCTACCCCATGACCTGCTGGGGCGTATTTCCAACCGGATCATCAACGAAGTCAACGGCGTAAACCGGGTGGCCTACGATATCAGCTCCAAGCCGCCCAGCACCATCGAATGGGAATAGTTATTTATGGAAGAAGAACGCAAGGGGTTTAAATTCAATCTGGATGCGCCCCTTTCCGCCGATGAGAAAAACGGGGCCAAACCGGCCGGCAGATCCAATACCGGCGCCCTGGTGCTGCTGCTGATCGGTTTTGTTATCGTCGGCACCCTGACCGTGTGGATGTACTATCATTTTCATGAACGGCTGGATGCCGTCAATTCCATGGGATCGGCGGAAATTGCCAATATCTCCGGGCAGCTCAACCGGGAAATGTCCGAAGTATCCGGACAAATGAACGATCAGTATAAGCTGCTGCAAAAACAGACGGAAAATCTTGAAGGCGGGATCAAACAGCTGTCCCAGTCCGTTGCCGCCATTGATAAGTCCAAACCGGATAAAAAAGAGCTGGAAACCGCCCTTGCCAGGATCCAATCCCTGTCCAGCGATATTTCGAAGCAGTTTGACGAACTCAAACGGCAAAGCCAGACCCTTTCCAGCACGGTTGCCACCCTGGCCGACCAGATGCAGAATGACCATGGGGATATCGGGAAAAATGCGGCGGGCATTGAAAAAATTACCGGAAACTATGTGAATAAAGAAACGCTGGAGACGACGCTGGCAAAAGAACGCGAGTTTTACTCGAAGAACATGGCCCACGCCACCGAAGCCCTTTTTAATGAAATTGCCATGTTCAACGAAACCATCAACAAGCTGAGCGATCGTGTCAACGCACTGGAGCCGCCCAAACCCTTGCCGAACGTCGTGCGTCAACCCGCCCCCGCCCTGCCCGACCCCAAACCGGGAAAAATCGTGGAGCAGGAAATCGTCAAATGAAACAAGATTCGTAAATGAACCCAGAAACATTGAAAACACTGCTCGCCCAGGTTGCCGCGGGCACCGTCTCCGTTGATTGCGCCTTCAATTCTCTCAAGCAGTTTGAAACCGAGGACATCGGGTATGCCCATATCGATCACCACCGGTCCCTGCGCAAAGGATTTCCCGAGGTGATTTACGGTGAGAACAAAACCGCCGAGCAGATCACGGGCATCATGGAAAAAATGGCCGTTCGGGAAAACATCATCCTGGTCACCCGGGTCGATGCGATAAAAGCGGCCGCCGTGCTGAGCCTTTTTTCCGACGCAAAATACCATCCCGCATCCCGCTTGATCGAATTTAAAAAAGGAGATATCCCCTTATCCGGCAAAGGGACCATCCTGGTGATTTCCGCCGGCACATCGGACATCCCGGTGGCCGAAGAGGCCGCCCTGACCGCAAAGGCCATGGGAAACCAGGTGGAAACCATCTTTGATGTGGGCGTGGCCGGCATCCACCGGCTGTTCGAGCACCGAAACCGCATCGAATCCGCAACCGTTTTAATCGTGGTGGCAGGCATGGAAGGGGCCCTGCCCTCCGTAGTGGCCGGCCTGGTGGACCGCCCCGTCATCGGCGTCCCCACCTCTGTGGGCTACGGCACCAGCTTCAACGGCCTGACCGCGCTTTTCTCCATGCTCAACTCCTGCAGCTCCAATGTGGCCGTGGTGAACATCGACAACGGCTTCGGGGCAGGGTATATGGCG
>CAWGYD010000009.1:0-88772 GCA_963826785.1 uncultured delta proteobacterium
TTTCGGATTGTCATCTTCTCCCTGAAAAAAAATTCTGATGGGAATCGTTGCGATCATGAGCCCAGATTCACCAAGATGCGTTTTCTGATTTGGAAATGGTCATTTTACCCGGTTAATCGTCATCTGTCTCAAATATATCCGGTTTGTCTTGGCTCTTATGAAAAAATTGTTGTAAAGCGGATACACAGGATTTGAGTCCCAGATATAATTGCGGACCATCCAGGAGAGAAGATAATAAGTGCCACTATGACATAGGTAAATACGAATGCCCCAGTTTTTTGATAATCATCTGGCTTTCCGGATGCATTCTTGAATAAATCGAATGGAATAGATAGGGTCAGCAGGAGTAACCCGATAAGTCCGACACTTTGTACCTAAGGCTAACCCGCAAAGAACAGCGCTGAAGAATCGTATTTATAGTCAGATTGCGTTATCTATCCATTTGAATATATACATCAAAGCTGCAAACAAAAAAAATGTGAGACCGAGATCTACGTATACGATGCTGGATAGCTTGACAATGACCGGCAGCGATAAAAACAAAGACTCCCCAATATCCCAAACAGCCGGTCTATCCGTCTGGATAAATATCTGTATATCAAAGCTGCAGTCAGGAGCCCAAATGCGAAATGGATGTATTTGGGGATGATATCTTTGCCGAAATACATGGGAATCATGTAAAGCATATCCAAATTCATCGGATGATAAGAAAATTCCAATTTGGGAATCTCAAATATGCCGCCGTGCTGGAGGTACAATTTTGGAATGGCAAGATGATGGATCAGGGGCGTCACGACTCACCGGCGGAACACTGGCAAGCAGGAAGATCGTCATACCAGGACAGACTGATTGAGGCTGCCAGGATGAACATCGGAATCTTATTCGAATTGGATTCCAATTTTTTTGTCCAATTCTCATTTAGGAAATTCTTTAAAATCCGTGCCGGAATTCGGCCCTGGAAAACTTCGCCATTGATCATGTAACCGGGGGTCTCGGTCAGGCCGATTTCCAAGCCCTTTCAAATCTTTTGCAGCTGGTAAAGAATGTGTCGATTGTATAGGCATTCGCAAGTGCACCGGGGTTCATGCCGAGTTTATCAGCGATGGTTTTGCTCCCAATGGCGCCAGTGAATTTGTCAATCTGAAAAACATGTCATTTGCCTCCCAGAATTTTCCCTGGGCCTGTGCGCAAATAGCGAAAATAGCCAGCATGCCAGAGACCCTGGTGATAAGGTCTTACACCAGAGGATCTGAATTTGTGGTCCATGGGAAAATGGCGGTGGATCAATCGGATTTTTCCAGGATTGTCAGCAATCAATCGGCGCAAATAAAATGTTTAATCCGGCACTGGGTGCACAGGTAATCGGTGAATTCATCGATTACCAGTTCAGGGTGCTCAGCCCCGATCCAGGGATGACCGTCTTGGGTACTTCCTTGCGGAACGGATTGGTCCAGTTGCGGTGGCTTCATCTGCCAGTATTCAGGCATGGCATAAATCAATCCCCCGATAAGAATCAAAAACCCAAATGCAATGGGTACTGTTCTTTCTTGAGGTTCCACAAAAAGTTTAAATCGATTGCTACCCCTTCGACCGAATCCTGCATCTCCAAAACGCTTATTGATGAACCACGCATAATATAATAAAGAAAAATTCACCAGATAAGTTAGAATACACATGATGCAGTAACTTTTGATCAGAAAAGTCGATATGCGGCAAGAATCAGGCTGCCGATACTGTATAAACAGATCCAGAATGAAGCGGCCATAGCCGTTTTCTTCCGATAGATTGACTGCCGGCAAGGAAAATCAATGAAAGAACCAATGCATATCCGATTGCTCCCCAAATGGCTACGGGTATATCCATAAATACCGCATATGGGCTGGACGAAACCGTATCGCAGTTTAATGCACGAGAAACTGCGCAAAAGCTTAAATAGCCAATGTCTGAATGAACCCGGTAATGGGAAATGGAGAGATAGATACTATCCAAAAAACCTGTCATCCCGATAATGATGACCGGGAAGTGATAATTTAAACGGAAGTAATTTAAATCGATTGATTGAATTCATGCCCCTTTTATCCTTCATATTCGCCAGTTACTGTACCCTTTGGCAAACATTCTTCTAAGCGGAAAATTATCTTCTATTCCGATTAGTTTAAGCGCCTGATGAAAGTCCTGCTTCATCTGTAACGATTTTATCCTGTTTTTCAATCCTTCATCGTCAATTGCCCGCACAAAATAATTCAACGCAGTCGATAGCTGCTCCGTCCCGACTAATGCCAGGCCCATATAGAAATTGGCTTCCGCATTGTCACTATTCTCTAACAGCACAATTTTTAAGTGTGGTATGGCGTCTGCAAATCGCCCCTGTGCGCCTATCGCACGTCCAAGATCGATGCGAATTTTCATTTATCTGGTCGAAACAATACCGATTTGCGAAATTGCTGTTCCGCATATGAATAATTTCCACGCCCCGCATATATATGGCCAAGGGCAAAATGCGCGAAGTAATTGGGCGCCGCCGCCGCCGCTGCATGCTTAAAGAGAATTTCACTGTTCTCCCATTTTGCCTAAATATTTTCCGGTAATGTTGCCGCCCGCCAGAATGAGCCCGGCGGCAAGGGTCAGAAGAAATTTGGAGACCGAAGCGCGATCCAAAACATCCCCCACCTTCCAGGTCGCCATTACCAGAATACCCGTTACAGGCATATACATGTACCGATCAGCCATTGCAAAATCGCCTATTTTTATGATGCCGATTACTGGGATAAGCGTTCCGATAAACCAGAACCATCCGATAAAAAGGTAAGGCTGTTCTTTATGGCGCATTATAGCCACTCCCGTGATTATGAGATTCTTACAGCGCCGCCGGGAATGGCACTTACGGCCGGAATACCCAGCCTGAAGGATAAAGTGTCTGAGATTCAGAGGAAGAAATGTTTTAACCAAATAAGATTGATAAGATACAATGACATTGGCCAATCGATCGGCGAGGGGATATAAATTAGACCCCACAATTCCCTGGCCTTCCTTTTGCGCATGAACAGTCAAAACGGCCACTACGGCTGTAAGCACAAAAATGGTATTTTTTCAAACAGCAGCCATGCAGGCCGTCTGTTTTCAATCTTTTTCGGGATATCCGTCAGGTGCCGTTTCAATGGCCAGTAATCCAGAAGCAGGAGCACAAATGGAAACGTCACAATCATCGGTTTAGACATCAGCCCAAGACCAAAAAGAACGAGTACAGCCAGGTAACGCCTCAGACCTTTTTTTTAACATACAAAGCATATGCAAATAAAGCAGCACACCAGAAAAAACAGCCGTAAAACTTCTTTCCGCTCAGCAATCCACGCGACGGCTTCCACGTGCAGCGGATGCACGGCAAACATAGATGCAAGGATGAATGAGCGGCCCCGTTTTTGGTCATAATGTCAAACGCAAGGAATAAGAAAATAACGGCAGCCATGTGCAACAGCAGACTGGTGGTGTGAAATCCCCGGGGCAACATTTTATACAGAGTTGATCCAGCATCAAGGAAAGCCAGGTTAAGGGATGCCAGAATTCCGCATCAAAAGTGGAAAATGCCCAACCATATTTTCCAGGCTTAGCCCCTGATTTACTCGAAAATTGCCGGTGATATAAATTGGATCATCGATGATCAGAAAACCGAATTTCAGCACCTGCATGTAGCAGATCGCGGTGATTGCAACCAGGACTCCGCAACAGATAAGCCGGTTATCGGTAATGGGGTTTTTATCGGTGCCTGAACGAACATACATGCTCTTGGCTTTAATGGCCTTAAAACGGATCAGCAGTAATCGCCACAAAATGCTTCAAAGGCGATGGACAAAGTCATTTTGCTTTTGCCCTGCCCTCTTTCGGTAAAGCATATGGCACTTCAACAATTTTGGCGCCCAACATATAGGCATAGTAGGTGATTTCGACCTGGAACACATAACCGCCTGATGAGATGGGAAGATCTAATACCCGCTCCAGCAGATTCCTGTGCCAGATTTTGAATCCGGCCGTAGGGTCATAAACAGGCAGACATAAAAAATTTCTTGCATACACCGCACCGAAACTGCAGATCATCTTTCTGGCCATATGCCGTTTTCAGTACGGCCGCCAAGCATATATCGTGAACCGATGACAAGGCCTGCATGATTCACAGCATCAATCATGACCGGCAATGTCCCTGCCGGATGGGATAGATCTGCATCCATCTGGATGATCAGATCCGGGTTGAGATGTTCGATGGCGAAGCGAAATCCGTGGCAATATGCTTTTCCGAGTCCCTGCTTATGATTTCTGTGCAACACTAAAATGCGGGAGTCTTTAGCAGCCAGTTGATTTTTCCGGTGCCATCAGGTGAAATTGTCATCAATCACCAAAATTCGCGTTTTGGGAATGACATTTAAGATGGCTTCTACTGCCGGAGCTAAATTTTTCGCTTCATTGAATGTGGGCAGGCAAACAACAATTCTTGGAGCCATTTGGACATCATCTGTGATTCAATTTAAAAAAACCAAGCCATTTAAAGACTGCATTTATCTGGTAATTTCAGTCCTGTACCATCTGAAATGGCAGGGCCGATAATATGTCTGTCAATTGGTGCATATCTCGGGTTTTGCGCATATGTTTCGATGCCCAGTTTAATCTGCTCATCGCTGAATTGTTGCCGCAATTTTTCGACGTATGCAGAAGTTTTGTCATCTTCACCCGCCCGAATACTGTTTTCAATGATCGCGAAATAGAATGTCATATCTTTCGGATAGCGTTTGAGGCCTTCTTTAAATAGCAATTCGGCTTTTGAATATTCTCCTGACCGCGATAGTGCAACGGCTGTATTGAAAACAACTTTTGTCTTATCAGATAGCATTTCATAGGCCGTTATAAAACAGGATAATGATAGCTCGTATTTTCCCTGCCATAATAAAATATGTCCCTTCAGATTATGGTAATTGCCATTTTGGCTATTTTTTGCCAACAGAATATCTACATGCTTCAAGGCGGCATCAAATCCCTGTTGAATAATCAGGGCGTTGACCAGATCCCGCCTGATCTTAAGGTTGCCGGGATGGATTCTTAAGGCTTTCTCAAAACACTCAAATGCTTTTTCCGGATTATTCTTTTTATGGAAATAGATCAGCGCCATGTTCCCGTAAATGTCTGCCCGTACATAACTGGATGGAAGATGTTTTTCCAGAGAATTTTCGAAAAGTTTCAATGCCATATCATACCGTTTCGGATGGATGCTGCTTTCTCCCCAGGCCAGTTTGATGGCCAGAATGTTGGAAGCACGGGCATTATTCGGCGCTTTGGCCACGGCATCGGTCCATAAGGTAATATCATCTTTCCATGCTTGATTTCGCATGTAGGTACTGATCGAGAAAAAAGAGATAATCGATATCATCAAAATGATGGTTAAAGAATAGATAGCCTTATTTATTTTTTTATATGTCAACAGAAGATAATTAAACAGGTAGGCCACCGGCAGGAAGAGAAATAGGGAAGGCAAGTAGTTTCGATGCTCAAAACTAATTTCAAGTGCGAGTATACTGGATTCAACAATATGATTTAAAAAAAAGAACAAAATCGAAAAAGAAAGAATCGGTCTTTTTTGTATCCTAAGATAGAAAATGCCGTCAGAAACAAAATGATCAAGATGCTGGGGATGGTGGTCCAAGGCGAGAAAATTGAATCCGATAAGATAACATCGTGGGCGATGGATAAACGATCCGACATCGGATAAAAAATTTGGGAGAGGTAAAATAAAACCACTCGGGGTTGTGCAAGCAATCGTTCGGTTAACGTAAACGTTCGGGTATTATACCAACTTAAAAACGACAGGGGGGTCCCTTTGAAGAAAAGATAGGAAACCATTAACAATAGGCCACAGACAAGCACAGAGAATGCAATGAAGATTCTTTTTCGTGTCTGCTTATCGGCGAGATCTTGAAAGAATGCGACTTCCAAGAGCAATAAAACCAGGGGCAGGAGCATGGCATTAGCCTTTGAATAGACGGCCAGCAGATAATTTAAGAAGCAAAGGGCAAACCACAGCGAGGAAGCTTTGGCAGAATTGCTGAGTCTTCCTTTTAAATAGAAAAAAGACCAGGATATAGAACAGCGCCGCCAGTTGCCATTCGTTGAACGATATAGGTGACCGCCTGTGTCTGGATAGGATTGACCGCCCACAGGAGACTTGTCAGGAATGCTATGAAACAAACATTTTCTTGTTGTAATCTTCTTAGACGGGGCGTTTCGAAAAGGGTGAAGATAAAAAGAAAAAGAAAGAAGCGGTTAAAAAATGAATAGTGATGTTAACCAGATGGTAACCAAAAACATTATCTTGACCAAAATACCAATTCAGAGCAAATGAAAAACAGGAAACCGGGCGGTAGAGTTTGCTGCCTAATTTCTCAGGATTGTGAGGACTTGTATATAAAGTCTTGGCAAGTTTATCTGGACGCAGTGAATCGAGATGCAGATAGTTATTGTTGAGAATATTGGGTCTGTCATCAGGTGCCAGGAGGAATGGAATGTGTTGGAATAAATTACAAAGAGAAGAAAAAATAGGAAAAATCCAGCTGAGAGTCGAAAAAGATATGATTTATACAATTTGAATTAAATAGTATTTATAAATAAGGTTTGAAGGATAATGTTAACTTATCCTTCAAACCTTATCATTAAATTAGCAATTTGAAATTATGGCTTAATAACCTTAGTGAAAACATTGGTGTTCCAATCAGAGTTAGCGCTTTGATAGTCATCGGGGCAGCGTCCAGATTGATCGGTAACAGTTATTGTTATTCCGTTATTAGGACCAGCAGCATCATCTGAAACCGTGCCTGTATTATTGCCGGATAAAGTGACGCCCTTTTTATTGTTTAACTGAACGCTAGTTGTCACTGGACCAGTCGGGGTATTAACATAGGAGGGGATAGCGAAATAGTCCGCGACGGACCCGGCAATATTATTGGCATCGGATTCCGCCTGACTGCAGAAGGATTTGTTACGATAGGCGATGAAGTTCGGGATGGCGATGGCGGCCAGAATACCGATGATGGCGATAACGATCATGAGTTCGATCAGGGTAAAACCTTGGGAATTTCCTCTCAGTTTCTGTAACATAGGTGTCCTCCTTGAGTTGAGTATGAGTTGTTCGGGTTATGATGAGATTATCTATTTAATTTTAAAAATCAACCAAAAATTCTTGTTTTCCCACCCCCTTTTCCATTTTGAATTATTTTGAGTTGAATAATGCTAAACAGCTTGCAATCTATGTGCCATGTAGGGTCATTTTCTAAATCAAATTTAAGATACTGAATAATTATATTATTTATCACAAGATGAATCTTAATTCCACAATTTTAGTATTTTGAATCCGGAATTTAGACAAAAATTGTCAGAACCGGCCGTTTTTTGTCAACCGTATTGCGGCGGGTCAATGAAGTGGATATGATTCCTTTGAAATTTAATTGTGTACTGCTGATAAATAATTATCATGTAACAAAATGAATATTTAATCTTTACATGGTATACGCTTGTTCCATATTTTGCTTGACCTCTTTGATCCCAAATTGATAAATTTATAAATTTAGTTATAGGTATTAGGGATGATCTGTTTTTGTCCTTAATCATTGATGAACCCGTAAAAAGTCCAAAGTTCGTCACTCCGGTGAAAACCGGAGTCTATAACCAACTTAGTTTGTAGTAGATTCCGGCCTCCGCCGGAATGACGAAAGCGTAAAATCCGACTTTTTACGGCTTCATCATCATTCGTAATAAAAATTTTCTTCTTAAATAGAAAGGGGTTGGATGTATCATGACCAAATATGTCTACACTTTCGGTGATGGAAAGGCCGAAGGAGACGGCGGCCAGAAAAATCTGCTGGGGGGCAAAGGTGCGGGCCTGGCGGAAATGGCGCGGATCGGACTGCCGGTGCCCGCCGGATTCACCATTACCACCGAATGCTGCATAGATTACATTAAAACAAATGGTTATCCTTCCGGACTTAGAGAAGAAGTTCAAGGCGCGCTGAAGAAAACCGAACAGATCATGCAGATGAATTTCGGTGATCCTGAAAATCCGCTCCTGGTTTCCTGCCGGTCCGGGGCGCGAAGCTCCATGCCCGGAATGATGGAAACGGTTTTAAACGTGGGGCTGACCACCCAGACCATTCCCGGGCTGATCAAAAAGACCGGAAATGAGCGGTTCGTATGGGATGCCTATCGCCGGCTGATCCAGATGTTTTCGGACGTGGTCATGGAAAAGGCCGAGGGCATCGAGCCCGAAGACGGCAAGGGAATCCGGGTCCAGCTCGATCACCTCATGGACCGGATGAAGGAAGAAAAGGGTTATGGCGGCGATACGGATTTTACCGCCGATGATTTTAAGATTTTAACGGAAAAATTCAAGATCCGGGTCAAGGAAGTTCTGGGAAAGGAATTTCCGGATGATCCCGAAGAACAGCTCTGGAGAGCCATCGGCGCTGTGTTTAAAAGCTGGGACGGCAAGCGCTCCGTTTCCTACCGCCGCATAGAGGGGATTCCCGATGAGTGGGGGACCGCCTGCAACGTGCAGAGCATGGTTTTCGGCAATATGGGCGATACTTCCGCCACCGGCGTTGGGTTTACCCGGAATCCGGCCACCGGCGAAAATGAATTCTACGGCGAATGGCTGCCCAATGCCCAGGGTGAAGACGTGGTCGCGGGCATCCGCACACCCAATCCATTAAATGAACACACCAAAAGCGATCACAACCAGCACCTGCCCTCCCTTGAGACCGCCATGCCGGAAGTCTATCAGGATCTGTTGCGGGTCCGGGGCATCCTGGAAAATCACAACAAGGACATGCAGGACATCGAATTCACGGTCCAGGAAGGAACGCTTTACATGCTCCAGACCCGGGTGGGAAAACGGACCGGTCTGGCGGCACTGAATATGGCCATGGACATGCTTGCAGAAAATTTGATCGACGAGAAGACCGTGGTCACCCGGGTCACTCCGCTGCAGCTCGATGAAATGCTCCACCCCCTTCTGGACCCCGAAGCGGAAAAACTGGCGGTTGCCATTGCCAAGGGTCTTCCCGCCGGTCCGGGAGCCGCCTGCGGGCACATTGTGTTCACCTCTGCTGATGCCGTCAAATGGTTCAGATCCGGCAAAAAAGTGATCCTGGTCCGGGAAGAAACCAATCCGGAGGATGTGGAAGGCATGCGGGCCGCAGCCGCCATTCTGACCGCCCGCGGCGGCATGACCAGCCATGCCGCGCTGGTGGCCCGGGGATGGGGCAAGTGCTGCGTGGTGGGCGCAAGCGCGCTGAAGATCGATCCCATCGAAAAGAAGCTCATGATCGAAGGCAAGGTTTACAATGAAGGGGATATCTGTACCTGCAACGGCACCAAAGGGTTGATCTATGCCGGGGAACTGCCCATGATGGATGCCACGGAAAATCCCCGGCTGAAGGATTTCATGGCCATCGTGGACAAATACCGGACCATGAAAGTGCGCACCAATGCAGAGACCGCCAAAGATGTGAAACTGGCCAAGGAGTTCGGCGCCCAGGGCATCGGCCTGTTTCGGACCGAGCACATGTTTTATGGCGAAGGCGCCCAGGAACCGCTGTTCCTGCTCCGGAAAATGATCTTGAGCGATTCGGAAAAGGAGCGGCGATCCGCCTCCGAGGATCTTTTCCCCTATGTGAAGCAGGATGTGAAAGAAACGCTTGCGATCATGGACGGCATGGCGGTCACTTTCCGCCTTCTGGACCCGCCCCTGCATGAATTTATTCCCCGGGGCGAGGAAAACAAGAAAAAGCTGGCCCAGGCCCTCAATATCGATGTCCACGCCATTGAAAAACGAAGCGAAGCGCTGAAAGAAAGCAACCCCATGATGGGGCACCGGGGCGTCCGCCTGGGCATCACCTATCCCGAGATTGCCGAAATGCAGATCCGGGCGATTCTCGAAGCATCCGCCGAACTCATCAAGGAAGGGAAAAAACCGATTCCGGAAATCATGGTGCCGGTCACCTGTGATGTGAAGGAACTCGACCAACATCAAGGAGATCGTGGATGCGGTTTACGGGGAAGTGATCGCCAAATTCGAACTTGCGGCCATCGATTATCGGTACGGCACCATGATCGAAATTCCAAGAGCCGCCCTGCTGGCGGATAGGATGGCCGAATGTGCAGAGTTTTTCTCCTTCGGGACCAATGACCTCACCCAGATGATGTTCGGGTTCAGCCGGGATGATATGGGCGGATTCATGCAGCATTACATGGACAAGAACATCCTGCGAAACGATCCGTTTCAAACCATCGATGTGGAGGGCGTGGGTGCATTGATCAAGGATGCGGTGGCCAAGGGAAGAAAAACCCGAAAAGACCTCAAGATCGGCATTTGCGGCGAACACGGCGGGGACGCGGCTTCTGTCCGGTTCTGCTTTGAAAATGGGTTCAGCTACGTCAGCTGTTCCCCGTTCCGGCTGCCCATCGCCCGGCTGGCGGCGGCGCAGGCTGCCATCGAGGATGGGGGGTCTGATTAAGAATTGAGAAAAGGGGGGGTGATGGGTTGCGGACACCCCCCTGACCCCCCTCAAGGGGGGAATTGGTCGATGGGTTTACGGACACCCCCCTGACCCCCCTGACAATTCAGGGGGGAATTCGTGGCTTTGCGACCCCCCCTCTCGGGGGGAATTGATCGATGGGTTTACGGACACCCACCCGAATATCTGACCCCCCTGAACATCTTGCGGGTCAGTTTTGATTCTTAATATCGGGAATTGGTCGATGGGTTGCACCCCCCTCAAGGGGGGAATTGATCATATAATCAATTCACCACCGGGCACCGGCGATTCGCCGGTGCTTTTTTTATGCGGGGCTCTGGTTCGCCCGCTGCCTCAGCAGATGGTCAACCAGCACCAGAGATACCATGGCCTCGCACACCACATTGATGCGGGGGATGGCGGAGACGTCGTGGCGGCCTTTGATGGCGATTTTTTGAGGGTTGCCGTGCACGTCGATGCTGTTTTGCTCCAGGGCAATGGAGGGGATGGGCTTGACCGCAACCCGGATGCGGATTTCGTCCCCGTTGGAGATCCCGGCCAGGATGCCGCCGGCATGATTGCTCAAAAACCCTTCCGGCGTGATGGGATCGTTGTTCTCCGACCCGGTCATGCCGGCGGATTCAAATCCGGCGCCGATCTCGATGCCTTTTACCGCCCCGATGCTCATCAGCCCTTTGGCCAGATCCGCGTCCAGTTTATCAAATACCGGCTCCCCCAGCCCGGCAGGAACACCCGTGACCCGGATTTCAACGATCCCTCCGATGGAATCGCCCCGCTTTTTCACCTCGGCCACCCGGATGGCCATATCCTGAGCGGCGTCTGGATCCGGAGAACAGAACATGTTTTCGCTGATGAGCGTTCGATCAAATGTTTTGGCAACGATTCCACCGAGAACGGCCGTATAGGCATACACGTCGATACCGGATCTTTTCAGCACTTCGCGTGCAACGGCTCCGCCAGCCACCCGTCCCACGGTTTCCCGGGCAGATGATCGGCCGCCGCCCCGCCAGTCCCGGATTCCATATTTCGCCTGATAAGTGAAATCACCGTGGCCGGGCCGGTAGATCTCCGCATAAGGCTGATACGAAGCGGAATGGGCGTCTTTGTTTTCGACCATGATCATGATGGGGGTGCCGGTGGTCTGGTTTTCAAAAACGCCGGAATAGATTCTGGCGACATCGCCTTCCCTGCGGGCGGTGCTGGCCAAAGACCCTCCGGGTTTGCGGCGGTCGAGCATGGCCTGGATGATGGTTTCATCCAGGGGGACCCGCGGCGGGCACCCGTCGATGACCACGCCTACACCCGGACCGTGGGATTCGCCCCAGGTGGTGATCGAAAACAGTTTACCGAATGTGTTTCCGGGCATATTTTTTTTTTCCTTTTTAAGCGTCCGAATTACGGTCCTTGTGCTGGTTGGGATTTGGCATACACAGGCCCTGCATCACAGGCAAATAATATTGCCGTCAGCAAGTTTTTTTATCGTCTCTTTTGCTAAAGAGGCGATATGCGCTTTAAAATCCCCACCCTCGCCCACTTTTGCGGTTGCCTGCCCATTTCGTCTTTCTGGATTCCGGCTTAAAGCTTGCCGGAATGACCAATAATGACGATTGTGGTGATCGAAAATAATGAGATTTCGGTGCGACGGAAATCCCCCCTGCCCCCCTTTGCGAAAGGGGGAAAAAAATAACGCAAAAAACCACTACTGGAGGTTATGTGGATAAGCAAAAAATGTTTTCTGGTTATCCGGAATACTCCAGTTAGAATTCCGGATTCAAAGTCCCCCTTTGGAAAAGGGGGATTTAGGGGGATTTGGCGCCTCCCGGGAGAAATCCCCCCCGCCCCCCTTTTCAAAAGGGGGGAGAAAAACGATTACTGGATTTTTCGGGATAACCAGAAAATGTTTTTTCTCGCAAAGTCGATAAGCTCAAACCTTATTGGTCATTCCGGCAAGCTTTAAGCCGGAATCCAGTGCGGTCTTTGCGATCCTGGCGAGTTATTCAGATTTTTTAAGCTATATCTTGTCCATAATTTCCTGAACCACGGCGTCAATCGATTTGTTTTCCGTGTCTATGGCAACATCCATGGCCTGTTCATATAATGGAGTGCGCTCTTTTAAAGTTTGTGCCACTTCGTCGGCAATCTTTTTATCTGTCAGCGGCGGGCGGGTTTCCGGCGTGCGGGTGTCCGCCGCCATTCGTGCCAGGATGGTGTCCGCAGACGCTGTGAGCCAGACAATTCTGCCGCCATTTTTTTTCATGTGCCCGATATTTTCCGGACGCAGCACGACGCCGCCGCCGGTGGCGACCACGAGATCCGTCTTTTGGCTCAACTGCAAAATAACCCGGGCCTCCTTCTCCCGAAATACCGGCCATCCAAAGGTGGAGACCAGATCCGAAATGGCCATCTTCTCCTGATTGACCAGAAAATCGTCCGCATCGATAAACTGGAGCGCCATCTTTTCTGCAAGCGCTTTGCCTACCCGGGTCTTGCCCGTGCACCGGTATCCGATCAGGTAAATGTTCATGACGCATACAGCCCGTCAAACACTTGCCAGAACCGGGGAAAGGATTTTTCCACGCATGCCGGATTGGATATGATCATGCCCGGAATGAGGAGTCCGGCAACGGCAAAGCTCATGGCGATCCGGTGGTCGTTATAGGTTTCGATCACCGCGCCCTTTGGCTCACCGCCAGAAACGACCAGGTCCTGATCGGTGGCGGCCGCCTCAATGCCCATTTTTGTCAATTCCGCGGCCACCGCCCCCAGCCGATCGCTTTCCTTCGCCCGCAGGTGGGCCACGTTCCGGATGATGGTTTTACCCCTTGCAAAGGCGGCGATAACGGAAAGCGTTGGAACCAGGTCCGGCATATCGGCCATATCCACATCGACGCCGCACAGATCTTTCCCTCTTACGCTGATGCCATCCGGTTCGTATGCCACCGAACATCCCATCCTGGAGAGGACCTTTACGAATTTCAGATCGCCCTGCCTGGATGTTGCACTAAGCCCTCTGACTTTCACCGCCGATCCGGTAACGGCGCCTGCGGCCCAGAAATAACTTGCCTGGGAGGCGTCCGGCTCCACCTCGTACTCGCCGGGCCGGTAAGTTTGCCGGCCGGGAACATTGAAGTATCGATATTTCTCCCTGGACAGTTCGATGCCGAACTTTTCCATGATGTCGCAGGTCATATCGATATACGGCCTGGAAACGGGCCCGTCGGTGACATGAATGGAAAGGCCGTTTTCGGTCAGGGGGGCAATCAAAAGAAGAGCGGACAGAAACTGACTGCTGATGGCGCAGTTGATGAAGACTTCTCCGCCCTTGACCGTGCCGCCGTTTACGGTGATGGGGGGGCAGCCGCTGTTTTTCGATGATACGGCAGAGATGCCGGCCTGCTGCAGGGCATCGAGCAGATCCTGAATGGGACGCTGGTGCATGCGGTCTGTCCCGGACAGCACGTAAGTGCCCTGCCCCAGCCCCGCGACCGCCGCCATCAGCCGCATGGTGGTTCCTGAATTGCCGACAAATATCGGCTCCGGCACCGGATGAAACCGGCCTCCGGTTCCGGCAATTTCGATGAAATCCTTAGTCTCCGAACTTTTAGCGCCCAGTTGATTCAGCGCGGACAGAGTGTAGCGGGTGTCCTGGGCGTCGAGCCAGTTTCGGATGCGGCTGGTTCCTTCTGCCAGGGATGCTGCGATCAGCATGCGGTGGGTATAGCTTTTCGATCCCGGGACGGAAACGATGCTGTCTTTGATCTTTTGCGGCTTGATTTCACGCATTGGCTTCATTTTCATTTCCTGATAGTGCCTGATACACGGTCTGCTTCATGAGATCCACCGGTGCCTTGGCCCCCGTCCAGTATTCAAACTGGACCGCCCCCTGATAGACAAACATGGATACCCCGTCCACGGTTTTGCACCCTTTTTGTTCCGCCGTTTTTAACAGCTCGGTTTTTAAAGGATTGTAAATGATATCCATCACCAGCATCTCCGGTTTCAGATAATCGGAAAGAACCGGCATTTTAAACGTGTCCGGATACATCCCCACCGGCGTGGTATTGATCAGGATGTCGCATGGGATGTCTGCCATATTTTTGAGGGGATGAAAGTTAGCATCCAGCGCAGCGGCCAGCGCTTCGCCCTTTTGAGGGGTGCGGTTGACGATGGTGAGGTGGGCGCCTTCGGATTTGATGCCGTACCCGATGGCCCGGGCTGAGCCGCCCGCACCGATGATCACCACCTGTTTGCCCCTGATATCGACGCGTTCCGACAACGCCTTCATGGCGCCTAAACAATCGGTGTTATATCCCTTGAGCCGCCCTTCCCTGTTGATCACCGTATTGACGGCGCCGATCTTCTCGGCTGTTTCGTCAAAAAAATCGAGATATTCCATGATCGATTGCTTGTGCGGAATGGTTACGCTGACCCCGGCGATATTGAGCCCCCGGATGCCGGCAACCGCAGCCCCGATGTCGGTGACACGAAAAGCGGCATAAACCCCTGGATAACCGATCTGTTCAAATGCGTGGTTATGCATCAGCGGCCCCAGGCTGTGTCCTACGGGATTGCCGATCAAACCGTACACGCGGGTTCTGGCATCAATGCGTCGCATGCGCTTTGCTCTATTTTTCCGTTATGGTTTCATCGATTTTCATGCCGAAATGCCGGCCGCTATCCTCTAAGGCCACCAGCACCTTATCTTTGGGGCGCAGGCTGATGACGGACACCGGGTTGCCATCCGGGCGGGTCAGCCGGATGGTTTCCGCGTTTTGCACAATGGTGTTGATCTCACGGTCGCCCGATATTGCCCGGACCAGCATGAGAGGCCTTTTTTCGATCTTGATCCGGCCGACGATGCCGGTGCTGGTGCGGCCCTGAAAATCGGTGATCAGCACGGCGTCTCCCGCGCGCAGTTCAGAAAGGTACCGGGTCCTGCCGTCGGGCACCCGGGTGTACGCATGCACGGGACCGGCGTTGACCCGAAACGGCCGGGGGGACACATAGGGGTTTTCGACGCTTTCGGAATGTACCAGAAAAAGCGCGCTGCTGCTGTTGCCCACCAGGAGGCCTTCCCCGGTTTTCATTTCCGTGCAGGTGTCCACACAGACCCGGTCGCCCATGCCCACGGCCCTGATTTCGAGGATTTCGGCCGATTCAAGTGCAATCCCTTCCGTCTGCGATGCGGCAAGGGCGAGCACTTTTTTCAATTCCGGCACATTATCGGTGTGAATCAAAATCCGGCCGACCCCCTTTTCCAGAATGCCAAACGCGGTTTGGGCCTCATCCAGGCCGCGCACCATGGCAATGACGTCCGCATTCTTGGCGATCAGGTTTTCAAGCGGAATGATCGACCAGTCGCTGCATTGGAGCACCACCTGACGGTCCTGGCACAACTTGACGATTTCGTCTTCGTCCCGGCCGCTTTGAATGGAAAAGACGACCACGTCTTTTCCCTCCACCAGATCACCGTCATCGGATATGGTCGTAATCTGTCCGAGTTCCTTCACCTTGGCGGAATATCCGGAGGGGACCCATACCGCATCGGCCCCGCCTTCGATGGCGGTGGTGGCCAGATCCTTGTTCCACGGGTCGATCTTCACCCATACCTTGCGCATGGTCTTCTCCTTATCCGTGAAGAATTTTCAATGCGTCTTCGACAGAGGCATCATGAAAGAGAATGGCGGCCATGGCCTTGACCATCCGGGTCGGGTCTTTATGCTGGAAGACGTTTCTGCCGATGGATACGCCGGCCCCGCCGGCCTCCACCGAGCCCTTGACCATTTCGAGAATGTCCCTGTCCGAATCCATCTTGGCGCCGCCGGCGATCACCACGGGAACCGTGCATCCTTCAACCACCTGGCGAAACGATTCCGGAGACCCGGTATAAGACACCTTGACGATGTCCGCCCCCATTTCACATCCCACCCGGGCGGCATGCTTGACCACTTCCACGTCGTATTCATCCTTGATCTTCTCGCCCCTCGGATAGACCATGGCCAGCAGGGGCACTCCCCAGTTCCGGGATTCAAAGCTGACCCGGCCGAAATCATTGAGCATCTCCTTTTCCTGGTGATCGCCGATATTCACGTGGATGGAGACGGCATCCGCACCCAGCTTGAGGGCTTCCTCCACGGAACAGACCAGGGTCTTGGAGTGCGGATACGGAGAAAGTGCAGTGGATGCGCTGAGATGGATGATCAGCCCGATATCGCCCCCCCGGCGGCGGTGGCCGGCGCCCACCAGCCCCTTGTGCTCCACAATGGCCTTGGCGCCCCCTTCGGCGACCCTGGCCACGGTTTCCTTGATATCCCGTATACCCTCGATCGGCCCGACGGATACGCCGTGATCAAGCGGCACAATAATGGTCCTGCCCGAATTGCGGTCCATGATCCGCTCCATCCGGATCTGTTTTCCCAAGATCGTCATGACGCCCTCCTGCATCTGTCCTGTTTAGTATGGATTAAAAATACGCCGATGAATTTTTTCCCCGGCGCCAGAAACAAAAAAAGCCGCGGGCATCTGGTCTGCCCGCGGCTTTGAATCGATTTATCGAATTTTCAGGTTAACATCGCCCAGGCAGACCACTGCGATTATAGCAATAGCTAAAATACCAGTAATAATAAAAAAGTCTGCCGGAAAAAGAGTTCATTTACTGCTTCTTTTTAGGATGATTTAAACAAGACTTAAACTTGATGAAGCCGTAAAAAGTCGGATTTTACACTTTCGTCATTCCGGCGGAGGCCGGAATCTACTACAAACTAAGTTGGTTATAGACTCCGGTTTTCACCGGAGTGACGAACTTCGGACTTTTTACGGGTTCATCAAACTTGATCGAATTTCACTTAAAATTTTCTGCTTGTCAAGTGATTATTTTTTCATGGACATTTTTCTCCACGAGATTTGCCGCATTTTTCTGCATGAGCAAAAAGTCATCTTCATCCAGGCCGGCGCCCATGGCAATGATCCGGGCGGTGTCGATATCGATGAGATCGCCGGGGGAATGGGAGTCGGTGTCGAGCACCAGACGGGCGCCAGTCTGCCGGGCCAGTCTGGCCACATGCCCGTTGGTCAGGCTGTGCCCTTTGCGCGCCGTGATTTCAAGCAGGACGCCCCGATCCCGGGCCGCGATGGCATCGCTTTCCGAAATGAGTCCGGGATGCGCCAGGATGTCGACGCCGGCCTCGATCGCCGCGCGGTTGGTGCCCTTGGCCACGGGTTCCGCCACGGTTTCACCATGCCCGATCACCAGGCGGGCGCCAAGCTTCCGGGCTTTTTCCACCACACTGCCGAAAAGGACCGGCGGTACATGGGTGATTTCGATTCCGGCAATGATCCGGATGGCCATCACGGCATTCAACATACGGGCGGCTTCGACGATCCGGGGAATCACCAGGTCGATGTTGGACATATCGCCGTGATCGGTCATTCCGATGATGGCAATCCCCCGGTGTTCGGCCCGCCGGGCGAGTTCCGAGGGGATGAGTTCTCCGTCGCTGAACAGGGTATGGGTGTGAAGATCGATCATCGTGTGTGTCCCTATGGAAAATTACACCTTGTATTTGCCGAAATCCTCGGGGGAGAGCTTCTTCAGGTACTCCTCCCATTTCTTGCCCTGATCGCTTTCGTCTGCGCTTTCATATTCGCCGTCTTTGACCTTCAGGTTTTCCACCACCACATCATCCACGAAAATAGATGCGTTGAGGCGAAGGGCCAGGGCGATGGCATCACTGGGCCGGGAATCGAGTATGAATTCCTCCTCATCCGAAGAGCAGTAGATCTTGGCGAAAAAGGTGTTTTCCTTCAGATCGCAGACCTCGATCCGGCTGACCGTGATGTTGACCCGATCGATGAAATTTTTGAACAGATCATGGGTCATGGGCCGTTCGAAATCGATATTCTGGAGTACAGAGGCGATTGAAGCCGCTTCCAGAAGTCCGATCCAGATGGGAACGGAAAATTCCTCATCCTCGGAATTGAGAATCAGAATCGGGGCGTTTGACGACGGATCCATGGCCAGTCCGCCGATTTTCATTTTATGCAACATGATATTTTCCCCCTGTTGTTTCGCAAGTTTCCCCTTCGGGATGCGTCGGTGTTCCCCACAGGGAATTTCGATAGACTTTTTCGATTTTGACCGCAACTGTTTTGCCGATCAGATCGGACAGGCCCGCTTCGTTGATATCGAACTCAAAATTGACAATCCGGTTTTCGGGTGTACGGCCGGTGAGTTCCTTGCAGGTCAAAGACGGCCGGATACCATTTTTCAGCTGCTTTTTGCTTTCGCCTTCGATCAGCACCGGGCAGATGCGGCCGATAAGCGCCGCATGTTTTTGGCGGCCGATCCGCTCCTGCAGATCGAGTATAGCCTGCAGCCGCTCCTGCTTGATCCGATCTTCGATCTTGTTGTTAAAATGCGCGGCGGGCGCATTGGGACGATCCGAATAGGCAAACGCATAAATGCTGTCGAAGCCGACCGCTTCCATCAACGCAAGGGTTTGCTCGAAATCGGCATCCGTTTCACCGGGGAAACCCACGATCAGGTCGGTGGTGATGGCAATCTCCGGAGAGACCCGCCGCAGCCGGGCCACTTTTTCAAGATAGGCCTCCCGGGTGTATCGGCGGTTCATCGCTTCTAAAATACGGTTGGCGCCGGACTGCACCGGGAGATGAATGTGGTTGCACAGCTTTTCCAGCCGGCAAAAAGAAGCGATCAGTTCATCGGATAAATCCTTGGGGTGAGAGGTCACAAACCGGATCCGCTCCAGACCCGGCACGCCATCGACCATTTCCAGAAGCTGAGCAAAAGAGACCAGCCCTTCTTTGGTGCCATAGCTGTTCACATTCTGGCCCAGCAGGGTGATCTCCTTGACGCCCCGGCGGCAAAGCCGGGTGATCTCGTTTAAAATGGATTCGGGTTCGCGGCTGGCTTCCCGTCCCCGCACATAGGGGACAATGCAGTATGCGCAGAAATTGTCGCATCCCCGCATGATGGTGACAAATGCGGACAGTCCGGCAGGGGCGCAGCTGTCGGGATGAGCATCTTCCATGCACGCGGTCATATCCGTCTGCACGATGGGTCCATGTTCGGTTTCCAGCAGATCGAGCATCTCCGGCAGTCGATTGACGGCATGCGTCCCCAAAACAATATCCACATGGGGAAACCGTTCAATCAGGCCTTGTTTTTCCTGCTGGGCCACGCACCCTGCCACCACCACCCGCAGGCTCGGATTGCGCTGTTTAAGTTTATGCAGACGTCCGATGAAGCTGTGGACCTTCTGGACGGCCTTTTCACGGATGGCACAGGTGTTGACGATCACCAGGTCCGCCCTGGAAAGCACGGTGGTGTTCTGATACTGCCGGTCTGCCAGCAGGTCCAGCATGCGGCCGGAATCATAGACATTCATCTGGCAGCCGATGGTCTGGATATAAACGTTTTTCGAATTCATACGCTCAATAATTGACGGTCCGAAGACATGGGTTGGATGGGAAAACTTTTGCGCAGGTCCGACAATACAAACTCCACATCGGCCTCGCATCCCGGCGCGATATGCAGCGCAATGACGGTTTCATGGGGGTCGATGGTTTCCAGCACCGCGATGCCGTCGTATGCCTCGAAAATAAACTTGATGAAATAAACGGCGCTTCGATCCACATGAAACAGCCTCCGGGAGGTTTTCAATCCATTGCCCCTTGTACCCGTATATTGGTGATTCTGGCCTGTCGTTTAGAAAAGGATACCATCAAATGCGCCTTTTTCAATAAAAATAAGGTCGCCGTAAATGATACGGCACTGTTAATATAAGCATCGGCCTTCATGCGTCAAACCCGGACTGAAAAGCCGCAAGATTATCATTGTCCGAGAAGTCATCATGCGGTATAGGCCAGTTTATGAAAAAAGAATGGGTCATTTGCGCTCCGGATAAAACACTGACAGACCGCATCCGCCGCCTCAGCGGATGCCATCCGGTGGTGGCCGCCGTTCTGGCGAATCGTCATATCTGCGAAAAAGCTCAGATCGATGCTTTTCTGCGCCCTTGCCTGAGCCACATCCGGTCATTTTCTCTTTTGACCGACATGACGCCTGCTGTCGAGCGAATTGCGCACGCACTTGGCCACAAGCAGAAGATTCTGATTTTCGGCGATTACGACGTGGACGGCATCACCTCGACGGTGCTCATATACGAATTTTTACAGCAGGCCGGTGCCGATGTCCGCTATTATATTCCGCACCGCATCGATGAAGGATACGGCCTTGCCGCCAGTCACGTTCGTGAAATCGCCGCTGAAGGCCAAATCGACCTCATCATCACCGTGGACTGCGGTTCGGCCAGTCACGAGGCGATTGCCTGTGCGACGGCCTGCAATATCGATGTGATCATTACCGATCACCATGATATCCCAGCGCCTCTGCCGGCTGCACATGCGGTGATCAATCCCAAGCGCATCGACTGCACCTCCAAAAGCGATCACCTGGCCGGGGTGGGGGTGGCCTTCTGCCTGGCCATCGCCCTCCGAAAACACCTGAGGGAGTGCGGGTATTTCAATGATGACCGGCCCGAACCCAACCTCAAAAGCCTGTGCGACCTGGTGGCACTGGGCACGATCTCCGATATCGTTCCGCTGGTGGCGGAAAACCGGGTTCTCACCCATGCCGGCCTCCAGGTGATCAATTCGGCTCCCCGGCCCGGGATTGCCGCCCTGATCGAATCTTCCGGTATCCGCAAACCGTTCATCGACGCGGAAGACATCGCGTTTCGCCTGGGCCCCCGGCTAAATGCGGCCGGACGGATGGATCACGCCGATTCAGCCGTCAACCTGCTGCTCACCCGGGATATCGATCAAGCCCGGGTCATGGCGTCGAGCTTGAACGAAATGAATTCCCGGCGGCAGCAGGTCGAAGGCCGAATTTTTCAGAACATCCTGATGTTTTTAAATGAAAAGCCGGAATTCGGGCAACGCAAATCCATCGTATTGGGCGCCCCGGACTGGCATGCCGGCGTCTTGGGAATCGTGGCCTCCCGACTGGTGGAGCATCTGCACCGGCCGGTGGTCCTGTTTTCCTTCAAGGACGGCGGCGCCACCGGTTCCGCCCGGTCCATTCCTTCTGTGAACATGCATGAAGCGCTGACCGCCTGCGCCGATCTTCTGGAAGGCTACGGCGGACACGCCATGGCTGCCGGACTCCGCCTCAAGGCAGTCAATTTCGAGCCCTTCCGGGCGGCTTTTGAACGCCAGGCCGCCAAAATGATCGCCCCCGATGATCTTGCCCCCACCCTGATCATCGATGCCCCGCTCAGCATAGAGGATATCGATGATCGCTTAACCGATGAGATTGAATCTTTGCAGCCCTTCGGCCCGCTCCATCCAGAACCGCTGTTTTATGCAAAAGATCTTGAGATCCTGTTTTCAAAAGAGATCGGAAGCCGGCATTGCCGGTATATCGTAAAGCCCCGCCATTCAACAAAAGACATAAAGCTTCCCGCCATCTGGTTTAACGCCGGTGCAGACGGACCCATCCGGCATCAATTCGCTTCGATGGCCTTTAAGCTGCGGTGGAACCACTGGAATGGAAAAAGAGCCATCCAATTGATCATCGAAGATGTCCGATGACGCCATTTCGCATCCAACACAGGCTTTTTCGGCTGCATGTTCGGATTGCCAAATATTTGCCGCCCAGGGCCTGATTTTATGATCTGAAGTAATTTCTGAACGTAAATGGAACAATTCATATTCGAGACGCCCCTGATCAGTGAATTTTTACTTGAAATCTGCGCGGCTTGGGGTTATTGTTCCCTTTTAATTGTTTCCCGTTATCGTAGCGATACCGGGCTGACGGAAATAAGTGTCTGAACGGAAAAGGGACCCCATATGTCAAAACGATTTCGACCCAGCAATCTCGGCGAAACCCGGCTGATTTCAAAAATTGAATCCTCCAAGGAATACGAACGCAGAAAAGCCATCAATTCAGTCGGGGATCATCTGGAAGCGCTGAGCAATGCCATTGCCATGAAACTGGTCGAAAACGAACTGGTTGAAACCAACAACAAGAATTCCCTCCAGGAGCAGATCACCTTCTGCCTGGAAAAATTGACCAATGCAGATGATTTTGAGATCGACTACCAGGTGGCGACCATCCGGAACCTGGTTTCCAATCCGCACGTGGTCAGCCTCTATGTCACGGCATTTGTCATTGAACAGCTCATCCGGCACAAGGACATTATCGATGTGTATGGCTCGGATGAGGAAATTTATCTCTGTATCCATAAACAGGTGGTCAAGCACCTGCCCAAGTAATGCCTCCGCTGTTCAAACCTCGGCTGACCAACACTCCTACCGGGGATCCCGGCTTATTTGTCCCCTTTTCCTTTGACAGACGGGCCGTTCTTTTCGACATCGGTGATATCGATACCCTGTCGAGTAAAGACCTGCTTAAAATTTCCGACATCTTCATCACTCACACCCACATGGATCATTTCTCCGGATGGGATCGACTGCTGCGCCTGGTGCTGGGGCGGGAGAAGATTCTCAATCTGTATGGCCCAAAGGGGTTTCTGGCCAACATGGATGGCCGCCTGGCCGGCTATTGCTGGAATCTTTTGAAAAATTACACCAGCGAACTGATTCTAAATGTCACCGAAATCAGGCACGACACAAAGATCCGCCGCCGTTATTCCACCAAAACCCAATTTCAACCTGAAGATGAAGACCGAATCGAGCCCTTTTCCGACAGGCTTCTGCTGAAAGAGGATGCTTTTGTTGTTGCGGCCACGGTGCTGGATCACGGCATTGACTGCCTCGGCTTTTCGCTTAAGGAAAGATTTACCATCAATATTCGAAAAGATGCCTTGTCGCGACTGGGTTTTCGACCCGGTCCCTGGCTGCGGGAATTCAAGGATGCGCTCTACGGAGGACAACATGCGGATTCCGAACTGATCATCCCCGCCCATTACGCGAAAGAAGGTGAAAAAAGGCTCCGGATCGGCGAATTGGCAAAACAACTGGCCATCATTACCCCCGGCCAGAAAATCACCTATGTTTCAGACGTGGCCTATACCGATGAAAATATTGAAAAGATTCTTCAGATCGCAAAAGACTCGGATCACCTCTTCATCGAAGCGGCGTTTCTGGAGGCCGATGCATCCCACGCCCGGCGAAAACACCATCTGACCGCCCGCCAGGCCGGTAGAATTGCGGGCATGGCAGGGGCCAAACGATTTACCCTCTTTCATTTTTCCCCCCGGTACAACGATGCACAGCGGCAGTTTCAGGAAGAGGCGACGGCGGCATACGAGAAAAAATAAAAAATGGCGGGAATAACCATCAGGCGGTCTGGAGCGTATCCATGCTGCCCTGACGCATGATCAGAAGGGCCAGCTGGTGCATCGCCTTTCTTTTTTCTTCCGCGGTCCGGCCCGGGTAGTTTCTGAATGTCAGAACCACGCCGGCAAGGGAGGCGAAAAACGCCTGGGTATTGAGCCGGAGGTTTTCCGCCCCTTCGGTCTGGCGGATCACCTTGTCGAACATGGAAAGGAAATATTTCTGGACGGCATTGAATTTTTTCAGGGCCTGGGGATTTAATTCTCCGCGGATCATGAAATGGCACATCATCTGAAAAGCGGCTTCATTATCGACCATGTAATCCACCACCGCAAGGGAAAGGTCTTCAATATTGCTGCCGCCGGCCAGACGGTCCCGGAGACGCTTTTCAATGGTGTTGATATCGAGCATCAGGGCTTCCACGAACAGGTCGTCCCGGCTGGGGAAATACCGGTAAATGGATGCGGCCGAAACACCGGCTTTTACAGCGATATCGCGCATGCCGATTTCGTGAAACGATTTTTCCTCAAAAAGTTCCATGGCCGCCTTGATGATCAGATGTTTTCTGACCTCCCGCTCATCCTCCCGCAATTGTTTGAATGTGGACCTGTCCGACATCCCGCTTTCCCTCCGCTGACTAAAAGGATTCAAAAAGTTAATGGAAAACATTCATTACCAAAGTTTAGGAAAACAAACAATGTTTTTTTAAAGAATAGTTCTCATTATCATCACCGTAAATGGTGCGAAACACAGCGGGGGCAGGCGGATTGCGGATGCAGAACGGACATTTCGGTTTAAAAGGCGATTGCGCGGGGAAAACGAGGCCAATACAAACCGATGGGGCTGATGATACCGCGTAAAATGAGATTTTAAGCGGTTATTTTTTTACTGGTCGGGATAGCGGTTGTTGATTTCAGTGAATTCATCGATATGGGTCAGGAAAATGTCCACCAGTTCCGGGTCGAACCGCAAACCGCGCTGTTGCTGAATCAAATCGGTTACCCGGGTGATTTCCCATTTTTCCTTATAAATACGCCAATGGGACAATGAATCGAAGACATCGGCCAGTCCGGTGATGCGGCCGAAGATATGGATTTCTTCTCCTTTGAGGCCATTGGGGTACCCGGTGCCGTCCCAGTGCTCATGGTGCTGAAGGGCAACGATTCCCGCGGCCTGCAGGATTTTCCGATCCGATTTTTTAAAGATATCGAACCCGATGGTGGTGTGCGGCTTGATCTTTTCAAATTCATCCGGGGTCAAGCGGCCCGGTTTGAACAGGATGGAATCCGGAATGGCCACCTTGCCCACATCATGAATCGGGGATACGAGCCTCAGCAGGTCGGCCTCTTCCTGACTCATTCCGGCCTTTAAGGCCAGCAGGTGGCAGAACAGGGAAACCCGGTGGGCATGCTGTCCGACTTCCGGCGATCGGTTTTCCACCACTTCCCCCAACGTCAGCAGCATTTCCTTGTGGGTTTCCACAATTTCCTTGTTGAGCAGGATATTTTCAAAAGCAATGGCCACATTGCTGGAAAAAATTCGGATAAGGTCCCGGTCCAGCTTGTTCAGATGGCTGCAGCTCTTTAAAAACAAAAGATTCTTTTGACCGTTTTTGGTGGCAAAAAATCCCACATAAATGTCATCGATAAACTGGCTGCGGCCCTCATTCACCGCTTTTTTAAGATGCTGCAGAATTTCATCGGGAAAAATTTCCGACACGTAATGATTAACGGCATTTTCATACCGGCCCGTGGCGGCCAGGATGACGAAATCCCCCTTTTCATCCAGGGCGCTGAACCCGGAAAACTGGATGTAAACCGAACTTTCATCCAGCTTCAGAATGGAAATCAATTGCATCAGAACCCCTTTGGCGAATTCACGCAGGGACTGATTTTCAAACAGGTGCGCCGAGGACTTGATGATGCGCTCGAGACCGATCCGGTTTTTTTCGATAATGCGCAGGTCCCGGTAGGAGCGCAGGGCGGAAGTGATGGTGGTGAAGAGCTTTTGTACGGTCAGCTCGGTTTTTTCCTTGTACTCGTTGATGTCGTATTCGAGAATGACATCTTTTTCCGGGGCTTTGCCCGGTTGTCCGGTCCTTAGAATAATGCGCACAAACTGGTTTTTCAGGTCCTGGCGGATAAACCGGGCCAGTTGCAGGCCGGCATCATCTGTTTCCATGACCACATCCAGCAGGATGATGGCCGTGTCCGGGTGCTGGGCGAGCAGTTCCCGGGTTTCCTGGCCGGAATACGCGCTTAGAAATTCGAGGGTGCGGCCCTCAAACTCGTAGTCGCTTAAAACCATTTTGGTAACGTGGTGGACTTCCCCCTCATCATCGGCAATGATGACTTTCCAGATTTTATCGGCTTCGGACCGGCGACGGTCGTCCGCATCCGGCATGCGGTTTTCCCCGTGAACCGGATAAATAGCGTTCACGCTTGCCGTTTCTTCTGTTGTGCCCATTACGATATGCCCCGCCTGCAAGTTTATGGATTTTAAATTTTAATACCATGATTTAATTTGATTTGGCAAGGAATCCTTTTTCATCATCTGATAACAACGGAAGCGAAAAATGCGACCAGTCCACCGGAATCCGGATCGTTTGCCCCGCTTTGTTGCAAAACAGAATATAGCCGTTAACGCAGCCATAGTTAAATATCTCAAGGGTGATTTTGACATCCATCTTGCAGTACTCGATGATTTCGCAGATCCGGCCTTCTTTCCACCATCTCAGGGCCTGGAGGCCGTCCCCGTTTTTCTCCAGGCCCAGCGTCACTTTCGCCAGATGATTGAGAGAAAGGCGGTAGCCCAGGCGGGCATGAACCGTCTCCAGCAGGTCCAGGGTGGGAAGGGCCCTGAAATTAAAATCGGTGTACCCGCTCAACACCCGGTAGTCGAAACGTTTGATATTGAATCCCACCACCAGATCCAGGCGCCGGAGATGATCCAGCAGCAGTCCCACATCGGATTCCCGGTATTCCAAATAGGATCCGGTCTTCGAATCGAATACAATGGCGCAGCTGACCTTCATGCGATGGGCCATGTGCCAGCCGCCCACCTCATCGGCAGAGCACTGGGTTTCGATATCGAGCACCCCGTAGCGGCAGACGGGTCCGGGAAGCGGTGCGGAAACATCAAGGGCGGGCACGGGCTTTTTGCAGGGTATCGAAACTTTGGCGGGTGATTTCCGGCCCGGGCGCATGAGCCGGTCGATGATGAACAGGGCGGCGGCCTTGTCGATGGGGCGGTTGCCGGAGCCGCATTTGGGGGAATGGACGCAGCAGGGGCATCCGGTTTCGCAGGGGCATGATGCGATCACCTCCCGCGTCTTTTCCAGCAGGGCCCCTGCCAGATCGAATGCCTGGCGGCTCAGGCCGATGCCGCCGGGAATGCTGTCATAGATGAACACGGCCGCATCTTCGACCTGGGGATGGTAGGGAATGGAGATCCCGCCGAAATCATTTCGGTCGGTGAGCACAAACAGCGGGCAGATGCCGATGGCCGCGTGTTCGAGCGCGTGGATCCCCCCCATGAAATGCAGCTTTTCCGCATCCGCCTGCGCGTAAATCGCCTGGGGGATCACAAACCAGATCCCTTCGGTTTCGAAGATGCGGGGGGGAAGATCCAAAGGAACGAGATTGATCCGTTTTTTGGCATGGATATGTATTTTTTCATATCCGGTGATCTGATCGGTGACCTTGAGCCGGCCGAAACAGACCCGGGTGCCGCCCACCTGCTTCTGATGCAGGACTTCCAGGATTTCCGTGTCCTTGCTTCCCCTGGACCGGGTGTAATAAACGGGCCGGGTTTCGGTTACGGCAACGGTCTGGGTGGACAGGTCCAGGCGGTCCACCCGGAAGGTGACGCCCTTGTGCAGATAAATGGCCCCCGGATGGGTTTCCGAAAATGCACGGAAACCGTCGATTTCTCCCAGGTGTTCTCCGGTGGCGCTGGATACGATGCTGTAGCGCGAACCCGATCCACGCAGATCCACTTCCCGGTGGGGCGAGTGGATCGCGGCATACAGGCACTGGCCGTCTCCGCTTCGCAGGAGCCGGCCGGCCTTTTCCAGGTCAAAGACGCATTTTTCAACTTCGGGTGTGCGCAAGAACATATCCCCTTCACAGAGGGGGAGTTCGGCTGCCGCGCAGACCAGGTGCTTTTCGAGGATGTTGGGATTGTGGGGGTTGATCACCGCGGATTCCGGAGCGCTGCTGAAAAACGCATCCGGGTGGCGCATGAAATACTGGTCCAGTGCGTCTTCGCCGGCAATGAGAATGACGGCGGACGCGCTGCCCCCCCGCCCTACCCGGCCGCCCCGCTGGAGGGTGGACATGACCGTCCCGGGATACCCCACCAGCAGGCACAGATCCAGATCGCCGATATCGATGCCCAGTTCCAGGGCGCTGGTGGAGATGACCGCCAGCAGTTCCCCGGAAAGGAGCTTCTGCTCCACCTCCCTGCGCTCTTCGGGCAGAAAACCGGCCCGGTAGGCGCTGATCCGGTCTTTGAATGCCCCGCTGCGGCTGCCTGCCCACATGGCGATCAGTTCGGTCAGTTTGCGCGACTGGGTGTAGACAATAGTGCGCAGTTCCCGGTGAAGAGCGGACTTGAGCAGCATGATGGCCATATGGGCGGGGCTGTCATCCGGATTGATGAAGATCATGTGGCGTTTTCCCACAGGGGCGCCGCTGTCCACTACCGGTTTTACGGAAACCCCTGCCAGGGCTTCGGTCAATTCCTTTGGGTTGGCGATGGTCGCCGAACTGAACACAAACGTCGGATCACTGCCGTAATGTGCGCAGATCCGCCGCAGGCGGCGAAAAATCTGTGCCATGTGGGACCCCATCACCCCCCGGTAGGTGTGCACTTCGTCCACCACCACCATTTCCAGGCGCGAAAACCAATCCCCCCATTTTTCATGAAAAGCCAGAAAGGCAAGATGGATCATCTCCGGGTTGGTCATGATCACGTTGGGCGGCAAGTTGCGGATTTTTTTCCGATGCCAGGCGGATGTATCCCCGTCATAAATGGCGGCCGTGGGAATGGGATTCTGAGGGCACCGGGCGGCCATGTGCTGGAAAGTTTTCAACTGGTCCTGGGCCAGGGCCTTTAAGGGGAAAATATAGAGGGCGCGGGAATCCGGCCGATTGAAGATTTTTTCGAACAGGGGGAAGTTATAGATGATGGTCTTGCCGCTGGCCGTGGGGGTGGCCACCACCACGTGCCGGCCTTTCCGGATGGCCTGGATGGCCTGGTACTGGTGCGTGTAGAGGGCGTCGATCCCCATTCCGGCAAGGATCTGAGCCACCGGATGGTTTCGCCACCCGGACACCCGGGCGACTTTTCCGGGTTTGGCATCGATGGTCTTGTGATAGGCTACGGTATGCCCCAGCCGTGTGGAAGCTGAAAGAGCGGTTATATACTCATCGATGTCTTTATGGTGGGCCATGTGGTTTCGTCTGAACGGAATCGGGATCCATGCAGATTCCGAGAATAACGGCTTCCAGGATGTACCTGGGGGTCTGAACCGATCGCTTCAGCTTTCGGTCCGCATCGGAAAGAAGCTTAATCGATGCGCAAAGCGCCTGCAACGAAAAATTGTCCGCACGCAGAAACATCTGGTAAACCGGATATGGATTGTTCGGCTGTTTGGCGATCAGCAGGTCGGTTGCCGGTTTGGCCTTAGACCTGGCCCCGGCTTTTCCCGTTAGCGGAATCCCGGAGGAAAACCAGCTCCAACTCCGGGGTGATGGTCTCATCATAGGCGCGTATGGCGGGCATAACCGTGTTTTTAAACTGGGTGAAATTCATGCCGGGCTGCCAGACATATCCTTCCGGACCGGCCGCAAATTCCTTGATCAGCAGCAGCCGGCGCATCTGGTTGGTCAAGGCGCTTAAAATCTGGAGATAATGATATCCCGAGCGCAGAAGCGAGCCCAAAAAATACAGCGCGCGGACGGTGTTTTTTTCGGAGACCGCACCGGTGAGTTCATAAACGGGATCTTCCCGGGTCTGGTTGAGCACGGTCCGGACATCGGCGGCGGTGATCCGGTTTCGGTCGCTGGCATAGCTGATCAATTTCTCCAGGTTGGCGGCAAAGGTCCGCATGTCAAATCCGGTCAGATCGGCCATCATTTCAAAGGCCCCGGCTTCAGCCTGCTTTCCCGATTTTTTCAATGTGGCCTGCATGAACTGGCGAAGAACCAGCGATTGTGCGTCACGATCGGCCTTGCGGGTGCCGGATGCCACGCTGCAGTCGACGACGCACCCCTTGTCCGCCGCAAGCTTGTACAGTGCCGTCCGTTTATCCGCGGTGGCAGAAACCATGATCAGGTAATGATGTTCAGGAAATCCTTTTTCAATGGCGCTTTTGAGCAGTTCGGCCCCGTTCGCCGTACTTTTTGCCGCAGGTGTTTCCAGGTGTTGCTCGCTGCAGTATCGCGCAAGTTCGGTGATCATGGGAAGATCGGCCACCTGATCGTCATCGAGGCCCAACAATCTTACAATGGAATGGTCATCCACCAGATCCCCGGGATCGACACCCGTCCGGCCCAGCAATTCCAGAAACATCTGCGCGGCGCCGTCGCGATCGGTTTCAAAAACTTTTTTGATCTTATCCAGGTTCTGCCCGGGGGGGGACTGCCGGGATGAAAACAGGGTGTCGTCTCTGAGTTCAACGACTTTTTTGCCGGAAAAGAAGGCATAGGTGTTCAGCCGCTCGATGGCATCGACAATATAGCCGTCTTCTCTTGAGGTGATCACCTCGAGATGATGCTTCTGCGTGCCCGGATCGGGGAGGAGCGCATTCACGATACTGCCAACAGCCTGGTCTCTCAAAAATTCATCGCCATAAATCAAAAAAAGGGGACTCAGATGTTTGGCGATGGTTTTCAGGTGGCTTTTTAAATCCTTGAAGGCAACTTCAGACATGCGATGCGGTGTTTGCTCTTCGTGAAAGAATGATCAGCGTGACGGCGGCAATTGCGGCAAAGCTGAGGCCGATGGCCTGTGAAATGGACAGCATGTGAAAAATCATCCCGCCCCGGTCATCTCCTCGGAAATATTCGATGATCGAGCGGGTGCTCCCGTACAGCAGGACATAGATCCAAAAAAGCTGGCCGTCAAAGCGTTTTTTCGTGCGAAGCGAAAATATGATGAAAAAAATGGCCAGATTCGAAATGGCGGAATAGAGCTGGGTCGGATGAAGGGGAACATCCAGCGGCGCC
This sequence comes from uncultured delta proteobacterium, assembly GCA_963826785.1. Lineage (GTDB taxonomy): Bacteria > Desulfobacterota > Desulfobacteria > Desulfobacterales > Desulfosalsimonadaceae > CAWGYD01. Next base: position 31,121 of record CAWGYD010000009.1, read on the forward strand.
AGGGAGTCGGATCGCGTAAACATCACGGCCCAGGGATAGGTGCAGACTTTACCATAGCAGCATCCGGCGGAAAAGCAGCCGAGGCGGCCGAAAAAATGGCCCAGGGGAAGGGATACCGCGGCAATGTCGACGGTCTTGCCCAGGGGAAGGCGGTATCTGCGCAACAGGATGATCACCAGAAGCCCTGCGGCAATGAAACCGCCGTAAAAGACCAGCCCCCCGTTCCAGATTTTGACGATTTCCAGCGGGTGCTGAAAAAAGAAACGCGGGTTGGTGGCGACATAGAATAATCGGGAACCCACGATGGCCGCGATGACCACGTAAAAACAGAGATCAACGATCTTTTCGTCATCGAGGCCCACCCGCCGTGCTTCGTGCCGGGCCATGAAAATGCCGGCAAGGACGCCAAGGGCGACGAAAAAACCATAGGTGTGGATGGCAAAACCATGAAAATCGATCAGTATGGGATGCATGAAAATCCTTTAAATCGCGGCTTTTCGGAAGACGACGTAGAAGACGAATATGACCATGCCCGCGGTGATGGCGCTGTCCGCGACATTGAATGCCGGCCAGTGGAGATCACCGGCGTGAAAATCGATGAAATCGACCACCCAGCCGAAGCGGAACCGGTCGATCATGTTGCCCAGCGCACCGCCGAAAATCAGTGCGAGTCCGGTTGCAAGCACCGGATACTGGCGCGGGGTCTGGTGGTAGAGATACAGGATCAACCCCATGGCCAGGCAGGAGACCGCGATGAGCAGAAAACCGTACCCGTTTCCGGCGTGGCGGGCAAAAAAACCAAACGCGCCCCCGGGATTCCGGACGTGAACCAGGTCCAGCACCCCGGGTATCAGTGAAATCGAATCATGCAGGGGCATCCTGTGCAGTACCATGATCTTGGTCAGCTGGTCGGCAAGGACCACCATGCCTGAAACCACGATCAGCCAGAGATATTTGATTGCAGAGGCCTTGATATTCATCTCAGGAAGCTGCCGTAAGCCGGGTCAGTACCTGATGACAGCGGCTGCAGACATCCGGCCGATCGTCAAACGTCCCCACGCTTTCATCATAGATCCAGCACCGCTGGCATTTGTCTCCCGGGGCGGAGGCGACCGAAATGGACATCTGTTCCGAACCGGTCTCGGATGCGGAGAAAAGAGCGGCATCCGAGACGATGAAAATGGCGGCCAGATCTTCCCGGTACCGGTTTAGCACATCATAGGCGGCCCCGGATGCGGTGATTTTCACGGAGGCATCCAGGGAATGGCCGATGCGCTTTTCCGCTCTTGCCTTTTCCAGCACCCGGGTCACCTCGCCCCGAACCGCAAGAACCGTTTCCCACCGGGCGGCGTTCTCATTATCCATAATATTGGGATCTGATGCCGGAAAATCTGCCAGATGGATGCTTTCCTCCCGGTCTTTCGCACCCGGAATGAATTTCCAGATTTCTTCCCCCGTAAACGGCAGGACCGGCGCCATGATTCTGGCGATGCTGTCCACAATGCAATAGAGCACCGTCTGCGCGCTGCGGCGGGCATTTGAGTCGGGCAGCGAGGTGTACAGCCGGTCTTTGAGGATGTCGAGGTAAAACGCGCTCAGGTCCAGGGTGCAGTAGTTGTACAGGCAATGGTACACCACGTGGAAATCATAGGTTTCATAAGCCCGGCGGGTCTTCGCGATCAGCGCCTGCAGGGTGTGGAGCATGTAGCGGTCCATGTCCGGCATCTGCGCCGGATCCACTAAGTGGACCTGCGGGTCGAAATCAAACAGGTTTCCCAGCATGAACCGGCAGGTATTCCGGATTCGCCGGTACGCATCGCTGAGCTGGGTCAAAATGTTGTCCGAGATGCGGATATCATCCTTGTAATCGGATGCCGCCACCCACAGCCGCAGAATTTCCGCGCCATACCGGTCGATCACCTTTTTGGGGGCGATCACGTTGCCAAGGGACTTGGACATTTTTTTCCCCTGGCCGTCCACCACGAACCCGTGGGTCAGAACGGTCCGATACGGGGGTGCGTCTTTGAGCCCCACGGCGGTGAGCAGGGAACTGTGAAACCAGCCCCGGTGCTGGTCGCTGCCTTCCAGGTACAGGTCGGCCGGCCATCTAAGATCGGGCCGTTCATCGAGTACCGCCGCATGGCTGACCCCGGAATCGAACCACACATCGAGAATGTCGTCCTCCTTTACAAAATCGGTGCTGCCGCAGTTTTCGCAGTGCGCGCCTTCCGGCAGGAAATCGGATGCCTGTTTTTCAAACCAGATGTCGGCCCCGTGTGCCTGAAACATCTTGTAGATACGCTCGATGATATCGACGTTGACCAGCAGGGCCTCGCATTTCCGGCAGTAAAACACGGTAATGGGGACCCCCCAGGAGCGCTGCCGCGATACGCACCAGTCCGGCCGGTGCCGGATCATGCCGTAGATCCGCTCCCTTCCCCAGGACGGAATCCATTTTACCGTGTCGATGGCGGCCAGGGCACGCTCGCGCAGGTCGTTTTTCTCCATGGAAATGAACCACTGGGGCGTGGCCCGAAAGATCACCGGCTTCTTGCATCTCCAGCAATGGGGATACGAATGGGTGATCCGCCCGTCCGCCATCAGGGAGCCGCCGGAGCGAAGCGTTTCGATGATTGCCGCATCGGCCTCAAACACGAACTCATTGGCAAAAAACTGGACATCATCGGTGAAGCGCCCGTTTTCATCCACCGGGGAATAGGCTTCCAGTCCGTACCGGGTCCCCACTTCATAGTCCTCCCGGCCGTGCCCCGGCGCCGTATGTACGCACCCGGTTCCCGCCTCCAGGGTCACATGGGTCCCCAGGATGATTTCAGAGGGGCGCTCATAGAGGGGGTGCCGGCAGAATTTGTGTTCCAGGTCGGCAGAGGCGATGTCGGCCACGATGCGATAGGATTCGATATGAAAGGCTTTCATGCATTCTTCCACCAGGTCCCTGGCCACGATCAGCACTTCTCCCGTACCGATCTCGACGGCGGAATAGACGAAATCCGGGTGCAGCGAAATGGCAAGGTTGGCCGGCAGGGTCCACGGGGTGGTGGTCCAGATGACGACATACACTTTTTTGCCGCTCAACTGGGGGACAACCGGGCTGAGGTCATCGATCATTTCGAAACGGACGAAAATGGAGGGGGATGTTTCATCGGCGTACTCGATCTCGGCCTCGGCCAGGGCGGTCTTGCAGTTGCAGCACCAGTAAATCGGCTTCTTGCTGCGGACCAGGCTTCCCTTCAAGGCAAATTGTGCGCACAATTTGGCAATGGTCGCCTCGTAGGCATAATTCATGGTCAGGTAGGGATCATCCCATTTTCCCATCACCCCCAGGCGCTTGAATTCTTCTCTTTGGATATCGACATATTTTTCGGCATATGCCCGGCAGGCCCTGCGGATTTCCACCTTGGACATGGATTTTTTCTTCGGCCCCAGGTTCTTGTCCACATTGTGCTCGATGGGCAGCCCGTGGCAGTCCCAGCCCGGCACGAATACGGAGTCAAAGCCGCTCATCTGGTGGGAGCGGACCACGATGTCCTTTAAAATCTTGTTTAAAGCGGTTCCGATATGGATGTTGCCGTTGGCATAGGGGGGGCCGTCGTGAAGGACGAATGACTCCCGGCCGCGGGCGTGTTCACGGATTTTTTCATGCAGGCCTTCTTCTTCCCATTTCTTCAACTGTTCCGGTTCGCGGTTCGCCAGGTTCGCCTTCATGGGAAACCCGGTGTCCGGAAGGTTCAGTGTCTTTTTATACTCCATGCAGATATTCCTCCGGGGACGTAAAAACCTATAGATATTAAAATTATGTATTTGGGAACAGAGACGCTTGTCAGGCGCTGCAAACGATCGAACCCGCATCTAAAAATTTATTAATTTAAGCCACATAACGTAGGTGTGTCAAGGAAATTAGCACCTTTTGGCCGCCTTTTGCCGGTCCATTCTTTTTGCGACCGGGATGGCTTGACAAAATCGGTGCGGCCGAATACAGCATAAGGGGTCCATAAATCCCTCTTGCCGGCGCTCCATGCGTCTTGTCGGCGGGATAAGATCAATTCCCAACGCAATTTTTCAATATATAAGGGTATCCATGCGGGCAGTCATCCAGCGCGTCAAAAGCGCTTCGGTCACCATCGGCGGCCGGGTGGCCGGAGAAATCGGACCCGGCCTGATGGTGCTGCTGGGCGTTTCGCCATCCGATGAAACTTCCGACAGTGCTTTTCTGGCCGAAAAAATCATCCATCTGCGAATCTTCGAAGACGACCAGGGCAAGATGAACCGGTCGCTGGTCGACACCTTCGGCGAAATCCTGGTGGTTTCACAATTTACCCTCTATGGCGACTGCCGGAAAGGCAGGCGCCCCTCCTTCATCCATGCGGCCGCACCGGAAATAGCCGAACCCCTGTATGAACATTTCATATCCGTCGTCCGGGGAAACGGAATCCGGGTTCAAACGGGTGAATTCGGCGCCATGATGGATGTGGCCCTGGTCAATTCCGGACCGGTCACACTGATTTTAGAGAGCCGGCCGTGATCATGTTACGCAGGTTAATTCGTTCAGATGGAGGGTTCCGGCCGATCGTCGGCCGTTGCTGCCTGCTTCTAACCCTCTTTTGGATAATGGCGGCAAATCCGGCCATTGCCAAAGACAATTCTGAAAGTTTTTCCGCTCTGTCCCGGTTTTCAGGCCCGCAAAATGCCATCGTGGTTGCCGATCCGTGCGGGAACTTCCGTTATGCCGACAATCCGGACCAACTGCTCATTCCCGCTTCCAGCTTAAAAGTCTTTACCGCCCTGCTGGCGCTTTCTCATCTGGGGCCGGATTTCCGGTTTACCACCGAATTTTATCTGGATGCCAAAAACAATCTAAAGATCAAGGGATATGGCGACCCCCTGCTGATCTCGGAAGCCGTCGACCGCATATGCGCCCGCCTGGCGGAATCCACCCATCATGTTCGCCACCTGATCATCGACAACTCCTATTTTGACGGACCGGTAAAGGTTCCCGGTTCACGAAACGGTTCGCTGCAGCCCTATGACGCCCCCAGCGGCGCATTGTGCGTCAACTTCAACACCATTTACTTTTCGTCCGATCACGGCCGGGTCGTCAGCGCCGAACCCCAGACCCCCCTGCTTCCTCTGGCGATCCGACGCATCGGCAAAACCGGGGCGCCATCGGGTCGGATTCTGCTCACCGATGATGACGGCGACGCCGTGGTCTATGCCGGTGAACTCTTTTCCTGGTTTCTGCGGAAGCATCAGGTGGCCGTTACCGGAGAAATCCGGTGCGGCACCGTGGATACCCGAAACGACAGGCTCATCTACCGGCATGAATCGGAATATCCATTGACGGAAGTGGTAAAACGGCTGCTGAAATACTCCAACAATTTCATTGCCAACCAGCTGTTTCTGGCCACGGGAGCGCACTTGTCAGGGCCACCGGCAAATCTTGAAAAAAGCGTGCATGCCGCAGACCTGTTTGCACAAACGCTGGGGATCAAAGGCATGGTCATCGCGGAAGGATCGGGAATCTCGCGGCGGAACCGGGTATCGGCACGCATGTTCATGGACATCCTTGCGGCTTTTGCGCCCTATCACGACCTGATGTCCAAAGAAGGCCGGATCTATTTTAAAACTGGGACATTGAAGGGCATCAGCACCCGGGTGGGGTATGTCGGGACGGAATCCGGCGAGTTGCTGCCCTTTGCGGTGATGATCAATAAGCCAGGCCAAAACGCGGCGGAGGCGATGCGCAGGCTCAGTCAAATCAGATTTACATCAGCCCCCTGCCCTTCTCCGGACCCCCAACCCCAATAGCGTCAAATCCTAAGAAAATGCAGGTCATCAGAAAAGATGGATGGTGACTAATCCGGGTGTTTGCCGCCGGTGATGAAGGCATAGGCATTGTGGTTGTGGATGGATTCGAAATTTTCCACCTCCACGGAAAACCAGGTGATGTTCTTGTCCGCCTTCAGCGACAGGGCGATGTCTCTTACGATGTCTTCCACGAACTTGGGGTTGTCGTAGCTCTTTTCGGTGATATATTTCTCATCGGCGCGCTTGAGTACGGAATAGACATCGCAGGAGGCGGCGCGCTCCACCAGTTCGATCATGTCCTCGATCCAGATGAACTTCCTGAAGCGGGTGGAAAGCTTGACCATTCCCCGCTGGTTGTGGGCCCCCGCATCGCTGATTTCCTTGGAGCAGGGGCATACCGATGAAACCGGGACCACCACCTGGGAGATCAGGTCGATCTTGCAGTCCGGATGGATGGAACCGATCAGGGTGCAGGTATAATCCATCAGCCCGGGGGATTTGCTCACCGGCGCGATCTTCTCGATAAAGTAGGGAAAGGTCACCTCGATATGCGCCGATTCGGCATTTAAATGCTGCTTCATCTGGGTGAGAATTTCGGAAAACGTCCTCAGCGAAATCTTGGGGCGAAACAGGTGCAGCATTTCCACGAACCGGCTCATGTGGGTCCCCTTGCACTCATGGGGAAGGTCCACGAACATGTTGATGGATGCGACGGTGTGCTGTTCCCCCCGGTAGCGGTCCAGAACGGTGATGGGGTATCTCAGTCCCTTGATGCCCACCTTGTTGATGGCAATGTTCCGAAAGTCCCGCTCATTTTGAATGTCTTTCATCATTTCCGGCATAAATCCGCCCATATCCCTAAAACCCTGTCGGGTGCGTCAGAGGAGATACTCCCGGTTGACGTGGCTCAAGGATCTGAAAATATTTTTTTTGATTTTTTTGTTGGCTCGGTACAGATCGTTTAAAAACGACTTGATTTCCCGTCGTTTGGATTGATCCGCGGAAGGACAGGGATTGACAAACTCAGGGAATTGCTGGTCTTTGGCAAAGCGTGCGATCCGGGCTTCATCCGCGAAGGCGAGCGGCCGGATAATGCGCAACCGGCCGCCAAACATCGGCTGAACCGGAAGCATGGTCCCCATGACCCCCGTATAGCAGATGTTTAAAAAGAAGGTTTCGATGATATCATCTTTGTGATGCCCCAGGGCAATCTTATTGCAGTCCAGCTCCCTTGCGATTTCAAACAGGCGCTGGCGCCGGCGGCGGGCGCATAGAAAGCAGGGGTTTTCCCGGTTGGCCGCACTGTGGGCGACGATGCCGAAATCCGTATGCTCCACCCGCAGGGAAACGCCCGTCTGCGCCACCCATTGTGTCAGCTGATCGCCGAAGCACCCTTCAAAGCCCGGATCGATGTACACGGCATGCAGTGTATAGGAAACCGGCACCCGGGGCAGGCGTTCGCTCAACAGCCACAGCAGCGTCAGGCTGTCTTTTCCCCCGGAGACACCCACCAGTATCCGATCGCCCGAAGCGATCATCTCATACTGGTGGATGGCTTTTCCCAGATCGTGATTGAGCGCCTTGAAACTGTAGGTGGTCATCAGCCCCGCAGGATCAGCACTGATCCGGCTCTTTGACTTCCGGGTCCTTCTTTTCCGATTCCTTGATGAAAACCTTTCCGGCGGCGATTTCCCGCAGTGCGGTCACAATGTCCTCGTTGTTGCGGGATTTGACCAGCCGCGGGCTTCCTTCAGCCAGCTGGCGCACCCGTTTGGCCGCCACCTGCACCAGGAAAAACCGGTTGGGGATCCGTTTCAGGCAGTCCTCTATGGTTACTCTTGCCATGTATACTCTCCTTTTGTTTCCCTGTTAAAGGATTTCAATCAGTTCATAATTTCGTTTGCCGGCCGGCACCTGGATGGCGATTTCAGCCCCCAGCTTCTTGCCCAGCATGGCCTGTCCCAGGGGGGAATTCACGGAGATCCGGCCTTCCTTGATATTCGATTCTTCCGGCCCCACCAGCTGATAGGTAACCTCCTCGCCGGTGTCGATATTTTCCAGAACCACCGTGCATCCGAAGAAAACGGCTTCTTTGCTCAGCTTGGTCGGATCGATCACGTTGGCATGGCCCAGTTTGAATTCCAGTTCACTGATCCGTCCTTCCAGGAAGCTCTGGCGTTCCTTGGCGGCCTCGTATTCGGCATTTTCGGAAAGATCCCCGTGGGCACGGGCCTCCTCGATGGCCTTGATATTCTTGGGCCGTTCAACGGCTTTCAGCCGGCCGAGTTCTTCCTTCAAGGCATCGTATCCCTGTTTGGTCATGGGTATCTGCTCCAAGATCAGTCTCCTGTGCCGTTTACGATATAGTTTGCAATGAGATCGCCCACTTCGTCGGTGGCATACCCCATTTTTCCGGCCGATACATTTTTGATATCGTTCCGGAGGGCTTTTTTGACCGCACTTTCGATGGCCGCCCCCGCCTTGTTCTCTCCCAGTGTTTCCAGCAGCAGCTGGGTGGAAAGGATGGCGGCAATCGGGTTGATTATCTTCTTGCCGGTATACTTGGGCGCCGACCCCCCAATGGGTTCAAACATGGACACCCCTTCGGGATTGATGTTGCCTCCGGCGGCAATGCCCATGCCGCCCTGGATCATGGCCCCCAGGTCGGTGATGATGTCCCCGAACATGTTGTCGGTAACGATCACGTCAAACCATTCCGGGTTTTTGACCATCCACATGCAGATGGCATCCACATGGGCGTAATCGGTTTCAACATCCGGGTACGCTTTGGCCACTTCATAGAAGGTGCGCTCCCACAAGTCAAACGCAAATGTCAATACGTTGGTCTTGCCGCACAGGGTCAGCTTTTTTCGCCGGTTGCGATTCCGGCAGTATTCGAAAGCATAGCGGATGCAGCGCTCCACCCCTTTGCGGGTGTTGATCGATTCCTGAATGGCCACTTCGTCTGCGGTCCCCTTCTTGAGGGTACCGCCGGCGCCGGCGTAAAGCCCCTCGCTGTTTTCCCGGACCACGACAAAGTCAATATCCGCCGGCGTCTTTCCTTTCAGAGGGGTGTCGACGCCTTCATAGAGTTTGACCGGCCTCAGATTGATGTATTGATCGAGTTCAAACCGCAGCCTGAGCAATAATCCTTTTTCCAGGATGCCGGGTTTGACATCCGGGTGTCCGATGGCGCCTAAAAAAATGGCGTCTGCTGAAGACAGCTGGGAAACAGTTGTGTCCGGCAGAATCTCACCTGTTTTTTTATAATGCTCACCGCCCAGATCATAATAGGTATAATCCAGTTTGAAGCCATAGACGCCGGCAGCGGCATCCATCGCCTTGATGCCTTCGGCCACCACCTCCGGTCCGGTCCCGTCTCCGGGGAGAACTGCGATATTGTACTGTCTGGTCATGTATAACGCTCCTCAACTTTGAACAAAATTCCGGCAACTGATGAATATGAATATGCACTCAGATACCCGCGAGTACCTTCGGCAAACAATAACACTTAGTGCAGGTGCGCCAGGATCGAACTTCCGGCCTTCACCCGATCGCCTTTTCTCACGATGATTTCCGAATCGGGCGGGAGGTAAAGATCAAGACGGGACCCGAAGCAGATCAACCCGAACCGTGCGCCACGAACTATCGCATCTTTTTCCGAAACAAAACAGATGATGCGGCGGGCCACCAGTCCGGCGATCTGCACAAAGGCGATCTTCCGGTGGTCTTCGGTATCCATCAGCACCGCATTATGTTCGTTTTTCATGGATGCGCTGTCCCGGTCCGCGGGATAAAAACGGCCGGGCCGGTAAGTGATGGTATTCACCACGCCTGAATAGGGGACCCGGTTGACATGCACGTTCAACAGGGACATGAATACCCCGATCTTAACGCAGGGACCGTCCCAGTAAGGATTTTCAGAAGCCACCCCCACGCTGACCACCCGGCCATCGGCCGGCGATACCACGGCCTTGGCCACATCCGGAATAAGCCGATCCGGGTCCCGGAAGAAAAGGCAGATGCTCAAGGTCAGGACCAACCCGGCGATGGCGGGTATGCTCCATCCGAGCAGGGCAAAGACCAGGGTGACAAACCCGGAAGCGATAATAAACGGGTATCCGGCTGAAGCAATGGGAAATGCCGTCAGACGGGGAGATTCGGCTCGATAAAAAGGTGTCGTCATTAAATTATCAACTTTGAATTAAATATATAAAATCCGACATCTTTAATCAAAAAATCGCCGCATGTCAATGAAAACAGCCGGATTCGCTTAAATTTTTGTTTAAAACACGGTTTCTTTCCGCATCGGGTTTGCGGATATAATGAGGGATCAGCGATTCTGCCGAATCCACCCTGCCCTGCTCAAATCGTCTGATTGCCATTTCCCCGACAACGGCTGCGCGAACCGTGTGGCAGGCGGGCGGCGGAAAAACCGCCAGGCTCCCCAGTGCCTTCAGAATGATTTTCCGGTGGGCAATGGCACCGTCTCCAATCACGATCACCGGTTCATGGATCTGAAAAAAAGCAGCCTCCGGGGAAATCACCTGCTCAGGGAAGATTTTGACCGTCTGATTTTCGGTACGTTTAAATCCTGCGGTGTAGATTTCTCCTTTCCTGGCATCGAGCATGGGACAGATCAACATCGAATGTCCCCAGAAGGGGTAGGCCAGGACCTCAAGGGTTGGAATACCCACCAGCGGCTTTCGGGTGGCCGCGGCAAAGCCCTTGACGGTGGAAAGCCCGATGCGCAGTCCCGTGAAGCTGCCGGGCCCGGTAGTGACCGCAAAACCGTCCAATTCAGCCATGGTCATCCGGTGGGCGCCAAGTGCCTGGTCTACCAGGTCCAGCACCACCCTGGCATGGGTCTGTCCATGATTGACCGTCAGTTCGGAAATGAGGGTCTCACCGGCGTGAATGGCCACACTGCAGGACCGGGTCGCCGTATCCAGAGAAAGAATTTTCATGAGGTGCTCAGTTTCCGGAAGCGGCTTTTCCGGCTTTTTCTCTTTTGGCGGATGCGCGCTTGGGTTTCGGAGTAGCGATCAGATCGCTGCCGATGGCCACTTCAATGACTTCATCGATGTGGGTGACCGGGATGAACTTGATCTTGCGCTTGACATTCTTGGGGATCTCGACCAGTTCCCGTTTGTTTTTTTCCGGGATGATGATGGTTTTGATCCCGGCCCGCAATGCCCCCAGCGCCTTTTCCCGCAGCCCGCCGATGGGCAGCACCCGCCCCCGCAGGGTGATTTCCCCGGTCATGGCCACTTCCGTGTTCACCGGGCGCTGGGTAACGGCGGAGATGAGCGCCGTGGCCATGGCGATGCCGGCAGAAGGCCCGTCCTTGGGGATGGCGCCGGCCGGCACATGAATATGAATATCGAGATTTTCGAAAAAATTTCTTTCCAGCCCGAAATCATTGATGTGCGACCGGGCGTAACTCACCGCCGCCCGGGCGGATTCCTGCATGATCTCCCCCACCTGACCGGTGATGATCAACTCCCCCTTTCCTTCCAGCAGAGACGCTTCCACATAGAGGACCTCACCGCCCACGTTGGTCCAGGCAAGTCCGGTGGACAAACCGATCTGACTCTCTTCCTGGTCCATTTCGGGGATAAACTTGGGGGGTCCGAGATATTTCGGCAGCGACTGCCGGGTAATATGAAAAGGCCCCTTGTCCCCTTCGGCGATCTTGCGGGCGATCTTCCTGCAAATGGCGCCCAGTTCCCGTTCCAGATTCCGCAGGCCGGCCTCGGAAGTATATTCCTCGATGATCTGCCGAAGGGCGGGGGGGCTGATCTCCAGATGATTTTTCCGCAGGCCGTTTTCCTTGAGCTGCCTGGGGAGCAGGTAGCGTTCGGCGATGATCCCCTTTTCCTCGATGGTATACCCCGACAGGTAGATCACCTCCATCCGGTCCAGCAGGGCGGAAGGGATGGTATCGGTAATATTGGCGGTGAGGATGAACAGCACATCCGACAAGTCAAACGAAAGATTCAAGTAATGATCGCTGAAGCTGGCGTTCTGTTCAGGATCCAGGGCTTCGAGAAGCGCGGAGGAGGGATCCCCGCGAAAATCGGAGCCGATTTTGTCAATTTCATCCATCATGAACACCGGATTGCGGGTACCGCATTGTTTCAGTCCCTGCAGGATACGACCGGGCATGGCGCCGATGTAGGTCCGGCGATGTCCGCGGATTTCCGCTTCATCATGGATGCCCCCCAGCGAAAACCGGAAAAATTTGCGGTTCATGGCCTTGGCGATCGCCTGGCCCAGCGAGGTCTTTCCTACCCCGGGCGGCCCCACGAAACAGAGAATCTGCCCTTTTTTCTGAGGATTGAGTTTCCGGACGCTCAAGTATTCGAGTACCCGGTCTTTGACAATATCAAGGCCGTAATGATGCTTGTTGAGCATCTTTTTGGCCGCCGGAATATCGATGACATCCTTTGAGGCCTTGCTCCAGGGAAGCTCCGTCATCCAGTCCAGGTAGCCGCGCACCACCGTGGCTTCGGAAGAATCCGGATGCATCATTTCGAGGCGCTTGAGCTGTTTTTCCGCTTCCTTTTGCGGTTCCTTGGGCAGCTTGGCCCGTTTCAGCCGTTTTCGATAGTCTTCTATCTCATCGGCCTTTTCATCAAATTCCCCCAGCTCCTTGTTAATGGCGCGGACCTGCTCTCTTAAGAAATAATCCCGCTGGCTCTTTGATATTTCGTTTCTGACATTGGACTGGATCTTGGCCTGCATCATGGACAAGTCGACTTCACGGGTCAGGTAATCGTTTACCACCTGCAGCCGCTCTACCGGATTGGTGATCTCGAGCAGTTCCTGGGCTTCTTCAATCTTGAGCTTCAGGTTCGATGAGACCAGGTCCGCCAGCTTGCCGGGGTGTTCGATGTCTTCCAGAAGAACACCGATCTCGCTGGAGTATTCACCCCGTATCGTGAGTATTTTTTCGCAGTTTTCCCGGACATTGCGCATTAATGCCTGATGTTCAAGTTGAGCATTTTCAAAATAATCATCCGATATAACTTCGATTTTAACATTATATACGTATTTTCTGCTCACGAATTTTTTAATCCGGCCCTTGGTCAAGCCCTGCACCAGGATCTTGAACTGCCCTTCCGGAAGCTTTAAAATACGCAGAATGCGGCATATGGTACCGACCCGGTAAATCTCTTCCGGTTTCGGATCCTCGAGGGAGGGGTCTTTCTGGGTTGCCAGAAAGATCAGGCGATCTTTGTCCATTCCAGCCTCCACCGCCTTGATGGAACGCTCTCTGCCGATGAAAAGGGGCAGGACCATGTCTGTAAAGATCACCACATCCCTTACCGGCAACAGCGGCAACTGGGCCGGCATCACCGGTTTGACATCTCCGTCTTCCAGCAAACTGACGAGATCGTCTTTGTCTGTCTCTGCCATAAATCCACCTGTTGTTCTTTATTTCAATGACTTAGATCATTCGATCCAAATAAGATAAGCATCGGTATTTTATATTCAATATGCAATGAAAAAACGCGATGGCGTTCCGGTGCGTTTGAGCTGTCTTGATCTATTATGTTTATTTTCCAACTTCAACCCTAAAATCATTGATTTGAGTGAAAAACGATTATGATGTTTGAAAAACAGCCGGTTTGTGTTATTGATCCGAAACACGATAAGTCAAGGAGTTTCATGGATCCAATCGCTGTTTCGTTCATGCCGGAGCCTCTGTCGATGATCATGGCTTTTATTTTCGGGGCCTGCATCGGCAGTTTTTTAAATGTCTGCATTTCCCGGATGCCCCAATCCATTTCCATCGTGAAACCGGGTTCCCGGTGTCCCGACTGCAAAACTCCGATCCGGGCCTATGACAATATCCCGATCTTAAGCTTCCTGTGGCTTCGGGGCAAATGCAGGGGCTGCGCAAAGTCCATCTCTGTCCGCTATCCCCTGATCGAGGCGCTGACCGGCGGACTTGCCGTCGCCGTCCTGCTGAAGTTCGGCCTCTCTTTTGATGCGGCCGTCTATTTCATTTTCATGTGTGCACTGGTGGTCATCACCTTCATCGACATCGACCACCAGATCATTCCCGATATCATTTCTCTGCCGGGGATCCCCGTGGGAATACTGGCATCGATCCTGCTGTCTTCTTTAACTTTCTGGGAATCGATCATCGGGGCGGTCTTCGGAGGCGGCATTCTCCTTTCCATCGCCTGGGGATACTATCTGTTCACGGGCAAAGAGGGCATGGGCGGCGGCGACATTAAGCTTCTGGCCATGATCGGCGCCTTTGTCGGATGGCAGGGTGTGGTATTCACGATTTTCCTTTCGTCGGTGACCGGAACCGTCGTCGGTGTTCTGCTGATGGCTTTTGCCCGGAAAGATCTGAAATTTGCGGTCCCTTTCGGCCCTTTCCTGTCCATTGGCGCCATCGTCTACGTATTTTTCGGTCCTGCAGTGATCACCTGGTATTACTACGGTTGAACTACAAAAATCAGCGACTTGCCGCCATTCCCCCGTCAAAACCCCTGTTTTCAGGCACACCCGGCGAAGATGCAAGTTCTGATTTTTCTTGACACACCAGAATGTTAAAAGTAACTTCGATGTTGTCGAATCGCCGATATTTCTTGCCATTCAGCGAATCGTTGATCAAATGTTCTTTGCCAGATTCCGACTAAAGCGGATCGTTTTTCCCCATACCGGAAATCTCCGGTATCCTCAGGCAACTGTAAACCCAGGAACAACGGCAATCCAATCCAACGAAAGGAGAAACACGGTGAACAAAAAAGACTTAGTAAACGAAGTATCCAAAGTCGTCAGCACCAAGAAAGAGGCACAGGCAGCTGTGGATTGTGTTATCCAGACCATCAGCGATTCACTTGCAAAAGGCGATACCGTAACGCTGGTCGGCTTCGGGACCTTCAAGGCGGTAAAACGAGACGCCAGAACCGGCCGCAATCCCCAGACGGGCAAACCCATCAACATCAAGGCCAAAAACGTCCCAAAGTTCGCTCCCGGCAAGGCTCTGAAGGATGCGGTAAACTAAATTCCGGCTCCTTATCCCACTTCTTTTGAATTGTACCTCAAGTAATTGTCTTTATAAATACTTGGGGTACAATTCAAAATCCCATGCTCCATTTATATTCCGCTTCTCTCAGTTTTGTTCTACTTCTTAAAGACATCGACGGGCTTTTTATTCCATAAAGGCCGGCGCACTCATTTCGGCCCCACGAGCCAATGATAAAAAAAGGCGGCACATGTTTAAGTGCCGCCCTTTTTGTATCATTTAAGAAAAAACGCTAATGGCTGCAGGAGCCCCCTTCTGAAGTGGACCCGCAACCCGAGCATCCGCCGCCGCTGCCGCCCATATTCAGATTTGAACGGATCTGGAAACCCATTCCCTGATAATCGATGGTTACGGGCTGGGCCTGTTCCATCAGATCCTTGCTGGCAATGATCTGAAATCCATTAACATCAAATACCTCATCCGACTGTGTCGGCTCATCCAGAGCCAATGACAAAGACGGACCGCCTCACCCGGATTGGTTGAGGAACAAGCGGATCGGCTTGGTCTCCATCTTGTTGTCCTCAAAGAACTGATTGATTTTCTGCTGTGCAGAATCCGTTACTTCCAGCATGACTACCTCCAAAATAAAGATTTCGCGAAATTTACGCTATGATAAATAGTATTCATCATTGTTAATTCTGTCAACGGGGTGATTTGTTCCATGAACCTATAGCCCAAACCGGCTGGTTTAGTCCATCGTTTTTTCACGCGGCTTGCTTTTTATTTTAATTATTTATTCGATAGATGAAAGGTATTGGCGATATATATCCAGATCCGAGGGCGAGAACAGCACGAAAATGACCTTTTCGATGGTTTCATTTCGGTTCAGGAAGTCCACTGTGGTGTCGATGGCGATCTTTGCGGCATCCCCTATGGGATACCCATAAATGCCGCAGCTGATGGCCGGAAAGGCCACAGATGCCACATGGTTCTCCACGGCGCGTTTCAGGCTGTTTTCATAGCAGCCGGCCAGCAGTTCGGCATCTGCCTTCCTGCCGCGATAAACCGGCCCCACGGTGTGGATGACAAATTCTGCGGGCAAATCGTAGCCCTTGGTGACCTTGGCCTCACCGGTCTCACATCCTCCCAGGGTGCGGCATTCCTCCAGCAGCCGGGGCCCGGCCGCACGGTGGATGGCGCCATCCACGCCGCCGCCGCCCAGCAGGGTCTTGTTTGCGGCATTCACGATGGCATCCACCGACAGCCGCGTGATATCCCCGAGCATCAGCTCGATGCGCGCTATGGCATTGCTGGACATTGTCTCCTCCCCAAATCCACTTTTTGCATCCATGCAAATAGATGCAAATAATTCTTAAATTGACTTAACTATCGCCTTCTGGTATTTCCCGGTGCACTTAAAATATACATCCGATTGATTTAAATTCATCAAATTCATTATAGAAAGGAATCATTTTATGCAAAGAACGCTATCGCTCATCAAACCGGACGGAGTTTCACGGGGGCTGATCGGAGAGGTGATCCGGCGGTTTGAAAAAAACGGCATCCGGATTGCGGCCATGAAAATGCTGCACTTGACCCGGGCACAGGCGGAAGGCTTTTATGCCGTGCACAAAAACCGGCCCTTTTTCCAGAGCCTGACCGAGTTCATGTGCTCCGGACCCATCGTCGCCATGATCCTGGAAGGGGAAAACGTGATCGAAAAAAACCGGACCCTGATGGGCGCCACCAATTACAAGGAAGCCGCCGAAGGAACCATCCGGGCCGATTTTGCCACGGATATCGAAAAAAATATCGTTCACGGCTCCGATGCGCCGGAAACTGCCGAATTCGAAATGAATTACTTCTTCAACCGCTTCGAAATCGTTTAGATTCAACCAACCTGCAGGGCAATATCCAAACTCGCAGGGAGCGTAAAGTTCAAATTCTTTCTTTGCGCTCTTTGCGAGAAATCTCTTCCAACTTCCAACCGATCAATCCTTGCTTTTTAAAACCGAAAGAAACGCGGACTGGGGTATCATGACCTCCCCCACCATCTTCATCCGCTTTTTGCCTTTCTTCTGCTTTTCCAGGAGTTTTCGCTTCCGGGTAATGTCCCCGCCATAGCACTTGGCCGTTACGTCCTTGCGAAAAGGGGAAATGGTTTTGCGCGCGATCACCTGGGCGCCGATTGTCCCCTGGACGGCGATCTTGAACATCTGGCGCGGAATCTCGTCTTTCAATTTGTCGCAGGCAAACCGGGCCCGCTCCACCGCTTTGTCCCGATGCAGGAGCATGGACAGGGCATCCACCCGTTCCCCGTTGACCAGAAAATCCACCCGGACCAGGTCGGTATCCCGCATGTCGAGCATTTCATAATCGAAGGACCCGTATCCCTGGGTGACGGATTTGAGCTTGTCGTAAAAATCGTAAACGACTTCGGCCAGGGGCAGTTCGAAAACCATTTCCATGCGGTCGCGGGTCAGGTACTGGTAGTTGCGGTTGATGCCGCGCCGCTCCAGGCAGAGCGTCATCACCGCGCCCATATAGCGGTCCGGGATGATGATGGAGGCCTTGATGAAGGGTTCCTGGGATTTGGCGATGGTGGTGGGTTCGGGATACAGGGCCGGGTTGTCGATCCGAACCACAGTGCCGTCATTGAGTTCGATGCGGTACTCCACCGACGGGGCGGTGATGATCAGGGAAAGATCATATTCACGTTCCAGCCGCTCCTGCACCACTTCCAGATGCAAAAGCCCTAAAAAACCGCACCTGAAGCCAAACCCCAGGGCCACGGATGAATCCTTTTCATACACCAGGGATGCGTCATTTAAGGTGAGTTTCTCCAGCGCCAGGGCCAGATCCGGGTAATCATCAGTGGAGACCGGATACAAAGACGAGAATACCACCGGCTTGCTGATCTTGAAACCCGGCAGTGCCTTGTCGCAGGGTCGGCTTTTCAAGGTGATGGTGTCGCCGATCCGGGTATCGCTGACGGTTTTGATGCCCGCGATCATGTACCCCACCCGTCCGGCGGCCAGTTCTTTCTGGGGCATCCGCTTGATCTGGAGGATGCCGACTTCCTCCACCCCGTATACCGCCCGGTTGGACATGAACATGATTTCATCTCCGGGCCTGAGCGTGCCTTCGAATACCCGGCAATAGATGATGGTTCCCCGGTAGGGATCATAGTGGGAATCGAATATCAGCGCCTTCAAGGGGGCACCAACATCCCCTTTGGGCGGCGGCAGCTTGGTCACCACGGCTTCCAGGACCTCGTCGATGCCGATCCATTCCTTGGCGGAACACAGGATGGCGCTCTCCGGGTCCAGTCCGAGATCGTCGGCGATCTGCTCCTGCACCATCTCGATTTCAGCGGATGGCAGATCGATCTTGTTGATCACCGGGATGATTTCCAGATCATGCTCCAGGGCCAAATACATGTTGGCGATGGTCTGGGCCTCTACGCCCTGGCTGGCGTCGATCACCAGCAGAGCCCCCTCGCAGGACGCCAGGGCGCGGGAAACCTCATAGCTGAAATCCACGTGCCCCGGTGTGTCGATGAGGTTGAGCCAGTACTGTTTGCCGTCGGCCGCGGTATAGGGGAGGCAGATGGTCTGGCTCTTGATGGTGATTCCCCGCTCCCGTTCGATATCCATGGAATCGAGCATCTGATTTTTGAAATCCCGTGCGGAAACGATATCCGTCTTCTGGATCAGCCGGTCTGAAAGGGTCGACTTGCCATGGTCGATATGTGCGATGATGCTGAAATTGCGTATATTTTTCATTGAATGCGCGTTTGTGCCTGCCGGATTATTGAATTGAAATTCTAAATACAGGTAAAAGCAAATTGACTTGTGTCAAGTCCCTATGCTACGTCTGTAATTGCCTTTTTTGTGAAAAGACGCCTATTTATCAGGAATATGGGCGCATGTCAACATATGTGAACGATGCGAAAGGAATAAATTCCGGGACCATGACCGCACAGATTCTGATCGTTGATGATGACACGGGCGTCCGCAGCGCCATGGAAGAGTTCCTGTCCATGTTCGATTACACCACCCATACCGCCGGCAGCGCCGAGGCGGCCCTCGAGTTTCTCAAAACCCGGTCCGTGGACGTGATCATCACCGATATCATTCTTAACGGCATGGATGGCCTGGAAATGACCCGGCGGGTCAAGGAACACTATGACACGGATGTCATCGTGGTCACCGGTTACACCGCCGAATACTCCTATGAAGAAGCCGTCAGCAAGGGGGCCGATGATTTTATCTTCAAGCCCTTGAAATTCGAAGAGCTTCTCCTGAGGCTCAAGCGGGTGCTCCGGGAGCGGGAACTCACCCGGGAGCGGTCCCAGATGCTGGAAAAGTTAAGGCAGATGGCCATCACCGACGATCTCACGCAGCTTTACAATTCCAGGCATTTCTACGATCAGCTGCAGCAGGAAATCAGCCGGTTTGACCGGTACCACCATTGCATTTCGCTCCTGCTCATCGATATCGACCATTTCAAATATTTCAATGACAGTTACGGGCATCTGGAAGGCGACCGCATTCTTCACCAGATGGGAGGACTGATCACCTCGTGCCTTCGGAAAATGGATACCGCCTATCGTTACGGTGGCGAGGAATTCACGGTGATCCTTCCGGAGACCCCCTGCGATGCGGCATACAAGGTCGCAGAACGGATCCATGAAACCGTCGGCCAGCAGCTTTTTGATTCGGTCAACGGCGATCGCATCACCGTGAGCATCGGCGTGACGGAATACCAGCCCGGTGAATCCATGAATGAATTCATCAAACGGGCGGATCAGGCCATGTATATCGCCAAGGGAAAGGGCCGCAACCGGATCTCTTCTCTTTTACCGGATCAACCCCAGGGCTGATCGATTTTCACCTTCAAAAACAGATCCCCTTTTTCTCCCCCGGGTATTGTACGGCCCAGCCCTTTCAATCTCAGCACATTGCCTTCACGGGTTCCTGAAGGCACCACGATGTTATAGGATCGGTTGTAGAATCCCCATGGAATGGTGACCATCTTTCGGGTGCCTGCCCTGGCCTCATAAGGCGTGATCCGAAGGACATCGTACATATGAACCTCATCCGAAACGCCGGCGGGCCGAAGCACCTGGAGCCGTTCGGTTCGTTTCCGAGCGATCCCCGGACGCTTGTGAGCCCCGGCTGCGGGCTCCGATTTTACCCGGAACGCCTTTAGCGCAATCACTCCGAATAAGAACCCCCCGATGTGCGCCCACCAGGCGATTCCACTGGCAAACGCCTGGCCGATGCCGGCATTGGCCAGCTGAAATACGAACCAGAAACCCCAGGAAGAAGAAGGCCGGAATTTCAATGATCCAGGGGATGATGATGATGGGAATGAGCGTGAGGATCCGGGCGTTGGGAAACAGCACCAGATAGGCGCCCATCACCCCGGCGATGGCACCGCTGGCGCCGATGGTTGGCATGGCGGAATTAATATTGACCAACAGGTGGCACAAACCCGATATCAAACCGGCGGCCAGGTAGAACGCCAGGTAATAAGAAGAGCCGAGCCGGTCTTCGACGTTGTCCCCGAAAATGTATAAAAACCACATATTCCCCAGAAGATGCCAGAATCCGCCGTGAAGGAACATGAAGGAAACCAGGGAAAACAGCTGCTGTCCCAGGGTGAAATGGGCGGCATAAAACGGCACCGAATACCGGGCCGGTACCAGGCCGTAGGTGAATATGAACTGCTCGAGATGCGGCCCCTGGGCCATCTGCAGCAGGTAAACCGCAACATTGATGCCGATGAGGGTCATATTGACCACCGGGTAATTCCGGGAAGGAACGGTATCGCGCAGTGGTATCATTTATATGTGCAGGGGCTTGATCTTCATGCTGATGTCCACAGAAACGGCGCTATGGGTCAGGGCCCCCACGGAAATAATATCGATGCCGGTATCGGCCAGCAGGGGCAGATCTTCCATTTTCACCTGACCGGAAACTTCAACCAGGGATTTGCCGCCGATAATGCCCACCGCCGTGCGGATCAGGTCCGGCCCCATATTATCGAGCATGATCACATCCGCACCCGCCGAAAGGGCCTGGCGCACTTCCTCCAGACTCGATGCCTCGATCTCGATCTTCAACAGATGCGACACCCGGCTGCGGATCGCCTCGATGGCCGGGTGGATGCCGCCGAAAGCGGCAATGTGGTTATCCTTGATCAGCACGCCATCAAAAAGCCCCATACGGTGGTTATGCGCACCGCCCGCGCGCACAGCATACTTTTCCAGCATCCGCCATCCCGGGATGGTCTTTCGCGTGTCCACCAGCCGCACGGAACTGTTTTTCAGGGCGTTGGCATATTTTCTGACATTCGATGCAATCCCGGACAGACGCTGAAGAAAATTCAATCCTGTCCGCTCACCGGTCAGCAGGGCGCCCATGCGGCTGGAAACCTCTGCGATCACGGTTCCGGCCTGAACCGCTTCGCCGTCATGAAAGCTTGAATAAAATACCGCATGGGGATCGAGTTTTTCAAAGACGCGCCGTATGACCGGAAGCCCTGCGATGACCAGGTCCGCCTTGGCCAGTATCTTTCCTTTACCCGGGTCCCCCAGGTTGGGAAGAAACCCCGTGGTCACGTCGCCGGGACCGATATCTTCTTCGAAGGCCAGTTCGATCAGGTGGTCGATGACAAAGGGGTTGAGTTGATCCATGATATAATTTTCCGCCTTTAGCCCTTTGACGCGGTAATCGACTGAATCCGCTTGAGGTTGACCATGACTTTTTCGCGTTTACCGGTCAATTCATCATGAATGGCTTTGTTCTTTTCAATCACCGCAGCGGGTGCTTTGGCCATGAAATCCTGATTTTCAAGCTTGGCCGAGGCCTTGCGGATTTCACCATCGAGCTTGGCGATCTCCTTTTCCAGCCGGGCGGCCTCTTTTTCAAAGTCGATGATCCCTTCGAGGAAAACAGAAACCACCACATCATCCACGATGGCCGTGGCCGTCGCTTTGGGTTTTTCGCCGGCCCCTTGAATATCAAACGATTCCAGCCGGGCCAGGTTGATGACGATGTCCTGCTGATCGGACAGAAGCCTTCGGCTGTCGTCATCGGCAGCCTGGGCCAGGACTTTTAAGGTCTGGGCGGGGCCGATGTTCATTTCCCCGCGGATATTGCGAATGCCGTTGATCATCGACATCACCAGGCGCATCTCCTTTTCCGATTCGGCATCGGAAAAACGCTTTGTATCATCGGCATCACCCGGATAGACCGCCCCCATGATCGAACCTGTTACCCCGGGAAGGTGATGCCAGATTTCTTCGGTCACGAAGGGAATGAATGGATGCAGCAGAACCAGGGTATCCTTTAACACCCGCCACAGCGTGGAAAGGGCGCCCTGGCGTTCGGATGCATCGGTATTGCCGTACAGAGCCGGCTTGATCATTTCCAGATACCAGTCGCAGAATTCATGCCAGACAAACTGGTAGAGTTCGGCCGCCGCTTCGTTGAACCGATAGCCGTCGATGGCTGAAGCCACGCTGGCCGATACGGTTTGAAGCCGGGAGAGCATCCACCGGTCCGGAAGGGACAGGCGCTTTGGGTCGATGACCGGATGCGCCTCGGTGATATGCATGAAGGAAAACCGGGCCGCGTTCCAGAGCTTGTTGATGAAATTGCGGTAGCCCTCGATCCGCTTTTCGGACAATTTGATATCCCGGCCCTGGGCCGCAAAGGCAGCCAGCGTAAAACGGAGGGCGTCGGTTCCGTAATTGTCGATGATGTTGATGGGATCGATCACGTTTCCCGAGGATTTGCTCATCTTCTTGCCCTCTTCGTCACGCACCAGGGCATGCACGTAAACGTCGTTAAACGGGACTTCGTCCAGAAAATGGCATCCCATCATCATCATGCGGGCCACCCAGAAGAACAGGATGTCAAACCCGGTCACCAGAACGGAAGTGGGGTAATAATGCTTGAGCAGCGGCGTTTGATCCGGCCAACCCATGGTGGAAAAAGGCCACAGCGCAGAAGAAAACCAGGTGTCGAGCACGTCCGGATCGGCAATCAAATCGGAATCCGCACATTTGGGGCACCGGTCCGGCTTTTCCAGGGCGACGACGATCTCGCCGCATCCGGCACAGGACCAGGCGGGAATGGGATGCCCCCACCAGATCTGCCGGGAAATGCACCAGTCCCGGATGTTTTCCATCCACTGGTCGTAATCGTTCTCCCATTTTTCGGGAATGATCCGGGTCCTGCCCGCTTTCACCGCCTGGACGGCGGCCTTGGCCAGCGGCCGGGTGCTGACAAACCACTGCTTGGAAAGGTTGGGCTCCACCACGGTATGGCATCGATAGCAGTGGCCCACGCTGTGGCGGTAGTCCTCAATTTTTTTGAGCAGGCCTTTTTCCGTTAAATCCGCCACCACCTGCCTGCGGCATTCGAACCGGTCCAGCCCGGCATAGGCCTCTCCTGCGGCTTCATTCATGGTGCCGTCATCGGCGATGACCTTGAGCGTTTCCAGCTGGTGCTTGCGTCCCAGTTCAAAGTCATTGGGATCATGGGCCGGAGTCACTTTCAGGGCACCCGTTCCAAAGGCCATGTCCACATAGGGGTCGGCAATGACGGGGATGGTGCGGCCGGTGAGAGGCAGTTGAACCTTTTTTCCGATCAGGTGCTTGTAACGATCGTCTTCGGGATTGACCGCCACCGCCGTATCGCCCAGCATGGTCTCGGGCCGGGTGGTGGCCACCACCGGACCGCCGTCCCCGCCGGTCAGCGGATACAGGATATGATAAATATGGCCGTCGCGCTCCTCATGCTCCACCTCCAGGTCGGCCAGGGCGGTATTGCAGCGCGGGCACCAGTTGATGATGTAATTGCCCCGGTAGATCAGCCCCTCTTCATAAAGCTGCACAAATACCTTGCGCACGGCGCGGGAAAGGCCTTCATCCATGGTAAAGCGCTCCCGCGACCAGTCGCAGGATGCCCCCAGCCGTTTGAGCTGATTGATAATGGCATCCCCGTACTTCTTGCGCCATTCCCAAACGGCTTCAATAAATTTTTCACGGCCCAGCTGGTGCCGGTCTATACCTTGTGCCGCAAGACTGCGCTCCACCACGTTCTGGGTGGCAATGCCCGCATGATCGGTGCCGGGCATCCACAGCACGTGATCCCCGCGAAGCCGGCGGTACCGGCAGAGGATGTCCTGAAGGGTGATATTGAGGGAATGGCCCATGTGGAGCACGCCCGTGACATTGGGCGGCGGAATAACGATGGAATAGGTTTGCTCACCCGCATCTTCAGGGGCGGAAAACAGTCCCTCACGCTCCCAGAAAGCATACCAGCGGGTTTCCACCTCATGGGGTTCATATCCCTTGCTCAGATTTGATTCCATTTTCATCGTCCTTTGAGTGTCGATCCTTATATGAATAATTCGGAATGGTTCAGCAGACAACCGATCCTTCGGAGATTAAGATCAAAAAAATGGGGATTAACACGTAACCCCCATTTCTGCAATTCTTCTTCCGGAAAAAATTCCGCCGGATATACGATTGTATGAAAACTATTTTTTCAATGCGGAAATAATGATCTCCTTGAGACGGCCGACTTCTGCGGTCACCGCTTTTTCGACCATCTCCTCAATCATGTGGTTAATCTGGTCGGTGTACATGTGACGGATGGCCCTTTCAACCGCTTGGTCCATATCGGGAGATACCGGCGCCGGCGTTTCGGGCCGGGCGGGTTGACCATCATCGGAAAATACGGCCTGCGGCGCTTTCTTCAGGCCGGGAGCGTCTTCATCTTCCGGACCGAAATAATCGTCGAGTTCACGGGAAAGTTCTTCCTCCATATCATCGTCAGGAGGCAGGGATTCATCACCTGATGAATCAGAATCGGTGGAGGATCTTTCGGCAATGGGGGGGGCGGATTTTTCATCGTGGGACAGATCGAGCATATGGTGATCATCGGATTCTTCCACCGTGACGCCGGAAATTCCGTTCATGGCCTCGTCGATCAACTCCTCAGTGAGTTCGATGATCGCCTCATCTTCCTGGGTGGTGCCGATGGCGATATCCGAAAGCTCGATAACCTCGTTTTCTTCACGGGCGACTTCCCCCTGCCCTTCTGCTTCGGATGGTTTCGTCTCCGCATCTGCCCGGCTATTTTCCTGATAATCGGTCATTTAGATTCGGCCCCCTGTTTCATAGATTCATTTCGGTTCAAAGATCATGAATTTTTGAGATATTTCGGTATTTTTCTATCACGGGGGACACTGTGGTGTCAAGGAAATTACACCCATTTTACCCCCTGCAGGCAACCGGGTGCTGCTATTTGCATAAAAGACGCAAATTGGAATTGATTTCAGCGGGGTAGTTTTTTAAGATAGGGCATGACACTGCGCAGATTCTACATCGACCCCGAAGCGATCAAATCGGCCGCACCCGCGGTTGTCGGCCCGGATGCCCGCCATATCACCACCGTGCTGCGCCTGAAAAGAGATGACCGCATCCTCCTTCTTGACGGAACGGGATCGATGTATGAGGCCAGAATCACCAGCCTTTCAAATGAACGGGTGGAGGTCTGTGTTATCCGCACCTGCGGCGGTGAAGCCGAATCGCCGATTCGGATCATCGTGGGGCAGGGTTTTTTAAAAGACAAGAAAATGGACCTGCTGGTGCGGCATTTGACTGAAATCGGCATATCTGCATGGATTCCGGTGTTTACCCGAAATGCCATCCCCCGTCCGGATGGAAAACGCCTGGCATCGCGTGTCGAGAGATGGAAAACCATCGCCATGGAAGCGGCCAAACAGTGCCGACGCAGCCGGCCGCCCGATATCTCTGATCCGATTTCTTTTGACGACCTGTTGAAAATCGACGCGGACATCAAAATCGTGTTCTGGGAGAACGAGACCGGACGATGGATGGAAAAGCCCCCTGCCCGCCAGGAAAACGCATCCATCCTGATGCTGCTGGGCCCCGAAGGCGGATTCACTGAGGACGAGATAAAAAAGGCCAAAGGGGCCGGGTTTGCCACTGCATCCCTCGGACCCCGGATTTTGAGAGCGGAAACAGCCGCGATTGCCGCCGCCGCATTGATACAGCACCACTATGGCGACATGGGATAAACATGTCGGAAACGATCTATAGAAGTCAAAAAGCATAAAAGGCGGCCTTTTTAGGGCCGCCTTTTATGCTTTTTAAATATAAAGTGCCGGGGGACAGAATCGAACTGCCGACACGGGGATTTTCAGTCCCCTGCTCTACCGACTGAGCTACCCCGGCATAATTTCTGGATTAATTCCCTGCTGCTATATGCTGCATAGCAATAGTCAAAAACCAAACCCAAGATCAAAAACGTTGCCGACCTAATAAAATCAGTAACTTACAAAGTTGCTGAAAGTTATTCTTAACTATAATTTTCTGGCTATTCTTGTCAAGCGGTTTTTCGCTGATTGAAAATTTTTCCAAAAGCGGTTGATTTCAATACCCGCCGCGCTTGGCTTTTTGAGGGCCTACGGCATTGTTGCATTTGGGGCACCGGCCGGCATGCACGCTCACCATTCCCTGCCATCCGCACAGGTCACACTGAGCGGCCCGGGTGTAGGCACTGCTTTTTCCTTTGAACAGGAATTTACGGACATTTTTCCAGATAAAACCGGCCGCCGCCGCAACAATGACGATCATAACAACGTCGTATACCGTAAAATCTCCGAAAACGATTGTCTCCATGATCGACTCCCCATCTTTAAATATGAAAATGTCCGACTTGGAACTCGGATTTGAATACCACAAAGAGGTCTTCTGTGTCTACTTCCTTTAAAGGCGTTGACGCAGTCCCGATTTTAATATAGATATTTACAGATCTGATCAGTAAAAAAGAAACGGAAATCTCGGAAAAAATACGGCAGGAAAAGACAAATGGAGGACTGGCGCATGAAAGCTGTTCCCGGAGGTTCCTTCGACATCAGATTCATCCAGATCCTGATGATTGCCGCTGTCGCCTTCGCGCCCGTTTTTTTTGCCGGATGCACGACCACCCAGAAGGGTTACAGCGGCCCCTATCGGCAAGCCGGTGAAGTGGCCTATCTTCAACCCGACCGGGAGAAGGCATTTACGCATGTGGCCATCCTGTCGGTGGATGGCATCAAATGGAGCTATTTGGATTCACGATTCGAAATCCTGCCCGGCCCGCACCAAGTGGATGTCCGGATTACGCTCGATTATCCCTACCTGGATGAACCCCTTTCCTTTCGCCAGGATATCTCATTTGAAACCGAAGCGGCCCAGACATACACTATTCATGGCAAAATCGAACCCATCTTCCGAACAGGTGATATCTGGGTCACCTCCGACCAGACACCCGGCGAATCGATGGCCAAATGGCACAGTTCCTTCTGAAAAAGTGCTGCCCGGATGCACTGTTTCCGACTTTTTTGCGATTTCATCAATTCTGCATCGTTTGAATCAGGTGTTTAGACCGATCTGGCAGAAAATAAAAGGGGCGGCCTTTTTAACGAGGTCGCCCCTTTTTTCTCAAATTTGGATGTCAAATATTACTCTGAGCCGGGCTTATACTTGAAGGAGAGTCTGACCGTTGCCCTGAAGAGCGCGACCTTTCCATCTTCGAGTTTCATGTCCAGATCCTTGATTTCAGCAACCCGCGTATCCCTTAAAGACTTGGATGCGGTTTCCACGGCGGCTCTGGCGGCATCCTCCCAGGATGTGGCACTGGTCCCGACCATTTCAATGAATTTGTACACACTGTCACTCATAATCCCCTCCTTGCATTTAGTTGGGTTTACAGCCGGCCCCTGCAAAAACACATCTGCAAAAGCCCCGGATTCTTAAAGAGAAAAGCTCCGGTAAATTTACAGAAAGGGTAACCATCAGACGTTTTCATATCAAATAAGGCGGCACGCTTAGTCATAATAAGCATATGATATTCAATTGTTTTTTGAAATATTTCGCAAGCCTTGCATTCACCGGAGCCTGTGCTTATATTCAGTGCACTATGAAAACTGAAAATGAAAAAACACCCAATCCGAACGAGATCGAAAAAGAGATCGGCGATTTTCTGAGCCGCAAATATGGAAACCAGGTCAAACTGGTGTCGCCGTTTGCCATGCCGGAGGAAAACCGCTCCGAAACAGATGATTTTTCCGCAAAGAAAGGGCGGGGTTTCAACACGGAATTAAAACCCGAGGAACTGATCGCCCATCTTGACCAGTATATCATCAAGCAGGATATGGCCAAAAAGATCCTGTCCACCAAAATCTGCACCCATTACAACCGCATCCGGCGCCGCGAACAGGGCCAGATCCCGGAAATCACCGGCAACATCAAGAACAACGTGCTGATGATCGGCCCCACGGGCGTGGGAAAGACCTACATGATCAAATTGATCGCCAAGAAGATCGGCGTCCCTTTCGTCAAGGGCGATGCCACCAAATTCAGCGAAACCGGATATGTGGGCGGGGATGTGGAAGACCTGGTGCGGGACCTGGTCCGCGAAGCCGACAACGACATCGAGGCGGCCCAGTGCGGCATCATCTACATCGATGAAATCGACAAAATTGCTTCCAGCCATAATCTGGTCGGCGCCGATGTGTCACGCACCGGTGTGCAGCGGGCGCTGCTCAAACCCATGGAAGAAACGGACGTCGAGCTCAAAGTCCCCCATGATCCCATCTCCATGATCCAGGAAGTGGAGCAGTTCAGAAAGACCGGCAAGCGGGAAAAACGCTCGGTCAACACGAAAAACATCCTGTTCATCATGAGCGGGGCTTTCGGGGAATTGCCGGAAATCATCCGAAAAAGAACCCAGTCCCAGGGGATCGGTTTCGGCGCCCAGATGAGCCGGCCGGCAGATAAATCCGAAATTTTAAAGGCCACCAAGGCGGAAGACCTGATCGCCTTCGGGTTCGAATCCGAATTCGTGGGGCGGCTGCCGGTAAAGGCCGTGTTTTCGGAACTCAAGGAAAACGATCTGCTCGAAATTCTTCGAAACCCGAATAACCCGGTGATCCTGAGCAAAAAACTCGATTTTTCCACCTATGGGGTCGATATCAAATTCTCGGATGAAGCATTGAAGATGCTGGCCCGTAAAGCCTGCCAGGAGAATACCGGCGCGCGCGGACTGGTCAGCGTCATTGAAGAGGCATTGATGGATTTTGAAACCCACCTGCCCTCTTCCAGTATCCGGCACTTTCCGGTCACCCGTGAGGTGATCGATCATCCGGAAAAGACCCTTTCGGACTGGCTCAATGGCGGTGGGTCGGACCTTAGGGATGCGCAATACAACGGAATAATCGATGAGAATCAGAACTTCATCAGGGCCTTTCTGAAGCAGAATCGCAAAAACGTGGTGATCCAGTACGGCATGCCGCTGACCGATTATCGTATCGAGCGGATCGCCGAATACTACAGCTTCCATGTCACCGAAATCGGAAATGCCGTCAACCGGATCAAGGCCTATTATGACCGGATCAAAAAACTGGAAATCGATTTTTACAACAAACACGACATCAACATCGTTCTGGAAGAGGATGCCGTCGATTACCTCATGGACGGACTCATTGTCCGCTCAGCTGACGTCAAAGCCGTCTATGAGAAGATCGTGGCGGATTTTGAATTCGGACTGAAGCTGATCCAGGAGAAAACCGGCCGGAACCGGTTCTTCATCCCCCGGCAGGCACTGGATGAACCGGAAACATTCCTCAACCAGATCATCCGGAGTGAATTCAATAAAACCAACGGTGAAATCCCCTTTTCAATTAACCCCATCAATTATGATTCTTCTGGAAATAAACCACTTTAGATAGCCAATAGGGATTGACGGCATCGAATTTGGTTGATACAGGATACATCTCGTGGTTGCGGCAAGAGCAGCTTTGCCGCAACTGTTCTGCCCCATGATCAACACGGGTGAATGCCCGAACGGAGTATACATTTATGATCGGAATATCCAAACTCTATTGCGGCACGGTTGAACCCTCCGATGCCCTTCGCTACGGCCGCCAATCCAAGGAACTGCCTTCCCACCTGCTTCAGTTTTCCGCAGACAAGAAGCCGGTGGTGGTGTGGAATATCACCCAGACCTGCAATCTCAAATGCGTTCATTGCTATGCCCATGCCAAGGCCCGGCAGCAGGACAACGAACTGAGCACCTTAGAAGGAAAGCGCGTCATCGATGACCTGGCCGATTTCGGCGCCCCGGTCATCCTGTTTTCCGGCGGCGAACCCCTGATGCGAAAGGACCTCCCCGAACTCGCCGCATATGCGGTGTCAAAGGGGATGCGGGCGGTTATCTCCACCAACGGAACGCTCATCGACGCGGACACCGCGCGCATGCTCAAGGATATCGGACTTTCATACGTGGGGATCAGCCTGGACGGGATGAAAGCCATCAACGACAAGTTCCGCGGGGTGGACGGGGCCTTTGAGGCCGCCCTCAGGGGAATCGACAACTGCCAGAACGCCGGCATCAAGGTGGGGCTGCGGTTCACCATCAACCGCTTCAACGCCGGAGAAGTCCCCGCCCTGTTTGATGTCCTGGAGGAGCGCGACGTCCCCCGCATCTGTTTTTACCACCTGGTATACGCCGGCAGGGGGTCGGGCCTGGTCAACGACGATCTCACCCATGAGCAGACCCGAAAGACCGTGGACCTGATCATCGACCGGACCCTTCGCCTGCACGAGGCGGGCAAATCCAAGGAGGTGCTCACCGTGGACAACCATGCGGACGGCCCCTACCTTTACCTTCGCATGCTCAGGGAAAACTCCCCCCGGGCAAAGGAAGTGCTGGAATTGCTCCAGATGAACGAGGGGAATAATTCCGGCCGGGGCATCGGCTGCATCTCCTGGGACGGTCGTGTGCATGCCGACCAGTTCTGGCGTCACGAGAGTTTCGGCAATGTCCGGCAGCGCCCTTTTTCAGAAATCTGGACCGACCTGTCCAATCCGCTGATGGAAAAACTAAAAGACAAGAAGCGCCATGTCACCGGCCGGTGCGCCAAATGCCGCTGGCTGGATATCTGCGGCGGCAATTTCCGCGTCCGGGCCGAAGCCGTCACCGGCGACCTGTGGGCCCCGGACCCGGCCTGTTACCTGTCGGATGAAGAAATCGCCAAATAAAGGATTCCGCCAATGCAATTTCCTGAATATCGCGCCCGGCGCCTGAGGCAGAACAGCGGCTTCAGGCGGATGATCCGGGAAACCCGGCTTTCTCCGGACGACCTGATTCTCCCGGTATTTGCCGCGCCGGGTAAAAACGTGGAAAACCCGATTCCTTCCATGCCGGGCCACGCCCAGCTTTCCGTGGACAATCTGATCAAAAAGGTTCTCGAGGCCAAACGCCTGCGCATTCCCGCGGTGATGGTGTTCGGCATACCGGAGAAAAAGGATGCACTGGCCACCCGGGCGTATGCCAAAGACGGCATCGTCCAGCGGGCGGTAAAGGAAATCAAGAACAAGGTGCCGGACATGATCGTGATCACGGATGTGTGTCTGTGCCAATATATGGATCACGGCCACTGCGGTGTGGTGGAAAAAGGCGTTATCGCAAACGACGCATCCCTCGACCTTTTGGCCCGGACCGCGGTTTCCCATGCCGGCGCCGGTGCGGATATGGTGGCCCCGTCGGACATGATGGACGGCCGGGTGGCGGTGATCCGGGAAGCCCTGGATGACGATGGCCATTTCAATACGCCCATCATGAGCTATGCCGTCAAATACTGTTCGGCCTATTACGGACCATTCCGGGAAGCCGCCCATTCCGCCCCGCAGTTCGGGGATCGGCGGACCTACCAGATGGACCCGGCAAACGCGCTGGAAGCCATCCGGGAGGCGACTTTAGATATCGAAGAAGGGGCCGACATCATCATGGTCAAGCCCGCCCTTCCCTACCTGGATATCATCTGCCGGCTGCGCGATGAGCTCGATCTTCCCCTGGCCGCCTACAACGTGAGCGGCGAATACGCCATGGTCAAGGCCGCGGCCGAAAACGGCTGGATCGACGGCGAAAAGGTCATGATGGAATCCTTGACCGGCATCAAAAGGGCCGGCGCGGATATGATCCTGACCTACTTCGCCCTGGAAGCGGCAACATTTCTGGAAGAAAACCGGTAAAAAATAATTTTCTGAAATCACGGCTTCATGCTGCTTCGAGACCTTCGGGGGTAGAAACATTCCTCAATTTTGCCAAGAAGGCGAAGCACGCGAAGCGATGTACTGATAGGGAGCAAAATTCATTGACTGAACCCGGCCACCCCCACTCGCACGGACATCCCGGAGCACCTGAAAACAAAGGCGAAAAATTTCCCCTGCGGCTGGTCGCCTGGGAAACCACCCGGAACTGCAATCTAAGCTGCGTCCACTGCCGGGCGGCTGCCACCTGCGGCCCCTATACCGGTGAACTCGACACCGTCGCATCCCTTGCCCTGCTCGATGAAATCGCCCTGCTGGGGCGTCCCATCGTGATCCTGACCGGCGGCGAACCGCTGCTCCGGGAGGACATATTCAAGATTGCATCCCATGGCACCGAAAAGGGCCTGCGCATGGTAATGGCGCCCAACGGGACCCTGATCACCCCTGACATGGCCCGACGGATGGCGGAATCGGGAATTCAGCGGATCAGCGTCAGCCTGGACGGGGCCACCCGGGAGCGGCATGATGCCTTTCGCGGGGTGGACGGTGCATTTGAAGGCGCGCTGCGGGGAATTCATGCCGCCAAAGATGCCGGCATCGAATTTCAGGTCAATACCACCATCACCAAACTCAATCACGACCAGATCCCCGAAATCCTGAAAATGGCGGAGCGTCTAGGGGCCGTGGCCCTGCACATTTTCCTGCTGGTCCCCACCGGCCGGGGCAAATACATTATCGACAAGGAAATTTCAGCCCAGGAATACGAGGCCACCTTAAACTGGTTTTATGATCAGAAGGATAAGACGCCGCTTCAGCTCAAGGCCACCTGCGCCCCCCACTACTATCGCATCCTCCGGCAGCGGGCCCGTCAGGACGGCCGCTCCGTGACATTTGAAAGCCACGGCCTGGACGCGGTCACCCGGGGCTGCCTGGGGGGACGGGGTTCTGCTTCATTTCCCATACCGGCATCGTCCAGCCCTGCGGATTTCTGGACCTCAACTGCGGGGACGTGACCCGGACGCCGTTTTCACAAATCTGGCGCCAATCGGAAACTTTTGCGGCCCTGCGCGATTACAGCCGGCTGCAGGGCAAATGCGGTCTCTGCGAATTCAAATCCGTGTGCGGCGGCTGCAGGGCCCGGGCATACGAAGCCACCGGCGATTTTCTGGCCCAGGAGCCGCTGTGCGATTATCAACCGGGAAAAGGCCGACCGGAGTAGCGGCAATGGATGTCATACAGATCTATCTGCCCCGCATGGAAAATTTTGCCTACCTTGCGGCAGACCCGGCCTCTATGACCTGCGCCGTCATCGACCCGGCCTTCGATCCGGAAAAAATCCTCAAAGAAGCCCGGAAATTGGGCTATCGCATCACCCATGTCATCAACACCCACGGCCATATGGATCACACCGCGGGCAATGCCGCCATCATCGAGCAGACCGGGGCTACGCTTTGCATCCACCAGGCGGATGCCGATGCGGTATCCAAGTTTTTCAACCGCACCGTTTCCCGGCTGCTGGGGGGCAAAGGGTCGCCGCCGCCGGGTCTGCTGCTTACCGACAATGACCGGATCCCCATCGGCCAGTCCGCGCTTCAGGTGATCCACACCCCCGGACACACATTAGGTTCCATCTGCCTCTATACCCCCGGCCACATCTTTACCGGCGACACCCTGTTCGTTGGGGCCGTCGGACGCACCGACCTTGCCGGCGGATCCCACCGCCAACTCATAGAGTCCGTTAAAAACCGCATCTACACCCTTGCCGGCGATACCATCGTCTGGCCCGGCCATGACTACGGCGACACCCCATCTTCCACCGTCGACATCCAGAGGCGCGAAAATCCGTTTACCCTGTAGATTATTTGCGGTAAAGTGAATCACTTTCTGATAAGGAAAGTGGAAACAGATTTTTCCGGCGCACGCACCATCTGCTGACACCATCTAAAAAATTCATCCCGAAGAATTTTGCCTGGAAAAATCCCGCTGCCGGAAAAAATTTAGTCACAGCCGTGTAAGCACCAATCACTTCTCATTCCAGATTGAACAGATGATGGATACCGCAGCACTGACCCCGGAACAGATGGCCGGGCAACGGATCATGGCCGGGTTTACCGGAACGGAATTTGACTCCGAATTGTCGTTTCTGATCGGCAGGCTGAACGTCGGCGGGATCATCCTGTTTGCCCGAAACATCGTCTCGCGCAGCCAGGTCCGCAGACTCTGCGATGACGCACAGGCCCATGCCCGTGCCTGCGGCCTGCCGCCGCTGTTTATTGCCGTGGACCAGGAAGGCGGACCGGTGGCCCGGCTGCGGCCGCCCCAATTTTCCGACATGCCGGGTGCGGCCGATATCCGCACCGAAGCCGACGCACTTAACTGGGCGGCCTCCGCATCCAAAATGCTCATTGAAGCCGGGTTCAACATGAACATGGCCCCGGTGCTGGATATCGCACCCGAAGGATTTGACAGCATCATGGCCACCCGGGCGCTCGGCCCTGCCCCCCAAATCGTTGCCGAACTGGGAACACGGATGATTTCCGGCCTGCAGGAAAACGCCATTATGGCCGTGGCCAAGCATTTCCCGGGCATCGGGCGAACCCGTCTCGACTCCCACCTGGATCTGCCGGAATCCGATATTTCCGAAAACGACCTTACCCGGTTTGACATGATCCCTTTCTATGCGGCCAAAAGGGCCGGGGTATGCGGCATGATGCTCTCCCACATTCTATACAGGCAAATCGACCCGGACTGGCCGGCAAGCCTGTCTGCTGAAATTACGAATCGCCTGCTTCGGGAAAAAGCGGGGTTCGGGGGCCTGGTCATCACCGATGACCTGGATATGGGGGCCATTAAAAACCACTATCCCATAGAGACCGTTATCGACCGGATTCTTGCCGCCGGCATCGATATCGCCCTGATCTGCCACACCCGGGCCGATATGGAAAACGCTTTTGACCGCATCATGAAACGTTGTGCCGATGATGCATCCATCCGGGCCGAATCTCTTGCCTGCACCGGCCGGATACTGAATGTAAAGGAAATCTTCTTATCCGCAAAACCGAAATGAATTTCCTTGAAGGGACAAGCGATGATCTCTCTATTAGGTTCATTTCGCGTCTTTGCGGGGGAAAAACGTTTAAACCATCACATGAATGAGGGAGGGGAATAATGAACCGGACGGAAATGTGCGCACGGATTAAAAACATGGACCAGCCGTGGGATTTCGTGATCATCGGCGGAGGGGCCACCGGGCTGGGGTGCGCCATCGAGGCGGCATCCAGGGGATACCACACCCTGCTGCTGGAGCAGGAGGACTTTGCCAAGGGGACTTCCAGCCGGAGCACCAAGCTGGTCCACGGCGGGGTTCGCTATCTGCAGCAGGGAAATGTCTCACTGGTGCTCGAAGCCTTAAAAGAGCGCGGCCTGCTGAGGAAAAACGCCCCGCACCTGGTGCACAACCTCCAGTTCGTGGTGCCCAGCTTCGACTGGTGGGAGGGCCCCTTCTACGGCATCGGGCTGAAAATGTACGATCTGCTGGCCGGCAAGCACGGATTCGGACACTCCAAGTTCCTGTCCCAGGAAAAAACCATCAAACACCTGCCCACCGTTGAGACCAAGGGCCTGCGGGGGGGGGTGGTCTACTCCGACGGGCAGTTCGATGATGCGCGCCTGGCCATCAACATGGCCCAGACCGCCGCGGACCAGTCCGCCACCGTGCTCAATTACATCAAGGTCGTAGGGCTGATCCGGGAAAATGATCTCATTGCCGGAGTCCTGGCCAGGGATACGGAAACCGGGGAGGAGTATGAAATCCGCAGTCGGGCGGTCATCAACGCCACCGGTGTGTTCACGGATGTGATCCGAAAGATGGATGATCCCAACGCTCCCAAGATGATCACCCTGAGCCAGGGGGTGCATATCGTGCTGGACAAATCATTTCTCCCGGGCGAGAGCGCCATCATGGTCCCCCATACCGCCGACGGACGGGTGCTGTTCGCCACCCCCTGGCACGGCAAGGTGATCGTGGGCACCACCGATACCCCGGTGGACAAAATCGAACTGGAACCCAAGCCGCTGGAAGAAGAACTCGAATTCTTGATCTCCCATGCCGCCAAGTATTTGACGGAAGATCCCAACCCTTCGGACATCTTGAGCATGTTCGCCGGTCTGCGTCCCCTGGTGAGCCAGAACTCCGGGAGCAGCACCGCGGAAATTTCCCGGGACCACACGCTCCATATTTCCCGTTCCGGCCTGGTGACCATCACCGGCGGAAAGTGGACCACCTACCGCAAAATGGCCGAGGACACCCTGGACCAGGCCATACTGGTGGCCCGATTGGATGAAAAACCGTCGGTCACCAAGGATCTGCCCATTCACGGGTATCATAATCGGGCCGAAAAATTCGGGGACCTGGCCATTTACGGCTCGGATGCCACGGCCATCCAGGACCTGGTAAACGGCCGCGATGACTTGAAGGAAAAGCTGCATTCAAAGTTTTCCACCATGGCGGCCGAAGTCGTCTGGGCCGTGCGGCATGAAATGGCACGCAGCGTGGAGGATTTCCTGTCCCGCCGGACACGGGCCCTGCTGCTGGACGCCCGGGCCAGCATGGAAATGGCCCCGAAAGTGGCATCGCTCATGGCCTCCGAACTGGACCGTGACGATCAGTGGGCCGCACAGCAGGTAAATGATTATCAAAACCTGGCCAAAACGTATGTGATCGCATGATCACCCCGGCCGCAGCGCTTGTACGGATTTGGAAAAAAGCGTTGGGTTTGACTTGATGTGAAAACACGCTTTCTCCCGCAAGGTCATCAAAAACGATGTTTTGCGTCCTTGCGGGAGAAGGGTTGTGGAGACAAAAGCAAATGGGGAGAATCAGGCCGCTTGCCGATGTTATCGCTCGATGGCGCCAAGCTTCAGGGGTAGCCACCAGGTAAAACCGAATATCAGGGTGTTTGCAATGGTCCGCTCCAGTGCGACCCCTTTTTCTTTTCCGATGGGGAGTGAAAATTGAAGTTCCAGGGGATGCAAAATGCCCCACCCTAGCAGGATCACCCACCAGAGGGTCCGGACAGCGCCGGGCTCGAAGGGAAACAGCAGGCCGAACAACGCAAATCCCCAGCCGGCAACGCTGCCCGCCATCATGAATTTCCAGAACGCCTCGTTTTTCATCTTCGCCTCCCTTTTCAGCAGTGAAGTGCAAACCCGATTTTTTGCAAGATGAACAAGAATTTATTTCTGTTCGCCAGATTAATCGAAGCGGTTTGACCTGTCAAGATAGGATGCGCTACCGGCGCTGTGCCCGGATCACGTGGCTGTACTTGATAATGGCGACGAAGATGACCCCTCCTGCGGCATTTCCCAGGGTCATCCAGAGCAGGGTGAATAAATATTGCGCAAGGGAGACATCGAGTCCGAGATATACTGCCGGGAGGATTTCCACCGATCCGGCGATGGAATGATGAAGGCCGCCCAGGCCGATGGCGAAGGTGATCAGCCACACGAACAGCACCTGGCTGATGGTGTCTCTTCCGGCCGTTACCAGCCACGAGAGAAGGCCCATCAGCCATCCGGCCAGAATTCCGCTCAGGAATATGGTCGACCCGGTATGGTGAACCAGCCCGGCGGCCAGCTGCCGGAATGCCTCAGGTGTCACATCGCCGATGGCCGGACTGACGAACGCCAGGATAAGTGAAAAAAGGCAGGCTCCCAGGAGGTTGGAAAAGTAGATGATGATCCAGAGGCGCAGCAGGGAAAAAAGAGACTTGCGGCGATCCAGGACCGGCAGGACCGCAAGCGTGGTATGTTCGGTAAACAGTTCCGAGCGGCCGAAAATCACCAGGACGAAGCCGATGGGGTACATGTTGGCGGTCAGCAGTTTTACGATGGGATGCGGGACCAGCCCCTCGGTGAGGGTGATCATCACCGCCATTAAAAATACACTGAAACCCAGGTCGAGGCCGGCAGACAGACCGGAGAGGAACAATCCGGAAACCGGACGGTCGATTTCCGTCATCCCCTGCATGATTTCCTGGATCAGGATTTCCTGGTAGGACTTTTTGGCTTCGGGTTCACAGCCGCCGTCGGCGGTTTTGGTTTTGCCCTGATTATCGGTCAGCTGATTCATCGATGAATCATTCCGGATGCAACTCCATTGATCAGGCCACCTGGTAAGGGCGCGCAGCGTCGGCTTTCAAAGACAACCCGTGGCCAGGCCGGGACAGATCCGGGACCAGGGCGCCATCTTGCAGCTGCGGAAGGCCCTCCATGAGCAGGTGTTCGATGCGGACGTGATCGTGAAAATATTCCATGTGGCGCACGCCCGCCAGTGACATGGCCGGGTGGAGATGCAGGGCGGGTGCGCAGTGGGAGGAAAGATCCACATGAAAGGCATTGCACAGGGCCGCAGCCTCCATGAAACCGGTGAAACCGCAACGGGTGGCATCGGCCATCAGAACATCCACGGACCCGTTTTCCAGCAGCAGCCTGAAATCATCGATCATGAAGCCGTATTCCCCGGCCGTGACGTCTAGCCCGGCCGGGGTCCGCTCCCGGATGAGCCTCAGCCCGCGGGTGTCATTCTGGGAAACCGGCTCTTCAAACCAGACCACCCCTTGTTCATCCAGGCTCTCGGCAATGGCCATGGCCTGCTTTACCGTGTATCCGCCGTTGGCATCCACGAACAGGGCCGGATCCGTGCCGATGGCACTCCGGGCGGCCCGGACGCGATCCGGATCGGCATCCGGATCGCGTCCGATCTTCATTTTAACCCGGGGGATTCCCGCTTCCACCCAGCCGGCGAGCTGCTCCTGGAGCATCCGGATGGAATAGGAGGTAAAACCCCCGCTGCCGTAAACCGGCACCCGGTCGCGGACCCGGCCCAGCAGGGATGCCAGCGGCAGGTTCAGAAGCTTCGCCTTTAAATCCCACAGCGCGATATCAAGTGCGGACACCGCCATGCGGGCAATCCCGCGTTCACCCATGTTCCGGATGGCTTTAATCATGGCCGACCCGCACGCCGGGATATTAAACGCATCCATTCCGGAAATAACGTCTGCAAGCTTATCCGCAATCACATCCCCCGCCGCCTTGTGCGCATAAGTGTATCCGAATCCCGTTTGATCGCCGGCATGGATGTGGACCGCCACCAAAGTGGTGGCGGTCCATTTCAGGGTGCCGTCGGACTCGGGCTGATCCGTGGGGATCTTATAGGCATGTACCTGAATTTTGCCAATGGGGAATTCTGCCATGATATCAGCTCCGGCTCAGAAAATCGGAGACCATCTGCTTGGTCGACTGTTTGGTGATGCCGGCAGGTTGGGATCTCCTTTGAAAATAGTGGACATGTATCCCTTGGCCTGTTCGAAGGTGATATGCGGCGGCAGGGGCGGAACATCCGGGTCGCAAATGGCATCGATCACCACCGGCCGGTCTGCGGAAAGCGCCTGGTCCCAGACCGCCCCGATCTCGGAGGGGTGCATGACCTTGATGCCGATCAGACCCAGCACTCTGGGCATAGCCGGGCAAATGGAAAATCCGGGATATTCTGGGAAGCCTCAAATTTGGGGTCGCCGGACATGACCCGCTGCTCCCAGGTGACCTGATTGAGGTCGTTGTTGTGCAGCACCAGCACGATCAGGCGCGGGTCGGCCCATTCCTTCCAGTACTTGGAGATGGTGATCAGCCCGTCGTTTCCCAGCATCTGCATGGCGCCGTCGCCGACCATGGCGATGACCGGCCGGTCGGGATAGCAGAATTTGGCGGCCGTGGCATAGGGAACTCCGGGACACATGGTGGCAAGCCCCCCGGAAAGGGACGCCATCATGCCCCGGCGAACCTTGAGATCCCGGGCATACCAGTTGGCGGCCGAACCCGAATCGCAGGTCAGGATGCAGTTTTCGGGAAGGCGGGAGGAGAGCTCCCAGAACAGCAGCTGGGGGTTGATGGGATTGGCTTTCATGTGGGCCCGGGCTTCCATGATCTCCCACCATTCTTTACATTCTCCTCGATTTCCCTGCGCCAGGAGGTGTCCGCCTTCTTTTTGAGCTTGGGAAGCAGGTATTTAAGCGTCAGTTCCGTGTCCCCGTGCAGGTTGACTTCCATGGGGTAGCGGTCGGACAGATGGCGGGCCTGGATATCGATCTGAACGCCACGGGCCTGGCCTTCCTTGGGATAAAATTCCGAGTAGGGAAAATTGGAGCCCACTCACGAACAGGGTGTCGCAGTTCATCATCATGTCCCAGCTGGGTTTGGTGCCCAGAAGCCCGATGGATCCGGTGACATACGGCAGGTCGTCGGGCAGGGCGGCTTTTCCCAGAAGCGCCTTGGCCACCCCGGCACCCAGCAGTCCGCTGCTTTCATGACTTCATCAGCCGCCTGCATCGCCCCGGCCCCGATGAGCATGGCCACTTTCTTGCCTTCGTTTAACACGCCGGCCGCGCGCTCCAGGTCCGCTTCGGCCGGAATGGTGCGGGGCTCGGAATACCCGATGCCGGTGAAACAGGAGCCGTGCTTCCGGGGAGGTGACGGCACCGCATCCATTTCCTGAAGATCCTTGGGAAGGATGATGCAGGTAACCGCCCGCTCGGCCTTGGCGATACGCAGGGCATTGTCCAGCAGATGGCGAAATGCGGCCGGTGTGGATGCCATATGCACGTAATTATGAGCCACATCCTTGAACAGGCTGATCAGGTCGACTTCCTGCTGATATCCGGTTCCCATGGCGGTAGTGCCCGACTGGCCCACGATTGCCAAAACCGGCGTCGAATCCTTCCGGGCATCATAGAGTCCGTTCAACAGGTGAATGGCCCCGGGACCCGATGTGGCGATGCAGACGCCCACCTCGCCGGTGAACTTGGCATGGGCCGTGGCCATGAAGGCGGCCTCCTCCTCGTGGCGGGCCTGGATGAACCGGATTTTGTCCCGGTGGCGGTCCAGTGCTCCGAATACGCCGTTGATGCCGTCTCCGGGAAATCCGTAGATTCTGCGGATTCCCCATTCATGAAGGCGTTTTATCAAAAAATCACTTGCTGTTTCTCCCATGATGGTCGCTCCTTTTTTTGCTCAAATTTGCAAAACACGTCCCGGCTTCGATCTGGCAGTCGGCGATTTACAGGCATTGCCCTCCCGAACCCGGATTACCGGTTACGTTTTTTTTTATGGATTATGTCCCGCTTATCGTTTTTTTGAACCTGCCCTACCAGGCCCACCAGCCGATGGCGCCCAGGATGATGACAATTAGCAGCAGGATAAGTTTCTTGTGTTTGTTGAGCTTCAGCTGCCAGCTGGTGCCCTTGGCCTGATCGTCGAAATCCCCGTGGGCCCCGAAATCCTTGTTCACCGGCTCAAACAGGTTTCCCGGCTGATCGACCGCGGGTTCATCGCGCTGCTGGGCCTGGTAGTTGGTTTTGGCCAGGTAGCGGTCGGCCATTTTCGGCATCAGCCGGTTTCCCCAGATGATGATGGGGGTGTTAAACCCCACGTAGAGCTCCCGGCGGCGGTGCCGCGCCGACCACACGATGGCTTCGGCGGCTACTTCCGGCTGAAAGATGGGGGGGACGGGTTGGGGCCGTTTCGGAAGCTTGGCCCTGCACCATGAAAATTGGGGCGTATTGAGCGCCGGCATCTGGACCATGGTGATGTGGACCTTCGATTTGTTGTGAAGCAGTTCACACCGAAGCGAGTCCGTGAATCCACGGATGGCGAATTTGGCCCCGCAATAGCCGGTCTGAAGGGGAATGGCCCGGTAGGACAGGGCCGAACCCACCTGGACGACCACCCCCCGATTTCGCGGCACCATTCTTTTCAAAGCCGTCATGGTACCGTATACAAACCCCAGGTAGGTCACCTCGGTCACCCGCTTGAATTCTTCGGGGGTGATATGGAGAAATTCCGCAAACACAGTGGTCATGGCGCAATTCACCCAGACGGTAATGGGACCGAATACCTTTTCCGCCTCCTCGGCAGCGAGCTCCAATTCCGAAGGATCGGAAACATCCGCAGGGTAGACCATGGCCTTGCCGCCGCGTGATTCCACTTCCTTTTTCGCCGCTTCCAGTCCGGCTTCCCCCCGGGC
This sequence comes from uncultured delta proteobacterium, assembly GCA_963826785.1. Classification (GTDB taxonomy): domain Bacteria; phylum Desulfobacterota; class Desulfobacteria; order Desulfobacterales; family Desulfosalsimonadaceae; genus CAWGYD01. The sequence continues at coordinate 73,154 of CAWGYD010000009.1, forward strand.
GATCAGCACCACCGAAGCCCCCCTGTCGGCAAAAGCCCGGGCCGTTGCCCTGCCAATTCCTGCCGAAGCACCCGTAATGACGACGACTTCCACCTTTTTGGCCATACGTGCTCTCTCCTTTTGATCCGCTGAAGTGCCGGAGAACATCACTTTCCTACCATCTGCTACTATGATTCATTGTTCCCATAAATACGGTTGAGGCTGTATTTGCCAAAAAGAGAAGGTGTATTTGCCTGCCAACCGGCGCTTCAAAGCACGCCCTTCCATGCCGCAGCCGGGATCGGGATGGGTTTTAAGGGCCGGATTATGAAAGAATACAGGATTCACCCTATTTATCGAACCTGCGGTTTGGCGTTAAAAGAGAATGAAGTGGTGATAATTTAAAATGATTTCAGCCGACAATTCAAAATACCCGCCCATTTCCGATTATGCCATCATCGGCGACTGTCGTTGCGCAGCCCTGGTTTCGAAACGGGGTTCCATCGACTGGCTCTGCATGCCCCGGTTTGACAGCCCTTCCATTTTTGCAGCCATCATCGACCGGGATCAGGGCGGGCATTTCAAAATTTCGCCCGAAGAAGATTTCGAGGTGGACCGCGCTTACGTGAAGGACACCAACGTATTGACCACCCGTTTTACCACGGCGGCCGGCGTTGTCGAACTCACCGATCTGATGCCGGTTTACGGCAGGGATGAGATGCATACATTCCTCTGTCCCGAACGCCAGATCCTGAGATCAGTCAAATGCGTGAAGGGAAGCGTCGCCATACATATCGAATATTTCCCCCGGCCGGATTACGGCCGGATACAGCCGAAGATCACGGACCGGGGACGGCTGGGACTGTTCTGGGAGTGGAAAAGCAAAGCATGCTATTTAACGGGAGACGTTTTGCTTACCCTGACGGCGGACCGCACCGGGGCTACGGCGCAAATCCATCTCCAGCAGGGTGAACAGGCGATGCTTTCGCTCTCCTTTGCCGACGGTGAACCGGCCATCATTCCCCCTTTAGGTGAAAACGGGGAAAAGATGATCGACAGAACCGTCGCCTGGTGGCAGGGATGGTCGGCGCAGTGCGGATATGAAGGGAAATACCGGGATGGGGTGATCAGAAGCGCGCTGTTTCTCAAACTGATGACCTACTCGCCCTCCGGTGCCGTGGTGGCCGCGCCCACCACATCCCTGCCGGAGAAAATCGGCGGCGTGCGCAACTGGGATTACCGCTTCTGCTGGCTCCGGGACGCGGCCATGACCATACGGGCGTTTTTCCGGCTGGGCTATCAACGGGAGGGATTTTCCTTTCTTTCGTGGATGCTCCACTCCACCCGTCTGACCCGCCCGGAACTCCAGGTGGCTTACGACGTTTACGGAGAAACGCGTCTGAAGGAAAAAGAACTGCCCCACCTGGAAGGATATGCATCGTCTACGCCGGTGCGGGTCGGCAATGATGCGGAATATCAGCTCCAGCTCGATATTTATGGCGAGGTCATGGTGGGCGTGGCCGAATTTATCCGTCAGGGCGGCAGGATCGACCGCATGACCGCCCGCATGCTAAAGGACCTGGGGCGGACAGTGGTTCGCCGGTGGCGGGAGCCGGACAGCGGGATTTGGGAGCTTCGCGGCCACCGGAGGCATCACACGTATTCTAAAGCCATGTGCTGGCGGTCGCTCAACGAATTGATCGGTCTTCATCGGACCAATGAAATGCGGGTGAATGAACCCCAATTGATCGAGGAGCGCGAAGCCATCCGCGCCGACATCGAATACAGGGGATACAACCCGGAGCTGGGCAGCTATACCGCTGTCTTATCAGGCGATGCCATGGATGCCAGTCTTCTTCTGCTGCCCATTTACGGGTATATCGATGCCCACCACCCCCGCATGATATCCACCTATAAACGGATCATGGAAAAACTGGCGCAAAACTCTCTGCTATACCGCTACCTGTCCGACGACGGCCTCCCTGAAGGGGAAGGCACTTTCGGGGCTTGCAGCTTCTGGGCGGCGGAGTGCCTGGCACGGGCCGGCAAAAGCGAAGAAGCCCGGGAGCGGTTTGAATATCTGCTCACCTATGCCAATGACGTGGGGCTCTATTCTGAAGAGATCGATGCCGAAACCGGAAGAGCCCTGGGCAATTTTCCACAGGCATTCACCCATGTGGCCATGATCAACGCGGCCCTGGCCATAGATCCCCATGAACAGCAGCGGGGAGAGGACACGGGCCGCACTGGAAAACAGGAAAATTGACTGCCATGCATTCGTTCGTATTTCACGTACAACTCGATTTCGTGCTGTTGTGGGGTTTCGTGGCCACCATCGTGCTGACCATCATTACCACCACCGGTCAATGGCTCGGCTTTTCGCGAATGAGCCTCTCCTTTTTAATGGGAACCCTGTTTACCGGGAACAGGGATCGGGCACAGCAGATCGGCATTCTGCTGCACATCCTGGTGGGATGGCTGTTTTCCTTTTTTTACGCGCTGGTATTTGAAAGCCTGGGGATGGCGACCTGGTGGATCGGGCTGGCCGTCGGAATTTTTCACGCCCTGTTCATCCTTACCGTTTTGTTTCCGCTTATGCAGCATATGCACCCCCGAATGGCCAGCGAACACCAGGGACCCACTCCCACCCGCATGCTGGAGCCCCTCGGATTCATGGGTCTTCACTACGGTCGCCGCACCCCGCTGATGCTCCTTGCGGCCCATGCCGTCTTCGGGGTGGTGCTGGGGATTTTTTATGCCCCCGTATGAAGTTTTCAGAATTAAAGGCCTCTTCTACGTCCGTCTTAACCTCCATTGGTCCTGAAATACGGGTATTACCCACTTTCACGCCCGTTTCTTTCTGCTATGGTTCCTCTATTGCCGGCATTTTGTTGAGATCGCAGCACCGGCCGCTAATTTCGACCCAAAATGAATTCACATAAGGAGGATCTATGAGCATGAACCCGTTTAAGGAAAAGGGAATCCCCATCGAAGAGCAGCTCACCAACTGGACGGAGGCAAACCCCAAGCCCTATGACAAGAACAGCGTACATCCGTATACCCGCACCCGGGTAATCTTCATGAACGGCATCGAAACAGAGGGCGCCATTTTCGGCCACCAGTTTGCCCGGCATACCGATGATATGGAACTCAAGCAGAAACTCGCCCTCACCCGCCGCCTGGAGCAGCAGCAGCAGAAAATGATCAACTGGCTGATCCCCGCAAATGAAAGCGTGCTGGAGGCCACCATCGGATATGAGCAGGTGGCGGTGGACCTTACCGCATTTCTCGCCCGCACCGAACCGGACCCCTATGCCAAGGCGGTTCTGGATTTTGCCCTGCTGGAGGATTTCGACCATCTGTACCGGTATGCCAACCTGATGGAAATGACCGAAGGGAAAAAGGCGGAGAAAGTCACCGGGGAGTTCACCGAGATCACCATCGGCCGCCCCACCGTGGCCGAGCACCGGCATCCCTTTGACGATGTGAGAAAACATTATAATTCCGCCAAAGCCGACATCCTCACCAAACTCCATGCCGTGACCATCACCGCAGCGGAGCAGCAGACCATGAACTTTTACATGAATGTGGGCAACCGTCCGGAAACCATGGAGGGCCGGGGGCTATATCTGGAGATCGCCCAGATCGAAGAGCAGCACGTCACCCATTATGAATCCCTGATGGATCCGCGCACCTCCTGGTTTGAACAGCTGGTTCTGCACGAATACAACGAATGCTGGCTCTACTACTCCATGATGCAGCAGGAGCCGGATGCCCGCATCAAGAAGATATGGGAAAAGCACCTGAACATGGAAATCGAACACCTCAAGATCGCATCTGAGCTGATGAAAAAATACGAAAAAAAGGATCCGGAGGACATGTACCCCAAGGCGCTGCCCGACATCCTGAAATTTGAGTCCAATATCGATTACGTGCGGCAGATCATGGCCGAACAGACCGATTACAATGCCCTTGAAACGGAATTTGTGCCGGCAGAAAAGATCCCCAAGGATTCCCGTTATGATATGTATCAGTACAAGGTCAATTACGGCGGTGCGCCAAGTCAGAAGGTGATCGAAAGCTACATCAAGAAAAATGGCGAGGATTACCGACAGGAACTCAAAGGGCCGCACCCGGTGGAGCGCTTCAGGGACCGCAAAGCCGTATCCCTTTCTCCTGTCTTCAAGTAGGGCGTGGGCGACATCGAAAAAGAGCACCCTGCCGGGAAAATCCGGCGGGGTGCCTCGCGGTTTCCACGGTAGCAAGGCTTATCCATAAAAAGGAAAATGTTTTGCCGGGAAAGATATGGCGGTTCATTAAAAAATTGTGGTACGAGATTTTCGACGACAATCTCTTCAACGGCGCGGCCGCCCTGGCCTACTACATGACCCTGTCCCTGTTTCCGGCCACCATTTTTCTGCTCACCCTGCTTCCCTATCTGCCCATCCCCCACCTGGACAACCAGGTGATGGCCCTGCTCCAGCAGGCTATGCCCCCCCAGGCCGCAGACATGTTTTCCGGGGTGGTCGGCGAGGTCACCCGCCAGAAAAAAGGCGGGCTGCTTACCTTTGGCATCCTGTTCACCATCTGGTCGGCTTCAACAGGGATCAACGCCGTCCTGCAGGAACTCAACACCACCTATGATGTGAAAGAAGAAAGACCTTTTTACAAGGTCCGCGGCATCGCGCTGCTGCTCCTGCTGGCGTTTGTGGTGCTGATCGTGGGCGCTTTCGGCCTGATCGTAACCGGCGGGTTCATCCAGGGGCTGTTTGCCCAATGGTTCGGGCAGAGCCACTGGCTGCTGCTCTTTTTTGCCGTCATCCGGTGGCTGGTGATCGCACTCTTTCTCCTGCTGGGATTTGCCCTGACCTATTATTTCGGTCCGGACGTGGAGCAGGAGTTCCGGTTCATCACCCCGGGAAGCCTGATCGGCGTGATCCTGCTGGCGCTGTCCTCCCTGCTGTTCAGCTGGTATATCTCCAATTTTGCCGACTACAGCGCCACCTACGGGAGCATCGGCGCGGTGATTGTACTGATGCTGTGGCTTTATATCACCGGGTTTGTGATCCTGCTGGGATCTGAAATCAATGCCCTGATCGAATTCAACAGCCCGCGTGCCAAATCCAGGGGAGACAAAAAAATCAGCAGTCACAAGCCCGGGTGATCCATGCCGCCGGCCCGTTTCCAGAACCGGCCGTACAAACCGAAGGGATAGGAGAAGGGTAAATGCGCAAACTTTTCCAGCATCTCTTCCTCCCACTGCCGACCCATCCGGTCGGCTTCAGCGGCCCCGGCAGGGCCGGGGGCGCCATCTGCCCCCTCGTACAGGGAAAGCATACGGTTTTGAGTCCGTGCGATGGATAGCTGCACTTCTGCTCTTTGCGCATCCAAAAACAACAGGGGCCGGTGAATGTGTTCATGCCGCTTCCACAGGGAGCCTTCAACGGTCTGTTCATCGGAATTGAGCACGTAATAGGCGATGTCCCTGTCGAATCCGGCCGGTTTGAACAGCGACAGGCAGGGGGCGGAGGTGCCGGTGAAGAAATGGGCGGCATCCTCCGGCGACAGCCGGGAGACCATGGATCCGCAGGTCTGGCTGCGGCGGATGAATCCGCCGGCATGCATGCAGATGTCCCTGTTGCTGCCGGAAGCCGGCCGCGTTTGAGGGTGGTAGTGGGTGCGAAGCATTTCCATCATGGCGGCCATCGATACCGTTCCGGCCTGTTTTGCCCGGCGCAGGCATTCCCGGCTGGACTGCAGGCGTTTGGCGGAGCCGGCGAAAAAAGGGACCAGCGCGGTATCGAATGCATCTTTAAAGCAAAAATCCTTTTTACCGGAAAAAAGCTTTCGTTTAACGGCAAAATCCTCCAACCCCTCTGATTTGAGATCATAATCCGCTCCGATGGTCAGGCAATTGGAGATGGCGGCAAAATCGTCGACTTTTTTGGCCGCCCAGTGCCGGCCGGCCGTTTCCAGCACCCAGGCCTCATTTTGATCTGCGATGATGAAACTGTTGTCATAGCGAAGCTTCTGGTCCCGAAATCCGCAGATCCCGCCCTGCCCGTGCTGTTGAAGAAGCCCGGTGATCACCTCCAGGGCATGGGCGGCACTGTCGCCCCTTTCCAGGCCCAGACGGAGCAGGTCCATGCCGATGAGCCCGGGGCCCTGCTCCATGACCCTGGTGAAAACCGCTTCGTTTCCGATCACCACCCCGCGGTCATTGGCCCCCATTTCCGCCCCCCACATCCAGAAGGGCTTGCTCAGGATCACCCCGTGCCGGTCCGGGACCTGCGGGATGTCGATGTAGGTGGCGCGCATGAATTTTGCCCGGTCGCCGGCAGTGGCCGGAAGCCGGACCACCAGCTGGGCTTCCGCCGGCTCCCGGTCGCTGTTTTTGGCAAAGTACCAGCAATTGTCTTTTCGGATAATCTGGGTGTCACACATGAATAATCCTATCGGCGGATATTTCCGGGAAGAATGAAATTATAGCGCTTGCCGGCTGCACGGGTCCGCAAAAACCGGTCCAGCCGTCGAAGCGACAAAAACAGGCGCCAGATAAAGGCATCATTTTTATAGTAGCGGTCCACTTCCGCCCGGTCCAGGGGGGGAATATCGTCATCAAGACCATCCCGCCCAAGCGTTTGGTTGATGATGCGGATGGCAGAATCGATGAGATCCGCCCTCCCCTCCTTGTGAAAATTGGCAACCAGATCGATGAGCACCAGCCGGGTATCATAGTAGCGATCCAGGACTTCCTGGAGAAACTGCCACCGCACCAGCCAGACCAGAAAACCGGGGCAGCTCTTCAAGAAAATCTCCGTATCCAGCTGCTCGATCCCGTTGATGCGAAACAACGGGGTGGTGACATCGAAATAGACGGGGGCTTTTTTCGGCACCAGGCTCCAGTTGGAAATCTGTCCATCGATGCCGAGTTGCTCCTCTTCGCCCGGATTCCGGTTGTGCCGCCACACGTGAAGGAGGCTTTCGATGACCGGCATGAGCAGATCTTCAAGTTCGGAAAAGTCGGCGTTTACCAGCCGCTGGTTGCCGATGGACCGGGACGGAAGCCGGGGCTGGGCCACATAGACGATCTGCTCCCCGTGACGATTGACCAGATCGTGAATTAAACACGGCGCCGCATCGATCCCGCATTTTTCCGCTAAAAGGGTGCAGTATCGATCCACTGCCGTCCGGTAGGAACCGATCTTTTCGGTCGTGTCAAAGGGCGGCATCCGTTTAAAGGCGATGTCCGGCATATCGGGGATGGAAAATGTGGACGATATTTCGCCGTAGCCGAGAATATCCGGGACGACGGCGCTTTGTTGGGGAAAAGCCGGGTTCAGTCCGTTTTCGAAGATTTCGAGTTTTTCCGGATCGATGTTCATGCATTGTCCCCCGTCAGAAATCCTTGTGCGAATTCGGCCGCTCCCTGCAGGGCCGAATCGAGCCGCTGGAGAATTTCCTCAGCCAGTTTTTCTTCAATGATCAGCGGCGGCAGAAACTGAAGGACGGAAGTATCGTTTCCGGCATAGATGCACAGCAGCCCTGCGTCAAAGCAGGTCTTGGACAGGATGGGCCCGAATTCGGACCGGGTGGTTTTAATGCCGCTCATCAGCCCCTTCTGGCGAAATTCGACGATGATTTCGGGATACTTGCCGATAAGCGCCCGCATCCCTGAGGCAAAGATATCGGCCAGCCGGTTGACATGCGCCAGAAAAGAAGGGGCAGATGAAATTTCAAGCACCTTCCGGGCCACCCCGCACCCGATGTCCGCGCCTCCCGTGGTGGAGATATGAATAAAGGGGTCATCATGAAAGACGGTTTCGATTTCCCTGCGGATGATGGTGGCCGTGACCGGATAAATCCCGCCGCCCAGCCCTTTGGCCGAAACGATCATGTCCGGCAGTGCGCGAAAGTGTTCGATTCCCCAGAACGCCCCGGTTCGGCCCAGCCCGGTCTGCACCTCGTCCATGATCAACAGCGCGCCGTTTTGGTCGCACAGATTTTCGCACCTGAACATAAAAATCGTCATGGGCAATCGGCATCCCCAGGGTGGCAGGAATGGTTTCAAACATGACCGCGGCCGTGTCGGTGGATATTTCGGACTCAAGGGCCGCCGGATCATTGAAGGGCACCTGGATAAAATCTGCGGAACTGGAGAAAAACGGGTCCCGGTATTTGGGGTCCCCGGCAGCCATGGCAATTCCGGTGTGGCCGTGATACCCGCCTATGGCGGTGATGATTTTTTTGCGCCCGGTAAATTTCCGGGCGATTTTTACCGCCGTATCGATGGCCTCCCCCCCGCTGACCCCGAAAACGACATACGGCATATCCCCCGGGGAGAGATCGGACAGCGCTTGTGCCAGTTCCGCTTTCTGTTTGCTCACCAGGTGATGATTTCCGATATCCAGATGGGAAAGGGCATCGGTCATGGCGGCGATAATCTCCGGGTGCCGGTGCCCCAGGTTGTATACCCCGCCGTTGCTGTGGCAGTTGATCAGCCGCTTTTTCCCATCGATGTCCCAGACAAAGGGCCCTTCACGCCGGCCGAAAACGAAATCGAATCCGAACGATTTGAAAAACTCCGCCTTTTTGGAGGAAACATGCTTTGCATACAACTCGAACACCGAATTTTTCATATCCGACATGGAATCTTTCATCCGTTATCCTCTTGATCCGCTTGATCCGCTTCGTTCGCGTCGTGCGTACCCAGAAATTTGCGCACTGACGAAAGAAAAATCAATGGTGAATGGTTAATCACAAACTTCACGATCGATAGGGCAACTCCAGGGTAAACACGCTGCCTTCCCCCGGGGTGCTTTGGCATTCAATGGTGCCGGACAGGGTCTGGGTGACCAGGTTGTAGACCAGGTGCATGCCCAGCCCGGTTCCGCCGTGGGAGCGCTTGGTGGTAAAAAACGGGTCGAATATCTTTTTCAACACCTCCGGCCGCATCCCCTTGCCGTTGTCCCGGTATACCAGGCGGATGCCGGTTTCATGACCTTCCGCTTCAATGATGATGGTACCGCTGTCCATCTGCTCGAAACCGTGAATGAGCGAATTCATGATAAGATTGGTGAGGATCTGGGCGAAGGCGCCGGGGAACCCGTCGATTTCCAGGTGTTCCGGGCATTTTACCTCGATGTGATGATTGGTTTTCTTGTAGCGGGGCCGGATGCTGAGCAGCAGTTCATCGATGTAGAGCCGGAGGTTGAATTTGCGCCGCTCTTCGGCGGACTGGTCCACCGCCACCTGCTTGAAGCTTCTGATCAGGTCGGCCGCGCGTTTCAGGTTGGACAGAATCAGCCGGGAGGCCTCCATGGCGGAACGAAAATATTTTGAAAGCGCCTCGGGGGAAAGCCCTTCGGATTCCATCTTTTTGCCGATGGCCTCCGTCTGATCATGCATGTAGGAAGCTGCGGTCACGGCAACGCCCACCGGTGTATTGACCTCGTGGGCCACTCCCGCCACCAGGCTGCCCAGAGAGACCATTTTTTCCGATTCCACCAGGTGCTTCTGGGTCTTTTTCAGCCGGTCCAGAGACTCCTCCAGTTCGGCGGTCCGCTTAAGAACCCGTTCTTCAAGCTCCTCGTTGAGTTTGCGGATTTCCTCTTCGGCCAGTTTCCGATCCGTAATATCGGTGACCATGGCAAAAGACCCGGTCTGGGTCAGTCCTTCAAAGAGCGGCGTCGCCTTGATCAGGCAGTGGACGCTGGTATTGTCCGGCCGCTGAAACCGGACCTCATAGGTGCCCCGCTTCCCCTGCCGCCGAAGATCCAGCTCATTTTTGAATTGATCCGCGTTTTCCTGGTCCAGGGTGGTCAGCAGATTTCTGCCGATGATCTGGGACCGGGCCATGCCCAGGATCTTGCACATTTCGGGATTGACGTCCTTGATGTAGGCGGCCGTGTCCAATTCGATGAAGCCTTCCTTGGCGGTTCGGATCAGCGTCCGCCATTTGGCCTCCGTCTGCTTGATCCCGTCATAGAGCAGTGCGTTTTCAATGGAAATGGCGGCCTGGGACGTGATGATCTCCAGAATTTTCCGGCGCTCCGGGGTAAAGGCGCCGGATACCAGGTTGTTCTCCGCATAGAACAGGGCCACCAGCTTGTTCTGGTGCAGCACCGGGATGCACAGGACAGAGCGCGGCTTTTTCCGGGCGATATAAGCGTCGTCCGCATAAAAAGGCTCCTCGGCCGCATCATCGATAAACAGCGGCTCCCGGGTCCTTTCCACGAAACGGATGATGGATTTGGGCAGATACAGATCGGCATCCACGGGCCTGGAATGAAGGACTTTGAGGGGTTCGTCCCCTGCGCTTTTTTCCGCCTCCACCACCAGCTTATCCTCCCGCTTCAGGATCAGGCATCCGGATTGGGCCCCCGCGTTTTCGATCATGATGTGCATCAGCTTCTTTAACAGTTCTTCAATTTCAATTTCGCCCGAAATGGCCTGAAACGCCTTCAGCACGGAAAGTGAATCAATGGACCCGGAGGCCGTTCCGGTGGTGCTGGTGGTAAACGCATCGGGTTCGATGGGGGCGCGGCCCGTCTGCAAAGGCCGGTCCAGCAGATCCGGGTATTGCCGCTCCATGTGATGGACCTTGGCGGCGGCGCCCCAGACCTGAAAATCATGGCGGGCCCGGGACAGATAAAGCCGGGCGATTTCGGTTTCCCCCTGATCCATCCAGAAACGGGCGCAGCACTCGTTGGCCACGGCGCGTTCATGGATATAACCGTTTCTTCCGGCCGATTCGATGGATTCCCGGTAGAATCGCCGGGCCGAGTCGTCCCGGTTGCGGACCCGGGCGATTTCAGCGGCGATCAGCAGATATTTGTGCAGAAAATTCTCCGGGACATGGCGGGCAAGTTTTTTCATCTTTCGGGCATCTGCGCAGGCCTTTGCCACCAGCCTCTTTTTTTTCAGGCGAGAGGATTCCCGGGCGCGGCGCAGCCGGGAAATTGAGGCAAAGAACATCATCATGGGGATGTAAAGCATGCTGGTGACGCCGTCGGCATATGCTTCGGCCCGACGGGCGTATTCAACGGCCTCCCCGTGGCGGTCAAAAAGACTGGAAAGCACCAGTTGGTGCAGGTAAAGATCGAATATGGCGGTCCGGTCATTGGCGGCCTGATGAATGGGGAGCATTTCTTCGAAATTGCAGATCTCCCCGGCCAGCATATGGGGGACGGGGTCCTTTCGGCGGAGATTGAACACCGTCTGGTGCCATATCCGGTGAAAATACCAGGCGGTCTGCTGATGCAGTTTTTGAATGATGGTGCCGTACTGCTCAAAATCAGCTTCCAGGTCCGCCAGGTTACGGCCGACGCAGAAGCTGTTGCAGCAATGGACATGGACCCCGTATGCCGCATACTCCAGGTCACCGGTTTCAAGGCCGCTTCTGTAGGCATCCAGCAGGGGCTTCAAAGTGGTCTTGGCATGGGATTTCCAGTGCCGGATCTGGGAATTGTAAATCACCTGCACCTTGGTTTCAAGGTTCCGGTCTTCGCGTTTTTCCTGCAGCTGGCAGGCGATCTCCCCGAACCGGATACCGGAGGGGATGTTTCCGGTGACCCCGCATTCGATCAGCCCGTAGACGGCAAATGCGGTGGCTGAGTCAGAAGCGGCGCCGTACCGGGCGGTCAGCCGGATCTGGTGGCAGGCAATCAGGGGAAGAAGCTTGGGGACGCTGAAGAAGGCGGCGGATGCGGTCCGCGTCAGGATTCGCATGGTGGCGATCTTCAACGGATCTCTCATCTGATCGCCATCGACGATCTCACCCATTGATTTCCGGAAAAACAGCAGCTTTGTCCGGGTCAGCCAGAAAAGAATCGTCGGCAGCGACGGCCTGCGCGGAAGCCTGATGCCCAGGGCCTTCAGGGCGCCGGTGGAGGTGCTGATGGCATCGGTGAGCCGGTTTTGCACAATATAGGCCATGATCTGCGTCTCGTAGACGCCGACCCGGTCGATCAACGATCGGGCATGGGCAAGGACCTGGGCCGCAAGGGTTTCCATGCGGGGAAAATCTGAATTCAGATAGGCCATTTCCACGGCTTCTACGTGCAGGTCCAATGTCAGCGCATACCAGCGTTTCCAGGCGGTATCGGGCAGATGCCGCAGGCCGGCGGAAAAATAATCATAGGCGGACTCAAATGCCGCCGACGTTTTGGCCTTGCGGCCGGCTTCGAGATTCAACCGCGCGGAAGTTTCGATTTCTTCGTCGTCGATATTGAATTCCTGCCCCCGGTTCCAGTGGATCACCATATCGAACAGCCGCTCCTCCCGCTCCTGGGGGGAAAGGCTGTCCAGCATCAGCCGGCCGATCTGCAGGTGGCGCTCCCCTCTTTTGTGCTCATCCTGGAGGGAATAAACGGCCTGGTGAATGCGGTCATGTGAAAACACGTAGGCCATGGTTTTCGGGTCGTGTCCGTTTGCTGCGCCCGGATCCATCGCCGCGTCATAGGGTCCGATCAACCCCTCCTTCAGCGGGATGGTCAGCCGGTCTTCAATTTCGCCTGAGATCTGCCCGGTCAGCAGCGACAGGGTGTTGATGTCAAACCGGGTGCCGATGCAGGCGGCATAATTTAAAATTTCAAGCGAGGGTTCCGGCAGTTTCCGGATCTTTCCCACCATCAGTTCGATCACGTTGTCCGACATTTCCATTTGCCGAAGCTTTTCAAGGTCCCATCGCCATTTTTTTTCCACCCCGTCAAAGTGGAAGCCGCCCTCCGCGTGCATCAACATCAGCAGCTGATTTAAGAAAAGCGGATTGCCATGGGTTTTGGTGAAACAGAGCTCGGCAAACGGCTTGACCGCATCAAGTGGCGCAGACAGGGCATCGGACAGGAGCTTCCCGATGTGGATTTGATCGAGGGGCTCGAGCCGGATAAAGCGGATATCGACATTGGCTTCGGCCATCCGGCTCAAAGACCGGGTCAATAAATCGTCTTTTTCCACGTTCGGCTCTCTGAAAGTGCCGATGACCAGCAGGCTCAATTCATCGAGCCCGGTCAGGAGCATCTCCACCAGCTTCAAAGAGGGCAGATCCGCCCATTGCAGATCATCCAGGAAGATCACCAGCGGATGTTCCCTGGCGGCAAACAGATGGACAAACTTTTCAAAGATCATGTGAAACCGGTTCCGTGATTCCAGGCCGGGCAAATCGGATACCGGGGGCTGTTTTCCGGTGATCATTTCCAGTTCGGGAATGACATCGATGATCAGTCTGGCGTTTGCCCCCAGGGCATGCCCCAGCTGTTCCTTCCAGGCGGCAACCGATTCGGGGCTCCGGGACAACACCTGCAGAATCAGCCGCCGAAAGGCTGAAATCAGTGGCTCATAGGGGATGTCGCGCTTGAGCTTGTCGAATTTACCGGTGGTGTAAAACCCGCCCCGGCTGACCACGGTCCGCTGGATTTCGCCCACCAGGGACGACTTGCCGATGCCCGCATTTCCGGATACCACCACCATCCGCTTCCGGCCCCGGCTCACGGCATCATAGGCCGCCAGAAGCGCTTCGATCTCGTTTCCCCGATGATACAGCGTATTGGGAAGGCGGAACTGGCTGGCCACATCCTTGAGCCCGATCTTGAACATGCGGATCCGTCCGTCGGCCTGCAGCATCGACAAACAGGTCTCAAGATCGGCCTTCAACCCGGCGGCGCTCTGGTACCGCTGGTCCGCGGTCTTGGACATCAGTTTCAAAACAATATCGGACAGCACCTCCGGAATTTCGGGATGGATGCGGCAGGGCGGCTCCGGACTCTTGGTAAAATGCAGGTACACCAGTTCCATGGGATCCCTGGCCACGAACGGCAGTGAACCGGTCAGGATTTCATAGAAGGCCACCCCCAGCGAATACAGGTCGGTCCTGAAATCCATGGCCCGATTCATGCGGCCGGTCTGCTCCGGTGACATGTAGGAAAGGGTTCCCTCAAACACTTCCGAAGGCATGAGTTCGGCTTTTTCCCGGGAGAGTTGGGCGCTGATGCCGAAATCAATGAGTTTCACCTGGCCGGTCTGGCTGTTGAAGACGATATTGGTGGGGTTGATATCCTTATGGATGATGAACTGCTGGTGGATGTCGCCAACCACTTCGGCGATGCGGATGAACAGCTCCAGCACCTCATCCAGTTCGATCCGGCCGTAATCGATGCACCGGTCCAGGGAAGTCCCGCCGAAATCCTCCATGATGATGGCCGGCCGCTCCTGTGCGGCCTCCATGCCGTAAACCCGCACCACGCTGTAGGATTTAAGACTTCGCAGCATCATGTATTCCTGCTGGAAACGATGGGCTTCCGGAATGGCGGGATACGGGTTTTTCAGCGTCTTTATCATCACCGGAAGATTGTCGAAGCTGCGTCGGCCCTGGTAGATGGACGAACGCCTGCCGTCATAGATCTGCTGCTGGATTAAATAGCCGGGAATGATCAGCATCGGACGCTCCGGATGATAAACGCCGGGCCTGGCAAAAAAATATGGCCGGGGCCGGCTAAACATCATGATTATTAAAAAATTAATATAGTTATATCTAAACCGGGTCATGAAAAAGAGTCAAGCGTTTTTGCCGGGTCGCCTTGGGCAAAGAACGAATTCAATGGGGCCGGAGCGGCAATTTTCTGTTGCACCCCCTTAAAATTTCAGGTTAATTAGTGACCAATCCGTAAAACCGGATAAATTGGGGCATCTGGTTTGCCCGATAAACAGGCATCGTATCGATACAATATATTTTTTCTCTCGCAAATGAGGCAAAGAAAAACGTCTTTTTTTCGAGAACCCCTTTTGTTGTTTCCCGACAAAAAACCACTATTTTTCAAATGAGCATCAGCAGCCGGAATGCGGATTAAAAGACTCGACATCATCGGATTCAAATCATTTCCCGATAGGTGCGCCATTGAATTTCCGGCAGGCGTATCCGCCATCGTCGGCCCCAACGGCTGCGGTAAAAGCAATATCATGGATGCCATCAAATGGGTTATGGGGGAGCAGAGCGTCAAGCAGCTCAGGGGAAAGGCCATGGGGGATGTCATTTTCGCAGGCGCAGAAAAGCGTCCGGCCTTGAACCTGGCCGAAGTTTCCCTGGTCCTTTCCAGCGACGGCACCATCGAAAAGGAAACCGCCCCCCGGCTGACCGAAGTCATGATCACCCGCCGGATCTACCGCTCCGGTGAAAGCGTTTATCTGATCAACAAGATCCCCTGCCGGCTCAAGGACATTCACCAGGTGTTTTTGGGCAGCGGCATGGGGGCCCGGTCTTACGCCATCGTCCAGCAGGGAAATATCGGCGCCATTACGGATGCCACCCCCGAGGAGCGGCGGACCATCATCGAGGAAGCCGCCGGCGTGACCAAGTACAAAGCGCGCAAGCATGAAGCCCAGTCCAAGGTGGCTTCAACCCGGCAGAACCTGCTGCGGTTAAATGACATTATCGAGGAAATCCGGCAGCAGATGAACAGTCTGCACCGCCAGGCAAACAAAGCCAGGCGCTACCAGGAGATCCGGGAAAAGCTGAAGCATGCCGACATTCTGGTTTCGGTGTACCATTACGAAACCCTCTCCATCCGCATTGCGGAAACCGAATCCCTCTTGAAAACACTCAGGGAAAAAGATGGCCTTCATGCCCGTCAACTCAAAAAACTGG
>CAWGYD010000010.1:0-310433 GCA_963826785.1 uncultured delta proteobacterium
TCTTACCCTGACCATAAGAATTTGTCATATTTCGCAGCTTCTTTCTGAATTTCGGCGTTCGCGCCATTTCAATAGCATTGATTATTTCACCTTTTGATGTGCCGCAAAAAATGACATTATGATCAGCATATCTTCCGATTTGACGAAGTCCAACGTTTATAGCCGGAATTTGGAATGATGCCGCCTCGCATATTCCTGAAGAAGAATTGCCAATAATAAAAGAACTATACTTGTAAATGGAGAGGAAAACATCCCTTGGCAAATTTTTATAAAAAACAAAATCATTCTTTTCAAATGATTGTATTAACTGCCTAATTTCAAAATTGCCAGGGTCAACATTCGGGAAACTAACAAATGCGTTAATATTTTTTTCTCTTAATGACGATAGTATATTTAAAAAATATTCTTTTGCATGATCTCGTTCTTGTGAAATAGGATGATAGATAAGAAGGACAAAATCTTTAAAATCTGGCTCTTTGCCAAACATAACTTGAATTTCTTTTAATGTCATTTGGTTATAGGAAACCAAATTATCCAAGGATATACTGCCAATAACAAATATCCGTTCTGGCGATTCCCCAATTCGAACAAGTCTCTCCTTATGTTGCTCAAGGGAGACAAAATGTGCAGTTGAAAGTTTTGAAGTAGCATGTCTGATTGGATTATCGATATAACCATCCTGGACATGATCTCCCCCATAAAAATGAAGCGTTGGAATTTCTAAATACCCGCCCAGAAGAGCTCCAATAAGCACATCTTCCCTATCACCAGCGTATATAATCAGGTCAGGATTAAATCCAGCAACGACATCAATAGAGTTTTGAAGAAGCAGACTGGCACTCTTAATCCGTGCCTGTTTACTATTGGAATCAATTAATGTTTCAATACAAGCCAGAGTTGGTAAGCCATCTTGCTTAATCAATTCAAGGCTATAACCAAAGGATTGTGATAGATGAGCGCCTGATACAAGCAACTTAAAATCTATTTCGTCATCTTTATTCAATAACTTATATAGGGAACTCATTAAATCGTAATCCGATCTAATACTTGTCATTGCTAATATTCTTCTCATTAATATACATCCGAATCGCTCATAGAGTAATACCAATTTCTTGCATCTGTAAGGTCTAATTTCACAAGAGTGTCGTTAAGATTTCGACCAGCAAAATAAGTACCTGATGATTCATTGCAAAATCCTAACCTCTCAAACTCCTGGTGAAGTGGATGCCATGGAGGCAACCAAGTATTAATTTTGCAAAGGTTATTGCTAATACAGAATTGAATAAGCTTAACCACAAGGTCTCGCCCTGCTGAACTTCCTTTAATTGTTAAAATATCAATTAAATCAATTGAATTCTGATATTCCTTAAATATTGCATATCCGATCAATTCACTGTCTTCAATACAGCTAAATACCTTGTAATGATGAATTGGATTACACTTGAATCTCCAATTCAAATAATTCCTATCGCGTTTCACCAGAATATTATAATCCGCTCTAACTTTTTTCCATAAAGAATCAAATTCTTGATCGAATTCAGTTAGTTCAATCATTCTTGAATGAACCTCCGGAAGGGAGCTATTAATATTTATATTAAAACAGAATAGAGGGATCTCATAAATATCTTTCCATCCCAAATTATTAATGAATCCTCGATGAGAAAAGTCATTTGGGAATCCATAAATCATTAAAAAATCATTTTGTGACAATAATGAATAAAGTCTCGTTGCCAAATGAGGAAATAACCTCTCGCCACGATAACTTTGATGTGTCATCGTTGTGACAGATAGCGCTGAAATATATTCGATTTGGCCCACCACAAGTATGACGGGGGAAACAGCATAATGTGCAGCCAACTTATCACCATCCCAAGCCAGATAAATCATGGGGCAGCCAACCGGATTCTCTAAAAACCGCCACCTCCAGTATTTCAAGCTCATTGGCTTGCCGAATACCTGTTTAAAAAGCGTTAAAATCGCATCTTCTTCACCTGGGCGGTAAGGACGAAAATCCAGCGCCTTCTTAAGCATTTGCAAGTGACCTCATTTTTATATGTCCGTTGAATATTTTCCTTATCGCTTTCTAAAGGGAAAATTACACCCAGCTTTAAACCTTAATCAGGCTATCTTTTCTATAATCACAATTTGCCTTTTGCCCGACAACTTCATCCCATCGCATGGAGCTGATGCCCATGCCGGGCCTTTTCACTGTAATATTTTCCTCGCTGAAAACCTCCCCTTTGTGGATATTCCGGGCCGCCACAATACTTTTTCGAGCAAGGGGGATATTTTTGGTCTCGCTGGGGCTGGGCCGTTTGATGCCGTCGCCCAAGGCCAGTTCAACGTTGCGAATGGCTATCACCATGGCCTTGAGTTCATCCGGTTCCAGGCTGGCCTTGTGGTCCGGGCCTTCAAGATTCCTGTCCAGGGTGAAATGTTTTTCAATAATTGAAGCGCCCATGGCCGCTGCCGCGATGGACGCTTCAATGCCGAGGGTGTGATCCGAGTAACCGACTTCAACCCTCGGAAAAGCAACGGCAATGGTCTGCATGGCTTTTAAATTCACATCCTGAAAAGGCGTTGGATATTCGGTGTTGCAGTGCAAGACGGTGATGCGTGATCTGGGTGTGCCGGCTTCCTCAAGCACGTTCAGCGCATCCTCGATTTCGCCAAGATCAGACATGCCGGTGGAGAGAATAAGCCCTTTGCCAAACGCCCCGATTTTACGCAAATAAGGTAAATTGGTAATTTCGCCGCTTGGGATTTTGAAGGTCTGAAGCCCAAGGCCATTCAGCAAATCAATACTGGGCAGATCAAATGGTGTGGACAGAAATTCAATACCTTTTTCCCGGCAGCAAGTCATCAATTCTTTATGAGCATTCAGATCCAGTTCCAAACGTTTGACCATCTCATATTGGGATTCGGATTGCGGGGTCGTCTCTATCTGATATTGGGCTTTCGAAGCATTTCGGGTGACGAGATTATCTGCTGAAAAAGTTTGAAACTTCACTGCATCAGCACCCGCCCAAGCAGCCATATCTATCATTTTTTTGGCAAATTCCAGGCTGCCATTATGATTTACGCCCACCTCAGCAATAATAAATATCTTTTGATTAAACATATTTTTTTTCAGTAAGGGTGTTTGCCTTTATAAATGAAAATGGCTCGGTGAATCCGTTTTGTATGATAATCGAACCGCTTCCAATGAAAGAGCCCCGGCCAATACGAGCCACGCCGTTGACAATGGCGCCTGTGGCAATATGGCTATGTTCCTCAATGATTGCATCATGTTCAATCAATGCCTTTGAATTAATAATGCAATTTTCCCCGATCACGGCCCCTGCGTTAATCAATGCATGGTGCATAATAATTGATCCATCAGCAATTCGTGCCCATTCGGAGACATAGGCTAAAGGGGATTGGAAAACCGGAAAACAAGCTCCCATTTTTTTCAAATCATTATAGAGTTCCATACGTCGTTTAGGGGTTTTGATCTGACCGATGGTGATCAATACATTTTTATATTTTTTAATCAAATCAGGTAAATCTGGATCTGTACCGATGATAGGATAATTCAAAACAATCTGGCCAACCTTTGCTGGTAAATCCACAATACCGGCAATCTCAAACCGGCCTTCCTGTTCGATAACATCAATACAGGATTTACAATGCCCGCCGCCGCCGATCAGAAGAATTTTTTCTTTCATCGTCTCACACTGCTGGGCAGATTCACCAGCCGTTCCTCCAGCCAAATAGCATTGGAAAGATCAGCGGACTGGCATGTTTCATACATTCGCAGTCGGTTCATCAATCGCCAGGCAGGCCGTGTCATCACGCCAGCATTGTTGGAAAATTCAGAAACCCGTCCCGCATGTTTTTATCTTCGAATATCACCGCATTCAACCAGTAATTGGAACGAGCATACGGCGGCTCCGACACAAATTCAAAGCCTGCCTGTTCACAGAATTCTTTATAACGTTGTGCGGTCTCCCGCTTGTTTTGCAAAAAGCCATCCAGTTGCTCAATCTGGGCGATCAAAAGCGCGGCATTCAGATTGGGCATTCGGTAATTAAAACCCGGTAGATCATGAACATATTCGTAAAGGTGCGGGCGTTTGGCCGTGGTAGTGAGAAACTTGGCCTGCCTCGCCAATGCTTCATCGCTTGTCAGAATGGCTCCGCCGCCGCCACAGGTAATAATTTTATTGCCATTAAAACTTAAGGTGCCCAGCTTTCCGAACGTGCCGGTATGTCTGCCTTTATAAAAACTGCCCACGCTTTCGGCTGCGTCTTCTATCAAAATCAGATGATACTGACGGCAAATATCGTCAATCTGATCAATGCGCGCCGGATGGCCGAAGGTGTGCATGGGCAGACACGCCCGGATAATCCGGCCGGTGGTTTTGTTGACACAACCGTTTTGAGTGGGAGCTGTATGGTTCTCCAAAAAATCCGCCAGATTTTCGGGGGAAAGCCCTAATGTATCGCGATCCACGTCCAAAAAAACCGGCCTTGCGCCGCAATATGAGATGGCGTTGCAGGTCGCCACAAACGTCAATGGCTGGGTGAGGACTTCATCTCCCGGCTGAACCCCTGCCAGCAAAAGGGCCACATGCAGGGCCGCCGTGCCGTTTACAGTAGCAACGGCATAGCCTGCGCCTGTATAAGCGGATAGATCCTTTTCAACCCGATCCACAAACTGCCCAACGCTTGAAACAAATGTGGAATCAATACATTCGTCCACATATTGTTTTTCATTGCCTAAAAATCGCGGCGCATGCAGGGCAATGGAGCCTTCTTGTCCATAAAGATCGCGGATAAAGGTAATGATTTTCTCAAACATTATAGATTTCAGCCTTGTATTTTGCTGAATGATTCGGATCAGAAAACCAGTCGATGGTTTTTTCCAGGCCCTGGCGCAATGTGAAAGATGGTTTAAAGCCGGTGAGTTTCTTTATTTTCGTATTATCGCACCAGAGCCGGAACACTTCTGATTTTTTCGGGCGGAGGCGTTGCTGGTCCGTGACGAAAACCACATCACTGTTCATGATGTCTTTGACCATATTCAGGGTTTCTCCGATGGAAAACTCCCGGTTAGAACCGATATTGACCACCTGGCCGACAGCTTCATCGCAAGCGGCCAGGGCCAGAAACCCCCGGCAGGTATCTTCAACATAATTAAAATCCCGCGTTGGTGAAACATCGCCCAGCTTGATTTCCCTAAGTCCTTTCAAAATCTGAGAGATGATCGTTGGAATGACAGCTCTAGCGGACTGGCGGGGACCATAGGTGTTAAACGGCCGGGCAATGACAACCGGAAGATTAAAGGCGTTATAAAAACTCATGGCCATCATGTCCCCGGCGATCTTGCTGGCGCTGTAAGGGCTTTGGGGCTGGAGTGGATGGTTTTCATCAATGGGCACATATTGCGCCGTGCCGTAAACCTCGCTGGTGGATGTGTGAATCACTTTCTTACAACCATTTTCCAGGGCCGCCTGGCAAATATTAAGTGTGCCTTTAACATTGGTATCCACATAGCTATCCGGAGCGACATAAGAATATGGAATGGCGATTAGCGCGGCCAGATGAAAAATAATTTCCACCCCCTTTGTAATGTGTTTGCAATAATGCGGATCGCGCACATCTCCAGTAAGCAATTCGATATCATTCAAACAATCAAGGCTCTCCAACCATCCCCAGTTGTTAAAAGAATTATACTGGCTGAGAGCCCGTACTTTAGCGCCCCTATTGAACAGCATTTCGGTTAAATGAGAACCGATAAAGCCATCCGCGCCTGTAATAAGAATGTTTTTATCACAAAACATAATGTTTTTTAGCTTTTGTTCGTCCGAAAATTGTTAATTAAAAAAACAGACTGAAACGATTTTGCGATTAGCATTTTTATTGGTTTACAGGTTTCCAAAGCCTTGCTCAGCTGGAGGGTCTCTTTTCTTTCAGCCTCTTTCTGCCGAAATTATTTGTGATTGTTTTGCGGTTTTTTACAAGATTTTCAATATTTACAATAATAACAATTTCAATTTGAGATATTTGCAATTCTTTGAAAAACCGAACCACCCGATTGGTCTCGAATTTATCATAAATTTTTTGCTTATTTCCTCCCAATTCTCGAGCTTTCTGATGATATTCAAAGATGTACAAGGTCCGCATTCATGAGGCCATATGCTATCTATCAAGCATTGAAGGGACCGTTGTAAATGGCGGTTGATGATGCTAATCAAGGAGGTATCTTATCAACCCATCAAGAAACGAACAACAAAAAAATCGTAATAAAAATCAATAAAAATATACTCCTCAAGCGCCGTTGAATCACTGATGTGATATGATGAAATGGACGATTAAGTTGATAGCGTTAGGTCTGCCAAATAGTTCAAGCATTAACATCAAGCTTGATATTTTAGATTTAGATGGGACGCCATCTACCTGACCATTTTTGATCTACGGGAAGCGTTCCATTTTTCAAATGAGAATTTAAAGGATAAGTATATGCATACCAATGAATTCGACTGGAATCAGTGGCGCAGTGGTTGGCTCAGGGGTGCTGCGGACCTGGGCCTTGATCTGGATGAGAAAAAAATCAGGCTGCTGGAGACGTTTGCAAGGGAATTGCTGGATGCCAACCGGACGGTGAACCTGACCAGCGTGGATGATCCGCTTGAAATTGCGGAAAACCTGATGCTCGATTCCATGGCGCCGGGGAGATTCATCCCTAAGGGGGCCAATATTTTAGATCTGGGCACAGGGGCCGGATTTCCGGGGGTTCCTTTGAAAATCGGGTTCCCGGATTTTGATTTGACGCTGATAGACGGCAATCGGAAGAAAATCAATTTTGTCAAATACGCGATCCGGCAGCTGAAACTTGAAAATATAACCGCCCGTCAGGTAAGGGCGGAAGAACTGGCGCGGGAACAGGAAAGATTTGATGTGGTGATCAGCAAGGCCGTAACCGCCATGCCCCAGCTGATCCGGCTGGCAATGCCGTTGCTGAAAAAAGGCGGTATGCTGATGGCCATGAAGGGGAGGGGGTATCAGGCCGAATTGGATCCGGCCAAGCTTGCTGAAGTTGTTGATATGGAGCGGATTCGAATCGATATCGAGCATTACCGGCTGCCGCAGCTGAATATTGATCGGGTGCTGGTTATTGTCCGGTTGGATTAGATGATTTGTACGGCCTTACCCGGGACCTTTATCGCCGAGTCGTAATCTGCTCTGTTTCCTCAAGTTTTCAAGAAACGGTTTGAAATCATAATAAAGCCCTTTTAACGCGATCTCATATTCGATCCGCGCTTCATGATCGGCCTCATATATGTTTTTTCCTGTGGTCACTGCCTGGTATGCGGTTTCATAAGAGGCTGAATTAAGGATGATTACATCCGTCTGCCGATTCAGCATCAACCCGATTTCTGTTGCCGCCATATACGCAGAGGCCGATGCCGAAAACGGATCTTTTTTATAGCGGGTATGATCCACAAGAAAGGCCATATCAATGTCAGAAGCATCACGGAAATTTTCTCCATGAAGGGCAGAGCCGAAAACATATACGGCTTTTATGGAGTTCCTGGCCTCGTCGGATAGGGAAAGGAAGTCATTCAGTTTAAGCTGAATGGCTTCGATGAGGTTTGATTTCTCAGGCATCTTGTATCCAAACGCTATCTTCGATCACCAGTAAATATCTGCCCCATAGAGTTTAAGTTTTGAATCGCCGCTGATAATACCCATGGATTCAATACGGGCTTGTGCAATCAGCATCCGGTCAAAGGGGTCCTTATGATGCATGGGCAATGAGCCGGCTGTGATTGCATGGTCATTGTGAATGGGCAGTATCTCAATTTGATTTTTGTTCAGCTCGGATGGAAGCAGGGTTTCCAGTGGTTCTTCAATTTCAAGACGGCCCAGTGCACATTTAATTGCCAGCTCCCATGAGCTTGCTACACTCCAATAAAGCACATTCCGATGGTTACGAATGACTCCCCGAACAGCAGCAGGCAATCGTGGATCTCCTGTAATCCACCAGATCAATACGTGGGTATCCAACAAGTACCGCATTATTCTCAATTACTTGTAAAATTCATTCAAGATGTCATCCGGCAGCGGAGCGAAGAAATCATCCCGCATCCGGATTTTATTTTTTGCAGTACCAGGCTTCCGATCCTGTTGAATGTGTTTTATAGGAATCAGTTTCGCTACCGGCTGACCGTATCGGGCGATAATCACTTCTCTGCCTTCGGCAATCAGGCGGGAAAGTTGCGTTTTTGCCTGGTGTATATTGATTTGCTCCATTCTGTTTCCTTTCTGATGAATTTGAATCAAACTTAGTTCAATCTTTATGCGATGTCAATCCAATTTATTATCTAAGGCTGGCTACGCCCGCAATCCAGAATTGACAGAGCCAATATCGGAAGCATTACGGGACATACGCTTGACAACGCATAATTATTGAGCGAGGCCAGTGCAGAATATCTGGATTCCGGCTTAAAGATTGCCGGAATGACAAATGGCCTTAGCCGTTTTAGCCAAGCCAAACGTTAAGACCTTTACTGGATACAATGGATAAACAGATTATTCTTTAAATTAAATGATAGAGAGACCATTTATTCATCCCATGGATTGACCAGTTCCAAACCTTCGATCCCGGAAAAATCTTTGATATTGCGCGTTGCCAAAGTCATCCTGCCAACCCGGGCAATGGATGCGATTTGCACATCCTCCACACTCATGGGCCGGCCCTGTCGATTCCGCTCCGCCATGATTGAGGCATACTCCCGTGCCGCATCGCAATCAAAAGGCAGACATTGACCTGAAAAATCTTCCTGAAACATCTGCTCTGCCATTTCAAGCAACCTCGTCCTGCGCCTTCCGGCAGGCAAAAGTGAAATCCCCAGCTGAATCTCAGCTGCGGTCACCGCGCTGATCCATACATCCAATTCAGGTTGGGCGTCCAGCCAGCGGATTACCCCCAGGTTGGGCGATGGGCGCATGGCTTCCGATACGACATTGGTATCCAACAGGATCATGCTGTTTCATCCGGATCAAAATTGGGCAAACGGCGAGGGACGGAACGGGGTACATCCGGCAGATCTGCACCACCGGCAGCCGTAAAACGCATGGATATGCGGGTACCGATTCCGGTGGAACTCTTCTTGCGCAGCAGAAAATGTTTTAGAATCTGCCGGGCTTCTTCTTCCATGGATCTGCCGTTTTCAGCAGCGCGCATGCGCAGGCTCGCTTTCAATGAATCATCTATATTTCGTAAGGTCAGACTTGCCACGATAACCGCTCCTTTTCAATTCTTTGATGTGAAATCAATGTATGCAGTGCAATCATTCATGTCAAGCAAATCCCGAAATGTGTAGCAGGGCTGAGAAATATTTCCTTGACAACGAGCAACGCTGTTAATAACCTTTCGATCGATAAAACTGTTTCAGGTGCTCATAAGAGCTCAATAGGGAACCCCGTGGAAACCGGGGACGGGCCCGCCGCTGTGATTGGGGATGAACGCCGCTGAAGCCACTGCAGGAAACTGCGGGAAGGTGCGGCAAGTAAGTTGATCCAAGAGTCAGAAGACCTGCCTGAACAAAAATGGCTGATATCTTCCCGGTTGGGGTAGAAGCCGCATACCGATTCCAGGATAAAAAAGGGAAATCTTCGGATCCGTGAAAATGGGCCGTGGTTTCCCTTTTTTTGTTTGGTAAAGAAATCCCCCCTGGCCCCCCTTTGAAAAAAAGGGGGGGAGAAAAAGACAAAATATTCTTTGAAATGGTATACAGATGCTTGAAGTGAGATTTTATATTTTCAATATCAGGATTTTGATTCTGCTGGTTGTTTTGTATTCGGTGTCGGGCGCTGTTGATCCGGCGTTTGCCGCGGAAAATGGGGCCATTATGCTCGATCCGGTGATTGTGACCGCCAAGGAGGCGGATGATTCATACCGGACCGGGGACGTGGATACGGAAACCACGCCGGTTTTTTTCTCCAAGATTCAGAGAAGCGAGTTTGAAGGCAAGATGGAGAGCTTGTCTGAGGTGATTGAAAAGCAGGCCGGCATTCAGGTTCGCCAGAGCGGGGGGTTGGGGAGTTTTTCATCCGTGTCCCTGCGGGGGGCGTCGGCGGAACAGGTGCTGGTGTATCTGGACGGGGTTTTGTTAAACGATGCCTCGGGCGGCGGCGTGGATCTGAGCAACATTGCCCTGTCTGACGTGGAATCCATTGAAATTTATAAGGGGATGACGCCCATCAATTTTGATAAGGCATCTGTCGGGGGGGTGGTCAATATCAAGACCATACGTGCCGCATCGGGATTGAATGCCAATCTTCTGGCCGGATACGGTTCGTTTGATACGCGCAAGTTTTCCGGATTTTTAAATTACAAGCCGGGCAGAACCGATTACCTGGTGTCTGCGGACTACCTGTCCTCTGAAAATGATTTCAGGATCAAAAACGACAACGGCACGCCCAAAAATCCAGCGGATGACCGGTGGGAAGACCGGAACAACGCCCAGTTTGACCAGCAGAATGTGCTGGCCCGGATGGGTGCCGACCTGACCCCGGACTGGCGCGTGGATTTTACCAATAAGTGGTTCAACAAGGATCAGGGATTGCCGTCCTGGAACAACAGCCCGCTGACGGATACCACCTATGACACCGAACAGAATATCACCACCCTGGGAATGAACGTCAACCGGATCACGCCGCTTCGCCTCAACACGCACACCCAGATCGATTACCTGATCAAGACAGAAGAATATGACGATTCCAACGGGCGGATCGGACTGGGCCGGCAGAAGAGCCGATATGACACCCGCCGTCTGGGCGGTGAGTTTTTCACCGAATGGGCATCCGCCTTCAATACCGTGCAATTTACCCTTGGCGCCCAGCGGGAAACCTTTGAATCAAAGGATCTGCTGGCGGGCAAGGAGACCACCGAAAGCCGGCGCAACCTTTATACTGCCGGAATTCAGGATACCATGTTTTTAATGGACGGCAGGCTGAGCCTCACACCGGGCCTTCGCTATAAATTGATCGATGACACACTGGTCTATTCATCAAATATCATTGATGCGGCAGGGGAGGGGGCTGACCGGAATGAGGATTATCTTACCCCCCAGGTCGGGCTCAAGTACCGCCTGACGGATGCGATTACCGTAAAGTCCAATCTGGCCCGGTATGTCCGGGAGCCCTCGTTTTTTGAGCTGTTCGGGGATCGCGGTATATTTGTGGGCAATCCGGATCTTCAGTCTGAAGAAGGAACCAATTTTGATGCGGGATTTGCCATTGACCAGGCTTTTTCAGATCGCTTTATCAACAGGGTTCGGTTTCAGAGCGCCTTTTTTGTCAGCCGGATCGACAACCTGATTACCCGCACCTATGATGCCCGGGGGATCGGCAAAGCGGACAATGTCTCCCAGGCTGAAATCATCGGGGTGGAAAATGAACTCGATGTGGATTTTATCCGGAATCTGCGGCTGATCTGCCGGTATACCTGGCAGGATGCACAGAACAACAGCGATATTGCGGTGTTCGACGGCAACCAGCTGCCGGGCAGGTTTGAACATTCCTGGCTGGCCCGGCTGGAATACCGATTATATGACGCCACGTTTTATTCCGAATACATCCGTGAAGCCAATATGTTTTATGATACCGCCAATCTGCTGGAGGCGCAGACCCAGTCCACTTTCAATGCAGGGGTGTCATGGCTGTGGCAGTCGTGGCTGCTGACCCTGGAAGCCGATAACATCGGAGGCGACCGGTATGAGGATTTCAACGGGTATCCCCAGCCGGGAAGATCGTTTTTTATGAGCTTGAAATATCAGTTTGATTTGTGAGGCTGCGATAGCTCGAAACACCCCCCTTTATCCCCCCTCGCAGGGGGGAATTGGTTGAGATGGGGCCCTCACACAGATGGGGATCGTGGTCGGATATTGAATGGCCGAATGGGATTGGGGGTGGGATTCCCCTGAACGGAAGCTTAGGTCCTTGCGATTCCATACGGATAAACCCTCTATCCAAATTCCCCCCTGCGAGGGGGGTTAGGGGGGTGTCAGGCGGTTTGCCAGTAGGTACAGCAGGTTTTTCAAATCACTGAACCGTTCCGGAAATTTTTCCTTATTCATAAAATGATTAATACCATACCAAAAGGAGGGCAAATGAAGAGAAATATTATTTTTACAGGGGTTTTATGTCTGGCGGTGTTTTTGGGCGCTGGTTCGGGAATATGCGCGGAAAATGATCAGACCGCTATTATCGCCACGGTGGCGCCGGACTGGGGAAGCGGGGCGCATTCGGTTGTTTCCGTCGACCCGGTGGGCGGTCCCCGGACAGTATCCAACCAGCTCGATCCCAGCGGCTCCGATCTCTCCGTGGATGCTTACGGCAACTATTTTTACCGCATCGAAAAATACAATGCCAATAATGTCACCAAGTACAGCGTGGATGCGCCGTCAGATGCCATCTGGCAGTACTCAACCGAAGGGGCGGAGGAAAACAGCAATCCCACGGACCTGGTTTTTGTCAGCAGCACCAAGGCCTATCTCTTGCGATATGGGTCGGATACTGCCTGGATCGTCAACCCATCGGCTGAAACCGAGGCAAAATTCAAGACAGGCGAACTTGACCTCAGCGCCTATGCGGACACGGACGGCATTCCGGAAATGCAGACGGGGATCGTGGTGGGAGACCGGCTGTATGTCATCCTGCAGCGGGTTGATTTTTCAGATTTCACGGGCAGCAACCCGGAAGCCATCGTTTATTATAAGCCTTACATTGCCGTTTTTGACACCGCAACGGATACTGAGATCGATACCCACAGGGGTGAAAACGGCTTAAAGGGTATCCCCCTGCCGACGATCAGGAACCCGCAAGCTATCCGCTACAGCAAGGGCAATGATTCTCTGTATGTCCAGGGCGTGGGCGACTGGGGCGCTTCGAGTCAGGCCATGGGGGGCATTGTCCGCGTCGATGCAGAATCCTATGCCTCGACGGTGGTAATGACGGACAATGCGGGTACATACGGCACGATTTCCGGACTGGCCATCGTCTCGCCCGCCAAGGGATATTTCATCGGGTACGCCGGATGGGGGGACAATACCCTCTATTCCTTTAATCCCTTAAATGGCGGCGACGTGGTCCCGGTGGCCGGATTTGAGCATCTCAGCCTTGCCGGTCTGGATTCCGGCGTGTATGTGGATAAAAATGACATGCTGTGGGTCTGCAACCAGTCAGATGCAAGTGTGGATATTTTGAATACCGCCGACGATACAATTGATGAAAGCATCCCCACCGCGTTCAATCCGGTTTCCGTGGCGTTTGCCTCCGGGGATGCGGATACGGAGGATGGCGGCGATTCCGGCGGGGGCGGGGGTGGGTGTTTTGTTGGGGTGTTGAGATAAAACGATGGGATGATGGATATTTGTCTGGCCGTAACACCCCCCTGCGCCCCCCTCAAGGGGGGAATTGTGGTTGAGATATTGGGGAGTTAACCGTTTGCTATGGGGAATTGTCTTAATTTATAAGGATTAATCCCACCACAAGGGTGGAATTCCCTTAATATTTAAGATTTATCTGCCTACAAAGGCGGCGGCTCCGGCGGCGGAGGCGGCGGGTGTTTTGTTGGGGTGTTGAGATAAGATGATGGGATGATGGATATTTGTCTGGTCGTAACACCCCCCTGCGCCCCCCTCAAGGGGGGAATTGTGGTTGGGATATTGGGGAGTTAACCGCTTGGCTATGGGGAATTGCATTAATATATAAGGATTAATCCCACCACAAGGGTGGAATTCCCTTAATATTTAAGATTTATCTGCCTACAAAGGCGGCGGGTGTTTTGTTGGGGTGCTGAGATAAAACGATGGGATGATGGATATTTGTCTGGCCGTAACACCCCCCTGCGCCCCCCTCAAGGGGGGAATTGTGGTTGAGATATTAGGGAGTTAACCGCTTGGCTATGGGGAATTGCATTAACATATAGGGATTAATCCCACCACAAGGGTGGAATTCCTTTAATATTTAAGGTTTATCTCCCTACAAAGGGGGGATTATCTTATAATATGTAGGAGTTAATCCCCCCTTGAGGGGGGAATCAAAGGGGGGTGTTGCGGCCGGGCAAATAAAAAAACCCTTGCATGGCTCCCTTTTGAAACAGATTTAGCAAGTTCATCCCCGGGGATGATATTTTTCGTGCAGGCGTCTTAGATGATCTTTGGCCACGTGGGTGTAGATCTGGGTGGTGGAGATGTCCGCGTGGCCCAGCATCATCTGTACCGCCCGCAGGTCCGCGCCGCCTTCCAGGAGGTGGCTGGCAAAGGAGTGCCGGAGGGAGTGGGGGGTGATGTCTTTTTCGATTCCCGCGATGACGGCATATTTCTTGATCAGTTTCCAGAATGCCTGGCGGGTCATGGGGTTTCCGGCCCGGGCCACGAACAGGTAGGGGCTGACATGGCTCTTCAGCAGAACCGGTCTTGCGGCAGTCATGAATTCATTGATCTTCTGCCGGGCATGGGAGCCGATGGGGACGATCCGCTCTTTTGATCCTTTGCCCAGGGTGCGGATGAACCCGGCTTCCGTGTTGACGTCGTTGATCTTGACCGCAATCAGCTCGCTTACCCGAAGGCCCGCGGCATACAGCAGCTCCAGCATGGCCGCATCCCGCATGCCTTTGGGGACGGCCTGATCCGGCGCATCCAGCAGCGATTGAACTTCCTCTATGGACAATACATCCGGCAATTTCAATCCGGCCTTGGGAAGGTCCACGATGCGGGACGGATCGGCTTTGAGTATCTTTTCCTGGGCCAGAAACCGGTAAAACCCCCGCAGGGTCACCAGGTGCCGGGCCCGGGAGCGGATGCCGATGCTCTCATCCCGCAGGGCCAGCAGGTACTTTAAAATCCAGGTGGTGTCCGATTCATCGACTTTGGTAATTTTGTTTGCCTCCAGAAATTCGGCGTATCGCTTCAGATCCTGGGAATAGGCCTCGATGGTGGCATCGGACAATCCCTTTTCCACCAGCAGATAATTGATGAAGGCATCTATCAGCTCATCGATTACATTCATGAAAGCAAATCCGCCGCCGTCATTTCAGTTTTCAGGCCGTTTAAGATTTCCACCCCGTCACCGGTGACGCGCACCATGTTTTCAAGGCGGATGCCGCCCCAGTCGGGCAGGTAGACGCCGGGTTCGACGGTAAAAATCATGTTTTCTTCGATGACCGTATCGCGCTCCGCCACCGGACTGATGGAGGGAAGTTCATGAATGTCGATGCCCACGCCATGTCCCAGTCCATGGCCGAAATAATCCTTATATCCATGTTCGGCGATATGGCCCCGGGCGATGTCATCGATGGATTTTGAGCTCACACCGGGGCGGATGGCGGCAATGGCCTTCTGCTGGGCGTCATAAACAATGGTGAAAATCTTTTTGAACTGCGGATCCGGTTGGCCCATCATCACGGTTCGGGTCATGTCGCTGCAGTAGCCGTCCAACCGGGCGCCCCAGTCAAACATCAGGGGCGATTTTTCATCCAGGACGCTGTCTCCGGGTATGGCGTGGGGCAGGGCGCTGTCCGGCCCGAAGGCGGCGATCACCGGAAAGGAGAGGGACTGGGCGCCAAGCGATCGCATCTGCTGCTCCAGATTCCATGCCGCGGCCGTTTCGGTCTTTCCCGGCGAAAGGTTTGCCAAAAATCCCCTGAAAGCGGCCTCCGCAAGCGCAATGGATTTCCTGACGGCCTCTATTTCATCGTCATCCTTGATCAGCCGCAGAGATTCCACCAGGTTTGCCGTCCCCACCATTTCAACGGATAACTTTTGCTCTTCGATTTCCTTGAGGATCGACTGATGCTGATCCACGGACATGCGGCGGGACTCGAAGCCGAGGCGTTTGACGCCCAGCTGTTTTAAAAGCGCCGGCAGTTCTTTGGCCAATCCCTTTTTATAATTGATAACATCGTAGCCGGGCGCTTCGGCTTCGGCCTGCAGGGTATACCGGGAATCCGTGGCCAGAATCAGCGCATCCGGCGATATCAGCAGCACGCCGGCGGATTCGTCAAACATGGTGTCCTCGCCGGTAAATCCGCTCAGGTAGCGGCGGTTGGCTTCACTTGACACCAGGAGGGCATCGATTTGTTTTTCAGTGAGGATTTTTCGTAATTTGTTGATTCTGTCGGTAAGATGATCGGCCATATGTTCTCCGGAATGTGATCTGGATGCCCGCCTTTGCGGGCATGACGTTGATGAAAAAAAGTAAATTTTATGCCAGAACGTGTTTGTCCAATATAAAGCAGGCAAACCGGCCTTCAAATACCAGCCGCTCTTTGCAATGGACCGTGACATCCACCATTTGCTTCTTCCCGGGGGCAAGATCGGATTGCGCCCGGGCCAGGACTGTTTCACCGGCCCGCACCGGTTTTAAGAATTTAACCTCCGCACCGCCCAGGACCACATGGGGATGGTTGACGGCGATCATGGCCGCATGATCGGCCAGCCCGAAAATAAACCCGCCGTGAACCAGTCCATTTTCGTCAACCGCCATTGCATCGTTGGTCTGCAATTCCACCTGGCTGGAGCCATCGGCGATGCTGACAGGTGTTCCGCACAATGTATAATCGATGTGCCGGTGGGTCCGGATATCCATTTTTCATTCCTTTCATTATTGATGAACCCGCAAAAAGTCCGAAGTTCGATAGGGGTCGGGAAAGGCTCTCGCCCTCCCCGCCCTCCGAACCGTGCGTGCGGTTCTCCCGCACACGGCTCTCCAGTTGGTAGTTTCAACATCGTGACTGGCGCGCCACAGCATGGGCTTCGGTTAAGGTGAAAAGCCCGTGCTCAGCGAAAAATGCATTAGGCCAGCGTTTATGATCGGCCAGGCAACGACCCATACCCGGTCGTCGCTTTTGTTTGCGCAAGACAGATCGCAGTCGGCGGCGGACAAAACCATCAATCATCTTAAAGGTAAATGGATTCGCATGTTTGAAGTAGCCAAACCAACCTATGAGCATCGGATTCAAACTGCCTATTATCTGGTCCAGGCTCTCTCCACGGGATCGGCCGGTTTTGGCCCGTATACGCTCCCGCAGGGACTTGAGGCTTTTCTTTCGAACCCATCGCTTTCCGGCTTCAAACCGGTAACCCAGGAAGTCAAAGCCTTGTCCTTCTACTGTGCAGTCTCCCACGTGGGTTTTGTCCGGATGCAGGGTAAGTTCATTTTCTTTTACCCAGGCGCGTATGTCGGCCAGGGCCGACTGCGCTGCCTCTGCACTGGGACACATCACCACAAAGTCATCTGCGTATCGGACCATGCGATAACCTTTTGTCCGCATCAGCACATCCAGCGGATGCAGGTACAGGTTCGCCAGCAGGGGACTGATCACCGCACCTTGCGGAGTTCCTCCGGTCGGCGTCCAGCGCTCCAGCCCACGGACGATATCCTGACCCAGGTATCCCCGAATCAGATCCAGAATACGCCCGTCGCTGATGCGCTCCTGCACTCGGATCATCAATCGGTCATGCGGAATGGTGTCAAAGTAGCTCGCAAGGTCGGCGTCCACAACGTGCGTGTAGCCTGCCTTAATCAAACCGTCTACCTCCCGCAGGGCGTCTTTGCATCCGCGTCCAGGTCGAAAGCCATAGCTCGAATCCAGAAAGTCCCATTCGAAAATCGGCTCTATTACCAGCTTCAGCGCAGTTTGTACGATGCGGTCTTTTACCGCCGGAATGCCCAGGGGTCGAGTGCGACCCGGCCCTTTGGGTATCTCCACGCGCTTGACCGGCTGCGGCCGGTAAGTGCCGGCCTTCAATGCTTCTTCCAGCTCCTTAAGATATTTATCCGCCTTCAACGAAAACCGCTCAACGCTCTGCCCGTCCACTCCGGCCGCCCCCTTGTTTCGCGCGACCTTGTGCCACGCCAGTTCCAGGGTGCCGGGACGAACCAGCTTGTCGATCAAGCTGAACCACTTGCCTCCTTTGACGCCGTTTTCCAGCGCCGCCAGCATGCGCGGCGTCCAAATCGAGGCTTCCACCCAGCACCAGTCCCGATGCCCGGTCTCTGCGCCTTGCTTAGCCGTTACCGGCACTGCCGGCGCTTTGCTTATGCTTTGCCTGTCGTTGGATTTCACGCATCTACCTTCCTGCCTCCCTTCCCTCGGCACGGTTTTGCTTCCCGCGCTTTCCGCAGCATCGGCTGCTTCGGTACTATGAAGGCTCTGACTCCTGCCTGCGTCACCTCGCAAACAGGTCTCTCCGCTTATCTCGCCACACCTTTCCGGCGTTCCACCTCCAACCACGTGATGCGCCCCGGCACCGCTTTACGCGCCAATACCCAGCGTACCGGACGATTTTCGGACTTCACCATGAATGAGCAGGCTCGTCGCTGCATCCCGCCGAATCAAGTTCGTCATCCTGCGGACCGCCAGTTCGTCTCCGGTTGCTCTCCACCCCACCTCGCGGTGACGCAGTTACCCTCGACTACGGGGCCTTGGCTTACCCCGACACGGACTTACACCGTGCTGATATGGCGCCTTTACGGACGCACTCACTCCGGTGAAAACCGGAGTCTATAACCAACTTAGTTTGTAGTAGATTCCGGCCTCCGCCGGAATGACGAAAGCGTAAAATCCGACTTTTTACGGCTTCATCATTACTGCCCGCGGTTCTTTACCATAAGGTTAAATGCCGGGCTTTGCATGCAAATACAAAAAAAACAGCAATCATCATGATTTGAAAGTTTTACCCGCTTTTCTTTTCGCCTTGCCCGGGAATTTGCATAATGGGCAAAAATCATTATCAATTAACGAATATGATATAAAAAATATACTTGAACAATTCAAGGGGTATTGGTAACTCAGGTTTCATCATCCATAAAATCAGCGGCTGCATTAAATTGCCGGCCGCACAGCACGGGAAAGGGAATCTCTTGGGAAAAAAAGCGCTGATTACCGGCATCACCGGTCAGGACGGGGCGTACCTGGCTGAATTTCTGATGGACAAGGGGTACTCCGAAGTTCACGGCATCAAGCGGCGGTCATCGCTGTTCAACACCCAGCGGGTGGATCATCTGTATCAGGACCCCCATGAGCAGAACCTGCGGTTTGTCTTGCATTACGGTGATCTGACCGATGCCGCCAACCTGGTGCGCATCGTCCAGGAAACCCAGCCGGACGAAATTTACAACCTGGCGGCCCAGAGCCACGTCAAGGTGTCTTTCGAGTCCCCGGAATACACGGCAAATGCCGACGCTCTGGGCACACTGCGGCTGCTGGAAGCCGTCCGCATCCTGGGAATGGAAAAAAGGGTCCGTTTCTATCAGGCCTCCACTTCCGAACTGTACGGTCAGGTCCAGGAAATTCCCCAGACCGAAAAAACCCCTTTTTATCCCCGTTCCCCCTATGCATGCGCCAAGCTATACGCCTACTGGTGCACGGTCAATTACCGGGAAGCTTACAATATGTTCGCCTGCAACGGGATCTTGTTCAACCACGAATCGCCCAGTCGCGGCGAAACCTTTGTCACCCGCAAGATCACCCGCGCCGTGTCCCGAATCGCCCTGGGCCTGGAGCGCCATCTGTACTTAGGCAATTTGGACGCGCTGCGCGACTGGGGACATGCCAAAGACTTTATCCGGGCCCAGTGGATGATCCTGCAGCAGGATACCCCGGATGACTATGTGATCGCCACCGGCGTTCAGCATTCGGTCAAGGAGTTTTGTGAAAAGGCCTTTTCCTGCATCGGCGTCCGGCTGGCCTGGAAAGGGGAGGGGATCGATGAAAAAGGGGTGGTCGACAGCATCCGACCCTCCGAGATGATGGAGACGCTGCCGGTAAAGAATGAAATCCAGTCCCTGAAAAAGGGGCAGGCGGTGATTTCGGTCGACCCGCGCTATTTCCGCCCCACGGAGGTTGAAACCCTGCTGGGCGATCCGTCCAAGGCCAAACAGAACCTGGGGTGGAAACCGGAAATCACGTTTGAGGAAATGGTGTCCGAGATGGTGGCCCATGATCTCACCGAATCGGCCCGCGAGGCCATCTGCCGGAGAAACGGATTTCCCGTGCCCTCCAGCTGCGAAGCGCTGATGTAATGAGGAGGCCCTGATGGAAAAGCATTCGAGAATATATGTTGCCGGGCATGACGGGCTGGTGGGGTCGGCCCTGATGCGGAAATTGACCGCAGATGGATATGACCACCTGATCACCCGCAATCTCAAGGAACTCGATCTTCGCTGCCAGGAGGCGGTGGATGAGTTTTTTGCAGCCGAAAAGCCCGAATACCTGATCCTGGCGGCAGCCAGGGTGGGGGGGATCGTGGCCAACAACACCTATCCGGCCGAATTCATCTATGACAACCTGATGATTCAGACCAACATCATTCACGCGGCCTGGAAAAACGGGGTCAAGCGGCTGGTGTTTCTGGGCTCTTCCTGCATCTATCCCCGGGAATGCCCCCAGCCCATCAAGGAATCGTATCTGCTCACCGGGCCCCTGGAGGCCACAAACGAACCGTACGCCATCGCTAAAATCGCCGGCATCAAAGTCTGCCAGTCCTATAACCGCCAGTACGATACCGGCTATTTTGCCGTCATGCCCACCAACATGTACGGCCCCCATGACAATTTCGACCTGGAGACCAGCCATGTGCTGCCCGCCCTGATCCGGAAATTTCACGAGGCCAAGGTCAGAAAAGATCCGGCCGTAACCCTGTGGGGCACCGGAACCCCCCGCCGGGAATTTCTCCACGTGGATGATTTTGCCGATGCATGCCTGTTTATCATCAACCTGGATGAGCCGGCCTATCAGTCGCTGGTGGCAGACGGGCGGACCCCGCTGATGAATATCGGATGCGGCCTGGATATCACCATCGCCGAACTGGCCGATCTGATCCGCGAAATTGTGGGATACACCGGGGACATCGTCTATGACAAAACCCGGCCGGACGGCACGCCCCAGAAACTGCTGGATGTCTCCCGCCTGGCCGAAATCGGCTGGAAATATTCCATCTCCCTGCGGGAGGGGATTTCCCGGACATATCGGTGGTGCCTGGAAAATCGTGTTTTTGGATAGCGTCCGCAGGTTGCACAAAGAGACGGCGTCTTATTGGGAGGATTTATATCATCCGAATATTTAACTGGATTCCGGCTAAAAGACTGCCGGAATGACGGAGCGGATGGACGCAGAGGAGATGCTATATTAATTTAGGGCCTATGCCCCCTCAACAGGGGATGAAGGGGGCGTTGGACCTTAGGTCAGCCATAAATCAAACATTTATCTCATTTACAAACGTTTATAGACTAAAAAGAGCGGCTCCCCACAATGAGGGAAGCCGCTCTTTTTCGTTGGGCAGGGCTGAATCAAAAAAACCGATTGTTATTCTTTTTCCTTGGCTGCCGCGTCGATGATTTTCTGGGCCATCTGGGCCGGGACTTCGTCATAATGGGAAAATTTCATGGAAAAAATGCCCCGGCCGCCGGTCATGGAGCGAAGATCCGGCGCATAGGTGAGCATTTCCGACATGGGGACGTTGGCCCGCACCACCTGATTCTTTCCCTTGGTATCCATTCCGAGCACCCGGCCGCGCCGGCCGTTGAGGTCGCCCATGATGTCGCCCATGAAGTCTTCCGGGGTGACCACTTCCACTTCCATGATGGGCTCGAGGAGTATGGGATTGGCCTGTTCCACGGCTTTTTTAAATGCCAGCGACCCGGCGATTTTAAAGGCCATTTCCGATGAGTCCACCGCATGGTAGGAGCCGTCATCCAGGATGGCTTTGAAATCGATGCAGGGAAATCCGGCCAGGACTCCCCGCTGCGCCGCCTCGATGATGCCCTTTTCCACTGCCGGGATATAGGTCCGGGGAATCGATCCGCCCACGACCTGGTCCACGAATTCAAAGCCTTCCCCCTTGGGCAGGGGCTCGAACTGGACCCAGCAGTCGCCGAACTGGCCATGGCCGCCGGTCTGCTTTTTGTGCCGTCCCTGGACGCGGACTTTCTTCTTGATGGTTTCCTTGTAGGGGACCTTGGGAATGGTCAGGGTGACTTCCACGTTGTATTTGCGCTTGAGTTTTTCCACGGTGGATTCGATGTGGATCTGCCCCATCCCGGTGATCAGGGTCTCGCGGGTTTCCTCGCTTCTTTCCAGACGCAGGGCCGGGTCTTCCTCCATCAATTTGGCCAGGGAGCTGAAAATTTTATCCTCATCACCTTGCGATTTGGGTACGATGGCATAGGTGACGGCCCCGTCAAGCGGCTGCGCGGATTGAAACAGGATTTTGTTGTCCGGGTCGCACAGCGTGTCTCCGGTTTTGGTTTCCTTGAGCTTGGCCACGGCCACGATATCGCCGGGTCCGGCACCGTCCACCGGCTTCTGTTCCTTGCCGGTCAGGCGCAGCAGCTGGGAAAAACGCTCCTTGGCGTCCTTGTTCACATTGTAAAAATTGCCGTCGCCGCCCAGTTTTCCGGAAATCACCTTTAAAACCGTCAATCGGCCGGAGTAGGGGTCGGCAATGGTTTTAAACACCAGTGCGGAAAACGGCTCGGCCGGATCGGGGTTCCGGGTGATTTCATTTTCAGTTCCGGGCTCGACGCCCGTTCTTCCGGCGGTTTCCACCGGTGAGGGGAATGCATCGACGATAAAGTCGCACAGCAGGTCGGCACCGATGTTGTTGATGGCCGATCCGCAGAGGACCGGGACAAAGGTCCGGTTTAAAGTCCCTTTTCGAAGCGCACCGATGATTTCCTCGTGGGACAGGGTTTCCCCTTCCAGATATTTCTCCACCAGTTCATCATCGGCTTCGGCAATGTTTTCCACCAGGGCTTCGTGCTCTTTTTCCGCCATTTCCTTAAGATCAGCGGGAATGTCGCCGGCCGTGGCCTTGCCGTTGTCATAGGTGAAGGCTTTCATGGCGATCAGATCGATCACGCCTTTGAAGTCGCTTTCCTTTCCAATGGGCAGTTGAAGGAGAATCGGTTTGGGATCAAATAGTTCCACGGCTTCATTGAAGGTTTTCATGAAGTCTGCGCGTTCCCGGTCGACCTTGTTGATGAAGATGCACACCGGGAGATTGAACTCTTCGGCAAAATCCCACGCCTGCTCTGACTGAACCTTTACCCCGTCCACTGCATCGATCACCAGAACCACACTGTCCGCCGCCTGCATGGAAAGCCGCGTATCCGAAAAGAAATTCTGATCACCGGGCGTGTCCATAATCGTCACCGCGTGCTTCTTCCACGGAAACTGGTGAAAAGCGGTGCTGATGGAAGATCCCCGTTTAAGTTCCTCCGGCTCAAAATCCATCACGGCATTTTTCGCATCCACACTTCCCAGTCGGTTGGTCACCCCGGCATCAAACAGCATCGCTTCAGCCAGAGATGTTTTTCCACCCCCGCCATGTCCGATCAATGCAATGTTCCTTGATTTTTCAGTCATTTTGGTAATTCAACTCCTCTCTGCCAATTTATGGTGTCGTCCTTTGAAATACAATTTTGATGAAGCCGTAAAAAGTCGGATTTTACGCTTTCGTCATTCCGGCGGAGGCCGGAATCTGACTACAAACTAAGTTGGTTATAGACTCCGGTTTTCACCGGAGTGACGAACTTTGGACTTTTTACGGGTTCATCAATTTTCAATTATTATATAAATGAATTAAAAAAATCAAGACTTAAAGATATATAAAATGAAATGGTTGTAGATACTTATCATTCTGGCGGGACGCTTTTGCCCAGGAGGATCAGAAACTCACGGTTCCCTTTGGGGCCAAGGACAGGGGAAGGGAGCAGCGCCTCCCGGGTCAGGCCCGATTCGGCAAAAAACCGGGTCAACCCGGAAATCACGCTCTGGTGAAGATCGGCATCCCGGACCACGCCGCCCTTGCCCACCTGCCCCTTTCCCACTTCAAACTGGGGCTTGATCAATGCAAGGATGCGGCCGTCGGGTTTTAAGAATGGGATGATCGCCGGAACCACGATTTTAAGGGAAATGAAAGAAACATCGATGGTCACCAGATCAAACGGCTCAGGAAAAAGATCTGGCGTCGCATACCGGATATTGGTCCGCTCGATGACGGTGACCCGTGGATCCTGGCGCAATTTCCAATCCAGCTGGCCGTAGCCCACGTCCACCGCCCACACCCGGGCTGCGCCCTTCTGGAGCAGGCAGTCGGTGAATCCGCCGGTGGATGCGCCCGCATCCAGGCAGGTGAACCCGGAAACATCCAGATGGGTGGCCTCGAGGGCATGGGCCAGTTTCAGCCCCCCCCGGCTCACATAGGGCATATCCGGCTCTTTATTGACGATGCGTGCGTTTTCGGCCACCAGGGTCCCGGGTTTGTCCACGATCCGATCATCCACCAGGATATTGCCGGACATGATCAGGGATTTGGCCCGCTGCCGGCTTGCCGCTATCCCTTTCTGCTCAAGGAGCACATCAATTCTGACTTTGTTTATCGGGGACATCGAGGGCCAGGTGATCGTGGAGTTGACCGGCCAGAAAGGAAATCGCCGTTTGCGCAATGCCCTGGGGATCGAGACCGTATTTGGCTCTCAGGATCTGACGGGCGCCGTGTTCCACATAGGTGTCCGGAATTCCGATGCGCTTGATCCGGTTTCCAAATATGTCCGCCTCATGGAGTGCTTCGATGACCGCACTGCCGAATCCGCCGTGGCATGCATTTTCTTCGACGGTCAAAATGGACGGGATTTTTTGGGCCAGTGATCCGATCAGTTCGATATCGATGGGTTTGACGAAACGGCAGTTGACCACTGTGGCGGAAATTCCTTCAGCCGCCAGCAGTTCCCGGGCGGCTGCGGCATCGAAAACCGCGCTGCCGATGGCCAGGATGAGCAGATCATCTCCTTTGGCAATGATTTCGGCTTTGCCGATTTCAAGGGGCAGGGCAGGCTCATCTGAAAGGGCCGCGGGGACCGGTCCCCGCGGATACCGGAAGGCGGCAGGTCCCGGATGGTTTATGGCCGTTACGATCATGCGCCTGAGTTCATCGCCATCCTTGGGGGCCATGACCACCATGTTGGGAATGCAGCGAAGATAGGAATAATCGAATAATCCGTGGTGGGTGGGGCCGTCCTCGCCCACCATTCCGCCCCGGTCCACGGCAAAGGTGACCGGCAGGGATTCGAGGCAGACATCATGGATGATCTGGTCATAGGCCCGCTGGAGAAAGGTGGAATAGATCGCCACCACCGGCTTGAGTCCTTCTTTGGCCAGTCCGGCGGCAAAGGTCACCCCGTGGGCTTCGGCAATGCCGACATCATAGAACCGGTCCGGATAGGTCCGGCAGAAATCCACCAGGCCGGTTCCTTCCGGCATGGCTGCCGTTACGGCGATGATCTTGGGATCCGCAGCAGCCATTTCCACCATGGTTTTACCGAAAACCGAGGTATAGGAGGGAAGGGTGCAGCCCGACGAAATCCGGTTTCCGGTCTTGACTTCGAAACAATCGATGCCGTGAAAATAGACCGGGTTTTTTTCAGCCGGCGCGTATCCCCGGCCTTTCTGGGTAACGATGTGCAGGAGCACCGGTTCATCCAGGTGGCGGATGTTGTTTAAAATATCGATGAGCTGATCGAGCCGGTGCCCTTTGATGGGACCGAAATATTCGAAATTGAAGGCTTCAAACAGGATGCCGGGGGTGATAAATGCCTTGAAGGACTCTTCCGTGCGCTTGGCGAACTGATAGGCATCCTGGCCGATCCCGGGCAGGGAACGGAGCAGTTCACCGAATTCCTTGCGCAGGTCCTGGAGATATTTGGCCGAAAAGGTGCGGCTCATCAAAGAGGAGAGGGCGCCCACATTTTTGGCAATGGACAGCTCGTTGTCATTTAAGATGACAATCATGTCCTTGTGGATGTCGCCCGCCTGGTTCATCCCTTCAAAGGCGAGCCCGCCGGTCATGGAACCGTCTCCGATAACGGAAATCACCTTGGATGATTCGCCTTTGAGCCGCTTGGCCGTGGCAATCCCCAGTCCGGCTGAAATCGAAGTGCTGGAATGGCCCGTGGAAAATGCATCATAGGGGCTTTCCGTGATTTTCGGAAATCCCGAAAGCCCCCCGTACTGCCGGATCGTATGAAACCGGTCTTTTCTTCCGGTCAGCAGTTTATGGGTATAAGATTGGTGGCCCACATCCCAGACGATTTTATCCGTGGGGACGTCAAAAACATAGTGCAGGGCGATGCTCAGTTCCACCACCCCGAGATTGGAGGCCAGGTGCCCTCCGTTCTTTGATACCACCTCCACGATCCGCTGCCGGATTTCTTTGGCCAGTTCGGGCAGTTCCTCACGGGAAAGCTGTTTTAAGTCTTTTGGCGAATTGATTCTATCAAGAAAGTTCAATTCAGGCGACTCCTCCATAGATTTCAATATCAGTACCGAATAACATAAGTATAAGGACGATGAAATTTACGACAAATCACCGCTTCCGGTGAATGACGTAATCGGCCAGCGCGGAAAGCGGATTCGACTTGTTATCAAAAAATTCCAGCGCTTGCAAGGCATTGTTTATCAGGCGGGCGGCGAATTCTCTGGAGGGTTCAAGGCCCAGAATGCCCGGATAGGTGGATTTGAGACGGGACTGGTCCGTGCCGGTGGCTTTGCCCATGATTTCGGCATCGCCCTCCACGTTTAAAATATCATCCGTGACCTGAAACGCGAGCCCGATATTTTTTGCATATTGATCGAGATGTGCAATCTGCTCTTCGCCGGCACCGGCCAGTAAGGCCCCCGACAGAACCGATGCCCGGATCAGCGCCCCGGTTTTGAGCAGATGGATTTCTTTAAGCGATTCAAGTCCGACTGAATTTCCTTCCGCCGCGATATCGAGCATCTGCCCCTGGATCATCCCCCGGCAGCCGGAATTGACGGCAAGCAGATGAATGACCCGGAGAAAACGGCCATGCGGTTTATCGGATTTCAGCGCGGCGGCGGCAATCTGTTCGAATGCCGCGGTGAGGAGGGCGTCTCCTGCCAG
This sequence comes from uncultured delta proteobacterium, assembly GCA_963826785.1. Lineage (GTDB taxonomy): Bacteria > Desulfobacterota > Desulfobacteria > Desulfobacterales > Desulfosalsimonadaceae > CAWGYD01. The sequence goes on from CAWGYD010000010.1 coordinate 26,978, forward strand.
AATGGCGGTGGCCTCGTCAAACCGGACATGGCAGGTGGGGTTTCCCCGGCGAAGATCGTCGTCATCCATGGCCGGAAGATCATCGTGGATGAGGGAATAGGTGTGGATCATTTCAAGCGCACAGGCGGCAATCATGACATCCGCGTCGGACGGTTCCGCGCCGGTCAGTTCGGCTCCGGCCAGACAGAGGATCGGCCGGAGGCGCTTGCCGTTTGCCATCAGGGAATAGCGCATGGCCTCTGTGATGCGGTCGTGATCATGTGTTGTTTCCAGGATATTCTGGAGAAACCGGTTGATGTCTTTTCGTTTCTGATCCAGGTATGCCCCGAAATCAAACTGGCCCGCGCGACGTTTTGTCACCTAATCTTCCTCAATATCCGTTTCCCCGCTTGAAAACGGGACTTCTTTGATGCAGCCGTTATGATCTTTTAATAAAAGATTGACCTTTTTTTCCGTCTCTTCAAGTTTTTCCAGGCAGAATTTGGATAAAGAAACGCCTTCCTCGAATTTTTTCAGGGCCTTTTCCAGCGGCAGATCGCCGCCTTCGATTTCCTCGATGATCTTTTCGAGCTGGGTCATGGATTCTTCAAATGTTTTCTTTGCCATGATTGTCCTTTCCTTCCACACGGCAGATGAGTAAACCGGATGACAATACGATTTCAATGGATTGTCCGACTAAGACGTCGGCAGCGGCCCGGATGACCCGCTTGTCTTCGACGGTTCTGGCGATGCTGTAGCCCCGGTCGAGCACCGCAGCCGGCCCGATGGCATGGAGCCGATCCGTCAATTCGGATACGCGCCGGCGCTTTGATTCCATGCCGGCGTAAAAACGGGAAATCAGCAGGTCCTGCATCCGGGTGATATCCGCCTGCCGGTTACGAATCTGGATCAAGGGGTTCATTGCATTCAAACGGCGGGTGCACCACAGCAGCTTTTCGCTTTTTTGGCGGATCAGGGATCTGAGCTGGCGCAGCAGTCGCATGCTGTAGTCATCGAGCCTCAGGCGCAAGTCGTCCAGCCGTTTGCGCGGGTGGACCAGGCGCCGGGCGAGCCGGCTTAAGGATAAAACCTGTCGGTCCAGAATTGCCCGGGTCCGGCAGGCCAGCTGATTTTGAAGCTGTCTTTGCCGGATGATCAAATCCTGTTTCACCGGGACGGTCAACTCAGCTGCCGCAGAAGGGGTGGGTGCCCGAAGGTCGGCCACAAAATCGGAAATGGTAAAGTCGGTTTCATGGCCTACGGCAGAAATAACGGGAATGCGCGAGGCAAACAGGGCGCGGGCCACGATTTCGGAATTAAAGGCGCTTAAATCTTCCAGGGAGCCGCCGCCCCGGGCCAGTATCGCCACATCGGCAAGATTTCGGTCGTTTAGCAGTTTAAGTGCGCAAACGATCTCCTCGGCCGCGCCTTCGCCCTGGACTTTTGCCGGAATGATCTCGATGTCGGCGTTTTCATACCGCCGGTGGATGATGCGGATCATGTCATGCACCACTGAACCGGTGGGAGACGTAATCAGGCAGATCTTGCGCGGAAGGTACGGAATGGGCTGCTTTCGGGCCGGATCAAACAGGCCTTCTTGGGCAAGTTTTGCCTTGAGCTGTTCAAACGCAGCCTGCAGGGCGCCGATCCCGGCCGGTTCCAGGTATTCCAGGATGACCTGGTACGCTCCACGGGGCGCATAGACGCTGATGCGCCCAAATCCGGTGATCTTCATGCCGTCTTCAGGCGTAAATTTTAAGGTGCGGGCCTGGTTCCGGAACATGACCGCGCTGATCTGGGCTTCTGAATCTTTTAAAGTAAAATAGCAGTGCCCGGATGATGGAACCCGAAAATTTGAAATTTCACCGGTAATCCAGACCAATGCAAATGTTTCTTCAAGCAATGATTTAAGTTTATCGGTCAGTTCGGATACGGTAAAAACGTACCGCTCGGGTCCGGCGCCATATGTATTTGGATGGGATTTGTTCATTTCATCCATTCGATCAAACTTGATGAACCCGTAAAAAGTCCAAAGTTCGTCACTCCGGTGAAAACCGGAGTCTATAACCAACTTAGTTTGTGGTAGATTCCGGCCTCCGCCGGAATGACAAAAGCGTAAAATCCGACTTTTTACGATTTCATCAAACTTGATGAAATCTTAAAAAGTCCAAAATTCGTCACCCCGGCGCAGGCCGGGGTCCAGAACCAATTGATAAATGAATCCATCAATCATGAAAATCTGGTCAGCTTAACGTGTAAGGATGCGTTTCAGAAAGAATCTTTTTCACTAGCACAGAAGGCTGAGGCATTCAATTTAAATCTGGTTTTTGAAAACCATGGCTGAGATACGGGCAGATACGCGCATTAATTCATCTCGCATGATCCGCATTATTGACCGAATGGGTCCGACGGACGTGTCGAGCCGACAGATGAGGTATTTTTGGGGGCGTCAAGCTTTGATGAACCCGTAAAAAGTCCAAAGTTCGTCACTCCGGTGAAAACCGGAGTCTATAACCAACTTAGTTTGTAGTAGATTCCGGCCTCCGCCGGAATGACGAAAGCGTAAAATCCGACTTTTTACGGCTTCATCAAGCTTTGCCTGAAAATTTCAATTTCCTTAACGTCTGATAAGAAATATTATGTAAACTTTTGTCTCAACCCGGATTTTCCGCCAGATCAACCGGGCTCGACCCAATTCAATCGCATCCCCTGCACCTTTTCATTGCCGCGCAGAATATCCCCTAAAAAATTTATCGGCGACCGGATAAAAAAAATAGCCCGTGATGCTGGCGGGATTTATGAAGGCTGAAGATATTTTCGTACGGCGGGGATAATATAAATATCATCGAGGGGCAGATCCCGGAGACACCCGGAAAGGGTTTCGGCTTTTTCCCGGTCGGACAGGTGCTTGTCCATGATAAACATCTGTTCCCCCTTGACCCGGCAAAGACCGCTTTTGGCGTTCACGCCCGTAACCCGCAGGTTCTGTTCGGATACGGTGATATCGAACCGGGCGGCGATTTCTTTCAAGTGCTGGTAAAGCTCAGCGGATTTCATTTAAAGCCCCGTATTGTCCGGTTTAAAAATAGTCTGGTTACCATAAATGATGGAGTCCGCCTGTTTCAAATTGTTTCGGGGTCTGTCCGATCTTTCTTGCATACGGGTGCGGATGTATTATATTTTAGACGATAAAATCAATTACATGGTGCCATTTCTCGGTTCCGGCGCGGCCGTTCCGAAAAATAAGCATTTGATTTTACATACTTTTTCTTTAATGAAGTTCAAGGGAGGTTTACATGGCTGATTCATATTCAGTACGAAATCAAACAGACGCCCAGGTACAGATCGGCGTCAACAGTTTCATCCGCAGTGTCTATAACTGGATGGCCATCGGATTGGCGCTGACCGGCGGCGTGGCCCTTTTTACCGCCAATTCCCCCACTCTGCTGGGACTTATTTTCACCAATCAGATCGTGTTTTTCGGCCTGATGATCGCTGAACTGGGGATGGTCTTTTACCTGAGCGCCCGGGTGCAGAAACTCCAGGCATCCACCGCCACCGGACTGTTCGTCGCCTACGCCGCACTAAACGGCCTGACGCTGTCCTTTATATTCCTTGCTTTCACCCAGACCTCCATTGCCGCGACCTTTTTCATCTGTTCGGCCACATTTGTCGCCTGCAGCATTTACGGCATGACCACCCAGCGGGATCTGACTTCCCTGGGCAGCTTCATGTTCATGGGCCTCATCGGCATCATCATCGCTTCGGTGGTCAATGTGTTTGTCCGCAGCACCGCCATGTTTGCCATTATCAACTATGTCGGGGTGCTGGTCTTTATCGGCCTGACCGCCTATGATACCCAGAAACTTAAAACAATGGCCCGGACCCAGCCGGCCGGCCTCGATGCCGGCGTCATCCGAAAAGGCGCCATCATGGGCGCTCTTTCCCTGTATCTTGACTTCATTAACCTGTTTCTGATGCTGCTTTATATTCTCGGCGGCGAGCGCAGATAGCACCTTCAACGATTGGTAGACTCCCGGCGTCCGGTTTTTCAATGCTGAAAAACCGGACGCTTTTTTATGCCCCCAGCTTTTCTTTGATGAGATCCGCCAGCTCCCGGCAGTACTTTGTGGTCTGCTGTTCATCCGGCCCTTCCACCATCACCCGGCACATCAACTGGGTGCCCGAATAGCGGACCAGCACCCTTCCCCGGTTTTCCAGTTTTTCTTCCACCGCCCGGATGGCTTCGGCAATTTCCGGAACGGAATCAATGGGCACTTTCTGTTTGACGGTGACGTTCATCAATATCTGCGGATAGACGGTCATGGCGCCGGCCAGTTGGGAAAGCGCTTTTTTTGAATCCTTTACGGCCTCGATCAGGCGCAGGGCGGTGAATATGCCATCGCCCGAGGTATGCCGATCCAGAAATATCATGTGTCCTGAATCCTCCCCCCCGAGAACGGCCTCATGACGGATCATCTTTTCCAGGACGTACCGGTCCCCCACATCCGCGGTGACATGGTCGATCCCGGCCGCGTCCAATGCCTGGTACAGACCCACATTGCTCATGACCGTGGTGACCACCCGATTGTTTGCCAGTCTGCCATGCCGCTTCAAATGCATGGCGCATATCATCAGGATCTGATCGCCGGTGACGATGTTTCCGTTTTCATCCACCGCGATCAATCGGTCTCCGTCTCCATCAAAAGCCAGCCCCATGTCCGCTCCGTTTTTAATCACTTCCGCCACCAGTGCCTCGGGATGCTGGGATCCGCAGCCCCGGTTGATGTTCATCCCGTCAGGTGCATGGCAGATTGCGGTCATTTCGGCGCCCAGTTGACTGAAAACCTGCGGAGCGATTTCCGATGTGGCTCCGTTTGAACAGTCCAGGATGATTTTCGAACCTTTCAGTGAAGTTTCAGGCGAAATGGCTGTCTTTAAGAATGCCAGATATTGTTGGGCGGCTGAATTCATGTGCGAGACGGTCCCGATGCTCTCGGCCGACGGACCGGGCAGGGATTCTTCATCTGCGATGAGCGCTTCGATGGCTTCCTCGTCGGAATCAGAAAGCTTGAATCCCTTTTGATTGAAAATTTTGATGCCGTTATCCGTAAACGGGTTGTGGGATGCGGAAATCATGATCCCGGCGTCAAACCCGCCCGCATGGGTCAGATATGCGACGGCCGGTGTGGGCAGAACGCCGGCCAGAAAAACCCGGCCGTTTGCCGAACTGATGCCCGCGGCCACAGCGCATTCGATCATGTCCCCGGACAACCGGGAATCTTTTCCAATAATGATCCGCGCCGGCAATGTGTCCGACGGCAGCCGGCGGACCACGGCCCTGCCGATGCGGATCATCATTTCCGGAGTGATGGGATGGGTATTTGCCACACCGCGGATGCCGTCGGTGCCGAATAAGTTGTTCGTCATTGAATTCTTCCGGGTTATTTATTTTTCGGGTTGCATGATTACCGATGGAAGGGCTTCTTGCGCTTGGCCGATAACGCTTTCCACGATGCTTTTAAGCCAGGCGGTGCCGATGTGCCTGGATGCCGCTTCCAGCTGCTGAATGGTCCGGACATAGTCCATGCCTTCTTTTTCGATCTTCATTTCGACAATCTTCACAAACTGGTCTCTACGTTTTTCTTCTCCCGGGAATAAATCCGGATTCTCCAGATATCCTTTCAGTTGGGGCCAGTTGCCGATTAATTCGGTATCCCGGGCCTGCTGGTCAGCGGCTTTCAATGCCCCGGCAAAATTTTGCACAAATCCGTCCAGCCGCCTGATCCGTTCGCTGGCAGCGCATCGAAGCTGACGGCAGAGCCCATCATAGAGTTCTATCGGCAGATCATCTGAAATAAACAATTTTCGAATGTGTGCATACCATTGCCCCAGTGCGGTCAGGTTGGCGATATAGATGACGTTGTTGGTAAAGATCCGTTTGATGTTTCGGTATCCACCCGCCGTATAGGCGACGCTGCCGCTTCTGGATGTTCCTTCAAAGATCAGCCGGTTTTTCCGGAGTTCGTCTTTCCGGCAGATGGTGCCGGCGGCGGTTACCGTGCCATGGGCCAGCCGGCAGGGGCCCACCAGCCCCCCCTGCCCTCCCAGGAAAATGGGCGACTGGTCCAGCATCACCCCGTCGGGCACATTGCCGATCAGGGAGGCGGTGGCCTTGTCCTGCTGGGGAGTAAAATTGAAATGAATGTAGGAGCTGCCCACTTCGCTGTGATTTTTGGCGCTGGTGCCGCCGGTCATGAGGCAATCGCAGAAATTGATCAGGCTGCCCAAAGTAACATAGGGGAAAAGAATCGTCTGCTTGAGGCCGACGCAATGGGCCGCTTTGGCAAACTCTTCCAGGATGGTCCCTTCCCGCACCTGGGCTGCGGATCCGACGGCGGCGTTTTTCAAAAAAACCGATTCCTTGAAAAATCCGCCCCCCAGCGATACCCCCGGCCCCAGGTGACAGTTTTCGACGGTGGCCGGCGCCTCGTATCCCAGTTCCACTCCTTTGGATATCCATGTGTGCTTTCCGTATATGCGGCAACCCGCATGGAGGGTCACCCCCCCGGAGATTCTTTCCGGACGGACCTCTTCACCGATTTCAATTGATTCCGGGGTATTGATACGAACCCCGTTGGCGATCAGGGCGGAAATCGTCATCTGCTGCTGGCCGGTCATATTCCCCTCTTTCGAATGAATGGAAATTACGATGTCAAAAAAATCTCATATAGCAAAATACAATCACCAAATCAAAACCTTAAAACAATTGCAACTTGTCGCCGGCTAATAATTCTGCTATTATTTTCCATTTAACCAGTGGACACTAATTACTGAAGAGATGGAGCACATGACCAAATACCGTTTGTTGACGCGGGGCGACCTGGACGGGCTGATCTGCGCTGTTTTGATGAAGCATCTGGACATGGTGGATGAAATCGTGCTGATCGATCATCCCAGTGTCATGCAGAGGGAAAACGTCTCGGTTACGGACAGGGATATCACCACCAATCTTCCCTTTGTCAAAGGAGTTCATCTGGCCATCGACCATCATGTCTCTGAAACCCTGCGCAATGCCGAGAATCCCCGCCACATCATCGATCCGGATGCGCCGTCCGCGGCCCGGGTGGTATACGATTATTACGGCGGCAGGAGCAGTTTTCCGGCACTGTTTGACGAGATGATGGCTGAAGTCGATAAGGCCGATTCGGGGCAATTCTCAAAAGAGGAGATCCTCCATCCCGAAAGATGGGCTCTGCTGAATTTTCTGGTGGACCAGCGGACCGGAGTTGAGGAATGGGGGAAATACCGCATCGATGAGAAGCGCTTCAAGCTGGATCTGATCGACCACTGCAGCAGGATGTCCATCGACGAGATCGTCGATATCGAGGATTTCCAACAGCGGGCGGATGTCTATTTTGCCTATGAGGAGCGCTACCGTCAGCAGGTGGCCGCTGCCGCCTCCGTTCACCGAAATATCGTGGTGCAGGATTTCCGGGATCAGGGGAAAATATTTCCCGGAAACCGGTTTATCGTATACGCGCTGTTTCCCATGTGCAATCTGTCCATCCTGGTCCGACGGGACAAGGAAAAAGGAATCATTACGTTTTCAGTGGGAAAATCGATATTGAATCATAGTTCCGATGCCAATATCGGCGAATTGATGCTTTCTTACGGCGGCGGCGGTCATCGGGCCGCCGGTGCCTGCCACGTGTCGGAGGACAAAGCCGATGCGGTATTGCGGCAGCTGCTTGGGCAACTGGCGGATGGCCCGTCAGCGGGTTAAGTTTTTATCGGTTTTATCCCAAAACGATTAGAAACAATGAGGTGACGCAATGGCGCAATCGGATGTTTCTTCACTGCCCGCATGGAAATCATTAAACGCGCATGCCGACCGCATGAACCTGCCGGAAAATCATTTAAAACACCTGGTTCAAACGCCGGATCGGCTTGAGCGCTGCTCCATCAAGGGCGCCGGTATGTTTTATGATTTTTCACGCCAGCGTATCGATAGTAAGGTTATAGATGGCCTGACTGCGCTGGCCGACGAAAAAAAGCTAATCCAGTCCTTTAAGGATATGATGTCCGGCGCCCGCGTCAACACCACCGAAGGCCGGGCCGCCCTGCATACCGCCGCCCGAAACTTTACGGATCCTGCCGTATACGACAACGGCCGCGATGTAATGCCCGAAATCAGCCGTGTGCGCGACGAGATTCGGCAGTTTGCACACCAGGTGCATTCCGGTGAGATTACGGGCACCAACGGCATGCCTTTCAAGGATGTGGTGGTGATCGGCATCGGGGGTTCTTACCTCGGGCCCGAATTTGCGGCCATTGCCATGGAAAGCTTTGCGGATAAAGGCATCTCGCTTCATTTTCTGGCGAATGTGGACATCGACAGTTTCGGCAGGATTGCAGCCCGGGTGCTGCCGGAAACCGCGCTCTGGATCATTATTTCCAAGAGCTACACCACCACGGAAACCATGGCCAATGCGAATATGGCCATCACCTTCATGCAGGAAAAAGGGCTCGATCCTGAAAAGCACCTGGTGACGGTCACGAGCAAGGGAAGCCCCGGGGATGATCCCGCAAATCCGGTCCTGCGCGCCTTCCACATGTTCGATTATATCGGCGGCCGCTTCAGCGTCACCTCAGCGGTGGGCGGCGTCCCCTTGAGCCTTCTTCTGGGATACGAGATGTTCGAGCGGTTTTTGAAAGGGGCCGAGGAGATGGACCGTCATGCGGCATCTGCCCCGCCGGAGCAGAACATCCCCCTGATGGCCGCGCTGATCGGCATCTGGAACAATGATTTCCTCGGCTATCCGGCTTCCGGCATTATCCCCTACTCCACTGCTTTGGCCAAACTTCCGGCGCACGTTCAGCAGCTCTACATGGAAAGCAACGGCAAGGCGGTCACTCGAGACGGTGAACCGGTAAAGATTCCCACCGGGGTGATCGTCTTCGGTGAGCCCGGCACCAACGCCCAGCATTCTTTTTTCCAGCTGGCCCACCAGGGGCGCCCCTTCCCCATCGATTTCATCGGCGTGATCAATCCCTGTTTCGATCAATACACCGCCACTTCCAAGGGGGTGACCAATCATCAGGAATTGTGGGCCAATCTCATTGCCCAGCCAAGGGCGCTGGCCCAGGGAAAGGACGACCCGGATCCGGCCCGGGCCTTTAGCGGAAATCGCCCCTCGTCCACCCTGCTGATCAATGACCTTTCCCCGGAGAACATCGGAAGGCTTCTTTCGTTTTACGAGGCCAAAACCGTATTCGAGGCCTTTGTCTGGGACATCAATCCGTTCGATCAATTCGGCGTGGAACTGGGCAAAACCATGGCTTCGGGCATTCGAAAAGAAATGGGTGCCAAAAATGAAAACCCCGGCCACGCATTTGACAGTGTCAACCCCATCGATCGGTTTTATCTCGATGCCCTTTTTCGAAAATCAATATGAGGGTAAACCGATGAGCGCTCTTTCCTTCCGGCAGCTCGGAATTTTTGCGGCTTCTGGCCGCGGCATCCTCCATATCTGACCCGATCTTATGACCATTACGCTGACAATGTTGATCCTGGGATGCCTGCTGCTCTATTTCGGTTCCAACTGGCTGGTGAAGGGGGCCTCGGAAATGGCCCTGGCCTATGCCATACGGCCGGCGGTGATCGGATTGACCGTGGTGGCGGTGGCCACCTCCGCCCCCGAGCTGCTGGTGAGTATCGTGGCGGCTGCAGAAGGGTCCAGCGGCGTATCCGTGGGCAATATTTTAGGAAGCAATGTCTTTAATATCGCCCTGGTCCTGGGGATCAGTGCATGCATCCGTCCGCTGACCATCGACCGCCGCATCATCAAACGGGAAATCCCCTACATGACGGCCGCCTCCGTCCTTTTCTGGATTCTTTGCGCAGACGGCCGGATCAGCCGATTCGACGGCTTTGTGCTCACCCTGCTGCTGATCATCTTCCTGGCGTACAGCATTCTTACGGCACGGGACAAAAAGACTGGACCAGAATACCGCCGTGCGGCTCCGGAGAATCATACCCGAAATATTTTCCTCATGGCGGCCGGCATTGTATCGCTTGCCCTGGGGGCGGACTGGGTGGTGGATTCGGCCGTCAGTATCGCCCGGTCCTTTCACATGAGCGAGATATTTATCGGTATCTCCATCGTGGCCACCGGAACATCGCTCCCCGAACTGGCGACTTCGGCGGTGGCTGCCGCACGAAAAGAGAGCGATATTTCCGTGGGAAATATCGTCGGCAGCAACCTGTTCAACATCTGCCTGGTCATGGGCGCGGTGGGCCTGATCAGTCCGATTGCCATCGGTTCCGGGTTGAACCGGTTTGAATTTCCCGCCATGATCGCCATCACGATCCTGCTCTATGCAATGGCACTCAAATGGCAGCGCCTGGACCGCCGCTCCGGAGCGATTCTGGTGTTCTGCTTCATTGCCTATATGACCATCTCATACATTCTTTCCGCATGACCCGAAAATCTCATGCCGAAAATCCGCAAATTCGTGGACAATACCTTACGCCGGGAGTTCTTGAAAAAAAAGCAGCCGGCCTTTCTGAAAATTCAGAAAGGCCGGCTGCCGTATTGCTTCAATGATTGAGATGTAGAATCTTGGGTTACTTCGCCTGAACAGCCGCTTCCGGCTTATCGCCTGCAGGTGCAGCTGCCGTCGGCATACTGATGTCGATGGTGGCCGCAGCTTTCAGTTTTTCGATATACTGGGGCAGTTTTTCCTTCATTGCCTGCATCTTGAGATGATCTTTAAGCTTTTCCTTGGCATCGTCAAAGCTTTCCGTGGAAGCTTCCTGCTTTCCTTCGGCCTTGATGATGTGATAACCGAACTGGGTTTCCACCACATCGCTGACTTCACCGGGCTTTAGGGCAAACGCCACTTTCTCGAAGGGTTCCACCATCTGGCCTTTTTCAAAAAATCCGAGATCCCCCCCCTGCTTGCTGCTGGGGCACTCCGAACTTTCAGCGGCCAGGGCTTCAAAATCGCCGCCGGCATCCACTTTTGCCTTGATGGCGTCGATTTTTTCACGGGCCTTGGCTTTTTCCTCGGGAGTGGCATCTTTATTCACCTTGATCAGGATGTGGCGCGCACGGACCCGCTCCGGGGTCTTAAATTCTTCGGGATGGGCGTTATAATACGCCTTTGCTTCATCATCGGTGATATTGATTTCTGCGACCACTTTTTCCTCGATCAGCTTCCGGATGGCCAGGTTTTCGCGGATCTGGGATTTCAGAACATCTTCAGTGAAGCTCATTTCCTTTAACTGGTTGGCGTATTCGGCTTCACTTTCAAACTGGTCCTTGAAATTGGCCAGTTCTTCGGCGACCTGCGCGTCATCGACTTTGATGCCCTGTTTCTGGCTTTCCTGATAAAGAAGTTCCTGCTCGATCAGGCTCTGCAGAATATTTTCCCGGAGGGATGCCGTTTTTTCAGCATCGAGCACCATGCCCATGCTGGCATATCGCTTCTGGATCAGGTCGGCCTTACGGTCCAGGGCGTCTTTTGAGATTGCCTTTCCGTTTACGGTGGCCACAGTGACATTTCCGGATGCAGCTGTCTCGGCTGCCTTGTCCGTATCGGCCGCCGGTGCGGTGCTGGCGATCAGGAATGAAAGGATAATGGCCGCAATGACCGACACGTATTTGTTGAAAGAAATTTGCATAAAAAATAACCTCCTTGGAAGATTAGAAGAAATAGAACCGGTGCCCAGCCGCAAAAGGATGGCTTTCCCGTCCGTTCCTGTCAAATGGCTTTAGAAATTTGCGTTGGGTATGGCCCATAAGCGGCGGTATTCCGGACATAGAATTTTGGAAAAGAGAAGATCATGCGGATTCCGTCAGGCCGACGAGAGAAATGGAAGACAGATGACATCCAATTGTTGGCGGCGGTAAAAAAATGGTCGGGAAGACTGGATTTGAACCAGCGACCCCAGCGTCCCGAACGCTGTGCTCTACCAGGCTGAGCCACTTCCCGACTTTTGGAAATCCTATTTATGTTACAAAACCGCTGTTGTCAATCAAAAATTGCGGTCAGCGTTTATGTCCTATGATAAGGACCGGCCGGATTCTATGCAAATGCATTTTTCAAAACGATGGTTTCATCCCGGCCGGGACCCACGGAAATGATGTCGATGGGGGTTTCGGCCAACTCCTCGATGCGTTTTAAATACTTTTTCGTATTTTCGGGCAGCTCGGCAAAATTCCGGATGCCTGAAATATCTTCCTCCCATCCGGGAAGCGTCTCACACACCGGCCGGCACTGGCTCAAGACCGCCAGGTCAGCAGGAAAATCCTCGATCATTTTGCCATCGTGTTCATAGGCGGTGCAAATCTCAAGTGAATCAAGGCCGCCCAGTACGTCAAGCTTCGTCACCGCCAGCCCGGTGAGGCTGTTCAACCGGACCGCATTTCGCAAAATCACCATGTCGATCCAGCCGCAGCGGCGTTTCCGGCCGGTGGTGGCGCCGAATTCCGCTCCTTTTTTCTGAATGGCATCACCAATCTCATCAAAGAGTTCCGTTGGGAACGGGCCCTCGCCCACCCGGGTGGTATAGGCCTTGACAATTCCGATAACGCCGTCGATCTTTTTCGGGCCCAGCCCGGAACCGCTGCAGGCATTTCCGGATACGGTGTTGGATGAGGTGACGTATGGATAGGTGCCGTGGTCGATATCCAGGTGCGTTCCCTGGGCGCCTTCAAACAAAACCTGCTCGCCTGAACGGATCCCCCGGTCGATAAACACCGAAATGTCGGCAACATAGGGGGCCAGCCGTTTGCGGCAGATCTCAAATTCAGAAATGACGGCCTCCGGATCGATGGCTTCATTTCGGTAAAACTCGGTCAGGTAAAAGTTTTTTTCCAGCAGAATGGCCCTTACTTTTTCCTCAAATATCGCTTCACTGATCAGATCCGCAAACCGGATGCCGCGACGGGAGGCCTTGTCTTCGTAGCAGGGGCCGATGCCCCGGCCGGTGGTGCCGATTTTGCCCTTTGCACTGGCGTCTTCCCGGGCCTTGTCGATCTGTTTGTGGTAGGGCATGATCAGGTGTGCTTTTTCGCTGATTTTAAGCTTTCCGGGGCTCACATCGATGCCTTTTCCGGAAAGATAATCGATTTCTTCGAGAAGCACACCCGGATCCACCACCATACCGTTACCGATCACGCACTGTTTGCCCTGCAGGATGCCCGACGGCACCAGGTGACTGATAAACTGTTCCCCGTCCACCACCATGGTGTGCCCCGCGTTGTTGCCGCCCTGAAACCGCACCACGATATCTGCGTATTCCGCCAGAAGATCGACAATCTTTCCTTTTCCCTCATCACCCCACTGGGTTCCGACTATGATGATATTCGCCAATGAAGTCTCCTTTTCGCATAGACTCGATTACCAGGTTCATACCGGAACCCATGGTTTCCGGAACGGGAATATATTCAAATAAATACTTATCGCTTTGCCTTGAAAAAGTCCACCAGCATCTGCCGGCAGCGGGATTCACAAACGCCTGCAACGACCTGCGGCCGGTGATTGAGTCGAATATCCTGATCCATCCGGTAAAGCGAACCGGCCCCTCCCCATTTGGGATCGAACGCCCCGAAAACCACTTTTTCGATCCTGGCATGGATGATGGCGCCCATACACATGACGCAAGGCTCGATGGTCACATACAGCGTGGTGTTCAACAGCCGGTAATTTTGACATGTCTGCCCGGCCTTCCGGATAGCCAGAATTTCCGCATGTGCGGTGGGGTCATGCAGAGTGATGACCTGATTGTGGGCACGGGCGATAACAACCCCGGCGCCGTCAACGAGCACCGCGCCCACGGGGACTTCCCCTTCCCTGCCGGCATTTTCCGCCTCAGCAAGTGCCATTTCCATGAATTCATGGGCGTCCATACCGGTTTTCCACGCATTTTTCATCAAAATTTGCAAAACCCTCAGTGACATATTAAACTTTGCCCAAAGGGTCAAGATAGAAAAGCACCGTGGCCCATGCACTTATCAATTGACAACCCATTTTGGATGCCTTATTAAGTTGTAAAACTTTTTCGCGCCCGTAGCTCAGCTGGATAGAGTGCCGGACTACGAATCCGTAGGTCGCAGGTTCGAATCCTGCCGGGCGCGCCATAAAAAAGAATAGGATTTCAGATAGTTATGACTGAAATCCTTTTTTTATTTGGTAAGCTGTCACGGGCCGAAACTGGCCAAAAATCCTCCCTATGCGTAATTTTTCCACCCGTCTTTTCTGCCGTACTGCCCATTCGATGATGCGGTGTGTGTGAGTGCGTGAGCAGAGACAAGAATTTCATTTACCAGGATTAGATGTATAGTCCCATTCTGTATAAACAAATCCCACTGCAAGGATGACAGCATGAAATTTTTTTGTTCCGCCCCGGCTTTGCCTCAATTGCCTCAGCATTGATTTTTCATGATTTATTGCTACTTTCTGTGTCTGAAATAAAGCTGTGATCAAACGAGGGAGATAATGGATGTATGGGTCCGGTGTTACGAGGAATTAAATGATTATATACCCCAAAAGCTGAAGAAAGTAACATTCAGATGGAAAATTCCGGAGGGTGAATCAGTTTCCGGATTGATCGCATCCCTTGGGGTTCCGGTGGGTAAAATTGATCTGATTCTGGTGAACGGGCAATCGGTCGAAATTGTAAGAATCCTTGAAAACAATGATCGAATTTCGCTGTTCCCGGTGTTTGAGACATTCAATATTTCAACGGTAACCCGGATGCCCCAAGCACCCCTGCGGAAAACGGCATTTATTTGCGATGCGGGATTGGAGGCGTTGTGCGAAACACTGAAAGGCATCGGCATGGATGTCTGTCAGCATCATGGCTTGGCCCCATCCGACTTGATTCAACAGTCAAATTGTACCCGGCGGATCATTCTGACCACCCGCAGGCGGATTTTTGAGGCCGAAGGTGTTACCCGGGCAATCCTTCTGGAAAAAGAATCGATTGAATGTCAGGTGCAGCAGGTTCTTTATCGCCTGGATATAGAAGCGCCCTATGTGAAAACGGGATGAGGACGGGAACGGAACGGAATAAAAAAAGCCCGGGCGAAGAACCCGGGCTTTGAAACGAATAACTTTGGTGCCGAAGGGGAGACTCGAACTCCCACGAGAATACTCCCACTAGACCCTGAACCTAGCGCGTCTACCAATTCCGCCACTTCGGCACTGAAAAAAACCAATGTTTAACATTGATTTCAAACAAGTTTTTTTTTATATAGCTTAAGATTTATTCTGTCAAGCGCAATGTAACAGTCAATTGAAAAATAGTGCGGAAATTATTTCATGCAGATTTACAAGGGTCTTGAGCATATAAGAAAGACATTTCAGAATACGGCGGTGACCATCGGAAACTTTGACGGGGTGCACAAGGGGCATCAGGCCATCCTGCACCAGGTGATCGAAAAAGCCGAGTCCATCGGCGGGACCTCGATGGCGATCACCTTTGACCCCCACCCCATCCGCGTGCTGAAAAAAAACGGCGACCCGCCGGTGATCACCCTGTTTGAACAGAAAGCCGAACTCATCGAAAAAATCGGAATCGATGCACTGGTCTGCATCTCCTTTGATGAAAAATTCGCCGCCATGACGGCAGACCGGTTTTTATCCGATATCCTGATTCACACACTGGGGATGAAAGCCATTGTTATCGGTGAAGATTATACCTTCGGTAAAAACCGCCAGGGGGACATCCATTTCTTAAAGGATTTTTCTGCCCGATACGGGTATGAAGTCATTGTGGCCGGCTGGGTGCCGGTATCCCACCAGGACATGGAGCGGATCAGCAGCACCCGGGTTCGGGAACTGGTCATGGCCGGTGATGTGGAAAAAGCCCGCCAGTTGCTGGGCAGACATTACCAGATCCGGGGGACCGTGGTCTCGGGCCGCAACCGGGGCGGCCGGCTGCTGGGGTTTCCCACGGCCAACATTCATCTTCAGGATGAACTCTGCCCGAAGACGGGGGTTTATGCCGTCACCGTGCAGAGCAACGGCTCGACATACAAGGGGGTGGCCAACATCGGCTACAGCCCCACCTTCGACGATCAGATGTTCACCGTGGAAGTGCATCTGCTCGATTTTTCCGGCGACATTTACGGTCAGAAAATCAAGGTGAATTTCATCGGCCGGATCCGGGATGAAAAAAAATTCGAGAACATCGAACAGCTTTCCCGGCAGATCCAGGCGGATATACAAACCGCCCGGTCAACATTAACCCATATGTAACGAATGCGTAAATTATCATGGCCATACTTGAAATATTGACTTACCCGGATGAGTTTCTGCGAAAGCCCACCCGTCCGGTAACGGATATTGACGAAAAAATTCAGACCATCATCGAAGACATGGCCGACACCATGTATGAAGCCCCAGGCGTGGGTCTGGCCGCTATCCAGGCCGGAATCGACCAGAGTATCATCGTCTATGATGCCGAGGCGGATGCCCGGGCGCGCAATTTTCAGGTGCTGATCAATCCGGAAATTGTGGCCAGCGAGGGCTCGATGGTGTCGGAAAATGAAGGGTGTCTGAGCGTTCCGGATTTCCGGTCGGATGTGGAACGCTACGCCACCGTGACCGTCACCGGCATGGACCGGAATGGAAAGCCCGTGACCATTGAAGCGGATGGCATTCTATCGGTGATCCTTCAGCATGAGATCGACCACCTCCGGGGCGTTCTTTTCATCGACCGGATCAGCGTGCTCAAGCGTCAGCTGTATAAGAAACGTCGGCAAAAGGAACTGAAGCAGAGTGCATCCTGATCCTGATTTTAAAGTGGTTTTCATGGGGACATCCGATTTTGCCGTCCCCGCCCTGGAAGCGGTCAATGATCTTGACTGCATGGTTTCCCTCGTGGTGACGCAGCCGGATCGGCCCAAGGGACGCGGGCGAAAGATCTCGCCGCCGCCGGTGAAAACATGCGCGCTGAAACACGGCAATCCGCTGCTTCAGCCCGAAACGGTCAAGACAGAGGCTTTTTACGAGGCCATCGCCCGGATCCGGCCGGATCTGCTGGTGGTGGCGGCATTCGGCCATATCCTGCCCAAGCGTATTCTGGAAATCCCGGTTTACGGCGCAGTGAATATCCATGGCTCGCTCCTCCCCAGGTACCGGGGCCCCGCACCCATCCAGTGGGCGATCATCAACGGCGATGCGGAAACCGGGGTCACCACCATGCTCATGGACAAGGGAATGGACACGGGAGAAATCCTGCTGAAAGCCCAAACCGAAATCCGGGCCGAAGACACGGCCGGCACCCTGCACGACCGGCTGGCAGAAATGGGTGCATTGCTGCTCAAGGACACCATAGACGGCATGCGGGCAGGAACCCTCCGGCCCATCCCCCAACCCCACCATGAAGCCACCTACGCGCCCATGCTGACCAAAAATGACGGCCGCATCGACTGGTCCGAAGAGGCCGTCCGCATCGAAAGACGGGTCCGCGGCCTTACCCCCTGGCCGGGGGCGCATACGTTTTTAAACGGTCTTCTGCTCAAGCTCTTTTCCGTTTCGCCCATCCATATGCCTGCGGATCGGCCGCCCGGCACGGTGATCAAAAGCGACCCGCATCATCTTCACGTGGCTGCCGGGGGCAGCATCATCGCCATCAAAGAGATCCAGGGCGCCTCCGGCCGGCGGCTTCCGGTTCAAGAATTTTTGAGAGGAAATCCGATCCCTGAAAATTCGATATTTTCGTAAAACCGGCATCACTCAAATTATCCTCTGCATCTAACAGGCCCATCCACTGATGAATCGCAACCCCAGGCAAACCGTTTTGTCCATATTAGACAAAGTCGAACAGGGACCTTATCACCTGGATCGGGTGATTGCCGATACCCTGGATGCCGGTAACCGCCCGATGCCGCAGCAGGACCGGAACTTGGCCAATGCCTTGATATTCGGAATATTAAGATGGCGAAACCGTCTCGACTGGATCATCCGCCAGTATTCATCGGTGCGCCTGTCAAAGGTGGATCCAACCATTTTAAACATCCTGCGCATCGGGGTCTATCAACTGCTCTTCATGGACCGGGTTCCGGATTCCGCCGCGGTCAACACCTCGGTTGAACTGGCCAAGGCGAGTGCGCCCCCCTGGGTGGTCAAATATGTAAATGCATGCTCCGCAGCATCGCCCGCAATAAGGATGCCCTGCCCGCCTTCCCCGGCGGCTCGAACCCGGTCGCCCGCCTGGCGGTCATGCAGTCGTTCCCGGAATGGTTGATCCGCCGCTGGATCAAGCGCTTCGGAGCGGACGAAACCGAATCGCTGTGTGAATTTATCAATACGATCCCCCCCGTGAGCCTCCGGGTCAATACCTTGAAGACAGATCGGGATTATCTTTTGGCTCTGTTGCAGGAAGATGCCGAATTGCTCGAAAAGACGCGGTACGCGCCTGAGGGGCTGGTGATGCGGCATCCCGGAAGACCCCTGCACCGCCTGGAAGCCTTTGAAAAAGGATATTTTGCGGTTCAGGACGAGGCGGCCCAGCTGATTTCTCATATTCTTTCGCCGCTTCCCGGACAAAATGTACTGGATGCCTGCGCGGGCCTGGGCGGAAAGACCGGCCATCTCGCCCAGCTGATGAAGGACAGCGGCTCGATCACCGCTCTTGATAAAGACCCGGGCAAACTGGTGCGATTGTCCGCCCACATGGACCGCCTGGGTATTCACATCGTATCCCCGACGGCCCGGGACCTGGTGGACGATCAAGCGCAACGACTCACCCCGGGCGCGTTTGACCGTATTCTTCTGGATGCACCCTGCTCCGGGTTGGGCGTGATCCGCCGAAACCCGGACATCAAATGGGATGCGGCCCGGCAGAACCTGGGCCGGTTTGGCGATATCCAGGCAAATGCCTGGATGCGGTTTCAATGCTGCTAAAACCCGGTGGAACCCTGGTCTATGCCGTTTGCAGCATGGAAAATGAGGAGAATGAAGGGGTCATTTTCCCTTTTCTGAAGCGCCATCCCGGATATGCGGTGGTTAAAAATTTTTCCCATCTTCCCTTTGACATCAGCCCGTTTTTGGATCAAAACGGGTTTATCCGTACATATCCGCATCAGCACCATATGGACGGTTTCTTCTGTGCATGTCTTACGAAGGTCGGATCATGAAAACCCTGGTCAAGGTCATATTCATAATATGTGCATTGTGCCTCATCGCCGGGGCCAGTGCCTATTTTACCATTACCCTGTTCATCAAGGGCGAAGATACGGTGGTGGTGCCGGAACTTTCGGGGAAGGACGCCATATACGCCCTGGAACTGATGACCGGCATGGGGTTGAACACCAAGGTGGAAGGTTCCGATTTCAGTGCCGATACCCCCAAGAACCACATCATCCGCCAGTCGCCGGCACCCGGGGAGATCATCAAAAAGGGGCGCGACATTCGACTGACCATCTCCAGGGGCACCAAAATGGTGTCGGTGCCAAACCTCAAGGATTTAAATCTTCAGCAGGTCCGGATCATCCTGGAAGAAAACGGGTTGAGCACAGGCGCCATCTCCAACACATACCTGGAATCGGTCATGGCCGGCATGGTTTATCTCCAGTCGCCCGCTTCAGGGACTACCATCGAGCGCGGGGGTAGAGTCGATCTTCTGGTCAGCCGGGGACCGAGGCCCGAAGAATATGTCATGCCAGAACTGACCGGACTCTTTCTGGATGAATCGGTTCTGCTGCTGGACCGCAACAAACTGGCCATTGGCAATATCAAGACGGTTTATGATCCGAAAAAACCTGCCAACAGTATCGTTTCCCAGAACCCGCCCGCAGGGTTTCAGGTTCGCCGGGGTGATGCCGTGGACCTTGAGATCAACCGGAAACCGGGTCCCGAATCCGCAACTGACAGCGATTATCGGTTTTCCGGGGTGAGGCTGTTTTCCTTCCGGCTGGCCCCGGGATACTTAAAACAGCATATCCGGCTGGATCTGAAGCTTTACAGCGCAACCTATACCCTCTATGATGAGATGATCAAACCGGGCAAGGAGATATGGGCGCTGGTACCCGCCCACACCGAGGCATGCGTTTTTCTATACCGGAATGACGACTTGATCAAAACCCGTTTGTATGACTGAAAAATGAACAGGAGCTGACATGAAACTGATTGCACCGTCGATACTGTCCGCAGATTTTGCCAGACTCGGCGAAGAAATTAAAGGGGTTGAAGCGGCCGGGGCCGACTGGATCCACATCGACGTCATGGACGGGCATTTCGTCCCCAACATCACCATCGGGCCGCTGGTCGTGGAGGCGGTAAAACGCATCACGGATCTTCCCAAAGATGTCCACCTCATGATCGAACACCCCGACACGTACATTCCCGAATTTGCAAAAGCCGGGGCGGACCTGATATCCGTTCACGCGGAAGCCTGCCCCCATCTCCACCGCACCATCGACCTGATCCGGAACTGCGGGTGCAGGCCCGGTGTGGTGCTAAATCCCGCCTCCCCCGTCGAGGCCGTCAAATGGGTGCTGGCCGATGTGGATTTCGTCCTGCTCATGAGCGTTAATCCGGGATTCGGCGGACAGTCCTTTATTCCGGCAACCCTTGAAAAGGCACGGCTGATCCGGCAGATGATCGATGAACACAATCTTTCCGTTCTCATTCAGATCGATGGCGGGGTGAACGAAAAGACCATCCGGAATATTTCCAACGCCGGGGTGGACGTGTTTGTCGCCGGATCGGCCATTTTCGGCGCCAATGATTACAGAAAAGCCATTTCCGCCTTGAAACAGCAGCTCGAATAACACAAAGGATAAAGCGCATCATGAAAAAGAAAATCCTGGTGATTCACGGCCCCAATCTCAACATGCTCGGCCGGAGGGAACCTGCGACCTACGGGGCCATGACCCTTTCGGAAATCAATCAGATGTTAGTGGATCACGGCCGCAGCAAAGATCTCAGCATCGATTTCTTCCAGTCCAACCATGAAGGCGAACTGGTGGAAAAAATCCAGCAGTGCTGCGATCTTTATGATGGGATGATCATCAACCCGGCGGCCTATACCCACACCAGCATCGCCATACGTGATGCGCTTCTGCTGATCGATATTCCGGTGATCGAAATCCACCTGTCCAATATCTTTGGTCGCGAACCGTTTCGACATAAATCCCTGATTTCAGACGTGGTCACCGGCCAGATCACCGGGCTGGGCCCCCACGGCTACATACTGGCGCTCGATGCATTGAGCCAAAAATTTCAGGCATCATCCTGATCTGCGAAACATGAAGCGCATCTATTACCCGGCCGCCGTATGCGCCATCGGTTTGCTTTGTTCTGAATTTCTTTTTTCCATCCTTGTCTTTTTTTCAAATCAGGCCCATTACCACAAGCTGCTTGCACTTAAAAACGCCGGCTACCTGATGGTGCCAAACGAGAAGATCCTCCCTTTTCTGCTTCAACCCGGACCGGCGCTTGCCGGCGGACTATTTTTCACCCTGACGGCCGGTGCCGGGCTGACCCTGTTGACCTTCGGACTGATATTCCTGTGGCGGCGCTTTTGGTTTAAACGGAGATTCATCCTGCTGCCGGTTCTGGCCGGCTCTGCGCTGCTGATTCTGATCAACCGCGGTGGCATCAATTATCCTGTCACGGCCATATTCATCCTGCTGTCGGCGGCAGTTGCGGCGGCGACGTTGCGGCTCTATCCGGAAACGCCCACCCAACACCGGCCGCTCCGCTTCCGGGGGATAATCATACACCCGATTGTATGGGTCATTCTGGCCGGCGTCTGGATGCCCCAGGTCAACGGCGATACGTTTATCCACATCCGCGATCACCTGCTGCTGACACATCCTGCGGGAAAGGCGATCAATGCGTTTTACTATAAATACACCCTTTATCCCGCCTACGTGTTTAAATCGCCGGATCAGCGGCTGCTCCACACCTGCCGGATCAGCGCTTCCACTCCCCAATCCTTTTCTGCAATCGAAACGCGCCTGAGAAAGGAAGATTATTTGATCCCGCCCGACCCGGCGGCTCCCGTCGATCTCACGGTGATGCAGGACGGGCAGACCCTGTCATTCATCCATGCCGGTCGCACGATATACACCACCGGCATGGATCAATTCATGAAATCGTCAAGCGATGTCTTGTCAAAAATTTCCGGCAGGATCGACAATTTCGCTTTTTTCCGGAAATTCACCTTTTTTTCACTGGTCTTCGCCCTTCCCCTGCTGCTCTATGGCATTATCTATTTCTGCGTCCTGCTGATGTTATTCCCGGTAAGCGATCTGCGGCTTCGCAGGGGCATGTCAACGCTTGTCGTGCTTGCGGCCGGCATACTGCTGGTGCTCCCCCTCTACCGGAGCGGCGGGCAGTCCGTAATGGCCGCGCAGATCAGGGAGCGGCTGTCATCCGATCACTGGACGGACCGCCTGGCGGCCATCAAGGAAATTGCGGATAAAAAGATGCCGATCACTGCGTTTGCCGGCATCGAAAGCATGAAAAACAGTCCCCATATTCCCATCCGGTACTGGCTGGCCCGGTCCCTTGCTTCCGGGTCAACGGGTGAGGCGCACCGGATGGCCCTTTCCATGCTGTCTGATCCGCAGCCCAATGTGGTTTGCATGGCTCTTTACAGCCTGGGCCGGCAAAAGCAGCCTTCAGCGATCCCGGTCATCCTGGACCTGATCAACACATCCGATCACTGGTATGTCCAGTGGTATGCATATCAATCCCTAAAGAGGCTTGGATGGATACAGCCCCGGTCCGATTTTTCCCGGCAATCTTCGCGGTAGCCGCCGTTCTTGGCATCGAAATGACCGCCCGGCAGTTTCCGGGTCATCCCCTTGCGGTGACGGGCGCGGCCCGGATTTGCCAGACCGCTGCCATCTTTATGATTTTTCGGGTCTGGAACAAGGGCCCGGCGGTTTTCGGGCTGGTGCGCGGCCGCATTTTCCAGGGAATGTACAAAGGGTTTGTCTGGTCGCTGGGATTTGCAGCGGCAGCCGCGATCGCGGGACTCGGGTTGTATCTTGCGGGGCTTGATCCGGTTTCCTTGCTGAAGATGAGGCTGCCCGGGTCCGTGGGTCAGCTGGCGCTGTTTTATCTGGTGGCCGGGGTGGTGGGACCGGTTGCCGAGGAAGTCTTTTTCAGGGGGGTCATCTACGGGTATTTCAGGGACCTGCTGTATCCGGTGTCAAAAAGCGCAGCTGTTTTGCTTGCGGTGCTGGCGACCACCTCCCTGTTCGTGGCGGCCCATTCCCACCTGAGCGTGATCCCGGTTCCCCAGATTGTCGGCGGGATCATCTTCTGTCTGGCCTATGAGGCGGAGAAGAACCTCATGGTGCCGGTGATCATTCACAGCCTGGGCAACATGGCCCTGTTTACGCTTTCACTTTTTTAGGGCCGTCTTCCATTGCGGCTACGAGATCTGAGGATTCACGGTTCTGGTCCAGTACACTGCGCACGTGTGTGGCCAGCTGCTGAAAAGTCAGCGGTTTGAACACCAGGGCCCGGATACCGATCTGACGTGCGGTGGATTCATCGATTTTGGGATTGTAACCGGTGCACAGGATCACCGGAATATCCGCCCGGGTCAACATCATGGCCATTGCCAGTTGATCCCCGTCCATTTCCGGCATGGTCATATCCGATATGACCAAGTCATACGATTCAGGCGCCTGCCGGAATTTGCGCAATGCGTCCATGCTGCTCATGCAGGCCTCCACCCGGTAGCCGAGAAATTCCAGCATTTCCCGGCCGGTGTCGATGATCGTTTCCTCGTCATCCACCAGCAGGATGGTTTCCGTTCCGGTGGGCATGGAAACCTGCTCGGGGCTCAATTCCTCATCTTCTGCGAGAAGATTTTCTTCCAGAAGGGGCAGGTACACATAAAATTCGGTTTTCCGGCCCAATCGGCTGGAAAAAGAAATGGAACCGCCATGCTTCTGGACGATTCCCTGGGCCACGGCCAGACCCAGGCCGGTTCCCATCTGCTTTTCCTTGGTGGTGTAATACGGGTCGAAAATCCGTTTCCGATCTTCGGGCCGGATCCCCTTGCCCGTATCGCTCACCGTAATCTTAAGATAGTGGCCGGGTTTTAACCCCGATGACTCGTCCCCGTCTGTTGGGGAGATTTTTTCTCTGGCGGTGGACAGCTTCAGCATCCCGCCGGTCTCCCTCATGGATTGGCCGGCATTGGTGCCCAGGTTCATGATGACCTGGTGAATCTGGGCGGAATCGGCTTCCACGAGACCGGCACAGGCATCCAGGTTTTCCTGGATTTCAATGGATGCCGGCAGGGTCGCCCGAAGCAGTCTGGACACATCCAATATGATCCGGTTGATGTCTATGGGTTTTCGCTTCTGCTCGGTCTGGCGGCTGATGGACAGGATCTGCCGGACCAGTTCCCGTGCCCGGGTTCCGGCCTTGAAGACCTCTTCCAGGTATTGATGGACTTTGTCTTCGGGGTTTACATGAATCCTGGACAATTCAATATATCCCAGGATCGCCGACAAGATATTGTTGAAATCGTGGGCAATGCCGCCGGCCAGGGTTCCGATGGCCTCCATTTTCTGGGCCTTGATCAACTGGTTTTCGAGACTTCGCTGGGCGGTGACATCATGATAGACGGTGAGGATAAAAAAATCATCCCGGATCTGCACCATTTTTGCATAAAGCTGGACCTGCACGGGGATACCCTGTTTGTCCAGGGCCGTCATTTCATGTCCGGACACCTCGCCATCCGAGGTCAGTTTATCGATGAAGCGCTGGTAATCCTCGGCCGGAAAGCCCACTTCGATGGTCTTTTTCTGGATCACCGACTTGCGGGGATGCCGGATAAACTGGCAGAATTTCTCATTGACATCGATGATTTTTCCGGTGAGGTTCGTCAGTGAAATGGGCTGGGGACTCAGGTTGAACAGGTACCGGAATTTGATCTCACTTTCCCGCAGCGCGTCCTCGATTTTTTTCTGGTCGGAGAGATCCGAGGCCACCCCGATGAACCCGACGGCCCGGCCGGATTCATCCCGCTGCAGCGTGGTGGTCATGTGAGTGGAAAACCGGGAGCCGTCGGACCGGATATGTCCGACCTCCCCGCTGTGATATCCCTTGCGGAGGACTTTGCGGTTGAAGGGCATGACCTCGTATAGATTCTGGTCGTCATCATGAAAAATGCCGAGATGCTTGCCCGGAAGGGTCTGGGGGAGAATATCCGTGCATATCCGACCATGCCTGGTTCGCATAAGTGATGATGCCGTTTAAATCGGCGGTGGCAACCCCTTCACCAATCTGTTCTACGATGTTGATCAGCCGGTAAAGACGGGTTTCGGTGGTTTTGCGTTCGGTAATGTTTTTGATCAGAAACAGCAGGCATTTGCGTTCCGGCAGGAAGACGGATTTGACGCGGACCTCGACCCATAGATCCTGTCCGGACCGATCCCGGGTCAGCCATTCAAAAACCTGGGGAGTATCCGACCACGCCTTTTGATGACGGGCGAGCCCGTCCTTAAATGAATAGGGCTCCGCGCCGTTGTAGAGAATCTGAAGCTTGCGTTCGGAGATCTCATCGGGGGAATACCCGAACATCTCGCTTAAGATCGGATTGAAATCGGTGATCACATCCGCTTCCGGATCATAGAGGATAAAGGCATCATCCACCGACTCAAGAATGGTCCGGTTACGGCTCTGCGTGTCTTTGCAGGTTTGGGCAAGTAAATTCAGCCGGCGCTTCAACACCCGGTTCCATTTGAAGAGAACCGCCAGCACGGCAGCCGTCATACCGACCAGTGCAATTATCAGAAAATCGAGCATGCCATAACCACCCGTGCGGCATCAAGTCACCTGACCTGCAGTGCAATTTCAGGTGCCGCCTGAATCAGAAATTTTAAAAGAACTAAAAGAAAATGAGATTTCGCCCGGATGCCAAAGTCACCCCATACTTCAAGCGGCGCTTTTCCAGTTTTTTTGCGCGACCGCTAAGTGAATCTCCCTGGTTGTAAATGACATCGAAACGCATCGCTTCGATTTCCAGTGGCAGAGAACCGGCCCTTTCCCGTATTATTTTCCGCCCAGAAACTGCAGCAGGATATTGAGCATCCTTCGCACCGGTTCTGCAGCCCCCCACAGGAGCTGGTCCCCCACAGTAAAAAGGGTGAGGTACCGGGGGCCCATATTGAGTTTACGGATCCGGCCCACCGGAACGCTCAGCTTTCCGGTCACCGCGGCGGGGGTGAGGTGCTTGAGGGTTTCTGCTTTGGTGTTTTCGACCACCTTGACCCATTCATTGGCCTCTGCGATGATGGCTTCAATGTCTGCCAGGGGAAGGTCCCGATTGAGCTTGATGGTCAGTGCCTGGCTGTGGCACCGCATGGCCCCGACCCGCACGCAGATGCCGTCTATGGGGATTTGCGGGTTCATTTGCAGGATCTTATTGGTCTCGGCGGACCCTTTCCATTCTTCACGGGTCTGGCCGTTTTCCATGGCACTGTCAATCCATGGAATGACGCTGCCGGCCAGAGGCGCGCCAAAATGGGTCACCGGGAATTCATTGTCACCCAGCAGGTCGCACACGCCCCGGTCCAGTTCCAGAATGGCCGATTCCGGATCGGCCAGCATCTCTTTGGCGAAATCCCCGATGCAGGCCATCTGGGAGATCAGTTCGCGCATGTTTTTGGCGCCGGCCCCGGATGCCGCCTGGTAGGTCATGCTGCTCAACCATTCGATGTACCCTTTTTGAAAGAGGCCGCCGATGGCCATGAGCATCAGGCTGACCGTGCAGTTGCCGCCGATATAATTCCGGATCCCCCCGGCAAGCCCCTGGTCGATGACATTGCGGTTCACCGGATCGAGGATGATGATGCTGTCGTCGTTCATGCGCAGGGCGGATGCGGCATCGATCCAGTATCCCTTCCACCCCGCGGCCCGGAGCTGGGGGAAGACCTTCTTGGTGTAATCGCCCCCCTGGCAGGTGACGATAATGTCCAGTTCGGAAAGAAACTTGATGTCATAGGCGTCTTTTAGCGGCGGCACATCCATGCCGGTATCCGTGCCGATCTTAGGTCCCGGCTGCCCCGCCTGGGAAGTGGAGGCAAACACCGGTTCAAAGTCATGGAAATCCTTTTCCTCCAGCATCCGGTTCATCAGCACGGATCCCACCATTCCGCGCCAACCGATAAAGCCCACCTTCAACATGAAACCCCATCCTTTCTAAAAATTTCGTTGCGATTCACCCAACCTGCATCCAAAAGCTGCACAATCTTCATTTTTATAAACTTTTTGAAGGACTTGTCAACATCAACTTTTGGGTTGAGCAAAGGCTTGCGACTCTGGTATATACCCTCAAGCTGTCTTTTAACACCCAATCCCATTTATCTATAAGAGATTTTCCAAATGCCGATATACGAGTACAATGCATTAAATATAAAAGGAAAAAACAAAACCGATATCATCGACGCGGAAAGTATCGCTGCCGCCCGGCAGAAATTGAGGGCGGTCAATATTTATCCGATCTCCATCCAGGAAGTCTATGAACGGGTATCCGTAAGCAAAGAACGTCCTTTTTTTCTGGATCGCCCCTTTCTGACCCGGATCAAACCGATGGAAGTGGCCATGATGACCCGGCAGCTTTCCACCCTCCTGAGCGCCGGATTTCCCCTGGTCTCGGCCCTTGCCGCCCTGATTCCCCAGACCCCTTCCCCTCGGTTCAAGCGGGTCCTGTCGCGGATTAAAGACGCCATCGAGGAAGGAAGCAGCTTTGCCGCCGCATTGGCCCAGTATCCCGAAATTTTTTCCCAGATCTACATCAATATGGTCGATTCCGGTGAGTCCTCGGGGACATTGGAACTGGTGCTCCAGCGCCTGGCCGATATCAGCGAACGGCAGCAGCAACTCCTTCAAAAGATCCGCTCCGCCATGGCCTATCCCATATTGATGTCGATTGTGGGTGTGCTGATCCTGTTTTTCCTGCTCACCTATATCGTCCCCTCCATGACCTCGATATTTTCGGACATGGGCCAGCAGCTTCCGGCACCCACCCGGTTCCTGATTGCCACCAGCAAGTTTTTGAAAAACTGGTGGTGGATGCTGCTCAGCGGAATTGCGCTGACGGTATACGGTGTCCACCGCTTTAAAAAAACCGCCAGGGGGAAATACCGGTTTGACAAGATTGCGCTTTCACTGCCCATGGTGGGAAGCCTGACCCGGAAACTGGCCGTCAGCCGTTTTTCACGTACACTGGGGACCCTGCTTGAAAACGGCGTTTCCCTGCTGCCGGCCCTCCATATCGTCAAAAATGTGGTGGGGAACCAACTGATCGCGGACATGATCGAACATGCAGCCGAAGAAGTGGAAAAAGGAAACAGCCTGGGCAAGTCTCTTGACGCCCCCCCTCACCTGTTCCCGAGCATTTCCATTCAGATGGTCCAGGTGGGCGAGCAGAGCGGCGACATGGAAACCATGCTCAACAAGGTAGGGGACATGTTCGAAAATGAAATCGAAGCCGCCGTCACGGGGCTGACCGCCCTGCTGGAGCCGGCCATCATCCTGATTATGGGCGTGATCGTGGCATTCATCGTTTTGTCCATCTGCCTGCCCATATTCGAGATGAATCAGCTGATCAAGTAGGCCTTCAAAAATGATAGCAAAAGGAGAGGCAGAGCCCCATTCCGGCAGGCTTGATGCTGATTTCCGAGTAGCGTTTCATACCGCTGATGTATTGGCGCTTCTTTTCTTCATTGTACTTGTGCGCGCTGTTTATGCCGCCGTAGATGCTTCCCGAGTAAAATCCGAGCTCCGCTGCGGAAAGGATTCCGCCGATGGCATACAGGTCATGATCGAAACTTTCGTATGCGGCATATCCGAAAGCGCCGTTTAAGATGAAAGCAAACAGCGCATCCCGGTAGCGTCCGGTATACAGATACCCCCCGCCCGGAATGATCGAGGCCATTCCCGCAATAAAAGGGCTTTTCCCGCCGATCTTCTTTTCTTTTTCGATCTGACCTAAAAGTTCGTTCACATGGTACAGCGGCCAGGCATCCTCGCTGATGGCTGAAAAGGCCTGGAGGCTGCTTTCCGAATCACCGGTTTCAAGATAGAGCCATCCCAGCTGGGAGAGGACCCTGTTTCGGGTCCGGGCAGACGGGGTCATGGCGACGACCTGCCGTAAAATATCAATGGCCGCCGCATCATTGCCCATCAGCCGATAGCTCCTGCTGATCTGGAGCGCGCTGTCGATGGCGATTTCCTGGTCGCTGAAATTTTTGAAAACTTTTTCGAACTGGCGAATCGCCGCCGAATAGGATTCCTGGAAAAAATAGGCCATCCCGGCGTTGTACATGGCTTCGGGTACCCGGGGGTCCTGCGGGAAGAAATAGGTGAAGCGCTGAAATTCATCCGCAGCGCACGAAAATTGATCGTTGTTAAAGCACTGCCGGGCAAATTCAAACTGCTTGTCCGCATCGATCACGATGCCGGGGGAAGTTTCGGTCGCGCCGCATGCTGCGACAGCGGCAAAGAAAAGTATGGCGAACAGCAGAAAAAAGGGCGGGATGGCGGGCAGATGCCGGGACAGAACACGTACAGAGCGGTTATGGTTCATTAAGTTCGCCTTCTGGTGGTGATGCAATCAACCGTTATTCGTTCGAAATGATCGGGAAACCACCCGCTTTTTCGCCCTGCATGTAATCCGCGCGCCCGGTTTTTCAGAAGATCAAAGCAGACGGTGCGGAAAAAGGCATATTTTACGGACTATGTCTGGGTGACGCGCAGCACCTCTTCGATGGTGGTGGTTCCTGCCAGTACTTTATGGATGCCGTCATGAAACAGGGTGATCATCCCCTGCTTGATCGCCTGATTCTTGATCTGGTGCGAGTCATGGGTCTTTAAGATGAGATTCTGCAGGATTTCATCCAAGACCATGATTTCGTATATTCCGATGCGTCCCTTGTAGCCGCTGCCGAAACATTTCTGGCATCCATTGGAGCGGTAAATGGTGGGTCTCTGCGCCTGTCCGGGATCGAGGCCCAGCATCTTCATGGTTTCATCATCGGGTTGATACGCTTCCCGGCATTCGGCACACAGAACCCGGACCAGGCGCTGGGCGATGACCGCGATGACCGAAGAAGAGATCAAAAACGGCTCCACTCCGATATCCACCAGCCGGGTAATGGCGGCGGCCGAATCATTGGTATGAAGGGTCGAGAAGACCAGGTGGCCCGTGAGCGCGGACTGGACACCGATTTCAGCGGTTTCCTGATCCCGCATTTCCCCGATCAGGATCACGTCCGGGTCCTGGCGCACGATGGAGCGCAGCCCCCGGGCAAAGGTCAGCTCGATTTTCGGATTCACCTGGATCTGGCTGATCCCCTTGAGCTGGTATTCCACCGGGTCCTCGATGGTGATGATGTTGATATCCGGAGAGTTGATCTTCGACAGGATCGCATAGAGGGAGGTGGTTTTTCCGCTCCCCGTCGGGCCGGTGACCAGGATGATGCCGTGGGATGATCGGATCAGTTTATTGATCACCTTCAGTTTTTCATCATTGAGCCCCAGTTCCGAAAGCCCCAGCAGGGACAGAGACTTGTTCAGCAGCCGCAGGACCAGCCGCTCCCCATAGGTAATGGGGATGGTGGAGACGCGGATATCGATATTCTGGTCCCCGATCTTCACCCCGAATCGGCCGTCCTGGGGCAGCCGCTTTTCGGCGATGTTCATCTTGGCCATGACCTTGATTCTGGAGATCAGGGGCGACTGCATCCATTTGGGCGGGGTGAGCAGGTCATAGAGGACCCCGTCCACCCGGTACCGGATCTTGAAATTGTTCTGGTACGGCTCGATATGGATGTCACTGGCGCCGCTTTTTACCGACTGGGAAATGATATGGTTGACCAGCTTGATGATGGGCGCGTCGCTGGTGTCATCCAGCAGGTCGGCGGTTTCCTCGATCTCGCTGATGATGTCGTAGCCGTTTTCCTCCATGTCCGCCACCAGCTGCTGGGCGGTGTCCCGGCTGCTGTCATAGGCCGTGTTGATCAGGGAGAAGATGGAATCCCGGCTGGTGAGCACCAGGTCATATTCATCGATATCCAGAATCCGTACCAGGTCATCGATCTGCTGAAAGGCGGACGGATCGTTTAAGGCGATCAGGATGCGGCCGTTTGGGCTATTTGGGCCGGGCTCTCCTTCCGGCAGCCCGGGAACGGGCTGATCGGTCTTTAACGGGACCATGGCATATTTTTTTAGAAACTGGATGGAAACCTGCCTGGAAAATCCGGTGTCGAAATCCTCCAGAAACAATTTGGGCACATAGGGGATGTTGAACAGCTTGCTGTAGGCGTTGAGCAGCTGGGTTTCCGTCAGGACCTGCTTTTTCAGCAGCATTTCCGATAGACTCAGACTCTGTTCCAGGCTGGCCTGCTGGGCTTCCCTGAAGGACTCCTCGGGAATATCGAAATCAGAACTCAAGATGGTAGAAAGACGTTTTAGCATAATCGACTCGTAAAAGGGGTGAGGCGTCTTGCTTTCTGCAATATAACATATCACATGATCATATGCCAGCGGCAATATGCAATGCAGGGCCCAAAAAGCCGTATTTGCGGCAATTGATACAGCGACGCGCTTTTAAAAAGCCGGGTGATGGTAATTTATGCGCATCACCCGGTCATCATTTGTTATTCTTCAAGGTTTCCGGGAGCTTTGAAAACATCACTTGCTTTAAAATCGTAAAGCTTGATTTCCCCCTGCTGAAGCTTGTCCACCTGCCCCTGCTTTTCTTCATAGAGCGCCTTGGCTTCGGCCGCCCCTTCCACCACATGCGGGGTCAGAAAGACGAACAGGTTGGTTTTCTCGTGCCCTTTGCCCTCGGAGCGGAACAGCCATCCCACCACCGGGATGCTGCCCAGGCAGGGGACCTTGTACTCCGTGGAGGAGAGGCTGTCATCGATCAAGCCGCCGATCACGATGGTGTTCTTGTCATTGACCACCACGGTGGTGTCGATGGTCCGCTTCAGGGTGGTGGGCTGGAACAGGTCGGTGGTGGATTCGAGTTTCGTGACCTCCTGGGCGATTTCCAGCCGGACCTGGCGGTCTTTGCTGATCTGGGGTGTGATTTCCAGCATGATGCCCACGTCCTTGTATTCATAATTGCTGTAATTGGTATCCCCGGTGGCCGCCTTGGTCAGGTAGGGGACGTTCTTGCCCACCTGGATCTTGGCCGTTTGATTATCCGTGGTCATAATCTGGGGAGTGGACAGGATATGCACGTCCTTGTCTTTTTTGTAGGCGCTGACGAGTGCGGCGATGGTGGGGAAAGTGACGTTGCCCACGGTGATCCCCTCACCGAATACCCCCAGGGAAAACCCGGGAGGAAGCAGCGACGGCTGGCCCGTGGCGCCGGATATGGCCGACTGGATAAATCCGGGATCCCCGCCCAGGGCGCCGCCGGAAAATCCGGTCCCGTAGACGCCCTTCTTGTCTCCGTAACTGGCGTTGCCGCCGACAATCCATTCCGTGCCCATGTTCAGGGACCGCTCCTTGTTGATTTCCATGATCAGGCATTCGATATACACCATGGAGCGCTGCACATCGAGCTTCTTGATGATCTCTTCAAGGATTTCATAATCATCTTTTTCCGCACGGATAATCAGGCTGTTGGTGGCCTTGTCCGCGGTGATCTTGACCCCTTCGGACACGATGGGGGCCAGGGGCTTGCCTTTTTCATCCGCGGGAGCCCCCCCCTTGGAGGGGAGTTCCTGGAGCACGCCTGCCAGTTCCTCGGCCTTGGCGTTTTCCAGATAGTAGACATGAATTTTTTCGCTTCCCCGGGGCATCTCCTTGTCCAGCATGCCGATCAGCCGCTTGACCTGTTCGATATCCGCCTCGGTCCCCATGGCAATCAGGATGTTGGTGCGGTCATCGGACACGAGGACCACCGATTTTTCGCTGCCGGGCCGCCGGGGCTGGTTATTGGCATTGAAAACCGAATCGATGATCTTCACCAGTTCCGCGGCATCCGCATGCTCGATGGGGAGCACGGAAATCTCCCTGCCGATGCCGGTGACGTCTATGGCTTCGATAATCCGCAGCAGCCGCAGGATGTTGGAATAGACGTCGGTGATCACCATCATGTTGGTGGGCTGATAGGAAAGCACCACGCTGCTTTTGGAGACCAGGGGGGCGACCAGCTGTTTGACTTCATTGGGGTCGGCATATTTCAGATGGATCAGCTGCGTCACAATTTTATCTTCGGGGCTTTGTTTCTCATCATGAAAACGGGTCTCGATATTCATGGTGCGGGCATAGGGCGACGGGATGATCTTGGTCACCTTGCCGGATTTGACGGTGGTATAATCATGCACGTCTAATACCGACTCAAATACCTTGTAGGCTTCATCAACAGAGATCTTGGTGGGGGAGATGACGGTCACCTTTCCCTTGACCCGGGGATCGATGATAAAATTCTGCCCGGTCAGTTCACTGATGAATTTGATGAACACCTCGATATCCACATTGTTGAAGTCAATGGATACAAACCGGTCCGAATTGGCTTCCCCTGCGGCAGCAGCGGCATCATTGGCAGGTGAATTTTCTTTGCTCTCCTGTGCATACAGAGATGCACCGGTCAGAAAAATTCCCATCACACAGCAAAACAACATCCACACAAAAATTTTTCGCATAAGTCTCATCATTTGTCTTCCGAATTGGGCCTTTCATGCCGCCGCCATTCAGCGGCGTTTTTGAAATGCCTTATTTAGAATTATCCTCTATATCTGATTAACGATTTACTGGATCTGATAGGCAATCGACATCAGTTCGCCGCCCCGTTCGATCTGAAGGTCCACGGATGATGAAGATTTCAGGTTTTCATAAAATTTCAAGGCGTCATCCACAGACTGGATCTGGTTGCCATTGACGCCCTTGACGATATCGCCGTTTTGCAGGCCCATTTCCGAAAAAATGGATTTGGGCCGGATATGGCTGACAATCAGGCCGCTGGGCTGCCCGTTCTCAAAATGGGGGCGGACTTTGACCTGGCTCATCAGCTGGTTGATATTTTTCAGGGCGCTGTTGATTTCTTCCCGGTCGATGCTGACCGTCGACTGGTCGGCTTCGCTTCCATAAGTGTATTCCGGTTCTTCCGGCATGCCGGTATCCCGGCTGCTCGGCGCTGAAGCAGAGGCCATGGCCCGCTGATTTTTCTCTTCCTCCATCAGCAGGATTTCGTCTTTTCCATTGACGCTGAGCACCACTTTTTTTCTCAGGATCAGTTTGATCTGTGCATTCTGGATGGCGTCGCCTTCCCGGTAAAGACTCTGCTGGCGGTTCTTGAGATCTTCAATCACCGCATATGCCCGCCGGGTCTCTGAACCGGTCACCGTTCCCCAGAGCTTGAGGTTCAATTGGGTCTGTTTCAATTTTTCCAGTTCGATGTCATCCGCTTTTTTCTGAGCCGGCTCCACCTGGACGGTCTTGAACAGATCCCGGTTGAAAATGGCCTGATAGGCATTCAGGCCGGGATTGGCGCGCATGCGATCCGGCATGCTGACAGATGAGGGCATGTTTTCGGGCGCCTGTGCGATCAGCAGCCGGTCATAGGGGACCCGAAGCGCGGTGGCGCTGACCAGCTGGTAAAAAAGCTGAACGCAGAAAAATACGGCCAGCGTGATCAATACGATGTGAAAGATACCAAATAATTTTTTTATCATCAGAAAAAATCAGTCAATGATTATGTATTTATGATTACCGGAGTGAAAAGTTGGGCCGGTCGATGGTGCCGGAAATTCGAAAAGGCACGCCGCCGCCGCGCATGTTCTTGGATATCAGTTCCACCGGGAACATGGCGGAAAGTCCCTTGATCAGCCTGGCCTGGGGATTGATGCGCCCAGCGATATTGATGATGCTCTTGTCCACGGGATCTTTGAGCAGAATGGAACCGGTGGCATTGCCGGTCACATCCGGCCCTTCCACCTTGAGTTCCTTGATCAGGATCCGCTGGTTTGCCATTTCGACCTTGGATGATACGGTTTTAAATTCGATTTCTTCGATGCCCATCATCGGCGCGGACAATTTTACCCGGCTGTCGGTGATCAGGAGTTCCGCCGTCCCTTCCCCTCTGGGATCCTTGCTGTTGCCGAAAACGAGCTTGCCTTCCGCACGTCCGGACAGTTCATAGGGAATCAGCTGCTTGATTTCCGGGATATCCTGGAGGAGAATATCGGTAAAATCCAGGTCCGTGTCGACCACAAGCGGATTTTTGGCCCCGCGAATGGTGACTGCCCCCGAGAGGCGGCCGCCGTATGCCCGACCGTCCACATGCAAGGTCTTGTCCGGTGACATCAGCGTTAGATACGCCGGCGTCACACTGAGGGATTGCGCCGTAACCAGGGTCTGACCCGACCGTTCAATCCGAGGGGCATAAAAGGTCAGGCCGGGCGGAAAGGCCGGTTTCACCTGGCGGATCCCCAGATCAAACCCGGAGACGGCCGCATCGAATTGATATTTCGCATAGGAAATGATCGCATCGCTCGGAAACAGAACATACAAAAACAGGAGCGCGATCGAAACCACATATGCGCTGTACGCCAGCCATTTTTTCATATCAATACCATTAATTAGGATTCTACGGTTTCCGCCTGCAGAACAGCGCTGATCAGCCCGTTGTCCGGCCCGGTTTTGGTGATGGACAGCCGGTTGACCACGATCATGTTCGGCGAGGTTTCCACCCGGTGCAAATACGACGCAAGGTCCTTCAGGTTGATTTCCTGTATCTTCATTTCCACCCGGGACAGCTTCAGGCCCGAACCTTCCCTTACCGCGCTGGAGGGTTTCATATAGGAGATATGGTCCTTGACACCGGTCTCCCCGGCAAGCCGGTCCAGAAAAGAAAAGAGGGTGAAGCCGGCCGGACGGCTTTCAAAGCCGCGCCTGGAGGCTTCTTCTTTTGATTTCATCCCCTGGTATTCGGTTTGGAGCCGGACCATCTCGGTGAGAATGCCCTTTTTCGCCTCCAGGGTATGCCGGAGGTCATTGCGCTTTTCAAATACCGGAACGATGATAAACTGGACCAGCACGAATATCGCAATGAAACCGGCGGCGCCTAAGACAGCGGTTTTCTCCCGCTTGTTCAAACTGATATTCAGCATTTTAATGTGTCCTGTGGGTCATTTCAGATCAGCCTTGAGCTTGAACTGCACGCGGTTGATCGATTTTTCGAGATTGGCCGAAGTAATGGTAATATTTTTGATGGACTGGGCTTTTTCCAGGTTGCCCTTGATTTCATCCACCGCATTGAAAGTGTCCGTATCGCCGGTGATCAGGATGTTGTCATCCCCCCGGACATACCGGGTGAATTCCACGTCCGTTCCCGGGGGGATCAGTTGACTGATTTCGTTTAAGATGTCGATATTGAGCGATTCCGAGGCCAGTTCCCCGGCAAACATTTCTTTATCCCTGGCCTCGGCGATCCGGACCCGCATCTGCTGCACCGGGTCCACGATGCGCGTCACATCCGGAAAGGTCGACTTGAAGACCGAGGCAATCCGGTAGTTGACGGCCTGGACATCCTTGGCCAGAAAATGGGCGTCCAGCAGCACGTTGAACATGGCGATGATAAAAACGAACAGGGCGGTCATGCCGGTCCGGATCACCTCGTTTTTGTACTCTTCCCAGTAGCGCTTGAACACCGAGTGCTCACCGTGAAAGTTGATGGCGGAAATTCCCATCAACTCGGCGGCGGCAAGCGCCAGCGGATGATCGGCATATCCGTTATTCATCGCGGCATCCGGCGAAACCCGGATGTTGAGATCGAGCTGAGTCAGCAGATCGATTTTGACAACGGGGACACCGCCGAGTATGCGGTCCATCTCCGCTTTGAACTGGACCTCGTCGATGCCGCCGCCGCTGTAGTAAATCCGCCCCGGTTCCAGGTCAAAATTAAACACCGATTCAAAGGCGGCGATGATCTGCTGAATATTTTCAGAAAGCCGGGCCCCTTTTTGCGACGGATCGGAAAGTCTTGCGGGAAAGGACCGAATCAGACAGGCGTAGCCGGAGACCACCACAAATATGGAGCAGCTCTTATTGCCGATGTCGATATATACAAAATCCTGCGTTCCATCGGTGCTCCGGGTCAGGCACAGGGCCGCTGCCAGCCCACCGGGAGTGACGATGCGGGGCTCGATGCCGATTGACTGAAAGGCGGAAACGATCTGTTGAAGCCTGACGGTCTGGATCACGGCGGCAAAAATATCGGTATGCTCGCTCCGGCGCCGGGCATGGAAATCATAGGTCAACTCATCGATGGGAAACGGCAGCGTCGGTTCGATTTCAAACGGGAGCACCTGCCGGATTTTTTTCCGGTCCTTGAACGGCACCTGGAGGTTGCGGAAAGAAATCAGTTCCGCGGGAACCGATACCAGTGTTTCCACGTCGGCCATATCGATCTGCTCGATGACCTGCTTGAGGGCCAGGGCCAGCGGCGGCTCGGAATCGTCATAAAACTTCAACAACCCGGATTGCTCGACATGGAAACCGGCATCGATTTCGCTGCCCTTGATGGTATTTTTCACCAGCAGGGCGGACAGGCTGTCGGTCCGTATGTCAATGGCTAATATTTTTCTCATAATCCTTTACTTTATCTCTTGCGCAAAAAATCTGCAGCGGACTTTTTTTATCCTGCATTACTCGTATACCCAGCTGATCACCCGACAGTACCATTTGCCGGTTTCGCTGTTTTTTTCCCGCATGACGATCACCCGGGCATTGGCTGTCCGGTCATGCAGCGTTCCGCTGCATTCGATGCGGAATATATCGCTTTGGGTGGTGATCAGTCCGGGGTCGATCTCCACGTCCCCGGCGCCGGGCACCTCCTTGTACCAGGTGGGACTGGTCAGTTCATGAAGGAACTGGTCTTCCGACTTTTCCTCCCGGTAAGCCGCAATTTCTGCGGCCAGAAACTCCTGCCCGATGGGGAGCATGGCGGCGATCACCGGTATATCAGCGGTATTTATATTGATTTTTCCTTCGAAGGTAAAGCGATTATTTGCCGCGGTCGCCCCAAAAACACTCATATACTGAGAAATGCCCGCCAGAATGTCGCTGGAACTGTAAAACAGCTCCGGCGTAATGTTTTTAATCCGGGTCAGCTCCTCGATGTGCCGGATGGGACCGTTCCGGCAGCTGTAGGGCGGGTCCAGGTCCTGATAATATTCATCTTCGGCCCCATTTAAGCCGGTGACGGTATCATTGTCATCGCTGTCGAGCCAGTCTTTGACCGGATTGACGATCTCGCTGGGGTCGGTGACATCCTCCATGAACGCGTTTTCATCTTCCTGGGCGGATAGAATCAGGGCCATGAACCGAAACCACAGATCCCGCTGGACCGGATTGAATTCCCTGCCGTCCGGAAACGCCACCAGGGCATTTACCTGGATCCGGGACAATTCATCGGATATAAAAAGAGAGAGGCTGCCCTCATCAAAAGGCGTCTGGGCCAGTACCTCCTCAATTTTTAAGGGATTGGCCCAATCCTCCTGGATGGAATCCACTTCCGAGTCTGCTTTGTCCGCAATCAGCAGGGACTGGGCGATGGTCACCCCGGATTCGATCATGTTCGTGAGTTCCAACCGGTCCCGGGCATTGGCGGCATCTTCGACCCCGCCGCGAATCTGCCGGTTGAGTTCGAAGGTCATGGCCACCAGCAGCGAAATGATCGCCAGCGTAATGATCAGGGCGATTCCGCGATTATTGTTCAAAACGGCATTGGGGCCTTTCATGCTATTTGATCTCTTCCCGGTAGACCGGCAGCGCAACACGGGTCCGAAAGGTGTAGGTTTCGGACTGCTGCTTCAACGTCAGCTCGATCTCCACGGCCCTGGGGGTGGCATATTTGATGAAATCGGACTGGGAATCCCATTGTTCCTGGGCTTCTCCGGCCGGGTCATAATAGGTTATCTTGATCTCCGATACGGATTCGCACAGCACGGGGTCCAATTCGGAATCCTCGAACCGCTCTTTTTCCTTCTGATCGTACGGATAAATATGATCTGCCCGCTTCAGAACATAATCGGGCTCCCCTCCTTCTCCCCGGTTTTCGACGTAATAGATGATCTCGGCAATGCCTTTCTGCCGCTCATCCCCCATGGGCAGATGGGAAGCGGAAGCGAACCGGAGCCGGGGAAAACTCTGCGTGCCCACAAACTGCTCTTCTCCCACAAACCGGTAAGGGTCGGGGGGGGCATTATAATCCGGTTTTTTGAACATGGGCGGCAGTTCGATATAGAGTGTTTTCAAATCCATGGTCATTCGGTTCAATGCCGTCTGGGCGGACTCATAGACATCCATGCCCCGGGTGATGGCGTGGTTTTTGGACGCCACCGCGTTAAAAGACCCATAGATGGTGGCTGCCACCACGGCAAAAATAAAAATGGCGATCAGCACCTCCAGAAGCGTAAAGCCGGCTTGGGGGTTTGCATGCCGCTGCTTTTTTTTTCTCATCCGGTCAGGACGCATCGGGCGCTTCGGCCTCCGGGTTGATGTACTGGGTGAAGGTGTATTTGAGGTCTTTATTGAAGGTGATAATCAGATCGATCCTTTTTAACTGAAATTTCGGCCCTTCTATAACATCGACAGGGACATCCTCGGCCTTGATCTGCCAGGCGTATCCCGGGTACTTGTCCCCGAAATCGCCGGAGCCGTCCAT
This sequence comes from uncultured delta proteobacterium, assembly GCA_963826785.1. Classification (GTDB taxonomy): domain Bacteria; phylum Desulfobacterota; class Desulfobacteria; order Desulfobacterales; family Desulfosalsimonadaceae; genus CAWGYD01. The sequence continues at coordinate 66,642 of CAWGYD010000010.1, forward strand.
TTCCGCGGCAGCCGGATCGGCCTTGATTTCGGCCATCTTGGCCTGGGAGAGCAGCGAGGCCATGGTGTAAAACCGCGATGACTCATTCATGGAGATGGTCTGGCCCTGCAGGCGCAGCACGCTTACCAGCACAATGGCGATAATCGCCATGGACACCATGACTTCAAGGAGGGTGAACCCGGCCCTTTCCATAAGCTTCCGATCGGGGGGGCTATTTAAATTCATGGTACTGATCATAGCGTTTCACCTGGGCCAAAAACGGCTCGATGCGATAGGAAATGGCTTCATCTTCCGGATTTTCCACATGGAGAATGGCCATGTCGGAATATCCCTGCGGATAGAACCGGACAGCTACTGTCCCGGTGGTCTTTTTACCGGACCGGGGAAATTCTACATCGTGGAGCCGGTAACCGGCCGGGAGGCGAAATTCATTTTCTTTGGTGGCCGCTTCTGTTTCCGGGGCGGCCGCTTCTTCCGGACCGGCTTCGTCGGACACCCACATGAGATTGTTGTCAAGATCGATGTTGAGCACTTTTACCACCTGCTGGTTGACGGCCGCATCCCCGGCGGCCCGGACATTGAGCAGAATCCAGTTCGACAGTTTTCGCTGCGGGTTGGAAAACGGATTCAAATCCAGACGGGGAAGCGCATACGCCAGCGTCGTGCTGAGAAGCGCGATCACAACGATGAGCTCGATAAGGGTAAACGCATGATTCTTACGGATATGATCGATTATGGGAAACAAGGCCAAACCGCTTTGCTGGATATGATTGACTGGATGGGGAATGTCAGGACTGTTTTATGCCCGTTTTTCCTTCAAAATACGACCCTGTAGAGGCTGCGTTGACACATTTAAGCGTATCCGCCAAACGTCCTTCGCCGCCTTTTTCAGCATCAATTTGGAATTCAAACGGAATTTAAAACCGGCTACTCGATATCCCAGTTGTTGATATCCTGGTTATACCCGTCACCCCCGGCTTCACCGTCGGCGCCATAGGAAATGATGTCATATTCCCCGTGCAGGCCGGGGGACAGATAGACATAATCATTTCCCCAGGGATCCTTGGCGACCTTGTTCTTTTCCATATAGCCGCCTTCCCGCCAGTTTTTAGCGGTTTTTCCGGTGTCCGGCGCCTGGATCAATGCCTCAAGTCCCTGTTCGGTGGTGGGGTATGTGCCATTATCGAGCTTATATAATTTAAGAGCGGTTTCAATTGCCTGGATGTCCACTTTCGCCTTCACCTGCTTGGCCTGCTCGGGCCGGCCCATCAACCGGGGGGCCACGTACACGGCCAGGATGCTCAGGATCACGATGACCACCATCAATTCAATGAGGGTGAATCCTTTCTGGTTCATTTTCGCTGCTTCCTTTTCAGTGTCACCCGCAAACGGGTGTGCACTATTTGGCATCATCCTTATCTATTTTATTTTGCATCGGAATGATGAAATGAGTTAATGATAATTGGTTATGATCTCTATCGAATCCGCATTCAAAGATCAAGTCTTTTTCTATTTCAATGATGTATCCTGATTATAGGAGGTTATGGTGAAACAGGCCGATTATGCGGCATTTGACCGCCCCGAGATCACCCGCTTTCTTTTTCACCCCCGGTCCGAAAACGGGCTTGCTCCCCCTGCCGGATGTGATCTTCTGCGCATCCGCACCGCCGATGGGACCCGCATCGGCGGCCGCTCCTATTTTCAGGCGGCGGAGGCGGCCCATATCCTCTTTTTTCACGGAAACGGGGAAATCGCCCAGGATTACGATGACATCGCGCGGGTATACAATTCAGTGGGCTTAAATTTCTCCGTGATCGATTACCGGGGCTATGGCACAAGCGAGGGGACGCCGACGATTGCGGCCATGCTCGCCGACAGTCATGATGTCTTTGAATTCATGGAAGGCCGGCTTGCCGAGCGCCGCCATACCGGCCCCCGGTGGATCATGGGACGATCATTGGGAAGCGCCCCGGCCATCGAAGCAGCCCATATTTTTGCGGAAAAAATTGACGGGCTGATCATCGAAAGCGGGTTTGCCCGCACTCTTGATCTGCTCGCCCGCATCGGGATCGATCCTGACCAACTGGGGATCACCGAAAACCCTGCCTCATCCAACCAGGGCAAAATCGCCGATATAGCAATCCCCACCCTGATCATGCACGGCGAATTCGACCAGATCATCCCGGTCTCCCATGCCCGTGACCTGTTCAGACAATCACCGGCCTCCGCAAAGAAGCTGCACATCATCCCGGGTGCGGACCACAATACCCTGATGCCTGCGGCGGGAATGGCCTATTTTCAAGTGATTTCCGATTTCATTACAGAAAATTCGAGATGATGAGGGGATTGAAAAGCCAGTCATCATGAGTCAGGACGAACACGATAATCCGATACTTTATACTTAATCATCCAAGGAACTTAAAAAATGTCAAAAATACATGATTGTTCGTTGATTGACACCGCCACCCACTGGGACGATGCGCCGGAAATAATCGCGGTGTCCGCATCGGACCGGCAGGCTCTGGCAGGAAAGCTTTCCCGGCTGAGCAAAGCGTTTTTAAACGGCACGCCCCTTGCCGATGTCGCCGGGGAATCGCGCAGGACCTTTGAACCGCAAATGCCCTGCCGCCTGGCCATGACAATGGAAAACGAAGTTGAGATGCAGCAGATCGACGGCGTTGTCACGGCTTTAATGGCCGATCCGCCGACGGATGTCGAATCCGGCGCCATCTGGTTTGGTGAGAACCCGGCGCCCGGCCGGCTGGCGTTTGTGTTTCCGGGCCAGGGCAGCCAGTACGTCATGATGGGAAGCGACCTGGTGACCGCGTTTCCCGAAGCCCGGCAGATGATTGCCGCCGCCGAATCCGCGTTTGGAAAAGATGCATCCCTGATCCAACTTATGTATCCGCCCGAAACCGCCGACCAGGCCGAACAGACCGCCCAGGAGGAAAGCCTGCGGTCCACGGATGCGGCCCAGCCCGCCATCGGGGCCGTCAGCCTGGCCATGGCCCGGATCCTGGCCCGATTCGACATCGTGCCGGACGGAACCTGCGGGCACAGCTACGGGGAGCTGACCGCCCTTTGCGTGTCGGGCCGCATCACCCGGGAGGCCTTTTTGGATCTGTCGGCAGCCCGTGGAAAATTCATGGCCCAGGCAGGAAAATCCGGTGAAAAGGGCGGTATGATGGCCATACGCGCACCCATGGATAAAATCGAATCCATCATTTCAGAGAACAAACTGGATGTGGTGCTGGCCAACCGCAACAGCCCGGACCAGGGGGTGGTCTCCGGCCCGGTGACCGAAATTGAAAAGATGAAGACCGTTTGCCGGGAAAACCGGGTGGTGGCCAGTATCCTGCCGGTATCGGCCGCCTTTCACAGCCGACTGGTCCAGGACGCGGCCACGCCTTTCAAGGAATTGCTGGCACGGGTTGAGTTTCATGCATCTAAAACCGCAGTTTATTCCAATACCACGGCCCGGCCCTATCCAAATGATCCGCAGTCAACCGCAAAACAGCTGGGGGAGCACCTGCTTAACCCGGTCCGGTTTGCAGAAGAAATACAAAGTATGCATGAAGACGGGTTTAAAACCTTCGTGGAAGTGGGTCCCAAAGCCGTACTGACCGGCCTGGTCAAGGCTATCCTGAAATCCCGGACGGTTGATGCCGTCGCCCTGGATGCCGCCGCGGGCCGCCGCCCCGGCATGTGGGACCTGGCCCGCCTGCTCTGCTTCCTGGCCTCCCGGGGATATCCCGTGGCTCTTCATAAATGGCGGAGATGATTTTTTTCGCAATCGATTTAATTTGCAATAGTTTTCCCGCAGTAGGGGCAGAATTTGAAATCCTCCATGGCCAGCGGCTGTTTGCAGGATTTGCACATATCCGCGGTGGGCATGAGTTCCACCAGCAGTTCGCCCTCCTGGACCGGCACCATTTTGCGGTCTTCCTTGTAATTGGCGGTTTTCAGCACCCGTTTGACCACGCCGTCCACCTTGGCCGCCACCGCTTTTTCCTGTTTCATGATGGAGACGTTGAACAGTTCATCGCCGGCCTTGACGAACTCGCCCACATCCACGTACATGGCCCACAGATCGCCATTGCTGGGCGCCGCAAGGTGGAGGCTGTTCTTGGGATCGGCCATCTCCAGGGATGATCCTTCATGGGATTCGGGTTCACGCACCTGGACCTGGCAGGTGAAGATCTCGGAATCCAGCAGGTACCGGACCACGCTCATCCCCTTTTTGCGGGGGGGGGATATGTCAAAAATCACCATCTTATGGGGTTTTCCCAGGCTGTCCGTGAACTGGAGTTCCTGGTTGCGTTCCAAGCCCTCGAACCAGACATCCAGCGGCAGCTGATTGGGATTTCCGAACCGCTTTTGAAATTCAATGGTTTTGAGCGCATCTCCCGGATGGTTCAGGTACAGCACCAGTTCTTCCTCCGTAGGCTGCCGCTTGATCATTTCCTGGAGCTGTTTTCTTTCCTTTTCGATGTCCACTTCCTCCAGAAATTCCAGCGGGGATGATTCGGTCCGGTTTTCCAGCGCCCACTGGCTGTCGGGGCCGAATACGCTATGATAGACCCATTCATCCGGAAAGCCCAGTGGGAGCTTTCCATACTTGCCCAGCAGCAGGTCCTTGAATGCATCATTGCTGTCCCGGTAAAGCTTCAGCCGGTCCCGGCGCATCTCTTCGTTCAGCTCATGTTCGGGAACGGTCGCCACGGTTTCCAGCACCTTGAGCATGTGCCGGACATGGCGCTCCCCTCCCCTCTTGAAGGCGCCGGTGACCGCCAGGAACGCCGTGTTCCAGGTGATCTGGGATCCCGGGGTGACATCATGGTACCTCACAATCTTGCGGGTGCCGGCCAGGAAACGCAGCATGTAGGGGAGCAGCCGGATGTAGCCCTGCTTGAGCGCCCCTTCCTGGGACGAGGAGGTGGCCCCGCCCGGCATGCCGTGTTCCACCACGTCATAGTCGATCCCCTGGAAATGGGGGGAGCAGTACCGGTCATAGAAGGGCATGATCTGCTTGAGAAGGAAGTTGCACTGCCGGATCATCTCCTTGTTCAGGCGGGTTTTGAGCCCCAGTTCCTCTTCCATGTAGGCGGCGGTGGAAAGCACTTCCCCCTGTCCGTACCAGCGGACCGATGCACCGATGGCCGTGTCCACGATGTGGGCGCCGGCTGCGGCGGCGGCCCCCACCGCCGGGACGAACAGGCCGTCGGTATAATGCCGGTGATAATGCAGGACCAGATCGGGATACTTGCTGCGGATAGCTTGAACCAGTTCGCGTATGAACCGCGGCGGACATACCCCGGCCATGTCTTTCAAGCCCAGGATAATCAGCCGGCTGGCGGCTTTTGTGCTCACCCCGGCCGCATCGGCCGTCATTTTCAGGATTTCTTCGGTCACGGTCAGGTAGCGGTTCACATCAAATCCCCGGGCATAGGAAAGCGATATGGCCGGTTCAAAAATGTTGGCGCCGGAATTGAGCACGATTTCCGCAAACGGCCGCATGTTTTCGGTATGGTTGAGAAAATCAAAGCACCGGATCACGTCGTAATGCTGGCAGATCATCTCCGCCGTCTTTTGCATCACCGAAGCCGGCTGGGGTTTGTATCCCAGGACATTGGTGGAGCGGATGAGGACCTGCTTTAAACTGTGGGGCGCAAACACATCCCATTCCGCCGCCTCGGAGAACGGATAGGTCATGTTGGCCAGCATGGCCACGTGAAAATGGGCCCCGCCTCCGTTTTCGATGGAGAAGAACCCGCAGCCGTCCAGATACGGGCCGATGACCCGGTCCTCGGCCAGCCGGAACCGGTTTCCGCTGTTGGACTGGGTGATATCCCGGGTGGTGGTGTCGGTGAAATGGACAAATCCGCTGTCCCGGACAAAATCCAGGACCGCCTTCCGGTCCCCCCGCGGATAATGAAAATCTTCTGCAACCTTTCTGATCCGGGGTTTTACAATTTCGATCCGCTCCAGCCGCTTGTCGGATATGCCGCGGTATTCACCCAACTGGACATATGGATTGTACCCCCGGGCGGATATTTCGGCCACCAGCCGGGACAGCCGCAGGGATTCGGGCTCCTGGTCCGTATAATCCATGAGTTCCGGATTTTCCTCGATAAACCGGGTGTCGTAATCCGCCCGGACGAATCCGGGGTGCTTGATGATCTGCCTGAGAAAGGGGATGGTGGTCTTTACCCCGCCCACCATGTATTCCCGCAGGGCCCGCTGGATGATTTTCACGGTTTTGATCCAGGAATTGCCGTAGGCGATGAGCAGCGCTGCGGCAGAATCATAATTGGAAGGAAAGCGGTACCCTTCCGTTACGCAGGAGTCGAGACGGATGCCCTGCCCGCCCGGCGACACGTACCGGGTGATCGTGCCGGAATTGGGGGCGAACTGGTTCTGGGGGTCCTCGCAGTTGATCCGGACCTGCATGGCATGCTGGAACGGTTTAGTGGTTTTTTCGGAAAACCGCAGCTTGGCGCCAAAGGCAATGGCCACCTGCTCCTCCACAAGATCGATGCCGTAGCGGCACTCTGTGATCCCGTGCTCTACCTGGAGCCGGGTGTTGACCTCGATCAGGTAGGGATTGGCATCCCGATCCAGCAGGAACTCCACCGTGGCCAGGGAATGATACCCCACTGCCTGGATCAGTTTTTCCGAATACTGCTTCAGGCGCTTTCTGATGGCAGGCGTCATGCCGCTCCAGGGGGAAGGCGTGATTTCCACCAGTTTCTGGTGGTTGCGCTGAACCGTACAGTCGCGCTCGTCGAAGGCGAACACGTTTCCATATTGGTCGGCAATCACCTGAATTTCAATGTGCCGGACCGATGTCAAAAATTTTTCCACGTACAGGCGGGAATTGCCGAATGCGGCCTCGGCCATGACCGATGCCTTGGTAAACGCCTTTTCCAGCTGTTCATCGGACCAGACTTCATAAATGCCCCGCCCGCCGCCGCCGCCTTCTGCTTTGAGCATGATGGGGTAGCCGATCTCTTTTGCGATTTTCTTGGCCTGGGCAATGGTGACCGCTTTTTCAGAACCCGGCACCACCGGGACATCGAGTTTCCGGGCAAGATTTCGAACCGCCACCTTGTTGCCCAGGGTCTTCATTCCATCAGCCGGCGGACCGATGAAGGTGATGCCGGCTTTTTTGCATTTAGCCGGAAACTGGTCGTTCTCCGCAATGAATCCCCAGCCCGGATGGATGCCGATGATCCCCCTCTTCCTGGCTTTACGGATGATCAGGTCGAGATCCAGATAGGCATTTGGGTCTTCCCCCAGCAGGAGCAGTTCATAGGCGCCCAGCGTGGAAGGGGAAGTCTTGTCCACGTCGGTGGCCGTCATGATGGGCACCGCCTCCAGGCGCTCGGATATGGACCGGCTGATCCGGCGGGCGGGGATTCCCCGATTGGCGATCAGAATCGGTTTGCCTTCGATTTCCTTCTGTACCTGTTCAAATGTTTTCGGCTTGCGCATCTGCTCTATCTTTCCATATCTAAAAGGTTTTGCTTACCGGACCCGCAAAAGATCCGGTTTCCTTCGCATTGCAAAAAAATCACCGGGTAAGGTTATCCCTCATCATCTAAAATAATACTTCCCGTATGAAGGATCGTCTCCGTATCCCCCGAGCGCAGAATCAACCCGCCGTCCGGCGCCAGCCCGGTGATGATGCCCTGTGAAATGCTGTTTTGGGCAGACCTGACCAGCACCCGACGGCCCATCCATGCCATTTTCGGGGCAAGCAGTTTCATGAACTGTTCCGGTTCCATTGAATGAAAAATACCCTCCAGACGTTCTTTTCCGGAAGTGACTATCTGCGTCCATAATGAAAGAGGGCCGGTCGCAAACCCTTCGTGAGCCAGACTGGTGGCGCCCACCGCAAAATCATTTCGCAGCAGATGGTCCGTCGGAAAATGGGCGGCATTGATCCCGATTCCCACCATGACATATTCCGGGCGGTCTTCGATGAGGATCCCCCCGCATTTGCGGTTTGAAATCAAAAGATCGTTGGGCCATTTGATCCGGATCGGAATTCGATGCTGTTCCAGGGCCACGGCGACCACATACCCGGCCAGCAGCGATAAAAATCCGCGCCATTTGGGATCCACCCCATGTTCGGCATGGACGCCGGGCCACATCCATGCCCCGTAGATGTTTCCCGGCGGGGATACCCAGTTCCGTCCGCGCTGCCCCCTGCCCGCGGTCTGCTCCACCGCCAGGAGGGAATCCCAGTCGGTGATGCGGCCGTATTGTCTGAAATGCCGGGCGGCATCCATGCTGGAAGCGCAGCGGCCGCAGAGCACCACCGTGCTGTCCCGGGCATCTTTTTCCGCCTGCCACACGAGTGGACCGGAATCGGCCGATGAAAGGTCCTGTCGCCCGGGCCGCCATTTCCCCCAGGCCGCCAGGTCCTTTGCCCATTCCGGGCTTTTCCCGGAAAGGACTGCCGGGTCAAGCGCTTCCATCAAACCGGGAATTTCTTCACCCCACATGATTACCATATCATTCGACTCGATTCGGATATAAAGCGATGAAAAATGTCAATTTCGGAAGAATTTGCCCTGAAAAAGCAAAATTTTAATTTTTATCTGCAAATTCGATTTACTGTCAACAATTTTATGACCGGCTCAGATGGTAATCGGCAGATGGGATGCGGCCGGCAGGCGATGAACGCTGATGCCGGTACAGTGCGATATGATTCTGGTTTTCAGGTTTTTTTATCGTGAAGCGGACAGGATCGCTTCCACACGGTGCAGCACCCGGGGCAAAACCGATCCTGCCGGTTCACGGATCAGGACCTGAGCGGCATCATCATAGGGGGTTTCCGACAGGTTGATCATGGCCAAAAAGGCCCCGGCTTTAAGCGCATGCCCGGGCAGCATTGAAGCCGGCTGGACGATCAGGGTGGAGCCGATCACCAGGAAAACATCTGCGCTGCCGGCAAGCGATATGGCACGAGCCAGATCCGACTCCCGAAGGGATTGCCCAAAGGAGATGGTGTCGGGTTTCAAATGCCCGCCGCAGGCGCAGTCCGGGGCCGCATCCCCTTTTTGAATCCGGGCGAGAGTTTCCGCCAGGGGAAAAACCTGGCTGCAGGACATGCAGCGCACCCGCCGGGTATTGCCGTGCAGTTCGATTACCCGGTCTTCAGGCAGACCGGCAGCCTGGTGCAGGCCATCGATGTTCTGGGTGATCACCGCATCCAGCAGCGAAAGATCATGGAGCCGGGACAGGCTGTGATGGGCGGCATTGGGTTTTGCCGGGCCAAGTTCTTTGAAAAGCGCAATTTTGCGCTCCCAGTATTCAACCCGTGCCTGCCGGGAGGACATGAATTCATCGAAATAGATCGGCTTGAACCGGTCCCAGATGCCGCCCTTGCTCCGGTAATCCGAGATGCCGCTTTCCGTGGAAATGCCGGCCCCGGTAAAAACGATATTCTTTCCGCCCTGGGCAAGTCGGCGGGCGATCCGGTCAATTGCATCGGTCATGCGAATCCCCGGAAAGCCCCCCGCGCCGTTTCGTCCATCCTTCTTTGGCGGGCGTCAATGCCGGATCATGCATCCGATCATGGAGACGCCGGGCGCGAAGGCAAAAGGCCTCCAGCTTGGCGTGGATCAGCTGGGGAAAGGGCGAACCGTCGCTTTCAATGGCCAGAAACGGCAGGTCGTCCATCTCGGAGAGAACCATCTTCAGCCTCTGGTTATTCGACTGGGTGGAAAGCTTTGCTTCGGCGGACATGGCTTCGTTCAGTATCGATTCGGAAAGCCGGTTGGGCATGCACCCGAACGGTCCGATGGCGATCACGCCGCAAACCTCGGTAGCCACTTCGGTGAGGGAGGCTCCCACCGTCAGCACCGCCTCACCGCTGAGATTTTCCGAAATGTAGTCCGCCGCGTTTGCAAGGAAGGTTTTCACCTGGACCGGTTTGAGATCCACCAGCCCGGAGCGGCCCATGATTTTGAGCAGCTTCTGCTCATAGCGGGTCATCAGGACCTGTCGGATATGGAATTTGAATTTCTGGCCCATGGGCATTGTTTTCCAGTGGCCGTCGATGGGGAGCATGTAATCCGAATACCGGATCCATTCGGACACCGGTGAACAGGCCACGGCAAATCCATTTTCAGCCAGGCGTTCAGTCAGGTGCTGACGGGACAGGGAATCCCGGCGGACAAAGATTTCGCCGGTGAGCAGCACGCGGGGGACCTCGTGCGGGGGCCGCTTCACCGGGATTTTGGCGAACCGGTCCATGGAAGCCTCCAGCTGGCGGTTCAGCGCTCTGAAATTATCCTTTTCCAGGGTATCCAGAATGCTCCGCCACTCTGACTCGAAAAGGTCCATGGCGTGTTCAGGGCGGACGGCGTTGGCCAGCAGCATGGATCGCAGGTCTTCCATGGCATCGGACAGGATCACCGCCCACCAGGCCTTATAATAGCTGAACCCCTGCCCCAGGCCGTCATAGGTGTTGTCCGAAGTCAGTGAAAAGATCGCCACATCCGGAATCTCCAGGCGCTTGATCAGATCCTCCATGAAGATGGCGTACTGGCCGAACCGGCAGGGCCCCGAGGCGGTGGCCATGAAATAGACCAGAATTTCATCCGGCTTCTTGTATGTCTGGATGTAGTTGAGCAGGGTTCCCGTGGTCAGGATCAGGGGGAGGCATTCCTTGCATGACGTATTGGCCCTTCCCAGTTTCAGCACCGCCTCGTCCGAAGGCGGATGCGGCATGACATGAAATCCTGCGGCCTTGAACACCGCCGAAATGGCCTCCGTGGAGATGCGGCCCATGGAGGGGATCAGCAGCGTCACCTTGGGATCGGTCATATAGACCGTTTTTCCGTCTGAGGTTCTCACCTTGGGAATCCCGTTGTTCATGACGGGAACGGCCGGCCGGAAGACCGCGCTCTTTTTGCTCTCGGAAGGCAGGCGGCTTTCCAGCTGCCGGTACTGGGCCACGATGTCCAGGAAGGCCTCGATGCGGGTTTCGATCCCGGCATCGGCCGTATGGCTGTCGAGTTCCAGGGTCAGCGACGGCTTTCGCCCCATGATGGTTCTAAAATAAGTGATGATAAAGGAATCCGGCCCGCAGGAAAAATTGGTGATAAACGTGCCGTACAGCTGGGGATGCTTCTGGACGAAACGGGCCGCCTTGAGCAAAAGCTGCCCCATTCCCCAGTACATGTGGCGCTTTGACGGTTCATCGTCACAGGGCAGAAAATCAAACGGGATCACCCTGACGCCCCGGGAGGCGAGCTTGTGGGGAATCCCCATGTGGGCCTCCTCCACCATGGCATTATAAGGCCTCCCGAAGATCACCACGGCTATTTCATCCGGATTCTTTTCCAGATCCGCCAGCATTTCGCGGCCGATGTTCTGCATTTCCGCCATGCATCCGCGCTGTTGATCCGCCGCCCGATCAAAGGCAGCGGCGGCTCTCGAGCTGCTGATCCCCATCTGCTGCGCGGTTTTCACCAACGCATCCTTTGCGGCAAACAGCCCCATCGTCATGTCGATCAAGGGGGTGAGCACTTGGGTGCCCGTTTGCTTCATGGATTCAATGGCAGATTTGAAAGCCATGCCGAGGTAAAACGGCTCTCCCTGAACAAAGGGGCATACCTGGGAGATGGGATTTCCGTTTTTCACCGGGATGGAGCGGATATGGGGCAGAAAAATATAGTCGGGCCGCGGCTCCATATCCAGCAGGGCCTGAAAAAATCCATGGGAGAGTTCGGCCGGGTGGCAGAAGGCGGCGTTTCTCTGATCGATGCCTTCGCGGGACGGCTGCTCCGGGTAGGCGACCGAAAACCCCAGCTCGGAAAAAAAACGGGCGTACAGGGGATAGAACGTATTGGTCAGAAAACTCTTGTTGATGGCAACCGTTTTCGCCCCGGGCGCCAAAGCGGCGGCCATGCTTTTGTCAAAGACGAGATTCTCCCGGGTTTTCACGAGATCCAGTTTGGATACGTCCACTTCGATTTTAAAGCGCAGATTGTAATACCGGTTGCACGCCCCGCCGAAGGGGTATTTCTTCCCCTCCAGTTCGATCATGTTGATCTCGCACCGGCGGTCGCATTTTTCTTTGCCCCCTTTGCAGGTAAAGGATTGATGATAAACGACTTCCCGGTCGACCAGCCGCTGAAGATCAAACCGGCTGTCTTTCATCAGGCCCAGATCGATGCGTTTTTCGATCTCCAGAGCCGCCCCGTAGGCGCCCATGAGTCCCGGCTCCGGCGGGACGATGATCGGCTTTCCGGACAGGGCCGCCATGGCCAGGGGCACCGCGTGATTGTAGCAGACGCCTCCCTGCATGAAGACCTTCTCCCCCACCGGGCGATTCCCTTTGACCCGGTTGATGTAGTTCATGCAGATGGAATAGACCAGTCCGGCGATGATATCCGCATGATCGATCCCCTCATGGATGGCGATTTTAATGTCGGAGGAGATAAAGGCCGCGCACTGATCGTTGAAATTGGGCGGATGTGTGCCCGTCAACCGCGATATCCGCGATGTCTGTCACCTTGATCCCCAGGGTTTCATATGCCGACTCTTCCAGAAAGGAGCCGGTACCGGCTGAACAGGCTTCGTTCATGGCATAGTCAGACGGGACGCCGGCCGTGATATGGGTGTATTTGGCATCCTGACCGCCGATTTCAAACAAGGTATCCACGTCCGGATCGAAGTGGACGGCCGCAGCCGCATGGGCGATGATCTCGTTGATAATCCCGCTGGTGAGGGCATGCAGCCCGGCGATCTGCCTGCCGGACCCGCATACGCCCAGACCGATCACGGCGATATCATCCGGGTCGACGGATTCTTTCACCTGATCCAGGATCTGCCGGTAACATTGCCGGGAAGACCCCACCGGGTCCCCGGCAGTCAGGCGGTAAACCGATGCCAGTACGGCTTTATCCGTTTTTCGCATCAGGACCGCCTTGGTGGTGGTGGAACCGACATCCAGGCCCAGTATGCACACATCACCGGCTTGAGGCGTCTGCATGGACATGGATTTGAAGGTCACCTGGTCCTCATATGCCTTCAACTGCGGCAGGGTGTCGAAGGAAGCGGACCGGGAATTGATCAGTCCGGCCGGTTCAGGAAGCGCGCGCGTCTCGTGCGAGAGCGCCCAGAGAGCGGTCCCCAGTGCCTCAAAGTAGGGCGCCTGGTCGGGAATGATGAGGTTTTCGATGGCTTCATTCAGGTAACCCACCATCATGTGGTTCTGGCTTGAACCGCCGACGAGCATGATGTTTTTGCGTTCCACCTTCTTCAGGAGTTCCAGAATTTTGCCAGCCATCATGCGGCAGAGTCCGGCGGTGACCCGGGCCTTGGGAATTCCTTTGTTGATGGCATGGGTACAATCCGATTTGCAGAACACGGAACATCGGCCGGACACCGAATGGGGAATTTCATTTTCGGACCACTGGGCGGCCTGATCGAGCGTTGCGCCCATGCGGCGCAGCTGCTGCATGAAAAACTCCCCGGTGCCCGAAGCGCATTTATTGCCGGTCAGCACATTGGCGATCTCGCCCCGGCGGTTGATGACATAAACCATGAAGGTTTCGCCGCCGGCGGAAACGATTGCCGGGCAATGGATGTTGGCGGGCTTTAAAAACCGGTAGGCATATTCCACTGCTTCGGGCTCGGGAATCGAAGTCAGATTGACAAACTGCCGGAACCTCCGCCCGGTCACGGCGATCCGGTCAAATGTTTCCAGGTCGAATTTTTCAAGAATGCGGGGGAGAACGGCCTTCGGATTTCCGCCATGCGGTTCGCTGAAATGCGCCACGATATTGACGGAATCGTATGATCCCGGATCGTCGGTGGGCAGCATCCGGACGGAAGGTCCCTCGACGTGAACGGCAGATATGGTTGACGCCCCCAGGCAGATTCCCAGCGCCCGCACAGAATCCTTTGGATTTGGAATCGTTTCGGTCATGAACAACACGTCCTTATATATGATGCGCCGGAACGGCAGCGCCGGTTAAATCGTAATTCTCCGGTAATGCGAGTTATCTGGCCCCAGAAGGCCGCATTCCCGGTTTTCAGAAGAACCAACAATAATGATATACCGTTCGTCGTCCCGGAACCGGAGCCATTGATCGGCGGGTATTGCTTCCCGCGCCACCCTTCCCCGCCGCCACCGGAACAGTACCGGTGCATGGGAATGCCCGCAGAAAATTACCCGAAACGGCGTATGGTCAAATATTTCAAGTGCCCGATCAATGGAGCCGGTATCCACCGGTTCGTATAGTGATCGGATCGTATCATAGGGTAGTGAGTGGGTAAAGCAGATATCGTTTTGGACTATTTTCATGGGCATCTGCGTAAGAAACAACAGGATCTTTTCCTTGGCCGGTCCGGGGACATGTTTAGAATGTCCGTTCAGGAGCTGCTTTTCAATCTGATAATCATTGTTTCCCTTCACGGACGCCACCCGATGCGACTTAAGCATTTCAATCATCGGAAGCAGGCGCTCCATCGACAGGGAGTCGAATACATCACCGAGATGTATTTTTGTCTTCGCCCCATGGCGGGCGAGCACATCCAGCGCCGCACTCAGAGCGGTCATATCCCCGTGGGAATCCGATACGAGTCCAATAATATTTTTATCTTTTATTTCGATATCTTGAGTCATAAATGTCATGTAGTAAATGAACTAAATTCGGTATTTTCAGGCTTGACTGGTATGCAATTTGTGTTGGAATTAGATTCAAGTCAAGTGATTTGTTTCCCGTGTGGTTCTTTCAAAAATCTGGTGAAATTTATCTTTTTATGATAATGATCACCCAACTGCAAGGCGCACCGCCGTTGAGATCATCTTAATTAAAAGCACCGCACCCGGCATTGTCAATGCACATGAGCGCGAATCGAAATAGCGCATCACCATACCGGGTATGATTCAACGGGATCAGTGAATGGGATTTCAACTCGCCCAGGGATGAACCGAATCGGCGGGCGGTCTGTTTCGCTTGAATACGGGCTAAAAAAGAGCGACATCACCACCACTCGGAACTATTATGTTGAAATGCAGCCGATACAGACAGCACAAAAATCAAACAGGTGTTGAACAATCCTGATGACCACGGAAAAGGGGGATGTGAATGGAAAAAATGCCGGAGAAAAACGCATGGATTTACGTCATTATTCAGGATCCGGGAGCGGCTGAGCAATTTGTCGGATTCATGGACGAAACCCGGCAAAAACCGTATATACCCGCATTCAAAACAAAAGAAGAAGCCCAGAACGCACTGATTCACTTTTCTCTGGCCCGGGACAAAAAATATGAAATCCAAGCGGTCATTTTCGCAGAACTGGCCAAAGATGCACTGCAGAATGATTTTCTGATTTATCTGCTGGACGGCGATGGAAAAATTCTGCACCCGGTTGACCCCGATTCCATATAATGCCCTTCAGAAAGCCGCCTGTTCCTGACCGACATTATCGCTTTTTATGCATACGGGAGGCATTGAATCGAAAACCGGTTGGTCGCTATTTTGAGCCGGTTCTTTATTGACCGGAACAGGATTCACTGGTATGGGTTTGATTCAATCGCATGAACACTCGCAGGTAGTGTAACCGCTTTTCCGGCCGGGGTCTTGCCCGTTTTGCCAATTTTTCCAACAGGAGCTGTAATGAAAAAAATCGGGGTTTTGCTTTCGGGCTGCGGCGTGTATGACGGGGCTGAAATTCACGAAGCGGTGATCACCCTGCTCGCCCTCGACCGAAGGGGCGCTGAAGCCGTCTGCATGGCACCCGATATAGAGCAGTACCATGTGGTCAATCATCTCACGGGAGATGCCTCGATCGAGAAAAGAAATGTTCTGGTCGAAGCCGCACGGATTGCAAGAGGCGCAATCCGTGACATCGCGGGCGTGCGTGCGGTCGAAATCGACGGGTTGATTATACCGGGCGGCTTTGGCGCAGCCAAAAATCTGAGTGATTATGCCATCAAGGGAAAAGATGCCGAAGTCAACCCCGATGTCACGCGGCTCATCTTAGAGATGGGGCAAGCCAAAAAACCGGTGGGCGCCATGTGCATTTCACCTACCCTGCTGGCCAAGGTGCTGGGAGAACAACATCCGGAAGTGACCATCGGCAATGAAATGGGAACGGCGGAGACCATAGAGGCCATGGGAGGCATCCACAGGGCCTGCCGGGTGGATGGCATTCATGTGGATGTAAATAATATGCTGGTCTCCACCCCGGCCTATATGCTCGGCCCCCGGATTGGAAACGTGGCGGACGGCATTGAGAAACTGGTCGATCAGATCCTGGACATGACATAACCCGAATCCGTTTACAAAGCAGCAAACAGCCGAGGCACATGAGTGCCGTCTGAAAAAAAGATTCGTCAATCGGGCAGCAGGTCATAAAAATATAACATCGCGTCGGATCTCGACATGATGCCGATCAATTTCCCGTCCTGAATCACCGGCAGCCTTCCGATATCATGCTTGACCATCAGGCGGGCCGCTTCCATGGGACTTCGGTCCGGGCTGATGGTGACCACATGGGTGTTCATGAAGGCCTTCACGGGTGACTTTAACAGGGATTTTTTCTTTATTTTTTTGAAATCCCTGCGGGAAATGACGCCCACCAGCCGGTCGCGATCCATTACCGGAAAACCGGTGCACCCCTTTTCTTTCAGCCGCCTGCCCACCTCTTCCATAGAAGTCTCCGGAAGTACGGTAAAAACAGGATATGACATCAAATCCCCCACCTGGACAGAGGCCTGCTGATTCCCTTTCAACAGTTCGGTCAACCAGTCCGTGACCGCATCGGGGTTCACGGATTTGAGCATGACCGAGCCCGCGCCGGGATGACCGCCGCCGCCCATGCTCCGCATGATGGAGCCGACGTTGATATCTTCGACATTGCTTCGCCCGATGATAATGCATTTTTCATTATCCGCATGGGTGAAAATACCAAACGCCGCATCGACATTTAAAATTTCCCGGTACATGTGCACCACCAGCGAGAGATTGCCGACATGCCCGTCAATTTGGACCGTATTGATGCTGACGGAATAAGTGTTGACCCGGGTCCGCTCCGCGGTCCGGACCATTTCAAACAGTATATCTTTCTGCTTTTCTCCGTACGCCGGCTGCAAAAAGGTGGCCAGCACGTTCAAATCGGCCTTGTTTTCAAGAAGGTATCCGGCACAATAGGCGTCTTCCGCAGTCGTTGACGGAAAGGTCAGGCTCCCTGTGTCTTCATATAATCCAATCAAGAAAAGGGTCGCCTGCATGGGGGTCAGCCGGATCTTCCGGTTTCTGATTTCCCGGATCATCAAAGAAATATTGGCCCCGATTCTTTCATGGCATTTCCATGAAGGATTCAGGTCGCATTGATTTTCGTGATGATCATACAAGCATATGTCCAAGGTGCTGTTATTCCTGAGTCCATCCATCGGTTCAAGGCGCGACCATTTGCTGGCATCCACCACAATCAGACGGCTGACCTGGCTCTGGTCGATATCTGCCATGCTGTGGCTTTCAAACAGATCCTTGTGAATCGATAAAAACGCTTTCACATTGGGGTTCAATGTCTTGGGCAGAACCGGCAGCGCCCCGGGATAAAGAATCGTTCCGGCAATAACGGATGCAAATGCGTCAAAATCCGCACTTCGATGGGTGGTGATGATCTGCATGGTCTGATCCTGTTGTCATAGTCTGGATGTGTGCATCGTCTTTATCCTTGATTCGAATAAAGGCTAAAACTATCTGAATTCATTTGTCTATATATTGATATACGCGTGTATGAAAGTCAAGGAGAAGTAACTGTTTTTCGGTATCCACCGCGTTCCTTTTCGATGGGAATGGCTCAATCCGGCCGCTGAAGGTGCGTTCGAGACTACCGGCTTCAATGAGCTGCTGATATACATTGAAGCCGTGTATGAATGATAAACCCTTTGTTTTTAATTGACTTTTAGAATAATCGGCGTAAGATGAACTGAATTGAAAAGGTATTGTCTTTTAAGGTGATCCGGGACACGGGTACGCTCTTGGATGAGGGGCCAAGACGTTTATGGATTATATCGAAAGAAAGATTAAGCTGATCGACCCTGATCATCCGTCCGGCGATGCGCCTGGTTCTCTTCGTATTATTGATACCAATCTGGATGCCCCTTCTGAAAACCGGCCGCACAAGAAAGAAACACCATTAACCCGAAAACAGCTCGTTAACAAAGTCAATCACACCCACTTTCAAAATCGCTCCATCCGGATCAACTTCAAACACATTCAGGATAACCGCATCATCTCCCTTGATGCTTATCCCCAACCCTGCTTCAGCACTTATATGGCATGTCTCTGGGCAGAATCGCCCGACCTGCGGCGTATTAGCGATTGCTGTGAATTTCAGGATTTCACCATCACCGACGGCCAACACCTGATTACCGCGCCAGGCATTCTGCGGGCACTCAATTCCCGCGGGATCTGCATTGCCCTGCCGGAGACCGGATGCCAAAGCAGCTGCCGCAAGGCCCGGCGTTTTTCATGTGAATCCCTTGAAGTCAGACTGATTCAAAACAGCGTGGTTTTTTCGGGTTCACTGGTCGATTTCAGTCCCCTCTCCTTTCGCATCGAAATCCATCCATCGCCCAGGGAACCTTTCCAGTGGCTGAATCTGAAAGATAAAATCAACCTGGTGGTTTCATCCGGCGATGAAACGATATTTTCAGGAGAATGCCGATTCATCCGACAAAACGGAAGTCCCAGAAAAAGGCAGATCATCATAGAACCGGTCCATGATAACATCCAGCGATTCAACCCAAAGGTATACCGGAGCAAGCGCATCCAAATCAGCCCTTCCCCGGATATCCGCTTTACGCATCCACTCACCGGACAGAATGTCAGTCTGAAAGTGGTCGATATTTCAGGGTCTGGCATTTCAGTTGAGGATAATGAGGAGAATTCGGTCCTTCTGCCTGGAATGATTATCCCGGCCATGTCTCTGCGCTTTGCCAACAGCTTCAGCATGAACTGCAGGTCCCAGGTGGTATACCGAAAGTCCCTCAATGGCGCATCTAAAGAATCGGGGGTAAAATGCGGCATCGCCTTTCTGGACATGGACCCCGATGACCATATGCGCCTGCTGGCCATTCTGCACCAGGCTGAAAACAAGAACCTTTATGTATGCAATGAAGTGAACCTGGATGACCTTTGGTGCTTTTTCTTCGAAAGCGGGTTTATCTATCCCCGGAAATATGCCTTCATCCGTGACCAGAAGGACCGGATCCGGGCGACGTATGAAAAGCTTTATACTTCCCAGTCCAACATCGCGCGCCATTTTACCTGGCAGCAAAAAGGCGTTATTCAGGGGCATTTGTCCATGCTCCGATTTTATGAAAAAGCATGGCTGATTCACCACCTTGCAGCAGTGAAAACAGATGAGGGGGTGCGTATCGGCCTGGAGATGCTCAAGCAGATCGGATCATTCACCTATGATTCCCACCGGCTTTTCTCAAGCCACATGGATTATTTGATGTGCTATTTCAGGCCGGAAAATCATTTCCCCAATCACTTTTTCGGTGGCGTGGCCAAAAACATCAACAATCCAAAATCCTGTTCCCTGGACACATTCGCCTATTTCCATTTCCATAAACCCACCGCACCCCAATCCGAGCCTGCTGTCGACTGGTCCTTGACCAAGGCCGTCTACGAGGATTTGGTGGAGCTGGAAATTTTTTATGAGCGCGTTTCCGGCGGACTGATGCTCAGCGCCTTCGATCTGACACCCGATGAACAAATGATGGACCGCACTGAACTTTCAGGGGAGTACCGCAAGCTGGGGTTAACCCGGGTGCGTCTGCTTTATGCACTGAAAGTCTGCAATAATTTAAAAGCAGTCATCATGGTCAACATATCCGATCTGGCCCTTAATCTCTCGGACCTGACCAACTGCATCACCATCTACATCATCGATTCCAAGGAATTGACTGCCGATATCATTCAATTGGCAGTTTCCCGGCTTTCGGATCAATATGACATGCGAAAATTTCCGACACTCATCTATCCGTCGTCGTATGCAGAAGCCCAATCCCTCCATTACGAAAAGGATTACCAATTGTGGGTGCTAAATACACACTTTTCGGATGATTACTTTAAGCAAATCGAATATCTCATTTGATTGAATCACTTGAAAGAATTTAAATGCGAAGCAAACAAATAGCCATTGCTCAAAATAAAACAGGAACAATTCCACAGCAGTATATTATGGAAAATGAGCAGGAAGCGCTTCGAATGGAAATGAAGGCGGATGCCGAATCCATTCATCAGCAGGCAAACTGGGCCGGAATTCGACCAGGCATGAGAATAGCGGATATCGGATGTGGACCGGGAAAAACCACCCATATCTTAAGTGAGATGGCGCAGCCCGGAGGAAAAGCGGTCGGCATCGATTTTTCCGAAGATCGAATTAATTATGCACGCATGCATTATGGAACCGAACAGGCCCAATTCCTGCGTCGCGATGTTCTGTCCGACCCTTTAATCGACATTGGCACATTCGATTTTATCTGGGTCCGTTTTCTGCTGGAATACCACCGATCATCGAGTCGAAAAATCGTCAAAAAGCTTTCGGATTGCCTCAATCCGGGTGGCATCCTGTGCCTGATCGACCTGGATCATAACAGCATGAGCCATTACGGCGCATCTGCCGCACTGGAAAAAGCATTGTATGAAATCATGAAGGAACTGGAAACGAAGCGAAATTTTGACCCTTTCGCCGGCAGGAAATTATACTCATACCTGTACGATCTCGGGTTTGAGGATATCGATACACGCCTTTCCGCCCACCATCTGATTTTCGGCAAACTAAACGAAACCGATGAGTTCAACTGGACCCAAAAAATCGAGGTGGCGGCCAAGCATTCCGGCTACGACTTCGGCGATTTTGACGGCGGATTCAAGGAATTCAGTAGCGCCTTCAAGTCTTTTTTCTCAGACCCCCGTCGATTTACCTACACCCCGCTGATCTGCTGCCGCGGGCGAAAACCGTTCGAGAAAATTTAAGATGCAGATGATAATTTCAATTCATCACGTCTGTCGATATGCATCTTTTCAAAAAATCGGATAAAGGCGTCCACGACCTGTGGATCAAAATAAGTCCCGCTGTTTTCCTTTATCATACCAAGGACTTCATCTGCAGGTACAGGACGGCTGTAATACCGGTTAGCCGTCAAGGCTTCAAAATAATCGGCGACAGCGATAATCCGTGATCCCAGGGAGATTTCATCCTTCTTCAACCCCTTGGGATAGCCGTTCCCGTCATACCGTTCATGGTGAGATCCTGCGATTTCCGGCACTTCCCGCAAATGCCCTTCGAAGTTGATTTTTTCGAGAATTTCCTTTGTCTTGTCCGCATGAAATTTCATGTATTCATATTCGTAAGGCGTCAGTTTGTCCTTTTTCTTGAGCATGGAATCCGGGATGCCGATTTTGCCATAATCATGTAGCAATGCAGCCACCCGGACGGTTTCCGTATATTCCTTGTCGATTCCCATTTCTCCGCAAATCCCCACCGCGTATTCCGATACCCATTCCGAATGGCCTTTGGTTACGGGATCCCGGGCATCGATGCTGGAAACCAGCACCTTTAAAACCGATTTCAGCTGATTTTCCTTGGCCTGGAGGTGCTCGGTATGCCGGATACTGATGCCGATGAAATGCGATATGCCCATCAGCAGGCTGATATCGCTGTGAACCAGCATCCGTTTGGACCGGATATTGTCCACCGCCAGAATGCCGATACTTTCATTGTCGCAGATAATCGGACAGCAGATGAATGATCTGGCCCCCATTTTTTGTGCGAATTCAACGCTTTTAACAGACAGGGCACCCTGAATCTCGTTAATGTCATTCACCAGAAAGGGTTTCTGCTGACGGAATGAAACCACGAAAATACCTTTGGAATTTGGATTATCCAAATGAAAAAACAGCCGCTTCAAAACCGTCAATTGCTCATCGCTGTATCCGAATCCCGCCCTGAACTTTAGCCGTTTTGTGTCCTCATCCGCCAGCATGATCATTCCCCGATCGAAGTCCAGGCGATTCTTAAGCACCCGCACCACTTCTCCCAGTACATCTTCAAGATCGGTCATACGATTAACAATCTGGCCGATTTCCCGGGTGATCACCCGATTGTTATAATTGATTTCGATCTGATTGACCAGTTCATCACTCGATTCCTTGAGATTCTGCAGGGCGGCATCGAGACTGAGTTTGTCGATTTTTTCACTTCCCCAGGACATTGCCAGAATGATAATGGCAAAAACCAGGAAAAAAGGGAGCAGCGACTGGAACGGGAAAAAGAAAATTGCCCCCATGCTGACCAGAAAGAATAAGAGAGCAGCATAATTGGTAAAAATCTTAAAATATACCGCTAATGTTTTTTCCCAGGAGATGACATATCGACAGACGCTGTCACCCTTGAACATGCATTCCGGATGGTCAATAACGGGAGATTTGTTGATAAAAGCCATCGTTATGGCATCAAAAAAACCCTTCCGGTTTTCGCACTGAAAGGGCTTTTCCTTGATTCCCTCATAGGGCGTGACGGTGATTTCGACTTTATTGGCGGCCAGCATTTTCGCATCGTACCGGGCCGAACGGGTGAAATTCGCCGAAGCATTTCCAATCAACCTGTATGCTTTTGCCGGCGTGGCCAGCCCCAGCATATACTGACGCATCACGCCGATGGTCTCCGGAGATGCCGCATAACGTCCGGCCTCCCGGGCCATGTTTTCATTCCGGGTGAGCGCCACCAGCCGCTCGTAAAACCGGTCCACCTGGTTCTGGTTAAACCAGTGGCCCTGATCGTTGACTTCCTGGGGCTTCATCCGGGCATAATTGAGCAACTGGCTGATATTGATATCCGGATATTTTTTCCGGACCAGTTGAATGTAAGGCTGGATAATTCTGCTGTTATAAAGCGGCTGGTCGGCAATAAACTCGGAATTTGACATCCGGGCAATCCTCGCCTTAAAATAAATAAAGGTAATCAGCGGATGAATATCCATACCATATCTGGCGAGATTTGCAATCCGTATAAAACAGATCGATCCTGCAAATCAGATGGGAAATTTTTAAGAAATATTTCTCTTTATTCCCGGCTTTGGATTAAATGAATTTTCAGGCAGGCGGTGTCATTTATCATGAAGCCGGCAATTCTTTCGGGCACTTTCTGCCAGCATACGCGGCAGCCCCCCCTTTTCCGCCGGTAAAAACCCCATGGCCTTTTCCCAGACCTCATCATCTTCCATACAGAAATAAAGGGTCAGGTGAGGGTTTGCCTTGCGCAGCCGGGCGATGATACGGCGATACAATTGGATTCTTATCGGTTTGAAATACCGCATTTTATGATCGAGTCCGCGGATAAACTCCCCGTAAGCGATTGTTGAGGTTTTAAATCGCTTTTCGATTATCGGCTTTAAATCCGGCATGAACCTCAGTGAACCCAAACTGATCCAGGCGATATTTTCCGGAGATACATGCGAGAAGAGGAGATCAATCACTTCTTCATATTCTTCGGCGGCTCCCGGATAGATGATCATGGGATCAAAATGGAAACCCAGGGGATATCCCATGGCTTCGCATCTGGCAGCCGCCCGGAATCGGTTCATCAGGCCTGCCGTTCCCCTCTCTTCGCTTTTGATGATGCGGGGCGTATTCAAAGACCAGGACATGATGGTCTTTTTGTGATGATCCAGATCCAACAGGTGGTCAATGCAGGTGGTTTTTGTCTTGATCTCCAGTGCGCTCCGGTCCTGCTGGGAAAAACGGGTGATCAATTTTTGGGAAATGGGATAAATATTTTCCCATACCAGGCTGTCCGTGTATTCTCCGGTCCCTACCCGGGAAATTTCATTTTGGACAAACAGGTGATCAAGGGCGGCATCCAGGTCTTCATGATTGACAAAGAACTGCATGAGGGGCGGATGAAAAAACGACTGAAGGATGCAGTAGGCGCAGTCCATGGGACAAAATGTCCCGATGTGCAGGATCTTGTATTGGCAGCAGACATACTGGCGGGTTCCGGGGCAGTCCCGGATAAAAGCCCCCTGGTTCCGGGTCAAAAGCAGGGTCTGTTTAGCCTCAGAAATTGGATCATCGGTTTTTGCAACCGCTTCATAGGCGATTTCAGGGGATCCGATAATGGCAGCCGGGGCATCGAGTCTGCTCAGGATGCTCGAAACAATAGGAGAATCCGCAACCTGGTGATCAATATAAATCTGCTTGATCTGCAATTTCTTTGTTGATGATCCGCATAAATTTGGGGTTATGAATAAGAGATGCGATATATTTCTGCTGTTGTTGCAATTGGGGCAGGTTCTCAAAATTCAATATCAGGCAGAACCGGGACCCTTCAAAGTTTTCAGGCGGCACCAGTTTCAGTCCCTCCGGAAATTCAAGATCTGAAACCAATTGCTGATATTGCTGCTCCCACAAGCTGATCGTCGGATATCGGCGTTTTTTTAATAAATATCGGAAACCATTGATTTTGTCCCGGCGGCTGATCTCGGGATGAGCGATCAACCGGGAAGCGGCCGCCTCCCGGATAAGGGAGGCAACCGTTGTCGACTCGACCGCAGCCGTTTCTGTCAGCAGGGTAAAGAGCTCCTTCTGCTGACTGACCGTTGGTTTCAACTGATCAAGGAGATCTACCAGCAAATCTGCGGAGACCCGATCCAGTCGATCCAGTTTCAAAATGATGTCCAGCGTGACGGTCTCAGTCGCCGCTGCCTGCTGAAATTTTTCTTCCAACCGGATCAACTGCCGTAATTTGGCAACAAAAGGCGGATTCAAAGAAAGCCCCCAGCCGTGGATATCCCTGCAGAGTGCTGTGTCATTATCATAGAAAGGAGAAATTCTGGAGATCGCGCGGGCCTGTTCGACAATATTCAAGCGGCGATGATATGCATTTTCGGCAATGGCGAGCCGAAGACCCTCGAGCGGATGGGTATCCGCCGGGAGCAGACGCGCATCGATATTCGACCAGCCCAGGCGCTTGCACGCGGCGATCCGCCGGAAGCCGGCGACGATGACATGCCGGCCTGTTGTCTCCTGCAGAACGGGCGGTGTGATCAGCCCGATGCGTGAAATGGATTCGACAAGATCATCAATCGAATTTTCGCTCGAGATCTTAAATCGGAGATCCGCTTCGGATACATGGTGCAGATCAACCGTTTCAGACCTGATTCGATCCATGGCCGTCGACCAGCGCGGTTAACGCCTCTTTGTATTTCATATGGGTATTTTGAATCACTTCGGGCGGAAGTTTGGGGGCGGGCGGACTCTGATTCCAGTCCAGCGACAGGAGATAATCCCTGAGATATTGTTTGTCGTAGCTTTTCTGTGGGCCGCCGGGCACGTAGGCAGATTTTGGCCAGAACCGGGATGAATCGGGCGTCAGAACTTCATCAATCAGGATCAGCGATTCACCGTCAAATCCGAATTCGAATTTGGTATCGGCGATAATGATGCCTTTCTGCTCGGCGATCTGCGCACCTTTCAGATAAATGGCAATGCTGAGATCCCGAACTTTCTCGGCGGTTTCACGACCGATCAGATCGACGGTCTGTTGAAAATCGATATTGATATCATGACTTCCCAGTTCTTCCTTTGTGGACGGGGTGAAGATGGGCTCGGGCAGCCGGTCGGATTCCCTGAGACCCTCCGGAAGCCGGATGCCGCAGATGTCACCGCTTTTGCGGTAGGATTTCCAACCGGACCCGGAAATATATCCGCGAACCACGCATTCCACCGGCAGCGGTCTTGTTTTTTTGACCAGCATGCTCCTTCCCCGGAGAATGTCTGCATAAGGTTTGCATACCTCCGGAAACGCATCCACCTCACTGGAAATCAGATGATTGTCCACCAGCGATTTCATCAGATCGAACCAGTAGACGGATATGGAGGTGAGAATGCTTCCCTTTTCCGGAATCGGGTCATTCATGATCACATCGAATGCGGAAATCCGGTCCGATGCCACCAGCAGCAGTTCGTTCCCCAGATCATATATATCCCTGACCTTGCCCCGCTTGAGCAGGTTCAACTGGGGGAAATGAGTTTCAAATACCGGTTTTTTCATATATCAGATTTATCCATTTCATCATCATATTGTTGGGTTAGTCGCCGTATTGTTTCTGAAATTCCCGTATGTATTTTTTCAGTACCGTCAGCGCTTCGGGACGGACTTCGATAAACTCGATGCCGGATTCAAACATTTTGTCATCGGCGCCACGATTGGTATAAACCACTTTGCCCTTGATATCCACCAGTTCATCTTCGATGCCTAAAGAAAGGAATACCAGATACTTGGTTTCCACGGGCTCATGGGTCTCAAGCTGCAGACCGGTTTGGCTGATATTGAGCGTACGGCCCATTCCCTGCCGCCACTCTTTTCCGTCAGAATCCAGGCATACATAGGAAAGCAGGTTCAAGGAATCGTATCGCTCATGTTTCCGCTTGTTGTCAGTCATGGTTTACTCCTTGTTTTGCGAAAAATAATTATTCGTTTTGAAATCCACAACCCGCTATCCGTTAAAACGGCTAATCGTCCGATGCGTTCTTCAGCAGGTCCACTACCCGTCCCGTGGTTACGGAAGTACATATCGATGTGTGCTGAATCATATTTCTCAACGTTTCCGAAAGACTGTCATATTCTTCCTTGATATCGGTCAGGTCGATGGGTTCTGCGGCAAAATCATCGGAAACAAACACAGACGCCGAATGCGGCTCATGGGAAGTATTTAGAAACGGGATATGGCCAACCACATCGTCTTCCTCAAGAGTGCAAATGTCAACGAACTGGCGTTTCATCTTCCTCAATATGCGCGCTTTTCCGGATCTGATCTGAAAGACGGAATCATTTTTTTCACTTACCCCGGCAAATGGTTTCATGCCTTTGGGGACATCGATCTGATTGGCTTTATGAACGATGGCATCCGCACAGGTGTTGGTAAGGTCCTTCAGGCGTTTATCAAGGGATGCGAGAATCCCTCTGAACTTTGCGGACATGCCGGAAACTTCTCGAAAAATGCGCTCATAGTCGATGACGCCGAGCTGCACCCGGCTCCTGGCAATCACCGTGGCGCTTCGGATATTGACTTTTTCAAACAGTGCGCCGATGCTTCCGATAAACGCCCCGTCGGTCAGTTTGACAATGCTGACCCGGCCCTCCGGCAATGCCCTGAAAACTTCGACTGTCCCCTGCAGAACGACCCACAGCCAGCTTCCGTATTTTTCCTGAATGACGATCTCTTTGCCCTCAGAAAATTCCTCTTCATCCACGACATAGATATAGTCTACCAAAGGGCCGCGGATAATGGGCACATTCGCCTCATCTTTGGTGACCAGGGCGGACCGGGTCGGCAGGGTCTGGCGGCCGAGTTTTTCGATGACACCGTCATCCACCATGCGGAGCCCATCCAGGATGATTTCCATCCGGTTTTTACGGATCAGTTTTTCCGTGCTGACCGGCTCATTGGTAAATTCAAAGGTGGCGTCCACCCATCCGAAAAATGCATTGAGGGCATCGATGCCTCTTTTCTCTCCCATCTCGGCATTTATTGGATTCCCTTCATTTAAGTAGATGTATCCGGGGGCTTCCGCATAAATGCTGGTCAGCTTGATTGTGCCCGTGCTTCCGCTTCCGCCCAGAAGCTGCAGCAGTTCACCGAGGCCGATAAAATTGAGACTTCCCTTGAACACGACATTTGAAATCGTCATAAAATCTTAAACCGCCCACTTGAATTCATTTTGAAGATACTGAAGGGTGAGCTTCAATGTCTGGGTCAGTGTACCGCCCACCCCTTCTCCGGTCAGCGCACTTGCCGGAAATGAGGGCACCTGGAGTTGGCGATTGAGTTCCCGTTCCATCTTTTCAATCGGCATCAGCGGCAAGCCGTGTTTTTCCAAATCTCGTTTATTGTACTGAATTACAAGGGGAATCTTTCGAATATTCAGACCGATTTTCTTCAAATTTTCATGAAGGTCTTTTAACGAATGCATGTTTTTTTCCCGCCGGACCTGAAGCGAGTCAGCCACGAAAACGACGCCATCGACGCCCTTCAAAACCAGTTCGCGGGTGGTACGGTACTTGACCTGTCCGGGTACGGTATACAACTGGACTTTGACATCGCACCCTTTGATCTTGCCCAGTCCGAGCGGCAAAAAATCAAAAAAAAGGGTTCGGTCGCCTTCCGTGTCGATGGAGATCATTTTACCGATCACCTGTTTCTTAAACGCCTTGTGAATATATTCCAAGTTGGTTGTTTTACCGCTCCGTCCCGGTCCATAATAGACGATTTTGCATTCGATCTGCCGGTTCTTCAAGTTAATTACTGCCATTGAGCGCTCCATCCATTGATTTTAATACTCATTTTGCGTTCAAGCGTTACCTTCCTGGCTGCATTTCCGGCTTCTCAACGCACTGTCCGTGCACTTTCGCCGCCTCCCAAACCAAATGGCCGCCTTTGATTTTGATTGCAAAATGGCATGAGGCAATCGTAATTGACTTTCAGGATGCGATTTTGATGATTTTGATTTCGACACTGTAATCACCGCGTTTGGGGCCCGCCTCGATCTCCTTGATGGAAGACAGGAACCCGGTTCCGGAAAAAATGGCCATTGGGGAATAGAAAATGATTTCCTTGAGCATGTCTCCGGGTTTGATGCTTTTGATCAGCTGCTTTTCCTTTTTCGGAATAATCATTCGGATGTGGTTGCCGGACTGAAAACTGACATCGAGATCGATTTTTTCGCCTTCCCGGGGTCCGCAGGTCAGGACGAACCGGACTGCGCTGACATCGATCATATCGCCTTCGGCCAGTTCGGAATCGGGTTCGATGGTTTTCCGTGTTCCGATCCCGTCGAGTTCTTCATCGATTCCGTCTTTATTCAACAGATCCTGAAAATACACCCGGACGGATTCGAGTTCATCCGGCTTTAAAAACTTGGTTTTCTGCCATTTCTGGAACAGAGAAATGCCATATTCCACATAATTCTGCTGACACCAGCACCAGAGTATGTTTTTGGCGGCTTCCATGCGAAGGGAATCGTATTCAAGCAGTCGCGTCAATTCCTCGATGGCTTTATCATATTGTCCGAATTTGGCCAGGGAAAGGGCCCCGCCCAGGGAAGACGATCCCTTTATTTCCGGATCATCAAAGCTGAACATCTCCTTCATCAGATTCTGGGCATCACGGGAAACCTTCGGCGCCTGGGTCGCACCATCCAGCTTTTTAATTTTCTTGTCGATGGAATCGATCTTTTCGGAAACTTTTTTCAGCAGGGCTTGTTTGTTGCTGATCCCGTGATTTGCCTTGAGTAGGCCTTCCACTGAACGGTATTTTTCCAGGGCTTCATCGAGCAATCCCTGCATACGATAAATTTCGGCTTCCTTGAAGTAGATCTTGATTTTTTCTCCAGGATTCATCTTCTGATCCGACACCGTTAATCCGTGGTTGAGCGGCATACGTTATCTTTTTCGATATCATCCGATGAGCTTAACCGCAAGAACCTGATCATTAAGTATCTATAATTATTTTTTAAATATTATGGTAGTCAAGAGAGAAGCCGCAGATTGAATAAC
The DNA here is from genome assembly GCA_963826785.1 of uncultured delta proteobacterium. Taxonomy (GTDB): domain Bacteria; phylum Desulfobacterota; class Desulfobacteria; order Desulfobacterales; family Desulfosalsimonadaceae; genus CAWGYD01. Next base: position 96,252 of record CAWGYD010000010.1, read on the forward strand.
AACCGGGCTTCGCTTACGGGAAATTCCTAATAGAGACTAACCGTTAATCGGCTTTATCTCAAGAAAATTTTTATGCAAATGCCGCTCAGGCATGAAGTGGCACATCATTTGTTCGATTACGGTCAAATTCGGCCCAGTTCCCGCCTTGAGGCCAGGCCCGGTTTTTCGATATTGCATGGTTTTCGGGTAGACATAAAAATAGTTGGATGACATGGCCGCCCGGTTGAGCTCAGGTCTTCGGTGATGGTGCGGTTTTTGAATGCGCTCATATCCACGATGCGGTTCCGGTTGACATCCGCCGGACTGCTGTTCTAGTTTACCATAAAGACATCCGGTGCGATCAAAAAAATCGAAACCGTTTATATCGAATTGCAAAGGCAGAAGGAGAACGTCATGGATAAAAAAATTACGGTTGTCGGGGCGGGGAATGTCGGGGCCACCACCGCCCAGCGGCTGGCGGAAAAAGCGCTGTGCGATGTCGTACTGGTGGACATCGCCGAAGGGCTGCCCCAGGGCAAAGCGCTCGATCTGACCGAGGCGGCGCCCATCGAAAAACACGATGCGAAGATCTCCGGATCAAACGATTATGAAGCGACGAAAAATTCCGACATCGTGATCATTACGGCGGGAATTCCAAGAAAACCGGGCATGAGCCGGGATGATCTGCTGAAAACCAACACGGGGATCATGAAGGGCGTGACTTCCGAAATCGCAAGGTTTTCCCCGGATGCGATCCTTATCATCGTCAGCAACCCGCTGGATGCCATGTGCCATGTGGCCATGCAGACCACCGGCTTTCCTAAAAACCGGATCATGGGAATGGCGGGCGTACTGGATTCCGCTCGCTTTCGGGCGTTTATTGCCATGGAGCTCGATGTGTCCGTAGAAAACACCCATGCCTTTGTCCTGGGCGGCCACGGGGACACCATGGTTCCCCTTCCGCGATATTCAACGGTTGCGGGTATCCCCATTACCGAACTGCTGTCCAGGGAGAGAATCGACTCCCTGGTGGATCGCACCCGCAACGGCGGCGCTGAAATCGTTGGGCTGTTGAAAACCGGCAGCGCCTTTTATGCACCGGCATCGGCGGCCGTTGAAATGGCCGAGTCCATATTGAAGGACAAGAAAAAAATCCTTCCCTGCGCCGCCTACCTGGAGGGTGAATACGGCATCAGCGGCCTTTTTATCGGCGTTCCGGTCAAACTGGGCAAAAACGGTATCGAAGAGATTATCCAGATCGATCTTAAAGATGATGAACGGGCCGCGCTTGAAAAATCGGCGGATGCGGTCAAAGACCTGGTAAAAGCGCTCAAAAAATTCGACTCCTGAGAAAAGGCAAGCTTACTTCTCTTCGGCCAGGGCGTTTTTCAGGGACTCGGCGGCCTTGCGGGTCATTTTGGGAAGGCTTGCCAACTCTTCCACCGTGGCTTCCCGGATTCCGTTCATGCCCGAATAGGCTTTGAGCAGTGCAGCCTTGCGTTTCGGGCCGATGCCGGAAATGGAGTCCAGCCGGGACTGCAGGGTGGATTTGGATTTTTTGCGCCGGTAAAAGCTGACGGCATACCGGTGCGCCTCGTCCCGGACCCGCTGCAAAAACAGCAGAAGGTCGCCTTCCCGGGTGAAATTGACCGGGTTCATCCTCCCCGGCTGATAGATTTTATCTTCTGTTTCTCCCCTTTTTTCATCCTTTTTGGCAATGCCGATAATTTCCGGCGGATCGGGCAGCTCCAGAGTCTTTCAAGACCGAAACGGCGATATTGAGCTGCCCCTTCCCGCCGTCCACCATGAGCAGGTCCGGCATATTCACTTCTGCGCCGTTTTTCCGGAACCGTCGCTCCAGGACTTCCCGCATGCTGGCATAATCATCGGACATATCGACGGTGCGGATGGTATATTTCCGGTATGCGGCCTTGTTGGGCTTTGCATCTTCGAACACCACCATTCCGGCCACGATCTGCCGGCCGGCCATGCCGGATATATCGAAACACTCGATCCGCCGGGGATATCGGCTGATCTTGAGCCGCCGCTGCAGCCGGGAGAGCAGATCCTTCTGCGCCGTTTCCGCCTCGATTTCCAATTTCAGCCGGATTCCGGCGTTTTCAGCGGCCAGTGCCGCCAGGCGGACCCGGTCTCCCCGCTGGGGATGAATGATCCGCACGGCAGATCCGCGCAGTTCCGACAGCCACTGCCCATAGACGCTCACATCCGAAACGGCGCAAGGGAGCAGGATTTCCTTCGGGACGTTATCGGCAAGATCGTAATACTTTTTGATAAACGCGCCGATGATCTCTTCATCAGCGGAAAGGTCGTCGCGCACGAAAAAATGCCGCACGCCCTGGATCACCCCTTCCCTCACCACCATCAGCACCATCACGGCATATGCCCCGCTGCGGGCGATTCCCACTACGTCCCGGTCCACGAAATCCGTAACCACGGCCACCTGTCGTTCCAGGGTCTGCTCCAGGGCGAAAATCCGATCCCGGAGGGTGGCGGCACTTTCATAGGCCTGACAGGATGCGGCATCTTTCATCTCCTGCTGCAGCTTGCGGATCAACTCCCGTGTGCGCCCGTTTAAGAACATCCGAACTTCATTGACGATGTCGCCATATACCCCCGGTGCGACCGGACGGCAGCAGGGCGCCAGGCAGAGTCCCATCTGGTAATTGAGGCAGGGCCGGGATCGCTTTTTCACCTGGGCTGAGGTGCATTTGCGCAGTTTGAATGTTTTATTGATCAGCTTCAGGGTTTTGCGGACCGCACCCGCCGAGGCATACGGACCGAAATAGACCGCCCCGTCATTTTTGAGCTTCCGCACCACACGGAGGCAGGGAAAATCCTCTTTCACATCCAGGCGCAGGGACGGGTACCGTTTGTCATCCTTGAGGATCACATTATAGCGGGGCCGGTGATGCTTGATCAGGTTGGATTCCAGGATCAGGGCCTCTTTTTCGGAGCCCGTGACGATGGTTTCAAAAGTGACGATTTTCTTGACCAGCACCCCCGTTTTCGGGTCGGTCTGGGGACGGCTGTGGAAATAGGAGCCCAGCCGGTTTCTCAAATTGGCGGCCTTGCCCACATAGATCACGGTTTTTCCGGCATCGTACATCAGGTACACGCCGGGGCCGGTGGAAACCGATGCCAGGGCTTCACTCAGATTCGGTTTGATCGGCTTCATCGGACGGTTTCAAAATCCAAGATCAGCATCTTTTTGAGTTCATTGATGCGATCCCGCAGTTCTGCTGCTTTTTCGAAATGCAGTTCATCCGCCGCCCGGTGCATCTGCTTCTCCAGAGTGGCGATCAGGTCATCAATCCGGTCGGGCGAACCATAGCGGGCAATGGGCTCCTCCACCTGAGCGGCAGCGGCTTCCGCCGGGCGGGCCTCCTCCCGCATAAATGCCGAACCGATCTTTTTCTCGATGCCGGTGGGGGTAATGGCATGCTTCCGGTTGAACGCCTGCTGTTTTTTCCGGCGGCGGCTCGTCTCCTCCAGTGTATTTTTCATGGATTCGGTAATGGTGTCCGCATACATCAGCACCCGCCCATTGAGGTTTCGGGCGGCACGGCCGCAGGTCTGTATCAGGGAGCGCATGGAACGCAGGAATCCTTCCTTGTCCGCATCGAGTATGGCCACCAGGGAAACTTCGGGAATGTCGAGGCCCTCGCGCAGCAGGTTGATGCCGACCAGCACGTCAAACCCGCCCATCCGGAGATCCTGGATGATTTCCATCCGTTCCAGGGTATGGATATCCGAGTGCAGGTACTTCACTTTCAGCCCCAGGTCCGTGTAATAATCGGTCAGATCTTCGGCCATCCGCTTGGTCAGGGTGGTGACCAGCACCCGCTCGTTCTTCTCGATCCGTTTGCGGATCTCCTCCAGCAGATCGTCCACCTGGTTTTTGGCCGGGCGAAATTCGATTTCAGGGTCAATCAGTCCGGTGGGCCTCACGATCTGCTCGACCACTGCGCCCTTGCTGATCTCCAGTTCATAATCCGAAGGCGTGGCGGAGACGTAGATGACCTGGTTGACCCGCCGGGTAAACTCGTCAAATCTCAAGGGCCGGTTGTCCAGGGCCGAAGGAAGCCGGAAACCATAGTCCACCAGGGTCTGCTTCCGGGAACGATCCCCGTTGTACATGCCCCGAAGCTGCGGAACGGCAATGTGGCTTTCATCGATGAACAGGAGAAAATCGTCGGGAAAATAGTCGAGCAGCGTGGGCGGGGGATCGCCTGCATTCCTGCCGGTGAGGTGGCGGGAATAGTTTTCGATGCCATTGCAGTAGCCGATCTCCTGGATCATCTCGAGATCGAACAGGGTCCTCTCCTCCACCCGCTGGGCCTCGATGAACTTGCGTTGACCGGTAAACCAGTCCACCCGCGTTTTCAGCTCTTCCTTGACATCGGTGATCATGCGGGTGCGGGTACGCTGCCGGGTGACATAGTGGCTGGCCGGAAACAGCGTCAGGTGCTCCAGGTGCCGTTTAAAATTTCCGGTGAGGGGGTCGATTTCGGCCATCCCATCAATCTCGTCCCCAAAAAATTCGATGCGCACGGCCAGATCTTCCTCATAGGCGGGAAAAATCTCCACCCGGTCTCCCCGCACCCGGAAAACCCCCCGGTGGAAATCGTAATCGTTTCTCTGGTAGTGCATGGACACAAGGTCGGCCAGCAGCTGCTGCCGGGAAAGCTCCGTATGATTTTCAAGATCGATGCGCATTCCCAGGTAATCCTCTGGCGCACCCAGGCCGAAGATGCACGACACGCTCGCCACCACCAGCACATCCCGCCGGGAGAGCACGGAGCGGGTAGCGGAATGGCGCATCTTGTCGATCATTTCATTGATGGAGGAGTCCTTCTGGATGTAAGTGTCGGATACGGGCAGATAGGCTTCGGGCTGGTAATAATCGTAATAACTGACAAAGTATTCCACCGCGTTTTCCGGGAACAGGGACCTGAACTCATTGTAAAGCTGGGCGGCGAGGGTTTTGTTGGGGGCGATGACCAGGGTGGGCTTCTGCACACGATCGATGATGTTGGCCATGGTAAATGTTTTTCCCGAACCGGTCACCCCCAGGATGACCTGGTGCTTTTTCCCGGCTTCAATGCCGAGAGAAAGCTGTTTTATCGCATTCGGCTGATCCCCCTTAGGGGTCATATCCGAAATTAAGTTAAATGTGGACATGGGTTAATCTTTGATTTTGATTTTGATTCTGATAGTTGATGAATCGTTACAAACGGCTTTTGTCCGCAAAGTCGCCAAGGTCGCCAGAGAAAAAAATGTTTTGAATGTCTGTCTTTCGGGGGGCTTTGCATCCTGGCGAGAGATTCAGGCCTTTACCGAGCCATCCGCAATTAACTTCAATTGAGAATAATTTTAAGCATCTGAACGGCAAATACAATGGTGTATGGCCAGCTGCCGGCGGGGATACAAATAAAATGGAAGCGGGCGCAAAATTTTCTGCACCCGGTGCAAGACAAACGGGGAGGCTTTATTCCACCAGTTTCCACACCGTGCCGTCCGGCCGGTCCTCCAGCACCACGTTCATGGCCAGAAGTTCATCCCGGATCCGGTCTGCGGTATTGAAGTCCCTTGACCTGCGCGCAGCTTCCCGTTGTTTGATCAGATCTTCGATAAGTCGGGTATCCACTGCATGCTTTTCAGCCCGGCGGTTTTTCTGGTGCGCAAAATAATCATTGGGCGCCTGGGACAAAATGCCCAGGATCTCCCCCATTTTCATGACATCGGCGCAAACCGCTTCGGCTGACAAATCTTCCGAAGAGAGGTTTTCGTCAAGCATCCGGTTGGCGCTTCGGACCGCTTCAAACAGCACGCCGATCCCCTGGGCGGTATTGAAATCATCATCCATGGCCCGGCAGAAGAGCGGCCAGTAATCACTGCTGCCTTTTGCTGACGCCTTGGGTAGGCGCTCCAGCCGGGATTGGATACGTTCCAGAGTTGCATACATCTTATCCAGGCCGCCGGCGGCTTCCTTCATGGACTGGTCGGTGAAGTCAAGGGGAGAGCGGTAATGGCTTGAGAGCAGAAACAAACGCAGGACCTCGGGGTGCCATGTGTCGAGAATACCCCGGATGGTCAAGAAATTACCCAGCGATTTGGACATCTTCTCCTGGTTGATGTTGACAAACCCGTTATGTATCCAGTACCGGACAGATATTTTTCCGAATGCCGCCTCGGACTGGGCGATCTCGTTCTCATGATGGGGAAAGATCAGGTCCTTTCCGCCGCCGTGGATATCGAAGCTTTCCCCCAGGTAATCGGCGCTCATGGCGGAGCATTCGATGTGCCAGCCGGGACGGCCGGCCCCCCAGGGGCTTTCCCACGCGGGCTCACCGGGTTTGGAGGATTTCCACAATACAAAATCGAAGGGATTTCGCTTGCGCACATCCACTTCTACGCGCGCGCCGGCCATCATGTCCTCGAGTTTCCGTCCCGAGAGCTTGCCATATCCATCGAATTGGTCCACGGAAAAAAACACGTCTCCGGCAGCCGGATACGCCACCCCCTTCTCCACCAGCCGGGCGATCACCCGGATCATGTCCCCCATGTGGTCGGTGGCCCGGGGCTCCACCGTGGGCCGCAGAACCTGCAGTGCGTCCATGTCTTCGTGGAATTCAGCGATATATTTTTCTGCCAGGTCGGTCGTGGTGATTCCCAGTTCATTGGCCCGATGGATGATCTTGTCATCGATATCCGTGAAGTTGCGGACATAGGTGACTTCAAATTGACTGGCGGTCAGGTATCGATAGATCACGTCGAATACCACCACGGAACGGGCATGGCCGATATGGCAGGAATCATATACCGTTGGGCCGCATACGTACATTTTCACCTGACCGGGCACTGCCGGCACAAATGCCTGCTTTTCCCTCGCCAGGGTATTGTAAATCATCAAAGTCATCAGCGTTTCAATTCATTCTGGAACACATTTTAATCAGATAAAAACCGGCGATTTGACAAACGGGCACAAGATAACAATGAATGGCCGGTTAATCAAGAAGTACCACGCACATGGCGGCAATTCCCTCCCCCCGGCCCACAAATCCCAGACCCTCTGAAGTGGTGGCTTTGATGCTGATCCGGTCCACAGGAAGCGTCAGGGTCCGCGAAATCATCTGGCGCATCCGGTCCGTATGGGGGGCCAGTTTGGGGCTTTCGGCAAAAACCGTGCAATCGATGTTGCAGATGGCGGGATACCGGCCCGACACCAGTTCCCAGGTCCGCTTCAGCAGGTCGATGCTGTAAATGTTTTTGTACGCGGGGTCGCCCGGCGGAAAATGGATACCGATGTCCCCCATGGCCGCGGCGCCCAGCAGGGCATCGCAAATCGCATGGACCAGAACGTCGGCATCCGAATGGCCATCAAGCCCCTTTTCGTGAGGGATTTCGATGCCGCCGAGGACCAGCGGACGTCCTTTAACCAGCCGATGAATGTCATTTCCGATACCGATTCGCATCATTTTCCTGCGGCATTAAGACGAAAGCGATATTGATTACAAAAGATAAAATCGCTGGTCATTTTCAGGGACCTGCCTGACCTGGCGCTTTTTCTTCAGATTGGCGATATACTCGATGATGACGGCAATACCGTGGGGACAGGGCTGATCGATCTGGTTGCAGCTGCACCGGCAGCTCAGATCATTCCCGCTGATCTCCACGTACGTGGCATACATCTCCTCTCCGGACACCCAGGCCAGGATACCTGCGTTTTCGGTGACGGACAGGTCCCTGACGCTTCCGGCCTGCTGTTGTCGGCGGCCGGTGATCACGTTTTGCTTGCCCGCCCACCCGATCAGATCCCCCCAGGTCAATGAAGTAAAATCCGGCTGCAGCAAAACTTTTCCCCCAATGGTGGCTTGAACATAATTTATGGCTGAACGAAAACTTTCTTGCCCTGTATCCGGGTTTAAAACTGGTAAAAGAATCCGATCCTGAATGTCCAGCCGCCCACATCCGTGTCATTGCCGCCGAAACGGTCGATACTGGAATAAACGGCTTCTGTCAGAAACCCGGTGCCCCCGAATGCTTCTTCCGCATTGTAAAACATAAATCCGGCCTTTCCGTGATATCCGCCGATCCACTCGCTTACATCGCCATTTGCTCCCGTTGCGGCATCGCTTTCTTCATTGACATACCAGTAGTCCGGCCCCAGCCCCAGGTATCCGACGATAAAGGGCATGAGCCGCTGATTGAATTTCAGGGAGGCGGACACCGGCACAAGCGTGATATCGGAATCAATTTGCGTGGAGGAGCCGCTTGCGGTGAGAAGATTGCCGTTTTCCTTCAAAAAGCCCCCTTCCAGATCAATTGAAAAATGCCGGGACAGCCATCGCTGATAAAACGCATAGACCGGGTACAGATCATTGTCATAGTAGTCGGTGAAATCGGATTCATTGGGGATCATATACCCCCCGGTGATTCCGATGATATTCTTTCTTGAAAATAATTCGTCATCCGCTGCATTTGCCCTGGAACTTAAAAGCACCGCTCCAAAAAGAATACAAAAGAGAATCAATACGCGGCGGGATTTGGTGACCTTTGCGGAAAAAACCAGCAGCACCGGTAAAAACAGCAGAAAGCATAGCGGAAGCGTAAAGCCATTTTCCGATGCTTCCGCAGATGCATCGATGAAGCAGCCGCCTTCTGTTTTGTTGGGATCCAGAAACGGTTTGAGTTCTTCCATTTTGACGGAGACTTCCGGGGTTCGGTTTCCCACATTGCCGCTCTGATCATAGGCGGCGGCGGAAAAGTACCAGGTATCGCTCGAGTTCAGATTGTCAAAATCATATGAAAGTGCCGGTCCGATATCCACCGACTGGTCAAGCGTATTTTCCGCGCTGCCGTAGTAGATGATATGCCCGGCCAGGTCGGCCATGCGGGTATTTCCGTCGCTGACCTGTACGGTGATTGCGCGGCTGCCGGAGAGCTCGCCCGAAATATTTTGAGGTGCAAACGGCGGCCGGCTGTCGGGAAGGGTATCGACAATCAGCTCATTGGAATTTTTGGATTCGTTGTCGGACGTATCGACCGCGGACACCGCGATGAAATAGCGGGATGCGCTGTCCAGCCCGGTTAGCGGAAAGGCTTTGATTTGATTTCGATTTGCCACCGCAACGGTGTCATAAACTCCGGAGGCGGTCCCGTAGGAAACATTGTAATGATCCAGATCGGATTCCGTGTTGTCATCCCATTGGATCACCGCCGAGTCCCCTGTGATATCGTTGATATCGGTGAGTTGAAGGCCTCCGGGGACGGCCGGGGCGGTGTTGTCGGTGGCCGTGATGATGGACAGGGTATCCGAAAGAACGGTTTCGTCCATATTATTAAATGCAGATACCGCGACAAAGTACTGGGTCCCCGGCATCAGCCCGGTGATGGTGTAGGTCTCTACCAGGTTGTCGACCTGCGCCCGCTGGTTCAGGTCTCCGGAGGTGTTTCCCCAGTAGATATAGAAGCCGTCCGCATCGCTGTCGCCGTTCCAATCCACGATCACCGTGGTATCGGTCTGGGTCAGCAAGATATCTCTGGGGACATCCAGCACGGCGGATGCCGTTTGCGGAAATGTCATCATCAGGGTCAGCAATAAAAGCAAGTGTTGCCATTTCATGGGTCGGACTCCGGTTATTGGGGTGGAAAATACAGGGTCAGAAAAGATTCAATCGATTACATTCAATACGGCCGCCGGATGATCGGTCATGATCACATTCACTCCCAGGTCGGCGGCTTGCTTCACCTCCCGGGGCGTGTTGCACGAATACGTCATGGTCTTTAAGTTGCGCCGTTGAAATTTTGTCATTACCCCGGGTGTCAACAAATGAAATTCCAGACAGCAGCCGGACAGCCGCGCCCGGGTCTCATTGAAGGCCGCCTCGCAGTTTTCCATGTTTTCCAGATTCAACACATACGAAATTTCCGGATTTTCGCTGAAAGCCGCATTCAGAATATGGGGATCGAAGGACAGGATAAAAATATTGGGTTTCTGTCTTTGGGAAACCAGCGCCCGAATCCGGCCGGCCGCAACCATGGCCAGCTCAGCATCCGATTGGCGATCCGTCGGCTCCGAATTTTTGATCTCGATAAAAAGCCGGGTGCGGGAACCGTAATCCGACAAGACCATGTCCAGGGTCATGACCCTTTCACCGGAAAACCGGTGCGAGAACCATCCGCCCCAGTCCAATCCTTTCAGTTCCTCATATGACAATTCTGATATGGGGCGATTGCTGCCGCCGATTTTTTCCAGCGTTGCGTCATGGCAGATAACGGGAACCCGGTCTGTGGTAAAACGAACATCCAATTCGATGCCGTCAGCACCGCAATCCAGCGCCCGTTCAAAAGCGGCGCGGGTGTTTTCAGGGGCCTCTGCCATTGCGCCCCTGTGGGCCACAATCCAGGGCGAAGCGGATTTATTATTATTTGCGGATTCCATTTTTTCCATAATCTGGACGGGCGGCGGCGGGCATATCATCAGATGCTGATCATGCAGCCTTCAGATAATTTACCCCATTCTTTTTCAGACTACAAGGGAGAAGCGGATTGCACGAAAGATTTGTGGAAGAAGGGGTCTTGACGTTATTCTTTCAAAATGATGCCGGAAGGGAGCGATTCGCCGAAAAGGGCGTTTTCCTCCTGCCTGGCCAGGGGAACCACCTCTTGAAGGCATCGGGTCTCTTTAGCGAGATTATGGCGGTTCATCCAGCCAAGAACGCGCTCGATGGTTTCCGGTTCCATATCCCGAACCCGATCACCGGTCTTGCGCGACATCTGCAACAGCGCCTGTCCAACCGGTCCGGGATTGTTCCACTCGATGGAAAGGATCCCCTCGATCCAGCGGGAGACCTCTTCCTGCGGAATCACACGGTCCACCGGCCCGTACAGCAGTTCCCTCGCCCCGATCCGGGAAAGGGCCCAGAACTGCTGGGGCCGGGCTTTCCGGGGGTGCAATGCGGAGACCAGGGCACGGCCGAATTCGATCTTGTCTTTAACGGTCAGTCTCTCCATGTTGGCCACCGCCATCCAGATTTCGATCTCTTCCTGGGCTTGAAGACGGACTTTTCCTTTTTTGGGAATCAGCAGGGGACGGATATCCTGGATGATCTGCCGCTGCTGTCCGGCCGTGAGCCCGCCGGCCACCCGCCGCCACAGGATCCACCATTCGCTGTTGACCTGCAGGTTCTTTTTGAATATCATCCCCTGGCGGTAGATCTTCCACAACGAGGAGACGCGCTGTTCATCCATGCCGTCCCCGAAGCCGGGACGCAGGCAGAACCCGGTGAGATTGAACCAGCGGATTTCATGCACCGCCGAAAAGCGCCTGGCCGGCAGCCGGGCCAGCAGTTCATCCGCCATCTGGCGGATAAACGAAAGCGGCCATTTTTCCCGGGGCCGGGATACGGCTTTGGAAAGATTTTTGGTCAGCCGGGTCAATTCACTTGAATCTGCGTTTTCGGAAAAAGCAGAATCGAGAATTGCACTTGCATCCGCTGCCACTGCCGACTCGAATATTTCCGTATCGGCGATGTCGATTCCCCCGTTTTGGGTCCGCAGCTGAAACTGGAGTCGCCATCGGTGTGGACTGGAAAGGGAGGCGCACCACAGGGCCAGTACGCCCATTTCCGTAAATTCAGCTTCGATCCGGACGGGGATGGTGGTTTTCACCCCTTTCTGACCGAACTGGATCACGGTCTGAAGGGGCGGCAGTGGGGTCAGGGTGTCATCCACTGCAATCAGGTCTCCGGCACGGTCTCCCGAACGATAACTGGAACTGTACAAATCGAAGCTGACCGGCTGATTGGTCAATACCTCGAACTGCTTATCGGGGAGCTCAATCCGGGTCCCCTCATCCAGTCCCCGTTCGATGATGCAGATGGCCGATGGATCTGTATCCGCGGAACCGTTTTTCCGGCCAAATCCGAGATAATAGGATCTGGCGCTGCCGCTGCCCACCCGCACGCCTTTTCCGGATTTGACCAGTCCGTAATAGGAAGCGCCCAGCGCAACCGCAAGATCAGGGGCGGGGTTTGCAAGCACCCGGGGCTTTTTCGTATCGGTTTCCGAAAACCAGTGGCGGATGGCGAAAATGATCCGGTCCTGTACGATTCCGGATTTGAGTGAACCGCCGTTGAAAAGGATGAGATCGGGAAAGGGGCGCTTGCCCAACAGGTCATGGACGTCCTGCCGGTGCTTTTCCAAAAACTCGCCGATGTGCCGGGTGATGGCCGGTTCCGGCTCATAGGGGAGACCGAATTCGGATATTCCCTTGCGCACTGGTTTGCCGTTTCTCTCCTCCGGGGCTTTCAAGGGGAAAAACCCTTCTATGACGATCTGCTCCAGGTCGGGGCGCTCCAGGCGGGCCGACAGGGTGCCGGAAATCAGGGAGCTCCCCTCCCCCATCATGGTGATGGTCTCGGCATCGGTCCGTCCGTCCAGGATATTTTCCTTGGCCTGGCGGCATAGGTGGCACAGCGTCTTCCACCGGTCGGTGCTCAATTTGGCCTGGCCGGAAAATTTCTGCTCCACATGCCGGGCCAGTGCCAGGTCGATATTGTCTCCGCCAAGGATGAGGTGGTCGCCCACCGCAATGCGCTCGAACCGTGGGGATCCTTCGGTTTCCCGCAGCGTGATGAGCGTAAAGTCCGTGGTGCCGCCCCCCACGTCACAGACCAGCACCAGTTCACCCGGATTGATGAACCGCCGCCATTTGTCCTCGTGGCCGATCAGCCAGCTGTAAAATGCAGCCAGGGGTTCCTCCAGCAGCGTGATCTGCTTCAGGCCCGCCATGTTGGCCGCTTCCACGGTCAGGTCCCGGGCCACCTCGTCAAATGAGGCCGGGACCGTGATGATGATCAGCTGGTGCTCCAGGTAAAGCTCTTCTTCCTCCCCCCGGGTGCTGTTCCACGCCTGCCGGATGTGGTTCAGGTACGCGGCGGTGGCCTCCACCGGAGAAATCTTGTCCACCTCCGGGCCCGCCCCCCAGGGCAGAATCTTCGCCCGCCGGTCCGCATGGGTGTGGCACAGCCAGCTTTTAGCGGAGGACACCAGCCGGGCCGGAATTTTGGCACCATGGTCCCGGGCCAGCACGCCCACGAATTTCTTGTCCCGCGAAATCCAGGGAAGTTGAATGGCTTCGTCTGAAATATCATACTTGCCGGGAACGTAGCAGAACGACGGGAGCACCGGCATGGCGGAAACTTCTCCGAGACCGGTGAGCTGGGGGACCTTGAAGAGTTTGATGCCTTTATTTGTGGCAGGCGCCTGGGAAAGATCGACATACGAAACTGCCGAATTGGTGGTTCCCAGATCAATTCCGACGATAAACCGCTTGTTTTCGATGGCCAATACCCTATTGCTCCCGCACGTTGAATTCCAGTTTCCATTTGCTGCCGTCTTCAATGGAAACACACCACAGTTCCAGAGTGCCGATTTCGGTAATCCGGATTTCAAGCGTTACCCGCCGGGTTTCACCGGTGCTGCCGTCCAGGGTGGTTTCCAGGGTCGTGATCTCTTCGATATCGCCCTCCCAGTCCTCGACTATTGTGCCGGCATCGTCATGTTTGCGCACGGATGAGCCCAGAAAATCAAAACGGACCGGCTCCCCCACCACGAGAACGAACTCCTGGCGGGTGAGATGGGCGGAGGTCCCCTCTTCCATGCCGAACGGCGCCACGCAGAGCGCCTTGACCGGAGTGGGCATGCCGGGAACCGCAGGCATGGCAGCGGCAATTGATACATAATAGGATTTGCCCAGTCCGCCGCGGATACGGATTCCCCGCCCTTTCCGGGCAATGCCGAAATATGCGGCCCCCCGGGCCACGGCCAGGTCGAACTCATTGGTACCGATTTCAAGCAGGGGCGCATCGGCTTTTCGCCAACCGCCCAGGATGTCGAGAAAGCGCTTGCGGATGGGGGCGGGCTTCATGACCCCGCCGTTAAACAGTACATGCGTGGGCAGGAGAGATGCCGACTGCTCGCTTTTTTGCTGCCGATTCAGAAAGCTGGCCAGATGGCGGGTGATCGCCGGATCGGATTCATAGGAGAGCCCGGCTTCCTGCAGCCCGATCCGGGTGGATTGCCGGGGGGAATCCGTGACGGCCGCCTCGGGAAAAAAGCCGTCCAGAATGACCTTTTCGATCTCATCCCGGGGCAATTCGGCTTTTAAGGTGCCGCCGATCAGGCTGCTCCCCCGGCCCAGGATGGTCACGGGGTATTGGGCCAGGTCCGGGTGGGTCAGGATCTGTTCCTTGGCATTTCGACAGCTGTGGATCAATCCCCGCATCTGCCAGGTGTCCAGCCGGGTGCCTTTTTCGGCCATCTTCCGGGCGATGTAATAGGCCAGGGTGAGATCCATGTTGTCGCCGCCCACCAGAAGGTGGTTTCCCACCGCGATCCGCTCCAGTTGAAGATCGCCATCCTGTTCGGATACCTGGATCAGGCTGAAATCGGTGGTGCCCCCGCCCACATCGCATACCAGGATCAGATCCCCTTTTTTCACCGCTTTGCGCCACTGGTCGTCACTGGCGGCAATCCAGGCATAAAAGGCCGCCTGGGGTTCCTCCAGGAGGACGAGATGTTTCAACCCGGCCGTTTGGGCGGCCTGGACGGTCAGTTCGCGGGCCACCGCATCGAAGGAGGCGGGAACGGTGAGAAAGATTTCCTGATGCTCCATCCGGGCGGCATCGTCATCGGCGGCCATCTGATAATTCCATACATCCCGGATATATTTCAGAATCATCGCCGAGGCGTCCACCGGAGACATTTTGGACAGATCCTCTGGAGCGTCCCATGGCAGCACCGGCCTGTTGCGGTCGATGAGCGTATTGCACAGCCAGGATTTGGAAGAGGAAATGAGCCGCTGGGGGACTTCCGAGCCGCGCTGACGGGCGTATTCGCCCACCACAATGCCGTTTTCCGGATCCCATGGCAGTGAAAGGGCATCCGCCGACATTTCTCCGGCACCCGGGAGAAAAATAAAGGACGGCAGCATGTCCCGGTTTTCCATCGTTCCGGAACCGACCAGCTGCGGAATCCGAAGGACTCGAATATCGGGGGGCTGATCCGCGGTTTCAATGGGGGCATAGGCCACGATGGAGTTGGTGGTTCCCAGATCGATTCCAATCACGTAGATCGGTTCAGACACGTCTTTTCTCCTGCATCAACCGTTTACAAAATTTCGACTTCGGCCGGAGCGATGATCCGGCTGTCCCGGGTTCCGGAAAGGGTCGGCAGCTCGAGCTTGCCCGCACGCCATCCCTTGTGCCGCAATACGCCGCTGAAGGGCGGTTCCCCGGTAACATTGCCGGTCAGCTTGATGGCGCTGGGGTCAAAATCCGGTGCGACGGTGATCTTTTCCCCCTCGGACTGATCGAGGACCGCTTTGGGTCCCAGGTGCTTGTTGATGGCCTTTCGGCAATTCTCCTGGATGCTGCGCACGGCCGCACCGATCTGGGCGTCTTCATACCGGCTCAGGTCTTCTTCGAAAAAATCGACGAGGCGGCCTTCCCTCTGCAGGACCGACAGCAAATGAAGATAATAGCGCTGGTTGGCTTCTATGACGGCTTCTCGGTCCTGCTGCGAGGCGACGCGCGCTTCCGGGGATTTTCGTTTCTTTTCCGCAGCCGCGCCTTTTGCCTTGTCCGGTTTTGCAGCCGCATCCGGGGCGATGCCAAATTTACGCAGCCGCCGTACGAAGGCGCCTCTTAAAATCAGCCATAAAATGAGGGCAAAAAGGATGAAGATGGCCAGCAGCGCCGGAACGCTGTAGAGCCCCCAGCTCCGGATGACCGGCTGGACATGCGAAAGCCCTGCGGCCAGTTCCGGCGACCGGCCGGCAGCGTCGTTCAGCACCGAAAAAGAGATGTTGGACGAAAGCCAGTTCCAGATGAGATAACCGGCCCCTTCCAGCAAAAACGCCAGCATCAGCATTACCAAAAGGGACCACAGTAAAATCCGGCGTGAATACGATTTGATGAGATTCATTTCCTGACTCCTTGATTCATCCTGGTTGCCGATATTCTTATAACGCACGGGGATTGTCCATCCGGGCCCCGCCGGGCAGCGGATCAAAAAAACAGATAAAAAGCCGCCTTGATCCGGGACCGTCAACCCGTCGGACGCAAAGCAAAGGGCATTAATTAAATTGAACCCACCATGCTGTCAAGGAACTTTTGATTTCACCTGATCAATAAGAATTAGACATTTCAGGGAAATTTCAAATATAGGATTCGATGCCCCATCCCGCAAGGAGCTGAGTCCGGACAGGGGGAGATCGGCCAAAAGGGTCTTGAATATCAGCCAAGGGCGGTCTATATTGGTTTTTTATACTTGGAAAGCAAGGAATGAATATAAATGACGGTGAAGAGAGACAAGTTTGATTTTGAGATCGGATATTTAATGAAAAGCCCGTGCAGGGAGTGCATCTACCGGGATCATCTCCCGAACTGCTCGGATCAGTGCCTCCTGCTGGATAAACTCCGCATCATTTTATCCAAAGGCATTTCCTGTACGGGGAAGTATCCCCGCAGCTGAATTCCCGCGCTTGAAAAAAAAATCGCGCAGCCGAGAGGCTGCGCGATTTAAAATCTATTTTTCGCAAACTTATTCCTTGGCGGACTGCACTTCTTCCGCCGCATTTTCCATGGTTGCTTCCGCTTTTCCGGTTACGTCCCCCACCGTGATCATATTGATGTTATCGGCAAGGGTTTTGGGGCCGATTCCCTTAACATTTACCAGGTCTTCCGGGCTGGAAAACATGCCGTTTTCCTGCCGGTACGCAACGATATCCGCGGCGATTTTTTCCCCGACGCCTTTGAGCTGGGTCAGTTCGTCGGCCGTTGCGGTATTGATGTTGATCTTTGCCGCATCCTCAGCCATTGCAATGCCCGAAAATCCGATGATCAAACCGATTACAACCAGCCATGCGAGTAACTTTCTGTTGTGCATCTTGCGCTCCTTTCCAAAGATTAGAGGGTAACGTGAGTCAGGTACATAGAGCACTCACCTGCTGAAAAATTATTCACAAACTAAAAATAAATGTCAAGAGTTATTAGTATTAAACGTTTGTTTGAATCAAATCAGGCAATTCATTATGACAAAATTTTTAGAGATGATCTATATAGAATGTAGTTTTTATGGTAGATGAGCAGGTTCGTCGCAACTCAACGCCTGCTGCTTCAGCCTTTCATTCAAAAATTCAAGCTGATACGCCAGAACACGGGTGATTGCCATGGAATAGCCTGCTCTTTGCGCCGCTTCGATGGGTCGCCAGTAGATTTCATCGATCTCAAGCGGTCGCCCGGCAGCAAAATCGAGTTTCATGCTGGGACTGTAATCGATCATACGCCGGGTGGCGGTCATCATTTTGTCGGCGAATTCATCGGGAATTTGAAAACCGCAAGCACGGGCCGCGCCGATGACCTCCATCATGATCGTTTTCACCAGGGCGACCGTTGCGGTGCTATTCATCAGCATGTCGGTGGTGGCGTTCAGGACCACGGTCAACCCGTTAAAGCCCATGTTCCATACCAGTTTCTCCCAGCGCGCTTTTCCCAAATCCTCCGCCACCACCACGGAAACCCCCGCTTTACTGAAAACATCCGCGATGAGTTTCAATTCCCGGGTCACACCGGCCGCTTCATAACCGGACCGGTACTGCCCCAGGCGGACGCTGCCGTAGTCAAGATGACGGATAAATCCAGGGCCCGCCTTGTGGCTGCACAAAAAGCAAAGGCCACCCACAACGGTTGATTTGGGCATCATATCGGCGACATCCTTTTCGACATCGAGCCCATTCTGCAGCAGCACCACGATCCCCCTTTTTTTAGTCATCTTCGGCAGAATATGAGCGAGCAGGCCGTTTTGGGTTGTTTTCAGGGCCACGATGGCGACATCGCATGCCGGCATATCCTCCGCCCGCTGATAAGCGTTCACCGCATCTATGGCAAAATCCCCGTTTTTCGATTCCACCATTAATCCGTACTGCCGCACGTGCTCATAATCGCTGTGCAGCAGGAAATGAACATCAAACCCGGACCGTGCCAGCAATCCGCCATAATATCCCCCCACTGCACCCGTACCGATAATTCCGATTTTCACGAATCCTCCCTTTATTCGCATTCAACCTGGAACAAATTCATTTCATTCAAATGCGATTTGTTATCCGATTTGTGCCGGAAGTTCAAGAAATTGCAGACGCACAAAGAAGCGCGGGGTGCATCGGTTGATCGCGGATGCGCACAGTCGTTAAAATTCATTTTCAGGCATATTAAAAGTTGATAAAAGTCGGCACCCCATGTTACGGTCATTTATCTGTATATGCTGACTTCACGACCCTGCGATAACGCTGCGCCCCGGCATAAAATTGCAGATCATCCGATTTTAAAAATCTAAAACAGATACACTGGGAGGGCATTCATGGCCGCTAAACCTGAAGCTGCCAATTCGGTTTCCGCGAAGGACCGGTTAGGAGAGGCGCTGGTCAAGCATAATCTGATTAATCCCCAACAGCTTGAAAAAGCATTGAAGCGACGTTCACAGGTCGATCTTCCGCTGGGATCGATTCTGATCGAAATGGGGTTTATCAGCACCGACGAACTGCTTGATTTCCTGTCCAAGAAATTTGCCGTCCCTGCGGTGAACCTTTTTAAAATCGATATTGATCAGCATGTCCTGGACCTGGTTCCCCAGGAAAAAATGAAACAGTTCAAGATCCTGCCCATCGAGATGGAAAACAACCGGCTCACCCTGGCCATGGTCAGCCCCCATGATTTCATGACCATCAGTGATCTGGAATTTACCATCGGCAAAAAGATCAAGCCGGTGATCGTCCCTTATTTCATGATGGAATCGGCACTGGGGCTCCTGTCGTCATCCTATGAAGATGGTCTCAAAGGCGAAGCCATCGCCCAGGCAGCCCTTGAAGAATCGAGTGTCACCCAGCACGCCCCCAAAATTGACGTCCTGCTCAAATACATGGTCAAGTCCGGTGCAAGCGATATGATCCTCACTGCCGGTGTGCCGCCCTCCATCAAGGCGAGTAACGAAGTAAAACGCCTGGCCACTGTTTCACTGACACCCGAGGATACCGAATCCTACGCCCGGTCCCTGCTCTCAAAAGCGGACTGGGAGAAATTCAAAGTCACAAAAGAACTCGATATTTCCATCACCTTTCCCGAGATCGCACGGTTTCGCATCAATTTTTACCGCCAGCGCGGTTCGGTGGCCATTACCATCCGCCACGTGATGGACCGGCTCCCCTCCCTCAAAGAACTCGGGCTGCCCGAATGGATCAGGGATTATGCGCTCCGGCACCAGGGATTGATCCTGATCTCGGGCCCCGCGGGGCACGGGAAATCGACCACCCTGTGTTCCATGGTGGATATCATCAATACGCATCGGAGATGCAACATTCTCACCCTCGAAGACCCCATTGAATATCTCCACAAGCATCGCAAGAGCAACGTCAATCAGCGGGAAATCGGACGGGACACGGAATCCTTTGAAACCGGGCTGCGGTCGATTTTCCGGCAGGCACCGGATGTTATCGTTATCGGAGAACTCAGGGACAAGGAATCTTTTGAAATCGCCCTGCGGGCTGCCCGAACAGGCCATCTGGTGCTCAGCACCATGAACGCGGCCAATTCGACTGCCGTCATCCGGATCGTCATCAATATGTTTCCGCCCCACCAACAGGACCTCATCCGCATGCTGTTGTCCGAATCGCTGCTGCTCTCCATGGCCCAGCGGCTGATCCCCCGGCGGGACCACTCCGGGATGGTGCTCGCCGCCGAACGGTTCATCAATTCAAACCGCATCAGCAACCTGATCCGGGAGGACAAAACCCATCAGATTCGATCCATGATGGAGACCGGCGCAGAAGAATTCAGTCCGCTGGAACTAAGCCTCGCCAATCTGTACAAATCCGGCAAGATCGAATTCGAAGACGGGTTGATGCATGCCACCAGCCAGCAGCTTTACCGGGATTTGACCGGGGTATCGGTATAAGGTTGCAACTCTTTTCCCCTGATGTCTGCGATGTGGTTTCGGCTCTGCCGCAGGCATCAGGCCGCACGGTGATAAGCCCGCCCCTGGAAACAAATGTCTGCAAATATACAGCGCATGAATATCAACTGCCTTGAGATCATCGACAACATACCGATTGGCGTCTACTTCACCGACTGCAGCCGAAAAATCACCTTCTGGAACCGGCATGCCGAAAATATCACCGGATATCTGTCCGCCGAAGTCGTTGGGTGCCATTGCCACGATAATATCCTGATGCATATCGATGAAAACGGGGACGGCCTGTGCAATGGATTGTGCCCGCTGGCCATGACCATCGAAGACGGCATCCTCCGGGAGGCCCAGGTGTTCCTCCGCCATAAGCAGGGCCACCGCAAGATTGTCCGGGTGCACACCTTTCAGCTCAAGGATGATCAGGGGAAGGTGGTGGGCGCCGCCGAGTTTTTTATGGATATCAGCCTGTTTTCCGAAATCGAACGGCGCGCCAAAGAACTTGAAAAAATCGCCTACATGGACGGTCTGACCCAGCTGCCGAACCGGGAGCATGTCGAGTCAAAACTCAAGGCCCTGATCCAGGAGCATCAGCGATACGGAATGAAGTTTGCCGTATTTTTCATCGACATCGACCATTTCAAGCAATTCAATGACACCTATGGACATGAAGCCGGAGATCGTGTTCTAAAAACCATTGCAGCCACCTTCCGCTCCGCATCGCGTCCATTCGATTTGTTCGGCAGGTGGGGCGGTGAGGAGTTTGTGGGTCTCATCCGGCATATTGATTCGGATACCATGGCTCAAGTGGGACGCCGCTACCGGAAGCTGATCGAGAAATCGAGCATCGATATAGATGGGAAATCTATCCACATTACCATATCCATTGGCGGAACCCTGGCCCTTAAGACCGATACCATCGAATCCGTCATCCGGCGGGCCGACCGGCTGATGTATCAAAGCAAGCAGAAAGGCCGCAATTGTCTGACCACGGATTAAGCGCCGGATGGCGTTAACCTGAAAAAGGCGATTTACATTGCTGTATCACTTGCAACAGATCACGAAATCTTACAACGGGGCCACGGTTTTGGATATTCCGGAACTCACCCTGCAGGCCGGGCGGATTTATGCCTTGGCCGGCCCGAACGGAGCGGGCAAAACCACCCTTTTGCATATTCTCGGTTTTCTGATACCGCCAAGCTCCGGAACAATCGATTTTGCGAATCTGCCCGTCCGGTTTAGCGACCATCACCTGATGCCGCTCAGGAAACGGGTGGTGCTGGTGGAACAAAGCCCGATTCTATTTTCCAACACCGTTGGCGAAAACATCGGATTTGGCTTGAAAATGCGCGGGTTTGCCAAATCCGACCGCAATGGGATGATCGAATCGATGCTCGAACTGGTGGGCATGACCCGGTTCAAGGGGGCGGATGCGCGATTTCTATCCGGCGGCGAAACCCGTCGGGTGGCCATCGCACGGGCCCTTGCCTGCAATCCCGAAGTGCTTCTCCTTGATGAACCCACCGCCGACCTGGATCCGGAAAATCAGGTGGCCATCGAGCGGATTATCCGGATGATCCACCATGAAAAAAACATTACCATTGTCCTGTGCACCCACAATCAGCTGCAAGCCGCCCGGCTGACCCGGGATCAAATCTGCCTGATGGGTGGCCGACTGACCGATACGGTTTATGAAAACAGGTTCAACGGCGAGCGGATATATGAAAACAACCGCTGTTTTTACCGGATCGCCGAAAATGTATTGATCCCGGCGGATGCACAGGATAAGAACAAAATGACCCGGGTGTCCATATCGCCCAGAAGCATTAAATTCGCGGCTCCGGAAGATGCCGGGGCTTGTCCGGCATATGATGCCAGGGTCATTCAGATGACGGAAGAAGGTGAGCATATCAAGGCCATCATCGATGTGGGGGTTTTCATGCATATGCTGATGACCCGAAACGAGTATCGAAATCTGACGGTGCGGGTGGGAGACCGGGTGCGGGTCTGCATTCAGCCGGCGGGCATAACACAGCTATGAGTGGGTGGGGATGACAGTTTCGGGAAACAACGGTCCAAAACCTTCAACTGATAAAATTGCCGTTATTTCGGATATTCACGGGAACGCAACGGCACTCAGCGCCGTTTTAAGCGATATCGACGCCCAGAAAATCCGGCAGGTGATCAGTCTCGGGGATAATATCGGGTACGGACCTGAACCGGAAAAGGTGGTTCAGCTCATCCGGGATCGTAAAATTCCATCCGTTATGGGAAACCATGAACTGGCCATCAGCAATCCCGAATTTCTGGCCTGGTTCAATCCGGTGGCCCGCACTTCTCTGGAAAAAACCAAGACCCTGATCAGTGCAGATACCATCGACTATGTTTCCGGGCTACCCAACAGCCGGGTCATCAAAGACTGCCGGTTTGTCCACGGATTCCCGCCCGAATCCCCCACCCAGTATCTTTTCGAAATGCCCGAAGAAAAAACAATTGAGGCACTGACCGAATTAGCGGAGCGGATCTGTTTTATCGGGCACACCCACGAATTGCTCCTGATTGGTTATAATGGCGCCGAACTGCTCCGTCAGCCCCTTAAACGGGGGGAATATCCGCTTCAGCAGAATTTTACGTATATCGTCAATGCGGGATCAGTGGGCCAGCCCCGGGACGGAGACAGCCATGCCAAGTACGTCATCTGGGACATGGCCGCAGAGGTGCTGGAAGTCCGGTATGTTCTCTACGATATCGCCGATACGGTCCAGAAAATCTACCAGGCCGGACTCCCGGAGCAGCATGCCTGGCGCCTGATGTAATCAGACCGGACCGCAAAAGCGCATTTTCAGTCCCCCCCCGCATACTTGAGACTTTCGACCCTCACACTCACAATGCCCCAGCCGTATCTTGGACCCGAACGGCAGCTTTTAACAGGCATAACGCTGGACAAAGGCATTACGGATTTGCCTTGACCACCAGTTTCTGCCCCACCTGAATATTGCTGTCTTTGAGATTGTTTATTTCCTTGAGTGCATTGACGCTGGTGCCGTAGGTCTGGGCGATCCGGAAGAGGGTTTCTCCTTTGCGCACTTCATGATACGTCATCTGCTGCGATCCCGCCGGCTTGGGGGCTGCAGGCAAGGCTGCGGCCTTCACGATTTCAGGCTTTGCCGTTTTCGGCGGGGTTACGGCCGGCGCCGAGGCGACGGGACGTTCGGCAACGGCCTTTGCCGGGGTCAACTTCGCCTGCTTGATCTGGGTTTCGAGCGATTCGGTTCTTTTGGCCACGTCAGAGATCACCTCGGCATTGGATTTGATCCAGTTGACCAATTGCTGATACTCAACGGAATTTTTCGGATCCATCCATTGCTGCCCCCCTGAATCCCTGAGCTCCTTGATATACTGCTCCATCACCCCGATCCGCTGTTCCATGGAGTCCACCTGCTGCAGCAGGGCCGCGTCTCCGGAATTGCTTTCGGGTTGCGTTTTGGGATTGAAGAAGACAAACAGGATAATCAGCACGAACAGCCCGATGCCCATGAATATATAGGGAAGCGGGTTGCGGCCCATCAGTCCGCCGGAACCGCCGGGTTTCAAAGAAGTGTAGGGTTGCTCCGCCTCGTCGTCTATATCCGCGTCGGTTTTCCATTCCATGATCGGTCCTCCAGTATTTCCGGTGAGATGATATTATCAAATGATATGATTACATTTTAAGCAGCATATGTTGATGATCCGGTCCATCTGTCGGCCAGGCCAAAAGATGGACCTAAAATCGCATGGATTGCGGAATTAATCAATACAAACCCAATGTCTGGCCTAAGGTTTTTGATATGAGGTTATGAACACTTTCTTTTTTGTTTTTCAACGTCGAGGCCTTTTCATTGCCGGATTGGAGAAAATGCCGCCTTGACCTTATCCGGTTTATTTTTTATATTTTTGGGATTCATTTCAATTATTCTCATGAATGGCGAAAAAGCCGCCGGGGCGAAGGCGATTTGAGGCCCGGCCGAAACGCAGGATTCAGATGAAAAAATATTCTCACGATTTTGTCGAAACCTATGATGGCATCGGTGCTTTTGGATGGAACAGGGAATCCGATGAAGATACCCTGGTATGTTATCTGCAGATGTTTTCGGATGATGAATTGATGAAAACCCTTAAAAAGCGCATGACCGATCCGGAACTCGAAGAAGTTTACACCCTGATCAACCGCCTGCTCAAAAATCACCTCAAAGATGCGGAATACCACCGGCTCTTTTTAAAAGAGGACCATCCCGAAACAAAATAGCGTTTCATCCGGTCCGCTTTAAACCGGGCTGGAACAACGAGACAGGAGACTGACCATGCTTACGGCAAAACAGCTTCAGCGATATGCGGACATCCTGCTGTGGGGCCTGAAGACTGCCCGGGCCGGACAGATCAAAAAAAACGACATCATTATGATCCGCTATGATCTGCTGGCGATCCGCCTGGTGGAAATCCTGCATGAAAAACTCATCAAGATGGGCCTTCAACCGGTCCACCGGCTTCTGCAGACGCCTGTCATGGAAAAAAATTTCTACCGGTTGTCCTCCCCGCGGCAATTGTCATTCATCCCCCCCGGGGAAGAGGAGCTGTTTAATCACTTAAACGGCAGCATCGCCATTTTGGCGCCTGAATCCCTGACCCATCTGAGCGGGATCGATCCCGGCAAAATCGCCAAGCCGGTCAAGGCGCGAAAGTACCTGCGGGACCTGCTGGACCGAAGAGAAGAAGAGGGGCAGTTCAGCTGGACCCTGGCCATGTACCCCACCGCGGCCCTGGCGGAGCATGCCGGACTTTCCATCGAGGATTACACCCGGCAGATCGTGGGCGCCTGTTTTTTAAACCGCCAGGACCCCATCGCCCAATGGACCTCCATTTACAAAAATGCGCAGACCATCAAGAAATGGCTCAACCAGATGAGCGTAAAATTTTTTCACATCGAGTCCGACCATGTGGATCTAAAAATCACGCCGGGCAAGAACCGGAAATGGATCGGCATTTCCGGCCACAATATTCCCAGCTTCGAAATTTTCATATCCCCCGACTGGCGCGGCACCGAAGGCACCTATTATGCGGATCAGCCATCCTACCGCAGCGGCAACTACGTGCGGGGCATCACCATCCGGTTCAAGAACGGCAAGGCGGTTTCGGCCACGGCCGTTGAAGGCGAGCTTTTTTTGAAAAAGCAGCTGAACATGGACAGCGGCGCCAACAAACTCGGAGAATTCTCTCTGACCGACCGGCGGTTTTCCAAAATCAACCAGTTCATGGCCAATACGCTGTTTGATGAAAACTTCGGCGGCAGCAACGGAAACTGCCACGTGGCTCTCGGCTCTTCCTATTCCGACACCTATGACGGCAATCCATCCGAGTTGACCCGGGAAATGAAAAAAGATCTGGGATTCAATGATTCGGCGCTCCACTGGGACATCGTCAACACGGAAAACAAGCGGGTGACCGCCCACCTGCTCACCGGTGAGAAGACGGTCATCTACGAAAACGGCAGCTTCACCTATTGATGGCGGCATTGTTGCCTTCCATCCATAATTTGGCCTTTCAAAATCTTTCTTTGACCACATAGACGCTTACGCATTTGAAATCCATCGACACCGCCATCATAAAAAGGCCGCTTCTGCTTGAAAATCCTGTCCAGCCCTATGCATGGGGGTCCTTTTCCGCCATTCAGGCGCTGACCGGCAGCACGGAAACGAACACCCCGTGGGCCGAACTGTGGATGGGGGCCCACCCCAAGGCGCCCTCGATGGTGGCCATCGGCGGCGAATGGATAGCGCTTGACCAACTGGTCCGGCAGCACCCGGAAGTGATCCTGGGCACGGCTTCGGCAAACAGGTTTGACGGGACCTTCCCTTTTTTATTCAAGGTGCTGGCGGCCGCAGCCCCGCTGTCCATCCAGGCCCACCCGAACCGGCGCCAGGCGGCCAGCGGATTTGACCGCGAAAACAAGCAGCGGGTCCCGCTTGATTCCCCAGGGCGAAATTACCGGGACCCGTATCACAAGCCCGAGATCATCTGCGCCTTAAACCGCTTTACCGCGTTGAAGGGCTTCAGACCCGTCACGGAAATGAGGGACTGGCTGCAGACATTTTGCCCCTTTGGATTGGCCGATGAAATCAAAATGCTCATGTCTGATGGTGAAAATGGTCTCCGGCGGTTCTTTGCCACCCTGCTGACGCTTCCGGAAGCACGGAAATTGAAAATCATCGGCGAGGCGTTGGGGCATGCCCGTGAAAGCGGCACAGATACACTGGAAGGCGGCTGGATCAACCGCCTCTATGATCAATATCCTGAAGATATCGGCATCCTTTCACCTGCCCTGTTAAACCTGATCGAACTTGAACCCGGCCAGGCGCTTTTTCTTCCGGCCGGCGAACTGCATGCCTATCTCGACGGCGTGGGCATTGAACTGATGGCCAATTCGGATAATGTCCTGCGGGGGGGGCTGACCCCCAAACACATCGATGTCGAAGAACTCATGGATGTCCTTAATTTTTCGCCGTCTGCAACCCGCATACTGACGCCTGCCGCCCGGAGCGCGGCCGAGCGTGTCTATCCGGTCTGTGCCGAAGCGTTTTTCCTCTCCGTCATCTCGGTTTCCGAAGACGTTGTCTTTGATTCGTCATCCGGGCGCGGTGTGGAAATTCTGCTTTGCATCGAGGGGCAGGGGCAAATCCGGTATGGGTCGGGTGATGCCCCGCTGACGTTATCGAAGGGGGCCGCCGCCCTGATTCCCGCGGCCTCTCCGCCCTACCGAATCACCGGAGATGCTCACATCTACAAGGCGGCGGTTCCAAATTCCGTCAAATTCGATGAGCGTTTAGACGACCTGGAGATGATATGCTGAAGGTCAATGAGATATTTTACAGCATCCAGGGCGAATCCCTGTACGCCGGATTTCCCTGCGCCTTTGTCCGGCTGGCCGGGTGCAACCTGAGGTGCAGCTACTGCGACACCGCCTATGCCTATTCTGATTCTACAGAGATGTCCATCGAGGAGATCATCGACCGCATCGAATCCTTTGCCTGCCGACTGGTGGAAATCACCGGAGGGGAGCCCCTGCTCCAAAAAGACACCCCGGCGCTTACTGCAGCCATGCTCGATCGCGGGCATACCGTGCTCATGGAGACCAACGGCAGCCGGGATATCTCCCCGGTGGATGAGCGCTGCATCCGCATCGTGGACATGAAATGCCCGGGAAGCAATCAAAGCGAAAAAAACGACTACGGCAACTTAAAACAGCTGACCGAAAGGGACCAGATCAAATTCGTCATTTCAGACCGCGCCGATTACGATTTTGCCATCCGATTGATCCAAACCGAAGGAATCGATGCGCTGCACCAGACCATTTTGTTTTCGCCGGTTCACGGAAGACTGGCCCCCGCCCTTCTGGCCGACTGGATCCTTGAAGACCGATTGCATGTCCGTCTTCACCTGCAGCTGCATAAACTGCTGTGGCCCGGAAAAGACAGGGGAAGATAATTACACACATGGATGACACGAAAAAAGCCATCGTTCTGCTCAGCGGCGGATTGGATTCCACCACCGCCCTTGCCGTGGCTAAATCCGAGGGTTTTGCCTGCTACGGGCTCAGTTTTGACTACGGCCAGCGGCATCGGACGGAACTGGACGCGGCAGGAAAAATCGCTGAACGACTGGGGGTCTTGCGGCACCTGGTGATGCAACTCGATTTCACCGGCATCGGGGGGTCTGCGCTCACCGATGCCATCGACGTGCCCAAATCCCGGTCCGAAGAAGAGATGACCGGAAACATTCCCGTCACCTATGTGCCGGCCCGAAACACGATTTTTTTATCCCATGCCCTGGCCTGGGCGGAAGTGCTGTGCGCATCCGACATCTTTATCGGGGTCAATGCCGTGGATTATTCCGGATACCCGGACTGCCGTCCCGAATACATCGAGGCCTTTGAAAAAATGGCCAACCTGGCCATCAAGGCGGCGGTGGAAAATACCCTTTCCATCCGCATCCGCACGCCTTTGCTGCGTCTGAGCAAGGCCGATATCATCCGCAAAGGAGCGGCCCTGGGGGTGGATTATTCAATGACCCGCAGCTGTTATGATCCCGATGCGCAGGGTCGGGCCTGCGGACTTTGCGACAGCTGTCTGCTGCGCAAAAAAGGGTTCAAAGAAGCCAATATTCCCGACCCCACCCGGTATATGCCCCAATGATTGGTAATGTCGCCATTCTGCACTATCACCTGAAGCCCGGCGGGGTCACCACGGTGATCTCCCAGCAGGTCAACGCCCTCAAGGACGATTGCAATTTGCTGCTCCTGACCGGTGAAGCCCCCAGGGAGGCCTTTCCGGTCCAGACCCGGGTGATCCCCGGCATCGGCTATGACCGGCCCGGGGCAACCCCTCAGGACCCGCGGGTGACCGCCCTTCAGATCATCGATGCGATTCAAGCCGTTTTTCCCGATGGGGTCGATGTCCTTCACGTTCACAATCCCCTTCTGGCCAAGAACCGGCAGATGCTGGACATCCTGTCCATCCTCTCGGACAGCGGCATTCCGCTGTTCCTCCAGATCCATGATTTTGCCGAGGACGGCCGGCCCGATGTTTACTTTCGGGACTGCGCCTACCCGGGTGACTGTCATTACGGGGTGATCAATTCCAGGGACTATGGCATCATGGATAGTGCGGGTGCGGCAAAGGGGCGCCTCCATCTCCTGCCCAACATGGTGGACCCCTTTGATCTGGTTCCGGAAAGGACCCTCTCTCCGGCCTATGTTCTCTATCCCATCCGGGCCATCCGGCGCAAAAACATCGGCGAAGCCCTGCTGCTCTCCCTGTTTTTCCCCCGGAAACAGGCCCTGTTTATCACCCTGCCGCCCAATTCCCTGCCGGACTGGACCCGGTATGCGGAATGGAAAGCCTATGTTTTGCGCAATAAATTCAATGTTCGGTTCGAGGCCACCCGGTTTCATGATTTTACCGACCTGGTGCGGTCGGCTGACGCCATGATCACCACCAGCATCACCGAAGGATTCGGATTTGGTTTTCTGGAACCGTGGACGGCCGGCCAGGTCCTCTTCGGAAGACGGCTTCCTGCGATCTGTGCGGATTTCGAAGAAAACGCCATGCGCCTGGAGCACCTCTATGACCGCATCGACATCCCCCTTGACCGGGTCTCCTTCGACCTGTTCTTTCACAAATGGAAAAAGAGCATCCTGGCCAATGCGCAAAAGTTCGGCGTGACCATATCCGAAACCGATATCCATGATGCGGCCGACCGGATAAAGGCGCGCGGCGCTGTGGATTTCGGGCTTCTGGATGAAAATTTTCAGAAGCAGGTCTTATCCGCACTGTTGACCGACGCCGGATTCAAAGACCAGCTGCGGACCATCAACCCGAAACTGGATATGTGCTTTCGTCTAAAAGACGCAGGGGACCGGATCGCCCACAATGATCATGTGGTGCGCACAGCTTATGGCGCAGACGCCTATCGGAAAAAGCTTCTTGAGATCTATGCATCCATGAAAGCAGATGTGCCCGTAACACCGATCGACAAGCAGCAGATCGCCAGGGCCTTTCTCCTGCCCGATGCCTTCAGCCTGCTGTCCTGGAGCGAAAATGAGCATTGAAACCGTAATGGCCGCCCATGTCATCCCCATGCAGCCGGTGCCCTCCAGTGTTACGGCAAACCTCGATCTCATACGGCCCGTTCGGGCGGTTCTCTTCGATATCTATGGAACACTGTTGATCAGCGGCGCAGGGGGCATCCGGACATCCAAACGCAGCCGGGCATCTGACGAAAAGGTGGACTCGCTGCTGAAAAGATATGCAATCGATCTTTCCGCAGGGACGCTTTTTAATCAGTACATCCATGAAATCGAAGCCGCCCGTGCGAAACTCAAATCACAAGGCATCGCAAACCCGGAAGTTGACGTCGAAAGCATCTGGGCAAAGATTCTGCCGCTTTCCGATCCGTCCGTCATCCGAAACTTTGCCGCGGAATTTGAAATGCTCACCAACCCGGTCTATCCCATGCCCGGGCTTTTGCCCATGCTCGAACATCTGCGCTCGGCCGGAGTAGTCCTGGGGCTGATTTCAAACGCCCAGTTCTTCACGCCGCACCTGTTTTCACTGTTCTGCGGCGCGCTCCCGGAACAGCTCGGTTTTTCACCTCAGCTTCTGATCTATTCCTATGAATACGGAAAGGCCAAGCCTTCCCCGCTCCTGTTTGACCTGGCCTGGGAAAACCTGGAAAAAATGGAGATCGATCCCGAATCGGTTTTATATGTGGGAAACGACCTGCGAAATGATGTCCGGTCGGCACAAGAAGTCGGGTTCATGGCCGCCCTGTTTGCCGGCGACCGGCGCTCCCTGAGGCTTCGCCAAGACGATCCGGGCTGCAAAAACATCGCGCCCGACCTGGTAATCACACATTTGGAACAACTGAAAGAGATTATCTAAATGCTCAAACACACCTTCTGCCATCTCACCCGCATCGGCGAAAAAACAGAAGACCGGCTGTGGTCTGCGGGCGTGGACTGCTGGGACCGCCTGGCCCAGGCCATGAATGACAATCACCCCGTGGGCGTATCGACCGGCTTTGCCCGGCACGAACTTGCGGCGTCATCGACGCATCTGGCCGCCAAAAATGCCGCCTGGTTTGCCCAGAAGCTTCCGTCTCACCAGGCCTGGCGGATGTTTCCGGACTTCAGGGAAGAGGCGGCTTACATCGACATCGAAACCACCGGCCTGACCATGCCCGACATCACCACCATCGCCCTCTATGATGGAAAGCAGATCAAGTGCTATGTCAATGGAGAGAACCTGGACCAGTTCAAGAAGGACATCTTTGATTACAAGATGATCATTACTTACAACGGCAAATGCTTCGATGTTCCCGTGATCGAATCTTTTTTCGGCATCCGGCTCACCCACGCCCACATCGATTTGCGCTATGTTCTGAAAAAGCTCGGCTATTCCGGTGGTTTAAAGAAATGCGAGCAAAAACTGGGCATCAGCCGCGGGGAATTAGACGGTGTGGACGGGTATTTCGCCGTCCTGCTGTGGCAGGAATACGTCGCCCATCAGGACCGCAAGGCGTTGGAAACCCTGATGGCCTACAACATCGAGGACGTGATCAACCTGGAGTCGCTGATGGTGAGTGCATACAACCTGAATATCAAAAACCTCAAATCCCTTTCCATCGCACCGATCAGTGACCCCTTGTCCCCCCTTCCCCCGGTCTATCCGGACCCCAAGACCATATACCGGATCAAGTCCCGGATCGCGGCAATGTATTAATTTCCACCCAGTTCGCCCTTGAACTCATCCATGGCCGCCCTGATGGGTATGGCAAATCCAAGCCCCTCAAACCCGCGCGTCAGTTCTTTCATGGTATTGATGCCGATCACCCTGCCCTCCTCGGTGATCAAGGGCCCGCCGCTGTTTCCCGGGTAAATTTTGGCATCCGTCTGGATATATCCGTCCCTGAAACCCGAGACGATGCCGCGGCTCACGGAATCGGATAGATTCATGGGGCTTCCGATGGCGCATACCGCCTGTCCCTGGACCAGGTTTTGAGATCCCACAGATGCAATAGCCGGGGTAATATAGCCGTCCACCTTCAGAAGCGCCAGATCCTGGTCCTGGCTGGCGCGAATCAGATAGGCATCCAGCTCCGCCCCATCCTTTAAGGTCACTTTGACATTTCGGGTGATCCCGGCCATGGCCACTGTGGTCTGATAATTTGATTTCTGCCCCTTGTATTTCTGCTTGCTGTTTTCATATTTCTGCTTTTGACGCTCATGCCGGTCCTTCCACGCGGTAAAATAGGCAAGATCGTCCTGATATTTCTTTTCAAGGGCATTTTTCCGGGAAGATCTGTCCGGAATCAAATCCAATTCACTTTTTTCCCGTTTCAAAAATTCGGAAGCTTCTTCGAGCCGCTTCGCTTCCAGTTCAAATCGGGTGTCGGCAAATTCGATTTCCGAATCGACATATTCAAAGGTTTCCTCCGCCCGCTCCACCTGGGTTTCATCACCCCGGATGACGTGGCGGTTCGTGATGATATACCCATCCTGGGAGACAAAAAAGCCGGATCCGATGCCGATTTCCGAGGTGATCTTCACGGCGGAGAGCGATGCTTCCTCGATTTTGTTGCGGGGCGGATATTTTGCATAAAGCATGCGTTTCAGGTCTTTTACGCCCGGCCCCTGCGTCATGCCATCCATGACTTCCATCTTTTGCAAATCATCGGTGGAGGGGGTATCGGTGAAAACCCAGTTTCCGTTTTCATCCTGATATTTATAGATCTCGGCCCCCGCCTCGGGCGCCAGAGCAAAACAGGTCATGCAAAAGAAAATAACGGGCAGCAGGGTATAGCGTGTCATGATTTCTTCCCGATGGAAAATGCGTCCCCGATAAATTTGCCGATGCCGTGATATTTGCGTGTTTCCGGGCTGAAAATAACGGGGCGGACCTTCTCAATGTCGGCTTTGCCGTCGCCGGCCAGCATGTCTTCATCGATTTTGACATCCATGATCTCACCTACAAAATGTGTGTGCAGCCCGATCTCGTAATGATGGATCACCCTGCATTCGACGATCATGGGAAACTCCTTCACATACGGGGCGTCCACCAGTTCGGAACGCTCCGGGGTCAATCCGGTGTCTGCGAATTTATCCGTATTTTTCCCCGATGCCATACCAAAATAATCGGCGGCTTTGGCATGTTCTTCAGACGGCACACTGATGGTATACGCCTGCCGCTCCATGATATTGCCATAGGTGTAGGTGGCCTTGCGCAGGGAGACGGTCATGCAGGGCGGCTGGGAGCAGCATATTCCGCCCCAGGCAATGGTGGCCGCGTTCGGCTTTCCGTCCTTGTCATAGGAGCCGACACACCACACCGGCGCCGGAAAAATCAAAGTTTTTGCTCCAAGTGACTTTTTCATGAATAAGCTCCTTTTGGTTTCGAATTTACAAACAGATCAATCGGATCAAGATGGGCGATGAAGAATAGACGATTAAGCACATCAAATCATGCATATGATAATGTCCTTTTCTCCCCCCATCCAGAAAAAAGCTGAAGCATCCAAAATTTGAAGTATTCCGGAACACAAGAGCGGATGTAAATGCAGATCGATTTTAGCGGGTGTCGTATTTAATGTCAAATTCAGGAAGAGGAGAAAGAATATGCCAGGCAGGGAATATAGATTGATCCTTTATTGCACTGCGCCCTTATCCGGTGATATACTCCCCTTCTCTTTAGATGATGATTGAAAAATCGGAGATCCACCCGAAGATGGTCGGCAAAGTCCTGTTTTCCAGATTATTTCCATTGATGCGCAAGGTCTTCGCAATTGCCTTCCTTCTGGTTTTATTCCTTGTTTTCCTGACGGGCGGTTTGCTCTTTTTCCTGCCGACCCTGGTGGATTCCGATCTGGCGAGGCAAAGTCTGGAAGCCACCCTGTCCGGTCAGCTTCGGCAGAAGGTGGAGATCAGGCGGATCTCTTTTGACTGGCAGGA
The DNA here is from genome assembly GCA_963826785.1 of uncultured delta proteobacterium. Taxonomy (GTDB): domain Bacteria; phylum Desulfobacterota; class Desulfobacteria; order Desulfobacterales; family Desulfosalsimonadaceae; genus CAWGYD01. The sequence goes on from CAWGYD010000010.1 coordinate 129,811, forward strand.
CGGTATCATGCTGGATGGGTGCAGGGTGACTGCGCCTGGAGATACATCCGCGCAGCCCATTGCCCGGGTGCAATCGGTTCATCTGGCGCCGCACTGGGCGGGACTTCTCAAGCGCCGCCTCCGATTCGAATTTTCTTTAAACGGCCTCGATCTGCACCTGGTGAAGGATAAAACCGGCAGGATAACTTTTCTTCCGCATTCGGCTGCCGCTTCATCTCATAAGCCGAAGAAAATGGATGCAGAAAAGACGGCCGAACAGACCAATACAAAAGCGCCTTTACAACTCCCCCTGGATGTGGTTGCCGGCATTCGGATCCAAAATATTTCGATTTGCTTTGACGATCAGGCGGCAGGCCGCACCTACAATATAAAAGGCGGCGGCATCCGTCTGGAGACAGCTTCCCTGAAGACCCGGCCGGTCAGAATGGACATTCATGCCGGTATCACCATCGACGACGGGAATCCTGAAAAGATTGACGTAAACGCGGTGGTCTCAAACCTGTTTCAATCCGACGGCACCTTAGCCATCGGCGGAATATCGGCGCAGTTGCATGCCGACATTCCGGGAATCAAGGCTGTGCTTTCGGGTGATGCGGCGGCATCCGGATTGACGGGGGATATCCAAATCGATCTGCCCCGGGTGCTTGCCGCAGTCGCGCCTTTCATGCCGGACGGGTTTAAGGATACGGTACTCGGGGGAAACATTGCCATCACGGCCAGGGCATCCAGGTCAAAGGACAACACCCTTGTGGTGGATGGCAAAATCAACGGCAGCAGCATCAAGGCCGCCGGGCCGATTCTGCAGAACCGGTCCATCGGCCCGGCGGACCTGAGCCTTGCCATCCAGGCACAGGCCGACCCGGATGCGGGCATTTACCAATTTGACAATATAGAGCTCAGGCTGCAGCAGAAAACCTTTTTGAAAGCCGGCGGGTCCGTTCATCAATCGGCCGGAAAAGAGCCGGCAATCGACTTCACTCTTTCTTCTGCCCGCATCGATTTAAACGAAGTCCTGGCGCTGGCGCACGATTTTCTCCCGGATCAGCCCACTTGGGCAGCCGCTCCCGACCGGCCCGCCTTTCTTTCGGTCGATCGGATCAAAGCCGTCCGTTCGGCATCGGGCGATGCCCGGATTGAGCTTGCGGGATTGAACCTTTGCCCCCCGGATATGATGTTGTCCGGCAACGGCGGTTTAGTGCATGTCGGGCAACCGGAGATCCGCATTAATGATTTAAGCGCCGATTTTTCCGAGAATTTTCCCGTTGCCGCCAAGTTTTCCGGCAGCCTGTCCGTAAAAGACGTCAAGGTGGAAAACGGCGGGGATATCATCGAAGTTTCCGGCATTCACATAGATCAACTGGGTATCAACGCCGATCAGATCCGAAGAGCAGAAGCCGCCAAACCGGGATTTTGCGCCCGCTTTGATGCCCGCCAGGCGCTTTTAATCGACCGCATTACCGTGTCCGACCGGGTTCGCATCCAAGGCCTTGCCCAGGATGCCGCGCTTACCGCTATCCTTTTTCCCGACGGCGCCCTGCAAAGCAGTCTGGAGCACCTGGCCATCCGTTTGAACGATCTTTCTCTTGACGATCCCAGATGGGGAACCATCTCCACAGGTGCGGCACTGGACGCGCATGTATCCCAAGTAAGCCGGACAAATGCCGGGACAATCGATGCGGCCGGTGTGTCCGTGGATCTGGCGCTGCCGGATTTAGTGGAACTGGCTGTGGGCCTTGAGGCCCGGGACTCGGGCAAAAAAGCCATCACCGCGTCCGCCGACCTGTCCCTCCACCTGGACAAATTCCTGTCTTTGCTCCCGGAGCCGCTGCGCGCCCAAATTTCAGGCGGCGGCACCTTGACCGTTGCCATAGACGCCAGCGGCCGCCTGCCGGATGCAGACGAGATAGCCCGGCTGGCAAAGCTCAACATGGAAAATCACCTTCCCTTTGTTACCCGGGTGGCCGCTCAAATCGCTCTTGCCGATGCCCGCGTGTCGATCAAAACGGATGTGGACCATCCAGTCGACATCCGCAGCATTATCGGAAATCCCGTTTTCGCATACGCCTATGACGGAAACACCGGCCGCGGCGAATTTAACAGCCGCATCCAAATCAGCGGCATCCATGCCGAACCGGCTCTCATACCCGAATCGGCCCGGTGCGACCTTGTGATCTCCGGCAGCCATCTTGATGTAAATACCATTGAATTGTCCCAGGAACTCATCCATCGATCCCTATCAGGCCCGGCAGCGGCTTTCCATTACCGCAGACGGCCTGGCCCGGCTGATTGCCGCCCAAGGATGGGCAGACCCGGTGATGCTGTTGGAAAATCTCGGCGGCCGCGTGGCAATAGACATGAGCGTGCCGGATGCCGCAGCAGGAAAGGCGCCGGGCGCCAACATTTCTGGAAACGGGAGCATTTCAACGGCAATGGATATCCGGCTGGTGCCCGGCCGGAGCCTTTCGGGCAGCGTCGATCTGGAAATGGCCGATTTCGGAATGTCCGCACCGGAGCGGTTTTCCCTCTCCTGTCTCACGGGCGCCCTGCACCTGGGCAAATCCTGGCGGATTGATCAATATTCGGGCGGTCTCACGGACGTGCCGACCGTCTGGTTATCCCGGAATCTGATGGCGCCGCTGTCATTTCCCGACCGGTCTGCCGGTTTCGGCGCAGAAACCCGCATGTTTCCAAGCGCCAGTCAACCGCCGGATATCACCATGGCATCCTTCGATCTGGCCCATTTGCCGATTCCCGTCAATATGGGGCAGTCGCGCCTGTCAGTTTCGCTGACCGGCGGATTTCCGGAAGTCGAGTTTGCCCTTGATCTGCTAAACGGCACCATCACTGGATCGGCAGGTCTGATCCGGGAGCAGGACCAATATTATCTGCGTGTGCGCACCGCATTTTCCGGCATCGATTCAGCGGTTCTTATTTCCGATGCCGCCGCCCGGACCGGCGGTGAGACCGAAATCAACGGTGCCCTGTCCGCCCGCATTCCCGTAACCGGGTCGATGCGGACGCTGCTGGAAAATGCCCGGGTTCAGCTCTATTTTTCCCGGATCGGCAGCCGGGCGCTCGAGCGGATCCTCTATGCCCTCGACCCTTATGAAAGCAATGAAGCCATCATGTCCCAGCGCCGGCTGCTGCGCACCGGTTCGCCGAAAGAGATCCGCCTGGGCGTCGAAAACGGATTCTTATCCCTTGACGGATCGGTGGCGGCCGGATCGATCACCATCGACATTCCCAGGCTCCAGCGGCTCAATGTCGCCGAAATCCCGGGCATCAAAAAATTTGAGCCTTCGCTTGCCGGCCTGGGAAACATCATCTCGATGCTCGATATCCTGACCGCCCAAACCCTTCTCACCGACCCGGCAAACCACCGGATCCGGTTCAGATCACCATGAGGATAGCGCCATGAAACATATTGCCGTTTTGGCCATGATCATCCTGGCTTCAGGGTGCACCCTGGCTCGGGTGAATGTGGAAATGCTCAGCGAACGCACCGCCCTCGAAAACCAGGTCCTGGGCTCATACAATTCGCTCGATTCGCAAATGCTGCTGACCGCATCCGTGCGGGGTGTGGATGCAGAAGGACAAATCTCCGCGCCCCCCCGGCAGAGCCGGGAATTTGCCGATTCCATTTCTGCCATGCAGGCCCTGGATTTTCATGCGGATGACCTGGAGGCCTTCAAGCGACTGGGATGGGCCGGGGAGAACCGCCAGGGGCTGATCGAACCTTTCGGCATCACCAAAGATGCCCCCCCGCCGGAGCTGAAGGATTTTGCCCAGCGCTATTCAGCGAAGGAATTCGAATTTGTGGTCTCCCGGATCAATGCGGCGCGGAAAGTATTGATGCAGCAGGTGATCTATATGAACGAAAACCTGTCCGAATCGGACCTGCCCGAGGTGGGCCGGATATTTGCCGGAATGTATGCGGAAAAAGCCGCTCCCGGTGAGAAAATCCAGAATACCTCCGGAGCGTGGGAGATCAAGAAATGAGACCATCATCTCTTGATCATGCCGCGCATTCACCCGGCGGTGAAGCACCCTTTCTTGATTTCCCGTACAAGCGGGGATTGAAGGGGATGTTCTGCTGGCTGGCGATTTTCTGCACACTCCTGCCATGGACTGCAATCGCAAGCGGTTACAAAGATTTCGTTTCCATGCCCGTCCAGGTGACGGCCAGCAGTGATCCGGTTTCCCATTTTGCGGTCTCCTCCGACGGAAAAAAAATAGTCTACATCACCCAAAACGCTGCGGGCGCAAGCCTGTGGGTCGGCTCGGCAGACCCTGCGGTAATTGCCCTTCCCCGGCTGCTGGTCTCCGACCCATCCCTGAAATCCGATCCCGCCGTATCCGCCGACGGCCGGTTTGCCGCCTACTCTGGGACGATAAACGATGTGAAGGGCGATATTTTCCTGATCGATCTTTCCGCCCCGGTCGCAGAAGCGCTTCGCCTGACCGGCCGGGACACCCGGGACGGCGGCCCCTGTTTTTCGCCGGACGGCGAAAAACTCTACTTTCACCAGGCAGGTCCGGGCCCGGTGTTTCACCTCTTCAGCATCGACCTTGAAAACCCCAAGGCCCCGCCTGTTCCCATCGACACGGATGGAGACGCACAATTTCCCGCTGTATCGCCGGACGGGACCCGGCTGGCGTTTGTCTCCTTCCGCAGCCATCCGTCGGGCGACCTGTTCGTTTCCGATCTGGCGCAAAAAAGCATCACGCAGGTCACCCGGGGGCCGGCCATCGATATGGCGCCCCAGTGGTCCACGGATGGAAAATCCATCTACTTTGCCCAAATCGCGCAGGATACCGATCATGACGGGCGGATCACCCGAAACGATATCCCGGTTATCTGCCGCGTGTATCCGGATGCAAAAGCCCTTACCCCGTCACCCCTGACGCCGCTGGATACGATCGCTTTTTCGCCCCGGATCACCGAAGACCGGTTATATTTTCTATTCAACCGCGCGGGTATCCTGAACTGCTGGGCCACACTGCCGGACGGGTGGATCAAATCCCTGGACACCGCCGGCGCGCAGGTGGATCTGGCCGGGCGGGTTTCCGGACGCGTGCCGGAAAATCCCTATTTGTCTTTGCTGGCCTGGCACCGGGTGCTGGAATTGTTCCCGGCAAATCAACGGGAAAATGCGGCAGCCGCCTACCGGATCGGAACGCTCTATCAGAAACTGAACCTGCCGGATGCCGCGGCACAGGCGTATAACCTGATAACAGACGATTACCGGGATATTTCGCCCCAGGCAGGGCAGGCGAAAATTCAGCAGATAGTGCTTTCTTTTCAATCCCAGATGGCCCGCCAGACGGATCAAAGCTCCCGGACCGCATCGATGGATGAGGCGATCGCTTCCCTCTCCGCTATGGAGAAAAGCCGGGAAACGCAAGTCCGCATCGAGGCGGGCATCGAAAAGGCGGCCCTTCTGATTTCAGCCACAAACGCCCCGGAGCGTATGGTTCATTGCATATCCGGGCTGGATGAGATCCTCACCGACCCGGATGCGGACCCTTCCCACAAAGCCCATGCATTGTACCTGAAGGCCAACGCCTATGAGACCCTCAAAATTACCAAATCAGCAGCCGATACTTACCGGAAACTGATCGTAGAATATCCGGATCAAAACGCGTGGGCCGATTTCGCGGTGGACCGCTATCTTGATGGTCTCCAGGCTGCGCAGCCCCGGCAGCCAATTGCAGACAGGATCCGGCGGCTGCAGCAGATTGCCGCAAAAAACCAGACCGATGCCCCCCTGCTGGCCATGGGGGCCTTAAACCGGATCGGGGACCTGTATGCGGCCCAGGAAAAACTCGAGCAGGCCGGGTCCGCTTACCGCCAGGTGCTGGACACCTATCCGGCGAACACGCCGAGGACCGCCGCGGCGCGGCTGGCCCTGGCCGAGATATATTACCGGCAGGAGCAATTCCGCAAGGCCCTTGATCTCTACGAAACCGAAATCAGCCGCCGGCCCGAGGAAGACCGGATTTATCAGCTGGCCCGGCAGGCCTACATCCGGAAAAAAAGCGGTGCCGGTGAATACCATTTCCGGCTCGGAGAAGTGCCTACGGCCCGCAGCCTGTTTGCCGAACTCATGGATTATGACGACCGGATCGTGGAGGCCCACCGGGGGTACATCAAGTGCGCGGCAGCCGAGGGCGACCTGCAGGCGGTGATCGAATCATACCGCAAGCGGCTTTTGGCCTCACCGGATGACCCGGTGCTGCTCTATGCCACCGGCCTTTCACTGACCTACCTGGAGTCGGAGACATCTCTGGAACAAGCCCAGGACATGATCCTTTCGGCCATTGCCTTCAACGGCCGGGTTCAATACTTTTACCAGACCCTGGGCTACATCCATGAGGTCATGGAAACGGTCTATAAAAAGCCCCGCCGGCTGGAACTGGCCCTGGATGCCTACCAGAAAGCCTATTTTCTTAATGATTCCGCCGGCAACCCGGAAAATGCGGCCAACCTGGAACTGAATCTGGGCAACGTCTTTTACCTGCTGAAGCAGTACGGCAAGGCACTGGATTATTTCAGCCGAAGGGAGCAGCGGAAGATGGCCTTTGATCCGCCTTCTTCGGGGATCATCTTTTACAAACGCCTGGGCGAATGCGCATTTCAGCAAAATGACACCGAGCGTGCAGCCGCCGCTTTCCATAAATGCCTGGCCGACATCGACCGCAGCATGGATCCTGTAGAGGCATCCCACGCCTTTGACCGGCTCCACGGGTTCATCCGGAACCGGATCGCCGCCCCGGGGGCCAAGCTGGCCCAGATTGAAAAATCAGCCGATCAGCTCCTTTCCGATCAGGCCGATATCAGCCGGGAGGTGGCGGCCCTGACCCGCGATGCGGCTGCTCCCCCTTCCGCGAAATGGCAGCGCTATCATGATGGCATGCAGGCCCTGCTGATCCGGCAGAAGGCCTTAAATGAAACGGCCGCAAAATTGGGCGAACGCATGAATACCCTCGCTGACGCCAAAGCCGCCTCGGCACGGGTGGAAAATCCCCGGCGGGTTCTTTCGGCCATGACCGGCCAGATTGAACAGGTTCTTGATTTTCCGGAGCGCCTGGTGCAGATGCGGATCGAAACCCTTGACCGGCTGGGGCTCGCCCGGCAGGAGTCCGGGCAATGGGAAGCGGCGGCTGAAGTATTTGAACAGGCATTTGCCCTCAACCAGCAGACGGGGAATCTGGCCAATCTTGCGAAAAACCGCCGGTCCGCCGCCTACAACACCTATATGCTGGCCCGGACCGCCACGGGAAAGCACCGGATCGATCTGCTTACACAATCGGCAGGCCAGTTCGGCCAGGTTCCTGAACTGGTGGATCAGTACGGCGTTGCCGCGCCCAAAGACGAGAATTCCGAATTTGCCCTGGTGAATTTATCCGTGCAGACGTCTTTGGATGCCGCCGCTTCCACCCGGGCGGCCCGGGGGTTTACCAAGGACCAGGAAATCCGGCTTGCAAAAACCTTCCTCTCCCGGATTGCCACGGAACTGGGACATTTTGATCAGGCCGCAAAACTGCTTGAAGAACAGCTGGCCGATTACCCGGCCGGCAAGCCGGTGGCCGCTTCCGACCAGTACGGCGTATCCCTGCTCCATCACCGGGCCGGTCTGCTCGCTTATGCCCGGGGCGATTTTAAAGACGCATTTTGGCGTTTCGAGTCGTCGGCCCAATTTACTCTGCAGATGAAAAACCCGGTAAGCGCCATGGTCAATCTCAAGAACATGGCGGCCCTGCTGTCAGATTTTCCGGGACCGGCCCAAGGTCCTGTAAACGATGGATCCGCTTTTTCCCGGTTTTGTGCGCTGGACCGACAGGTGCGCGATCTTCTTAAAACATATCCCCCCCCGGACCAGAACGATGCGATGATTACCTGGCATCTGGCCATGGGGGTCTGCTATGCCAAACAGGGGCGCCGGGCCGGCCCGGAAGCAAAAGACAGCGTCTATGCGCTCGATGCTCTGATGACCGCCCAGTCCCATTTTCAACACGGCCTGTCGCTGATCCCGCCGGATGGACGGCAAAAAACCCGGGGCGCCGCCAAACAGGAAGCCATGCTGCATTTGGACATGGCCTGTGTCGCCGAGATCCTGGGCGATATCGATCGCGGCACGATCCCATCGGGAAAAAGCCCTGTCCTTATGCGAGCAGGGCATGTTCCCCGGCCTGAAGTGGCGGGCCCTGGCCGGTCTGGGCCGGCTCGATGAAGCCCTGGCCGCGCTTGAAACCGTCACCTTTAATGGATGCGGCATGCGTCCCCTTTGAAATCATGCATTCCTTTGCCCCCTTAGTCCTTGCCCATTCCCGGGCCGGACGGGTCGAAGAAGCGTTTAACCTGGCCGAACGCCTGTCCGAACTGGAGCGGTTCAACCGGATGGCCGAATTTGTCCGGCCAAATGATTCGGAAAGCCAATTTTACAGACAGGTATTTTACCGCCTTGAACGGATAGATGAATTACAAGCCCGCGCGCAAACCGCCAATGCGGCGGAAAAGGTATTTATTGCCGAAAGAATCGCCCAGGAAAAGTCATTGATGGAAAGCGATTTTGGCCCGGATGCCGAAAACCTCCCCCGGATCCTGCGGCTGATCTCCGGTCCCGACGCACGCAAGCAGATGATGCACCTCTGCGGCCTTTCCCTGGAGATCGAAACGGCTGCCGGGGCCATATGGGAAAACCCGTCCTCACCTGAATCGCGCAGCCGCTATGATCAGCTGGTTTCCAAATACCACGAAAGCGCCCGAAAGGCGGCCGGTCGGGGAGAGGATACCGGACCCGCAGACGTATTTGCCCTGATGGCGCCAAAACCCGCCGAGTTGATGGATGTCCAGTCGGTTCTGGATCCATCCGGTGATACCGTGCTGATCCGCCTGGTGAGCCTGGGAATCAAGGCCCCGGCCTTTTTACTGTTTAGCGTGACCCCCGACGGCATTTCCGTTGTTGAAACCGCCGATCCGGTGGATGCCATTTCTCGCCAGGCCGATAAAATCGCCTACATCGCCTATGAACGCCCGGAAGCGCTGACCGCCTTGCCCATGCATCCCTTTGCCCTGAGCGCCACCCATCTGGTTCGATGCATCGAAAACAAAAAACCGTTCAAGCAGAATCTGCTGGCCATCTCCCCTGCCCCCGGCATGCAGGATCTGGCAGAGATTTACCGGCTGCGCAGCATGTCCGAATTTCCCGCCATTGCCGATGAATCGTTTTTAAATACCCTGTCAGACACCCAGACACTGGCGGCCGCAGGCCCCCTCCGGTACGCCGCCACCGTTCCCACCGAACCGGACAGCCGACCTCGGCCCGTCCTTTCCCTTTCCCCGGATTATGCCTCCATATTTCCCGCAGAGCAGCTGATCGCAAACACGCCCGGACTTTCCCTGGCCCTTCTGACCGATGCCCCGGTTTTAGATCCCTATATCGCCGGCCATTTCTTTTCCATCTTCGGCTGCTCCCAGCTGATCCTGACCCGACCCGATGAAAGCACGGATAACTGGGTGCTCGATTTTTTAGACGCCTATCCGGATCTTCCCGCCTATGATGCGCTCAAAAACAGCTTGAAAGCGGCGGGAAAAGTAGATCATCCCACCGGGGTGATGTATCTCGGCTACCGGGGGATGGACAAAAAAGCAGCCACGGAAATGGCCCGGCAGCAATTTGCCCGATACGTCAAAGCCGGGCGGAGCGCCTATGATGCCGGGGACGCGCGAAGGGCCCTGCCCCTGTTCGAAAATGCGGTTTCAGTCGCCCGGGAAGTCAAGGCATACGCCACGTATCTGGGGGCACTGTACCGATTCTGCCGGGAAAGCGCCTACCAATCCGGCGACCTTGAAAAGGCCTTGAATTATGCACAACTGCTGGCCGACCAGATGGCGGCCGAACAGCCCGACACCAAGGCCCATGCAGAGGCGCTCCTGCGGCTGGGCCTTCTGCAGGCCCGGATGGAAAATTATCAACAGGCCGTGCCGGTCATTACCGAAGCGGTGGAAATGATGGGGAACCTGGACACCGATGAAGACCTGGTCAATGCCATGGTCGATCTGGGGATCGTGCTGGAAAACGCCACGGATTACCCCGGCGCCCTGAGCCGGTTCAATTCTGCTGCGCGCCTGAGCCAGACCCTGGACCGCGGGGAGCTGCTCGCGGCCCAGCAGTACAATATCGGCCGGATCCAGGACCTGAGGTTGAACCAGTATGCCCTGGCCATTTCACACTACCGCAATGCCCTGGAAGGATTTAAGATCGCGGGCAATACGGGCCGAGCCATCGAGGCCATGATCGACATCGGCCGGTGCAGCCGTCTGCTGGGCAATTTCCCCCAGGCCGATGAGCAGTATACGCTTGCACTGGAACTGGTGGACCAAAATCCGGAAGATCATCAAAGGCTGCTGCCGAAGATCCTCATCGAGCAGGCCAACAACGCCTGGTTTACAGGCCGGTATGAATCCGCTTTCCGGCTGCAGCGGCAGTGCGCGGCCCTGGCCGACAAGCAGGAAGATGAGGCCATGAAGGTGATGGCCGCAAACACCGCCGGGCTGATCTGGTGGACCCTGGGAGATACCGGAAAAGCAATGGCCGAACTCGAGGGCGCCCTCACCCTTGCGCAGGCAAACACGGCCCGCAAAGATGAAATCGCCACCACCTTGAACAACATGGGCCTGATTTACCGGGACCGGCAGGACTTTGCGGCCGCCCTGGACTGCTTTGACCGCGCCCTCGACATCGACAGGAAAATCGGCTCCCGCTGGGGCATCGCCTATGACTGCCGGAACAAGGGGTTGACCCTTATTCTGATGGATGCGCCGGAAAAAGCCATCCCCTTGTTCACCGAAGCGCTGGAGATCTCCCGCGCCATCGGAAACCGCATCAATGAGGCAAAAGCACTGATCGGCCTGGGCGATGGCTGTTTGCAGCTAAATGAACTCGACCCTGCCGAAAAGGCCTACACCGAAGGGCTTGCCCTGTCCGAGACCATGCTGCTAAAGGAGACCCAGTGGCGCGCACTGTATGGCCTGGCAAGGATTTTTCTGCTCAAAAATGACCGCAAAGCCGCCGAGCCGTATCTGCGCCGGGCAGTAGATGTGATCGAAGGCCTTCGCGCCGACATCAGAATCGATCAACTCAAGAAAAATTTTCTTTCCGGGAAGATGGATGTCTATGAAGACCTGATCCGGCTGCTGGCGGATGCAGGAAAGCCGGTTCAAGCCTTTGAAATCGCCGAGCGCTCCCGGGGGCGAAACTTCATCGATCTTCTGGGTAACCAGCGCATTTCACTGAAGTCCGGTACGGAGGAGGCGCTGTATGAACGCTATCGCACTATCGAGTCACAGATTGAAGAATACGGGGCGCTGCTGGCATCGGCAGCCCGGCCCGAAGAGCGCAGCCTTTATGAAGGCAGGTTAAACAGCCTGAAAAACGATCTGGATGACGTGATGATCGACATGCAGGCCGCAAACCCGCAGCTTTCCGCATTCGTTTCCGTCCCTCCGGTGGACCCCGCGCGGATTTTGAATCAGCTTGCGCCCGGGACTGCGCTGGCGGCCTTCTATGTGCTCAAACAGGAAATCTTCTGCTGGATTCTTGCGCCCGATGAAGCTGGAGAAGGCAAAATTAAATTGTTTCGAACCCCCGGCGACCGGAAGGATCTGGAGCGTCAGATTCTGGATTACCGCAGGGCCATTCAAAACCTGGAGCCCTGTGAAACCGATTCAAAAGACCTGTTTACCCGCCTTTTTTCCCCGGCCCGTCAAATGCTTGAAAATGTCAGCACGCTTGGCATTATCCCCCACGGCGCCTTGCACTACCTGTCCTTTGCCACCCTGATGGACGGGGACCGCTTCCTTATCGATGGTCATTCCCTGTTTTATCTGCCCAGCGCCAGCATGCTGGAATTTACCACAAACCGCCGGGTCCACACGCCGAAAAAAGACCTGGAAGTCCTGGCCATCGGCAACCCGGACTTGAAAGATCCCCAGCTGTCGCTTCCTTTTGCGGAGCGGGAAGTCAACACCATTCAATGGAATTTCCCGTCCATCACCATCCTGACCGGGGCGATGGCCACTGAAAACTGGGTCAAGGAGAACATCGACCGGTTTGAAATCATTCATCTGGCTTCCCACGGTGAGTTCGATCCGATAAATCCCCTGCTGTCAGCCGTCAAACTCGCCCCTTCGGAGTTAGACGACGAACAAGCAATCCAAAACGACGGCGATCTGCAGGCAGCCGAGGTCTTCGGGCTCAAGATCAACGCCGACCTGGTATTTTTAAGCGCCTGCCAGACCGGCCTGGCTCAGATCACGGCCGGAGACGATATCATCGGATTGAACCGCTCCTTTTTCTATGCGGGCACCCATGCCGTCATCTCCAGCCTGTGGCGGGTCAGCGACGTATCCACCGCCATGCTGATCAAAACCTTCTACCGCCGGTATGCCACCGGCAATAAAGCCGACAGCCTGGCACAGGCCATGCGCCATGTAAAGCAGCGCTATCCCCACCCCGGCTATTGGGGGGCGTTTACGCTGGTGGGAGATTATGAATAGAAGAATCCCTGATTGACTTTTCAGAATGATTCTATACAAACATAGAAAGCAGGCACATTGTCATCAACAACAATTCTTATATCCAACGCCAAAAACGAAGATATTGTTGTGGTCAACTTTTTGCCGAAATCATAAAAAAGAGAATTGCAGATAAACCGTACAGCAAAGGAATGATCATGAAACGTATTACCCTCATGCTGACCTGCCTGGCCGGACTGCTCTGCTTCACCTGGGCAGCCGCGGCCGCACAGACCCTGTGGGTCACCTCCGACCAGGCCGATTTGAAAGCAGACAGCAGCAGCACGTCTGAAACCGTGGCCACCCTGGCGCGGGGCACCGAACTGAATGTAAAGGCCACTGACAACCGGTGGTACGAGGTGAGCACCAAGGCTGGGGAGTCCGGATGGGTGTACCGGGGAAAAGTTTCCGAAACCGCCCCGGAGATAGATGCCTCTGCCCAGCAGAGTGATCCGGGTCTGGGCGACCTTCTGGGCGGGTTGTCCGGCAGTAGCATCGAGACGGACGCCGCCAGCACATCGCGCAGCATCCGCGGCCTGTCCCCGGAAGCCGTTCAGTATGCCGATCAGACCCATGCACCCGAGGACATCCGAAAAGCACTGGATGAGGTGCTGTCATACGGCATCAAAGACAATGAGATCGACCGGTTTTTAAAAGACGGCCGCATCGGCGAGTATGCCCAATAAAGACTTTGAAAGGCATCGACCATGAAAAATATTTTTCAGATCCCCCATAAACCGGCGTGCAACCGGCAGCGCCGCAGACTCCTGAAACTGGCCGGCCCACTGGCGCTGATGATGACCAGCCCCGTCTGGGCATTTGACCTGTTTCAGGTGATCGATCCCCAGGGCAAGAACAAGGACCTGCAAAAGGCCAAACAGGCCATGGAAGGCCTTGGCAGCATCTCCCAGAGCATCAAAGGCATCGATTACGAAACGGAATTTACCATCGGCGAAACCCTGGCCCTTGAAGGTTTTCAGCGATTTGGACTTCCCGTGAAAAATTCCGAACTGCAAACGTACGTCAACACCATGGGAAAAGCCGTGGCGAAAAATTCAACGCGCCCTGAAATCCCGTACTATTTCGTGGTGGTCCAAAGCGATGTCTACAACGCCTTTGCCTGTCCCGGGGGGATCATCTTCGTCAGTTCCCAACTGGTCAAGTCCATGGCGGACGAAGCCGAACTGGCCTGTGTGCTGTCCCACGAAGTCTGCCATGTGGGCTTCAAGCACGCCCTGCAGTCGGTCCGGAGGGCGAAATTCATCGAAGGTGCGGGCAAGATCGGCACCGTCAACATGAAGGGGGAGGAAGGCCAGAAATACCGGGCCATGATCGGCGACCTGCAGACGGTCCTGTTCGATCAGGGACTGGATAAGCAAATGGAGTTTGAAGCCGACCGGGAAGGCATGGCCTGCGCCTACCGCACCGGATATGACCCGGCAGGCATGCTCCGGGTGCTGGAGATGCTCAAGGCCAAACAGGCGGGCGCGCACACCAAGGGATCATGGTTTTCGACCCATCCGCCCCTGTCCGACCGGCTGTCCAAATGCAATGACCAGATGAAAAATTATCCGGATGCCTCCCAGATGGCGCTTCTACCGGATCGGTTCACGAAGTACCGGCAGCTGCTGTAGGTCTGTTCTTAGCGCCATAGCAGAAACCGGCACTCCCGTCATTTGCATTGGGACAAAATTAGTTTCGTCGGGGGACCTGCCGGATTTCAAGCATGACGCCATCCTGGTGGATCTCCGCCCAGGCGTAATGCCCCTGGGTCAGCGGCCCCGGGTTGATGATCCGGGTGTTTTTGATGGTGTCGATGCCTGCGGATTCATGGATGTGACCGGTAAAGCAGACCAGGGGTGATGTTTTCTCGATAAACGCCCTTACGGCCTGGCTCCCCACATGGACTCCGGATCGGAGACGGTCGCAGCCGGTATCATAGGGCGGCTGATGGGAAACCAGAATAAATGGAAGGTCCGGTGAAGCGGTCGCGTATGCAGTTGATAGGGTTCGGCTGATTTCATCTTCGGTGTATTCCAGCGGGGTTTTAAAGGGCGTGATCAAAGACCCGCCCAGTCCGGTAAAACCCATTTCCCGAAATAAGACGGTCCTGCCGTGCAGATTGAGGTCCCGGCTGGTCAGATAGGCGTCCACTTCCGGGTAATCGCAGTTGCCGGCCACGGCATAGAGGTTCGCACATGCCGCACGGATGGGGGCGATGATGTTTTCAGCGGCATCTTTCCTGCCGAAGTGGGTGATATCCCCCGTCACCAGGACCGTATCCGCCTGTTCCAGGACGGGGCGCAGTAATTCAATCATCTGCGCGCTGCCATGGATATCGGTGAGGGCCACGATCCTCATTTCCAATCCCCGGTTATGTTCAAGAAAGGTTTACAGGCGCTTTTCGATTTTGCCGACCGCGGTCGAAATGATCTGTGCCAGCGGCGGGTGGGTTTTGGAAATGCCGGTGAGCGCCTTTTTCGACAGGTCGCCGCCGATGCGTCCCAAAAGCGGGATACCGGCCTTGAGAATCGACAGATCCTGATGGCTCCCCTTGGCTTTTTTCACCAGCTTTCGCCATCCGGAACTCCGCTGGGCGGTGGTTTTGACGATTTCCAACATCACCGCCTCGACTTTTTCCCCCGAGGGGATGAGCTTCATGGCATTTATCGCACTGATGAATTGAACCAGGTTCCGGACGTCTTCCTCGGCGGGCTCCTGCTGATGAAACATGTTTGATATCAACCGCAGCAGATCGTCCATGGTCGCCGCATGCACGGATGGGATATCGGCCAGGGCCTTGAGGGCCCGCCAGCGG
Source organism: uncultured delta proteobacterium (assembly GCA_963826785.1). Lineage (GTDB taxonomy): Bacteria > Desulfobacterota > Desulfobacteria > Desulfobacterales > Desulfosalsimonadaceae > CAWGYD01. Next base: position 145,209 of record CAWGYD010000010.1, read on the forward strand.
ACCCGGGCATCCGCGTCCAGCAGGGCATCGATGATGAGAGATTCCATATCACCCGGCCGCAGGCTCAGGACCAGGCTCATGGCCTCTTCCCGGAGCCGGGAATGAGAATTTTTCAGAAATTTACGGACCGGCTCGAAATCACCTTCCTGTTTGCTGACATTTCTCAGGATCATCATGGCATTTCGATGCAGAAACCATTGCTGGCCATCATCCGCGATGACCTTGAGCGCCCAGATGCGGGCCGTATCCCCTTTTGCCTGCAGGGCCTCCACCGCAGTCTTTCTGACGTCTCGATCATTGCTCCGGGAAAGGACGCGGCTTAAGATTTCGACTCCGGATATTCCCAGGCGGTCCAGGAGACGGTTCATCCGTTGCCGATCCGGTTCATCGGCCCGCTGAAAAGCGTCGGCCAGCGCATCGAGCATGTTTTCGAACAGGAAAACGGCGGATGTGAATTCATCTGGTTGGGTGTCCGTCGATTCTTTTTCAACCGGGCCGTCGGATTTTTCCGTCACCGCAACACTTTGGGTCAACTGCCTGGAAAAAAACGGATTGGCCGCGGCGGCCTGGTCGAGAATTTCCACCATGTCAGCGAGAATTTCCCATTTCGCAGAAGCCATGAATACCGGAAGCATCCTGGAAAAGCCTTTCAGGTAGACCTGCGCATCTTCAAAGGTGTCCAGTGCGGACAGGCGGCAGGGATAAGACTGACGGTTCTTCTCGAAATCATCGGCCATGCTCCGGGAATTGACGATGTACTGGACCTCGGCAGGCAGTTCCGTGAAGGAGAGAATCTGGTTGTCATGCAGCTGTTCCAGAAAGAGATGCGCACCCGGCGCGTCTTCCTGGACCACGCGCCGGGAAATCAGCTTCAGAATGCGCCGGATGCCGGATAATCGCCTTAAGATCAATCGATTATCCGGCTGCTCGGATTTCAGTTGGTTCAGGTAATCAAGTTCCGTAAAGGTAAACCTGGATGTCGGCAGCAGCTTTTCCACCGGAAATGCGTCCACAATGATCTCTTCGATGATTTCCGGCTCCATGTGGCCCACGTTTTCAGCAATCACATGGGAGTTAACCAGAAAATCATTTAGATACCGGGGATGCTTCAACGGCCGGATGATGTCTTCCACAGTGGCCAGCTTCATTTTCTTGACCGCGTCATCGGAGGCTTCGGCGAACATGGGCATCAGTCTGAAATCCTTGGCCAGGCGCTGGATGGCCATTTCCACCCGCCAGGGAAGATCCTGCTCCAGTTTCAGCAGGTCATCGGCAAAAACGGTGGAAATCATGGTGATGCCGTGCTCCACCAGGGCGCTGGTGAGATAGGCCCCTGCCTTCTGGTGCTCGCTCCGGTCCACCTGGGGATCGCTCATGATGGTGATGAAGTCATTGAAATGGGGCGGCGGAATTTCCTTTCGGATGGCAAACCCGATCAGTTCCTTTTTTTCGCAGTATTCGCAGAGTTTGGGAACGAACAGGCCGGCCACGCCCTGGGTCACCATCTGATGGATACTGACCGGTTCATCGAGGATGCCAGTGATCAGGAGGTCCCCTTTTTCCTTTGTGGATCGGTTGGAGATCATGATTTCACCGCTGTCCTGCAGCACCCGGATAAATTCTTCATACAGGCCGGATTTTGCAGTGGTCGACCCGGGATGGCCGGGATCATAATATCCGGAGCGCAGCATGGCCTTGGTGAGATTCATAATGAAGCTTCCCACCGGCTGGCATCGCTTCTTTTCCGCTTCCGTCAGTTCGGTCTTTTCAAAACAGGGTTCTTCAGGAATATCGGATTCCGCCTGAATAAGCGGCACAACGGTTTCGTCCTGGACCGCCCGGCGAAACCACTCCAGCGAAAGGGTTTCTTGAGAATGTGGCAGATCTTCGATTTCAACCGGGATTGGACACTCGATGGCCGCCGCGAAATTGGGTTCAGGCGGCGGCTGGATTTCAGCTGTGATCCCGGCGGGCGATTTTAAATCTACAAAATCCATTTCAAGCTCGATTTCTTCTTCCGGTTCAGAAATCACGGATTCAATGGCCGGAGTCTGCGTTGCGGTCTCAATCGTCAGACCGAGCATGTCCCGATAAGCTGGGTCTCGCTTGAACAGATCATCGATTTCAGCCATCAGCAGCATCAGATTATCGATGATTTCAAATGACATGCGGCAGCCGGGGCCGGATGCCGTTTTCTGAGACAATACCCGGCAGTTGAGGAGAATTCCCGGATGGATGCGGGGCAGGATCATTTTGATCAGAATGGCGGCATTTTCGGGCAGCGGCGATGCGCAATGGACGATCAGCTGACCGGATTTGATCTGGCGGTAATACTGGCCGAAGAGTTCAGCGGCCGAAAATTTGATGATAATCAGGTGCTTTTTCATGTGACATCGGGTCTGATGAATTGATATCCGCCTAAAACCGGCCTTGCGATTGTAAGTAGGCATCATGTCAGACTTTTAGGTATTGATCAACGTCTAAATATTCGCTAAACGGATATAGATGCAGTGGGCAATTCGACTGACAAAAAATACAATACGATATCGCCAAATTTAGCGAAACAGCCGAACTTGATCAAAACATCTCAAATCTTATAGTAAAGGCAGTAAAGCCAGGCATGGACCCCATTCAAACAGGTCCTTGTTCAATTTGCGAATTCGGCGACAAGAATTTGGCCTTTGCCCTTGATGGAGAATATAACATGACCGATCCTCAGCATATCAGTGAAGACAAAGGGGAAGCGCTGGTCCGGCTGGCCCGGCAGACGATTTCAAAAGAACTGGGTCTGATCCCTGAGAAGGCGCCCGATGATGCCGTTTTTCGTGATCCCTTGTTTGACTCCCGACGGGGGACATTTGTCACGCTTACCATGGGCGGCCAGCTGCGGGGGTGCATCGGCAACCTGATGCCGGACAAAACCATTGGGCAGGGCATTCGGGAAAACGCCATAAATGCGGCATTCCACGACCCCCGATTCCGGCCCCTGACACCACAGGAATTTGACCGGATCCGCGTCGAGGTCAGCCTGCTCACCCAGCCCGAACAACTCCATTACATTGACGGGGATGACCTTCTGGCCAAACTTCGTCCCAACATAGACGGACTTATCATTAAAAAAGGGATGTACAGCGCGACGTTTCTGCCCCAGGTCTGGGAACAGCTGCCGGATAAGCGCTTGTTCCTGGAGCATCTCTGCATGAAAGCGGGGCTGGTGCCGGATGCCTGGCGGGAGGGGAAACTGGAGGTATATACCTATCAGGTCCAGTATTTTGAAGAACACCCCTGAGCAACAGGCCATTTACAAATGAAATACACGAGGGATGGAAAACCCGCAACAGCGCCCGTATCCAATTGGCTTCAGATTTTCCTGCTGCTGATCATATGGCTGCCGCTCGCAGGGTGCGGACCGAAAAAGATCGTGCGTGAAATCCGGGCGACGGGCTACTGCGGCTGCGGGCAGTGCTGCGGATGGGAGCGGGGAAGCTGGAAATTTCTAAAACTTGATTTCTGGAATCGCTACATCAGCTACGGACCGCGCGAAGGGGAGCCCTATTCCGGACTGACAGCCAGCGGCACGCGTCCTCATGAACCCCGGTACGGCCTGTTTTCACTCAACAGCATCACCCATCCCTGGATGATCCCCTTTCGGATGGTTTTTCCGTGGCTGTGGTTTTCCCGGGACGGCACCCTGGCCGCCGATACCCGGTTTTATCCTTTCGGAACGCGCATGTACATTCCCGGATACGGCTACGGCATCGTGGAGGACCGGGGCAGCGCCATCAATCAGGCCAATAAACTCGACCTTTTCTTTGATTCCCACGCAGAGGCGAATGAGTGGGGGGTGCAGTATCTGGATGTGGTCATTTACCGGAAATGATGCCGCGGATACATACCCCCTTCTGTTGGCCGGCGGTAAATTGTCAGCCCGGCCCCATGATCCGCCGATAATAAATTTTTCGGCCCTGCTCAAATGGTTCGATTTCATGTTTCCGCACCATCTCTTCGAGCTTTGGTTTAACCCGTGCGTCATCGATGCCCAGGCCGGAGGTGATATCTTCTGTGGTGCAGGGCCGGCGGGACAGCATGGACCGGATCTTATCCCTGACATCCGATTGGACATCTGATTTGACGTCTGATTTGATGTCTGATTTGACATCTGGCACCGGATGATTTTTGGATTTGGCGGCCAACGAGACGATAATTTCGGCCTTTTTCCCCAGAACTTCTTTGAAGCGGATCAATTTTTCCGGGGAAACCATGGATACATCGTTTTCTGCGGGGGGCCGGGCCACCGTATTGAGGTGAATCCGGTCGGGCCGGATGCGGTCGCACCAGTTTAAAAAGGCGGCCATATCCGCATCCGTATCATTGACGCCTGCCACCAGGAAAATCTCCAGCCAGATGGATTTTCGGTATTCCTGCCTGAAATCGATCAACCCCTGGGCCATGTTTTCAAATGAAACATCGGGATGTGGCCGGTTGATGATCTTAAATACCCGCTCGTTTGGGGCGTCAAAAGACGGCAACACCGCATCTGCCGCCATCAGCGCCTCCCGTACCCCTGGATCTGACAGGGTCGATCCGTTGGTGATCACCGCCACCGGGATGTCTGTCATTTCCTTGATATCGCCGATGATCCGTCCGATGTCTGCATTCAGCGTGGGTTCTCCGGAGCCGCCGAGGGTGACAAAATCCGGTGAGATGCCCTCTTCCAGACGTGTTTTCAGCTCCATTAGCACCTGTTCAATGGGAACATAGGATCGGCGAAGAAGCGTGGTCTTTTCCGTGACGCCGATCTGGCAGTAGATACAGTCATAGGAACAGACCTTGTAGGGGACCAGATCCACGCCCAGGGATCGCCCCAGGCGGCGGGAAGGGACCGGACCGTAAATGAATTGCGCTTTCATCCGTTGAATTTCCTGTTTCAATGTCTATGATGAGAAAAATACCGGCGCTTTGGGCATCTTGTTTTCATTACCGCTTTCAAACGGGATATAGCACAAAAAGAAGGTAAACCCCACATCAATTGCTTGCAAGTGCCCGATGGTCCTGTTAAAAAGCTGTGATTGGAAGAAGGTTATGCAATGGCGGCCGACGCCCACAATTAAGGAGAAATATTGATGACTGAGGATTTTTCACCATCGGATCATCCGGAAAATGAAGAAAGTTTCGAGGAGCTGTTTGAATCCTATATGGCGGAGGAAAAGGAGCTTCGGGTCGGTGACCGGGTGAAGGGAGAGATCATTTCCATCGGGGATAAGAACCTGTTTATCCATACCGGCGCGAAAACCGACGGCGTGGCGGAAAAAGCCGAATTTCTGGACAAGGACGGCCAGTTCCCCTATCAGGTCGGCGATCCCATCGAGCTTTACGTGACCGCGGTCAACGACCACGAGATCCGCCTGTCCAAATCCGTTACCGGTGCCGGCGGCCTGAACCAGCTGTATACCGCCTATAAAAGCCGCATCCCGGTGGAAGGGAAAGTAAGTGAAACCTGCAAGGGCGGATTTCGCGTTCAGATACAGCAGCAGAGCGCCTTTTGTCCCATCAGCCAGATGGATCACCGGTATGTCGAAGAACCGGATGCGTATGTGGGAAACACCTTTGAATTTCTGATCACCCAGATTACGGAAAAAGGTCGCAATATCGTCATCTCCCGCCGGGAGCTGCTGCAGGAGCAGTTTGCGGCCGAGCGGCAGAAATTTGTGGAGACCGTCAATGCGGGGGATGTTCTCGATGGGCGGGTCATCAAGATCATGCCGTATGGCGCGTTCGTGGAACTGTTTCCGGGGGTCGAGGGAATGGTGCACATCTCAGAGCTGAGCTGGTCGCGGACCGCCAGCCCGGAAGAGGTCGTAAAATCCGACGAAACCATCCGGGTAAAGGTGCTGTCCATCGAACCCGATGCGAAGAGCAAGGGTGCGCTGAAAATCTCCTTATCGGTCAAACAGGCCACCGGCGATCCATGGGACAGCATCCACCAGACGTTTACGGCCGGAGACAAGGTTTCCGGCACGGTGACCCGGTGCGCCGATTTCGGGGCATTCGTGGAAATCGCCCCCGGCATCGAGGGGCTGGTGCACATCAGCGAAATGAGCCATACCCGGCGGGTGGTTCGGGCCGAAGACGTGGTCTCCCCGGGAGAGACGATTCCGGTGATGATCAAGGACATCGATGCGGAAAAGCGCCGGATATCCTTGAGCATGAAAGATTCCGAAGGCGATCCCTGGGCCGCGGTGGAGGAAAAATACAAAGTGGGGCAGCAGGTCACGGGGACGATTGAAAAGAAGGAAACCTTCGGGTTCTTCATCAGCCTGGAGCCCGGCATCACCGGACTTCTGCCCCGGTCGAAAATTACCGGGGCGGCAGGCGCCGCCGATATCGACCGACTCAAGGTGAATTCCCCCATTTCCCTGGTAATAGAAGAAATCCATCCCCGGGAACGAAAAATCACCCTGGGCATGGAAGGCGAAAAAACAAATACCGAATGGCAGAATTATCGTGCCGCAGACCGCAGCGGCGGCGGTGACATGGGGGATCTGGGAGAGAAATTAAAGGCGGCGCTCAAGCAAACCCAAAAATGATCCGGTTCAGCTCATCTGCCGTAATGTCATGTAATGCGGCCGGCTCTGTATAAAAAAAAAACAGGTTTTCCTGCCCGGATGCAAAGGATTTCATTTTGCCTTCGCGTTCTTTGCAGGATAACCTGTTTTTTTTTACTTCAGGATCTGAATTGAAGTAGTGGTCTAAACTGCTTTTAATCCTTATAAAAAATTCCCCCGATCAGCAGCAGAATGCCTCCGATGATGAACAGCAGCAGAAAAAGAGGCATCTGCACCACATAATCTGCGGCTTTCTGGCCATACCCCCAGGGAATCTGGTCAATCCATTCAAAATTACCCGGATCCAGGACATCCATGAGAGACGAATGTTCGTTTCCGGTAAATTTTTCCCTCGACAAGTCCGACGATGAGGCCATGAAATTTCCCAGCGCCGTATATCCGTAGACCAGTCCGCCGGAAAGGATAGAAATGACGCCGGCTGCATTGGTTTTTTTCATGTTCATCCCTTCCATAAATGAAAAACGTGAAAAAAAAAGTGATCAACCGGTCATATCCTATATCAGATTCGGGCAGAAGTTGACAAAGGAAAAAATGGACTATCCGATCTCCGCCTTATAAAATTCCCGGTTCAGGCGGGCGATGTGGATGATGGATATCCCCTTGGGGCATTCGGCCTCGCATTCCGCCTCATTGGAGCAGTTGCCGAATCCCAGTTCATCCATTTTGCGCACCATCTGCCGGGCCCGGTTTGCGGCCTCCGGCCTGCCCTGGGGCAGGATGGACAAATGGGAAACGTTGGCCCCCACAAACAGCATGGCCGATGCATTGGGACAGGCGGCCACGCAGGCGCCGCAGCCGATGCAGGCGGCCGCGTTGAAGGCGGCTTCCGCCTGCTCCCGGGAAACCAGTATGGTATTGGCATCGGGCGCGCCGCCGGCCGTGGCCGAGATGAACCCGCCGGACTGGATCAGGGCGTCCAGGGGGGACCGGTCCACCACCAGGTCCTTGATGGGGTGAAAGGCCCTGGCCCGCCAGGGTTCGATGACCAGGACATCCCAGTTTTTAAAATGCCGCATGTGCAGCTGGCACAACGTGGTTTCCTTCTCATGGCCATGTGCGCGGCCGTTGACCATGGCTCCGCACATGCCGCAGATGCCTTCCCGGCAGTCGTGGTCGAAGGCGATGGGCTCCGCCCCTTTTTTAATCAGCGATTCATTGACCACATCCAGCATTTCCAAAAAGGACATGTCGGTGGAAATGCTGTCGGCCGTATAGGTTTCAAACCTGCCTTTCTCTTCGCCTCTTGCCTGACGCCAGACTTTTAAAGTCAAATTGATGGTTTTGGTTGTCATTTGTAGCTCCTCTGGGTCAGCTCCACATTTTCAAAAGCCAGCGGTTCCTTGTGGGAGACCGGTTCGCGGCCGTCTCCGGCATATTCCCATGCCGCCACATGGCAAAAATCCTTGTCGTTTCGAAGGGCCTCGTTCTCTTCGGTCTGATAATCGATATTGAAGTGGGATCCGCAGGATTCCTGCCGGGCCAGGGCATCGATGACCATCAGTTCCGCAAATTCCAGAAAATCCGCCACGCGCCCGGCCCGCTCCAGATTCTGATTCAAGTCTTCCCGCCTGCCCGCCACCTTGACGTTTTGCCAGAATTCTGCCCTCAGATCGCGGATCATGCCGCGGGCCTTGGTCAGTCCCTCGTTGGACCGGGCCATGCCGCAGTGATCCCACATGATCAGACCCAGTTCCCGATGGAATTCATCCACCGTCTTGTTTCCGTTGATGGAAAGCAGTTTGTCCAGCCGCTGCCGGGCATCATTTTCCGCCTGCCGGAATGCCTCGTGATCCGTGGACACGGGCGCAAGGGAAGAAGATGCCAGGTACCCGCCCATGGTGTAGGGAATGATGAAATAACCATCCGCCAGTCCCTGCATCAGGGCGCTTGCCCCCAGCCGGTTGGCGCCGTGATCGGAAAAATTGGCCTCGCCCAGGACGAACATCCCGTCTATGGTACTCATCAGGTTGTAGTCCACCCACAGCCCGCCCATGGTGTAATGCACGGCCGGATAGATCATCATGGGCGTTTCATAGGGGTTGTCCCCCGTGATCTTGTGGTACATGTCAAACAGGTTGCCGTACTTGGCGGCAATGGCATCCTTGCCCTCCCGGGCAATGGCGTCTGCAAAATCGAGATAGACCGCAAGCCTTGTCTCACCGACCCCCTTGCCCTGATCGGTCTGTTCCTTGGCGTTGCGGGAGGCCACATCCCGGGGGACCAGGTTGCCGAAAGACGGATACTTGCGCTCCAGATAATAATCCCGCTCCGGTTCGGGGATCTGCTGGGGGCGGCGGTTGTCCCCCGGTTTTTTGGGCACCCACACCCGGCCGTCGTTTCGCAGGCTCTCGCTCATCAGGGTCAGCTTGGACTGGTACGTCCCGTGCACCGGGATGCAGGTGGGATGAATCTGGGTAAAGCAGGGGTTGGCGAAATACGCCCCTTTCTTATACGCCCGGAAGGCGGCGGAAGCATTGGAAGACATGGCGTTGGTGGACAGGAAATAGACATTGCCGTATCCGCCGGTGGCCAGGATCACGGCATGGGCCGAATGGGACTCGATTTTGCCGTCGATGAGGTTTCGGGCCACCACTCCCCGGGCCTGTCCGTTGACCACCACGATATCCATGATTTCCCGCCGGGGAAACATCTTCACCCGGCCGTCTCCCACCTGGCGCAGCAGGGACCGGTAGGCCCCCAGCAGCAACTGCTGCCCGGTCTGCCCCCGGGCGTAAAACGTCCGGGATACCTGCGCCCCGCCGAAAGAGCGGTTGGCCAGAAGCCCGCCGTAATCCCGGGCAAAGGGGACGCCCTGGGCCACGCACTGGTCGATGATGTTTCCGGACAGCTGGGCCAGACGGTAGACATTGGCTTCCCGGGCCCGGAAATCGCCGCCCTTGATGGTATCGTAAAAGAGCCGCCGGTCGGAATCACCGTCATTGGCGTAATTCTTGGAGGCGTTGATCCCGCCCTGTGCGGCGATGCTGTGGGCGCGGCGGGGCGAATCCTGGATACAGAAATTTTTCACGTTGTACCCGAGTTCGGCCAGGGTGGAGGCGGCGGAAGCACCGGCAAGACCGGTGCCCACGACGATGATTTCAAACTTCTTTCGGTTTGCCGGGTTGACCAGCTTCAGTTCAAACCGGTGGCGGTCCCATTTTTCCACCAGGGGCCCACCGGGTATTTTCGAGTCCAGCGTCATGATCTTCCTTTCTATGCGAGTAAGCCGATGTAAACCGGTATGATGCCGAATCCGGCAGCGACCAGAACGGCAAAGAAAATGCCGATGCCCTGGATGATCGGCATATATTTTGGATGATTGGCCCCCAGGGTCTGAAACAGGCTCCAGAATCCGTGGCGGACATGGATGGCCACCAGGATCACCGCAATCGTATAAAAGGCCATGTAATAGGGCCGGGACAAGACCCCGGACACCACTGAAAAGAGCGACTGCTGGTCCATATCGATAAACCGGAAATTGAGCAGATGAACGATGACGAAAGTAAGGATCAGCGGCCCCGTATACCCCATGGTGGCGGACCCGATGGTCCGGCCGCCGGCACGGTGTTTGACGGCGTACCGCACCGGCCGGGATTGCAGGTTTTCAAAAAACAGGAGCATGCCGATACTGATATGAATCACGGCAAAAAAGATGAGCCCCCATTCGACGACCGCCACTATCGGGGCCAGGGCATGCAGGTGGGCGGCATAGGATTCGAACATGTCTTTTCCCACGTACAGGGTCATATTCCCCACCATATGGAAAAAGAGAAAGATGATGAATCCCAGCCCGGTGACGGCCATCAGCAGCTTCTTGCCGATGGAGGTGCAAAACATCTTGACGATCCAGTACATGACAGACTCCAGATAATCTATTTTATAATTTGGGTTGAAAAACCCTTTTTAAATAAGCAGCTCAGCGGGTTTTCGGCAATACGCAAATGAGCATGCGGTTTGCCGCATGCGTGGCTTCACAGATCTTGATCCGAAAGAGTTGCGTTTGAATTACACGCCGGCGAACACTTCTGCGCACAGTTGGCCGATGTTGCCGAGATTCTCACAGACGTGGACCCCGCCCTTTTTAAGGGCATCGATCTTGGCGGCCGCAGTTCCGCTGGAACCGGAAATGATGGCCCCCGCATGCCCCATGCGCCTTCCCGGCGGAGCGGTGATTCCGGCAATAAACCCGACCACCGGCTTGGTGACATGGGCCTTGATGAACTCGGCCGCTTTTTCTTCGGCATTGCCGCCGATTTCCCCCACCATCACGATCCCTTTGGTTTCGGGATCTTTTTCAAAGGCGTCCAGGCAGTCGATGAAATTGGTGCCGTTGATGGGATCTCCGCCGATCCCGATGCAGGTGGACTGGCCGATGCGCTGTTGCGTGAGCTGAAAGACCACCTCATAGGTGAGGGTCCCGGAGCGGGAGACCACGCCGATGGGGCCTCCGGGCGTGTGGATCTGACCCGGCATGATGCCGATCTTGGCCTGACCCGGGGTGATGATGCCCGGGCAATTGGGGCCGATCAGGCGGGATTTGGACGATTTCAGCGCCTGCTTGACCCGCATCATGTCCAGGACGGGGATCCCTTCGGTAATGGCGACGATCAGATCGATTCCCGCGTCCACCGCCTCCAGGATGGCATCTGCGGCAAACGGGGGCGGCACAAAAATCATGGAGCAGTTGGCCTTCGCCTTTTCCGCTGCTTCCTTTACCGTGTTGAACACCGGAACGTCATCCATGTTTTCTCCCCCCTTGCCGGGGGTGACGCCCGCCACCACGCGGGTGCCGTACTCGATGCACTGGCGGGTATGGAACTGCCCTTCCCTTCCGGTGATTCCCTGAACCACCAGCCGGGTATGCGAACCGACAAATATGCTCATTTCAAGACCTCAAATCTGATTAGAAACCGGCGTCCAAAATTCTTAAGCACACCGGCCGTTATATGTTGACCATTTGAATCCGTGCACATGCCCGTTGCCGTTCACGTGCACGGAAAAACCCATGCCGACTTTCGAAAAAGGTCCGGTCTCAGGCAGCGATCAGCCGGGCCACCTGCTCGGCGGCATCCTTCATATCCCCGGCCGAATGGATTTTCAGACCGGAATCCGCCAGGATCTGACGTCCCTGCTCCACATTGGTGCCTTCCATCCGGACGATGAGCGGCACCTTGATGTCGATCTTTTTGGCTGCTTCCACAACCCCTTTGGCCAGTACATCGCATCGCAGGATGCCGCCGAAGATGTTGATAAGGATTCCCTTGACCTTTTTGTCGCTTAAGATAATCCGAAAGCCGTTCTCCACCATTTCAGCCGAGGCGCCGCCCCCCACGTCGAGAAAATTCGCGGGTTCGGCCCCGGCCAGCTTGATGGTATCCATGACCGCCATGGCCAGTCCGGCGCCGTTGACCATGTTGCCCACGGTGCCGTCCATGTTGATATAGTTCAGGTTGTACTTGGAGGCTTCGACTTCCAGCGGATCCTCTTCATCGAGATCCCGGAATTCCAGCACATCCGGGTGCCTGAACAGGGCGTTGTTGTCAAAATCCATCTTGGCATCCAGTGCGATCACCTGGTCATCCCCGGTCAGCACCAGCGGATTGATCTCTACCAGGGAGCAGTCATAATCCATAAACAGCCGGTAGAGCCCGGCGATCATCTTGGTAAAGGTCCGGATGGCGCCCTTGGGGAGATTGAGCCCGTAGGCGATCTGCCGGCCATGGAACGGCTGGAAACCGGACAGGGGGTTGATATAGGTGCGGACGATCTTCTCCGGGGTGGAAGCCGCCACTTCCTCGATGTCCATGCCGCCGGCTTCGCTGGCGATGATCAGCACGCAGGCGGTCTCCCGGTCGGGAATCAGGCTCAGGTAGAGCTCTTTTTGAATATCCACCCCCTGTTCGATCAGCACCTGCTTCACCCTTTTTCCGGCCGGACCGGTCTGGTGGGTAACCAGGTTCATGCCGATAATGGATTTGGCGTGGGAAACCGCCTCGTCCACGCTGCCGGCCAGCTTCACCCCGCCGCCCTTTCCCCGGCCCCCGGCATGGATCTGGGCTTTGACCACCACCGGAAATTCGCTCATATTCTGAGCGATCCGGCGGGCATCGGCTTCATTGAAGGCCACCTCGCCGGAAGGCACGGGAATGCCGTATTTTCGAAAAACCGTTTTTGCCTGAAATTCATGTATCTTCATATCAATTTTACCTCGGGTGCTTTATCCGATCACGCACAGGACGTTGTTTTTGGCCACTGAATCGCCGACCTTGTAGTTGATCGCCTTGATGGTGCCGCTCACCGGTGCCGGCAGAGAGTTTTCCATTTTCATGGCTTCAAGCACCACCACCGATTCGCCTTCCTTCACCGTGTCGCCCACCTGTTTTTCATACCGGACGATCATGCCGGGCATGGGGGCCTTGAGCGGGGTTCCTTCCGCGGAAGCCGCTGCCGCAGGCTGCGGCGCCGACGGCTGTGCAGCGGCCGGACGGGGGGCGGCGGGCTGGGGCGGCGCAGGTGCCGGCTGTGCCGGGGCGGGTCGGGGTGCCGGTGCCGCGGAAGCCTGCCGGGCCGGCTTTGACGGTGCGGGCGCAGGCTGGGCCTGGGGCGGCTGGGTATAGGTGATCGCGGGGGGGCCGCCGGGTTCGTCCACCAGCACTTCGAAATACTCGTCGTCCACGAACACATTGAAGGTACGGGCATATTCGCTTTTTTCCGGAACGGGTTTTTCCGACGGCTCCACCAGTTTTCCCGCCTTGGCCTTTTTCACCATTTCCTGCTCGAGCAGGCACTCATCCAGTGATTTGGGTTGCAATTCGGGCGGCGGGGTCTCCTTGCCGTACTTGTACATGAGAAACTTCTTTCCGGTGACCGGGTAGAGGGCATAGAGCAGGATGTCTTCCATCTGGGTGGTGATATCCTTGAGATCCTCTTTGGCCTTTTCCAGTTCCGGCTCCAGGATTTCCGCGGGACGGACCGTGATGGGTTTCTCGCCCCGGGGATACCCCTTCAACGCCTTTTTCTGGACTTTGGAGTTAATCGCCGCCGGCGTCTTGCCGTACAGTCCGTAGCAGAGGTCCTTCACCTGGGCGGTGATCATCTTGTATCTTTCCGATTCATCATCAAAAAGCACGTTGTTGACGGTCTGGATGCCCACGATCTGGCTGGTGGGCGTCACCAGCGGGATCTGCCCCAGATCCCTGCGCACCTTGGGAAGTTCTTCATACACTTCATTGATCCGATCCAGGGCATCCATCTCCTTGAGCTGGTTAACCAGGTTGGAGAGCATGCCTCCCGGGGTCTGGTGGAGCAACACGTTGATGTCGATGATGGAAACCTTTGATTCATCGAGCAGATGCCGGTATTTGGGAAGAACATCCTTCTCCAGGATGTTGTTGATCTTGGCCAGGGACTTGATATCCAGGCCGGTATCCCGGCTGGTTCCGATCAGGGACATGATCAGCGGTTCCACTGCCGGATGGGAGGTCCGGTAGGCATAAGTGGACAAGCAGGTATCGAGAATGTCCACACCGGCTTCCACCGCCTTCAAATGGGTCATGGGGGCCATGCCCGAGGTGAAATGGCTGTGCAGATGGATGGGAATGGACGTGCTGCTCTTGAGCGCGCTGATGAGTTCATAGGCATCATAGGGGGCCATGAGTCCGGCCATGTCCTTGATGCAGATGGAGTCGGCCCCCATCTTCTCCAGGTCCTTGGCCTTATCCAGGTAATACTGGGTGTTGTAGATCTCACCGCCCATTCTCGGTTCGGTCAGGGAATAGCAGATGCAGCCCTGGAAATGCTTCTTGGTGTCCTTGATGGCCTTGACCACCGTTTCAAAATTGCGGTAGTCGTTTAACGCATCAAAGGTGCGGAAGATGTCCATGCCGTTTTCGGCAGCCGTTTCCACAAAGGCCTTGGCCACATCATCCGCGTAATTGCGGTAGCCCACCAGGTTCTGGCCCCGAAGCAGCATGGAAAAGGGCGTCTTTTTCATGTAGCGCTTCAGTGTCCGGATGCGCTCCCAGGGGTCCTCGTTCAAAAACCGGTGCATGGTGTCGAAGGTCGCCCCGCCCCAGGTCTCCACCGCCCAGAAGCCGACCTCGTCCATCATTTCGGCCACCGGCAGCATGTCCTCGGTCCGGCCCCGGGTGGCAAACAGCGACTGGTGCCCGTCACGGAAGGTCAGGTCCATGATTTTCACCGGGTTTTGCGCTTTCGGCCGGTCCTTGCCAAATTCTATTGATGTCATCTTTACCTGAAAATGATCTGTCATAAGGCTCTCCTGTTTAAAAATCCTGTGGCGATGCGGCAATCCTGATCATTGCTGCCGGTATTTCACCTGTTAGCGTATTCTGTGAAAGGCCTTCATCTGCATCAGACTCCGCATCTGCATTTGCGCCTGACGGCCGGTGGTTCCCCATAGGTTGATGTCAGGCGGTGCACAAAGGGATGCAGGTGCGGGTTCCGCCTGGCCGGCCTGGGCCGCAAACTGGGCGGCGGCTTCGGCCTCGGTCTTCAGAAACTGGGCCACACCCGCGATGGCCGCCAATTTTTTCTTTCGCTTTTCATCCATTGAGTCAACCCTATATATTTTCAATAAGTTGTTATAGCGAATATAATTGTTTACATTAAGTTTATGCGGGTATGTTGCCGTGCTTTTTCGGCGGCAGGGTCATGCGTTTGTTGTACATGATCTCCAGCGCTTCGATGAGCCGGGGCCGGGTTTCGCTGGGGATGATGATGTCATCGATGTATCCCCGCTGGGCGGCCTTGTACGGATTGGAAAACAGCTTCCGGTATTCCTCAATCTTTTCCTTGCGCTTGGCACCCGGATCGGACGCGCTGGTGATCTCCTTGCGGTGGATGATGTTGGCGGCCCCTTCGGCCCCCATCACCGCAATCTCGGCCGAGGGCCAGGCAAAAGCGATGTCCGCCCCCAGGTGCTTTGAAGACATGGCGATATAGGCGCCGCCGTAATCTTTGCGCACGATCAGCAGCAGCTTGGGCACAGTGGCTTCCGAATAGCACCACAGCAGCTTTGCGCCATGTCGGATAATGCCGCCCCATTCCTGGTTGCTTCCGGGCATGTATCCCGGGACATCGGAGATGGTCAGCAATGGGATGTTGAAGGCGTCGCAGAAACGGATAAACCGGGTGGCCTTGTCCGAGGCGTCGATGTCCAGGCAGCCGGCCAGAAAATTGGGCTGGTTGGCGATGATGCCGATGGTCTTGCCGTTCAATCGCGCCAGGCAGACGATCATGTTTTTGGCAAAATGCTCGTGGGGTTCGAAAAACTCGCCGTTGTCGACAATGGTGGAAATGATCGTCTTCATGTCATAGGGACGGTTGGGGTCTTCGGGAACGAAGCTGTCCAGCTCCGGCGAAGTCCGCTTGGGATCATCACCGGTTTCCACCACCGGCGGGTCGGCCATGTTGTTTGACGGCAGGTACGACAGCAGCTGCTTGATCCGGTGGATGGTGTCTTCTTCCGATTCGCAGGCGAAATGCGCCACCCCGCTCTTCTCATTGTGGGCCATGGCGCCGCCCAGATCCTCGAAGGAAATCGACTCTCCGGTGACCGACTTGATCACCTCGGGGCCGGTGATGAACATATGACTGGTATTTTTCACCATAAAGATCCAGTCGGTCATGGCCGGGGAATACACCGCACCGCCGGCGGTGGGCCCCATGATGGCCGATATCTGGGGAATCACCCCGGAAGAGATGGAGTTGCGGTAAAAAATCTCCCCGTACCCCGAAAGGGCGTCCACACCTTCCTGGATGCGCGCGCCGCCGGAATCGTTGAATCCCACTACGGGAGCGCCCGCCTTCAAGGCCAGATCCATGATCTTGCAAATCTTTTTGGCATGCATTTCGCCCAGGGTGCCGGCGCGCGACGTAAAATCCTGGGCAAAGGCGAACACGGGCCGTCCGTCCACCTGCCCGTAGCCAGTGATCACCCCGTCGGCTGGAATCTCCACCTTTTCCATCCCGAAATTCGTGCACCGGTGCTGAACGAACATGTCCATTTCCCTGAAGGTTCCGGCGTCATAGAGCATTTCAAGGCGTTCCCGGGCGGTCAACTTTCCCTTTCCCTTATGGGCCGCCACCTGCTTTTCGCCGCCCAATTGCATTAATTTCGCTCTGAGCGTCTTGAGTTCATTGATTTTGTCACTCGCCATCATGTCATCCTTTCGGCTCTTTCACACAGATTAGACTGCTGCAACATGTCAGAGATTTTCATTATATTCTCTCGCCAGCGCGCCGGAAACCGTACAAATCAAATCTTTCCAGGCGTTTTTTGCAAGAGTCGTTTATAGAGGCCATCGGATATTTTGGGTTCGGGCATCCGCCTTCAGACCTCGGTTTTCAGTTTTCCCAGCAGCTGTTTCACCGCGGCCGTGGGCGTGACTTCCCCTTTTTCGACTGCCCTTGTCAGCTCGGAAAGGGACTGTTTTACTGAAGGAAGCCGGTAAAACCATTGTTTCAATCCTTCGTCGAGCATCTGCCCCGTCCAGTCCAGTGCCTGCTGCTTTCGTTTTTCGGTCAGCTCGCCGGTTGCGGAGAGCTGCCGGCGGTGGCCCATCACCGTTTGCCAGATTTCCTCGATTCCGGTCATGGTCATCGCGCTGCAGGTGAGAACGGACGGCTTCCAGGAACTCACAGGAGCCAGGAGACCAAACGCATCCGCATAAGCGTTTCGTGTTTTCTCCGCCTTTTCCACGTTGTCACCGTCGGCCTTATTCACCGCCACCGCGTCGGCAAGCTCCAGAATCCCGCGTTTCATCCCCTGCAGTTCATCACCGGCACCGGCCAGGAGCAGCACCAGGAAAAAATCGACCATGGATGCCACCGTGGTTTCAGACTGGCCCACCCCGACGGTTTCCACCATGATGACATCGTATCCGGCGGCTTCGCAGACCAGCATCGATTCACGGGTCTTGCGCGAAACGCCACCCAGTGTCCCCCCGGAAGGGGATGGTCGGACAAACACGTTTGGGTGCACTGACAGCGTTTCCATCCGGGTTTTATCCCCCATGATGGACCCGCCGCTTCTGCTGCTGCTCGGGTCCACCGCCAGAACCGCCAGCCGGTGTCCCTGGTCGGTCAGAAATTTCCCCAGGCTTTCAATAAAGGTGCTCTTGCCTGCCCCGGGAACGCCGGTGATGCCCAGGCGGACCGCATTTCCGGTGAACGGCAGCAGACCGTCCAGGACAATGGCCGTCAGTTCCTGGTGGTCGGCCAGTGAGCTTTCTACCAGGGTGATGGTTCTGGACAATATCTTTCGATCCCCGGACCGGACGCCTTCGATATAATATCGGGGATCATGGATCATTATGCCTGCTCCAGGATATTGAGCACCTGGTTGGCCGAATCGGTGATGATGGTGCCCGGCCCGAAAACTTTGGAGGCCCCGGCATTGAAGAGAAAATCATAGTCCGCCGGCGGGATGATCCCCCCCACCACGACCTTGATCTCTTCCCCGCCTTCCTTTTTGAGCGCGGAAATGAGTTCGGGTACCAGGATCTTGTGCCCGGCAGCCAGGCTGGACACCCCCACCACATGGACATCGTTGTCAATCGCCATACGGGCGGCTTCTTCCGGCGTCTGGAACATGGGGCTGATATCCACGTCGAATCCCATGTCCGCAAACGCGGTGGCCACCACCTTGATCCCCCGGTCATGACCATCCTGGCCCATCTTGGTCACCAGAATGCGGGGCCGGCGGCCGTGTTTTTCGGCAAAATTCTCGATGCGCTTGCGGATGGATGCGATGATTTCGCTGTCCTGGTATTCAGACGCGTAAACGCCCGAAATGCACTGGGTGGTCGCCACAAACCGGCCGAACACGGTTTCCAGTGCGTCGGAAATCTCCCCCAGGGTAGCCCGGGCGCGAACCGCGGCAATACTGGCTTCAAGGAGATTCCCATTGCTTTTGGCCGCCTGGGTCAGGTTGGAAAGGGCCTGCTGGACCGCTTCGCTGTCCCGGGTTTGCTTGATGTGTTTGATGCGCTCGACCTGTTCGTTTCGAACTTCAGCGGAGATTTCGCGCACCTCGATGGGTGCTTCGTCTTCCACCTGGTATTTGTTCACCCCCACGATGACATCCTTGCCCTGGTCAATGCGGGCCTGCCGGCGGGCGGCCGATTCCTCGACGCGCATCTTGGGCATGCCGGAGGTGATGGCCTTGGCCATGCCGCCCAGGCCTTCCACTTCTTTGATGATTTTACGGGCTTCTTCGATGATCGAATGCGTCAGCGACTCCACATAATAGGATCCGCCCAGGGGATCCACCACCCGGGTGACCTGGGATTCCTCGGCAACGATGATCTGCGTGTTGCGGGCGACCCGCGCGGAAATATCAGTGGGAAGGCTCACCGCCTCATCGAAGGAATTGGTGTGCAGCGACTGGGTTCCCCCCAGGACTGCGGCCAGGCACTCCAGGGTGGTCCGGATGATGTTGTTGTAGGGATCCTGCTGGGTCAGGCTCCATCCGGAGGTCTGGCAGTGGGTGCGCAGCATCAGCGATGTCGGTTTCTTGGGATTAAACTGCTTCATCATCTCCGCCCACAGATACCGGGCAGCCCGCAGCATGGCGATTTCCATGAAGAAATTCATGCCGATGCCGAAGAAAAAGGAGAGCCGGGGGGCGAAATCGTCGATGTCCAGGCCCGCATTCAGGGCGGCTTTGACGTATTCCAGGCCGTCGGCCAGGGTGAAGGCCGTCTGCAGCACCGAATCCGCACCCGCCTCCATCATGTGATACCCGCTGATGCTCACCGTGTTGAACTTGGGCATGTGCGTCGAGCAGTAGCCGATGATGTCAGACACGATCCGCATGGAGGGTTCCGGCGGATAGATGTAGGTGTTCCGGGTGAGGTACTCCTTTAATATGTCGTTCTGGATGGTGCCGGTGAGCTTCTCCTGGGAAACCCCCTGCTCCTCGGCGGCCACGATGTAGCCGGCCAGAACCGGAAGCACGGCGCCGTTCATGGTCATGGAGACCGACATCTGATCCAGGGGGATACCGTCGAACAGGATCTTCATGTCTTCGATGGAATCGACCGGAACCCCGGCTTTTCCCACGTCGCCGATGACCCGGGGATGATCCGAATCATAGCCCCGATGGGTGGGAAGATCAAAGGCGACGGAAAGCCCTTTCTGGCCGGCAGCCAATGCTTTTCGATAAAACTGGTTGGATTCCCGGGCCGTGGAAAACCCGGCATACTGCCGAATGGTCCAGGGCCGGTTGGTGTACATGGTCGCCCGGACGCCGCGGACGAAAGGCGACATTCCGGGCAGGGTATCGACTGCGTCAAGCGCTTCGAGATCGGCTTTCGTATACAGGGGCTTGATGGTAATCCCCTCGGGGGTGGTCCGGCTCAGTTCCTCCAGCGGTTTTCCCCGCAGCTCCTTTTCGGAAAGTTTGACCCATTTTTCAAAATCTGGATGTTCAGGCATGGCCGCGCTCCTTCGAGAATAAAATAAAAAAAAATATGGCTACCGCTCACATAATTCAACCAGCACGCCGTTGGTGGACTTGGGGTGCAGAAAGGCGATTTTGGCGCCGCCCGCACCTTTACGCGGGGTCTCGTCAATCAGACGAACACCCTTCTGCTTGAGTTCCGCCAGTGCGGCCTCGATGTTTTCCACCCGAAAGGCCACATGCTGGATCCCTTCGCCCTTTTTTTCGATGAATTTGGCCACCGGACCATCCGGTGCGGTGGACTCGAGCAGTTCCACTTCGCTTTCCCCCACCGGGAAAAAAGCGGTTTTGACTTTCTGGGCTTCAACGGTTTCATCGCCTTGAAAATCAAGCCCGAGAATTCCGGTCCAGAATCCTTTGCCGTCATCAATGCTGTTTACCGCGATTCCGATATGATCGACTTTCAATATTTTCATCATTCACCTCTCATCCGTTTACGGGGTATGGGATGTAAAATCCGGGTCACGCCTATTCTAATGCGGACGCCGGATGCCGTCAAAAATGACCCGGCTGATCTCTTTCTGAAAACCTTCCGCATCGATGTCTCCGTTGTGTATCAGGGCGGGCAGCGCCATATGCTCGATAGCCCCCAGAATGATCTGGCGGATAGACTGGGGGGAGACGTCATCGCGGATTTCCTTTTCAGCCATTCCTTCCTTGATGGCGGAAAGAATCAGGTTGGTGTACTCCTTAATTTTAAGATACGTCTCGCTTTCGAAATAGCCCGGATAGTTTCGGACTTCGATCAGCAGCATCCGGGAAAAAACACGGTCGCCGTCATAGAATTCGATGGAGGAGCGAATCATCCGGCCCAGTTTTTTCAGGGCGCTGTCGGTGCCCGACATGTCCCGGGAAACCTGCCGGACAAAGTCATCGAGATGCTCCTTGAGAACCTGGTGCAAAAGTCCGCGCTTATCCCCGAAATACCGATAGATCAGGGATTCGTTGACCCCGGATTCATTGGAAATCTCCGAGGTGGTAATGGAGTTGAAATCCTTTTTCTCCAGAAGCTTGCGCAGTGCATTGGCGATCTTGATGCGGCCAGGAGGCCCTTCTGTGCTGGTGAAGGTTCTGGGTCGGACTGGGCTTGTTTTGGAATCGGCCATGGCAAGTAAATGTGTGTTCCGAAATCGGGTTTTGGATTTTCTGAAATGTTGTAAGTAACATTTACATACATAAAATTGCCCTGTCAACCATTTTTCAGGTGATTTTAAATTTCATGCACGGGTTCGGCGTTTTTAGATTATTTCCGGGCGAAAATCGATTGAAGCGCGGGCACAGCCGGGGAAGGATGATCTTTTAAATGTTGATGCATTCCTGAAATTGTTGATCTATTTGATGCAGACCTTGCGAACTTCCAGAAGATCCGTGTACCCGTCGAGAATTTTTTCAATGCCGTCCTGCTTGAGGGTGGTCATCCCTTCTGCGATGGCCTGCTCCCGTATCTGGTGCATGGTGGCCCGGGTCTGTATCATCTCCTTGATCCGGTCGGAGCCCACGAGCAGTTCATGGAGCCCCATCCGGCCCCGGTAGCCCGTGTTGTTGCACATATCGCACCCTTCGGGCTTATAGAGAACCAGATCGTTGGTGTATGGGATATTCACGTTCTTTTCGAAGAGTTGAGGGTCGTACTCCCGGACCAGTTCGTCATACTCGGATTTGCTGGGCTGATAGGATTTCTTGCAGTTCTTGCAAAGGGTGCGGACCAGGCGCTGGGCAAGGATTGCCAGGAGGGCATCGGCAAAATTGAAGGGGTCCATGCCCATGTCCAGAAGACGGGTCACGCTTTCCGGGGCGCTGTTGGTGTGCAGGGTGGAAAAAACCAGGTGCCCGGTCAATGACGCCTCGATGCCGATCTGGGTGGTTTCCCGGTCCCGCATTTCACCCACCATGATCACGTCCGGGTCCGCCCGGAGAAAAGAGCGCATGGCGGCGGCAAAATCGAACCCGATCTTGGGATGGACCTGCACCTGCCGGAGTCCCTTCTGGGTAATTTCCACCGGGTCTTCCGCCGTCCAGATCTTGCGCTCCACCTTGTTGATATAGGAAAGCGCCGAGTGCAGGGTGGTGGTTTTACCCGAACCGGTGGGACCGCAGCAGAAGATCAGGCCATACGGATTGATAATCGCCTTTATGAAATTTTCATAATTGCGTTCGGAAAATCCCATTTTGTCCAGGGGGATGGGCTCGCCGGCGGCCAGAAGCCGCATGACCACATCTTCCAGTCCGCCCTGGGTGGGGACCGTGGCCACCCGGAGTTCGATGTCCTTCCCGCCGTATTTTTTGAATCTGATTTTGCCGTCCTGGGGCTTGCGCCGTTCGGCAATATCTAAGTCCGCCATGATCTTGATCCGGGAGACCACCGCCGCCTTGTAGCTGTAGGGAATGGTCTGGTAAAGCGCGCAGGCCCCGTCCACCCGGATCCGGACCTGGGTGTTCTGTTTGCCGGGATAAGGTTCCAGGTGTATGTCGGATGCACCCCGGGCATGGGCATCTAAAATAATCTTGTTGACCAGCTGAACCACGGCACTGCTCTGTTCGGAAACGGCGGAGGTTTCCTCCTCGATTTCGTCGTCTTCTTCCTTGAGTTTCGAAATGATTTCATCGATGGAGGACATCTCTTTGTGATCGGAGCTGAAATGATCGATCATCCGGGAAATGACCTCTTTGAGCGCGAAGGCCAGCTTGACCGTTTTACCCGGGAAAAGGGAGCGGATCTCATCCACCCGCTTGATGTCTTCCGGGTTGTCGATGGCAATCACCACGTCCCCGTTTTCCGACCGAACGGGCACCCAGGCGTTGTTGCGCAGAAAACCGACTTTCAGCCCCGCCATCAGATCTCCGGGGATGGGCATGTTTTCGGAAAACTCGATCAGCGGCAGGTCATAATACCGGCTGAGGGCCTGGCCGATATCCTTGGGGGAAATTTTAAAATCCTGGATCAGAATCTTCTCGATATGGGTTTTCTTTTCCCGGGCGGCCGCCACCGCCCGTCCGAGTTCCTTCTGGGTCAGAATATGATTTTCCAGAAGATAATCGAATTTACTCTTGCGGCTGGTGGCCATCTTCTTCTGCTTGTACAGCGCAATGCCCATGATATTGGACAATTCGGTCACGTTTTCCTCATCGCGCGTGACGAAGGGCCCCCCGGATTTGCGGTTGATCAGCTGAATGACGCCTAAAACGAAGGATTTGAAAATGATGGGGGCGGCCAGAACCTGCTTGGTGCTGAACCCCGTCTTTTTGTCCCAGCTTTTATCGAAATTGAGTTCCGGATCGATATCCGAAAGCTCTTTTTCATCATACACGTTCTTGATATTGAGCTGTTTCTGATGGTAGGCGGTATAGCCGGCGATGCTGTTGTTGGAGATGGGCACCCGGATTTCCGACACCTCTGTTCCCGACTTGAACCGCGAAACCAGTTCCCGCTTGACCCCGTCCACATAATAGATGGTGATCCGCTCGGCGCCCACCAGATCGACAATATCATTTTTCAGATCGATCAGGATTTCATCCAGATTGAAGGCGGCATAAATGGCATTTGAGATTTCCTGCAGCTTGGTTCGGTATTCCACCTCTGATTTGAGGTTTTGAACATCCGAATCCTTGTTGTAAAGGGCTGAAGGTTCACTTTTGATTTTGCTGCTTGCCTCCATAACGTCCTCCGTCTTGATGAATAACCCTGCGGGATGAATCAGCGCTTCTGCGTCGGTTCATGCGGGCCATAGATGCCGTATAGTTTCCGGATTCCACCACCGGCCAGCAAAATCACCATCAAATAAAAAGTGATTCGGATCAGCGGAAGTACCGTCGTGAAATAAGGGATGGTGGCGACTCTTTCCATGACTGCGGGAATGCGAAAAAAAACGGCAATCGCCATCAGCGTAAGAGCGATTCCCCAGACCGTCTGCAGGGTTTTTGAGCGTTGGGTATCGGATTTCATGTATGATCGTCGAAGAGATAGATATCAATCAGTGAATACAATTTCTTCTGAGCAGGTAATATATCGCTAAGCCCAAAGGCTGTCAACTTGGATTCTTGTTTCCGGTCTTAAAAAAGCGCTTAAAATATCATTGGATTATTATCCAGGCATTTATGGGGACATGCACCGTTATGGGATTTGAAAGGCGCCGGTTTGACGGATAGCCGATTTCTATGATATATTGCAACCATTGTGAAAATGAAAAGGAGCAAAATTGATGGATGATCCACCCTCCTATGAACATGAACTCAAGCTGCGCAATCTCATTCTGTCAGATTACCCGGATATCGAGAGCATCATGGATATCGTTTACGACGGTATTGGCGGGGCATGGCGTTTTGATGAGTTCAAAAACCTGATCGACTGCTTTCCCAACGGCCAGATCTGCATCGAGGACAAGGGCCGGGTCGTTGCCGCGGCCCTGAGCCTGATCGTCAGCTATGACGACTTTGAAAACGCCCACTGTTATGAAGACATCATCAACAACGGGGGCATGGACGGACATGATCCAGACGGCACCGCGCTTTACGGCATCGATGTCTTCGTGCATCCGGAATATCGCGGGCTTCGCCTGGGCCGGCGGCTCTATGACGCACGAAAAGAGCTCTGCGAGACCTTGAATCTGAAATGCATTCTGTTTGGCGGCCGCATTCCGGGATATTCCAAATACCAGGACCAGCTCACCCCCCAGGAATATATCGGGAAAGTCAAAAACAACGAACTCTATGATCCGGTCCTTTCCTTTCAGCTTAAAAATGATTTCCATATCCGGAAAGTCATGAAGAATTATCTGCCCGAGGACGAAAAATCCATGTCCTACGGCGTTTTGATGGAATGGAACAATATTTACTATGAAAAGAAGAAGCGGCTGTTCGGGGGCGCAAGAGCTATCCGCGTTTAGGGGTGGTGCAGTGGCAGATGCGGCCTTTCAATTCATACGAGGATGTCATTCACCAGGCGGAATTCTTTATCGACGCCCTCTCCGGGTACAATTCCGACCTGATCCTCTTTCCGGAACTGTTCAATGCGCCTCTGCTCCGGAATTTCAACCAGGAAAACCCGGCAGAAGCCATGCGTTCCATTGCGGAATACACGGTGCCCCTGCGCGACGAATTCATCCGGATGGCGCTGTCATACAACATCAATATCGTGGCCGGCAGCATGCCCGAATACAAGGAGGGCCACCTGTACAACGTATCCTATCTGTGCCGCCGGGACGGGACCTGGGACAGCCAGTACAAGCTGCATATCACCCCGGACGAAGCCCAGTACTGGGGTCTGAACGGGGGCGATGACATCCGCATCTTCGACACGGACATCGGCAAAATCGGCATCCTGGTCTGCTATGACATTGAATTCCCGGAACTTTCGCGTTACCTGGTGGAAAAGGGGATGAACATCCTGCTGGTCCCCTTCTGGACGGATACGAAAAACGCCTACCTCCGGGTGAGGCGATGCGCCCAGGCCCGGGCCATCGAGAACGAATGCTATGTCGCCATATCGGGCAGCGTAGGCAACCTCCCCAAAGTGGCAAACATGGATATCCAGTATTCCCAGTCCGCGGTATTCACCCCTTCGGATTTTGCCTTCCCCCACGATGCCATCGCCGCCGAGGCGACCCCCAACACGGAGATGACCCTGATGGTGGATCTGGATCTGGATCTGCTCAAGGAACTGCGGCATCAGGGGAGCGTCCGCAATATCAAGAGCCGTCGGCTGGATCTTTACAACATCATCTGGAAAAAGCCGGGTGCGAAAGAAAACTAACGGGCATCCAGATCATCGATTTCTGCAAGCTGCCGGTCGAATTTTGCCTGTTTTTCGGAAAGCTGCCCGCTTGCCTGCTCCAGCCGGGAAAAGAGCGCATCGATTTTGGACTGGCAGCCGTGAATGGACTGGGCCAGTTCGCTGATGCGGGGTCCGTCCTGCTGTTCGGCGGCAGCCTGCATCTCGTGCTGCAGGCGGTTCAACTCGCGGTCCAGATCATCGATCTGGCTTTCCAGCCGCTCGGTCTCCTGTTGAAGCGGTTTTAACATCCGGCTCCTTTCGGCGACCAGGGCGGACCGGCGGCGTTTGAGTTCCTTCTTGTTTATTTGAAGATCGGGGACGTCCGCCAGGGGGGGCTGCCGGCCGGCGCTGATCCGATCTTCGCCCTCCCATCCCCGGACTTCCAGAAATCTCTGGTAGTCGCCTTCAAATACCTCGATTCCATCTTTCTGAAAGATGATGAGGCGCTCGGCCAGTGCGTGGAGAAACATCTCATTATGCGTGACCATGATCACCGCCCCCGGAAACTGGTCGATGGCGGCCAGCATGGCATCGCACGATTCCATGTCGAAATGGTTGGTGGGCTCATCGAGCAGCAAAAGGTTGACCGGCGTGCCCAGAATCTTTCCCAGCATGACCCGGCTCTTTTCTCCGCCGGAGAGCACCCCGATTTTCTTGAGTGCCGCATCTCCTTCAAACAGCATGGCCCCGCAGATGTTTCTTGCATTCTGATAATCGATATCCGGGTTTGAATAGCGGATCTCCTCCTCCACTGTGCGTGAATCCACCAGCGATTTCACATTGGTCTGCTCGAAATACCCGACGGTGGCTTCCGGATGCCACGATATCTCCCCTTTTCGAAGCGGCAGGTTTCCGGCGATCAGCTTCAGCAATGTGGTTTTCCCGGCACCGTTTCGCCCAATCACGCAGATGCGGTCATTGGGGGCCACCGTGATGGAAAAATCAGAGATCAGCGGCCGATGATCTTCAAATCCGAAATGCAGGTGTTTGGCACCCAGCATATATTTGCCGTTGAACGGCTTGTAACGAAATGAAAAATCAAGCGATCTGAACTTGTCCAGCTTTTCCCTGCGGCCCAGTTTGTTCAAGGTCTTGATGCGGGATTGAACCATGCCCGCCAGGCGCGCTTTGGCCCGGAACCGGGAGATGAATTCCTCGATTTCCTTCTTTCGCTTTTCTTCATTGACCCGCGTCTTTTCATGGATTTCCTCATCCTGGGCGATCTGCATGTAATACTTTTCCGTATTTCCGGCGATCTTCCGGGTCTTGCGGCGGTAAAGCCCCACCACATGGGTGACCAGCCGGTCCATGAAGCTGCGGTTATGCGTGATCAGAAACAGTTCCCGGGGCCAGGCGGATAAAAAATTCTGAATCCACCGGATGGAAGTAATGTCCAGGTAATTGGTGGGTTCATCGAGCAGCAAAAGGTCGGGCTCGGACAGCAGGACCTTGGCCAGATTCAACCGGACCTGGTACCCGCCGGAAATGGACAGGGGCGATCCATTCATATCGGTCTCGGAAAACCCAAGGCCTGAAAGGATCTTTTCCACCTTCCAGGAATGGGAAGCACTGTCCGGGGGAAGTCCTTTCATCCCCTCTTCCAGCACAGTGGGCGCGGTAAAATCGATTTCCTGGCGCACATACCCGATCCGGTAGTTTTTGGGCATGGAAATGGCGCCGGAATCCGGCTCGGCCAGCCCCGCGATCATCTTGAACAGCGTGGTTTTGCCGTGCCCGTTTCGGCCCACCAGGCCGACGCGTTCCTTGCGGTTGATCTTGAAACTCACGTTTTCAAACAGTATTTGATTCCCAAAGCTCTTGGAGAGGTTGTCGGCACTGATCATGGATTTTTCAATCTTGTGGGGTTACATACCGGAAAGCAACGGTAAACAAATCAATCAAAGGATTTTTCGATGGACAGCTTGCTGCAGCGGTAGCGCAGGGAACGCAGGGTGATGCCCAGAAGTTCGGCGGCCCGGTGTTTGTTGCCGCCCGAGGATTCCAGCGCTTTTTCGATATAGGCCCTTTCGATCTCTTCGATGATGGTGTCTAAAGAAACCCCCTGGGCGACATCCTCCAGATCGAAACGCCGTTCGGGAATGCCTTCGATCCAGCGGCGCTTGTGCATGGAAAGGGACAGGCTGTCCGGAAGGATGATGTTGGTGGTGGAAAGGGCAACGCTGCGCTCGATGAGATTTTCGAGTTCCCGGATATTTCCGGGAAAATCATATTTCTGGAGCAGGTCCACCGCATAGGAGGAGATCTTGGTGATCTCTTTTTCCGCCTCCCGGGAATACTTGTCCAGAAAGTACTGGGCCAGGGCCTTGATATCGCCCTTGCGGTCTCTGAGCGGCGGCACTTTTATTTCCACCACATTGATGCGGTAGAACAGGTCTTCCCGGAAGCGGCCGGCGATGACCTCCTCTTCCAGTTTCTTGTTGGTGGCCGCCAGAATGCGGATATCGACAAAAATATCCTCATTGCTGCCGACCGGTTTGAAAGCCCGCTCCTGAACCACCCGCAGCAGTTTGACCTGCATCGGCCCACTGAGTTCGCCGATTTCATCGAGAAAGACGGTCCCCGTATGCGCGGAATCGAGCAACCCTTTGCGGTCCTGGTTGGCGCCGGTAAAAGCCCCCCGCCGATGGCCGAAAAACTCGCTCTCCATGAGCATTTCAGGTATAGAGCCGCAATTGACCACCACAAAAGGCTTATCGCTTCGGCTGCTCTTCTGGTGGATGGCCCGGGCAATGAGTTCTTTTCCGGTTCCGCTTTCTCCGGTGATCAGCACATTGGTCC
Organism: uncultured delta proteobacterium; assembly: GCA_963826785.1. GTDB lineage: Bacteria > Desulfobacterota > Desulfobacteria > Desulfobacterales > Desulfosalsimonadaceae > CAWGYD01. The sequence continues at coordinate 173,890 of CAWGYD010000010.1, forward strand.
GGGTTTTGGCCACCTGCTCGACGATATCGTAGATGTATTCCATGCGAGGGCTGTTGCCCACCAGCAGCCCGAAATGGAGGTTCTTGCGGGTCTCGTCATCCAGGCTTCTTTTCTCATCGGACAGGGTCCGCAGATTGAGGGCTTTTGCGATGGTCTGCTTGAGTTCCCCGGTGTCGAAGGGTTTGGGAAGATAATCGAAGGCGCCCTCATTCATGGCTTCCACCGCATTTTCAGCCGTGGCATACGCGGAGATCATGATCACGATGGCCTGGGGCCGGATCATCTTGGCCTTGCGCAGCACGTCCAGTCCGCTGATATCTCCTAAGCGGATATCGCAAAGGATCAGGTCATAGGCCGCATCTTCCAGCAGGGCCACGGCCTTCCGGCCGTTTTCGGCGCATGAGACGGCATATCCGGCCTTTGAAAGCAGCAGTTCCAGAAACTCCCGCATACTGAGTTCGTCATCGACTACCAGGATATGCGGACGTGCTTCATTCATAGGGGCATGTCATGATCAGTTCAAGCTTCATAAACGATTTTGCCATCCACGATGGTGCATACGGCCCGCCCGGTAAATTCCCACCCGTCAAAAGGGGTATTGCGGCTTCGGGAGAGCCCCCTGGCGGCATCATAAATCCAGGTGCGTTCCGGATGGATGATGGTCAGGTGGGCCTCGGCTCCGGCGGCGATCGTACGGGGTATTCCCAGGATCTGCGCCGGACGCGTAGCCATGGCATCGATGAGCCGGTCAAGAGAGATAATGTTGTTTCGGACCAGGTTCAATCCCAGCCCCAGAGCGGTTTCCAGGCCGATGATGCCGTTTGCCGCCGCATCGAATTCCAGGTCCTTTTCCAGCATGGAATGGGGCGCATGATCCGTGGCGATGATGTCGATCGTTTTGTCGGCAAGGCCGGCACGGACCGACTCACGGTCTTGTTCGGTGCGCAGCGGCGGATTCATTTTGGCATGGGTGTTATACCCGATCACCGCTTCATCGGTAAGTGTCAGGTAATGGGGTGCGGTTTCGGCGGTGACAGCGATCCCCTTTTCCCGGGCGGTGCGGATGGCATCCACCGATTGGCGGGTGCTGACGTGTGCGATATGGACGGGCGATCCGGTCAATTCAGCAAGAAGGATGTCTCTTTGCACCATCACCGCTTCTGCGGCATTGGGAATTCCGGAAAGTCCCAGGCGGGTGGCCACCGTGCCTTCATTCATGACCCCGTCAGACAAGAAGCGCTCCTCGCAATGCGAGATCACCGGCAGCCCGACGCCATAAGCGTACTCCATGGCCCGGCGCATGAGCTGGGCATCTGAAACCGGGTGCCCGTCGTCGGATATGGCAATGGCACCGGCGTCTTTGAGATCCCCGTACTCGCACAGGTCGGTTCCCTTCAGTCCGGTGCTGATGGCCGCCACCGGGTACACCTTGACGGAATCCAGCCGCCTGGCGGTGTCGATGATATATTCGGTCACCTGACGGTTGTCATTGACCGGACGGGTGTTGGGCATGCAGCAGATGGCGGTGAACCCGCCGGCTGCGGCCGCCAAAACACCGGTGGCAATGGTTTCCTTGTACTCCTCGCCGGGTTCGCGAAGATGCACGTGCATATCGATAAGACCCGGCACGACATAACATCCAGACGCATCGACAATGATGCTGTCTTCGGGATCGCTCGGCGTGCGATTATCCACCCTGCTGATGCGGCCATTTTCAATTTCAATATCCATGATGCCGTCAAGACGGCCCGGATCGATGACGCGGCCGCCTTTAATCCATATCCGCACTGCGCAATCCTCCTGCAAGCAAATACAACAGCGACATGCGCACGGCGACGCCGTTGGTCACCTGGTCGAGTATGACCGACCGGGAGCCGTCGGCGATCTCCGGGGGCAGTTCAACGCCCCGGTTCACCGGACCGGGATGCATGACCAGCACATCCGGTTTGGCCCGGGCCAGCCGGGCGGCACTGAGGCCAAAGCGGCGGGCATACTCCCGCTCGGACGGAAAAAGGTAATTCTGCTGCCGTTCTTTTTGAATCCGCAGCATGATGATCACATCGGCATCTTTGACGGCCGCATCCATGTCGGGGGCAACCTCCGCGCCGAGGGTTTCGATCCCCATGGGGATCATGGTGGGCGGCCCTGCCAGGCGTACATGGGCCCCCATACGGGTGAATCCGGTCACATCGGAGCGGGCGACCCGGCTGCGGGCGATATCGCCCACGATGGCGATTTTGAGATTCGAAAAAGACCCTTTTTTTTCACGGACGGTCATCATGTCCAGAAGCGCCTGGGTGGGATGGGCGTGCATGCCGTCACCTGCGTTGATCACAGAGGCGGACAGCCGGTCGGCCAGAAGGTGCGGCGCCCCGGCCGCCGCGTGGCGGATGACCAGGATGTCCGGTTTCATGGCCTCGATATTCTTTGCCGTATCGATCAGGGTCTCGCCCTTGACCATGGAACTGGTGGAGGCGGATATGGAAATGGAATCCGCGGACAGGCGCTTGGCGGCCATATCGAAGGATATGCGGGTCCGGGTGCTGGGTTCATGGAAAAACAGGACCACGGTTTTTCCCCTCAGCGTGGGCACCTTCTTGATGGGCCGGCCGAGGATTTCCTTCAAGCTGTCGGCGGTGTCTAAAATGGTGGCAATTTCCTCGACCGAGAGCGATTCCATGTCCAGAATGTCTTTTTTGGACCACGCCATGCGCTGTATCCGAATCTATTTAAGCAGTGAACCGATACGCCCCCACCGGACATCGAAATCCTGCCGGTCCCAGGACCAGTAGATGATAAAGGCTTTTCCCTTGACGGCATCCTGGCCAACAAATCCCCAGAACCGGCTGTCATAGCTGTTGTCCCGGTTGTCACCCATGACGAAATAGGAATCCGGCGGCACCGTGACCGGCCCGAAATTGTCCCGGGGTGAGGAACTGCCCGGCAGGACGCGCGATTCCGTGTGCACGCCGAAATCGTGATTGAGCGGTTGATGGTTTACAAAGACCTTTTTGTCCCGGACTTCCACCACATCGCCCGGCGTTCCGATGACCCGTTTGATAAAATCTTTATCCGGATCTTCGGGATATTCAAACACGATGATATCTCCCTGATGCGGATCACCTATGGGAATGAGTGTTTTTCCCGTATAGGGCAGTTTCACCCCGTATATGAATTTATTGACCAGGATATGATCGCCGATCTGCAAAGTCGGCTGCATGGAGCCGGAAGGAATCTTAAATGCCTGCACCACAAATGTGCGGATGAACAGGGCAAGCACAATTGCGATGAGTATGGCTTCCACATTTTCCCGGAGTTTGGATTTGGGCCGGGACTTGTCCGCATCGGCATGTTTTATTTTGTTCAAGTGAATTCAGTCCTTTTTATTTGGCCGGAAGTGTAAACTGGGGCTCTCCCAGCTGAAAGCGTCCGGCTTTGATCCAATCTTTTAAGATATCGGCAATTTCTCTTGCCTTCACCATGCTGGAAAGCGGCACGGTGGGAATCTCATTGCCGTTGAACACGATGCTTCCGCTCTTTAACTGGGCGTAGCTGACGTATCCGTAATTTTTGCTGATGCCATTGGGGTAATCATGTCCGTAATCCACGATCTGAGTCATGATCTGATCGTCGGATACAGCGGCATATCGCGCGATGTCCTCATTGAGCAGCGGAATGGGCACACCGATGCCCACGGCCAGTGACACCCCGTAACCCTGAAGGCTGACCCCAACCAGCCACCCCGGCTTCATCTGTTTCAGATCACCCATTACCCACAGGGTGCCCGAGGGGGTCAGGGGGATGCCGTTTTCCGCCCGGGGGGCCGCTGGATTGTGCTGTGTACCGTGCCAGACGACGTATCCTTCCCCCCCGCCCAGGAATATGCGCGTTCCCAGGCCGATGGTTTTATAATAAGGATCTTTAAACAGCGGACTCAACTGCCCCGAGGTGGAATAATTGGCGTTTCCGGCCTTGGGGCGCAGCGTCCCCATATAGGTGTAAATCGTCTTGTTGCTTGAATTAATGGCGCAGTTATAATTCTGATATCCATTTCTCGGATTGCACAGGGTCGCCTGGGGCAGGGACTTTAAGTTGATTTCCTTTTCAATCTCCCGGTTGGGATAGCAGGAGGTGCCGTATCCTTTGGCCCTCAGGTGAACCGTCTGACCGGATACCAGGTCCTGAATGACATGTCCGCCGCCGTAGGTGAATTCTCCCGGCCAGACCTTGTTCAGCGGGTCCTCCTCGCAGGTCTCGGTGGCGCCGAGATAGCAGTCCACCGCCGCCAGGCCCGCATAGGCGGGGACGTTGTTGAGCCATACCTTGGAGGCCTTGATGGTGGGGACGCTCTGTCCGAAGTTAATGAAGGCACCGGACGAACACATGGGGGCAAAGGTCGCCGTGGTCACCACGTCGATGTTTCGCGCGGCTTCCACCGGGCCTTGCTCACGTACGATGTCGATGATCTCTTCGCCGGTGACCACCACCACGTCACCGGATCGGATCTTTTCATTGATTTGCGCGTAGGTCTTATTGATTTTAAATTTCGGCATATGATGAATGCTCCTGGCATCCGCCCGTTTTCACAAGCATATTATTGCACAAGGTCTGCCTGAACGGCCTCAATTTTTCCGGTGACATTATTCTTGATCCACTGGTCATCCCACCATTCCAGGGGATTGACAAAGACATGATCCACAAACATTCCGAAATGCAGGTGGTCGCCGCCGGCAAGCCCCGTGCTTCCGCTCAGTCCGATCACCTCTCCTTTTTCCACCATCTGTTGAGGCTTCACCTTGATCTGGCTCATATGTCCGTAGATGCTGAACAGTCCGTATCCATGATCGATGCAGACCAGGTTGCCGTATATGCCCACCGGCCCGGCAAATACGACTTTGCCGCGATTGGCGGCCGGAATTTCGGCATGTTCCAGTGAGGCCAGGTCGACGCCCAGATGGACCGCCCGGTCAATAATCTCGTCGTTGTACCGGTATTGCCGCTGATCTGCGAAACCGGCCCGGGTCGCGGAATTGGGCAATCGCAAAAATTCGCCTTTCCAAAAGAGCACCGAATCGGTTTTCCGACCGTTTCCCAAAATGATCTCATTGTTTCTCCGGCGCAGTTCCTGATTGATAAACAAAAACTGGTCCACTGGCGAAGCGGATCGGGGAAGCCCCTCGACGGCGTAAAATTCCGGCAGAATTGAGGAGATGAAACTGTCGGATATGGAAATGATATCCGTCTTGAAGCTTTTTTTCCGGATGTGATGATAAAATCCCGCTCTTGCCGAGTTACCGGCGGCATCGAGGGCTCTAATGTATAGTTCGGTGCCGGGCCCCTGGTCCGTTTTCAGGGCGAAGAAGGCCATATAAATTTCAGGATCGGTGAAATGGCCGCTGTATCCGGGAAAGAATTGAGTTCCCACGACCACCCCGCTGGTGCTGCAGGGCTCGGAAAGCCGATAGATGACCAGCCCCGCGCCTCCCGGCGTGAGATTGTGCGCAGTGGACAAGACATTGACCCCGGGCGGCTTGGAATCAAATGTGATCTCTTTTTCGACATAGGCGTGGTTTCCTTTCCACCAGTGCCGCCAGGAATGGTCCCATGCCGCGATTCTAAGTTGCCCGGTGCCGTCTGAAATTCCCAGTTGCGCGGATATTGAGTGAAATTTTAAAGGGGACCGCGCCTGCCTTGGGGCGGGAGGTGAAATTCTTTTCGAGTAAAACAGTTTCTTTGCCATCTTTCAACAGGCCGATCCACAGCTTGGACAGGCCGCTCTGGGAATCGGATACCTGACCGTTGATTTCCGATTGCGCCGGCAGAACAAAAGATTTCAGTTCCATGGAAATCTTGGGGGGGGTTCCCTCCAGCCGGGTCAGCATCAGCCACCCCCCGACGGTAATAATAAGAATGCCGATGAATATCAGCAGCGCTTTTTTATATGTCCCCCTCCGGTCTTTTTGCTTGAACGTCATTCATACCCTTTCCGGTGGTGCATTCTGGTCAAAAAAATTAACATTAATTAGCAGGAACAGCACTTGTTGGCAAGGTCTTATTTTCGTATCTTGACTTTTGGAGGTGCGCAGGGTAACAGTCGAATGCACTTGGCCGGCGCCGCTGTCATTGCTGTGGGTGCCCTTATGTACAGATGATATTCAATGCGGTGATTGAATAGCGGATGTACAATGCACTAACGATATTAACGATGGAAGACCAATGACATTTCCAGTCAACATCGAAGAGATTGCGGTGGGGCGCCCCGCCCCTTTTTTGCTGATCGCCGGCCCCTGTGTCATCGAAGATGCCGAAAGCTGCCGTGCAATTGCCTCCTTTTTGAAAGAGATTACCGATAAACTGGGTATTCCCTTCATTTTCAAGGCCTCCTATGACAAGGCCAACCGGACCAGTATCGATTCATTCCGGGGCCCGGGCCTGGAGAAAGGGCTCGATATTCTCTCCGGCATCCGCAGGGATTTCGGCGTGAAGGTGTTATCCGATGTCCATCAGGTGCGTGAAATCGAAGCCGCCGGAAAAGTGCTCGATGTGCTTCAGATACCCGCCTTTTTATGCCGGCAGACCGACCTGCTGGTGGCTGCGGCGCAGACCGGCAAGCCGGTCAACATCAAGAAAGGACAGTTTCTCGCGCCTGCGGATATGACCCATGTGGTCAACAAAGTGGTCGCCTCCGGCAACCGGCGGATTCTGCTGACCGAACGCGGCGCCATGTTCGGATATAACAACCTGGTGACCGATTTCAGGAGCATCCGCATTATGCAGGAAACGGGTTTTCCGGTCATTTTCGATGCCACCCACAGCGTTCAACTGCCGGGCGGCTCAGGCGCATCAAGCGGAGGACAGCGTGAATTCGCCCCCGTTCTCGCCCGTGCCGCCATCGCCGCCGGTGCAGACGGCATTTTCATGGAAGTCCATCCGGACCCGGACAAAGCCTTATCCGATGGCCCCAATGCCCTGCCCCTGGATCGGGTCGCGCCCCTGCTGACCGGGTTGAAGGCCATTCAAGAGGCGATAGACGGCCCGGCACGAAACAAATGAATCTTAATTTAACAAATTTGCTTTAAATCAGATCAATTAAGCATTATCATTTAAAGTACAATATTTGCTTTGGAAGACAAACTACTCGAAAATATCGATTTGCTGCTTTTAGATGTTGACGGCGTTCTGACCCGCGGCGATATCAGCTACACGGATGATCAGTCTGAGAGCAAGGTGTTCAATGTAAAGGACGGATTGGGCATCCGGTTGCTCATGCAGGCCGGCATTCCGGTGGCAATTGTTACGGGCCGGTCATCGAAAGCCCTTTATCGCCGCTGTGATGATTTGGGCATCACGCTGATACGCGATGGTGTGGCCCGGAAAGAGAGTATTCTTGATGACGTGGTGCAAGAAACGGGCATATCTCCCGATCGGATGGGGTTCATGGGGGATGATCTCCCCGATATCGGTCTGATGAAAAAAATCGGGGTGGGCATCGCCGTAGCCGATGCGCATCCACTGGTAAAGCAATATGCCCGCCTGACCACCCGCTGCCGGGGCGGAGAGGGTGCTGTTCGTGAAATCTGCGAGGGGATTCTTACGGCAAAGAATCTATTGGCGGGTCTGGTTGCAATGTGGACATAACCGGTTTTCTGGAAAATTTGCCGCGCAAATTCATCTTTCTCCTGATCGGGTTGCTGATCGGCCTGCTGGCAGTTGTGGGCTTTCTTCTGGTAAATCACCAGATGCATTCGGGAATCATCGATCAGGCGCTTACCCCGGCCGATCCCGAAGCCAGTCTGACCATCCGCCATTTTCAGCATAATGCGGTAAAGGAAGGCCGAAAGCAGTGGTCCCTTTCCGCTGCCGCAGCAAGCATGTATGCCAAACAGAATAAGGTCCGGCTGACCGAGATCACCGCTGAATTCTATCTGGATGACGGACGGATCGTGACCCTGAATGCAGACGAGGGAGAGCTTGAGATCGATACCGATCATATCACCGCCACTGGACATGTAATGGTTAAAATGCCCGGATATTCACTGAAAAGCGAAAGCTTGCAATATATGTCCGAACCCAATATAATACGCTCAGACCAGCCGGTGACGGTTATTGCGCCATCGGGGCATCTGACGGCAGACACGATGACCTATCACCTGGATACGAAACTGTTAATCTGTGAAGGAGATGTAAAGGGCACCCTGCATGCGGCTGAAAAACCATAATCGCCATTTGCGATTTATACCCATCTTCCTGTTGTTGACGCTGTCGGTCTGGGTTTCGATCACGTGTGCCGCTGAAGCGGAAATGAAGCAACCGGCCCCCGGCGCGGATCAGCCCATCGATATCACCGCGGACAAACTGATCGCCAACCAGAACGCCGCTTTCGTCGAATTTTCCGGCAATGTCAAGGCCGTTCAGGGGCAGACCACCATCATCGCGGACAATTTGAAGGTGTTCTACCAGGAATCGTCTGATGCTAATGCCCAGGTGGGTCAGGACCGTATCAAACAGATTACGGCCACCGGTCATGTAAACATCCGGATGGAGGATAAACAGGCGCAGTGTGAAGAGGCTGTCTATCTCGCTCCATCCCAGACGATTATTCTCAGCGGTCAAAATACGCGTCTGCAAAGCCAGAACAACACGATCACGGGGGAGAAAATCACCATTTACCAGAAAACGGGACAGATCATTGTGGAAGGCGGTGAAAACCGCGTCAATGCTGTTTTTCAACCCGATTCCGCCAAATCGGCCCCATAGACGAAATGGCCCTGCTGGCATTGAAAAATCTGGTGAAGATCTACCACAACCGCCGGGTAGTCGATTCGGTCAATCTGGATATTCACAGCGGAGAAGTGGTGGGACTGCTGGGGCCCAATGGCGCCGGCAAAACCACCACGTTTTATATGACCATCGGCCTGATTAAGCCCGACAGCGGACAGGTGTATTTAAATGACGAGGATATCACGACCCTGCCCATGTACCGGCGGTCCAGAAAAGGCGTGGGATATCTTCCCCAGGAAGCGTCGGTTTTCAGAAAGCTCTCGGTGAGGGACAACCTCATGGTCATCCTGGAGGCGCTCGATATTAAAAAGGCGGAGCAGCGGAAAAAATCGGAAGCACTTTTGGAGGAACTGGGGATCCTGCATCTGTACGACCAGAAAGCGGCCGTACTCTCCGGAGGTGAGCGCCGAAGACTCGAAATCACCCGGGCGCTGGCCACCGACCCCGCTTTTATCCTTCTGGACGAACCCTTTGCGGGGATTGACCCACTGGCGGTCATAGACATTCAGAACATCATCCTTCATCTTGCCAAGCGGGGAATCGGCGTGCTGATTTCCGATCACAACGTTCGGGAAACCCTGGGGGTGTGCGACAAGGCCTACATCGTGAATAACGGTCAGGTGATCGAGTCCGGATCTCCGCAGACGATTGCATCCAGCCCCACCGCCAGGGAAATTTACCTGGGGAATCAATTCAGGCTCTGATATGGCGATTGAATTACAACAGAATCTAAGACTCCAGCAGCAGCTGGTGATGACTCCGCAGTTGCAGATGGCGATCAAACTGCTGCAATTGTCCCGGCTGGAACTGGCCGATGTCATTCGCCAGGAAATGGAGAACAATCCGACGCTGGAAGAGTACCAGGAGCCCGAAGTCGAGATGGAGACCTATGAGTCGACGGATGAACCGGTCATGAAGGAAGTGTCCGTCGAGGAGAAGTTCGACAATTACATGGACTGGCAAAACTACCTGGATGAATACCATTCAACGGGAAAGATTCATTTCGAGAGTGAAAAAAAGGACGCGACTGATTTTGAAGCCTTCACCACCAGCCGAACATCATTAGCAGACCACCTGCGCTGGCAGCTGCTGATGACCAAACCCACCCATGAAGACGAGATCATCGGCAGCCTGATCATTGGAAGTCTCAATGCTCAGGGGTATCTTGATCTTTCTGTGGATGAAATCAGCCGGATCAGCGGCGCAAGCCTGGAAAACGTTGAGCGGGTTCTGTCGGTCATGAAAACATTTGATCCGCCGGGGATCTGCTCGACCGACCTGCAGGAATGCCTCCTTTTACAGGTGGGGCTTCTTCAGATCGAAGACCCCCTGGTGGAACAGATCATCCGTTTCCATCTCAAAGATCTGGAAAACAAACGATACAAGATCATTGCCCGGACCTGTAAAACCAGCATCGACCACGTGGTCGCCGCCGTCAATGTCATCCGGCAGCTCGACCCCCGCCCCGGGGACAAATACAATGAAGAGCAGCAGATCTACATCGTCCCGGATGTCTACGTATACAAGGAAGAAGATGATTTCATCATCATACTCAACGACGATGACATGCCCCGGCTGCACATCAACTCTTATTACAAGCATGCCGTCCGAAAAGGACAGCCCATTGCCGATGATGCCAAGATTTATCTCAAGGACCGGCTGCGATCCGCTGAATGGCTGATCAAAAGTATTCATCACCGGCGAAAAACCATTTACAATGTCATGGCCAGCATCATTAAATTCCAGCAGGATTTTTTCGATCACGGCATCTCCCATCTCAAACCGATGGTGCTCAGGGACGTGGCCGATGACATCAATATGCATGAATCCACCATCAGCCGGGTGACCACCAACAAATACGCCTACACGCCCCAGGGTATCTTCGAACTCAAGTTTTTTTTCAACAGTTCCATCAACCGGCTAAACGGCGATACCATCGCTTCTGCCAGCGTGCAGGACCGGATCCGGAAAATCATTGAAACCGAAAATCCCAAAAAGCCTTTCAGCGACAAAAAAATTGCCGAACTGCTATCCTCAGCCGATATTGACATCGCCCGGCGCACGATTGCCAAGTACCGAGAAGCCATGGGAATTCTTCCATCCAGCAAACGAAAACAATTTTAGGGAGGCTATTGAATGCAGACATCCGTCACCTTTAAGAACATTGAACCTTCCGATCATTTGCGCAATTACGTCACCAGCAAGCTCGAAAAACTTGACAGACTACTGGAGAATCCGGCCGAAGCATCAGTGGTACTCACCGTTGAAAAAATCCGGCATATCGCCGAAATCAAGCTGACCGGAGACCGTTTGAATATCAACTGCCGTGAAGATACCAGCGACATGTACTCATCCATCGACATGGCGCTTGACAAACTCGAAAAACAGCTTAAAAAAAGCAAGCAGAAAGTTAAAAACCACCGCCAGGGTTTCCGAGCCGGATCCAAGCAGGGAACCATGGGCGCGGCGGTACCGGCGGAAGAAGCCGGAGGCCCGCGCATCCGGGTCCAGGACATTGAATATAAACCCATGGACATAGAAGAAGCAAGCCTCCAGATGGACCTGATCGAAGACAGTTTTCTCGTTTTTATCAACGCCCGCACCAATCGGGTGAATGTGCTCTACCGGCGAAGCGATGGCGATCTGGGTCTGATTCAGCCTCTTTAGCATCAGGGCGACTGGATGCAGAAGCGGCGATTCGTTTTTTGCAAACAGCCCGACAGATACCCATATTTAACTAGTTACATACCCCGTTGCGGCAGCCACCCTGCCGCAACGTCAGCCCTGCGATGATGATCTTAAATGAAAATACTTGATTTTCTGCATAGAGAAAGCATTATTCCCGAACTCAAAGCTTCGGATAAGAAAGGGGTGCTGGAAGAACTGACCCTTCCCGTTTCCTATATCACCCAGGCGGATCACAAGGAACTCGTCCGGGTGCTGATTGAGCGAGAGCACCTGGGCAGCACCGGGATCGGCAACGGTATTGGCATCCCGCACGGCAAAATGAAAGGGTTGACCTCTCTGGTACTGGGCATTGGCCTGAGTAAAAAAGGCGTGAATTTCGATTCGCTGGATGGCAAACCCACGCACATCTTTTTCCTGCTGCTCACCCCTGAGAATTCAACGGGTCTTCACCTGAAGCTGCTGGCACGGATTTCAAAGCTTTTAAAAGAAGAAGCCTTCAAGGAAAAGCTGTTTTCCGCAAAAGATGAAGAAGAAGTTCTGCAGGCCATCCAGGAAGTCGATGACGATTTTTGATTCAGCGCATCCCTCTCACAGGAAGCATCGCCGCCATGATGACCGCATCAATCTCCAAGCTGATCCAATGAAAAAGCTTAAAATCATCATCATCACCGGCCTTTCCGGGTCCGGTAAAAGCATTTCCATTGCCGCCCTGGAAGACGCGGGATTTTACTGCGTCGACAATATGCCGGTCAAGCTCCTCCCGAAGTTTCTGGAGCTGCCCATCCAAAAGGCCTCTGAAATCAAGGGGCTCGGATTTGTGATGGACCTTCGGGAAAAAAGTTTTGTGTCCGCCTGTCCGGGGGTCTTTGATGAACTGCGTAAGCGGGGGTACGATTTCGATATCCTGTTTCTCGAAGCGGATGAAACCACCCTGCTGAAACGCTACAGCCAGACACGGCGCCATCACCCCCTGACTCAGGACAAATCCCTCCTGGAAGGCATCCGGGTGGAAAAAACACTGATGGCGCCCCTGCGGTCTGCTGCAACCCGCATCATCAATACCACGGATACGAATATTCATGATTTGAAATCGATCATCTTCAACATCGCCCGGGAACGCATCGAATTTGTCCCCATGCGGATCAATATCGTCTCATTCGGTTTCAAGCACGGGACTCCGCATGAGGCCGATCTGATCATGGATGTCCGATTCCTGGGCAACCCGTATTTCGTGAGCCGGCTTAAACCGCTTGATGGCAGAAACGACGAAGTCAAACACTTTGTCTTGAACAATCCCGTGGCCCGGACGTTTATCCACAAATTTCTGGACATGATCGACTTTTTGCTTCCCCTTTACGAAAAGGAGGGGAAGGCATACCTGACGGTCGCCATCGGGTGCACCGGCGGACAGCACCGGTCGGTATCCATTGCCGAGGCGATTTACGAACACATCCGGCAGCCGGGCCGCCCCATCAATATCACCCATCGGGATATTGATTCAAAAATTTAACATCAGGATGACATATGGTCGGAATCGTAATTGTCACACACGGAAATCTTGGCGAAATCCTCATTGAAACCGCTCAAATCATCTTCGGCAAACCACTGGAGGGGACGGTTGCGGTATCCATTGATCTAAAAGACGACGTTGAAATGCTCAGGAAAAAGATCCATGCCTGTATCAAGTCGGTCAACAAAAACAAAGGGATTCTGATATTGACGGACATGTTTGGCGGAACCCCATCCAACCTGAGCTATTCTTTTCTGGAAGAGGGCCGCATCGAGGTGCTTTCCGGGGTCAACCTCCCCCTGCTGATCAAAGCCGTCAATTTCCGGCAGAAGGAGAGCGATCTTCACAAACTGGCAAAAATCATCGAGGAATACGGGAAAAAAAGCATATCGCTGGCCAGTGATATCCTGAAGGGGAACAAGCGGAGTTGAGGCAGCCGCCATGCCGATCGTCAAGATGTCTATAAACGATATCGAACCGGTGGTCGCCATCGAGCGGGCCTCCTTTCCGAATCCATGGAGCACGCAATGCTTTATGGACGAGCTTGCCTGCCCCACTGCGCATGCGTTTGTCCGTAAGGACCGTACCGCGGCTGGAGAATCCGTCAGCGCCTACATGTGCCTGCGGAACATTTTCGATGAAATCCATATCTTGAAAATCGCGGTTAAACCCGACAACCGAAAACGGGGGATTGCCGCCGGATTGATCCGGCACTGCCTTGATCAGGTGGCCATGACAGAGGCGGTGGCGGTGCTGGAAGTCCGGCCATCCAATGGCGCCGGGTTGGCGCTGTACCGCAAGCTCGGGTTTATCCAGGCGGGTGTGCGGCCGAGGTACTATACCGATACCGGCGAAGATGCCATCATCATGTATAAACATATTACACAAGGAGGATTACATGACCATCAAGCTTGGAATTAATGGAATGGGCAGAATCGGGAGGATGGTTTTCCGGGCGGCGCTCAAACGGTCCGATATCGAAATCGTGGCCGTCAACGATTTAATGGATCCGGCCACCATTGCCCATCTGCTCATCTATGATTCGGTGCATGACAAACTCGACGCGCAGATCACACCGAAGGAAAACGCCATTGAAGTGAACAACCGGACCATTTCGGTATTCGCAAAGAGAGATCCGTCGGAAATTCCCTGGGGTGATTTCAAAACAGATATCGTTGCGGAATGCACCGGCCTTTTCCGGGATCGGCAGAACGCGGCAAAGCATTTAACCGGCGGCGCGCGCAAGGTCATCATTTCCGCACCGGCCAAAGATCCGGATGCCACCATCGTCATGGGGGTCAATGACCGGACATATAATCCGGCAGCCCACCACATCGTGTCAAACGCTTCCTGCACCACCAATTGCCTGGCCCCCATTGCCAAGGTCATCAATGAACAGTTCGGCATCATCTGCGGACTGATGACCACCGTCCATGCCTATACGGGTGACCAGCGGCTGCTGGATGCGCCGCATAAGGATCTCAGAAGGGCCCGGGCAGCGGCGCTTTCCATGGTACCCACCACCACCGGTGCGGCCAAAGCGGTCGGACTGGTGCTCCCGGAATTAAACGGCAAATTAAACGGCCTTTCCATCCGTGTTCCCACCCCCAACGTATCCCTTGTGGATCTGGTGGCAACCATTCAAAAAGACGGCATAACGGTTGATGATATAAATGCCGAATTTAAAAAGGCTTCTGAAACATCCCTCAAAGGCATTTTAGGATATTGTGACCTGCCGCTGGTGTCCAAAGATTTTAACGGATCAACGCTTTCGTCCATCGTGGATGCGCCCAACACCTACGTGGTCGGCAACATGGTCAAAGTCCTGTCCTGGTACGACAATGAATCCGGTTATTCAGAGCGCATGGTCGATCTGGCGGAAATGATCGGAAAATCGCTGTAGCCATCCAGCCGGTTTTCACATCGGCGTTTCTCCTTTGAGAAATGCCTTTGCAACTACAGACAGAGATGATCATATATTTATATTGATTTACACTGCCTTGATTTACCCATCCCAGACAGGAGGTGTTCATGCAGGAACGCAGGCCGTTTATTGCCGGCAACTGGAAGATGTATAAAACCCCTGCCGAGTCGGTCCAGACCGTACGGCAGCTGATCCCGATGGTATCTGATATCCGGGAAACGGATATTATGATCGCACCCCCCTTCCCTGCGCTTGCGGCAGTGGGAGAGATGCTCAAAGGATCGAATATCGCCCTTGGCGGTCAGAACATGTTCTGGGAAAATGAAGGTGCCTATACAGGAGAAGTCTCACCTGGAATGCTCACGGCCGCCGGCTGCACTTACGTCATCATCGGCCATTCGGAAAGACGGCAGTTCTTCGGTGAAACAGACCAAACCGTCAACAAAAAATTAAAAGCGGCCGCTGCCGCAAAACTGGTTGCCATCATGTGCGTCGGTGAAACGGAACAGCAGCGGGACGCGGAAAAAACATTTTCCGTACTTGACAAACAAATGGAAAAAGGGTTAGAAGGGCTTTCTTTAACAGAAGATTTGCTTCCGGTGATTGCTTATGAACCGGTATGGGCCATCGGCACGGGAAAAACGGCCAAGCCCGAACAGGTCCAGGAAGTGCATGCCTATCTGCGGAAATTCCTTGGCAATCGCTTTGGAAATGCGCTTGCAAATCGCATCCGCATCCTGTATGGAGGGAGCGTAAAACCGGACAACATTTCAGGTCTGATGGCCCTTGAAGATGTGGACGGCGCCCTGGTGGGGGGCGCAAGCCTGGACCCTGAAAAGTTTGCCGGCATCATTCATTTTTAAATTTCAACCGAATGGAAGAAAATCATGACCGCTTTGATTGTTATTATTCACATCATTGTCTGCCTCGCCCTGATTCTGATTGTTCTGCTGCAGACAGGCAAGGGGGCGGATATGGGTGCGGTATTCGGCGGCGCCGGGAGTCAGACCCTTTTCGGCAGCACGGGGGCCACCACGTTTCTGACCAAACTGACGACAATTGCAGCCATCGTATTCATGCTGACCTCCCTGAGTCTGGCTTATATTGGAAAGAGTGGAAATAAATCCATCGTCTCGGATGTCAAGACAGAATCCCAGATGCCGCCGCAGCAGTCACCTCTGCCCGGCCCCGTTCCCCAGGAGCAGCAGGCCGCGCCGGCCCAGCAGCCGACTGTGACCCAGCCGGAAGCCGCGCCGCCCGTCTCCCCCGGCCCTGCATCGAAACCCGCGGAGCAACCGTCAGAATAAACGCAGCAATATGAGAGAAAATCGCCGAAGTGGTGGAATTGGTAGACACGCTATCTTGAGGGGGTAGTGGGTTACGCCCGTGCCGGTTCAAATCCGGCCTTCGGCACCATTCATATAAAAAAGGCCTATGCAGCAGCATAGGCCTTTTTTACTATCAAACGAAAACGGTCATCATAAGACGACTTAGATTTTTATTTACTGATGCTGAATCGAATGATTAAAAATCTGCACTTCTATCTGGTCAGGCTGCCGTTTATTTACCTGGCCATCCCCATCGGGTTTATTTTCGAATTTCTGATCACTTTCCCCTATGTGGTCATGTGCGAAATTGACAGAAAATGCCGGCAGAAGCGCAACCGGAAATAATCAGGCAATTATACGCCCTCAGTCTCCATGCCGGGGCTCTCCATCCGGTTCATCTTTGCCACGATACATTTTTGAAGCTGCCGCATATCAATCTGATTGAACTTGATTCCTACACCCTCTCCTGTTTTTCGAACCGTTTCACCCAGGGCGATGATCCTGAGTCCCGAAAGTTTGACTTTTGGATCGAAATCGATCATGATTTCGGCTCTTGCCGGCACCGGTACAGATTCCGATGTCAATAGAAACATTCCCGCCGCCCCTAAATCCTCGACCCGGCCCGTGATGGTGACAAAGCTTCTGGAATGAGCGTTCCCGAAGGTATCCTGCACTTTGATAGTGGCAACTATATCCGGCCATACCTGACTGCGGGTGCTCTTTCGAACGGGTTTTTTATTCATTTCCGCTCCTGTTTTCAAAATTTAAAATATCATCCAAGCAACTTGTCGAGTTTATTTTCCCTGTCCATGCGCGATAGATCATCATAACCACCAATATGCTGATTATCAATGAAAATCTGGGGCACAGTCCTGCAGCCGCCGCTTTTGGAGACCGCCTCTGCTGCAAATTGAGGTTTTTCGTCCACATTGATCTCTTGATACGACACGCCTTTTGCATCCAACAGTTTCTTGGCGCGGATACAGTAGGGACAAGCGTTGGATGAATAAATGATAATTTCTGCCATCAAATAAAATCCCTTTCTTTCATTTTGCATTCAATTGCAGTCTGACCCGGGTGACAAATTTAAACCCATAAACTTTGCTGCCCTCGTATCAGCCTGTGTCTCATCCTGAATGTGAAATGGATCACATCAACACCCCTCATTATACCTCATTTAAGATGGAGACAAACTGCCGCCATTTTTCCCTGAAGCGGTCGCCGGGCATGCTGTCCAAAGTTCTCAGTTCCAGGGTGGGCCCTTTAAGGTTGAACCGAACATCCGTAAATATGGTGGTCATGTGAGATAAGAAGGCTTCAAAAGACTCGATTCTGCGCATGCGGGAAAGATACTTCTTCGCCGAGCACCTGAGCATTCAGTGCAAAACGGACCAGTCTCTGGATCAACTGCCGGGGGGTGGCAAGTTCAGCAAAGCAGCAGGGCGGCCGCCCGCAGCGGGTGGGATCCGTGTGATCCCATATGTCTTTCCGGTCCGGCGACATTTTAAATGCATCGCTGTCGGAAAGCCGGCAAAGGGTCTGAAACAGGGGCAGCAGATCTTCATCATCAGATATTTTCACGTGTAAATGAATGGAGGCCGTTCCTTTCATCATTTCCAACCCCCGCGTGCCGGCCCTGGACAGACGCGCCTGCAAATTCATGTATCGATCCGTGGTCAGGCACAGGGGCATATCCGCACGCCCGGGCAGATATCCGGTGGCCAGATAAGTGATTCCCAGTTCATTTTGAATTTGCCGATTGATCTCATCGATGTAATAGAGCAGGAAATCAAACAGCCGATCATCATTATCCGTGATTGGCGGACTCAGGTATTCAATCTGTCCGCCCGGCTCAAATGTCACGCGCAGCCCGAATGCGGATACAAATTCGTTTCCATCTCTCAGAAAGCCGATATCGGAAATATAGCGGAAAAGATTTTCCATATCGGACAGGTTCAGCGGGTTTTTTGGGATGAATTCATATTCGAATCCAAAACTCCGGGGGCCTTTCCCCGACAAGGCAGAGAGCACCTGGAGGTACTGATCGGTGAATTGTTGTTCAATTTCAGAATATGTGCGGTCTGCGGTCAACTTCACTTCACTTTCCATCAGTTACTAATCATCCGAAAAATTCATGATACCACAATGTGAAAATGATGACCGAAAAAGCGCGGTCTGCTGCGGAGACTAAGGTTTCCGGTCCGATCCGGTCTGATTTGACGTCGTCAAAAAGCTTCCGGGCAAATGCCGGATCGATGACCCCCTGCTCTTTTATCAGGCCGCCATAGATGATTTCCTGTAAAAAATCAGGCAAATCTGCGGGGTTTGACAGCCAGTCGGCCATGGGAATGGTAAAGGGCTGCTTCCGCCGATGGACGGTCGCCGAGTCCAGAAGCCCTGAATTAAGATATGCGTATCGACAGATGTATTTTTCCTGGTCTGTTTCGATATTGGCCTTCAGAATATCCGGAAGGACCGCTGCAAATTCGGCCAGACGGTAATCCAGAAGCGGCGTGCGTGCTTCCAGAGAGTGCCTCATGGAGAGCCGGTCCAGCCGCAAAATGACATAATCGGGCAGCCTGAACCGGCTTTCAAAAGCAATGGCGGTATTCAGATCGCTTTCCCTCCCCGACAAAAAGGGGCGTGCATCCGGCGGGAACAGATCCCCGTTGACATCGATTCCGGTCATCTGCTTTATCTGGGCTTCCGAAAACAACCGCTCTGTCTGGATGTAGCGTTTATCCGGATCGGGCTCCCGGGCTGCCAGATACGCAGACAGTTCGGGATATGAATCCCCAAGTTTCTTTTTCAAATCGTCCGCCAGATTAGTATACTTTGCGGCAGCGGCTTCAATCATGAACTTACGGTATCCGGCAAAAACTTCATCTGCGCCTTCGCCGGTCAGTACGACTTTCACCTGCTGCGCGGCCAGTGCGCAAACCTGGTCGGTGGGAATGAGTGTACCTAAAGAGATGGGCTCCTCCAGAGACCGGATAATTCCGGGAAGGGTGTCGAGCTGCGCCTTTCGGCAATACCGGACATGAAGATCGGCTTGATCAAATGTCTGTGATTTACGGGCAAGCAGGGATTTGACATGCGGCAGCTCATTGTATTTTTCTTCTTCGAAGGCAATCGTATAAAGCTTGATTTTGCCCTTGAGCAGCGCAGCCTGGGCGGAAACCGCCGAAGAATCGATCCCTCCGGAAATCAGGGTGCCCACCTCCACATCGGAGCGCAATCGGATGCGGACCGCGTCTGTAAACAATTCCGTAAACCTGGCGGAAGCATCCTCAATCTTCATTTCGGGAATGATCCGATCCAGCCGGTAATCCCAGTACCGGTGGATCTCGTGGGTGCCGCTTTCGAGATCGTATTCCAGATAGGACCCGGGGGGGAGACGGCGTACCTGGGCAAACAGCGTCTCGCCGCCGGGAACATATCGGTAGGTAAAGTAGGCGGCCATGCGGCTGCGGTTGATCCCCGGGGGATTGCCTGATGCATCGAGCATCGGTTTAATTTCCGATGAGAAAATAAAATCTCCGCCGCACTCCATATAGTATAGCGGTTTGATGCCGAACCGGTCACGAAAGAGGATCATCCGCCGCCGGGCGGGATCGAAGATCGCTCCGGCATACATTCCGTTCAGATACTGCAGAAATTCAAGGCCGAAGACGCGGTATAAGTGAAGCGCCACCTCGATGTCGCCTCGGGAGACAAAGGGTTCGGATTTTACTTTTTCCCGCAATTCAATATAGTTATAGATCTGTCCATTGCAGATGATCGTCGTGCCGTCGTGCGCCCGTATGGGTTGCATGCCCGTTTCCAGATCCAGAATGGAAAGCCGGACCAATCCCATCCCCACCTGCTTTCCCCCGTGGTCATAAACGGCTTCCCTGCGGTCATCCGGCCCGCGATGGCGTTGAATCCGGCCCATGTGCAGGAGCGTTTGTCTTACCTCACCCTGAGTCCGTTTCGATGATATAATTCCGTGAATGCCGCACATGGACGCCTGACTCCTGACCAAGTGATTTGCCGGATGGACAGATGGACCCTGCCATCCCGGTGTTTGAAATTGTTTAAATCCTGTAGCATCAGGGATTTTATTGTCAAGCGATTATCCGGATGTTCATCTATGACTGCGTGCAGGCGCATTGGGGTCTGCCGCGTTGACAATAGCAAAAGTGAACATTACTGTTTTTGCGGGTGGGGAACAATTGAGGCTTTTGATCTCTCTTCATCGTATTTTATGCACCAGGCAACGGGGAAATGGAATTTATCCGTCAATCAGACTGGCAGCTTTTTTTCAAAGACCGTGATGAATACCAGGGAAGAGACGGCTCACGATCCTTGATCGAAACCGAGGAGCAGTCCACTTCCATAGAAGACGAGGAAAGTTTTCTGCTTTGCAGCCATTGCCGGTCCATCATTACCCATCCGTCCCAGAAATGGGCGGTAAACGGGTCGCATCAATATACCTTTGCCAATCCCCATGGCCTGATATTCGACATCGGCTGCTTTAAATCAGCCGTCGGTGTTGTCTCAGTGGGCCCATCCACCGATGAGTTCACCTGGTTCCGGGGGTTTAGGTGGCAAATCGCCCTGTGTCGATCCTGCCAGTCTCATATGGGTTGGTCTTTTTCAGGAAGCGACAGCCGGTTTTATGGTCTGATTCTGGATCGACTGGTGGAATCGGATGATTAAACATCATCCGGATATATCGAAAATTAAGGAAAATTATTTGACATGGCCCTGTAAACCCTCTTGAATGGAAGTCCAAAGAGGTCGTCTACAGAAAAATAGGCTTGACGATTGGCCTTTCGGACAATGTTTGTTATTGACATATCAGTTAAATTTTTTTAGATTAAACACAAAAAATTACATGTCAAATAAAGTTCAGCTGTATTTACGAGCAAAGTTACATCGAAGCGTCAAATACGTACCATCGCGGATAATTTATCATGTCGAAACGGGGAAAACTCTTCATTCTTCTGACCGCATGCATGCTGATGCTCACCCCCCCTGCCTTTGCTCAGTTGATCGAATTATCTGAGATTCAGGACGGCATATTCCATATCTCCCCTCGGAATATGTTTTTTTCCTCTTCCCTGTATTACAACGACCAGTACATTGATGATGACCAGGCACGAGAGTTTAGCAATGCGGCCAGGGTCGATCTCACCCGGGAAGTCGATGGGAATTACCCCTTTTCAGTTATCGACGGCTATACATTAAGCTCTGACCTGGTGCTGATCGATAAAGATTATTGTACCGAAGATGTCGTTTTTCCTTTCCCGGTTAAATCTTACCTGAGCCGTCACAATATTTCCGTTACCCAGTACACAAATGAAAAATATCCACCGGAAGTATTTTTTAATGTGATTAAAATACCCGAGCCTCTTAAAACTCAAGATGCTAAAATAGTCGAATTTGCGTATTTTCGAATTCACAATTATGAAAATGAGCAAAATGAGTATGTGCGCAGAACTTATTTCCCAGATGCGAATGACAATGCCTATCTGATTGATGCCCAAGTTCGAGTGATGAGCGGAAACGTGGCACACTGGATCCACGAAACGGCTGCCCCCAGGTGTCCGCCCCAACCGAATCGCTGCCTTGATT
Organism: uncultured delta proteobacterium; assembly: GCA_963826785.1. Lineage (GTDB taxonomy): Bacteria > Desulfobacterota > Desulfobacteria > Desulfobacterales > Desulfosalsimonadaceae > CAWGYD01. Next base: position 195,740 of record CAWGYD010000010.1, read on the forward strand.
GCCTGCCCAAATCCGCCTGCAAAAAACCTGAAACCATTCGCCTGATCCGCGTAGGTTCCCTTAACCCCTGCATCGGCGAACCATTTTTCCCTGAACGCCCTTCTCCCAGATGTTTCATTTATCCCGATACACCTGAAAACACCACCCCGGCGGCAACTAACGCCAGTTATAATTATCACACCTTCCCCAGGCACCCCAATACCCGCCAGAGCGACCCAAGCCTGTCACGACAAACCCCGCCATCTACTGCAGGTTGTGTACAGTGCCAAAATAAATAAAGACAACCTACTCGATCTGAGACGCAATCCATCTAACCGATTTTCTGTTTTGCAAATTTATCCGACATAGATTAGCCCATCAGCCAAATTCATATCGGAAAGTGCATGCATCTGTGCCAACGTTATTGTATTCCTTCCAACATGAATTAACTTTGAAATGAGATAAAAAAAACGGGATAAAAAACTTGACATTGAAATATAAATGAAATATTTTTATAAAATTTTACTCGCCCCTGAATAAGGTGCGCGAAATTTCATCTCAGGAAAGTAGAAAGCCATCATGAGTACCGACATTCAAAAATTCAGAAATATCGGCATCAGCGCCCACATCGATTCGGGCAAGACCACCCTGACGGAACGGATCCTGTATTTCACCAAGCGGATCCACCGGATTCACGAAGTGCGCGGCAAGGACGGCGTCGGCGCCACCATGGACTCCATGGAACTGGAAAAGGAACGCGGAATCACCATCGCTTCCGCTGCGACCCGCTGTACCTGGAATCACCATGAAGTCAATATCATCGATACCCCCGGACACGTGGATTTTACCATAGAAGTCGAGCGGGCCCTTCGCGTTCTTGACGGTGCCATTCTGGTACTCTGCGCAGTGGGCGGGGTCCAGTCCCAGTCGATCACGGTGGATCAGCAGATGAAGCGCTACCATGTGCCCTGCATCGCTTTTATCAATAAATGCGACAGAAGCGGTGCGGACCCGTTCCGCGTCATCGGGCAGCTCCGGGAAAAATTGAACCATAATGCGGTTGCGATGCAGATTCCCATCGGTCTCGAAGCCGATCTCGAAGGCGTCATTGACCTGATTTCCATGAAGGCGCTCTATTTTGAGGGCGACTTTGGCGAAATCATCCGGACCGATGAAATTCCGGCCTCTATGATGGAAATGGCCCGATCCAGAAGAGAAGAACTGATTGACGCGGCCTCCATCTTTTCTGACGAACTCACAGAGGCGGTCCTTGAAGAACAGCCGATTCCGGAAAAAATGATCATCGAAGCTGTCCGCAAGGGGACCTTAAAGCGCGAAATCACTCCTGTTTTTATGGGTTCAGCCTATAAAAACAAAGGCGTACAACCCGTTCTCGACGCCGTTACGCTGTTCCTGCCAGCCCCCAGTGAAGTGACCAGCGAGGCACTGGACCTCAACGATAAGGAAAAGCCGGTGATTCTCACCGCAGATGCAGAGGCTCCGCTGGTTGCGCTGGCGTTTAAGCTGGAAGACGGGCAGTTCGGACAGCTGACGTATCTGCGTGTTTACCAGGGAAGTTTAAAAAAAGGGGATGCGGTCATCAATGCCCGCACCGGCAGGAAAATCAAGATTGGCCGGATTGTGCGGATGCATGCGGATCAGATGGAAGATCTGGATAATATTTCCGCCGGAGATATCGGGGCTTTCTTTGGCATCGACTGCGCTTCCGGTGACACCTTTACGGCGCCCGGCATAAACCTGTCGCTGACTTCAATGTATATTCCCGAACCGGTTATCTCGCTTGCCATAAAGCCCGTGGACATCAAGGCGGAGACCAACATGTCCAAGGCCTTAAACCGGTTTTCCAAAGAGGATCCGACATTTAAAACGTTTGTTAACAAGGAAACCGGCGAAACCCTGATTTCGGGCATGGGGGAACTCCATCTTGAAATCTACCTGGAAAGGATGCGCCGGGAATACAAGGCCGAGGTCATCGCCGGCGAACCAAGCGTGGCCTATCGGGAGACCATTACCCGGCGCAGCGATTTTGATTATACCCACAAGAAACAGACGGGTGGATCGGGCCAGTTCGGTCGGATTGCCGGATATATGGAGCCGCACGAGGATTCCGAATTTATTTTCGAAAACAAGGTTACCGGTGGCTCGATTCCCACTCAGTATATCCCGGCTTGTGAAAAAGGGTTTGTTTCCTGCCTGGAAAAAGGCCCCTGGATGAAATATCCCGTCACCGGCCTTAAGATCACCATCAACGACGGCGCTTCCCATTCCGTTGACTCCTCGGATATGGCTTTTCAGGCGACTGCCCGTGGGGCTTTCCAGCAGGCCTATGCCAAGGCCGGCCCTGTGCTGCAGGAACCCATCATGAAAGTGGTGGTGGAAACACCGGGGGAATTCCAGGGTGCCGTCATGGGATCCTTGAACCAGCGGCGGGGCATGATCATTGGTTCCAGCGACATGGGCAGCATGACTGCGATTGAAGCCCAGGTCCCATTGGCTGAAATGTTCGGCTATTCCACGATTCTGCGCTCCATGACCCAGGGCAAGGCCCAGTTTACCATGGAGTTTGACACCTACAAACAGGTGCCGCAGTCCGTGGTCGAGGACATATTGAAGAAAAGAGATGACAAGAAAACCAAGACTGGCACCTGATCTGTCTAAACGATGACAGCCGAATTTATTTCAGACCTGAAGTTTTTGAAAGATTGATAAATATGCTGAAAAAAAAACTGATTATTCGTGATCCGCTTCGCCTGCTGAATCATAAGATGAATGACAATATCGACACCGGCGGCATCGGCGCCATTATCGCACGGGCGGGGGTGGGAAAAACCGCATTTCTCGTCCAGATCGCCCTCAGCACGCTGATCAAGGAAAAAAATGTGCTCCATATCAGTGTCCAGGATCCCGTCGATAAAGTGAACCTTTGGTATCAGGAGATTTTCCAAAACCTGACCTTTGACTACGAAACCGGCCAGAAAAAGCAGCTATGGGACGAATTGCTGGGTCATCGATTTATCATGGCCTTTGAAACCGAAAGTTTTAATTTTCAAAAAATCAAAAAGCGGATTGAAGAGCTCAAAAACCAAAATATTTTCTCTCCGGACCTGACAATCATTGACGGACTGCTGCTTGAAAAAATCGACCGCACTGAAATCATGCAGTTTAAAGATTTCCTTCAGGAGCAGGGTATTTCCTTATGGCTTTCCATTGGCATGCACCGTCATGACGAATACGATTCCGATAAAATGCTCAGCCAGCTCGACGAACCCTTGAAAAACATGTTTGACATGATCTTCCAACTGATCCCTGAAAAGCAGAGAATCCGCGTAAAAAGGATAAACCGGGACACGGAAAATAATACACAGACAGCTTTTTGCCTGGATCCGTCGACCCTGCTGCTCAAGGAAGCAGACGCTTCAACCGAACCTGCATAATTTTCATTTGTGTATTCTTTTCTTGCGCCTTTTTTCCCTGATGCGTTATCAGGGCATCAGATTGATGATTGTTTGCAGGTGAGACCCTTTTCTTCTGCCGCAATCCGTAAACAATTGAAAAATCATATCAAGCTCGATCCCCAGATCTCCAGCCTTTGCGCCAGGATGGATTTATTTTATTGAATTGTAATTAAATTGCTGGTATAAGTTAACTTCAATAAAGATCCATCTGCTGATTTGAAGACATCTATTCTAATTCAACGGCTACATCCGAAAAGGCGGCATAAGGAGCGGTTTTGATGAAATGGAAGATCCTTGTTGGTTTATGCATCGTGATCGGCTGCTTGTCGATGGTGAATGGAACCGCTTTTGGTGAAGCGACGAAGCCTTCCTGCACGGTGTTGTTATTTCATCCAGACGCGGCCTCCACCAATGAGGCCGAAAGCCAGCAGATCACCGATCAATTTGTTCAATTGCTCAATCAAACCGATCTTTACTTCGTTATTGACTACAAAGACATCAAGAAGAATATCTCCTCCCAGAAGATCTGGCGCCTGACTGAAAGCTGTGCTGAAAAAGAGTGTGCCGTGGAAGTGGGGAAAATACTGAATTCGGATTACGTCATCTATGGTGTACTGGGAAACGTCGGCAACCTTCGTTCTCTGGAAACCGCCCTGATCGATGTCAAGGATGGCGAGGTGGTCAACCAGGTCGAGACAACCTATGAGGGGACATGGGATGTATTTGCCCAGAAAGCACCGGAAGTGAATCTTCGATCGCTTCTGGGGGTCACCATTTCACCTCAGCCCGAATCCCAGCCCGAACCCCAAGCTACAGAATCGGAATCGACACATGTAAAACAGGTCATCGGCGATACGGAAGATGTTTCGTCTGAACCTGAAAAACAATTCACCATCGGACCCCGCCTCGGCGTGGCCGCAAGTGATGACGGGGTCGAATTCGGCGCCGGAATCGAAGCCCGCTTTGTGAATCTGTCTTTTAAGCTCTTTGGCAACCTGGATGGTCTGGGTACAGGGTTGGGTTATTACCTCCACCCCGTCGGCAACAGCCCTTTTCTGTCTGCCGTATTCACCTATTACGATAAAGAAAATCATGGTGTAGACGAAATCGGCCGGATTTACGGCCTTGTGGCGGGGTACCGAATCAACTTCACCCCTCAGATGGATGCCTGCATCGGCATTGGGGCCGGATATGTCAACTGGGACCAAACCGAACCGCCCCATGACAGCGATGAGGAAATCGTCCCCCTTGGCGAAATTACCATCGGGTATATGTTTTAAGCAAAACACACCTGTTTTTTGGATTGATTCTACTCAAACTCCCTGGCTTAAAAACCAGGGAGTTTTTTTTCGCCTCTCCGCTCACTATCTTCATCATACCTGATTTCATTTTCGATTTTATCTCTATGCCTGTCCGCAAATCGGCTCTTGAATCAATCCGCATCCGCTTTTTTGTCATGACCGGTAAAAGGAACTAAATATTGACTTATCCTGCAGATTTTAATAAAAAAAATTTCTTGGCATCTGTAATAAATTTTATTTTCTATGCGGAGGCATTCCTTGTATTCTAAACTGCTTGTTCTCCATTTCCCCGGCAGGGAACTCGAAAAGCCGGTGGTCTGCCATTTGACCAAATATTTCGATCTGACCTTCAACATTTTGAAAGCGACCATCCTTCCCCGCAAGGAAGGGATCATGGTGCTCGAGCTTTCCGGTCCCCGAAAGAATTTCAAGAGCGGAATTCAGTATCTGGAAAGCCAGGGGGTCATCGTCAAAAATGCCTCTTCGGAAGTCACCCGGGATAAATCAAAATGCATCCATTGCGGCGCCTGCACCGCCGTATGCCCCACCGGCGCTCTTTTTATCAAGCGGCCCGAGATGCAGGTCATGTTTGAAAAGAATAAATGCAGTGTTTGTGAACTCTGCCTTCGGGCGTGCCTCACCCGGGCCATGAAAATCCAACCCACCTCCGAAACCTTTTTCGAATGAACGATAAAATCGCCGTTGCCGTAAGCGGCGGCATTGATTCCCTGGTTGCAGCATACCTGTTAAAACAGCAGTCAGCAGAAATCATCGGTCTGCATTTCATCACGGGATATGAAAAATCGCCCGTAACAACGCTGCCGGATGACGCCGATGGGGAAAAACAACCCGACGGGCCGGTCCGCCTCTTTCCACCGCCGGATCATCATCCCATGGCCAATCTGTCAGAACAGATCGGCATCCCCGTTTTCATCGCCGACTGCCGCAGGTTGTTTCAGGAAAAAGTGATTCATTATTTCAAACAAACTTACTTTTCCGGGAAAACCCCCAATCCCTGCGTGGTCTGCAATGCCGACATCAAATTTGGGGTCATCCTGGAAACCGCCCGGCAAATGGGGGCATCTTTTCTGGCGACCGGCCATTACGCCAGGCGCTCACAAGAAGACAATCACCGGTTCGGGCTTAAAGCCGGTGTGGATGCGGCCAAAGACCAGTCTTATTTTCTCTGTCGCCTCACCCAGGACCAGTTGGCCCATGCCTGCTTTCCCCTGGGTGATATGACCAAGAATCAGGTTCGGCAGTTTGCCGGTGCCAAACACCTGCTTCCAAGTGCCCGTCAGGAAAGCCAGGATATCTGCTTTATCGGTGAAAAGGGCTACGCAGGGTACCTGAATGCAAAAGCCACGGACGCTTGCCAGCCCGGCCCCATCGTCAATACGACCGGTGAAGTGATCGGCACCCATCGGGGATTGCATCAATACACCATCGGGCAGCGACGGAAAATCAACTGCCCGGCGGAAAGGCCTTACTACGTCCTTGCCCTGGATGTGGGCAGCAACCGCCTGGTGGTCGGATTCGAAGAGGACCTGTACCGAACCGAATGCGCCTTGGATGATATCAATTGGGTAGCGGAAAAGCCCGATTCGCCCATCGAGGTATTCACCCGGATCCGTTACCGGCACCGGGCCGCAGTTTCCACGCTTATCCCGATGGATGGCCGCCGGGCGCTGATCCGCTTCAAGACGCCCCAGCCGGCCATCACCCCGGGCCAGGCCGCAGTCTGCTACATTGGGGAGCAGGTGGTTGCCGGAGGATGGATCGATGCCTGAAAAAACGATCGTCTCCCCTGCCCTGTCCGTGATCACCCTGGGATGCAAGGTCAACCAGTATGAATCCGAGTCGCTGCAGGCCGAAATGAAGGCGTCCGGCTGGAAATCGGATCATCGTCCCGATGTCTGCATCGTCAATACGTGCAGCGTCACCCACAAGGCGGCTTTTCAGTCCCGCCAGGCCATCCGGCGGGCCATCCGCGATTATCCCGGCGCGGTAATCATTGCCACGGGCTGCTATGCGCAATCCGAACCCCAGGTTCTCCAAAAGATCGAAGGACTGGATTATATCATCGGCAATGCTCAAAAAGAAAATCTTCCGGAAATTCTTTCCGGAACGCTTTTAAAACAGGGCCGCTTCCCCCAAAAGATCATGGGCGAATTCAGCAAAATTGAAACCATCGGGCGAGCAGCTGCCGGCAGCCGCGCCAGGCCATTTATCAAAATCCAGGACGGATGCGAAGCTTTCTGCACCTACTGCATTGTTCCCTACACCCGGGGTCCCAGCCGGAGCCTTGCGCCCCATAAAGTCTTGGAACAGATTGAATCTTTATCGGACCAGGGGGCCATGGAAGTGGTCTTGAGCGGCATCCACCTGGGAAAATACGGTCTTGATCTGAATCCGCCCTTTCCCCTGATCAATCTCCTGCGCCAGATTCATCGACAGAACCGGATCCATCGTATTCGCCTGAGTTCCATCGAACCCGGGGAATTAACGCAGGAACTGCTCACGTTTATCGCCGATTCAGGACGGATCTGTGATCATTTGCACATTCCATTGCAAAGCGGTGACGCACAGGTGCTTAAAAAGATGGGGCGCCCCTACACGCCGGATGAATTTTCAAGCCTGGTCAGGCGGATTCGCGCCTTGCTGCCGGACGCGGCGATCGGCGCGGATGTGATGGTCGGCTTTCCCGGCGAAACAAAGGAGGCATTTGCCAATACCTATTCTTTGCTTGAGACGCTGCCCGTGACATACCTTCATGTGTTCCCCTTTTCTCCGCGCCCGAATACGCCCGCCAGCCGATATCCCGATCCGGTGCCGGCAGATGAGATCCGGAAGCGCAGACAGGCCCTGACCCGAATGGGCGCGGAAAAGAAAAAAACTTTCCATGAAAGCATGATGGGAAAAGCGCTTGAAGTGATCATCGAAGATAAGCGGGATTCAAAAACCGGATGGCTCAAGGGCATGAGTAAAAATTATGTGCGGGTGCTGATAGACGGTGATAACCGACTGAAAAACCGGATGATCATCTGCCGGCCGGATAAAATATCGGATTCGGGCGATCTGATGGCCGCCATTTAAGACGGATATGATTTTTCACCAAGCGGTACGATTAAACATGCGCCTTGAACATTGTCGCCGCTTTTTTTTACAGAAAGGGACCGTGATGAGCGATATCCAGGAAGAAGCACGCACCACTTTTACCATCTCCGAGCTTTCCGACCAGCTTGATATCAGTGCCCGGGCCATCCGTTTTTACGAGGAGAAAGGCCTGATCCTTCCCCAGCGGACCAAAGGCAACCACCGATTTTACAGCAAGAGGGACCGGGCCCGGCTGAAGTTGATTTTGCGGGGCAAGCGGCTGGGCTACTCCCTGGATGAAATCGCGGAAATGATCGGCATGGCGGATTTCAGCATGGATGAGAAGCAGCAACTCGTCAAAAGTCTCGAGTACGGCCGGAAAAAACTCAAGGAAATCAATGAGCGGATGGAAGAACTGGAAATTCTCAAGCAGGACCTGCTGGCCATTCAGCAAAAAATCACCTCCCGCTTGAGCGAACTGTCCTGATCCGTCCTCATAGAATACGATTGTCCCCTTTTTAAACATCAAGTCCTGCCAGATTTTGCCAAAGGAGGAAAACACATGGCCATCATCGAATGGAAAAAGGACCAAAACGTCGGCATCATTTATTTAAACAACGGGGAAAATCGGCAGAATCTGGATTTTGCCCATGCGCTGGACCACACGCTTGACGAGATGATCACAGATCCGACCATCACTGCGGTGGTCATTTCATCCACGGACCCTAAATTCTGGTCTCTGGGCGTGGATATCGAATGGCTGGGAAAACAGATGCAAGATCAGAACGTTGACAACATCAAGGCGTTCATGTACGGCATGAACGCGGTGTTTAAAAAACTTCTGCTGCTGCCGGTGCCCGTCATCGCGGCCATCAACGGGCATGCTTTCGGAAACGGCGCCATTCTCGCCTGCGCCTGCGATTTCAGGTTCATGAAGTCGGACAGGGGGTATTTCTGCTTTCCGGAAGTGGATTTGGGCATCCCCTTTCTTCCGGGCATGATCGCCTTTATCCGCAAGGCATTGCCATCATACAAGATCAATGAAATGATGCTCACCGGAAAACGGGCGGGGGCAGTTGAACTGGAAGCCGATCACGTAATCGAAAAAGCCTGCGCAAATGACCAGGCGCTGCATACCGAAGCCATGTCTTTTGCCGCAGGGTTTCACAAAAAGAGGGGGATCTTCGCCGAGCATAAAAAGCGGCTGCACAAACGGATCATCGAGATCATCGATACGCAGGACCCCGAATATATCGACAGCCTGTTTCTGATGGTCCAGGATTGAAGAGCGGGCATCAGGTAAACGCGGAGATATTGAAAAACTTGAGTGTTTCTTTGGCTTCCCGGATATATTCCTGCCGGTCCAGTCCCAGCATGGGGCGAAAGAAGTTCTCGCCGGAAATAAAGTTGTGAATGGCATTCATGATGGACAGGACCTTCATCCTGGCGGCAACCGGGACATTTTTCCGATCCTGGGCCAGCCCCATGGAATAGGCGATGTCTGAAATGTATTCCGGCACCGTAAAATCGATCAGGCTTCCGTGGCGGGTCTTGGTGAAATACCGGAACAGGGTCAGGTTGGAAATTTCCGGATTTTCAAACAGGTAATCCGCAATCTCGTCGATGGCGATTTCAATGCGCTCGGCAAGGGGCCGCCCCTTGATGATCTTTTCAATTTCGATCAGTTTCTGTCGCAGTCCGTTATTGATATCCAAGACCACCGCCTCATAGAGATCCCCTTTTTCCCCCCAGTGGTAATACAGGGTCGATATGTCGATGTTCACGGCTTTTGCGATCATGCGGGTGGTGGTGCCGTGAAACCCGTATTCGCCGAATATTCTGCGGGCCGCCGCCAGAATCTTTGCCTTCATGGAATCGGGATTCTGCTTGGCCTTTTCAAGTGATGATGCCATTTTATTTCCTGCCTCTTCTGCCGGGTTTTAAATGATCCCGTTTGCTTCAAAATCCTTTATCTGTTCATCTGAAAATCCCATTTCATTCAGGATTTCCGCGGTGTGCTCCCCGAATTCCGGCGGGCGCGTCCGGATGGAGCCCGGCGTCCGGCTCAATTTCACCGGCGTACCCAACACGGTTAACGGTTTCCCGGCTTTGTCCACAACACTGGCCACCATTTCCCTTTCCGCAAACAGGGGGTCTTTGAGGGCTTCATCCAGGGTTTTGACCGGACCCCAGCAGACATCGAGGCCGTCAAGCGCCGCCTCCCACTGGGCCAGGGTTTTCTGTTTGAACTTGGAACGCATGAACGAGATGATCTCATCCTTCATGGCGTCATCGTACTGGTGGGGAATATAGCCCGGAACCTCGAAAAATTCGCAGATGATTTTCCAGAACCGGTTTTCCACCGCGCCAATGGAAAGATAGCGGCCGTCTGCGGTTTCATAGGTATTGTAGCAGGCATAACGGTGGGACAGGATCGAATCGGATCGGCCGATGGGGGCACCCATCAACTGCCGGAAACCCAGCACCAGAGACAGCAGGCTCATGGCCCCGTCGGTCATCGAAATATCCACATACTGGCCTTTGCCGCTCATTTCCCGCGAATACAGCGCCATGACGACGCCGATCACTGCATACAGGGCCCCGCCGGCAATGTCGGCGATTTGAAATCCCGGTATCAGCGGCCGGCCGTCCTTTTCTCCGATCAGGTCGAGCACGCCCGCGGTGCTCAGGTAATTGACGTCATGGCCGGCCTTTTCCCGCAGGGGGCCGGTCTGACCGTAACCGGAAATCGAGCAGTATACGATTTTTGGATTGATCCCTGAAAGGGTTTCATAATCGACTCCCAGCCGGGCGGTGACGCCGGGCCTGAACCCTTCCAGAACCACGTCGGCCGTTTTGACCATGGCATAAAAAATCTCCCGGCCGGCTTCGGACTTCAGATTCAATGTCATGTGCTGCTTATTGCGGCATATGGTTTTGGTGCCGCCGAATTCCGAAGCGTACCGCTTGTCTTCGATGGCGATGACCTGTGCCCCGTGATCGGCCAGTACCATGGAGCAGAATGGTCCCGGCAGCAGCCGGGAAAGATCCAGAACCGTAATGTTATTCAATGCGCCTGCCAACTTTTTGCCTCCGTATTTCCGTTTGCCTCAGTCATTCGTATCCGTCTGCGATTCCATCGATGGTTTCCATCATTTGTTTGAAACAAATACCGATTTCGGTCTTCCAAGTCAACATAAAGAATTCGATTATATTTTTGAATGATGTTTTAGGAAGTGAAAAAATTCTTTTGACAGGGGCTGAAAAAGGGCCTATTATCTCCCCATCATTTGCTGGAATAAATTGATGTGGCCCTATACATGATTCTTTTTATCGTCATTTCAAGATGATATCCGGCCATGCCGCTATTGTCATTTTTCGTATCAAAACAACGAATCAACGTGATCATATCGTATATTCAACATGTCCCGACATCGACTACATATTTTATCTTCATTTCTGATTACAAACATCAAAAGGAGGTAGTGAAATGGCCTTAGATCTGGATGCCGTCGGAAAGAAAATCGGCCCCATTTCCAAAGATTACAACTGGAAAGATGTAATCCTGTATGCATTGGGCGTGGGTTCCGGATTTTCCGAACCCGAGTTCACCTATGAAAAAGACCTGAAAGTGATTCCCTCTTTTTCCATAGCGACGATATTTGATTTCCTGACCCATTTCGCCATCAAGGCCAATGTGAATCTGGCCGGCATTCTGCATGGCGAGCAGGACCTGATCTTTCATCAACCCATCCCCATTGAAGGGACCCTGACCACGGACGGCCAGATCACCCATTTTTATGACAAGGGGAAAGGCAAAGGGGCCCTGATGGTCGGCGAAAGCGACACTTACCATTCGAACGGCAAAAAGCTGTTCACCAGCAAGCTGACCCTGTTTGCGCGTCTGGATGGCGGCTTTAACGGTGAGGAAGCGCCAAAGGAAACCTTTGCTTTTCCGGAAAAAGCCCCCGATTTTGAAATAGAAGCCCGCCCCGACCCGGATCAGCCGCTCCTCTACCGGCTTTCCGGCGACGTATTTGCACTCCATGCCGATCCCGAGTTCGCCAAGATGGCCGGGTTTGAAAAGCCGATCATGCATGGGCTCTGCACCTACGGGTATGCCTGCCGGGCTCTCATGCAGAGCCTGACCCCGGGTGAACCGGAAAAGGTCCGCCGGCTCAAATGCCGTTTTTCCCGCCCCCTGTACCCGGGCGACCCGATCCGGACCCAGATCTGGAAAACCGGGGATGGCCGTGCGGTGTGGAAGGTCATCAATACCAAATCCGGCGAAGAGGTCATCACCAACGGTGTTTTCGAATACGGCGACGTTCCCAGAAATGAACTGCGCTTTGATGATCAGGTGGCCATCGTGACCGGCGCCGGCGGCGGCCTGGGAAAAGTGTACGCCCTGGAACTGGCCAAGCGCGGCGCTAAAGTGGTCGTCAATGACCTGGGTGGAAGCCGTGACGGACAGGGCGGCGCCAGGGGACCGGCAGACCAGGTGGTGGATGAGATCACGGCCATGGGCGGCCAGGCCGTGGCCAACTATGATAACGTGGCCACCCCGGAAGGCGGCGAAAACATCGTCAAATCCGCCCTGGAAACATTTGGCACCGTGGACATCCTGATCAACAACGCGGGAATTCTTCGGGACAAGAGCTTCATCAAAATGGAGCCCGAAAACTGGAAAGCGGTGCTGGATGTTCACCTGGTGGGCGCCTATAACGTCACCCGGCCGGCATTTGCGGTCATGCGGGAAAAAGGCTACGGCCGAATCATCATGACCACCTCCGCAGCCGGCCTGTACGGCAATTTCGGTCAAACCAACTACAGCGCCGCCAAGATGGGGCTGGTGGGCTTCATGAATACCCTGAAGCTGGAAGGCCGTAAATACGACATCAAGGTCAACACGGTGGCCCCTATTGCTGCCTCACGCTTGACCGAGGACATCATGCCCCCGGATCTCTTTGAAAAACTCAAACCCGAGTATGTCTCGCCCCTGGTGCTTTACCTGTCGTCGGATCGCTGCAAGGAAACCGGTTATATGTACAACGCCGGAATGGGATTTTTCAACCGGGCCGCCGTGGTCACCGGCTCCGGAACCACCATCGGCGACGGGATCAACCCGCCGGCCGCGGAAGATGTGGCTGCCAGTTTCGACAAGATCAGCTCGCTTTCCGGAGGGAAGGAATACGGGGAACTGAACGAACAGGTGGGCGACCTGATGAATGCATTTTCCGCTCCCGCTTCGGGCAGCGGACAGCGTGCCGGAAAAAAGCAGGCCGGCTCGGTGAAGGATGTTTTTTCCGCCATGGCCGATGCCTTCGACCCTGAAGCCGCCAAAGGCGTGGATGTGATATTTCAGTACCACATTTCCGGGGATAAGGGAGGCGACTGGCAGGTGGTGATTCAAAATCAGACCTGCACGGTTTCACCGGGGGTTCACGAAAAGCCCACCTGCACGCTGAAGATGCAGGATATCGATTTTCTGGACATGATCGGCGGCACCCTGCCCGCCATGCAGGCGTACACGTCCGGAAAGCTGAAAATCGAGGGGGACATCATGAAATCCCAGCTGATCGAAAAACTGTTCAAATCATATAATAAGGAGATCAAATCATGATTGGAATCACATCTTACGGCGCCTATATTCCCCGTTTGAGATTAAACCGGATGGCGATTTTTCAAAGCATGGGATGGTTCGCCCCGGCGGTCATCATGGTGGCCCAGGGGGAACGCTCCATGTGCAACTGGGATGAAGACCCCATCACCATGGCGGTTGCCGCTTCCAGGGACTGCCTGGCCGGCATGGACAAATCCGGAATCGACGGGATGTTTCTGGCCTCAACCACCCTGCCCTTTGCCGACCGCCAGAACGCCGGCATCGTGTCAACGGCCTTGAATTTACCGGACCAGATCGCCACGGCAGATTACACCTCCTCCCAGAAAGCGGGCACCAATGCCCTGCTCGGAGCCCTGGAATCCGTCAAAAGCGGCGAGCGCAAATCCGTTCTGGTGACGGGCACGGACCAGCGGGAAACCCGGCCGGCCTATTTTTATGAAATGTGGTTCGGCGACGGGGCGGCATCCCTTCTGGTGGGCGACACCGATGTGATCGCCGAGTTCAAGGGCTCCTATTCGGTCTCCTATGACTTCGTGGACCATTATCGCGGCGCCCGGAAGCGTTTCGACTACACATGGGAGGAACGGTGGGTCCGGGATGAAGGATATTCCAAGATCATTCCGGAAGCAGTTAACGGACTGCTGAAAAAATGCAATCTGAACATCCAAGATGTCAGCAGACTGGTTTATCCCTGCTATTTCAAAGCCGAACACCGGGGCATCGCCAAAAAACTGGGGGCCTCCGCCGGGCAGCTGGTGGACAACCTGCACGAGGTGTGCGGCGAAACCGGCACGGCCCATCCCCTGCTCATGCTGACCCAGGCCCTGGATGAAGCCAAACCCGGCGACAAAATCGTGGTGGCCGGGTTCGGCCAGGGATCGAATGCCTTTTTGTTTCAGGTGACTGAAAATATCGAAAAACTGCCCAGGCGGGATAAATTCAAGACCACGCTGGAGTACAAGGAAACGATCGACAATTACCCCAAGTTCCTGGAATTCAGAAATTTGATCGAGCCGGAGCGCGGCATCCGTGCCGAATCGCCCACCCAGACGGCCGTGACCGTCCTGTGGCGCCGGCGCAAAATGCTGCTGGGTCTGGTGGGCGGAAAATGCAGTGCCTGCGGCACCGCCCAGTTTCCCAAAACCCAGGTGTGCGTCAACCCCGCCTGCGTCGCCCATCATACCCAGCAAGACTATGAATTTGCAGATATTCCCGCCAAGGTAAAGACATATACCGGCGATCTGCTCGCCGTATCGGTGGACCCGCCCCACATTTACGGCATGGTCCAGTTCGAGGGGGGCGGCCGGTTCATGGCCGATTTTACCGACTGCAAGCTAAACGAGGTCAAGGTCGGGCTTCCCGTGCAGATGGTATTTAGAAAACGCGGTGATGACCCCCAGCGCGGCTTTGTCAATTACTTCTGGAAAGCCACCCCCATTCCCGGCGCCGCCGACGAGCTGAACAAGATCCGTTTCGACGGCCGGGTGGCCATTGTCACCGGTGCCGGCGGCGGACTGGGCCGCACTTATGCGCTGGAAATGGCCAAACGCGGCGCGGCCGTGGTCATCAACGATCTGGGCGGCGCCCGTGACGGTTCCGGCGGCGGCTCGACCTCGGCTGCGGACAAAGTGGTCGAGGAAATCAAAGCCATGGGCGGAAAGGCCGTTGCCAACTACGACAATGTCGCCACCCCCGAAGGGGGCGAAAACATCGTCAAGGCCGCCATGGACGCCTTCGGCCGGGTGGACATCCTGATCAACAATGCGGGCATTCTGCGGGACAAGAGCTTTACCAAAATGGAGCCGGACAACTGGGCCGCGGTCAAGGCGGTTCATTTGAACGGGGCATACAACGTAACCCGCCCCGCCTATAAAATCATGCGGGAAAACGGCTTCGGCCGCATCATCATGACCACATCGGCCGCCGGTCTGTACGGCAATTTCGGCCAGACCAACTACAGCGCCGCCAAGATGGCCCTGGTGGGTTTGATGAACACCCTCAAGCTGGAAGGCCAGAAATATGACGTGAAGGTCAATACGGTGGCCCCCATCGCCGCTTCCCGGCTCACCGAGGATATCATGCCGCCGGAAGTGTTTGAAAAACTCAAACCCGAATTCGTGGCCCCGCTGGTGCTCTATCTGTGCAGCGAAAAATGCGGGGAAACCGGAAAGATATTCAATGCCGGGATGGGCTACTTCAACCGGGCGGCCGTTCTGACCAGCCCGGGCATCAAGCTCGGCGAAGGCGATCAGCTTCCCACGCCCGAAGAGATCAGCGAAAAAATCGAGCACATCAACGACATGGAAGGGGCCAAGGAATTTGCGGATTTGAATTCCGCCCTGATGGACCTGATGACCCCAAAAGCCGCCGTCGCCAAAAAAGGCCCTGAAAAGGAAGCCGGGGGGGCCGACGGGGGGGCCAAGGTGAGCGTTGCGGAAATTTTCGACAAGATGCCCGGCGCCTTCAACAAAGAGGCCGCCAAGGGAGTGGATGTGGTCTTTCAGTATGACATCTCCGGACCGTCCGGCGGGCAGTGGACCGTCGCCATCAAGGATCAGACCTGCACGGTCTCCCAGGGCACTGCCGATAAGCCGACCTGCACGCTGAAAATCGCCGATGCCGACTTTGTCGACATGATTTCCGGGGTGCTCGATCCCATGAAGGCGTTTACCACCGGGAAACTCAAGATCGATGGAGACGTGATGAAATCCCAGCTGATCGGGAAACTGTTTAAACTCTAATCATTTGCCATAACAGGAGGAAATACCATGGCTACAGGAATAAGAGACAAGGTCGCCATCATCGGCATGGGCTGCACCAAATTCGGGGAACGCTGGGACGTGGGCGCCGAGGAACTCATGGTGGAGGCATATGAGGAATGCCTGGCCGATGCCGGAATCGAGCAGAACGACATCGGGGCCGCCTGGCTGGGCACCTGCATGGACGAAGTCAATGTGGGTAAAACCGCCATGCCTTTGGCCACCACGTTGCGGCTCCCCATGATCCCGGTAACCCGAGTGGAAAATTACTGCGCCACGGGAACCGAAGCCTTCCGGGGGGCCTGCTATGCCGTGGCTTCCGGGGCTTATGACATCTGCCTGGCCCTGGGCGTGGAGAAGCTGAAAGACACCGGGTACGGCGGCCTTCCCGGGGGCGGCTCCAGTGCCGGAAGCCTGCTGTGGCAGTGGTGGCCGAACCTCACCGCCCCCGGGTCATTCGCCCAGCTGGCGTCCGCCTATGCGGCCAAGTACAAGGTCAAGGACGCGGACCTCAAGCGGGCCATTGCCCATATTTCGGTGAAGAGCCACGAAAACGGGTCGCTCAATCCCAAGGCCCACCTGCGCAAGAAGGTCACCGAGGACCAGGTCATGGCCGCCCCCATCATCGCCCATCCACTGGGTCTGTTCGACTGCTGCGGGGTGAGCGACGGGTCGGCATGCGCCATCGTCACCACCCCGGAAATCGCCCAGAAACTGGGGAAAAAGGATTTTGTGACCGTCAAGGCCCTCCAGCTGGCGCTGAGCAGCGGCGAGGAAGTCGGTTTCAACGAGTGGGATGGGGACCATTTCATGACCACCACCAAATGCAGCCTCAAGGCGTATGAGGAAGCCGGTGTAACCGATCCCAGAAAAGAGATTTCCATGATGGAAGTTCACGACTGTTTTTCCATCACCGAGTTCGTCACTTACGAGGATCTGCACATTTCTCCCCGGGGGGGCGCCATCAAGGATATCATGAACGGCTTCTATGACCGGGACGGGGGCGTTCCCTGCCAGGTGGACGGCGGGCTAAAGTGCTTCGGCCATCCCATCGGCGCCTCCGGCCTGCGGATGCTCTATGAGATGTATTTGCAGCTCCACGGCCGGGCGGCCGACCGCCAGATTGAAAACCCGAAGCTGGGTTTGACCCATAACCTGGGAGGATTTCCGTTCCAGAACATCTGCAGCATCGCCATCATCGGAAAATATTAATCATTGCGATGGGGCAAAAATTTTGCCCCATCGCAAACCGCAACAAGAAAGGGCGCCACGGGTTTTTAGACCCGGCGGCGCCCTTTTTTTTGTCATTTGCATTTACGGAGCGTATCAGAACCTAAGGGCAAGCCCCCCTTCTATTATATTGCGGTCGTAATCATAGGTGTCCACGTTGGAATGGGTGTGGAAATAGGAATAGCTGGTGTAGACCCCCACATGGGAGGTGAACTGATACTGCATGTCCACATTAAATGCCAGGAGATCGTCCTCCCGGTCATCGGTGGAGGAAGAAGCGGTTTCATAAAAGTTCACCTTCGCATCATAGGCGGTGTGCTGGTAATCAACCGAAAACCGGATTTTGCTCAAGTTGTGAAAAAAGATGATGTAGCCGAATCCGCCGCCAAAGGCGGTCCCGTCTTCATCCGCCGGGTAGTCATCCCGGTCGTCGATACTGGATGCCAGCCCGTAGAGTGCCACGGCATGGGTGATGTTGGGAAGAAGGTACGTCACGGTGGGAGTGGCATTATAGCGCACATAATCCGTTTTTTCGTCCTCCAGTACGTAATTATATCCCAGAGGGAGGCTGTAGATGAAGTTGCCCGAGAAATACTGCGGTTCCACCGACACGGTCTGATCGATGACATTATACTGATCATAATCCTGGTGGAAATCGGCATAAGCGCTGTAATCGACGCGCATGCTGAACTGGTTTTTCACCGGAAACTGCCAGCCGATATTGCCGCTGGCTTCAAATGCGGAATCTTCTTCCTTGTCATTTACATCACCGGAAGATCCCGCGCCCACCCGGGTATCGTAAAGACCGCCAAGCCGCAGGGATGCGGAAAGTGGGCTGGCGTCTGTCCGGGCTTGTTTGACACGGTTTTCCATGCCGGTCTTCCCCACCGGGGAAGTGCTCCGTGACGGAGCGGAGCAGCCTCAGCCGGCTGCCCATGCGGATGTGTATATGCCCGGCAGTAATGCAAGGCAGATGATGGCGATGAATAATGCGGTAAACGATGATTTCACGCTGTTCTCCTTTTTCGATGGTTGGCGCATCAAGGGCTGACAAGCAGCGGATTTGCCAAATTTATGCATTGAGGATAATCTTTACCGGATGCCAATTATCTTTGCAAGAATTTTCCCCGCATCCGGGGATGGTCATTTTAGTAAAACACGGCGCACCGCTACTTCACGACCATATATCAGTATAATACTATAAATTTCAGTTATATAATTGTAAATAAATTTTTTGTTGACGTTTTGTTTTGCGACATGCTAAAAAAACTAAACTGGTTGGCCGACTTATTTTTTTTTAACCCACCGATGAAGGAGTTTTTCCATGCTTCCTGAATTTTTCGAGTTCTACAATCCCACCAAAGTGGTATACGAGGCCGGTGTATCAACGGATCTGAAACCGGAACTGGACCTGATCGGCATCCGGAAATATTTCATCATTTCCGATCAGATCATCAACGGCCTGGGACATGTCCAGAAAATCGCGGACGGCCTTAAAGAAGCGGGATTTGAGGTCACCGGCTATTTTCTGGATGTAAAGCAGGATGCGCGCTTAAATGACGTTCAAGCCTGCGCCGATTTGGTGAAGGCCTCGGGCGCGGAGGGGATCCTTTCCATCGGCGGCGGCAGTGTCATCGATACGGCCAAGGCGGTCAACATCCTGTTTTCGGTAGGCGGAGACCTTGTGGAAGATTTTTCCGGCGCCCACACCCTGACCCGGCCCTTGAACCCGCATGTGGTGATCCCCACCACCGCAGGTACGGGCAGTGAAGTCACCATGGCGGCGGTGATCTATGACGAGGAGAACAAGGAAAAGCTGGCCTTTCCGGATAAATTCCTCCTGCCGAACCTGGCGGTCCTCGATCCCGAGCTAACCCTCTCTCTTCCTCCGAAGATGACGGCGGCCACCGGCATGGACGCGCTCACCCATGCCATCGAGGCATTCGTGGGCAATGACGCCTCCCCCATTTCAGATGCATTTGCCGTCGGGGCGATTGAACTCATCATGAACAATCTGGTAAAAGCCACCGAACACGGTGATGACATTGAGGCCCGGGGCGCCATGCTCATCGCCTCCACCATGGCCGGGATCGCTTTTACCCATTCCATGTGCGGCTGCGTCCATGGCATGGCGCATGCGACGGGCGCCCACTACCGTGTTCCCCACGGCGTGGCCAACGGCATCCTGCTTCCCTTCGGCATGGAATTCAATTTTGAAGAGATAAAACACAAACTCGTCCGGCTGCTGCCTTTCATGGGCGTACCGGCAGAGGCCGGTCTGTCCGAGGATGAAGGGGCCCGCAAAGTCATCGATGCGGTCAGAAAATTGACCGCCCGCCTGAATCAGCTGGGTGCCCTGCCCCTGCGGCTCAGCGAAGTCGGCGTGCCCGAAGACGGCCTTATTGAGATTGCCGAAGGCGCGCTAAACGACGGCACTTCTTTTTACAACCCCCGGGAGATGGACGCAGAAGAGCTGCTCCCCTTCATTCAGAAAGCATATTAACGGCAATGCCGCAAAGCCTGGAAAACCTGATTACTTTCATTTAAAATCGTGTTGTCCCCATGTCATCAACGACTGACCTCAAACCAAAGGAGACGAAGACCATGGCCACGTTTGAAAGCGCTGAGAAATTGGAAGAAGTTCTGGGGGGATTTTTTCAAAAGATGGCGGAAACACCCGTCATTTCGGATAAACTGCTCAAGTCGAAATTGATTATCCGTTTTTCCTATACGGATCCGGACCTGGTCGTGGTGGTGGACTGCTCCGGGGACAAGATCGATGTCCGTCCGCGTGATGCCGAAACCAAAGCCATCGTTGAAATGTCCATGTCTGCGGATATCGCTCACAAGTTCTGGTTCGGCAAGGTCAACCTGACCAAGGCGCTGACCCGGAAAGAGATGGTCGCAAAGGGGCCGATCCCCAAGGTGTTGAAGCTGCTTCCCGCCATCAAACCTGCCTATGCCATGTACCCGCAGTACCTGGATGCAAGCGGATTTGGACACTACAATATCTTGAAACCGTTTAGTCCGGCCACGGCATAGCCCGGGCGCCTAAAAACCAAAAATCGGGTTGCCGGCCCTGACGTGCGGCGGCCCGTCCGCCTGGCATATTTCAAAGCCAAACGCCAAAAAGCACTGTGCAAAACCGGTGACGGCCTGAGCGCAACCGTTTAGCCGATGCTCTGTTATTAACCTTTGCTGTTGGAGGAATCACGATGGGAGGCTACGCCGGACAACTCCTCTATATCGACTTGACTTCGAAATCGATTGAGAAAAAACCGCTGGATAAGGATTTTGCCCGGGAAAATATCGGTGGCCTTGGATTTGGCACCCGTATTTACCTGGACCTGATCAAGGGCCATCCCCATTTCGATGCCCTGTCGCCGGAAAACCCGTTCGTGCTGATGACCGGCCCCCTGACCGGCATGAAACTCGACGGGGTGGCCCGATGGACCGTCGGGACCAAATCGCCGCAGACCGGATTCTGGGGGGATGCCAACGTGGGCGGATTCTTCGGCGCCAAGCTCAAGTTTGCAGGCTACGACGGCATCGTGATCACCGGCAAAGCGGACAGTCCCGTCTATATCTATATCAACGGGGAGACGGTGGAAATTCGGAATGCGGATGCATACTGGGGCATGGACACCTATGAAACCAATGATGCCATGATCGGCCATCTGAAAGACCCGGGCAAACGCGGAGGGCATGTGCTGTGCATCGGCCCGGCCGGTGAAAAACAGATCCCGTTTGCCGCCATCATCAACAACAAGCGGCACGCGGCCGGCCGCACCGGCATGGGGGCGGTATGGGGTTCCAAAAACCTCAAGGCCATCTATGCGGACGGCACCCGAAAAATCGGCATTGCCGATCCGGAAAGATTAAAGGAGATCAGGGAAGAGCTCAAATCGGTGTACGAGGAAAGCATCTTCATCGACGCCATCCGTGCCAGCGGCACGCCGGCCCATATCGATGTGGGAATCATCAGCGGTGACGTTCCCATCAAAAACTGGCAGGAAAATCAGTGGGACCTCATCGACGAGATCGGTCCCGGGGCCATCGAGGAAAAAATCCATGCCGGCCACAAGACCTGCTACGGTTGCACGGTGGCCTGCAAAAAAGACGCCGAAGTCAAGAACGGTCCCTTCAAGATGCAAAAGGGCCCTTCCCCCGAGTATGAAACCGTGGCCACTTTCGGTTCCATGTGCCTCAACAGCGACATCGAATCCATTGCCAAGGCAAATGACATCTGCAACCGATACGGTATGGATACCATCACCTGCGGCTCCACCATCGCTTTTGCCATCGAATGCTTCGAAAATGGCCTGATCGGCATGAAAGACACGGATGGCATTTCCCTGAACTGGGGCAATGCGGAAGCGATTGTGGCCATGACCGAAAAAATCGCAAAACGGGAGGGTTTCGGGGCGCTGCTGGCAGAAGGAAGTGCCCGGGCCGCCAAAAAAATCGGTAAAAACGCCGAGGATTTCCTTTCCACGGTGAAGGGGCTCGAAGCGCCCATGCATGATCCGCGCGGATTCCACGGCTATGGCCTGGCATACGGGGTCTCCCCCCGGGGGGCCTGCCACGAGGCCAGCCTGGATTTCAACGTGGAAAGCGGCGCCATGTTCATCCCTGAAATCGAGGCGCTCTCTTTGGAATACGAGGAGCATACCAGCGAGGGCCGGGCCGAATTAAACATCGCCTGCCAGGATTTCGGCATGTTTTTTTCCAGCTGCGCGGTTTTCTGCACACTGGGGGGAACCCCCTTGAATGCGACCCAGTCCATCGACATCGTCAATGCCGTAACCGGGTTCGACTACACCCTGGAAGAAGTCATCGAAATCGGCAGACGGGTCTGGCTGACCAAGCGGGGGCTGACCAACCTGTTCGGCGCCCGGGCCGCCGACGACCGCCTGCCCAAGCGGCTGATGAGTGTTCCCCTGGACGGCCCCACCGAGGGGAGCGTCCCGGATATGGAGACAATGCTTTTAGAATTCTATCAACTGCGGGGGTTCAACGAAGACGGCGTTCCGGAAAGACAAACCCTGGAAGCTGCCGGGCTGTCCGAACTGGCAGACCTGCTGCATCCCTGAGAAGATTTCAGTTTGCATTTTATCCTCTCACAATAGGCGCAAAGCGTTCGCAAATCGATCATGCCTTTCCTTGCGCCTTTGTGAGAGCACTTTTCCTATGATATTTTCTATCCTGGCAGTGAATATAAGAAAGCGGATCTTTGAACGAGTTAAAAAAGCAAGCCAAGCAGGCTGAAAAACGCCAGCAGATCATTGACGCGGCCGCCCGCCTGATGGTCCGGCAGGGAATCGAAAAAACCAGCCTTTCGGACATTGCAAAAGAAGCCGGCATCAGCAAAGGCAGCCTTTACTACTATTATGCATCCAAAAATGACCTGATTTTCGACATCACCGAATTTCATATCAACCAGATATCTGCAAACCTTTTTTCCATCATAGAAGAAAGCAAGGGGAACGCCAGCTGGGAGGATCTGTTAAAGATCCTGTTTGACCGGATACTGGCCGCCGATACCCGGGGGCGGCTGCACCTGTATCTTATTCAGCAGACCCTGAGCGGCAACGGGGAACTGGCTGGACGGTTTAAAAAGAAATATGAGGAATGGAACCAGACCATCCGGGAGGGATTTGCCAAGATCGAGCCTGAAAACAAAACCCAATCCGTTCTTTCCTCTCTGATCATCGCCACCCTGGACG
The DNA here is from genome assembly GCA_963826785.1 of uncultured delta proteobacterium. Lineage (GTDB taxonomy): Bacteria > Desulfobacterota > Desulfobacteria > Desulfobacterales > Desulfosalsimonadaceae > CAWGYD01. Next base: position 218,930 of record CAWGYD010000010.1, read on the forward strand.
GGTTTCTCATTCAATCTCTTCTCGGTATCGACATCCTGCCGTCTGACATCCTGGTCCGTCATTTGAATGTCAAGATTGACAAATAGCGGCCTGAAATTGTGCCGCCCGCTCGATTCCATTCGTCACTTCCAAAGGCCAGCCAGACGGATTGACAAAGCGGCTATTTCTGGGTCTTTTCCTCCAGATTCATTGCCTTCATGACTTCCGCGGTAACGTCTTTTCCGCCAATAATCAGCGAATTGGAATCAAATATATAGTCATACCCCTTTTCATCGGCAATTTTCTGCAAATCCTTTTTTACTTCCGCGAGGGCTTCCTTCTGCAGCTTTTCACCCTGTTGCTTGGCCTGCTGCTGCATTTGCTCCTGGGCCGCCATCTGCTTTTCCTCGCTCATGCCTTTCAGTTTTTCCTGCATGCCCTGAATTTGGGTTTCAAAATCCTTCTGAGCTTTCACGAATGCCGGGTGGGCTTCGAGAATTTTTGCGGTATCGATGGATACGATCGTCAGCTTGCAGGCGTTTTCAGCAAAAAGGGGCCCGGGATGAAATGCCAGCAGGACACCTATGAAAAGGATTAAAACGGTCCGGGAAAAGATATCGGCCATTCTTGATTTCATTCTGCCATTCATATTGTCGTCCTTCCGAATCAATTGGTTAACACACATAGAAAACAACCGTGCAGCCGATGCGCCATGCTTCTATTATCTTAAACATTTCAAAAAGCATCGCAAAGCCGATGGCATAAGCCGGAAACGGGCGTTGCCAACAATGATTTCAATTCATCCGGTGATCCGGGAAACCGGCACCGTTTTTTAATCAAACCCGTGCTTTGCAATTGATCTTCCGCATGGAGTCTGTTAATGAATACGGACAAATTCGACTCGGAAAGGAACGCCCCATGACCCGAACCACCCTGGAACAAATCGAAGAAAAAATCAGAAATTCGCCCAATATTCCAAATGAGAACAAGCAGGAATACCTTAATATGCTGAAGGCCTTGAACTCTGAGATCGAGGGATTGAAAATCACAGAGAAAGAAAAGGCGCAGAGCATAAAGGGATTTGCCAAGATTTCCACCCATGAGGCCACCCGGGAGAAAATCGACCCCAACCTGATGGAAATATCCATAGAAGGCCTTTCGTCCTCGGTTCGGGAACTGGAAGCATCCAATCCCCGGCTGGTCGGGCTGGTCAATTCATTGTGCGATTTTCTGTCCAAGATCGGCATCTGAACTCCACTCCGGAATATAACTACAACGGGAATGGAAAAATGGCCGTGGCAACCCAAAACACCGGCAGTTTTGCGACCGGGGACGGACAGACGATTTTTTTCCGGCATGCCGCCGCGCAGCCCGAGCGGGGCCGAATGGTCCTGGCCCACGGAATGGGAGAGCACTCTGGCCGCTATGCCCATGTGATCAGCCGGATAACCGGGACCGGCGTGTCCGTGTGGGCACCCGATCACCGGGGACATGGCCGGAGTACTGGAAAGCGCGGTCACATCGATTCTTTTGATCAATATATTTCCGATCTGGATCAAATGGTGGCCATCGCCCGAAAGGATATGCCGCCGGGCCTGCCGTTTTTCATGCTGGGCCACAGCCTGGGCGGACTCATGGCCCTGTCCTGGGCCGAAACCCGCGCCGAAAAAACGGACCGGATCATCGCCTCCTCCCCCGGATTGCGCCCCGCGGTCAAAGTTCCGCTGATCAAGGGGGCTTTGGGCCGGATCATGTCCAGGATATATCCGTCTCTTACCTTTGACAATGAACTCGATTCGACTGCTTTGAGTCATGATCCCGATGTGATCTCCGGATACGATCATGACCCGCTGGTGCACCGGCGCATTTCCGCCCGGATGTTTACCGAAATGATTTCTGAAATGGAACACACCACCCGCCGGGCCGCCATGATCACAAATCCCCTGCTCATGCAGGTGGCCGGCGCCGACCGACTCGTCGATCCGGCCCTTTCCGTCTCCTTTTTTGAAGATGTGGCCTCCACCGATAAACGGCTGCATCTCTATGATCCGCTTTTCCATGAAATCTATAATGAATCAGCTGCGGACCGGGCAGAAGTGCTAAATGATCTTCAAAACTGGATCTCCGGGCACATGTAACCGGTGGCGTGAAGGATATGATGCGGCAGAGGTTGATATAAGCGATGTTTAAAATGGTTGCGAACTGGTTCAACCAGCGGTTCTCCGATCCCCAGATCGCTATTCTCTGGCTGCTGCTCATTTCGGGATTCCTGATTGTATTTCTGCTGGGCGAGATGCTGACCCCCGTATTTGCAGGGATCATCATCGCATATCTTCTGGAAGGCATGGTCTCCCGCCTGCAGAGCCTGAAGGTTCCCCGAAATATCGCCGTATTCGTTGCGTTCACGCTTTTCATTCTCAGCCTGCTGCTGCTGGTGATCGGACTGCTGCCCCTGCTTTCCCGACAGATCGCCCAGTTGATCCAGGACATGCCCTCCATGATCGCCCGGGCGCAAACCAAGCTCATGCAGCTTCCCGATCGATATCCGGACTTTATTTCCAAGACACAGATCACCGATCTGATCGGGTTTCTAAAGATGGAAATCTCTCAGCTGGGCCAGGAGGCATTGGAGTTTTCCATGGCCTCGGTCCGCAACATCATCACCCTGCTGGTGTATCTGGTGCTGGTGCCTTTTCTGGTACTGTTCTTTTTAAAGGACAAGGACAAAATCCTGGGTTGGTTCAAGCGATTTTTACCGAAAGACAGGGACCTGGCCACGGGGGTCTGGGATGAGGTGAATCGGCAGATCATCAACTATATCCGCGGCAAAATCTGGGAAATCATCATCGTCTGGGCTGCAAGCTACGTCACCTTCAGCCTGCTCGGACTCAATTTTGCCATGCTGATTTCATTTTTCATCGGGCTTTCGGTGTTGATACCGTATATCGGGGCGACCATCCTGACCATCCCGGTAACGCTGATGGCCTTTTTCCAGTGGGGCTTCGGCCCGCATTTCGCCTGGACCATAGTCTCCTATCTGATCATACAGCTGATCGACGGCAATATTCTGGTTCCCCTGCTGCTTTCGGGCGTGGTCAATCTTCACCCGGTGGCCATCATCGTCGCCGTTCTGGTATTCGGCGGCCTGTGGGGAATATGGGGGTTGTTTTTTGCCATTCCCCTGGCCACCCTGGTGCACGCAGTGATCAAAACCTGGTTTCATAAAAAAGAAGAACTCAAGTCCCATGATATCCGAACGGATTCCATTACAAGTGACTAAAAGAAATGACACTCCCGTTTCAATTTAAATTCCTCTCTTTCAAATGGCTGCGCGCAATGGCGTGTCTTTTTGTATTTCTTTTGACCATAGCGCCGCCCGTTTTAGCCCGGGCAGAGGCAGAAAAACCAAAACAGGGGGACTTGAGCATCATCAGCCCCCCGTCCGACACCCGGATTGATTTTGCGAAGGAGGCCGTTTCAGAACAGGAAAATTTAAGCACCTTCAGCCTTTACCTGGAAAACGATTATTTTTCCGGAGAGGACGGCGGATACACCAATGGTCTGAAACTCACCTGGAGTTCTGCTGTTCATAAAGAATTCCCGCCCCATGCCTGGCCCCACCGGTGGCTCTATCCCGTGGTTAAATGGCTTCCGCTGGAAAAGGCCGAAGATCGGAAAAACATCACTTTTTCCATCGGCCAGAATATCTATACGCCCCAGGACATCGAGGCCGAAGATATTGTCGAAGACGACCGCCCCTATGCGGGCATTACCTATCTGGAAATGGGATTTCACAATCGCCGGGAACGGGAGATGGACACCCTCGAGCTGTTTCTCGGGCTGGTGGGCCCCCACTCCTATGCCGAGCAGGCCCAGAAGGCCGTCCACCAGGTCTTTGATGATATCGACCCCAAGGGATGGGACAATCAGCTCGACGACGAACCGGTCATCGACATTATTTACGAACACAAGAAAAGAATGCTGCAGTCCGGCAGCGGTAACGGCCCCGGGTATGACCTCATTTTAAATACGGGGGGGGCACTGGGCAATGCCCTGACGTATTACAACCTGGGCGTGGGGTTTCGCGTCGGACTGAACCTGCCCAATGACTTCGGCGATTTTCCCATTAAACCCGCCAGTTCCTACAATGCGGCTTTCGATGCCAAAGACCCCCGCTATCTCAATGCCCATAAAATCGGAATTTATGTCTTCACCTCCATTGAAGGACGCGCGGTGCTGCACAATATCTTTCTGGACGGAAATACCTTTACCGACAGCCACAGTGTCACCAAAAAACCGCTGGTGGCCGATTATGCCGCCGGAATCGGCATCATCCGGGGCCGGGCCAAAGTCAGCTTTGCCTATGTCATCCGCACCAAGGAATTTGAAACGCAGAAAGATCCCCAGCAGTTCGGCACCGCCAGTGTTTCCCTGTCCTATTAGACCGATCCATTTTACAGTTTCGATTTACGTCGAAAAAAGGTATTATGCCATCTGCTCTGTTCGGGCGCATGCAGATGATGGCGTGAAGATTGCCATGAGCACATGCAGCCTGATATCCACTTAAACCGCATACCCGCGTTCGTCTCGGAAAAGGGGGAAACTCATGCGTATTGTCGATCAGCCAAGTGTCTACCTGGTGGCGAAAACCCAGCTGGTGCGCCAGGGCCTGGAAGCCTATTTGAAAGATATCGGAGCACCCGACTGGGCAGCAGACCCGGATGTGTCCGATGCCGAAAACCTGGTGGAAGCGGCCGGCCGGATGTGCTACCGCAGCTGGCAGCCCTACGACCCGGAAAAACCCGAAGCCACCAATCCCAATGTTGAAAATGTCCGGCGGGGAAACGGCCCCTACCTGGCCAACGTCCTGAAAAGCGGACACGGCTCCATTCTCGAGCATGCCAGCATGACTTTCATCTGCCGCAACGTATCGCGGGTATTCACGCATGAGCTGGTGCGCCACCGGGCGGGCATGGCCTACAGCCAGGAAAGCCTTCGGTATGTGCGCCTGGACGACCTCACCTTCTGGCTGCCCGAAGCCGCCGCCGCCAAAAAAGAGGCCCGGCAGAAATTCGAAGACGTCATCGATTTTCTGGAAAACACCCAGAAGGAGCTGGGGGACATCTTCGGCATGGCAAACATCAAGGATTTTACCACCAAGAAGCAGCTGACCTCCATGTTCCGCCGCCTGGCCCCCATCGGGCTGGGAACCACCATCATGGTGACGGGAAACCTGCGCTCCTGGCGGCACATCATCGCCATGCGCACTTCACCCCATGCCGAAGAGGAAATCCGGATCATCACCGGAGAAATCGCCCGGGTGTGCAGGGAAGAATACCCCAATGTCTTCCAGGATATGGAGTATGACTCCGATTCCGGCTCATGGATCTTTGTCCATCCGAAAGTCTGAGGCAATCATGTCCATTTGAAATGAGCTCTCGCAAAGGATACCCGGAAACATTTGTTTCCGGCGCCTTGGCGGGAGCTCATTTCTTCAATCCTCGATTCCTCACATGACCCATTCCCATCGCCTCCATATGGAAAACGAGCACTTCCTCGAAACCGCGGATTTTCGCATCCATTATGTTTGCAAGGGCAAAGGGGTTCCGCTGATACTGGTCCACGGCGGCGGAAATTATTTGTACACATTCAGGCATAATATTGATGCGCTGTCGCAATGGTTTACGGTCTATGCTTTAGATATCCCGGGGCACGGTTATTCCAGGGTTCTGGCCGGGTCTCCCTTCGCCTATGACTTTGACCTGGTGTGCGACGCGGTGAACCAGTTCATGGACCGGCTGGGGATCGAACAGGCACATTTTGCCGGCCATTCCTGGGGCGGGGGGTGGCTGATCGTTTTTGCCCACCGGTTTGGCGGCCGGGTGAAAAAATTGGTTCTCATCGATTCCAGCGGCATCCGGCACCGGGAGCGGCTGGCATGGGAACTGTTCAAATACCCGCTCATCGGCGAAGTGGCTGCGGCATTAATTTCCCCCGGAAGGGTCCGCAAAGGCCTTGCCGACTGCTTTTACAACAGGCGGCTGGCCACCCCCAAACTGGCGGCAGACGTGTACGCGCCGTTTACGCACAGGGAAAACCGCATGGCCCAGGTTAGGTTTTCACGGAACCTAAACTGGCACACGACAGAAAAAGCCCTGTCCCGGTTGCAGGTACCCTCACTGGTCCTCTGGGGAAAACAGGACCGGTATATCCCTGTCCAGCACGGCATCCAGATGAGCAAGATGATCGCAAAAGCCCGCCTGGAAATCATCGATCAATGCGGACATTGCCCCCACGAGGAGCACCCGTCCACGGCAAACCGGGTCATCGCCGAATTTCTGCTGGCAAGACAAGTGTATAAATAGTTACATGTCTTTTAACAACTGGTTGGCGGCGATCAGCATGGGATCCCACACCGGGCCGAAGGGCGGCGCATAGGCCAGGTCCGCCTGGGCGAAATCCGCCACCGACATACGGTTGTGCAGCGCAATGGCCGGCGCGTTGATGCGGTGAGCGGCTCCTTCCCTTCCGACCATCTGGACGCCCAGCAGCCTGCCGGACTTCCTGTCGCCGACCATGTACACCCACAGGGGGCTCGCCCCCGGATAGCTGTGGGCCCGGGAGGGATTTTCGATCACTATCGACACCGGATCAAACCCCGATGCCTTGGCCTCGGCATCATTTAACCCGGTTCCCGCCACCTGCAGATCAAAGACCTTGAAGACCTGGGTGCCCACCACTCCGGCAATGGGTGAAGGCGATCCCAGCATGCTGTCGGCCGCCATCCGCCCGCTGCGGTTGGCCCGCAATCCCAGCGGCATCCAGGTCGGCTTGCCGGTGACCGCATGCCGGGCTTCCGCGCAGTCGCCGGCCGAGTAAATGTTTTCTGCCGAGGTCTTGAGATAATCATCTACGGCAACGGCCCCGGCGGCCCCCAGAGTGATGCCGGCCTCTTTTGCAATCCGGCTGTTGGGCCGGACCCCTACCCCCATCAGCACCAGGTCCCCTTCTATGGAATGGTCTGAACAGGTGGCCAACAGCCGGGAATTGATCTTTTCAATTTTTTCCACCTGGCGGCCGGTATAAAATCGGACGCCGTTCGCCTCCAGGGTCTTTTGGATCGGTTTGGAAATTTCGGGGTGGATTCCGGGCAAAAATTCGAGGCCGACCATGTCCACGCCGACACCCCGGGCCCGAAAGGCCTCGCACATCTCCATGCCGATATATCCCATGCCGACGATCACCACGTCCCTGACATGGTGGATATCCATGAACGACTTCATCTTCCGGCCGTCGTTCAAGCTTTTGAGGACCATGACCCCGGGCAGGTCGCTTCCGGAAATATCGGGGATTACCGCTGATGCGCCCGTGGCAATGAGCAGGCGGTCATAGGGATACTCGAAGGATTTTTCGTCGATGGTCTTGCCGGCCACGATGCGCCCGTCCGGATCAATCGTGTGGACATCATATCCGGTCATCAGTTCGATCCCCTGCTGCCGGAATACCTCGGCCCGGCGGACCACCAGGTCGTCAATATCCCTGTTGACATCAGAAATGTTATAGGGCATCCCGCATGCGCTGTATGATACATCCATGGTCCTTTCAAGCACCGTTACCGATGTTTTCTTGTCGATCCGCTTTGCCCGGCTCGCAGCACTCATGCCCGCGGCATCTCCTCCGATAATCACCAGCCTCATCCGCCTGTTTCCTTTCGTGGTTGAATCCATGTATCGCGTTTGCCCGAATAAAGACGGGCCCATTAGAAAAGCATCATCAAAACAGTAGGATGATTATGATGAAAAGTAAAGTGTCGGGTCTGCACCATCATTTTCCGATGGTTGCAATCAATTGAATTTTAAATTGCATCTGCTTGCGATGGGATGAAAGATTTGCAAAGCCGGCCTTTTTCAGATATTCATTGTACACCGATGCGGTTTTTTTTCCTTCTTTAAAAAGTATAGATCTGACTGATCATGCATTTCACATCCTGTTCCCAGAATCCCGAACCCGGGTCTAAAATACTTGCCTTCAAAGGGGATGTTATCACCTTTACCCTGGAGCTGGAGGCGGATCTGCCAGGCCGCGCGTGGGTTCGCACCAATCTCGGCCAGGCGCATACCATGAGGGAAGAGATCATCCGGCGGATTCGGTTCGATTCGCCTCTACTGGGGCGATCCTGGTATGATATCCCCATGATCCGGCAGGCGGAAAAACGCTATACGCTCACCCTTGGCCTCACCGAGGTGGGTCACTTCGAAGCCAAATGCTTTTTTCTGGAAACAGGCCGCCCCCAGCCCCTCTGGCCTCATGGAGACAACATCTCCATCAGCGTGGAGCCCGCCGATACCTGCTGCGCGAACATCATCTACAATGCCTTTGTGAGGCAATTCGGTTCAAACAAGAGCGGAGCCGGCCATGCCGGTGATCATGCGGGTGAAACCGTCACGTACCTCGATCAGCACGGGTATACGGTGATCCCGCCATCGGGCAAGTTCAGGGACCTGATCAAAGAACTCGATTTCATCATCGGCCATCTGGGATGCCGCATTCTCCATCTGCTTCCCATTAATCCCACACCCACCACCTACGGGCGCATGGGCCGGTTCGGCAGCCCCTATGCGGCACTCGATTTCACCGGAATAGATCCGGCCCTGGCCCAGTTTGATCCCAAGGCCACGCCGCTTGAACAGTTCATCGAATTGGTCGATGCGGTCCATGCCCGAAATGCCAAAATCATCATCGATCTTGCCCCCAATCACACGGGATGGGCGGCAGATCTGCACGAAACCCACCCGGAATGGCTGGTGCGGGACCCGGACGGCAAAATCGAAGCGCCAGGCGCCTGGGGAGTGGTCTGGGAAGACCTCACCCGACTGGATTACAGCCATAAAAAACTGTGGCAGTATGTCGCAGAGGTATTTCTCACCTGGTGTCGCCGCGGGGTGGACGGGTTCCGATGCGATGCCGGATACATGATCCCGGTGGCGGCATGGAACTATATTGTCGCGTCGGTTAGAGAGGAATTCCCCGATACGATTTTTCTGCTGGAGGGTCTGGGCGGAAAGATATCGGTCACCGAAACCATCCTGGAAACATCTAATTTCAACTGGGCCTACTCCGAGTTGTTTCAAAATTATGATCGGAACCAGGTCGAACAGTATCTTCCTGACATCTGGAAAACCGCCTCTCAAATCGGCATCATGGTCAATTACGCGGAAACCCATGACAACAACCGGCTGGCGGCGGATTCACGGACATACGCGGCCATGCGCACCGCGTTTTGCGCATTGACTTCCGTGTGCGGTGCGTTCGGTTTTGCCAACGGGGTGGAGTGGTTTGCCACCGAAAAGATCAATGTTCACCAGGCCGGCTCACTGAACTGGGGCGATGAAACCAATCAGGTGGACTGGATTCGGCGCATGAACCGGCTCCTCACCGCGCACCCCGCATTTTTCGACAAGACCGAATTGAAAATGATTCAATCCGGTCCGGGCAACTGCATCGCCGTGCTTCGTCTTCACCGGCCCTCCGGCAAGCGGCTGCTGATTCTGGTAAACCTCGATGCCCGTAACCCACAGAATGCCGCCTGGGATGTTGAATCTTCGGGCATGCCCCGGGATCACTTTTTCGATCTGCTCCATGCCCGGACGGTGGTTCCCGAAACGGACCGCCGCCGCCGGTCGGTTGCTCTCGCCCCCGGCGAAGTGATGTGCCTCACCGCCGATCCTGAACCGGAAAACATCCTTGCCGACAGGGAGGTCAACCTGACGGCAAGCCCCGCACATATCCGGCACCAGTTGCTCCGGGCTCTGGCCTTGGATATCCGCCATGAACTTTTCGGCTATCGGGATATCGAAGACTTTGATCCGGACCAGGCCGCAGCGGAACTGGCGAAAGATCCGCTTCAGTTCTGCTCGATGATGAACCCCGAAGGCGAAGAGAGCCGGGTCGTCACGTGGCAATGGCCCGCAGATGCCGAAAGGCAGGTGATGGTGCCGCCCGGCCATTTCCTGATGGTTCAGGCGGATCAACCCTTCACCGCCCGGTTGATGGATCATCCGGAGCGGGGGAACTGTGTGGGGATCATGAGAAGCATCGAGCGCCAAGACGGGACGCATTTCACCCTGTTCATGCCCCGGACGGTCCATGATGATCACCAGCTCCATCAACTTCTGCTGTCGGTTTATGCCAATAAAAATTGTGTTCACAGGACCGCGCACGTGCTATATCTCGCCCGCCCCGACCGGGTGCGGGTAAAGCAGATGTTTGGGCGAAAGATGCTGTTGAAGCAGCCGATTTCCTTTCTGGGCACCAACGGGCGGGGGGCCATGCTCAGGGCCCATGCGGACTGGGGGCGCATCAAAAGCAAATACGACGGCCTTCTGGCGGCCAACTTTCATTCCCAGTATCCGGAGGACCGGCAGATGATGCTGATCCGGTGCAGGGGATGGCTCGTATACCAGGGGTATTCCCAGGATATCTGCATGGACTGCCTCCGGCATTTTTACTTCGATTATGCTTCTTCAGGATCATGGCATTTCACCATCCCCTGTGGACAGGGACAGCATGTCATCCTCTCGGCCGTGATCAAAATGATACCCGATGAAAACCGGATATGCATTTTCTTCAACCGAGGCGCCTCCGGAAACCGGGGCGACCTGCTCCCCGATCAAATTCCCGTTTCACTGATCATCCGGCCGGACATCGACGACCGCAGCTTCCATTCCACCACCAAAGCCTACACCGGACCGGAGGAGCACTGGCCTCGAAGTATTTTGCCCAATAAAAAAGGATTTATATTCAGACCCCATCCCGACCGACAGCTGCACATGACTTCCTCAACAGCAAAATTTGTTTCCGAACCCCAGTGGCAGTACATGGTTGAACTCCCTTTAGAAGCCGACCGGGGCATGGATGCCCATACCGACCTGTTCAGTCCGGGATATTTCGCCATCGAATTAAAAGGGAACCAGAAGGCGTTTCTGACTGCCGAAGCCAAGAGTGCCGATCCCAAGGCTTCTTTAAAACCCGCGCCGGAAAATCCGCCCGACGATGCTATCACAAAAATCCGGGTGGCCGCACAACCACCCGGCCTGGCCATGAAATCGGCCATGGCGCACTATCTGGTTCGTCGAAATGGATATAAGACCGTGATTGCCGGTTATCCCTGGTTTCTGGACTGGGGCCGGGACACCCTGATCGCCTGCCGGGGATTGATTGCCGGTGGTTTTCTCGCCGAAACCGAATCCATCCTGAAGCAGTTCGCCCTCTTTGAAAAATCCGGCACCATTCCCAACATGATCCGGGGTTCTGATGCGGGCAACCGGGATACTTCGGATGCGCCCTTGTGGCTGTTTGCCGCGGCCCGGGATTTCATCGTCGCTTCGAAAAAATCCGATATCCTCATGGCGGACTGCGGCGGGCGCACTTTCCGCGACATCCTGATCTCCATTGCAGACGCATATACCAGTGGAACCCCGAACGGCATTCGAATGGACCCGTCATCCGGCCTGATTTTTTCGCCTTCCCATTTCACCTGGATGGACACGAACTACCCCGCATCCACTCCGAGGGAGGGCTATCCCATCGAAATCCAGGCCCTGTGGCATCATGCCCTGTCCTTTCTGGCCGCTGTCGATGACGCCGGCAACGCAGCCAAATGGGATCAGTTGGCGGACCGGGTCCAGCATGCCATTTTTGACCTCTACTACATCAAGGACCGTGGCTACCTGGCGGATAACCTGTGCGCGTCCCTGTCCATGCCTGCCGCCGGCGCCGTAAAGGATGACGCCCTGCGCCCCAACCAGCTGTTTGCCGTCACACTGGGCGCCATTTCGGATCCGGCCACGGTCAGAAACATACTGGATCGCTGTTCGGTTCTGCTGGTGCCCGGGGCCATCCGCAGCCTGGCCGACCAGCCCGTGGAAAATCCCCTTCCCGTCTACCACAATGGCCGGCTGCTCAACGACCCGCATCACCCGTATCAGGGAACCTATTCCGGCGACGAAGATACCCGGCGCAAGCCCGCCTACCATAACGGCACCGCCTGGACATGGGTGTTCCCCTCATTCTGCGAGGCCTGGTCCATGGCATACGGCAAGCCGGGCAAGGCGGCTGCGGCCGCCTGGCTGGGAAGCAGTTCCATATTGATCAACCAGGGATGCGCCGGACAGATTCCCGAAATCATAGATGGAAATTATCCACACCATCAGCGCGGATGCGACGCACAGGCCTGGGGGGTTACCGAGTGGTTCAGGGTCTGGAATCAGTTGATGAATGATGATTGGAGCCTTAAGTTTAAAAAGACGAACCTTTCAGGAGTCGAACTTCAGGAGGATAGATGAGCATTAAAAAACAGTATCTTAAATCACGCCCTGTCTGCAAGGCCACCTTTCGTCTGGACAAGGAAACCGTTCAGAACGCCCAAACCGTCCATATCGTGGGGGAATTCAACGACTGGAGCACTGATGAGACACCGATGAACAAGTTGAAAAACGGCGCATTTACGATCACCCTGGAACTCGATTTGAACCGGGAATACCAGTTCAGATACCTGGTCGACCAGCGGACCTGGATCAATGATCCGGAATCAGACAAATACGTGCCGACGGAATTTTCCGGGACCGACAATTCGGTGATTGTCCTTTAAGCATCAGAAAAGGGATTTCGTAAATGAGCCAGATTCAAACTTTTCAAGTTTATCCGAAGGTTCCCCAAAACTTTGCTTTCGCCGAAAAAATGGTCCGAAATCTCTGGTGGACCTGGTACCTGGATGCAATCGAACTCCTGCGCCGGATCGATCCCAAGTTGTGGAACCAGTCCGGACGAAACCCGATCCTGTTTTTCACCCAGGTCCCCCAGAAAAAAATGGAAGCCATGGCCGAGGATGAGGGTTTTCTGGCCCATCTGAAGCGGGTGCAGGACGCCTATCAGAAATTCGTGGAAGCGCCTGCCCGGGCTATCGATGATCCAAAATACCAGAGCGGTACGGTGGCCTACTTCTCCATGGAGTACGGCGTGCACGAGAGCCTTCCGCTGTTTGCCGGGGGATTGGGAATACTGGCGGGTGATCATCTGAAAGCGGCCTCGGACCGGGGAGAGCCGATCGTGGGGGTCGGTCTGCTCTACCGGCTGGGATATTTTCACCAGTACCTGGACCAGAACGGATGGCAGCAGGAGGAATACCCGGAAACCGATCTATATCAACTGCCGATTTCCCGGGCGAGGGACACCCAGGGCAAGGAACTGCATATCACCGTCCCGGGTCCGGACGGCGATATCCACGCACAGGTCCTGCGGATCATGATCGGGCGGGTTCCACTGTTTCTGCTCGATACCAATGTCACCGAAAACAGTGTCGAAAATCGAAACATCACCTCCCGGCTCTACATCGCCGAAGCGAAAAACCGGCTGGCCCAGGAAGTGCTGCTGGGCATCGGCGGCATGAAGGCACTGGATGCCATGGGCATCCATCCCCAGGTGTGCCATCTCAATGAAGGTCACTGCTCCTTCGTGGTGATCGAACGACTGGCCCAGATGGTGCAGCATCACCAGATCGACCTGAAAACCGCCATGGAAGTGGTCCCCCGCACCATGGTGTTCACCACCCACACTCCGGTGGCGGCCGGTCACGATGAATTCCCGGTGGATATGGTCAAACCCTACCTGAGGGAATACGAACAGAGGCTTGACACCTCCATCGACAACATCATCTCCTGGGGCCAGACCGGAAACCCTGGCGACCACCCGCCTTTCTCCATGTTTGCGCTGGGGCTGCGTATGGCCCATTACTGCAACGGTGTCAGCGAACTGCATGGCCGTGTGGCCCGGCGCATGTGGACCGGCGTGTGGCCGGGACGGCCCGAAAACGAAATTCCCATCCGCCACATCACCAATGGCGTGCATATCCCCTCCTGGATATCCGTGGACAACTGGACCCTGTTCGACCGCTACATCGGCCCTGACTGGTTTCAGACCGCCTGGAAAAACCCCCAGGTCATCGACCGGATCGACGACATTTATGACGAAGAGCTGTGGCGTTCCCATGAATTGAGCCGTGCCCGCATGATCCGCGTCTGCAGGAGCCTGATGATGCGACAGTACGGCAGGCGAAACGCCCCCAAATCCCAGATGGAAGACGCCGCCTCTGTGCTGGATCATGACGCACTGACCATCGGATTCGCCCGCCGTTTTGCTACTTACAAACGGGCTTACCTGCTGCTGAGGGACCCGGCCCGACTGGAGTCGCTGCTTACCTCCCGGGAATTTCCGGTGCAGTTCGTATTTGCCGGAAAAGCCCATCCACGGGACAATGAAGGCAAGGAACTGATCCGCCGCATCGTCGATTTCGCCCGGAAGGCCAACGTCCGGAACCGGTTTATTTTTCTCGAAGACTATGATCCGTATATTGCCCGGCACCTGGTTCAGGGGTGCGACATCTGGCTCAATACGCCCCGGCGCCCCTATGAAGCCTGCGGCACATCGGGCATCAAAGCCGCCGCAAACGGGGTGCTCAATGTGAGCATCCTGGACGGATGGTGGTGCGAAGGGTATTCCAGCGACACCGGGTTCAAGATCGGCAACGGGGAGGAATACGACGACTGGGATTATCAGGACGACGTGGAATGCCAGGCGGTGTTCAACGTGCTGGAAAACGAGGTGATCCCGAAGTTTTATGACCGCAGGAACGGGGACGCCCCTGCCGAATGGATCCGGATGATGAAAGCCTCCATGAAAATGGCGATGCATCGGTTCTGCGCACACGAAATGGTGGAAAAATATGCGACACTTTCCTACCTTCCGGCATCCCGGCAGTTTCACCGGCTCCTGGAGAAAGACGCAGCCGAAGCCCACCGCTTGCGGGATCTTCGTGCTCACCTGCTGAAACACTGGCCCGGAATCCGCATCAGCCGCCCGGAACGAAATACGGACGGTCCTTTCCGGGTGGGGGATCAATTTACGGTCACCGCCTCTGTTTTTTTAGGGGAGATTTTACCCGAAGAAGTGGATGTGGAGGTCTGCTACGGAAGGATGAAAACGCTGGACCGGCTCGATCCCCTGCACAACCAGAAGATGGAGGTCAAGGAAGACAGGGGCGGCGGCGCATACCTGTATTTCGCTCAACTGACCTGCCAGATATCCGGCCGATACGGTCTGACCGCCCGGATTTCCCCCAGCGGGGATGATTTCCTGAAATCGGCGCCGGGAATGCTGACATGGGCGTAAAACGGTGCCTGGACGATTTGCGTATCTTTCTCTACCGCAAAAGGATCTAAGGCGCTTGTTTAAATAATTGTATTCTTCTGTTTCCGCAGGTCCAACACCCCCCTCAGTCCCCCCTCAAGGGGGGAATTAAAGGGGGATTATACCGGCGGCAGCCGTTATGATTCGCAAGTTCAAAGGTTAACTATTTTCAAATTTTGGATTTTGAATAAATTATTATGGCAAAAATTAAACCGAAAAATCCGCGGATACTGATTGTCACGCCTGAAACCACCTATCTTCCCGAAGGGATGGGAAACCTGGCCAACAGCATGACCGCCAAGGCCGGCGGGCTGGCGGACGTGTCCGCCTCCCTGATCAGTTCCCTGTTCACCCTGGGTGCGGACGTGCATGTGGCGCTTCCGGATTACCGGGCCATGTTCGACACCCAGATGGATCCGGTGCTTCGGCGGCAGCGGCACATCATCCGTTCCACCATGCCCCAGGACCGGGTGCACCTGGCCGAAGACCGGGCCTTTTTCTATCTTCACAACGTGTATTCGAGCTACGGGTGGGAGAATATGCGGATTTCACTGGCATTCCAGCGGGAGGTGATGAACCACATCGTTCCGAGGGTCAAACCGGACCTGATCCACTGCAATGACTGGATGACCGCCCTGGTCCCCGCCATGGCCCGGCGGATGGAAGTGCCGTGCCTGTTCACGCTGCACAACATCCATACGGTAAAGGCCACCCTGGAGCATATCGAGGACCGGGGAATCGATGCGGCCTACTTCTGGGATCATCTGTATTATGAGTTTCCGGGCGACGAATATGAAGCCATCCGGGAGAATGACCCGGTTGATTTTCTCACCAGCGGTGTTTTCGCCTCCCATTATGTGAATACGGTCAGTCCCACGTTTTTAAGGGAGATCGTCAACGGCTGGCATGATTTCGTCCCCCCTTCCCTGCGTCAGGAATTGAGAAACAAATGGTACGCGGATTGCGGCCTGGGGATATTGAATGCACCGGATCCCAGTTTCAATCCGGCCACGGATGCCGCCCTGGCCCGCCGGTATACGGCAGATGATCACGTGGCGGGCAAATTGGAAAACAAGCGGCACCTTCAGCGGACGCTGGGGCTGGTGCGTGATGACAAGGCCCCTGTTTTTTTCTGGCCGTCACGCCTGGATAACCTTCAGAAAGGCTGCCAGCTACTGGCGGAAATTCTCTACCACGTGGTCAGCACGTTCTGGTCCCGGAACCTGCAGGTGGTTTTCGTGGCCAATGGAAGTTTTAAAAAGCATTTCGTGGACATCGTCAATTATCACGGCATCGAAAACCGGGTGGCGGTCTGTGAATTCGACGAAAACCTCTCCCGGATCGCCTATGCGGGCGCGGACTTCGTCCTGATGCCCTCGCTTTTTGAACCGTGCGGCCTGCCCCAGATGATTGCGCCGATTTACGGCACCCTGCCGGTGGCCCGGGATACCGGCGGAATTCACGACACGGTCACCCATTTTCACCCCGAGACGGATACCGGAAATGGCTTCCTGTTCGAAACCTATGATTCCGGCGGCCTGTTCTGGGCGATCCAGCAGGCCATCCACCGATTCTACGATCTGCCGCCCGATCAGCGGGCAGCGCACATCCGGCGGATCATGGACCATGCCATCAATACCTTCAACAACGATGTCAATGCCCGCCAGTACATGGATCTATACGAACGGATGCTGCAGCGCCCGCTGATCAATTGAGGGATAAGAAAAAATCACGACTCCCCTGCCGCAGCGTTCTACAAGCGCTATTTCTCTCTGGCAGGGGTTTTTTCAGAAATATCCTCGCGCTCCTGGACGATGTGGGCGATGGCAGCGGCCTTTTCGGACAGCATTTCCCATTCGATGCGGATGCGGCGCAGGAGTTTGTCCCACATGTCCTCTTCCTCCACCCGCAAATGGCAGCGGTTCTGAACCAGACATTCCATGGCAATGGCCGATTCATACAGACGCGCCAGCTTCCCGGAACATCTCTCCCGTGAAAATTCGGCCGCTGTTTTCGAAATGTGGGCTTGCCATTGATGCCTAAGATTCTGATCGCTGAAAAAATTGATGATGGCCGCCGAAAAAGAATCGGTATCCGCATCCGGGGGAAGCAGCCGGCCGTTTTCGCCTTCCGCCACCACCTCCCGCGCCCCGGAGGCATCCAGCGCGATTACGGGTTTTCCAGCGGCCATGGCTTCAGCCAGGACCATCCCCTGGGTCTCCGATTTTGAAGAAAATACGAACAGATCCATGGCGGCATAGGCATCATAAAGATCCGGTCCGGTCAGTTTGCCGGTCAGGATGAGCCGGTCTTCTAATTTCATTTCCCTGAAGATATCCTTAACCTCGGATTGGCTCGGTCCGGAACCGACCACCAGGAAGCGGGCGGACGGCATCGCTTTTACGGCGGTCGCCGCCGCTCGTGCCAGGTAGGCCAGATTCTTTTCCGGTGCCAGTCGGCCCACGTGCCCCATCACCTGCGCATCTTTGCCGATTCCCGTTTTTTGCCGAAACCGGCTGCCATTTCCGGTTTGAAACACACGCGTATCAATCCCTGTGGGGATTACGGCAATTGGAGATATCACGCCCCTTTCTTCAATCAGCTTGGCGATGGATTCACTGGGCGCAATCACCTGGGAGCACATGTTTGCGTACTCGGTGGAAAGATGAATCACGAACCGCTTCATGGCCGCCGAATCGGCTGGTACGTAATGGGTGTACTCTTCATACCGGGTATGATGGGTAAACACCAGGGGCAGCTTCAACCGAAAAGCCGTTCGCATGCCCGCATCCCCCATGATGTAGGGGTGATGGCTGTGAATCAGGTCCGGCTTGAAGTCATCGATCTTGTCGGCAATGATAAAGGGGATGGGAATTCTGACGGAAAAGTCGCCCCCTGAAAAATTCTGGATGGCGGGCACCCGGAGAATTTCTTCGGCATTTTCTTCACTCGAATCCGAATTCTTAAAGGTCGGCGCAACGATCAGCACCTTATGCCCCATCTGCCGGAGGTCTTGTGCAAACGCCGCCACTGAATTGGCCACACCGCCAACGTGGGGCAGATAGGTATTGGTGAACATGCATATTCTCATGCAGCCGAAGCCTCCTGAAGGCAAATATAATGGGTTGAAAAATCGGTGATCTGCAAAGCCAGATACCCCGGGACGGAGACGGACAGATAGGAAAGCCCTTCTTCATATTTCGGAAAATCTTCGTTCCACCGCAGTTCCAGTCCGTTTTCGGACGGGGTAAACCGCACGGAAATGGGGCCGTAGGGCGTGGGCGTCGGACCGAATTCAACGGATGCCCCGGTTTCGAGCCATTCGGGAAAAATGCCGGCGCCCAGCACCAAACCGTTTTTCTCTTCGCGAACAAAGAGATGGCGGATCATCATGATCCATTCAGCAGCGGCCCACGCATGCTGGCCGTCGCCCATGCAGCCGCCCAGGGTAATGGGATGGATGGCTTCGGGCCACTGGCCGGTGGGGGAAGCCAGCCCGGCCACATCTTTTACCAGCTGCCGGTAACGCCCGTCCCCTTTCCGCAGCAGCGTCTGGGCAATGGCCAGCGTCAGATAGGCATTCAGGCCGGAATGAATCATGTCCTGAAAAAATGCGCCTTTATGAAAGCAATGGGCCATGAGGAACTCGGCGGTTTTTAAAATCCGGTCATCGCCGGATTCGATCAGCTGAAGGGGATAATCGGCCACCATGGAGCCGATGGCACCGGCATCCATGCGGCGGTAGGGGGTGGCCGGGATTGCACCGCCGCACGCTTCGGCGGAGGCGTTCACGCTGGAGAAAATGCATTTTTCGAAATGATCCGCTTCCGTTTCAAACCGCTGCTGATGACGGTATGTTCCAAACCGGCCGGCCAGGCGCCCGGCGGCCCTCAGACCGGCCAGCCCCCAGAAATCATCCCAGTAATAAAAATCATTGGGGCCCAGGTGCTCTGCGGAGAAACCGGCCGGAAGCAGCCCATGGTGCGCAGATGAGCGGCTTTTCCGATCCCGCTTGTTCCGGATCCATTCCGCGCCTTTAATGACCGCTTCCATCCATTGACTGCTGATGTCCTGCCGGGACAGCTGATGGTAACGGTCGATGATCCATAGGACCTGACCGTTTGAATCCCATTCGCCATCCTGGGAGTGAAAATACCCGGTTCGCTTCTGGCGCTCCGGAAAGGAATTGAGCAGCCGATAGACCCGGCCGGTCAATCCCAGCGCCAGCAGGGCATTGATCATCAGGCAGGCATCCCTGAACCAGAACCGGCGGTAGGTGTACGGTCCCGGGTAGATCTCTTCGGCGCTCATCAGCACCAGGCTCCGGACGGCCGCATCATAGAGAAATTTCATCCGTTCATCCGGAATGTCAAGGGCGGCTGCCCGGCGGATATACTTGGACCATGAATCGTCCGAAGAAAATTTCAATCCGCTCTTCCGGGGCAGACCTTCGCTGAGGCCGATTTTCAAATCGATGGTTTTGGTATGCCCCGGCCGCAGGCGGAACAGGGCAGCGGATGTGGCCATGCCCACATCGCAGGAGATGGAAAATCGTGGAGGGACAATATCCAGCCGGTTTAATACATCTCCCTGATGATAATTTGAAAATGCGACCCGCTCCGGCTTTTCGCTCATCGAAATCACGGTCCGGGAGTTGACCTCCAATCCCGGCAGCTTGGAATTCAACTTGATCTTTTCGATAAACTGAACCCCTTCGGGATTATAGGGCCGAATGGCCGCCGCCAGCATCCCGCTGCTGCCCGAACATGCGGAAGCGGAAATTTCCAATACCGGCGCACCGTTTTCGATCTCGAGGCGGACATGGGTGATCAGCTGCATGCCACCTTTTTCGCACCTTGTTTGAACTGCCAGGTTGGGATGCAGGATCCACTGCTGGTGAGCGTCCGGCTGCCGGGAAGGATAGAGTTCGCCCTCTTCGGACAGGACCCAGAAATCAATGGACCAGCCGTCAAAAAGGGGAGTGATCAGTCCCCGGGGGTCCACAATGGGATATAGCGGCAGTTCCGGGTGACCCACCGCCGTCCAGTTCCGGTGGGTCAGGTTGATGTGGCTGAATGAAAAAGCGCGGGGAATGAACGATTCATCCCGGGGGTTGAATTGTTTCTCGACCCAGTAGGGCCACAGCCAGTCCAGATTGTGCTGAATCGCCTTGGTGTTGATCAGGCCGCGCGCGTGAAAGGCAATGCCCGCACGGATCAGTTCGATGGGTTCCTGCACCTCCGAGGGCTGGGCAAACTGCCGCAGCCGGGCGAGAAACATGATCGGATCGATAAAACCGTAAGCCCTGGCGGTTCTTTGAATCAAAAACCGCCAGGGAATCCATTTTTTCAACAAAACGCGTCACCTTCACCTGCTACTGATTTTTCCCTGGTGTTTTCTGCTCCGGGCTGTCGCCATTTTCCTTCTTTTCGTTTTTGAAATACAGAGATTCAAATTCATTCACCAGTTTGCGCAGCCGCTCCACATGAGTCAAATCGGTGGTCTGCTTGCTCAGCATGGCCTGAATCAGCATTTCATGAAGCTGCTGGAGCTTTTGCACATAATTTTCATCATCGGGTTTCACCCGCTGGGTCATGAAATAATCAGACACGGTTTCCTGTATCTTGTCGGCGTGGATCTCTTTATCGTCGATCCATCGAACCAATTGATTGTAGTTGATATTTTTTTCTTTTTGCAAAGAGGTGATTGAGTTCATGGCCTTTTCGATGGTGGTGATATCTTCCCGGATCATATCGATCCGCATATGGTCGTCATATATGCCGCAGGGAAGCTGACAATGCGCCCACGCCTGGCCGCCTGAGAATAAAAATAGTATTGCGATCAAGATCATCTGAAACTTGGTTTTCATGTGCTTACCTCCATTTCCATGGTCAGGTTTAAAACATAGAAACCAGCGGATACTTTTGCGGTTTCGGCCCACCGATTTTTCCTTACATTTTTTTTGTATCCATGCGATCGGTTCCACCGGCGGCCGGATTCATCAATTCTCGGGGTCAGGCCGCGGGGTCAGGCGCATGCCGGTATTTCCGGAATATATTCCGTCCGCACCGGTGAAAATACCTCCACTGCCACCGAATCTTCCAGAACCGTGGCGCCATGGATGCAGTCTCCGGGAACGCACCAGGCGTCGCCGGCCGAAACGACCCGGGTTTCGGCACCGACCGTCAATTCCAGCTTGCCCGTAAGCAGGTACCCCGTCTGCTCATGGGGATGCCGATGCATGGGCAGAACGCTTCCCGCTTCCAGAATGAATTCCGTCATCAGGGTATTTTTGCCGTAAACCAACGTTTTCTGGCGGATGCCGCTGATGGGGCAGTGGTATCCGGCGTCATCTTTTTGATAAAACACTTTGGTTATCACTCCCGTCGTTTAAAAGGTTCCGGCGGAAGCGGGCGCATTTGATCTAAAATCATAGGGATTTCCATGTTGATGTCAAACCGGATCCCGCCCGCGAACCGCAGTTATGCGTCAATTATGCTGATGTAAATCGAGGTCGAAAATGGATCGAACTTTCGTGGCCAGTTCCCTGATCTGGTAGGGCTTTCCGATGAATTCAGACGCTCCGGAAGCCAATGCCTCTTCGGCATGTCCGGAAGTCGAGTACCCGCTGGCGATCAGTATCTTGGCGGAAGGATTGATATCCAGGATCTTTTCCATACATTTGAGGCCGCCCATTCCCGGCATGCTCAAATCAAGGATCACCAGATCGATTTCGGCAATGTAGCGCTGATAAATATCCAGGGCCTCTTCCCCATTTCCGGCACTGATCACCTGGTAGCCGTAATATTCCAGCATCTGCAGCGCCGTATCTCTTACCGCAGCTTCGTCATCGACGAGCAGGATGGTTTCGGTCCCGCCCAACTGGGCCGTTTCCGCCGGTACGGCTTCATCGATGACGGCTCCTTCGGTAAGTGCCGGCAGGTAAATTTTAAAAATGGTCCCATGGCCGAGTTCGCTGTAGCACATGATATACCCGCCATGGCTTTTGACGATTCCATAAACCGAAGCCATTCCCAGTCCGGTTCCCCTGCCGATTTCCTTGGTGGTGAAAAACGGATCGAAGATATGCTCGACGGTTTTGGGATCCATGCCGCATCCGGTATCCGAAACCGCCAGCAGGACGTAGCTGCCGGGGGCCGCCCCCAGGTGATCATCGCAATAGGCTTGATCGAGGATCACGTTGCGGGTTTCAACCCGCAGCTTACCGCCTTCGGGCATGGCATCCGCGGCATTGCTCCCCAGGTTCAGCAGAATTTGCTCCATATGGACCGGATCGCCCTTGACCGGCCACAGGGACGGCTCCAGATCAAACTGCAGGTCGATCATTTTCGGCAGGGTGTGTTTCAGAAATTTTTGCGCCTGCAGAATCTCCCGGTTCAGTGAAATCGGCCGGTGCCGGCCTTCCATTTTCCGGCTGAATGCCAGCAGCTGTTCAATCAGGCGGGCCGCCCTTTCCCCTGATTTCTGGAGCTGAAACAGTTTCATATAATCCGGATCATCCTGATTCTTCTTCAACAGCAACAGTTGCGCATAGCCGTTGATCACCTGAAGGATGTTGTTGAAATCGTGAGCGATTCCCCCGGCCAGGGTGCCGACCGCTTCCATTTTCTGGGCCTGCTGAAGCTGGGCTTCCAGATTCCTTTTCTGTTCTTCGGCCTGCTTCCGCTCGGTAATATCACGGATAATGCCCCGAAACCCCGATGGAGCATCATTTCCATGGAAAATCGGAGAAATGGATATTTCCACATAGCGCAGGGATTTATCTTTGCGAATGACTTCCAGGTCAAAGGTTTTGGCGGGCCTGCCCGTTTGATATACGGCGTTGAATGCCTGGTAGATTTTCAGGGCATTTATTTCATCCGTATATTGCCGGTAATTCACCCCCAGCATTTCCTCCCGGGCGTATCCCGAAATCCGGCAGATGAAATCATTGAAAAAAACAAAGTTGCCATCCAGATCGACCTCGTAATAGCCGTCTTCGATATTCTCCAGAATCGTGCGGTATTTCTCTTCGCTTTCCCGCAGGACATTTTCAAATTTTTTACGCTCCGTGATGTCAATGACCGTTATCATTCCGGCCGGTTTGCCCTCATACATGAAGCTTCCCCCGGAGAGGGACACCCAGATGCTTTCACCGGATTTGCCGATAATTTTGAAATCATAGGCGGGAGTGGCTGTTTTGCCGGCCTGACGGCGGTTGCCCCGCTCCCGGACCAGGGGCTGGTAATCGGGATGGACGATCTCCCAGAATCGCTGGCGATACAATTCCTCCCTTGAAAATCCCGAAATCCGCTCGCCGGCCGGGTTGGTATACACCCAGTAATCGGCCTGATAGATCATGATGGCAAATGGGCAGGCCTCCGCAAGCGCCCTGAACTTTTCTTCACTCTCTCTGAGTTGGGTGATAATCTGTTTGCGTTCACTGATATCGCGATTGATCCCGATGATTCCGATGGCATCGCCTTTTTTATCGCGAATAAATGAAAACTTGGCCTCCGTCCAAATGGTGGAACCATTTTTACAGATCATTTCGGCTTCGACCATCTGAAACCGGTCCGGATTTGATGGCCCGGATGACTCCAGCGCCATCTCCGTATCAAAGGTTTCAAGAATTTTTGCCCTGGATTCAGGCGTCACCATGGTAAGAAGTGAGCGGCCGATCACTTCTTTGACGTCAAATCCCCGCATCGTTCTTATCGACGGGCTGATGTACGTGTAATTCAGGTCCATATCCAATGTAAAAATGACATCCTGAAGATTATCGGCCAGCAGGTGGTAATTCTTTTCGGCCATTTCCCGGGCCTGCTCGGCTCGGGCATGTTCTTTCTCCAACCGGTTTGCATGCAGGGCCATTTCCGTTATCATGCGGATCTGGCGATCTTCGAAGGGCCGTGTCAAATAACCAAATGGGATATAAAGAAAGTGTGCGGGAATGTGCTTTTCAACACCGGCATCACAGACAAACAGCACCGGCATGCCCCACCGGGCGCGGATCTGTCCTGCGACTTCTAAAGCCGCCTCTTTTTCATCCGGATCAACATCGATCAGAGCCAGGGCGGGCGCTAAACTTTCAATGCTTAAAAACACGGCTGTTCCGCTCTTGATCCCCACCGATACGTGAGGAAAGAGGCATTCGAGCCGGTCTCGGAGTTCCGATGTCCCATCCGTATCCGAACCCACAATCATTATTTCATCATGGCCGCAAAGGAGCGAATTTTTACCAATTTCAATATGATTCAAGACGTGTCTACCTGAAATACAGAAGGCCCTTAACTGGATCTATCGGGTTTTATTCGGTTATATGACTTTGTCAATCGATATAAATATCTATTTTTACTACAATCGATCAAAGCAGATGTCAAATCAAACCATGCGTATGAAGCAATCGGGCAATTGAAAATAGCTGAAGGGGGGTATTCTTTTGCGCGGCGTGGAAATTTGCGGCAGGAAGGTATCAGTCTTTGAACCGGTAGAGTTCCGTACTCCCGGTTTCCAGGTCTGCGGCGACCATTTGATTCCTGAAGATGCTTTTTCGCTTCAGCAGGATTTTGATCACCTCCATCGCCTGAAGGGTGCCGATAAGCGCCGGGGTGACTGCGGGAACACCGAGAAGATCCTCGGGGTAAGGCGGCTCCGGATCCCGGCTACCGTCTCCATAGATTCGGGCAATCCCGGACTCTCCCGGAAATACCGCCATCACCTGCCCCTCGAAGCCGGCGATGGCGCCGTGGACCAGGGGGATTCCCATCTGTTTAGCCGCCGCCTGAAGAATGCGCCGGCCGCCGATATTATCCATCGCATCAACTGCCACCCGGACCCCGGAAAGAATCCCGGCTGCATTTAAATGCGTCAGGGCTTCCCGGAATGGATATACCTCCACAGCCGGATTGATGGCCTCTATCATGCGGGCGGCGGTTTCCGCCTTGTTTTTCCCCATGCTCTTGGTGGTCGCAAATGACTGGCGGTTTAAATTGGTTTCCTCAAATTCCTGGGGATCGGCGACCACCAGGCCGCCGATGCCGGTCCGGGCCAGCAGGGTCAGCACATGTCCGCCAAGGCCACCGGCGCCGATGACGGCCACCCGCGATGAAAACAGCACGAGCTGATCGTCAAGTGAGAAACTGCCGCTGTTGCGGATATACCTGAGCGGCCATATCCCGTTTTTCATGGCCAGAATATGGATCCGGCCAAGTGCGAAATTCCGCTTCCGGGCAATCTCACGGGCATGGAAGTCCGTGAGCACCCGTTTTTCCAGGCCTGCCGGATCGATCATGTTTTCCGATCGATCGAAGATGACAGAAAGGATATCTTTTTCACATGGGTGCGGCATTTTTCCTTTTAAAAACAGATGATCCGCGATTATACTTTAACGGCATTTATGCAGCCGGTGTGATGCCGTGCGAAAATTGCCGGTGAAAACGCACATCAACTTTAAAAAAATGGGATTGGCATGAAGGTTGAACTTCATCTTTTTGCGACATTGGCGAAATATCTGCCGCCCGGAGCGGAAGCCAAAACTGCCTGGATAAATATCCCGGAGTCCGCACGTATCTGCGACCTGATGGAAGAACTGGATATCCCATCTGCCCGGGTGAAGCTGATCTTCTTAAACGGTGTCCATGCGGACAGGCAACACCCCCTGAAAGACGGGGACCGGGTGGGGATGTTTCCGCCCGTGGGCGGCGGATAGCGATTAGGCCGGGGCTGCGGCAAGAAGGATTTCCTTCGGCCAATTTGCACCTGATAGATCCCCGGGCTCAACAATTCGGTCGTCCACCCGGATTTCCCTGCATATGCTTTTCAGTCGGTCTTTATGATATTGCAGGAAATCTATGGCCGTTTCTTTGGGCAGCCGGATTCCCTGCTTTAAAAATAACGGCCCCAGGTCGGCGTTTACCCGGTTGAAAAATTTGAGCGTGACGTCGATCGCCTCCCCCGCCGGGGAAGGTGCGGTATTAGCGCAATTGCTCGTCCGCATTTTCGCCACCGGACTGTTTTTCCGGAAAACTGCCCCCACCAGACCCGGCATGGCTGCGGACAGCGCGATATGGGAACCCTTTTCCACGGTGGCCGTCCGTTCGTCATCCACCGCCCAGCCGTTGTGGAATATGGTCTGAACCACGTTATCCAGATACGCGGAAGCGATATGGGCATCTTCGCTCAGCACCCGGCGGATGGGCGTCCCCGGCCGGGTGCGGATGGAAAATCCGGTTGCGGTGAGTTGAAGAAACGTAAAGAATTCTTCCGGTTTTACAATGAAATACAGTTTTTTCAAATCAGTGCACAATCAGAAACTGAATACCGCGTCCAGTTCCTCATCCTTGACGCCGAACCGCACATCGTGGGGCGGCAGGGGTTCATTTATAAAATATGCGGGAAGGCGGTCGTCCTTGGATGAAAAGCCGGCCCGCTCATTGAAATCCCGCTCCATGGTCAGCACCTTTTTCCCCAGTTCACTCACGCCGTCCGCGTTTAAGTCCAGGCCGTAAAAGGCATTGATCATGTCGATCAGGGCGGCAAAAGTTTCCGGCTGGTCCATGATGGCAAAAGCGATGAACAGGCACATGCCCGTGGAATCAATGGCCGCAGTGGCGATCTGAAGATTTCGGGACAATTCGATCTGTCCTTCCGGCTTTAGCGGGTCCACGCTGCCGCCCACGCCCAGCAGGTTGGTGGCCACCGCATATCCGGCGGTATGGTCGGCGCCCATGGGGCTGGTGGCATAGGTGACGCCGATCCCCTGGACCGCCCGGGGGTCATAGGCGGGCATGGACTGGTTTTTCACCACCGGGACGCGCTCCACTCCGAAGACTTTTCCGGTGACCCCGGCACCGCTCCCCAGGATCCGGCCCAGGGGGGTCCCCTTCCCCACTTCGCTGACCAGTCGGACGGCGGCCTCGGCATCCCCGAATTCCGCCAGACCGGCCTCCATGGCCACCCCGATGGTGGCGCCCATCTCGATGGTGTCCAGGCCGAAATCATCATCCATCCGGTCCAGGGCGGCGATGACATCCAGATCGTCGATGCCGCAGTTTCCGCCGTGTGCCCACACGGTTTCATATTCCGGCTGCTTGGTCATGAAATGGCCGTCCTTGTCCGTGTAAATGCCGGAGCACTGGATCACGCACCCCCGGTGACACCCGTGGGTTGCCTTTCCGCCCCGGGCCATTTCGGTTTCGGCCTGGGTTTCGCCGGAAATCCGGGCCGCACCCTTGAAGCGTCCCCACTGGAAGTTGTGGGTGGGGTATCCGCCCGCTTCATTCACCACGTTGGTCAAGACATTGGTCCCGTATGCGGGCAAGCCCTGGCCGGTGACCGGGTGGGATTTCAATCCCTGCACAAAGATCTTGTTGGCTTGCCGGAACTTATCCGGATCCCTGGGGGGACGCATTTTCGCGCCCGTATCATCCAGCACGATGACTTTGACGCCCTTTGATCCCATGACCGCGCCCACACCCCCTCTTCCGGCATGGCGGGTGGGCCGCAGTTCCATATCGGTGCAGGCAATGGAAGCCGCGCCCAGCTTCATCTCCCCGGCCTGTCCGATGGACATGCAGCAGATATTTTCCCCGTATTCCTGCTTCATTTTTTCCACCAGGTCGTAGTTGCCCAGGCGCTTCAAGCTGTTGTCCGGGGAGATGGTGACCCCGTCCTTGTTGATGAAAATCTTATACAGCGTATCATCTGCGGGTTTTCCTTCGATGACGATGGCCGCATAACCGAGCCGGGCCAGAACCTGCGAGGGCATGCCGCCGGCATTGGCTTCCTTGATGCCGCCGGTGAGCGGGCTCTTGCACCCCACCGACAGCCGGCCGGACATGGCGGCCGTGGTGCCGCTCAGCAGTCCGGGGGCAAAGACCAGCCGGTTGTCCTGGCTTAAGGGATGACACAAGGGAGGAACCTCTTTGGAAACAATGGCCGAGGTGAGTCCCCGGCCGCCCAGACCGGCGTACTTGTCCCGGGATTCGGTTTTGAAGGCGGGGCTGTCCGGCCCCATGTTGATTCTCAGAATCTTGTCCATTCGGCACCTCCTGTGAAGGGTTTTTAGGAAGCAGAAAGTTGTGTGAGAAACTCAGTATTGCAGATGAATCGGGTCCCGTCAATCATCACGGCGATTGGACCCGATGGGACCGATAATTCCGGAACTTGTCAATATAAAATATAAAAATAACGCTGTATTTCACCAGTCGCAAACCGGATCCCCCATTCGATGGAAAAGGCCTGCGGGAAACTGTTTTTTCAATCTTTGAAGAAAAGATACAGCGCCAGTGCCACCAGGATGAACGCAAATATCCTTTTGAACTGGGCCGTGGAGACATGCTCCACCAGCCGGGCCCCGAACTGGGCGCCGATGACCCCGCCGGCCCCCAGCATCAGCCCCACCCGGTAGTCCACGTTGGCCAGCTTGTTGTGGGCGACCAGGGCGGATATGGAGATCACCAGGATGGCCAGAAAGGAGGTGCCCACCGTCTTCTGGGCGCTAAACCCGAGAAACAGCAGAAGGGGCACCATTAAAAACCCGCCCCCCAGACCGGTAAAGGACGCCCCGATGCCGGTCAGGATGCCCAGAGCCACAAATCCGATCCCGCTGATGAGTTCCATGATCCCCCTTTAGAATCTGATACATGTTAGATGTTGAAATGAATTTACCGCGCAGCTTTTGTTTTCGCAAATGTTTTTCCCATGAATTTTTTTAACGCATTGACCCGGGAATCCATTTTTCATATGGTATTTTATACTGAAGCCCTGTTTTCTCAAATATCATCCGCGTACATACAAATGAAACTGGTCAATTATTTATCTGAAATCGATGCGGGCCGCTGCAGCGGCTGCCGGAAATGCGAGACCGTCTGTCCCGCTGGCGCCATATCCGTTGAAAACCGGTTTGCCCGGGTGGATGCCGGCCGCTGCCTGGCCTGCACCAAGTGCTGGCATCTGTGTCCGGAGGATGCGGTGACCATGGTTGAACGCAGCGAAGAGATGATGGTGGGGGTGGATTTCGACGAGGTGGATGAAACCGCCGTGGCCGAATTGTGCCAAAAAGCCCATGTCTACCCCGAGCAGTTCGTGTGCGCCTGCACCCTGACCCTGGCCAAGGAAGTGGCGGCCGCCATCATCAAAGGGGCTTCCACCCCCGAGGAAGTCACCGCCGCCACCGGGGTGCGCTCGGGCTGCGCCATCTACTGCATGGGGGCGATTCTGCGGATGCTCAAGGCCGCGGGCAAACACCCGGTGCCGCCCAAAAATCACCGATGGTACGACCTGTCACTCTCCCTCTGGGATGTAAAAGATCAAATAGCGGAGAAATACCCCCGCTATTATCTGGCTGAAGACCGTGACGAAATGCACGAATAATTGATTCATGACCGATTTTTTCCATAGAAGCCGCCACGGAAAAGCGGCCGCGCCGCCTGAGGTGATGCCCTCTTGCATGTGCCCGGAACCGGCCATGCGGGCAGCCGGTCTTTCCGGCATGACCTCCCTTTCCATAACCGATCTGTTTCCTGAAATGCGCAAGGGGTTTGTTCAAAAGCAGGGGGTCGCCGAAATCCGAAAATCCGCCGAAGCAGCCCTGGCCGGGGTGGAAATGGGGATGATCCTGCCCGAGCACCGGGTCAATATTCTCTGCTCGGAGCATGGATTCTACCTGCTGGAGGGGGACCATTACCTTCAGATGCTGCTGGCCATCCGGGATGCGGTGGAAGAGCGGACCGGGTGCCAAAACATCCGGCTGCGGGTGGCGGCCGGCATGGGGTCTCGCGAGTCGGAAGAAATCATCGAATATTTCCGCATCCGGGAAAAATTCAACGGCAGGGTAACGGGCATGAGCGCCTTTGACCGCGGCGTTCCCATCGATACGCAGATCGGAACCCTCTACGGCCTGGCCGCGGCCTATGATGCCGACTGGATCATCCATGCCGGCCACGAGGAACCCCGGGACCTCTATTTTTACCGGATGATCGACCGGGCCCTCAAGGCATTTGCCATGTCCTATGCCCGGTTTGAAACCCGGTCGGTCTACCACGGCAACTTCGGCAACAGAAGCTGCGCCTTTATCCAGCGGGCCATCTTCGACGCTCCCTTCGTGCAGGAAAAGTTCGCCTTCGGCGTTTTTATGCGCATGTCGCCCGCCGGCATCACCGGGGTTTCAGCCGACAATGATCTCGATCGCCTGGGGGAGCACCTCACCATCGACATCCTGCGGGATTTTGGAAAAATGCTGCACCTGCTGGCGGACATCGACGAATGCATCGTGATCTTAGACGGCGGCCGCTACGGCTACTACATCCACGCCGGCGGCATCGTCTTCGGTGCCCTGGAAAACGCCCAGTATGATGCATTCGATCTTTCCCGGCCCGCGGCTTTCGGCTATTACGACATGCTCTCAAAGATGCGCAACGGAACCGATGCCCAGATGGATCATGTCATGAACGTCAACCCGGCCATCAAGGCCGTGATCTTCAACCAGGCCTGGCCGGGCATCCCCATGGCGGGGCTCACCCTGGATGTGTCCACCATCGTGGTGGGAGACCAGCAGGCAGCCGCCATGAAGCTGGATGCCGCCAATCCCGCCCTGATCGACCTGGCCGAAACCGTCCCCACGCTAAAACAGGCCCTCGAACTGGCCATTCAAGAGACGGGAACCGATAAGGTGCTGGTGTTTGACGGCAGCTTCGGGCACATCACCGTCAGCCCCTTACTGGCCCAGACCCTCATGGCAAAAGCACCGGAGATCAGCCGCAGGGTGGAAACAGAGCTGCTCCCCCTCTGGCTTTCCCAGCGGGGGATCGATCTAAATACCGCTAAGCGCGTTTAAACCCCTTGCCATGAACGACATTCGCGACAATCTCTTCGGCCCCGTTTCAGACCGGATCTATGCGGCCGCCATCATTGCCGAGGAACCCGGCATTCTGGCCGGATCGGCAGCTGCGGCTGAAAAGGCCCGTGAACTGGGCCTGAAGATGATATCCTTTAAACCGGCGGGCGCCCGAATTCTTCAAGGTGAGACACTCGGCGCATTTTCCGGATCGCCATTGCAACTTGCCCGGGCCGGGGACCTGCTGGCCGGATGCATGGCCAAGCCGTCCGGGATTGCCACCGCTGCCCGGCAATTTGTGGAAAAAGCCGGCAGCCGTCCAAAGATCGTGTGCGGGGCCTGGAAAAAGATGCCCGCCCCGATCAAGGGGATCATCCGGGAGGCCGTTGCTGCCGGCGGTGCGGGCATCCGGGTCAGCGAGGCCCCCTTTGTCTACCTGGACAAAAATATGGTGAAGATGCTGGGCGGCATCCGGGCTGCACTGGATGCTGCAAAAAGAATAGAGGGCCGGGTGCGGGTCATCCAGATCGACGGAAAAATGGAAAACATTTCCGAAGAAGCCGTCCTTGCCGCCCGTGGCGGTGCCGGCATCATCTTCATCGATTCCGGCGTTATCACGGATATAGACCGGGTTTCACGCGCACTGGCACATGCCGGCCTGCGCTCAAGTGTCTTTCTGGCCTACGGGGGCGGCATCACCCTGGCCGATATGGACCGGATCTGTGACACCGACGCGGATATCGTGGATGTGGGCCGGGCCATCATCGATGCACCGCTTCTGGATATGCGCCTGGAGGTGGCGGCAGATCAATGACCCATCGGCTGCTTGAAAAAACCGAACTCTGGATCCGCGGCATCGTGCTCGAGGGGGCCGATTTAAATGAGATCGCGAAAGCGGTGGCCGATATCCTGGGGATTTCACCCCGCCATGTGCTGGTCACCGATTATCAATGCCCGGATCTGGCCCTGGATGTACTTGCCCAGACCATCGATCCGGCACATTTTGCCGGCCGGAAAAATGCACTGTTTGAGCGCCTCTTAAAAATCGCCGGGGTGAAAATCTCGTCCGATGCCGATATCGGCGCAAACGGGATGCTGGGATGGCTCGCGGCGGACCCGGAGCAATCCGGTGCGTCTGTTGCCCGCTCGGCGGAAATGATCCGGGAAATCAATTCCCGCATTCAATCCCGGGCCATTGTCTTTTCCACGGGAAGCGAGGTGGCCGCCGGCCAGATCAGGGACACTAACACCCCTCTGATCTGCGCATTGCCTGGAAAAGATCGGCTATACGTCAACCCCCGGCCCCACCCTCCCCGACGACCGCAACCGCATTGCCGCAAAACTGAGACAGGCGGCCGATGAACAGGGATACGGGCTGATCATCACCACCGGCGGGGTGGGCGCTGAAGGAAAAGACCACACCATAGAAGCCGTCCTCACGGTAATCCCCGATGCAGCCGCCCCCTATGTGTGTCATTTCGAGGTGGGCACCGGCCGGCATGTCAAGGACGGGGTCCGGATCGCCGCCGGTTGCCGGGGGAAACGCTGATCATCGCGCTTCCGGGACCCAATGATGAAGTGAGACAGTGCATGACCGTCATTGCCGGGTTTCTCCCCCATGACCCCGATCCTGCCCGCCTGGCAGACGCACTGGCCGCCTGCCTGCGCCTCAGATGGCACCATCCTTAAACGTGATAAATTTTGTCCGCGCCCGTCTTTGGATCCAAATAGGTGATCACGCTCTTATAGGATCTTAAATCCACGACAGCGGTGGCTTTCAGGGGGTCATCGGTCCAGGAGATGACGACCTGGTCCTCGGGGCAGTCTTCGATCCTGAATGTGCCGTTAAATACCGGGTACTCGGACCTGAATTTCATCAGCGCCATCAATCGCTTCACGGCCGGTTTTTCCATGGCCGCGCCGACCTCCTCCAGGGTGTAGTTGTGGCGGTTGATGAAGCGGCCGTTTCGGGTGCGCTCCACCAGTTGGATGTCGTTCTCGCCGGCCAGCAGACCCACGTAGTAAACCTGGGGGATGCCCGGGGCGAAAAACTGGATGGTCCGGGCGGCCAGATAGGCGTCGTCGTTGTTTTCCAGGGCCGAATAATAGGTGCAGTTTACCTGGTAGATGTCCAGGTTGTGGTACTCGGCTCCCGAATACATCCGCTTCATGTTGGACCCTTTTTCATAGAGTCCGTTCAAGGTCTTATCGATCAGGTCATCGGACATCAGCCCGCGCACATCCACCACGCCGATGCCGTCATGGGTGTCCAGCGTGGTGATCTGCTTGCGGGGGCAGATCTCCAGCCATTGCTTGAGCTCCTTGTGAGTATGGTGATACAGGGTGTGGATCAGCAGCATGGGCAGGGAAAAATCGTAGCACCAGTACCCTTTTTCCGAAAGCTTGAGCTGGTAGCGGTGATGCTCGTGCACCTCGGGGAGGATGTCCGCGCCGAAAGGACGAACATATTCTGCCAGCCACCGGATGACATCCCATATCTCCGGCTCCTCGAAAAAGCAACGGGTGCCGATCTTCTTGATCACATAGGCGATGGCATCGAGCCGGATCATCTTTGCCCGGGTCCGGGCCAGGTTGATCAGGTTGTAGCGAAGAAAACTACGGGTGACCGGGGAGCCGATATCGATATCGATCTGCTCGGTATCGAACGTGCACCACACCTTTTCCCGTGATCCGTCCTTTCGGTCCTGAACGATATAGGGCGGACGGGGCTTGCGCGTATACACCTTCTCCAGCTCCGCATCCGTAATCGGCTCCTTGCGCAGCTTGTCAAAGGTGAGAAACATGTCCGCATATTCGGACTTGCTGCTTTTTTCCGTAAAATCCTGGTAGTAGTGGGATTGCCGGGAGATGTGGTTCACCATGAAATCGAGAATCAGATCGAATTCCGCCCCGATCAACTCCAGGTCTTTCCAGCGCCCGAATCGCGGATCCACCTCTTCGTAGGTCTTGGGCGCAAATCCCCGGTCGCTGCTGGAGGGATACACCGGCAGGATGTGGACCCCGCCGATGACATCGGCCAGGTATCGCTTCAGCACGTAATGGAGTTCGGCCAGGTTGTCTCCCAGGCTGTCCGGGTAGGTGATCAGTTGCACTTTGTTCTGAATGGTCATGCGTCCATTTCTTTCATCGGGCGGTTTGCATTTTTCAAATAGGCCCTTTTGTGTAGATCCGTTGCGGTGCAAATCAGGAAAAATTTTTATCCGAGAAAACGGTAATGGTCCATTCCTTCCAAAATTCCGGCGGCGCAGGCTTTGTCGGCGAAATAGACGTATTTGGCGCCTTTTAATTTTTTGAGTTCCGGACTGAAGTTGCCCACCACTACACCGCGCGGTTCGCCCCGGAGCATTTCCTCGTCATTTCCCGAATCCCCGCAGACCAGAAAGGCGGACAGGGGCACTTCCCACTTGTAGCTCAGGTAGCGGATGGCTTTTCCCTTGGAGGCACGGTACGGCAGGATATCCACGAACTGCTCGTGGGAATAGACCAGGGTATATCGGCACTTGTTTCCCACCAGGCAGTTATGAACCTCGGTGATCCGGTCTTTTCCCGGGTCGATGTTGTAGCTGACCTTGAATTTGCGCTGGGCTTCTTCCGCCTGGTATTCAAGGAATTTAAACCGCTTCAGCAGATCGCGCACTTTCTTCCGGTCCCACCGGTCCGCGATGTGGGCTTCCCACCCTTTGTCGTACTCCAGATCGGGTCCATAGTAAATTTCAGTCCCCACCGACGCCACGATAACGTCCGGCGGCGCCACCCGGTATTCTTCGAGAATGTCTACCGCCGAATCGATGGTCCTGCCGGTGGACACACCGAAACCGAGCTTCTGACGATGATCCGCCACCGCCTGGAGCAGGGGCTCGAGCCCGGCGTTTTCTTCCCCGATCAGGGTATTGTCGATGTCGGTGATCAGAAACCGCTCCACGTTCACCAGCCGTTTTCCCACGGGTTTGCCGTTTCCGGGGGTAATGCCGGCCGCTCCTTTTTCATTGGCCAGAGGGACGGCCGCTTTCATGTAGGCATCCGCATGCTGTTCCCAGGCATAGTGCTTCCTGACGTTCATGATGCCGTTTTTGGAATATTGGTTCCAGAGCGTTTCATCGGTCAGGATTTTCCGGATCGCTCCCGTGATGGCCTGATGATCGTTCGGGTCCACCAGGATTCCGTTTTCGCAATTTTCGATGATGTCCCGGGGGCCGCCGTCGTTGGTGGCCACCAGGGGCAGTCCGGTGGCGGCGGCCTCCAGCAGGGTCAGGCCGAAGGGCTCGGTCCATGCGGCATTGACGAAAACTCCCCGTTTGCCTGCGGCGATGCGGTAGAGTTCGGGCACCTCGGATGCGACGTCGTGCTCCTTGGGAATGGCCAGTTTCCCATAGAGGTCATACCGGTCCATGTCGAGCAGCATCTGGGTGAGGACCTGCTTTTCGTTTTCCTCCATGTCGTCGATGTCCTTGCGGATGCCGGCGAATACGGCCAGGTTGGCCATGGCCTGCAATTCATGATCCTCACCATAGGCCTTTACCAGCCCGGTGATGTTTTTGCGCTTGTCCGGCCGGCAGATCGCCAGGATCAGCGGCTTGTCCGGATACATGAGAAACCGCTCCAACTGGTTTAAAAGAGTGGCCTGGGCGTATTTTTCCAGTTCGGATTTTTCGAATTCCGGAAGCCGGTCATGGTAATACGGGTAAAACCGCTCCAGGTCGATTCCCGGCGGGATGACCCGGTATTCGGGAAATTCCGAGTTGCGGTACATGCCGTACTGGTTTGAAATTTCCTGGCGGGTGCTGGTGACGATCAGGTCCGCATTCCGGATGATCCGCTCTTCGATGGAAATCCGGGTATCCATTCGATAACTTCTGGAGATTTCCTTTTCCGGCATGCCGTCGTTTACAAGCTTCTGTTTCTTGGGCCTTCCCAGGCTGTGGCCGGTAAAGGCAAAGGGGACGCCGAAGATGCGGGCCAGCTCCATGGCCACGTATCCGGCGTCCGGATAATGGCCGTGGACGATATCCGGCAGCCGGTTTTTCTTGATGAATTTGATGGTTTTGTCGATGAATTCATCCAGATGCGGCCACAGCAGTTCCTTTCGCATGTATTTTTTCCCGCCGCACTGGATCCGGATGACTCGGCATTTATCATCGACTTTCGACACCGGCTGGGCATAATCCGGCGAGACCGAGGGATCGTCGATGAGCCGCGTAAACAGATCGACCTGGCAGACATCGTCCCTGCGGCACAGATTTTTCACCAGTTCGAGCACATACGTCACCTGCCCGCCCGTATCGGCATCCCGCCCCAGTTCCGGGTTCTCCGGCCGGATCAGGCCGTGAATGGAAAACATCTGAATGTATAGTTTTTCTTTGGCCATTTACTTCCTGTTAACCAGTTTGAGATAGGGTTCGTAAAAGTCGTGCGCGTCCGGCACGGCCCCGGCAATGGTGCAGATATCTCCGGCAAAGCGCGATGCAGTCTCAAGGGTCTGTTTCGATGGCCATCCGTTTAAATAGCCGACCACCAGCATGGCCGCATACGCATCCCCTGCCCCCACCGTATCCTGCACCTGCCGGATTTCCGGGACCCCCGCCTCATATAGGTCCTCCGGCGTCACCAGCATGCTTCCCGAACTGCCCCGGGTCACGGCCATGTTCCGGATCCCGAAGCGCTCCATCAGCAAGCCGGGCAATTGCTGGCGGGTTGCCTCCGGCGCAAACATTTCCCCCAGCAGGACCAGTTCGTCCGCGTTGAGTTTCAGATAATCCGTGTGCCCCAGGGAAGCGTGGATGATCTCTTTAGAATAGGCATTTTGCCGCAGGTTGACATCATAAAAGGCAACTGTGGCCGCATCTTTGTTCTCAAGAAATGCCTGGAGCCGCTCCATCGCTTTTGCGGTGCGCTGCACCAGGGTGCCGAAATAGATCAGTTCCACCCCGTTGCCGCCGGAAAGTGAATCCGGGTGATCCGGCAGTTCGATCCGGTCATAGGCGACATTTTCTACGATATAAAATTCATGCCCCCCGGTTGCGTCCGGTGTCACCTCCACCCGACCGGTGGGATAATCCGGGTCCTTCTGTATCCAGCTGATATCAAATCCCCGCTGCCGGAGCCGGTCCAGAATTTCATCTCCCTTCTGATCCGCCCCCACCCGGGATACGAAACGGACGGGCACCCCCATCTGCTTCAGGTGATAGGCAAAATTAAACGGCGCTCCGCCCAGCCGCTCATATTCGGGGAATATATCCATCAGTATTTCACCGATGACGATGATCACGAAAACCTCCATGGCGCTTGTGTTTTGCTCAAATATTATATCAGTCCGTCATCATTGTCAAATCCGATATAAATGGCTAAAATTTATATTTTTTATTAATTTTCAATTATTTATCGCTTGCCATCCGGTACTAATATGCATAGTATTTGTCTATTCCAGCATTCACCGTTACATGCCGCTTTTAACAGGAATGGAGAAATAACCCGATGCTTTGCCACATACCGCATTTCCTGAGCGAAGAGAGCGAGTGGGTGGTCTTTCTTCACGGGCTCGGCGGGAATTCCAACATCTACTACAAACAGGTCGAAGCCTTTAAACCCCATTACAACCTGATGTTCATCGACCTGTTCGGACACGGCTGCACTCTGGAACAACTCAACGCCTACACCTTTGAGACACTGGCCAGTGCGGCGGTTGCGGTCTTTGATGCGGAGGGCATTGAATCCGCCCACCTGGTGGGGGTCTCTCTGGGCACCATCGTCATGGAGGCCTTCAGCCTGCTGGCCCCGGACCGGTTGAAAACCATGATATTGAGCGGTGCGGCCGAGGGGTATGATCTGCGGTCCCGGACCCTGCTGCGCCTGGGCGGTGTCCTGGAATACGTCATGCCCTACATGCTCCTTTACCGGCTGTTTGCCTATATCATGATGCCCCGGAAAAACCACACCGCATCCCGCCGGATCTTCATCCGGGAAGCCCGCAAACTGGGCGGGCACGAATTCAAAAAATGGTACCGGCTGATGGCGTCGCTGGAGCCGTTTTACGCATCCGTGCAGGAGCGCCCCCAGAAAATCATTCCCCGGCTCTACATTTCCGGGGACGAAGATTACCTGTTCATGCCCTTTGTCATCAAAAACCATTTGAATGAATCCTTTTCCGCCATCCACATTATTGAAAAATGCGGTCATGTCTGCAATATTGAACAGGCCGACCGATTCAACCAGGTGGCCCTCGCCTATCTGGGCCAGTATCCGGACCCCCCGGCGGACAAGCATATCCCGGCCGGCACCCGGGCATGCAGGATCGCCCGGACAATAAAATTTTCCGGAAACAACGCAACCACCATGAAAAACTGATTCGCATCAACCCTTATTTATTTATATAAACTTGAATCATTGACCAGGAGGAATGCCATGAAGGAGAAAACAAAACAGAATGTGTATGACGCCTTTATTGGTGAAGCCAAGGCCTATTTTCGCCTGCTGGCTTATGCTGAAAAGGCCCGGGAGGAGGATATGGTGCAGGTGGCGCTTTTGTTTCGCGCCATTGCCGAGGCGGAGCGGGTCCACGCCACCCGCCACCTGAACCTGGCCAAAGAACTGGTGGTCAAGGACACGGACACCAACCTGGAAAAATCGTTTGAGCGGGAAACATCGGTCAGCGAAAACGTCTATCCGGATTTCATCAAGGATGCCGAGGACGAGGGCGAGAGCGCCGCCTCCCTGGTCTTCAGCCAGGCCCGGGACGCGGAAACCTATCACGCCAAACTCTATGAGCGCGCCATCATGAACATGATGAAAAACAAGGTGGAGTCCTATCATATCTGCCAGGTCTGCGGGTACGTGACGGACCGGAAAGCCCCGGACGCCTGCCCCATCTGCGGAGCCCCCAAAGAGCGCTTTAAAGCCGTAAATGAATAATCCCGATACCTGGAAAACGCCATTAACTCAGGGTTTTGCCGTCACCCCGGCAAAGGCGGGGTCCAGAACTGCCGGCACCCGGGCAAAGGCCGGGGTCCAGAACTGCCCGTCATTCCCGAACCCTGCCTCCTATCTTCTCCCCCCTTTCCTTCAAAGGGGGGTCGGGGGGGATTTTTTTTATTTCTCCCCCCTTTTTTGCAAAGGGAGGCCGGGGGGGATTTTTCAAACTGACTCACAAATTTTTCCCCGAAAGAACAAATCAGCCACTTGCGAATAACCACCAAACAAACCGTAAATCCTCCATGAAAAAGGGATATATCCAGGTCTACACCGGCGACGGCAAAGGAAAAACCACCGCGGCCCTGGGCCTTTCCCTCCGCGCGGCCGGCGCCGGCCTGAAAGTCTATTTCGCCCAGTTCTTAAAAAAATGGGACTACTGCGAATTAAAAGCCCTAGAGCGCTACGCGGACCTGATCACCATCGAGCAGTTCGGGGCCGACGAACATATCATCGGCGCCCCTAAAACCCAGGATTTCGAAGCCGCACAGCGCGGCTTATCCGCGGTGCGCGCGGCCATGGACTCTGGCGATTACGACGTGGTGGTCATGGACGAGGCCGGCGTCGCCGAACGCTTCGGCGTCATCTCCACCGAAGAGATCCTGAATATCATCAGAGAAAAGCCGGAGAGCATGGAGCTAATCCTCACCGGCCGGTGGGTTTCCCAAGAAGTCCTCGCCGCAGCCGACCTGGTCACGGAAATGAAAATGATCCGCCACTACTACAACGAACCCCTGTGCGTCCGTGCACGCAAGGGGATCGAAAATTGATTGGCCATCGTTGTCGGCCGGAACAGACCCACCCGATGATACCTTGCTTTATCCAAAGTGCGGCAAGCCTCTTTTTCATTGTCTAAATCAAATAAAAATGCTAACTATTCATACAGTTATTATCAGATCAATTTTTAAGCGACCGGTCCTTTTCGTCTTAATATTTATTCATTCTTTCTGGTGATCCTTCCTTTTTTCGTGATAAACAGAAACTGCTTAATAACTTAGCTGCAAGGGAAATGGATGATGATTACAAGAAACATAAGGTATGCAGGATGTGGATATGAGGGAAAAGTCGAAGCCCACGATACTGCCGGTGTTTACTCAGGAATCTAATATATTTAAAACTCTTGGTAAGGATTCCGCCTCGGGTTTCCTTAACTTCTTAACTTGAATCAGGCAATTCCAAGGACAAGTCGCAAATTAAATGCCTACGAGCTTTTGAGGGCCCATTCTCGGCCATGATGAATTTCGCTGACCTCGCTCTCGGCACACCCATTGATAATAAAAAGACCTGCCATCCTTGCAAACGTGGGTTATGTTGGAAGTCATTTTAAACCACCCAACACAGAGCCAAAACCAAGGAGGCAGGTCATGACAGAGAATAGCACATTTATTGGTATGGACGTCCATAAAAATTCCATCGATATCGCCATTGCGCAAACCGGCCGTGACGGAGAGATCCTGCACTACGGCCAAATAGACGGCACCCTTGCAGCAATAGACAAGGTGGTTCGAAAATTGGTCAGCAAAGGCAACCGGCTGCATTTTGTGTATGAGGCCGGCCCCTGCGGATACCAGATCTACCGCCACCTCACCTCCCGGGGCTTCGATTGCTCGGTAGTGGCTCCTTCCAGGATCCCCAAACCCAGTGGCAAGCAGATCAAAAACGATCGCCGGGATGCCCTGATGCTTGCCCGCTTGCATCGCGCCGGCGAACTGACCGCTGTTCACGTTCCCCTGGCTGAGGACGAGGCCGTCAGAGATCTGACCCGAGCCCGGGAGGATGCCAAGGGCGATGAGAAAAAAAGCAAACAGCGTCTGCTGGCCTTTTTGCTTCGCAGCGGCATCCGCTATACGGGCCGGGCATCGTGGAGCCAGGCCCATATGCGCTGGCTGTCCGACATTAAGATGCCCCACCGGTCACAGCAGGTTGTCCTGCAGGAATATATCGGCACCCTGAACCAGTGCAAAGATCGGGTACAGCGGTTAACCGATCAGATCCGGCAGCTGTTGCCCGAATGGCAACTGTTCCCGGTCGTTCAAGCGCTTCAGAGCATGCGCGGTGTTTCAATGATCGTGGCGGCCACGACGATTGCCGAAATCGGCGACCTGAAACGATTTGAAAATCCTGCCGAGCTGATGAGCTACCTGGGCCTGGTGCCGTCGGAATCTTCCAGCGGCCAAAAGATCAGGCGCGGCTCGATCACCAAGACCGGCAATGGCCATGTGCGGCGTGTATTGGTTGAGGCTGCCTGGGCCTACCGGCTGCCGGCCAGAGTCAGCCGGGTATTGCTCAAACGGCAAGAAGACTTGCCACAATCTATTTGCGACATTGCATGGAAAGCCCAACTCCGACTATGTTCGCGCTACCGGCACCTATGGGCCAAAGGCAAAGTGAAACAAGTCATCGTAACTGCAATCGCAAGAGAACTTTGTGCTTTCATGTGGGCGATCGCCAATGAAACAA
Source organism: uncultured delta proteobacterium (assembly GCA_963826785.1). Classification (GTDB taxonomy): domain Bacteria; phylum Desulfobacterota; class Desulfobacteria; order Desulfobacterales; family Desulfosalsimonadaceae; genus CAWGYD01. The sequence goes on from CAWGYD010000010.1 coordinate 260,433, forward strand.
AAGTTCCAGTAGCGGCATAACAAAGAACCCATTACAACGGACGCATTTACAAATAAAGGATATTTAAAACGAAAAAAAACATCATTATTCCAAGGCAGCCATAGGGGCGCAACCACGGCCAGGAGAACCCTCGAGGACACTATTGGATAAGCCTTAGGGCCGAACTCCCGAAATTAGACCGAGGCAGCTCCGCGACGAAGCTAAGTCATGCGGTACCCAACCCGCGAATATCAGAGTGATCAACCGTCGCCACACGGTTCCGCCCCTTTGGGTGCCTTGGAACATAAACCACAACAAGGACTGTTGAAAAACAGTTGGCAGGAAGTGCTTTTTTCTCTTGACAACTGTCAACCATATCAAATGTCCATCTTGCAAAGAGGATATAGCAATTGATCCAATTAAAGCTATAGCCTCAAAGACGAAAATGATTGGCTTTCCTTCCTCATATCTCCTTTCGGGGAAACGCGGTGGTTCAAATAGGCCATCCCTATTATTTGGGGACTTTTGAGCCTTATAGTTGCAATTTTTATTGTTTCTAAATTTACTGGATGGTGGGTTTATATAGAGAGCAGCTTTATGCTCATGATGGCATTGGGTTCGCGAAAAACTGGCTTTTTTGCCCTTCGGAGATAATGGGATAACAGAACTTACTGAACCTGGTACTGTTTCCGAAGAAACAAAGAAGGCATTTCAGGATAGATTATAGTTAGAGAATTAATATTATTTTAACAACCGCATCAAATAATCGATCAACATACTGACAAAAATAATGAAATCAAAGTTATGGAAAAAATTATTTACGCGAAACCGAAAAATAAATCGATATTTTTTTATTTAATATCGAAACTAACCATTACCTCGACAATAAATTAAATTTATATAGATATTCATTATTTGAGCATTATATCAATGTTCAAGATGAGTTTTATGAGTTTATCAAAGGTTATCATACAATTCCTGTTGATAAATAGATATGCTTTGAAAGTGCGGCTAATGAATCAATATCCTTCGATATAAATGTAAATGATTACGATAAGGAGTTAGTAATTAATCGAATTTTGGTTAATAGAAAACTTGGCACACGCGGTGGTACTACGTAAATGGCGCTTTCAAGATGGGAGTCTATTTACACATTTTTTTATGAGCAGGAATGATCAAAAGCCAATACCTCGAAAAATTCGCAAAAAATATAAAGACAAGAATAGACCTCGTACAGCATCTTGTTGAAGAAAGAATGACAGATGATGGATTTGCAAAACCCGAAATTTACGACAAAATGACCGAAAAGAGCCTGTTTGTCATTGCCGGAAGGGACAATAGCCATGATTATAGAAACGTATGTCAGCCTTAAGATCATCAGTCGATCACTTCGTATAATCTTCGCTGCTCTTTCGGCATGGCCATCAGTCTTTTTTCGGCTTCTTCAGGCGATACCGCTTCACAGGAACCATCCGGAAGCTGAACCACCACACCGCTGTTCACCAGCATTTTATACCTTTTTTTACGCACTTCCTTGTCCGGATGACAGAGCAGCATACAGTTGCAGCAGGTAAATGCCACCCGGTTTCCGGGCATCAGAAAATGAAAGAAGCCGCCTTCTTCCCTGGGTCTTTTTTTGTAAGCCTCTGCTGAATGGATAATGGCTGTGTAAAAATCCTCATCTTTTTCCGGAATGGGAAACCGGGCCGGCGACCAGGTGGACCACTTTCCGGATTTATGAAGGCCCGTAAAGCCGCCGCACACATAATCACACCGGCTGTGGTGGCGGCGCTTGGAATACGAAAATTCCCTGTCTCCCATGGAAACAGTTGTTTTTTCGTTTTCTGACATATACCCGGAGGCACACGATGCCATGCACAACCGGCATTCATCGCAATAGTTGTCTTCTTCCGGCAATGGATTCGTCGGAATCAGCTCCGCCGTGGTAACCAGAGATCCCAGGGCAACAGCTGCGCCGTATTCGTTGGTGATCACATTTCCGGACAACCCGAAATGCCCGATACCGGACCGGACCGCCAGGTATCGATGGGATATGGGCGGTTTTTCATCCAAAGCCCCATTGGGCGTGTCGGTCCGATAGGTGATATTTGCCGTCTGCCCCACCGATGGATGCCCTTTCTGGGACAGGTAGCCGGCAATTTCAAAGGAGATGCCGGTCACCTGTGTATTGGTGCGGACATTGTCGGTTTCATGGGATCTGCGGTCTTTTTTGGAAAGATAGGGTTCGATATGATCCTGATTAAACGGCACCAGAAAACTGACCGCAGACTTTGCGCCCGGCAGCACATAGGATAAGTCCGCAGATGGCGGCCCGCCTTTCAGAGTTTCGGTAGTTGCGATCCCCACTGCGGTTGCGCCCAGACATTTTGCCAACTCCTTGACCCGGCTGGTTAATTTTTCCATCTTTTTTCCTTTGGATCTTTCTGAATTGATTGATTGTGATATATCTTATCATTCACGGTGCGGTGCAGGAATAATTATTTCAGCGTGTCGGCCGGGTCAATGCGGTTTTTATGTCAGGGCATGAGAATTCGGGGACACCTGTAAAATCAGTTGAAAGCGATTGAGGCATGACATTTTTCCTGATTAATGTATAAAGGGCCGTGGAGCTTAAATCCCCCCTGCCCCCCTTTGCGAAAGGGGGGAAAAAAAGGAACAAAACGCTTTATTATTGGAATTGTCTGAACAAGATAGATGCGCAATTTAAATATTTACCAGCAAGAACAGCTTGAAACTCTGCTGGCGGTCCGGGATTATCTTTTACGGCTTGCCCCCCGGGAGCTTCAGCGGTTAACGGACAAAATCTCCCCCTACCTGTCGTTCCGAAATGACGTGTCCGTCTTTTCAAATGCCCATTTCGCGGATGTCTGCAACGAGAAATGCTATCGGGAACGGCTCAGTGCGTGCTGCTCCAGAGACGGGATTATCGTGTTCTTCGCAGACGTGGTGATCAATGCGCTCGTATCCAGTGACAAGGATCTGGATCGGCTGGAGGAAGCCATTTGCCACCCGGAAACCGAATTCAAGTGCATCTTCCTTTCCGATTCCGGATGCCTGTGGCGGGTCAAACCGATCGTCTGCGAAATGTTTATCTGTGACGAGGCCAAAAAGAAGGTGTTTGATGACAATCCTGCCGCGGCCGGTCAATGGGAGCAGTTCGAGGCCATCCGGGAAGGCTTTACCTGGCCGGATCAGCCGGTGCTGTTTGAATACCTGGAGGATTTCTTCATGAAAGCGGGGTGCCAGTCCCCGTTGATGCACATCCACACCAGTCCGGGGCTCATGCGCGTTCGGCGGGCGAGGAAGAAATAAGCAGTCTCCGCCTACATGTTGACCTGATCCCGCCCTTTTAATTTGAGCAGTTGGCGGGTTTCATCCGGGGTGCAGGGTTCATAGCCGAACTCGGCGGCGATGCGCACCATTTTTTCCACCAGCTCGGCATTGGATTTGGCCATCTCTCCCGGGCCCAGCCAGAGGTTGTCCTCCAGCCCCACTCTGGCCCCGCCGCCCAGAAACAGGGACGTGGCGGCCATGGGAAATTCGTGTTTGCCCGCGCCGATGGTGGAGAACATGAAATCGCCCCCGAACAGCGACTTACCGGTCTGCTTCATATGCACCAGGTGCTCGATGGTGGAGGCGATGCCGCCTAAAATCCCTGTGACGAACTGGACGTAAAAAGGGGCGGCGATCCCGCCCCGGGCATAGAGGTGATGGGCATTGTGCAGATGCCCCACATCGTAGGCTTCAAATTCCGGCTTGGTGCCGGTCTCCGCAAATACGGATAGAATCCGCTCCAGGTCGGCAAAGGTGTTGCGGAAGATAAAATCCTTGGACATCTCCAGGTACCTGGGCTCCCACTCGTGTTCCCAGTCCTTGATTTTCTCCAGCACCGGGAACAGGGCAAAATTCATGGACCCCAGGTTGCAGGAGGCCAGTTCCGGGCTTGAACCGGGGAACGGCTGCGATGCGCTCGTCCACGGTCATGTTCATGCCCCCGCCGGTGGTGATGCAGATCACCACATCGCTTTTCGCATGGATGGCCGACACGATCTCTCCCATCAGGTCCGTATCCCCGGTGGGCATGCCCGTTTCCGGGTCCCGGGCGTGCACGTGCACCGTGGATGCGCCGGCCTCTGCCGCATCAATTGCCTGGGCCGCGATATCTTCGGGTTTGATGGGCAGATAGGGCGCCATGGTGGGGGTATGGATGGCGCCGGTAACCGCGCAGTTTAGAATGAACTTGGGCATGGGATTTCCTTTCAAGGAATTTATTTCGATGCTTCGATCGTCATACCCGCTAAGGCGGACATCCGGAAAAGTCTGTTCAGCCACTCTGGATGCCGGATCAAGTCCGGCATGACGCCCTATTTTGGGCAAGTTCCTTCCTGCAAAAACGCAGTAAAGCAGAGTCGGCAAATTTTTACCCTTCGATGATCGCCACCGGCCGGGTCCATCCGGCGGATGCGGACTTGATTTTCACGGGGAAGCAGCACACCTTGAACCCATGCGGTTCGGGGATTTTGTCCAGGTTGGTCATTTTCTCCATGTGGCAGTAGCCTTTTTCGATGCCGGCAAAGTGCGCTTCCCAGATCACGGAAGGATCGCCGGTCTTCTGGAATTCGTCCGCCAGAAACAGGCAGCGGCCGGTCCCAGGACCACGCATCGATTCCAACGACCTTCACCCCCTGCTCCAGCAGGTAGAGGGTCGACTCCCGGGTCATCCCCGCCCCCTTGACCAGGTATTCCGGCTTTCCCCACCAGGCATCCGCGCCGGTGCGCACCAGTACGATATCCAGCGGTTTGATCGCATATCCGATTTCAAACAATTTTTCCCGGACGTCTTGGGCGGTGATCCGCTCACCATCTCCCTTATGAGAAAAATCGAGCAGCACGCCATCCTGGAAGCACCATTCCAGGGGCACTTCATCGATGGTCAGGGCCGGTTTCCCCTTGTCCATGAAGGGATGATAATGATACGGCGCATCCAGGTGGGTCCCGGAATGGGTGGTCAACTGGACAAATTCCACGGACCAGCCCAGTCCTCCGGGAAGCTGCTCCTTTTTGAGTCCCGGAAAGAACATCTCCATCTGTTCGGCTCCCTGGGCATGGGTGATGTAATCCACCTTGGGGATCATCATTTCCGGATCACTGGGCAGCCCCGTCTCAATGGCAATGGAAAGATCGATTATCCGACGCGCCATTTTTCACCTCCGATCTTTACGTGAATGTTTGCGGCATGGGTACGCTCCGGGGTTGGTTACGGTTTCAATGATTCTACCACGAAAGGCACGACGCGCATAAAAAATTGTGCGGGTTACATCTGGGAAACCAGAGACTTGAACCGGTCAAATTCGGTTGCGGCGGGCAGCTGCCGCTGCTCCAGAAATGAAATGACGCCCGGGCTGTTGAGCCGGAGGAAAGGGTCTACCTTGACTTCGTCTTCCAAGGTGGACCGCACATGGGCGGGATCATACTTTTTCAAGTACTTATCAATGTATGGATTGCCGGGTTCCACCTTTCGATCAAATTCGATGTATTCCTCTACATAATCGTGCCCGGCGTAGACTAGGGTGTCCATCGGAAGTTTCAACAGGGCCTGAATGGATTTATAAAATCCTTCTAAGTCGCCGGTGAAGCAGCGGCCTACCTTGCCGTTGAACAGGGTGTCTCCGGAGATCAGGAACGGCGGCGCATGAAAACAGATCGAATCTTCGGTGTGGCCCGGTGTGGGGATGACGCGGATATCTTCACCCCCGAGTAAAATGGTGCCTTTTTTGACGGCTTCACGGGGAGAAAGCGTTTGGGCACCGGTATGGCGGGTCAGTTCAGCGTTTCCGGGGGTGTGGTCCGGGTGGGAGTGGGTGTTGGTGACATACTTAAGGGTGAGGCGGCGCTCATCCAGGAAAGACGTCATCTCCGCGGCCGCCCCGCCGTCAATGGCCATCGCCTCGCCTTCGGCATAAAGAAGGTATCCAAGGTTATTGTCGCCGTGATAACGAAATTGTTTGATATCCATTATGCCCCTCCCCTCTTCCCCAATTATCCGATTTGCGCCAGAGTGACAACTTCGGATTTTCCGGGAAATCGCTCCAAAAAATTATGGTTTTTTGCAAACCGGCCGGCTTAACACCCCCCTGCCCCCCCTTAAGGGGGGAATTGACAAGGTACCCTCAAAGGGATGGAATTAAAGGGGGGTGTGCTTTTGGCGACCGCCGTCGGTCGGAATACATCTTTGATGGGTCATCATTTTATTTGCCCTTGAATTCGGGTGTGCGCTTGTCGAATATGGCGTCCAGGGCTTCCAGGTGATCTTCGGTATTGTGGCACAGGGCCTGGCAGGCCGCAGATTGATCGAGCAGGTGTTTGAGCCCAATCTCCTGCCCGGCGTATAGCAGGCGCTTGGCCATGCGCAGGGCTTCGGGGGGCATCAGGGCGATTTTTCGCGCCAGTTTCAGGCTTTCTTCCATAAGCTGCTCGTGGGGGGCCACGTCGTTGACCAGCCCGATCTCGAGCGCCCGCCGGGCGCTGATGATCTCGCCGGTAAAGGTCATTTCGCAGGCCCGGGCCATCCCCACTGCCCGGGGGAGGAAATAGGCGCCGCCGTCCCCGGGAATCAGCCCCACGGTTAAAAAGGTCTCCCCGAAACGGGCTTTTTCCGAGGCCACGCGCATGTCGCACATGAGGGCCAGGTCGCACCCCGCACCGATGGCCGGGCCGTTGACCGCGGCAATGGTGGGAATTTCCACCCCGTGGACGGCCAGGGGGATTTGCTGGATGTTTTTCCGGTAATTTTCCATGAGCCTGGCCGGTGATCCGCCAAACATCCCCTTTTTCGCCGCCATGTCCTTGATGTTGCCGCCGGAGGAAAAGGCGGGATCAGCCCCCGTGATGATCAGCACCTTGATGGAAAGATCCGCATTGACCATAGCGCAGACGGCTTCCACTTCGGCAATCACGGCCTCGCCGGTAATGGCGTTTCGGATGTCCGGCCGGTTGAGCGTCAGGGTGGCGATTCCACCAGATGCCTCATAACGGATTTCGGTAAAATTCATGATTCCCCCTCTCCTCTATAGATGATGCCAGGCTGCCCGTATCGTTTTCCGCTTCCGAAAATCCCCCCTTGCCCCCCTTTTTCTCAGGGGGGTAAAAACAAAAGATAGCTTCTTCTGGAGCGAAATGGATTTTTAATCGGCTTTTTTTCCTCAGTCAAATTCCAGGGGACCGGTCCCTGGCGGGCGCGTGAACAGGGATCTGGAGAGCGGAAATTTGAGATTTTTGCATTAAATGCCGAAAACGCGGGTTTGCCTATTCCCGAACCCGAAGAATTCAGCCGATCCCCTTTGCCCGCACTGCAAAAAGATCACTGAAGCGACCAGATCCCTGTTTGCGCGCCCGCCAAGCCGAGCATGGTCACGGTCACGGTGACGGTCAAGATCATGGTCAAATCGAAAATATCGAATCTAAAAGTCTGATTCGATGATTTAACGAAGCCTCAACTTTCTGGATTCCGGCTAAAAGACTGCCGGAATGACAGAGAGAGGAGGGTCTTGAACAATTATCTCATTTATAGATGGGTACAAATTAATTTATGCTGAACAAAAACTAAATGGAAAACCGCCACGCACAGAACCATTCATCCGGGTGCGGATCCGGCGGGCAGCCCACGCATTCGGTCTTGATGCGATCATCGATGGCCCGGGCAAACTGGGTGTATTCCACAAGGCCCCCGCTCTTGCAGGGGTAATCCTGAAGCCCTTTGCGTTTGCGGGCGGACTGGACCCGGCAGTCCTCCATCCGGAAGAGGATCGTGTCCGGCCCCTCGTCCACAATGGACTGGACATTGATGTTGGCATATACCCTGAATTTCAACGCTTTTTTCAATCCCTCCAGGCCGGGGTGTTCGTCCATGTTGAAAAACTTCTTGATGGACCAGGCCTCAAACGGCGAAAAATGGGCCCACGTGGAATCGTTGCAGCGCTTGGCGTCATTCATGCCGTGCGCAAATTCCACCGACTGGAACCAGACCCCGTCATTGACCAGCCAGTTGGCGGATACCGCTTTGACCAGTTCCAGGAGGGTGTCCCGGGACAGATTGGAAAGCGGCGCTGGCATTCCGTTTTTAACCTCAAACCCCAGGGTCTTGCCCAGGCGCTTGAGCTGAATATCGAGCCCCTTTGAAGTCGCTTCCTCCAGGGCGTTCATGGCAAGCCGGGTCCCCATCTGGTGCTTGACCTCATTGAACCAGAAGGCATAATGCATCACCGTGCGGTGCAGAATGTTAATGACATAGCGGGCCAGTTCCTCGTTTGAAAGATCTTCTATCGTTTGGGTCGGTTCAGTCATTTTAAATTTCCTGTATTGGCTATTTTTCAGTCGGCCTTGAGTTCCTCGATGCCGGCATAGTAATCGAGAATTTCGGGGTTTTTCAGGGCGTCCTTGTTGAGTACCGCCTCGCCCTCGATGCTCTTTTTGACGGCCAGTTCCACCTTTTTCATGTTGAGGGTATAGGGGACATCGGGCACGGCGATGATCTTTGCCGGCACATGCCGGGGGGATGCATTGATGCGGATCTGCTTTTTGATCTCCTGCCGGATGGCGTCGGTGAGCGCATGCCCTTCGGCCATTTTCACGAACAGCACCACCCGGACGTCCCCCTTCCAGCTCTGCCCCACCACGATGGAGTCCTCGATGGCATCCATCTGCTCCACCTGCCGGTAGATTTCGGCGGTGCCGATGCGCACGCCCCCGGGATTGAGGGTGGTGTCGGAGCGGCCATAGATCTTGACCCCGCCGTGATCAAAGATCTCGATGTAATCCCCGTGCCGCCATACATTCGGATACACGTCGAAGTAGGCGTCATGGTATTTCCGGTCATCCGGATCATTCCAGAAGCAGATGGGCATGGAGGGAAACGGCGCCGTACAGACCAGTTCGCCTTTCTGATTTTTCACCGGCCGTCCGTTCTCGTCAAACGCCTCCACCTTCATGCCTAAGCCCCTGCACTGGAGTTCACCGCTGTACACCGGCCCCATGGGGTTGCCCAGGGCAAAGCACCCGTTTAAGTCCGTTCCCCCGGAAATAGAAGCCAGCTGCAGGTCGGACTTGATCTCTTCGTATACGAAATCAAACCCTTCCTCGGACAGGGGAGATCCCGTGGACAGCAGCGCCCGCAGTGAAGAAAGATCAAATTTTGCTTTAGGTTTCAGCCCCGAATTCATCAATGCGGAAATATAGCCGGCGCTGGTGCCGAAAACGGTGATTTTCTCTTCTTCCGCCATTTTCCAGAGCGCTTCGGCGCCGGGGTGAAAGGGGTTTCCGTCATAGAGGACCACGGTGGCGCCCACCCCCAGCGCGCAGGTCAGCCAGTTCCACATCATCCAGCCGCAGGTGGTGAAATAGAAAATCACGTCATCACGCGAAAGATCCGTGTGCAGGATGTGCTCCTTTAGCTGATTGATCAGGATTCCACCGCTGCTCTGGACCATGCACTTGGGCAGGCCGGTGGTGCCGGACGAGTACATGATGTAGAGCGGATGATCGGCAGGCAGCTGCTCAAATTCAATTTCGAGATTGCCCTGACTCGATTTGAAATGGTCATACAGGACGGCGTTCTTAATGGAAGAGACATCCGGGGCATCACTGACATAGGGGACCACCACCAGCTTTTGAATGGAGGGGATCATCTCCGCAATCTGCGCGATGCGCTCCAGGGAATCAAGGGCCTTTCCTTTGAAATAGTAGCCGTCGGCCGTGAACAGCACCCGTGGGGCGATCTGTCCGAACCGATCGAGGACGCCCTTGATGCCGAAATCAGGCGAGCACGACGACCAGGTGGCGCCCAGGCTGGTGGCCGCCAGCATGGCGATGATGGTCTGGGGCATGTTGGGCATGAACCCCACCACCCGCTCACCCGGACCCACACCCGCATCTTTCAGGGATGCGGCGACCCGCGCCACCTCGTCATAGAGTTGGGCATAAGTCAGGCGGACCTTCACCCGGTCTTCTCCCCGGAACACCAGGGCTGTGCGGTCGTCCCGGAAGCGCAGCAGGTTTTCGGCAAAATTGAGCCGCGCTCCCGGAAACCATTTCGTCCCGGGCATTTTGGTAACATCATCCACCACGGCATCATAGGGCCGGGAGCAGCGAATATCCGCGAACTCCCACATGGCGGCCCAGAATTCGGGGATGTGGCGGACGGACCAGTCATAGAGCTTTGTATATTCTGAAAACTGACGGCCGTGGCGCTCGTTGACCATCTGCATGAAGGCATACATGTTGGTCTGCCGGATGCGTTCTTCCGAAGGCTGCCATAAGATCTTCGACATCATTCTTTCCTCTGTCTCGATTTGGTTTTCGATGAAATTGACGGCCTCGTAAAAAGTCCAAAGTGGGTCACCCCGGCGCAAGGCCGGGTCCAGAACCGATAAAAACTGGATTCCGGCCTTCGCCGGAATGACGGCAACCCAGTTTTCAGACCTTTGACGTCTCCATCAAAATTGAATCCTGCTGCAAACGGATCAATGAAATAGTGAATGTTGTTAATGAATTTGAAGTGCGATCTATTTATCTACCCATCATTCCATTACTCCATTACTCCATTATTCCATCAATTCCATTACTCCATTATAGCTTGCTACACCCGGCCGGTCAGTTCCTTGGGAATGCGACCGCTGTGGGCGCTTTCGGAGCGCAGGCGCCGGCCCAGGATCTTTTCGGCCATGCGGCCGATGGAAAGCACCCGGTCCACATCCAGTCCCGTGTCGATGCCCATTTCATCCATCATCACCACCATGTCCTCGGTGGAAACCAGGCCGGTGATGGTGGGATCTTCGTAGTAGTACTTGCCGGTGCCCGCCACGGGCACGCCGGAAACGAAATTGGCCGGCTGGCCGCCGGTGCCGCCGATGGTGGATTCAAAATGGGTGATCCCGGCCTGGAGCGCGGCCAGCACGTTGGCCAGCCCCCATCCCCGGGTCACATGAAAATGGGCCAGGTGAAGATCGGGATTGGGCATGGCATCTAAAATCATTGAAAAATATTCATACACCTTGTTGGGCGGCGCGGACCCGTCATGGTCCGCATGCTCGATATCGTCGGCGCCGATGTCAAGCCAGCGCCGGGTGAACTCCACCGCTTTTTTGAGCTCAGTGGGCCCTTCGATGGGGCATCCCCAGATGGTGCTCACCGTGCCGCACACCTTCATGCCGGCATCATGGGCGATGGGGATGTATTTTTCACACATCTTCCAGTATTCCTCCAGAGACAGGCCGGAATTGGTGCGGTGATGGGATTCGCTGGTGGACACCATGAACAGGATCCGGTCCGGGCCGTGGCCCGCCTGGCGGGCGGCAATGGCCCGATCCACGGCCCGCTCCCGGATGGTGATGGAGGTGGTTTCCACCTCGTCCAAGAGGTGCTTTACTTTTTTGCTGGCAAACAGCCGCTTGTAAATCTCATCGGCATCTTTGAACTGCGGCATCCCCTTGGGATTTCCAAAATTGGTGACTTCAAGCCGCCTGAATCCGGCAAGAATCAGCTCTTCAAGCATCCACAGCTTGGCATCCGTGGGCACGAACTGTTCTTCATGCTGAAACCCGTCTCGAACGGTGATATCACCAATAACCACTTTTTTGGGGAATTTCATTTCGGCCATAACGCCCTCCTCATATCGATTTCATGTGAATGTTTTTCATTTTCCCGTACACGTGTACGCGCACGGGCACGGGCACTGGGGTTAACCGTTTCCGTCCGGGTCGGGATATCAAAACCGCACGTTTCCAAAACTCGGCTCGCCGATGGGTTTGAGCAGACTGACTTCAAAGGCCATGGCCAGCCAGTCGCGGATCTCGCAGAATTTGAGCACCCGGTCGTTGAGCAGACGGGAACTGCAGAAAAAGGGATGGGCCTCTCCGTCGTATTTGTCCATCATCATCCTGAAAAAGGCATCCTTTTCCTCCTGGGACATGGGGTTTCCTTTGACTTCACGCTTGCGCTCCTCGATGGAAAGCAGCACCCCGCCGGCGCTGCGGCCGCTCATGACCGCGGTGCGGCCCCGCATGGTGGTGAAGAGGAAATTGGGGCGATACGCCCGGCCGCACATGCCGTAGTTGGCCGCCCCATTGTCCGGGCCGATCACCATCTGGATCCGGGGCACCTGGGCGCAGGAAACGGAGCGCACCATGTCCGACCCGTATTTGCCGATGCCGTTGTGCTCCGATTCAGAGCCCACCATGTATCCGGGGGAGGCCTGGAGAAACAGCAGGGGGATTTTTTCATAACTGCACCGGGTGATCCACTCCGCCGCCTTGCGGGCGGCTTCCTCGAAGATGACCCCGATCTTGTTGGAGGCGATGACCCCTATGGGGAGTCCCTTCAGCCGGATTTTTCCGGTAATGAGATTGTCGCCCCGGCCCGGCGCATAATTTTTCTTGTATTCGGCAAAGTAGCTGTCATCGGCGAATGTGGCCAGTATGGCCCGGGTATCGATTCCCTGGTGAATGGCCGCCGGCAGCAGATCATAGATGCTGTTGGGGTCCACCTGGGGCTCGCGCTCCTCGTACCGGTGCAGGTGGATTTTCTGGGGCGGCTCCAGCGAGAGGATCTCCCGCACCGTGGCGATGGCTTCATCCTGGTTGCCGCAGAAGTGGTCCGCCCCGCCGGAGACATGGGTATGGACCCGGGCGCCGCCGAGGTCTTCGGCGGAGATCACCTCGCCGGTGGCCATTTTCACCAGGGGAGGCCCGCCCAGGAAAGAATAGGACATCTTATCGATCATGACCGACTGGCAGGCCATGAAAACGATGTAGGCGCCGCCGGCCGTGTTGCCGCCGGTGCTCAGGGTGATCTGCTTGATCCCCTTGGCGGACATGCGGGCCATGTTGTAAAACATGGTGCCGAAATGCTGGTCGTCCGGGAAAACATCTGCCTGCATGGGAAGAAACGCCCCGCCCGAATCGGCGATATAAACGCAGTTGAGCCCGTTCTGCTCGGCGATGGCCTGGGCCCGCATGTGCTTTTTCAGGGTAATGGGAAAATACGTCCCGGCCTTGACCCGGCTGTCGTTGGCAAAGATCATGGTCCAGTTGCCGCCGATTTTTCCCACACCGGTGACCACGCCGCCGCACGGGACATCTTCCACATCCGGGTAGTTTACCCCGAAGCCCGCAATCGAGCTGAGTTCATAAAACTGTGTGCCCGGATCGATCAGCAAACCGATCAGCTCCCGGACCGGTTTCTTTCCCTGTTTTTTGAGATGGCTCACCGCCTTTTCGCCACCCGGCCACATGGCCTGGTTCACCCGTTCATCGAGTTTCTGTTCTTCTGATTCCCAGTGGCGTTCGATTTTCAGTCATGCTGTTTCCTTATCGTTTGTAATCCATTGACGATTGAATATGTATTGAGTGATTGAACGAAAAGTGCAGATCTGGGTTCAAGACATAAGTCCCAGGAATATTTCGACCGGAGGCGCAGCAGCCGGCGCTGAGGATCAAAAAATTTCCGAGAACGCAGTATTGGGCCAAAAGAGGTGACTTTCGTTCACGCACTATTTGCCTTTGTACACCGGCTTTCGCTTTTCCCGGAAGGCGGCAAGGCCTTCCAGGCGGTCCTCGGTGGGGATGCAGATCCAGTAGGCGTTTGATTCAATGGCCATTCCCGTGTGAATGTCGGTCTCAATCCCCGCATCAATGGCATACTTGGCCTGCTGGATGGCAATGGGGCCGCCTTCGCAGATCAGTGCGGCCATTTTCTTTGATTCGGTCAGCAGCTGGTCCGGTTCGCAGATCTTGTTCACCAGGCCGATATCCAGGGCTTCGGCGGCGTCCACCCGCCTTCCCGTAAAAATCAATTCCTTGGCCTTGCCCCGGCCGATCAGGCGGGGAAGCCGCTGGGTTCCGCCGGCCCCGGGGATAATGGCCAGACGGGTTTCCGTCAGGCCCATTTTGGCGTTGGTTGATGCGATCCGGATGTCGCAGGCCAGGGCCATCTCGGTCCCTCCCCCCAGGGCCACGCCGTTGACCGCTGCAATTACCGGTTTATTGAGGTTCTCGATACTGGAGAACAGGGTCCGGATGGTGTAGATGAACTTTTTCACCTCCTGCTCGGCCAGGGTGATCCGCTCCTTTAAATCCGCCCCGGCGCAAAACGCCTTCTCCCCGGCGCCGGTGATGATCACCACCCTCACGCCGGGATTGAACCGGAGATCGTCTATGGCATCCTTCAGATCGTTCAAGAGCGCAAAATTCATCGAATTCATCACATCCGGCCGGTTCAAGGTCAGCACGGCCACCTGGTCGGTGATATCAACATTTAACACGGTATCAGTCATATTCCCTCCAACGTAATGATTTAGCTTGGACCTAATGAGTGCCTCCTGATTCCTGAATCCGAAAGTGTAGATTTTGGGTCAAGACAAGGCCGCAGGAATTTTTCGACCGGAGACGTAGCAGCGCTACGTTGAGGATCGAAGAGTTCCGAGAACGCAGTATTGAGCCGAAAGATGCACATTCGGATCAGGAATTCAGCATCCGATATATCTTGAGATCACCAGACGCTGAACTTCCGACGTCCCTTCCCCGATATCGAGCAGCTTCTGATCCCGGAAAAAACGCTCCACGTTGTATTCCTTCATCAGGCCGTAACCGCCGTGGATCTGGACCGCGTTGTCGGCAATCCGTCCCATCATCTCCGAGCAATAGACCTTGGCCATGGCGGCCTCTTTCTGGAAGGGCCGGTTATGATCTTTCAGCCAGCAGGCCTTGTACAGAAGGTTTCGGGCGCATTCCAGCTCGATGGCGGCATCCGCAAGTTTAAAGGCCACAGCCTGGTACTTGGCTATGGGTTTTCCAAACTGCTCGCGCTTTTTGGCATACTTCAATGCCATTTCAAAGGCCCCCTGCGCGCCTCCCAGCCCCATGGAGCCGATGGAGAGCCGGCCGCCGTCTAAGGTTTTGAGCATCTGGTGGAACCCTTCTCCCTTCTTCCCCAGAATGTTTTCTTTGGGGATGCGCACATCGTCGAAATACAGTTCGGCCGTATTGGAGGCACGCCACATCATTTTCTTGTGCATGGGAACCGCCTTGAATCCGCGGGTGCCGTGCTCCACCAGGAAGCAGGAGTATTCGGGCCGGCCGTCCGGCTTGTGACCGGTGATGGCCTGCACGGTTACGCCCAGGGACAATTCACATGCCGCGTTGGTGATAAAAATCTTGGAGCCGTTGATGACCCATTCATTGCCGTCGAGCACGGCGGTGGTCTTGCTCCCCCCGGCATCCGAACCGGCCGTGGGTTCGGTCAGTCCGAATCCCCACAGTTTTTCGCCGGTGCACAGCTTGGGCAGGTATTTCTTTTTCTGTTCCTCGGTGCCGAAATAATAGATGGGGCCAATCCCCAGAGAATTTCCCGCCGCCACCGTGGCCGCCTGGGAGCCGTCCACCCGGGCGATTTCTTCCACCGCGATGATATAGGAAATGTAATCGAGTTCCTGTCCGCCATAACGCTCCGACACGAACATGCCGAATACGCCGATCTCCCCCATTTTCCGGGTCAATTCGGCAGAGAACGTCTCGGTTTCATCGAGTTCCTGGGCTACCGGAGCGATCACATGCTCGGCAAACTTCCGGACTTCCTTGCGGATCATCTCCTGCTGTTTGCTAAGATCAAAATCCAACGCCAACCTCCTTTTTCATTTCAAAGTATCCGAACCTGAAATGGCATAAATGAATTATCCTCGAATCATGACGGGCATTCCGCCGGCATGAGAAAATCAACTACTCTATCGAAAATTATCGAACTGCGATACGGGGCCGATCCGCCGCTGAAATATGGATAAATATCAAAATTGCGAATCATCCTCATTTATCGATACCGCCTTTTTACACCTTGATCGCATTGATGAACAGGTGCGATACCTCATCGCCGATGGTGGACATGTCATACGCCCGGTTGAAGATGATCCATGGAATGATGATGTGGTCAATGGTCCCGAACAATAGATTCTCGCAGATGTCCCAGTCCAGGTCGCTTTTGAAGATATTTTCTTCCTGCCCCTTGATGATGACCCGCCGGATCTGTTCAAAAATCTTTTCAATGATCCGGATACCGCCTGAATGATGAAATTTCCGGTTGGTTCTGAGCATCAGGACCAGAAGCGTGGTGTATTCCTTTTCGTCATTGTAGAATCGAAATATCCGGGAAATGATCTCCGTGATCTGGGCTTCCAGCGAATTTCCCCGCACCCGGTCATAGAGGCTGCTCAATTTTTCGTCCGGAATGCTGATCAGCAGGTTTTCCTTGCTGGAATAATATTCATAAACCGTGCCTTCCGCCACATCGGCATTCTTCGCGATCTCCAGCATGCTGGTGTCGTTGAATCCTTTTTCCGCAAAAAGCGACAGGGCCGCATTGATGATCCGGTTCTTCTTTTCATCTTTCTTGTTGACGACGTTTGATGTTTCCGGATGCGGACGGACGGAGTTGAGGACCAGATCGGCGATGGTCTCCGCCTGGTCGAGGGAATTGGAGGAATCCTTCAGGGTCCAGTTGATGGCGATGTGGTCCACTGTTCCCAGGATCATGTCCCGCAGGATCATGGCAGATGACAAACCGACAAAACTGCCGTCTCTCATGCCTTCATCGATGATGGCGGTCATCAAACCGGCATAGTTCTTCAGGGCGGTGTAGGCTTTGGATGCGTAGAAACGGGGGTAGGAGCGCGACTCCAAGACGATTTTGATTTCGTTCTTGTTGCCCGAATAGACCTTGCAGTGAAACCAGATCGCCTTGCGCAGCTTGTTTTCCGCACCGGCGATCCCCTGAAGATGATCCTTCAGTCCCAGGTAGCAGGCACTGAGAAAATTGTCGATGACGGCAAAAAGAACGGCTTCCTTGCTTTTAAAATAGGTATAGATGGCCGTCGGCCCCAGGTCCGCCCCCCTGGCGATCTCGGATACCGTTGCATCGGCAAACCCTTTTTCGGAAAATACCCGGGTCGCGGATTCAAGGATGGCTGTTTTTTTAAGTGTCGATCGATCCATTGCTGTCTTTTTGAGGCAAACCGAGCCCGGTTAGTTATCGGCGGGCAGAATGGGTGAAAAAAATGAATCATCCTCAATTTAAATCTCTTATTGAGGGATATTTGTTTTTCATGGTCCTGTCAAGCGCAAAATAAAGAATTGTTTTCATCTCCTGAGACATATCCGTGATCTGAAAGTGCAGATTTTTTTCATGGGCCCGTCTTGACAGCACCTATCCGGTGATTTATTTTTTGATTGAAAAAGGAACATAACAAACTGATTTACTGAGGTTATCATTTTCTAATGGATATTTTTTTCATCTTTTTAGAAGGTTTAAGGAGGTGATTGATATGGCGAATCTGGTACCCTGGAGAAAGCGAAAAACCGCTCCCGAAATAAATTTTTCCAATGACCTAAACTGCAGGGTCGACCCTTTCACACCGGATCGCATTCATCCCTTTTCAATATTTGATACCAATGGAATCTGGCCCCGGGTGGACATCCTCGAAACCGGGGATAAGATTACGATTGAGGCTGAAATTGCCGGCATGAAAAAAGAGGATATCGATGTTTCCATCAAAGATCGCATTGAGATGAAAAAAACCCGACCGAACGCTTCATCCAAGATTGATGACCCCGTAAAAAGTCCGAAGTTCGTCACTCCGGTGAAAACCGGAGTCTATAACCAACTTAGTTGGTAGTAGATTCCGGCCTCCGCCGGAATGACGAAAGCGTAAAATCCGACTTTTTAAGGCTTCATCAAGATTGAAGTAAAGACTCGATCATAGATCGATTGGCCAGATGGCAGATGCCAAATACAAACCGGAGAACCGAAAAAAAAGGAGGTATTTGAAATGATTACCACACAGTTTTTCAATTTGCCTTTTTCCCGCTGGCAGCCCCATTTCAGTGAACTCGATCGTATGCGCCGGCAGCTGGACCGGCTTCTCGATCCCGAGCGAACGGTCTTCAGGGCGCCCGTGGCAGGTGTCTTCCCCATGATCAATCTGACGGAGGATAAGGACAATTATTTCATCCGGTCCGAACTCCCCGGCATCAAGGCGGAAGACCTCGACCTCCAGATCACCAATAACCAGGTTTCCATCACGGGTGAGCGCAAACTTCAGCATGGGGATGAAAATGCTAAATTTCACCGAAGAGAAAGAGATGCGGGCCGATTTTCAAGAATGATCACGCTTCCGGGAAAAATCGAACCGGATCAGGTCGAGGCCAAGTTGAAAGACGGGGTGCTGACGCTCAGGATCCCCAAGGCCGAGATCGCAAAACCCCGGCAGATTCAGATCCAGTAACCTTTTAATAAGCGCCCCAACGTGAAGGAGGACTGAACATGAATGAACAGACCATCCAGGTAAAGGAAAAACAGGAAGTCCAGGCACCGGAGCAGACGCTCCAGGGACGGGTATTCACGCCGCCTGTGGATATATACGAAACGGAAAAAGCGATCACCTTACTGGCCGATATTCCGGGTGTTGAAGCCGATGATCTCAGCATCGATCTGGCTGAAGGCGTTCTGACGCTGGCGGGAAACGTCAAGCCTTCTGAAAACAAGGAAGAGCAGGATCTGATGGCGGAATACGAAACCGGAAGCTATTATCGGCAGTTTAGACTGTCGGACATCATTGACCAGGGCAAGATAGAGGCCAATCTCACCGACGGCGTGCTGCATCTGATTCTTCCAAAGGCAGAAGAAGCCCAGCCCAGAAAGATTCAGATTAAATCCAACTGAGGGGCTCTCGCATTCAAGTGCCCGCTGAACGGTCATTCTGAAGGCGAAATAAAAATTTCAAACCCTGTTTTTTTTCCGTTCGGCAGGAGGGCCGTTGAGGCGCTTCTGCCGAACTTTTTTTCCGCTCTTTGATGTACAGGCATGATCATCATGGAAATAAATCAGGGGGGATGATGAATCATGAAAAACTACTACGTTATCCTGGGGGTGCGCCAAAATGCCGATAAGCAGGACATCAAGAAAGCCTACCGGGACATTGCCAAGAAATACCACCCGGACTCGGTCTGTGCATCCGCCGATGAAGGGGATGAATTTGTCGAAGCCACCGAAGCCTATGAGACCCTGGCAGACGATTCAAAACGAGACGCTTACGATCGGAACCTGCGCCAACAGCAGTTAAATACCCGCTCTTTCCGTCCGAGGTCGCGGTATGACCGCCGCACCTATTTTACCCGGGCAGATTCGCCCATAGAAGATATTACCCCGGGTTTTCGGCATGATCGATCATCGGATCAGCCGGTCCATGGAAATCTCCCTGTCCCCGGATCAGGCCGTTCACGGCGGCCGCTTCGGGCTTGATCTGGTTTTTCAGGTTCCCTGCCCGGGCTGCGGAAGTTCCGGCGGCAATGAACAGTTCTTCTGCCCCATCTGCTCCGGCCGCGGCTCATATCAGATGCACGAACGCATTTTCATCCGGGTGCCCCCGAATGTCGAAGACGGCCACATTCTTTCCCTGCCGGTGACCCTCTCCAATGAATTGCAGATCCAGCTGAACCTTATTTTGCGGGTCGGGTCATATTGATCAGAATTACAGGAACCGGTACACATCTGCCGGCGAAATCCCCTTTGCCAGCATCATGACCTGAATGTGGTAGAGCAGCTGGGAAATCTCTTCCGCCAGCTGCTCCCGGCTTTGATGTTCGGCGGCCATCCAGACTTCGGCCGCCTCCTCGATGATTTTCTTGCCGATGTCGTGGGGGCCCGAGCGGACACGGGCAACGGTCCCGGATGCCGGGTCGCCTTCGCGCACCTTGCGGCTCAATTCCTCGAATAGTTCATCGAATTGTTTCATGTGTTCAACACAGATCAATAATGAGCGTCGGCGTAATTGACCCACCCGCCGGCCGCCACCAGTGCCCGGTCAAAATCGGAGATCAGAAATTCGATTTGCTCGGTTTGGCCGTCTGCCGAAACGGTCAGCCGGCTGTTTTCAAGGTCGGCGGTCATGGATGCGTCTTTACCTGAAAATTTATCAAACAACGCATCGATTTTTTCTGCGGGAAGTTCGATGGCCATCATGCCGCAGTTGAACATGTTCTGTTTGAAAATCCGGGCAAAGCCCGATGCCACCACCAGGTTGATGCCGTTGACCTCCAAGGCCCAGGGGGCGTGCTCCCGGGAAGAGCCGCACCCGAAGTTGGCCCGGGTGACGATCACGCTTTTTCCGCGGATATCGGCTGCCGGGTCAAACCCGTCGAGCTTTAAATCTTCCAGAAGGTAGGGCTTCAATGCATCCTTGCTGATTTCGGTGAGGTACTTGGCCGGGATGATTTCATCGGTATTGATGTCCGAGCGGTCCAGAAACAGGACTTTTCCGGAAAACGTTTTCATTTGCGCATTTCCTTTCCGGCAAACAGGTTGGAATTGACGATCTTTCCGGCAATGGCGGTGGCCGCTGCCGTGGCCGGGCTCATGAGATGCACCATGCCGCCTTTACCCATGCGGCCGTAGAAATTGCGGTTGGTGGTGGAGGCGCACACCTCCCCTTCCGCCAGAACCCCGTTGCTCATGCCCAGACAGGCGCCGCAGGTGGGATTGGTGACGCAGAACCCCGCATCCAGAAAAATCCGGATGATCCCTTCGGAAAGGGCCTTGTCGAATATTTCCGGGGTGGCCGGCGAGACGATGCCTCTCACCGAGTCGCTGATACGGTGCCCTTTCAGGACTTCGGCGGCAATCCGCAGATCCTCCAGGCGGCCGTTGGTGCAGGAGCCGATGTAGACCTGATCCACCGGTGTCCCCTCCATTTCGGAGACCGGCTTGACCTGATCCGGTTTGTACCCGTAGGTGACCCGGGGTTCGAGCCCGCCGGCATCGAATTCGATGACATCATCGTATTGGGCGTCTGTATCCGGCAGCCATTTTTCAAAATCGGCCAGGGCATCGGCCTTGGTTTTGTAGTCCGCATGAATGTAGCGCCACAGATATTCCACCGTGGCCGCATCCGGGTAGCAGATACCGCAGGTGGCGCCGGCTTCGATGGCCATGTTGCAGATGGTCATGCGCGATTCCATGGACAGGGCATCGATTACCGGACCGGCAAATTCGATCACCTTGTTGGTGGCGCCGCTCACCGTAAGCCTGCCGATGATGGCCAGGATAAGGTCCTTGGCATACACGCCTTCCGGGAGTGCCCCGGTGACGTTGATCTTCATGGTTTTCGGGTAATGAAACGCGCAAACGCCTTTTAAAATGCCGACTTCCAGGTCCGTGGTGCCCACACCGGCGGCAAATGCGCCAAATGCGCCGTGGGTGCAGGTATGGGAATCCCCCATGATGATCGTGTACCCGGGCCGCACAAACCCTTTTTCCGGAAAAATGGCGTGGCATACCCCGTTTCGGCCGATGTCGAAGAAATCGGCGATGCCGTGCCGCCGGGCCCAGTCCCGCACGATTTTTCCCTGCAGGGCGGTTTTGGAATCCTTGGCCGGGGTGACATGGTCGATCACCGCCTTTATTTTCCCCGGATCAAACACCCGGTCCTTGCCCCGGCTGACCAGGTCGTTTATGGCCACCGGCGTGGTGATTTCATGACAGAACACCGCATCCAGCCGAATGACGTGAATATCGCCGGCCGGGTTGTCCACCGAATGCGCCTCAAATATCTTTTCCGCAACCGTTTTTCCCATGGTGACTCCCATCTGAAAATTCTGCCGGCGTTCTACGGGACACCGGCCTGAACAAGCGTGAACATGCTTAAAAACGAAACCTTAAAAATTACACACCTGGCCCATAATTACAAGATCATTGATGAAAACGAGATGAAATTGTGCAATCGGGCAAAGCGGATCTGGCCCATGCCGATGTCCGACCGGCGGGAGGCTTTCTGGGAACTGAATACATCGAGGACTGCAAAATCCCCCTAAGTTTCGCTTTTTCTGAGAGGGGCGTGTAATCAAACTTCTCATGAAAATGCTTTTGATAGAAAGCGCCCCACTCCGCTTTGCTGCGTTTTTAGAAGAAGGAACTTTAGAATTGCAACGGAGGCCGGCCGGCACACCCCCCTTAAATTCCCCCCTCAAAGGGGGGATTAGTTTTTGAAATTACGATCAAATTCCCCATTCGAGGGAGGACTCCTCCTTTTATTCCCCATTCGAGGGAGGACTCCTCCTTTTATTCCCCATTCGAGGGAGGACTCCTCCTTTTATTCCCCCCTCGGGGGGACACTTTTTTATTCCCCCCTTGAGGGGGGCAGGGGGGTGTTGGGCCGGTGAGAAATCAACCGAGTTAACTTCCTTGAAAATCGGATTCAATATAAGATACAGGTGTATACTATAACATTCTTTTTGTCTGTTTCCGGACTCGATCTTTCCGGGTTTATCATTATCTTTTTTAGCAGCGTTTTGACAAACTTAAATAATACATATCTTTTAGTGATGCCTGATGGCATGCCCATTGCTGCCGGATAGTGTATTATCGAAGAAAGATAGTTAGACATGCGGCGGTTTTGATTTAAGCGTAAACCAGAAATTCAACGGCGTATTCGGTGGAAACAAATGAAAACAAAATACATTATTCAAATTGTTCTTGTCCTGATCTTTTACTGCTCCGGTACTTCATTTGCCGATAACTGGAAAAACGAGTCGGGCAAAGGGCATTCGGGAAAATCAAATTATCACAACGATGACCGCGACGATCGTGGATACAAGAACCGATCCGATGATCATGGGCGCCATGAGGTGCATGGGCGTCCGGATTATCGGGGGTATCATGGATACAAAAGCGCCCCCTATGACAGGGGACGTCATTACGGCCGCTATAAATACAACAACCATCAGTATGAATACCATGGACACTGGCGCTCCTGGGATCAATGGGAAAGGTACGCAAAACAACATCCGCACATTTATGAACATGGGCATTATTACCGTGAAAATACCCATTTGATGTTCAGGTATTCCGATCCCGGAACGGGTGAATGCTTCTTCTTTTCAATCGGGAAATAAGCCCAGAATCTGCCCAGTTGATAAAGAAGAATGAATCTGCCCCCCCAAGGTTGAATGGATTGAGTCGCGTCATTGCAGAAATTCGGGTGGCAATGATCCCTGCTGAATGCGCTACTGCCTGCCTTCGGCCGTGGGGTCCTGCATAAGCCCGGGCGGTGCTTCTCCTGCTGCTTTTTCGGTGCGCAGGTCTGCCAGGCGGCGCGCTTCGATAAATCCTGATTTTGCGGCGTGCCGGGCCATCTCCAGGGTATCTTTGGCCACAATCAGCGGGCTGCCCTCGATTTGGAGCTTTGCGGACAATTTCTCCAGGCCCGCTTCCCTGCCCGGATCGCCATCCACTTTTCGGATGTAGACCGCTTTGACCCGCCCGGGATTGCTGTGCACGATTTCCGTGTAGATTTCCGGATCGAGCTGTCCGCTGTCACCGATGAGGATAAACGGGAGATCCGGATAGGTATGCAGTATGTCCATGATGCAGCGGAATTTATGGCCGCGGGGGCTTGCCGGGGTCAGGCCCTCCATGGACAGACCCCAGTCCCGCAGGTTGAGGACGGGGCCGATGGGAATCTCGTGCAGGCGGAAAAACTCGCCCAGGAGATCATAAAGGTTCCAGGGGCCGCGGGAGACGTAAAAAATGGGATTGATCGGCGTGTCATCGATGCCCAGGTGCAGGGCGCGATAAAACGCTGCCACTCCCGGAAACGGCAGGCGGGTGCGCGCACTGCCCATGAACAAAGAGCGCATCATGCGCAAAAAATTGGTGGCCTCGGTGGGCAGAACCGTGTCGTCGATATCGCTGACAATCACCTGGCGTGCTTGACGGGGCGGCGTCAGCGCCCTGCCGGTTTTCTCCACCGGACGGCCGCCGCCGGTCAGAGGTGAGACGAGTTTCAGGGCCACGGGCTGCCAGAGGCGGTCGTCGGGGGGAGAATCGGGGTGGAACGTAAATTCGAAAAAGCCCTGGGCGTCTGTTCTGCCCTCCTGCCATGCCCCCATGAAGCCGGCGGCAATGCATGCACCCGGGATGGGCATGCGCGACAGGCGTTTATACATGTTTCGCAGGTCATGAAAGACCGTATCGGATTCCTGCACCGGGGCAATCGATTTGAACTCGACCACCCGGCCTTTGAGCCGGATGCGATCGTGGCTGCCGTAGCCGGTGTAATCGATAATGTCGAAAGGCCCCAGCAGGCCGAGCCCGGATTTGACATCGATGCGCCTTTTCCGGACCCAGTTGCCCGCCCTGATCATCCAGGGCCGCACGGATTGAAGAAGATCGCGGGCAAGGCTCATTTACTTTCAATCCCCTTTTTCCGTATCCCGAAGGTAATTTCATGAAAGCTTTTCAACCCGCTGCACGGCGTTTTTGCAGTAAGGAACTTTTAAATCCTGACTGCCGCAGCCGCTACACCCCCCTTTAATTCCCCCCTCAAGGGGGGATTAGGCCTTGAAATGACGATCAAATTCACCCATCGAGAAGGGTCAGGGGTATGTTTTGCAGAAAGGAATTTTAAACAGTCACCGGCGGCACACCCCCCTTTAATTCCCCCCTCAAGGGGGGATTAGGCCTTGAAATGACGATTAAATTCCCCCCTCGAGGGGGGTTCAGGGGGGTGTCGGGCCTGCGACCCCGCTGTCCTGACTCCTCTCAGGGGAAAAGCGTCGACCGGTTATTCCCATCCGCCGATCAGATGCAGGTGCAGGTGAAACACCTCCTGGCCGCCGCCTTTCTCCACGTTGAAAAACAAACGGTACCCGGATTCATTCACCTGCATTTTTACAGCCATTTCTTTTGCGATAAAAATCAATTCTGCGATGATCGGCCGGTCATCTTCGGCCAGGTCGTTGATACTCCGGATATGCTTTCTCGGGACGATCAGGAGATGCACGGGTGCCAGCGGATTGATATCTTTAAATACGATGAGGGTTTCGTTTTCAAACAACAGATCGGAATCGGTCTGTCCACCGGCGATTTTGCAGAAAATGCACTCCTGATTGGAATTCATCGATAATTTCTCCCTCTTTGCGGTTCGTTTGTCTTGTGCATTGAAATCAGTGCAATGAATAGACGGATTTTTTAAAATAAGCGATCATGATTTGACCACCAGGACGGATGTATGTTCAAGTGAGCGCACCAGTTTGACACTGACATCGCCGAGGACGAACTCCTCGGATTTGGACATATTCTTCCGGCCGATGATGACCATATCATATTCCCCCTGGCGGTAAAAGCTCATGATTCCCTCGGTGACGGAGGCAAACGGCTCCGACAGCAGTTCGACATCAATCTGCTCCGGCGCAAATCCCTTTTCCGCCACCAGGCGGTCCCTGGCCTTCTGCAGAACCGCTCTTAACCGCGATGGCTGTTCGGACATGAATTTTTTGCCCATCAGTTCCTCCCCCGAGGTGGGTTTCCGAAATACATGGACCAGCGTCATGCGGATATCATCCGGGCACAGCGGCAAACCGATCAGGTAATCGATGACCGCCCGGGAACTGACCGAATCGTTTAGCGGGACCAGAATCGAGATCATGACGCTTTTCCTCTATCGAATGACCACCCCGGACAAATCCTCCAGCAACTCGTCTACCTGCTCATAATAAATTTCCGTGGCCCTGGAAAAATGCATGAGCACATTATTCAATGACGGGGGAATGTAGGGGTAGAGTTTCTGCATATTCAAAAGCCGGGATTTGTCCAGGATCGAAAAATCCCCGGCCGTCAAATGATCGATCAGGCTTCCGTAAGTCTGCGTATCATGCACGATCATGTAAAGATCATGAAATCCTTTGCCCACCGCATAGACCAGGATGTTTCCCATGCCGAACAGGTCCAGGCTGAACGGGTTTTCGGGGGCGTGATAGTCATAGTCGAAATCGATCCACACATAGTTTCCGGTGCCCCCCTCGATGATCAGGTGATCGTTGCGGATATCCCCGTGCCGGAAACCCGCCCGGTGAAGCGTCAGGATTGCTTCAAATGCGGAAATCAGCTTTTCGATAACGGCCGGCAGCCGGTGAAAAAAATATTCCTGGTGGTCCATGCGGATTCGATCCATGTCCACCAGAAAATTGGGGCCTGCGACGATGTCGAGCACCCGGATGTTGTTGTCCCGGATATCCTTGAAGGCTTTTCCCTGCATGAACAGCGGATGTCCCCGGATCAGGTCGAGAATGCGACCTTCTTTTTCGGGATCCCGGAAGCACCGGATTTTGACGCCGCCCAGCGAGGTTTCAAAGGTTTCGAAGTAGGCCAGCTTGATGATTTTGCGCTCGCCGGTATCCACATCCACCCCACGCTTGACCCAGAACTTGGGGTCTTCGATGCCGAACCGCCGCTCCTTTTCATGGCCGGTGATCCGATACCGTTTTTCACCGATTTGAATCTCGTCGCCGCAGTCAATGGAAAAAAAATCGGTGGTATCGACGACCGGCGGCTTCATGGCGATCGATCATCCCTGCAGCAGGCGGGGCGGAATGCTGTTGATGGCGGTTTTGATATGATCGACAAAATGTTTCAGGCCGTTGACTTCGATTACCAGCCCGAGCTGATTTCCCAGAATGCACAGGGAGGAGATATCATCTTCGTGCAGGTGCAGCGGCTGGTCGTGATAAATCCGTATCACACCAATCACCGTCTGCCGGAAACGGATCGGAATGGCCATCAGGGATACGATCCCTTCTTTTCGGGCCGCTTCCGGATACTGAATGCGGCTGTCATGCTGCATGTCGTTGACGCATTCCACATTGCCGGTATGAATGGAGCAGTTGGTGTCATCCATGAACACCGGGCCTTTATTGAGGTACTCCTCGCTGATGCCGTAGCTGCTCACACGAAACAACTGGTTTTCCAGTTCATCCAGGACCATGATGGACGCCCCCTTGAACCTGAAGGTCCGGCAGACCCCTTCCACCAGGTGATTGGCCAGCAGGTTGAAATCCTCATAGGTGGAAATGGCATTGCTGATCGCTTTAAATTGCTTTAAATAAAATTTACGCTCCGGGGAAACCATGGTTTGAGTTCCTGAACATTGAAAAAGAGATCACCCGTCATGAAATTTCGGCGATCTGTTTTTTAAGCGCTTTCCGGCCACTGCCAAAAAACCCGTTTATCAACTTCTGCGGTTTAGAAAAGATGCCGTTCGATCCGCACCTGCCGCGGTCGCCTCATCGCGTAAGGCTTGCGATTGAATATGCCACTTGCCCCGGAGGGTCGGCTTCTTAAGAGAGGCCTCCAGCAATTTCAAAAACCGGGACCGCGGAATCTCTCTGGCTCCCAGCCGGATCAGGTGAGGATTGACGATCTGGCAGTCGATGAGGTCAAACGCATGCTGCAGGAGGTAATCACAAAGAGCGGCCAGGGCGATTTTGGAGGCATTGGCGACGCGGGTGAACATGGACTCTCCGAAGAAGCACCCCCCCAGGGACAGACCGTAGAGCCCGCCTGCCAGTATTCCCTGGTGCCAGGCTTCTATGGAGTGAGCGTATCCGTTCTCGAACAGGTCGCAGAACGCCTCGATCATATCCTCTACAATCCAGGTTTCCTGTCCGTTATCCACCCTGATTCCGGCGCAGGAGGTGATCACCTGTTCAAAAGCCGTATCGCTGGTGATGGTAAAAGCCCCCTGCCGGATGGTTCGCCTCAGCCGCCCCGTCACGTGCATCTGGTCTGGAAACAGCACCAGGCGGGGATCGGGTGACCACCACATGATCGGATCATTTTCCGAGTACCAGGGAAAAACCCCGGCTTCATATGCCTTTAACAGCCGATCCCGGCTGAGATCGCCGCCAATGGCCAGCAATCCCGCCGGGCCGGCATAATGGGGAGACGGGAACGAAATTCTTTCAGATAACCGGAATACGGGCATGTTCTCATGAAAACTCGAAGATCAGGCGATCGTCTTTGGTCCGGATGGTGACTTCTCCGCCCTTGCTCAATTTTCCGAAAAGGATTTCCTCGGTGAGCACATCCTTGATCTCCCGCTGAATCAGCCGATCCAGAGGCCGGGCGCCGTAATTGGGGTCATGCCCATGCCGGGCGAGCCACTGGCGGGCGGGCGCGGTCAGCCGGATGGAGACTTTCTTGGCCGACAGCTGGGGAGCCAGCTCTTCCATGAATTTGTCCACCACCATTTCCATGATCCGGGGCGTCAGCGACTGGAAGGATATGGTATCGTCCAGCCGGTTTCTGAACTCGGGGCTGAAGAACTGCTCAATGGCTCTTTTCCCTTTGTTTTCCACATCACGGCCGGCATCGCCGCCGAATCCAATGGACTTGCTCACCATTTCCCGGGCACCGGCATTTGAGGTCATGATCACAATCACGTTTCGAAAATCGGCCGTCTTGCCGTTGTTGTCCGTCAATGCCGCATGATCCATCACCTGGAGCAGAATGTTGTACATGTCCAGGTGCGCCTTTTCGATTTCATCGAGCAGCAGCACGCTATGGGGATTTTTACGGATCTGGTCGGTCAGCAGTCCGCCCTGGTCGAATCCGATATATCCCGGAGGCGCACCGATCAGCCTTGCCACCGCGTGCTTCTCCATGTACTCACTCATATCGAACCGCAGAAACTTGATTCCCAGAAGGCTGGCGATCTGCTTGGCCACTTCGGTCTTTCCCACACCCGTGGGGCCGGTGAATAAAAAGGAGCCGATGGGCCGCTCCGGTGCGGCCAGTCCGGCCCGGGACCGCTTGATGGCAGTCACCAGGGAATGGATGGCCGGGTCCTGCCCGTAGATTTTCCCCTTGAGGCGCTCCTCCAGGTGTTCCAGGCTGCTCTTATCCGATGTGTTGACGCTCTGGGTCGGGATGCGGGCCATCTTGGAAACCACTTTTTCGATGTCCGACGGCTGCACTTTTTTCCGCTGGGACGAACCGTAAATCCGGATCAGCACGCCGGCTTCATCGATGACATCGATGGCCTTGTCCGGCAGGTAACGTTCATTGATATACTTGGCCGACAGTTCGGCCGCGGCTTTTAGCGCCTTGTCCGTGTACTCGATGCCGTGATGCTCTTCATAGTAGATCTTGAGCCCCCGCAGGATCTTTACGGTATCGGAAACGGAGGGTTCCGAAATTTCAATTTTTTCAAAGCGGCGGGAAAAGGCCCGATCCTTATCGAAAAAATTCTTGAACTCCTCATAGGTGGTCGATCCGATGCAGCGCAATTCGCCGGTGGCCAAGGCGGGCTTGAGTATGTTCGACGCATCCATGGATCCGCTGCTGGTGGCCCCCGCCCCTACAATGGTATGGATCTCATCGATGAACAATATGGCATTTTTCCGCTGCTGCAGGGCGGAAATCACCGCTTTCAGGCGCTGCTCGAAATCGCCGCGGTACTTGGTGCCGGCCAGCAGCGCACCCAGGTCCAGAGAATAAATCCGGGCGTTTTCCAGCAGGTCCGGGATGTCATCCCCATAGGCGATGCGCTGGGCCAGTCCTTCGGCCATGGCGGTCTTGCCCACCCCGGGGTCGCCCACGAAGACGGGATTGTTTTTCCGCCTCCGGCACAACACCTGAATGGTCCGCTGCAGTTCGACCTGCCGGCCGATCAGGGGATCGAGTTTGCCCTGCCGGGCGCGCTCCACCAGGTCTACAGTGAAGGCCTCGAGGGGATCTGAGCTCTTCTTCTTCAGCTTTTTATCCGTCAGCATGCCCGGGTCCGGTGCTTCCTTGAAAGGCTCCTCCCGGGTGCCGTGGGAAATCACGTTTAAAACGTCTAACCGGGTGATTCCTTCGGCGGCCATGAAATAGGCGGCATGAGAATTCTTCTCCTCCAGCATGGACGCCAGGATATCGCCGATGTACACGGAATCCTTTTCGGCAGACCGGGCATGGTTGACCGCCCGTTGAATCACCCGTTGAAACTTCATGGTCTGCTGCAGCACATATTCCTGGTTTTCCGGGACCTGCTCCAGCTTTTCATTGAAGAATTTCTCGAGCTCATTCTGAATGTTTTCCACATTTCCGCCGCAGCTCTCGATGATTTCGATACCGCCGCTGTCATGCACGATGGCATAGAGTATATGTTCGACGCAGACATACTCATGCCGCCTTTTCCGTGCTTCCTTGACTGCATAACTGAGTATAGCGCTTAAGCCTTTGCTGATCATAGATCACACCTTTTCCATTGAGCTTTTCAGCGGGAAACCCCGTTCACGGGCCAGTTGATAAACCGTCTCCACTTTGGTTTCCGCAATTTCATATGTATAGATACCGCAAACGCCAAGACCGGATTTATGGACATTGAGCATAATGCGGGTGGCTTCCTCGAAGGATTTCTGGAATATCGTCACCAGGAGTTCCACCACAAATTCCATCGTGGTGTAGTCGTCATTGTGAAGCAGCACCTTAAACAAAGGCGGCTCCTTGACTTTTTCCCGGCTTGAAGAGACCGTCTGCTCCTGCGCACCCGGGTCAAAACCGCTCATCTCAACCTCCCCGTCCGACACAAGACGCCTTTATTGATACAAATCGTTTTTTTACCCAATAATATAAGCACAGGATCGCTGTTTGCCATTACGGAAATTCATTTTACAAAAAAAAGGAAGGGCAACAAGTATTTTTAAGTTCCTGAAGGAATTTAGGCCCGTCCGCAGCATTTCTTGTATTTTTTGCCGCTTCCGCAGGGACAGGGATCATTTCTGCCGACCTTGTCCGCGGCCCGTTTGACGGGCTTTTTCTTGACGCTTTCACCGCCATGGGAAAAAACCATGGGTCGATCCTGCGGGCGCGCGATATCGTTTACGGCTTCCGGTTCGGCGATCTGGATGCGCAGCAGAATCTTGACGGTTTCCTCCCGGATCCGCATGATCATCTCCTGGAACATCTCGAACGCTTCCTTCTTGTAGATGATCTTGGGATCCTGCTGGGCATATCCGCGCAGTCCGATCCCTTCCTTCAGGTGGTCCATGGACAAAAGATGATCCTTCCACAGGTTATCCACGGTCTGAAGCATGATATAGCGTTCGATCTGGCGAAAATCAGTCGCGCCGATGCGGGCTTCCTTGCCGTTGTACATGGACTGTGCGGAATCCTGAATCATCTGGGAGAGCTTTTCGATGTCCGCCTCCCCCAGTGCGTCCGGATCCACATTCAGCTTGAAATTAAACTGTGTGTACACCGCATCCGAAAGCCCCTTGAGATTCCATTCTTCCGGCGGCAGTTTTTCGTCCGCATGGGTCCAGGCGATATTGTCGGACAGTTCACTGATCCAGCTCTCGATCACCGGCTTCAAGCTTTCATCGCTCAATGCCTGGGTCCGCTGGCGGTAGATGATTTCCCGCTGCTGATTCATGACATCGTCAAAGTCCAGGAGCTGTTTTCGAATTTCGAAGTTATGGCCTTCCACCTTGCTCTGGGCGTTTTCGATGGCTTTTGAGATCATGCGGTGTTCGATGGGTTCCCCCTCCTGCATGCCCAGGCGGCTCATGATGTTTGAAATCCGCTCCCCGCCGAAAATCCGCAGAAGATCGTCTTCCAGGGAAAGATAAAAGCGCGACGATCCCGGATCGCCCTGCCGGCCGGAACGGCCCCGAAGCTGGTTGTCGATCCGGCGGCTCTCGTGCCGCTCGGTCCCCAGCACATGCAGTCCGCCGAGTTCCGTGACCCCTTCTCCCAGCACGATATCGGTCCCGCGGCCGGCCATGTTGGTGGATATGGTCACCGCCGCTTTCTGCCCGGCATTGGAGATCACTTCCGCTTCCGCCTCATGATTCTTGGCATTCAACACATTGTGTTTCACGCCGCGCTTCTTGAGTTTCTGGCTCAATTCCTCGGACACGTCGATGGAAACCGTGCCCACCAGGACCGGCTGCCCGGTGCGATTCAGTTCGACGATCTCATCGAGTACGGCTTCGAATTTCTCCCGGCGGGTCCGGTAAATCATATCCGGATGATCCACCCGGATCATGGGCTCGTTGGTGGGCACCACCACCACGTCCAGATCATAGATTTTTTTGAATTCCGCCGCCTCGGTTTCCGCCGTTCCGGTCATGCCGGCAAGCTTTTCGTACATGCGGAAATAATTCTGAAAGGTAATGGTGGCCAGCGTCTGGTTCTCGTTTTCGATCTTGACCTTTTCCTTGGCTTCCAGTGCCTGGTGAAGGCCTTCGCTGTATCGGCGCCCCGGCATGAGCCGGCCGGTGAATTCATCCACGATGATGACTTCGCCGTCTTTTACGATATAATCCACATCGCGCTTGAACAGGGTATGGGCCTTCAAGGCCTGGTTGACATGATGGAGCAGGTCGATATGACGTGAATCATACAGATTCTCCACGTTGAGCAGCTGTTCGGCTTTGGCCACGCCCTCATCCGTCAGGGCGGCGCTTCGGGCCTTCTCATCGATGGTGTAGTGCTCCTCGGGCCTGAGCGACGGGATGATATTATTCACGTCGTAATACAGGTGTGTCGATTTTTCCGCCGGACCGGAAATGATCAGCGGTGTGCGCGCCTCATCGACAAGGATGCTGTCCACTTCATCCACGATGGCAAAATTGAGTTCCCGCTGGACCAGCAGTTCCTTGGCAAATTTCATGTTGTCCCGCAGGTAATCAAACCCGAATTCATTGTTGGTGCCGTACGTGATATCGGCATTGTATGCGGCCTTGCGTTCCTTTTCATCGAGCCCGTGCACAATGGCGTCGACGGTCATCCCCAAAAATGAAAACACCTTGCCCATCCATTCGGAATCCCGCCGGGCCAGGTAGTCGTTGACGGTCACGATGTGAACGCCTTTTCCGGTCAGGGAATTGAGATAGGCCGCCAGGGGGGCCACCAGGGTTTTTCCTTCACCGGTTTTCATTTCCGCGATATTGCCATGATGCAGGACCATGCCGCCCATGAGCTGCACGTCAAAATGGCGCATGTTCAGCGTTCTGCGGGATGCCTCCCGCACGACGGCGAAGGCTTCCGGGAGCAGGTCGTCCAGTGTTTCGCCGTCCCGGCAGCGTTTTTTCAACTGATCGGTGAGGCCGGACAGTTCGCCATCGCTCATGGCGCGCATCTTCGGCTCGATCTGGTTAATCAGGTCAACAACCGGAGTATATTGTTTGAGCATCCGCTCGTTCTTGCTGCCGAAAACTTTCAGCAGCAGTTTATTTACAGGCATTAAGCTCATGAATGCGTATTCCTCCTGGAATTATAGATAAAACAAATATTATGTATAATTGATTCTTTATATAGTCGCTATCGTTTAGCCCCGATCGGCGGTCCGACACCCCCCTTCGTCCCCCCTCGAGGGGGGAATAAAAAAAAGAGTCCCCCCTTGAGGGGGGAATTAAAGGGGGGTGTGCCGGCAGCCGCTGCTATGACTCGAAAGTTCCTCACTGCAAAATACCGCCCGGCGGGCCGCAATAATTCAATCTTTACATTTAACGCAAGAATTCAAGCATTACCAGATATTTTCCTTTGGATCAACCGGGAGCAAGCGTACGGCGTGTCATTGATGACCGGTGCGCATCGGCGGGGAAACTTTTGCACAAATTCAGGAAGGGCTGAAATGGCAGGAGCTAAAATTATGCAGGCGGTGGTGATTACGGTGAATCGCTGCTGGCGACATATTCATTGAGGTATTTCCGGGCATCCACCGGGATATCGTTTAACCGCACTTCATAATGAAGGTGCGGGCCGGTGCTGCGTCCGGTGCTGCCGACTTCGCCGATGACGTCGCCCCTCTTGACGGGCTGTCCGGTGGCCACGTAAATTCTACTCATGTGCCCATATCGGGTTTTGATACCGTAGCCATGATCGATGATCACGGCTTTTCCCAGGTAGCCCTTGCTGCCGGTGAAGGTAACGATGCCGCCGGCGGTGGCGGAAATCAGGGTCCCCTTCCGGGTCGCGATATCCAGCCCCGTATGGAACTCTTTTTTCCCGGTAAACGGCGATTTACGATACCCGAAGTTCGAAGATATCCACCCCCCTTCAAACGGCCGGATCGACGGTGTGGCATCCTGAAGCTTTCGGATTTCGTTGAGAGAATCCCACAGGGCCTTGAAATCTTCCGATTTGCTGATGGCCGCCTGGTTCAGGTTGCGGACCTCCTCAACCATGTCCTGGATCATGTCATTCGATGATTTCGCCCCGTCAAACCGCTCATCGAGGTCATCCGGAGAGGTCCCGCCGACGCCCAGGCCACTGATCTCCAGATTTTCAGGGGATACCCCTTCGGCCATGTTCCGGATCTTCTGCTCCAGCTGATTGAGCTTGATCATCTTTAACTGAAGCGAATCGATCTTGGCGTGGAAGATTTCGATCTGGCGGTCCCGGTCATCGAGTTCGGACCGGAGATGGGTGACTTCTCTTTCGATCAGCAAGGAATCCAGGCGGCTGTTTTTAACACTGATGTAATCATAGAGCAGGTAAGTGAACAACATTGCCAAAACCATGGCCCCACCGGCGAGCATCTTGAGCGTGCGGGCTGAAAAAATTCTGATCCTGGCAAACTTCCCGGTATCTGAATAGATAAATAGGGTCAGTCTGTTTTTCATGAGATCACGAATATCTTTGGCAGCGGTTTGCGTTTACAGAGCCGTTGTCAGGCGCATCCAGAAAAATCGAGGAGTCGCCAAGAGGCCGGTCATGCATCAACTAACAAATGATCATAGTTGAACCCGAGCCGATCCTCCGATTCTGATCTTTTGTCTATATCACCTCTGATTTCAAATGATTTGAGTGTTTAATATCATTGGCAGGTCGTGCTGTCAATATTGCAGTCATACATTTACGATCAAGATGAACTACATTTTTTTCACATAGAATGTTTATACCATAATTCCATATACTTATATATCAATAAAAAATTGACCCAATATCATGCGTTGTCTTGTGGGCACTCGAATTTCATAATCCCTTGATCAGCACATCCTTCAATGATTAAATGTTTCTTTCTCCATCATTTCTATGAAATATAATGCGAAAAGGCGCCGTGTCCAGAAGGACACGGCGCCTTTGTTCCATAATGATATCGATCAGGCCGTAAAACAGCCTTTCGGCAAAAATTTTTAAGCTTACATCAGGCCGAGTTTGAACTTCAGGGATTTGAGGGTATTTTTCATCAGCATGGTAATGGTCATGGGGCCGACGCCGCCCGGTACCGGGGTAATGTATCCGGCGATTTCCCTGGCCGCTTCGAAATCCACATCCCCCTTCAGGATGGCCACCGGCTTGCCCGTTTTCTCACTGATCTTTTCCCCTACCCGGTTCACGCCGACATCGATGACGCAGGCACCCGGTTTGATCCATTCCGGCTTGACCAGATCGGGAACGCCGGCCGCCACGATCAGGATATCCGCCCGCTTGCAGTGAGCGGCCATGTCCTTGGTCCGGGTGTGGACCACGGTTACGGTTGAATTGGCCCCGGGTCCCTTCTGGAGCATCATGTTGGCAATCGGCTTGCCCACGATATTGGACCGTCCGACCACCACCACTTCCGCACCGCTGGTTTCCACGCCGGCACGGACGATCATCTCCTGGATGCCGGCCGGGGTGCAGGGGGGAAACTTGACTTCGGAACCGCCGATCATCAGACGGCCCACGTTGACCGGATGAAATCCGTCCACGTCCTTGTCCGGATCGATGGCATTGAGCACTTTCTTTTCGTCGATGTGCTTGGGGAGGGGCAGCTGGACCAGAATGCCGTGAATGGAATCATCCTTGTTGTATTTATCGATCAGGGCCAGCAGGTCGGCTTCGGGAATATCCACCGACTGGCTGTCCTGGATTTCATGGAATCCCACCCGGTGAGCGGTTTTGATTTTTAAGGTTACATACGATATGGACGCGGGGCTCTCGCCCACCAGGATGGTGACCAGGCCCGGCACCTGTCCGTGTTTTGCCTTGATTTCCTTTACTTCCTGAGTGATTTCCTCAAGAATTTCCTCCCGGATTTCTGTTCCCTTGATCAGTTTTGCAGTCATTGCCTTCTCCTTTTTTGACGGTTAATCAGTTTTTCGCGGTAGGTTTCGCGCATTCGAGCCAGATTTCAATAAACTCAAAAATTTAAAATCATTTTGCAAAGGCGCCAAAAGATCCCCCGACAAGTTTTTCCGGCGCTATCTGCAAAAAAAGATCGATATTCATTCCGCTCAGCGGCATGACATGCCGGCAGTTAATCTATTCAAATTTTCGTTTGTCTACAACTTTTTTTTCCACATCGAAGGTGCCCGGCTCCACCAGACGGACCTGGACCTCCCAGCCCAGAAATTCAGAGAGTTCACGATGCAGTTGTTCCACAAACCGGCGCTGTTTTTTCATTTCGTCAAAAAAATTCACATCGGAAATTTCGAGCAGGATCGTCAGCTGATCCTGGCCGTCCTTGCGCTCGACCACCGCCTGGAACCGGCAGTCCCCCCCGCTGACTTTAGACAGCAACCGGCCAATCTGCTCCGGCGTGATGCTGATGCCCCGGATCACGATGAAGTCATCGCAGCGTTTAAAGATCCTGGAAATACGGCCATGAGTGCGGCCGCACGCGCAGGGTTCTAAATGGATTCGCGTCAAATCCCCGGTGCGAAACCGGATCAGGGGGAAGGCTTCCTTGGAAATGGAGGTGAGCACCAGTTCGCCCAGCGCCCCTGGCGGCAATGGCGCAAGGGTCTCCGGATCGATGATTTCGGCGATGAAATGGTCTTCGGCGATATGCAGACCGTCTTTTGCCGGACATTCCCAGGCCACCCCCGGACCGAACAGTTCGGTCAACCCATAGGTATCGGTGGCGGTGATCTGCAGGCGGGTTTCGATCTCATCCCGGGTTTGTTCAGACCAGGGCTCCGCACCGAAGATGCCCTGCTTCAATGTCAGGCCGTGGGGATCGACATCCATTTGCTCCATTTTCCGGATCAATTGGAGGGCGACCGTGGGGGTGGAGACCAGCACGGTGGTTTTGAAATCCCGCATGATCTTGACCTGCTCGGCCAGCTTTCCGGCAGACATGGGAATCACCGACGCCCCTATGCGCTCGGCCCCCACCTGGACGCCGAAAGGTCCGGTTGCAATGCCGAAAGTGAGGGCAATCTGCACCACATCATCCCGGTTGACCCCCACCGCGGTCAGGTTGCGGGCCATCAGCTCCGCCCAGTGGTTGATGTCATTTCGGGTAAATCCGATGACAATGGGCTCGGTGAAATTGATGGATGCCGTGTGCAGCCGGACCACTTCCCGCAGCGGAACCGCAAACATGTCATAGGGATAGTTTTCACTCAGATCCCGCCGGTTGATGAAGGGAAGCCTGGCGATGTCCGACAGGGAGGTCAGGTCCTCGGGTGCGAAATCGACCTCCCGGAAGATCTTCCGATAATGCCGCACGTTCTTGTAAACCCGGTGGAGTGTGGCCTGCAGATTCTCCAGCTGGACCTGCTCGATCTGGTCCCGCTGCATGCACTCGACGTTTCTATCCCAGAATTCCATGCGCATATTCTCCGTTTATTCCCAGATTTCCTTCTGGTCCCTGCCCAGATATGCCCGTTTGATTTCCTGGTTGGCTTTAAGCTCTGAAGCGCCGGCTTCGAGGACCATCCTTCCGGTTTCCATGACATACCCCCGGCTGGCGATCTTCAATGCCGCATTTGCATTCTGTTCGATGAGCAGGACCGTCAATCGCCTGGCGGACTGCAGATCGGCAATGATCCGGAAGATGTCCTTGATGATCAGCGGGGCCAGCCCCATGGAGGGTTCGTCCAGAAGCAGCAGTTTCGGGCGCGACATCAGGGCCATGGCGATGGCCAGCATCTGTTGTTCACCGCCGCTCAAGGTCCCGGCGTACTGATTTTTTCGCTCCTTTAAAATCGGAAACAGAGGAAACATCCCTTCGATGTCCGAACGCAGCTGCTTTTTCCCGTAAAGCTTGAATATCAGGTGTCCGCCCAGTTCCAGGTTTTCATACACCGTCATGGGCCGAAATATCTGGCGGCCTTCCGGCACGTGTGCAATGCCCCGCTCCACCAGCTTCACCGGGCTTTCACCGGTAATGGCTGCATCCTGATAGAAAATGGCGCCTTCCCGCACCGGTTGCAAACCGCTGATGGCCCTCAAAAGGGTGGATTTCCCGGCGCCGTTTGCACCCAGAATGGCAACGATTTCCCCCTCATCCACATGCATGGACACATTTTTCAGCACATGGATCAGTCCATAATAACTGTTGACATTCTTCAGACGCAGCATGTTAAATCGTCACTCCCCCAGATACGCGGTGATCACTTCCGGGTTTTCCTGTATTTCCGACGGGGTGCCCTCGGCAATCAGCCTTCCGAAATTCACCACGGCCACCCGGTCGGATATATCCATTACCAGTTCCATGTCATGCTCCACCAGAACCACGGAAATATGGTTGGCGATGATCTTGCCCACCAGGTCCCCCATGGTGATGGTTTCCCGGGTATTGAGCCCCGAGGCCGGTTCGTCCAGCAGGAGCAGTTCGGGTTCGATGGCTAAAGAGCGGGCGATCTCCAGCATCCGCTGACTTCCCAGCGGCAGGCTGCCCGCGACCTTTTCCGCCAGCGGCTTCATGCCCACGAAATCGAGCCATTTTTCGGCTTTTTCCCGAATGCGCTTTTCATCCTTCCGAAACACCGAAGGGATCAGAGACGACATGCACATGCCGGTACGGGAGCGAAGATGGCGGCCGACCATCACATTCTCCAGAACGGTCATGCTGGGAAATATCTGGACATTCTGAAAGGTCCGGCCAATCCCCATGCGAGCGATCATGTGGGGCTTCATTTTGTTGAGCACCCGCCCGGCGTACGAAATGCGTCCGGAAGACGGGGTCAGGAAACCGGTGATCAGGTTGAAAATGGTCGTTTTTCCGGCGCCATTGGGGCCGATCAGGGAGGTGACCGCACCCTTCTCGATGGAAAGGCTCAGCCGGTCCACCGCCGCCACACCGCCAAAGTTCTTCCGAAGGTTGTCGATCTCAAGGATTTTAGTTGGCACGGCGGTTTACGCTCCCCAGAATTTTTCCGCCGAGGCCTGCCAGGCGCCGCGTGGCATCCCGGATACCCGCAAAAAGACCTTCCGGCAGAAACAGCATGATCAGCAGCAGAATGGCCCCATAGATCAGGGTATCATAATCCGGCTTGTATTCGATGCCGTAAACCGCCAGATAATCCGAAGTTAAGGATAAAAATTCCGGCAGAAGCGACAGCAGCACGGCGCCGAATACCGCGCCCCAGATCTGATGGATGCCGCCTACGGCCACCATGGTGACCAGCAGGACACTGTGCATGATGGCGAACGGCCCGGGGTCGATGTAGTTCACATAATAGGCGTACAGGCTGCCGCTCACCGAGGCGTAAACCGCGCTCAGGACAAAGACCTGGACCTTGTAGACCGTGATGTTCACACCCAGGGAAGCGGCTGCATCCTCGCTGCCGTGGATGGCCCGAAGCCCCCGGCCCACCCGGGAATCGATCAGGTTGAACGCAAGATAGAGCCCCAGCATGACCATTGACCAGGAAAAATAAAAAAACCGGGTTTCGGAATCCAGAATATAGCCGAATACGCTCAGGCGGGGGATATTGACGATGCCCGACGGGCCGCCGGTAATGTCCACCGCGGCCACGGTGACGATATGAATGATGGAAGCAAACCCCAGGGTGGCCATGGCCAGGTAGTGGCCTTTCAGCCTCAGGCTCGGCATCCCCACCAGAAAGGCGATAATGCTGACGATGAAGATCCCGGCCATCATGGCACTCCATGGAGACCATCCGTACCGGGCCGTTAAAATAGCGGAGGTGTATGCGCCGATGGCCACGAAGGCGCCATGTCCGATGGATATCTGGCCGGCATACCCCATCAACAGGGATAGGCCGATGCAGGCCAGGCAATTGAAGGCCGTAAAAATCAGTGTCCCCAGATAGTAATCGTTGCCGATCAGGTGCGGCACGGCCAGTATGATCAAGCCCAGGGCGGCAAATCCAACATAATTCTTTCCACTCATGTCAGAACTCTTTCAGCCGCATGGCCTCTGAACTGCCGAAAATGCCGCTGGGGCGCACAAACAGGACCAGCAGCAGGATAATCAGGGCAATGGCATCCATGTAATGCGAGGAAATGTATCCGGCGCCGAAGGCTTCCATGACGCCGAGGAGCACACCGGCCACCACCGCGCCCATGCTGTTTCCCAGCCCTCCCAGAACCGCGGCCCCGAAACCCTTGAGCCCCAGCAGTGCGCCGCGGGTATAATCCATCTGAATGACCGGGGTGACAATGATGCCGGCAATGGCGCCGATCCCGGCGGACAGGGCAAAGGAGAGCATCACCATCTTCCGGTCGTTGATCCCGGCAAGGCGCGCCGCATCCCGGTTGATGGCGCAGGCCCGCATGCATTTGCCCGTCATGGTGTAATTGAAGAAATAAATGTAGCCGGCGACCACCAGCAGCAGGATGCCGATGATCCAGAGGGTCTGGGGCAGGATGGTGGCGCCGAAGAAAACCAGGGGTTCGGCCGATGAAAAATGCCGCATGAAATGCGATCCCTTGCCCCAGATGATCATGGCCGCGCCCCGGATGAGGATGGAGACCGCGATGGTGATGATGATCAGGCGCAGTACGGTGGGATGCTTCACCGGGTTGATGGTGAACCGTTCCATGAGAATTCCGACGGCAGTGACAAAGGCGACGGTGAGCGCAAAAGCGAATATAATGGAAAGATGTAAATGCATGGTCAGGGTGACCATCATCAAACCGCCCAGAACCACGAATTCCCCCTGGGCGAAGTTGATGATCCCGGTGGAATTATAGATCATGTTGAACCCGATGGCCACCAGGGCGTAGATGCTGCCCCGCTGAACACCCATGACCAGGTACTGCAGCACATCACTGAAACCGGTTGCCGATACGTCCATTTAACCGCCTGTGTTAAAAAAATCTGTTTTATGCATATAAAACCGGTCCGCTGTCAATGATTTATCGCCATCGGCAGCGGACCGGCTTTCCGCCTGGAAAAATCGGATCCTATTATTTATTCGACACCACGAATTTGCCGTACTGAACCGTGAGGCGGATGTGAAACACGGCTTTTAGAAAAACCGGATGAATGTGGAAGCGTTGCAAAAAATCCGATTCCCCCTTCTTCGCAAAACATAACGGAAAAGGGGGATCGGATGCTGATCGAGGTGATTTTTCAGTACCCTATGGTTTGGACCCGGTCTCCGGCGCCGATTCTGCAGGCGGTTCCGGAGCGGCGTCCTGCAGGGCCACGAACTTTCCGTCCTTGACCGTCATCAGTTCAAATGCATTCTTGTCCAGGCCGCAGTGGTCATTTTTGGAGAATTCAAAAATGCCGCCGATGCCCACATACCGCATTTTTTCGATGTAATCGCGAATCTGGGCCGGATCATCGCCCACGTTCTTCAAGGCGTCTGAAAGGATCTGGATGCCATCATAGGCATGGCCGCCGAAAGTGCTGACATGATCGTTGAAAGTGGATTCGTACTGGTTCTTGTAGCTCATCAGAACGGCCTTCTGAGGGTCGTCTGCGGGAAGGGATTCGGCGGCCATAATCTTGCCGGCCGGGAAGATGCACCCTTCGGCGGCATCCCCCGCGGCTTCCGCATACTTGATGTTGGCAAACCCGTGGCTCTGGTAGAGCGGCATGGTCATTTTGAGCTGCTTCATGTTTTTGGGGACGATGGACTGGGCCGGTACGATGGACCAGTTGACCACTGCCTGGGCTTCGGTGTTCCGGATGCGGATCAACTGAGCGGTCATGTCGGTATCCGCCGGGCTGTAGGTCTCATCCGCCACGATTTCGATGTTATAATCCTTGGCGATGTCTTTGAGCTGGGTCCGGCCGGCCGCGCCGAAGCCGGTGGTGCCGGTCATGATCCCGATTTTCTGGATGCCGTTTGCGGCCATGTGGTCGTATATCTTGCGCGCCGCATCGGAATCGTTTTGTCCCATCTTGAAAATCCATGTGCGTTCATCCGGCGGATTGGTGATATCCGCAGCCGCCGCACAGGACAGCAGGGGGATCTTCTCCTGCTGCAGCCACAGGGATCACCGCCATGGTGGTGCCGCTCCGCGAAGGCCCGATAATCGCACATACCTGGTTTTTCTTGATCAGCTTTTTCACCGCATTCACAGCCCGGGTGTTGTCTCCCTGGGAGTCCTCGATGTGCGCCACCAGCTTGTGGCCGTTGATGCCGCCGGCCGCATTGATTTCCTTCACCAGCATCTCCACCGTATTGCGCTCCGGCTCACCCAGCCAGGATGCGCTTCCGGTCACGGAAAACACACAGCCGATATGATATTCCTTTTCCGCTGCGGCCACATACGTGACCCCGGCCACCATCACCAGAAAACACACAATAGATACAATCTTTCTCAAAGCATCCTCCCCTTCTTTTGAGTGGTTATGAACACGGGCATTCACGACAGCAGGTCTGAATGGTCCCAAAAAGCATAAAATGCATCAAATGCTCAAAATGGTCGTTTGATCCAAGACGGTGATGTCGTTTTCCAGCAGCACGTCGATGGCCGCATCCAGGTCATCGAATCGAAAAATCAAAATGGCCTGGTCCGTGTTTTTCTGGACAAATGCATACATGTATTCGACATTGAGGCCGGCGCGCTCGATAATGGACAGCAAGTTGCCCAGGGTGCCGGGTATATCGGGAATGGATACGGCGATCACCTCGGAGATGCGCACCATGAATCCATGATCTTTGAGCGTCTCTTCGGCTTTGTCCGGGTCGCTCACCACGAGCCGCAGAATGCCGAAATCAGAGGTGTCCGCAAGGGACATGGCCCGGATGTTGACACCGGCGCTGCCGAGGGCCGTGGTAATTTTCGCCAGTCGCCCGGAGCGATTCTCCATGAAAATGGAAAGCTGACGGATCTTCATCTTCACCTCGGTCCCCCCTATGGGAGGGGCGTTAAACAGGGTATTTGACGCAATCCGGACTACAGACAGGCGGGCATGGCTGTCAGTCCGGCGGCTTCATCCAGTCCCGCCATCAGGTTCATGTTCTGAACCGCCTGACCGGCCGCGCCCTTGACAAGGTTGTCGATCACCGACATGAAAATGATGCGCTGATTGGCCTCATCGATATGAAATCCGATGTCACAGAAATTGGTCCCCCGGACGTGCAGCGTATCCGGCGGCCTGCCGTTCTCGGTGATGCGGATGAATCGCCGCCCCGCATAATAATCGGCCAGGCAGTCGTGAATGTCCCGGTAACTGACTTTTCTCGCAAGGGTGGCGTAAACGGTGGATTCCATGCCCCGGGTCAGGGGGATCAGATGGGGAACGAAAGTGATACTGACAGCCCGGCTTGCGGCCCGTCCCAGGATCGATTCGATTTCGGGCTGATGGCGGTGATTGCCAACTTTATAGGCTTTAAAAGATTCATTGACTTCGCAGAAGTGGGTGGCCAGGGAAAGGCCGCGCCCTGCGCCGCTCACCCCGGATTTGGAATCCGCAATCAGCCCGCCGGCCTCAATAAACCCTTCCTTCAACAGCGGGTAGAGGGGAAGCAGGATGCTGGTGGGATAACAGCCCGGATTTCCGATCAGGTCGGCGCCGGAAATCTCGTCGGTAAAGACTTCGGAGAGGCCGTAGACGGCCCGGGGAAGGAGCGCCTTTGCCGTGTGGGGCTGGTAGGCGGCTTCATAGAGGTCCGCGTCGGAAAAACGAAAATCCGCGGAGAGATCGATGATTTTCTTTCCGTTTTTCAGCAACTCCGGGACAAACGCCATGGGCAGCTTATGGGGAAGCGCCATGAATACCACGTCCGTTTGCTCGCTGACGCGGTCTGCGTCATATATTTCACAAACCTGGTCCACCAGGCCGGACATGGCCGGATAAATGCCGGCAAATGCGGTCCCGGCATGCTGCCGGGACGTTAACACCGTCAGTTTGACCTCCGGGTGGCCGGAGAGAATCCTGACCAGTTCCGCTCCCGTATAACCTGTTGCGCCGATGACGCCAGCCCTGATCATGGGTGCCAAATCACCTGGGAATATGGGTTTTCAAGAAAAAATGACACGATTGCCAAAATTGATGAACCCGTAAAAAGTCCGAAGTTCGTCACTCCGGTGAAAACCGGAGTCTATAACCAAC
Source organism: uncultured delta proteobacterium (assembly GCA_963826785.1). Taxonomy (GTDB): domain Bacteria; phylum Desulfobacterota; class Desulfobacteria; order Desulfobacterales; family Desulfosalsimonadaceae; genus CAWGYD01. The sequence continues at coordinate 304,486 of CAWGYD010000010.1, forward strand.
TTAGTTTGTAGTAGATTCCGGCCTCCGCCGGAATGACGAAAGCGTAAAATCCGACTTTTTACGGCTTCATCAAAATGAATCTGCAAAAACTATCAGAGCTTGAATGGTTTTTCAAGCATATTCATGGGATTTGTTCCCCCTGATCCGTGCATCAGCATAGCCCTGCCAGAAAATCTCTCAAGACCTGATTGACCGCTTCGGGCTGCTCAATGGGGGAAAGGTGTCCCACATGATCAAGCTGCACCAGCTGTGCGCCGGGAATCTGCCGGGACAGGTGCTCGCCGTATTTTGGGGGGGTCAGATTGTCCTCGCTTCCGGTCACTACCAGTACCGGCACCTGGATCAGCGCCAGGCGGTCCATGGCGTCAAAACGATCGCATGCCGTAAAATCATTTATGGCCGCATCTTTTGACGGATTGGTGATTTCGCCCAGGATTGTTTTCGCCCGCGCCTTATCCATTTTGGAAGATACGGCAAAGTTCACCACCATATCCTCGTACTGCTTAAAATCCTTTTCAATGGCCTCGAAAATAAACGGCATTACCCGCAGTTTTGCGCCGGTATGCATGAGAATGCCGGCGGCAAATGCCTCCGGATGGGATAAAAGGAGTTCTATGGCCACGGCTCCGCCCATGCTCAGACCGCAGGGTATCGGCCGGGGCGCCCCCGCCGCATCGATGATCCGATAAACCGCATCGGCATAGGCTTCGATGCGATCATGCCCGTTGCCCGCTGAATCCTTATGGCCGGGCAGATCGATGGCCAGGGTATTGGCCGCATCCGAAAGTCCGGAGACCTGCTCGTCCCAAAGTCCCTTTGACAAGGCTGCGCCATGGATGAACACCAGGGTGGGCTTTTCCGGGTCAAGGGGCCACCGGCCCGCTGTTACGGCGCAATCTGCGATTATTTCGTGTTCCATCATATACTCCTGATTTTTCCTTTTGCGTCTGATTTTGCAAAAACCGCAGCCAAATCCGTTTCCGGATCATAGGGCCGAATTTCATATTCGTCTGCCAGCTGCGGCAAGGGATCGACAAATGCGGCCCGGTCGAGCCGGTTTAAGATCGGCCAGGTCAGTGAGCGCGCGCCCGGCATCAACTGTTCATGGACCATGCTGATATGGAGGTGGGGTAAAAGCGGCGTCTTTCGGCCCGCGGTATCGGCGATGGCAGCGCAGATTTCGCCGCGCTTTACTCCGTCGCCGACGGCAAGGCCGGGTTCAGGCCGGACATGGGCGTACAGGACGGCGATGCCCTCTGCTTTCCCGTGGCGGACCACAACGGTTTTTCCCAGCAGATCATCGATGATGGCGCTCACCCTGCCATCGGCGATTACCGGGACCCGGACGGTTTCATCAAGGCGGTAATTTATGGGGCCCGCACCGGCAAAAAAACAGATGTCCACCCCTTCATGGGAACTCGCCCGGCACCCTTTGCGGCCCCACCATGTTTCAAACGATCCGAAAAGCATCCCCGGGAAGAACACCGGATAGCGGTATTTATCCGCATCCAGTTGATTTACCCGGACAAGAAGCGATATGTAATCGGATTGAAAATTCAAGATCACTTCAGCCGCTGTTTGATCATGCCCGCATAACGGCTGGCCTCATCATGCTCGCCCCGCTCCTCGTAGATCTGTCCAATCCGCGCAAAATAATCCATTTGATTGTCCGGGTCTTCCTGGGCGAGCACATGATAGAGTTCAAGGAGCCGGTTGGACCGGTCCCCCGACCTGAATCCCAGTTCCGCATATCTCACTTTGACAAACGGGTCGGTCCGGGTCCCGCAGGTGGCGCATCCCTTGAGGATCTCGCCATATATGCGGCGCGCGGTATCCAGTTCATCCAGGGCTTCATAGGCCCGGGCCAGGGACCGGGAGACGATTTCATTGAACCCGTTTTTTTCCTGGTACCGCTCATAGAGGCTCACGGATTCTTCGTATCGCTTCTGCAGATACAGGGTCTCGCCGGTCAGAAGCATTATCGACAGATCGCTTCGGATCTCTTCCGGGCATGATTGGATGAGGGTCTCCGCAGCGGAGAAATTTTCCTGCTCCCAGTAGATATCGCACAGCATCTGATATCCCCGGACTTCCAGGGGATGTGATTTGACAAACGGCTCCAGAATTTCCCGGGCCCGGCCGGTCTGCCCCAGGTGCAGCAGCGCGGTGGCCAGTTCGAGGGGGATCAGGTGTCCTTCCGGGTGCTGCTCCCGGGCAAGAAAAAACTGCTGGGCAGCCATTTCAAATTCGCCCTGGTTTAAGGCCAGATAACCTTTTCTGAATGAATCGCCATAACCGTGATACGCATCCCGGACCTGTTCGGGCAAAGTGCTCAGCAGGACATCATAGTAGTGGTCATCCAGTTCATCTGCTTCACCTTCATCGTTGTCTTCATACATGTCTTCATAGTTCGTCATCATCTTCATCGTCTTCGCCGTCGTCATCGTCACCCGATTCCGCCAAAGGCGTCGCATCCCGTGTCTCATCGGGATGATGATGGGATTTGGAAATGACTTTTCTATTATGATTTGAAATACTTGCAATCAAAGATTGAATATCATGCTTTAATTGTTCATTTTCAGTCAATTCGAGGGCGAGGCGGAGCAGGTCCTCGGCTTCCGCGAGGTTATCCGAAGCGGCGAGATCACTGGCATTATCGAAATGCTGCCGCGCCAATGCCTCTTTTGTCGTCGAAATTTTCTCTGTCAGGCGTTGAATCAGGTGCGGTTTTTCCGGGCATTTGCGTTCCGCCCGATCAAGGGCTTTTTCATACTCGATCTTGGCGGCCCCGTATTCGCCCTCCCTGGCATACTGGTCTGCAACGGCCTCCATTTCTTCAGGCGTTTTGCCAATGATAAAACTCAACAATCCCATTTCATTTCCTCAAAGTTTCAAGGTAATATAATATTGTCGGTCACCGCGCTGGAGCAGCACCACCACCGATTCCTTGTACCGGTAGCGGACAACGGCATCATAAAAATCCGACACGTCTTTTGCGGCGGCATCATCGATCCGCCGGATCACATCCCCGGGCCGGACGCCCACGGAGGCCAGAGCCGACTGGGGATCGATCTTTGAAATGATCACTCCGGAGTCCGCCCGTATGACGGGAGAGTACCGGGATCGATGCTCAAGCGACTCGACCTGAACGCCTAAAAGCCGATAGGCGAGTTTCGGGGCGAGGCCTGGGGGGAAAACCGCCGCTTTGAGCGTAAACGCCAGCTGCTGCTGATCACGGGCAACGGAAATGCGCATATTTTCCCCTTCCGCAATCCCGCGCATGGCCTGCTCGAATTCCCCCACGGACCGGACCGGGTTCTTGTCGATGGATATGATGATGTCGCCGTCCTTCAATCCCGACTGTGCCGCCGGACTGTCGGCCTCGATATCGTTGATGACGATTCCGCTCTCGTCGGGCAGCCCCAGGTAACGGGCAAGCTGCGGATCCAGATCCTGAACGTTCAGTCCGACCCATGCGTGCATCACCTCCCCGTATTCAATCAGATCGGAAATGATCTTTTGCGCCATATTGATGGGAATGGCAAAGCCGATCCCCTGGGCTTCCGCATAAATGGCGGTATTGATGCCGATCAGGTTGCCCTCGATATTCAGAAGGGGGCCGCCACTGTTTCCGGGGTTGATGGATGCGTCCGTCTGGATGAAATCATGGTAGACATGGTCCTGCGTGCGAACGCTCCGATGATTGGCGCTGATGACCCCGGTGGTCACCGTGTTGGAAAACCCGAAGGGGTTGCCGATGGCGATCACGGTCTCACCGATCATGATATCCGACGAATCTCCCATCTGGATGGCGGGCAGGGATTCATCCGTGGTGATCCGCAGCACGGCGAGATCCGATTGGGTGTCCGCACCCACGATATCCGCCTTGAATTCCCGTCCGTCACTTAAAACCGCGGAAATTGAGCTGGTGTTCGCCACCACATGCTCATTGGTCAGGATCAGCCCGCGTTTTCCGTCGATGATCACGCCCGATCCCAGGCTGGTGAGTTTGCGCTTCCGCTCGATCCCCCGTTCAAAGAAATCCCTGAAATACGGATCCGGAGTGAGCCGGTAAAAGGGGTTCGCCCGTTCACGAATTTCATACTCGGAACTGATGTTGACCACCGCCGGACTGACTTTTTGGACCGCCCGGACCACCGGGCTTTCCCGTGCGGCTTTGTCGATGGGCAGATCCCCGGCCGGCAGGGCTGCAGGGGCAAATAAGACCAGGCAGATGACCCACCCGGCGATCCTGTTTAGCATATGACCGCTGTTCATCGGGGATGCGCCCTTTCAGTTCGGCACGCAAAAAGACAAGAAAAATTTGCCTTTAGCGATTGCATGGTGTAAGATTCAGATAAATCATTCGGTAATTATGATGAAATCGTAAAAAGTCCAAAATTCGTCACTCCGGTGAAAACCGGAGTCTATAACCAACTTAGTTTGTAGTAGATTCCGGCCTCCGCCGGAATGACGAAAGCGTAAAATCCGACTTTTTACGGATTCATCATTATAGATAAATGCTGCGCCCACCCGGGTCACGCCTGAACTGCTTCAGAGACAGACGGTAGAAAAGGAGGCACGATGTTTCAAGTCTTTTTATTCGTCAGCAGCCTTGTTGCCTTTATTGTCGGCGGGCTGATCGTTCTGATCGGCATCGGGGCGATCACCGGCTGCGCAGGAGGCCTGATCGCCATGATCGCCGGCGGGTTCATCGCACTGCTGGGGATCTGGTCCGCAGTCACCTTCATGCTGCCCTCCCCTGAGCCGATTCCCGGAAGCCAAACGGTCAATCTGGTTCGGCACAACGGAAAATGGTATTAGCCATTCTTCCTTTTTTCCAGTTCAGACACCTTTCGATGCAGGGCATCTACCTGGTTGGCAAGATCATCCACCTGATCCCGGGTGGCGAGATGGGTCATGTTGATCATTTCCGATAAGCGCTGATCGATGTTTTCCGTCATCCATCGTTTGAGCGTGGTGGTAAACCCGGTGATCTCTTTTTTCAGGGTTTTGCCTTCGATTTCTGAAATTTCCTTCTCATTCACCATATTATTGATGAATTTGTCAAATTCATCCTTTGACATGCCAAGGGCGCTCTGCCACAGGGAAACATATTTTTTGCCATAGCCGAACAGCGTCCCGCGCCCCTTTCGAAGCATCTGCATCAGCACATTGGACGGAACCGCTTCATCCACATCGGATTTTTCCCTGGCCAGCAGCTGGGATACGATGGAGGCGGTCAGATCATCTCCGGTTTCGTTGTCGATAATCGAGACCTCTTCGCCGTTTTTGATCAGCCCGGACAGCTGGTCCATGGTCAGATACCGCTTCTCGGTGGTGTCGTAGAGCTTGCGGTTGGCATACTTTTTTACCAGATGCATTTTGTCTCCATATAAAACTTATTCAAATATTTATTCCATATTTCCAATGTTATGCTTTAAGTGATGACCCCCGAGGTAGACAACATCGGCTCCGGTCATTATGATAGGGTATAATCGAGCGCAAATGCAAAGGGCGCCGCACCCGGCAAAACCGTTTCGGCGGTATTATTCATATCCAGATCCTAAATCAACGGGCAATTATATATGACGCCATGCGTTACGCGTGTCAAGTTTTTAGTGCCCGTCATAAATGGGCAAATCAGCTCTCATGCCGGGCACTTTTTGACTTCAGCGGATTGGTTTGAGAAAAATACAGTTTGCCTTTAAACGTATCATTTGATAATAATTTTCTGTTATAGTCCAAATCTTGAACCAGGAGGGGAAAATGAAAAAACAAGTTGAAATCATGTCCAGTATTGACAATTTCTGGCTGCACATGGATCATCCCACCAACCTGATGGTGATCACGGGCTTTTTGAAGTTTGATCACCCTCTCGACTACAAGCGGCTGGCAGAAACGTTTAAAAATCGCCTCCTGTGTTACGACCGCTTCAAAAAGCGGGT
>CAWGYD010000011.1:0-95176 GCA_963826785.1 uncultured delta proteobacterium
GACTTCATTTTTCCGAAGCTTGGTTTGTCCTCAGGGACAATCACAACTTATACATTTGAATGTTCCTGATGTCAACCAATTTTTTCTCAAAGATCAAAAAAAATGCTTCAGCCGTTTTGGCCGAAGCCGGGTCATCTGTAAGCCAGATGTGCGTTTCTACCTTCACGGCCATGGTTTGTCAACTATAAATTATGTGGAAATGCAAAATTATTGTGTTCACTGCCCAGCCTGTTTCTAAACGGCTGATTTTTATGAAGCTGAGAAATTATGCAGCCGGTCAGCCACCTCAATAATGCATTCATAAACCGATTGTAACTGCGCCTCGGTGATGCAGTACGGGGGCAATATATAAAGGACGTTTCCCAGGGGGCGGAGCAGAAATCCCTTTTCAAAGAACAACGACTTCATCATCGGCCCCACCGCGCTCAGATACCCGCTGTTTTCACCATCGATGACATCCATGGCGGCGATGGTGCCGCACGCCCTCAAATGCGACAGGCGGGGATGGTCCTTTAAACCGGAAATCCCCCGCAAATGCCACGCCTCCATTCCCCGGAACCGGTGCTGGTTCTGCATGAGCAGATCAAAGGATGCCAGGGCGGCCGCGCACCCGATGGGATTGGCCGTATAGGAATGCCCGTGATAGAGGGTCTTTGCCGGATCATCCGCATAGAAAGCCCCGTAGACCTCATCGTTGCAGACGGTTGCCGCAAGGGGCATGAATCCGCCCGTAATCCCCTTCGAAAGGCAGATAATGTCGGGGCTGACATCGGCTTTAACGCTTGCGAAAAGATCGCCCGTCCGGCCGAACCCCACCATGACCTCGTCAAAAATGAGCAGAATGTCCTGACCGCGCAACCGCTCCCGGAGAGATTTAAGAAATCCGGGACGGCACATGCGCATCCCTCCGGCTCCCTGTATCAAAGGCTCCACAATCAGGGCGGCATATTCACCCGGATGCGTTTCCAGCAAGCGGTCCAGCACCGCCAATGCAGACGCCTCCTTTTCCGCAGCCTGGTCATCGCCTATCCAGGTGGCAGGATAAGGGACAAAATCGACATTAAACATCAGATCGTTAAAGGCCGAGGTAAATATCGAACGGTGGCTGACGGACATGGCCCCCATCGTATCGCCATGGTAGGCCCCTTCAAACGCAAGAAACCGCTTATGACCCGGCTTTTCCATGTTCTTCCAATACTGGACGGCCATTTTCAGGCCAACTTCCACCGCGGTGGACCCGTCGTCTGAATAAAACACATGTTTCAAGCCCGAAGGCAAAATGGAGACCAGCGCTGAGGCGAGCTTTTCAGCCGGTTCATGGGTCAGTCCGGCACAGATGACCTGCTCCAGCGTCATTGCCTGGCGGTAAATGGCTTCGGCGATTTCAGGCTGGGCGTGGCCGTGAAGCGTCACCCACCAACTGGAGATGCAATCCATCAGCCTGCGGCCGTCTGAAAGCTCGAGCATGATCCCTTTGCCCGATTTGACGCTCGGCACATTTGAAATAGATTTCATCTGGGTAAACGGCAGCCAGAAATGGGAAGAAGAATCTATATTTTTCATGAATTGTCCACTTTATTGATCAGGAGTTGTCATCCGGGAAAACGCATCTTTCAGCGATGGCGATCCCAGCGGATCAAGGGGTTCGATTTCACCGATCACCCGGGTCTGCCCGAAATGTTCGATCGCCGCCCGGTTGATATGATTGACCGGACCGTTCATTATCACCCCCCACACCTCAACTTCATACCGGCGCAGCAGGTCAAGGGTCATCAGGGTATGGTTGATGGTTCCCAGACCACTCCTGGCCACCACGAGCACCGGAATGCAAAGGTGCCGCATCAAATCGATCATCAGGTGCCGATCGTTTAAGGGGACCATCACTCCGCCCGCCCCTTCCACAATCAGATGGCGAAAGGCGCCGGGATCCGGCAGCACAAACCGGCTAAGGTCAATCTCGATGCCGTCTGCCGCGGCTGCCGCATGGGGGGACAGGGGTTTTGACAATCGATAGGTTTCGGGGAAAAAATGGTGATCCGGAAGGCCGGTGTGCCGCCTGATCCAGTCGGTATCCGTGATCTCCTCCAGTCCGCTTTGCACCGGTTTCCAGTAAGCGGCACCTAATCCCTTCATCAGCATGGCGCATATCACTGTTTTACCCACCCCCGTGTCGGTGCCGGTCACAAACAGTTTTTCAGGAAAAGATATCATGTGACCTTGAGAAGGGTCCATTCCCGGAGTGCCCCGGTCAAATTCCGGATGTGTTCCGGTGTATGGGGAACCGACAAGGAAATACGGATCCGGGATTTTCCTTCCGGTACGGTCGGCGGCCGGATGGCCGTTACCAGCATGTTTTTTTCTTCCAGGAATGCCGACAGGGATAAGGCGTCCTTCTCATTGCCGATGATCACCGGAATGATCTGGGTAGCCGAATTTTCGGTGTGAAACCCCAATTCATTCAAGGAAGCCCGCAGGCCTTTGGCATTTTGCATCAGCGTGCGCCGCTGTGCCTCCATTTCCGGAATCAGATCCAAAGCGGCATCCACCGCCCCGAGCACCGTCGGCGGCAGTGCCGTGGTGTAGATAAATCCCGAGCACCGGTTGATGAGGTATTGTCGAAGCTCGGCGCTGCAGGTCACATAGGCGCCAAAGGAGCCGCAGGCTTTGCCGAAGGTCCCCATGGCCAGATCCACCTTCCGGCCGGCGGTCATTCCCATGCCGTTTTCACCCATCACGCCGGTGGCATGCGCATCATCCACCATCAAAAATGCGCCGTACTGCCGGCTTAGAACTTCAATGCCGGAAAGATCACAGATATCCCCGTCCATGCTGAACACGGATTCGGTAACGATGATGATCCGGCAAAACCCGTTTTTACTGTTTTCCTCGAGCAGTCGGGCCAGATGATCCAGATCATTGTGTTCATAGATTAAAACGCGGGCGCCGGAAAGCCGGCATCCCTGGATCAGGCTGTTATGGTTGAGCCTGTCCGAAAGGATCAGGGTGTTTTTATCGGCCAACGCCGGCAATACGGAAATATTGGCCTGGAACCCGGAGTTGAAGATCAGGGCCGACTCCGCCCGTTTGAGGTGGGCAATTTTTTCCTCCAGGCGGGAAAAAATCTCGTAATTGCCGCAGATCAGGCGGGATGCAGTGGAACCGGCGCCCCAGGCGTCCAGATACTCCGCTGCCCGGGCCATCACCAGGGGATGCTGAGAAAGCCCCAGGTAGTCGTTTGAGCAGAAATTGATGATACGCCGGCCGCCGATATAGACGTTTACGCCGGAAACCCCGCTGACATCGCGCAGCCGGCGGAGGCGGTGCGATTGTTCCCTTCGATCCAGCTCCGCCTGAACGTCTTCATAAATTTTGCTATTTTCTCGATTCAAGCGTCATAAAACGATGTAATCTGATCGACCACATAGGCCAGCTGCTCATCGGTCAATTCCGGATAGACCGGCAGGGCCAGGGTGTGATTTGCGGCATGCTCGGAAACAGGAAATCCGCCTTCATGATGGCCCAGGTCCGCAAAGCATTCCTGGAGGTGCAGCGGTACGGGATAATAAATTTCGCATCCCACGCCGTGATCGTTGAGATGCTGCCGCAGTTCGTCGCGCTTTTCGGAAACTTCGATGATAAACTGATTGTAAATATGCCGATTCTGCTTCTGAACCGGGCATTTGATTTTATCACCCAGCCCGGCCCCGGCAATGAGGTCTTTATACTTGCCGGCATTTTCCTGGCGGCCGGCTGTCCACTGATCCAGGTACTGAAGTTTTATGGAAACAATGGCGGCCTGAAGGGCATCCAGCCGGAAATTGCCGCCGATATAACGGTGGTAATACTTGGGATGGGAGCCGTGGACCCTGAGGATCATCAGCTTGTCATAGAGTTCATCGGAATCGGTGGTCACAATGCCGCCGTCTCCGAATCCGCCCAGATTCTTTGAGGGAAAAAAGGAGAAGCAGCCGAAATCGCCCATGGCGCCTGCACGCTTTCCCTTATACTCCGAACCGATGGCCTGGGCCGCATCCTCGATCACCACCCATTGGTTTTCCGCGGCAATGGTTACGATGTCGTCCATTTCCGCGCACTGGCCATAAAGGTGGACCGGCATGATGCCCTTCACCGTCTGCCGCTGCTCTTTTGCCATCCGAGACAATGCTTCTGATATCTTCTCCGCCGAAATGTTGTAGGTGTCCGGCTCGATATCCACAAACACGGGAATCGCCCCCACCCGACAGATGGACCCGGCGGTGGCAAAAAAGGTATAGGGGCTGGTGACCACGCGATCCCCCGGACCGATGCCGGCCGCCATCAATGAGATGAGCAGCGCATCCGTTCCCGAAGAAACCCCCACCGCATGCGCAGTCCGGCAATACGAGGCGATTTTCGCTTCCAAATTTTGAACATGCGGACCCAGAATGAAATACTGGCTCTCGTAAATTTCCCGGGTGACTTCAAGACATTCTTTTCTGATCTGTGCGTATTGCGCCTTTAGATCCAGCAGCGGAACATTCATATTTATTTTGCTTTCATCCCTGTTTGCCTTGGCGGCTTTGCAAGAAATAACACTTTTAAGGAAGTTAACTCGATAAATGGTTTAATTAATTGTTGCCTGTTCATTTCGTCTTCCTGGATTCCGGCTTAAAGACTGCCGAAATGACGAATTGATGTTCGCTCATAAGGAGAACGACAAATTAGAAGGTATCATGTCGGTCATTAAGTCAGCGCTTATGCCCCTGAAGGGGGAATTAGAGTCCGGTTTACCGCTACTCCTCATGCACCGCCGTTCCCACGTAGGTGATGTAGATTTCGGAAAACAGCGGCGGCAGGACACTCTGGTATTCATACCATGAATTGATATCCTTGATGCCGGTGACCCGGTCTCCGTAGGTGCTTTTGGCTGCGTCCCACAGCAGGGCCTCGCCCTCGGTCCCTTCCACCAGGATGCCCATGATGCACCGCGATTCGCCATACGCCGTGACCAGCCCCAGAACCTTGTAATTCGTCGATTCATAGCGGGTCACCGTCTGGGTGGCATTCATATTCGTCAACTGAGTCCTTCTCATGTATTCGGGATAGCCGCAACCCGCCAAACACAGGAAGGCTACCGCAATCAGGCTTGAAACGGCGATTCTGAAAATGCTCTTTTTCATACGACACCCTCCTTGAAAAATGAATGATGGTTTATCTTCTCTTTGCGGCGAACCGCTTTGTCTGGTTGCGCTGATGCTCTGACCCGGTCGGAATCGCAGCGCAGCTGGTGACCACCGCCGGATATCCCAGAAGCTGGTGGACCTCCCGGGTCAGGGCGGCTCCCGCCCGCAGCTTCATTTGGGGCAGTTCAATAATGGTTTCGGTTTTTCCGGGAATGATGAAATGGATATAGCCGCTGCACTTGCCCGCATGCTTTTTAAAGATCCGGTGGAGGTCGGGGATTACTTTTTCATCCGTCTTTTTCGCATCCAGGGTGACGTGAACGCTGGCCGTCCATGTTTCTTCGGCTTTACTCATGGAAATGATGCTGTCCGCCAGAATCTTGACCGATTTTTCATTTTTTTCCACTACGCCCTGGACGAATACCGCCGCGTCATTTACAAGGACTTCCTGCACCGACTGGTAGAGGTTGGGGAAAACAGTGACCGCCACCGAACCGTTCATATCCTCCAGCTGCATATTGGCCATGGGATCGCCCCGTTTGCTGATAAACGATCTCAAATTCCGGATGACGCCGCCCAGCCGGACCATGGATTTGTCCTGGATGCTTTCCTCCTGAAGGGCCAGCGTGTCGGTGCTGGCGAATTTTTCAAGGATATCCCGATGATCGTCTAAGGGATGCCCGGTAATGTAAAACCCGATGGACTCCTTCTCCAGGTCCAGCCGCATCTTTTTATCCCATTCCGGGACATCGGCCAGGGTCGGGGCGTTGATGGCACCCACTTTTCCGCTGCCGCCAAACAGCTGCATCTGGGGATCGGCGGCTTCCTTCTGAATTTTCTGACCGTAATCCAGGGCATCTTCCACGGCCGCAGCCAGCTGAGACCTTCGAGCGCCGGTGGAATCGAAGGCACCGCACTGGATCAGGCTTTCCACCACCCGCTTGTTCACCTTGCGCAGGTCCACCCGCCGGCAGAAATCAAACAATGATTTAAAGCTACCTTCCTTGCGGGTTTCGATGATCGACTCAATGGCCGATTCCCCCACGTTTTTGACCGCCGCCAGCCCGAACCGGATCTTGTCTTCCGAAACCGAAAACCCGCGGTCGCTCTCATTGATATCCGGGGGCAGAACGGGGATGCTCATCCGAGCGCACTCGGCAATGAATTTTACCACGTTGTCGGAGGAATGCATTTCGCTGCTCAGCACCGCCGCCATGTATTCCACCGGGAAATGGGCCTTCAGATAGGCGGTCTGGTAAGCGATGAGGGCGTAGGCGGCGCTGTGGGATTTATTGAAGCCGTACCCGGCAAATTTCTCGATCAGGTCAAACAACTGGATGGCTTTGTCTTTGGGAACATGGTTTTCCTGGGCCCCGGCAACGAAGCGGTCCTTCTGCTTGGCCATTTCCTCGGCAATTTTTTTGCCCATGGCCTTGCGCAGTTTGTCGGCTTCCGCCATGGAAAAATTGCCCACGTCCGCAGCGATCTTCATTACCTGTTCCTGGTACAGAATCACGCCATAGGTGACGTTTAAAATCGGCTCCAGCTGGGGAATCAGGTACTCGGGCTGGCGGCGGCCATGCTTGATCTCCACATAATCATCATGCATGCCGCTGCCCATGGGCCCCGGACGGTAAAGGGCCACCAGCGCGGTAATGTCGGCAAAATTTTCCGGCTTCATGCGGATGACCAGGTCTTTCATGCCGGAACTTTCCAACTGGAATACCGCCGTGGTGTCCCCCACGGAAAGAAGCCGGTAGGTTTGCGCATCATCTAAGGGAAGATGCGCCATATCGGGCGGCGTCTTTCCCTGGCCTTCAATGATGGCCAGAGCACTGTTGATGATGGTGAGGTTGCGCAGGCCCAGAAAGTCGAACTTGACCAGCCCGATTTTTTCCACCATTTTCATATCGAACTGGGTGAGGACTTCACCCCGTTTCCCCCGGTAAAGCGGCAGATATTCCACCAGCTTTTTGTCCCCGATCACCACGCCCGCCGCATGGGTGGAGGCATGCCGGTTCAGGCCTTCGAGCACCTTCGAGATTTCGATGAGTTCGGCAATCCGGGGATCGCTCTCAACAAGGGCGCGCAGTTTGGGCTCCTGTTCCAGCGCCTGGTTCAGACTGATGTTGATGTTTTCCGGCACCAGCTTGGCGATCATGTCCACTTCGGGCAAGGGGATGTCTAAGGCCCGTCCCACATCCCGGATCACGGCCCGCGCCTTCATTTTTCCGAAGGTGATAATCTGGGAAACATATTCCTCGCCGCCGTAGCGGTCCGCGACATAATGATAGACCGATTCCCGGCCGTTGATGCAGAAGTCCACATCGATGTCGGGCATGCTGTTTCGATCCGGATTGAGGAACCGCTCGAAAATCAAGCCGTTTTCGATGGGGTCGAGATCCGTGATGCCCAAAGAATAGGCCACCAGGCTTCCGGCGGCGGACCCCCGGCCCGGCCCCACGGGAATGTTGTTTTTTTTGGCATACTCGATGAAATCGGCCACGATCAGGAAATACCCGGCAAATCCCATGTCGTTGATGACGCCGATCTCATAGTCAATCCGGCGGTCATACACCTGTTCGTCCGCATCCGGATTCCGCTTTTTGATCTGGGCCATTCTTATCCCGAACCCGGCCCGCGCCTTTTCCTCGAATTGCGCGGATTCGCTTTTTTCAGCGGTCATGTCGAATTTGGGAAAATGGAAGGTTTTGAAATCAAATTCCACATGGCAGCGGTTGGCAATGGCAACGGTATTTTCGATGGCGCCGGGATAGTGGGCGAATTTGTCGATCATCTCCTGGGGGGATTTGAGGTAGAGCTCCTCGGAGCCGAACCGGAACCGGCCGTCATCCTTTAAGGTATTGCCCGTCTGGATGCACAGGAGCACCTCGTGGGCCCGCACGTCCGTCTTGTTCAGGTAATGGCAGTCGTTGGTGGCCACCATGGGCATGGACAGCCGGCCGCTCATGTCCAGCAGGGCCTGGTTGACCAGTTCCTGCTCGGCAATGCCGTTATGCTGCACCTCCAGGAAAAACGAGTTTTCCCCGAAAAGATTCTGGAAGTACCGGGCCGCATCATCGGCCTCTTTGACCTTTCCGGTTCTGAGCAGACCGGGAATTTCCCCCTTGAGGCAGGCGGACAGGCCGATCAGCCCTTCACAATGGGCCTCGAGGATCGACTTGTCGATCCGGGGCTTGTAATAGAACCCTTCCAGGCTGGCAATGGTGGCCAGGCGGCACAGGTTCTGATATCCCTGCTGGGTTTCGGCCAGCAGCACCAGATGGGACAGGCCGCTGTTGTCAAGCGGGGTCCGGTCACTGATGGTGCGCGGCGCCACATAGCATTCGCACCCGATGACCGGCCGGATGCCGGCTTTATTCGCCTTTTCCCACATATGGACAACGCCATGCATGGTGCCGTGATCGGTAATGGCCACTGCGGGCATGTTGAATTCGGCGACCCGCTTCAGCAGGTCATCTATCCGGATGGCCCCGTCCAAAAGGCTGTATTCGGTGTGGACATGCAGATGGGCAAAGGCTGTGGATTCAGCGGCCATGAGGCATACCTTCGAAAAATGGCATCGATATATTCTCTGAAAAATATGACAAGAGACAGACCTCTAAAACATCGGGAGATGAAAGAAGAAATGTTGTGCACATGTACGTTGTCGTTAACGTGCACGTAATTTCCGCTTTTTGCATCAAACATCAATCCAGGCTGTAGTTTGGCGCCTCCTTGGTGATAATCACGTCATGGGCGTGGCTTTCCCTTAGACCCGCGGCACTGATCTTGATAAACCGCGCCTTTTCCCGGAGTTCCTCGATGGTCCGGCAGCCGCAGTATCCCATTCCCGCCTTGAGCCCGCCCACCTGCTGAAATACATTTTCCGCGATGGTCCCGCGGTAGGGCACCCGGCCGACGATGCCTTCGGGGACCAGTTTATCGATATCGGATTCTTCATCCCCCTGGTAGTAACGGTCCTTGCTCCCCTGTTTCATGGCTTCCACCGACCCCATTCCCCGGTAGGACTTGTAGCTGCGGCCCTGAAAGATGATCTTTTCCCCCGGGCTTTCCTCGGTTCCGGCATAGAGTCCGCCGATCATCACGCAGTGGGCGCCGGCGCCGATGGCCTTGGTGATATCTCCGGAGAATTTGATGCCGCCGTCGGCAATGATCGGCACACCGGTCTTATTGGAAATGGAGCGGCAATTGATAATGGCCGTCAACTGGGGAACCCCCACCCCGGCCACAATCCGGGTGGTGCAGATGGACCCGGGACCGATACCCACTTTCACGGCATCGGCACCGGCATTGATCAACTCTTCCGCCCCTTTTCCCGTCCCCACGTTTCCGGCGATGACATCAACATCCTTGGAAAGCGTTTTCAAGCGTTTTACGGAATTGATCACATTGGCCGAATGCCCGTGGGAGGTATCGATGAGCAGGACATCCACCCCGGCCCGGACCAGTGCATCCGCCCTTTCCACCATGTCCGATCCCACGCCCACGGCCGCCCCCACCCGGAGCCGCCCGAAGCTGTCCTTGCAGGCATAGGGGAATTTTCGGATCTTTTCGATGTCCTTGATGGTGATCATACCGGTCAGCAGGCCCCTGCTGTTGACCACCAGCAGTTTTTCGATCCGGTGCTCATGGAGCAGCTTCTTGGATTCCTCCAGGTCGATCCCTTCGGAAACCGTGATCAGGTTTTCCTTGGTCATCACCTCCGAGACCTTCTTGTCCAGGTTGGTCTCAAACCGCAGATCGCGGTTGGTCACGATCCCGACCAGCTGATCCCCCCGGGTCACCGGCACGCCTGAAATATGATACATTTCCATCAGCTGCAGGACATTGCGGATGGGCACGTCCGGCTCCGTCGTGACCGGATCGATAATCATGCCGCTCTCCGACTTTTTAACGCTTTCCACTTCGCGGCACTGGTCCTTGATGCCCATGTTGCGGTGAATAAACCCCATGCCCCCCTCCCGGGCCATGCTGATGGCGGTGCGGGCCTCGGTCACCGTATCCATGGCGGCGCTGACCAGGGGGATATTGAGGTTGATGTTGCGCGTCAGGCGTGTGCTGGTATTGACTTCGCTGGGCAGGACGTCCGAATAGTTGGGCAGCAGCAGCACATCATCAAAAGAATAGGCTTCTTCAGGCGGTGATTTGATCATGACTCCTCCGATGCATAATATATTGTGCCTGAACGAAAATGCGGATGCGGGTCTAATGCTTGGGCGGCGGAAGTTTTTCGACCCCGATGGCGGCGACGCGCAACCCGGGAATGAAAAATTCCGGAAACGCCGCATTGACCTGTACTTTTCCGTTCAGGCAGCATATGTGTTTCCGGGTAACCGGACCATTTTATACGAACTTGACAGGTTAATATCATTATCATAATACTCCCGACAATGATAAAAAAATATCTTTAAGGAAAAACCCCGTTCTTCAGGCGAAAGAAAACATGCGGTATGCTGATTCACATCAATCCTGAAAATCCCCAGCCACGGCTGATCGACCAGAGCATTCGGGTTTTGCGCGACGGCGGCATCATCGCCTACCCCACGGATACCTTCTATGGGATCGGCTGCGACATCATGAATAAAAAGGCTATCGAGAGAATTTACTGGCTCAAGCAGCGGGATCCCAAGCAGCCGTTTTCCTTTATCTGCTCTGACTTAAAAAACATCAGCCAGTACGCCAAGGTCTCGAACTACGCCTACAAAACCATGAAGCGGATGCTTCCGGGGCCGTACACCTTTATCCTGGAGGGCTCGAAAATGGTGCCCAAGATGATGCTCACCAAACGGAAAACAGCAGGCATACGGGTTCCGAATCACCCCATCTGCATCCACCTCGTGGAAAAACTCGGAAACCCGATTATCTCCACCAGTGCTTCTCTGCCGGATGGCGAAATTCTAAATGATCCGTCATTCATCCATGACCATTTCGGGGTCAATATCGACCTGGTGATCGACGGCGGCCCGGTTCCGGGCGAACCCTCCAGCGTGATTTCACTCATCAACGACGAACCGGAGATCCTCCGCGAAGGACTGGGCGACGTGCAAAGCTTCGAGTAGGCAATCCGTTTAAATGAAACGGGGCGGATGCGTTTTAAGCGCATTCCGCCCCGATTTATTTTATAATCACCCTGCCATGGATCATTTGGCGGGTTTATTCAGCCGGGTCTTTTGCCTCCGGTTCCTCATCTCCCGACTGCACATCCGCCTCTCCGGTTTCTTCACCGGATGCTGCTGATGCAGAATCGATGGCAGATTCCGGCTCGGCTTCCGCTTCCGCTTCCGGCTCCGCTTCGGCTTCCGCTTCTTCCATTTTTTCCGGGGCGGCGGCAGCGATCTGCTCACTGGCCTGTTTGGCCTGATCGCTGAACTTCACCCTGAGGTTTTCCTGCAGGATTTCACCCAGGCTGGAGGGTGCGGGCTTGGCCTTGTTGACATATTCCTCCAGGATGGACTGCTCGTCGTCCATTTCCAGCCGCTTGATGGAAAGGCCGATACGCCGGTCCTCCGTATTGATGTTCATCACCTTGGCGGTGATGGTATCACCCACTTCATACCGGCCGACCGGCGTCTTGATCTTTTCCTTGCTGATCTCCGATACGTGGATCAATCCCTCGATCCCCTCTTCCAGCTCTACGAAAACGCCGAAATCGGTGATGTTGGTGATGGTGCCGTTGATCTCGGTCCCCACCGGATAGCGTGCGGCCACGGTTTTCCAGGGATCGTCCTCCAGCTGCTTGATGCCCAGGGAGAACCGCTCGTTGCCCTTGTCGATGTCAAGCACCTTGGCCCGGATCACATCTCCCTTTTTGTATTCCTCGGAGGGATGCTTGATCCGCTTGGTCCAGGAGATATCCGAAATGTGCACCAGTCCGTCAATATCATCATCAATGCCGATGAAAATGCCGAAATCGGTGATATTCTTGATTTTGCCCTCGATAATGGAGCCGACGGGATATTTCTGGCTGATCATCTCCCACGGGTTGACCGTGGTCTGTTTCATGCCCAGCGATATGCGGCGGTTGTCCGGCTTGATGTCCAGCACCACGGCTTCCACGATATCCCCGACGCTGACCACCTTGGAGGGGTGGCGGATCTTGCGGGTCCAGGACATTTCAGACACGTGAATCAATCCTTCAATGCCCTCTTCGACTTCAACAAAGGCGCCGTAGTCGGTCAGGCTGACCACTCTGCCGGTGACCTTGGTGCCCACGGGGTATTTCTCCTGGGCCGTGCTCCAGGGATCCGGAACCAGCTGTTTCATCCCCAGGGAGACCCGCTCGTTCTCCCGGTCAAAGGAAAGGATCTTGACGGTGATGTTGTCGCCGATGGAATACAGTTCGGAAGGATGCTTCACTCTTCCCCAGGAGATGTCGGTGATGTGCAAAAGGCCGTCCACACCGCCCAGATCGACGAATATGCCGTATTCGGTGATATTTTTAACCACACCTTCCATGACATGGCCTTCTTCTATGGCCTGGAGGGTGGCGCTGCGTTTGGCTTCACGCTCGGATTCCAGGATGGCCCTTCTGGAAAGAACGATGTTATTGCGCTTGCGGTTGAATTTGAGCACCTTGAAATCAAAGCTTTTGCCGACCATGTCGTCGAGATTGCGAATGGGCCGCAGGTCTGCCTGGGAACCGGGCAGAAACGCCTGTACACCGCCCACATCAACAGAAAAGCCGCCTTTTACGCGGTTGGTGATGATCCCTTCGATGGTGGTATCGGCCTCATAAACATCCTTGATGGCATCCCACACCTTGACTTTGGCGGCTTTTTCCTTGGACAGGATGACCCGTTCCTCTTCCTCATCCCACCATTCCACCATGACCTCGACCTGGTCATTTAAATTCACATCCACATTTCCGCTCTCATCCTTGAATTCATGGATGGGAATCTGGCCCTCGGACTTATAGCCGACATCAACCAGCACAAAGTCCTTGTCCACGGAAATGATCGTACCCATGACCACCTCACCCTCTTCAAAGCGCTTGAGGCTTTCCTCATACATATTCATCAGATCTTCCATGCTTTCGCCGGAAGTTCTGGCTTCGGATGAGGCTTCTGCGGCATCCGTGGTTACGGATGCATCCCCGTCGGATTCGACGGCGTCGTTTTTTTTGCTGCGGCGTCTGTTACAGACTGCCTGTTTTCAGTGTTGTCTACAAAATTTTCCATTAAACATTTACCCCCTTAAGGCCGATTTGATTCCCCGGCATACGCGCGGGGTTTATATAAACTCTTATTTATAACAAAATTTTCCGGGCAATACAAATATAAAATGAAATAATTTACGGGCGCCGCTAAAAAGAAGCCAGCCTGCCCGCTTAAACGGTGGAGCCGTCGACGGATATTACAATTCAGGGCTTTTCGGAGGCCGATCGGATGAAGAAAAGCATCTTTTCCACCACTTCTTCGGGGCACAGGTCAGTGGAATCGATCAAGTGCGCGTCTTTTGCTTGTTTCAAGGGGGCCAGCGCCCGGGAGGTGTCATTTTCGTCCCGGCGCTTTATATCGGCGGCAACCGCCTCCAGCCGCTGGGGCGCGACTGCGGAAAGTTCGCGGCAGCGCCGGTCCGCACGGGCCTGTAAATCCGCGGTCAGGAAAAATTTGACGTCCGCATCCGGGAATACCACTGTTCCCATGTCCCGCCCTTCGGCCACCGCTCCCTTTTTCGCCCCCAGGTCCCGCTGCAGCTGCAAAAGCGCCTGGCGGACCACTGGCCGGGCGGATACCGCTGACGCCGCCATGGATATCTCCGGCGTCCGGATGTGATCGGTAATATCCTTATCCCCGGAAAAAAGACGCACTCCCGTGCCACTGTCAATAAACTTGAGATCTATCCGCCGGCACAATTCGCTGAGTCCTGTATCATCTTCCGGGTCAATGCCATTCATTTTCGCTTCGTATGCCATTGCGCGATACAGCGCCCCCGTATCGATATAGGTATAGGAGAGTCGCTCGGCCAGGGCCTTGCTGACGGTGGTCTTGCCCGCGCCGGCCGGCCCGTCGATGGTGATCAGCAGCTTTTTCATACCCCCTCCGTTTCGCGCGGGTCCATCACCTCGGAAAACGCCTCGAGGAACCGGGCGTTTTCCGCTGCAAGCCCGGCATTCACCCGGATGTACCGGGGATACCCGTAGGAGGTCATGGACCGTACAATCACCCCTTTTTTCAGCATGGCCTGAAAAAAGGCATTGGCATCCTGATCCACATCGACAAGAAAAAAATTGGACTGGGTGGGAAACCATCGCACCCCCATCCGGTCAAGCCCGGTCTGCATGAATGCGATCCCTTCCTGAACGGCCGCCTTGGTCCTTTCCAGAAATTCATCATCGTCGAGGGCGGCCAGGGCGCCGGCCTGGGCCAGCAGGCTGGTGTTGAACGGCTGCCGGATGCGGTTTAACAGCGCGGCCATGAATGCAGGCATCACCCCGTAGCCGATGCGGATGCCGGCAAGCCCGTATGCCTTTGAAAAGGTGCGCAGCACGGCGATTGGACGTTCTTCAGCCACCCAGTCCATGCCGTTTACGCATCGGGGGTCGGTGGCAAATTCGATGTAGGCTTCATCGAGCACCACCACCACATGTTCGGGCAGCCGGGACATGAAATCAGCAAATTCATCCTTTTTAATAAAGGTGCCGGTGGGGTTGTTGGGATTGTTGATAAACACCATCCGGGTGCGGTCCGTGACGCTGTCCAGCATGGCGGGAAGATCCACTGACAGATCCACCAGAGGGACGAACACCGGCGTTGCACCCACCGTCCGGACGAATATTTCATACATCAGAAACGAGGGTGCGGTCATCACGGCCTCGTCTCCCGGCTGAAGATACGCCCGGGCCAGCATGCCGATCACATCGTCGGAACCATTGCCCAGCACCACCTGCTCCGGAAGAACATTGAGTTTTTCCGAAAGCCGGCGCACCAGGTAATACCCGCTGCCGTCGGGATACCGGTGAAGATTGGCCATGGCCGCACTCATGGCGGCGACGGCTTTGGGCGACGGCCCCAGCGGATTTTCGTTGGAAGCCAGTTTGATGGAACCGGAAATCCCGTATTCGCGTTCCAGTTCCTCTATGGGTTTGCCGGGAACATAGGGTTTTATCGACCGGATGTAGTCAGGTGCTTCGGGCTTCATGTTTTTTCTCTTTCGTTTCAAACTGATTGCGGCTGGACCAGAAAATCTCTGCCGCTTCCAAGTAACTTAACTTGGCAAACAGATTAAGTGACTTCGTTTTTTTTGTTATCCGCAGGTCCAACACCCCCCTTGGTCCCCCCTCGCAGGGGGGAATAAAAAAAGAGTCCCCCCTCAAAAGGGGAATTTGATCGTAATTTCAAGCCCTAATCCCCCATTGAGGGGGGAATAAAAGGGGGGTGTACCGACGGCGGCCGTTACGATTCGAAAGTTCCTTCCCGTAAAACACCGCGCAGCGGGGTCGGGAGCTTTCAAATCCAGGCACTTCAAATTATTCATGACTCCGTCGGCTCGGGGGGCCGGGTTTTCCATCTCCGGTGCACCCAGAACCACTGCTCCGGATAACGTCGGATGACCGCTTCCAGCGCCCGGTTATACAGCCGGGTATTGATCCTGATATCCTCTTCCCGGTCGCCGGTTTCCAGAAGCGGTATTTCCGGCCCGATATCCACCCTGAACCCGGTTTTCTCTCTTAGCACAAACAGGGGAACCACCGGCGTTCGGGTTCCCACCGCCAGAAGCGCCAGCCCCTTGTTGGTGCAGGCCGTGCGGCCGAAAAATTCCACGAATACGCCGGATTGGACATTGGTGTTCTGGTCCAGCAGGATCCCCACCAACTCCTTTTGTTTCAGACTTCTCAAGATCTTACGCATGGCATTGGCCTTGGGATAGAGCTTGGCGCCATATGCCGCCCGCAGGTCCATAAAGTATCGGTCCAGCGGCTTGAAATCAAGGGGCCGGTATACGCCGCTCATGGAGTATCCCAACCGGCCGGCGGCCATGGCCATCAGCTCCCAGTTGCCCATGTGGGCGGTCAACACCAGGACCCCTTTGTTTTTCCTGGATGCCGCCAGCAGGTGGTGCAGGCCGTAGAATCTGAAATACTTCCGGAATTTGCGCTCCGGCAGGTGCCGGGCCCAGCCGATTTCAAACAGGATCAGGGCTAGGTTCTGAAATATCGAGTGCGCCAGATCCCGGATTTCGGCGCGGCTCTTTTCGGCACCGAATGCGAGGGTCAGGTTTTCTATTGCCACCTTTCGGTGCCGCCGGTCCAGCACGAACCAGGCATGGCCGATCGCATCGGCCATGCGACGGGCCCTCTTTTGCGGCAGCAGTCCCAGGAGGCGGAAGACCGCCGCAATCATCCGGTAAATAAAATTGTCCAGTTGTCTGCCCATGGCCGTGAAATTGAAAACATAAAATTCAATCTGCTGCTATCACATCAGGGATGAACCTGCAATCATTATATATGTCAGTCAGGGCGGTTGGATGAAGGCTCAGGTGCTTCTCATAATTGATATTCACCCCCAGGATTACATGGTCTGACAGTCTCTGGGTATCGAGACGGGCGCCACTCGCCAGCCGGACATATTGTAATCTCAGCGATACCAATCGGTTGGTGTAATCGTTATGTCGTGTTGATTGAGAATGTCCCGGCATTGCGTTTTTAGACGAACCGGGTTTCATGTGCCGATGAAATCCGTTCGTTGATCATCCGGTCATGATCATTTGCCTTGCAGAAATCAAACATTTGCCTATACTTAAAAACAATTAGGTTTTTTTAACCTGACGTTTGGAACGGACCGGCAATCAAAATCCGATAACGAAAAAAAATGGGTTTAGGTGAGGCCAATGGATCAATGTGATAAATGCACCCCGGTAAAGGATGTTCTGGGCGAACTTCTTGAACTGCTGGAGCTTGAAAAAATCGAAGAAAATATTTTCAGGGGAAAAAGCCAGGACCTGGGGTTCGGCAATATCTTCGGCGGCCAGGTGCTGGGCCAGGCCCTTTCGGCGGCATACCGGACCGTGCCCAAGGAGCGCACGGCCCACAGCATGCACGCCTATTTCATCCTGCCCGGCGACCCCGCGCAGCCCATCGTGTACCAGGTGGACTGCCTCCGGGACGGCAAAAGCTTCACCACCCGGCAGGTAAGGGCCATTCAGAAGGGCCGGGCCATCTTTTCCATGATCACCTCTTTTCAGATCGACGAACCCGGCTTTGAGCATCAGGCGACATGCCCGGATGTCCCCGGACCCGAGGGGATCGAATCCGAGTTGGAGATGGCCAGAAAAGTGGAAGACAAGATCCCCCCTTCCCTCAGAAACCGGATCCTGTGCATCAAACCCATCGAGATCCGGCCGGTCAACCCCGTCAATCCGTTCCGTCCGAAAAAGGAAAAGCCGGTCCGCTACGCCTGGTTTAAAACCATCGGCCAGATGCCGGATGATTTTTTCATTCACCAGTACCTGCTGGCCTATGCCTCTGATTTCGGCCTGGTGGCCACCGCCCTCTACCCCCATGGCCGGACCTTCTGGGAGCCCACCATGCAGGTGGCCAGCCTGGACCATGCCATGTGGTTCCACCGGGAATTCCGGATGGACGAATGGCTCCTCTATGCCAGCACCAGCCCCAGTGCAAGCCATGCCCGGGGACTGAGCCATGGCCTGATCTTCACCAGGGACGGCCGGCTGGTGGCCTCCACCTGCCAGGAAGGCCTGATCCGGGACCGCTCACCCCGGAAGCAGACCGGCTAAATTTTCTATTCCACCCAATATCATATCTTTTTGATTCACCAACTGTAAATGGAGACTGGACCCTATGGCGAAAGTGATCGTACTCGGCGGATGCGGCGCGGTAGGACGCGTGGCGGTGAAGACCCTGTTTCAGCAGGACCTGTTTTCCCGGGTGACCATCGGCGACATCAATATCGGCGAAGCGGAAAAAGTCGCCGCCCAGCTTGACCCGAGGCGCGTATCGGCCCTCCGGGTGGACGCCATGGATCCGGAGAGTATCAAAAATGCCGTTTCCGGGTATGATCTGGTGGTCAACTGCGTCGGCCCGTTTTACAAGAGTGTCAAAACGATACTTCAGACCGTCATCGAGGCCAAAATCAACTACGTGGATGTCTGCGACGACGTGGATGTGACCCTGGAAATCCTGGGCTGGGATGAAAAGGCCAAAGCCGCCGGGATCACCGCCCTGATCGGCATGGGCAGTTCCCCCGGCGCCACCAATCTGCTGGCCAAATTCGCCGCCGACCACCTCCTGGATGAAACCGAGGCCATTGACATTTTCCACGCCCACGGCGGGGAGCCCTTCGAAGGGGAAGGGGTGGTGGGCCACCGGTTTCACTGCATGCGCATCGACATCCCCATGTTCCTGGACGGGCAACTCAAGTATGTCAAGTATTTCGAGGAAGACGGCACGGCCCTTCGGCGAACCTTTGACTTTCCTGCCCTGGGAAACAACATTCCCGTATACCCCTACCCCCACCCGGAGCAGGTGACCCTCCCCCGCTACATCGATCTCAAGCAGGTGACCAACCGGGGGACGGTGCTTCCCGATGCCTATTATAATCTCACCAGCGACCTGTGCCGCCTGGGGCTGGACAGCCGGGAGCCGCTCGAGATCCACGGCCAGACGGTGATTCCGGCCGAGTTTGCCATGGCCTACATCATCCGGGAGCGGGAGCGGATCCTCAAGGCAGAGAACTTCGGCCAGCAGCGGGGGTGCTGTTCGGTGGTGGCCACGGGCAAAAAAGACGGCCAGTATGCGCAATACCGCTTCCATATGGCCTCGCGCAGCCAGGCTTTAGGGGAAGGCACCGGCATCCCCGCGGCCATGGGGGCCATTCTCCTGCACCAGGGCAAGATCACCGAAAAAGGGGTGCTGCCCCCCGAAGCCTGCGTCGATCCGGTGGAGTTCATCGATCTGATCACCAAAGTGCTGACCCTGGGAAGGGACAAGAACGACACGGAATCCTTTTCCGGCGTGATCGTGGAAAAGGTGGACGGGGCGGGAAACGTGGAGCGGATCGATATTTAGCGCATCCTGCCAACCCGCGATAGCCAACAAATTCGGGGAAAAATGGAATGATGGAATATTGGAATGATGGGATCAGAAATCCTTAGATAGCCCATCATTCCATCACTCCATTATTCCATGCAGAAGGCCCAGATCTAACTTCATAGGCCGGAAAAGGGGCACTTCATGACCGAAACGCGTTACATCCTCGCCATCGACCACGGCACCTCGGGAATCAAGGCCGCCATCGTGTCGGTGCATGGGAAGATCATCGATTTCGAGTATGAAAAGACCGCCATCCACTTTCTGCCGGGCGGCGGCGCGGAGCAGGACCCGGAGGACTGGTGGCAGGCCCTGCTCAAGGCCGCCGGCCGCCTGGTGGCCAAAGAGGCGATAAAGGTCGCCGATATTGCCGCCCTGTGCGTTTCCAGCACCTTTTCCACCACCGTGGCCGTGGATCAAAGCGGACAGCACCTGATGAATGCCGTCACCTGGATGGATTCCCGGGGCGCCCCCTATGTGAAAAAGCGCATCAGCGGATTTCCCAGCATCGAGGGGTACAACCTGTTCAAGCTGCGCAAATGGATTCCGGTCACCGGCGGCGGCCCCACCCTGTCGGGCAAGGACGACATCGCCCATGTCCTGCTGATCCAGAATGAATTTCCGGACATTTATGAAAAAACTTACAAATTTCTCCCGTCCAAGGATTACCTGAACCTGAAGCTCACCGGCGAATTTGCCTCATCCTTCGATGCCATGCAGCTCTTCTGGGTCTCCGATATCCGGGATGTCAACCACATTCAATATGCGCCGAACCTCATCGCGGAGTTGGGGATCGATGCGGACAAACTCCCGGTAATGATCAAATCGACGGATGTTCTGGGAACGCTTACAAAAAAAGCCGCCGGGCAGATGGGCCTGCCCCCCGGGCTGCCGGTGGTGTGCGGATCGCCCGATCACCAGACCGCCTGTATCGGATCGGGGGCGGTTTCCGACTATGCGGCCCATCTCTATATCGGCACCTCCTCCTGGATTCAGGCGGTGGTCCCCTTCAAGAAGACCGACCTGCTCCACTCCATCGCCTCGTTTCCCACGGCCATCCCCGGCCGGTACCAGTCGGTGAACGAGCAGGACATGGCCGCCGGGTGCCTGGATTTTCTGTTCAATAACCTGTTGTTCTATGACAATGCCATACAGGAAGGACGGCGGCCGGAAAACCCCTATGCGCACCTGGATGACGTGGCCGGCAGCGTGCCGGCCGGCAGCCGCGGACTGATGTTTCTCCCCTGGTTAAACGGCGAGCGGACCCCGGTGGACGACACCCGGTATCCGGGGCGGGTTCTTTAACATGTCCAAGACCACCACCCAGGATGACATGATCCGCTCCGTTTTGGAAGGAGTGGCGTACAACACCCGCTGGAGCCTGAAATACGTGGAGCGGTTTGTAAAAAAGCGGATGGATCCGATCCATTTCATCGGCGGCGGGGCCCAATCGGCGCTGTGGTGCCAAATCTTCGCCGACGTGCTGGACCGGGAAATTCTGCAGATCGAACATCCCCGGCAGGCCAATGCCCGGGGGGCCGCCTTCATCGCAGCGGCCGGGCTGGGGTATATCTGGATTTGATGACATCCCGGGACTCATCCAGATCAAAAAGCGCTTCAGCCCGAATCCGTCAAACCGGCGGGTATATGATGCGCTATTTAAGGTCTTCCTGAAAATCTATCAAAAGAACCGGTCGATTTTTCATCGGCTGAATTGACGAACCCGTAAAAGGCCTGCATTTTACCGTGCGCGTGCTCGTGCACGTGTACGTTCACGAACATGTGCACGAGCACGAAACAAGCGTTCCTCGGCGGTGTTTCATTGACAAAGGATAATCATCAGATTATTATTCAATCAATTATCCGATTAAAGGAAGGATTGAAATCATGCGTGCCACCGACTATCTTTCCGCCACCAAGCTTTCCAAAAATACATCGGCCACCCTGGACGCTCTGGAAAAAGGCGAGGCGGAGAAATTGATTATTTTAAAGAACAATGCACCGAAAGCCGTTCTGCTTTCCATTGAAAGTTATGAGGCGATGGAAGAAGAGATTGAGGATCTGCGGCTGACGGCACTGGCGCTGGCCCGACTGGAAAGCTTTGACGAGAAAAAGGCCTTGTCCCATCAACATATTCAGGAAAAATTCAGCAAATGACATGGTCGGTCATTTATCACCATGCCGTTGAAGAAGATCTCGAAAGCATCGGTTTCTCAGCCGCACGGCGCATCGTCAAGGCCATAGATGAAAAGCTTGCCGCTGCACCACTGAAGTTCGGGGCACCTCTGTCCGGGAGTTTAAACAACTTCCGCAAGCTGCGGGTGGGGGATTACCGGGTGGTTTACCAGGTGCGTGAAAAAATCGTGGTCGTATATGTGCTGGCCGTCGGCCCCAGGCGCGATAAGGAGATTTACAGGGAAGCGCTGAAGCGGAAGCAAATCATTTAGCCCCCAATGATCAGATTATCCAGTTCATCTGTATCATCGGTTTTTTTAGGGAAATGGGTCTTGAGCATCTCACCCACCTTTTCCACGGCCTCGCAGATGGCTTTTCCCTGCCGCCCCTCCCGGATGCCGGCCACGATGTGATCGACGATGCCGTGCCATTGCCCGCCGCCGACCTTCTCGTTGATGCCCCGGTCCGCCAGTACCCAGACTTTGCGCTCAAATACGGAGATGAAGATCAGCACACCGGTCTCATCCCGGGTCCGGTACAGCCCTTCTTTGAAAAACGCCACTGTCGCGGCTTCCGCCACCTCCGCTTCGATTTCCGTTTTGGACAGAAACAGCCGCTTGAGGGCCGGGACCCGCTCCATGATGAAATGAAACAGGATGTACCCCAGCGCAAAAAGCCCGATGAAGATCCACATATTCTGCCCTCCCATCCAGAACCGATGCCCCACCACCGGCGTCAGCAGAAGCGCCGCCGGGAGGGCGAAGGCAGCAGCCCCCAGGATCGAGGCCACGGGATATTGATAGCTGGATGAAACCACCATGGGGACGATTTCGCCGGAAGTTTTATTTTCGGCTGCGGCCACGGCATTTTGGATGCTGACCTTGTCCGTGCCGGTGAGAAACCGTTCTGCCAGATTTTTCATGTTCAGTCCCTTTCTACCACCCGCCGGAGGCACCGCCGCCGCCGAATCCGCCGCCACCGCCTGAAAATCCACCGAATCCCCCGCCGCCCCCCGATGAAAAGCCGCCGCCCCAGTAGCCGCCGCCATGATAATGGCCGGTCGAGGACCCGGAGGCAGCCCCCATGGCCGTGCCGATCAGAGACAGCACCAATCCGGCCCCCAGCCCCACCGGGATCAATATCAAAGCCAGCATCAGGCCGCCGGGGAAAAACAGGGATCCGAAGATGGGGAGCAGCACGCCGCCCGCTGCCGTGCCGGCGAACAGTTTCAGTCTGCCGATCTGGGCCACGAGCACCGCAAATACGATCAGGGCGAAGAACATCCCCTGGGAGGCATTCCCCGGGTTGCGCCGGGGCTGCCGTGTGGCCGTATATTCCCCCCGGACCGCACCGATCATGGCATTCACCCCCTCGATCACCCCCTGGTCAAACCGGCCCGCCTTGAATTCCGGGGTGATGACGTTTCGGATGATCTGCCCGGACATGAGGTCGGTGAGCTTTCCCTCCAGGCCGTACCCCACTTCGATGCGCATCTTGCGGTCTTTCTGGGAAATAAGCAGGATGGCCCCGTTGTCCTTGCCTTTCTGGCCGATCCCCCATTTTTCCGCCACCCGGATGGAAAAATCCTCGATGGGGTCCCCTTGAAGCGAATTTATGGTCAACACCACGATCTGGGTGGAATCGGTTCGCTCCAGGGCGGCCAGTTGATCGCTCAGCTGCTTAACGGTGGCCGGGGAGAGCATGTCCGCATAATCGTTTACCCGGCCCTTGAGCGGCGGCACTTCAAGCGCGGCGGCCTGGGTGCTGGCCAACACCAGCAAAAGCAGCAGCACCGGAAAGCGCCACCGGTATTTCAGAAAAAAATGCATTTAGAATTTCACCTCCGGCACGGCCTGTGCGCCGGCTTCCGCCTTGAAGTAGGCTTTCTTATCCAGATTTAGCAGGAAATTATTGGTGAGATTATAGGGGAATTTGCGGATGGTGCTGTTAAACGTCTCCACGGCCTGGTTGTAGCGCTGCCGGGCCACATTGAGCCGGTTTTCGGTCCCTTCCAGCTGGTCCTGAAGGGCCAGAAAATTCTGATTGGCCTTCAAATCCGGGTAGCGCTCCACCACCAGCAGCAGCCGGGACAGGGCAGACGACAGCTGGCCCTGGGCCTGGGAGAGGCGCTCCATGGCCGCGGGGTCGCTTAAGTCCTTTGACGATATCTGAACCTGGGTGGCTTTGGAACGGGCTTCCACCACCGCTTGAAGTGTTTCCCGCTCATGGGACGCATATCCCTTCACCGTCTGCACCAGGTTGGGGATCAGGTCGGCCCGGCGCTGGAGGTTTGATTCCACATCCGCCCAGGCTTTAAATACCCCCTCCTCCTGCTGCTGCATCATATTATAGCCGCACCCGGTCAAACTGATGACCAGCAGCAGAATGACTGCTACCCGAATCCGATTTTTCATATTTGCTCCTTCAATTATCAGGAATATAAAGCTCTTGTTTCGTGCACGTGCACCGGCCAGCAAGCTGGACTGAGCATGATAAACGACGGGTTTAAAATTTCGTTTATCTCTTGATAACTTATACTCAACCGGCCGAACACCCCCCTTTGATTCCCCCCTTCAGGGGGGCTAAGGGGGGTGTAGCTGCTTCACGGGTTAGGAAGCCTCGAGTTGCAATACCACAGGATCCATGATTTTTAAAAAACTATCGAAAATGAAGTTTCTAACCCAATCGTTCATTTATCATTTCAGAAATTTCCAATACCCGCAGTTGCTCGGAAAGATTTTCCACCTTCACCGCATCCTCCAGCATGACCGCGCATTTGGGGCAGGCCACGGCCAGGATCTGGGCCCCCGTCTCGGCGGCTTCCTGCACCCGCACCCGGGATGAGGTCTGATCGCCGTCTGCGAGCATGTCCGTGAAGAAATTGCCCCCGCCCCCGCCGCAGCACAGGGCGTTTTTCCGGCTGCGGTCCATTTCCGCCAGGGTGACGCCCGGAATCGACCGCAGGATCATGCGGGAAGACTCGTAATCAGCGCTGTGGCGGCCCAGGTAGCAAGGATCGTGAACCGTGACGCGAGATTTTATCCGCATTTGGGTTAAAGGTCAAGGCGTCCATGGCAAAGGCGAGCACCTGGGTGTAGTGGAACACGGCAAAATTGCCGCCCAGGGCCGGGTAGGCGGTTTTAAACGCGTAAAATCCATGGGGCGAAAGCGTAATGATTTTTTTGACCCCGCCTGCCGCAAAGGCTTCGATGTTTTTCCTGGCCAGTTCTTCAAACAGGACGTGCTCCCCCATGGCCAGGACATCGTTTCCGTCGCTGACCGTCCCGTCGGAGAGGATGCCGAAAGAAATGCCCGCTTTTTGCAATACCCGCGCAACGGATCTGGCGATCTCCTGTCCCCGGGAATCATAGGCGCCCGCATCCCCGGTGAAAAAGAGATATTCCTGGCCGCTAAAGGGCTCGATATCCAGACCCTCGGCCCAGTCGGCCCGCTTCTTGGCCGCCTTTCCATAGGCATTGCCGTGCAGCTGCATCCGGGTCAGGAAATCCCTGACCCGGGGCGGGACCTGCCCGGCATCCAGAAAAGCTTCCTTGCCCGCGGCAAAAGCCAGCAGGATTCGGTCCTTGAACCTGGGAAAAGCGCACTGCTCCACGCAGTTGCCGCAGGTGGCGCAGGAAAACAGGATCTCGGCAAACCGCGGACTGGCGGGAACCTTCCCGTCCAGCCAGGCCCTCAGCAGCCACATCCGGCCGCCCGGGGAATAGGTTTCAAACCGGTACGCCAGATAGGCGGGGCAGTTGATGTCCACATAATTTGCCGGCAGCTTGCAGTACCCGCAGCGAAAACACCGGTGCAGAATTTCTTCATGTTCCATATGTTCCATCGGCTTACTCCCAGTTTCCCGGATTCATGATCCCCTTGGGATCGAGCATCCCCCGGATCCGGTTCATCAGCAAAAAGGTGTTTTTGTCCATTTTTTCGATGATCTGCTTCTGGGCGGGAGCCTCTGCCTTCCAGGGGATTCCGCCCATGGCCAGGGCCGCGGTGTTGGTGGCCTCCAGGGCCTGCTGGGCCCGCTCGATGTCTTGCGGGTCGGCCCGGTTGAAGGCATAGGCGTAGAAGAACATCATGGCATGCCCCGCCCCGATGATCCGGGCGCCCAGGGAATAGCTCACCCCGAACTTTTCGGCGATTTCAAGTCCGGTGCGGTAGGCTTCGGGGAAATGCTCGAGGGCCATGATCGCCCCAACGTATTCGAACCCGCCCCCTTGCCGGAGATCGGCAAACCGGGCCAGGTCCGGGGAGGGGACCTTCAGATATTTGGCTTTTTCCGGCGGCGGCAGGGGCAGGAACCCGGCGATCTTCTGGTCGGTGTAGGTCCGGACCGACTCCTGCAGCAGGTTGCGCTTGAAGATCAGCTCCTTTTTAGAGTGGGCGCCAAAAGCGATGTTGATGTGCAAAAACCCCTTGGCCCATTCCGGTTTGGGCGTCATCCAGGGGGTCATGTCCTCGGCCACCTGGGTGCCGGTGAGGCGGTAGAGGAGATCGGGCATCAACTCCGCGTCCTCGCACACGAAGATGAGCAGGTCGTTGTGCCGGTACCGCGGATACAAGCGGATCCCCAGCTTGGTCACCACCCCGGTGGTCCCGGCCCAGCCCAGAAAAAGCCCGGACAGATCCGGCAGGGGCGCCTTGGCAAACCAGTCGTCGGAGACGCAGCAGGACCCCGTGCGGATGACCTCGCCGTCGGGGAGCACCACCTCCATGGAGGTGAGCATGTCCGAATGAAACCCGCCCAGCACGGACAGGTGCCCGGAGCCATGGATGCAGATATTGCCCGCCAGGGTGGCGATGGGCGGGGCATCGGGCATGGAGTGCTTGAGGTCCGGGTGGTGCTTTTTCAGATACGCCTGGAGCATCCCCTGGGAAGCCCCGGCTTCCACCACCGCATAGCGGCTTTTGGGGTTGACCTGGATGATCTTGTTCATCCGCTTCATGTCCAGGACGATCCCGCCTTTGAGCGCCCGGGTCAGGCCGGAAAGGACCAGCCCGCCGCCCATGGGGACCACCGGGATCGCATGCTCGCCGGCCACCTTCATGATCCGGCTTACCTCATCCACGGTCTTTGGCATCACCACCGCATCGGGCGCTGCGGCCGGCATGGTCCCCGGGTCCATGGAATAGATGTAGCGCTCCTCGGCCGCCGCCGAGACAAACCGCATACCTACGATGTCTTCCAGTTTCTGCAGGATCTTTTTATCCATTTTCTATTCTCCCAGCGCGGTTTGGACCAGGTCGGACACCAGAATCGGCATCAGGCCGTTTTCCGCCACTTCCTGCCCCAGGGTGGCCATGCAGAAGGGGCAGTTGAACACACAATATGCGGCCCCCGATGCCTTCATGTCGGCGATGTTCTTCTCCACCAGTTCGTCGGCCAGTTCATCTCGCTGCTGGGCCCGGGGCACGCCCCCGCAGCACAGCGCATTCTCCCGGTCATAGGTGCGGGGGACCCGCTCGGCCCCGATCTTTTCAAAAATCCGGTCGAGGATCTTGTCGGTGTGGGGAACCAGCCGGTTGGAGCAGGGCCGCTGGTAGGCGATTTTGGCGTTTAAGGGTTTGATGCGTTCCGAGAGTTCATCCAGACGGCGGTCAATGTAGTCGAACAGGTGAACCGGCGTAAACGGCACCTCAAAACCATAGGCCCTGGCCACACTGGTGTAGGTGCCATAGCATTCGTCATGAAAGCAGATCAGCTCATCGATATT
The DNA here is from genome assembly GCA_963826785.1 of uncultured delta proteobacterium. Lineage (GTDB taxonomy): Bacteria > Desulfobacterota > Desulfobacteria > Desulfobacterales > Desulfosalsimonadaceae > CAWGYD01. Next base: position 27,135 of record CAWGYD010000011.1, read on the forward strand.
GGAATCGCGCAGGTAAAAATCCATGATAGTTTCTATGATTTTGGGCACGCGCTCCCGGATGGTGGAATTTTTGGCGAAATGAAGCCACATGATGTTGCAGAACACATCGGTCCCCGAAAATACCGAGGCCCCTTCGAACAGCTTTCCCCGCACGCACCCGGTGAGCATGGGAAAGGCGCACATGTCCACCACCGGTTTGTTCACCGGCCCGGGGGTGATCCTCCCCCTGGGGGCCATCATCCGGAGCTGTTCGGTGGTAATGGGCCTGGGCGCGGGAAGATACCCCAACTCCTCCTGACGCTCCACCAGCAGGTAGAAGGGGTTGTTGTCATAGGGGCAGTATTCCTGGCAGGCATAGCAGGTGAGGCATTCGGTCAGCACCCGGCTTTTCTCGCCCCGGTTGATGGCAAGCTTTTCCGTACGCGCATCCTCTATGTTGCGAAAAGAGACATACTGGCACTTCATCAGGCAGTCGATGGTTTCGCAGGAAAGGCAGACATCCGGATCAAATAAAATGGTGTTCATTTCATGCTCCGATGTGAGAGGTTAGAAGAGTCAAACCAGATTTCTTGCCAGCACGGCCGCGCCGATGGCGCCGTTGACCTGGGCATAGTCGGAGACCTGGATGGCCGTTTCGAGCTTTTTTTCCAGCGCCCGGACCGCACCGACATTTTTGGCAACACCTCCGGTCATCATCACCGGCTCCGCCACCCCACCCGCCGGGCCATGGCCGAAATCCGGGAGGCCACAGACTCGTGGATCCCCGCGATGATGTTTTCCCGGGATTCCCCTTTTGAGATTAAAGAGATGACCTCGGATTCGGCAAAAACCGTGCAAATGCTGCTGATCTTGGCCGGCGCGCTCCCTTTCAGCGAGATGTCCCCGAAGGCGTCAAGATCCACCTCCAAAGCCCGTGCCATCACTTCCAGAAAACGGCCGGTTCCCGCCGCGCACTTGTCGTTCATGGCAAAATCGACCACCCGTCCGTCGGCATCGATGCGGATCACCTTGCTGTCCTGCCCCCCCACATCAATGATAAACCGCACTTTCGGATTGATGAAGTGGGCGCCTGTACCGTGGCAGGTAATCTCGGTAATGGATTTTGCCGCGAATTCGACGCTGTTCCGGCCGTAGCCGGTGGCCACCACCGCAGAGAGATCGCCGAACGTGAGACCGGATTCGGAAAGGAGCCCGTCCATGACATTCTGGCCGGCCTGTTTCGCGTTGTACCCGGTGAAGACGACCCGGGTGCCGATGACACGATCGTTGTTTAAAATGGCGGCCTTGGCTGTTATGGAGCCGATATCGATGCCGGCAGTGATCATTTGATTATCCTTTGATTACCCTTGATGCGGGCAGTTAACGCGATTTCAGGGTTTCCATGAAGGCATCGATGCGGGTCTCGATCTGGCTTTCGGAGAAACTCCGTTCATCCACCATATCGGCTTCGATCATCAGGGTGGGAATTTTCAATTCCTCCATCACCCGTTTTTGCAGGTCATACTGCCCGAAAGAATAAGGCTTGCAGCTCCGGTTGGAATGCATGACCAGCCCCTGAACATCATATTTCCGGATCAGGCCGGTCAGAGTATCGAGCATTTTGTCGACGGACACATTGATGTAGACGCTGGAATAAGCCACACTGCCGGTTTCGATGAAATTGTTTTCATCGATCAGGCCGGCCACCCCGCTCCAGGCCGAGGTATAGGTGTCCCCCACCAGGCAGGCGCCGTGGGAAGCGAATTTTTCGGAAAGCCACTTGGTCCTGTACCACACCGGCAGGTTGTCCCAGAGCAGCCGGTATTTTTCATTGGGGACCATGGCGATTCCATTTTCGATCCGCTCCTCCATCTCGGCCAGTAGCTGTTTGTAGTAATCCACAGCCACCTGGGTGCCCCGCAGGGTCACGATGAGGGCCAGATGGAAAAAAGCGTCAAAGGCGGTCATGGGGGCCGGTTTGTGGGCCGCCGTATCGAGCACCGCCTGCCACAGCCGCAGTCCTTCCACGGCCAGGCGGCTGACTTCGGCCATGCGGTCAAAATCCATTTTTTTGCCGCATTGGGCTTCCAGAAACTCGATGTACTCGTAGGTCTGGGCGATCACGTACTGTTTGGCCGCTTCGGAAAATTCGGTGTGGATAAAAGGGGTGTCCAGTATGAACAGGGGCACCTTATAGTACCGGGCCACCACCTCGTACCACTTCATGACCGTTCCGCAGATGTTGTTGCAGCAGACCAGGAAATCGGGCTCGGGAAGCCCCCCGATGGGACCGCCATTAATGGGGGCGCAGGCGATATCGGCCCGGGCATAGGAGCACAGGTCCCGGGAATAGCCCATTTCCTCGGCCTTTTCACACAGGTCCACCCCCATTTTGGAGGCCCCGATCATGGCGCCGTGATTTTCCGGGTAGACGGGGATCACGTCCATGGCGATCAGAAACTCCACCGGCCCCCCGCTGGTGATCCAGGCCACTTTTTTGCCGGAATCCCTGGCGGTCTTGGCCTCGATGTAATACTGGGTCATGATTTCCTTCATGCGGGAAACCGATTTGATCCTGCGTTTTTCCTTTTCCACATCAGCCGGTTTGCTGGCCATATCGTTCATGGGCCCTCCATGGGTCAGGCGATTGTTTAATTGATCCATTCAATGAAATAGGACCTTTGCAGTCTTTGCGTCCAAGAAATTCAGATTTCAAGGAACTTACCTTGGCAAACATATTAAGTGACTTCAATTTTTTTGTTATCCGCAGGTCCAACACCCCCCTTGGTCCCCCCTCGCAGGGGGGAATAAAAAAAGGAGTCCCTCCTCGAGGGAGAATAAAAGAGGAGCGTACCGGCGGCAGCCGCTGCGATTCAAAAGTTCCTTTCTGTAAAAAACACCGCAGCGGGACACAACGCTTTTTTGGGGCTTACAGCATCTCCACAAAAGTTTCAAAACGGGTTTTCAGCTGTCCTTCCGACGGGAGCTGGTCTTCGACTTCCAACAGCATGCTCGGCACGTTTGCATCGTCTAAAAACTGCTTCAGATAGGGATAATCAAAGGCATGGGGATCGCAGAATTTCAGCAGGAGGAAGATCACCCCATCCGAATCGCTCTGTTTTACCTTCTCTACTAAATGCCGACCCCGGGCATTCACATCCGAATGCTTGGCCGGACAGACCACCCGGCTCATGTATCGCCTTGCGATGGCTTCCAGGGGGTCGCCCTGGGGATCGATGCGCCCTTCGAAATACCGGCTGCCGGTGCACAGGTCGTCTGCGACCACATCAGCGCCGGCATCCTCCAGAAGCGTGTAGATGTCCGGATGACTGCAGATGCCGCCCGACAGCATGATCCGCTTTTTCCGGTTTAATGGTTGACTTTTATCCGACACATTCGCATCTTTGAGGACTTCTGAAAGGATATCGGTCAATTGGCCTCTATCCAGCATCATGGAAGCGGAAAGGATGTGGTAGATGTCCCGGGCGGATATCAGGTGGGGGTGCCGGGCTTTCAAATCATAAATGGAGCTGAGTATTTCCCGGTTGCGGTTGTAAACGGCAATCGCTTCGTGAAGCTTCTCATCCGTAATCCGGGTGCCAAGCGCGGCCTCCAGCTCCTTTTTCATCTGGCGAAGCACTTCTACCATATAAATCCGGGCGCTTTCGGTGTCCAGCTTAACCGGCATCACCGCGTCGATGTGGAACGAAAAACCGGCATTCAGCCGCCAGATGTCGGACAGGCGCTGAATCGAATCGCAGGTATGCGGAAAGACGGTGCCGGTCAGAAAATCCAGACGGCCGTTCAGTGCATCTTCCAGTCCGCCGCGGACCAGTGAGCAGCAGTAGGACTGGAGATGGGCATCCGCAGCGGAAATATCCCCGCGGGTGCCGAACAGACGAAACGGGATCGCGCCGGCCGCATAGATCAGCTCTTCCGGCGTGTACGAGCAAAAGTATCCGACGACGGGCTTTCCGGTTTGCCGCTTGGTTCTCCTGGCATAATCGTAAGGTTGACCGATGACTTCATAGATGGTTTGAATTGCGTTCATAGATTCGTCCCGACGGGGTAAAAGTTGGGTGGTTTCAATGCTGATATTGTCCATCGCATCCGGTGGTCAGTTGACTGAAACAGCACGACACGCTATTTTTGGAATGCCTTTATTGATAACGTGAGCCCACGATGCTGTCAAGAATAAAGAGCAATCGTTCGATTTTGCGGACGGTGTCTGAACGGCGAATTCCGCAATGCTGAAAATACGACATACGGTTCATTAGATGCCGCCGGAGACCGCAGAGATCCGCTTGAAAAAAAAAGAGTTTGACGCCTGATGCAAAAATTTATTTCCGTTCTATCGAATCTCTTGACAATTGTGGATTTGGCATTAGAATACTATTATAATACTAACTAAGTGTTACCCTTGAATTGTTTTATTCACCGATTTTATTTCATTTCCTTTAATATAAACATCAATCCTATCATTTTTGAGAGGACGCCATGAAAGATGCGAAAAAAACAAATAGTGAACTGATTATCGACAGCCTGAGAAACGGTCGTTCACTGCGATCTCCCGAGATCACGTCGATGGTTTCAGAAGCGGCCGGCAAGGAAATCAAAATCCAGGATGTCGCCAGCATACTGGCGAAGCTGAGCAACGCCAACAAGTGCGATCTGGGGTATTTGATCCGTAAAAAGAAAACGGACCGCGGATACGAATACAGCCTGGTAAAGGAAGCCTATAACCTCTCCCCCGAAGAGACCTATGACCTTACCCGAAAAACCGGCAAGGATCGTTTCACGCTGGACGAGGCGCTGAAAAAGGCCCCTGGCCTGAAAAAATACGTCAAATCGGAGAAGAAAGCAGAGCCTCGGAAAAACAACCGCGGAACCGTGCGGCAGCTTGCCGCCCCCTCTTCCGGGCAGGTGACCGCAGATACGGACCTGCGCGGATTGTTGGCCGGATTGATCAAGGAAGTCAGCGAGCAGGGTGGATTCAACGTAAACGTCAATCTCACCATCCAGTTCAAGGGACCGGGCAATTAACCACCGGGGCTGACGCCTCGATTGTCACATGCATTGGAGTCCCTTCCGGTCAAATATGGGGTATGCCATGATTGAAGCTTACGCCTTCGGTAGAATTCAGATCAGCGGCAAAGCATATACCCGGGATGTGAAAATCATCGGCCGGAGGGTAGTTCCGGAGTGGTGGCGTAAAAACGGCCATTCGGTCGAGGCGGATGATATCAAGGATATTTTGGATGCCGGAGTGGATGTGCTTGTTCTGGGTCAGGGTGATCCCGGACGGATGCAATCCACTCCGGATCTGAAACAGCTGCTTAAAGAAAAGCAGATAAAGACCATTGAATTGCCGACCCGCCGGGCAATTGCCGAATTCAACCGGCTGATCGGCCAAACAGAAAACGTTGCCGCAGGTTTTCATCTCACCTGTTGATCCCCGATTGAAATATTTTTTTTATTTCGCCTTTTCCCATTCTCCGGACATCCCGTAATACCTTCTACCTTCTTCACTTTTTCAGACGGCATGCCCCCCAAAGCATTCGCCATTTCAAAAGCAATGTGATAATGACCCTTTTTTCTCCGGTTAAAAAATCAGACTTTGCGGCACAACGGGTGCTGCCGCAGGTCGAAATCAGACGGCACACCACATGAAAACATTGAAAACACCGCTTGAGCTTCTGGCACCGGCCGGAAATTTCGAAAAACTTGAAATCGCCATTCATTATGGCGCAGACGCTCTATACCTGTCGGGGACAGATTTCAGCCTCAGAAACCAGGGCAAAAACTTCACCGTGGCACAGCTTCATGAGGCGGTCGCCCTGTGCCGTGAGAACCGCGTCAAAACATACGTGGCATGCAACATTTATCCCCGGACCCACGAGGAGTCTGACCTGATCCATTACCTGGACCAGATTGGGGACATCCGGCCCGACGGCATCATCTTGGCCGATCCCGGCCTGGTGATGACGGCCAGGCAGCGGATTCCATGGATTCCCATCCATTTGAGCACCCAGGCGAATACCACCAGTGCCATGGCCGCCCGCTTCTGGGAATCGATGGGAGTGAAGCGCATCAACGCCGCCCGGGAGCTCAGCCTTGCCGAAATAAAAGCCATATCCGTCAATGCGACCCTGGAAATCGAGGCGTTTGCCCACGGCGCCATGTGCATCTCCTATTCTGGCCGATGCCTGCTCAGCAGCTTCATGGCCCGGCGGGACGGCAACCGGGGGATGTGCGCACATCCCTGCCGCTGGAAATACGCGCTGGTGGAGGAACTTCGTCCCGGTGAGTACATGCCGCTGATCGAAGATGACCGCGGAAGCTATATCCTCAACTCAAAGGACCTGTGCATGATCGGCCACATTCCAAAAATGGTGGAAGCCGGCATTTCGGCTTTGAAAATCGAGGGCCGCATGAAAGGGATACTGTATCTGGCCTCCGCCATCAAAGCCTATCGGGAAGCCATTGATGCATACTTTCAATCGCCGGAGGCTTACACTGTGGCTAAGGACTGGGTTCGGGAACTCGCCGGCATCGGGCCGAGGGGATACAGCACCGGTTTTTACCTGAATGACCCGGATCAGGCCATACCGGAATACGAAAACGCGGCCCTCCGCACCCCGTTTCTGTTTGCCGGCAAGGTCCTTTCAACAGATGGCGCAGGCCGTTCGAAAATTCAGGTGAGAAATAAGCTCGTCAGAGGAGATGCCGTCGAAATAATGGTTCAAAAAGGCCCGGCCCTCCGAACCCGGATCAGGCGAATCATCACCGCCGATGATCCGGATGCACAGAAGGCCAAGGCCGGTGAAAATGTTTTCATCGAGTGGGAACCGCCTGTGCCATGCGTTAAACACGATATCATCCGCAAACCCGATTCTTTCTGATGGCCGCCATGGAAACTTTCACTGCAGACGAACTTCACATCACCATAAGCAAGACCGGTGCGGACCGGTACGCCAAAATCAGCTATCCCCTCCGATACGGCATCTATACGGAAATCCAGTTCAACGCCTTCACATTCGGGTTCAACCTGAACGGGGAGATCAAAACCATTTCCGGCCGCGGTCGGGGATGGCTGGATGCGGCCGAATGGCTCAAGAGAACCGCCGGTGACGACTGGATCTATTTCTACTCCGGCGGGTACACCGGCGCCTATGATTTCATGGGGGAATACTATATCCCCTGTCTGTCCTACTCCAGCAACGCCGTATTCGGCCGGGACCGGTTTGAATCGGAGGAAGTGGCGGCAGCCTTTAACACCTGGCAGCAGCTCCAAACCCGTATCGCTGCGCTCGATGAGAACCTGCTGCCGGAATCCGCCGCCCGGGTGATCCGGAAAATACGTCTGATGACCCCCTCTATGCTGAAAGAACGGGCGGATAGGCTGCACGGCATTATCGGCGGACCCGTTTCCGTCCTGCCGCCCGATGCCCGCCATGTGGAATACGATGTCATTCCCGTGATCATTGCCGATGGCTGCCTCTACCACTGCGGGTTTTGCAGCGTTAAATCAGAGCGCGGCTTCACACCGCGGACACGAAAAAACATCGACGACCAGATCCGGAATTTAAAATCGCTCTATGATGCGGAACTGAAGAACTGCAGCAGCGTTTTTCTGGGCCAGCATGATGCGCTGCAGGCCGGTGCCGATCTCATCGAATATGCAGCCAAACGGGCATATACGGAATTTAATTTCAAACGCGCCTTCATGAAAGAGCCCCGGCTGTTTTTGTTCGGGAGCGCAGATTCGCTCTTAAATGCCCCGGAGTCTCTGTTTGAACGCGTCAACCGCCTTCCCTTCACGACCCACATCAACATCGGGCTGGAATCCGCGGATCAGCAGACGCTGCGGCTGCTTCAAAAACCGCTGAGCACCGAGAAAGTCAGCCAAGCCTTTCACCGCATGATCCGGATCAACCAGGCATTCAGCCAGATCGAGGTTTCCGCCAACTTTGTCTACGGCGCAAATCTGCCGGAACCCCACCTCCCCTCCATCCTGGACCTGACCCGCAATCAGCTCTCCCGGCCCCATGCCAAAGGCGCTGTTTACTTTTCGCCATTGGCGGATATCGGGTCCAAGCGAGCGTTGCTAAACCGTTTCATGGAATTTAAGAAACTCTGCCGCCTGCCGGCATTTCTCTATCTGATCCAGCGGCTGTAAAGTTATTTCGGGAGCAGTTTGGCGGCAGCCACAAATTTCTCGTTCATTTCGAGATTCATCTTCCCCGCTTCTTCAAGCAGGTCCGCCACCTGATCCATTTTCTGTTCCCGGGCTTTTTCCGCCCAATCCGCGTAGGTTCCGGCATGATCCTCGTTGTGGCGGATCCAGTGAGCGATGATTTTCTTCAGTTTTTCTTCAAACGGCATCTGAGTCGTTGATTCATGATGATGGTCATGGTGGTCGTGATCGTCGTGATGATTCATAAATTATACCCCCTTTCCAGAAATTCGTTTCTTCTTAGATGTTAACCTGAATGAACCTTATTATATTCGGCATGCGCAAATTCACCAGAAAGATTTTCAGTGCGGCATGGATTTTCACCGTATTCAAAATTATACATCATTTACAAATGCGTTCCAAATGTCTAAATTTATCCTTGATACGGAAATGATTTGCAATATTTTGGCATTGATACCGGCATGCCGTCACTATGATTTTGGATGAAACGTAAGTTTAAAAGGAGGTCAGCGATATGGCGCAAACAGAAGATTACACGGAACAGGAAGCGCTTGAACAGGCGGAGCAGCAGATTAAAAAAATTTTTGAACAGATCCCCCGGCCCATTCCCGTCACCCTGTTTTTCAAGAAAGGGGATAACGATGTATTCACCGATGCAGCCCGGCAGGGGCTTTCCTTTTTCAGCAGGATGACGGATAAAATCGTATTCGAGGAATACAACCTGTCCCACAAACTGGCCAAAAAACACCATGTCAGCCAATCCCCCACCATTTTAATCGATCCTGAAAACTACAAAATCCGGTGGCTGGGCGCCCCCATCGGTGAAGAGGGGCGCATTTTCGTGGAGGCCTTGCTCCTGGCCGGGTTTCAAAAAAGTCAGATCGGCGATCAGTCCAAGAAAGTGCTCGATTCCATCGAGGAGGATCGCCATATCAAGCTTTTTGTCAGCCATACCTGCCCCTACTGTCCCCAGCAGGCATTGAATGCGTTGAAAGCCGCTGTGGAGCGGCCGGATCTGGTCACGCTCGAGATCATCGACATTCAGGCCAATCCGGACCTGGCCCGACAGTACAATGCCCAGGCAGTCCCCCAGACCTATGCCAATGACGTGCTCATCGCCCAGGGTGCCCAGCCGGAGGAACTCTTTATGCTTTCCCTGCAGAAGATGGAGCAGCAGACCGTGTTTATTCCGGACAGCGATGCCGAGGAAGTGGAAACCGACCTGGTCATCGTAGGCGGGGGGCCCGCCGGTTTGACGGCCGGCATCTATGCGGCCCGAAGCGGACTGAAAAGCGTAGTGCTGGAGCGAAATGTCCTGGGCGGCCAGGTGGCCACCACGCCTGTGGTGGAAAACTATCCGGGCCTGACCTCCATCGGCGGCAAGCGGCTGGTGGAGATCATGGTTTCCCATGCCCTGGAATACATCCAGATCTTTCAGGGGGAGGAAGTCATGGAGATTCAGGAGGGAATGCCCATGACCGTGGTGACCAACAAGCGCCGATTCATCACCAAGGCCCTGCTGCTGGCCACGGGCGCCACCCACAAGCATTTGGGCGTGCCCGGGGAAGAACGGCTGTCCGGGCGGGGGGTCAGCTACTGCAGCACCTGTGACGGCCCGCTGTTTGCCGGCCACCGGGTGATCATGGTGGGCGGGGGCGACAGCGCGGCCACCGAAGCCCTGCACCTGAAAAACATCGGCGTGGATGTCACCCTGGTGCACTGGACGGAAAAGCTCGACGCACAGGATTTTCTCGCCCGCCAGCTGACGGACAACGGCATCCCCGTGATGTACAACACCCAGATCAAGGAAATTGTCGGCGACCGGGCCGTAGAAGCGGTTCTCCTTTACGACAGCAAGACCGGGACCACCAAGCGGCTTGCCGTGGACGGGGTATTTATCGCCATCGGCTATCAGCCCACCACCGATCTGGCGGAAAAAATCGGCGTCAAGCTGACCCCGCAGGGCTATATCGAAGAGGACAAGTACCGGACCAATATACCGGGCGTTTATGCGGCAGGTGACGTGTCCGGCGGATTCAACCAGATCGTGACCGCCTCCGGCCACGGGGCTGAGGCGGCCCTGACCATATTCGAAGACCAGATCCACCCCTACTGGAAACAGGAGAGAATCAAGGAGGTCAAAACAGCATAAAAGAAACGGCTGAATCGCTTCAATGGTTTGGCCGAAGTGACTGCCCCTTTTGTACTCACCGTTTTCGGCGCAGGCGGGACCGGTAAATGATGGCGATCAAATTCATGCCCAGCACCAGGGTGATGAGCACCAGGGCGGTGCCGTACTGGAGGGGCCTCGTTTTTTCGATTTCCGTTCCCGCGGTGGCCAGGACATAGATGTGGTAAGGCAGCGCCATCACGGAATCAAAAACCGATGAAGGCAGGCGGGTGGTGAAAAATACGGCGGCCGTGAACATGATGGCGGCGGTTTCACCGGCCGCACGGCTTAAAGCCAGGATTCCACCGGTCAGCATGGACGGGAGAGAGGCCGGCAGCACCACCCGGAATATGGTCTGCCACTTGGTGGCCCCCAATCCCAGGGACGCCTCCCGGTAGGTATTCGGAACCGCTTTCAGCGCTTCCTCAGCCGTCCCGATGATCACCGGAAGGGTGAGAAACCCCAATGTCAGGGCGCCTGCGGCAATGCTGACCCCCATTTTCATCCAGGTCACGAAAAAAGCCAGCCCGAAAAGCCCGAACACCACCGACGGGACCCCGGCCAGGTTGTTGATGCCAAACCGGATGGCCCGCAGCAGCGCCCCCTGCCGGGCGTATTCATTGAGATAGACGGCAGAAGCAATCCCCAGGGGCAATGCGATCACCAGCGCGCCGATGCTCAGGTAGACGGTCCCCACGATGCAGGGGAAAATGCCGCCTCTGGTCATGGAGTCGGTGGGCGGCTGGGTCAGAAAAGTCCAGGTGATGGCCCGCCAGCCGTTTTTGACCAGAAAATACACAATGATAAACAGGGCCAGGGAGTTGATCAGCGCCGCCACCCGGAACAGGGAGAACATGGACCTCTGCAGAATCGTCCGGCGTTTTGACGTACGGTGCCCAATCCAGATGGGGACATCTTCAACGTTTTCCATTTTCAACATCGATCCCGTCTGCGCGGTTTACAAGGTGGCCGCACCCACCTGACGGTGCTTGTGAGATACATAATCGGCAATGAAATTAAATATCAGCGTAAAGATGAACAGGACCATGCCGGTGGCAAACAGGGCATAATAGTGGTCGCTGTGGAACGGCGCTTCCGCCATCTCCGCTGCGATGCTGGCCGGCATGGGCCGCACCGGATCAAACAGTGAAGACGGGATCATGGCCGCGCCGCCCGCCACCATCAAGACCACCATGGTTTCCCCGATGGCCCGGGACATGCCCAGGATGACGGCGGTGCTCAATCCGGACAGGGATGCAGGGATCACCACCCGGACAATGCTTTCCCAGTGCGTGGCCCCCAGGGCCAGGGATGCTTCCTTCAATTCGGGGGCAACGCTGGAAATGGCGTCTTCGGATATGGTGCAGATGGTGGGCACGGACATGAAGGCCAGCATCAGGGATGCATTGAACAGATTCAGGCCGGTGGCGATCCCCAGGGCGTCTTGCAGAAAAGGAGCGACGATCACCATGCCGAAAAACCCGATGACCACCGATGGGAGCGAGGCCAGCAATTCCACCAGCGGCTTGGCGATCTCCTTGATCCGCGGGGAGGCGATTTCCGCCAGATAGAGGGCGGTCATCACCCCCAGGGGAATGGCCAGCGCGGCCGAACAGAGCGTGACCAGCAATGAGGCCACGATCAGGGGGAATATCCCGAAATCGGGCGGGTCCGCAGTGGGATACCAGTAGGTGCCAAAGAGGAAATCCTTAACGGAAACCACCTTGAAAATGGGAATTCCCTCTCTGGCCAGAAACAAGAGGATCAAGGCCAGGATGGCGATGGAGACAAAGGCAAACGCAAAGAAGATTTTGCGGATGCCGATTTCTTTCATTTGTCGAATTGAGGCCATGGGCTACCGGTTCTTTTCAAATCAGGGCCGGCGAGGAAAGAACGCCTCTCCGGCGTATTCATCTTCGTTTCTGTATGGATGACAAGTTAGTAGAGCGGGATGTAATCCGCCTCGGCCACAATCCGCTGCCCCTTTTGGGGGTTCATGATGAAGTTGATGAACTTGAGCGTCGTGCCGGTCGGCCATCCTTTGGTGAACATATACAGCACGCGGCTGATGGGATAAGCTGCCGGATTTTCGATGCTGGCCTTTTCCCCGTTGACGCTCAGCCCTTTTAGTTCCTTGTTGAGATAACTCAGGCCGACATAGCCGATGGCGTTTTGATTTTTGGAAACCGCCTGGGCCACCGCCCCGTTGGATGCCTGGAGCAGGGCACCCGGAAAAACGCGGGCTTTTTCCATGACGATTTCTTCCCAGACCTCATAGGTGCCTGAAGAGGTATCCCTGGAAATCACGACGATGGGTTTATCCGGGCCGCCCACCTGTTTCCAGTTTTTCACCTTGCCCTCGTATATGTCTTTTAACTGGGCCAGCGTCAGGTTGGTGACGGGATTGGATGGGTGCACCACCGGAACGATGCAGTCGTAGGCAATGCCGAAGGGCACCGGGTAGACGCCTTTTTCCACTGCCAGGGCGACCTCCTTCTGCTTGATGAACCGGGAGGAATCGGCAATATCGGTGGTGCCGTCGATGATGGCCTTGATGCCGTTTCCGGACCCGCCGCCGGATACGGAAACGTTTACGTCCGGGTGAATCTTCATGAATTCCTCGGCGGCTTTCTGGGCAATGGGCAGGACCGTGGTGGAACCCTTGATCACCAGATCCTTGGCCCAGGCATTTACGGAGACACAAAACAACAGGGTAAACAGAACCAAAAATTTCAGACCATTGGGTATGCTTTTCATTTAACGTGCTCCTGATTTAAGGGTTTTCATCCACATTTTTCTGGTTTATATTAAAAATCCGTCGGTTCTGATCGGCTTGCAAGCTTTTCCCCGATGCTGAATTAATAATCCCCGATTATGACAATCGCGTGACAAACAGACTAAAAACAAATGACGTTTCCGTCATGGAAATGTCACACAAGCTTCACAATTTTGTTTTATATAATGGTTATTGTTTATTTTGTATTTTTCAAGCGACCTTGATCATCCGGCAGGAAGAAAATGGGCAAATCAGTTCTGATCATCGAAGATGAAATCGACATCGTGAATCTGATCGAATGGCACCTGCGCACCGAAGGGTATACGGCGCATAAAGCCATGGACGGCATCACCGGCCTGGCCATGGCGAGGGAAAAACTGCCGGATTTGATCCTGCTGGACCTGATGCTTCCGGGCATGGATGGTCTTCAGGTCTGCAAGTCTTTAAAAAAGGATGCCCGTACCGAGAAGATCCCCGTGGTCATGCTCACCGCCAAAGGAGAGGAAGTCGACCGAATCGTCGGATTCGAACTGGGTGCGGATGATTACCTGGTGAAACCGTTCAGCCCCAGGGAACTGCTGCTGCGGATCAAGGCCATTTTGAAGCGGCATCGGCCTGAAACCGTTGCCCAGCGAACCGCCGGTTACCATGGGCTTCAGCTGGATCTGGACAGCTACCGTGCCTGGAACGATGAAGATGAACTGTTTTTGACGCTGACGGAATTCAAGCTGCTGCTGGAACTCATATCGAACCGGGGAAAGGTGAGAACCCGGGACCAGCTTTTAGACAAGGTCTGGGGATACCAGTTTGACGGTTATGCCCGCACCGTGGACACCCACATCCGGCGCCTGAGACAGAAAATCGGGGAGTACGCCGATGCCGTTGAGACCGTCCGGGGCATCGGATACCGGTTTAAGGAAGAATAAATGCGATCCATCAGATTCAGAACCCGGATCTTTCTCTATTTTCTGCTTGTTTTACTGCCGGCGATCTGCGTTCCAGCCTATTATCTGTACCATACGCTCGACACCGAAATTTACAAAGAAGCCGAATCCAGCGCGTTTACCCAGCTTGGATTTCTGGAGTGGCTGCTCAAGCAGCATTCGGAATTTCAGGATCATCAGGCGCTGGACCGATGGTGCACCCGGGTCGGTGAAAAACTCGATCTTCGCATCACCATCATCAATGCCGGTGGACGGGTCATCGCAGACTCGGGCGTCTCCTATGAAAACGTCCCGGAAATGGAAAACCATATCACCCGTGAAGAAGTGATGGCCGCGCGCAAGCAGGGAATGGCCTCGAGCATCCGGTACAGTGAAACCGTCAGGCGAAAACTCATCTATGCCGCCATGCCCATCGATCTGGCCGATGCGCCCGGAGGCATCCTCCGGGTAGCGATTCCGCTTTCCATGGTAGAGGAGCGGCTGGCCTACTTTGCCGACCGGTTCTGGCTGGTTCTGGCCCTGGCCTTTCTGTTGACCGCCCTCATTACCTATCTTCTGGCCGGATACCTCGAGGCGCCGATCCAAAGGATTATCCAGACCACCCGGGCCATTGGCGAAGGCCATTATGATGAACGACTGGAGCCCGGCGGCAGCCTGGAATTCCAGCAGCTTTCGGTTCACATCAACGACATGGCCGACCGGATCGGACAGGACATCAAAACACTCACAGAGCAGAAGAGGGAAATCGAAGCCGTTTTTGAAGGGATGCAGGAAGGCGTGATGCTGCTCGCCCCCAACGGGCGTATCACCTCCGTAAACACCGCCCTCACCCGTATTGCCAAATGCGTGACCCCCTGTATCGGACAGCGGCCCATCGAGGTCTTCATCAATTCCGACATCCAGAACGCCTGTAATGAAATTCTAAACGGCAAACCCGATGCGCGGCTGAGAGTGGACGTGGAACAAGACGCCATATTTGAGATCAACCTGGTCGGCATCCCGGAAGGGGGTGCGGTGGCTGTTTTCCACGACATCAGCGAACAGGTCCGCCTGGAGAAGGCCCGGCAGGATTTCGTGGCCAATGTTTCCCATGAATTGCGCACACCGCTGACCTCCATCAAGGGATATGCGGAAACCCTCCTCGAACCCGATCCCCCGCCTGAAGACATGGCCCGGTCGTTCCTGCAGACGATTGTCAAAAACGCCAACCAGATGGCCAATATCGTAAATGATCTTCTGGAACTCACCCAACTGCAGCAGAAATCAAGGGGGTCGGCACAATTAAAGCCGATCGATGCGGCTTTATGCCTGAAAAACACCTGGGAAACTTTCCTACCCATGGCAGGTGAAACGCAGATTAAACTCGATAACCGGATTGAGGGTCCTTTATACGTGAAAGCGGAAGAAAATCTGCTGATGCAGGTATTTCGTAATCTGCTGGACAACGCAATTCGCTACAGCCCGCCAGATACAGTGATTACCGCCGCTGCCGCCACCCGGGACGGCACCTGCACGTTTTGCATCGAAGACCAGGGGCCGGGCATTCCCAAGCGGCACCAGAATCGAATATTTGAGCGATTCTACCGGGTGGACAAGGAGCGCAGCCGGGCTTCCGGCGGGACCGGACTGGGCCTGGCCATCTGCCGGCATGCGGTGAAAGGCATGGGGGGGAGCATATGGGTGGAGAGCCCACCGATGGGAAAAACCCGGGGTACGGCCTTTTACTTCTCTCTTGCGATATCCGCCGCACCCGGAAAATCCGATTCCCGACAAAACGGACCCGCCTCCGGAAAGGCTTAAAAGGATACTTTTAATGGACAACCCAACCAGAATCACCGCCCGTCATCTCAACTTCTATTATCGGGATTTCAAGGCGCTGAAGGATATCTCCATTGAATTTCAAACAAACCGGGTATCCGCCCTGATCGGTCCATCCGGATGCGGCAAAAGCACCTTTTTAAGGTGCTTGAACCGGATGAATGACCTGATTCCCGGCACCCGGGTGGAAGGCCATATCTATCTGGATGAAAAAGACATTTACGAACCCCAGGTGGATGTGGTCAATCTCAGGCGAAAAGTCGGCATGGTATTTCAGAAACCCAATCCTTTTCCCAAGACGATCTTCGAAAATGTGGCTTACGGGCTGCGGGTAAACGAGATCAAGGATAAAAAACAGCTTCGGCAGCGTGTGGAAAAAAGTTTACGCCAGGCCGCCTTGTGGGACGAGGTCAAGGACCGGCTCAACGAGTCGGCCCTGGGTCTTTCCGGAGGACAGCAGCAGCGCTTGTGCATCGCAAGGGCCCTGGCTGTTGAACCGGAAGTGATCCTCATGGATGAACCGGCCTCGGCTTTGGATCCCATCGCCACCCAGAAAATCGAAGACCTCATCCATGAACTCAAAAAGAAATTTACCATTATCATTGTCACGCACAACATGCAGCAGGCGGCACGGGTGTCGGATACCACCGCCTTCTTCTATATGGGAAGCCTTATCGAGTCGGGTGAAACCGAATCGATTTTTACCCGGCCCTCCCTCAGGCAGACGGAAGATTATATCACCGGAAGATTCGGTTGACTTGCCATCGAGAATTCAGGTCTTGCCACCCGCACCAAGCCACATTTTTTCAGGTTTTTTAACAAAGGAGATTGAATGGAACGGCATTTCATCCAGGAACTGGACAGACTGAAAATGTCCCTTCTCGACATGGCGGCGATTACCCGAAGGTCTCTGGGGAAAGCCGCCAAAGCATATATCGATCGGGATGAATCCCTGGCCCGGTCGGTCATTGACGGCGACTGCAAAATCAATGAAATGGAAACCCGAATCGATCAAATTTCCCTGAAAATGCTGGCCTTGGAACAGCCATTGGCCCGCGACCTCAGATTTATACTGGGGGCCACCAAGATCAGCAACGAGTTGGAGCGCATCGCCGACCAGTCCGTAAACATTGCGGAGCGCACCCTTTTTCTGTGCCAGCATCCGCCGCTGGACCCCATCCCGGCCATGGATCGTCTCATCGATGTCAGCCAGGCGATGCTGGAAAAAGCGATATCTTCCATTGTCCAGGAAGATGTCGACCTGGCGCTTCAGGTGCGCGAAATGGATGACCTTGCCGATGGCTATACCCTGGAGGTGCTTTCGGAAATGATCGAGCATATGGTCCAGAGCACGCCCACAACCGAAAGGCGGCGGTTAAACACCCGCCGATCCATCATCACCATCATCATTTCCCGATGTCTCGAACGCGTGGCGGATCTGTCGACCAACATCGGAGAGCACGTGGCTTTTATCGTCGGCGGCATCAACGTCAAGCATCAGCCGGTAAAAAAATAAAAGGATTTCAAACATAGAAACGCCTGATCGGCACCCGGGGTGCGATCAGGCGTTTGCTTTCAAATCAGCGCGCGGAGACGTTCAAGCCCCACACGTGATTAACTTTTGAGTAAATGATCTACTCAGTGCCGGTGCTTTCTTTCTTCTGCTCCGGCTGCTGCATCTGATTCTGCTGATCCGCCTTCTGGCTGTATTGGCTCAATACGTCGGCCAGCTGACTTCCCTGCTGGGTCTGAGGGGTCTCTTTGCCGCTCAGGATGTCCTTGGTGGTGGGGTAATAGGCACGGGTCTCCCCCTGCTGCCCCTGCTTGAAGAAATCCTCATTGGCGGTTTTATCCACTGAAATATATCCGCTGGTCAGATCGACCCCGGCAAAAAGGCCGGCTGTATCCTGGTATCCCAGAATGTCGGCCGAGGTGGCCGCCTTGGCCTTTTCTCCATAGTACCCCGCGGTAACGGACGCTTCCGCCCCGAAATCGAGGTTGCCGTCCTGAAGATCCTGCAGACTTTTTTCATTCATGAACGCCAGTACCATATCGGTGGATTCAACGCCAAGCTGGGCGCCGATGCTGGCCCCATAGAGATCCAGGAACAAAGGACCGTTCCAGTTGCCGTCCTGATGCACCATCAGGACCCCGGTGCCGTAGCGGCCGCCCACAATCAGGCCGGCTTTGGTCAGGCCCGGAAATATGGCCACTGCTTTTGCATCTTCAATCACATTCGCGGGGATCTTCTCCCCCTGCTTATCCATCATGTTCTTTAATACAGCGGTCGCCTTTTCCACGATCGGGGCCGGCGCCTGTGCCATCTCCTGGTTCTGCTGGCCTTCAGGCTGCTGAGCCTCCTCCGCTCCGGTCTGGTCCTCCATCTGGGTGTCCATGTTCGCCGGCTGGTTCTGATCAGTGCCCATGGTTTCCTGCTGGCTCTGGTCGGTCTGATAATCCTGCGCAAACCCGGCCACCGGGAACATCAGGAGCAAGCAACCGATCAGTGCGATAAATAAACGTTTCTTCGTTTTCATCTCGACCTCCTTTAACTGTTTTGGTTTCATCGCCTGGAGCATATCCGCCAGTTTACGGCCGGTAAACCGCTGCCGTAACATGCTCACCGTGTAATAACGTGAATATAGTATATAGCCGCAGATGAAAAATGTTATGGGGCAAAACCCCTATTTTGGTTGGAGAATTGATAGAAGAATCGATTTTGAAATCATTGAGTCCCGAATGATCTTTTTTTCAAGGGGCCGAAAATGCATTCAATGTGAAAAAGCAGAGGATGGGTGATTGCGGAAAAAGTGATCCGGGTTTTCACTATTTGTCATTCTTATTCGGATATTACTGATCGTATCTTTTTGCGCTGCGTGGTCATATCAGGGGCCGGACGGAATCTATAACCCGGTATCCCGATCTTTATTTTCCCGGTCAAAACAGCAGGAAATCAGTTGTTTTAATTCCGTTTCGGATAAATGGCGCCATTTCGACATCTCGAGGCCGCCCAGGCGCAGGGTGGCGATCCGGACCCGGTGGAGAGCCACCACCCGGTTGCCCACGGTTTCCACCATCCGCCGGATCTGGCGCTTCCGCCCTTCCTGCAAAACCATGGAGAACTTTTGCCTTCCCATCCGGGTCACTGCAGCCGACCGGGTTTTTCGGCTATCGATCACCACCCCCCGGGCCATCTGGTCGAGATCCTGATCGGATAAGGGAGCGGCTGTTTCCACCTCGTATTCCTTTTCATGGTCGAAGGAGGGATGGCTCAGCCGCTGGTGAAGCGCCCCGTCATTGGTGAGGATCAGCAATCCGGTGGAATCCTTGTCCAGTCTTCCCACCGGAAAGACCCGGGCATCGATATCCACCAGGTCCATGACGATCTTTTCTCCCCGGTGGCTGCAGCTGGTGATCACGCCTTTGGGTTTGTTGAGCATGATATATACGAAGGATTCCCGCCCGGCCACCGGCCGTCCGTCGACTTCCACCCGGTCTTTCGCCGGATCGATGCGGGTGCCCAGGAGGGTCACCACTTCGCCGTTCACCCGGACCCGGCCCTGACGGATATACTCTTCCCCCTTTCGGCGGGAGCAGATCCCGGCATCCGCCAGATATTTCTGCAGTCTGATCATCAATATTAATGCCCTCTGAGGAACTTAATCTCAATTTTGTAAAATGTTATAATAGATTGATTCTTTAATAATTTTTATCTGTTTGGCCCGGACGATGGGCGCCCCCCTTTAATTTCTCCTTTCCTGCTCTCCTCTGCGTTTTAACCCATTTCCCGAAAAACCGCAAATGGCTGAAACCGTCGAACCGTCATGAAGGTTTTCACAATTTGGTCTCCATCAAAGTCAGCTTTGAATCACTGATAAACACGCCGTCTGGAAATTTTCGTAACACGATAGTCACAGATATGTTCTCATTTCTTCACATCCCTGCCATTATTTCTTCACACAACACATCTATATACCCGTCTACATAGTGAATATGAGGTTCATCCGCATCTCCGGGTGATATTGAATTCAACTGAACGACCAACCGAGGAGAAGAAAAATGAAAGAAAAGCCGTGTTTTTCAATTCTGTCCATGATGGTGTGCGCGGGCATGCTATTGTGCATGAGCCTTCCCGCTGCTGCGGCGCCGGTTAACGTGAGCGATTTTCTGGAGGGCATGTCCATTAACGGCGACCTGCGCATCCGATATGAGCATAAGGAAAAGGACGTCTCCGATGAGGATGCCACCGACCGGCTGCGCCAGCGGTTCCGGATCGGCATGACATGGTTCAACCCGTCGGAAAACTGGACGGTGGGCGCAGGACTGGCTACCGGCGGACTGGATGCCACCTCCACCAACGACACCTATTCCGAAGAAACCGCATTTGAAACCGGCGATATCCGGCTGGACTACGCCTTTGCGGCGCACGAACTCAATGACAACTTCGCGTTTATCGCCGGCCAGCAGAAAAGCCCCTTTGAAACCACCTGGGCGCTTTGGGATTCGGATGTCAGGCCGGTCGGTTTCACTGCAATAGTCGATCTTAAACCCGCCTTTATTACCGCCGGCTGGTATGATGTCCGGTACATCGACAAGGACATCGCCCAGATGGAAGCCGTCCAGGCCGGCGTTAAACTGGACATGGTCACCGCGGCCCTGGCGTTTTACAATTATCACCGGGTGGATGAATATGTGCTGACCGAAAACATGGATTCCGATTTTAAATACCAGATCGTCGATTTCTATGTGGAATCGGAATTGAAATTGGACCCGGTCAAATTATACCCCAAGGCGCAGGTTTTTTACAATGTGGGGGCAAAAGGCCAGCCCGGACAGAGCATCCAGGATGCAAATCTCGACCCTGAAAAAGAGAATCTCGGCTGGCTGGTGGGCATCGGCGCAAAGATCGACCGGTTCAAACTGGGTATTGATTATGCGCAAATCGGGGCCGATTCTGTCATCCCGGGCCTCAAGGACGCGGATTTCGGTGATGCACTGGGCTCCACCGATGTAGAGGGATTTGTGGTCGGCGCCGGCTTCAAGCTGACAAAGAACAGCGAGATCAATGCCACCGCTTTCCTGTACCAGGCCAAGGAAAGGGACCTGGACCAGGATCCCAAAACCTATCAGTTGGACCTGGTTTATAAATTCTAAGGCGGGCTTCCCCAAAAACCTCCGATTCAGTGCATCCCCCATCGGAGCCGGGCCGGTGATCCAAATACCCGGAAGAGAAGCCCACCTTCTAAAAAAATGTGCCCGTAAACGAACGTTAATTCCTTCGTTTGCGGGCACACCCCTTTTGTACCCCTCTATTTCAGGTCAGAAAGGTCAATTCCAATACAGTCTAAGTCGACCAACGGCTACTCACTGGCCCCCTGCCCTGCCTGATCTGCGTATTGTTTCAGAACATCAACCAGCTGCTTGGCGGCCGGAGACTGGGCTTCTTCCGCTTTTCCTGACATGAGATCCTGAATCGTGGGATAATAGGCACGTGTTTGACCTTCCAAAGTCCGCCCGTAAGCGGCATTGGCGTCATTGTCCACTTCGATGTAACCGCTGGAAAGGGCCACTCCGGCGAACAGGCCCGCAGTATCCTGGTACCCTAAAATTTCGGCACCGGTGTCGGTTTTGACCTTCTCGCCATAGTGTCCCGCAGTCACCGATGCTTCCGCCCCGAAATCAAGTTTGCCGTCTTCCAGATTCCGCAGGCTTCTCTGATCCATGAAAACCATGGTCATGTCCGTGGATTCGACTCCGGCCTGGGCTCCGATGCTGGCGCCATAAAGTTTGAGGAATAGCGGTCCGTTCCAGTTGCCATTCTGCTGCACCATCAGGATTCCTTTTCCGTAGCGTCCAGCCACAATCAGGCCCGCCTTGGTCATCCCTGGAAATATCGCCACCGCTTCGGCCTTTTTGATAATCTCCGTCGGGATTTGTTTGCCTGGCCTACTGATCATGTTCTGAAAAGCCGCAGTTGCCTTTTCAATTTCAAGCCCGGGATTGAGATCGGTTCCCTGGGCAGTCGTCTGATCCTGAACCTGATTTTGATCTGACGGCAGTGCCTGGTTGCCCATTTGGTTGTTGGTGTCGGGCGCCACCTGCTGATTCTGATCGGCCTGGTGAGTCTGCGCCAGACCCGCAGCCGGAAGAATCAGGAGCAGGCAACCCATCAATGCCACCCATAATGTCATTTTCGTTTTCATCGCTACAACCTCCTTTTATGGTTCATAGTTCACGCCAAGAGCACATGTCGATACTGAGGCTTGCCCCGCTCAGATGCTCTTTTATTGAAATCTGTCATAGTATAGAGCGGTGAAATAAAAATGTTATGGGGCAAAAGCAGTATTTTGATCCGGAACACGCAGAACTCCGATCCGAAAAAGCATTAATGAAAAGGCCATGGAAAAAATCAGAAACTGGGTGGAAATCGGGATTGAACAACCGTAGTATTATTCAACGGCCCATACCGGGCTGAAACCGCGCATAAAAGGATTCCGGTGTTTCGCGTTTCACGGGAGGACAGTCATGTCCGAAACGGATGCCATATTCTTGTCTCTGGAAGAGGCGACATCCGCCATTGCCTTCGATTTCAGCCATTACCCGCTGCAGCCCCGCCTCCTGCTTGACCTTTGCCCCCTGATTCTGGGCGATGACGCCGTTATCGTATCGGATCACCGGCAGGAAGGAATATGGATGTCCACCCCCGGGCGCAGATCCGTGCGAAAAATGAAAAAACTCAAATTTTGGGAACTCAGCGATCTGCTGCTCAAAACCCTGGTCCGATCCCCGCCGGAACCGGAGATGCTGGCCGCGATATGTTCGCGTGTTTTTCTGACGCCGGTCCGGGTTGAACATCCGGGAAACGGCGGCAAGCCGGGGGTCCGGATCGAAACCGGGATGGCGTTGTTTACATGCCGACAATGCGGACAGTGCTGCCGGCAGCTCGATTATCATCATGAACTGTCCGAGACGGACTACCAGACATGGGTGTCTCTGGGGCGCGGGGATATCCTTAGATGGGTGGGCGTCATGAACCCAAACGGCACAGGGCGTTCATACGGGATCTGGATAAAACCCGGAACCCGGGAATATGTCCCGGTCTGCCCCTGGCTTAAACCGGTTTCTCCGGCCGCCGGCCAATCCGCTTATGAATGCCGCATCCACGAGGTCAAGCCGGAAATCTGCCGACAGTATCCCGGCACCCGCAAGCATGCACAGATGACCGGATGCCCGGCATTTCTCCATTAAAGGTTCGCATTTTTTGACGTGAACAAACCTTGATGAATCCGTAAAAAGTCCGAAGTTCGTCACTCCGGTGAAAACCGGAGTCTATAACAAGCTTAGTTTGTAGTAGATTCCGGCCTCCGCCGGAATGACAAAAGCGTAAAATCCGACTTTTTACGGGTTCATCAACCTTAGAAGCATCAAAATCGTGAACAGCGTGCGGGGGGATCAATGGACAGGTCGACTCGGTTCCACAGAACTCCCCAAAAGAATGAATGAAGGCGGAGCACTCGATATTCAAGACCGGTAATCGGCATTGATTTTCACATAATCGATGGAAAAGTCGCAGGTCCAGCAGAAATAGGCTCCCTGCCCCTGTTTCAGATCGATGCGGATGGCAAACTCGGGGGTTTTGAGCACCCGGGTGGCTGCCGCTTCAGCCTCAGATCCCCGCCATCGGCCGTTTTCCACCAGATTGACTTCATTGAAGGCAATATCCACGGCATCCGGATCCATCTGCGCACCGGAGCGGCCCAGGGCGGCCATGATCCGGCCCCAGTTGGCGTCTTCTCCGAACAGGGCGGTCTTCACCAGACTGGAATGGGCCACGGTGTCGGCCGCCAGCCGGGCATCGGCATCCGATGCAGCGCCCGCCACCGAGATCTCCACCAGTTTGGTGGCCCCCTCTCCATCCTTGACCACCATCTTCGCCAGGGCCACCAGAACCTCATCGAGAACCGGCCGGAAAATCCCGATAGCGGCCGGCGTGTTAACGGTTGCGCCGGACATGCCGTTTGCCATGAGCAGCACGGTGTCGTTGGTGCTGGTGTCGCCGTCAATGGTGATCCGATTGAAGGATTTATCCACGGCGGCGGCAAGGGCGGATTGCAGATCTTTTGCCGGCACTGCCGCGTCCGTCACAACGAAGCAAAGCATGGTGGCCATGTCCGGCCGGATCATGCCGGCGCCCTTGGCAATTCCGGTGATAAAAAATGGTTTGCCGTTGATTTCCCCCTTGCCGGTCACCATTTTGGGGACCTTGTCGGTGGTCATGATGGCCGCTGCAAAATCCGGAAAACCGTCCGCTGACAGGGCTTGGGACAGGCCTGGACCCGCGGCTTGGATTTTCTCTATGGGAAAGGGCTGACCGATGACGCCCGTAGAGGCCACCAGCACCATGTCTTCAGGAATCTTCAGGTTTGATGCCGCAATGCCGGCCATTTGTACGGCGTCTTCCATCCCCTTGTCGCCCGTGCAGCAGTTGGCATTGCCGCTGTTGGCCACCACGGCCCGGCAGATACCGGATTTCACCCGCTGACGGTCCAGGAGCACCGGTGCGGCCTGGACCTTGTTTCGGGTGAACACGCCGGCCACGGAGGCAGGCACTTCCGAAACGATTGCGCCCAGGTCCTTTCCACCATTTTTCTTGATTCCCGCCGCGATTCCAGCCGCCTTGAATCCCCTGACCATGTCTCCTCCACACGTTGAAGTTGTTTAAACCACACAGAAAGAAAACACTTATTGTGTTTCATAATAATTTTTGTCAACACATATCCGGAGGCTGCTGCCCAAAGGATAAAGATGATATCAAAATGGTAATACGTACTTTTTTTGAGTGAAAACAAAAAATGCCCAATTTCATGCTCATTATCGAATATGACGGCACCGCTTACCATGGGTGGCAATATCAGGCAAATGCGGCCACGATCCAGCAGACCCTGGAAGAGGCAATCGCGGTCATGACCCGGGAAACGGCCCGGGTGCACGGTTCGGGTCGGACCGATGCCGGGGTGCATGCCATAGGCCAGGTGGCCCATTTCCACACGCGTGCCCGCATTCCGCCGGAGGGTTTTAAGGCGGGATTAAACAGTCTGCTGCCCCATGATATCGTGATCCGGTCCTGCAGGCAGGTGGATGACAAATTCCACGCCCGCTTCGATGCCAGGGGAAAAACATACCAGTACCGGATCCTCAACCAAAGCCTTCCCGCTGCCATCGGCCGGAATTATGTCTGGCAGATCAGGCGAGAACTCGATATCGCCGCCATGCAGGCGGCGGCCCGGCATATCATCGGCACCCATGATTTCAAATCTTTTGAAGGCAGCGGTTCTCCCCGGCACCATTGCATCCGGACGGTTTTCGATGCACGGATCGATGGCGGACAAAACGGGCTGATCACGTTTGACATCCGGGCAGATGGATTTTTGCGCTACATGGTGCGCAATCTGACCGGAACCCTGGTGGATGTCGGGCGCTGCGCCATCACACCGGACGATTTCGGTGATATCTTAGAAGCGCAGGACCGTCGCCGGGCCGGCGCCACCGCCCCACCCCAGGGCCTTTTCCTGGTGGAAGTATTTTACGGGGAACAGGGGACCAGACCTTCAACGGCGCCTATTCCTCCTCGTTTCTCCCCTTGAGCCGCTGGATCTGGCGGTTGTAAAAAGCGATCACATCCCTGCGGTTGAGCATGCCCACCAGAATGCCGCGGTCCTTTTCCTGGACCACCGGCAGGCTGTCGATATTCTTGATGGTAAATTTCTGCAGCACCGAGTTCAAGTCCTCCGACAATGTGGTGGAGACCACATCGCTGGTGACGATATCCTTCATCACCACCAGATGCTCGATTTCCGGCGCAAACAAAACCCCCCGTACATCGGTGGAGGAAAAAATCCCGATCATCCGCCCGTTCTCGTCCACCACCGGAAAATAATGCTGCTTGGTCCTGGAAAAGAAAATCTTGAATTCCAGAAAGGGCATGTCCTGGGGGATGGTTTCGACTTTCGCCACCAGATGCGCCAGGTCCTGGACTTTTATCATCTGAAGGACATCCACCATGAACTCGCCGGCATGGGCCGGCGAAGCCAGCCGGTTTTTCACCTGCTTGTCATAAATGGTCCACCGGTGGGAGACCATGTAGGCGATGGAGCAGACAAACAGGCTGGGCAGCAGAAGTTCATAAGAATCGGTCATTTCGCTGACGAAAATGATCGTCGAGATGGGGGTGTTGGAAACCGAAGTGAAGAATCCGGCCATTCCCACGATCACGAACGTGGCGGGATGGGTGACCACGTTGGGCAGGAACTGATGGAAGATGCCGCCCACCGCTCCGCCCATGGATCCCCCGATCACCACCGAAGGGCCGAATACGCCGCCGGAGCCGCCCGAGCCGATGGAAAAGGAGGTGGTCAGGATTTTCCCCAGGGCCAGCATCAAAAGCGCGGTGATGGCCATTTCGCCATACAGCGCCTTTTGCGCCCACCCGTAGCCGAACGCCAGGGTGGTGGGGAGAAAAAACCCGATCATCCCGGTCAGCAAACCGCCAATGGCGGGTTTGATGTGATTCGGGATCTTCATGGAACGGAACAGGCCGGTCACGCCATAAAAAGTTTTGACATACACGAATCCCAGGCCGGAGAGCACCAGGGCCAGGATAATATACGGCCCCAATTCCATGGGGTTCATAAACCCGATTCCCGCAGGAGAGGCAAACAGGGAGCCCCAGCCGAACACCAGACAGAACAGACAGTACGCCACCACCGAGGAGATTCCGGCCGGGATGATGACCTCGGACTCGAATTCCGGGTCCCGGTACAATACCTCCGCGGCAAACAGCGCCCCGGCCAGGGGAGCACGGAAGATGCTGCCCACGCCGGCGCCCATGCCGGCCGCCATCATGATCCGGCGCTCCCGGTCGGACAGCTTGAGCCGGGTGGCCAGGAAAGAGCCGAAACCCGATCCGATCTGGGCGATGGGCCCTTCCCTCCCCCCTGAACCGCCGGTGGTCAGGGTCAGCGCCGAGGCGATGGTTTTGATAAAAGGGATCCGGCCACGCATGAAACCGCCGTTGCGGTGATACGCATCGATGGCCGCATCGGTTCCGTGGCCTTCGGCTTCGGGGGCGAAGGTGTACACCAGCCATCCGCTGACCAGGCCGCCCAGGGCGGGCAGGAAAAGAAGCACCCAGCGGTTGAAGGGCGTGTTCGAAGATGGAAACAGGTGCTCCTCACCCACCGTCGCCGGCGGGGAATAACCGGCCAGCAGGTCCATGAATACATACAGACCCAGCTGGCACAAATACTGGAAAATGATGGATCCCAACCCGGCGATAACCCCGATCAGAACAAAAATGATGCTCCATTTCCCTGCCCGGGCGATATCGAGGGCCCGGAAATAGCGCATGAGGGCTTCATACAGGTTGCGTATACGGACGGGTCGGGGCATAATCACCCTTCCTTCAGATCGTTTACCCCCTGAAGGACGATATCGAACAACTTTTTCACATCGGCTTCTTCCAGACAGGAAAATGCCACCCGGATATCGGTTTCCCCCAGCGCGATCAATCCGACCCCGTATTTATCCAGCAGGTGCACGCGCAGTTTTTCCGCTTTTACCCCTTTCACCTTGATGCACATGAAATATCCGGAATTAAAAGGATATACATCCCATGCCGCCGAGTATTTCGGATCGGCCAGCACTTCCTTTACCTTTTTGGCCCTCGCTGCCATCACGTCATATTTCTGCTGTTTTTCCGCGAAAAACCCCTCGCTCTTCATGGATGCCAGCACCAGGCTCTGACTCAGGTGGGCGCAATTGGAGATATTTCCGCGGATGCCGCCGGCGGTTTTTCGCTCCAGGGCATCCATGGCCCTGGCGGAATCTGCTTCCATGGGGCACCCATAGGTGATGAAACCGATCCGCAGCCCCCAGACATAGTTCTCCTTGGTGGCGCCGTCGAGTTTCACGGCCAGCAGGCGGGGATGTTTGTCGCAGAGCCGGGCGAATATCGATTCTTTCAACACCTCGTCGCCGTAAAACAGCCCGAAGTAGGCGTCATCAGCCACCGCGATGACCCGGGTGCCGGATTCGGCCACATCCGTCAGTATCTCCACGATCCGATCGGCTTCTTTTTCGGTGAGGGTATATCCGGTGGGGTTATGGGGGAAATTGAGCAGCACGATGATTTTATCGCGGGCTTCCGCCTCCTGCCGGACCCGGCTTTCAAACGCGGCCACGTCATAGCCGCCCTGTTCGGTGAAGATGTTGTAGTGCCGGATATCGGCCTTTTTCCGCACCGAAAGGATCATGTTGTAATTGCCCCAGAACATGTCCGGCAGAATCACCACATCGCCCGGGTCCACCCACACGTCGGCAAACACGCTGATGCCGTGGGTAATCCCGTTGGTGACCACCGGCAGGCTGATCGTTTTACCGGCAAGGGACGGGTTTTTCGCATATATGGA
Source organism: uncultured delta proteobacterium (assembly GCA_963826785.1). Classification (GTDB taxonomy): domain Bacteria; phylum Desulfobacterota; class Desulfobacteria; order Desulfobacterales; family Desulfosalsimonadaceae; genus CAWGYD01. Next base: position 55,486 of record CAWGYD010000011.1, read on the forward strand.
TTCCCGCCAGATTTTGCGCAGCCCGGGAATACCGAATGAAGGGGCATAGGTCAGGGATTCTTCGGCTGTCAGGCCGGTCAGGTGCGTCATGATGGACGGCAGCACCATGGCGCAGCCGCCCTCTTTGGCGATGCCGATGGTGGCGTTGATCAGATGCGCTTTTTCCTTGGCTTCGGCACTCTGTGCCAGAATACCTTTAGGAAAAAACAGGTTCTTCCCGATATCCGACAGCATGGACATCAGGTGTGGGTTGGCCTTTTCGATGACCTCATTGAGCTCTTTTGCTAAAACATTCATGCCGCACCTTTGATTTTGAGAGAATTAACCGGAAAAATTTACCCTGGACCGATGACATCCGCGCTCGATTTGATACAAATTTTCTTCATACCGTGATTTCGAAAAAATTGTCAAGCTGAAAACAATTGGTGAATACTTTTTAAATCAAGTCCTTAAATGCTCAAAACGTAATGTGATACGGAAAAATCAAAAAGATATACCCTCGGCATTACCTGCTTTATCCCGGCTTTTCCGGGCTGGGTTGAAGAGCGTTGCATCTTCATGGATTTAACTTTGGCGTCCCTCCCCGTCAGAAAAGTCAACGCCCTTGTGCGCAGTCTTTCGTCCCGGGGACTTTATAAATTAATTTGAAAATTCAGGCAAACAGTACTATGTGTGCACCGTATCGCAAACTCAGCAAAGACGCTCCAGATTCTGAAATATCTGTCGATTGATAATAAATCACCCGCATGTGACCGTGGAGATGATTGAATCGTGCCCAAAACAATGATCATCATCGTCTGTATGCTCACTTTTCTGCTCCCCTTGTCGAGCAGCCTCGTTCCGCACGCCGGAAGCGTTTTCCTGGCCGCTCTGGCGGGGCTTGGGATTTACGCATGGCTGACCCGGAAGACATCTCCTGCCTTTGATGCCGGCGAAAGACGGGTGTTGTGGGCATTTGCCCTCTATTTTGCCGTCTGTTTTCTGTTATATCTGCTCCACGGTTTCATCAGGGGACATGAGAACTTCAGATGGGATCTGGACCCCGAGGTCCGCATGCTGGCCTTCATACCGATTTATTACCTGTTTTACCGAACCGGGCTGAAATTCTGGATCCTGTGGTACGGTGCCGCCATCGCATCCATCATATTCGGTCTGTTTGCGGTACTTTCCGTTTATGGATGGTCCGGGGGCTTCCCTGAGCCGGATGCCCTTTACTCCGCCGCCTTCGGACCGATATCCGTCATATCCGCTTTTATCGCCCTGTCCGGATTTACTTATTTCCACAAGAAGCATCCCGCACTGATCCTTCTGCCGGTGCTGGCATTTCCCGCCGGCATCGTTGCCGCAAGCGCATCTTTATCCGGAACTGCGATTGTCGCCATTCCCTTCCTGTCGTTTATCTTTTTTTTACAGCTGGGAAGAACCCTGCGTCCCTGGCGGAACCGGATCATCTTCATCATGGCCATGGCGCTGCTGTACACCGGGTGCTTCCACCTGCCGGGCTCAAAACTGGAGGGGCGGATACAAGCGCGGATCGTTAAAACCGAAAGACTTTTTTCAGCGACAGGCCCCGATTTTGCATTAAGGTTGAGTTTGTGGAAAGAAGGGTGGAAATTGTTTATTCAGCATCCCCTGCTGGGGGCCGGCAAAAAGGGGTATGAACATGAAATGGCCCGGAAGGCCGATTTGAAACAAATTGCCCCGGAAATGAAACGATTCGATTCGCCGCAGAACATGTATCTGACCCAGATGGCCGCTTACGGCGTCACCGGCCTTTTCGCCCTGCTGGCCATTTTGTTTACCCCCTGCTGGATTCTGCTTCCCGGGGCCCGGCTTCGGGGGCCCGCAGGGGATTTCGCCTATGCCGGCATCATGCTGGTGATGGGTTGCATGATATCGGCTGCGGTCGAGACCGTCTTTTATAGAAACGCATTTACCAGTTTTTATATTGTCCTGCTGGCCGCCATTCTCTTTTTGACCACCTGTGGCAAGGAACATGCGGCACCCGAATAAATCAGGCAAACGGCAAGGCTTTTTGCTTAACAGCTGAAATCTTGAATTTAACCGCGGACTCCTATGATGAATGCACTTCAACTGATCGTAAACGGCATTTTCCTGCTGATACCGGCAATGACCAACCTGGTGGAACACGCCGGTTCCAGCCTTATGACCCTGCTGATCCTTTTGGGGACTATCCTGTTTTTTAAATCCGGCCGGGTTTCTTTAAGCCGCCAGGAGAAAGGGGTCATGGGTGTCTTCGCCGGGTTTTTCCTGATCTGTGTCGTCATGCATTTCGGGCATATCCTTGTTAAAGGGGAACCCCTGGCGTGGAAACTCGATCATGAAATGCGATTGCTGGCTTTTATTCCGATCTATTACCTTTTTGTACAGATCAAATTAAAGCCATGGGTACTGTGGATTGCGCTTCTTTCGGGATCGATATTGACGGGGGCCTATGCACTAAACGATGCGTGGGCGGCATACGCGGCCGGCAGAGTGGTGGGCCCGTACAATCCTTGTATTTTCGGCTATCTTTCGGTGGGACTTTCCTTCATGAGCATATCCGGGTATTATTTCTTTTACCGGAAAAAAAAAGCCTTTGTTCTGTTTCCGATGGCCGCTTTTGCAGGCGGCCTTCTGGCGGCATTCCTGTCGGGTACCCGGGGGTCCATCATTACCATTCCATTTCTCACGCTGCTGTTTCTGATCCAGTTGAAGCGTCACCTGAAGGAATCCAACGCCAGAATCATCATGGCTTCCATGGCGGGTGTTTTTATCATCCTTCTGCTCTTGTACCCCCACTCCAGCCTGTCAAAGCGTTTTGATCGGGGTGTCCGGGAAGCCCGGTTTTTTTTCCAGAACCAGGATTGTGCCGATTGCTTTGCAACGGATCAGGCGCACCATCTGCGCATGTGGAAGGAATCGCTGCGGATCATCAAAGCCCATCCGATTGTAGGGGTGGGAACGGCCGGTTATCGGACCATTGTTAACGACAGGATCGCCCGAAAAGTCATTGCGCCCGGAATCGAGATATTTCAAAGCCCGCACAACATGTATCTGACCACCATGACCGCCTACGGCATTCCGGGCCTGCTGGGCCTGCTGGCCCTGTATATGTACCCCATGGCTGTTTTCGCCGGTGTAATCAAAAAGAATCGGGGAAATGACGTTATCACCGATATCGCCTTCTGCGGTCTTTTTCTCATTGCCGGATATATGCTGTTTTCTATGACGGGCACGCTGTTCAACCGCAATATGCTGATTGCGTTTTACATCATCATGAATGCGGCGATCCTTTCCATTTGCCGGCCGTACCTGCAGCCGTCAGAAGCCATAGCCGAATAATTCAATCTCCCGGGAAAAAATCTGCTCAATTTTTTTTCGCTCCCGCAGGCTCAGGATGTCGCGGTAATGCCGCCGGTCTTTGCGAAAAGCGGTCTTTGCCCTGGGCAGGACCACTTCCTGTCCAAAACCCAGCCGGGTGCCGATGCGGTTCAGTTCCGCCCAGCATGTCTTCATAGCGGCAGACCCTGTCGACGACGATTTTTTCATCGATGGTGTACAGATGATAACCGTATTTCTTGAGCATCAGGACTTCACCGGAATCGATGAACTCGGAAATGGAGCGCTTCGGTCCTTTTTTGGTGCGCCAGTAATAAAAGGAAATGACCCGGTCGAAAGGATTGCGTTCAAAACAGAATTTATAGTAGCTTTTCCAGCATTCTTCGCCGACTCGGGTTCTGATTTCCGCGGCCGGCATATGGTGGTAAAATTTCAGCTTCGGTTTTCTTCTCACCAGTAATTTATAGATATCCTTGAACCGGTAATCCAAAAATTTTGCATAACAGTTCCGGGGCCGCGGATACCCCATGGCATTTCGGATCTCTTCGTCCGCCGGATCATTGGGCGTGATGATCCCCTCATTTCCGCAAAACCGGGACAGCCCGATTTCGATGCTCGTTCCGGCGGTCTTGTTGGTTTTGATGAAAATGAATTTATGTTTGTGCGACAGCAGCATGGTCAGGGTTTTCTGCAAGCCATTGTGATTCCCATGTTCACTTTTCAAATAACGTCATTAAATCCGTCTATTGCAAATAAATCCCCTTTTTAGCGGTTTTGGCGCCCAAGTTCAACAGTATTTCCGCTTATGGGTCGAAGATCGCCTCTTTAACGAGCGGACATAGTCATTGAAAACCCGCAGCGCATATGATACGGCCTCTTGCGTGGTCCTGAAAAGAATTGCCGCCGAATCATGTTGCCCGATCGGCGTTCACACAAGGACAATTTATCCACCAAATGCCGGATATGTGAGCCCAGATGAATTATCGCGTTCTATGCATCACGGATCGAAGCGATCTTCCCGAATCCGAACTGTTTATCCGCCTGCACAAGGCCGGTGTGGACATCGAAATCGCCTGCAATCCCACCGGACGATTCCACGACCGGCTGGTAGCTTCCGGCATCCCCATACACGAACTCACTTTAAAGAGCCGGTTTTCCCCCCGGGGCATCCAATCCATCAGACGGATTCTGGATGCCGGATCTTATGACATCCTCTACTGCTTCAATAACAAGGCGACATCCAATGCCCTCTTGTCCCTGGGGGGACGAAACATCAAAATGATGACCTACCGGGGAACCGTGGGGAACCTGAGCTTTTTCTCCCCGGCCTCATGGACCACCCATCTAAATCCCCGGGTGAACCGGATTATCTGCGTATCTGAGGCCGTACGGGACCATCTGATCCATATGCGCAAAATGGGCTTTCGGATCCGGCCCGAACGCGCAGTGGCCATCTACAAGGGCCACGACCTGGACTGGTATCGCCGTCCCCCCGCTGATCTTTTGGAATTTTCGATTTTAAAAGATGATTTCGTTGTGGGATTTGCCGGCCGGAACCGGCCGCACAAGGGGGCCCATGTCATCGTGGAAGCCACCCGGCACCTGCCCGCGAATCTGCCCATTCATTTCATCCTGATGGGCAGAATTTCTGAAAATAAGCAGCTTCGTCAACAGATTGAAAAGAGCGCCTATAAGGAAAAAATCCATTTGACCGGATTTCGGGCGGATGCGCCGGCCGTGACCGCCGCCTGTGATGCGTTTGTCATGCCGTCCACCAAACGGGAGGGGCTTTCACGGGCGGTCATAGAGGCCATGGCCTGCGGGGTGGCGCCCATCGTCACCAATGTGGGCGGCCTGCCTGAACTGGTTGAACAGGGAAAATCCGGGCTGGTGATCCCGCCCGATGACCCGGCCGCGCTGGCCGGGGCCGTCATGGACCTGTTTTCGCACCCGGAGAAGAAGAAGGCATTCGGTCTGGCGGCCCAGGAGCGGATCGGCACCCATTTCAACATCGACCGGACGGTCGCCGAAACCATCAAGGTATTCGAAGAACTGGCCGGAACCTGAAATCCCGTTGCCCCTGCCCTCACCAGTGATAGTAGCCCAGTTTCTTACGGATTTTCAATCGTCTGACCAGGTTGACGGGTTTTTTCCGCAGACGCCCGCTTGAATTCTGGATGAAACGGTCGGCGGCATCGAAAACCCGGAAACTGGACCGTCCGTCGCGGTACGGGTGAATCCAGTCCGCATACGCCCGGATTTTTTCCATCAGCGGCTCCGGCCGGGTCAGGACATGACCAATAGCCGCTTCCAGGCTTGCGGGATCGGTGACGTTGCGCATGTACGGTTCAGGGGCCCGGTTATTGAATGTCACCACCGGTTTGTGCAGCAGAATAAACTCCGAGATTACCGAGGTGGTGTCCGAGACCATGCAGTCGGCCGATTTCAGCAGTGGTATGATATCGTCCGTCTTTACGAAACTCAGGTTCTCCCCCTGGATGCCCTGGTATTTTGCAATGACATCCGGATCCATTTTGGGATGAAAAGTGATCTTCCATTTCCACTTCCCGCTTTCCGCCAGTTGCCGTACGGTTTCAAACAGCAGCGGGGCTGCGCTCAGCCGGGGGGTAAATGTGGACGTCAGCAGGATCTCGGGTCTCTCCTTGTTTTTTTCAACGGCGGGCGGCGGGCTGAAAAGGGGATCCATTTTCGGCCATCCGGTTTCAGCCACCTCGAAGAATCCGTGTTTTCGGGCCAATTCCGTAAATGGCCCGGTGGTATCCGGTCCCTGGGTGCAGTACAGGTCAAAAAAATTGCGGATACGGAAATGCCCCCGGCCGCTGCTTCGTTTCCTGGCATGAAACCCATGAAATACTTCGACTTTAATGCCGGGAAAGAAATCGGGAACCGTGTTTCCCGGAACAAAAACCGCATCGGGGCGATACGCCATAACTGATTCGATTGTCGATAATTGCCTTTCACCCGGGCGCAGATAGGGCCCCAGGCGCAAATCGTCCTCTAAAAACCAGGCGGCCTCGTCCCCCCGCTCCCGGATAGCCGCCTGGAGCGGCCGGACAATGGAAAACGCGTACAACTCCGAGATGTAAAACAGGTATTTATTCATCCGCCGGTTTCTTTCCCGACGCCTGCAGTTTCGCCGTTTGTCGCAGCGTCCATAACCCGGCATACTTGTTGAAGCTGCTCTGGCTGTACATCACCGCCACCAGGAATCCCACCCGGCCGTCTAAAAACCCCAGGCGAAAAATATAAATCAGGACAAAGGTCAACAGGGCCCGCACGGCGGCGCCGGTGATCCCGAACCCGGTTTTTCCGTCCTGAAACCTCTTCTGTGCGCCGATCCATGCATAGGTCCGGTTCTTGTAGAGGTAATGGCCGAAGTCCCGGTGGGTGTGGTGGAGCAGCCGCCCTTTTAGTTTCCCGATGCGGCCCGGCGGCAGAACGATCTTGCCGTGAATGACCGTCGGGGTAAATCGCGCCCCTTTTCGCCGGAAGAGCCGCAGGGGCGCGCGCCCGGTCCGGCCGTGATACAGTTTTCTGCCGAACACGATGGTCAGCCACTGCAGCTTGAACCCCATTTCACCCGGCGAACCGCTCAAAACCGCATCCATCTCCTGAAGCAGACCGGGGCTCAACTGCTCGTCCGCATCGATGCACAGCACCCATTCGCAGGTGGCCTTTTCCAGGGCGCGCTGCTTCTGCGGGCCGTCTCCCGGCCAGTCTTCGGTGATATGAACATTTGGCGTGTACTGCCGGGCGATTTCCACCGTCCGGTCCGTGCTGCCGCTGTCAAACACGATGATTTCATCGGCGATGGAGGCCACCGATTTCAGGCAGTTCTCAATCCGGTCCGCCTCATTCATCGCCACCATGATGATCGACAGGGTGTAATTTTTCCGCCGGGCACCCTGGCTCTCTTTTCCCAGGGGAGGAAAGGTTCTGGGCTGCATCAGCGATACCGGACATATTCTTTTTCTTCCATGACTTCGGAGCCGTACTTGATATTGATCTGCTTTTTCACCTCAGCCCGCTCATCGTTGGTGAAATAAACGCTGCGGGCCAGGCCGATGAATTCCTGGTCGAATTCCTGTTTCGCCTCCTTGTTCCGGATGAGGTCCTCGATCTCCCAGAGCTTTCTGTTGATGGTTTCAAGGCGGACAAATTCATCCGAATCCGTGCCGATGCCGGCAGAGGCCATTGAATCGCTCAGAATTCCATATTCCTTCTCGATATTGGCCCGCTTTTTTTCATCCTTGATCTTCTGCCGTTTAATGGACAGGATGGAAACCTTGTCCACTAATTCCCCCACTGAAACTTCCACCTTCATGCCATGCATCCCTTCCCCTGTCTATGGGCTGAACACAAAGCCCATATTTTCGCATTTTCCAATGATTTGTCGGTTAATGGATTGATTTTTTGAAAAAAACTTTATAGATTCAACTTTTTTTGTGCAAGCAAAAAAGTTTTTATGAGGATGGCCATGCCGAAAGTCGATGCTCAGAATATCTGCCTGATCCGGACCTCCGCCCTGGGGGATACGGTGCATGCCATGGCGTTTGTAAACGGGCTGCGCAAAGGCTATCCCAATGCCCGACTGACCTGGATACTGCAGAATATCCCATATGAAATGGTGCGGCATCAGCCGGGTATCGACCGGTTCATCCCCTTTGACCGAAAAGGGGATTTGAAAGCCTGGATCGGGCGCTGCTGCACACCATTCGCAAAGGAATTTTATGACCTGCTGATCGTCCCCCAAGTCAGTGCCAAGGCCAGCCTGCTGGCAGCATTTGTCCGGGCGAGGGTCAAAATCGGCTATGATCGAAACCGCTCCGATTTCCTGCACCAATGGGCCGTTCGCGAACACATCCCGGCCCGGCCGGTGCAGCACGCCCGGGACCAGTTCTTCGAATTCCTGGAGTATCTGGAGATCTCAAAACCCGATGACGAGCCCTGTTTTTGTTTTACCCGTGAGGAGCGGCAATGGAAAAAATCTTTTTTCGGAAACATTGAACGGCCGGTGATCGGTTTTGTGGTTTCTTCGTCCAATCCGGACAAGGATTGGGACCCGGAGGGGTATTCCCGGGTCATTGACCATGTGGAAGAAAACCTTGGATTTCAGCCGATGCTGATTGGCGGCCCGGGCAGCGTGGAAGCCAAAAGCGCCCGACGGATCCTTGATTTATGCCGGACGGAACCACTGATGGCTTTTGAAAAACCGATCCGCAGGACCCTGCTGCAGCTCTCCGGGTGCCGGATGGTGGTGTCGCCGGACACCGGTCCGCTGCATATGGCGGTGGCTTTAAATGTCCCGACGGTGGGGCTCTATGGATATTCGAACCCGAGAAGATGCGGACCGTATCGAAAATACCGGGATCTTCTGATCGATAAATATAACGATCATGACCAACCGGCCCGGCCGATCAGCCGTATCACCCTGCCGGGCAGGATGCAGTGCATCACCCCGGAAGAGGTGATCGAAAAAATCGAATACGGACTGCAGGCATACCCCCCGGCCACTGAAAAACAGGAAATCGCGGGAAAATGACATTTTTCCAGACGCATTATACCTATCGCATCGGTTCGTCATCCGCGCTGTCCGGGCGCCAGATGGCCCAGCTGGTGCAGGGATTCGAACAGCCGCTGAAATCGGCCGATGAAATACTGGAAGGACGCTATCGGATCAGCCGGCTGAGGCTGGAAGACTGCGGCCCGGTTGTGGTCAAGCAGTATACCCGGGGGGGGATCATCCGGCACTTCAATCAAAAGACGTATATCCGGCTGGGCAAATCCCGGGCCCGGGCCGAATACGAACTCCTGCGATATCTCGAGGGGCTTCATGTCCGCGTATTGTCGCCGGTGGCTTTTGCGGAACAGGGAATGCTCTTTTACCAGCGCCTGGCTGGTCACAAAGGAAATCGTTGCAGCACGGTCCCTGGCCTGGCTCAGCCTCCAGGACTGGGCCCGGGCCCGCTCGGCCATGAAGCAGTTGATCCGGGACATCCGTACCCTGATCGGCCACCAGATTTATCACCGGGATCTGCACCCCGGAAATGTGCTGGTGGACCCCGAAGATGAAATCCGGCTCATTGATTTCGACAAGGCGACCCGGGGCCGGATAAACCGGCAGGCACTGGCCGGACGATATATTTCAAGATGGGAGCGGGCGGTGGGCAAGTATCGACTGCCGCCGGCACTGACCGGCATTTTACGAAAAGGGCTCGAGGATTTAAAATAAGGATTCAAAATGGGCGGGGGGCTCGCTATCAAGCCGGAGCCGGGAAAAGACGGAAAAGACTCAATCCGCCTTTCAGACAAAAAAAGCGGGCGATGGCATGAACATCGCCCGCTTTGATATTCTATTTTTTTCCGCCGCCGCCGCGTTTGGAGGCTTTGATGGGGTTGAGTTTCGCCTTTTCTTCCTTGACGCTGATGGTAATGTGGGTGGCCAGGTTGCAGTTGCCATGCTTCCACTTCAATGAGGGGTCCGGCGCCGCTGAGCAGAACCAGCCGGCTTCATACTGCCGGCTGCGGGCGCACCCGGTGCAGGATTCGATTACCTGAATACATGAACCTCCATTGAACGTACACCCTTTGGCGGTCATGAAGGTGCAGGATTCTCCATTTCTTACGGTTGTGCAGATCATTTATGTGTTCCTCCTTGGGACTGATTTACTAAACAACGGCGCCGGGATGGGTACCATCTGCGGCGCCGTTGGATGTCTGATATGATTTGAAAACAAATTGGAATGTCCTTTTAAACAAATCGGGCCGCCATGTCAATCATTTTTATTTAATTCTTCTTTTTTTCCATCCACACATTTTGATGAACCGCACTCACGGCAAAAATCGTGGAACTTAAACATATCTTGATTTATTGAAAAAAAATTGTATGGTTATGATAAAAAAATCTTCGCCAGAACCGCATTTGCACATCATCCCGGCGCAGGCGGTCCTTTGTTCAAGTTCAAGGAAGGCGAAAACTTTAACCGCAGGAATACTCAGTGTGGATTTTGATCCGAATGCGCTGAAATCCCCCTAAATCCCCCTTTAAAAAGGGGGACTTTGGGCCGAGGCTCACTGGGAAAACCCATTCACTGGAGTTTTCAAGATATCCAAAATATTTAAATCCATAAACCCCAAATTCTGTGAAAGGGCCGCATGTCGATTGATCTGGCCAAAAATGTCCTTAAAATTGAAGCAGAAGGTATTTCAAAGCTCATCGATCGAATCGATGAGCGGTTTGCCCGGATGGTGGATCTGATTTACCAGTCCCGGGGACGGGTGATCATCGCCGGAATCGGGAAATCGGGTATCATCGGTCGAAAAATTTCAGCCACTTTGAACAGCACCGGCACCCGGTCCATGTTTCTTCATCCGGTGGAAGCGATGCATGGTGACCTGGGGATCGTTTCGGGTGAGGATGTCTTCGTTGCGCTTTCCAACAGCGGTGAGACAGACGAACTCAACATTCTCATCCCCAGCATTCGCAAGGCCGGTTGCAAGGTGATCGCATTTACGGGCAACCAGCGATCCACCCTGGCGGAGCTCAGCGACATCGTCATCGACGTGGGTGTTGAAGTGGAAGCATGCCCCCTGGGGCTTGCCCCCACCGCCAGCACCACCGCGCTGCTGGCCATGGGAGACGCCCTGGCAGTGGCCCTGATTGACAAGCGCAAATTCAGTCCGCAGGATTTCAGGCAGTTTCATCCCGGTGGAAATCTCGGCCGACGGCTGTCCTACCGGGTGGAAGACATCATGCTCACCGGTGAGGCGATCCCCTGGGTATACGAGGGGACCGAATTCGAAATCGCCTTGACGGTCCTGAACAGCAAAAAGCTGGGGGTCCTTTTCGTTCTGAGAAAAGATAAATCCTTGAGCGGTATTATCACGGATGGCGATGTCCGGCGGATGGTGGTCAACAAGACCCGTTTCGAAGAGCGCAGTGTGGAGGAAATGATGACCCAAAATCCCAAATCGATTCCGGCCAACACCCCCCTCTATGAGGCATTGAACCTCATGGAAGTTCACCAGATCACGGTGCTGCCGGTGGTCGATCCGGGCGGACGGGTGCCGGGTGTTTTGCATCTTCATGATATTCTGGGTAAGGGTGCCGTTAAATTTCATGGCATGTGATTCTTATGAAAAAAGCCATGCGAACCGATGAAGGATATTCCATGTTCGATTTTACAGAAATTAATACCCGCATCGAAACACTGGGTGAAGCAAAAATCGATTCCCCTTTTTTAAAGGAAATCAAGGGGGGAAGTGAAGAAATATTCAAGACCGATGATGAACGGATCCTGCTGGACGTGTCGGCAGCCCGCGTGGCCCAGACGATACAGAATGGAACTGCGCCGGCGGCATTTGAACTGGCCGGCCCCAGGCGAAAGATTTATTTTGACACCAGCAAGCTGAAATGCGCCCTGGTGACCTGCGGCGGGCTGTGCCCGGGCCTGAACAACGTCATCCGCTCCATCGTTCTGGAACTCTATTACCGCTACAATGTCAAGCTCATCTACGGCATCCGGTACGGACTCCAGGGATTTATCCCCAAGTACGGCCACGATCTGATTACGCTCAACCCGGAAAAAGTCGTCAATATCCACGAGATGGGCGGCTCGATGCTGGGGTCCTCCCGGGGGCCGCAGGACATCGAGGCCATCGTGGACTGCCTGGAACGCATCAATATCGGCATTCTGTTCATGATCGGCGGGGACGGCACCCTGAGGGCGGCCACTAAGATCGTGGAGGAGATTCGGCGGCGCAACGCCAAAATCAGCGTGATCGGAATCCCAAAGACCATCGATAATGACATTTACATGGTGGCAAAATCATTCGGATTCGATACGGCGGTGGATATTGCCACGGAAGCGATCAAGGGCGCCCACAAGGAGGCCGAGGGGTATCCCTGCGGCATCGGCCTGATCAAGCTGATGGGGCGCCATTCCGGATTTATCGCCGCTACCGCGGCACTGGCCCAGCAGGATGTGAATTTCGTTCTGGTACCGGAAATCAAATTTGATCTGGAGGGGGAAAACGGCCTTCTGGCCAAGCTGGAGCAGCGGATCAAGGACCGGATGCATGCGGTCATTCTGGTGGCCGAAGGCGCGGGCCAGAATTTCTTCGAGCATGAGGAAATCCGCTACGACCCCTCAGGCAACCTGAAGCTCCATGATATCGGCATTTTCCTCAAGGATCAGATCCAGTCGTATTTTCATTCGAAAAATATCGATATCACGCTGAAGTACATTGACCCCAGTTACATGATCCGGAGCCTTCCGGCAAACTCCAATGACCATGTTTATTGCGGCTTCCTGGGCCGGGACGCGGTTCATGCGGGGATGGCCGGAAAGACCGACATGATCATCGGGCACTGGAACAATTTCTTCGTCAATGTGCCCATGCCGCTGGTGACATCCGGGCGCAAACGGGTCGATCCGGGAGGAAAACTCTGGCAGACGGTACTGGGGTCGACAGGCCAGGGGGCGCTGGTGAATTATCGCTAATCGAAATTACTTCGGGATCTCGGTGATCCGGTTCCGGGTGATGCTCAGCAAATAAATCTGCTTGACCGCCTCTCCGTTCGGGGCAAAGGATGTGATCCCGGTCACTCCCTGAAACGGCCTCATTTCCAGCAGGGCCTTTTGCACCTGACTTCTAAAACGCACTTCCTTCCGGTTGATGGTTTCAAACAGGATCATGGCGGTATCATAGCTGACGCCTTCGATAAATCCGGGAGAATCGCCATAGGTCTTTTTGTAGGAGGCGACAAATTGCGCGACGGGTGCCGACCGGCTGTTCTCAAAAAATCCGTCTGAAAATACCGCCTGCTGGGAATGGTACCGGATCATATCGATGAATTTTTCCGAGTGCCACAGGTTGGTGCCCAGACAAAGGACATCAGAGACATCATAATAAGAAAGCTGGGGGATGATCAGCCCGGCTTTGTTTGCCGAATCCGGGATAAAGATGGCGTCAAAATCGACCACGGGCTCGAATTCGTCCTCACCCCGCTTTTCCGGGATTATTTCATCCGGATCCTCATTTGAAAAGGAATTTGCCAGATCGTCCTTCCAGTTTTCGCTGTCCAGTCCCGGAATCAGTTTATCGGTTTTCGACCGCACCGCGCCCCTGCCTTCTGCGTCATCTGAGTTATAGAGTGCCAGAGGCACAACCGGTTTCTCCTCCTTCAGGTCCTCCGGGATGTCGTAATAGAGTCCCACCAGTTTTTTAATTGCGTCCGCAAAATCAGTCTGGGCGGGATCATACGATTCAACCCCCACTACCCGTCCCCCGTGGGCATTCACCTCATCCCAGAACAGGTTCATGAAGGTTTCCCCGTAATTTTCCGACGGATAGAGAATGGCGAATCGCTTCATCCCCAGGTGATCAGCGGCATACGAGAGCAGCGTCTTCACCTGGATTTCGGGCGTCAAAAAATTTCTGAACACATAATCCCCGGCATTTGTGATTCCGGTTTTCTGGGTCAGTGTGATGATCGGTATTCTGGCTTCCTGGGCGATGGGCGCCACGGCTTCTGCAGTCATCAGAGGGCCGATGATGGCGGAAACCTTCATGCTGACCAGCTCGCGCGCCGCGGATGCCGCTGTTTCCGAATCCGATGCCGTATCCCGGATGATCAGCCGAACCGAAGACACCCCGGTTTTCCGGTAAAATTCGGCCAGGGCCAGTTCAATGCCGTTCAACGCCCGTTTACCAAAGGGTTCGTATTTGCCGCTCAGCGGCAGGAGGCATCCCACTGTTTCTTTTTCATATTCCCCGGCGGCTTTGATTTTTTCCAGAAGCTGGCGCGCCTGACCGGCATATTCATGTTCCGGAAATTGCGCCGCCAGGCGTGACAGAATATCAACCGCTTCATCAAAGGATCCCGCCTCCATGGCATTGACCCCCTGCTGGTACATCAGATAAACGCTGGGGGGTTTTCCGTTGAGCCGCCGCAGTTCGGCTGAAATGGTTGCGGGATCCAGAAGCGCGATGGCGGTCTTCAGGCGCATGATCACCTGTGCTTCTTCATTGCCGCCGGCATATTCGAGGGCTTTTAAGAAAGCGTCATACGCTGCTTTGGGGAACTTGAGGGCGAGACTGGAATCTCCAAACATGAGATTTGCCCTGAACAGCTGGGGTCCGGAAAGTTTCATGGCCAGGACTTCACCGGCATATTGCCGCACCTGATCATAGCGGCCCTGGAAATAATAGGCCGCCAGGAGTTCCACTCCGGCCTGCTTTGACTCCCCGGTATCCGGGTATGACTCCATAACCCGCCGAAAAACAGCCGCCGCAGCTGGGAAATCACCCTGGAGCAGCTCGATCTGGCCGGTTTTCACCAGCGCTGCCGGCACCCGGGGCGCCTGGGGATAGTCGTTCACATACTGCCGGTAGAGCTTAAGTGCGGTGGAATATGACTTTTGTTCAAATGCCCGCTGGGCGGATACAAAGAGCTCCTCCCCCGGTTCCTTCTGCCATGACGCCGGCATCCGCGCACAGGAGAGGCAGCAGAGCGCCAGCATAAAGACCATTAATCGACGTGACATATTCATTTCTGATATCAATACCCGCAAAGATCGGTTGAAATATACGAATATAAAGTCCTTAAGGGCATGCCCGCAAGACAAATAACGCTGCTTGACACATCCCATATACTGGCTTTATAGTGAAAATGCAAATTTTCGGGATAAGATTTTTGTTAGACTACATTTTCCATACGCAAGGGGGCGGTCCATGGTCAGTCGAGGCATTCAACTTTTTTGCATCTGCGTATTCCTTTTACTTTTTGTCAGCCCGGCATCCGCCGAACTTTACAAATACGTCGATCAAAAAGGAATTGTTCATTATACAGACACCAAATCCACTATTCCTTCCCAATACCTGCCCCAAATCGAAACGTATGAAGAATCCGCCGCCCCGGCAGAAGATATCTTTTCTTCAGATGATGAAACATCGACATCTAAAAGCGATATGACCGTTCAAAGCGCTGACGAATTTGAACAGACCGGTTTTGATGCGCCGGCAGATGATTTCGATGATGACACCGATATGGCAGAAACATTCGACGGCGATACCGATGAAACGCAAGAAGCGGTCCCGGCAGCTGATACCGGTGAATTTGCCTATGAGGAAGAAGCTGCGGCGGATTCGGTCTTCCAGGATGATCAAACCGCAGACATTGGCGCACCTGATGATCTCTATGATCAAAATACCGCCAACGGTGAAGCGGAGGATCGATACGAGACGCCATCCGAAACAGCTGAAATCCCGGATTCAAGCGTCATGATGCCCGATGATGCGCCCGCTGCCGCAGCCGAAGACCAGACAGCGGAGCAGGAAGAAGATCAGCGTGATATCGGCCAGACAGCCACTCAACCCGAAGCCGCCCGGACAGAATCCGCTGATGAAGAAACCGCCGCAATCGACGCGGATGCCGAAGCGATGGCCGACCTGAAAGCCATGCGGGAAGACCTGATGACCCGAAAGAACAAACTGCAGGCCCGGTTTGAAACATTGCTGAAGGAAAAACAGGAGCTGGAGACACTGAAAAACAGGATGGCGGACGAGGAAAGCGTTCAGGAATACAATGAGAATGTAAAAAGCCTAAACGACAAGATCAAAAGCTACAAGGAAGATGAAAACAATCTGAAAGCGGAAATCGAGCAGTACAATCAATCCATCAGACCCGCCTCGGGCACACCGGCATTGGAATGAGCGAGGGATTTCGATTTCAGATGATCCCCGCCGGACGGGATCCTTATGGCAATATCGTCAAACCACGCCGTTCCGGTGCCGGCATATAGAATCAAGTATGGCTGAACGGATTCGATCTGCTTTTCATACTTGAAAACAGATTGGACTTTTGTCCAGCCATCCACATGTTTCGGAAAGTGAAGGCCTCTCGCCGCCCAGAGTGAAGGATCCATCTTTAAAAGTGATGCGGTTATTTACGCAATAAACCGCCGCTTCCTGAACATCCTCTGATTTGCTCCACGCCTCCACCTGGATGCGATATGTTTCCGGAGGCACTGCAATTTTCCGCCCCTGCCATTTGATCTGGTTGCCGCTGGTATTGACTAATTTCATTGAACATTTACCGGTATGCGCAGAATTACAATCTACTTCAGCGATTCCCCTGTCCTCTTTATCCTTTCTAACCCTCACCACAGCGGTCCAATCCGGCAATATAGCGCCATTCACCAATTCCGCATCCCCGTTCTGGCAGATGTTGAGAAATGAGGGTCCTGTCGTTTTCGGCAAAATCGGTGAAAAATGACCATCACACCTTTCCTTCCATTCATGAAACTTAGGATTTTCTTCGAGAAATGAAATGAGGGTATCCGTCCGTAAACTCACCCCTGCTTGATTTAAGTGATACACCGTATCAAACAAGATAATTGTCAGGCACGAAGAAATTGTCTGGCCGACCCAGAATTTCAATATTTAAACCAGAGAAATACGCGATTATACCCTTAATGAAAGGATGACCCATTCTATATCCATTGAAAGGCAAAGTGCCCGGCCAGGTCATCATGACCTCGATATCATTTGATTTGCACCATTGAATAAATTGGCTGATTTTTTGCGGAACATAATTCTCAGGCCTGAATACATTCGGAACATACACCGGCCTTTTTGTTATTTTTGCAACCGATGTTGTTGACTTCATCCCCATTTCGATTCAGCTTGGAAATTTCCGTTCTTAAAAAATGTCTCTTATGTTCAACCAAATTTTAGTTTTTATGATTTTCCACGGGTGGGCATATGTTTTCAGAATCTCAAATTCTTCTTTAAAGGGCAGGTGTTTAATAATACATTCTTATCATAATTCACAATATAATCTGCTTTTGTTCGCGTCATGATATCATCACAAAAATAAAGTTGATATTCCGGCGCCATGATGACCAGGTCACCAGGGTTCAAATTTTTCGTGGATTCATAAAAATATAGATCGGTGAGATCAGCATGTGAGTGAAAATTTACCGTGGGGATTTTAAAATGATCTTCAATTTGCGCGGCGCTGATCCCATAGTGTCCGCTGCTTCCGGCGACAATGACGATTTTCGGGCCGCTGATCGAACGGGCATAGGCCTGTTTTTTCTGATAAATATAATCCACCCACATGGTGTCCGGGGCCGGATCGAAATAAAACGTGAACACCCATAGAATGGATAGGATGTGGGAGAGAAAAAAGGCGCCGATAATGAATAGCGCATATTGTTTGAATTTCCTTGAAGCCATCAGCCGATTGCCGTATCAGAAATTAAAATAAAGAAATTCACTGGGCTGTTGAATATCCGGCATTCCCATCAGCAAAAGGATCAGGGCTGCCAGCGCCCACTTGAACGCGGGTTGAGAATTTTGTATCAACTGATTGGAATTTTTCAAAACCACTGCAACGAAGGTGAAGACGATAATCCAGGGAAGCATGTCATTCAGATGTCCTCCCGGAATCAGACCGGAGACGTGGCCCAGGTTCCGCAGGTGTTCAAATGAAAAGAATTCACCGATGGAAAGCATTCCCTTCAAAACCTTGGCGGCCGAGGTAAAATCTCTGGCCCTGAAAAAAACCCAGGCGAAGTTGACGAACAAAAAGGTCAGCGGCCCGGCCAGGTATGCAGGCATTTTAAACCCCCTGCCCGACCAGATGCGATGAACAACCGCGGCCATACCGTGCAGCGCTCCCCAGATGACAAAGGTCCAGCCCGCACCATGCCAGAGACCGCCCAGCAGGAACGTAATCATCAGATTGCGATAGACGTGCATTTCAGAGCAGCGGCTCCCCCCGAGCGGAATAAACAGATAATCCCGAAGCCATCGTGACAGGGTCATGTGCCATCGCCGCCAGAAATCCTGGATGTTGAGCGCTTTATATGGGGAATTGAAATTGATGGGCAAATGGATATTGAAGAACAGGGCCGACCCGATGGCCATATCCGTGTATCCTGAAAAATCATAGTAGATCTGCAGCGTAAAACTCAAACTGGATATCCAGGCTTCGGCAAAATTCAAGACCGACGCGTTGTCGAAGCCGGCACTCGCCCACACGGCAAACGTATCGGCAATGAAAATTTTTTTAAACAGCCCCATGGAAAAAATCAGCAGACCCGCATAGATGTTCTGCCAGTTGACCCGTTTTGCTTCCGGGTCGATGAACTGCCCCATCATTTCCCGGTGATGCACGATGGGACCGGCGATCAGCTGAGGGAAAAAGGTAACGAAAAGCACATATTTTAAAAAGCGGTATTCCTTTGCCGTCCCGCGTATAACTGTCCACCAGGTAAGCGACCTGCTGGAAAGTGAAAAAGGAAATGGCCAGCGGCAGTGCAATCGCCAGAAGGGAAAAGTCGGTTCCGGCCACACGATTCAAATTTCCGATCAGAAAATCCATATATTTGAAAAAGGCCAGCAATCCTATATTGGCCATGATGCCGAAAATGAGCAGCGCTTTTCGCGCAAAAGACGCCGGCTGGAGGCGGACTGGAGTGAGTGCCCGCCCGATCAGAAAATTAAACCCGATTGACCCGACAATCAGGGGTAGATAACGCCAGTTCCACCACGAGTAGAAAAACAGGCTCGCGCCCACCAGAAAAATATCCGGAATCGCCGGATACCGAAGCCGGTTGAGCAGAAAAAACAGGATTACGGTTATCGGCAGGAATAAAAATATGTAAATATGGGAATTAAAAAGCATCTGCACCCAATCAGGCGGAGTGTTTGCGCGGAGGGTGCGGATTGAGGTGCATGGCAAGCTGGGCATTGAGTTCTTCGATCAACTCCAGCCGCTCCCGGCAGGCCCCGCTCAGGGTCTCTATCTCCCTACCCTGTATCTCGCAGAGGTTCTGTAATTCCCTCGCCGCCTGGGAAAGGCGGTTAATTTCATTTTCTTTATCAAGAACTTCGGCCGCCATTTCATCGCACAATTTTTTCCGCTCATCAGCGGCCCTGCTCAGCACTGAAATATTCTCAGCCGTCACTCGCCGCTCCTCTTCCATTTTGACGGTCAGAATATTAATTTCCGTCTGGAGTTCGACTGCTTCGCCAACAGATATTTTGCCTTGCGCGTTTTCGCCCGTTTCGCGGATTTCCGGCAGACCGTCAAACCAGACGGTCGATGCTTCATATCCGAGCCGAACCAGCAGCCCGGGATAGAGCATCTCAAAAAAACGGCCCGATATCTGATCGAAATGATTTCGCCAATCCCCTGCCACGCCTTTCCGGTAATGGCTGGACGGATTCTCTTCGCCGGGCGTCCGACCGCTGAGCCGCTGAAAGGAAAAATCAGCCACCACCTTTTCCATCTGATCAGCACTCCATCCGAGGAAACGGGCCATTTTCGTGAATTCTCCCGGCTGGTCCGCAATCATGTGTTCATACCGGGTAACATATGCATTTCTTACATCTCCCCCTCTTGAAGGCGTCCATGAATCATAGGCGGCCGCCCACATGTGGAATCGCATGATTGCCAGCGCCAGGCGTGATCGATCGGGAAGGGAGAGCATTACCCGCCGCCAGAGCCGGGTGGCGGAATTTGCGCCATGACTGTAGCACTGGGCATACATCCAGGATATCAGCATGTCCCTCGGGTCCCGAAGAATCACTACAGCCCTGTCCTGTTCGCTGGACACCTGCTGCCACAGCAGAGAGGACACATTATAAACAGGGGCCAAAAAGCTTCCGTCGGCCGCATCTTTCCACTGAGAACGCCACTTTTGAATATTTTCAAATGGTTCTACCAAAAAAAAACCATTCAGCCCGGCGATGCGCGGATCGGAAAGAATCCCGCACGCCCACTGACTGCCGGCTTTGGGCATGGTCAACAAGGCGGTTTTATAAATCTGCATGCATTTCCCAATCATCTGTTAAAAAGACTCTGTCGCCCTAAATACCCCAATTCATGTCTTTTTCATATCCAGTCTGAATCAGCACCGGACCGAACCGCTCTTTAAAGGCCTCGACCAGCTTCCGGTCGAAATAATTTTTCCAGTCGCCGATGATGCCCTTGCGATGATGAGAGTTCACATCTTCCTCCCCACGCTTCCGCCCGGTATGACTGGAGAAGGAGTGGGCCGAAACAGCTGCATTCAATGCATTTTTGTCCACGTCAATACCGCAGTATGAAAAAATTCTTTTGAAGCAGCCGTAGGCATTCCGGTTGAGGTCTTCATATCGAACCAGCAGATGATCGGTATTGATCCATGACGTCTGAATTTCGGCGGATACATGGAGCCGCAGCTCCATCAGGTGGAGCATCCCCTCCGACAATTCCATTTGTTTCAGCTTCTCCCTGAGCTCCTGCTGGGTGCCGTTTACAATTTCATGGCTGTTCCGGACACTGAAATACTGCGATACCAGGGTATCTCGAAGATCCCGGATAATGATAAACATACGTCGCTTTTTCGGGGGATTCGATGCCAGAAAAGTATGACGGGGAAGATACACGCACGGATAGATCATTTCCGGAGTAATGGGTTGGCCGGTCACATGGCTGGCCCCCACCTGGGGAGTGATGATCCGGTGACCTGCGATTTCGGTCAATACGGCCAGCACCCACTGGGACCCTGCTTTGTAATGGGTAATGTGAAAAACCGTCTGAGGATGTTTTGTAAACTTAAACCATTGCTGCAACAAAATATAAAAATTCCTGTATCAAAATAAATTAAAAATTCACCAATTCAGATCCTGTTCATACCCCATGTCAATTAGCAGGCGGCCGGCATGGGCTTTGAACAGAGATTTATGCTTTTCTGTAAATCGGCTGCGCCACCTGCCGATCATTCCGGCATTGAAAGTGTAGGTTCCGCCGAAAAGGGAATCGCAAATAGACTCGACCTGTGCTTTCTGAAACTGGACACCGAGAAATTCCGCCAATCTCATCAAGACAGAAATTTGCATACTTCGGCTTCCGCCCCCTCTTTCGCCGATCAGGTCTTCAAATCGTACCAGAAAGGCTTCGCCTTCCGTCTTCCACTTAATATGACCCATGATCAATTCGGATATGGGAGGCTGCCTCCGGGTTCCGGTGGCGTCTGCCCCGACCCCTTCAATCCCGCAGGAGATACGGTAATCGACATCCGTGTTTCTGAAAAAAGGGTGCAGCAGATGGCTCTTCTCTGAGGCGATATAATCCGCCCAGGAGAGGACGACATCTCTCGGGTCTCTGACCATGAGCAGAATCTTGTACTTCATCCCCTTCAGAGCGGCATCGATTTTTCGATGATATTTCATGTGTGCGGTTATAAATTGGCCGGGCGGCACGGATTTCAGCAGCCGTTCGATATAAATGAAATCCTGCTGAATATGAATATCCTCACGTCCTTCTACCGGAAAATCTACGCCCTCATCTACGAATTCAGCCAGCTTTTTGCGCTCCAAGTGAGCGCCGCTATGTCCGACCCCCGGCAGCCCGATCAATGCCTTTGATAACAGGTGGGTGCCGGATTTAGGCATTGAATTCAAAAAAATAGGGTGCTTCATCCCCGGCAAGGAGGTATTTGCGGCTGATTCCGGTTCTGCAGGAGGCGAGGGAATAAATCGTCTTAAAAAACTCAGTTTCATTTTTAGTTCAACTATGATGCCGGTCTGGTTTTGTTATACAATTTTAATCCTTGAGCCACATCGCCATCATAAATGAGGCTTCCTTTTTCCAGCACGGTGGCCCGGTCGCAGAACTGCTGAACAATCAAGGGGCTGTGTGATACCAGCAGCAAGGACATGCCGCTCTCCGATTAGAGCCCGGACATGAACCAGGCACTTTTTTTTGAATTCCGCATCCCCCACATTGATGGCTTCGTCCACAATCAGGATATCCGGTTCAATGCAGGAATAAACGGCAAATGCCAGACGGGCAAGCATCCCACTGGAATATGTTCTTACCGGTTTGTCAAAAAACATGTCCGATATCGGCAAATTCCACTGATGTGATTCATCTGCGCCTGATGTCGAAGTTTCCAACGCCCATGAGCGCACCCAGCACATATACATTTTCCCTCCCCGAAAAATCCTGTTTGAAACCGCTTCCCATCGTCATGATGGCACCTACCCGGCCACGGATGTAAACATCGCCTGAGGTGGGGGTCAGGGTTCCGGCAGAATATACAGCAGGGTGCTCTTTCCAGCCCCATTATGCCCCAATATTCCGAGTGATCCTCCTCTTTTAAGATTGAAACTGACGTCTTTCAGCGCCCAGAATTCCTCAAAATATTTTCGTTCCGAAAAATCTGCTGTTTCAGCCGGTCCCGGGGAGAATTGTACATGCGGATACATCTTGGACAGATGCTGGATTGAAACGGCCAGATCGGATTTGACGAATGTGTCATATGTATGGTCGGCATTATACAACATCTGAAAAATCTTTTTTGTAGTACATGAAAACGGCGTATCCGGTCAGCATCAGCAGAAATGAGAACGGCAGGTTGACAAACCAACCAGAACCAGTCCGGCGATGTGCCCATCAGAACGATGCGGCGGGTGTCTTCAACGATGCTGGCAAGGATATTGATCCTCACCATCCACTCCCATTATCCGGTATCATCTGCATCAGCCGGTCAAGAGGAAAAATGATGGCCGACAGCAGAAACATCATCTGAATCAGCGTCTGCATCAGGTTGTCAATATCGCGGCTGAATACCCCGAAGGCGGCGAGCATCCAGGAAATTCCCGTCACCAGAAATACCAGGGGAAGAAATACCAGAGGGAGATAGATGCAGTGTCGAGTGTACGGACCCTTTGGAGATCAGTTCCAAGCGATCAGAACCCCCAGGCCGATCAACGAATGCACCATCGCCACGCCGATAGCCGTCACCGGAATAATTTCCAGTGGAAATACGATATTTTTCACATAGGATCTTATTGATCCACATCAGCCGGGGGCTTTTCCGACCGATTCGGCAAATACATTGAATACGATAAAACCGCAATATATCATCATTCCCACTTCGAGATTCGAATCAAGCCCCCATACCGCGTTCCTGCCGCCCAGCAGAACGGCAAACACCACAGCATACACCCAAAATCTCAGCAGGGGGACAATGATCGTCCAAAGCATACCCAATGCCGAACCCCGGTACCGGTCATTCACCTCCCACCAGACGAACCGATACATCAGATCACGGGATCGGGACAGTTGCTCGAGCAGGTGTCTCGGATCTCATATACCGGCTGAATTTTGTTTCGGATAACTGCGGAGATATGGTTAATCTCAGATTTCGTCATGATGATACCAGTATAAATTAAAGAAAGCGTTAAGGTCCGATCGTCAGACGCATCTGGGAAACCATGGTATCGGCTCCCATTCTCTGGCATAATTTCTGGATATCCTTTCTGGTTTCCGGTCCATTGATCTTAAATGATACGATTATTTCTTTAATCCGATCTTTCCGGATAATTTCCTCCAGGCGATCCCTGCCGCCCAGAACCGGATACCCGTGAATCCGTTTACCGATTTTAACGGGGTTGTCATCGATAAAACCGATGACGCACAATCCAAGTCCGCCATTGGTTTCAATTTCACGTACCACCATGTGCCCCCCTACGCCGGCGCCATATATCAGGGCGGGTTTTCTGCCGTTCCGGTTTCCGCGGCTGACCCACTCATCCACAATCCGGAAAAAAAACCGGGAGAACGAAATGAAAATCAGCATCACCAGCCAGTAAATTACAAATACCGCCCGGGAAAAACTCTGAAACCGATATATGAACAGCAGAACCATCATGGACAAAACCGTTCCGGCGGTCACCGCTTTGATGTAGACGGCCAGGTCGCCCAACCGTGATCCCCACCACAACCGCTGGTATACGCCTGTAAGAAAAAAACACAGGATTTGGCAGGCATAGATGATCGGCAGGGACCTTAGGAAAAAATTGAAGTTAGGCCCCATTTCCCCTTCAAACCGCAAAAGATAGGCGGTGTAGTATGCGATCGTGATGAGAATGAGATCAAACAAGGTGGACAAAACAATCCGCCAGTGCTCCGCCTGGGCAATCACGGGTACATAGAACCCGTTTTTGCGGCCGTTCATATTTGGATCTGCATTGTAGACTTCCACGTTGGCCAGATACATCCAGAACAGCAGAACAAAAATCAGGTAAATCAATCAGAATCACACTGCTGATTCGGATATCCGCGGGTTGGATTCCGAGTGCGATGCTGCCGGAAACAGCGGCAAATAAATACAGGATCAGCACCGCCTTTCTTTCGGAAAAGCCCACGGCCACCATCCGGTGGGATGAATGATCGCACCCTCCCTGGAAAACCGATCGGGAAAAGAGCTTGCGCATGAAACTGACAAATGCAGTGTCCAGAATGGGAATAAACAGAATAAGGCAGGGAACGGCGATTACGGACAATTGGTTGAAGACGGTCATTCCCCCGGCATCGACCGGGCGGTCCGAAATGGTCATGCAGGCGATCATAAACCCGATAAACAGGCTTCCGGCATCTCCCATGAAAATGGATGCCGGATTGAAGTTGTAGATTAAAAAGCCCAGAATTCCGCCCAGATAGACGGAAAGCATCAGCAGGATGGGGCCGGTGGTCATCTGGGCGCCGGGTGTGGCCGCAAGCCACCAAAAAAGAAAAAATCCTGAAATACATGCAATTCCGGCTGAAAGGCCGTCCATGTTGTCCAGCAGGTTGAAGGCGTTGGTGATTCCAACGATCCAGAAAATGCTGATCAGCAGATCCGCTGTTCCATAGGAAAACCATCCGACATGAAATCCGAAAACCGCCAGAACCGAAGCCACTATCACCTGTCCGATCAGTTTGGCCTGGGGTGGAATATCTTTTATGTCATCGGCAAGCCCCAACAGGAAGATGGCAGCACCGCCTGCGGCCACCGGCAAAAGGGGATAGACCCATCGCGAATATTGCCCCGAAAGGATCGCAATCGCCTGCCAGGCAAGCATCGTGCTCAGAAAAATGCCCACTCCGCCGAACAGGCCCACCGGATGCTTGTGCCACCGGTCATTTCTCGGATGACATACAAATTGATGCCGGACGGCAAACCATCGCACCATGGGGGTCAATACAAGCGACAGGGCGAATGCGAGGAAAAAAGCGATCAAGTATATCAAGGCGTGGGTGATCATTTAAATTACAGGTAGTAATCGATGACGCTCTGCACAATGGATTTCAGATCGTTTTCAGCCACATATCCGATCAACTGCTTGAGCTTGGTCAGGTCGGGGGAACGTCGCTGCATGTCCTCAAAACCGGGGCCATATGCCCTTTCATAATCGAGATACTCGATCTCGGAGCCGCTCTGGGTCATTTCCTTGACCATCCGGGCAAGATCATTGATGGTAATTTCCTCTTCATTGCCCACATTGACGATCTGCCCCACCGCACTGGGCTCATCCATAAGCAGCACCATTGCCTTGATCACATCGGCGACATGGGTGAAACTCCTGGACTGGGTGCCATCGCCATAAATAATGATGGGTTTTCCGATCAGGGCCTTTTGAACGAAATTCGGGAGAACCATTCCATATTGCCCCGTCTGCCGGGGGCCGACGGTATTGAACAGGCGGGCAATAATCACCGGCAGTTTCTTTTCCTGGTAATATGCCAGGGCCAGAAACTCATCAAATGCCTTGGAACAGGCGTAAGCCCATCGCCGCTTGGTGGTCGCCCCCATCAGCCTGTCGGCGTCCTCCTTGAGCGGCGTCTGGTTCTTCCCGTTCATGATCTTCCCGTAAACCTCGCTGGTAGAGGCGATCAGTACCTTCTTTTTATAGCGGTTAGCGGTGGCCAGCACCATTTCCGTTCCCTTGGCGTTGGTTTCGAGCGTTTCCACCGGCCGGTTCATGATCAATTTAACGCCCACGGCTGCCGCGAGGTGATAAATCTGGTCGCATTGTGAGACCATTTCCGTCATTAAATTTTCATTTAGAATTGTATCAACGACTAAATGAAATTTATCATTCCCCTGGTGTTTGCGAATATTTTTCATGCTCCCGGTGCTCAGGTCATCCACCACGAAAACTTCGCAATTTTTCGCGATCAGTGCATCCACCAGATGCGAGCCGATAAATCCGGCTCCTCCTGTAATCAATATTTTCATATAATCGGCCTTGCTGCTTCGCCCGATACGGGCATTTTTACTGGCGCTCACCTAAAGGATACGGGCCGGGTTCGACCCCTTTTTCCGTTTGGTTCACGGCGGCCATTTTCGTTTTTTTCTGCCACAGACGAACGCCGTGGTAAATAAAGACAAACCCGATTCGGGTGAACAGCGCCATCCAGATAATCGGGCTGAATACGGCATATGGCCATTCCACATGTTTTTTGAAATAATAGTATGCACTTTTATGAAATTCGATCACCGACCGGGGCAGGTTCTGCTCACTGCTGACACCCACATGATGAAGAACGGCCGCCCCCGGAAAATAAACCACCCGCCATCCCTCATGTGCCATTCGCCGGCACCAGTCGGCATCTTCCCAGTACATGAAAAATCCGCAGTCGAATTCACCCACCTGGTCGATGGCCTCTCTCCTGACCAGCATGCAGGCCCCGGAAACCCAATCCACCTCCATGGGCTGTTTCCCATCCGATTCCGCATGGAGCAGGTTTTTCCTGGACATCCGATTGTTCGGAAAAAGCCTCGTCAGGATCGAACTTCGACCGAACATGGCGGTAGACGGAGTCGGAAATGCACGCGCCGAACCCTGGACCTTGTAATCCGGATCGTAGATTCTCGGACCCATGATCCCGATATCCGTTCGGGTTTCCATAAAATTTAAAACCGCATTAAAAAAGCCTTTTATAATAACCGAATCAGGATTTAATATCAACAGAAACGGCGCCTGACAATTTATCATACAGGCATTGACCGCTCGCGCAAACCCCAGATTTTTCCCCTGCCGGAGCAGATGGACACCGGGAAACTGATCACAGATCCGATCGATATTATCTGTCGAACCGTTATCCGCCACGAAAATATTCGCCGACCGGCTTCCAAGGTCCTGGTATACGGATTTCAGGCACCGGAGCAGGTAATCCGTGCTGTTGTAATTGACGATGACAATATCTAATTCAGGTGTAATCTCCACCGTTTATCCTTGTATAGTATCCACTACCGCAATGAGCGCCCATCGGATGGAAGGTCCTTTGTGTCCCCAAAAGCGCTTTAAAGCAACTCTTTTTTGCGGCCGGCGCCACTTGCCCGCCGATGGATCAGCCGCGGCATGAAAGATTCTTTTTCCAGCAGATGCCAGATATAGGCATCCGAAACGCTCTTTGATTCCTGAATGGGTTGCCGCTCTCCCATCACCCTTTTAAATTGACGAAAAGCATCTTTTTTCGCCTTCCAGAATGTGCCTGCCTGCCCACGGATGGAAAAAAAAATAAATGAAAATAGAATATAGCAAATGTGCAGGACCGCCGTCCGGGCGATCAGCCGGGTCGGCATGTTTTTCAGATAGACCCATTCCAGATTCCGGTGCCCGTAATACACGGACATCGGCGAATCATATTTCAGACTGCTGCTGACTTTATGATATACCATTGCCCCGGGAACATACAAACATCGATATCCATTCAACTGCGCCCGGAAGCTTAAATCAACGTCTTCATAGATCAGAAAAAAATTCGAATCAAACAATCCGATATCTTCCAGCATGTTGCTCCGATAAATCGAAGCCCCTCCGCACGCACCGAATACCCATTCAGTTTGATCATGATCTTCGGCCGGCATCCCCCTCCCCCTCAGGAGGCCGGCCCCGGCCCGGGTATATCCGTCTCCCGCCGGTCAGATGACCTGCGGCCGGTCATGATATAGAAGCCTGCTGGTCGCAGAACCGGCCTACAGGATGGGCATCCATCTCCTTAACCAACTCCAGCAACCAGTCCGGATGGGCGATTCCGTCATTGTTCAGCAAGGCGGCATAAGGGGTGTTCACCTGAGTCAATGCGAGATTATTGGCCTCACAAAACCCCCGATTTTCATCAAGGGCGATCAATCGCACCTCGGGATATCGGCTGCGAATCAGAGACTGTGAATCATCAACGGGAGCCGTTATCGACCACGATGATGGAAAATTTCCTGAACGTCTGCGCCTTAAGGCTGTCCAGGCAATCGCCTATCAGGGCGCGGCCGTTCCAGTTCACCACGATGACCGTGACCATGCATTCTTTTAAATTGGGGTCAGTATAAATCAAAACCTTAAGATTGCCGATTTGAAAAGGAAAAATCGAGCAATTCCACATTTGCGCTGACTTATGCACTCCACCCGGAGGACAGGCTGTTTTTTCCCTCTTTATCGGCATCAATTTCAATATATCCGTTTTTCGCTCGGCACATTGGGAATCATGCGAATTAAGATGTATCCGATAAATTGAATACTACCGGCGACACCCGCAGGGTCATCCCCAGATGTTTCTGTTCGCCATAAAGCGGAATCTGAATCCACCCCGGGCCTTCAACCGACCGTTCATTCCGGTAAAAGCCGTGTGATGTGTCAGTTGACCTTTTAATCAACCGCTTCTTTAACTGAGGGGTCCAGGTCCAGAAGATAAAGCAGACTTCCCTTTTGTTTTTCCGATTTGAACGCCAAGTCAAAATGATAAAAACCGGGCAAGGCGACCGGCAGGAATCGCCGCCATATAATAGACTGATGCGCCAGATTTTCCCGGTACCGCCTGAGATCGCCGCTCAAGGTTTTCGTTTGGGTAGTCGAAGCGCGGCCAGGGCTTGTCGTATATATTCGAATCTTGCTCCGTTCCTGGCCAGTCGGCACCACAGGTCCCAATCCATGGTAACTGCGATGCAGGATCTATACCACCTGCGGCTTCGTATGCTGCTCTTTTACGAAACACCCGCTGGCAAATATAGCAGGAGGTAAAAAGCGCCTTTGCATCGTGGGCTTGTATGCCGGGGAAATAGGAAGGAAAAGCCCTTCCGGAGTAACGTGCACGGCATCCCCATACACCACGTCCACCTCCGGGTTATTTTTAAACTCTGCAGCCACCCGGTCCAGCGCATTCGGAAAATGATATAATCAGTCGGCATTCAGCCAGCATACGATATCCCCTTTATTGCGGATTTTCCCTCTCGAATGGCAGACGCTGACCGTCATCTGGTGAGGAGCGGAGATAGGTGATCATATCCTGGTAAGGGCGGACGCCTCATCAAATTGATCATTGGAACCGCCGTCCATAACGGCCAGATTCATTGAGTGGATTAATAGCGGATACTCTCCAGCGCATATGGCAGAAAAGGCTCTGGTTGTAATTGGGATAACCACCGCAATCATCAGCATGTACAAACTCTCGCCGGGGCAGCAGTTTTCACCTCAAAACGGCGGCTGATCCTCAGCCGGGCTGGACTGAACGATAAGAAGATAATATTGAAAGATTCCGGAACCGGTACATTTCTTGGCAGGAAACACGTGCCGGTACAATATGTTTTGATATGGAAATTGATTCGGACAGGCGATACCAGCGGCCGATATATTCTTGCGAAGCATACCATCTCAAGTTCCCCTGCTGCTGCAGTTCAGCTGAAGCCTGCTGGTGCGGATGAACCCGAAATGCCCCTCGCAAGAACCTTGGCAGCCGCTTGAAAGGGCGCCGGCTTCCGCAGCCGGAGCAGCAATTCCCAGTCCATGGCAAATTTATATCCCGCGTCCACATACCCCCGGCCTTCTCCCGATACTCCGCCGCCAGAAAAGCGTTTCCTGGGGAATATAATCCGCAAGCGGATATCATTATCATGGCGGAAGTACCCATCTGCCGATTTCCTGATCATATCCATCAATCAATACCCGGTGCCCGTAAACACATCGATTCAGGATGGGATTTCTAGAATAACGGGCCTCATCAGTGCAGCGTACCCGGCAACAGGAGATATCGGAGTCCAGATAAGACATGAGTTCCGGTGGAACGCCCAATCCTGTGTTGATGGCATCCACCTGCCCTTGCGTCCTTTACCGATTCCATCGGGCCAGCCGGTCTAAAAAACTTTGAGAATGTCGGCCATGTCGTCTTCGGAATCCGCCGTCCTGGACAATGTACCGAGATCTTGGATATCCCTGTGAAAGGACGCTTTCCAGTGCTCCGGCCGATGAACCCGACCTGATCTATAAAAAGTCATGGCAACGGAAATAAGGGCCAGGTCTTGATTCGGGCGATGCCCTTTTGATTTTGTACTTTTCGGGGACTTTCATGGGCCACGGCGGATAATGGTACAGAACTCCCAGTCGGGTTCAAGCCACATCCTAATTTTTGCCGAAATCCTGCCGCTCCTGATAGGCGCGGTGGCGTTTTCCTGCTGGCCGGATCACATCAGACGGACTCGGCCACGCATTTGCCTTTTCAATATGGTTGTGCTTTTGGATCAAGCAGTTGATTGAGGTCTATCGATATGGGCCTCTTTCCGCTACGACAGCCTTCAGTTCAGACGGCAATTACGTGTACGATTATTCACCCACCCTCGATCCTTTCATCGTGATCAATAAGGACGAGTTCCGAGGGGCCTGGTGGGGGGAAGAAATCCAGGTCACGAAAAGGAGGCCGCCCAGAACATACTCTGATTTTCGGCGGCGAATATCAGGACCACTACCGCCAGGACCAGAAGAATTACGACCTGGCCGTTTATATGGATGAACAGCACGATTCCGAAAACTGGGGTGTCTATATCCAGGACGAATACCAGATCGTCGATGGACTGATCCTCAATGCCGGGGTCCGGTATGACCATTACAGCACCTTCGGAAGCACCACTAATCCCCGTTTGGCCCTAATCTACAGCCCCAGGGAAAAAACCACCCTGAAATTCCTCTATGGAGAAGCCTTCCGGCTCCCAACGCTTTCGAATCCTATTACCATGACGGATTCGAAACCCATAAACCTAACCCGAAACTCGGTCCGGAAACAATCACCACCTACGAACTGGTACTGGAGCAGTATCTCGGCAACCATCTGCGCGG
Organism: uncultured delta proteobacterium; assembly: GCA_963826785.1. Lineage (GTDB taxonomy): Bacteria > Desulfobacterota > Desulfobacteria > Desulfobacterales > Desulfosalsimonadaceae > CAWGYD01. Next base: position 86,782 of record CAWGYD010000011.1, read on the forward strand.
CATTGCAAACGGCTTTTATTATAAAACGGAGAACCTGATCAATCTCACCCTCGATCCTGCCGACGGCCTCCTGGTTTTCGAAAATGTGGACACAGTCAAAGCAAGGGGGGTGGAACTGGAGCTGGAGGGAAAGTGGACTTCGGGTATTGAAGGTCGGATCAGCTACTCTTTTCAGGAAGCGAAAAACGGGGAAACCGATCAGCTCCTCACCAATTCCCCAAAACAACTCGCCAAGCTCAACCTGACCGTTCCTTTGGTCGGGGAAAAGGTTCTTCTCGGCATTGAGGAACAGTATACCAGCAAGAGAAAAACGCGTTCCGGTGATGAAACCGGCGCCTATGCAGTGACCAACCTGACCCTGTTCAGCCAGCACGTGGTGGAAGGGTTGGAGCTCTCCGCTTCGGTCTACAATCTGTTCGATGAAAAGTACAGCGACCCCGCGTCGGCGGCATATCGCCAGGACGTCCTTGAACAGGACGGGCAGACTTTCCGCTTCAAGGCCACCTATTCTTTCTGACGCGACCGAAGGGAATGCGTTTGACGAGAAGAATTCCCATTTTTTATCTATTCCTTGTAATCGCCTGGACAGGTTTTAGCTGGAGCGGCCCTCCGAGGCGGCCGGGCCGGACACTGTAGCGGTGCTGCTCAGCACCGAAGCGCCTCCTTTCGATCAGGTCCTGGAGGGTTTTCGGGATTATTTCGAGCAGAAGAATATCCCTGTCGATATAGATGTCCTGCATGACGGCCTGGCCGCGGAAGCGCAGAATGTTAAATTGATATTCGCCCTCGGTTCCGAGGCACTCGTACAGGCCAGGGCCCACAACCACGATCTTCCCATCGTCGCGGGGATGATTCTCAGAAGAGAAGATCTCGCGTCTCTCCCCAAAACCACGGGTGTTTACCTGGAATTCCCGGTGGATACCCAGTTAAGATGGATGCGGCGCATCCTTCCCGAAGCCCGCAGGTCGGAGTGGTTACAGTCGGGCGGAAAACATGGAACATATCGCAAACGCGAAACGTGTTCTGGAGCAAATGGGTTTCCAACTGGTGCCCCAGGAAATTTCCGATCCCGCGAATTGCCGGCGGCGCTGGAGAACCTGGTCAATACGGCCGATGTCCTGTGGGGAGTGAACGATCAGGTCGTACTGAATCCGCAGACGGCCAGACATATTCTGCTGTTTTCCTTCCGCAACCGCATTCCCTTCGTCGGGCTATCCAATGCCTGGAGCAGGGCCGGAGCTCTTTATTCCCTGGACAGGGATTACCGGGACATCGGCCGCCAGTGCGGCGAAATGGCCTTGCGGATTCTCCAGGGCGAGCCAGTCCCGTCGATATCGCCGGTCCCGCCGCGCAAGTTGACGTACTCCTTGAATCTCAAGGCGGCAAAACGAATGAAACTGGATATCCCCCCATCGGTTCGTCAGGGTGCCGAACAGGTCTATTGAGAGGTGCGGAAGTGATCATCACGTCGACGGCCGAAAAGCTGAAACTGGCAACCAAGTTCAACCTTTTGGCCATACTCCTGATCGTCGTCACGGCCATGGGCATCGCCTTCTACGCGGCTCACAACCAGAAGGTCCTCGCCTATGAAGAGTTGAAAGCAGACGGCTATCACATGCTTGCGCTTCTGGCCCAAAGCAGTGAATACGCCATCTACACCGAAGATCCTTCCTCTTTGCAGCAACTGCTCGACAGCGTCTTCGCCGAAGAAGATGCCGCCTATGTGGTCATCGCGACCGTCGAAGGGAAAATGCTGGCATCGAAAACCGCGGACGACTCGGTCCAGGTTCCAAGGAGCTTCTCCTTCCCGGGCTTCGATCCCGGCAATCCGATTCAGGTCAGCAGATTGAGCGATCCCCGCACCGGGGTCATATTTATCGACATGATCACTCCCGTGCTTTCTTCCTCCCGTGAGGATCCGGCCGGGCTGTTTCCCGAACGAAAAAGAGTGCCCCCCGACACCATTGGATATGTCCGACTGGGGCTGACTTCAAAAAATCTGGAGCGGAATATCCATCACTTCTTTCTGTCCACCCTGATTTTCACCCTCGTTCTGGTGCTCTTCGGCAGCGCTCTTGCCATTCTGCTGGCACAGAAAATCACCTCTCCGCTCAAGAGACTGGCTCTGATCGCCAGCGACATTGCCGGTGGGAAACTCGATCATCAGATCGAAATCAGAAACCACGATGAGATCTCCGATCTCGGTCGAGCCTTCAACGTGATGATTGCCCGTCTTCAGGATTACCGCGCGCGCGTGGAAAAGCACCGGCAGGAGCTTGAAGAGGAGGTGGAAGACCGGACCCGCGATCTGCAACAGGCCATGGACGAAGCCGTCACTTTGGCTCACCGGGCCGAAGAGGCCAGTCGGGCCAAGTCCCAGTTTCTGGCGAATATGAGTCACGAAATCAGGACTCCGATGAATGGAGTCCTGGGGATGACCGAACTCCTGCTTCATACGGATCTCACCCCGAACCAACGAGATCTTGCGGAAACCGCATACAACTCCGGCGAGTTTCTTCTGAACATCCTCAACGACATTCTCGACATTTCCAGAATCGAAGCCGGAAAGCTGGAGCTGAAAGAAGTGGATTTCGACCTACGCCAGACGATCGATACGATTCTGGAGATCATGTCCAGGCGGGCTCACAAGAAGGGGCTGGAATTTACCTGCGAGATCCCGGACCATATTCCGGACGCCTTGAGGGGTGATCCCGATCGCCTGCGCCAGATTCTCAACAACCTGATCGACAATGCCATAAAATTCACCGATCAGGGGAGGATTGAAACAGAGATCAAGCTTGTCGAGAAGGATGCCCATCAGGTGACGCTGTGCTTCTCCGTCAGAGACAGCGGCATCGGCATTCCCTATGATTTACAGGAGCATATCTTCGATTCCTTCTCCCAGGTGGACGCTTCAAATACCCGCAGGTATGGAGGAACCGGGCTGGGACTCGCCATTGTCAGGCAACTGGCGGAAATCATGGGAGGACACGCCAGCTGCGAAAGCGAGCCGGACAACGGCTCCAGATTCAGTATCACGATTCCAGTAAAAAGGCAGGAAACAGGCAAAGAGCCGTCCGCCCCCCGGGAAAGGGTCAAGAGAGCTTTTCAAAAACGAAAAGGAAGAGGACTCGTTCTTCTGGCCGAGGATAATCCCGTTAACCTGGAAGTGACGCAGGCCATGCTGCAAGCTCTGGGCATGAGGGTGGATACCGCCCTGAACGGACACAAAGCGGTGGAAGCATCCAGGCGGATACCCTACGATCTGATTCTCATGGATTGTCAGATGCCGGTGATGGACGGTTTCGAGGCAACCCGGCTCATCCGGGAGGAAGAGGCCTCCAGGGGGATGGGCGAGCACGTTCCCATCGTTGCCCTGACGGCTCATGTCCTCAAGAGCGATCAGGACCGGTGCCTGGATGCCGGGATGGATGACTTTCTCGGAAAACCTTTCAACCAGAGCCGGTTGAGCGCCGTACTGGAGCAGTGGCTACCCCGGGGCGCCGCATCAAAAGCGGCAAGGATGGATGAAGAAGATCCTTTTCGCGAGTAGGGGGCCCGGCTCTCCACCGGCCGGAGCAGAAAAAATCAGGCGGAGACGGCCCGAACGGAAGGAGCTGTTTCATCGTAATGGTAGCCCTTGCCCCATTCGCACATCATGGTCAGAAGGGGGATGAGGGTTCTCCCCGTTTCCGTCAGGGAATATTCCACCCGCGGGGGCACCTCGGCATAGACCTCCCGGTGGACGATGCCGTCCCGCTCCAATTCCCGCAGCTGCTGGGTCAGCATCTTCTGGGTCACCCCCGAAAGCCGCCTCTGGAGCTGGCTGAAGCGCAGGGTCTTATGAGTCAGATGCCAGAGGATGACCGCCTTCCACTTGCCGCCGATAACCTGCAGGGTCACCTCGACGGTACATTGGTATTCTTTTTCCACCGTCATATTCTTCCGTCTTTTGAGAGCGATTCATAGTATCTTTTTGGATACTACCATACATATTTGTGTGTACTTGCTTAAATTGATATTACCTGTTAAGTACATATCGAAGCAAGGCTTTTAACGCAGAGACGCGGAGGCGCTGAGATCGCGGGGAAAGGCAATGATGACTTCCCTCTGCGTTCTCGCTTTGACTCGGCTCCGCGTTGAAGGATTCGATTACCGAATTTTCCAAGGTACACATCAATCACAAGGAGAAAAATGATGCCGCCCGAGACTTTTACCGCCATGTTCGTCGAGGAAACGGAGCCGAAGAAATTCACCCGCAGCATAATCGAAAGGAAAGTGGACGATCTGCCGCCGGGGGAGCTGCTGGTGAAGGTTCACTATTCCTCTCTCAACTACAAGGACGCCCTCTCCGCGACGGGTCGTCCGGGAGTGACGAGAAAATATCCCCATACCCCCGGCATCGACGCCGCGGGGGAAGTCGTGACAAGCGACAGCGACGCCTTCGCCCCCGGTGACCGGGTCATCGTCACCGGTCATGATCTGGGGATGAATACGGCCGGCGGCTTCGGCCAGTACATCCGCATCCCCGCCGTCTGGGCGATCCCCCTCCCCGAGGGGCTCTCCCTGCGTGAAAGCATGGCCCTGGGAACGGCCGGATTCACCGCTGCCCTCTCCGTATTCAAGCTGGAGCAGTCCGGGGTACGCCCCGAAGACGGCGACATCCTGGTCACCGGAGCGACGGGGGGTGTGGGGAGCATCGCCGTCGCTATTCTCTCCAGGGCCGGGTATCGGGTGACGGCCTCGACCGGCAAGTCCGAAGAAAGCGACTACCTCGCCACCCTCGGTGCCGCCGGGGTGATCAGCCGGGAGGCCGTTCTGGAAGGAGCGGAGAGGCCCCTGATGAAGGAACGCTGGGCCGGAGCCGTCGACTGCGTCGGCGGCGACACGCTGGCCGCTGCCCTCAAGGCCACCCGCTACGGCGGGACGGTCACCTGCTGCGGTCTGGTCGGCTCCCCCGAGCTCCCCGTGAACGTCTTTCCCTTCATCCTGCGCGGCGTCAGCCTGCTGGGGATCGACTCGGTCGAATGCCCCCGCGAGCCCCGGGAGCAGATCTGGAAAAATCTGGCCGGCAAATGGAAGCCCCAGCATCTCGAAGAGGCCGCCACCGAGTGCACCCTGCAGGAACTCGAAGAGCCGATCCAGGCCATCCTCAAGGGAAAACTGAAGGGGCGCACCGTGGTCAATCTGCTGGAGAGCTGAAAAGCGGAATTCGACGCGAAGCCGAGAAGTCGAGAAGAATCAAAGAAAAGATCTAGAGCATTTCTCCGCGTGAATTCGTGAATTCGCGTGAATCCGATTTCCAAGCATAATCAAGGAGGATCATCCATGCAATTCGAAAACCTTCTGGTCGATCTGGCCGCTCCTGTCGCCACCATAACCATCAACCGCCCCCGGGCGATGAACTCTCTCTCCTTCGATACCTTGCGGGAAATGGGTGAGGCCTTCGACTTCCCTGGAAAAGAACGACGGGATCAAGGTGATCATCCTCACCGGAGCCGGGCAGAAAGCCTTCGTGGCCGGCGGCGACATCTCGGCCATGGAGAACATGTCGCCCATGGAGGGGCGCGCCTTCGCCCTACTGGCGCAGACTCTGCTCAACCGCATCGAGCGTTTCCGCAAGCCCGTGATCGCAGCGATCAACGGCTATGCCCTGGGCGGCGGGTGCGAGCTGGCCATGAGCTGCGATCTGCGCATCGCCAGCGAGACGGCCCGCTTCGGTCAGCCGGAAGTCAATCTGGGAATCATCCCCGGCTGGGCCGGAACCCAGCGACTTCCCCGTCTCATCGGCAAGGGGCGCGCCCTGGAACTGCTCTTCACCGGGGACATGATCGACGCCGCCGAAGCCCATCGCATCGGCCTGGTCAACCGGGTCGTTCCCGCCGACCAGCTGCTTGAGGAGTGCCGCAAACTCGCCGGGAAGATCGCTTCAAAGGGGCAGGTCGCCATCAGGATGATCAAGGAGGCGGTCCACAACGGGTTGGAGATGGACAGCGCCAGGGCCATCGGGTACGAAGCCGAACTTTTCGGCCTCTGCTTCTCCACCGAGGATCAGAAGGAAGGGATGAACGCCTTCCTGAACAAACGGAAGGCTGAGTTCCGGGATCGGTAAGACGGGATTACCAGCAAGATCAACTCAGAGCGCCAGAAAGCCGCAGAACACAGAAGAAATAAAACCGATTTAGGCATTTCTCTCCGTCTGTCTTCGCGTCTCTCCCGTGAGTCGATTTCGCATTGGTGCCTTGGTAGCTTTTCTCTATCCCGCCGGCAGAAGTCGATCGGGTACAGGATGGTCGTTTTCGGCACGTCCTCCTTCGGGCCGAAGTTGAACCTCCGGACGCGGTCGACGATCTGGGCCACCAGCTCTTCCGAAGCCAGGTCGGTCGATTCCACCTTGCACAAGGACACCTCCCCCCCCGGCTCGATGATCAGCCGCAGCAGCATCTTCCCGCGCAGGGTCGGGTCCTTGCGCAGCTCCTTGTTGTAGATCCGGTAGAGGGTCGCCTTGTACCGGTCGAACACGATCTGGATTTCCTCGTCGGTCCGCCCCGGACCGGGTCCGTCGCTCAGCGGACGCCCCGCCTCTTCCGTCAGACCGGCCACGGCGCTTTCCACCCGCTCGAATCCCACCTTGCCGATGCCGTTTCCGCCCCTTCCGCCTCCGCCGGCTCCGATGTTGCGGCTGACCGCGGCGTTGCCGATCCCCCCGCTGGAACCCTTGCCCTGAAGCGCCACCAGCGAGCGCTGGGCGCGGGCCTGTCCCGCCGCCTGCATATTCTTGTCGGTCAGGCGGGCCTCGGCTCCGAGTTTGGCCACGGGAGTCTCATCCATGAGATCCGCAAAGGAACTCTTGAACGCCAGGACACCGGTGTTTTCCGCCTTTTTCCGCGCGGCCTGCGTTCCGGCCCCGGCCGGTTTCGAGGCTTCCCTGGCCACTTTCACCTGCTTTTCCTTGGCCGGGCTTTTCTTCGTTTTTTGCGGTTCTTCAGGCTTCTCCTGCTCCGGGTCCGGCTTCTTCTCTTCCCTGGGGAGCTGCGGAACCGGCTCCGGTATGGGCTCCTTCTTGACCAGCATGGCCAGCCGCTCGGGAATTTCGACCATCACGGCCGAGCGGTCGGGGATCGGCAGATTCACGAGGGGAATGAGAGTGCCGATCACCGCGCTCCAGAACAGCGCAGCCATCATGAACCGCCGGAATCGCCTCTCGCTCTCGTCCTCGCCGGTCCAGGGCATGATCGCCTGCCGGAAAGGAACGACCGAGAGCTCCCGCTCAATGGCGAACTCCTCCAGCCGCCGCTCTTCACGGGCATACGCCTGGTGTACCTCTTCGTGCAGACTGTCCAGCTCGTCGTGAACCCGGCCGGCCTGCGCCTGGAGGGAGTCATGCCGTTCCCGGGCGCCGCGGATCTCTTCCTCAAAAAGGACGATCCGTTCCCGAAGGGATTCCCGGTGCCGGGCGACATCGGCGATCCGCGGAGCGCCGTCCCAGAAGAGCTCGGCCGCCCCCATTTCTTCCAGCGTATCGAGGGCGGTGCAGACATCCCGCAAGGCATCGAACCGCTGCCGGTCGACGGAAAACGTCTCGAGCTCTGCCTCTGCAACGCGCAGCTCACCTCGAGCGCCTCGAGTTTCCCCCGAGCCTCCCCGATCCGCGCGTTCAGCGGCTCCAGTTCCTCTGACAATATGGATGTATTCACGGCGTCCACACTAACCCTGCGTCGCCTTCTGGATGACGGCCAGGGAGATCCTGCCGTATCCGGAATGCGTACAGGTCGACATGACCTTCTTGAGGGCGCTGAAGGGGATCGTCCTGTCCGCCAGGAGGGTGATCTCCTTGCTTTCGACGGCCTCCTTGGTTTTTATTCCGATAATGTTGCGCTCCAGTTGATCGAGCCGCGCGGTAATCGCCCCGATCGTCTCCTTGTCGGATGCCAGCAGCTCGGCCGTGCCGATCACGGCCTCTCCCTGGACCAGCACCTGCTCGGGGCCGACCATGACCACCACCGTCTCCCGCGGCTTGGCCTCGACCACCGAATCGGGGAGCTTGATCTGCTTGGGAGTGGTCAGCACCTCGCTGGCGGAGGAGTTGGCGAGCAGAAAGAACACCAGGATGGTGAACACATCCATCAGCGAGGTCAGATTCAGTCCCGTCACCTTTTTCCTGTTGCGCCCCATTCGTTTCATGCGTCTGGAATTCCTCATGGCGCGTCTCCGATCGATATGTTGGGAAAGAGGACCGTTTTCACGATTTCTCCGCTCTGCGCCTCCCTGACTTCCGCCCCGCGCACCGCATCCATGACCTGAATCAGATGATCATATTCGATCTGGGGTTCCATCAGGACCGTCGCGTCGTCCTTCTGCGGATAATCGACCTTGAGGCGGCGCAGCATTTCGG